>NZ_JAPPTI010000017.1 GCF_027587025.1 Vibrio sp. LaRot3 | reverse complement strand
AAATAATGATTTCAAAATAGCCAAATAATGCTTGAAAATAGCGAAAACCTGCTTTGTTTAAATCTTGGATATTTATCCCAATTAAACGAATATTATGCATAATATAAAGTACGAAAGACTATTTGATTGCCGTGCTTCAAAAAATAAAACTATAGATTAGGCTACAGCAAGACTTTAATCACGTTTCGATTTTTTCTAGTTGATGGCGAATCACCTCAATGCAAATCTAAGGTGTCTCTTTGTCATGGAGTTAACGGTGATGCACCAAAAAATAATGGCGAACACCCCTGAGTTTCATTTATTTGATCTTCAGAAAGTAGAAGAATCACAACACATGATTTTTGGCGCAGATTATATTCTCATTCAACCAAATAGTGATGGATGTACACTTCATTTGGCGAATAAGCAATATAAACTGAAAAAAACTGACGCAGTCTTACTCGCGCCATTCAATCCATTTAGACTGACTGTCGAAAGCAGTGTAAAGAATCAAATAAACAACCAATACAACATCTTACACTTCAGATTACACGCGCTAGGCCAGACGTTTGTTGATAGCGTACAGTTTAGACTGGTGCGCGAAATGTTAGAGGAAGCAAAGTGGGGCTCTCTTTTTACCGGAGAGGTGGTTAATGAAGTCAGGCAGCAACTTAATCAGATGGAAAATAAATTTGATTTCATTCATGTTATTTATTTCTTAGAGCTTTTAAATACATTAGCCAAAGAAGATAACAAAGAGAGGTTATTAGAAGAACACTTAGAAATAAATAGTGCTAAGAAAGCAGAAGATAGACTTCAAATAGCACTGGATTATATTGATGGAAACTTATCAGAGTCTCTTTCGGTTGCTCAGGTGTCAAAGCAAGTACATATGGCTGAAAGTACGTTTTCTCGATTTTTCCATTCAAATAAAGGCGTGACTTTCAAACAATATTTAATTGAGCAACGAGTAAGACAAGCTGCAAGATATTTGGTTAGTACCGATTGGAGTATTGCAACAATTAGTGCTGAGGTGGGTTTCTCTTCACTTTCTAATTTTAATTCAAAGTTTAAAAATTTACTTAGAGTGACGCCTAAAAAATACCGCAGCGATCATATTGATATGCGTGCTGAAATTACGGATTCTATTTCGATAGCTGGACAAGTTCAGAGGCAGTGCAATGATAAAGAGAACTTTCATACACATGCCTCTTTGTTTTAATTGGCATAGACACTAAGAGAATCAGGACTTTAATGGTTTGAGACCCAAAAATGCGCCTTACCTTGGGCTGCGAAGACTTTGGCAATCACAATGTAGCTGATGCTGGAGATCACCGTAGCGTAGATAGGCGCTTCTACCCATCCCATATCAAACATCAAGAACAATACGCTGCCCGATGTGAAACCAATCAGCATTGAGAACAGTGCGGCGTAAATATTACCTTCGATATAACGACTCAGCATCATTGGCGCGACTAGGGTTGCCATTAAGGTTCCTGAGCCAAGAATGGCAAGCATAGAGAGCATAAACGGCGGAGCGTAGAGCATTCCGACAAATCCAACCATTCCAAGTCCCCATACCGCAGTGCGATTGAACACTAGCAATTGTGTTTCTGTCATGCGGCATTTAGGCCAAATCGCTTGGCGTAAATCGTGTGATACCGAGCCTGCGATGGCGTGTAGCACTGAGTTCGCGGTCGACTTCATAGCAAAGAGAATAAACAGGGTAATGACGGCTGACGTGGTTGGTGTGAGAAACGTTGTTAAGAAGATAGGCATTGCGTTGTCTGCGTTTTCTAGCCCAGGAACTTTCACCCTGACATATAAGCCAGCTAGTGGTACTAGGCTCAATAAGCAAGCCATCGGTGTCATGTAGGCCGCCATTAAATGCAGTTTGGTTGTTTTGGCGAGCGCCATGAAACGAACTGACATATAAGGAAGAGTGGTCGCATAAATGAAAGCATAGGGTAAGACTAAAAAGACATGCCAAGTACTCGCGCCATAGGGCCCGGAATTGGTTGGCTCAACTAAGTGTGGGTCGATAGAATGCAGAGCGTCGATAAGGGCAGTCGGTGAAATGTCTGAAAACACGGTGACGACAATGATTGCCGCTGAGGCGCACATTCCGATCACCATGATGGTATCAGTAAAGGCGACGGCAGCCAGCCCGCCGATAGAGGTGTACAAGATAATGATACCAACCATAATCAGTGATGCCGTCGTGGGAGAGATACCTAGCCACTGACCTGCGAGTAATCCCAGCGCTTTGACTTGCCCAATCATAAAGACCAACAGTAACAAGATGGTAATGAGGGCAGCGAAACCTTGCGTGAGCCTTTTGATTGACTCAGGACCTTGGTGGTTCTTCGCAATATATTCGGGAATGGTTAAGCTGCCCATAGCCTGTGCTTTTTGATGGAGAAATCGCGCGCAAAATAACACGGCGAGTACCATAGCTGGTGCAAAGAAGAAATTACCGAGTAGTTCTATTGCACCATATTTGTAGGCCACTCCGGGGGAGCCCATAAAGCCCCACCCCGAGAAACCGGTGGCGACAATGGTGGCCGCCCCAGTGAAAGGCCCAAGACAATTTGCAGCAAGAAGAAAACCGCCTTCACCTTCGTCAGCTTTCATCAGCTTATTGCTGTACAAAGCCAGAGCGACCATCACAGCGACAGTGATGAGAAGTAATATCCAATTGAGCGTTATATTCATTGCTGCATCCTTGTCTTATTGTGTTTTGGCGTTATTGATTTGCCTGAACGGCTGCAGATTTAGCTTGTCTTTTCTTGTTCATCGTAAAGACAATTTCGCCCATACCACCACCAATAACCAAGATGCCACCTAAGGTTTGCAGAGCCGTTAAGCTTTCGCCGAACATCATGATACCGATACCTGCACCCACCACGGTTTCTAAGTAAGAAACACACGCGAGCTCAGCGGCTTTTAGATGCTTGGCAGCAATCGTCAGTAGTGAAAGTGCCCCAAAGCCAATAAAGAAGCCCATTGAAATTAGCCATACCCAAGAGCTGGTATCCATTTCAGCCAGTGACGGTGGATTGAACACGAAGAAGATACCAATAGCGATGGCGCCGAATGCGAAGTTAAAGAAAGAACGAGTATCAGAGCCAACGTCTGTGCGGTAGCGGCTTAAGAAAAGATAGAGACCATAGCCAATACCAGAGGCCAAACCGAGCATGTCTCCTAAGAAGTTCTCTTTTGAGAATGAGAGCGAGATTGTTAAACCGCCTTCTGGGCTATAGCTAATAATACCAATGATAAATAGACAGCCGATGAATACCGCGGTGAGCAGTGCACCGGTGAGTTTAGAGATTTTTTCTTTTAAGAAAATGGCGGCCAAAATGGTGGAAAAAACGGGACCGGTGTAAATGAGAAAAACTGCATTTGCTAACGTGGTGTACTTGGTTGAAGAGACGTAAGCAGCCAAGCAAAGCCCCAGACATGCGCCACTTGCAATCACGGCTGGTGTGAGTTTAGTTCCTTTAATTAAGTTGGCTTTTCCTTGATAGATAAGAATGGCAAGAATACAGATTGCCCCTACCATCATTCGGGTGAAGGCGATGACATCACCACTTGTATTAATATTCCGTGCAAAAAGTCCGACGCAGCCCATTAAAGCGGCTGACACGATCATTGTCGTATAACCTAGCGTTTTGGTGTTCATAATTGACTCCTTAGGTTTTTGATACTTTGGAGACCTTTTCGAGCACCCCATCACCAGACTTTTCGTACTTGAAGTAGACAGCAAGAACAAGTATCCACAACAGTATGTTAGCGATGATGAACGCATCGATTGACCAGTAACCTGTTAGCATCAGTATTCCTTATGTGATTGTCCTTGAGCCTTATATCTAAAGGGATTCAGAGTGGTAACCCAAGGGTACTCATTGCGATTTACCCAGTAATAATTCATCAATCACTCAGGGATAACTAGCCAAAATCTGCCGAAAAAGTGCCAAATTCTGCAAGGGTGAAATAAGTTTGAAGCTGAGTTTATATTGCGGCGCTAATCACGTTAGTTGCTGCGAATAGTACTGCCGTCACTAACGAAAAAGCCCCAAGCGAATCACGCTCAGGGCTTTTGGGTTTTTAGGTGCATCTAAATCGTGTTTAAACGAGGATGATGTTGACTCCGGCTTCTTCTAGAGCTGTCAGTGTTTCCGGATCCGCATTTTGATCGGTGATCAAAGTATCCAGTTGACTTGCGCAGGCGAGGAGCTTTCCGCCCGGTTTACCAATTTTCGAGCTATCAACCATAGCGACTAATCGCGCGCCGTATTCAAGCAGCTTTTTCTCTGCCATATACACCACTAAATCTGAGGTGTGCACACCGGCTTTAGAGACGCCCGTGCCTGTAAAGAACACAAAGCGACTCGAATGATCATCGGTTGATTCAGTATCTGGTGAGAGTGTGATATGACGTTCAGGCAAGTATTGACCACCTAATACAATCAAGCTTGGGTGATTCTTTTGGATCAACTGATAAGCCAATGGCATGAAGTTAGTCACGACTTGAATATTATGGCCTGCTAAATACTCACCCATTAAAAAGGTAGTGTTACTGCCGCTTACCACAATGCTGTCATTTTCGTCACACAGCTCATAAGCCGCGCGTGCAATACGAATTTTCTCGGCGTAATTGTGAATATCACGTTCTGAAGGAATGAAATGTGAAGCCGCATGAGCGTGGCTATGGTTTTCTTCAGTGTGAATGACTTCTGCACCGTTGCGTATTTTAGTCAGCCTTCCATCTTCAGCCAGTTTGGTGATATCGCGACGTGCGGTAGATAAAGAGATGTCGAGCATCTCTACATAGTCATTGGTGCTGATGTAAGTATGGTTTTCAAGATACTCCAGTAGCCTTCTATGACGCTGTGCTTCATTCATAAGTAAGTCCTTGATCTTTTGATTGGTCTATTTTGACCGAATTTGACGTTTTGAGCAAATTAAAAATCATTATGACGTTTTTTGATTTTTAAATGAGCGTTTATTGTGATCCTTGGCATGTTTTTAGTCATAAAAAGTCAAAAATGACTTTACGTGACGCTAATTGGTCATATATATTCATTTTGCGTCACAAAGAGTCACAGGAGGCCAAGGTGAAGTATCAAGCAATCATTATTGATTTAGATGGCACATTACTAAATGACCACAATCAGATCAGCGACAACAATATAGAGGCGATAAAACTTGCTCTTAGCGAGGGATATCAAATCACATTGGCGAGCGGTCGACCACACAACTTGATGCAGCCTTTCGCTAAGCAACTGGGTATAGAGTTACCTCTTATCTGTTGTAATGGTGCGTATCAGTACCATCCTGTGCAACAGCGCGTGCTCAATAGCCAAGTGATTGAACCTCAGGTCATGGCATCTTTACTCGATACCTTAAACCTTGGTCAATTCTACTTTACGCTTTATTGCGAGAACGGCATTTACGCGACTCAAGAGTCTTCTCACTTCAATGGTTTAAAACAGCAAATCGCTCAATTAGGCGCAACGGGCAACATGCAGATTGTGGCGAGCGTTCAAGAGCTACTGAACCAATGTGGTGACGTGTACAAAGTTTTAGTATCGAGCCAAGACAAAGTCGCACTTTGTCAGCTGCGCGATGCTCTTCAAGCTGACTTACAAGCGGATCTTTCAACACCAAACAAGCTGGATATTACCGCTGATGGTGTTAACAAAGGTCAAGCAACGCTCTGTTGGCTAAATCAATTCAACATCAAACCGAAACAAACAATCGCCTTTGGTGATGGTGACAACGATGCGGAAATGTTCCGTGTGGTTGGAGAGCCTGTCGCCATGGCTAACGCTAGCCCTGCTTTGCGCGGCTTAGCAAACCTCATTATCACAGATAACAACGGTTGCGGCATTGGACAGTATCTCAGACTGGTTGTGTCTGAAGGTCAACACACTTGCCAACACTCATATTGCTACTAAGGAAATACCATGAAAAAAGTAAAAATCGCAGCAGGTCTTGCACACGTAGATTACGGCCACATCGCTGACATCGTTAAAGAAGTGTCTGATGCAGGCGCAGACTACATCCACTGTGATGCAGCAGATATGCACGATCTGAAAAACATGCAGCTAATGGGTGGCCACCAAATCGTTGAAGGTATTCGCCAATACACGGATAAACCAATCGAAGTGCACGCTTACTTCAAAGATTGTGACCGTCTATTCGTAGAGAAAATCGCGAAAGCGGGTGCAGACATGCTGATTCTTCCAGCAGAAAACTTCTTAGGTGCACCTCTGGCATACATGATGAAGTACTGCCGTGACTACAACATGAAGTTTGGTCTAACCGTTGGCTGTTTTACTCCGGTTTCTTTCGTTAAAGAAGCGATTTACTACTTAGACCGTCTACACATCGTAATCCACGGTGTGAACAACGACGAGTGGCTATGGCGTGAATCTGCAATCGAAATGATTCGCGAAGCGCGTCAGCTAATCAACGAACGCAACCCTAACTGTGAACTATGTGTGGATGGCGGTATCCGTAACCACAACCTAGAAGCGCTACTAAAAGAAGACATCGATGTCATGGTTGCTTCAACCAACATCTTTGGTCACAAAGATGGTATCACAGCGGGCGTTCATGATTTCCGTGAAGCGCTAGACAAAGCAGAAGAAGCTGTTGCTGCTGAAATCGCTTAATCAACACTGTCACTAACAGATAAAGGTGTCGGGCTGATTCACCCTCGAAATGCTCCGGCTCGACACCAACCAAGGATTAACCATGACACATTTTAATCACTATCAACCGACTAAGCTGAGCTTTGGCCCGGGCAATGTGAGCCAAATTGGTCAAATGGTGGCGCAATATGGTCAGCGTTGCTTGGTGGTTTCAGAGCCAATCTTTGAAGCCGTAAAACCAGCCTATGACCGCATTTTTGCTTTGCTTGCTGAACACAATATTGAAGTGACCCATTTTGATGGTGTGGTACCAAACCCACCAACCACAGTTGTGGAACTGGGGCGTCAAGTTGGTGTAGAAGCTGGCTGTGATGTGGTTTTGGCCATCGGTGGTGGCTCATCCATTGATACTGCAAAAATCATTGCTGCCGCGATGAAGGTAGAAAAAATCCAGTGGTCACAATGGTTTGCAGATTACGATTCACCATTTGGTGAGATTAAAGCTCTGCCAGCGACACCTGTACCATTGCTTGCGATTCCGACCACATCGGGTACAGGTTCACAAGTGACTCACGCAGCCGTTATCACGGATTTGGAAAGCCACTCAAAACTGACGCTATTCCATCCCGATTTCTACCCGCGTGAAGCCATTATTGACCCAGAGTTGATGCTTACACTACCACCACGCATGACAGCGATGACCGGCTTTGACGCTTTCTCTCACGCATTTGAATCATACACAGGCACTAAGCCATCACCACTTGTCGACAGCCTAGCGCTAGAAGCAATGAAGCTGGTGGTTGAGAACCTTGCGAATGTGGTGAAAGACGGCTCAGACCTTGAAGGTCGTTGCCGCTTAGCCAGCGCCGATACTCTAGCGGGTATTTCATTGGCGAATGGCGGTGCAGGTGCTCCGCATCCACTGGGTGAGATTCTAGGTAGCCGCAAAACCAACTTGCCTCATGGCTTAACGTTGGCGGTCGTCTACCCAGCTTATGTCCAACTGCAATGGCGTAAACAGCCAGAGCGCTATGCCAAAGTGGCTGAACTGTTTGGTGCCGTGGGAAGCACTGAAGAGAAAGCACAATCATTGGCACAGCACTTGGTGACGTTTCTACAACAAATCGGTTTGGAACATAACTTAAGCCAAGTAGGGGTAACGGAAGAAGACGTAACAGCTTTAGAACCAGCGTTTTGTTTCAACTTACCACTTACATCTGGTGAAGAAATGAAAACCATTCTGCGCGCTAGTTTGGCTTAGCAGAATGTAACGGAGATAAGAACATGGAAAACGGCGTTAACCACCTTGACCGAGCAGCAGCGAATGCGGAAAGAGAGGACATCCACTGCGGCCAGATCAAAGCGTTAATCTTCGATTTCGATGGTCTATTAGTCGATACAGAAACCTGTATGTTCAAGGCCTGGGAAGCTTTGATGAAACCGTACGGTGTGGACGTTTCGCCACTCCAGGTTGCTGGCCTAGTTGGGAGCTCAGTGCCAGCAACCGCCCTTTTCAATCTATTTAGAACTCACTCGGGCGAGGCAATTTCAGATGATGAGATTCGCCAACGTGTTCTAGACCTTGCCTACCAATTTATTGAACAACAAAGCGAAAGAGACGGTGTTCGTGATTATTTAGAAGCGGCGAAGAACGCTCGGCTTAAGCTGGCGTTAGCAACCAGTTCTGAATATGAGCATTACATGCCGATTCTTAAACGCCTTAAGTTAGAACATTACTTCGAGAGTTATACCGGCGCAGAAGAAATTGCCATTGAGCGTCGTAAACCTCAGCCAGATGTTTACTTAACCAGCCTGAACAAATTGGGAGTCTCTGCCCATCAAGCCATTGCCTTTGAAGATTCACCTCCGGGGATCACAGCGGCTCGATCGGCAGGTATTCCAACGGTTGCGGTAACCAACCTACTGACTCAACACCTAGATGTTTCACACGCCATTATTGCGTTGTCGTCTATGAGTCAGATATCGCTAGCGCAATTGATAATTCAACTTATCGAGATAGAACAATGAACAAACTAGAACAATTGAAAAAATACACCACAGTCGTTGCTGATACAGGCGACATTGACGCGATTGCTGCATTCCAACCACAAGATGCAACCACCAACCCTTCATTGGTCTTAAAAGCGGCTGAGATGCCTCAATACGATCACCTGATTGTTGATGCGATCGAATGGGCAAAAAAACAGAGCGCAGACAAAGCGCAACAAATCGTGGATGCGAGCGATAAACTTGCGGTCAACATCGGCGTAGAAATCTTAAAAACCGTACCGGGCCGTATTTCAACAGAAGTGGATGCTCGCCTATCGTTCGATAAAGAATCGAGCCTAGTTAAAGCACGTAAACTGATCGCGATGTACCAAGAAGCGGGCATTGAGAAAGAACGCATTCTGATCAAACTGGCTTCAACGTGGGAAGGTATCCGTGCAGCACAAGTGCTGGAGAAAGAAGGCATCAACTGTAACCTCACTCTGCTATTTAACTTCGCTCAAGCCAAAGCGTGTGCGGAAGCTGGCGTGTACCTAATTTCGCCTTTCGTAGGCCGAATTCTGGACTGGTACAAAAACAATACCGATAAGAAAGAATATCTACCGCATGAAGATCCAGGCGTGGTGTCGGTTTCAAACATCTACAACTACTACAAAGATCATGGCTACAACACCGTGGTGATGGGGGCGAGCTTCCGTAATGGGGAAGAGGTGCTTGCACTTACTGGTTGTGACCGCTTAACCATCGGCACGGCAATCCTTGACCAACTAGCAGCACAAGAAGGTGAGGTTGAGCCGACTCTTCACGCAGAACGTGCAAGCGTGCAACCAGCGCCAACTGCAATGACAGAAGTAGAGTTCCGTTGGGAGATGAACCAAGACCCAATGGCGACAGAAAAACTGTCTGAAGGTATTCGTAACTTTGCGGTAGACCAAGGCAAGTTAGAAACCATGATTGAAGCGCGTCTGTAAGGAGTATTGGTATGATTTCTCGTAATAAACTTGCAGATACGATTCGCGTACTCAGTATGGACGCGGTGCAAAAGGCGGGCTCTGGCCACCCTGGTGCACCTATGGGTATGGCGGATATTGCCGAAGTGCTTTGGCGTGATTTTCTAAAACATAACCCAACGAACCCAAATTGGCCTGATCGCGATCGTTTCATTCTTTCTAATGGTCATGGCTCTATGCTGATTTACAGCTTGCTGCACCTGTCAGGCTACGATTTAACCATGGAAGATATTCAATCTTTCCGTCAGCTTCACGCTAAAACCGCTGGCCACCCAGAGTATGGCTACGCGCCGGGTATAGAAACGACGACTGGCCCACTTGGCCAAGGAATCACTAACGGCGTAGGTATGGCATTGGCTGAGAAAGTATTGGCTGAGCAGTTTAACCGCCCGGGTTATGACGTTGTTGACCACCACACTTACGTGTTTATGGGTGATGGCTGCATGATGGAAGGTATCTCTCATGAAGCGTGTTCACTGGCGGGCACACTTGGCCTAGGTAAATTGATCGCGTTTTGGGATGACAACGGCATCTCAATTGATGGCCATGTGGAAGGTTGGTTCTCGGACGATACACCAAAACGTTTTGAAGCCTACGGCTGGCACGTTATCTCTGATGTCGATGGACACAATGCAGAGGCGATTCGCCAAGCGATTTTAGACGCGCAAGCAGAAACAGGTAAGCCAACGCTGATTTGTTGCAAAACCATCATCGGTTTTGGCTCACCAAACAAATCGGCAAGCCACGATTGTCACGGTGCACCGTTAGGTGAAGACGAAGTGGCATTGGTACGCCTAAATCTAGGTTGGGATTACGCTCCATTTGAAATTCCACATGAAATCTACCAAGAGTGGGACGCAAAACAAGCCGGTAAAGATGCTGAAGCACAATGGGCTAACCGCTTTGCTGACTATCAAGCAGCATACCCTGAACTTGCTGCTGAATTTAACCGCCGTGTAAATGGTGAGCTGCCAGAAAAGTGGGCGCAAATTAGTGAAGATGTCATTAAGACTTTGCAAGCTAACCCAGCAACGATTGCGACGCGTAAAGCGTCACAAAACGCGATTGAAGCCTTTGGTTCACACTTACCTGAGTTCTTAGGTGGCTCGGCAGATTTAACGCCGTCAAACCTAACTAACTGGTCTGGTTCTAAAGCGATTACCGCGCAAGATGCATCAGGCAACTACCTGAGCTACGGCGTACGTGAGTTTGCGATGTCAGCGATGATGAATGGTATCGCACTGCATGGCGGTTTTATCCCTTATGGCGGCACGTTCCTGATGTTTATGGAATACGCTCGCAACGCGCTGCGCATGGCAGCATTGATGAAGCAGCGCAGTATCTTTGTCTACACCCATGACTCGATTGGCCTAGGTGAAGATGGCCCAACGCACCAACCAGTAGAGCAAATTGCTTCACTGCGTTTGACACCAAACATGAGTACATGGCGTCCGTGTGACCAAGTTGAAACGGCGGTTGCTTGGAAAGCCGCGGTTGAGCGTAAAGATGGCCCAACATCGCTGATCTTCTCACGTCAGAACTTAGTTCAATTTGAACGTGATGAAGCAACGCTAGCGAACGTCGCGAAAGGCGGTTACATCCTGTCTGATTGTGAGGGCGAGCCAGAGCTGATTCTTATCGCTACTGGCTCAGAAGTTGCCCTAGCGATGGAAGCCAAAGCGCAACTATCAGATGTACGAGTGCGCGTAGTGTCTATGCCAGCAACCGATGTTTTTGATGCGCAAAGTGCGGAATATCAACAACAAGTGCTGCCTAGTAACGTGACTAAGCGTATTGCGATTGAAGCGGGCATTAAAGATTACTGGTTCAAGTATGCAGGCTTGCAAGGCGAAATCATCGGCATGACAAGCTTTGGTGAGTCAGCGCCAGCAGAGCAGTTGTTTGAAATGTATGGCTTTACTGTTACGAACGTTGTTAAAACGGCTCAACAGTTGATGGAGCGCGCATAATGGAATCATTCATCGCTAATCAAGTGGATGAATGCTTAAGAACTAAGGCAGCAAAGGCTGCCTTAAACCACATTAAGCAACACATCCATGCGGACACTGTGATTGGTATTGGCACAGGTGCCACCGCAGAAGTATTCGTCCAATTACTTGCAGAGAGCCAATTGTCTTTCGCTTACTGCGTATCAAGCTCTGATCGTTCATCCAATGCTATTCAATCAGCAGGGCTTAAAGAGCTGCCTTTGGCGCAATGCGAGCATGTTGATTTTTACGTTGATGGCATTGATGAAGGGTTAAGTGATGGCACTACCATTAAAGGTGGTGGCGCGGCACTAGCCAGAGAGAAAGTGATCGCCACCATGGCGGGCTGCTTTATCACCATTTCTGATGAAGGTCGTTTGGTGGAAACACTCGGTAAATTCCCATTGCCGATAGAAGTGCTTCCAGCTGCGAAAATGCCGGCCATTTTGGCACTAAAAGCGCTTGGCGGAGAGCCTGTTCAGCGCGCGAATTGTGTTACCGATAATGGCAATATTATTCTTGATGTTTCTGGATTGGATATGACCCATTCATCCCAGTTGGAAACTGCACTCAATAGTATTCCGGGTGTGATTGAGAATGGCATTTTTTCTCATCAAAAGGCGAACTTTATGGCGTTTTCTAACTCACTTGGCGTGCATTGGATAGCGTCAAAATGAGACCTTGATTACAACTCTATCAATAACCCTATTTTGGCTAAGCATTTGAGGAAATAAACATGATGGACAGCAAGTTTTCAGACCAATTTATCGAGTATCTTGAGCCTCATATTGATGAATTGCTCAATGACTTATCAGGTTTGATTGCGATTCCATCAGTACGCGATTTAGCAAGCCGAACTGAGTTCGCTCCATTTGGTCAGCCAATTCGTCAAGCGTTCGATTATTTAATTGAATTCGCTAAAAAAAATGGGTTAGAAGTGCGCGATCACCAAGGCTATGCTCTAGACATTAGTGTTGGCCAAGGCGATCAAGAAATCGCTCTGCTGCATCACGTAGACGTGGTGTCAGCAGGGGATGAAACACAGTGGCGTACACCACCTTACCAAATGACCCGCGAAAGTAATTTGCTGTTTGGTCGAGGTGTGACAGATAACAAAGGGCCATTGATGGCCAGCTTGTACATCCTCAAGTTGTTTAAGCAAATGGATGTGCCGTTAACCAAAAAGATCCGCGTGATCATTGGTGGCGCAGAAGAGACAACTTGGGAATGTGTTGAGCATTATTTTCAACACAATCCGCAGCCAGATTTTGGCTTTTCTCCTGATGGCGACTTCCCAATCGTCAATGGTGAAAAAGGCACTCTGTATGCGACGCTAGAGAGGAAGTTTCCTCAAGCTAGCACCAAAGGCACTTGCCAAATCATTAAGCTAGAGAGTGAGCGCGATCGTACCTCGACTTGCCATCGCCTAATAGTTGAATTGGCTGGCTCCGAAGCTGCAAAAGTAGCGCAGCAATTTGCTGCTTTTGCTGATGTGATTGATTGTCAGTCATATCATCGCGTTGAGTTATCAACGCCGTGGGAGAAATCCCGCAACCCGCATAGAGTCGATAATTGTATGGACAAGTTTGTCGACATTATGCGCCATGTAGATGGGTTAGATGCTAACTCGGCACATTTGGTCAATTTGCTTAACTCCCACTTTGCAAATAGCCACGATGGCCACAAGTTAGGGCTTAACCACCAAGATGATGAAATGGGGCCAACCACCAGTTGCGTGTCAGCCATCAATTTGGATTCTCATGGCTACAACTTGGATTTTGATTTTCGGTTTCCTAAAGGCCTGACGATCGAACAAGTTCGTTCCCAACTCCGTGCTTTATCCCAACAAGCTGGAGTGAACTTTATCGAGCAGCAGTACTTACCCTTATCTTACCTCTCACCCGAAAGTGCCCTTATCCAAACGATGGGGAAAGCTTATTCCGACGTTACAGGAATGGACGCAGAATGTTTTAGCAAAGGCGCGGCCTCGTATGCGCGTGCGTTAGAGCATGGGGTGGCATTTGGACCAACTTTCCCTGGAGAAGTGACTTTTGTGCACGAGCCTAATGAACAGCTCAACCTGGAGTCACTAATAAAAGCAATAACGATATACGTGAAAGTTCTCATATCATTTCAGGAGTAAATTATGAGAGATAAGGTTCAAGCACTTGCCGGTGGTATGATGGTATCCATCATCGTACTTGTCATCGCAGGTATCTACATCGGGGTAGGTGCAGGCGTTGTTAACCAGATGTCAGCGCAAGACTCTGTAATCTATGCATTCTTCAAACTAATGTTAGATCTTGGTTTGATGGTAATGCGTAACCTACCACCATTTTTTGCCATTGGTTTGGCATTCGCTCTGGCGAAAGCAGAAAAAGGCTGGGCAGCCTTCACTGGTTTCACCATGTTTATGTGTTTCAACGTTGCGATTGGCTCTATTGCCGCTTTCAACGGTTGGACGCCAGACACAATCAGTGTTGACTACCTAGTCAACAACATGGGCTATGAAAAAGTAGCTGCGCAAAACTTCAACTCTCTATGGGGTGAAAACTTAGGCGTGTTCTCATACAACATGGGTATCTTCAGCGGTATCATTGTTGGTTGTATCACGGCAGCACTGCATAACCGTTTCTACAAGTTTGAAATGCCTTCAATGCTAAGCTTCTTCTCTGGCCCACGTGCGGTCGTGATTTTTGCTTACATGGCGATTATGCCAATCAGCTTGATTGCATACTACGCATGGCCACCAATTGCGGGCGGCTTGCAATCTATCACAACGCTTATCACCAGCTCTGGCATCTTTGGCTCTTTCCTATTTGGTGTGTTTGATAAAGGCCTATTGCCATTCGGTCTTCACCACCTGATTGCTTTTCCAATCGAGTACACTCGTGTGGGTGGCGTTATGGAAATCGACGGTGTGATTTACGAAGGTGTTCGTAACATCATGAACGGCCAAATGAGCTCACCAGACGCGACAGGTTACATCACGCACAACTTCACCAGTGGTCGTATTCCAATCCAAATTGGTGGTCTAACAGGTGCGGCGTACGCGATGTACGTGACGGCGAAAACTGAAAACCGTAAGAAAGTCGCGGCAATCATGGTACCAGCAGTGTTCACTGCAGCGGTTATCGGTATCACTGAGCCACTAGAATACACATTCTTATTTGTTCAACCATTCCTGTTCTTTGCTGTGCACGTGCCACTAAACGGTCTAGCGTATGTAATTACAGAGATGTTTGGCGTATCAATCCACGGTAACCAGTTACTGTTCATGGTGCCAAACCTACTGCAACCTGAGAAGGTACATGCTTGGGCACTATTATGGATTGTTCCACTGTACTTTGTGGTTTACTTCTACACCTTCAAATACTTCATCTTGAAGTTCGATTCGAAAACTCCGGGTCGTGAAGAGGAAGAAGGCGATATCGCACTGTACTCAAAAGAAGACTTCAAGAAGAAGCAACAACAAAACACAGCAGGTTTACCTGTAGAGATCATCAAAGCTCTTGGCGGTGCAGAGAACATTGAAAACGTCTCTAACTGTGCAACTCGACTACGTGTGTCACTGCATGACGAAAACTTAGCAGCAAGTGACGATGTGTGGAAAAAAGAGCTGAGTGCTATCGGTGTGGTACGTATGCCTAAAGGTATCCAAGTTATCTACGGCGCGAACGTCATCACCATTGCCTCGGGTATTAAAGAAGCATTAGGCGTCGATTCTTAATCGCCTCAAATCCAAATTAAACGCAAACAATAACAAGCTCCCTCCTATGGCCATAGGTCATAGGGCGGGATCCCTGTGCCCAAAATATGGAAATTATAAGATGAAAACTCTAACTAAATGTTCGTTATCTCTACTTGCAGTGTGTGTTTCGGGTGTTTTACATGCGGCAGAAACGCCAACTTCAACATGGCCAGAGCGCAGCCCAATGGTGTTCTGGGGCGACCGTGCCAATGAAGATTGGAGCTACGTGGATAACCTAGCAGAAGCAGATAAGAGCTTCTCTGAAAAACTTAAGCGTCTTGATATTTCAGACGATGGCGATTGGAAAGTCTCTTTTGCTGGTAACGTGAAAGTGTCTTTGGATAACCGTTGGAATCACATGTACGACTCTGACATTCGTAAAGACAATGAATTGCGCTCACGCATGCAGTTCTCTGCGGATGTGACTTACCAAGACTGGGCGCGTATGTTTGGTGAAATTCGCACCAACTATACCAACCTTGATGCAGCAGGCCCGGTAGATGATGCTGGTACTGACTTCCACCAGTTCTTCGCTGAATTCAAACTGCTTGATGACGGTGAGCAATACCTCAGCACACGTCTTGGCCGCCAAGAAATCTACCTAAACGAATGGCAGATGATGAACCGCGAACCAACCCCTGTGCAATCAAGCTGGAATGCGGTGAGTGCGAAGTACAAAGTCAATGGCATTAACTTTGATGCTTACTACGGTGAAGAAGTCTTCCCACTGTTTGAAGATGGCAGCTTTGCAGGCAACTGGGATGATAAAACCAACGGTAAGAAATCGACGGGTCTGTTTGCTAACTGGCGTATGGGTTTTGGCGCAATGCAAGCATACGTAATGAGCAATGAGCTCACTAACTCAAGCTTTGTTAACGCACCAGACGGTGATGTCGATATTCAAGTATTGGGTATTCATGCTCATGATTTCGTAAGTGAAGGCTTCGGCTACATGGTGGATGGTGTTTACCAGTTCGGTGATCATGCAGGTAAAGATATCTCAGCTTACATGGCATACGCTGATTTCAACTACAACTGGAAAGCAGATTGGAACTACCGTGTAGGTATGAACTTGCACTATGCATCAGGCTCTGACGCAGACAGTGATAAAGTAAATACCTTCAACCCATTATGGACAGGTGACCCTGTAGGTTTCGCTCATGATGGCGCTTACGGTAACGCAATGCAGTTTGGTGGTTACTCAGTGATCGAATACGCACCAAAACAAAGCATCATTACTGGTTTCATGTCGACATGGCGTGCAAACACCGAAGACGCGATCTACACGCTGAACCAAGATGTGTTGTTTGGTGAAAACTCAGACGAAAAATACGCATACACTCAGTTCTACCTACAGTTCCATAACTACCTAACGGGTAACCTGAAGAGCGAAGTGAATATGTACTACGCGCTAGAAAGTGATTACACCCGTGATGTAGTCGGTGCGTCGAGCGATGATATTGCTCGTATCGAGCTTGCGTTCATCTACAACTTCTAATCGAAGTGAATGCCCACTCCTCTTTTTGTTCACCTTAGGGTGAGTGGGCAACTTGATTAATTATGGAATTAATCAGACATCAATTTAGTCCCTTCTTTCCTAGGAAAATCCCTTGTCGTTTTAGTATTTCGCCCAGCCAATAGCTGGGCTTTTTTTTGCGTCAGTTGTTGAGCCATTGCCACCTATCGAGAATGCAGAACTTAAATTGGTGATGGGGCAAAGCGGTTTTCTTGTTCCTTGCAAATGAGATCTGTTCTCAATAATATTGTTGGTTATTGAAGTAGTAACAAGGATGTGGCTATGGGTAGCTCGGTGGATAAGCCTTGGTTGATTGATGGTCAATACTTAGATTGCCCGACAGGGGAGCAAGGGAGATGGCGTAAGCACTCACTTCCCTTGCAGACTCAACAAACTGAGTTTCTAAGCGCCCATATTTGCCCTGATATTAGCTGTACTGTCAGTGAATGTCAGTTTTCCCAACCTTATCATTCCCGTATTGTTTATTCCCAACCTACCACTTTGCTGGTTTTCGGAGTTGAAGGTATCAGCCAGTTTGAGTTTGTTACCTCTCAGTTAGGCTGTACTGTGAGACCCGGAGATGTTTGGTTATTGAGCACCGCAAAAGATGGGCTTTTGCGAACTACTCCAGCAAACACTTTATCGAAAATGACGGTGATTAAGTACGCCACAGAGCGAATCAACCAAGCGTTTCACCAAGCTGATGAGCAACCTATGCAGCTACGTGGTAGCCAAATGATTCGGCTTGGGTTTCAACAATCACCTGAGGAATGGATTGCTGAGCTAGTGCGCAATCCGATGCTATCAGTGAGTGATAGGTTGTTCGCAGAAGCTAGAGCATTAGAATTGATCGCTCGTTGGTTAACGCCAGTCAACCAAGCGCAAAATGAACAATCAGAATCGAGCCTGCAACCTGTGATTGATGCATTAATCCAGAACTTGGCTCAGCCTCCATCTTTAGACAGTTTGGCAAAACAAGTGGGAATGAGTCATGCTCGGCTTAATCGTCAGTTTAAATCCCGGTTTGGCAAAACGGTATTTGAGTGGCTGCGTCAGCACCGTTTAGAGAGAGCAAAAAACTATCTAGCGAATCCAGACCAAGCCATTACCGATATTGCGTTGAACTGTGGTTTTAGCAGTGCTAGCCACTTTACCCAAACTTTTAAGACTCAATATGGTATTACACCAACCGAGTATCGTAAGGGTATAGAGCTGAGTAAGGGGAAATAGCCTCGATTTAAACAGAGTGGGAGGTTTGGCGAGATGGTTTGCCCTGACCTTGGGCTATTAGCAGTAAAGCCCCCATTGCTGCTGCCGAGAGATAATAGGCAAATTGATGGTGATATTGGTAAGCTAAACTGGCCATTATTGGCCCAAGAGCGAGTCCAAGCCCTTGGCATAAGCCGTTTATCCCCGCTAGCTTTCCTTGTTGTTGATGGCTGACCGCCTCGGTCATTAATGCCAAATTAGCGGGTAAGAACAGTCCCAACCCAATACCCAATAATCCCATTGAGACGGCAAATAACGGCGGGCTTGAGCTAAACACGCAAGCAATCAGTGCGATGGACGAAATCAGGCTACCGATTTTTCTTATCGAACTTTGCTTATCTGCATGAAAGGTTTTGCAGCGGCTTAAGCCGATTTGAGTCATTATCATCGCCAACATGCTGCTCATCATAATAACGCCGGTAAACTTAATGGTTTGGTCGCCATTAAGAGCAAACTGATCTTGCAGTATCCAACTGGTGATAGGCTGTAAGCCGCTATAAATGGTCAAGCAGAGCGTTGTAGAAGCTAAATAGAGCGCAACAGCTCTAAGATTAAAGTGGCGGGTTGCAGTGACGGTTTGATTATGAGTTTCTGGTAGCTTAGCGATAACCCAAAACGACGAGATAGCCATAATTGCGCTAAGAGCGATAAAGCCTTCGACGAGCCAAGATTGTCCGCTAAGCATCGCCATTAAGCCGCCAATCACGGTTCCAGCACCAAACGTTGCGCCCATTACTCCCATCGCTTGCATGCGATTGTTAGGCTGAGTGATATCACTGACAGTTGCTTGGGTTGCTGGTTTTAACCCTGCACTCAATCCGGCTTGCACTGCTCTTATCGTAAACAACAGATTGGCAAACAGTGCGGGCAGTAACGTGACGAACTCGATCAACATGGCCAGCATAAATGTGGCGATGGCACTAGAAAGCAGCCCTATGGCTAGTACAAGTTTTCGACCGAATTTGTCGCACACCCAACCCCAAATAGGGCCAGTAATGATCAGGAGTAGCGCTGATAGACTCATTATCACACCGACACTTATGTCCGATATAGCCATGTTTCTCACCATTGTTGGCAGACTAATCGCAAAGTAGGCGTGGCCAGCGCCATTGGCGATTAAGGCAAAAAGTAATGGTCGAGTTTGCTGCATTGTTATATTTCCTTATTTGAATGCTATGTCGAGTTCCATAGGCCCAAATGGGGTGGTGATGCTTTGGCTACGCACTTGTTTAAATCCGACCTTCATCATGTGCTGAGCAATTTCGCCATGTTGAAAGGAGACATCATTACCGCGCATTGCAGGGATAAATCGACCAATTACGTGGTGTCGAGGTTGAGTTCTTTGTTCGGTCAAACCTTCGTGAATGCTGACAAAACAGCCTCCGTCATTGATGGCTTGCTTGGCTTGTATCATCAACTTCGATAGATCGTTAGCGTAATAGAGTGACATTGAAGCAAACAGCAGATCATAACCTTGGGGGAGCGGAGCATGGTTATAATCGCCGGAATGAAAAATGATTTGCCCGTTGTCGTTGAACTGAAGGGAGAGTTGTTCAACCACTTGGGGCAAATCGAAAATATGGTAATCAAGTTTGGGATTGCTACGAGTGAGAACTTGAGCCAACTCATCAGAGCCTGCCCCAATTTCTAGTAAACTGTTTACATGTGGCCAAAAGGGTTGGTTTTGCAGCAGGGCAGCATAGTAATCACTAGCAAAACTGCGATGGAATGAGCGCAAGTTTGCGGTCGACTGTTGCCAAAAGTTAGCATCGTCGAAACGTACTGCTTGGCTAGGTGGCTCATCACTATTTAGCATTGATAGGATTTGGGCAGCTGTGGTCATCTTGATTGCGCTAAGATGAAGCAAGGTGCGTTCCATCGATTTAGGTTGATTTGATATCAGTAGCTCTGAGTATTGGGGGGCTATCAGATAGACCATTTGTTGCTTGCGGATTACGCTCAAACTGGTCAAAGCATCTAAATACAGAGTGGTTTGGTTTAGTTGCCAATTAAACTCGCTGGCAACCTGCTTAGCGGTATGAGGCGTTGAAAGTACGTCAAATACCCTACTTCGTAATCCTGCCTCGATCAATGGCCATTCTAGGGCACTATGCAGCATATTAAACATTTTGGTTTGGTTAGAAAAAGTCATCATTACCAATCCATTTTTATCGTTAAGCCGAAGTAACGCTCATGGCTATCTTCAACCACGATGCCTGTTGGCGTGCTGACGGATCGGCTGTAACGATGCTCATCAAAGGCATTGTCGAAATTAATGCAATAGATAGTTGGCTAAATTGGTAGCCGATTTCTGCATCAAGGGTAAAGTAGCTTGGATGAGTCAGTGTATTGGCAGAATCAAAATAGTATTCACTACTGCCTGAGCCGATGATTCTTGCGAACCAACCTTGCTGTGTTAAGTACTCAAGACCAAGCGAGTAAGTAAACTCAGGCGCTAATGGTAATTCGTTACCCGCTAAATCATTGGCAACAAAGCCAGACCCATTAAAGCTATGCACTATGTATTGGTCCGCTTCTGTTTTCATCGACCCTAAACGAATAAAACTGTTCAAGGCCTGATTCCATTGGTAGTCGGCGGTTAACTCTAAACCGTAGCTGGTGGTCTGTGCTGCGTTAGAGATTGTTTGTACAAACCCAGGTTGTAGATCGGTGATTTGCTTGTCTTTGGTTTCAATATGGAACAGCGCACCAGATAGGCTTAGCTTGTTGTTTAATAACAGTGCTTTATAGCCTAGCTCAAGGTTCGTACTCTTTTCTTCATCGTAGGTGAACGAAGCGAGATTTTGCGCAGAAGCGTAATTGTAGCCAGCAGGCAGGTAACCTTGAGCTGCGGTGAAATAGAGCTGGCTTAGTGAAGACAATTGATAGCTTAAACTTGCTTTAGGCAACCAAATGGTATGGTCAAGGTCCGCCTGATAATCACTCGTAAACAGACCATTAAATTGCTGTTTCCCGCTCTTGTTGATGTGTTCTGCACGTAAGCCTAAGGTGAGTGCCCAATTGGGTTGGAATTGCCATTCGAGTTGACCAAATCCAGCAATACCAGACTGTTCGATATGGGTGATCCTCTGGCTACGGGGCATCATCATACTGCCGCCAATAGTGAAATCTATATCGCTATCTTGTTGGTATAAATACAGGCCTGCAAGCCAGCGTAGATATTGGCTTTCTGGCTCATTAGTGAGTCGAAACTCTTGCGAAAGCATCTCATCCTGCATGTCCATTTCGGTGGAGGGAATGGGGGCCGGAGTCAGGTCTAAGTCGGTTGAAAAGTCGCGCTTAAATAGTGTGCCGCCAGTAATTGAGGTGAAGGTTAATCCATTCCAGTCATGGTTAATACGCAGAGAATGAATATCTGAATCTCGGTTTTCAAAGCTATCGCTGTTGTAGTTGGTCGTGAAGCGCTCGGTTGCCGCTAAACCAGTGAGGTAGCGCATTTGGGCTTTACCCAGCTCTTGGCGACTAATATGACTTCTCCATTGCCATTCGGTGTTCTCTCCGATTACCCCATCAAAACCAATAGCGCCTGAGAAGTTATCTTGCTTTCCATCTTCTTCATTGCCATCGAGTAAGTTGATTTGTGGCCCTGTGGTTTGCTCTGCACGTATGGCGACAGACCCTGCCAATGTATCGGTTATTAATGTGTTGCTACCACGCAAAATGAGTACATTCGACGGTTGATAGTCGTTGGCACCATCTGTAATACCCGAGGATAGCTGCGCCGTTACGCTCGGTTGCCAAGTTGGAGATTTGCTTTGTAATTTGACGACACCGGCTTCTGAATGACGTCCATATAAATCACCTTGTGGTCCTTTGATGACCTCTACCGACTCTAGGTTAAACAGCACAGGTAGCTGAGTGCCGCCTAGCGGTAAGGCAATATCATCGAGGTAGTAACCGACCGGTTGTTGCAAGCTCGTGTCGTAGCCAGTGCTGCCACGAATAGCGACACGAGTTTGCACCGATGATTGCTCAACACGAACATTACTCGTTTGTTGTTCTAAGGTTTCTAGGCTTGCTTTCCGTTCTTCAATCTCCATGTTTTCTACACTCGCAGGAACAAGCAATGTGGGCTCTTGCCAATGACGAGCTGTCACCACATAGGTTTCATCAGCAGATTGTTCTGCTTGAGCGATATTAGCGATTAAAAACGCACTGCTAATGGCAGTTAAAGCGAAAGGTAAGCGGGGAAACATCATTGAGCGACTCCATGTCGACAGGTGACAAATTGCGCTCAATATTATTAATAAACGTAGTGATGAAATATCAAATGCCGCACATCGAAATATCAAATGCTGAATGGAAGTAGCATTTGGTTTAATTTATATAAGACACCTCAGTGTATTTGTTGTGTGAATGTGTTCCTTTGTTTTTGCGATCGATATAAATGAAAACAGCAAATGAGCATTTCGTTTGTATGAAATAATGATTGTCGAGTTTTATTTTATAATGCGCTCAGCGGATTAGTTTGTATGCTGGGCTCGGAGGCTAGTATGAAGTTCGCAAAATATTGGCAAAAACAGAGAGTGTCTGTTGATAGAAAGGTATTTGGAAACGACCATATCATGGTATGGGGAGCATCGAACGAGAGTGAGCAAGCCGCGCAGCAAAGTGCCGCAAGCCGAGTCTCTAAGATGAGCGCGTTTATTCAAGGCGACTTTTCTAAAGGCGATGACTATGACTATTGGATTGATTTCGTCAAAGAAGAAATTGTTGACGAAGTTAAATCTCAAGCAGGTGAGACCATCGCGGTATTAAGCCGCAACAATTATGGTGCAACCATTTTAAATACTAGTCATCTCGTATTTGGTGATATTGACGTTTATCCTCCTAGTTTTACTGATCGTCTAATGCGAGTTTTTGGTCGGAAAATCAAAGATAAGTCGTATTATTTATCATTGATCGAGAAGTATCAAAAAGCGCATTCACATCTAGCATTTCGGGTATACGAAACTCATTCTGGCGTAAGATTTATCCTTACGAATAAGCGTTATGCTCCTAAAGATGGCGCGATAAAACGTTTGTTTGAGGCACTTCATGTTGATCCGCTTTATAGTCGCTTGTGCCAGCAACAAGAGTGCTATCGAGCACGTATGACACCTAAGCCTTGGCGTTTGAATATGTCACGTCCAACGAGTCGTTTTCCTCGTGAAAATGAGTCTGATCAACAAGCGTTTCAGATATGGCTGAGTCGTTATCAGTCAGCTTCTGCGGGATATTCAGTAGTGAAGTATATGGCTTCTTTTGGTTCAACGAGAGTGGATCAGGAGACTCAGATGATACTCGATCTGCATGACCGAAATGCCCATCAAAAATCGGGTAATTTAGCTTAGCAAATGAAAAAAGAGAGCTGTAATCAGCTCTCTTTTTTTGCTTATTATTTAAGTCACGCTTAACCCATGAACCAAGAGATGAAGATCAGCGCGCCAAAGTTGAAGGTAAGCACTAGAGCAACATTACCGCCGCCAGCGGTATAGGCATTGTCGGTTTTTAGATGTTCAAAGCGAGGGCTTCTTACTTTTAACACCATCGCTAGTGGGCCCCAAATCGCTAAGAACACCAATACCATTCCCGCGTAATCAAGCATGCTCACAAACTCATTCGCAAACAATTTAGCCAGTACGAGTGGCAGGACGAATGTTAGACCGTAGCCAACCAATTTGTTTTCTGTCAGTGCGTCTTTGTTTTGATCAAACAGTGCCATCGACACACCAAGGAACGATGTCACCAAAGCAAGCGCAGAGAAAATGGCAATAATCGGTTTCAACATGGCAGCTTGGCCACTGAAAGCCCCAATAAGCTGAGAAATATTATTAAACTGACTCACCGCCTCGGCGCCTAAGTTACCAATGATGGCAAATAGCCATGTAAGGTAACAAACCAGAGGGATGATCGAACCCAGCAGAATCATATTGCGAATTTGTTTGGCGCTCGCTTCATGGTTGTAAATCACCAAAGAAGGAATGACGACCATTGAGGCAAAACTCGTGAAGATCACGGCGCTGTATTGCACCACATCGCCACTGGTGAAATTACTGGCTTGGCTTAGGTAATCCCATTGAACGTTGCTTAGAAGCGAAGCGATGACAACAAACAACATCACCACCATGATGATGAATAAGCCACGGTTGAGCTTATCAATGTAGCTTTTACCTGCGACGACGACAAAACCCATCACTAAGCTGAATACTGTATAGCACTGGCTTGGAGAGAGTTCTAAGCCGAGGTCGAGCAACATCTTATGCAGCAGATCACCAATACCGATGATGTAAGCGATCAACATGCACACTAGCAAGAGGTAAAACAGGAAGTTGATAAAGTGCATGCCTTTGCGGCCAAGGGTGAGGTAAGCGATGCTACTCATACCCACATTGTCTTTAGCTTTGGTACAAGCTTCAGCTAGCAGCAGGGCTGAATAGGTCGTACCTACAAAGATCACTAGCATCAAAATAGCACTGACCATAAACCCAAACTGTGCAAGTACCATCGGGATGGCCAACATACCTGCTCCAAGAGCGGTGCCAGATAAGATTAAGGCACTGCCAAACAACTTCATATTCAAAAGAAAATACCCTTAGCGAAAATAATTTCAGATTAATCTGTAAAATTAGGTTGCCAAGACTAGCAAAAAAATTCAGTTAGAGTGCATAGGTTTTAGCTAAATTTATGAAATTTTCTAATTTGGTGGTTTATTCATCAGTTTTCCTGATGGTTGGGTAATGGCGACGAATCAGTGGCTGAATGTTTGTAATTAAAATGGTTATAAATCCAGATGCATACCATTAAGCCATTGGATAAGAGAACAGAAGTGTGACCTTTAACGAGCTCTTGATTTACTTCCTTTGACAGCTTGCTGTCAAGATGACAGTCTGTTGTCAAAAGGAGTAAATATCATGATTAGAACCGTTCATATAGCCGTCTACCCGACATTGGCCGATTGGGAGATCGGTTTGCTCAGCGCTCATATCAATTCTTCGCAGTTTCAACGTGGAGAAGAACAGTTCCAAATTGTGACTGTCGCTAAGAGTCTTGCACCGATCAGAACTAAGGGTGGGATGACGATCTTGCCCGATATCTCCTTGGAACAACTCGATGTAAAACATAGCGCTATACTAATTTTGCCAGGAGCAGACAATTCGCATGAAATCGATGTGTTTGCCCCCAAAACATTTGAATATAAGAAGGCGAAAATACCCATGGCGGCGATTTGCGGAGCTACGGCTATGTTGGCGCGAAACGGTCTGCTCAATGATGTTGAGCACACTAGCAACATGAAAGCTTTCTTAGAAGGAAAGAGTTATCAAGGTGCTCATCTGTACAGAGATGTGCCAGCAGTATCTGACGGAAATATTATTACTGCGTCAGGTCTTGCTCCAGTTGAGTTTAGTGTGGAAGTATTTCGTCAATTAGAGGTGTATAGCGAAATGGCTTTAAGCGCTTGGTTTGATTTATTTAAGCACCAAGATGCGAGTGCGTTTTTTCGTTTTATGGAGGGTTGTAAGAGTGAGTGAAAAGCAAAAAGTCCTTGGTAACTTGGCATTCGCAAGTTTTGCTCTAAATGGTCGTGTTCTTGAACTGGCTGAAAGTATAGCAAGTCATGGGGGGATAACGGCAACTCGTTGGCAAGTGTTGGGGGCGGTACTGGAACAACCTTTAACTCAAACAGCGATCGCTCATCGGATGGGGATCAGTAGACAGAGTGTTCAGAGAACAGCAAATCAACTAGTGAAAGATGGCCTTTTGCAAGCGATCGATAATCCATTACACCGAAAAGCAAGTTTATTTGAAGTGACAGCAAAGGGTTTAGAGGCCATTGACAAAATCCGCCCTCACCATGCGATGGTAGCAGGCAAACTGCTTGAAAGCATAAGTGAAGAAAAGCTGGAGAAAATCACTGAGTTAATGAATGAACTGTCGATAGAAATTGGGAAAATAACTCATGGGGAGAGGTAGCTTTCTCTGATGCTCTAGTGAATGGTTTATTTATCAATTTAGTGATCGGGTGAATATGTCTAACTCATTGTAATTCATTGATTTTACTTTAATTTAAACCATAGCTAAAACCTATTGAATTAATAAGAATATCTAGTTTTATAAAGCGCTAACTTAGGTCTAATCTTCTAAAGATAAACAAGGCGGAAATCGCCGATAAAGCAATAAATATCTCTGGAAGGAAATAACTATGAGTAAGAAGCTCACTACTGCTGCGGGCTGCCCTGTAGCGCATAACCAAAATGTCATGACCGCAGGGCCAAGAGGCCCGCAATTGCTTCAAGATGTTTGGTTTCTTGAAAAACTGGCTCACTTTGATCGTGAAGTGATTCCTGAGCGTCGTATGCACGCGAAAGGTTCCGGTGCTTACGGCACTTTCACGGTAACCCATGATATTAGCCAATATACACGCGCTAAAATCTTCTCTGAAATCGGCAAGAAGACAGATCTGTTTGCACGCTTCACCACAGTGGCTGGTGAGCGAGGTGCAGCCGACGCTGAGCGTGATATTCGCGGTTTTGCGTTGAAGTTCTATACCGAAGAAGGTAACTGGGACTTGGTAGGTAATAACACGCCAGTTTTCTTCTTGCGTGACCCGCTAAAATTCCCAGATCTTAACCATGCTGTAAAGCGCGACCCGCGTACTAACATGCGTAGTGCGACTAACAACTGGGACTTTTGGACATCTTTGCCTGAAGCCTTCCACCAAGTGACGATCGTAATGAGTGATCGTGGTATTCCTGCTTCATACCGTCACATGCATGGGTTTGGTAGTCATACCTTTAGTTTCATCAATGCTGAAAACGAACGTTTTTGGGTTAAGTTCCATTTCAAAACTCAGCAAGGCATTAAAAACCTGACCGACCAAGAAGCAGAGCAAATGATTGGTAAAGACCGCGAAAGTCACCAACGTGATTTGTATGAAGCGATTGAACGTCAGGACTTCCCTAAATGGAAGATGTATGTACAGATCATGCCAGAGCTAGAAGCGGATGAAGTTAACTTTAATCCATTCGATTTAACCAAAGTATGGTCGCAAAAAGATTACCCGTTGATCCCTGTGGGCGAGTTTGAGTTAAATCGCAACCCAGAAAACTTCCATGCTGAAGTTGAGCAATCAGCGTTTAACCCTGCGGCAGTGGTTCCGGGAATTAGCTTCTCACCAGACAAAATGCTGCAAGGTCGCTTGTTTGCTTATGGCGACGCACAGCGCTATCGTTTGGGTGTGAACCACCTTCAAATTCCGGTTAACGCGCCTCGTTGCCCAGTACATAGCTATCATCGTGATGGTGCAATGCGAGTGGACGGTAACTATGGTTCAACCATTGGTTATGAGCCAAACCATAAGCAAGAGTGGGCAGAACAACCAGACTATTCTGAGCCACCACTTCGTATCTCGGGTGATGCTGATCATTACGATCACCGTGTTGATGAAGACTACTTTAGCCAAGCGGGTGACTTGTTCCGCTTGATGAATGATGAGCAGCGTCAGCAGTTATTCGACAATACGGCACGCTCTATTGCGGGTGTTCCTGAATTCATTCAACAGAAACACATTGAGCACGCATACCAAGCTGATGAAGCCTATGGCTTAGGTTTAGAAAAAGCACTTGGCTTAAAATAACTTCAAACAATTAAAAAAGGCGCATTATGCGCCTTTTTTAATGTCTGTTTTTCACCGTTTCTAACAGCTGTTGATATAACGCTGTCGCCGCAGGGCCAGTATTGACGCCTTTGGGGAGAGTGAGATGCAAAGCAACCTGATAACGTTGAGATTGCTCTATTTGTAGCACTTTAATATTGGGGTTCTCTCGATACTGAACAAGATGTTCTGGCAGGCGACAGTAACCAACGCCTTGTTCTACAGCACGTAGTGCATGATCAAAGTTATCTACCGTGATGCGCTGTCTCGACTTAAGCCAGCCCACATCACGTCTCGTTTCCAAACCTTGGCCTAAGTCCCGCACCACAATTTGGCAAGTGGTGGCAAAGTCCGTCAATTGCAGGTTTTCCTTTGCTGCTAGTGGGTGGTGTGTTGCAACGACAGGCACCATAGTGGTAGTTCCGAAAGCCTCGGCAGGGTAGTTGGTAATAGGTAAATTGATTATAGAAATGTCGGCCTGCTCATTGACTACCATTTCAGTCGTTTTGGACAATGAGGTTTCAACGACCTGAATGGAAGTTGCACTATTACTCTCAAGAAACTTGCTCATTGGTTGGTAAAGCCAGAGAGGGTCGCACAAGTGATCAATCGCAATCGTGATTTCAGGCTCGACACCGCTGTTGAGTTGCGCACTCATTACCTCAAGTTCATGCGCTTGCTCAAGCATTGAATCTGCACGTCTCAATAGCGTCTTACCATGCTCGGTAAGCACAGCTCTGCGTCCTTTAACCGTAACCAACTCAATGCCCAACTGCTGCTCAAGTTTTTTCACTGAATAAATCAGTGTGGTATGGCTCTTATTTAGAGTGTGTGCAGCGGCTTGGATGCTTCCTGCTTGCTCGATGTGATGCAGTGTTTGCCATTGTTCTAAGGTGGTTTTTAGTCTCATTGGTCAATTTATTCGACAGTTAATGGCGAAATTATGAACTTTTTTGTCTAATTTATAAAGGTAATAATCATTTCATCCAAACGGAGGACAACAAAGAAAACACTGCTGTCCTAAGTGAAACTTTTTGATGTGAAGTAACAGAGGAACATAGCGATGACTAAATTATTACAAGTAGATTTCGATTTTCAGGGCCCATTCGGTGAAGAGATGGCGAACGCATTGGTGGGGCTTGCTGAGTCAATTAACCATGAACCGGGCATGATCTGGAAGATTTGGACTGAGAGTGAAAAAGACAAATTAGGTGGCGGCGTATACTTATTTGAGGACCAAGCGACGGCGCAAGCTTACTTAGCGATGCACACTGAACGTTTGACTCAAATGGGCGTGACAAACATTCGTGGCGTGATTTTCGATATTAATCAGCCATTAAGTACCATTAACCGTGGACCGATTTCTACTCACTAAGAGTATTGATTAACACTGTAAATCGTAGTCAGCAAAGAGATATGAGATAAGAGAGTATCGCAATGAACAACAAACAATTTCTTACCACCCATGGTGTTATTTATACCGCGTTTGCCATCGCACTGTTTTTTATTCCTAGCCTGATGTGGCCGATGTATGGGGTAGAGATTAATGATAAATATGCTTACTTTCTATCTCAACATACGTCGATTTTCTTGGGTGGCGTTGCCGCAGTGAGCTTAACGATGCGCAATATTGAGTCAGGCTTGGCCATGACTCAGCTGCTTAAAGCATTGCTAATCACCAATGTGCTTGGGGTGATTATTACGGTTTACGCAGCAGTGACGGGTATCTTTGTCGGTTTTGGTTGGAGCGATCCTGCGTTTTTCGCATTGTTGAGTGTCTTGTCGTATTTGCAATGGAAGAAGCGATAGAACATTAACTTAGCGAAAACATTGATAGTCTAGAAGCCTCTCAAAGAGGCTTTTTGTTACTCATTTCTCTGTATACCTCCTTCAGTCACTTTCATTTTCCAAGTTTTAGCGCCTTATACCTTAGTCTAAATTGTCGACAATTTACTTGAAAGGTCGCTTATTAATCGTCTATTTTGTAAACAAGTTAAGAGATTGTTGACACTTTGTTCTGAGTATCTTCAGGGCTGAGTGGTCTTAGAGGCTAAATAGACAAGATGAACAGTGAACTCAATTTAAAGCCTAGTGATTTAAAAAGCCTTGATTCAAAGGGTAATGGCGACAAAGAAAACACCAAGTCGGTGACGTTGACCGAAAGCTTAATTGAAGCGATTGTGAATGGCGATTTAGCGCAAGGCTGTAAGATTTCTGAGCCAGAGTTGGCTAAGCATTACCAAGTCAGTCGTGGGCCATTGCGTGAGGCGATCATGCGTCTTGAAGGGTTGGGCTTAATTGAGCGTATCGCCCATGTAGGGGCTCGTGTCATTACCTTAACCCCAGAAAAACTAGTTGAGTTATATGCTGTGCGTGAAGCGCTAGAAGGGATGGCCGCACGCTTAGCTGCAAGGCACATACAGCAAGATGAAATTCTAGCGTTAGAACTATTGCTTACCCAGCATTCCAATCATATTGAACAAGTCGAGGGCGCTTCTTACTTTCAGCAGCAAGGAGACTTTGATTTTCATTACCGCATCATAAAAGCCAGCCGTAATCAAAAGCTTATCGGCTTATTGTGCGATGAGCTGTATCACTTGCTGCGTATGTACCGTTACCAATCGCCGCGTGCACAATCTCGTCCGAAAGAGGCGCTAGCGGAACACCAATTTATTCTTCAAGCGATTCGCAATCGCGATGAAGAACTCGCTGAAATGTTAATGCGACGCCATATATCAGGCAGTCGCAAGCTGATTGAACAACAAATATAAGGAAGTAGCCATGAGTCAGTCTCCGGGGGCGAAGTTTCGACTCGCAGTAGAAACCAATCAACCATTACAAATTGTCGGTACGGTGAACCCGTATTGCGCCATGATGGCAAAAAACGTTGGCCATCAAGCGATCTATCTATCAGGCGGCGGTATTGCTAATGCTTCTTATGGATTACCCGATCTAGGCATAACCACCCTTAATGATGTGCTTGCAGATGTAGACCGAATCACCAATGCCTGCGATCTACCGTTATTGGTGGATATTGATACGGGGTTTGGCGGCGCATTTAATATTGCACGCACCATTAAATCGATAGAAAAAGCGGGCGCAGCCGCTGTGCATATTGAAGACCAAGTGGCGCAAAAGCGCTGTGGTCATAGGCCGAACAAGGCCATTGTTAGCCAACAAGAAATGGCTGATCGAGTAAAAGCTGCGGTCGATGCCAGAGTGGATCATGACTTTGTGATCATGGCTCGCACAGATGCCCTAGCAGTAGAGGGGATGGATAGCGCCATCGAGCGTGCTATTGCTTGTGTTGAAGCGGGCGCGGATATGATTTTCCCTGAGGCGATGAATCAACTAGACCAATACACTCAGTTCTCTAATGCTTTGCAGTCTGCAACGGGTAAGCATGTGCCGATTTTGGCCAACATTACCGAGTTTGGCCAAACGCCATTATATGGTTGTGAGCAGTTAGCCGCATCGAATGTGGATATGGTGCTTTACCCACTGAGTGCTTTCAGGGCGATGAACAAAGCCGCAGAGATGGTCTATCAACACCTGCTAACTGAGGGGAATCAAGAGGCGGTACTTGACTCCATGCAAACTCGTGCTGAGTTGTATGCCCATCTTAATTATCACCAATATGAAGATAAGCTCGACCAGCTGTTTTCAAAATAACTAGGCAAGCCATTAATTAACACCAAATCCAATAAACGTGAAACCGTCTGAGTGCGATTACTGAATTAAACAGAAATGCTCCAAAGAGAGCCCGCACCAGACAGAAAAGGAGTTCAACATGCCTTCTAAAGTACTAGACGGAGCAGGCCTTCGTGGCCAAAGCGCTGGTAGCACTGCGCTATGCACTGTCGGAAAATCAGGAACCGGTCTAACTTATCGAGGTTATGACATTACTGATTTAGCCAATAACGCTCAATTTGAAGAGGTCGCCCATTTGTTGCTGCGTGGCCATCTTCCTAATCAGCAAGAGCTTGATAATTACAAAACCTATTTGCTCAGCCTTCGAGGTTTACCCTCGCAGCTTAAGCAGGCGTTAGAGCTGATTCCTGCTGATGCGCACCCGATGGATGTAATGCGCACAGGCTGTTCTATGCTAGGTAACTTAGAACAAGAAACCGAGTTTTCCCAACAGTTGGTCGCCACTGAGCGCATGTTGGCGCTCTTTCCTGCCATTATTTGCTATTGGTATCGCTATAGCCATGACGGCGTAAGAGTGGATACGGAAGATCAAAGCCAAGATTGTATTGGTGGCTATTTTCTCAAGTTGCTCACGGATAAATCCCCGAGTGAGCTGCACAAACAGGTCATGCATTGTTCGCTGATTCTCTACGCGGAACATGAGTTCAATGCTTCCACTTTTGCTGCCCGTGTCTGTGCCTCGACTTTATCGGACATTCACTCTTGCATTACCGCTGCCATCGGCACTTTGCGTGGTCCTTTACACGGCGGTGCAAATGAAGCAGCGATGGAAATGATTCAAAATTGGCAAACGCCAGATGAAGCGGAGCAAAACATTCTGCGAATGTTGGCCAACAAAGACAAAATCATGGGCTTTGGTCATGCGATTTACCGAGAAAGCGACCCACGCAATGCGCTGATCAAACGTTGGTCAAAAGCGTTGTCTCAAGAGGTTGGCGACACGCATTTATACGCAGTGTCTGAGCGGGTTGAATCGGTCATGAAACGTGAGAAAGACTTGTTCTGTAATGCGGATTTTTTCCATGCATCGGCTTATCACTTTATGGGTATTCCAACCCCATTATTTACCCCAATTTTTGTCATGAGCCGTTTAACCGGCTGGGCTGCACACGTGTACGAGCAACGCGCGAATAACCGAATTATTCGTCCAAGTGCTGATTACACTGGCCCAGAGCATCAAGAGTGGTTGCCTATCGAGCAACGCCAATAACTCTTGATTCAAAACGGCGAATGCCACCGCTTGCCGGTGGCGATAATAACAAATTGGAAGCAAAGCCATGAGCATGAATAGTCTATACAGAAAGGCGCTGCCGGGCACTCATTTAGATTATTTCGATGTGCGCCAAGCGGTTGATGATATCGCGCCTAATTCATATCAAACTCTCCCTTACACTTCACGAGTATTGGCTGAGCAATTGGTTCGTCGCTGCGAGCCAGACAAACTGCAAGCCAGTTTAAGGCAGCTAATAGAGCGCAAGCGTGATTTAGATTTTCCTTGGTATCCGGCTCGGGTGGTGTGCCACGACATTCTCGGCCAAACTGCATTGGTTGACTTAGCTGGCCTACGTGATGCGATAGCGGAACAAGGGGGAGACCCTGCCAAAGTTAATCCGGTGGTTGAAACTCAGCTGATCGTCGACCATTCCCTAGCAGTTGAACACGGGGGCTGTGATGCGAAAGCTTTTGAAAAGAATCGCGCTATAGAAGATCGCCGCAATGAGGACAGATTTCACTTTATCGAGTGGTGTAAAACCGCATTTGAGAATGTAAGTGTGATTCCGGCGGGTAACGGCATCATGCATCAAATTAACCTTGAGAAGATGTCTCCGGTTGTACAAGCCAAAGATGGTGTGGCGTATCCTGATACCTGTGTTGGTACAGATAGTCACACCCCGCATGTCGATGCTCTTGGTGTCATCGCAATCGGTGTGGGTGGCTTAGAAGCAGAAACCGTGATGCTTGGTCGCCCGTCAATGATGCGTCTGCCCGATATTGTCGGGGTAAAACTCACAGGTCAGCGCCAAGCGGGCATTACTGCGACTGATATCGTATTGGCGATTACCGAGTTTCTGCGTCATCAAAAAGTGGTCTCCTGCTATTTAGAATTCTTTGGTGAAGGAGCGAGCGATCTCACCATTGGTGACCGTGCAACCATCTCAAACATGACGCCAGAATATGGCGCCACCGCTGGCATGTTTTACATCGATCAGCAAACCCTCAACTATTTGAAGTTAACAGGGCGAGACGATGAACAGGTGCAGTTGGTGGAAACCTACGCCAAACAAGTGGGCTTATGGGCGGATGATCTAAACACTGCCCAATATGAGCGGGTACTTGAATTTGATTTATCAGCGGTGACACGCAATCTCGCGGGACCATCCAATCCACATCGTCGTTTACCCACTTCGGAGCTTACGCAACGAGGTATTGCGGGCGAATGGCAGCAAGAGCTACCCGATGATCAATTGCCAGATGGGGCTGTGATCATTGCTGCGATTACCTCCTGCACCAACACCAGTAACCCTCGAAATGTTGTTGCGGCAGGGTTAGTGGCGAAAAAGGCCAATAAACTTGGCTTAGTGCGTAAGCCTTGGGTGAAGTCTTCGTTTGCTCCCGGCTCGAAAGTCGCCAAGCTTTACCTGCAAGAATCTGGCTTGTTGAAAGAGTTAGAACAGCTTGGTTTTGGCATCGTCGCTTATGCCTGTACAACGTGTAATGGTATGAGTGGTGCATTAGACCCAGCCATTCAGCAGCAGATCATTGACCGTGACTTGTATTCAACCGCTGTGCTTTCGGGTAACCGAAACTTTGATGGCCGAATTCATCCTTATGCTAAGCAAGCGTTTTTAGCTTCGCCGCCATTAGTGGTTGCTTATGCGCTAGCGGGGACAATTCGATTTGATATAGAGCGTGATGCACTCGGGACAAATGCTCAAGGAGAGCCAATTTACCTAAGTGATTTGTGGCCGAGCGATGAAGAAATTGATGCCGTGGTCGAGCAAAGCGTTAAGCCAGAGCAGTTTAAGCAAGTCTATATTCAGATGTTCAAATTGGACGATGCAGAGCGAAGTGAAAGCCCGCTGTACGATTGGCGAGAAATGAGTACTTACATACGTCGGCCGCCTTATTGGCAGGGAGCACTCGCCGGAGAAAGAACCCTATCGGCTATGCGTCCGTTAGCCATTTTGGGTGACAACATTACCACTGACCATCTATCACCCTCTAATGCGATTTTACCAAGCAGTGCGGCCGGTGAGTACTTAGCAAAAATGGGATTGCCCGAACAAGACTTTAACTCCTATGCCACCCATAGGGGGGATCATTTGACCGCTCAACGAGCAACCTTTGCCAATCCAAAATTGTTTAATGAAATGGTTAAGCAACAAGGGAAAGTTGTGCAGGGGTCATTGGCCCGTGTAGAGCCTGAAGGGAAAGTGACTCGCATGTGGGAGGCGATTGAAACGTACATGAACCGTCAGCAACCGCTCATCGTTGTGGCAGGCGCTGATTATGGTCAAGGCTCGTCTCGTGATTGGGCAGCAAAGGGGGTGCGTCTTGCGGGAGTAGAGGCCATTGTGGCCGAAGGTTTTGAACGTATTCATCGAACCAATCTGGTCGGAATGGGGGTATTACCATTGCAATTCAAAGTTGGGACAGACCGCCATACATTACAGCTAGATGGCACAGAGTTGTATGACGTAGTGGGGCACATCACTCCGGGGGCTGATTTGGCTTTGGTTATCACTCGGGCGAATGGCGAAAAGATGGATGTTCCAGTGACTTGCCGTCTAGATACAGAAGATGAAGTGAGCGTTTATCAAGCCGGCGGCGTATTACAGCGTTTCGCCCAAGACTTCTTAGCGGCTTAGGGTAGCGTTATGGAAAAGTCAATTAAGCAGTCACAACAATCTCAGCTGAGAATTCCTGCTACCTATATGCGTGGTGGAACCAGCAAAGGGGCATTTTTTCGGCTGCAAGATTTGCCAGCACCAGCCCAAGTGGCAGGGGAAGCGCGCGATAAGCTGTTGATGCGGATAATTGGTAGCCCTGATGCGTATCAGAAACAGATCGATGGGATGGGTGGGGCAACGTCGAGCACTAGTAAAGCCGTGATTGTGTCGAAGAGTAGTCAGCCAAATCATGATGTGGATTATTTATTCGGACAAGTCGCCATTGATAAGCCATTCGTTGATTGGAGCGGTAATTGCGGAAACTTGTCCGCTGCGGTTGGGCCATTCGCTGTGCATGCTGGTCTGGTGGATCCTAAGCGAGTGCCAGAAAACGGAATTGCGCAAGTGCGTATTTGGCAAGCCAATATTGAAAAGACCATAGTCGTGCACGTTCCCATGGTCGATGGGGAGGTGCAGGAAATGGGCAGTTTCGAGTTAGATGGGGTGACCTTTCCGGCGGCTGAAGTACCAGTTGATTTTGTCCGTCCTGCGGCTGAAGGCAGCCTTTTCCCGACAGGTAATGTAGTGGATGAACTTGATGTGCCTGATGTAGGAAGGTTTCCGGCCACATTAATCAATGCTGGCATCCCAACCATCTTCATTCAAGCGCAGGCTCTCGGTTATCAAGGCACTGAGCTACAGCCGGAGATTAATGCTGATGCTGCTGCGTTAGATCGCTTTGAAATGATAAGAGCACATGGCGCATTAAAAATGGGTCTGATAGAAGATTTAGAGCAAGCCAAGACTCGTCAGCACACGCCGAAAATCGCGTTTGTCTCTGCGCCCAAAAGTTATCTGAGTTCGAGTGGGAAACAGGTTGAACGAGAGCAAGTAGACTTATTGGTTCGCGCGCTTTCGATGGGGCAATTGCATCATGCCATGATGGGAACAGCCTCAGTAGCAATAGCCTCTGCTGCCGCAATTCCCGGCACGTTAGTGAACTTGGCTGCGGGAGGTGGTGAACGAGAAACCGTTACTTTTGGTCATCCATCCGGAACGCTCAAAGTTGGCGCACAAGCATCGTGTTCGCAAGATCAGCAATGGCAAATTGAAAAAGTGACTATGAGCCGCAGTGCCCGAATATTGATGGAGGGCGTTGTGCGTGTTCCCTCCGACGTATTTTCATAACGATAAAGCAGTATCAAAACCAAGTTAGAGCAGTATCGAGACATACTGGAGGAAGCACTATGTCTGAGTATCACAAGGAATATCTTTGGGCTAAAAACGAGCCTGAGCAATTTTGGCGGCAGCAATCCGAGCAGATCGACTGGTTTCAACCACCCAATACCATTTTAGCCACGGACGAAAACGGCATTGAACGTTGGTTTCCCGATGGGTTGCTCAATACTTCATGGTTGGCGTTGGACTACCACTGCGAGCAGGGGCGAGGTGACAACATTGCCTTGATTTATGATTCGCCGGTAACCGGAGCAAAGCAAACTTTTAGCTATCAACAATTGCGTGATCAAGTGGCGAAGATTGCTGGCATGTTGGCTAAGCAAGGCGTGAATAAAGGCGATCGTGTGGTGATTTATATGCCGATGATTCCAGAAGCGGCCATGGCCATGCTTGCTTGTGCTCGTCTGGGGGCTATCCATTCGGTGGTGTTTGGTGGCTTTGCGCCTAACGAATTAGCCGTGCGAATTGAAGATGCTGAGCCTAAGGTGATCATGACGGCCTCTTGCGGGATTGAAATTAACAAAGTACTGCCATACAAACCTATGGTCGACCAAGCAATTATGGATAGCCGCTGGAAGCCGGAAACAGTGTTTGTATTGCAAAGACCACAAGTAATCGCAGACCTAAATCAAGACCGTGACATTGACTGGCAACAAGCCTATCAAGATGCGCTACCTCATGCTTGTGTCCCAGTACTTGCCACTGATCCGCTTTATATTTTGTATACCTCAGGCACGACAGGTAAGCCAAAAGGTGTGGTGCGAGATAATGGTGGTCATGCTGTTGCGATGAAATATTCGATGAGCACGATTTACAACATGCCGCAAGATGGTGTGTTTTGGGCGGCATCCGATGTGGGTTGGGTGGTCGGCCATTCTTATATTGTCTATGCCCCGTTGATTCATGGCTGCACAACGATTTTGTATGAAGGAAAACCAGTTCGTACACCTGATCCGGGCGCATTTTGGCGAGTGTGCGAAGAGTACCGAGTCGATGCGCTGTTCTCTGCTCCAACAGCATTTCGAGCGATCAAAAAAGAAGATCCTCAAGGGGATTATTTAAACCAATACGATCTCAGCCAATTAAAAACGATTTTTATGGCAGGGGAGCGGCTCGATCCGCCAACACTGGATTGGGTAGAATCACAAACGGACAAACCTGTGGTGGATCATTGGTGGCAAACGGAGACTGGCTGGGCGATAGCGGGCAACCCGACGGGGCTTGAAATGATGCCGGTAAAAGCAGGCTCTGCCACCAAACCTATTCCCGGCTATCAAGTAGAAATCCTCAATGAGCTAGGCGAGTCAGCGCAGGCCAATCAGCAAGGTTATATCGCCTTAAAACGCCCATTGCCACCAAGTTGTTTACCCACCGTATGGCGCAACCATGACCGCTTTGAATCAGGCTATTTAAGTCAGTTTCCGGGCTACTACGTGTCAGGTGATGGAGGCTATCTCGATCAAGATGGTTATTTGTTTATTATGGGGCGAATTGACGATGTGATTAACGTAGCCGGGCATAGGCTATCCACCGGCGAGATGGAAGAAATCGTTGGTGCACATCCAGCCATCGCTGAGTGTGCGGTCGTAGGCATCCATGACGATTTGAAAGGTCAACTACCATTAGGCTTTGTGGTGCTAAAAGACGGGATAAGCATTGATTCGCTGCAATTAGAGGGCGAATTGGTCTCTAAAGTGCGTGATTCTATTGGTGCAGTGGCCTGCTTCAAACATGCTTTGGTAGTAGAGCGATTACCGAAAACACGCTCCGGTAAGATATTACGTCGCACTATTCGTCAAATCGCTGATGGTGAGTCTTACACCGTTCCATCAACCATCGATGACCCATCCAGTATCAGCGAGATAGAGCGCGTATTACGAAGTTAGCTGATGATCAAAGACGTCACGGTTTGAAAGGAGCAGTAAAATGCTCCTTTTTTCATTGAATCAATAGTTTATAATCGTGGCTCATTATCAGGTCGATGATGATTTGTAACCAAGGAAGAAACATGAAGCCGCATCACCAGCAATTTTTAGAACAGTATCTGTCTCAGTTAACCACCGAACAGCGCAGTCAAATCCCACAAACCGTAGCTGAGTATTTTTGTGCTGATGAATACAATGCAAACCAATGTGCCAAGCTGATCGATCAGGGTATAAAGACGGCTTCATGCAGTTTAAAGCAAGGTTATGAGATAGAAGGTGAGCCATTGCCACAAGTCGGTCGGTTAACCGTAATTTTAGATTGGCAAGAGAACCCGGTGTGCATCGTTAAGTTGACTCAGGTGGATGTTTGCCCGTTCGATCAAGTTACACCAGAGTTTGCGTATGCTGAGGGGGAAGGCGATCGTAGCTATCAATGGTGGCATGATGCCCATGTGAAATTTTTTACTCAATATGCTCAACAAATTGGCGCAGAGTTCGATACATCTTCTGATCTAGTGTTAGAGCGGTTCGAGAAGGTTTACCCAGTCTAATCGTGCGGGAGTAGTTGAAAATACTAATGGTTTTATAAACTACGCTCGGTATGACTAGCGTGAATTCGATAGACTGAATGTCTGGATACCAATCTGCATTTGAACATTGAAAGGAATCGCTATGTCAAAGTTAGAGCTAGATATTTATGTTGTCGACGCATTTACCGATCAGCAGTTTAAGGGCAATTCAGCAGCAGTTGTACCGGTAACGCAATGGCCTAGCGTGGAGCTGATGCAATCCATCGCCGCAGAAAATAACCTATCTGAAACGGCTTTTATTGTTCCTGTTAATCAAAAGCTTGGTTACACAAGCTCTTCCAATCAATATCAAATTCGTTGGTTTTCTCCTCTGACTGAAATTGATTTTTGTGGTCATGCTACGTTGGCCGCATCGTTTGTGCTGTTTAATCAGCTTGGTGTTACTGGCGAAATCGAATATTTGACTCAAGAAGTCGGGAATCTTTTTGTGCAGCAAAAGCAAAATGGCCGAATTGAAATGAGCTTCCCGAATCAAAAGCCAGATGAGATTGAAGAAACACCGAGTGCATTGTTAGATGGGCTGTCTCGAGCTCCAGTAAAAGTGCTAAGGAATCGACAAGCCTATGTGGCGGTGTTGGCCAGCGAGCAAGATGTGTTCGACGTAGAGTACGATTCAGACCAGCTTAAACAGCTTGCGCCGTATGATGTGGTAGTGACAGCAAAGGGGAGTGAGTACGATTTTGTCTCACGTTACTTTTGGCCTGCTAACGGTGGTGATGAAGATCCGGTGACAGGCTCGATTCACACTGGACTTGCGCCTTACTGGGCAGAGCAACTTGGTAAACAGAATTTGGTGGCTTTACAAGCATCTAAGCGTAGTGGAGTACTGCACTGCCAACTTGTGGGTGATCGTGTATTGGTGTCAGGCACGGGCGTGTTGTACCTCAAAGGCACGATATACGTTTAGGGGGCGAGATGGATTACTTCTATTCATTGGTATTGTTTGCTATTGCCTCTTCGGCTACGCCAGGTCCAAATAACATTTTGGTGCTCACCTCAGGGCTTAACTTTGGCGTAAAACGTAGCTTACCTTTACTCAGTGGTATCTGTGTCGGCTTTGCTTTCATGCTAATGCTGGTGGGTGTTGGGTTTGGTTATATATTCGAGTTGTTTCCCAGTTTGCACTTAGTCATTAAGGTTGTAGGCACGGCCTATTTACTCTATTTATCGTGGTTAATTGCTACATCAAGTGGTGGCCTCAAGGCCACAGAAAATGCGAAGCCAATGAGTTTTGTAAAAGGCGCACTGTTTCAGTGGGTCAATGCCAAAGCATGGGTTGTTGCTACAGGGGCTATCGCCGCTTTTACAACGACAGGAGAGGCGTTTGCGACTCAGACTGCGACTCTAGTTTTAACGTTCTTAGTGTTGTCTGTTCCTAGTGTTGGCATCTGGTTAATGTTTGGCGCTTGGTTGAAAAAATTCCTGCAAACCGAGCGAAATCTCAAGCTGTTTAACTACAGCATGGCCTTGTTGCTTGCGGCATCTGTCATTCCTGTGGTGCAAGAGATAGCCAAAGCATTTGCTTGAAAATAAGGCTTTTATACTAATCTATTCAGGCGTGTTAGCTTGTTTTAATACGCCTGATTGAATATCAAATATCACTAAAATTCCTCTAGTGCTGTTTTGTCTCCCGCTACTGCTAGTTTCTCCATTTAGTCGAAAATGGTTTTCATTTACATTACTGCCATCTCACATCATCCAGTCATTAGGGGAGACTCTAGGTGAACAATAAAGCAGTACTAGCAGCCGCTATTTTAGGAACACTTGCTTATGGACAAAGCGTCGCCGCACCGCAAGCGGACGAGACGGTTATTGTGCATGCTGCTCGTGTAGCAAAGGACATGAAAGATATTTCGCAAAGCATGGACTATCTCTCTGCTGAGGATATTGAAAAGCACCGTTATAAGACCGTAGCGGATGCGATTAAGTCTATCGCAAACATTGTGTTACCAGAGCTACCGGGCGATTACAGTTACATTCAAGTGCGTGGATTACCACGTCACTTAGAGCAAAGTAACGTGCCAATTTACGTTGATGGTGTACCGCAGACCAGTTTATATGGCCTCAACCTATTGTTGAAAGACGTTGAGTCGATTGAGTTCTTACGTGGGCCCCAAGGTAACACTTATGGCAGTAATGCTCGTGACGGTATTATTGTTATTACCACCAAAAAACAGGGCAATGATCCTTCTGCGTCCTTTGAGTTAGGTGTTGCTAACTACGATCAACAAAGCGGAACGGTGACTGCGGGTACGGCGCTGATTGAAGACGTGTTGACTGCGAAAGTTACGTTAGATTACTTATCTCGAGATGGTTTTGTTGAGAATACTCACCTTAATAAATCGGTAGATCCTAAAGAGCAACGTTCGGCCATGTTAAGCCTGCATTGGACTCCAAGCAGTGACTGGACAGCGAACCTTTACCTTGACCACACCACATTAGAAAGTGGCGTATATCCATATGTGAAAGATGATCCGAAGACCGAGCGTGGTGATGATCTGAAAACGGCTACCGATATCGAAGGTTTGTTCGATCAAACCTCAAAAGGTGCAGCCTTGAATGTTACTTGGACAGGGTTAGAAAATTGGCAACTAAGCTCAGTTACGGGTATTCGTGAAATTGATACTTATGGCCGTTTCGATGCCGATTTAGTGGTCACGCCTCCCGCTGGGTCTGCTTATCTTGATAACTATATTCGTGAAAAAGATACCTTCCAAGAACTGCGTTTAAATTCTAACTTAGGTGCGTTACCTGTTGATTGGACATTTGGCGCTGCGTTTTATCGCTCTCATGAAGATAACAACAACTTCACCGAGATGGATCTAAACAAAATGCAGCTTACCAAGACCGCTGGTAAGTATACCCGAGATACTTACACCGCTTATATGGATGCGAGTTGGCGTTTTGCGCCGACATGGACACTAAAAGCAGGCGCACGTTACACCAAAGAAGATTTCCAGATCGACTCTCAGTTCTACAGCATGTTCCGTTTCCCATTTGAAACGCAGGGCAGCTACGAGAAAGACTATTCTGAGTTCTTACCTAACTTCGCCATCAGCAAAGATTTCGGCAAAAATCACACCGTCTATGCGAGCTATGGTGAAGGCATGTTAAGTGGTGGTGGTTCATGGATTGCGGAAGCGAGCGACAGCTCGGGCAATCTAGGTCATGGCTTACCTTATGATCCTGAAACCAGCGAAGTGTACGAGCTTGGTTATAAGAGCTATTGGAATGATCGTACTATCATCGCCGATATTAACGTGTTCGATATGCGTGTGAATAACCTGCAATACGCTTATCAAGACCCGACGACAGGGGCGAATGCGATTGCACCAATTAAAGAAGTCCGCTCACGTGGTATCGAAGGCTCAATCAGCGCACTCATTAATGATGTGTGGGAAGCGGCACTGAGCTTTGGTTTCAATGATGCCAAGGTCACTCAAGTGGATGGCTACACGGGAGCGAGTTACTCTGAAGGCGCACGCATTCCATTTGCACCGGAGCATACGGTCAATGTTGAAGCGACCTATTACGGTGAAATTGGCGACAACTGGACGTTTACTCCAAACCTCGGAGTTGGCTTCTATGGTGAAATGGCACTAGATAAGCAAGGTAACAACTTCCAAGACCCTTACTTTGTGGTTGATGCCAATGTTCGATTCAATTACCGAGATGACTTTGAAATTCGACTCTGGGGCGTGAACATCACCGACGAGCGATACAAAACCTATTCGGTTAACTGGGGTGGGACAGGCTTTAGCAATTATGGTGACCCAGTGCGATTTGGTGTCGATTTAAGCGCTAACTTCTAATCATAAGGGCTTTCATCATTCGATTTGAAAGCCCGATTTCTTTCCAGTGGTAAGCATGGCTTATCACTGCTGTTTTTATTTCTATTTGGAGGAAAGGATGTCTTCGTCATCTTCCCCCTCAGCGTTGCCTTGGCTACTGCAATTTTGTCATCAACATCGATGGATTTTGATTTGTTCCGTCTGCTTGGCAGCGATTGCAGCGACGCTTTCTCTTGCGCCTTACTATTTTGTCTATTTGATTGCTGACAGCTTACTTACTCAAGTGACTGATCAACAAGCTATTTGGTGGTTTACTAGCTTAGCTTTGGCGGCCATGTTACTGCGCTACGGCTGTTTACTGCTATCTACCTATTTAGCCCATTCCAGCGCCTTTCATATTCAGTATCAGATTAGGACACGCTTGTTTCGGCACATGAGCCGCATTCCGCTAGGTTACTTTAATCAAACCAGTAGCGGCGAGATAAAGAAGGTGTTGGCAGAAGACATCGACAGAGTGGAAGTGTTTCTTGCGCATCAGTTAGCTGATCTTGTGACAGCGCTGTTTGTGCCTTTGACCACTTTTGTTTTGCTCTGTTTTATAGATTATCGCATGGCTTTATTTGCGCTAATTCCCATTCCTCTTGCTGCCATTAGCCAAGCGATGATGTTTCGTGGTTATAAAGAGAAAGCCCAGCAATACCACCATAACTTGGAGCAGCTCAACAGTGCGGTGACGGAGTTCGCCAGAGCGATGCCCGTGATTCGCTTGTTTGCCATGCAGCAAACTCGCCATACTAAGTTGGAGCAAGGCTTAGATCAGCATCGACAATATTTAGCTAAGTGGATAAAAGAGGCGGCTTGGCCAATGGCTGCGTTCAAAGCTTTTCTAAATAGTGGCTTAGCGGTTTTAGTACCGATTGGTCTCTATTTTTGCCTTGATGGTTCGTTGACCATTGCCCAGTTCATTATCTGTTTGTTGCTTGGTGTCGGTATGTTGGAGCCGTTGTTTAATCTAACCTTGCTGAGTACCTATCTGGGGCAAGTTTTTGAAGGCGTCGGGCGATTAATCAAGATTGAGCAATTGCCGCAAGAGTCAGTGATCGCACAAGCTAATGATTCTAATCAATTGGCTTCTAAGCCTAAGGTAAGCAATCATCAGGTACGGTTTGAGCAAGTCTGTTTTCATTATTCAGAAACAAACAAATCAGCGCTGCAAAACATCAGTTTTGAACTCAAGCCTCATACCGTGACTGCGATTGTCGGTGGGTCTGGGGCGGGTAAGTCGACCTTAATTCATCTATTAGCCAGAATGTGGCACCCAAGTCGTGGTCAAATTTATCTTGATGATCAGCCACTAAGTGATTTTTCAGAGGCGCAGTTGATGGATCAGATGTCGTTGGTTTTTCAAGATTCGCATTTGTTTAAGCTGACCATCCGAGACAACATTACTATGGGTAAGCCGTATTCATTTCAGCAAATAGAGGCGGCAGCGAAAGCGGCCAATGCTCATCAGTTTATTGAACAATTACCCCAAGGTTATGACACGCTATTGAGTGATGGTGTCTCACTGAGCGGCGGGCAAAAACAGCGTATCGCCATTGCAAGGGCGATGCTAAAAGATGCGCCTATTCTAGTGTTGGATGAGCCGACAGCGCATGCCGATGCGACCAATCAAAAGCTAGTTCAATCCGCTATTAGCGAGTTAGCCCAAGGTAAAACGGTCGTTGTGATTGCACACCAGCTTTCTACAGTGGTCAATGCCGATCAAATTTTAGTGCTTAATGACGGCTTATTGGTTGAGTGTGGGTCGCACCAGCAATTACTAGCGCAACAGGGACATTACGCACAGTTATGGAACACGCAACAAACCGCTAAGCAATGGAAAATTAAGCCGTCGCAAATGGTAGAGAAACAACCGGAGGCGCAACATGCTTAAACGTTATCAACAGTTAACGGGGATTTCGCTGCGCCCGATGCTGGTTAATACCCTGTGGGTCGCATTGGATGCATTGTTTGCGCTTGTGCCTTATCTATTGGTTTTTCAGCTGTTATCGGTATTGATTGCTGACAACCAACTGCCCGAAACTTGGCCTTATTACTGTTTAGCCATTGCGGTTTGTGTGCTGGTGCGGATGGTGATGATTCGTATCGCTAACCTCAAACAAAGTTACTTAGCGACGCTCGTTGGGGAAAAAACTCGAAATGGTTTGTTGAGCAAGTTGACTAACATTCCGATGGGCCGTTTACTAAGCATCGACCTTGGTACATTGAACAACACATTGCTTAAAGATGTTGACCATGTAGAGCACGCTTTTTCTCATGTTGTGAGTCATTTAATGGCCGTGCTATGTACTTTAAGCGTGATTCTTCTTGGTTTAGCCTACTTTGATTGGCGTTTAGCGCTAAGCATGGCGGCAGGCATTCCATTAGCATGTGGTGCATTCTATTGGTTCAACAAAGCTTCTTTAGCCAGTAAAGCGCAGTTGTACCAAGCGGGAGATGAGTTAACGGATACTATTTTTGATTACATCGCAGGTATTAAAATCTTGCGAGCTCATGGTTGCGCTGAGGGAGAGATTTTATCGCTAGACGAGAAGTCAAAATCCGCACGAGATGCGCACCTTAGCTTTGAAAAACGTGCAACATTAGCCCCTGCCGCATTCATTGTGTTAGCTGAATCAGGCTTTGCTTTGCTGATCAGTTTGGGCATTTACTGGGTTCTTGATGGGCAAGTGACCGTGTCCGTTCTGTTGCTGTTTTTGCTGCTTTCAACGCAATTTTATCGTCCGATCATGCAGGCGGGGATTTTGATTTCTCAGTGGCAGTTCTTCCAGTCAGCGATGGATCGTGTTGCAGGCGTATTGTCTGAGCCTGAACTGGATAACATTACTGAGAGTTCCCCTAAGCAGAGTTCGAATAATGGTTCAAATCCTTTCTCGGGAGTAGAGCTAACAAACGTCAGTTTTGCATATCAGCAGCAACAAGTTCTCAGCCAAGTCAGTTTTACGGTTAAGCCTAATTCGGTAACTGCGATCGTTGGGCCATCAGGCTCAGGTAAATCAACCTTGATTCATCTACTGGCAAGATTCTGGGATGTGCAATCAGGGCGAATATTGCTATCAGGGCAACCCATTAATGGCTTAAACCAAACTCAGATAGCTCAGTTGGTCAGTGTGGTATTTCAGCAAGTGTATCTATTTGATGACAGCATATTGAATAATTTGACGATGGGGAATCCATCCATTTCCACTGTTGAGATTGAGCGCTGCTGTCAGATGGCATCGTGCTGGGAGTTTATTCAATCTTTACCGCAAGGCTTGGATACTCAAGTTGGTGAAGGTGGGACCAAACTGTCTGGTGGCGAAAAGCAGCGTATTTCTATCGCTCGTGCATTGTTAAAACAATCGCCATTAATACTGCTGGATGAAGCAACCGCAGCGTTAGATGCGGAGAACGAACTTAAAGTGAAGAAAGCGGTTAGCCACTTGGTTGAAAATAAGACCGTGATTATGGTGGCGCATAATTTATCGAGTATCACCCATGTGGATCAAATTGTTGTGATGAACAACGGTAAGGTTGAAGCGGTAGGTCAACACGAGGATCTATTGTCTAGCTGCGAAACATACCAAGTATTGTGGTGTGATCATCAGTCTTCGACCAGTTGGTGTTTGTAATTCAGGATTCGTTATTGAGTTAAGCTAAGGGCTCACTATTGGTGATTAGCCGAGTGATAAGCCGTTTATGAGACATAGCCATTTGGCTTCAAATCTATCTATGCGTACCGTAAAGAGGACATTTCTTATGCGGTAGTGCGTGATATCGTCTGAAATTAATTGATAATTATTCTCATTTATTATAGTTTTCAGCTCATCTATTGATTTAACTATCAGGCATGGAGAGCTGACTATGGAGCTTGTTGACATTGATACTACGCCGTTTCGTATGTACGACATTCTCGATTGCGCCCAAGATGATCAATTGGCTCAGTTTGCAACCTCTAAAGTGACCTTAGAAGAAAGTGTATGCGATGGCGCTGGTTACATATTTGACTTAGCTGAGGGGATGTCGGTTACTTTGAGTGACGTGACATTTAAAGCACCAACTCGTTTCAAAGAGCAAGCTCAAGACTTCTATGGCGCTTGTTTAATCTTACAAGGTGAAATGGACTTAGTAGTTCCAGAGCAAGCGAAAGCGGTCACCATTACTCGAGAAAAAGCCTTGTTCTTTGTCTGTCAGGGTGGAGAGTTTGAGTTTCACTACAATGATAAGCGCACCAAGTTCTTAAATTTTTGCGTGCCGAAAGCCTTGTATGAATCTTTGATTGGCGCAAATGTCGATCCTAATAATGTATGCAATAAATACGATCTTGTATCTGTGACTGCGCCTATGGTGAAAGTGGTGGATGACATTTTCCGTTCCAAGCTGAGTAAATCTGCCAATAACTTTTACCTACAAGGTAAGGTGATGGAGCTATTAGCCATTCTCTACCACAACCTGACTCACCCAGTGAAACAGTGTGATGGCATGACATCTCGTGATATGGATTGCATTCAAAATGCTGCTCGAATCATTGAAGAACACATGCAAGAGCCGCCTTCACTGCAAGACCTAGCGCGCCAAGTAGGCATTAATGACAACAAGCTAAAACGTAACTTTAAACTGGTGTTTGGCGATACCGTTTATGGCTTTTTGTATAGTAAACGCATGGCCAAAGCCAGCGAACTGTTGGCGGAAGGGGAGCTATCAGTACAAGAAGTTGCTAATAAGATTGGCTTCAAGCACGTTGGTCATTTCTCTAAAAAATTCAAAGAGCAGTATGCTTGCAGTCCAAAAGACTATCGTCGTAAGTCTGTTGCCGTAGGGTAATGGTATTCTTTGCCGCAGGGTACATGCTAGTTGGCTTGAGTGACTCTTTTAGTTGAAGTAAAGCTTCGTTAAGTGACAAAAACTCTCCCTCTGTTGTGTCGTCAGGATTCTATTAATACGTAATATGAGTGTCTTTATTTGCTCACCGTAGTGAAATAAGGATACGGCTCATGCACGCTGAATGGACGTCTGCTTCGTCAAATCACACCTCAAATTCTGCCTTTTTCTGTTTCGTCGCTGGTTGCCGATATTGGTTGCTTGCATGTGTGTTGGTGAGTTTGACTGCTTGTTTGTATTTAGTTTCTCAGCAAGGTGAAATCACTAGTTGGCTATTGCAGGAACCGCTATACCTATGGGTATCAGTGATGGCGACCGTAATGTTATTAATGTGGTGGTTGTGCCGTAGCTTGTTGCTCACGTTGATTACTATGTTAGTTTGCGCCGTAGGTTTGTGTTCGACTTTAATTGTGCTCAGTCAACTTGGATTGCCCCTGTTTAGTACGTTGCAAATTGTGCTGTTAGTCATTGCAGTATCGATTACCAGCGCTGTTCAGTTTTCTGTAAAAGAAACGCCTCAGCCAAGCATGAGCTCGTCAGCGAAGATACTCACATCTAACGTGGGTTCAATTGGGTTAGTGACTATTTGGGCGATTGCGCTAATTTTGCTGATTGGGCCATTCATTGGTTACAGCTTTGCAATAGCAAGTATTGCGGTGATGCTTGTCACTCAGGGATTATTGTTGTTACTGCTGGTGGCCTTTGCTCCGTCTCTCGTCCAAAAAAAGACTGAACCTGATTGGCTCGACAAAGGATTGAGCAAAACGATACAACGCATACTAGCGAGACCTAAGCTATGGTCGATAGGGTTTATTGTTGCTACATTGCTGATGGCCGGTGGGTTGGCCATGTTGACTGTCACTCATGAGGCAATGAACTCTACCTTGGTATCTTGGCCGTCACTGCTGTTCGCTGGTGTTTTATTATGTGGTTTGATTAAGGGGCAAGGTAAAGGGTTTGTCTCTTCGTTAATGTGGATTTTACTTGTGTTGACGATGACACTTGGTGCGACCTTGGGTTCGTTGGCCATGGCGATGATGCCGCTTACCGTAGGTTTAATTGGGTTTGCGCCAGTGCTGATTTACCTAATCGTTGATGCGGTGATACAAATTTTGCGCCCAACAAAGCTGAGCCATCCATTTACCTCATCCAAGAATAAAAAAGATCACAGCACCGAAATTTCAAAGAAATTAGCGTCTGCATCTAGGCCGTTAGTTATCTCAAACACCATCGTTGCCAGTGCATTTTCGTTGTTTGTGATGGCCAATCATGATGATCTACTTACTTTCGGTTTGCTAATTGGCACCGCCATTTCTTGGTCTATCATGTCGGTGTTGGTTCTGTTACCCGCATTTTACTTAGATGTTGAATAGGTAGAATGGAGCCATCCTATTAGGTTAAACGACAGTCGAATGACTGTTAGCCCAACCTAAGTTACGGAAGTTGAAGAATTGTTCCTTATTTGGGGTGAAACCAAAGCGTAGCGGCATTGAAGCCATCAAATTTAAAAAGTCTCTTCTGCTTGGACTTCGCTTTGCTTACTTGGTGCTAAATGACCATATTTTTCACGGACATTACCGATGGACAAAATAGTATGGCCTTTGGCGTATTCGTTTTGTGAGATAATTCGGTTGTAAAATTCGAGCTCTTCGCTTGGCTTGGCCCATTTAGATTTCGGTAAGGGCTTGCTCCACTCGACAACCTCGGGAAAGCTTTCTGCGTGAACAGTCATCTTCTTCATTAAGCGATTGGTGCGCCAAATGCCCAACATGGTGCCATTGAGGTACCACCATAGTTTGGTACCACCAGTTACTTCACTTGGGCTGATGTTATTGGCTTCACAATGTTGTTTGAGTAAATGGGCATAAGTCAGAGGCTCTGGTTCAGGCACAGCCTCTTCACCTTCCTCCATGTAGCTACGAATCATTTCCCAAGTTGAAGTGGCATCGATCTTGTTAATAGCATTGAGTGTCATGCTAGACCAAAAGTTACCGTATTTGCTGTTATCATCAGCTGCTATCACTAGCGCAGAAGATGATATTACACCAACAGTAGTCACAGCTGACCCTTGGCCAACCATCGCGCAGATATCTTCCCATTTAAAAAACTTAACTTGAGTTTGTTTTTTGGCCTTATTCCATTTTGAAAACATGACTTCACGTCGTTGACGGTTAAAGCGAAAAGGAATGGTTCTGAGTAGTGATTTATTTGTATTCTTGATAACTAAGAAAATAATGGCCAAAGTAGCAATTAAGGGGCCGAACAGAGCGAAAAGTGCATTACCAAACTCGAAGTAGCTAAAAGTCCTATTAGGTATGCCGTTAATGAATTTAGTTTCGTAAGCAAGCTCATACATTGAGGTTATCCCTCCAAGCATGATATAAACGGGAATAAATACGATAACGAAAGATATCAAAAACATTAGCCAAACTATCTGAGTTTGAAATATCAAACCAGCGACTCCGCCAATCTCAATATAGTTGTTATTTTTACTGAGCAATTGTTCGCAATAGTTATTTTTCTTTATTCCTGTTCTAATCGGAAAAGGGCTTAGAACCATGGCATGGCTGAACTCTTTAGGTGTTTTTTCTCCAGCAAAGAACGGAAAGTTATTTCTAGCTTTGTTCATTTTTCTTCTTAGTCATTTGATTGTTAGCTTGTTCCTAATTTCGATCTCGATTCAGCAACATATGCAATGGTAGATCATGTATGAGAAGGGGTTTCAGCAAATATGTTTATAGTTGGCCCTGTTGCCGGAATTGTTTTTTGCTTCTCTCTCATTTTCTCTACCGTTTCAGCAAACTGTTCATCGGTCATATCGCGCCAATAGCGAGGGGGGCGATTGGTCTTCTTATCATGTGCTGCAGTAACAGGGTCTTTGTCTCTAGATTGCTCTAATGCCAATACATCTGGCATTGGCTGACTGGTATCCATATAGCGCTGAATCATATTCCAGACGAGCGCGTACTCGGATACGAGCTGGTTGCTGCCAACAAAGTTGTGTAATGGCACACCAGTAGAGTATTCATGATAACGATGGACCAACATTAAGCTGTAGTTTAAGTGGCCTTGTGGGGTAGGTGCAGACATAAGCACACAATCAAATTCAATAAAAGGATGTGAGAATTGAACTTCGTTTCGTTTTTTATATAGAGTGACCATTCCGGTTTTTCTATTTAGAGTAAAATTTAATCTGCTCTTTAAAAATGGAGCAAGGAAAAAGTAGCCCCGATTAAGCATTTTGTAGTGAGTGTAATATAAAATGCAGGGAATGAACCAATAAATAGTTATATTTGTTAATTGTTCTACTTGACTATCAATACTATTATCTACAACTGCCGCTGTAAGAGATAATAAGTAGAATAAAGGTATAAAAAAAATCAGTGACACTTTAACTAGAGCAACAATGATAAAATATAATTGAGATAAGGGAGATAAACTTTCATTGTATAGTTTTTCCTCATCCCAGAATGTTTTTTTTTCATTATTTTTACTTTTTGAACTAATGTCGGAAGGTTTAAAATCTTCAATGAATGAAATCGGTATATTGGAATTTGCAATTGAAAAATCAAATTTCTGACCTTTAGTTAGTAACCTTTGGAGGAAACTACTGTTCATTTTTGGTTGCTGTTTCATAATTTTTTTGGAGTTATAAATACTATAGCAACTGTTGATGTTTTCTTTTGTCATTTATATACCTAATGTTTTATTTAATCAGTACAATGCTTTGTAACCATTGTTTGTCATTCTTAAAGTTAGGCTCAAGTGGTATCGCTGTCGATTGTGTTTCTTCTAACGGTGGTGTTGGTAGCGTTAAATTACCAACTTTAATGGTGGCTCTAATGATAAATCCATGACCATAACGCGTTATTTTCGATATTCTTGTTGATGGACTGTACTTCATTGGAGCTTCTTGAGGTTTCTTTATCTCATTTCTTAAAAAGTATGCATACCCTGCGTCGTACTTAATGATGTCGATAATTGGGCTATTGTATCGGTTAGTTTTTATTGGCTTGATGGTCTCATTATTACCGTTAGCTTTGGTGAGATCCCGGGTTATGGCAAAAATTGATTCTCTAGCGAAAAAACTGGTGGTTTGTTTTGTGTTTTGAATCAGTGACGCGATGTTCGTTTCTAATAGTACAACATGCGTAGCGCCTTTGCTTTTCATCAGGTTGTTAATTTGGGTAGAAAATGGGGTTTGTGAGTCTAACCTATGTATGCTCGATGTCAGATGAAAGACTAATCCGATGAATCGGTTAAAGGCGATATCGTTGTCTTGTAAATGGGCGTAATCATCGGATGGGTCTTGGCCAAAAGGCCCATTTTTAAGCCAAGTTTCTATCGGGCTGTCTTTGAACCATTGATAAAGCATAAAACCCACCAGAGCGATTGCAATACCTATCCAAGCCACCGGACCCATACCAAATAAAAATGGAGAACTGGTGGTGAAAAAACCAGTAGCTACAGTAGTGGTTAAGGTACCTGCCGTGATCATACCCATTGCTAAGCTGGCATCGAGATCATTGTGTTGGTACAGTTTAATGGTATCCCAGCCGGCAATCGCCGCAGTAAGGAAACCAGCTCCGATACTGAATGCATTAAGATAGCTAAGTTTTCCAACCAGTTTGACTGCGCCTGCCTTAAATGTAAATTTATCAACAAGTTTATTTGACATTTTAAAAGCGGTGTTATTCGATACAGTCGCTAGTGTAGATGCATTGTTTGTATATAGGTTAGAAGCGTGGACTATGGCAAGGGTTAAGTCTATTATTCCACTGGCTAATACGGATTGCGTGTACGCATCTTTGATTTTTCCATGGTCGTACAATACTGTTTCGAAACTCCGTTTCAGGTTCATCATTTCTATAACTACAATAAAATATGGTACTTTGAGCCTTTCATAGGCATTGCTAATGCTGACGGAATCACTCTGCAAATGCTTAAATGTTCTTTGGGTGCTTTCCTTATTGAAGGTCTCGGCTAGAGTACTGTCGTGCGGCAATACCACCACTTTTAGTGCACTCTTTTTGCCTAAATCGCCGTTAATACCTGAAATGATGTCGTTACTTTTGAATGAGTTTCTTCCCGTTGACGCAATGAGGTTTCCTGATTTGTCGTGAAGTCGTGCCATTGGCGCGTTTTTACCTTTTGTTCTTACTGTCTGTGCCTCTTGTGCGGTTAGTCCGTAGCTTAGACCATGCCCATGCACGCCTAACACCGTACCTTTTAGCTCTGCCCCGCCCACAGGTGTATAGACCATTTCTCCCCAAAGTTTAGAATTGGTTGCTTTTAAAAGCCCTAAAACAGGAGCATAGGCTTTATTGAATTGAATAACTTTTGCATGCTTGGAGAGATCTTCGCTTAATGCTTGTAGGGCATCAAAGTAACCTCTCAAAATTCCATCTAGTACGTTTGCTGCACGGCGTACAACGCCAAAGTTATCTTCTCCATTATCATTTGCTTCTGTCATAAAGGCTAAATCCATGACGTGAAGCTGTTCCTCATTCACTATAAAATCATCTTTGCCCCATAGTGCGAGGGATTCTGGGGTCGCAGTCCCTGTCCCATCATTAAAAGGGGCTGGTGGTATGTATGTATCTTCAAGAGTTACTGCATCTTTAGGAGGAAACAGAATTTCGTGTAAGGCGTGTTGGCTATCTTCTGAGAGTATCTTCGCTACAGTTTCCAAGCATGGGCTTTTAGATAACGGGTCAGGGTTAGACATTTGGTCAAGGCTGTTTATATCGATACTCAGTGCTGACATGCCGTAACCGGCTATACGGTGGGCGGCTGATGCATTAATATCGTTTAGTGCGCTCATATCTTTTAGTACAAAAGCTAATCGATTATCATTCATGACCGTCTCTACATGCTTTTGTAGGCCTTTTACGTCTATCCGGCATATATCCCGCTCAATTGTCCGCAAAGTTCTATGGAACCTTCCTCCTAAATCACCATTGATATCATTTTTGTGTTTATGCCAAGTGTTTTCGTTTTTACCAAACTTCTTAGGGAATACAAACTTTTGTACTAGTTCCGCGCAGGCATAATATTCTTGTTTGCTCATGTCGACATAGACTTGTTGCAAATAGCCTATTGCTGCCATTACGAGAAAAGAACGTTGTCTGAGGTCGAATAATGGGTCGTCGAGTGTAACCGTTCTTAGTCGACGTTTTTTAGCGTCTTCAAGATAATCTTTACTAGGTTTAGTCTTCCACTGTTCTTTGTTAATGGACTTAGGGTTGAGTTCCTGTTGTAAAGCTGATTGTTTCATACCATATTCATATTCATTAACATGGTAAAGTTGACGAAACATCGACTCTTTCGCTTTCTTGCCATCATTTCGACATTGAGATATGTTTTCCGTCACGGCCCTAAATTGGGTAGTTAGCCAGCTTCCATCTAAGCTGCGATTTAGCTTCGAAGGTTCTGCCAACAAAAACTCAAGCTCAGGTTCTCGAACACGAATTGGAGGGATGGTGTTTTCTTCTAGTGGATCTGATACTAAGCTTTGAAAGCTTTCACAGCGATTTGCTAGTGCTTTTTCGTCTGATTCTAAGTTGTTTAAGTAAGGTGCACTCCATGGTACTTCTGAAAACGCAACCTGTACCTTGGCATTTCGGCCATTGTCTTTGTATGGTACCCAGATCTCTTTTAAGGTCTTCCCAACGGCTTTACGCTGCTCATCAAGGAAAGGTTGATCTTTCCCTTGTCGATACTTAAATAAATCAATATCTCTAAATTCGACCGTATAATCATCTTGAGTTCGAATTTCAATTTCTCTCCATGCTTTGCCATTATAGAAAATATAGAAGTAGCCGTTTCTTACGGGAGCAAGTCGGTCTTTTTCCTTTAACTTATCGTCATAAGTGGGCAGTAACGTTAGCGGGAGAATAGACTGCATTGAGTAGCGTTGATTCTTGGATTGTCGCTCGACGGATGATACGTCTTGAAATAGCGGAAGTTTTATTGGCCCGCCTTCAGCATCTACTTTTAACCAGACATTACGGTTTTCTTTTTGTTGGCACCAATGCCAACTGTAAATCGTAGAGTCTTCTAATTCAGGATCAATCTTCTTCTTTTTTTCTAGGCTCTCTTGTTGCACCATGTCCGTTAAGTCATAAAACTGAAAGTCTTGTTCTGGGCTATGTTTAATTCCAGTGACTTCAATTAGAAATGTCTTTCCGTCGCAAGCGTGATTAGATGCGTACTTAACGGCCATAGTCAGTATTCCTTGCCAAAGTTGACTCAAGTTGGGTTATTTTCTCTTCTTGAGGGAGGTTAATAATTACGTGAGGGTTAAAATTTAGAATATCTGGACTGACGTCCCATTTGTGAAATATGTTTCTTACAAAAAATGTACGTTGCTCATCCTCAATATGATGTTGTGCGCAAAACTGAGACACTGCATGTTGTTGACTCCAATTTACTTTGGATAGTTTTTCAAACTTACGCCAGTTATCGACTGCCTTGTCTTCCACCATCTGAGTCAGAGCGACTTCTTGTGACGGAGTGATTGACCAAATATTTGATGAAGCCTTGCTTTCAGAAATAGGACTCGCTTGCCATTGAGCGTGTTGACGGAATTTTTGACAATAAAATTTTGCCGTCATAAACAAGCCCAACCAGTTATCGGTATCTTGCGTTGATAAAGCATTTAGAAAATAGCTGTATACGCTAGGAGAGTAATAGTGAAATAAGCCTTGCTGATCTCCGGAGAAGCGAATAATTAGTTTCAACCTGAGATCGTCTATCACCTCTTGAAACGACAATTTTGCTGGTGCGGCGAGCAATAGCATTTTTGATTTAGGTAAATGGCTAGCCAATGACAGATCTGGTTTCAGTTGAATAACAAGTGGGCTTTCAGCTAGGAGCGATGAAAGAACCGTATCGAGGTAGAGCGGCTCGATATTATTTTGAGAACCTAAGCGGTACACTTCTTCCTGCATTCCACGGTAATAGCAAACAATAGCGTACCAAGTAACAGCTTGATCATTGATTTTCCTATCGAGATAGATGGTCATTATCCTTCCTCACATGGACAGCTGCAGTTTGGACAGTCTTCTCCAGTATGGTTTGGGCAGATGGTTGTAACTGGCATTTCTGTTCGTACATCGGCCTGAACTTGTTGTATTAATTTCGGTGTCGATTTAGCAAGTACTAGCTCCTCGGGCGCAACTAACTCTTCAACAATTCTTGGTGCTATTGCTTCGTTGCCACCATAGCCGCTGCCGCTACCTGGGCTTCCTCCTGCGTTTAGGTTGATGGTTGGCCCAACAATGTGGACGCCCGCTGGATCGACTTTCACAAAACTTCCGCCAGCTTTAATAGTGATTTCGCTGCCGGCCTCCATGACTAGCTTATGGCCTGATTTAAGGTGAATTTCTGTGCCTGATTGGAGTGCGTAGTTGGTACCTATCTTTTGGTTTAACGACCCATTAACCACTTGGGTTGTGTCTTTAGTTACTTTGGTTCGGTCTTCACCTTTTACGATGGTGTGTTGATTGTTTTTCACCAACGCAAAACTGTCGTTATCGACGGTTAAGTGCTTATCGTGTTTGATGTGGGTGGTGTGGTCGTTC
>NZ_JAPPTI010000016.1 GCF_027587025.1 Vibrio sp. LaRot3 | reverse complement strand
ATCGTTGGTTAAAATTGTAATGTCATTTTGAACAAATGATTTTTTATCTTCTAATTTATTTACTTTATCTTCGTGAACTTTAATTTTACTAGAGTATTTATTTATAACTGTTTTTTTACCATCTTGTTTATGTTTTGGAATATAAGTTCTTTTCCCGTCAATCATAAACCAATTATTTGGATCATTTTTACCTGTGAAAGTTAGATTGTATTTTTTCTCTAATTTTTGCGCTGATTTTTCCATTTTACGACCTGATTGGACTTGTCTTTGATACTTGCCCTCATCATCGTGAAAGCCTCTGACAACGTGGAAATGGGTCTTACCTGAGTCGGTCTGAGGAAACAGCATAAAAGGAGTTTCATTAAACTTTGAATCGTAGAGTTCACAAGCTTCAAGGGCAAGTTTTTGAAGTTCTTCAAGCGAATATTTTTCATCGTCTGCCTCTGAAAAAGAGATCATTGAATGTTCATATAAGTAGGATTGTCGAGAGTTCTTAGATAGCTTTGAGTTAGCCTCAACAGACATAACAAAACTGTCTTTTAATCGTTTATATTCGTCTCTATCGTTAACGTCCAAACAAAAGCCACAATTCGACTCAACACCTATGAGCCTTGGATTTTCTGGACTGTTCAAACCTTTTTTATCGACTGAATTATATCTAACTGTTCCGTGTAATCCCCTTAATGTTTTACCTTCGTGTAGAACTCTGAATACTGCCATTTATAACCTCTTTTTTAATATCTTTACATTCTTTGTTAAATACCTTTTTGCGTTGATTAAAACCAAATGATTCTGTTGAAATTCTTTAATTTCTTCTAAAGATAAACTATTTTGTTGATTTGCAATTTTTGCTATTTGATTTAAGTTTGTAGAATGTTTAATTAAATTGTTCATTAGTTTCAAACAATGACCATCTTCATCAATGTATACCTTTTTTACTTCTGTTCCGTTCTGGGACATATAAGCCAATATAGTTTCTTCAAAACTTTTAAAATCTCCAAGTTCTTTTAATTCTTCCAAATGTGTTTTTGTTTCTGTTGAAAGTCTTAAATGTAAACTTGTTTTGTTAGGATCTCGTTTTTCTTTTTTCATTTCGCACCTCGTTATTAATTTTGTTTTTTATTTCTAATTCTTCTTTATCGTTTGAATTTATCAGCATAATTATTACTTCAAGATGTTTTAATTTAGATGGTAGATATTCTTTTTCATACATAGTTTCTTTCATGTTTTTCTCCAAATGTAATGCGGATTCTTTTAAATTAAATAGTCGATAAACCAAATGATAATGCGGTAGAGACTGTTTGATTCAAATAGAGCTTTAAGCGAATATTTGCATATTTATCGTTAGATAAATCAAGTAAGTGGGTTCCCCACTTCCTACTTGCAATATGACCTTATATAACTGTTTTATCACTTGTTTCTAGATTGTCAAAAATCATTCATTAAATGGATACTTGCCTATTGACACATAGCAAATTGGCGCATATCATTTCGTGACAGTCACGAAGAAGGCGCTACAGTATGGCAATGACAGATGCGGAGAGACAACGGAAACGCAGAGCAAAACTAAAGGCTGAAGCAAAAAAACTAATTGAGGTTAGAGGCTCTAACGGAGAGTTTGATGAACGCCTACGAGTAGCCCTATCTATTAGAAAGTTAGCCCTTACAAATCAACTTTCTGATGACGTTGTCAAATTAATAGTGAAAACTTCTGAAGATGTTTTCCCCACTAAAGATCTATCAACAAAAAAGTATATAAACAAATTAGTATTAGATTATCTAACAAAGGAATGAAAATGAAAAACACGTCAGTTTTTGATAAAGATATAAACCCAGTTTTAGAAATTGCTTCTGATGAAGACTTAGAAGCTTTAGTCGATTATCTTAAGACAAAGCTATCAGAGACCTTAACCATTCATGAATCTTATAAACTACACGAACCATCTCATTCTGAATATGCAGATTTAATAGCAAAAGAAGTCAGAGATATGGGTGGTAACTCGTTCGCTAACGTATTTAGAGGTGGTGAAGGCCCTAGCTATCACGAAATGGTTTGTGACGTAGCAAAAAAAATTAAAGCACCTTTTAACAAAGATAAAAGCATTGAAGATATTGAGAATGCAATCTTGGAAACAATCCTCACTAAAGCTTTAGATGAAATGTCTGATGAAGATAAACAAAAGCTGATGGATGAAATGGGAGCAAAAGGCGGCTTAGGTAAAGGAGGAATAGCTACATCTGCATTTATTGCTATTTTTAGATCTGGTGGATTTTATTCTTACCAATTGACACTCATTATTGCCAATCAAATTGCAAGGTTAATTCTTGGAAGAGGCTTGATGCTTGCAACTAATGCTACCTTAATGAGAACAGCTTCTATCTTAACTGGCCCTATTGGGTGGGCAATTACAGGCTTGTGGACCGCCGTTGATATAGCAGGCCCTGCTTATAAAGTTACAATACCGTGTGTAATTCATGTAGCAATGCTTAGAAAAAAACTTAACGCCCTACAGTGTGACAAATGTGACGCTATGCTTCCTGATACAACAATGAAATTTTGCCCAGAGTGTGGGAATAAAGTAGCAGCATAATACAAATGGAATAGAGGTCTCACCTCTATTCCTGTTTTTAACTCATAGCACTGTGATTCGTTTAGCGGGGAACTCAAACCGAGAGTTAATGATCGCACTGCGAACCCGATCGCGAGACTCTTTCACCGTCGTTTCTGGCAATCCAACCAACGCAAAGCCCGGCATACCATTACTAATATGAACTTCAACCGTCACTAACGGCGCTTCAACACCAATCGATGCCCGACTGTATACAACTGCTAATCCCATTTAAGCCCCACTGACTGATTTGATACGGTGAATCAATAAAAACGGCCATTTCTATAGCGCCATTGTTATATTGCTTGGGGATTTGCTGAAAGAATGTGAAAAAAGAATGAGTTTTTGCTTGTCATTTAACGGATATATGTGATACCACTAGAGACGCAAACAATTTCGTATCAAATTACGTAAACACAACAGACAAAAAATATATATGAATTTAAACGCCCGCTTTCACGCACTGATTGCCCTGATTATCGTGGTCATTATTGACTCGCGCGGGGTGTAGTGGGCGAAAACAAACCACAGAATAACAAAAACCCCCGCACTGGAAAGTCCGGGGGTTTTTTACAATTTGCAGGCTAGATTCATCGCGTTGAGTAGATTTGATCACTAAGACAGACAAAATTATAACTTTCCCTTCAAGTGCCGTTACTTGTCGGGAGTTGCTCTAAAGCAATAGAGCAAACAGGAAGGATGGGAGCGCACATGAAGTGCAACACAACAAAGGACAGCTACATCGGTAGCACAGGAGGCGGTCAATGACAGGAGCAGAATTGGTCGTTGCCGCATTAAAGCAACAAGGGATTAAAACCGTATTTGGTTACCCGGGTGGAGCCATCATGCCCATCTATGACGCCCTATACGATGGTGGCGTAGAACACATACTGTGTCGCCACGAGCAAGGCGCAGCGATGGCCGCTATCGGCATGGCGCGTTCTACTCAAGAAGTAGCCGTCTGCATGGCGACATCAGGCCCAGGCGCAACCAACTTGGTGACTGGCCTTGCCGATGCATTTATGGACTCTGTGCCATTAGTCGCCATCACTGGCCAAGTCGCCAGCTCTCATATCGGTACTGACGCATTCCAAGAAATGGATGTGATCGGCATGTCACTCTCTTGTACCAAACACAGCTACCTAGTCACAGACCCAGAAGATCTCGCGCCAACACTCGCAGAGGCTTTTGAAGTGGCGCAAACCGGTCGCCCCGGCCCTGTTATCGTTGATATCGCCAAAGATGTTCAACTTGCTCCAGCGCCAGTGACGGTACTTCCTCCATTTACGCCTCCAGCGATGCCCGTTGCCTCCGCTGAAGACATCACCCTTGCGCAACAATTACTGGATAACAGCTCCCGTCCAGTACTGTACGTCGGTGGTGGTGTGCAGTTAGGTAAAGCCACCGACGCTGTTCGTGAGTTTTTGCGTTTAAACCCAATGCCAGCAGTTAGCACTTTAAAAGGCCTTGGTACCATTGAGCGCCATGACCCTCACTACTTAGGCATGCTCGGTATGCACGGCACCAAAGCTGCCAACTTAGTCGTACAAGAATGTGATTTGCTGATTGCTGTTGGTGCGCGCTTTGATGACCGAGTGACTGGTAAGCTTGACACCTTTGCTCCAAGCGCAAAGGTCATTCACATCGATATCGATGCCGCAGAGATCCACAAACTACGCCAAGCAAACGCTCCTGTGCGCGGTGAGATTCCGGTAGTCCTTCCTCAACTTGAGCTTTCTAGAGACATCACGCCATGGGTACGTCATAGCGAAAGTTTACGCAGCGGATTCAAATGGCGTTACGACCACCCGGGCGAGCTTATCTACGCACCGGGGTTACTTAAGCAACTGTCTGACTTAATGCCTGATAGCTCCATTGTTTCTACTGACGTTGGTCAGCATCAAATGTGGGCGGCACAACATATTCAGCCACGCGAACCACAAAACTTCATTACCTCTGCGGGTCTCGGCACTATGGGCTTTGGCTTGCCAGCCGCGATGGGGGCAGCTGTCGCTCGCCCTGATGACCAGTCTATCCTTATTACAGGTGATGGCTCGTTCATGATGAACGTTCAGGAACTTGGCACGCTTAAGCGTCGCCAAATTCCAGTCAAAATCGTGCTGTTAAACAACCAACGTTTAGGCATGGTTCGCCAGTGGCAATCACTGTTTTTCGATGGTCGTCATAGTGAAACCATTTTGGATGATAACCCTGACTTTATTACCTTGGCGAAAGCGTTCGATATTCCGGGTAAAACCATCACCACCAAAGAGGAAGTTGAACCAGCACTCAAAGAGATGCTAGCCAGCAAGACCTCATACCTACTTCATGTATTGATTGATGAAGAAGAAAACGTATGGCCACTTGTACCACCCGGTGCGTCAAACAGTGACATGTTGGAGAACACTTAAAATGGAAAGATATCTACTCGACATCAAAGCGGACGATAAACCGGTATTGTTAGAGCGTGTTCTGCGTGTCATTCGCCATCGCGGTTTTATCATCAAACAGGTCGCTGCGACGCAAAATCATGAAAGCAAAGTCGCTAGCGTTGAGATCATCGTCGATAGCGACCGCCCGATTTCGTTTCTCACCAATCAAATTGAAAAATTATGGGATGTTCGCAAGGTAGCCGTTACCCAAATCGCGAACGACCAATTACCCAACAACAATTTACAACAAAAAATTTGTGCATAAGGAAGGCAATACAATGGCAACAAAAACTGCAGACTATATTTGGTTTAACGGTGAAATGGTTCCTTGGGCAGAAGCGAACGTTCACGTACTGACTCACGCAATGCACTACGGTACATCTGTGTTTGAAGGGGTACGCTGTTACAACACGCCAAAAGGCCCGATTGTCTTCCGTCACCGCGAGCACGCACAACGACTCAAAGATTCCGCAAAAATTTACCGCTTCCCTATTCCTTACTCTGTTGAGGAGATCATGGAAGCGACCCGCGAAACTCTGCGCCAGAACAAACTCGATAATGCGTACATTCGCCCACTGGGCTTTGTGGGTAATGTAGGGCTCGGTGTATGCCCACCAGCAGATACCGAAATGGAGCTCATCATTGCCGCTTTCCCTTGGGGTTCTTACCTTGGTGAAGAAGCGCTAGAAAATGGCGTTGATGCAATGATTTCTAGCTGGAACCGCGCCGCACCTAACACTATCCCAACCGCAGCTAAAGCGGGTGGTAACTACCTTTCTTCTCTATTAGTGGGCGGTGAAGCTCGTCGCCACGGCTACGATGAAGGCATTGCACTCAGCGTTGATGGTTACCTATCAGAAGGTGCCGGTGAAAACATCTTTGTCATCAAAGATGGCGTTATCACGACGCCTCCTGCGACCAGCGCAATCCTGCCGGGTATTACTCGTGATTCCATCATGACGCTAGCGCGCGAAATGGGTTATGAAGTACGTGAAGCAAACATTGCTCGTGAAGCACTGTACCTTGCGGATGAAGTATTCATGACGGGTACAGCAGCAGAAGTCGTACCGGTAAGTACAGTAGATAAAATTGAAGTGGGCAGCGGTAAGCGCGGCCCAATCACCAAAGCGGTTCAAGAGGCATACTTCGGTCTGTTTAATGGCACCACAGAAGACAAATGGGGTTGGTTAGATTACGTCTACCCTGAAAAACAGAACTCAGCCAAGTAGTAGAGGAACTTAATATGCCTAAATACAGATCGGCCACCACCACCCACGGCCGTAACATGGCGGGTGCGCGCGCATTATGGCGAGCAACAGGTGTAAAGGAAGAAGATTTCGGTAAGCCTATCATTGCTGTTGTGAACTCATTTACCCAATTTGTACCGGGCCACGTGCATTTAAAAGACATGGGTCAACTGGTTGCGGGTGAAATTGAAAAAGCTGGCGGTATTGCCAAAGAATTCAACACGATTGCAGTTGATGATGGCATCGCGATGGGTCACGGTGGCATGCTTTACTCGCTACCATCACGTGAGCTAATTGCTGACTCAGTAGAGTACATGGTCAATGCCCACTGTGCTGATGCCATGGTATGTATCTCCAACTGCGACAAAATCACACCGGGAATGATGATGGCGGCGATGCGCCTTAACATTCCGGTTATCTTTGTGTCAGGTGGCCCAATGGAAGCGGGGAAAACCAAGCTTTCTGACCAACTGATCAAGCTCGACCTCGTTGATGCCATGATTCAAGGAGCTGACCCAACCGTATCTGATGAACAAAGCCAACAAGTAGAACGCTCTGCATGTCCAACTTGTGGTTCATGTTCAGGGATGTTTACCGCCAACTCAATGAACTGTTTAACCGAAGCGCTTGGTCTGTCTCAGCCGGGTAACGGCTCAATGCTAGCAACGCACGCCGATCGTGAGCAACTGTTCATCAATGCCGGTAAGCGCATTGTTGAACTCACCAAACGTTACTACCAACAAGATGATGAATCAGCCCTGCCACGCAACATTGCTTGCCGCGCTTCTTTCGAGAATGCGATGGCACTGGATATTGCCATGGGCGGGTCAAGTAACACGGTGCTTCACTTATTGGCAGCCGCTCAAGAAGGTGACATCGATTTCAACATGACAGATATCGACGAGATGTCTCGCCGCGTACCACACCTTTGTAAAGTTGCACCATCAACCCAGAAATACCACATGGAAGATGTACACCGTGCAGGTGGTGTCATGGCCATTCTTGGTGAACTTGATCGCGCAGGTCTTATCAATGGTGAAACCCATACCGTACTTGGTATGACCATGCAGCAACAGCTCGCTGAATACGACATCATGCAAACAGACAACCCTGACGTATTGCAGTTTTTCCGCGCAGGCCCTGCTGGCATTCGAACCACTAAAGCTTTCTCACAAGATTGTCGCTGGGATCGCTTAGATGATGACCGTGAGAATGGTTGTATTCGTAAACGCGAACATGCCTTTAGTCAAGAAGGTGGCCTAGCGGTACTTTCAGGTAATATCGCCGTTGATGGCTGTATCGTAAAAACGGCCGGGGTAGATGAAGAAAACCTAACCTTCCAAGGCCCTGCAATTGTATTTGAAAGCCAAGATACCGCGGTTGAAGGCATTCTTGGTGGCAAAGTAAAAGCAGGCGAAGTGGTCGTGATTCGTTACGAAGGGCCAAAAGGTGGCCCGGGCATGCAAGAAATGCTCTACCCAACCACTTACCTGAAATCGATGGGGCTTGGTAAAGCTTGTGCGCTGTTAACTGATGGTCGCTTCTCTGGTGGTACATCGGGCCTATCAATCGGTCATACCTCACCAGAAGCAGCAAGTGGCGGTACAATTGGTTTAGTAAAAGACGGCGACATCATCACAATTGATATTCCTAACCGTTCGATCACCTTAGATGTACCTGAAGAGGAATTAGCTGCACGTCGTGCTAAACAAGATGAGTTAGGCTGGAAACCTGCCAACCGTCAACGTGAAGTTTCTTTTGCACTAAAAGCGTATGCAAGCATGGCAACCAGTGCCGATAAAGGCGCGGTGCGCGATAAGTCTATCCTTGAGGGCTAGCCCATGAGTGATGCTAATTCACAACCCAAACAATCTGGCGCAGATTATCTGCGTCAGGTTCTACGCGCCCCTGTCTATGAAGTCGCGACGGTCACTCCACTGCAAGAGATGCCTCGCCTTTCAGAACGGATTGGTAACTCAGTACAAATCAAACGTGAAGACCGCCAGCCTGTTCACTCGTTCAAGTTACGCGGTGCATACAACATGGTCGCTAGCCTAACAGAGCAGCAAAAAGCCGCAGGTGTTATTGCTGCTTCTGCCGGTAACCACGCTCAGGGCATGGCGCTGTCTGGCACAAAATTGGGTATCAAAACGACTATCGTGATGCCGAAAACCACACCCGATATCAAAGTCGACGCGGTGCGAGGCTTTGGTGGTAATGTGGTCTTGCACGGCAGCAACTTTGATGAAGCCAAAGCAGAAGCCGAACGTCTATCCGCGCTTCATGGTTACACCTTCGTGCCTCCTTTTGACCACCCATTAGTGATCGCAGGCCAAGGAACAATTGGCATGGAGATGTTGCAGCAAAACGGTCATCTCGATTACATCTTTGTTCCTGTCGGTGGCGGCGGCCTAGCCGCTGGTGTCGCGGTATTAGTTAAACAGCTAATGCCTGAAATCAAAGTGATTGCCGTTGAACCAGAAGACTCTGCTTGCCTAAAAGCGGCATTAGATGCGGGAGAGCCAGTGGTGCTTGACCAAGTCAGTATGTTTGCAGATGGTGTGGCGGTTAAACGCATTGGTGAAGAGACCTTCCGTCTTTGTCAGCAATACATTGATGGCCATATCAGCGTTTCAAGTGATGAAATCTGCGCCGCTGTGAAAGATATCTTTGAAGACACCCGAGCGATCGCTGAACCGTCAGGCGCTTTGGCGCTAGCAGGATTGAAGAAATATGCCGATCAACAGCAACTTCAAGGTAAACAATTAGGCACGGTACTTTCAGGTGCCAACACCAACTTCCATGGCCTACGTTATGTTTCTGAACGATGTGAACTTGGTGAGAAGCGTGAAGGTTTACTGGCCGTGACGATTCCTGAACGTCAAGGTGCGTTCTTTGAGTTCTGTAACATCATTGGTGGCCGAGCCGTAACAGAGTTTAACTATCGCTACAACGATGACTCACTGGCGAACATTTTTGTTGGTGTACGTCTCAATGGCGGCCAAGAAGAACTGGATAATATCATTCAAGATCTTCGCGCTGGCGGTTACCCAGTGGTTGACCTCTCAGATGATGAAATGGCGAAACTACACGTTCGCTACATGATTGGTGGTAAGCCATCTAAACCACTCAAAGAAAGACTCTATAGTTTTGAGTTTCCAGAATATCCGGGCGCATTACTTAAGTTCTTAAGTACACTCGGAACGCATTGGAACATCAGCTTATTTAACTATCGCAACCACGGCGCAGATTATGGCCGCGTATTGTGTGGTTTTGAGCTAGACGACAGCGACTTAACCCGCTTCTCTGCTCACTTGCGCGAACTGGGTTATCAATGCAAAGACGAAACCGATAATCCTTCCTACCAGTTCTTTTTGTCTTAATCTTCGTATAAAAGCCAGTCGATTGACTGGCTTTGTTCTATTCTCAATAAGTTAGCTAAACACTCCATGCGCTTAACGCATAAACAAAATGATAAAGTTTCATTTCAGTCATAGACAAAACACGACTAAACTAACCCTAATTTAATTGCTGCATACATGCGGAGATATCTAATGTTTAACGCTCTGATCCTAAATCAAGAAGACAAACGCACTCTAGCGACCATCGAGCAAATCGAAGAAGAACAACTGCCAGAAGGCGACGTACTGATTGATGTCGATTACTCTTCTCTGAACTACAAAGATGGCCTAGCTATTACAGGTAAAGGTAAAATCATCCGTAACTTCCCTATGGTTCCGGGCATTGACCTAGCTGGTACAGTCGTCAGTTCTGAAGATGGTCGTTACCAAGCGGGTGACAAAGTGGTATTGACTGGTTGGGGCGTTGGTGAAAACCATTGGGGTGGCATGGCACAACGTGCGCGTCTAAAAGCAGATTGGTTAGTACCACTACCTAAAGGTCTAGACAGCAAGAAAGCGATGATGGTCGGTACAGCAGGCTTTACTGCCATGCTTTGTGTTCAAGCCCTTTTAGATGCTGGCGTAAAACCAGAAGCAGGTGAAGTTCTTGTTACTGGCGCAAGTGGCGGCGTTGGCTCAGTAGCAGTATCACTACTTTCAGCTCTAAGCTACAAAGTTGCAGCGGTAACAGGTCGCATAGAACAGAACGGCCCACTACTAGAGAAGCTTGGTGCAAGCCGCATCATTGACCGTGCGGAGTTTGAAGAGCCAGCTCGCCCGCTTGAGAAACAAGTATGGGCAGGTGCAGTGGATACTGTAGGCAGCAAAGTACTAGCAAAAGTTCTCGCTCAAATGGATTACAACAGTGCAGTGGCAGCATGTGGCCTAGCAGGCGGCTTTGATCTACCAACCACTGTAATGCCATTCATTCTGCGTAACGTTCGCCTACAGGGTGTTGATTCTGTTTCATGCCCAACAGAGAAACGTATTGCTGCCTGGGAAAAGCTGGTTGAACTACTACCAGAGAGCTACTTTGAACAGGCGTGTACAGAAGTGGCACTAGAAGAAGCACCGAAATACGCAGAAGACATCACTAATGGCCAAGTAACAGGCCGAGTAGTGATCAAACTATAATCGATAGCGTATTGAGTTAGATTAAGAGCCAGCAATGCTGGCTCTTTTGTTATCTGAATGATTTAGAATTACACGCTACTCTAATCCCATATCTTCAATACGTTTGGCAATCAGGCGGCTACATTCTTCTTTCACAATGCCTCTCAACCATTCTTGGGCTGGAGAGTGCTCACAGCGCGCATGCCAAATCATCGAATAATCAAAAGGCGTAAACTGGAATGGTAATGGCTTAACCACCAAATCATAACGCTCTGATACCAAATACGCTAAATCGGCTGGCACAGTAATAATCAGCGGCATGGTATCGACAATCGCGAGCGCCGCTTCTAAATGATACGCGCGTAACACCATCTTACGTTTAGGCTGGTCGACCAAGGCTTGCTCAATCAGCGCTTTTACGCCATCACTGATTGCAATCATCGCATGGGGATAACTCAGGTAATCCGCCAAGTTCATCTCTTTATCCGCTAAAGGATGTTGTTTCGATAGCAAACAAAATACGCCAACTCGACCTAAGTTTTCACTGCGTAATGGATCAACAGGACCGGTAGGGCGACAAATGGCTAAATCAGCGCCTTCGTAGGTAAGTTGATCGGCTAAGCGGTCATGTTGCAAAGGTAAAAAGTTAAACGATACATTGGGCGCTTCTTGATAAATACGAGGCAGCGCAAATGGCAAGATGGTTTGCATCGCATAGTCAGTGGTCGCAATCGTGAATGTTTGGTCGCAGCTTTGTGGGTCAAACTCCATTGGCGCTAACAACTGACGCAGAGACTCTAGTGGCTCACCTAATGCTGCATCAATTTCTAGCGCTTTTTCAGTTGGAATAAGTTGCTGCCCTTGCCGAGTAAACAAAGGATCATCAAGTAACGTCCTTAAACGTCCTAGCACACGACTCATGGCTGACTGACTCAAATTGAGACGAGTTGCCGCCTTGCTAACACTGCTTTCTTCAATCAGCACGCGCAGTGCGACTAACAAATTCAAATCTCGACGATAGATGTCTTCTAGTTCCACTTTAGCGACCCACTCAACATGATTAGACTAAGTGTATGCTTTAGGGAAAAAAAAATCCCGCCTTTCGGCGGGGAAGCCCAAGAAAACTGGGGATAGTGTCGGAATAGAGTTTTGGCGGAATTAGTAGCTACTATCTTGTGTCGGTTAGTCAGCACTCTTTAGAAGAAGATTCTTGCCACTGGCGTATTTCAAGCCAAATCCCTACAATTGTGGCTGCAACGCCAACTAATGGCATCAAAGAACCTTCCGTTGATGAACGTGTGACAAGAGTGCACAAAGCAATAAAACAAAGAACGGAATAAATAGAAAGCCTATCGAGCGTGGTTAGCATTCCAGTTCCTTTTTATTTTTGTTACCAGCTTGTTAATTAAATTAAAACAAAATGATCCTTTTGCCAAGTGATTATTGAATATTTTTTCTTCACTAGTATTATCTACCGCCTAAATCGAGCAACACAGATATGACCATGACAATGAATTCAGAGCAGGTAACACATACCCTAGAGGCAGAAGGATTACGCTGCCCGGAGCCCGTAATGATGGTCAGGAAGACAATTCGCAACATGCAAGATGGTGAAGTGCTGTTAGTTAAAGCAGATGACCCATCAACCACTCGAGATATCCCAAGCTTTTGTCGCTTTATGGATCACCAATTAATTGATGCACAAACGGATCAACTGCCTTATCAGTACCTAATTAAAAAAGGCTTAAGCTAAGCAATTCTAGTGGATTAGCAGATAGCAAAACGGCTGCCCGTGGCAGCCGTTTTTGTTTGTTCTGTTATCAATTACTCATCATACTCAAGAGTGCGAATTTCAGATTGCAGCTTGTTGATCTGCTTTTGCATCGAACGCATCTCCTGATGCATCGGAATAATATGTGCAACGCGAATCCAAGATTCTACCGTCAATCCAGCTAAGATAATCGCTCCTGCTACCATAGGTAGCCACATATCTGTCAGCACCATTCCGAGTAATGTAAGCGCCAAGCCAAATGTGAACAAATAGCTCTGACTTTTTGGGGTCATCCCCATGTAACGTGTCAGCATAATGTTGCCCTCCGCCACTGTTGTTATGATTAAAGTAGCATGACAATTGTGACACTAATATGTCAGCGGTCACGCATTTCACCGAATTTACTTAAGAGTTTGAACAAACTCACTTTTCTTATTTCGACACCCGATTATCAGGTATAAAAAAGACCCTAATCTAAGATTAGAGCCTTTTAGGTTTATATGTTGAGCTTTTGTAAGCTAATGAATTAGCTACGTGGTTTTAGGTCTAGCACGTGTAATAGGCGTTCTGGTGTGCCTTCCCAAACCATTGGACGACCTTTTGGATTATCCTCTGTCCACCAGCCTGTAAAGCGAGTGGTGTTGTATTGATAGAAGTTAGGTCCTGACAATACAGGCACCGTCACTTGGTTTTCGGCAATCAGCTTCTGAATGTCATGAGCAATGTTTTGCTGCTCTTGGCTATCCGCTGTTTTGTAAAAACTATCAAGCAAGCTATCTAGCTTAGTATTCTTCCAGTGGTGCATCGCAAAGCGCGGCATACCTTCAGACGCTTGTAGGCGCGAGTGGTAACCACTATCCCAGTATTTGTGCGGAGTTGGACCATGGAAGTAGTTGGTGTAAGCGATATCGTAATCCGCACCTAGCATGCTCTTATTGTAGATAGAGAAATCAGGTGTACGCGCTTTCACTTTAATACCGACTTCAAGCAACTGCTCAGAAGCCAGCATGACTGTGTTGTTGAAGTCAGTCCAACCTTGAGGCGATTGAATGCTTAGCTCAAACTTCTCACCAGATGGCGATTCAACAAAACCGTCATTATCAATATCTTTATAACCCGCCTCTGCCAATAGCGCTTTCGCTTTCTCTGGTGAGTAAGTCATAAATGGTTTGTACTGATTGTGAACAGCTTCATCAGACCAAGTTTCAAACGCATAGCCTAGACCAGACGCAAAGTCGTTTAATACCGCGTTGCCGTAGTTCGCAATATCAATCAGAGTTTGACGGTCAATCGCCATTGAGAAGGCACGACGGAAATTAATGTCGTTCAGTACTTCATGTTTCACTTTGTCTTTTGATGCGTAGTTAAACATAAATGCCTGAGTTCCCGCTGGTGGATACCAGTAACCGTGGTTCTTCGAGGCTTTAAGATAGGTCTGATCAATATCAGGAATGAATGAGCCCGCCCAGTCGATGCGAGAGTTCATCAACTCACCCAACACTTGGTCATTGTGGTTCATTTGAGGCACACGCAGACAATCTACATCAAGATTATCATTGTCCCAGTAGTTCGGGTTACGACATTGAAGGAATAGCGTAGAAGTAAACTTAGGCAGCTCAGTAAATGGCCCTGTTCCCACTGGATTCGGGTTCATAAATGCCGCAGGGTCTTCAACTGACTTCCATTGATGCTCAGGCACAACCGGAACTTGCGCGATTTCATAACCAATATTGGTGTTCACTTTATCTAAGTTGAAACGCACTTTGTAAGGACCTAGCTTTTCAACCGACTTCACTTTGCTATTGATCCCGCGATCATCAATATTTGGGTTTTTACGCACCAAATCAAACGTGAATACCACATCATCTGCGTCGAACGTTTCACCATCAGACCAAGTCACGCCTTCACGCAAATCAAACGTAATACTCAGCAGGTCTTCACTTAGCGCAAAACCTGTCGCCAAACGATACTCAGGCACATTGCCTTTAAGCTCGTTGAAAATCACCAATGGCTCAAAGATAAAGTCTCGAGCGGTATGCAGACGAGACACAGCATAAGGGTTGAAGTTACGAATAAGCGATGGGTTGTGGTTTGGGATGATTGTCAGCTGAGACATCTTATCTAAATCAGCTGCCACAACCGAACTTGCAGAAAACGCGATTGCTGATGCAACCACGGTAGATAAAAGCGTTGTTTTCATAGCGATACCTTATGAATAAAATCGCATAGAAAATAACGAGATTAATTTACGACATCAATATGACGAAAATCTAATAAAAAACATGGCGTTGCAGGTTTATTGCAAAATTTTGCTGTTTGATAATTGAACAACAACTTTGGTCATCAAATTGAGGAATATTTGAGCACTAAGTCATCTATTTCTGTCGAGTTTGATGAAAGATTACAACAAATCGCACTTACTCGAATTAGACACAATTCTGATTAAAATGCGACCAGATTAAAATATCCACCTGACCGCACGTCATTCATTATCAATGATAAGGCAAATTTAAGAGAAGAACGCTGCACCAATGGCTAACGCAACGAAGATGGCGCAAGTTATTTTACGAATGAGAGCTAAAGGCAATCTCTCAGCCGAGAAGTTACCCATCAACACCACGGGTACGTTCGCCACCATCATACCAAGCGTCGTTCCTATCACGACCAATGCCAAAGCATCCGCATATTGCGCGCCGATAATCGAAGTCGCAATTTGCGTTTTATCGCCGATCTCTGCGATGAAAAAAGCCATAAAACTGGTCAAGAAGGCACTTTTACCTGAGTAGGTTTCATTTTCATCAATTTTGTCTGGTACTAATACCCATACAGCCATCGCTAAAAAGCTGGCTGCGATACCCCATTTGAGGATTTCTGGAGAAACATGATCAGCCACTACTACCCCCAACCATGCCGCTAAAGCATGATTGGCCAGTGTTGCCAATAAGATGGCCAAAATAATTGGCACGGGTTTACGAAAGCGACTGGCTAACAGCAAAGACAACAGTTGGGTTTTATCCCCGATCTCGGCTATCGCTACAGTCGTTAAAGATATAGCTAGAACGCTCACAACATTGCTCATATTAGGGCGGGGATTATTATTATTTTTCCAAAGACAAATCCCACTCCCCACCCTGGTTTGTGATGATTTGTCTAAGGTCTTGCTAAACCCATCATGGGATGATGAGTCTCGAACGCCATGGTGATTTGGCACCAAGTATGTTGACGAACGAACGTTTCAACAAGGTTGTTGAATGAGTAAGCTACTCCCCAAAGACGGCGCAATTCTAATCAGTAAAATAATGAGTTGCAAGCCGAGAAACCTAAGCCTAAAGCCGTTATCAGACTCACTTAACGGCAGTTTTGGTAGAAAATTTTGTCTTTAGAGCAAACTAAACGCTTTTGCCTATGAAATAAGCAAGATTCCCTCTACTACCACGCACGATATCTCGGTATACTTGATCGTTATTTTCATTAAATTCATTTAGAAGAATCGCGCGAAGCAGGCTATGCAAAAATACGATATCAAAACCTTCCAGGGAATGATCCTCGCGCTGCAGGATTATTGGGCACAAAACGGTTGTACCATCGTTCAACCTCTAGATATGGAAGTAGGTGCGGGTACCTCTCACCCAATGACATGTTTACGTGCACTTGGCCCAGAGCCAATGTCTACGGCATACGTTCAACCTTCTCGTCGTCCGACCGATGGTCGTTACGGTGAAAACCCGAACCGTCTGCAGCACTATTATCAATTCCAAGTAGCTCTAAAACCATCTCCAGACAACATTCAGGAGTTGTACCTAGGCTCACTTGAAGTGCTTGGTATCGACCCACTTGTTCACGACATTCGTTTCGTTGAAGACAACTGGGAAAACCCAACTCTAGGCGCTTGGGGTCTAGGCTGGGAAGTATGGCTAAACGGCATGGAAGTAACTCAGTTTACTTACTTCCAACAAGTCGGCGGCCTTGAGTGTAAGCCAGTAACAGGTGAAATCACTTACGGTATCGAACGTCTAGCAATGTACATCCAAGAAGTAGACTCTGTTTACGATCTTGTATGGAACGTAGCACCAGACGGCAGCAACGTGACTTACGGTGATATCTTCCACCAAAACGAAGTGGAGCAATCAACCTACAACTTCGAGCACGCTGACGTAGATTTCTTATTTAGCTTCTTTGACCAATGTGAAAAAGAATCTAAAGAGCTACTAGAGCTAGAAAAACCTCTACCTCTGCCAGCTTACGAGCGCATTCTTAAAGCAGCACACGCATTCAACCTTCTTGATGCGCGTAAAGCTATCTCTGTTACAGAGCGCCAACGTTACATCCTTCGTATTCGTAACCTAACTAAAGCGGTTGCAGAAGCGTACTACGCATCTCGTGAAGCACTTGGCTTCCCAATGTGTAAGAAACAAGGCGAGGAGAAGTAATCATGGCAAAAGAATTTCTAATTGAGCTAGGTACTGAAGAGCTACCACCAACGCAACTTCGTACGCTAGCAGAAGCTTTCGCAGCAAACTTCGAAGCAGAGCTTAAAGGCGCAGACCTAGCACACGAAGGTGTGAAATGGTACGCGGCTCCTCGTCGTCTAGCACTTAAGGTTGCTGGTCTTGCTGAAGGTCAAGCTGACAAAGTAGTTGAAAAGCGTGGTCCTGCGGTTTCTGTGGCATTCGATGCTGACGGTAACGCGACTAAAGCAGCTCAAGGTTGGGCTCGTGGTAACGGCATCACAGTTGAGCAAGCTGACCGTCTAGTAACAGACAAAGGCGAATGGCTTCTTTTCAAACAAGAAGTAAAAGGCCAAGCAACGACTGAAATCGTTGTTGAGCTAGCAGCAAAGGCACTGGGTAACCTACCAATCGCGAAACCAATGCGTTGGGGTAACAAGACAACTCAGTTCATTCGCCCAGTTAAGACTCTTACCATGCTAATGGGTTCTGACCTGATTGAAGGTGAGATCCTAGGTGTGGCATCTGACCGCACTATCCGTGGTCACCGCTTTATGGGTGAGCAAGAGTTCACTATCGATTCTGCAGAGCAATACCCAGCGATCCTAGAAGAGCGCGGTAAGGTAATGGCAGATTACGAAGCACGTAAAGCGATCATCCTTGCTGATTCTCAAAAGGCAGCGGAAGCGGTTGGCGGTATTGCTGACCTAGAAGATGACCTAGTTGAAGAAGTAACCTCTCTGGTTGAATGGCCAGTCGTTCTTACTGCGAAGTTTGAAGAAGAGTTCCTAAAAGTGCCTTCTGAAGCTCTGGTTTACACCATGAAAGGTGACCAAAAATACTTCCCAGTGTATGACGAAAACAAGAAGCTACTGCCTAACTTCATCTTCGTTTCTAACATCGAATCAAAAGAGCCTCGATACGTAATCGAAGGTAATGAGAAGGTTGTACGTCCACGTCTAGCGGATGCAGAATTCTTCTTCAACACTGACCGTAAGCGTCCTCTTATCGACCGTCTACCTGAACTAGAACAAGCTATCTTCCAGAAACAGCTTGGTACTATCAAAGACAAAACAGACCGCATCACAGAGCTTGCTGGCTACATCGCTGAGCAAATCGACGCTGACGTTGAAAAGTCTAAGCGTGCGGGTCTTCTAGCCAAGTGTGACCTAATGACATCGATGGTATTTGAATTTACAGATACTCAAGGCGTAATGGGCATGCACTACGCAACTCACGATGGTGAAGACGAGCAAGTTGCACTGGCACTTTACGAGCAATACATGCCTCGTTTCGCGGGTGACGACCTACCAAGCACGGGGATCTCATCTGCTGTTGCAATGGCTGACAAGCTAGATACGATTGTTGGTATCTTCGGTATTGGTCAAGCACCTAAGGGCTCTGACCCATTCGCACTTCGTCGTGCGTCGCTAGGTGTACTACGTATCATCGTAGAAAACGGCTACAGCCTAGACCTAACAGACCTAATCGCAAAAGCTCAGTCTCTGTTCGGCGATAAGCTGACTAACGCGAACGTTGCAAACGACGTTATCGACTTCATGCTTGGTCGCTTCAACGCATGGTACAAAGACGAAGGCTTCAGCGTGGATATCATCCAAGCTGTACTGGCTAACCGTCCAACGAAACCAGCAGACTTCGACCAGCGCGTGAAAGCGGTATCTCACTTCCGTGAGCTAGAAGCAGCAGAAGCCCTAGCCGCAGCGAACAAGCGTGTAGGTAACATCCTAGCGAAATTCGACGGCGAACTAGCAGCAGAAATCGACCTTGCTCTTCTACAAGAAGACGCAGAGAAGACGCTAGCAGAAAGCGTTGAAGTGATGACTGAAGCTCTAGAGCCTGCATTTGCGACAGGTAACTACCAAGAAGCACTAAGCAAGCTAGCTGACCTACGTGAGCCAGTAGATGCATTCTTCGATAACGTAATGGTAATGGCTGACGACGAAGCTCTGAAGAAGAACCGTCTAACGCTACTGAACAACCTGCGTAACCTATTCCTACAGATTGCTGACATTTCACTACTGCAAAAATAAGCAGCATTGAAATGAAATAGAACGAAGGGGAAACCAGTCATGGTTTCCCTTTTTTATTGCCGACTCAAAAGCAGATGAATTTATAAATCGATTTGTGAACTAGGCAAAGTTTTGTAGCAGGAGAAATGGTCATATCACTCGGATTGTAGAGGGTCAGGTTTGTTATAACTGAGGCGTTTATTCGGGGGAAGGACACAATGAAGAAAACCATATTAGCGCTCTCTATCAGCCTACTTAGCGCTTGTAGCCAGTTTGAAAGCAATACACCAGATAACGCCATTCTACTCACGATTGGAGACCATACCGCTCAATTTCAGGCCAATGAGCAAGGCTTACTCATTGCAGAGCAAATGCTTGAAAAAGGCCAATATTCGGTTGCTATCGCAGATAACCAAAACAGCTGTGGCAGTCGCTATGCACTCGCAGACACTGGGCGAATTAAGTTCAACCAGCCGCTTAAAATGGATAACTGCACTGACAATCCAGCGATGCCATTACGCATATATAAATCGAGCACTTACCAATTTACTCTCAATCCCGATAGTAATGAACTCACTGTCACGGCAAAGTCCAAACAACCACAAGTTGTTCAATATGCTTGCCCTGTTGCCACTGAGGTGGCTAAAACCATCAATGTCTCTAAGACCTTCACCGATGGGACAGTGATTCAAGATGCCCTATCAGGACAACAAGCCATCGTCGAAAATGGCTCGATAACTCTGCAACCCGCACCAATGAGCCAAGGATTGTTATTACTCGAACCAGTAAACCACCCCATCGAACCACCATTTAGTTGGGATAACGCTACGGTCTACTTTGTGATGACCGATCGTTTCTACAACGGCAATCCAAACAATGACCAAAGCTACGGCCGCAGCAAAGATGGCGAACACGAAATCGGCACATTCCATGGCGGCGATCTAGCCGGCTTAACCCAAAAACTCGACTACATCGAATCTCTCGGCGTCAACGCAATTTGGATAACCTCACCGCTTGAGCAAATCCATGGCTGGGTTGGTGGGGGCAGTAATGGCGATTTCAAACATTATGGTTACCACGGCTATTACCATCAAGATTGGACCAAATTAGACGCCAACATGGGTACCGAAAATGAACTCAAAACCTTCATTGATACTGCTCATAGCAAGGGGATCCGTGTCATTTGGGATGTAGTGATGAATCACACCGGTTATGCCACCTTAGCGGATATGCAGGAATTTAGTTTCGGCGAGCTCTATCTTGATGACCAAGAAGCCAAACAGGTTTTAGGTGAAAAATGGACTGATTGGACACCCAAGCAAGGCCAAAACTGGCACAGCTTTAACGACTACATCAAATACAACGATGGCGAAGCATGGGACAAATGGTGGGGTAAAGATTGGCTGAGAACCGATATCGGCGACTATGATGCGCCGGGCTATAACGATATCACTATGTCGCTAAGCTTCTTACCGGATCTCAAAACTGAGTCGAATCAAAAAACCGGATTACCAAACTTCTACCGCAATAAAGAAACCAATGCGCAAGAGAGTGAGCAAACACCACGCCAACACCTAATCACTTGGCTATCTGATTGGGTACTTGAGTATGGTATTGATGGCTTTCGCGTCGACACCGCCAAACATGTTGAGATGCAAGCATGGGCTGAGCTGAAAGCTAGCGCCAATCAAGCACTGGCAGAATGGAAGCAAAACAACCCAGATAAAGCCTTAGATGACCTGCCCTTTTGGATGACTGGCGAAGTGTGGGCACACAGCGTGGTAAAGAGCCCATACTTTGATAACGGCTTCGATTCGGTTATTAACTTTGAGTTCCAAACCGACATCGCGCCGAAAGCACTCAAATGTTTTGCCCAACTGGATAAAGAGTATGCTCGTTACGCTGAACGCATTAACCAAGATCCTGAGTTTAACGTGCTGAGCTACCTTTCATCACACGACACTCAGCTCTTTTGGTCTCGCAGCCAAAGCATCGACAACCAAGCTCGTGCAGCAAATGCCCTAATGCTTGCTCCGGGTACGGTGCAGATATTTTACGGAGATGAAATTGCACGGGATGTGAGTTTTGCCGGTTCTGATGGCCACCAAGGTACCCGCTCCGATATGCCATGGGAGCAGATTACAGGAGAGAGGCAAGCGCTATTGCAACATTGGCAAAAGCTCGGAGAGTTCCGCCAGCGTCATCCTGCCATCGCTCAAGGCAAACATATTACTCGCCATCAACAAGGCTATTACGCATTCGAGCGTCAATATCAAGATGACAAGGTGTTAGTGGTTTATACCGGAGAGTAACGCCAAATTACCTAAGGGAAGCTTCGGCTTCCCTACTCTTTTTACCCCACCAGCATTTGATACTGTTATATCAGCGCTGTTTTAAATCACTTTTAACAACCCTGCTTATAACCAGAGAAAAGCACTTTTATCTATTATTCGATGAATTTGTGCTTTGCGTCTCATAGCCATTGCGGTATGTTCAAGGATTATTCGATTCGTCAGCCAAGCCCTGACGTGGACTAACACGAAGCAAACGCAATGAATTAGGTTTAACGACAGATGCAGTTCTCTCAATTTGGTGAAAAATTTAATCAGTACTCGGGTATTACCCAACTTATGGATGATTTGAATGATGGATTACGCACGCCGGGTGCCATCATGCTCGGAGGAGGCAACCCTGCCGCCATACCAGCCATGCTCGATTACTTTCACCAAGCCAGCGAGACAATGCTCGCCAATGGCGAACTGGTCGCTGCACTTGCCAACTATGATGGCCCACAAGGCAAAGACAGCTTTGTAAAAGCACTCGCTCGATTGTTCCAAGAAGCTTACGGTTGGGAAATCAGTGAAAAGAACATCAGTTTAACCAATGGCAGCCAAAGTGGTTTTTTCTACCTATTCAATCTACTTGCAGGTAAACAGCCAGATGGATCACTTAAAAAAATTCTTCTGCCTTTAGCACCAGAATACATTGGGTATGGGGATGCGGGCATTGATGAGAATATCTTCATCTCTTACCACCCTGAAATCGAGCTATTAGAAAACGGACTATTTAAATACCATGTCGATTTTGAGCAATTAAAAGTCGATGATTCGGTCGCTGCGATCTGCGCATCACGCCCAACCAACCCAACGGGCAATGTGCTGACAGATGAAGAGATTCAAAAGCTCGATAAGCTCGCGCGTGACAACAATATCCCATTAATTATCGATAACGCGTATGGTCTGCCTTTTCCAAACATCATCTTCGAAGATGTGAAACCGTTTTGGAATGACAACACCATCCTTTGCATGAGTCTATCTAAGCTCGGCCTTCCTGGTGTGCGCTGTGGAATTGTTATCGCCAATGAAGAAGTCACCCAAGCGATGACCAATATGAATGGTATTATTAGCTTAGCACCGGGGAGCTTAGGCCCTGCTATGGCTAATCATATGATTGAGCAAGGTGACTTACTCAAACTTAGTGAAAACACCATCAAACCGTTTTACCAAAACAAATCACTGCGTGCTGTCGAACTCTTACAACAAGCAATACCCGATTCACGATTTCGTATTCATAAGCCTGAGGGCGCGATTTTCTTATGGTTATGGTTTGATGAACTGCCAATCACCACCATGGAGCTGTATAAACGCCTAAAAGCAAGAGGCGTACTGATTGTTCCGGGTGAATATTTCTTTATCGGCCAAGAAGACGAATGGGATCACGCCCATCAATGCCTGCGTATGAACTACGTTCAAGATGACGACAAAATGAAAGCAGGCATTGCTGTTATAGCCGAAGAAGTGAAGAAGGCTTATCTAGAGCAATAAAAAAAGAGCGAGCCATTTCTTGGCTCGCTCATTACAGCAAGATATTAATTACTCAACTAACAGAGTAAATAGTGAGTTTTGTACATCTGGCGTCCAATCAGCTTGGGATACATGCGCCACGTCTACAACATAACGCTCACCTTTGTAAGCCACCTCGTCACCCACTTTATAATCCACATTTACGGTCCAAAGCGTTGTCGGCATGGCATTCAACCATAGCGTAGATGTAGAAGATGGCGCCCAGTCAGCTTGCGCGGTATGCGCGCTTGCCGCCTTATACACAATGCCTTGGTAAGTAACGTGCTCAGACTCAGCGTAAGCTGTCCCTACTGCCCAAGCCGGTGCATAGTTATCGATGGTATCAAACACATAACCCGCCTCTTTCGCTAATCGAATGAACTCCGCTAGCTTAGGTAGGTTTTTACTACCCATACCACGATGGCCATCTTCAAACAGCCAGTCATGAGTTAGCGCAATCACTTTGTCTTGGCGCAGACTACTGTCACATGGATGACCATGCGATTTAGAGTTGATTGGTTCAATATTAATAGGCGCACAGGTGTTGATAGTATTTTCAACATACTGCAAAAAAGTAGCAGCATCAGTAAGTGTGTTAGCAGGCTCTGCAACACCCCAGTTTTCTGGAGCCCAGTCAATATCCCAACCATGCATTAGATAGTTTTCCCCTGACAGAATGTCTGCCAACTGGATACTGGATTTAACGCTGTTAGATGGGTTATCAGTGTCACATACGTAACCAGGTTCCCAAGGCTTGAGATCATCTGAAGTGGCACACAAACCATGAGATTGTAACTCCCTACTTGCTCGCCAAGCATTTGTATAAGGTAAACGAGCAAAGTGTTTTTTATAATTTGGATAACTGTCGATGGTTGGGATATAGGATTTGTTTACGTCAATATTCTTTGAAAACATTGAGGCGTCAAACACAGGGTCTTGGTAAGAGTTGATTTGATGATCACCAGTGGCATTACATTCAGCGGCACTATTAGGGCCGAACTCTTCCACACAGTTATGAACCATATGATTGTAGCTGTGGTTTGCAACCATATGACCCGTATCCAGCGCATACTTAAGCGCTTCTAGTGCGCGATCTTCATTTTCATCACCGATACCATCTAGGTGCCAAGCATTGAAGTAGAAAGTCGCTTTAATACCAGCTTCATTCAATACATCTAAAACCGGAATCGTGGCATTAACTGGGCCATCATCAAAAGTCAGGTAAATAGTGCCTTTTGGAGACGCTTGAACTGTCATCGCGCTCGCTAATAATAAAGAGACACAACTTGCTGTAACGGCCGCCTTTTTAAATTTCATTGAATATCCTTTTTACAATTAATAAAAACTGTAAAAAGTATGGAAAAGAAAAACATCTCTTCCATTTGAGCGATGTAAAAAACCTAGTGTATTTGCCACTTATGTTCACAAAATCACGGTCTTTACTACTTAACTAACTCGCGAATAACAAAAGAAAATGACAACTTAAATATATGATTTTTATCAATAAATAACTTTATCTATAGTTAATACGATCAAAAAAGGCCTTTATAAAAAGGCCTTTTGTCTCCGATTAACTAAGTATAGTTACTTAGCCTTCGATGAGCTTGCTACCATTGATCGCAATCTTACGCGGTTGCATCGCTTCTGGGATTTCGCGTTCTAGGTCAATGTGCAGCAGACCATTTTCCATGCTTGCACCGACCACTTTTACGTAGTCTGCCAGTTGGAATTTACGCTCGAAATCACGCTCTGCAATACCTTGATAAACGTATTGTTTGCCTTCTTCAGCTTTACGCTCACCTTTTACAATCAACATATTTTCTTTTTGAGTCAGATCGAGCTGGTCATCAGCGAAGCCAGCAACTGCCATCGTAATACGGAAGTTGTTCTCGTCTTTTTGCTCAATGTTGTAAGGAGGGTAACCGCCAGAAGAATTTTTGGCTGTGTTGGCTTCCATCATGTTGAATAGACGGTCAAAGCCAATTGCGTTGCGGTAAAGTGGAGTGAAATCTACAGTTCTCATAATACTATCCTCTAGTAAGCAATAGTCTTAGTCGTGAGTTTACGCGGATCTGTTTTGTACAGGTCGGCGCCGACCAAGGGACTCATTCACTACTCCTCGGGCTCTCTTAGCGCTGGGACGTAGACATGAATCAAGTTCAATTGTGTGCTTTCAAGATTATCCTCTCCTGAGCGATGTCTATTCAGCGATTCCAGAAGATCTGTTTCTTCTCTATTGAGCAAGACAGTCATCCTCTTCACTACTAGATATGTGGATAGCTCAAATCAGTTTCAAGGGATTATTTTAAATTATTTCTCCACACCTTTATTTTTCAACACCTTACAAATACAAAAAAGCACCATCCAAAGGACAGTGCTTTAAAATAATTTAGTGTTTTGAGGCGAAGCTATTTCGCTTTAGTTCAAGGAAGAGGCGCAGAGCATACGAAGGTATGTGAGCACCTCTGACACAGAAATTAAGTGAAATAGCAAAGTATCAAAAATACTAAACGTCTAGGTTAGCTACTTTCAATGCGTTTTCCTCGATGAAGTTACGACGAGGCTCAACTTGGTCACCCATTAGCGTGGTGAACAGTTGGTCAGCACCGACTGCATCTTCAATCGTTACTTGCATCATACGGCGCGTTTCTGGGTCCATGGTAGTTTCCCAAAGCTGATCTGGGTTCATCTCACCTAGACCTTTGTAGCGCTGTAGGCTTAGGCCACGACGTGATTCTTTAATCAACCACTCAAGTGCTTCTACGAAGCTTACTACTGGCTGAGTACGCTCACCACGTTTGATGTAAGCACCTTCTTCGATTAGACCGTCTAGCGCTTCAGATAGATCCGCCAGTTTGCCGTATTCTTTCGAGTTAAACAGATCAACGCTTAGTGCGTAATCATGTGTCACACCGTGAGTACGAACCACAATTTTAGGTAGATTTAGGCCAAGCTCAGCGTGTTGCTCTACTTCGAAGCTGTACTGGCTAGCACCTACTTCTTTCGCATTTAGCTGTTCAACTAGCTGCTTAGTCCAAGCTTCAACAGCGGCTGCATCGTGGCATTGTTCTGCTGTTAGACGCGGCGTGTAGATGAGTTCGTGAACCAATGCGTGTGGGTAACGACGGCTCATACGTTCAGCCAGCTTAATGCCTGCGTTATATTGTTGAACGAGCTTCTCTAGAGCTTCACCAGAAAGCGCTGGCGCTTCTGCATTCACGTGTAGAGATGCATTATCAAGTGCTAGTGCCACTTGGTATTGGTTCATTGCGTCTTCATCTTTGATGTACTGCTCTTGCTTACCTTTCTTCACTTTGTAAAGCGGTGGCTGAGCGATGTACACATAGCCACGCTCGATAAGCTCTGGCATTTGACGGTAGAAGAAGGTCAATAGTAGCGTACGGATGTGCGAACCATCGACGTCGGCATCGGTCATGATGATGATGTTGTGGTAACGCAGTTTGTCTGGGTTGTATTCGTCACGACCGATACCACAACCTAGAGCGGTAATCAGTGTCGCTACTTCTTGTGAAGAAAGCATCTTGTCGAAACGCGCTTTCTCTACGTTCAGGATTTTACCTTTCAGTGGAAGAATCGCTTGGTTCTTACGGTTACGGCCTTGTTTTGCGGAGCCGCCTGCCGAGTCACCCTCCACTATGTATAGTTCAGAGAGTGCTGGGTCTTTTTCCTGACAGTCTGCCAGTTTACCTGGAAGACCTGCTAGGTCTAACGCGCCTTTACGACGAGTCATTTCACGAGCTTTACGCGCTGCTTCACGAGCACGCGCTGCATCGATGATTTTAGTACAAACCATCTTCGCTTCTGTTGGGTTCTCTACTAGGAACTCCGACAGTTTTTCACCCATTGCAGATTCAACCGCCGATTTCACTTCAGAAGAAACCAGCTTGTCTTTTGTTTGGCTTGAGAACTTAGGATCCGGCACTTTCACTGATACAACAGCAGTTAGACCTTCACGGGCATCATCACCAGATGTCGCTGTCTTCGCTTTCTTCGAGAAGCCTTCTTTGTCCATGAACGAGTTCAAGGTACGGGTTAGGGCCGCACGGAAACCAGCAAGGTGAGTACCACCATCACGCTGAGGAATGTTATTGGTGAAACAGTAGATGTTCTCTTGGAAACCATCGTTCCATTGCATCGCCACTTCTACCGAGATGCCATCTTCACGTTCATAGTCGAAGTGGAAAATCTTCTCGATGATTGGCGTCTTGTTGGTGTTTAGGTGGTCAACAAACGCTTGAATACCACCTTCAAACATGAAGTGATCGCTCTTGTCTTCTTCACGCTCATCTTTAAGCATGATAGAAACACCAGAGTTTAGGAAAGATAGCTCACGTAGACGTTTTGCTAGGATGTCGTAATGGAACTCGGTGTTTGAGAAAGTTTCACCACTTGGCCAGAAACGGATTTGCGTACCTGTTTTATCCGTATCACCTACAACCGCTAGTGGCGCTTGTGGCTCACCGTGATGGTAAGTTTGTGTATGGATGTGACCGCCACGATGAATCGTTAGGGTTACTTTTTCAGACAGTGCGTTTACTACTGAAACACCTACACCGTGCAGACCACCCGATACTTTGTATGAGTTGTCATCGAACTTACCACCCGCGTGAAGTACCGTCATGATTACTTCAGCTGCTGATACTTTCTCTTCTGGGTGCATTTCCGTTGGAATACCACGACCATCATCACTAACAGAAACAGAGTTATCCTCATGGATTGTCACAATGATGTCTTTACAGTGACCAGCCAACGCTTCATCAATTGAGTTATCCACCACCTCAAAGACCATGTGATGGAGGCCGGTACCGTCGTCCGTGTCGCCGATGTACATACCTGGACGCTTACGAACAGCATCCAGACCCTTCAGTACTTTAATACTCGATGAATCGTAATTTTCAGACATGAGTTATCTTCCGCTATTTATACTGGCTCTATTGTGCCATGTTCCACATGGAACATCTTGCCATTATCGTCGTTCATATCGTCGATTTGGCTTTCGGTAATAGAGCTTACAAAAACTTGAGCCCCCGTCTCTTTTAAGCAGTCCGCTAGGCGCTTACGACGTTGACTATCTAATTCCGATGCAAAGTCATCAATGAGATAAATGCATTGCTTTCCGGTCATTTCGGTTAGGTGCTGCCCTTGCGCGACACGCAGCGCACACACCATCAGTTTTAACTGACCCCGTGAAAGCACATCTTCAACTGGTGTACCGTTCACTTTTATGCGCAAATCCGCTTTATTTGGCCCACTAAAGGTGTAACCAAGCGATTGATCACGCTCGAAGTTGTTTTCGAGGATGCTTTGATAAGGCGTGTCCTTATCCCAGCCACGATAATACTTCAATTGAATATCAAATTCTGGCAAAAATGTGCGACATATTTGTTCTGCTTTGGCGGTCATTAGCTCAACATAGTGAGCACGCCATTGGCTAATGTTCTCAGCCAAACGAGCCATCTCTTGATCCCAGTAACTGAGCTCGCGATAGCTACGCGCAGTTTTCAGTAACGCATTGCGTTGTTTGTTCAAACGCTTAAAACGTCCCCATGCATCATAAAATGCCGATTCGGTATGAAACACACCCCAATCAATAAATGCACGGCGATGTTTAGGCCCATCGGTGAGTAAATCAAACCCTTCCGGGTGAATTAACTGTAGCGGTAGAACCTGTGCCAGTTGAGCAAGCTTTTGCCCAGACTGACCGCCTATTTTAACCTCTGTCGAGCCATCACGCTGCTTATTAATGCCAATTGGTAGCTCAAATTGATCCGAGTTCAAAAAACGGCCATGTACAAACAGCTCATCACACTCATTTTGGATGACTCGTCCAGTCAACGAGCTCTTAAATGAGCGGCCATGGCCGAGCAAGTAGATGGCTTCCAGCACGCTGGTTTTGCCACTTCCATTTGGGCCAATAAGAAAGTTAAAGCCTGCTGATAGTTCAATATCACAGGCTTTAACGTTTCGAAATTGCTGAATAATAAGACGGGTAAGCGGCATGCTAGAGTCGAATCGGCATTACCACGTACATAGCGCTATCGTCATCGGCATTTTCAATCAATGCACTCGCATTGGCATCAGACATAGACACTCGCACTTTTTCACAGCGCAGCGTATTAAGAACATCCAATACATAGCTCACATTGAAACCAATCTCGATCGCTTCGCCTTCAAAGCTCACATCCAACATCTCTTCTGCTTCTTCTTGCTCAGGGTTGTTGGCGGTAATGCGCATTTCGCTGTCCGCTAAGTTTACTCGGACGCCGCGGAATTTTTCATTCGAAAGAATCGCGGCACGAGAGAAAGCTTGACGCAATTCGTCACAGCTTGCTTCTAGCGTTTTGGTGGTGGTTTGCGGCATTACTCGGCGATAGTCAGGGAATCGACCATCCACCAGCTTAGAAGTAAATACGTAGTTGTTCACTTCTGCACGTAGGTTAGAGCTACCAATTTGCAGCACAACCGGCTGTTCAGGTGCGTCTAGTAACTTAACTAGCTCTTGAACACCTTTACGTGGCACGATGATTTGCTTTTGAGCAAAGTCAGCGCCTAGCTGAGTTTGCGATACCGCCATACGGTGACCATCCGTCGCGACACTACGTAATATTGTCGATTCAATTTCAAACAACATACCGTTGAGGTAGTAACGCACGTCTTGGTTTGCCATTGAGAACTGAGTTTTCTCAATCAATGCACGCAGCTCACCTTGTGTCAGTGACACTTCTACTTCACTTTGCCAATCTTCAATGTTTGGAAAGTCATTAGCAGGTAATGTTGATAGAGAGAATCGGCTACGGCCAGAGCGCACTTGAACGCGATCACCTTCAAGAACAAAGGTGATAACTGATTCATCAGGAAGACCACGGCAGATATCAAGGAATTTACGTGAAGGTACGGTCACACTACCCGCTTCAAAGTCACCTTCTAGGGTGACTCGACTGATCAGCTCCACTTCTAAATCCGTGGCTGTCATCGATAGCGTGTTGTCTTCAACCTTGATAAGCAGGTTGCCCAAAATAGGCAATGTCGGTCGACCACCTAAAGCACCTGAAACCTGCTGTAGCGGTTTCAAAAGGTGGCTACGTTGAATGGTAAATTTCATAATGCGCTCTTATTAAAATTCGTTATTGCGGTGGCATCACTGCCACAAAGCCACTGACTAGAATACAGCGAATTAAGAAGAAAGGGTACGAATCAAGTTCGAGTAATCTTCTTTAATGTCGTGGCTCTCTTCACGCAGTTGCTCAATCTTACGACATGCATGTAACACTGTCGTATGGTCACGACCACCAAATGCATCACCAATTTCTGGCAAACTGTGGTTAGTCAGCTCTTTCGCCAGTGCCATTGCAAGCTGACGAGGACGCGCGACTGAACGAGAACGACGCTTGGACAATAAGTCTGCAACTTTGATTTTGTAGTATTCTGCGACGGTCTTTTGGATGTTATCAATCGTCACTAGCTTTTCTTGTAGAGCCAGTAGATCGCGCAGCGCTTCACGAACAAAATCAATCGTAATAGGACGGCCGGTAAAGTTCGCATTCGCGATTACGCGGTTCAACGCCCCTTCAAGCTCACGAACATTTGAGCGAAGACGCTTGGCAATAAAGAACGCCACTTCATCCGCAAGATGAATTTGGTGATCTTCTGCTTTCTTCATCAAAATAGCGACGCGGGTTTCCAGTTCCGGAGGCTCAATAGCCACCGTTAGACCCCAACCAAAGCGAGATTTAAGACGATCTTCTACACCACTGATCTCTTTAGGATAACGGTCAGAGGTAAGAATGATCTGTTGATTACCTTCAAGCAGTGCGTTGAAAGTATGGAAGAATTCTTCTTGAGATCGCTCTTTATTAGCAAAGAACTGAATATCATCGATAAGCAATGCATCAACACTACGGTAGTAACGCTTGAACTCTTCAATCGCGTTGTTTTGTAGTGCTTTAACCATGTCTTGCACGAAACGCTCAGAGTGCATGTAAACCACTTTGGCATTCGGCTTGTTATCCACAATGGCATTACCTACTGCGTGCAATAGGTGAGTTTTACCTAAACCTGTACCGCCATATAGGAATAGTGGGTTATATGCTGCGCCCGGGTTATCAGAAACCTGACGGGCCGCCGCTAAACCAAGTTGGTTAGACTTACCTTCAACAAAGTTATTGAACTTATGCTTTGGGTTAACGTTAGAACGATGGTTAATGTTCGCAACGGCTTGTGCGTCATCATCCCAAGTTTTATGTACTGGCTTACGTGCTTGCAGTTGCGCGGGCGCTGAAGACTCTGCAGCTACGTCTGCAGGAGTACGCTTTGGTGCTGGAGCAGGCGCACTAACACGGCGGCTACCCACTTCAAAACGTAGACTTGGAATATCGTTACCGCAGTATTCCTGCAATAAACGATTAATGCTGTTGAGATACTTATCGCGAACCCAATCCAATACAAAACGGTTGGGTGCAAATAAAGTGAGCGTATTGTCATTGAGCTCCGCTTGTAACGGACGAACCCACATACTGAATTCTGTAGCTGGTAGCTCTTCTTGAAGCTGTTGCAAACATTGCAACCAAAGCGAAGATGACACAGTGCCCCCACTCGAAGTAATAGATCGGAAAAGACTGGCGATTTTACCTGTTGATAACCGAGATCGCCAGCAAATGATCGACGATCCAGTGAATAAGATCTAAGTTATTCACAATATTTTCGACTTAATTCGATAGATCCCCACATCTCGTCCCTTTTTTACCCACACATTGATCCACATTTGCCCATTTTCAGCCAGATCCTAAAATTGGTGATAACTCTGTGAATGAAAGTTTTTTCGATCAGGTTATCCACACCTTCGTCTTAACTCTTTTTCCAACGTCTAACCTTTTAAACAGGTTCTATTTACAAACTTATTACTAAGCCATCTAGGTTATTGCTCTTGGTTATTTATCTAATTCAGTCAAGAACAGTAGTATTTATCCCCATAATTACATGGAGTCACACTATGAAAAACTGGATTAAAGCTGCAGTTGCAGTTATCGCTCTCTCTGCAGCCACAGTACAAGCCGCGACAGACGTAAAAGTCGGTATGTCTGGACGCTACTTCCCATTCACTTTCGTTCAACAAGATAAGCTACAAGGCTTTGAAGTGGATCTATGGGATGAAATTGGTAAACGTAACGATTACAACGTGGAATACGTAACAGCAAACTTCTCTGGTTTGTTTGGTCTACTAGAAACCGGTCGCATTGATACGATTTCAAACCAAATTACCATGACAGACGCTCGCAAAGCGAAATACCTATTTGCTGACCCATATGTGGTAGACGGAGCACAAATCACCGTCCGTAAAGGGAACGATGACATTAAAGGTGTGGCAGATTTAGCTGGAAAAACAGTCGCGGTAAACCTAGGTTCAAACTTCGAGCAACTGCTGCGTAGCTACGATAAAGACGGCAAGATCAACATCAAAACCTACGACACAGGCATTGAGCATGATGTTGCATTAGGTCGTGCAGATGCGTTTATTATGGATCGTCTATCAGCACTAGAGCTGATCAAAAAAACGGGCCTACCACTACAACTGGCGGGTGAACCATTTGAAACCATTCAAAATGCTTGGCCATTCCTAGATAACGACAAAGGTAAAGCCCTGCAAGCTGACGTTAACAAAGCTCTCGCTGAGATGCGCGCAGATGGCACTTTAAAAGCAATTTCAGAGAAATGGTTTGGTGCGGACATCACTCATTAATTGGTTATCCCTAGCCCAAGATATTCGTTCAAAGGCTAAAGTTAAGTAAGTTGTTTTTAAGGTGGAATGTTTTATTCCACCTTTTATTTTCTCTAATTAGGTAAGTTTATGGGATTCGATTTTAATTACATGCTGGATCTGATGCCGATTCTACTCAAATATCTCGGCACCACCATGGAGATGGCTACATGGGGATTGGTCTTTTCACTGATCTTAGCGGTAGTTATCGCCAATATACGTGTTTTTCGCCTCCCAGTGCTTGATCAGTTAAGTCAACTCTACATCAGCTTTTTCCGCGGGACGCCGCTGTTAGTGCAACTGTTCTTGCTCTACTACGGCTTACCACAAGTTTTCCCGGCTTTGGTTGGATTAGACGCTTTCAGCGCGGCCGTTATCGGCTTAACGCTGCACTTTGCTGCCTACATGGCGGAAAGTATTCGCGCCGCAATCATCGGTATTGATCGCAGCCAAATGGAAGCCAGCTTATCGGTGGGTATGACAACTTCTCAAGCTATGCGCCGCATTATCTTGCCGCAAGCGACCCGCGTTGCCCTGCCATCATTGATGAACTACTTCATCGATATGATTAAATCGACCTCGCTCGCTTTCACACTTGGCGTGGCGGAGATCATGGCCAAAGCGCAGATGGAAGCTTCATCAAGCTTTAAATTTTTCGAAGCCTTCTTAGCTGTCGCCCTTATTTACTGGGGTGTCGTCGTTGTTTTAACTCGGGTACAAATTTGGGCAGAAGAAAAACTCAATAAGGCGTATGTACGATGATCAAACTAAACAATATTCATAAAAGCTTTGGCGATACCGAGGTACTCAAAGGCATTGATCTTGAAATCAATAAAGGTGAAATTATCGTTATTATCGGCTCTAGTGGTACAGGTAAATCGACATTGCTTCGCTGCGTTAACTTTCTAGAGCAAGCCAACCAAGGCACGATCAGTATTGACGACGTCAGCGTTAACAGCGAAAAACATACTCAAGCTGAAGTGCTCGCCCTACGCCGTAAAACCGGTTTTGTATTTCAAAACTACGCTTTATTTGCTCATATGACAGCAAGACAAAACATCGCTGAAGGTTTAATGACTGTGCGAGGTTGGAAAAAAGCCGACGCATTAGCGCGCGCTCAACAGATACTAGATGACATCGGCCTCGGCGATAAAGGTGACAGCTACCCAGCGGCATTATCAGGTGGTCAACAGCAACGCGTAGGCATTGGCCGAGCAATGGCATTGCAGCCAGAGTTACTATTGTTTGATGAGCCAACCTCCGCCCTCGATCCTGAATGGGTCGGTGAAGTATTGAGTTTAATGAAGCACTTAGCGACTCAGCATCAAACCATGCTGGTGGTGACACACGAGATGCAATTTGCCAAAGAAGTAGCGGATAGAGTGATCTTCATGGCTGATGGTCATATCGTTGAACAGGGATCGCCGCAAGAAATCTTCGATAACCCGCAAGATCCCAAGCTAAAAAAATTCCTTAACCAAGTGGGAATAGAGTAAAGATCAAGCATAAGGATCGTATGATCCTTGAGATTTTGCTCACACTACGTATAATCGCCCGACCGGAATTTCACATGCATGAATCGTTGACACGATTTGTGAGTGTGATTACAATTCCGCCTCTTTGTTGAGAGGCGTCGGTTTGTCCTCTTTATATATAAAGAAGATATTAATGCCCACGCCGGGTTAACTAAGAACCTAAAACTACTGATCAGTAAAGGTATTTAACATGAAACGCACTTTTCAACCTTCAGTTCTAAAGCGCAAGCGTACTCACGGTTTCCGTGCACGTATGGCTACTAAGAACGGTCGTAAAGTAATTAATGCACGTCGTGCAAAAGGCCGTGCGCGCCTGTCAAAATAATCACTAGAATATTTTGAATACGTACGCGTTCAATCGGGAGTTACGCTTGTTAACTCCCGAGCATTATCAAAATGTCTTCCAGCAAGCTCACCGAGCTGGCTCACCTCATTTCACCATCATTGCTCGTAATAACAACCTATCTCACCCTCGATTAGGTTTAGCCGTTCCGAAAAAGCAAATCAAAACTGCTGTTGGTCGTAACCGCTTCAAACGTCTCGCACGAGAAAGTTTTCGTAACAAACAACATCAACTTCCTAATAAAGATTTTGTTGTGATTGCCAAGAAAAGCGCGCAAGATTTAAGCAATGATGAATTGTTCAAGTTGTTTGACAAGCTATGGCAACGACTGTCTCGCCCCTCGCGTGGATAACAATCGGCCTCGTCCGACTTTACCAAGGTCTTATTAGTCCTCTTATCGGACCGCGCTGTCGTTTCCAACCAACTTGCTCCAGTTACGCTATAGAAGCGTTGAAAGCTCACGGTTTTGTAAAAGGATGTTGGTTATCCGGCCAACGTCTATTAAAATGCCACCCTTTAAGTGATGGGGGCTTCGACCCCGTACCACCAGTTCAAAAACGAGACAGAGATAAATAACGATGGATTCTCAACGTAATATCCTGTTGATCGCGCTAGCATTGGTTTCTTTCCTATTGTTCCAACAATGGCAAGTAGCAAAGAACCCAGCACCGCAGCCGGTTGAACAGGCTCAATCAAGCAGCACTGTACCTGCACCATCTTTTGCCGACGAGCTCGACCCAGCGCCAGCTCAACAGGCAACAGCGAAAGCTATTACTGTAACAACGGATGTACTAACTCTGTCTATTGATACGGTTGGTGGCGATATCGTTAAAGCTTACCTAAACCAATACGATGCTGAACTGGACTCAGAAGCAAACTTCGAACTATTGAAGAACGATGCTGGTCACCAATTCATTGCACAAAGTGGTCTAGTAGGTCCTCAAGGCATCGACCTTAGCAGCACAAACCGTCCTAACTACGCAGTAAGCGCTGACAGCTTCACAATGGCTGACGACGCAAACGAACTGCGTATTCCGATGACTTATGCAGCGAATGGTCTTGAGTACACCAAAACATTCATCCTAACTCGCGGCAGCTACGCTGTTAAAGTTGAATACGATGTTGTGAACAACTCTGGCAACAACGCGACTTTCGGTATGTACGCTCACCTACGTCAAAACGTAATGGATGATGGCGGCAGCATTACTATGCCAACATACCGCGGTGGTGCTTACTCAACTGAAGACACTAACTACAAGAAATACAGCTTCGATGATATGCAAGATCGTAACCTGTCTCTTAACCTAGCTAATGGCCAAGGTTGGGCAGCGATGATCCAGCACTACTTCGCATCGGCGTGGATTCCAAACGACGCACCAAACACCAACATCTACACTCGCGTGATCGGCAACCTAGCTGACATCGGTGTACGTATGCCTAACAAGACTATCGCAACTGGTGACGAAGCGAAATTTAGCGCAACACTATGGGTTGGTCCTAAACTACAAAGCCAAATGGCAGAAGTAGCGCCGCACCTTGACCTAGTAGTTGACTACGGTTGGTTATGGTTCATTGCGAAACCACTACACACACTGCTTTCGTTCATTCAAAGCTTTGTAGGTAACTGGGGTGTAGCAATCATCTGTCTGACCTTTATCGTTCGTGGTGCGATGTACCCACTGACTAAAGCGCAATACACCTCGATGGCGAAAATGCGCATGCTGCAACCTAAACTGCAAGCAATGCGTGAGCGTATTGGCGATGACCGTCAACGTATGAGCCAAGAGATGATGGAGCTGTACAAGAAAGAGAAGGTAAACCCACTGGGTGGCTGTCTTCCTCTTATCCTACAGATGCCTATCTTCATCGCACTGTACTGGGCACTAATGGAATCGGTAGAGCTACGTCACTCTCCATTCTTCGGTTGGATCACTGACCTTTCAGCGCAAGACCCGCTATACATCTTGCCGCTACTGATGGGTGCTTCAATGTTCATGATTCAGAAGATGAGCCCAACAACGGTTACTGACCCAATGCAACAGAAGATCATGACCTTCATGCCAGTCATGTTCACCGTGTTCTTCCTGTTCTTCCCATCAGGTCTAGTTCTTTACTGGTTGGTATCGAACATCGTAACACTTATCCAGCAGTCACTAATTTACAAGGCTCTGGAAAAGAAAGGCTTACACACTAAGTAAGTTCTAATCCAAGACAAAGGCGACCAAAAGGTCGCCTTTTTTATTGGAGCTGATTACAATTCAGCTAATTGATATTTATTGCCCAAGCGGCACAGCTAAACACAGGCACTTTTTATGACTACAGATACCATTGTCGCCCAAGCAACCGCACCAGGTCGTGGCGGTGTGGGTATTATCCGCGTTTCTGGCCCACTGGCAGAAAAAGTTGCATTGGAAGTAACCGGCAAAACACTGCGTCCACGTTACGCTGAATATTTGCCTTTTACCGATGAGCAAGGCAATCAACTTGACCAAGGCATCGCTCTTTACTTCCCAAACCCGCACTCTTTCACTGGTGAAGACGTTCTTGAGCTGCAAGGCCATGGCGGCCCTGTAGTAATGGATATGCTCATTAAGCGTATCTTAAAGATTGACGGTATCCGTACTGCAAGACCCGGCGAGTTCTCAGAACGAGCATTCCTTAACGATAAGCTCGACCTAGCGCAAGCAGAGGCAATAGCAGACCTTATCGACGCAAGTTCTGAAGAAGCGGCTAAATCAGCCCTACAATCGCTCCAAGGCGCATTCTCTGGACGCATCAATACCCTAGTTGAATCATTGATTCACTTGCGTATCTACGTAGAAGCCGCGATCGACTTCCCAGAAGAAGAAATCGACTTTCTAGCCGATGGAAAAGTGGCAGGAGACTTACAAACCATTATTGATAACCTTGCCTTGGTTCGCCAAGAAGCAAACCAAGGTGCCATCATGCGTGAAGGCATGAAAGTGGTTATCGCTGGTCGTCCAAATGCGGGTAAATCAAGCTTGCTGAATGCCTTATCAGGCAAAGAGTCGGCAATTGTAACTGACATTGCCGGAACAACCCGCGATGTACTGCGTGAACACATCCATATTGACGGTATGCCGCTGCATATTATCGACACCGCTGGTCTACGTGATGCTTCTGACGAAGTAGAGAAAATCGGTATTGAACGAGCTTGGGATGAAATTGCTCAAGCTGACCGAGTATTATTTATGGTGGATGGCACCACAACCGAAGCGACTGATCCGAAAGATATTTGGCCAGATTTCGTAGATCGTCTACCTGATAGCATCGGCATGACAGTGATCCGTAACAAAGCGGATCAAACCGGTGAAGACCTTGGGATCTGTCACGTTAATTCACCCACTTTGATCCGTTTATCAGCCAAAACAGGTCAAGGTGTGGATGCCCTACGCACCCACCTAAAAGAGTGTATGGGCTTTGCTGGTGGCCACGAAGGCGGCTTTATGGCTCGTCGTCGTCACCTAGAAGCACTGGAAAAAGCTGCGCAGCACCTAGACATTGGCCAACAACAATTAGAAGGCTATATGGCAGGTGAAATTTTGGCAGAGGAACTGCGTATCGCTCAGCAACACCTAAATGAGATCACTGGCGAGTTTAGTTCAGATGACTTATTGGGACGTATTTTCTCATCCTTCTGTATTGGTAAATAACAGTCTTACGCAGCCAAGCGCTGCGTTTATACCAACCGCGCTTAGCGCTGCTATTGGTATCAACAAAAGGAACCCGCATGATCCACATAATTACAGGTAGTACCCTTGGTGGTGCAGAGTACGTTGGTGATCACATCAGTGATCTATTAATTGAAAAAGGTCATCAAACTGAAATTCACAATCAGCCAGATCTCACCAATATCAACGCTGATGGCACTTGGATTATCGTTACCTCAACCCATGGTGCGGGCGACTACCCGGATAACATCAAACCTTTCATCCAAGCACTTCAAGACACACCACCAAAGATGAGTGACGTGACATATGCTGTCGTTGCGATTGGTGATTCAAGCTATGACACCTTTTGTGCTGCGGGTAAACACGCACATGATCTACTTGAGGACATCGGTGGAACGGCACTTACAGAGTGCTTTACTATCGATATTTTGGCTCATCCGGTGCCAGAAGACGCAGCAGAAGCTTGGTTAGAACAACATATTGACCGCTTCTAAACCTTCCAAATACTGTAAACGGTCAGCTTTGCTGGCCGTTTTTTTTTACCTAAAATCCTCTCTGTGGATAGTTATCCCACTTCTCACGCTGTTTAAGTGCTTATATTTTAATCAACCAGACTGTGCATAAGTATCACTTTATCCGGTGATTAACCTATAGTTATCCCAAGAATAACTTTTACCCTTGCGACCCCCTGTGTATAACCATCGATTTTGATCCCAGTTAATCCTCGATCTGATCAAGGTAAGATCACATGATATGATCCAAATAAGATCCATGATCTTGTTGATCATTTTTTAGTTATCCACAGAATTAGGCGATCTTAATAATAGATCCAATAAAAGATCATATATATAGATCTTATATATATTTACTTTGCTCACCTAAAATGAAAATACACAAAAGCGATTTTCTCTCTACATGAAAGCAGGTAGAATATCGCTCTTTTATCTGTCTACATCTCTCGTGAATATCAGAGGTCAGTTCATGCTTTATCACGAAAACTTTGACGTCATCGTTGTTGGTGGCGGTCACGCAGGAACGGAAGCCGCACTCGCATCAGCGCGTACAGGGCAAAAAACCCTCTTATTGACTCATAACATCGATACTTTAGGTCAGATGTCATGTAACCCAGCCATTGGCGGTATCGGCAAAGGTCACTTAGTCAAAGAAGTGGATGCAATGGGTGGTTTGATGGCTCAAGCCATTGATCATTCTGGTATTCAATTCAGAACATTGAACGCATCAAAAGGCCCGGCAGTAAGAGCAACTCGTGCTCAAGCAGATCGCGCCTTGTACAAAGCGCATGTTCGTAACGTGCTAGAAAATACAGATAACCTCACTTTGTTCCAACAATCCGTTGATGATCTGATTGTTGAAAATGATCAAGTACGTGGAGTTGTGACTCAAATGGGTCTTAAATTCCGCGCTAAGTCGGTTGTATTGACCGTTGGCACCTTCCTTGGGGGTAAGATTCATATTGGTATGGAAAGCTCCTCAGGAGGCCGTGCAGGCGATCCTCCGTCAATTGCTCTTGCGGATCGTTTACGCGAATTACCATTCCGAGTGGATCGTCTAAAAACAGGTACACCACCGCGTATTGATGCTCGTACTGTTGATTTCTCAGTACTTGAAGCACAACACGGTGATAATCCAACACCTGTTTTTTCATTCATGGGAAGCCGCAGTCAGCAGCCACGCCAAATTCCATGTTTTATTACTCATACCAATGAGCAAACTCATGATGTGATTCGTGCTAACCTCGATCGTAGCCCGATGTATGCTGGTGTGATTGAAGGTATTGGCCCACGTTACTGTCCTTCGATCGAAGACAAAGTGATGCGTTTTGCGGATAAAAACAGTCACCAAATCTTCATTGAACCAGAAGGTCTAACGACGCATGAGCTATACCCAAATGGTATCTCCACCAGCTTGCCGTTTGATGTTCAAGTGCAAATCGTTCGCTCGATGAAAGGTTTTGAGAACGCACACATCGTGCGCCCTGGTTATGCCATTGAGTATGACTTCTTCGACCCACGTGACTTAAAACACACCTACGAGACGAAATTCATCTCTGGTCTATTCTTTGCTGGCCAAATTAACGGTACAACTGGTTACGAAGAAGCCGCCGCGCAAGGTTTAATGGCTGGTCTTAATGCTAGTTTGTTCAGTCAAGACAAAGAGGGCTGGAGTCCGCGTCGTGATGAAGCTTATGTTGGCGTCTTGATTGACGATCTTTCTACCATGGGTACTAAAGAGCCTTACCGTATGTTCACGTCACGTGCAGAATACCGCTTACTACTTCGTGAAGATAACGCCGACTTACGTTTAACTGAGCAAGCATACAAGCTTGGTTTAGTGGATGAAGCCCGTTGGTCTCGTTTCAATCAAAAGATTGAGAATATTGAGCTTGAACGTCAGCGCTTAAAATCTACGTGGATGAATCCAAAATCGGAAGGCGTCGATGCGCTTAACCAATTGCTAAAAACACCAATGGCACGCGAAGCGAGCGGTGAAGATCTTCTGCGTCGTCCTGAGATCACGTATACACAGCTGACTGGACTTGAAGCATTCCAACCCGTTATCGATGATCAACAAGCAGCAGAGCAAGTTGAAATCCAAGTGAAATACGAAGGTTACATCAAGCGTCAGCAAGACGAAATTGAGAAGTCTCTACGCCATGAGAACACCAAACTGCCGTTTGATTTGGATTACTCGAAAGTGAGCGGTCTTTCAAATGAGGTTGTGGTGAAGCTAAGCGATGCGAAACCTGAAAGCATCGGTATTGCGTCACGTATCTCAGGTATTACGCCAGCAGCCATTTCTATCCTATTGGTACATCTAAAAAAACATGGTCTTCTAAAGAAAGGTGAGGAAGCTTAATGACTCAGTTACGTCAAACGCTTGATCAACTTATTGGTCAAACAGAACTTGAAGTTTCAGAGCTTCAGCGCGAACAGCTTGTTGGCTATGTTGAGATGCTGCATAAATGGAACAAGGCCTACAATCTGACTTCTGTGCGCGACCCGAAAGAAATGTTGGTAAAGCACATTTTGGACAGCATAGTGGTTAGTACTCACTTACAAGGTGAGCGTTTTATTGATGTTGGCACTGGACCAGGGCTGCCTGGTATTCCTTTGGCGATTATGAATCCAGATAAATCATTCGATTTACTAGATAGCTTAGGCAAACGCATTCGTTTTATTAAGCAAGTTGTTCATGAGCTGAAGTTAGAAAACGTGACTCCGATTCAAAGTCGTGTTGAAGAGTATCAACCTGAAGAGAAGTTTGATGGTGTACTAAGTAGAGCTTTTGCTTCGATGGTGGATATGGTTGAGTGGTGTCATCACTTGCCTAAAGAGGAGACAGGTCGTTTTCTTGCTCTTAAGGGGCAATTATCACAGGATGAGATTGCGCAGCTCCCAGAGTGGAGTAATGTGACCGATATCAAACCTTTGCAAGTTCCTCAATTGGAAGGTGAGCGTCATCTAGTAATCTTATCGCGCAAGGATTAATAGCGAGGTAGATCGTGGGAAAAATTGTAGCCATTGCCAATCAGAAAGGCGGAGTTGGTAAAACAACAACTTGTATTAACTTAGCTGCGTCTATGGCCGCAACTAAGCGTAAGGTATTGGTGATCGATCTTGACCCGCAAGGTAACGCAACCATGGCCAGTGGTGTCGATAAGTATCAAGTCGACGCTACGGCATATGAATTATTGGTTGAAGATGTACCATTTGAAGAAGTGGTATGTCGTAAAACCTCGGGCAATTACGACCTAATTGCTGCGAACGGCGACGTCACCGCGGCTGAAATCAAACTGATGGAAGTGTTTGCACGCGAAGTACGCTTGAAACATGCGCTTGCCTCGGTTCGCGATAACTATGATTTCATCTTTATAGATTGTCCTCCTTCTCTAAACCTTCTTACAATCAACGCTATGGCCGCAGCAGATTCTGTGTTGGTGCCAATGCAGTGTGAGTATTTCGCACTTGAAGGTTTAACCGCGTTAATGGATACCATTAGCAAGCTAGCCGCTGTTGTAAACGAGAATCTAAAAATCGAAGGTTTGCTGCGTACTATGTATGACCCTCGAAATCGGCTATCCAATGAAGTATCCGACCAATTGAAAAAGCACTTTGGCGACAAAGTGTACCGCACTGTTATTCCTCGTAACGTTCGTCTTGCAGAAGCGCCAAGCCATGGTAAGCCTGCAATGTACTACGACAAATACTCAGCAGGCGCAAAAGCATATTTAGCCCTAGCCGGTGAAATGCTTCGTCGTGAAGAAGTCCCTGCATAAAACACTAACCTAAGGAATCAAAATCATGTCTAAACGTGGTTTAGGTAAAGGGCTTGATGCTCTTCTTTCGACGAGCTCTCTAGCCCGAGAAAAACAGCAAACAGCAATTCACAGCCAAGAGCTTTCAAGTAATGGTGAGTTGACTGAGCTAAGCATCACCAGTTTGCGCGCAGGCGTTTACCAGCCACGTAAAGATATGGAACCTGAAGCGCTAGAAGAGCTAGCGGCTTCGATTGAATCGCAAGGTATCATCCAACCGATCGTGGTTCGTCAGGTTGAGATGGGTAAATATGAGATCATTGCTGGCGAGCGTCGCTGGCGTGCAGCTCGTAAAGCGGGTTTAACCCAAGTACCTTGTTTGATCAAAAAGGTTGAAGATCGTGCGGCGATCGCAATGGCACTGATCGAAAACATTCAGCGCGAAGATCTGAATGTTATCGAAGAAGCTCAAGCTTTAGAGCGCTTACAACAAGAGTTTGCTTTAACCCACCAGCAGGTGGCTGACGTAATTGGTAAATCACGCGCAAGCGTGAGCAATATTCTTCGCCTAAACCAACTGGAAAATGATGTGAAACAGTTGGTCGCAACGAAACAGCTAGAGATGGGGCATGCTCGTGCTCTAATCATGCTTCAAGGTGAGCAGCAAATAGAGGTTGCACAGCAGGTTGCGAAGAAAAACATGACGGTTCGCCAAACCGAACAGTTAGTAAAAAAGTGTCTTCAGCCGCAATCTGAGCAAAAAGATGTGCCACAAGACGTTGAGACACAACAAATGTCACAAAAACTAAGTGAAATGCTTGGTGCTAAAGTTGCAATTGTGCGTTCTAAGGGCGGCAAGGCTAAAGTGACTATAAATGTTGATGAGCCTGAAAAGTTGGCGCAATTGATTGCCAAGTTACAGAGCTAAGTGAGATACTTGATCTCAATCAATATATGTAAAAAACGAATTTTTGTGTAAAAGTTGTCGGTTTGTAAACAAAATTGTAACTTTTTGCGGTGTTTTCATTGCATTCAGTTCGACTCACCGTATAATTTTTGCCAATTCCTCAGCGCCTAGATGTATAGCTGTGGATTTACTAGAGGTACGAATACATGGTAACTGCGTTGGCTAGACCAGGGCGAGAGCTTGCTAAGCAATTGTTAATGATTCAGCTTGGCGCGGTTACGTTAGTGGCAGCGGGAATGGCTGCAACTGTAAGTCTACAATGGGGACTTTCTGCATTGATTGGTGGCGGCATTTTTGTCGTAGCTAATGCAGTGTTTGCTTTGTGTGCTTTCATGTTTAGTGGAGCACGCGCAGCAAAGAAAGTCGCGGCATCCTTTTACACGGGTGAAGTTCTAAAAATCCTAATTACAGTTGTTCTATTTTCGATTGTTTACATGTATATACAGGTGGAACTTGTTCCCCTAAAACTAACCTATTTACTGGCTCTAGGTATTAATATCTGTGCGCCAGTGCTATTCATTAACAACAAAAAATAGGATGAGTTATGGCTGCGCCAGGTGAAGCGCTAACACAATCCGGATATATTGCCCACCACTTATCAAACCTATCTTTAGCTAAGCTAGGTCTGGTAGCGGATGAAGCAAGTTTCTGGAATGTACATATCGATAGCCTGTTTTTTTCTTGGTTTACTGGTTTAATTTTCCTTGGAATTTTTTACAAGGTAGCGAAGAAAGCAACAGTAGGTGTACCGGGTAAGCTTCAGTGTGCTGTAGAAATGATCGTTGAATTTGTCGCAGAAAACGTCAAAGACACGTTCCATGGACGCAACCCGCTGATCGCGCCTTTAGCACTAACTATCTTTTGTTGGGTATTCTTGATGAACGTGATGGACTTAGTTCCTATCGACTTCTTACCTTACCCAGCAGAGCATTGGCTCGGGATTCCATACTTAAAAGTGGTACCGTCAGCTGATGTGAACATCACCATGGCTATGGCACTAGGCGTATTTGCTCTGATGATCTACTACAGCATCAAAGTGAAAGGTCTAGGTGGCTTTGCAAAGGAATTAGCATTACACCCATTTAATCACCCAGTAATGATTCCGTTTAACCTGCTTATTGAAGTGGTATCGCTACTCGCGAAGCCTCTATCACTAGGTATGCGTCTATTCGGTAACATGTTCGCAGGTGAGGTTGTATTCATTCTTTGTGCGGCAATGCTACCATGGTATTTACAATGGATGGGTTCACTACCGTGGGCTATTTTCCATATCTTGGTTATTACGATTCAAGCCTTCGTGTTTATGATGTTGACAATTGTTTACCTGTCAATGGCACACGAAGACAGTGATCATTAATTTTTAAAAGCTTTTTATTTGGGCACTAAGCCAACAACTATAAATTGGAGATAGTAATGGAAACTTTACTGAGCTTTTCTGCAATCGCCGTAGGTATTATCGTCGGTCTTGCTTCTCTTGGTACAGCGATTGGTTTCGCACTTTTAGGTGGTAAATTCCTTGAAGGTGCAGCACGTCAACCAGAAATGGCTCCTATGCTACAAGTTAAGATGTTCATCATCGCTGGTCTACTTGATGCGGTTCCAATGATCGGTATCGTAATCGCACTACTATTCACTTTCGCGAACCCATTCGTTGGTCAACTAGGTTAATCACTTTTAACTTCAGACAAGCTCGCGCTTGTCATTGATTAACACTAAGTCCAAATAGAGGGGTAGCTGTTGTGAATATGAACGCAACTCTGCTAGGTCAAGCAATCTCGTTCGCACTATTTGTGTGGTTCTGCATGAAGTATGTATGGCCGCCATTGATGCAAGCGATCGAAGAACGTCAGAAAAAAATTGCTGACGGTCTAAACGCAGCTGAACGTGCTGCAAAAGACTTGGATCTAGCACAAGCCAACGCTTCTGACCAATTGAAAGAAGCGAAGCGCACAGCAACTGAGATCATCGAGCAAGCCAATAAGCGTCAAGCTCAAATTCTAGATGAAGCTCGCACAGAAGCTCAGGCAGAACGCCAAAAGATTCTTGCGCAAGCTGAAGCTGAAATTGAAGCAGAACGTAACCGCGCACGCGATGAACTGCGCAAACAAGTTGCAACTCTGGCTGTAGCTGGTGCTGAGAAAATCCTTGAGCGCTCTATCGATAAAGAAGCGCAAAAAGATATTCTCGACAACATTACTGCAAAACTTTAAGTCTGGGGGCGCATATGTCTGATTTGACTACTATCGCACGCCCCTATGCTAAAGCAGCTTTCGACTTTGCAGTGGAGAAAGACCAGTTAGACCAATGGGGTCAAATGCTGTCTTTCGCCGCTGAAGTTGCGAAAAACGAACAAGTAAAAGAACTACTTAGTGGTTCTGTTTCTGCCGATAAACTGGCTGAAATCTTTGTTAGTGTTTGTGGCGAACAAGTTGATGAGCACGGTCAAAACCTTCTGAAGGTGATGGCTGAGAATGGTCGTCTAGCGGCCCTTCCTGATGTAAGCGAACAGTTCTTCGCTCTTAAACAAGAGCACGAGAAAGAAATCGATGTTGAAGTGACTTCAGCAAGCGAACTTTCTGAAGAGCAACTAGCGGGCATTAGCAGCAAACTTGAAAAACGCCTTGAGCGCAAAGTAAAGCTGAATTGCAGTATAGATGAGACCCTACTTGGTGGGGTTATAATTCGAGCCGGAGACTTAGTCATCGATAACTCAGCGCGTGGTCGTTTGAACCGCCTGAGCGATGCATTGCAGTCTTAATGGGGATTGGAGCATGCAACTTAATTCCACGGAAATTAGCGATCTAATCAAACAACGTATCGAGTCATTCGAAGTTGTTAGTGAAGCTCGCAATGAAGGTACTATCGTATCGGTAAGCGATGGTATCATCCGCATTCACGGCCTAGCGGACGTGATGCAAGGTGAAATGATTGAATTACCGGGTGGCCGTTATGCACTAGCACTTAACCTTGAGCGTGACTCGGTTGGTGCGGTTGTAATGGGCCCATATGCCGACCTTAAGGAAGGCATGAAAGTTACAGGTACTGGTCGTATTCTTGAAGTACCAGTTGGTCCTGAAATGCTTGGCCGTGTTGTTAACACGCTAGGTGAGCCTATTGATGGTAAAGGTCCAATCGAAGCAAAACTGTCTTCGCCTGTAGAAGTGATTGCACCAGGTGTAATCGACCGTAAATCGGTAGATCAACCTGTACAAACTGGTTATAAGTCAGTTGACTCAATGATCCCAATCGGTCGTGGTCAGCGTGAGCTTATCATCGGTGACCGCCAGATCGGTAAAACGGCAATGGCGATCGATGCAATCATCAACCAGAAAGACTCTGGTATTTTCTCTATCTACGTAGCAATCGGTCAAAAAGCATCGACTATCGCTAACGTAGTTCGCAAACTAGAAGAGCACGGCGCACTACAAAACACTATCGTAGTTGTTGCTTCTGCTTCTGAATCTGCTGCGCTGCAATACCTTGCACCGTACTCAGGTTGTGCGATGGGTGAATACTTCCGCGATCGCGGTGAAGATGCACTGATTGTTTACGATGACTTATCTAAGCAAGCGGTAGCTTACCGTCAGATCTCTCTACTACTAAAACGTCCACCGGGTCGTGAAGCTTTCCCTGGTGATGTTTTCTACCTTCACTCGCGTCTACTAGAGCGTGCAGCTCGTGTAAGCGAAGAGTACGTAGAAAAGTTCACTAACGGTGAAGTGAAAGGTAAGACTGGTTCTTTGACTGCTCTTCCTATCATCGAAACTCAAGCTGGTGACGTTTCAGCATTCGTACCGACTAACGTAATCTCGATTACCGATGGTCAGATCTTCCTACAAACTGAGCTATTCAACGCGGGTGTTCGCCCAGCTGTTGACCCAGGTATCTCAGTATCTCGTGTAGGTGGTTCAGCTCAGACAAAAATCATCAAGAAGCTATCAGGTGGTATCCGTACAGCACTAGCTGCATACCGCGAACTAGCAGCATTTGCTCAGTTCTCTTCTGACCTTGATGAAGCAACGAAGAAACAGCTAGACCACGGTCAAAAAGTTACAGAACTAATGAAGCAGAAGCAGTACGCTCCAATGTCTGTATTTGACCAAGCGCTAACTATCTTCGCTGTAGAGCGCGGTTACCTAGATGGTGTAGAACTTAACAAAGTTCTAGATTTCGAGGCGGCTCTACTATCGTACGCTCGCGGTCACAACGCTGAACTAGCGGCTGAGATCGACAAGTCTGGTGCTTACAACGATGAAATCGAAGCGCAGCTAAAAGCTATCGCTGACGATTTTGTAGCAACCCAAACTTGGTAATAGGTCGGTGGCAGTAATGCCACCAACTAATGGAGAGTAACGATGGCCGGCGCAAAAGAGATACGTAATAAAATCGGTAGTGTTAAAAGCACGCAGAAAATTACGAAAGCGATGGAAATGGTAGCAGCTTCAAAAATGCGTCGTTCTCAAGACGCAATGGAAGCTTCTCGTCCATATGCTGAAACAATGCGTAAAGTGATCGGTCATGTGGCTAACGCAAACCTAGAGTACCGTCATCCGTACCTAGAAGAGCGTGAAGCTAAACGTGTTGGTTATATCATCGTTTCTACAGACCGTGGTCTGTGTGGTGGCTTGAACATTAACGTGTTCAAAAAAGCTGTCCACGATATGCAGGCTTGGAAAGAGAAAGGTGCTGAGGTTGAACTAGCGGTAATTGGTTCAAAAGCAACAGCCTTTTTCAATAACAGTGGCGCGAAAGTCGCTGCTCAGGTTTCTGGCCTAGGCGATAGCCCAAGCCTTGAAGACCTAATAGGTTCTGTAAGCGTAATGCTGAAGAAATACGATGAAGGTGAATTGGACCGTCTATACGTAGTATTCAACAAATTTGTGAATACTATGGTTCAAGAGCCAACGATCGATCAATTGCTACCTTTGCCTAAATCGGAAAGCGAAGAGATGCAGCGCGATCACTCATGGGACTACATCTATGAGCCTGAACCAAAACCTCTACTGGATACGCTATTAGTGCGTTACGTAGAGTCTCAGGTATATCAAGGTGTGGTTGAGAACCTTGCTTGTGAGCAAGCGGCTCGAATGATTGCGATGAAAGCTGCAACTGATAACGCGAGTAACCTGATTGAAGATCTAGAACTTGTGTACAACAAAGCCCGTCAGGCTGCGATTACACAAGAGCTATCTGAAATCGTATCAGGTGCTGCAGCGGTTTAAGCTTAGGTAAAACTAATTAGTTAGAGGATTAACGATGGCTACAGGTAAGATCGTACAGATCATCGGTGCGGTAGTCGACGTAGAGTTCCCACAGAGCGATGTACCAAAGGTATACGATGCTCTTAACGTAACTGAATCGAAAGAGCGTCTAGTTCTTGAAGTTCAACAACAGCTAGGCGGTGGCGTAGTTCGTTGTATCGTAATGGGTAGCTCTGATGGTTTACGTCGTGGAGTTGAAGTTGTAAACACTGGCGCTCCAATTTCAGTACCAGTAGGTACTAAGACCCTAGGTCGTATCATGAACGTTCTAGGTGACGCAATTGACGAGTGTGGTGAGATCGGCGCGGAAGAGACTTACTCTATCCACCGTGAAGCACCAAGCTACGAAGATCAATCGAATGAGATCGCGCTTCTAGAGACTGGCGTTAAAGTAATCGACTTGGTTTGTCCATTCGCTAAGGGTGGTAAAATCGGTCTATTCGGTGGTGCTGGTGTAGGTAAGACCGTTAACATGATGGAGCTTATCAACAACATCGCACTACAACACTCAGGTCTATCAGTATTCGCTGGTGTTGGTGAGCGTACTCGTGAAGGTAACGACTTCTACTTTGAGATGCAGGAAGCGGGCGTTGTTAACGTTGAGAAGCCTGAAGAATCGAAAGTAGCAATGGTTTACGGTCAGATGAACGAGCCACCAGGTAACCGTCTACGTGTTGCACTGACTGGTCTAACAATGGCAGAGAAGTTCCGTGACGAAGGTCGTGACGTACTACTGTTCGTTGATAACATCTACCGTTACACACTTGCAGGTACAGAGGTATCAGCACTGCTAGGTCGTATGCCTTCAGCAGTAGGTTACCAGCCAACTCTTGCAGAAGAGATGGGTGTACTTCAGGAGCGTATCACGTCAACTAAATCTGGTTCTATCACGTCTGTACAGGCGGTATACGTACCAGCCGATGACTTGACTGACCCGTCTCCAGCAACAACATTCGCTCACTTGGATGCAACGGTTGTACTTAACCGTAACATCGCTGCAATGGGTCTATACCCTGCGATCGACCCACTAGATTCAACATCTCGTATGCTTGATCCACTAGTGGTTGGTCAAGAGCACTACGACGTAGCTCGTGGCGTTCAGCAAACTCTTCAGCGCTATAAAGAGCTGAAAGACATCATTGCTATCCTAGGTATGGACGAGCTATCTGAAGAAGATAAGCAAGTTGTATCTCGTGCACGTAAGATTGAGCGTTTCCTAACTCAGCCTTACCACGTAGCGGAAGTATTTACAGGTGACCCAGGTGTTTACGTACCTCTTAAAGAGACTTTACGTGGCTTCAAAGGTCTACTAGCTGGTGAATACGATGACATTCCAGAGCAAGCCTTCATGTACTGCGGTACGATCGAAGATGCTATCGAGAATGCGAAGAAGCTATAAGGCTAACTAGGAGGCGATATGGCAGCAATAACCTTTCACCTAGACGTAGTAAGCGCTGAGAAGCAAATCTTCTCAGGTCGTGTTGAGACGTTTCAGGTGACCGGTAGCGAAGGTGAGCTTGGTATTTTCCATGGCCACACGCCGCTGCTGACCGCTATTAAGCCTGGTATGGTGCGTATTGTTAAACAGCACGGCCACGAAGAAATCATTTATGTTTCTGGTGGTATGGTAGAAGTTCAGCCGGGTACAGCGACTGTACTGGCTGATACTGCTATCCGTGGTGAAGAGCTAGACGCAGCTAAGGCAGAAGAAGCAAAACGTCGCGCTGAGGAGCAAATCCAGAATCAGCACGGCGATATGGACTTCGCACAAGCGGCCAGTGAACTGGCTAAAGCCATTGCTCAGCTACGTGTTATCGAGCTGACAAAGCAGCGCCGTTAATTGTCATTGACGGTGTCTAAAGTGTGATAAAGGCGGTCAATTGACCGCCTTTTTGTTTATTTATTGGCAGTAAATCATCCGTGAGCATTAACAGTGGTGCGAATCGTGTTTACAATAAGCCGCAAATAATTGGACGTCGAAAGGTTAATTAATGAAATTCAGTGCCGTAATTCTTGCTGCAGGCAAAGGAACGCGCATGTACTCCAACATGCCTAAAGTTCTTCATACATTGGCTGGTAAGCCAATGGCGAAACACGTGATCGATACTTGTGCTGGTTTAGGTGCTCAAAATATCCATTTGGTGTATGGCCATGGTGGGGATCAAATGCAAGCGGCATTGGAAGAAGAGCCGGTTAACTGGGTTCTGCAAGCGGATCAGTTGGGTACTGGTCACGCAGTTGATCAAGCGTCACCAAGTTTTGAAGACGATGAAAAAGTGCTAGTGCTTTATGGTGATGTTCCATTGATCTCGACGGAAACCATCGAGAGCCTGTTAGAAGCGCAGCCGAATGGCGGTATCGCGCTGTTAACCGTAGTGCTAGATAACCCAATGGGCTACGGCCGTATTGTGCGTCGCAATGGCCCTGTGGTTGCGATCGTTGAACAAAAAGACGCAACGGAAGAACAAAAATTAATTAAAGAGATCAACACCGGCGTAATGGTTGCGACAGGTGGTGATCTTAAGCGCTGGTTGTCTGGTCTCAACAACAACAACGCGCAAGGTGAATACTACCTAACTGACGTTATTGCTGCGGCTCACGCAGAAGGCCGCGCAGTCGAAGCAGTTCATCCGGTAAACGCAATTGAAGTGGAAGGCGTAAATGACCGTGCTCAACTTGCTCGACTAGAGCGTGCGTTCCAATCGATGCAGGCGCAGAAGTTGCTTGAGCAAGGTGTCATGTTGCGCGATCCAGCACGCTTTGACCTACGTGGTGAATTGCAATGTGGTATGGACGTTGAAATCGACGTGAATGTGATTATCGAAGGTAAAGTCTCTATCGGTGATAACGTTGTAATTGGTGCTGGTTGTGTACTAAGAGATTGTGAAATCGATGATAACAGCATTGTTCGTCCATACAGCGTAATTGAAGGTGCGACGGTCGGTGAAGACTGTACTGTAGGTCCATTTACGCGTCTGCGCCCAGGTGCTGACATGCGCAATGATTCGCACGTGGGTAACTTTGTTGAAGTGAAAAATGCACGTTTGGGTGAAGGCTCGAAAGCGAACCACCTGACTTACCTTGGTGATGCGGAAATCGGCCAACGTGTTAACGTCGGTGCTGGTGTAATCACTTGTAACTACGATGGCGCAAACAAATTCAAAACCATTATTGGTGATGACGTATTTGTTGGTTCTGATAGTCAACTTATCGCTCCCGTGACCATTGCCAATGGCGCCACCGTCGGTGCTGGCGCTACAGTAACCAAAGATGTTGCTGAAGGTGAACTCGTTATTACTCGCGCCAAAGAGCGTAAAATCGCTAACTGGCAGCGCCCAACGAAAAAGTAGCCAAACCTCAAAATTATCCGTTAAGGCAACTAATCTATCTCATTGTTTGTGATAGATTAGTTGTTAATTGCAGACGCCAATACGGATATGAGGTGGCAACATGGCAAATATCACACAGGACATCGATTTCGTTCGTCAGGCGACATTAGATACGATATCCGACACAATCATTAATCCTTCCCCCACTCATGGCTTTGGCCTGTTTCTAACTCAATCAAAACTAGAGAATACAGTTATTGGTCGCCTTGATGGCCAGTTGGTTTCTCGTGCTGACTACAGTGCTCTTCAGCAGCTTATCGCACCCAAAATCGAACCCTACCAAGATTACTTTTTCATGGAATGTACGTATTTGCCGGATGACCAGTTGATGGTGCGCAGTCTGAGAACCAAGTACAGTTACATCAACCATCATCGCCAGCCTAATATTGCGATTAACTTTGATACCTTAGAATTAGTGACATTAAGGGATATTGATAAAGGCGAAGAGCTGCTGGTGGATTACCGAAAAGAGTGGCTACCTGACAGTTACGTTAATGGTGAAAAAGGGCAGTATCTGTAATGGCGATATTTACTGTTATGTGTGTTCAGCCGCTGGAGATATCGGTTGAAGCCTTTAAAGTTATCTCTAAAGCCAAGGTGGCAGAATCGAACTATCAAATCCCATCGATCAGGTGGATTCGTGAATTCAAAAAGGTTCACCGCCGAAGTAAGCACTTTAACTCCCTGCTTTCTAAACCTGAGATTTGCAGTAAGTATCTGCGAGTCGATTTTAGTGACCCAAAATATTTTGTGTTTGGGCAATATGACCTTTCCCGATTTTTGGTTAAAGACTCGGCGAAGTTTGACCTTATCTATGATGAGCGGGTGTCTGCGATTTCCATAGTGACTGAGTTTTGTTTTGATATCGAAGAGAAATTCTTTGAACAGCTGTTTTCTGATACTGATTATGACGATGATAGGCACAATTTTTACAACGCAATTCGCAATGTGTTGGTGCAAGAAGAGGATGATAGTGAAATAGGCACTTGGATGAAAGAAGTGCGCCAGCATTGTTTGAGTGTGGTTTCCAAGCTGCTCTACGGCGGAAAAGTGACCGAAGATAATCGTCCTAAGTTCCTAAATAATACCGGTAATATTACGGTTCAGGTCAACGGTATCTCGCTTGAGAACAAAGCGAAGTATCGCGCGATGATTACGCATGCTAATCAGATGGCTGAACGAGTCCAAGACAATGCTTCTACATTGCTTTCAAATGAGGAAGTGGAGTTTGTCTTCCATGGGCGTTTCCATACCATTTTGAGTAGCGATCAAGAGTACTATGAGCGCTTTTTCCCGATTCAATATCATGCGCAGTTTATGTGGCATGCGGTGAGCTCGTTTAAAACAGTCATGGATGAATTAAATCGAGATCGGTTAATGGGGCGCTTTACCAATGGTGGAGAAATACAGCTGATTGATAGCTACATCAATAAGTTTGAGCTAGTGCGTATCCATAACCAAGATATGAAAATGTACTTTGAATCTGACAATGAGTTGGTCTTCAAAGGCATTGAAGTTAAGTGGACTATCAAAGAAACCTTAGATGAAGTGAACAACTACATCTCTTCGTTTAAAGAGTACATCGAGCGTTCGTATCAAAGGAAGGTAGAAAACGCTAACCGTCGGCAAAACAAAATCCTCTTCATTATTTCTTGTATTCAAATGTTGGGTTTAGTCAGTATCTGGGTTGATTACCTATCGCTGGCGAAAGTAGAAAGTTTCGTTGATTCGACGGGATTTGTCCGCGGATCAGAAAAAGACTTGTTACTTGCGTTCAATACGTGGTTTCCAATCTTATTGCTAGCATCGATGTTCTTCGTTGTATATCGAGTTCTGTTTAAAAAAGAATAGCCAAAAAGAGCCGCAATATGTGGCTCTTTTTGTTTGTGGGGATTAGGTTTGAGGCTGATTAAGCTTCATCTTCACTCACAACGCGAGCGTTATCTGGTGCAGTGAAGTGCTGTGACAGTTCGCGGTTTGAAACCACATAACCAATCCATAAACCACCCATACAGATGATGATCGCAATACCTGTTGCCATTTGAGCTTGGCTTGCCAGCATGGCTACCAGTGCACTCGATAAGCTACTCACACTGATTTGTAAGCTGTTTTGTAAACCTGCTGCCGTTGCAGGGCTTTGTTTAGCACTCGCTAGCGCGCGGTTTACTACAATCGGGTATAGCGCACCATTAGCCACAGCAATTAAGCAAAATGGCGCTAGAATTGGCCAAATCGAAGTGAGCTGCCACTGTGACGCTACAAAGATGAGTAGTGAAGCAACACTGAATAGACCAATCAGTTGACGCAATACTTTTTCATCGCCGTATTTTGCTACACCTACTTTGCCTAACCAACCACCAGCCATAAAGGCGATCGTTTGTGGAATGAAGCTTAGGCCAATATCGTTACTGTCATAGCCTAGCTGAGCCATAATTTCTGGCATACCCGTTAGGTAAGCAAAGAATGCCGCAGATGCAGTCGCAAACATCATCACGTTACCTAAATAGGTTTTTGAGCTAATGAGCGCGCGAATATCACTGCTAATTGAAGTTTGCTTCTCTTCAACTGCATCGGTTTGTTGACCCATCGTAGCCATAACCAGCAAGATACCCATGACGGTTAAAGCAAAGAAGATGCTATGCCAACCAAGATTTTGTGCCAACAACACCCCTAGCTGTGGTGCTAAAGCCGGTGATAGCGCAACTAAAGGCATGATAGTCGCAAAAATCTGTTGGCTAGAGCTTGAGTAGCGTTTGATGACCATCGCCTGCCAAATTACCGCTGGTGCACATACACCAATAGCTTGAATAAAGCGTAGTGTAAGTAATTGCCATACTTGGTCGCTAAATGCGAGGCCAAGTGAAGACAGGGTAAATAACACTAAGCCAACAGCAAGCGTGTTGCGATGGCCAAATTTGTCTGAGGCTAAGCCCCATAGTAGCTGACCACTTGCCATACCCACCAAAAAGACCGTTAGTGAAAGCGCAATTTGTTCTGGCCCGGTAGCAAAGTCGACTTCCATCATTTTAAATGCTGGTAAGTACATGTCAGTGGCAATGAAGCCAAGCATAGAAAGTGCTGATAGATAAAACAGCTGTAGTTTGGATACTTTCATCGTATTTCCGTTCAAAAAAATTCACACATTGTTATCTACTGGCGCCAGCCCTTTTGTTTGCCTTTTCATTCTATTTTTGGCTTTCTATAAAATGAAACGTTAATATTTGTAGTTATCAATCAAATTTTTTGAAAGGTTAATTTTTAACAGGTTGCTATGAGCGTATTTTCCCGCACATCTTTGAAGATGATTGACACTGTTGCTCGGCTGGGTAGTTTCACCGCTGCCGCAGAGACATTACATAAAGTTCCGTCAGCGATCAGCTATAGCGTTCGTCAAATGGAACAAGATTTAGATGTTGTTTTGTTTAAGCGTCTACCAAGAAAAGTAGAGCTCACACCTGCTGGTGAAGTGTTCTTGGCTGAGGCTAGAGCGATGCTGCGTCAAATGGAAGAAGTCAAAAGTCAGACTCGGCGTGCAGCGCATGGTTGGCAAAAAACGTTACGTTTAACCTTGGATAATGTGGTTCGCCTTGATCAGATGAAACCGATGATCGAAGCCTTTTATCAAACCTTTGAACACGCCGAGCTGCAAATCAACATGGAAGTATTCAATGGCTCATGGGAGGCCATTGCGCAAGGTCGAGCGGATATTGTGATTGGAGCAACGGCTGCTATTCCGGTTGGCGGTGATTTTGAAGTCAAGGAAATGGGCATTCTAGATTGGGCTTTTGTCATGTCTTCATGCCATCCTTGCGTGCGAGAACAGACGCTAACGGAAGAGTTTGTTAGCCAGTTCCCAGCGATTTGTTTAGATGATACGTCAAGCGTGTTACCCAAACGACACACTGTGCATTTCCCAAAACAGCGCCGGCTATTATTACCTAATTGGTATAGCGCCATTGAATGCGTAAAAAACGGTGTTGGGGTCGGTTATATGCCACGCCATATCGCGGCGCCATTGATTGAAGAAGGCGTGCTGGTGGAGAAGATTTTGCCAGAAGAAAAGCCGCTCAGTCATTGCTGCTTGGTTTGGCGTAAAGATGAAAACCATAAAATGATCGAATGGATGGTCGATTACTTAGGTTCAAGTGAACAGTTATATAACGACTGGTTAAGATCCTAAAATGAGCAAATAAAAAGATCGCCAAACATGTTGGCGATCTTTCTTCGTTCTCGGTTTATGGTCGCTCGAAAATGGTCGCAATACCTTGGCCCAAACCAATACACATGGTCGCTAAGCCATACTTGGCATCTTTCGCTTCCATCAAATTGATGAGTGTGGTCGAGATGCGTGCACCTGAACAACCCAATGGATGGCCTAGAGCAATCGCACCGCCATTTAGGTTTACTTTATCGTCCATCACATCGAGTAGCCCTAAATCCTTGGCGACAGGCAGTGATTGCGCGGCAAATGCCTCATTTAATTCAACCACATCCATATCTTCGATTGATAGCCCGGCACGTTTAAGCGCCTTTTGAGTTGCTGGCACGGGCCCATACCCCATGATGGATGGATCACAGCCAGCGATCGCCATCGCTTTCACCTTGGCTCGAATAGTTAAACCAAGTTGTTTCGCTTTCTCTTCACTCATGATCAGCATAGCTGAAGCGCCATCAGATAAGGCAGAAGAAGAACCTGCCGTAACGGTACCATTAGCAGGGTCGAATACAGGGCGCAGCTGAGCTAAACCTTCTACTGTGGTTTCTGGACGAATCACTTCGTCATATTCGAGTAAGGTCAATGTCCCATCATCGGCATGGCCTTCTGTTGGGAGGATTTCATTGCTGAATCGGCCTTCAAGTGTTGCTTGGTGTGCTCTTGCGTGTGAGCGTGCAGCAAACTCATCTTGTTGTTCACGGCTAATACCATGCAGCTTGCCTAACATTTCCGCGGTTAAGCCCATCATGCCCGCCGCTTTTGCGACGGTTTTAGACATCCCCGGATGAAAATCGACCCCATGATTCATCGGTACATGACCCATATGTTCCACACCACCAATTAAGCAGATTTCAGCATCGCCTGTCATAATAGCTCGCGTACCATCATGTAAAGCTTGCATCGACGAGCCACATAATCGGTTAACCGTAACAGCACCTATCTCAATGGGTAACCCAGCAAGTAACGCGGCATTACGTGCCACATTAAAGCCTTGTTCTAAGGTTTGTTGTACACAGCCCCAGTAAATATCCTCAATCTCATGCGGATTCACCTGTGGGTTGCGTGCCAATATTCCTTTCATTAAATGTGCAGAGAGATCTTCTGCACGAGTATGACGAAAAGCGCCACCTTTGGAGCGTCCCATAGGAGTTCTCAGACAGTCCACAATTACTACACTTCTTGTATTGATAGTCATTTTGTCCTCCTCCTAAATAGAACTTTGAGCTTGTGCACCGTAGAAGCTTTCATTCTTCTCGGCCATGTCAGTTAGCAATTGTGGTACTTGATATAAAGCGCCAAGTGATTGGTACTTACTCGCCATCGTAACAAAGTTGCTAATGCCGATATGATCAAGATAGCGGAACACACCGCCTCTAAATGGAGGGAAGCCTAAGCCATAGACTAATGCCATGTCGGCTTCTTGTGGGGACGCAATAATGCCTTGCTCTAAGCAGAGAACCACTTCGTTAATCATTGGAATCATCATGCGTTCGATAATTTCTTGATCGCTAAATGGCTGTGCCTCTCTGCTAACGTTTTGTAATAGAGTGAACACATCTTTAGAAAGCGCTTTTTTGGGTTTGCCCTTTTTGTCGAGTGTGTATTGGTAAAAGCCTAAGCCGTTTTTCTGACCAAAGCGTTCGGCTTGATAAAGCACGTCAATGGCGTCTTTCTCTTGTTTGGCCATGCGATCAGGAAAACCTTGAGCCATCACATCTTGTGCGTGATGAGCCGTATCAATCCCTACCACATCTAAAAGATAAGCCGGGCCCATTGGCCAACCAAACTGACGTTCCATCACTTTATCTACTTGAGTGAAATCCGCTCCGTCAGTTAGAAGCTTGCTGAATCCGCCGAAATATGGGAATAACACACGGTTGACGAAAAATCCTGGGCAATCATTGACTACGATCGGCGATTTGCCCATTTTAGCTGCGTAAGCAACCACACGATTGATAGTTTCATCTGAGGTATGTTCTCCACGGATGATTTCGACCAAAGGCATACGATGCACTGGGTTGAAAAAGTGCATACCGCAGAAGTTTTCTGGGCGAGTGAGTGATTTGGCGAGTAAGTTAATCGGAATGGTTGAAGTGTTTGATGTTAAGACCGTATCTTCGCTGACGTGTTGTTCCACTTCACTTAGAACTGCTGCTTTTACTTTAGGGTTTTCTACGACAGCTTCAACAATCACATCAGAATCGTCGATGCCTGCATAATGCAGACTTGGTGTAATAGATGCGAGAATACCGGCCATTTTAAAGCCATCAATTCGGCCTCGTTGTAGGCGCTTATTGAGTAGTTTTGATGCTTCGCTCATGCCCAAGTCTAGCGATGCTTGAGAGATGTCCTTCATCAATACAGGTACACCTTTTAGTGCCGATTGATAAGCAATGCCGCCACCCATAATTCCAGCACCAAGCACTGCTGCGCGTTCAGTTGCCTTGTTGGCCGATTTAGCTGCCTGCTTAGCCAGTCCTTTTATGTATTGGTCATTGAGAAATAATCCAACGAGAGCTTGCGCCTCATCCGACTTGGCCAGCTTAATAAATAGCTTTCTTTCAATATCTAATGCTTCTTGTCGTGCTGAACACGCCGCTTTTTCAATAGCGACTACCGCTGTCATTGGTGCAGGGTAGTGTGGGCCTGCTTTTTGTGCCACTAAGCCTTTGGCCATGGTAAAGCTCATGGTTGCTTCCATTTTGCTCAGCGTCAGGGCAGATGTTTTTTGCTGACGTCGGCTGTGCCAATCAACTTTTTCTTCAATCGCTTGTTCAAGAGTGGTCAGCGCTGATTGATATAAAGCGTTATTTTCAACCACGGCATCAAGCAAACCGACTTTTAATGCTTCGTCTGCTCTGAACGCTTTACCTTGCGTGATGATTTCCATTGCGCTGTCTGCACCAATCACACGCGGTAGGCGTACACAACCGCCAAATCCAGGCATAATGCCTAGCTTGGTTTCTGGTAATCCAATGCTGGTGGTTTTATCACCAATGCGAATGTCGGTAGCAAGTACACACTCACATCCGCCACCCAATGTGTGGCCTTTTAGTGCTGATACTGTAGGGAATGGCAAATCTTCCAGTTTGCTGAAAATCTGGTTAGCGAATTGAAGCCATTGATCGAGTTCTTCCTCCGGCTTGGCAAACAAACCGAGAAATTCTGTAATGTCGGCTCCGACAATAAACGAATCTTTATCTGAAGTGAGCAGTAATCCTCTGATATTCGATGATTGATTTAATACATCCAAAGATTCATCTAGAGACTTAAGCGTTGCAAGGTCGAGCTTGTTTACAGATTGAGGAGAACTGAAACAGAGTTCGGCAATGCCATCTTTGACTTCCTTTATATATAAGCTGTTGGCTTGGTAAATCATTGTCTATCTCCGTGACATACCATTTACGTTATTGGTAGCGATTAATTGTCGTTGTTATTGTTCTGGTAGGACCAGTTATCTTAGTGTGGACCTCAGTTTGTTTATTTTCAATACAATTTTTAAACAAGTGTTTAACATTGTGATTTGTATATAACTCGCGCTTTTTAGGTTTCGCTCGTGATAAACTTAGCTGGTTCTCGGAGAAACCAAGCTAAACCATGAATGACAAGCCCTATTTAATCCCTGCTGATTCGGTCACATTTGAAGAAGAGATAAAGAAAAGCATCTTTATTACTCATCTCGCACATACGCCATCTATCGAACAAGCAAAGCTGTTTATTGAACATGTAAAACAGAAGCACGCTGATGCACGCCATAATTGCTGGGGATTTGTAGCAGGACGACCAGAAGATTCAATGCAATGGGGCTTTAGTGATGATGGTGAGCCGTCGGGAACGGCAGGTAAGCCTATCTTGGCTCAGTTATCAGGTTCAGGAGTCGGGGAGCTCACTGCGGTGGTTACTCGTTACTCTGGTGGAATTAAGCTTGGCACCGGTGGTTTAGTAAAAGCCTATGGCGGTGGAGTTCAGCAGGCGCTTAAGCAGCTTCAAACTATAGAGAAAAAAATCACCACTAAAGTAAAGCTCCAGTTAGACTATGGTTTTATGCCTGTCGCACAATCTCTTTACAGTCAATTCGGTGTAGAAGAAATTGAGGCAATATATAGTGATGACGTCGAACTGATATTAGAAGTTGAGCTTCGACAATTAGAGGCGTTTCGCCAAACTATAGTGAATAAGAGTGGCGCGAAAGCTATCTTGACTTCACTGGAAGGGATTTAAAAGGAAGTCAGAAGCCGAGCTTCGTACATCATTAGCTAATGCAATTTCGATCTATTATTCGCATCGTAGGGCTGTTGCTCGCCCTATTTAGTGTTTCTATGCTTGCACCTGCCTTGGTAGCGCTTATCTACCGAGATGGCGCGGGTGTGCCTTTTGTTACCACTTTTTTTGTGCTGCTATTCTGCGGTGTAGTGTGCTGGTTCCCAAACCGACGCCACAAGCATGAGCTAAAAGCACGTGATGGTTTTCTTATCGTCGTTTTATTCTGGACGGTAATTGGCAGTGCAGGTGCGTTGCCATTCCTGTTATCGGATAACCCAAATATCTCGGTGACCGACGCTTTCTTTGAATCTTTTTCCGCACTGACGACAACTGGGGCGACGGTTATCGTTGGCTTAGACCATCTACCAAAAGCCATTTTGTTTTACCGACAGTTCCTACAATGGTTTGGTGGTATGGGGATCATCGTTTTAGCCGTAGCCATTCTTCCGGTTCTGGGTATCGGTGGTATGCAGCTATACCGTGCTGAGATTCCTGGGCCGGTAAAAGACAGCAAAATGACGCCAAGAATTGCAGAGACAGCCAAGGCACTTTGGTATATCTACTTGAGTTTAACTATTGCTTGTGCGGCAGCGTTTTGGCTTGCAGGTATGACGCCATTCGATGCGATTGGACATAGCTTCTCTACTATTGCGATTGGTGGCTTCTCAACTCATGATGCCAGCATGGGGTATTTTGACAGTTATGCTATCAATATGATCACGGTAGTGTTCTTGTTGATATCTGCATGTAACTACTCACTTCACTTTGCCGCCTTTGCTTCTGGTGGTGTGCATCCTAAGTATTACTGGAAAGACCCAGAATTTCGTGCCTTCTTCTTTATTCAGGCGCTGCTATTCTTAATCTGTTTTTTGATGCTGCTAAATCATCATTCTTATGATTCGGTTTATGATGCCTTTGATCAGGCGTTATTCCAGACAGTATCAATATCGACGACTGCTGGTTTCACGACAACAGGGTTTGCAGAATGGCCTCTATTCTTACCTGTATTGCTACTGTTCTCTTCTTTTATAGGGGGCTGTGCTGGTTCAACAGGTGGTGGCATGAAAGTTATTCGTATATTGCTACTAACCCTACAAGGTGCTCGTGAACTAAAACGATTGGTTCACCCAAGAGCGGTATATACCATTAAAGTCGGTGGTAGTGCGCTATCGCAGCGAGTTGTTGATGCGGTGTGGGGGTTCTTTTCTGCATACGCACTAGTGTTTGTTGTGTGTATGTTGGCATTGATTGCCACCGGAATGGACGAGCTAAGTGCATTCTCAGCGGTCGCAGCGACGCTTAACAACCTAGGCCCAGGCTTAGGAGAGGTTGCGCTGCACTTTGGTGAAATAAACGATAAAGCAAAATGGGTACTGGTTGTATCGATGCTATTTGGTCGTTTAGAGATCTTTACGTTATTAATTCTGCTTACTCCAACGTTTTGGCGTAGCTAAGGAAGCCGTGTGAAAAAAGCACTATTTCTTTATTCATCTCGAGAAGGCCAAACTCAAAAAATCCTTCGTTATATAGACGAACAGTTGCCAGAGTTTGAATGTGATTTGGTAGACCTTCATCAATTACCTGTCATCGACTTCAAGCAATATGAGCGAGTGTTGGTCGGCGCGTCTATTCGATATGGCAGACTGAACAAGAAGTTGTATCAATATATAGATGCGAATCTTGCTCAGTTGCAGTCCGCTAAGGTGGCGTTCTTTTGCGTTAACCTTACCGCGCGAAAAGAAGACCAAGGGAAAGATACCCCAGAAGGCAGTGCTTACATTAAGAAGTTTCTAACACTTTCTCCTTGGCAGCCTCCATTGATTGGCGTATTTGCCGGTGCTCTTTATTACCCACGTTATAGTTGGTTTGATAGAACAATGATTAAATTCATTATGAGCATGACTGGGGGAGAGACAGATACCAGTAAAGAAGTTGAGTATACTAACTGGGAAAAAGTGACTCTATTTGCCAATAAGTTTAAAGAATTGTAAAGAAAACTGCTTGTTTTGGCGCTTTTCGACTAACAATTAACCGAACAATCAAAAAGTGCGGAAAAATTGCAAAAAGGGGTTGCCAAGTAAAACGTGATCTCTATAATGCCCCCTCGCTGACACGGCAACGCTTCGAAAGAAACGAGAGCTGAGTTAGCAAGGTCAAATTAGCCAAGCAAAATGCTTGAAAGAAAGTTTGAAAAAAGTGGTTGACACTAAACTTTAACTCGCTAAAATGGCCGTCCGTTTCGAGCGAAGCTCAAACG
>NZ_JAPPTI010000015.1 GCF_027587025.1 Vibrio sp. LaRot3 | reverse complement strand
TTAAGACAAAGCCCTAGCAGAAATGCTAGGGCTTTTTCGTTTGCATTGTACTAGTTTGCTCTACGAGCAAATGAGTCCCGATCGGGCGCGAGTCCAATGGAATGCCAGCCCAGCCGACCTGCCACTTATTTAGAAAACCAGTCTTCGGACTGGGTTTTGTCGTTTTTAAGCAAACAGAATTGGTCAGAGGTTTTGCTTTCTAGATCGTTTCGGTGCTTATTCATAACAAAGCCCTGCTAGTCTTAGCAGGGCTTTGTTATATCTATAGCGGTTGTATTGGGTTAACTATTTAAGTGCTGATGGACGTATTGGCGTATATAGGCGATGACTTCTTCTTCAAACCAAGGGTTTTTCTTTAACCACAGTGTATTTCGTGGAGAAGGATGGGGTAGAGGAAGGTATTGAGGTGCCCATCGTTGCCACTGGCGGACGGTTTCTGTAAGTGTCTTAGGTTTATCATCTAAATAATGATTCTGGGCGTACTGACCAATTAGCAGTGTCATACCGACATTGGGTAGGTGGTCTAGTGGTTTTTGATGCCATAATGGCGCGCATTCTTTTCTGGGCGGTAAATCGCCGCTGCTGCCTTTGCCCGGGTAACAAAGACCCATTGGCATTATTGCTATTTGCTTAGGGTCATAGAACTGCTCTGGGAAGAGTTGTAGCCACTTTCGCAGCCTATCGCCGCTAGGATCATTCCAAGGTATCGATGTTTGGTGTACTCGAGTTCCTGGCGCTTGGCCAATGATCAGTAGCTTAGCTTGTTCACTTGCTTGAATTATAGGGTTTGCACCTAGCGGCAATTCAGTCTCACACCTCTTACATTCCCTAACTTGTTGTAATAACTGCTCTAGCATTAATAGCCTTTCTCTAAATCCACTTCGTGTAGCAAATGAAAGCCATCTGTTAAGCGCTGGTAGTTTTCGGCAAAGATCTCTATGACGGCCTCGGGTTGGCTTAGTGCTGAAACATGTGGCGTTAGCGTTACCTGCGGATGTTCCCAGAAGGGGTGTTCGCTTGATAGCGGCTCTTGTTCAAATACATCAAGAAACGCATGCTGCACTGCACTATGTTCTAAGGAGTCATGCTCTAAGGCATTGAGTAAACTTTTCTCACACAACACACTTCCTCTACCTACGTTAAATAGCAGTACGTCATGGCATTTGTTTAGTGTGTCTTGATTTAGCAGGTGATAAGTCTCAGGGGTGCTCGGTAAGGTATTGACGACAATATGGGCACGGATAAGTGCGTTGTCGAGCTCTTGTACATGATAGGTATCGTCGAACGGCGAGTTCATGGCTGGAATACCACTTCGATTGACACCTATGGTTCTAATACCAAAAGCTTTCGCGACTTTAGCGAGATGTTTACCAATAGAGCCAGTACCAAGTATTACCATGACTTGGTCTTGAATCGATTTGTAAGGCTGAGGTTGCCAAGCGTGTTGTGTTTGGTCTGCTGCGTATTGGTTAAAGTCGCGATAGTGCTGTAGTAGATAACCCAATACATATTCCGCTATTTGTTGGCCAAAGATACCTTTCACATTGGTCAGGTAAACGTCTTTATCGAGTAACTTTGGCACAATGGCATCTACACCTGCATAGACGGATTGAAACCACTCCAAACTGTCAAACTCATCGATTTGCTGAGCGGCTTTGGGTGGAGAAGCTAATAATATCGTCGCGTGAGCTTTATTAGTTGTGATTTCTATATTTGGCAGACTAAGCTCTTTAAAGAGTTGAAGGTACTTGTCATCATTCTCGGTAAGAATGTAGAGCTTATGGGTGAAATTGTTCATCAGCTTTCCTTTTTTCCGTTCTGGTTATCAAGTACACTTCCGCTGTATTTTTCTGCAACTAACGAGTCCCTATGCTACAGAATCCGCTCCAACTTCGTCTTGAGAAGTTAGAACCTTGGAAACAGATTACCTTTATGGCTTGTCTGTGTGAACGTATGTACCCTAATTATGCAATGTTTTGCGAAAGTACCAAGTTTGCTGAACCACGAATTTATCGTGACATCCTCGATTCAATCTGGGAGCAACTCACGGTTAAAACCGCTAAGGTTAACTTTGAGCGCCAGCTAGAGAAACTAGAAGAGATCATTCCGACCTCAGAAGATTTTGATTTTTACGGAGTTTACCCAGCGATTGACGCCTGTGTATCGCTATCGACTCTGTTGCATGGCCTGCTTGATCGTGATGATCTGTTGGATCGTATGTTGGAAGTCAGCCAGCAATCGGTCATGACCGTAGTACAACTTGAAGAAGCGCAGACTGGCGAAGAAATTACAAACAGCAATCAAAAAGAAAATGAAGCAGTTTGTGGTGAGTGGGATGTTCAGTGGGCTATCTTTAGACCATTAAAAGATGCTCAAGAGCGCGATATCGAATTGATTAAAGATTTGCGTGCTGAGCTGAAAGAAGAAGGTGTAAGTAACATCGGTGTTGCTTTATAAATAGAATTGAAAAGGGAGCCGAGGCTCCCTTTTTACTTGATGGCTGAAACTACTTGTTCTCTTTAGAGTTAGTGTCTGGTTGTTCTAGCTCTTCGTCGTCATCACGGCTTTCAATTACGCCATGGCGCTCTTTCCATTTTTCCCAACGTTCAAACGCGAGCTCTTGCATGTCTGTTGCGCGATCCGCTTCATCGACAATCTCCTCTCCAATGAGGTGTTCAAAGATATCTTCAAGAGTTAATAGACCTTGAACAGTGCCGTATTCATCAACCACCATAGAAAGCTGAAGACGCTTTGATAGCATTTGGTCAAACGCTTTTGGTAGTGACATGGTGTTAAGTATTACGTGTACAGGGCGCATTACGGCACCTAACTGTTTATCACCACAGCCTGATTGTTGCAGTTTAAATAGCTCTAAACGGTGCACGAAACCAATGATGTTATCGTTAGATTGGCTGTACACCAATGGACGAGAGAAAGGCGTATCACGGTGTTCAGCTAAGAACTCCTTGATAGTCATTTCTGCATCGACACGGAAAACCACTGGGCGAGGTGTCATCACCTGAGTAACGGGCACATCTTGAATGCCAAGTAGGTTGCTTAAGATCTTCGATTCGCCTTCAGCAAACTCACCACTTTCTTTTGCAAGAATAGCCATCGCCGAAAGTTCATCGCGCATCTTAGGCGCTTCATGGCCTCGTGCTAGACGTTTCGTGATTTGCTCTGAGAACCAAACAAATGGGGTGAGTGCCCATACCATCCAACGTAGCACATTTGCCGCTGCTGGCGCGAGTTGACGCCAGTATGTGGCACCAATGGTTTTAGGTACGATCTCAGACAGTACAAGAATGCCTAAGGTCAGTACGCCAGAGAATACACCTAGCCACTCACTACCAAAGACGACCGCAGCTTGTGCACCGGCTGTCGCAGCACCAATAGTATGGGCAATGGTGTTTAAGGTCAGGATCGAAGCAAGTGGTCGGTCGATATCTTGCTTTAATGCTGACAGTTTATCTGCGGCAGGATGGCCTTGTTGGCGCATTTGAGCCAAGTAACTTGGAGTAATACTTAAAAGTACAGCTTCAAGAACTGAACAGATAAATGACACGCCAATCGCGACAGAGACGTATATTGAAAGCAGTAACATGTTGTTCCTATAAAGTAGTCACCACGACCTAACTTTGCTGCGCATACACATTCTATTGATGAATAAAATTGGTGTTTCGCTATGCCTGGGCATTATTGGTGTGAGTATTTTGTATTCGCTTAAGCCCCGTAATATCAGGCTTCACGTAGCTCTAGCGATTTATAAATAAGGTTAAATTGGTTGAAAAACAAGTATTCATTATGACTCACAAAGTAACAAATTGTGAGTTATTACTCATATTGTGGTTAAAAGTACGGCATTGAAGCCAAAGAATCGCTACAAACCTTTGCCAGATGGGGCATTTATGTTTTAGAGTGAGTTGAATTCGATAACACATGAGAAGGGAAACCTAATGAACAAGACCCAATTAATCGACTTTATCGCAGAGAAAGCAGACCTATCTAAAGCGCAAGCTAAAGCTGCTCTTGAAGCTACTCTTGAAGGCGTAACTGGCGCACTTAAAGAGGGTGACCAAGTTCAACTAATTGGTTTTGGTACATTCAAAGTGAACCACCGTGCTGCACGTACTGGCCGTAACCCTAAAACTGGCGCAGAGATTCAAATCGCTGCTGCTAACGTTCCTGCATTCGTAGCTGGTAAAGCACTAAAAGAATCAGTGAAATAATATAGAATGCACCGAGGCTGCTTTAGGCTTCGGTGCATACTTAAATCTCCTATGAAAAAATTCCTTCTACCTTCACTCATTACTTCTTTTCTTCTTGGCTGTTCTTCCAGCTCAACCGATTTGTCTTTAGAACAACTGTCTCAGTATTCTGGTGGTCAGAGTATGGGCGATGCGACCAGTATGTATTGGTACACAGAGCGTCTTACCCTACCGATTAAAGCCGCAGATTACGTAACGGTTGGTGATTACGGTTGGTACAAGAGTAATTACCGTTGGGAAAGCGGCAGCGTAAGAGAACTAAAGCGTGAGGGCGAGCAACTTAAAGATGATCAAGGACTCGTTCCTTACAGCATTCATGTTCGCTTTAATCAAGATGGCGAAGCGGTTTATCAGCAGTTCCGAATCGACGGTAAAGTGCTGCCCCTTAAATCAGCGAAGCTTGAACAGCTCATTCAAGAAGCGGAAGCTGTGGCTAGAAAAACTAAGCAGCAGGATAAAGCGGGTTTAGAGTTGATGCAGGGCTACTGGGATGGCTCTACGTTTGAAACCTGCAATGGTCGCAGTTATTCAGATATTGAGTTTAACCAAACGTTGCCGAGCTTTGTGGTATCACGTCTTGAAGGTATTGATAACTATCTGACTTTTGTTGGCAGTGGTCGAGTGAACCGAGTCGTGGTCGATGACTTGTTGATGCTTGCTGACGACGATCAGGAATGCATTGAACGTCCACAGTTGCTTGAAGACTAAATCGTATTGAAATGATAACAATAAGGCGCTCTCATGAGCGCCTTATTTTGTTTGGTTCGCAGAGTTATTATTCTGCGTTGTTTTCGCGCTCAATCGCACGGTAACCAATGTCATTGCGGTGGAACATACCATTCCAGCTAATTTGTTTTGCAAGCTTGTAAGCGCGTTGCTGAGCTTCTGAAACGCTGTTGCCTAGAGCTGTTGCACACAATACGCGGCCGCCGTTTGTGGTCACGTCACCAGCAGCGTTATTCGCTGTACCTGCGTGGAACACTTTTTCACCTTCCACTTCGGTAGTCGGCAAACCAGAGATGACATCGCCTTTGTCGTAGGCCGCAGGGTAACCGCCAGCAGCTAACACGATACCGATAGAAGCGCGTGGATCCCATTTTGATTCTGCTTGATCTAACTTGCCTTCAATGGCTGTTAAGCAAAGTTCTACAAGATCAGATTCCATTCGCATCATAATTGGCTGTGTTTCAGGATCACCAAAGCGGCAGTTGTATTCAATTACCTTAGGTGTGCCATCTTTATCAATCATTAGGCCAGCGTATAGGAAGCCAGTGTAAGGATGACCTTCAGCAGCCATACCTTCTACCGTAGGGTAGATCACTTCATTCATGATACGGTCATGGATTTCTTGAGTAACAACCGGTGCTGGTGAATAAGCACCCATACCGCCAGTGTTAGGGCCCGTATCTTTATCGCCTACACGCTTGTGATCTTGGCTGGTTGCCATTGGTAGAACGTTCTTACCGTCAACCATCACGATGAAGCTTGCTTCTTCGCCATCAAGGAACTCTTCGATAACCACGCGGCTACCAGCTTCGCCAAATGCGTTACCTGCTAGCATGTCTTTGATTGCGTCTTCAGCTTCTTGTAGCGTCATCGCTACAATGACACCTTTACCTGCTGCTAGACCATCAGCCTTAACAACAATCGGTGCGCCTTGTTCGCGAACGTAAGCCAATGCTGGTTCGATTTCAGTGAAGTTAGCGTATGCACCCGTTGGGATGTCGTGACGAGCAAGGAAGTCTTTAGTGAATGCTTTAGAGCCTTCTAGTTGAGCTGCCGCTTCAGTTGGGCCAAAGATCGGTAGGCCAGCTTCACGGAATGCGTCAACGACGCCGATAACCAATGGTGCTTCAGGACCAACAATTGTCAGTTCAATTTTCTTCTCTTGAGCGAAAGCAACCAGTTCAGAAATGGCTTCAACGCCAATGTTTACGTTCTCAAGCTTTGGCTCAAGCGCTGTACCTGCGTTACCTGGTGCAACGAATACTGTCTCTACGTTTGGGTTTTGTGCTGCTTTCCAGCCTAGTGCGTGCTCACGACCGCCGGCACCAATAATAAGTACATTCATTTTATTTATCCTTTGATAGCTTCGCCATATTGCTAATCTCTGTGTCGAGCTTGCTCATTTATAGTTATAAACTCCGCGAGCTCTCCTTGACTTTATCAATATGGCTTTGCTTTAAAATGAAAATTAAGAGTATTTCAAATTAGCTAAATTAAATAAGTTTTGCTCAAAGTAGTTGGTGCTCACGCTATTCAACTATTCGAGGTCTCTTTAAATCAGTGGGAGCGTAGTCAACGCAGTTACCGCCCCAATGATGACAAGAGAATTAGTGGCGGAAGTGACGCATGCCTGTAAAGATCATCGCCATGCCATGCTCGTCTGCCGCTGCGATAACTTCGTCATCACGCATAGAGCCACCAGGTTGGATAACGCACTTGATGCCAGCTTCTGCTGCTGCGTCGATGCCATCGCGGAATGGGAAGAATGCATCCGATGCCATTACACAACCTTCAACCTGTAGACCTTCGTCTGCCGCTTTGATGCCTGCAATCTTCGCAGAGTAAACACGGCTCATTTGGCCTGCGCCCACACCGATAGTCATGTCACCTTTCGAGTAAACAATCGCATTTGATTTCACGTACTTCGCTACTTTCCAGCAGAATAGGGCATCTTTCAGCTCTTCTGCTGTTGGTTGACGTTTAGAAACCACTTTAAGGTCATCTTCAGACACCATGCCTTGGTCACGGTCTTGAACTAGTAGGCCACCGTTAACGCGCTTCACGTCAAAACCCGTAGTCTTCGTTGTCCACTCGCCACACTCAAGTAAGCGAAGGTTCTTCTTAGCCGCAACGATTTCTACTGCTTCAGCAGATACAGAAGGGGCAATGATAACTTCAACGAATTGACGCTCAGTGATCGCCGTTGCTGTTGCAGCATCTAGTTCACGGTTGAACGCGATGATGCCACCGAATGCTGAGGTTGGGTCTGTTTTGAATGCGCGGTCGTATGCTTCTAGGATGTCTTTACCTAGTGCAACACCACATGGGTTCGCGTGCTTAACGATGACACACGCTGGCTCGTCGAATTCTTTCACACATTCAAGAGCTGCGTCTGTGTCAGCGATGTTGTTGTAAGAAAGCGCTTTACCTTGAATTTGGCGAGCCGTCGAAACCGATGCTTCTTCAGGGTTTGCTTCAACGTAGAATGCAGCTGCTTGGTGGCTATTCTCACCGTAACGCATGTCTTGCTTCTTCTCGAATTGCTGATTGAAAGTACGTGGGAATTTAGACTCTTCGTCACCTTCTTTGTTCTCACCGTAAGATGGAACCATAGTGCCGAAGTAGTTAGCGATCATGCCGTCGTAAGATGCTGTGTGCTCAAATGCTGCAATAGCTAGGTCGAAGCGAGTCTCTAGAGTCAGAGATTTCTCATTTGCGTCCATTTCAGCGATAACGCGCTTGTAGTCGTGTGCGTTAACAACGATAGTCACATCTTTGTGGTTTTTTGCCGCAGAGCGAACCATTGTAGGGCCGCCGATGTCGATGTTCTCAACAGCATCAGCAAGAGTACAGCCTTCTTTAGCAACGGTTTCTGCGAATGGGTATAGATTAACCACAACCATATCGATTGGGTTGATGCCATGCTTTTCCATTACGTCGTCATCTTGACCACGACGACCTAGCACACCACCGTGAACTTTTGGGTGAAGCGTTTTAACACGGCCATCCATCATTTCTGGGAAACCAGTGTAATCTGAAACTTCCGTTACTGAGATACCTTGCTCTGCGAGTAGGCGAGCCGTACCGCCGGTAGACAAGATGTCGACACCACGATCAGCGAGTGCTTGAGCAAACTCAACAATACCTGTTTTGTCTGATACGCTGATAAGCGCGCGGCGAATTGGACGAGCGTTATTCATGCTTCTGTTTTCCTCAAATTCACGAATTAAAAGATGTTTGCCAAAAATGAACTTGTTTCTACATATTGAAGTAGAATATTGGCCAGTTTTGGTAAAGACCTTTACTCGAACTCTTGAGCATAAAGTAAGCTCTGAATTTGATGGCGCACATTCTAACTAATTTATTACAAAAAAGCTCGCGCAATCGTTTGGCATCTCAAAAATAATTGTGAAAAAGGCCATCTTTGGCTTTAAAAGTAACGAGATAGTTAATAAGGAAAGTTATGTTTCAGATAGGCGAACTGGCAAAACGTTGTGGTGTGACGACAGATACACTGCGTTTTTATGAGAAGAACACCTTAATTAAGCCCGCTGGTAGGAGTGAATCTGGCTATCGTTTATATAGTGAAGAAAATCAAAAGCAGGTGGCTTTTATCCTTAAAGCGAAAGATTTAGGGTTGAGTTTAGAAGAAATCAAAGAGCTACTAGAGATCAAATTAGAGGCGACAGAGCATAGTTGTGCTGAAGTTAAGGCCATCACTTCCGCTAAGTTAAAGGTGATTGACGCTAAAATTGCTGAATTGACCAGAATTAAAGTGGCGCTTAAGAAAATTAATGATGCGTGTTGTGGTGATGTGGATGATGATGCTAGCCATTGTTCAATCTTGGGGGCATTAGCCAGTGAAGAAGTCCACCATGGCTCATGTTGCGATGAACATTAACTTGCTCGAAGAATGCGCGCTTTAGTCGGTGACTGAATTTTAAGATCAGGAAGATTGCTGTGATAAATTGTCACTTGATCTCGGCCAGTGCGTTTTGAGTAGTACATGGCTTTGTCCGCTTCAACCAGTAAAGACTTCACGGAACTGACATCACTGTTTAGCTCAGCAACACCAATGCTAACCGTAGGATGGATTGAATGCCCATCGACATGACAAGGGGTATCGGTGATGGATTGGCGAATACGTTCAGCAATGTCATACGCTTGGATTGCGTTGGTATTGTTTAGCACGATACCGAACTCTTCTCCACCTAGACGACCAATGTAGTCTGAGCCGCGAATCAACCCTTTACATATCTGAGCGACTTGAGCGATCACTGCGTCGCCTGATAAGTGGCCGACGAGATCATTAATTTCTTTGAAGTGGTCGATATCAACCATCAAGCACGCAAGGTTATGACCACATTGGCTGTTTGTATTGAAGTCACGCTCTAGATCGTTAATAAACGCACGTCGGTTCAATACCCCAGTTAATTCATCGGTCTCAGAGAGCTTTTTCAGTTCTTTTTCTAACAAGTGCGCTTTGGTGACATTACGCACAGACCACATCACCTGTGGCTTTAAAGAGCTAGAGTCTACGTATTTGATGATGGCTTCGAACCAACTCTCTTCCGGGTGCTCTAGCTGCTGAATCTCTTCAATTGGGAGCAAAACATGATCATGCAGCTTCACGCTATAACGAACGACTTGAGTTTCTTGGCTTTCGATAACTTTATCGATATGGCGTTGTAGTTCTTGGGCTTTGCTGGTGGAGAAAACGTCGCTGAGATGTAGGCCAATATAGCTTTTGGCATCGAATGAATCTGAATGGTAGTTGCCACCAAAGCTATCTACATAGTGGCCATGCTCGCTTAGCAGGAAGACATGATCTGGCAGAGCGTTGAGTAGAAAATCTAACCACTCCTCGCGACTTTTAGTCATCATGAACTGCATCCTGTACGAACAACGAAACAGTCATTTTATCTAATCAGATGAATATGGCAATTATGTTACTTCACATAATAACTAATTATTTTTATTGACTTAATTTCAAATGCTTTAACAAATATACTTAGTTATGAGATTAGGTTTATATCTAACGGTTGGTTTGTCTTTAGAACATCATGCTAGTCATGAGGTAAAGTACTGGTGATAGAGCAAGGCCAATCTCTGGCCTTGCTCACGACTAACGTTACGCCATTTCCATCACAATACGGCCTGTGATTTCACCTTTTTCCATATCAGCGAAAATATCGTTGATATCTTCGAGTTGTTTTACTTCTGTTATGGCTTTCACTTTGCCTTCAGCGGCAAACTGTAGGCATTCTTGTAGGTCTTTACGTGTACCGACAATCGAACCAATCACCTTAACGCCATTTAAGACGGTGTCGAAAATAGGAATAGGCATTTCTTCAGGTGGAAGGCCAACCAGTACGCATGCGCCGCCACGACGAACAGAGGCGTAAGCTTCTTGGAAAGCAGGTTTAGAAACCGCTGTACATACAACGCCATGAACACCACCTGAGGTGATCTCACGAATGCTTTCTGATGGGCTTTGTTTCATAAAGTCGATACAGTGCTGTGCGCCTAGCTCTTTGGCAAGCGCGAGTTTATCTTCACCCGTATCTACCGCGATTACGTTCATACCCATCGCCACTGCGTATTGAATGGCTAAGTGACCGAGGCCGCCTGCACCGACAATCGCAACCCATTGACCGGGTTTGACACCAGTGACCTTGAGCGCTTTATAAGTGGTGACACCGGCACAAAATAGCGGTGCAGCGTCGACGTAGCTTAAGCCATCTGGAATCTTAATCGCATACTCGCCATTAGCTAGGCAGTATTCTGCGTAACCACCATCGACAGAGTAACCCGCGTTGTGTTGGTCTAGGCACAAGGTCTCTTGACCTTCTAGGCAGTAATCACAATGACCACATGCACTGTATAACCAAGGCACGCCGACACGGTCACCCACTTTGAGGTGGTGGATCTCACTGCCAACTTCAACAATCTCACCGACGCCTTCATGGCCCGGTACAAGTGGCATCTTTGGTTTTACAGGCCAATCTCCATGACAGGCATGTAAATCGGTATGGCAAACACCACACGCGTGGATTTTTACCAATACATCACGCGCTTTTACGTTGGGTAGCGGAATGTCTTTAATGACCAGTGGGCCTTTAAATTCACTAACTACTGCAGCTTTCATCATCTTTCTTCTCCGTTTGGTTAATGAAAACGATAATCATTCTTGATCGATAATGTGCTACAAACATTGATGTGAGTCATAAAAAAAGTGCTACAAATCGTAGGGTTAATTAAGAGGGAGGGCGAATTAAGTGGAAGAGCAACTGGCAAATGCTGTTGTCAGGCGGCGCTACGACAGATAGAAGGCATAAAAAAACGCGCTTGAAACAAGCGCGTTTTTTTGGAACTCAAATAAGGCTGATTAGTTCATGCCGTATTTTTTTAGTTTCTTACGAAGAGTACCGCGGTTGATACCCATCATAGTTGCTGCGCGAGTTTGGTTACCGCGAGTGTACTGCATGATGGTGTCTAGTAGTGGCTGTTCAACTTCAGCTAGAACTAATTCGTATAGTTCTGTAACTTCTTGGCCGTTTAGTTGTGCCAAGTAGTTTTTAAGAGACGCTTTAACAGAATCACGTAGTGGTTTTTGCGTGATTTGATCTTGTGAAGTTACTGTTGTTACTGTTAATGCTTCTGAAGTCAGATTTTGTTCGAACATATTCGGTCTAGCTCTTCTCGTAATTATGGTGCAACGTTATCAAAATAACCTTCGAGCGCTTCAAGTTGCAGCGGTGCTGCATCGATAGCGTTGAAGGTACGGCGAAACTCATTTGCTTGTTCATGCTCTTTTAGGTACCAACCCACATGCTTACGAGCGATGCGAGGGCCTAAGTACTCTCCATAGAATTCATGTAGAGCAACAACATGAGCCAGCATTATGTCTTTCACTTCCTGCACAGGAAGATCAGGCATAGCAGTGCCGTTTTCCAAATAGTGTTGGATTTCTTGGAAAATCCACGGACGACCTTGGGCAGGGCGTCCAATCATCAAAGCGTCTGCACCGGTATATTCCAGTACAAATTTGGCCTTCTCTGGGCTATCGATATCACCGTTTGCGATAACCGGAATAGAGATGGCTTGTTTTACCGCTTTAATGTTGTCGTATTCGGCCTCTCCTTTGTACATACAAGCTCTAGTTCGCCCATGGAGCGCTAACGCTTGAATGCCGCAGTCTTCGGCTAATTTAGCGATTTGGACACAGTTTCTATTGTCTGCATCCCAGCCAGTACGGGTTTTCAATGTCACAGGGACATCCACTGCATTGACTACCGCTTTCAGAATATCTTCGATAATTTCTGGAAACTTAAGCAGTGCAGAGCCGGCTAGCTTCTTATTCACTTTTTTGGCTGGGCAACCCATGTTGATGTCGATGATTTGCGCACCGTTTTCAACACTGAATTGAGCTGCCTCGGCCATAAGCTGAGGATCAGAACCCGCAATCTGTACTGAGCGAATGCCCGATTCACCTTCGTGTACCATGCGTTGTTTTGATTTAGACGTATTCCATAGCTTCGGGTTTGCGGACATCATTTCACTGACAGCCATTCCCGCGCCATAGCGGAGACACAACTCTCGAAATGGTCTATCGGTGACACCGGCCATCGGGGCCACGATGAGATTATTCTTAAGTTGATGATTTCCTATTTTCAAAACGTCTTCACAGTTCTGTACCAGCAAGGGCGCGCATTTTACGCATTTTTTTACTGTGTGAAAAGACTAATATTTGAGCATTTACAAATTGTTTTGCTAATTCGCATAAAATTCAAACAATTATGCTCGAAATCCTTGCCTAGCCTTGCTTGCGACCGGAGATTCGACACCACTCTGTTTGTGATGCGATAGGATCAATGTGAAGCTCGTCACGATAATAGGTGGCTACATCTTCAGCTTGAGTATCCAAAACACCCGACATCGCAAGTTGGCCGTTTGGCTTGATGAGCCCCTTGATGATAGGTGATAGCTCACGCAGTGGTGCAGCAAGAATATTGGCAACAACCACGTCTGCAATGAGACCTTCAGGTTGGTTTTCTGGTAGGTAAGCTTCAAGTTGATCAGCCACGCCATTGCGCTGTGCATTCTCTTTTGAAGCGACAAGCGCTTGCGGGTCAATATCAATACCCACGACTTTTTCTGCGCCTAGTTTGATGGCGGCAATGGCTAAGATGCCTGAGCCACAACCAAAGTCGATGACTGTTTTGCCTGTTAGGTCGATACTTTCTAGCCACTCAAGACATAGAGCGGTGGTTGGGTGCGTCCCCGTACCAAATGCAAGGCCAGGGTCTAGCATTACGTTTACCGCTTCTGGATCCGGCACATCGCGCCAGCTTGGGCAAATCCAAAGACGTTCGCCAAATTTCATTGGGTGGAAGTTATCCATCCATTCGCGTTCCCAGTCCTTGTCTTCAAGTTGTTCTACTTTGTAAGCAAAACCTTCAGCGAGCATGTTACTTGCTTTGATTTGCTCAACCACCCAGTTGGTGTCAGATTCTGCGTCATACAGCGCTAGGATATCGGTATCACCCCATAAGCGAGTTTCACCTGGCAGAGGTTCAAATACCGGGTTGTCTTTTGCATCTAGGAAAGTGACCGACAGTGCGCCCGTTTCTTCCATTAGCATATCGCCGATTTGTTCTGCGTTTTGGTTCGTCGCGTTGAGTTTAATTTGAATCCAAGGCATGAGTATGAGCTCTTATTTGGGTTGAAAGTGTGATTGGCGGTGAGTGTAGCAGATCTTTGGTGAGAAGATAGCCGTATTACGCGTAGGTGTTTTATCAATAAAGTGCTTGAGAGTATTGCGAGAGATACATGGGATTAAGTCCCTAACATCCATGTGGGTTTGTTTATAAAATAAATTCACGTCGCGCGTGGTTTATAAGATGCTTGGGTTTGGAATAATTTTGCATTACAACTCATTAACAAATGCGATCTGTTGCACAATAAATCTGTGTTGTGATGTTGGTTCAATTATGTACGACTCTCTACCATGAAATGGAAGAACTGGATGATGGAACGCCAGTTCATTTTCAAGATGGATGTACTATGAACTTAAAACTATTATTCACTGCATCGGCCTCGGTTTTATTGACCGGATGCTTCGATGTGCCACCTTTAGAGTCTACTCATACTCGTGCCGAACAAGCTGGATTACAGAGCTATTATGGTCAGCCTGTCAATCCGAGTTCACTCGAATTTCACCAGCTTCCCCAAGATAACCAATACCTTTCGACACTGAAAAATGGTTTACATTTTGATAACTATAATTCTGATGTATCTAACTATCCGGGACCAATTGGTAGAGGGAAATTAGAACTGACCAGCCATAAATTGAGTGACATGGTGTCTGCTTGCCCAACGGTTATGTTTACAGCGGAAGGAGACATTGCGTCAGTATGTTTGTATGGCTACAGAGAGCCCCCTTATACCGCGACTTACTTGCATCTTTTCGACAAGCATACATTAGCGATAAAAGCGTCATTGGAGTTGCCGCGTAAGCAAAACCTTGGTGGAGGAGATGCTTCTGGTGGCGGTTATGCCCATATGGATGCCCAAAACCGCGTAGTCACTGCGAATACGGATCATACGATTCGACATATTCGCTTAGAGAAAGATCCTCAAGGGCTTTATAGCTGGGTAGAAGAGGAGGTGGTGGATCTCAGTGGGATCTTTGCCGTGATGCCAGACTATGAGCCCGGAGCAAGCTATCTCAATGATGGCGTTCAGGATTACCAAGGGCGTTATTGGTTCACCTTAGGCACAGGAGAAGTCGGCTATTACGATCCAAGCACCAATCGTACGGGCTATCATGATTTTGGCGAGCAACTCCAAAATCAGACAGCGATGGATCCAACCGGTGTTTATGTTGTCACGGGTGGTACTGCTGAGCAGCCAGATGTTGGGTATATGAATAAGCTGGTGGTTGAACAAGACGGCACTTTGAAAGTCGCATGGTCAACACCTTATGACAACTCTGGTAAAGGCGTGCTAGCGAAGACATCAGGCACAACGCCGACGTTATTTGGCCGCAATGACAACTACCTTACTGTTGCGGATAACGGTAAAGATCAATTGCACGTCAACATATACAACCGTACTACAGGTGAAGAAATTTGCTCCGTAGCGGTATTCCCTAAAGGCAGAGGTGGTGCAGAAGATTCGATGATTGGTTATCAAGATAGCGTGGTGATTGCCAATACAGGTAATTATGTCAAAGGTGCAAGCCCACTTCAGACTTTTAATGGCTTAGCGAAAGTAACGGTACTGACTGATGACATGTCGGTGCCTGCTGAGCAGCGCTGCGTAAAAGATTGGGAGGATACCTCGGTTAAACATACTGCGGTTCCGGTGTTATCTACGCAAACTGGCTTAATTTACACTTACCCAATTCGCGAAGGGAATAAACTAGAGGCCAGTGATCAATATGGTACCTTCCATTACTACATGGCTGGGGTTGATTGGCATTCAGGGCAAGTTCAATTCCAACGTTATATAGGCTCAGGCAAGCAGTTTGATGATTACATGCAGTCGGTGACCTTAGGAGAAAGTGGTGAGTTTATCGTGACTACGACTAACGGTATTTTGGTGGCTAAAGAGAATCTATTGTTAGATCGCAGTGAAATCGTTCACCCGCAACAATGATGGTTTGATTGATAAAAAAAATGCTCACCAAGGTGAGCATTTTCTTAATCTTCATTCGATGAAATCGGCTTATTGCAGACCAAGTTTCTTCTCTAGGTAGTGGATGTTTGCTCCACCATGTTGGAAGTTTTCATCGTTCATGATCGACTCTTGTAGCGGCACGTTAGTTTTGATGCCTTCAACGATCATTTCGCCTAATGCGTTTTTCATACGTGCAATGGCTACGTCGCGGTTCTCACCGAAAGTGATCAGTTTACCGATCATTGAATCGTAGTGAGGTGGCACTGTGTAACCAGTGTAGATGTGCGATTCCCAACGTACGCCCATACCGCCAGGAGCATGGAAACGTTCGATCTTACCCGGAGAAGGTAGGAAGCGCTCAGGATCTTCCGCGTTGATACGACACTCAATCGCATGGCCGCGGATCTTGATATCATCTTGAGTAAATGACAGAGGTTGACCTGCAGCTACACGTAGCTGTTCTTTAATAAGGTCTACGCCCGTTACCATTTCTGTTACTGGGTGCTCTACCTGAATACGAGTGTTCATTTCGATGAAGTAGAATTCGCCGTTTTCGTATAGGAATTCGAACGTACCTGCGCCGCGGTAACCAATCTCGATACATGCACGAGTACAACGTTCACCGATGTACTTACGCATCTCTTCAGTGATACCTGGTGCTGGAGCTTCTTCCACTACTTTTTGGTGGCGACGCTGCATTGAACAGTCACGCTCACCTAGGTGGATTGCACCGCCTTGGCCATCAGCAATCACTTGAACTTCAACGTGACGTGGGTTTTCTAGGAATTTTTCCATGTAAACCATGTCGTTGTTGAAGGCAGCTTTTGCTTCTGCACGAGTCATAGCGATTGCTTCTACAAGCTCAGCTTCGCTTCGAACAACACGCATACCACGACCGCCGCCACCACCAGATGCTTTGATGATTACTGGGTAGCCAATGCGTTTTGCGTGTGCTTTGTTTTTCTGCTCGTCATCATCTAGCGGGCCATCAGAACCCGGTACACAAGGTACGCCAGCTTTCTTCATTGCCGTGATTGCAGAAACTTTGTCACCCATCATGCGGATAGTATCTGCTTTAGGGCCAACGAAGATGAAGCCGCTGCGCTCAACTTGCTCAGCGAAGTCAGCATTCTCAGATAGGAAGCCGTAACCAGGGTGGATTGCCACTGCGCCTGTTACTTCTGCCGCTGAGATGATGCGAGGAATGTTTAGGTAGCTATCAATACCACGCGCAGGACCAATACACACTGTCTCGTCTGCAAGCAGTACGTGTTTAAGGTCGCGGTCAGCGGTAGAGTGTACCGCTACAGTTTTGATACCTAGCTCTTTACATGCGCGAAGGATACGAAGTGCAATTTCACCTCGGTTCGCGATGACTAATTTATCTAGCATAGCTGGGCCTCAAGTTACTCGATAACAACAAGTGGTTGGTCGAATTCAACAGGTTGGCCGTCTTCAACTAGGATTGCAGTTACAACACCAGATTTGTCTGCTTCGATTTGGTTCATCATTTTCATTGCTTCAACGATACATAGTGTGTCGCCAGCATTTACGCTTTGACCTACTTCAACGAATGATTTCGAATCTGGGCTTGGAGAGCGGTAGAAAGTACCAACCATTGGAGAAAGAACTTGGTGACCAGCAGGTACAGCTGGTGCCGCTTCTGCTTCAACTGCAGGTGCCGCCGCAGGAGCAGCTACTGGTGCTGCAACTGGAGCAGGTGCTGCTGCGTATTGAACTGGAGCCGCTACAGGTGCCGCTGCGCCGTGACGGCTGATGCGTACCGATTCTTCACCTTCAGAGATCTCTAGCTCAGCAATGCCAGATTCTTCAACTAATTCGATCAGTTTCTTGATTTTACGGATATCCATCTTTTCTTTCTCTTTAACTTGTGAGTAAGACAACCAGTGCGGTTGTAGAGTGTTAGGTTACTTTGCCTGCAATTTTGTAATGGCAGCAGACAGAGCAAATTCATAGCCTTGCGCGCCTAAACCACAAATAACGCCCTGTGCTTTGTCTGACAGGTACGAGTGGTGACGGAAGGGTTCTCGTGCGTGAACGTTGGATAGATGCACTTCGATAAATGGGATATCGACTCCCAATAAGGCATCGCGCAGTGCCACGCTCGTATGGGTAAATGCTGCTGGGTTAATAATGATGAAATCCACGTTGCCATAGGCGGCATGGATCGCTTCAATTAACTCATATTCACGATTCGACTGAAGATGCTCTAACTCAACACCCGCTTGCTGCGCTTGCGCAGTTAATATTGCGATGATGTCATCGAGCGTTTGTGAGCCATAATGTGCTGGCTCTCGTAACCCCAATAAGTTTAGATTCGGGCCATTTAGGACTAGAATTCGAGACTTTGCTGACATTATGTTGCTATCTTCCTTTATCGTGAGTAGAACAAACATGTTCCCAAATATACGATAAATCAGCACGTTTTTTGTAATAAAACTGTGCGATTTTTTAAAAATCGTCCCAGATTATAGCTAATTCAGAGCAATTAGCAGCAATTTACTGGTCTAATCACCCATATTGGCATACTTAAAGTGTAACCGAGATAACAGAATTTTGCCGCTTGAAGGGAGAGTTAGTGATCTAGAGCGGAACGGAAACACGAAAAAAAGCCGCCACGATGTGACGGCTTTGGATATTTGGGATGTATTAAGCTAATTCGGCTTTTTCTGCGATCAGCTTCTCTACTACGCTCGGATCGGCAAGGGTTGAGGTATCGCCTAAGTTACTGGTATCACCTGTGGCGATCTTACGCAGAATACGGCGCATGATCTTACCGGAACGAGTTTTCGGTAGAGAGTCTGTCCAGTGCAGCACATCCGGTGTCGCAATTGGGCCAATCTCTTTGCGCACCCAGTCTTTAACTTCTTTATGCAGCTCAGCCGTTGGGAACTCTCCATCATTCAGTGTGACATAAGCGTAAATGGCTTGGCCTTTGATGTCGTGCGGGATACCAACAATCGCGGCTTCGGCAATTTTATCGTGTGCGACTAACGCTGATTCGATCTCAGCTGTCCCCATTCGGTGGCCCGATACGTTGAGTACGTCATCGACGCGGCCAGTGATCCAGTAGTACCCATCCTCATCGCGACGAGCGCCATCACTGGTGAAGTACATGCCTTTAAAGGTTGAGAAGTAGGTTTGTTCAAAGCGTTCATGGTCACCATAAACGGTGCGCATCTGCCCCGGCCATGAATCAAGAATAACCAGATTACCTTCGGCCGCAGTTTCTTCGATAATGTTGCCCATGTTATCAACCAGCGCAGGTTGTACGCCGAAGAATGGACGAGTGGCCGAGCCCGGTTTCAAGTCAGTTGCGCCCGGTAGAGGAGCAATAAGAATACCGCCAGTTTCAGTTTGCCACCAAGTATCGACAATTGGCGAGGCTTCGTTACCAATGGTTTTGTAGTACCACTCCCAAGCTTCTGGGTTGATTGGCTCACCCACTGAACCCATAACTCTTAGGCTAGAGCGGCTAGTTCCTTCTACGGCTTCATTACCTTTCGCCATTAGGGCGCGAATCGCTGTCGGGGCAGTGTAGAGAATGTTGACGTTGTGCTTATCGACGACTTCACTCATACGTGCAGTGCTTGGGTAGTTTGGTACACCTTCAAACAGAATTGTCTTAGCGCCGTTGGCAAGTGGGCCATAAATTAAGTAGGTATGGCCAGTAATCCAACCCACATCCGCAGTACACCAGAAGGTTTCGCCTTCTTGGTAGTCGAAGACGTATTTGAACGTCATGGTCGCATAAACCAAATAGCCGCCTGTGGTGTGAAGTACGCCTTTGGGTTTGCCTGTTGAGCCTGAGGTGTAAAGAATGAACAGTGGATCTTCGGCTTTCATTTCTTCTGGCGGGCAATCAGCAGATACGTTTGCTGTTGCCTCGTGCCACCAAACGTCGCGATGTTCATGCCAATCAATATCGCCACCAGTACGTTTGAGTACTAGCACTTTAGAGACGGTTTTTACTTCTGGGTTAGTCAGTGCTTCATCAACGTTCTTTTTCAGCGGTACAGCTCGACCGCCACGCACACCTTCATCAGCCGTGATCACGACTTTAGCGTCAGAGTCGATAATACGACCAGAAAGTGCTTCGGGAGAGAAACCACCAAAGACGACAGTGTGTACTGTACCGATACGAGTACAAGCCAACATGGCTACAGCAGCCTCTGGCACCATTGGCATGTAGAGACACACAACATCACCTTTGCGAACGCCTTGCTCTTTTAGGGCGTTGGCAAACAGACACACTTCTTTGTGCAGCTCATTAAAGGTTAGGGTTTTATCATCAGCCGGATCGTCACCTTCCCAGATGATGGCAACATCATCACCACGCTCAGCAAGGTGACGGTCAATACAGTTAGCCGATACGTTCAGCGTACCATCTTCAAACCAGCGAATATCGACATGGCCAGTATCAAACGATGTGCTTTTAACTTGAGTGAATGGCTTAATCCAATCAACGATTTTGCCATGCTCTGCCCAGAAACCTTCAGGGTCAGTCACAGACTGTTGGTACATGGCTAAGTAGGTGTCATTATCCGCGTGTGTGGTGGCTTTAATATTTTCTTTTACCGGATAAACGTGGGCTTCACTCATTGCTTCTCTCCTTTGAATTCAGTTGTCTTCTCATCGATGGAAGACATCCTAGTCATCAAGACTTGCGGCAGCGTCGCGAACATAGCTTGATGATATGCAATGCTATAACTGTCAATCACAGCGCCTGTTTCTACAATTAGACTTTAGGATGAGAGGGTTAACTTCGCTAACTGAGTGTGGGTTTAAATTGAGCGAGATGCCTCACAAACGAGGCTATCGCTGATAAGGAAAGTTGAGACTTGGCAGATCGCCCTTGGTTAAGCGAACAAACACTAATGCCGCAGAAATCGCGTCTTGTAAGGCATCGTGCTTATCTTGTAGCGGTAAATCGAGGTGTTTGCAGATGGCATCTAAACTTAAGTCGAAATAGGCATTGGGTAGGTGCTGCTCTAATTTGTCATGGTAGATCTGGCTCACTTCAATCAGCGGGCTAGGCAAAGGAAAACCAAGTTGTTTACGGCAAGCAATATCGAGAATCTTCTTATCATAGCGAATGTGATAACCCACTAGCGGGCGATTACCAATAAACTCGAGCAGCCGAATTAGGGCTTGTTTCTCATCTATGCCATCTTCGAGGTCTTTGTGGCGAATTTTATGGATGCGCACCGAACCAGAGTCGAGTGATTGCGGTGCCCGAAGGCGCACTTCAAACGGTTCACTGGTGATGATTCGATTACCAATAATTTTGGTTGCCGCGATGGTGACTAACTCAGCGCGATTGGGGTCTAAGCTGGTGGTCTCGCAATCCAACGAAACATACTCATTTTTATTGAGCTTGCCGAAATAGGGCTGATAGGGCGAGCCTTTAAGTTTGTAGTGCCAATAACGACGTTGTAGCCAGTTCATATCCGTACTCCTTAATCTCGGATTTGATAGTGATAACCTAAAAACTGTTTGAATTTCTTCACAACATGGAAGCTATGGCGGAGTAGGTCACGCTCGCTGCGCTCAAGCTGTTTCAGATCGATTCGGTTATGACTGTGTTGATTCGATAGCTGTTGATTAAGTCGTAACTTAAAGAACAGTTTCAGGGCTTCGGCCAAATTATCAGCGGTGTCCGGTTCGAGGATTTTTTTATTGGTTAACGCTTCAATCCGACAGAAGGTATTTTTGTCAGTTAAACCATATTCTAAGCTGAGGGTTCGTATGCCATGCACAATTGGGAAGATGCCCCCACTTTTAATATCAAGACCTTGTTTGTCTTTTTTGACGTTGCCAAACAGGGTTAGGGGAATCGAAAATTGCAGAGCCGGACGCGAGAAATCTTGCAGCGTCAGCATGTTATTGAACATAATCTTATGTAAGTGCTCACTTACCGGTAATAATATGTCTTTATTGCCAGCGACGGCGTGAGCATCGGCCATGATGGCTAAATTCATGACTTGTTCTGCGCTGGTGGCTTTCGACCATTGGCTAAGTGTGGTTTGCCATTCAGTTTGGGTTTTCACCCACTGCGGATTATTGACCATGACATTACCCGGGCAGAGCGGATAGCCGAGTTGCTGCAAGGTATGGGTGAGTTTTTCCATGATGGTGCCGCATTGGTGCCACTCTAAGCCATCTTTGATGATCAGTGCGTTGTCTTGATCGGTTTTGAGGATTTGTTCTCCGCGTCCTTCTGAGCCTAAAACAATCAAGCAGCAATGATCGTGCAGTGCGGGTGGCACGATGAGCTCAAAGGCTTTTTCGATGATTTGCTCGTTCACCGCAGAAATAAGCTCCATGATGAATCGAGTTCGAATGCCGTTGCTCAATAAGCTGTCGACCAATTGTCTTTGTCGGTTGGAAGCAATGGCTAACTCTTCTACGCTGCTGGCTCTGGCAATACTGAGCGTCAGTACATGAGAATGGGTTGAGAAGGCGCTCAGTATTTGGGTCATATCCAGCATGCCAACGGGCTGTTTACCATCGCAGACCATTAAACGCTTCATTCGGTTGCGGGTCATTTTGATCATGGCATTAAACAGAAAATCTCCATCATCAACATGCTCGACAGGAAAGGTAGCCACTTCTCCGACCGGAGTATCGAGCGGCAAACCGTCTAGCATTACGGCATGCAGCATGTTGGTACGAGTAATGATGCCGTAAGGTAATTCGTTGGGTGCTTTAGCTAAGCGTGGGTCGTCATTGGCGAGCTCAATTAATGCTGAGTCTAAAGCGTTGGATTTGAGCTCAGCAGTTACATGGTTTAATGGCTGAGAGTGCGGGATGACCATAGGTGGATGATAGATTTCACTATCGACTTTAGTCAGAATAAATTCCGCTAGATTTTTTTGCTGTTGAGCCGCATCGAGTAAGGCTTGCCGCTTGGCGAGGTTATTATCAAAGTAAGCGGCAAACTGACCATTTTGATTGTATAAATCGATAAACACTGACTTAGGCAGCAAGTAAGACAAGGTATCTTCTAGCGCGATATAGCTGTGTTTGGTTTGTCCTTCAAAAAGCGCTCGCACATCGAATAGATCATCATTGGCGTAATGCGCATAGATCTCTTTACCATCGCTAGATTGCTCTTCAACTGCGCCTTTAATCAAAATATGCAGATGGGAGCTGGCAGAACCAGATTGCAATATGGTCTCACGCTCACGAAAGTACGCCACATCTAAAGAGGAACGCAATGTTTGCTGTTGCGCCCCATTTAAACGATCAAACGGTGGAGATTGCATATTGAATTTGTCTGGCATGATTCACCTTGAAAATAACTATCTGCAAGGTAAGTGTGGCAAATTTAGTTCATGATTCCAGACGACTTTGGTCGAAAGCGATCAACTAATGAGGAAAGGTCTGAACAGACAATCTTCCCTTTTTATTCCCTAATTCTCAGTGGATAATACGCACCTTCAAGTAGTTGTATAAGAGGTCGTCATGCTCAAGCCATCCCCTTACGGTTGGATTTCTCAATATTTCATCGGATTCTTTTTTGCATACGGCGTTTATTTGCCTTTCTGGGCGCTATGGTTTGAAGATCAAGGTGTATCACCAACAGACATTGGTTTATTAGTGGGTATTGGCTTTGCCACTCGTTGCGTCGCTAACCTACTTATCACTCCTCGTATCCATAAAGTTGAGCATTTAATGCCAGCACTACGTTGGTTGAGCTTGGCGTCGCTAGCGTTTGTTGGCTTTCACTTTTTCACTGGTGGCAGTTTCTGGTTAATGGCTTTAGCGACAGTGCTATTTAACCTTTGTTGTGGCCCGATAGTGCCATTATCTGATGCTATGGCGAATTACTACTCGCGCTTAAAAATGCTTGATTATGGCCGCACTCGTTTATGGGGTTCGATCGCCTTTATCGGTGGTTCGACGGTAGTGGGTTATCTGGTTTCCATCTACGGCAGTGACATGATTTTATACACGGCATTCGCTGGCGTGTTGTTCTCATTGGTGGTGGGTATGCGCGCGACCAACCCAATGCCAGTCACTACCTCTGAGCAAAAGGCAGAGCGTCCAAATCTACTTGAGTTGTTGTCGGATAGCTCGGTGGTGAAGTTCTTACTGTTGGTTGCTCTAATTCAGGGCAGTCACGCGGCTTACTACAGTTTTAGTGCGATTTATTGGAAAGAAGCGGGCCATTCGGAAGATATCATTGGTTATCTGTGGAGCTTAGGTGTTGTTGCTGAGGTTCTGGTGTTTGCTTTGAGTAAGCGAATGTTCTCTGGTTGGGCATTACGCAGCTTGTTTGTGGTGGCATCTCTTGGTGTTGCAGTGCGTTGGGGATTAACCGCGTCAACCACCGCCTTGATTGCGCTAGTTGCGATTCAGTTACTGCATGGCGTTACGTTCGCTATGGCTCACATCGCGGCTATTCAATATATTCAAGAAGCGGAACAACATAAAATGGTGGCGCTTCAAGCGTTGTACAACGCAATTCCGCTGGGTGCATTTATCGCATTGATGACAGCATTAAGTGGTTGGGGTTACGAAAACTGGGGAGCGAATGTGTTCTGGGCTATGGCGGGTATGGGTATCTTGGCCTTGTTCATAAAACTGGATCGCCAACCATCTTCGGTTCAATCACTCGATAAAGCCGAGCCTGAAGCACAGAATTAGCCTCAACTGATTGATATTTAATCATACTGTTGTTTAATGAAACCTCTCCCTTTGGAGAGGTTTTTTGTTTTCAGTAAGCGAAAGAGCGCGGTAAGGATATCTCATGCAAGGATGGCTCGTGATTCCCGTATCGTTGTTATACCTAGGATTGTTGTTTCTAATTGCATGGTATGGCGACCGAAAATCGACTTGGTTAGCGAAATGGCGGCCATGGATATACAGCTTATCGATAGCTGTTTATTGTACCTCTTGGACTTTCTACGGCACGGTAGGGCAAGCCAGCAGTAACCCTTGGTCATTCTTACCCATCTACCTTGCACCTATTCTTGTCTTCACCTTTGGTTGGCGAATCTTAGCGCGACTTATTTTAGTCGCGAAACGTGAACACATTACGTCCATCGCCGACTTCATCGCTGCCCGTTATGGCAAATCCCAAGGTTTGGCGGTCGTTATTACCTTGATTGCGGTGATCGGTATTCTACCTTATATCGCGTTGCAATTACGCGGTATCACCATGGGGCTTGAAGTGATCGCGCCTCAGCTTGAAATGAAATCCGGTGGGGTAGATGTGTCATGGCTGGTGGTGATGGCCTTAGCAATTTTCACTATGCTGTTTGGTACTCGCCATATTGATAATACTGAGCATCATCGCGGTATGATGATGGCGATTGCGTTTGAATCTCTGGTTAAATTGGTCGCGTTCCTAGCCGTTGGCTGTTTTATTCTGTTTTTGGCCCTCGATCGCGATGACATCGTGTTGCTCGATATTGCCGCACAAACCTATCAGTCTCCCAATATTCCGACTCTCGTTATTCATACAGCATTGACCATGATGGCGATTCTCTGTTTGCCTAGGCAGTTCCATACCATGGTGGTGGAAAATGAAAGAGCCCAAGATTTACATACTGCTCGTTGGTTATTTCCGCTTTATTTGCTGTTAATGGGGCTGTTTGTTTTACCTATTGCTTGGGTAGGGCAAGGGCTATTAAGTGGCGTCAGTGCCGATACGTATGTGATCAGTTTACCTATGGCTTTTGGTGCGCCTGACATGGCGTTATTGGCCTTTTTAGGTGGCACATCCGCGGCCAGTGGCATGGTGATTGTTTCCACCATTGCCTTAGCCATTATGGTGTCGAATGATTTAGTGATGCCGCTGTTGCTGCGCAGAATGAAGCTGACTCAGCGCGATCACAGGCAGTTTTCCGGTATGTTACTGATTATTCGCCGCGCTTTGATCTTGTTGCTATTGCTTGGTGCATGGGGTTTTTATCAAGCGTTAGGAAGTATTCACTCACTGTCTGCGATAGGTTTTCTCTCTTTTGCGGCGATAAGCCAATTTGCTCCGGCATTGATTGGCGGGATGTATTGGCGTCAAGGTAATCGTAAAGGGGTGTACGTTGGGTTGCTGTTTGGTTTTACGTTGTGGCTAATCACCCTGATGTCAGCCACTGATATGTTAGCGGGTGATAGCCACAGTAATTTACTGTTGTGGATTATTGAGCCTCCGCTGTATTTGGCGGAAATGGGCATTCAGAGCTCGGATTGGGGCATAGTGCTGAGTTTAGTGGTCAATACTGCGTGTTATCTATTGGTCTCACTGGCAACACGGGCTAGCTTGAGTGAGCGACTGCAATCGGCATCGTTTATTGGTACGCCTTTACCTGAAAGTGAAAACATCAGTTTGTATCAAAGCCGAGTGACCGTTGCGGAGCTCGAAATGCTCGCCTCAAGGTTTGTCGGCCGAACTCGTGTTCGTAGTGCCTTTCAGCAGTTTTGGTCACAGCAGCGTGAAACCTTAATGCCCAACCAACAAGCGCCCTCCAGTTTGATTCGCCATACCGAGCGTGTGTTGGCTGGGGTGTTTGGTGCTTCATCTGCTAAGTTAGTGCTTACTTCTGCCTTGCAGGGAAGAAACATGCAGTTAGAGGAGGTGGCGACCATCGTCGATGAAGCCTCTGAGTTGTATGACTTTAGCCGAGGATTATTGCAAGGCGCGATTGAGCATATTGGGCAAGGCATTGCTGTCGTCGATAAACAGTTAAGGCTGGTGGCTTGGAACCAGCGTTATTTAGAGCTGTTTGTCTTTCCGCCGGGCTTGATTCAAGTTGGACGCCCAATAGCCGATGTAATTCGCCACAACGCGGAGCAAGGTCTATGTGGACCGGGCGATCCCGAAGATCATGTTCGTCGCCGTATTTACCATTTAGAGCAAGGCACAAGGCACACATCATCAAGGGTGCGAGCAGATGGTCGAGTGATCGAAGTGCAAGGTAATCCAATGCCCGGTGGTGGCTTTGTGATGAGTTTTACCGACATCACGGTGTTCCGCGATGCAGAACAAGCGTTAAAACAAGCCAATGAAACCTTGGAAGAGCGGGTACATGAACGTACACAGGAGTTGGAGAGCCTGAACAAGCAATTGGTCAGTGCGACCCAGCGTTCAGAGCATGAGTCTCAATCCAAATCTCGTTTTTTGGCGGCAGTAAGCCATGATCTGATGCAGCCACTTAATGCGGCTCGGTTATTTGCTTCATCCTTATCTGAAGTGGCGAAAGAGCAGGAAACACAAAAACTCGCGACTCATATCGAAAGTGCACTTGGCGCAGCCGAAGACTTAATCGGGGACTTACTGGATATTTCAAGGTTGGAGTCAGGCAAGTTAGATGTGAATGTGTATGGCTTTGCTATTAACGATGTATTAGCCAATCTAAACGCGGAGTTTAGTGCTCTAGCGAAGCAGCAAGGTATCGAGTTTGCGATGATACCGAGTCAGTTATTGGTTCAGTCGGATCCTAAGCTTCTGCGCCGAGTGGTGCAAAACTTCCTAACCAACGCATTCCGTTATAGTCCGAAAGGTAAAGTGCTGCTTGGTGTGCGCCGAGTTGGCGAATATGCTCGGATTGAGGTTTGGGATAATGGCTTAGGTATTGATGAAGATAAACAGCAAGAAATCTTTGAAGAGTTTAACCGTGGTAGCCAAGTGCGTTATGACCAAGGCTTAGGGCTAGGTCTCGCTATCTCGAAAGGGATCGCCAATGTATTAGGCCATCAAATCTCAATGCGCTCTTGGCCGAGCAAAGGCAGTGTATTTTCCATTACGTTAAAACAAGCCGATTCAGCAGCGGTACAGAAGCCTTTAGTACAACCTCAGAGCGCACCGTCTGATCTAAGCCACCTCAACGTGCTTTGTGTGGATAACGAAACTGACATCTTGATTGGTATGGAGCAGCTATTGGCAAGGTGGGGATGTAGCGTTCGCACGGCGACGGATTTGGTCGGCACTCTGAAACTCATCGACGAAGAGTGGCGTCCAGATGTGATTTTGTCGGATTACCGTCTAGACAATGGTCGCACTGGTCTGGAAGTGTTACAGCAGTGTCGTTTGCGTTTAGGGGATAGCTTTATCGGCGTTATCATTAGCGCTGACCGCGCTAATGAGATGCTCGATGGGATTAAATCGAACGGATTCAGTTTTATTCCAAAACCGGTTAAGCCGTTGAAGCTTAGAGCGATTCTAAATCGAGTGGATTAACGTTTTAGTTATCGGTAAACAACGTTTCGTACTTGGTAAATAAGGTTTGAGTGTCGCCATAATATAAGGTGCCATCGGCTTTAATGGCCACTCTCAACCAGCTTTCTTCTGAGCTTGGCGCGGGTAGTGTTACGTACCACTGAGTGCCAGATTCATCGCGGCTTTGCATGTTGATAGGCGTACCTTGCTCGTCTTGGCTATCGACTAAAGAGAGTTTAATTCCCTCGAGAGGAAAGGCTGATTTTAATGACAGTTCAAGCGCATCTTGAGTATGTTTTTCTGCACGAAATTGCACTTTAAATTCACCATTGACCATGTCACATAAGCCACTGGTGTAACGACAATTAGATTTGCTGAGTAGCTTGTAGGATTGACCTTTCTCTGCGGCATGCGGCTTTTCACTGACCGCTAAATCCACCCCAAAGTAAGCGATGACAGAGAGAATTGGCGCAACTAATAAGGCAATAATGAAGTGCTTGTTCTTGAACATTGTCGGCTTCCTTGCAACTAACGTTAATACTTGGGCATGTTTAAGATAAACAGAGTTTTAGGATAAAAAAAGCCCCCGTAGGGGCTTTTGTGTTTTGAGTGTTATATTAGTGATCTACCGCACCGCCAGCACCTGCTGGAACACGTACGTGCTCAACCAAGTCTTTCACTTCTTGTGGTGTTTCTGCTGTCACTTTCGATACAGCGAACGCAACGATGAAGTTGAATAGTGCACCGATAGCGCCGAAGGCATTTGGTTCGATACCTAAGAACCAGTTGCTGCCCCAGCTTTCTAGGTATTTCCAGTCAGCAACAAACAAGATGCCTTTGTGTTGGAATACGTAGAATAGCGTGATACTGATACCTGCGATCATACCGGCAATCGCACCCTCTTTATTGATCCCTTTACTGAAGATACCCATCATCAACGCAGGGAAGATGGAGGAGGCAGCAAGACCAAAGGCGAGTGCTACCGTACCGGCGGCAAAGCCCGGCGGGTTGAGGCCGAGATAACCGGCGACTGCAATGGCGACTGCCATGGATATCCGGCTGGCGAGCAGCTCTTTCTTCTCGGAGATATTCGGATTGATGACCCCTTTAATCAAGTCATGGGAAATGGCCGAAGAGATGGCAAGTAGTAGACCCGCAGCGGTTGAAAGCGCCGCCGCTAAGCCACCCGCAGCGACTAAAGCGATTACCCAGTTAGGCAGTTTCGCGATCTCAGGGTTAGCCAATACCATGATGTCACGGTCCACTTTCAGCTCGTTAGTTTCTTTGCTTGAAGTGTACTGAATTGCGCCGTCACCATTCTTATCATCAAAGCCTAGTAGACCTGTTTTCTCCCAGTTCTTGAACCAGTCAGGACGCTCATCATAAGCAAGGTGCTTACCTGGTGCTGGGTTTACTGTATCCATTAGGTTTAGACGAGCCATCGCAGATACTGCTGGTGCTGTTGTATATAGAATCGCGATGAATAGTAGTGCCCAACCTGCTGACGTACGTGCATCGCGCACTTTCGGTACAGTGAAGAAACGGATGATTACATGTGGCAGACCCGCAGTACCAATCATCAGTGACATGGTGTAGACAAACATGTTGAGAGTGTCGCCACGGACTTGAGTGGTGTATTCACTAAATCCGAGTTCGGTCACCACTTGATCGAGCCGGTCGAGTAGATAGACATCCGTCCCGGCGATGGTACTGCCTAAGCCGATTTGTGGTAGAGGGTTGCCTGTCAGTTGCAGAGAGATGAAGATTGCTGGAATAGTGTATGCAAGAATGAGTACGCAATATTGAGCAATCTGCGTATAGGTTATCCCTTTCATACCACCCATTACCGCGTACATGAATACGATACACATACCGATTAACAGGCCAGTTGAATAATCCACTTCAAGGAAACGGCCAAAGGCAACGCCCACCCCTTTCATTTGACCGATAACATAAGTCACCGATGCAATGATCAGACACACGACCGCCACTACGCGAGCGGTGTTTGAATAGAAACGTTCGCCAACAAACTCAGGCACGGTGAATTTGCCGAACTTACGTAGGTAAGGTGCTAAAAGTAGAGCAAGTAGTACATAGCCACCTGTCCAACCCATTAGGAATACACTACCGCCGTAGCCCATAAAGGCAATCAAACCGGCCATAGAAATGAACGATGCTGCTGACATCCAGTCAGCGGCGGTTGCCATGCCGTTCGCAATTGGGTTTACCCCGCCGCCAGCAACATAGAACTCTTTAGTTGATCCAGCACGAGCCCAGATCGCGATACCGATGTAGAGGATAAAAGTCGCACCTACAACGAGATAAGTAATTGTTTTCAAGTCCATCAGAGTTGCTCCTTACTCATCCACATCAAATTCGCGGTCGATTTGGCGCATCTTCCACGCGTAGTAGAAAATAATGCCTAAGAAGGTGTAGATTGAGCCTTGCTGAGCAAACCAGAATCCAAGTTTGTAACCACCTATTTGAAATTGGTTAAGCACATCAACAAATAAGATGCCGCAGCCAAAAGATACGACAAACCATACGATCATTAAGTTGACCATCAGTTTTACGTTCTTGTTCCAGTAGGCTTTGGCTCGTTCCTCGCTTTCAAACGCCATTGCCGTCTCCTTACGATTGTTTGTTGTTAATAAAATGTTTCAGGATTTACAATAGCAAGGTGTTGGCAAGAACTCTTTTCAACTTTAGTCGCGGCAATAAAAACAAAAAACGCCCATTTATTGGGCTGTTATGGCAATGGGTGTGATTTTTGTGATGTTAATGTTGTGTTAAATTAGCCAAAGGTCTAAGGCGATAGTCTAATTTATTGTTGAATTTATTAACTGAGATAGAAGTTTCAGCGCTATAGAACAAAACTTCTCACAGGATGAGGTGTAGAGAAAGGCGAGGAAGTCAGCATGACTGACTTCCGTGAGGCGTGAAAAACTACGGTGTAGTGAAGAGCGCGTGTATTAAGCTTCTGACTCGAGTTGTTGAAGCAAAATAACCGCTTGAGTTCGATTTTTAACGCCTAGTTTGCGGAAAATGGCCGTCATATGGGCCTTGATGGTTGCTTCCGATACATTTAACTCATAAGCGATCTGCTTATTCAATAATCCATCAGATAGCATTCCCAGCACTTTGTATTGTTGGGGCGTTAACGTTGCTATTTTTTCCGCTAAATCATTACATGCTGCATTGTTGGTGATCGATCCTTCAGGAAAGAAAGGTTCGCCATTTAAGACTTGGTTAAGCGCGCTGATTAGCTCGCGCATGTCGCTAGATTTAGGGATAAAGCCAAATGCGCCATGGCTTTTTACTTGAGTGACAACCGCTGGCTCTTCGCTGGCAGACACTACAACAATAGGTAGGTCTGGATACTCCGCTCGTAATTGCATTAGACCAGACATGCCGTTAGCTCCGGGCATTTTAAGATCGAGGAGCAACAGATCTGGCTCAGGTTCTTTAGTTAGAAGGTTTAATAGTGCTTCTAGAGAATCAGCTTCCAATAGGTTCGCGCCACTGATCGCCATGTGAATAGATTGAAACAGGGCATTGCGAAACAAGGGGTGATCATCGGCAATGATAATAGTGTAAGTCGAATCCATGACGTTAATCACTTATTGTAATTTGGTTAATGGAATTATTAACCCGTTTGCGTCATTGAACAATCTTTAGGCAGTAAAAGTCTGAACTAAATCGAGTTTTACCGATTGTTAATAGAAAGGACAATACCCTGTGTTTTGGGCATTGTCCTTTGGGAAGGGAGAGTTTTAGAGCTGGTGGCTGTCTAGGTGAGCTAAGAAAGTCTCTGCTGGCATAAAGCCTGTAATACGAGCATTGGTGATGTGTTCACCTTGTGCATTCCAAAACTCGATGGTTGGCAAGCCAAGCACATTCAACTTTTGCAGCATCTCAATGTCTTGCAGTTCATTCTTAGTCACGTCTGCTTGCAGTAATACAAAACCCGTTAAACGCGCTTCAACATTCGGTGTATGGAAAGTGTATTTCTCAAACTCTTTACATGCCACGCACCAGTCGGCATAGAAATCGAGCATCACGGGTTTACCGGCTTGTTTTGCGGCTGCCAGTTGTTGCTCTAGCTGGTTTACATCTTTGATGCGGATGAACTCAACGCTATGTTCACGGCTTTGTTGTTGAGTCGGGTTAATCCAATGATTGATCAGCGGTTGCGCTGAAACAAACAGACCCAATACCGCGATAATGCCTACTGTGCTTTGTTTCCAGCCACCAAAAGGCAGGCTGTTTTTACAGTGGTATAGCCAACCAAAGGCCACAATACCGAGCGCAGACCAAAGCACCGTTGACCAGAACTCAGGGATCAAACGTTCGAGTAAGAAGATTGGCGCTGCGAGTAGAATAAAGCCAAATAATGTCTTTACTCTGTCCATCCAACCGCCCGCTTTCGGTAGTAATTTATTACCAAAGACCGCGGCGAGAATAAGTGGAATACCCATACCCATCGCAAGCGCGTAAAGGGCAATTGCCCCTGTCAGTAGATCACCGCTTTGCGCGACGTAAAGTAATGCACCGGAAAGTGGTGCCGTAGTACAAGGTGAGCAAACTAAACCGGATATTGCGCCCATCGCGAACACTCCAACCGAACTGCCACCTTGCTGTTTATTACTCAGACCGCTAAGCCATGTTTGCACGCTTGCCGGGAGTTGTAGGGTGTATAAGCCAAACATAGAAGCGGCCAACACAACAAACAAAACACTTAAACCTACCAATACATAAGGATGTTGCATCGCGGCTTGGAACTGCATCCCCGCAGAAGCGACTACTAAGCCTAATAGGGTATAAGTGAGTGCCATGCCTTGCACATAAATGAAAGATAAGCCTAGCGCGCGGCGGTGAGATAGTTTGCCACTGCCCAAAACAATACTGGTTAAGATTGGGTACATCGGTAATACACAAGGCGTAAATGCGAGGCCTACCCCCAATGCTAAGAAGAGTAACGGCGTCCACCAATTGTCAGCCAGTTTATCTGCTAACGAGCTCTCTTTTGATACAGGAGCATCATTGGTTACTGATGTGGATTGCGTTTTCGTCGGGCTATCGACTGTCGCTGATGCCGAGGTAAAAGGCTCCAGTTCAATCATGCGCGTTTCAGGTGGGTAACAGAACCCCGCTTTAGCGCAGCCTTGATATTGGACGATCAGTCGTGCGCCATCTTGATAAGTTTCTAAGGGCACTTCAACAAACAGTGGTTGAGTGTAGATGTGTACATCGCCAAAAAACTCATCTTTGTGCGGCGTACCGTCGCGCATTTCAGGTGTGCCGATTTGAGCTTTTTCCGCACTGATAGCGATGCGCTCTTGGTAGAGGTAATAATCTTGTTTTACCTGCCAATCGAGAAAAACTTTGTCGCCTTGCTGGTAATAGTTAAACGGGAAAGCTTCGTCAACAGGCACAAAGCGATTGCTATCGTTGCCGAGTAGAGAGGTGGAATTGTTGTTGAACAATGCCATCGCAGGGGCCGATAGCGTGGCAACACACAGCAGTATGAGCGAAAAAACAAAACGCATAACAGGTCACTTATTTAAAATTTGGTTTATTTTATACCCAATAGAGACCATTTTTCTCCTGCTTGCGAGAAAAAAGTCCTCATTGACTCAATAGGACAGGGAAATCAGCCAAATAGTTTCAAATAAGCGTAAAGAAAGGAAGTTGGGTGACCAGCACCCAACTTTAAGTAGAGTTAAGCAACCCCTAAGCGGGTTTTCACTACGCGTTCACACGCGTCAATGTTTTGCACATCTTTTGGAATCACTAATACAGTATCGTTACCGCCCACAGTACCAAGAATTTCGGTATGCGGGTCAATATCAACTAAGCGAGCCACAAGTTGCGCACTGCCAGGGTGAGTCTTTACAACAACCATTGCTTGGTTGTGGGTAATGAACTCAATTTGAGAAGAAATCGACGACTCTACTCGAACCGGCGCTGTTTCTACGGTAATGCAGTACACTTTTTTGCCACAGGCATTTTGTACTTTCACTACCCCTAATTGGGACAACAAGCGCGACACTGTAGATTGGCTAATTCCTTCAAAGCCTATTTTTACTAACGCTTCTCTTAGATCATTTTGAGTACTAAAACTTTGTTGTTGAAGCAGTCTCTTACAGGCAGCAGTTAGCGTTTTATCTTCGGCATATTGGTTTGCCATAGGGTTTAGAGTTTCACTCACGGGAACTCCTTACATATCGACGTATGGATTAGGTTCATCCTTGGTAATGGTTGCACTCGCCGATCCTCGGAGTGACTTTAGTTCAGTATTGGTCACTTGTGCATGATGACGGCATGAGACTTTCGCCAGAAGGTGTCATTGTGCAGGGTGACTTTGAATAGTGCAGCTAGTTTACCACCAAAGGGTAGGCGGCTTTTTGAAGGGGATCTCAATTATAAAACCAGTTTAATGGTCTGATTTTTCTAATAAAAAAAAGTTAAAATGGATATTTATGCCCTAATTGGCATAAATATCCAGTGTGTTATTTTACGAATGTGGAGATTCGTGTGCTACTCGGCTTAGCGAGCATCCTGCATAATTTCGCGAGAGAATACTTTTTCACAATAGTGGCATTTCAGCTGAATATCTTCTGCTTTTTGCTGTACTTTAAAGTTACTTTCTACTGGTTCACCGTGAGAAATACAGTTGCTGTTCGGGCAAACAAAAATGTTCTTAATACGCTCTGGTAATGAAAGATTAAGCTTGTTCACTACCTTGTATTCTTCAATTTGGTTTACCGTTGCTTTTGGTGCGTAAAGCGCAAGCTGGTTTGCTTGATCTTCTGTTAGGTAGACGTTTTCAATCTTAATCAGATCTTTGCCACCTAGAGCAGATGAAGGTAGGTTCAAACCAATCGTGATGCGCTGATTGCTCTTGTGCATTTTGAACAGCTTAAGCACTTTAATGCCTACGTTTGCAGGGATGTGGTCAATTACACTACCGTTGCGAATCGCTTCTACTTGAAGTTGAGTTTGTTTCACCATGATATGTCTCCTGCAATTAAACTGTTTCGTTTAGAACAAGTGCCAATAGGGCTTCACGCGCGTACACGCCGTTTTCAGCTTGTTCGAAGTAGTAAGCGTGTTTGGTTTTATCTACGTCAGTCGTGATTTCATCGACACGTGGTAGTGGGTGTAGCACTTTTAGGTTGTCGCGTGCTTCAGTTAGTGTTGCCGCTGTTAGGATGAATGCCGATTTCATGTGTGCGTATTCTGATTCATCGAAGCGCTCTTTCTGTACGCGCGTCATGTACAGAACGTCTAGTTCAGGGACAACTTCTTCGATGTTGCTGTGCATTGAGAATTTAATGCCCGCTTCATCGAGCTCTTCGCAGATGTAATCTGGCATCGCGAGTGCATCTGGTGCGATGAAGAAGAAGCGCACGTTGTCGAATTTTGCCAGTGCTTGAGTCAACGAGTGCACAGTACGGCCGTATTTTAGGTCACCGACGAATGCGACGTTGAGGTTGTCTAACGTGCCTTGCGTTTCGTAGATAGAGAACAGGTCAAGCAGGGTTTGAGTTGGGTGTTGGTTAGCACCGTCACCGCCGTTGATCACTGGCACGCCGTTGGAAAACTCTGCAGCTAAGCGAGCAGCGCCTTCTTGAGGGTGGCGCATAACATAAGCGTCAACGTAAGAAGAGATAACTTGCACTGAATCCGCTAGTGATTCGCCTTTTTTCGCCAGTGAAGTGTTACCACCGTTATCAAAGCCAATCACTGTGCCGCCTAAACGTTGAACCGCAGTTTCAAACGATAGACGAGTACGAGTTGACGGTTCAAAGAAGCAGCTCGCTACTACTTTGTTTTTCAATAGTTCAGGGTTCGGCTCTGCTTTGAGTCGTGCTGCTGTATCGACAATCAGCTCAAGCTCAGCTCGGCTTAGTTCAGGAATGGAGATAATGTGCTTGTTGAATAACGAATGCGCCATAACAGTCTTTCCTCGCCAGGTTAGGTAAACATCAGACAAAAAAAAGCCCCCTAATAATTAGGAGGCTTGAATACGATCAATAGAGTAAGAAGAAATCAGCAACGACGCCGATAATTTTTGGCGTGTCGTTAAATAAATTAGCGCGGCTAATAGCGATTTCATCTGATACTCCTTAGACAAATTGCGGAGGATTATACGGACAAATTTTCGCCTTGCAAGGGTTAATGTAAAATATCCAACTATCGGATATTTATGCATATTTTGGATGTTTTAGGTAATCTGAGGAAGGTGTTGATTGGTAAGGTTTAACGAGGAGTTGAATGAAATTTTGACGAAAAAAAATGCGGGCTTTATTCGAAGTTATACGAGAGTTACTTCGAATGCGGCCCGCATTCCCTGCTCAATCAAACCCTAGCTACTGGAGAACGGTTTCGCCAAGGTCGATGTTTTCGGCAAGTTAGTCGCCTAGAGTTGCAACCATTACTGCTTTGATAGTGTGCATGCGGTTTTCAGCTTCGTCGAATACGATAGAGTGTTTAGACTCAACCACTTCGTCTGTTACCTCAACACCATCTTTAAGTTGTGGGTATTCTTGAGCAAGCTCTTTACCTACAGTAGTGTCTTCGCCGTGGAATGCTGGTAGACAGTGCATGAATTTCACATCTGGGTTACCAGTTGCTTTGATCATGTCCATGTTTACTTGGTAAGGCATCATTAGGTTGATACGCTCAGCCCATGCTTCTTTCGCTTCACCCATAGATACCCATACGTCAGTGTATAGGAAGTCACAACCTTGAACGCCTTCTTTCACGTCTTCAGTTAGAGTGATTTTCGCGCCAGTTTCTTCTGCGATTTCACGACATTGAGCCACTAGAGCTTCTTCAGGCCAGAATGCTTTAGGAGCAACTAGACGGATGTCCATACCCATTTTCGCAGCACCAACCATTAGAGAGTTACCCATGTTGTTACGAGCATCGCCTAGGTAAGCAAACTTGATTTCACGAAGTTGTTTGCCACGGCCGTGTTCCATCATAGTTAGGAAGTCAGCAAGGATTTGAGTTGGGTGGAATTCGTCAGTTAGACCGTTCCATACTGGAACACCTGCGTATGCACCTAGCTCTTCTACGATTTCTTGACCGAAGCCACGGTATTCAATACCGTCGTACATGCGACCTAGAACTCGAGCTGTATCTTTCATTGACTCTTTGTGACCAATTTGAGAACCAGATGGGCCTAAGTAAGAAACTTGAGCGCCTTGGTCAAATGCCGCAACTTCGAATGCACAGCGAGTACGAGTTGAAGTTTTCTCGAAGATTAGAGCAATGTTTTTGCCTTTTAGACGTGGTTGCTCATAGCCGTTGTATTTCGCTTTTTTCAGCTCAGCAGATAGATCCAACATGTGTTGAATTTCGCGAGGAGTAAAGTCTAATAGTTTTAGGAAGTTACGGTTGCGTAGGTTGAAAGCCATGATGTTTTCCTTCTATTTAAAAAACGCTCTTTCTGTGCAGGGAAAGTAGGGGTGAAAGAGCGTTGGTAGTCGTTAAATTCGTTATTGCTGTTTCAAAGATTAGTTGTTACGGATGCAAGTGCCCGCTTCGCCTTTAAGGATGCGTAGGCCATCTTGTAGAGCACCGATACCAACTAATTTGCCGCCTTGATTGATGAACTCACAAGAGGCGTCGATTTTTGGTCCCATTGAACCTGCGTCGAACTGGTACTGTTTCAACTCTTCAGGAGTTGTTGAGTGCAGTGCGTGCTGAGTTGGTTTACCCCAATCTAGGTAGACCGCATCCGCATCAGTCAGAATCAATAGAGCGTCTGCGCCAAGCTGCTTCGCTAGGAATGCTGCTGACATGTCTTTGTCGATTACTGCTTCTACACCAACCAGTTTGCCGTTTTCACGTTTCACTGGGATACCGCCACCACCAGTACAAATCACAAGGTGACCTTGATCGATAAGTGTGGTGATTGCATCGTGTTCAATAATGCCAGTTGGTAGTGGGCTAGGAACTACGCGGCGGAAGTACTCGCCATCTGGTTTGATTGTCCAGTTGTATTTCTCTGCCATTTCGCGAGCTTCTGCTTCTGCGTAAACAGGACCAATTGGCTTAGTTGGGTCTACAAATGCTGGATCTTCAGGATCAACAGTCATTTGAGTTAGCATGCACGTTACGTTTGCTTCAGGAATTTGGTTTTTGAATTCCTGCATTAGCATGTAACCGATCATGCCTTGAGTTTCACTACCTAACACGTCAAGCGGGTAAGGATTTACTTTCTTGTATTCAAGACCTTGCAGAGCTAACAGACCAACTTGTGGGCCGTTACCGTGTACTAGAACCACGTTGTACTCTTGAGCAATTTTTGCAATGGTGTTTACCGCAATCTCAATGTTATGGCGTTGAACATCTGCTTCTAGTGGCTGACCACGACGAAGTAGAGCATTACCACCTAGAGCGACAACAACAGTTTGCTTAGTCATATTCTTATTCTCTTTGCAGTGGGTTGAGGTGGTGGAGCCACCTCAACCGATTTACCCTAGTAAAACTTTATTAGATGCCGTCACGTTCGATTGGGCAGCTCATGCAGCGAGCACCACCACGACCACGACCTAGTTCGTCACCTGGGATAGGTAGAACTGTGATACCAGCTTTGTCGTATTTCTCGTTGGTGTAAGTGTTACCTTCGTAACCAATTACTACGCCTGGTTTCACTGTTAGAACGTTGTTCGCGTCGTTCCATTGCTCACGTTCTGCGTGGAAGTTGTCACCACCAGTAGTGATTAGGTTTAGCTTGTCTACGCCTAGTGCTTTTTCGATAGCAGTAACGAAGTAACCTTCTTCTTTCACGTTTACAGCGCCAGATTCGTCGCCAGTTAGACTCCAGCATTTCACATCTTTACGAACCACTTCTGGGTAAACAGAGAATGTGTCTTCGTCCATGTGAGTCATTACTGTATCTAGGTGCATGCAAGAGCGGTGTTTAGGTAGCTCCATTGCAATGATTTGTTTCGCTTGACCGTGTTTGAATAGGCCAGATGCTAGGTGCTCAACACCTTGTGCAGTAGTACGCTCAGACATACCGATAAGTACAGTGCCACGACCGATAACAAGTACGTCACCGCCTTCGATAGTTGCGTTGTCGTAGTTGATGCTTTCGTCATCGCCGAAGTACTTGATGAAGTCTTGACCAGCGAATGTTGGGTGCCAACGGTAGATAGCGCGAACGTGGTTTGTTTCACGTTGACGAGCTGGTTTAGCCATTGGGTTGATAGATACGCCGCCGTATACCCAGCAAGAAGTGTCGCGAGTAAATAGGTGGTTTGGTAGAGGTTCGATGATGAAGTCAGTTGGAGCGTGTAGACCTTGCATCATTGAAGAAGATTTCATTGGCATCTCTGCGTAAGAAAGACCACCAGTAAGAATCTTAGCTAGCTCTAGGTTTGGAAGATCACTTAGGTAAACGCGAACGTCGTTTGCGAATGTTTTACCTAGACGGTAATCAGAAACTTGATGGCTAAGTAGCCATTCTTTTGCTTCTGGCACTGCTAGAGTGTCAGCTAGTAGGTCAGTCAGTAGTAAAACTTCAGTGCCTTGCTCGCGAAGTGTCTTAGTGAATACATCGTGTTCTTCACCTGCACGTTCTACTGCTAATACGTCATCGAACAACAAGTCGTGGCAGTTAGAAGGTGTTAGGTGAGTAAGAGCGCGTCTAGGGCGGTGAACAAGAACGCGACGTAATTGACCGATTTCAGAACCTACGTAAAACTTACTCATGATCGTATCTCTCTATTAATTGAATTAATTTTTATTTCTAAAAACTAATATTTATTTTGTAGGGAATATAAGATGAATTTTTTAATTCATTTCTCTTGTCTGGAATTCATATTACCCCTCTCTGGCGGGGGATCTTAGAGGTCAATCACAGTTCGATTTATATTGTTTTTGGGTGTTTTTTAGCCGAGGTTAACAATATCTATTCACTGTTAACAATGCATAAAGTTAAAGGTCTTAAGCTGTTTTTGGGGAAGTTTATGCACCAAATTGACTTGTGAGTGAGTGTTTTTGAATAAACCGGAAACTTTATTCCTCTGAAAAACAACTGTTACTTTAGTCAAAATATGAATATATGCATTTATTTGTGCTAGTTAGTTGATTTCGCGACGCGAATTAATCTTCTGGTAACAAAAAAAATATCGTCAAATATTACTTTGATCACATATTGAAAATGGTTCAAAAATGGCTTTTTTAATCAATTAAAACGAGTGGAGTTAATGGGGCTGTTTAATCGATTAAATTAAGTAAATGATGTGCGTTATAAATAGCGAATAAAAGTAAATAAATATGCCAAATAACAACGTGCACACAATTAGTGTAAAAAATACTCGAGGGATTATTGCCTGATTCTATCAATGTATTGGTTATTTGATGGCTTGAAAAAGCTCGCTCGGACTCGCCGGCTGTGAGGGTAAAAATAGTGGTCATTAATTAGCAACACGTTCAGTTAAGGCTAGGCCAGTTAGAGAAAGCAGCTTGAAGGAGTACTCCTGAAATAAGTGATATTAAGGCACGGACTGAAATCGCTTAGCGCTGGGCAAGTGAATGGCAATCATCGGGTTCAAAGGCATTCCATAGACTGCTATGTATATCGCATGCACCTTGCCGCGAGAAGAGTGTCGTCGCCATTAAGGGGAAGGGCGTTTTGCTTTGGTCATCGTTAATCGATTCAGAGCATAGAGTTCTGGGATAGCGCTTAGCTTGGGTTCTTTGGGAAGCTGAGGTGTTGAACGTTAGACTCGCGAGAGTTCATTGCTTAGAACAAGTAAAAAGATTAGGCCTGCGTAGGCGGTGTTTTAAAAAGTTTAAGGCAATAAAAAAGCCGCCCGGAGGCGGCTCAAACTATGCGGTCTACTTAAGGATTAAAGCATTGCGCCTAAGCTAAGTACGATGATGCAGAATACAAGCAAAATACCTAGTAGCGGTGCTACCCATTTCACCCAGCGTACGTAAGGAACGCGAGCGATTGCTAGACCACCCATTACTACCGCTGATGTAGGAGTAATTAGGTTAACTAGACCAGAAGCAGATTGGTAAGCAGTGATTACAAGCTCACGACCTACGCCAGCGAAGTCTGCAAGTGGCGCCATGATTGGCATAGTTAGTACCGCTAGACCTGAAGTTGAAGGTACTAGGAACGATAGTAGAATTTCTAGGAAGAACATTACGTTAATGAACACTACTGACGATAGGCCAGTTACCATTTGCTCAGCAGAGAACAAAATAGTGTCAGTGATCATACCGCGGTCCATTACTACAACGATACCACGAGCAATACCGATGATTAGTGCTACACCAAGTAGGTCACGTGCACCGTCGATAAAGCTAGACGTGAACTCTTCTTCGCTCATACGAGCTACGATACCCGTTAGGATTGTTGCTGCTAGGAACATCGCAGAGATTTCTGCCATCCACCAACCTGCAACAGATACACCGTAGATCATCACACCGAAAGATGCAGCGAAGATAGTAAGAATAAGTTTACGAGTACCAGTGAACTCTAGCGAACCAGCATCAGCGTTCTTAAGGAAGTGTGCTTTGTTCTCTTCGTATTTGTCGTAAACGATAGATTTAGTTTGGTCAGCGCGAACCATGCGAGCATAACGCATTACGTAAGCAACACAGATACCCCAACCGATAACTAGCATGATAACGCGTAGTACAATACCGTCAGTGAATGGAATGCCTGATGCGTTTGCTGCGATTACCGTTGCAAATGGGTTAATCGTTGAACCTAGTACACCGATACCTGCACCTAGAAGAACGGTTGCTGCTGCTACTAGAGGGTCAAAGCGAGCTGCCATCATAACTGGTACAAGAAGGGTGTAGAATGGTAGTGACTCTTCCGCCATACCGTAAATGGTACCGCCTGCGGCAAATAGTGCCATCAGTATAGGAATCATCATTTCTTCACGGCCTTTCAAGCGGTCTGTAACTCGCTCGATACCAGCATCGATTGCGCCTGTTTTAGTAACAAGACCTAGGAAACCACCGATGATAAGAATGAATAGTGAAACGTCGATTGCTGCCGCTTCGTAAGAGTTGTGGTCGTAGAAACCATCGATTGGCGCTAACAAGACATCAATAACGCCTTGTGGGTTGCCTTCAACGGCTTGGTAAGTACCAGTTACTGGAACTTCACGGCCTAAGTCTTCGTTCATTGCGCGGTCATATTGACCTGCAGGAACGATCCAAGTCATTAGAGCGACTAGGGCGATAAGAACAAATAAAATGGTGTATGCGGAAGGGAACTTAAAGTTGGCAAAGAAGCCGCCTTTTTTCTCTTCATTTTGTACAGTCTGGGTTGTCATGGCTATCTCCTTACTTTTATACGAAATAAAAGTGAATCAGCGACTAATAGGTATAGTTATAAAAATTAAATAACCGTTAAGTTATTAACTTTTGTTATTGGAATATATTAAATATCAACGAGCTTAATTATTAAAATAATCTGCTTGGTCGATATTGTAAGAGCGGATTGAAACCGTAACTTTGGTGATCTTCACAAAAAAATAGCTCATATTTTTTGAGTGGAAACTTTAAGGTTTTCACTAGGGTTAATTGGTTAACTTATTGGGATTTATATGCTCGGTTAGTTATGTGCTATACGTTCTTTAGGGCAGTTTTTGCAAAGCTAGGAATAAAGTGGGAATTTTATTCATTTATATTGAATAGTGCTATTAATTGAACTTTTGAGCATGTTTTTGACTAATGTCAAAATTGTAGTGTGATCTAGATATTTTTACGCTGAGTGAAATAAAAAAGGAGCCGTAGCTCCTTTTATCTTAAAGCGGTCAGTTTTAAATCAACAAGCCACCAAAGGCGAAGCCAAGTGCTACGGCTGAGCTAATGGTTGCAACGCCAGGAATAAAGAAAGGATGGTTAAATACATACTTTCCGATACGAGTCGAGCCGGTGTCATCCATCTCAACCGCCGCAAGTAGCGTTGGGTAAGTGGGTAATACGAACAGCGCACTCACTGCTGCAAAAGATGCGACTGCGGTTAACGGCGCAACGCCAATCGCAAGTGCTGCAGGCATTAATGCGACTGTGGTTGCACCTTGTGAGTAGAGCAGCATAGACGCAAAGAACAACACCAGTGCTAACATCCATGGGTAATCAGCCAGTAACTCACCAGCAACGTCTTTAATTGCATCGACATGAGCGTTAACAAACGTCGCGCCCAACCAAGCAACACCAAGAACGCACACACAAGCGGTCATGCCTGAGCGGAAGGTACTCGCCGCTGGGATTTTGTTTGCATCAATTTTGGTAAAGAGAACTATCGCTGCTGCTGCTGCTAACATTACTGTCATGATAGCTTCGTTACGACCAAGTGCAGGGTTCTCAATCAGACCCACAGATTTTGAAATAGCGGCTGCGTAGCAAACAACCATTGCAATGGCAGCTAAGAAGATGAATGTTGCGGTTTTCGCTGTTGGTAGCAGCTCACGCTGCTTTTCAGAAGCTAGCTTAATCAACCCCTGCTCTAGGCGTTGCTGATAAACAGGATCGTCTTTTAGCTCGCTACCCATAAAGTTTGCGACAAATGCACCGATCATGCAGGCAATGAAAGTAGTAGGGATACAAACCGCTAATAGCGTTAAGTAATCGACGCCTTTTGGTGCCAGCATTGCGGCGAATGCAACCACGGCTGCTGAAATTGGTGATGCAGTAATGGCGATTTGCGAAGCCACGACAGCAATTGACAATGGGCGTGATGGACGAACACCTTGACCTTTGGCTACCTCAGCAATTACAGGTAATGTAGAAAATGCCGTATGACCAGTACCGGCCATTAGCGTCATCAAGAAAGTGACAATTGGCGCGTAAAAGGTGATGCGCTTAGGATTCTTGCGCAAAAAGTTTTCTGCCACTTGTACTAACCAGTCCATACCACCAGCAACTTGCATAGCGGCAATCGCGGTGATGACCGACATGATAATTAAAATGACGTCTACCGGAATAAACGCTTGGCTAGTTGGTACGCCTAAGCCCAGCGATAGCGCAATGACGCCAGCACCACCAGCAAAGCCGATACCAATTCCCCCGATTCGTGCCCCGATAAAAATAAAGAGCAGAACCACTAACAGCTCGACAGCTACCATAAATGACCCTCAAATTGTAATCAGCCTACTTACACGTCAAGTGTAGACTGGTCGTGATGGCTCTATATCCTTATAAGTATTTGTGCAGTGTATTGGCTGCCATCACTGTGAAGCGCAAAGTATTCAGCGCTAAAAAAGGGCCCCGTTTGGGACCCTCCTTGGTAATGTTATTCGTAACGCTTGGCTTTATACGTCGGATGCATGAAGTTTTCAACGGAAAGAATGTCATCCAGCTCTTCTTCAGTGAGTAGCCCTCGCTCAAGAACCACTTCACGTACGCTCTTGCCAGTTTCAGCACAAATCTTACCAACGATGTCACCTTCGTGGTGGCCAATGTATGGGTTTAGGTAAGTTACGATACCGATAGAATTGTACACGTAGCCTTCACAGATTTCTTTGTTAACGGTGATGCCGCTAACACACTTGTCACGTAGGTTAACGCAAGCATTTGAAAGAATAGATAGCGATTCAAACATGCTTTGTGCAATCACTGGCTCCATTACGTTTAGCTGTAGCTGACCGCCTTCTGCTGCGAATGAAATCGTGTTGTCGTTACCCAGTACTTTGAAACACACTTGGTTTACTACTTCTGGCACAACAGGGTTCACTTTTGCTGGCATGATAGAAGAACCTGCTTGAAGCTCAGGTAGGTTCAATTCGTTTAGGCCAGAGCGAGGGCCAGAAGAAAGTAAGCGTAGGTCGTTACAAATCTTAGATAGTTTAACTGCTAGGCGTTTTAGTGCGCCGTGGGTCATTACGTATGCACCACAGTCAGAAGTCGCTTCGATTAGGTCTTCTGCAGGCACTACTTCTAGACCCGTTACTTCTGCAAGGTGTTTAACCGCTAAGCCTTGGTAACCTGCTGGTGCGTTTAGACCAGTACCGATTGCCGTTGCGCCTAGGTTGATCTCAAGCAGTAGCTTAGAAGTGTATTCTAGTGCGCGAATCTCTTCGTTTAGCGTTACTGCCCAAGCGTGGAACTCTTGACCAACTGTCATTGGTACAGCGTCTTGAAGCTGAGTACGGCCCATCTTCAGTACGTTTTTAAACTCTTGGCTTTTATCTTCGAATGAACCTTTTAGGTATTCAATTGCTTCAATCAGTTTTTGTACGCTGTTGTAAACCGCAATACGGAAGCCAGTTGGGTAAGCACAGTTAGTTGATTGGCTCTTGTTTACATGGTCATTTGGGTTTACTAGGTGGTATTCACCTTTTTCTTTACCCATTAGCTCAAGAGCAAGGTTCGCGATCACCTCGTTGGTGTTCATGTTAACCGATGTGCCTGCGCCGCCTTGGAATACGTCCGATGGGAACTGATCCATACACTTGCCAGTTTCTAGCATTAGGTCACACGCTTCGATGATGTAGTTCGCGACGTCTTTAGGAATTGCGCCCAGTTCTTTGTTAGCAAGGGCCGCTGCTTTTTTGGTCATTACCATGCCGCGTACAAACTCAGGTACGTCAGAGATAGTAACGTTAGAAATGTTGAAGTTTTCGATTGCGCGTAGAGTGTGAATGCCGTAGTACGCGTCTGCCGGAACGTGACGTTGACCTAATAGATCTTCTTCAATGCGAGTGGCTGCTTTGCTTTCAGTGATTGTAGCCATAGGTGGATCCTTAGAGAATTATTCTGATAATAAACGTTGTTATTAGCCATTTCTGCAAGTAAGAATCCATTCGTCAGAGTGTTTGGCTGGAAAATCCGTCCTGACTTATGTGGCACATGATACTGCACTTTGCGCATAAAAATAGTAAGTGGATCACTATTTAAGTCAAAGGAATGAAAATAATTTCATCGCGTGAGATAGGTGTCCGATTGTTAACGAATATTTGTTAGGCGGAGCTATTGCCAATAGGCGTGACATTCGAGGCTGAATGGCTAATAACGCAGTTGCGTCCGCAATGTTTGGCTTGATAAAGCGCACCATCGGCGTTGTTAAAACTGGCTTGCCAGTCGGTCTCCATTTGCGCTACGCCAACACTGATTGTCAAAGTGAATTCTGCAGAGTGGGCAATCGAGCGACTGATGCGGCTCATCAGTTGGTTCGCTTGCTCTGTGGTGGTGTGATGCAGCAAAACCGCAAACTCATCACCACCAATACGGGCAATTTCATCGGTTTCTCTGACAGATTGTTTGAGCTTAGCGGCAAGATACATGATCACTTGATCGCCATAATTATGGCCTTTGCTGTCGTTGATTTGTTTGAAATTATCAATGTCGATGATTGCTAGGCAGCTGATTGGATGATCGGGGTATCGAGCCAAGAGGCGGCAGTGCTTTATTAATAGTGACTCGAATTTACGCTTGTTCCACAGTAGTGTTGCTGGGTCTCGCTCGGTCAAATCTTTCAGTTGAGCAATGCGGTTATGGTGTTCCGAGATATCGGTAAACGATAGAACGTAATAGTCACTGTTCGCTTGTGTTTTCGATTTATGTAGGCTGCGATTGAGTGGGCGGATTTCAGTCTCGCACGCTACCACATTCATCTGTTGATTAAATAACTCTAATACACCTTTCCAATCGCCTTTGTCTTGCAGATGTTGTTTGATTTGCTGCCATTTACTTTGGTCTCTTAGGAAGTGGCGCAGTCGCTTACCTAACAGTTGATGATGATTAAAATGAGTTAGCTCCAAGAAACGAGTGTTGGCTCGAATCAAATTGAAATGGCTATCTGTGAGTAATATGGCGTTACTGTTTTCCACCATGAGATCTGAGAAGGCTTGATTGAGCCGTTTGCTTTGATAGAACTCAAGCATTGCAGCAAGAGTCATCGAAAGCAGCCCGAGCACTAACCAAACGATGACCAATTCAGGTTTAGCGATAGCAAGTTGATGGTTAACCTTCTCAGCCAGTAGTGCCGCCGGATAGAGAGTGATTAAGGTGAGTCCTTCGATTTGAGCAAACAGTGGCGTTTGAATATGGCGGAAGATATAAAGCCCATCGGCGGTGTTGACGCTACCAAAAGGGTGTTGACTGTCTTGAATGGCATTCCACAGTTCAGGCTGCTCGGTGGGAATGGTAAATTGGCGGCGAGATTCAATCAGATGGCCGAACAGTTTCGATGTGTCGCTACTTAAAATGTAATAACCCTGTTGGTTGATAAAACTCACCGGTAATCCTTGGCTATTATGAGTGATTTCTTGAATCACTTGCAGCACATCGAGGTTGGCAATGAAATAGCCCATTCTTGCCTCACCTTCAATGGGATAAATTACCCGAAACCCCGGTTTGTAAGGCAGTACCACTTTGCCAAATTCATACTCTAAGTCTAAGCCGACATGGCCAGTTTGCTCGCTGTGTAGCCGCTGTGCGTATTGAAAGTAGTCCCGGTGGGCTTTGTCTTGTAGTTGCTCTTTCGGCACGATGTAAGGATTTTTTGCCGTGTGAGGGAAGTCAACTCGAATCACCTCATGACCATCATTGTTGAGGTAACGTAGTTGATCAAAGCGAGATGAATTGAGCGAGGTGATAAACCATTGTTTCTCTAAGTAGTGCTGTAGATTGGTTTGCTCATGCAAAGCGAAATCATACAACAGCGAAGAATGACCTATCTCGTAAAGTGTTTTGTCGATTTCGGAGTAGATCCGCGCCGCTCTTTCGTCCACATAGGACAAAAACTGCAAACCTTGGGTTTGCAGCTGTTGGAGCTGTTCGTCTTGGGTCTTATTGCTCAAATACCAATAATAGAAAAGGGGAATCAGTGATAGAGCCAACCACAAGACCAGCATTTTCCGTGCAATGCGAAATACTCGTCTCATAATATGTGTGAAGTTTTATATTGTTTTCTTATACCGTAGGCCAGTCCTAACGCTTTTTCAATGAACTTTGTAACATTTCTAGCCGCATAAAACTTGTCGGTTTAGAGGGTTAGTTGTAGTGTGTAACTAACAAAGGAGGGCGTGTGTTTCCTATCTTATTACTACTGTTTATTTTTGTACCGATTATTGAGATTGGCCTGTTTATCCAAGTGGGCGGGTTTCTAGGCTTATGGCCAACCATCGCGTTGGTATTGATTACCGCATTTGTTGGTGCTTCTTTAGTGCGTAGCCAAGGGTTACAAACTTTGATGAGCGTGCAAACGCGCTTACAACAAGGCGAATTGCCTGCTCAACAAATTTTCGAAGGCGTAATGCTCGCGGTTGCTGGTGTACTGCTGCTGACTCCGGGTTTTATGACCGATGCGTTAGGCATGCTAGTGCTGTTGCCAATGCCACGCGCAGCGATTGCGAAATATTTGATGAGTAAAATGGTGGTGAAATCTGTTGGCGGAAACTTCCAAGGCGGTGGTTTCTATGGCGGCGGCTTTCAAGGAGGTCAGCAAGGGCCATTTGATCAAGACCCATTCCAATCAAACCCATTTGATAAGCAAGAGGGTGGTAACACCTTCGAAGGTGAATACGAGCGTAAAGATGAGGATGATAACGATCATCCACGTTTAAAATAGTCGGATTTTAAATAGTAAAAAGGGCGCGAAAGCGCCCTTTTTTGTGTTTGGAGAATCGAACTTATTGTGCGCCGTTGAAATCGAATTGTCGCCATGCTTCATAAGCAATGATCGCGACAGCATTAGAAAGATTCAGGCTGCGAGCATCTGGCATCATTGGGATGCGGATGCGTTGTTCCATTGGAAGGCTTTCAATGACTTCAGCAGGTAGGCCACGAGTTTCAGGGCCAAATAGAAGCACATCACCTTGTTGATAGCTTGGATCGACATGGTGGCCAGTCGTCTTCGTGGTGCAGGCAAACAGTCGGTAGTCGCCTTCGCGCTGTGCTAAATATTCAAGGAAAGCGTCAAAGTTCTTATGGCGTTTTACGCGTGCAAGGTCGTGATAATCTAGGCCTGCACGGCGAACCTTTTTCTCTTCTAGGTCAAAACCGAGTGGTTCAATTAAATGCAGGTTAGCACCGCAGTTGGCGCATAAGCGAATAATATTGCCGGTGTTAGGAGCAATTTCAGGCTCGTAGAGTGCGATATCAAACATAGAAATACTTTCCGAATCAAAACTGGCAAGGAGTATAACCTTAATCAAGGCTCGGAGTCAGGTTGAGTCGGTATGAAAGTGTGTCGACAAAAAGAGGCGCTGACGATTACTGGGCGATGGTGCCAGCGCCTGCGTGAACTTAGCACTGTGTCTAAATTACCTTTGGCTTAGGCGCCTTGAGCGCGAGCCGTTGCGTAGTTTTCAGCAACCGCTTCCCAGTTCACTACGTTCCACCAAGCATCAATGTACTCAGGGCGACGGTTTTGATAGCTGATGTAGTAGGCATGTTCCCACACATCAAGCGCAAGAATGGGCTCACCTTGTACTGCTGCAACATCCATTTTCGGGTTGTCTTGGTTGCTTGTTGACGCAATTGCGAGTTTGCCATCTTTAACCACAAGCCATGCGAAGCCAGAGCCGAAGGTGTTGATTGCTGCTTGAGTAAATTCTTCTTGGAAAGTTTCAAAGCTGCCGAACGCATCAACAATGGCTTGAGAAAGAGCGCCATCTGGTTGACCGCCGCCGTTTGGCTTCATGCAGTTCCAGTAAAGAATGTGGTTATAGAAACCACCACCGTTGTTACGCACAGCGGGTGAATGGCTTGAGATGTTGGCAAAGATCTCTTCTAAGCTTGCGCTCTCTAAATCTGTGCCTTTGATTGCTGCAACAAATTTGTCGAAGTAAGTACGGTGGTGCTTGCTGTAATGAACTTCCATTGTTTTGGCATCAATATACGGCTCAAGTGCATCGTAGCCGTATGGTAGCTCAGGAAATACGTGTGACATAGTAATCCTCCTTATTATAAGAAGGATTACTTTAAATGATAATGAGATCGATTATCAACAATGTATTAGGTAGGGTTATTGATAGGAAGAGATACTTCAACTCTTAAACCGCCAAGTCGACTTCGTTTTGCAACGATTGTCCCACTATGTTGACGAATCGCACTTTCGGTAATGGCAAGACCTAAGCCAGTGCCTCCGCTGTGCCTGTCACGCGCGGTCGATACGCGGTAAAACGGTCTAAAGATGGCATCAAGTTCTTGCTCTGGCACGCCTTCACCATTGTCATCTACGGTGATGAATACATGGTCGTTGGATACATTCAGGGCTACATCCACGTGATCATGACCATAATGGATTGCGTTACGAACGATATTATCAATTGCGCTCATCAACAGTTTTGGTTGGCCTGAAATCGTGCGTTCTGGAATCGGGGTAAAGGTCAGTTTTTTACCCATTTGCTCTGCTTCAAACTGAGCATCATTGAGGATCGCCTCCCACAGGCTCGATATGGGCTGCGTTTCTCGCTCGGTATGGCTATCAACCTGCATACGTGACAATTCGAGCAGTTCCCCGATCATCTGTTCTAACCGCTGCGCTTCGGTATCAATTCGCGAAAGCTCCGGGCTTTCACCTTGTTTTCGCGTCGCGAGGGCGGTGGCCATTCTTAATCGAGTTAGAGGAGAACGCAGCTCGTGTGAAATGTCAGACAACAGCCGCTGTTGTCCTGAGATCATTTGATTGATCCCTTCCACCATTTGGTTGAAGCTCGCACCGGCTTGTCTAAATTCGCTGGTGCCTTTTTCTAATTCAGGGTCGGCAACGAATTCACCTTTTGAGACGCGTTTGGCGGCACGCTCAAGTTTTCGAGCAGGTTGGCTTAATGCCCACGCCAGCCAAAGTAATAATGGAGTGCTAACCAACATCACGGCTAAAAGCAGCTGGAAAGGTTTATCAAACATCCGCAGTAAGAATGGTGGTGGCTGATCCCACTTATACGCCACATACATTAATAATGGTTCGTTGGCGAGTGTAATAGGCACTGGGCCGGCCAGCATAAAATGGCCATACAGTTTTTGTTTGGGTTGATCCAATGAGTCCACAGTCGAAATAAGATTCTGCAACGCTCTTTGTTTGAAGTCGTGACGCTTACTTGTGGTCAGTATGTTGCCATCTAAATCACTGATGAAGTAACGGGGCCTTGGATCTCTTGGTGATGGCCGAGCAGATTCAATCCGGCGGATGATTTGTTTTAAGTTTTGGTAGTTAGCAAATCTCTGTTCAACACGTTGGCTAAACTCAACCATTTTCTCAAGGTTTTCAATAGGGACGTCACGCGCTTTACGGGGATCGAGGTGAGGCAAAGAAAGTACCGCGACCAGTACCAATAGCATGGTAAGCCAGAAAATGGCGAAGATACGGCCGTATAGGCTGGTAATGCGAGGCAAGCGCATCAATCTTCCTCCACTAACAGGTAGCCCCTGCCACGTAAGGTTTTAATACGTGGTTTACCGTCACTGCGCTCAGGGATTTTTTTACGTAAGTTGGACACGTGCATGTCAATAGCACGATCAAACGCAGCAAGGCGTTTGCCAAGTACATCTAGGCTGAGGGTTTCTTTGGTGAGCGTTTCCCCAGGGTGCTGGACAAAGTGGCTTAATAATGCGAACTCAGTCGTTGTTAGGTCGAGCAGTTGTTCTTGGCAGTAGGCTTCTTGCTTGCCGGGGTAGACTAAGATGTCTTGGTATCGAAAACTGTCGGTGGGTTTAGTGGTAGACTTAGATTGAGTGCGACGCAGTATCGCGCGGATACGAGCCAGTAATTCTCGGTCACTAAACGGTTTCGGTAAGTAGTCATCTGCGCCCAGCTCAAGACCAATGACACGATCGATCTCTTCGCCTTTTGCTGTAAGCATTAATACAGGTGTTTCCCAATTCTCGCGAATGCGCTTGAGAGTTTCCATTCCATTGAGCTTTGGCATCATCACATCCAATAAGATTAGATCGATGTCTTGGCTGAGTGCTTCTAGTCCTGCTTCGCCATCGTTGGCTTCCGATACATCAAAACCCTCAAAAGTTAAGACCTCTTTGAGCAGGCTAGTTAACTCCGTATCGTCATCAATCAAAAGAATGTGTGCCATGTGTGACCCCTTAATAAAGCTTTCTATGTTCATATTACTGGTTATTTGCAGTAACCATTAGCCTAATTTTTGCTCTTTACGATTCTTTACGCTCTCTAGACGTCACTTTACACGTGGGGTCGTATTCTAAACTCAAGCGCTGCAACGAGCAGCCCATCCACAGAATAGAAAGGTATAGATTATGAAACTAGCAAAGAAACTTGTTTTGGCGGCGGCGGTTGTTCCTCTAGCACTAGGCAGCGCGTCAGCTCTAGCATTCGGTGGTAAAGGTGACCATAAAGGCCCACACGGTAAGTGCGGCATGGGTATGGATCGCGGCATCATGAAACAGCTTGATTTGACGGATGCGCAAAAAGAGCAGTTTAAAGAGATGCGCACCAGCAACAAAGAAGAGATGAAAGCGAAGTTTGAAGCGAACTTCGAAGCGCATAAAGCGGAGCGCCAAGCCTATCAAGAGCAGGTTCAACAGCTTGTGTTGGCTGACAACTTCGACCAAGCAGCGGCAAATGAGCTGGCAAAACAGATGGTAGAGAAGCAAACAGAACGCCGAGTGAAAATGCTAGAGAAGCAGCACCAAATGCTTAGCGTGCTAACGCCAGAACAAAAAGCGAAGTTTGTTGAGTTAAGTAAAGAACGCGCAGAAAAATGCGCAGAGCAGCGCAAAGATCGTAACTAAGTCTTTGTTCCACTGCTTAACTTGAGTACAAGGCAGCCAATAGGCTGCCTTGTTGCGTTTAGGGTTAGCTGGTTATAATTAGCGCATATGAAAATTTTAACCCGATAGTAAGCGCCCAACTATGAAACATGATTATGCCAAGCTCGTGACTCTCGCTGCTTGGACAGCAACAATGGTTGCTACGTTACTACTGGTCGTAAAACTTGCCGCTTGGTGGGTGACGGGATCAGTCAGCTTACTGGCATCGCTCATTGACTCTTTGCTTGATATTGCAGCCTCTGTGGTGAATTTGATAGTGATTCGTTACTCGCTTCAACCTGCTGATAGTGAACACCGGTTTGGTCATGGTAAGGCGGAATCGTTAGCTGCATTGGCACAGGCGATGTTCATTTCAGGTTCGGCTATCTTCCTTATTCTTAATGGTGTGGAGCGTTTCTTCCGACCACACGAGCTGCAATCGCCGGAGTACGGCGTCTACGTCAGTTTGTTTGCCATTGTTGTGACTTTTGCTTTGGTTCGTTTTCAAAAGCAAGTGGTTAAAAAGACAGGCAGCCAAGCCATTGCCGCTGATTCGCTTCATTACCAATCCGATCTCTATATGAATGCCGCGATTATGGTGGCGCTGGGGCTAAGTTGGCTTGGCTTTGGTGTTGCTGATGCGGTATTTGCCGTCGCGATTGGTTGCTACATTTTGTATAGCGCAGCCAAGATGGTGTATGAGGCGGTGCAAACGTTACTTGATCGCCAGCTGCCAGATGAGGAAATCGAACAAATTCGCCAGATTTGTGCCAGCGTTGATGGGGTTCTAGGTGTTCATCAATTGCGCACTCGTATGTCTGGGCCGGTTCGTTTCATTCAATTACATCTTGAATTAGACGACCATATCCCACTTATTGAAGCTCATCGTATTTCTGATGAAGTAGAAATACGATTATTAGGCGCATTTCCTCAAGCAGATATTCTGATTCATCAAGATCCTTATTCTGTTGTTTATACATCAGAGAAGGATCAAAAGTCTGCTGATTGGTAAATCGCTGGGAATGGAAAAGTCAAAGTTATTGACTATCTTTTCAACGATAAAAGAAATAAACGTGATACTGATATGTATCAACAAAGTTAATTGCCAAACCTGTAATACTCTTACATAAGTAGAAAAGTTACATAATTTCGTGCAAATAAAAGTAGTATTCCTTTCAAGGAAAGGTAACATATTGCGCAATGAAAAGAATCTGGTTAGCGGCTTAACTGAAAGCCTCTAACGTAAAATTTGAAACAAGATTCCCAAAGATCGAGGGTGAGCATGATTAAGAAGATCGGTGTTTTGACAAGTGGCGGTGACGCACCTGGCATGAACGCGGCAGTACGTGGCGTAGTTCGTACCGCGCTAACTGAAGGCTTAGAAGTATTCGGTGTTTTCGATGGTTACTTAGGCCTATACGAAGACCGCATTAAGCAACTTGACCGTTCTAGCGTTTCTGATGTTATCAACAAGGGTGGTACTTTCCTTGGTTCAGCGCGCTTCCCAGAGTTTAAAGAAGTTGAAGTTCGTGAAAAAGCGATCGAAAACCTAAAGAAACACGGCATTGAAGCACTGGTTGTTATCGGTGGTGACGGTTCTTACATGGGTGCTAAGAAACTGACTGAAATGGGTTACCCATGTATCGGTCTTCCTGGCACGATCGACAATGATATTGCGGGTACGGATTACACTATCGGTTACCTAACTGCACTAAACACAGTTATTGATGCAATTGACCGTCTACGTGACACTTCTTCATCTCACCAACGTATCTCTATCGTTGAAATCATGGGCCGCCACTGTGGTGATCTAACTCTAACTGCTGCTATTGCTGGTGGTTGTGAGTACATCATTACTCCTGAGACGGGTCTTGATAAAGAGAAGCTAATTGCCAACATCCAAGATGGCATTGGCAAAGGTAAGAAACACGCTATCATCGCGCTTACTGAGCTAATGATGGATGCTAACGAACTAGCAAAAGAGATTGAATCGGCAACAGGTCGTGAGACTCGCGCAACAGTTCTTGGTCACATTCAACGTGGTGGTCGTCCTACTGCGTTTGACCGTGTACTAGCATCTCGCATGGGTAACTACGCTGTACACCTACTGATGGAAGGTCAAGGTGGTCGTTGTGTTGGTATCCAGAAAGAAGCACTTGTTCACCATGACATCATTGATGCTATCGAGAACATGAAGCGTCCAGTACGTAATGATCTATACAAGGTTGCGGAAGAGTTGTTCTAATCCAGCGCTTTGCATTGAAAAAAACCACCTCAAATGAGGTGGTTTTTTTATGTCTGAAAATGTCGAAAGATGAATAGCATTTATTTGTCGCTTATTTTACTGCGTGGCAGTTTACGGCTTTGGAATTTTTGGTGAACCCCGCGACGTAGAGACTTAATGCGGTTTTCCGCCTTATCAACACCAAGCAACACGGTTAGCGTAAGTGTCGTGATCAACACCGATTGCTGCATGTACCCTAGGCCTATCATCATCCCTAATGCGGCCAATACCCAAATAACGGCTGCTGAGGTAACGCCATGAATCTTGCCATCTAGAGTCATCATGACTCCAGCACCCAAAAAGCCGACGCCAGTAATGATTTGACCGAGTACTCGTGCCTGATCGAGCGTATTTGGTGACAATGAAACGGCCATCGACATAAAGAAATACGTACCGGAGATCACCAAGATCGAGGTGCGAATCCCTACCGGTTTACCGCGAGTTTGTCGCTCGACACCAATCAAAATGCCGTTGATCGCACAGCAAAGTAGCGCTGCCCAGCTAAAGGGCCCTAAGTCGAGTAATTGTTCGATATCTGCTGGCATAATGACCTCCAAAAGCGCGGAGTATGCCTAGATAAGACCGGGCGATCGAACAAAAGATTTTAATCGATAAGATTAAATTGTACTTGATTACTCTAGGTGCAAATCAAGCGGTGTCTTGCTGCTTCGACCGCCGATTTCACGGGTTAGCTTAGGAACAAGGTAGCCAGAAACTCGCGCCATCACGCCGGCCATAATCGCTTTGGCTTGTTGATCGGAGATATAGAAATGCGCCGCGCCTTGTACTTTATCAAGTACATGAATGTAATAAGGCATAACGCCTGCATCAAACAGTGCTTCACTAAGGTTAACTTGTGTCTCGACACAGTCATTAACGCCTTTGAGCATGACACCTTGGTTGAGGAGAGTAACACCAAGGCGTTTTAACTTATGTAGTGAATCTATCAATTCATCATTGATTTCGTTGGCGTGATTGATGTGCGTGACAAGAATAGTTTGCAGGCGAGTTTCAGCCAACATAGAACACAATTGCTCAGTAACTCGAGCAGGAATCACCACAGGTAAGCGAGAGTGAATACGTAAGCGCTTAATATGAGGAATGGCTGCGATGCCATCAATTAGCCATTGCAGTTCGTCATCTTTCGCCATTAAAGGATCGCCACCAGACAAAATGATTTCATTGAGCTCTGGATGCAGGGCGATGTAATCAAGGCTCTGTTGCCATATTTGCTTACTGCCTTTGTTCTCTTGATAAGGGAAATGGCGACGGAAGCAATAACGGCAATTCACTGCACAGCCACCTTTCACAATCATTAGCGCTCGGTTTCGGTATTTATGCAGCAAGCCGGGAATTTCGTTGTTTTGCTCTTCAAGCGGATCGGTAGAGTAGCCGGGCTCGACCAGAAATTCTTCCGATAAAGGTAAAACCTGACGCAAAAGAGGGTCATAGGGATTGCCTTTTTCCATTCTATCGACAAAACTTTGCGGCACACGCTGCGCAAATAGCCGACGAGCTTTGAATCCAAGTTGCCAAGGAGCAGGATCAATCTGCAAATGTTCAAGCAACTTAGCTGGATCAGAGATCCCATTCGCTAGCTGTTTGAGCCAGTTTTGCTCAACAGATTCGATATTTCGGGTTATGATGTGCGGCATTGAATTTAGCTCTAAGAATGTAAGAGGACAAAATGGCTACTGTTAGCACCAATGAATTTAAAGGCGGTCTTAAATTAATGCTTGATAACGAGCCTTGCGTTATCCTGGAAAACGAATACGTAAAACCAGGTAAAGGCCAAGCGTTCAACCGCGTTAAAATTCGTAAACTTCTTTCTGGTAAAGTGCTAGAGAAAACCTTTAAGTCTGGCGAAACTTGTGAAGTTGCAGACGTAATGGATATCGACCTAGATTATCTATATAACGACGGCGAATTCTACCACTTTATGAACAACGAAACATTCGAGCAGATCGCAGCAGATACTAAAGCGGTAGGCGAGAACGCTAAGTGGTTGGTAGAAAACAACACTTGTATGCTGACTCTATGGAACGGTAACCCAATCGCAGTTACTCCACCAAACTTCGTAGAGCTAGAAGTTACAGAAACTGACCCTGGCCTAAAAGGCGATACTCAAGGTACTGGCGGCAAACCAGCGACACTGAGCACTGGTGCGGTAGTTCGTGTACCTCTATTCATCGCAATCGGTGAAGTGATCAAAGTGGATACTCGCTCTGCAGAATACGTAGGTCGTGTTAAGTAAGCTTTACTTGCTTAAAATTATAAAAAGGTCACTTCGGTGGCCTTTTTTAGTTTTTGCGGAGTAATCATTGATGTGACACAATTTTCAAATAGAGATATGTTACTAAACTTACAAAATGAAACAGACACTACAAATATGGCTTGATGCCGCTCGACCTAAAACTTTGCCACTGGCACTGGTCTCTATTTTGACTGGTAGTGTGCTAGCGTTTTCGACGCATCATTTCTCGCTTTCTGTCGCTGTGCTGGCCTTTATTACCGCGACGCTATTACAGATTCTGTCTAACCTTGCCAATGATTACGGTGATGCCGTTAAAGGTACAGACAACGACAAACGCCTTGGTCCGACTCGTGCCATCCAATCGGGTGCCGTATCCCTTAAGACCATGAAACAGGCGATCATCGTTAATATTATTTTTACCGCGATATCAGGTTTAGCCCTAGTTCTGCATTCGTTAAATAGCATGGAAAGCATCTTGGCGTTTTTAGGTTTGGGTGTGTTGGCCATCATCGCAGCGATTGCTTATACCGTCGGTAACAAACCTTATGGCTATGTTGGCCTTGGCGATATCTCTGTGTTTATCTTCTTTGGTTTACTCGGCGTCGCGGGAACGTACTTCCTACACACTGGGATTGTTGAGCCATCGCTCGTATTACCGGCTGTGGGTTGCGGTTTACTCGCAGTGGCGGTTTTGAACATCAATAACATGCGTGATATTGAAAACGATGAGCAGTGCGGTAAACGCACCGTGGCTGTAAGACTGGGTCAAAAGCGCGCGAAGCATTACCACTTTGCGTTACTTATTGGTGCGGTGCTTGCGTTTGTGGTGTATCTGATGCTGCAACCTGCGCCTGTCTGGGTAACGTTACCTTTCTTATTTAGTGCATTAGTGGTGTTTAAGCACGGTAAGGCCGTGTGGCTGGCAGAAGAACCTGCCCATATTGCGCCAATGATGCCAGTTATAGTGAAATGTTCGTTGGTGACTAACCTATTGTTTGCCGGAGTGGTTATAGCTCAAACTCTGGTGAGATGATCACCGTTTGTCATTGCAATGACTTACTGACTGGATATACTCGATTAATAGACCAATGCTATGAGACGAAATGCGATGGAATACAATACTTCAGCTTTGTGTGATATCTACTTAGATCAAGTAGACGTAGTAGAACCTATGTTCAGCAACTTTGGCGGCAGCGCTTCGTTTGCTGGTCAGGTAACCACGATTAAGTGCTTTGAAGATAACGGCATTATTCGCGATATCTTAGAGCAAGATGGTGTTGGTCGAGTATTACTTATTGATGGCGGTGGCTCACTGCGTCGTGCGCTGATTGATGCTGAAATCGCGACACTAGCCGAAGAAAACGAGTGGGAAGGTATTGTGGTTTACGGCTGCGTTCGTGAAGTGGATGAGCTGGAAGACATGAGCATTGGTATCCAAGCTCTGGCATCGATTCCTGTTGGTGCAACCAACAAAGGTGAAGGTGAGACGGATATTCCAGTTAACTTTGGTGGTGTCACTTTCTTACCGGAAGACTACCTCTACGCTGATAATACCGGCATTATTCTGTCTCAAGAGCCACTCAATGTCGATTTAGAGCTTGATGAAGAAGAGCCGGAGCTTTAACGCTTAACCTGATTTCGAAAACGCCAGCAGATATGCTGGCGTTGTTGTTTTGGGGGGACGGTTTTTAGTGTTGCTTAAGCGGAATGGGGTAAATGTTCTTCGCGCAATCGTAATGTGTACACATAACCTAAGATGCCACCGAGAATATTACCTACCGCGATACCGACAAAAATGCCCTCTATCTGATATAACTCGCCACCTACCCAAGCCAGCGGTAGAGTAAAGAAGAACAATCGGGCTGCGCTCCAACGGAATGCTCGCATTGGCTCATGCAGGGCATTGAGCCCCGAGACCAGCATCATCATGATGCCTTGAAATCCATAGCCAAATGGCACCACTAATAAGTAGTGCCAAAGCATATCTTGCACTGCTTGTTCTTGGGAGAACAGCGCCGCGAGTGGAATGCTCAGCGGTACCATCATGATAAAAATCATGAACTGAAAGACGATTGAAAAGCGCATACCAAGAAATAAGCCAGCAAAGCTGCGCTCAGGATTATTTGCGCCAAAGTTTTGTGCCATAAAAGGAGTCAGTGCTGACGTCAGCGACATGAGCACTAATATCAGGATTGATTCGATACGTTGGGCTGCGCCATAAGCGGCCACAGCAACTGTGCCGTGCTGAGAAAGTATCATCATTAGCAGCGCGCCAGAGAGCGGCGACATAGCGCTAGAGAGGGCGGCAGGCGTACCGATCTTTAGGATGTTTTTCCAATCTTGCATCATGAAAGGCGCTTTTGGCCACGTGAGCAGCTTTTCGCGTTTGATCAAAACAAACAGTGATCCGCACAACGCACCTAGCCAGCTGAACGCACTGGCGATAGCTGCACCTTGAATTCCCAGCTCAGGGAATGGCCCGTAACCAAATATCAATAATGGGTCGAGTACGCCATTGATCAACCCTGCCGTCATCATGATCTTGGCGGGTGTTTTGGTATCGCCAGTCGCACGAATGGCCGCGTTCCCTGCCATAGGCAGAACGAGCAAAGGAATGGCCATATACCAAACCGCCATGTATTGCTCAATCATAGGGATTAGGCTTGGCTCTGCACCGAGCAGCAGAAATAGAGGCTCGATTGTAAATAAGCCCAATGTCGATGCTAACGCAACCAAGATGACCGCCAGAATAAGACCATGGGTAGAAAAACGCGCGGCATCTTGAGCTTGGCCTTGGCCTAATAGACGGCCAATATTGGTCGACAAGCCCATTCCTATACCCATGGTGATGCAGTTAACGCCAAAGGTAACTGGGAAGGTATAGCTCACCGCAGCGAGTGCATCAGTGCCGAGCAGAGAGATGAAAAAGGTATCCACCAAGTTAAACATCAAGATCGCAATCAGCCCGACGGTCATAGGGACGGTCATTTGACGCAATACTTGAGGAATAGGGCCATTGAGTAGGCCGTGCTTATCTTGCATAACACAATTAAGTTGATGGAAAAGGCTAGAGTACTTGATTAAGGATGGATGGGGTAGTGATTGACGAGTATTGAGGCAATAAAAAAGGCCAGCCGAAGCTGACCTTTCAATGCGTTTTCAACTAGGTTGAAATTATGCTTTAGCTGCTGCCGCTGCTTTAGCAATAGCTGCGAAGCTCTTAGCGTCTAGAGAAGCACCACCAACTAGAGCACCATCGATGTCTGGTTGTGAGAAGTAAGCTTCAGCGTTTTCTGGCTTAACAGAACCGCCGTACTGGATGATTACTTGTGCTGCTACTGCTTCGTCTTTCGCTGCGATTAGTGCGCGGATAGAAGCGTGGATGCGTTGTGCATCTTCAGCTGTTGCTGCTTTACCAGTACCGATAGCCCAGATTGGTTCGTAAGCGATGATTGCGCCGTTTAGAGCTTCAACACCGTAAGTGTCGATAACTGCGTTGATTTGACGTGCACAAACTGCTTCAGTTTCGCCCGCTTCGTTTTGAGCGTCAGTTTCACCGATACAGAAAACAGGTTTTAGGCCGTTCTCTTTTAGGAAGTTGAATTTCTTCGCGATGAACTCGTCAGATTCGTTGTGGTATTCACGACGCTCTGAGTGACCGATGATGATGTGAGTAGCACCGAAGTCTTTCAGCATTTCTGGAGACATGTCGCCAGTGAAAGCACCGCTGTTGTTTAGGTCAGTGTTTTGAGCACCAAGGATGATCTTGTTGCCGCCTTCTGCGATTACACGCTCAGCTAGGTCGATGTATAGAGCTGGTGGAGCTACTGCTACGTCTACACCTTCAACGCCTTCAAGTTCAGCATTAAGACCAGTTAGCAGCTCTTTAACCATAGCTTTGCTGCCATTAAGTTTCCAGTTACCCATCACTACAGGACGACGCATAGGAATATCTCCGTATTATTTAAATTAAAGCGTTAATGTAAAAAATCTACGTAGGAATATAACAGAATAAATCCAGCAGATCATGACCCGAATCATTTCTTAATCGAATCTCAATCAATGGTCGGAGCAATTTACTAAACAAAGGTCGATCAAGAGAGGATCAGTGATCCAACAAACAGAATAATAGTATGAGACTCGGAATCTGATGGTGAAATTGGTAATACTGTGGCCTCTATCAGCTCTTAAGCAGGGAATCGCATGCCAAACTTAGTAATGGAATACTCGAATTCGGTTGATGAACGCGTCAATGTACAAGGCTTACTGGAAGATTTACATCATGTAGCATTACAATCGGGTTTGTTTGATGTTGCTTCGGTGAAGTCGAGAGCGACGCGCTACCATGATTGGTTAGTAGGCGAAGAGGCCAATAGTGTCGATTTTATTCATATTACGTTTGAGTTACTGAGTGGCCGAACTCAAGAACAAAAGCGTGAACTTTCCCGCCAGTTAATGAACATACTGCAAGATCAGGCGAGCCATATTCGAAGTTTAACCGTCAATGTGCGTGATATGGACATTGATTGTTTTCAAAAAGTGGTGAATTGAGCCACGTTATTTTTTAGGTAAGAGAAATGTCGATTAAAGAACTGCTGTTTTCTTTTCAGGGCCGCATTGGCCGTAAAGTGTTTTGGATTTGGAATGCTGTTTACTACATTATGATTGTTGGCTTTGCTGTAGGCATGAGTCAGTTATTTCCAGCGCAAGCACACCTGATTTTACCGGTATTTCTCATCTTTGTGTTGATCCCAGATTTAGCGATTACCGCTAAACGTTGGCATGACCGAGGCAAATCAAGCTGGTGGCTATTAATGAATCTACCGTTAGTGATTGGCCGCATGACTGTACCTGTAGGAGAGTCGGCATCAGCAGGTCCTGCGAGCACTTTACAGATGGTTAGCTCTCTGGCGGCATTAGTGTGTGGCGCATGGATTTTGATTGAATGTGGCTTTCTAAAAGGTCAGTCTGGTAACAACCAATATGGACCAGAGCCAAAATAGAGCAGAGCTGTACTCTAATGCAGAACGTAAAAAACCAGAGCGATTGCTCTGGTTTTTTGTTTTTGGGAGTAAGGATTATTTTCTAAGCAAGATCTCTTCAACGCTGTGGTCAGAGCCTTTTTTCAACACCAACTGAGCTCGCCCTTTAGTTGGTAATATATTTTGGTTGAGGTTGAGGCCGTTGATCGACTGCCAAATATCCTTTGCCTTAGCAATGGCTTCCTGCTCACTCAATTGCGTGTAATGGCTAAAGTAAGAGCCGGGCTTTAAGAATGCACCTTGGCGAAACTTTAAGAACCGCTGAACATACCAATGTTCAATAACATCAGTGTCGGCGTCAACATAGAGTGAGAAATCGAGAAAATCTGACACAAACACTCGGTGAGGCTCTTGCGGATAATCCATACCACTTTGTAAAACGTTTAAACCTTCAATAATGAGCACGTCAGGGCGATCGATGGTCTTCACTTCGTCGGTAATATCGTAAGTAATATGTGAGTAAACTGGGACTTCTAAGTTAGGTTTGCCCGCTTTAACATCAGAGACAAATTCCACCAAACTTTTGATGTCGTAAGATTCTGGAAAGCCTTTACGGTGCATGATGCCACGTTCATCGAGCACCTTCTTGGGATATAAGAAACCATCGGTGGTGACCAGCTCGACTTTTGGGTGATTATCCCAGCGAGAGAGCAGTGCTTTGAGCAGACGTGCTGTGGTGCTTTTTCCTACCGCAACACTGCCTGCAATCCCAATAATAAAGGGTGGTGCGCTTTCTTGACCGCCTAAAAAGTTGTGCAATACAGAGTTGCGGCTCTGACGAGCTGCTATATAAAGGTTGAGTAGGCGAGCGAGTGGCAAATAGATCTCTACCGACTCTTGCATGGTTAGGCTTTCGTTTACGCCTTGTAGCTCTTTTAGGTCTTCTTCGGACAGCGTCATAGGCACGGCATTACGCAATTCGGCCCATTGCTGACGGTTAAAAGAGAGATACGGTGTCATGGTCTTCCTAACTCTGGTTCTTATAGTGCGAGCTGCGAAAATACATCAACCCGAATAGAAAGCAAATGGCTGACACTGCAGATTTGTTTTTATTGACTGAAATTGTGCGAAAATTCAGCAAATGAACAGAAAGAGAGGAAAAACCTTACTTTTTTTGAATTTGCTATTGCAAGGCAGAAAATCATTCAATAGAATGCGCACCACTTATGCCGACTTAGCTCAGTAGGTAGAGCAACTGACTTGTAATCAGTAGGTCACCAGTTCGATTCCGGTAGTCGGCACCATTCTCTCCTTTAGTAGTGAGAATGGCTTAAAAATTTGGAGGGGTTCCCGAGTGGCCAAAGGGAGCAGACTGTAAATCTGCCGGCACTGCCTTCGATGGTTCGAATCCGTCCCCCTCCACCATATTCTTAAGGAAATAGCTCACAGAGTTACGTGTTGCGGGCATCGTATAATGGCTATTACCTCAGCCTTCCAAGCTGATGATGCGGGTTCGATTCCCGCTGCCCGCTCCACTCAATAGTGATGCTGATATAGCTCAGGCGGTAGAGCGCATCCTTGGTAAGGATGAGGTCCCCAGTTCGACTCTGGGTATCAGCACCAGCTCTCAAGCACACTTTTCCTTTTGATACTTTCTCTCTACTAAACTACGTTTAGTGATTGAAGGTAACTTAATCACCAATACTTTTTGGTTGCGTGGTCATCAAAGCCACCTAAATCCGTACCTAGAGGGACAACTCATGTCTAAAGAAAAATTTGAACGTACGAAACCGCACGTA
>NZ_JAPPTI010000014.1 GCF_027587025.1 Vibrio sp. LaRot3 | reverse complement strand
GACTCAAGAGTCTAACCAGTGCGGAGCGGTAGTTCAGTTGGTTAGAATACCGGCCTGTCACGCCGGGGGTCGCGGGTTCGAGTCCCGTCCGCTCCGCCACTTATTTCAAGACAAAGCCCTAGCAGAAATGCTAGGGCTTTTTCGTTTGCATTGAACTAGTTTGCTCTACGAGCAAATGAGTCCCGCTCGGGTGCGAGTCCAATGGAATGCCAGCCCAGCCGACCCGTCACTTATTTAGAAACCCAGCCTTCGGACTGGTTTTTGTCGTTTTGAAGCGTTGTTTTTTCCCTTTCAGGGAACGAATCTCGTTTCTGTAACTCCTTCCGTCTGCCTCTTGCGTTGATACAAAGACTTAGATTACGTGTTCAGGTAGAAATGCTTGGAGTTTGTCGCATGTACCGAATAGGCGGTTCGTTTGTTCTGACCATCAAACTAGGTAGCTATTGTATATGGGGGAGTGGATACCAGCATCGGACAGCTTGATATTCTTCGAGTTCTAGTTAACTCCACCATTCTCTTCTTATGATCTACTCCCTTTGATCTAAGGCTCATTTTCAGCGACACACTGTTCTAGGTATGTTCTGCTCTATGAGTTTCTTAACGGAGATTCGCTATATCAATATTTGGAGGCATTGATTTATAGGTTGAGGCCAACAATGAGTTCATCTGCCGCTGATTTTGTGCATAGATGGTTTGCTACAAATTAGAGGTACAAAAAAGCCCACAGTTATCTGTGGGCATTAATTGAAGAATACGTTGACTAATCCGCTAGAGTTTCATTGCTTTGAGGCTCAGCGCTTTGTTTAGAGCGATAGTGTAAGCGTTGGAAAATCCACCCTAACGCGACCAGTGAACCGCCAAGGCCTAGGAAGCTAATTGCTCGCCAAATACCCTCTAGCGCCGCGGTGTCGAGTAAGAACACCTTACACACAGCGACACCCAATGTTGCTAATCCCACCTTTTGCAGTAGAGCTTGGTTTTTTAATACGCCTAGATAAGTCGTTGCGGCACCGATTAGGATAATCGCAATAGAGTAACTAAACATCTCTGCCATTCCAGTTGGTTGCGCGAGCGTCATGCTGCCGTCTTGCCAGAATTGGCGAATAGAATAGAGAACCCATAGCCCTATGGCTGCCGCTGCTACGCTGTATAAATGTACGGCTTTAATTGGATCTGAACAATATCCTCTATATGCGGTTATCGCGAGAATGGCAGCAGGAAGTACCCAACCAATTGTCAGCCAGTTGAATACTGGCCAATCAGCACCAGTGACATACGTATTCATCAGCGGCTGATAGACGGTATTTAATGTCGCAAATAGCAGAGCCGCCACGGCAAGTAAGCCAAACGAATAATACTGATAGAACGTTCTTAAGCGTGAAGCCAGCTTGTATTTCAATTGGTACACTCCTGACAGGGCGACAGTTTGGCAAGTGAACAGGGAAACACTATAGAAGCTAATGTCAGTGAAGAAGTTATAGCTACCGAGTAACCAATAGTTGGTTTGTGTAAACGTAAGTAATACCACTAAATGCAATATAGCGGCTTCGAACCATTCTCTAAATTCTAAGTCCTGTTTACCAATGATTTGTCGAGCCGCAAGCAAAATCGCAATAGCAGGAACAAAACTCGTCAGCATCCATGTCCATTCTGGCAGCCAAGTGACTTGTAATTGGGGTACGAAAGGCACTAACGACATCTTAATGATAAGTAGCGCCATCATGATTTTGATGACAAGCTTCCCAGGTGAACACAGCTTTTGTTGGTTTTGCATGCTGGCTATTAGTACCTGAACGGCCATTGCTAATGGAAGAAATTCAGGGTCTAAATAACAGTAACTGATGGTCAAAATCAAAGCGTGTAGAGCAATAGAGTTCTCCATCACCAGCTGCTTGTATTTGTTTGCGACCAATAGAGATACAGACAAGGAAGCAATAGCAAAGATTGTCCAACTGTTTAGGTATGCGGCGAAGCCGTGGTTGATATACACAAGAGTGATAATGGCTAGTGCAGGTAAACATAGCGAGGCCATCCAGTAGGCGATTTTGTGTTTGTCACCTAACTGGCATTGGGTCTGTGTTCTTGCGCCTGCTATGACGATCAGCACAGCGAACACAATCCAAACCTCACCGGCTAAGGTCTCGTTGGCCACAATAAACGCCGACACCATCGCCTGTAGAATCGCGAGTATCGTAATGCCGTAGAAACTTCTTGAAGCGATCTTGCCGCGTAATACCGGCAGAATGAGCAGTAGAGCTGGATAGCAAAATACCAATAAATAACCACTACTTAAAGAAAGCGCACGCTCCATGACGACAGCACTAACGCCTGCTAATAATAGCGCGGGAAACAGCGGATGGAACATGGGCCATGAGGCCATGGGTTTAAAGCGGAGCTTAAGCTGCCAGCCCATTACCGGAGTGAACACTAATAAGTAGGTACTAATTGGTACGAAGAGCAAGAACCAAGTGATGATCTGCTCAGAAGGTATATTGCTAGCGATTAACAGTAACCATAGCCCGTGAGCGATAGAGACCGCGGTTGCCAGCCATCTGATTTGGCTATAGAACTTGGTCAGTAAACCAGCGAGTGAAATCGTTAATATGTAGCTAGTAAGCAGCAAGTAATTAGGCTCACTACCGCCAATCCAAAACGGAGCCGAATACCCTCCAAATAGGCCTAATCCGGCCATTAGAGGCCCTAATCTGGCCGTTAGCCCAAGGCAGAGCAGAGCCAGCGTGGCCATAGATATCAACGCGATGGTTGGATTAAAGAACTGATAGATCACAGTAGAGAAGATGACGGTGGCGTATAAGCCACTCATACCGGAGGCATAAAGGGCTGCCGGTATATATGCATCAGCTTTATCACTCAAAAACGTGGTTGAAATCGCGCTAATTTTTCTGTGTGCCCATTCTCCAACAGCAATAAGAATTAGAGATATTGTTGCTGCGGCTAATACTCGCGCAATGGGCGGGAAGGTGAAATTGCTACCAACGACTTGTACAAGGTAGCCAACACCGATCACCATTGCCAAACCACCAATCCAAACTAACCAGTTATCGCGCATGTGATCGAAACATTTGTCAAACCACTGATGAATCGCGTTTGGTTCATGCGTTGGCAAGGTTGGGGGCGTCTCTACATGTTGTGGTTCAACACTAGGTGAATTGTCTTTGGTAACAGGTTCCAGTTCGGGTTGCGGCTCAACTTGAGGCTCAATCGCGACGATGGTTGCTTGAGTGCTCTCCTGCTTAGGCGAGGTTATTTGCGCCTTTAATTGGTCGACTTCTCGATAAAGGTGGCGTAGTTGATGTTCGAGTCGATTGGCTTTTTCATTGGCTTTAAAAGCAATGATGGGAGTGACGATAGCAAGCGCTATGATCGCTAGAGCGCCCACAAAGATTAGTTCCATTTCTCAATCCATGCATCTTAGCGTGCGAAATGGAGGCCTGAGTCAAAGCGTAAGTGGTACGAATGTTTTGACACTGAATATAAAAAGGCGAGCAATTACGCAGCTAACTATTTAGGTTAGTATTGTTAAAAATACAACAGAGTGCATAGAGTATAAAGCCAATCTCATTTTATGAAGTGGCATTGGCTTTATTTGCATAGAAATCACAGAGTTGGAAAACTATTTAGTTTGATTGATAGTCTGGATATACGCGAAAATTTCTTTGACGTCATGTTCGTTGAGTGCGCTTCCCCAAGCTGGCATTCCCTCATTACCGTTTAATACGGTATCGATAAGCTCACTTTCAGATTCGAACCAAGAATTTAGACCATCGTAAATGTTGGATGGTTCTTCTGGTAGCGCTTTACCAGCGATGCCATCGCCGTGGCCTAACGCCCCGTGACAAGATGTACACATCATTTTGTAGTTTTGTTCCCCTCTGGCGACATCGAGAGGCTCAGCAATGGCTTGATTGGTTAATCCAAAGCTTAAGGCTATTGAAAATATTAGTTTATGCATGGCTTCACTCTCAAATCGTCTTGGAATGAAGTAATGGTATGCTATTCACTATGAACAAAAGGTGAATGTTGGGTTCAAAAAAGCCGGCGTAAAAGCCGGCTTTTCGTTTTTAGGAGAGGCTAAGCTTGGCTTACTAACGTAAGAGCTTTTTTGGACACTTCATGTGCCGCTTTCGTGAGGTTTTGTTTCTCTAATGAATCTGCGAGGTAAGCGTAGTCGGAAACATTAGAACGCAACGCGAGTGCTTTCTCAAAATGTTGCTGTGCTTCTTGCCACTTTTGACCACGAAGATGGAACTGAGCCAAAGCACTATGTGCTTCTGCGTTTTGACCATCTTTTCGCAGTACTCCTTCTAGGAACACTTCTGCTGGGTGACTATCCGATAGATTCAGCTCTGGCAATAGCTTGTAGAGGTTAGAATTCGGATGTTTCTTGAGATTCTCTTTAATAACGGTAAAGGCTTGATCATCGGCTTTACGGGCAATCAATTGTTTGGCAAAACACTCGACTAAATGATGCTCGGCTTTCAGCTTACGACTCAAGCTATCCCAATGCAGAATAAGACCCTCGCTACCTTTTTGTTCTGCAATATTTGCCATCAAACCACACTGTGCACGCAAGGTCAGTTGTTGCTGCTCTTCCTTGGTGATGATCTTTGCTTTGGTCAAGCTAGGTAGAAGACTAAGCAGCAGTTCCCAAAGGTTTAGTTCTAGATAAACGGTTTTCAGTAGGTTTAAAACAACTGGGTTATTTGGGTAGTGGCCTTTGAGATCTGACAGAGTGGCGAAGGCTGCCTCAAACTGGGATTCACGTAATTGCTGTTTTGCTCGCGTGAGTTCAACCGCAAGTTGAGAGTTTTCTTGTGCAGAGGCCAACTCTAAGTAACGGTCTCTCTGTTCGATATTACCTTGTCCTTGCGCGGCTTCTGATGCGACAAGGTAGCACAACAGTGGCATATCATGATGATTAGACCAGCGAGTCACCTTTTTCTCAGCGCCTTTAAAGTCGCCTTCTAGCAGTTTAATAATGCCTTCATTGGTGTAACGACGAGAGCGGCGCATTTTGCGGATACTAAAATAGTTCCAAGTGGCTGAGCTAGCGTAAAACACCTTCTTGATCAGGTACTCAAGGGCAAATAGTGCCGCTAGGGTAGCAATCACGAAGATAACTAAAGTGGTAACGCTCATTTCAATGGTTTTATTTGCGATTGAAATCAGTACGTATCCTTGTTGACCGGAATACTCACTACCGACGTAAAGGCCGGCGCCGAGTATCACGAAGAGAAAAATGATTCGAAACATTATTTTTCCTCCGTGATAAGGGTTGTGACTTCACGGCGTAAACGTTCAGAAATTACTTCAGATAGGATCTGTTGTGTTTCGAACTTCACTGGGTATTCCACTTGAATGTTCTGTTTGTTGAGTAGCGTTAATGTGTTGCTGAACTCTTTCACACTGTTGTCGTCTTGATTGAAGAACGACTTTGACCACTTATCAGCAGTGGTAAGAGCAAGGCCATATAGCTCTTGTTTCTCGCCGTAAACCGCTTTGATCGCTGTGCTCAACTGTGCCTTGATGTTTTCACGCAAGTAGAAGTGTTGCTCTGGTGACAATAATGGAATGACATTGCCGTCACGAGTACGGAAGGTGATGAAGTTTTCCGAGAAATCTTTCAGTGATGTCTTTAAGTTACTCTGCCAATCATTGATATCTTGGCTTACCACTTCTGGCTCCTCGACTTTTGCTTCAGGAAGAATCGCATTGGCCAGAGGCAAAGTATCCACTTGTTGTTGTAAAGCTGTGAGGCGTAGCACTAGACCATCACGATCAATGATTGGAATGTTGCGCAGTTTAGTGATGTCGTTAGCTAGCGCTTGGCGCAGCGGTGTTAGGCTTGGATCGTTGAGTGCGGCAATACGTTGGTCAGCGCTTTCCATTAATTGAGTCGCACTGACAGCATCGTGCTCTAAGAACAGTTTACGGCCTGCCATTTTCACCAAATAGTCAGACTCCGCTAGCAACCAGTCATTTGGACGTCGACCTTTTACGTCAGCAATAGCAACTTGTAGCCCTTTGATGTCGGCTTTTTGCTGAGCGATGGCGACTTCGGTGTCGTTTGCGACCTCATTTGCTTTAGCTACTGCTGATTGAGATGACGCAGAGACGTCTTGGCGTAATTGAGCTTGAGATTGCTGCAATTGGGATTTTAGTTCGTCAATTTGAGCTTGATATGAGGCATCTTTTTGTTGAATGAGGTAAGTCAGACCACCGCCAAAAATAATCGATAATACTATGGCAACTGCGCCAAGTCTTACGCCGCGTTTACCTTGCTTTTCTTCAAATTTGGCTGGCTCTGGTTGAGTTGGCTTCGAATCAGGCTTCTCTTTTTGATCCTGTTTTGGTGTCTTTGGCTCAGTCTTCGCCTGTTGGGTATCCGCTTTAGGTGCGTCTTTTACCGTTTCTTTTTCCACAGCCTTTTCTTTCTCTGATTCAACGTTGTCGTTGCTATTTTTATTGGTCATTGTTTTCGTCCTGTTCATTTGGCCAGAGAGTAGCCAATAAGTCTCGGTTTGAAGCACTTCCTGTACTAATGACATTACAGAAGCCAAAACGTCGCGCTTCAATAGCAATACGTTCACTCGGAACGTAAAGCGCTAATTGTAAAAGCCAGCTTGTATATCTTGGGTCGATTTGTTGCCAAAAGTGCTCAAGTTGACCCGAGCTGGTAATAATTAATTGAGTAACTTGCTTATCTTGCCAGAGTGGCACCATCAAATCTGAGCGGAATTCGAGGTTTTTCCGTTCATACACCGCGCAATATTCTACCTCGGCTCCGCGTTCGACGAGTGTGTCATAAATGAGCTCTCGACCACCATTGCCGCGCAAAATGAGCACTTTTTTACCATTCACGCGCTGAAGTTGCGATATCTCGAGCAAATGTTCGCTATCACTGACTTGTGGATAGTGTACTGTCTGATGGCATGAGTTGCTTAAATTGTGTGCTGTTTTTTGACCAACGGCAAGGTAAGTCGCTGAAGTCGGCCAAGTTAGGTTGTGATTACTTAAGTGAGTGTGAGCAAAGTCGACGGCATGTTGGCTTACAGCGATGATGATATCGAATTGATGAAGAATAGAGCTGAGGCTGGAGAGTTGCTCCCCAGCTTCAATTGAGATCAGAGGGTGGTGTAGGGCAGGTATACCTTGGTCATTTAACTGCTGGCAAAGCGCCTGCCCCTGTTGTCCCGGCCTTGTTACCAACACCGTCATGCGAGATTACTCTTGATCTGCGTAGAGTTTGGTGAGGATTTCACGAGCACCATCATCGAGCAGTTGGTTGGCAAGTTCAATGCCTAGGGCTTCTGCTTGAGCGCGTGGGCCACGGATTTCACCGCGAACAATTTTGGAACCGTCAGGCTCTCCAACAAGCGCACGTAGCCAAATATTGTCACCGTCGAGTAATGAGTAACTGCCGATAGGTACTTGGCAGCCGCCCTCTAGCGTTAAGTTCATTGCGCGCTCACACTTGACTCGATCTGCGGTATCCGCGTGGTTTAGTGGTTCAAGCAGTTTGTGTAGACGTTCATCATCTAGACGACATTCAATACCTACAGCGCCTTGGCCTACAGCTGGTAGCGACTGCTCTGGCTCAATGAAACTGCGAATTCTATCTTCAAGCTCAAGGCGTTTTAGCCCTGCCGCAGCTAGGATGATTGCGTCGTACTCTCCCGCGTCCAGTTTGCCTAGTCGCGTGCCCACGTTGCCACGCAGCTCTTTGATGACTAAGTCTGGGCGGTATTCTTTAATTTGGCATTGGCGACGTAGGCTACACGTACCCACAACCGCACCTTGCGGTAACTCGTCAATATTGGCATAAGTATTCGACACAAAAGCATCACGCGGGTCCTCGCGTTCACAAATCGTCACTAGGCCAAGACCTTCTGGGAAATCGACTGGCACATCTTTCATTGAGTGCACTGCAAGATCGGCACGACCTTCAAGCATGGCCACTTCCAGCTCTTTGACGAATAGGCCTTTACCGCCGACTTTAGCCAATGGAGTATCCAAAATGATGTCGCCTTTGGTTACCATAGTGACAAGCTCAACGTCTAAACCGGGATGAGCGGCTTGCAAGGCATCTTTAACAAAGTAAGCTTGCCAAAGAGCAAGAGGGCTTTTTCGAGTAGCAATGCGAATTGGTGATGATTGAGTCATATTTGCCTGCAGTTTTAAGGGTTTGATTTTTACTAATCCTAACACTCAACGGCGAAAAAATTTACTGCTAGATGAAGTTGGATAAAATTCACGTTCGGCGTAGTACATTATCAGCAAAATAGTGTGATGAAACTCTCGTTTATAAACCAGGTCATTATTAGAAAAAGCAGATACATACCAAACTATGTAACGGGTAAATGGCGAAATATGACCAACGGAACAATGTAGAATCGATCGTACAATTCTTTACCAATTCAAATAAAAATGATAGATTGATCACGTTTTGTTGGCTCTTTAGAACAAAATATAGTCACAATACCTAATAGGACTCAACCAAGGACTCACCTTGCAGGCTTACACTGAGAAGTTAATCCAAAGACTAGATAACTTAAACCAGCAGCGAACTGATCGCGCGCTGGCGCTTATGGATTTGCAAGCTCAGCGAGTCTTCCATCTTATTCCGACTCTTCTTCACTTCAATCATCCCGTAATCCCTGGCTTTTATGACTCACAAGTACCTTATGGTATTCATGGCTTTGAGTTAAATGAGCCTCAGAAGCAGTTTGTTGAAGATACTGAACTGACGATAGGTCAATCTCTCTCTACTAATGAATCGCCGGCTATCTTGGCGCTTTATACAATGGGCAGTACTTCCTCAATTGGCCAAAGCACATCCAGTGACTTGGATATTTGGGTATGTGTCTCTCCGTTGATGGCAGGGGATGAGCGCGAAGCGCTGAATAATAAATGTTTGCTGATTACCGATTGGGCGCAAAGCCAAGGCGTTGAAGCTAACTTCTTTATTATGGACGAGGACCGCTTCAAGACGAATCGTTCAGAAGAGATGACCGGCGATAACTGTGGATCTTCACAACACTTATTGTTGCTTGATGAGTTTTATCGCAGTGCCGTGCGCTTAGCGGGTCAGAGACTGTTGTGGCAGATTGTTCCTCCAGAAATGGAAGAGTGTTACGACGAATACGTTCGCGATTTATGTGGCAAAGGCATCATTGATTGCAGCCAGTGGATCGACTTTGGCCAATTGCATCGAATTCCTGCTGAAGAATACTTTGGCTCAAATTTGTGGCAATTGTATAAGAGTATCGACTCGCCTTATAAGTCTGTTCTGAAAGCGATTTTGCTCGAAGCGTATTCGTGGGAATACCCTCATACACAATTACTGAGTTTAGATACTAAACGTCGCTTCTTTGCCGATGAGCCAGATCTCTATGGCATGGATACTTATTATCTGATGCTAGAGAAAGTGACCCGTTACCTTGAGCGTATCGGTGATGAAACTCGCTTGGATTTAGTACGTCGTTGTTTCTATCTTAAAACGCACGAAAAACTGTCTCGTGAACCGGGTGTAAACTCGCAAGCTTGGCGTCGTGAAGCCATAACTGACATGGTTAAGAAGTGGAACTGGGACGAATCTGTTCTGGTAGAACTCGACGACCGTCGAAACTGGAAAGTTGAGCAAGTTAAGGTGGTGCATCACTCATTGCTTGATGCTTTGATGCTGAGCTACCGTAACTTAATTCAGTTTGCGCGCCGCAATGACATTACGTCTGCGATTAGCCCGCAAGACATCAGTGTATTGGCACGTAAGCTATATGCGGCCTTTGAGGTGCTACCTAGCAAGGTAACCTTACTTAACCCGCAAATTTCGCCAGACTTACACGAGCCTGATTTAACCTTTATTGAGGTGCGTCCGGGGCGAACTAACCTACCGGGTTGGTACTTGTACAAGCAGCCGTTACAACCGCATCGCATTATTGGTCAGCCTCATTTAGAGCACAACGAATACCTTAGCAAGCTGGTGGCTTGGGCGTTTTTTAATGGCTTGATTACCGAATCAACGCGTTTGCACTCTATCGTTCGAGATGCACATATCGATATCGATAAGTTCTATCAAATGGTGAGTGACTTGCGTAACACTTTCTCGTTACGTAAACGCCGACCAACCATGCAAGCGCTGGCTAGCCCGTGTGAGATTAGCCAATTAGCCATGTTCATCAACTTTGAGAATGACCCAACATCTGAGTTGGCTGCTAAGTCTCTTAAAGTGGATTTGAAGAATATCGACATCTTTAGCTACGGCCCTGAGCAGAAATGTTTAGTGGGCAGTGTGGATTTGGTTTATCGCAACTCTTGGCATGAAGTGCGTACTCTGCATTTCCAAGGTGAAACGGCGATGCTTGATGCACTGAAAACCGTACTAGGCAAAATGCACCAAGATGCGTTGCCACCAGAGTCGGTAGATGTGTTCTGTTACAGCAAAAACCTACGTGGTGTGATGCGTAACATGGTGTATCAGCTTCTGGCGGAATGTATCGATTTACGTTTGAAGCCGGTCGAGCAAGAAAAACGTCGTCGTTTTAAAGCGTTACGCATTGCTCAGCAGATGTATGGCTTGTTCTTTGAGCGTCGTGGTGTATCGGTGCAAATGCTGGAAAACTCGGTTGATTTCTACCGTAGTATTTCGACCAATAAGCTGAAAGGTTCACCGCTATTGATGCTCGATAAAGAGCAAGATTATCAGTTACCAGAAATCGTAGACAGTTTCGCCAGTGAAGGTCTTGTGCAGTTCTTTTTTGAAGATACCGAGCAAGGGTTCAATATTTACGTATTGGATGAGTCAAACCGCGTCGAGGTTTATCATCAGTTTAATGGCGAAAAAGATGAGATGATCGCCAGCGTAAATAGTTTCTATACGTCTGCGAAAGATGAAAACAACGTAGCGTCGAAGTTTATTAACTTTAACTTACCTCAGTACTACCAAATCGTACACAACGAGGATGAAGACCCTTATATTGTGCCTTATCGCAATGATGGCGCTTCCTATGCAAAGCCAAATCGCGCGGTTAACGCGTAATATTTTGAATCAAAAAAAGAGCATGCCTTGGCATGCTCTTTTTTATTGTCTCTTAAGTAGGGTTATACCCAGTCGATACTTTCGCCAGCGTGCTTTTCACACTCTTGTTTTACCATTGCGAAAAGTTCCATACCGGTTTTAGAGCAAATCCACTGTTGGTCAACAAAAGCAAAGTGGAAGCCACCAGAACGAGATGCTAACCAAATTTCTTTCATTGGCTCTTGGCGGTTAATGATGATCTGACTGCGGTCATCAAACTCAAGCGTCATCACGTTACCTGAGGTCTCGTAATCGATATCTGCGCCTGAATCATCAATTGCTTCTTCGATGATTTGCATTTGCTCATCCGCAAGTTGATGAAATTCTGTCTCGTTCATCCTATCTATCCTATTGCTTTTCTTGAGTGTGGTGCGATTATAGGGGGCATTGAAAGAATAATCACGATAAGACCAATGAAAAAATCAATCATAGCTCTGTTTCTACTCTCGGTTTTAGGTTTGGCTGGCTGCGGTCAAACGGGCCCACTTTATATGCCTGATGACAGCCAACAAAACGAGCAAACTCAGTAAACTTAAATCTGGTCACGGATACTGGATTAGTAAATAACTAAAAAATTAAGGGAAAGCACTTTGGATTACTTCAATTATCAGGATGATGGCCAACTTTGGGCCGAAGATGTTCCTCTTTCTGACCTAGCAGAGCAATACGGAACACCGCTTTACGTCTATTCTCGCGCGACTTTAGAGCGCCACTGGCACGCCTTTGATAAATCAGTGGGTGAACATCCTCATCTGGTTTGTTTTGCGGTTAAAGCTAACTCAAACATTGGTGTACTAAACACGTTAGCTCGTTTAGGTTCTGGCTTTGATATTGTCTCTGGTGGTGAATTAGAGCGCGTGATTGCCGCTGGTGGTGATCCGAGTAAAGTGGTTTTTTCTGGCTTAGGTAAAACCGAAGCAGAAATGAAGCGTGCACTGGAGTTAGGCATTAAGTGTTTTAATGTTGAATCCGAACCTGAGTTGGAGCGCTTGAACAAAGTGGCTGGCGAGTTAGGCGTAAAAGCGCCGATCTCTCTGCGTATTAACCCAGATGTGGATGCCCATACTCACCCTTATATTTCTACCGGTTTACGTGATAACAAATTTGGCATTGCCTTTGACCGTGCTCCAGCTGTCTACCAATTTGCTAGTGAGTTAGAACACTTAGAAATTCACGGCATTGATTGTCATATTGGCTCTCAGCTGACGGAAATTGATCCGTTTATTGATGCGACCGACCGTTTATTGGCTCTGATTGATGACTTGAAAGCTCAAGGCATTCATATTCGCCATCTAGATGTGGGTGGTGGTCTTGGCGTGGTTTATCGTGATGAGTTACCACCTCAACCCTCTGAATACGCAAAAGCGCTGCTTGGTCGATTAGACAATCACCGAGATCTTGAGTTGGTGTTTGAGCCGGGTCGTTCTATCTCTGCAAATGCAGGCGTCCTGCTAACGAAAGTTGAGTTCCTTAAGCATACTGAACACAAAAACTTCGCCATTATTGATGCGGCAATGAATGACTTGATGCGCCCGGCGCTATACCAAGCTTGGCAAGACATCGTCCCAGTCGCTCCGCGTCAAGGTGAAGCGAAAACTTACGATGTGGTTGGCGCGATTTGTGAAACCAGTGATTTCTTAGGTAAAGATCGCTCGTTGGTACTTGAAGCCAATGATCTACTGGCTGTGCGCTCAGCAGGCGCGTATGGTTTTGTTATGGCATCTAACTACAATACGCGTACTCGTGCGGCTGAAGTGATTGTTGATGGCAATCAGGCGCACCTTGTTCGACAACGCGAAACACTTTCTAGCCTTTGGGAGCTAGAGAGCGTATTACCAGAGTAATAGGCAATATATGCATTTCCACTTTTCTAAAATGCATGGTTTGGGTAATGACTTCATGGTTGTTGATTGCATTACCCAGAACATTTTTTTCTCGCCTGAGTTGATTCGCCGCTTGGCGGATCGACATACAGGGGTTGGCTTTGATCAGTTATTGGTGGTCGAAGCGCCTTATGATCCGGAAACGGATTTTCACTATCGTATTTTCAATGCAGACGGCAGTGAAGTAGAGCAGTGTGGCAATGGTGCCCGTTGTTTTGCTCGTTTTGTCCGAATGAAAGGGCTGACCAACAAGTACAGCGTTAGCGTGAGTACCAAGAAAGGTAAAATGGTGCTCAGCATTGAAGAAGACGACCAAGTGACCGTCAACATGGGCGTACCTGAGTTTGAGCCAAGTAAGATTCCATTTAAGGCGAAACAAACTGAGAAGACCTATATTCTGCGCGCTGAAGATAAAACTCTGTTCTGTGGTGCAGTTAGCATGGGCAATCCTCATGTTGTGACCGTGGTCGACGACGTTGCCACAGCAGATGTCGACAATTTAGGCCCCTTGCTTGAATCCCATGAGCGCTTCCCTGAGCGCGTTAATGCTGGTTTTATGCAAGTGCTAAGTCGTGATGAAGTAAACCTTCGCGTGTATGAACGTGGTGCTGGTGAAACTCAAGCGTGTGGCAGTGGTGCATGTGGTGCCGTTGCCGTCGGTATTGTTCAAGGCCTTTTAGATGAAAGTGTCAGTGTTCACTTACCGGGTGGCACTTTGCATATTCGTTGGAAGGGAGAAGGCAAACCGCTGTATATGACAGGCCCCGCAACACATGTCTTTGACGGTCAAATTACTTGTTAGAAAAGGAACACTTGTGTCTCACATTGAAGCAGATGCATTAACTGCAGAAGTAGTAGCAGAGTATCTGCGCGATAACCCAGATTTTTTTAGTCAGCGTCGTGAGCTGGTTGACCGCCTTGCTTTGCCTAACCAAGAGCAAGGGGCGGTCTCGTTAGTTCACGTGCAGTTAAACCGTCAGCGACAGCGTATTGAAGAGTTGGAAGAAGAGATCACCACTCTAATGTCGCTTGCGGCCAACAATGACAAGACTTTCCACGAATTTATGGATCTGCAAGAGCAGATCTTAACCTGCGATTCACTGATTGAAGCAATTAAGGCCATCGAAGCAAAAGCAAAACATCTAGGTTTGCTAGCATATGTTCGTTTGTTTGATGCTGACTCGAGCTACTACCAGCTGAGTTATGAAAATTACCAACGCTTTGCGACCAATCACCTCAATGGTAAACCGGCTTATTTGGGCCGTATGCGCAAAGCTGACCGAGAGCTGTTGTTTGGTGAGTTAAACCGCTCTCCAGAGCTTGGCTCTTACGTTGTGCTACCTTTATTAAAAGGCAAAGCACAAGGTTTGATTGCATTTTCAAGTGACGATGGTGGTCACTTCCAGCCACATATGGATACCTTGTTCTTACGACATTTGGCGTTAGTTCTGTCGCATTTAATTGCGACACTTCCATGGCATACCGAGTCCAATGACCGAATCAGTTCAACCTCTGCCTAGTGGCTTGCAAAAGCCACTGGATCGATTCTACGAATACCTCCGCAGTGAGAAAGGCCTAAGCCTTCATACTCAGCGAAACTACAAACAGCAGTTAGAAACCATGGCGCAGCACCTTCTGAATATGGGGCTGCGTGAGTGGTCGCAAGTGGACTCTGCTTGGGTGCGTCAGTTAGCCAGTAAAGGTATGCGGGACGGCATGAAGCCAAGCAGTTTAGCCACTCGTCTCTCCTCGTTACGTAGCTTTTTTGACTTTCTTATTCTTCGTGGCGAGATGTCGGCGAATCCTGCCAAAGGCGTGTCTGCCCCGCGTAAAAAGCGTCCATTACCCAAAAACTTGGATGTAGATGAAGTAGGTCAACTGCTGGAGGTGAATGAAGATGATCCGCTCGCCATTCGTGACCGAGCAATGATGGAGTTAATGTACGGGGCAGGTCTCCGTTTGGCAGAATTGGTCAGTATCAACGTCAAAGATGTCAGCTTGTTCAGTGGCGAAATACGTGTGGTCGGTAAAGGCAATAAAGAACGTAAAGTGCCCTTTGCAGGCATGGCAAAAGACTGGGTCGGTAAATGGATGAAAGTGCGTAGTACGATCGCCAATGCTGATGAAAATGGTCTTTTCGTGTCTAAGTTAGGTGTACGCATTTCACATCGCAATGTGCAAAAACGCATGGCGGAATGGGGGCAAAAGCAGGCGGTCGCCAGCCATATTAGCCCGCATAAATTACGTCACTCTTTTGCCACGCATATGTTGGAATCAAGCAATAACTTACGAGCGGTGCAAGAGCTGCTGGGTCATGAAAATATTTCGACTACGCAAATCTATACCCATCTGGACTTTCAACATTTAGCGCAAGTGTATGACCAAGCGCACCCAAGAGCGAAAAAGAAATCGAGTGACTAGCCTCTAGCATGAGAGCGAGTAAGGAGAAAGGATGAAGTTCTACCGTCAGCGACAACCTATCAAAGCGATGAGCTTTGATTTGGATGACACCTTGTATGATAACCGCCCGGTGATTAAGCAGTTAACACGCGAAGTGACTGAGTTGTTTCATCAACATCACCCTATTTCTGTTACGCGCTCAGAGCAGTGGTGGCTCGATGTAAAGAGAGAAACCGCTCAGCAAGATCCATGGCTATTGAATGATTTAGCCTTATGGCGGCAACGTAGCACCGAACAAGGCTTAATCACATTGGGTTATTCGCCAGAGCAAGCAAAGCAAGCGGCGGCTGATCTGATGGAGGTTGTATTGCAACTGCGTAGTGATTTTGAAGTGCCGAAACAAACTCATACCGTCATGGCGCAACTTGCTAGCAAAATGCCTTTAGTCGCAATTACTAATGGCAATGTCGATTTGCAACGGATTGGAATCGATGGATACTTTGATGTCGTGCTTAAATCGGGACGTGATGGCTACGCTAAGCCGCACGCAGATATGTTCGACAAGGCGGCCAGCCATCTCTCGTTACCACCTCATCAAATACTGCACGTGGGCGATCATTTGATCACAGATGTGGCCGGAGCTAAGCGTAATGGATTTCAAGCGTGTTGGTTTAACGATCAAGGCACTGACCTATTACAACACTGCCATGCTCGAACGTTGCCCGATGTCGAAATCCACCAGCTAGACTCTTTACTGTTGCTGTAATTTTCTAAAGGGTGTGACCACTCTTATCGGCTTTAAAGGCCGCCATATAATGCGTAAAGAACTGACTAAGGTGTTGGGCATTTTCACTGTAGCCGAGCTCTTCAACAATTGCGCTGCCCACTTCTAATGTGCACAGATGACCTTGCTGTTGATTGCGGCGCAATTGATATTGTGATTCTTCTGTTGGGGCTAAATGAACGCACTCAAGTGCTTTTAACCACGGGCTCTTGTTGAGCATCTTCTTCGCTTCCTGCCATGTTCCATCCAACACGATAAACAACGGTGTTTTGCCAGAGTGAGCTGCGGCTTGTGTTGCCTGAGGGAGTGGAATACTGCTCTCGTTTGGAAACAGTAAATAAACTTGATAGCGCGCATCGGCAATCATTGTCAGCAGCTTTTCACAAGGTTGAGTGCGCTGCCATATATGTTGACTGGTCGAAGGGATACTTTTTAATAGCCATTGACCGGTATTGGTGTCACGGCGAAGTTCGTTTTCATGCATTAATAAGGCGATATGCGCGTCAATGTTGAAACTTGGTATAGAGTCACACACACATTGGAAACGCAGACCACAGCCTGCGCATGGAATGTTCGAAGTCATTAAAGAGAAAGGCCTTCTTGATGTGGTGTTAGTCCGTCACTAAACAGTTGCACTGGGCTGATCTGATTATATTCTGCTACGGGTGCCACGCTTGGGTTGAGCGGGTAGCTCACGCCATCGTATTGCAGAATATGTTGATTTGGTTGTGCGCCTCCACCACTGACAAAGAACACCAAATCACGCCAGCCGTGCTGGGTTTGGTTTCCTAGGTTTAGCGGTGTATTGACGAGAGTAATACGGCTGTTGAAACGCCATTGCTGCTGATGATTTTCAAAAATTAGTAAGGTACAACCACCGGAGCCACACCAGTCCAGCTGTGTTAGCAACTCTTCTTGGCCATCTCCATTGAGATCGTAAGTCAGCCAACGGTAGCGAGTGTTGGCGGGATCAGTTTTGTGCATCGTAAAATAATCTCTAAGCGCTCGGTCAACCTTTGGATTAAAGGTGGCCAATGAAGGGATCTTCTTTGCTTCGCTGATCGGCGTGTCGGATGAAATGGATTGCTCTTTTGTTGGTACGAGCTCTTTTTTGGCTTTAAACAGCACCAGCCCACCATCAGCTATTGGGTAAATGATGGTGCCGACTTTCTCTTTTTCTGCCGTAAGTTCAAATCCATCACGGGTAAAAATACGCTCAGACAGTAATGGCTGCTGTTGATGGTGAGTCATCACCACTTGTACTTGATTAGGGTTTAATTGCTGCCAGTAACCATTTTCGACCGAATCAGCACTGCCATTTTGATAGCTGTAAGTGGTGGTCGCGGTATGGTCGGGCATGAGTTTCAAAGTAACACTGAAGCCACTGTTTTGGGTTGAGGCGGCGTGATAGATGCCCATCCAATCTTGGGTCGCATCAGCATTGGCTAGTGTGGCGCAGCCTTGGTAGTTGTTGTCATTGATGCTTAATTTAGCTTGCCACCCATAGAGACTATCGCTCATGCCGTCATTGCAGCTGCGTAATAACAGCTCTAGTTGTCCTTGCTCAAGGTCGTAGCGACGGCGCTGCGCATCGATGCGTGATGAGATGATCTCTAGTTTGGTTTTCTCATCGCCCATCTCGGCAAATTCGATGTGATCAGCAGTAAAGTCTGCTGACCAAAATGGCTCAGTACCAAAAGCATTGGTGGATTGAGTGGTACGATTGCAGCGATTTGGGTTCTCAGCGGTGAGCATGTTGACTTTGTCGACCACGAAGCGGGCGGTGTAATCGGCCTCAAAGCCTTCTTGGCCAACGGTTTCTAAATGGCCTATCACTTCGCCATACATTGGCTGATAAGGGCTATGAGCAAGCTTTACGCCCTGTTGGAACTTATCATTATCCATTTGTAGCCAGTATTGCTGACCACTGCCACAAGGCTGAATAGATTGCACTTCATGGCCAAGGATGACTTCGCCGCGCATGATGAAAGTTTGTGGCTTGATAGAGCTTGGGTTATCAAGTGCTGCTGGTGCGATTTGCGGTGCTTCATTGGCTGGTTCTGCTGCGCCAAAATCTAACAGTGAACACGCTTGGAGAGCGAGTAGGCTAGCCAGTGCGACTGGGTTTCTTAACGCCTTCATGTTATATCTTCCTTATCAAACTTTCATCGAGAGACATTATGGCATATTGGTTATTCAAAACAGAACCAGACACCTTTTCTATTGACACTCTTCGAACACAAACCGTTTCATGTTGGGAAGGGGTGCGCAATTATCAAGCAAGGAATATGTTGCGTGATGACGTGAAAGAGGGCGATTTGGTACTGATCTACCACTCATCGTGTAAGCATGTTGGCGTGGCGGGTATTGCGAAAGTCACCAAAGAGTCTTATCCCGACCATTTTGCTTTCGATGTGAATAGTGAATATTACGATGCTAAATCAGACCCTGAAAAGCCACGTTGGTTCATGGTTGATATAGAGTTTGTGCGAAAAACCCAGCGATTGATTCCTTTAACGGTGCTTAAGGCAATGCCCGAGTTGGCTAACTTGCCGCTAGTCAAAAGGGGAAATCGCCTATCGGTGATGCCAGTGTCTGAATCTGAGTGGCAGGCGATTTTAAGCAAAGAAGTATTGGTGAGACAGTAACGCTTGTTACCTAAAAAAGGCAGCCACTGGCTGCCTTAATGTCGAATTATTTGATGAGATGGTCACGTAAGTAGTGCGCCACCGCGTCATCTTCATTGCTGCCAATCACTTCATTGTTTGGTAAAGCATCTTTTACACGCTGGTGGGACGTCCCCATGACTAAGCCTTTACCCGCGGCTTGAAGCATCTCCACATCGTTCATGCCGTCACCAAATGCGATGCAGTTTTCTAACGCTAAGCCCATGGATTCAGCCACCACTTTCAGCGCATCCCCTTTAGAGACGTCAGCGGCCATGACCTCTAGACACCAAGGTGTAGAGAAAGACACATTCAATTGGCCTGCAAACTTTTCATTCAGTAGCTCTTCGTATTGCACTAAGTAGTCGTGATCTTGCTCTGTGTGGATGAAGAAGATTTTCGCCACGCCTTCTTTTGGTGCGTCATCTGCCTCGAAGCGCTTGTATGTGAAGCCTGAATCTTCGTGGAATGTACGCATTTTTTCGTCATCACGATCGAGCAACCAGTCATCATCACGGTACATATGAATCATCACATTTGGATCTTGTCGGATCGTGTCGATCACGGGCTGCACAAGTTCAACTGGAACATTGTTGCTATACATCAGTTGATCTTTCTGGTCGTGTACACGCGCACCATTCGAAGTGATCATATAAGCCGGAATGCCTACCATTTCTCGGATACCAGCGACATCAACATGATGACGTCCTGTAGCAAAGATGAAGGTGAAACCTTTGTTGTTCAGCTCTTTTAGTGTTTGTTTAGAAAACTCGTTTAGCTGGTGGTTAGGAGCCAATAAAGTACCGTCTAGATCAGATGCGACGATACGGAAAGGGGTGTCTTTGCTATAAGTTGTCATAATGCCCTCAGTGTAAGATACAGCTGCAATGGATGAGGTCCAATTGCGTAGGGCATTAGTCTACTTGAAACAGGGAATAAAAAAGAGGGTAAAAACCGAACACTCTTTTTCCTGTTTTATAAACCACTCAGTTTAATGTTGGGCGAAAAAGGCGAGGGTAGTATCAAGCGTTTGATTTCGATATTGGTCCTGTTCAAACAGTAACTCATGTCGTGCACCATGGATGATTTGCATCGCGCATTGATGGTTGGTTTTGGCGAGCTTTTTCATGAAGCGGATTTGATCCGAATTCGATACGATTTGATCGTCGCTAGCTTGCAAAAGCAGTAAAGGTACTTTGATTTGGCGAGTTAATAATATGCATTGCTTCGACGCCATTAATCCTTGCCATACCCAACGTGTGCTAGCTCCGCCGATTTTCAGCTTTGGCATTTGTTCGTATAAATCTCTAAACCAGTGATAGCGTAGGGAGCTCTGGCTGAGTCGGTTATCGGTGAACGGTTTCGGGTAATACGCTGCTTGGCCTGGTGCATAAGTCGGCTTGGAGTTGATTGCAGTCAGCACTTGCCCAAGTAAAGAGGCTATGGGGCGAAGGTACCAAGCCATGTTGACCCCAAACATAGGCGCAGTGATTGCTAGTGCATCAAAAGGATGGTTTGGGTGAGTTTGAATATAGCGAGTAACAATATTACCTCCCATCGAATGACCAAGCAGATAACGTTTTTTATAGTGGTCAAGTTTAAAGCTTTCTACCAACAGTTCTATGTCATCAATGTAGTCTGCAAACTCTTCAACATAACCCATTTGAGGGTCTTCTATTAGGCGATCTGATAGGCCTTGGCCGCGGTGGTCGTAAGAATAAACATCATAGCCTTGTTGGTAGAGATCGTAGAACAGCTCTTGGTATTTGTGCGTACATTCAATTCGGCCATTTACGACTACAATTGCTTTAGTGTGCTGTGAAGAAGTTAGGCTAATCCAAAATAGTTTTTTTTTGTCTTTGGTTTTGATGAAGCCTTCGTTGCGGCGCTGCCAAAGCTCAGCAATATTGTGTTGGATTGCTTGCTCAAATTCTGACTCTTGAGTATAAGGAGGCATAGAGTGTGCGCTCGGATTAGTCATGGTTAGTGATCCTAACTTCTTCTAGAGTGATACAACATGGGTAAATTATGTGTGGCTAAACGCGTTTAGTCGAGAGGAAATAAAGATGGATTTGCATGTTTGGTTCGCCTATGTGGTAACTGCGATCGTTTTTAGTTTAGCGCCGGGGTCTGGTACCGTGAATTCAATCAGTAATGGTTTGAGTTACGGTACGCGAAAATCATTAGGTGCTGTGGTTGGTCTGCAAATTGGCCTGACGTTCCATATCATTTTAGTTGGTGCAGGTATTGGTGCATTAGTCGCGAAATCAGCGATGGCATTCACCATTATTAAATGGGTGGGTGTGGTTTACCTTGTTTGGCTTGGTATTCAAAAATGGCGCGATCGCACTAGCTTAACCGCTCAGAAAAATCACGAGGCCTTATCGGGTTGGTCACTGATGAGAAGTGCGGTATTGATTAACCTGACAAACCCTAAATCGATTGTCTTTCTGGTGGCATTGTTCCCGCAATTCATCAACCCAGAACAGCCGCAACTGATTCAGTTTTTAGTTTTGGGTGTGACAACTGTGGTGATTGACGCAATTGTTATGCTCGGTTACACGACTTTGGCATCACAAATGGGACGCTTTGTCCGTTCTGAGAAAGTGATGGGTAAAATTAACAAGGTGTTTGGTTCCATGTTTGTTGGTTGTGGTGCATTATTAGCAACGGCTAAGGCATAAATAACTGATAAACATGATAATGTTGTGAGATGAAAAACACGTATGTAGCAAGGCAACCCATATTAAATTCGAGGCGGCAAACTCTTGGTTATGAGCTGCTGTTTCGTGATGGGGAAAAGAATGCCTATCCTGCACACGTTGAAACCAATCGCGCGACTTATCGTTTAATTGCCGAAAACTTTTTGAGCGTTGGCATCAACCCGGCCATCGCTCATTCTCGCTGCTTTGTTAACTTTCCCTACCAAAGCCTAGTCAGGCGACTTCCCTTTGCTCTGCCAAAAGAAAAAATAGTCGTTGAGGTGCTTGAAACCTGCCAACCTACAGACGAGCTATTCCAAGCCATTCGCGATTTGAAGCAGCAAGGTTATGTGATTGCCCTTGATGATTTTGCTTATCAACCCGAATGGGAGCGCTTCTTACCTCTGGTTCACATCGTAAAGATAGACATCATGGCGATGGGCTTAGATAAAGCCTGTGACATCGTCAAACAACGAATCGCCCAAGGCAGTAAGCGCAAGTACCTTGCTGAGCGGGTAGAAAGTGAAGCCGAGTTTGTTCAAGCGCGTGAAGCGGGTTTTCATTTCTTCCAAGGCTACTTCTTTAGTAAACCTGAGATGATTCGCGAACGCTATATTAGCCCAGAGCACATTATTGCGATGGAGCTATTCAGAGAGGTTTGCCAGCCTGAAGTCGATTTTCATCGAATTGAAGGCATCGTATCGCGGGATGTTACGCTCTCATACAAACTGCTGCGCTTTGTGAATACACTATCCGATCGCTTAGAAGTGACGATTTCCTCTTTCCGTCAGGCTTTGGTTTATTTGGGGCAAGATCGTTTGAAGATGTTTGTGTCTTTATCGGTGGCTTCATTTGTTTCAACCAAAAAGCCCAAAGAGCTGTTTAACCTTTCACTGCAGCGGGCGCAATTTTGTTCCTTGATGTCTCATGATGAGTTGTTTAAACCCCATCAAGAGCAGGCGTTCTTAATCGGCTTATTTTCCATTTTGGATGCGATGTTCGATCTCTCTATCGAGCATATAGTAGAGCAATTACCTCTTAATCAGGCCATCAAATTAGCTTTACTGGAAAGGCAGGGGCCTTATGGCAGTTTGCTTAAAATTGAAGAGTGTTATGAGCGGGCAGATTGGCACGGTATGCAGCTTGAATGTGATTTACTGGATTTGTCACTGGATGATGTGATGATGAAAATCAACGAAGCTCAGCGTTGGAGCCAAACGGTCTACAGCATCAAATAATTCGTTTAACAACACTCGTTACTCCCTCCGTTTTTATGAAAGTTTTGTGACAATCAACTTTGTTGCTTGATCTCTGCTCATTTTTAATTAAAGATATGCGCATATCCATATATGAGTATGTAAGTATGCTTCCTCACCAGTTTTTTAAATTATTGTCTGATGAAACGCGAGTACGTTGCCTAATGCTGATCGTGCGCCAAGAGTGTTTGTGTGTTGGTGAATTGACAGAGGCATTGCAAGAAAGTCAGCCAAAAATCTCTCGTCACTTAGCGCAGCTGCGCTCTCACGGGATTTTGACTGATGTACGACAAGGTCAGTGGGTGTTTTACCGCTTGTCACAAGATTTACCAGGTTGGATGCGAAAGCTGATTGATGATCTTATCGCATCGAACTGTTTGAAAACTGAATACCAACAAGACATTGAGCGCCTAGAAGCGATGACTTCACGCCCACAATGTTGCGTTTAAATACATTAAAACTTATTGCCCAAATAGTTGGAGTTGCCGCTTCAAATATGAAGGCAGTTAACTGAGAGAAAAGAACATGACAGTCAAAGTAGGTATCAATGGTTTTGGTCGTATTGGCCGTTTAGCACTTCGCGCAGCTTTTGATTGGCAAGAGCTAGAGTTTGTACAAATTAACGATGTTGCAGGTGATACAGCCACGCTAGCACATTTGCTTGAATTCGATTCAGTTCAAGGGCGTTGGCATCATGAAGTAACCGCTGAAGGTAATGAGATGATCATCAACGGCCAGCGCGTTAAAACAACCCAAGAGCGCGATATCGATGCGATTGATTGGTCTGGCTGTGATGTCGTGATTGAAGCAACAGGTGTGCATCGTAAGACGTCTTTCCTAAATAAATACCTAGAGCAAGGCGTGAAGCGCGTTGTGGTTTCTGCTCCAGTAAAAGAAGAGGGCGTCGCGAACATCGTGGTGGGCGTGAACGACAACATCTTCGACCCTGCAGTACACAAAATCGTGACAGCGGCATCTTGTACGACGAACTGTATTGCTCCAGTAGTGAAAGTGATCAACGAGAAGCTTGGTATCGAGAACGCATCATTTACTACTATTCACGATCTCACCAACACGCAAACTATCCTAGATGCGCCGCACAAAGACCTACGTCGTGCCCGTGCTTGTGGTATGAGCTTAATCCCAACAACGACAGGTTCGGCTAAGGCGATAGTTGAAATCTTCCCTGAGCTTGAAAATCGCATTAATGGTCACGCAGTACGTGTGCCACTCGCCAATGCTTCTCTGACTGACATCATCTTTGAAGTGAAGCAAGACACTACGGCTGAAGAAGTGAATGCACTGCTAAAAGAAGCATCAGAGAATGAGCTGAAAGGTATTCTAGGCTTTGAAGAGCGTCCGCTTGTGTCTATCGATTACAAAGGCGACCAACGCTCAACCATCGTTGATGCTCTGTCAACCATGTTGGTTGGTAAGCGCATGGTGAAGATTTACGCTTGGTACGATAACGAAATGGGTTACGCGACACGTACAGCGGAACTCGTACGTACCGTGGGTTTAGTTTAAGGATCATTACTATGACAGTTTCAAATACACACCCTACATGGCAACTTGATTTAACTGCAGGTGCGTTAGTGTTAACGCCTTGCCCGGGTACTAAAGACGCGGATTTGGAAACCTCATTAGCTCAGCTTAAAGCACAAGGTGTAGAAGCGATCGTGACCGCTCTTGATGATGCAGAGCTGGCCAGTAAAGACGTGGCGGCACTGGGGAAGAAAACCCAAGCGCTAGGTATGCAGTGGTTCCAAATTGAGATTGAAGACGATTGCGCGCCAGATGAAGCGTTTGCTGCCAAGTGGCAAGCTGCAACTGAGGCGCTGCATAAGATTGTCGATAACGGAGGCAAAGTCGCGATGCATTGCATGGGTGGCTCTGGCCGTACAGGTTTGTTAGCGGCCCATCTGTTACTCGAGAAGGGCTGGGATTTGGATAAGATCATCCAAGAAGTTCAAGCTCTTCGTCCGGGCGCATTTACCAAACCTGTGCAGGTTGATTACATTACCGGTGTGGCTGCACAGTAACTCACTGCGTACAGTTAACAGAGCTTTTGGATCATCATGATCCAAAAGCTCTATAACCCTTCTCAATTTCGCTTTTCTTCTTTTTCATGGGTGTGAGGTTATGTTCGCAAGCCTAAGCAAAAGCGTTCGCCAATATATGTTGGTGACATTCAACTACTGGAACTTCACGATTACAGATGGTGCATTGCGCATGCTGGTGGTGTTGCACTTCCACGGTCTTGGCTACAGTTCGTTAGAAATTGCTTCACTGTTTCTTTTCTATGAGTTTTTTGGCGTTGTAACCAACTTAATTGGAGGCTGGTTAGGGGCGCGTTTGGGCCTGAACAAAACCATGAACCTTGGTTTGGGAATGCAAATTATCGCCTTGTCGATGCTTGCTGTGCCTACTGCGTGGTTAACCATACCTTGGGTAATGGCGGCTCAAGCTTTATCTGGTATCGCGAAAGACTTGAATAAGATGAGTGCGAAAAGCTCAATCAAAACGTTAGTTCCCGATGAGCAGCAAGGTGCTTTGTACAAATGGATTGCGATTCTTACGGGTTCTAAGAACGCCCTGAAAGGTGCAGGCTTCTTTGTTGGTGGTTTATTGCTCACGTTGATTGGCTTCAAATATGCAGTGCTGGCAATGGCTGCTGTGCTAACGTTAGTATTCGTTGGCAGCGTACTGAGTCTAGAAGCGGATATGGGTAAGGCGAAAACCAAACCCAAGTTCAGCCAACTGTTTTCGAAATCCGAATCTATCAATATTCTATCTGCGGCCCGCATGTTCCTATTTGGTGCGCGTGATGTGTGGTTTGTGATTGCACTGCCTATCTACTTGGGTAGTGTATTTGGTTGGGATCACTCTATGGTTGGTGGGTTCCTTGCTGCTTGGACGATCGCTTACGGATTTGTGCAAGGTATCGCGCCTAAAATCACCGGCAAATCACAAGGTAAAGTACCAGATGGTCACGCAGCATTATTGTGGGCGGGCGGCTTAGCGATTGTGACGGCAGGCATTGCTTATGCGGTGCAAATTGGCTGGCAACCTGAGCTAGTGATAATCGGTGGTTTAATGGTGTTCGGGGCTATTTTTGCGGTGAACTCTTCTCTGCATTCCTACCTGATTGTAAGTTACGCCAAAGGAGATGGGGTCTCATTGGATGTGGGTTTCTACTACATGGCAAATGCAATGGGGCGTTTGATCGGCACCATTTTATCGGGCTGGGTATTCCAAATGGCAGGTCTCGCCGCTTGTTTATGGGTCTCTTTTGCTTTCTTAGCCCTAACCACACTGATTTCTCTTAAACTGCCTAAGATTGAACCCGCGACAGCGAATTAACACGCTAGGGTGCTTTATCTTGTCGAAAAGCTGACTGAAACGTAACGTGGTTATGGTTTGGTCGGCTTTTTTGTTGCTATAGTCAAACCATGATGATTCAGGTTTAACGTATTGATGGCTCAACGTATTCGCTTTTTTGATTTGCTTAGATGTGTCGCTGCGGTGGCGGTTATCGCCATTCATGTTTTGGCACCGTATCGGGATGCGCTCGGTCAGATTCCCTTTAATCAATGGTTCACGGCAGTAGGCATCAATAGTATTACTCGTTGGGCAGTGCCAGTATTTATCTTGATAACAGGCGCATTGATGCTCAGTGATAAGCGTGACTTTGAGCTTGGGTACTATGTAAAGCGCCGGCTTGGTAAGGTATTGGTTCCTTTCTTAGTCTGGTCACTGTTTTATGCTTATTTGTCCGGTTGGGGCGCACATGGGTTCGATAGCCAGCATGCGTTCGACGTGCTCGTTAATAGCCCACATCACGCTACTTACTATCATCTTGGTTTTTTCTATTACTTCATTCCGCTCTATTTTGTTATCCCATTTTTTCAGTGGTTAGTTAAGCGTGGCAATGATGAAGCCATTTATGCGTTTGTTGCCATATGGCTAGTGACGAGTTTGCTCTATTTGTTGCGAATCGATGGCCCTTGGAGCCATCAAATGTGGCTGTATAGTGGCTACCTGCCATTTGGTTACGTATTGTTTAATAAAGTGCCAATGACGAAACGTTGGGTAAGCATTGTTTCGGTACTTGGCGTGATTGCATTAGCCGTTACTGTTTGGATGGTGGTACAAAACAGCTTAGTAAATGGTGAGTACACGGTTGGTCGCTGGCTCTCTTATAAGACATTTAACGTCATTTTGGCTGCGAGTATGGTGTTTGTGCTGTGCAGGGCGGTCAGTGAACATTTGTCTGATAAAGCGCACAATATCATTGCGTTGGTGAGTCGACACAGTTTGGGGATTTATATTCTTCACCCTATTTTTCTATGGCCGATGAAAGCATTTGGTTGGTATCAAGGACACCCTGCTTGGGTTATTCCGTTGTGGGTGATGTTGAGTGGTTTAGGAGCGCTAGCGTTAAGTAGTTTGCTAGCGCGAAGCAAAGCGACGGCTTGGTTATTGCCGTAAGAGTGAGTTAGCGTTTGATTGCGAAGTGTAAGAACTTATCGCCTTGGTAAGTCATAGTGCCTTTATCGCCGGGATTTAGAGCGTGGAAGTAGTGAATACCTACTTGAAATTCTCGTTTAGGTCCTAGTTTACCGCGCTGAACGTAAATCCAATATTCTTGATCTTCTTCGCCCGGTTGAGCATCTTCGACGGCGATAGCTTGCTTATCCAGTACAGTGACTTCGACAGTTTGCTCTGGTGCATCTTCTCCCTGCATGTGTTTGCGATAGAAGCTGGTAAACACCCAACCTGCCGCAAGGCCCAATAATGCAATCGCTACATATAATGAAATAGGCATTCGTTCCTCCCCATGAACTTAGCTAGCATTCTAGCTACTTTTTCCGAGCTGTGTTGGCTATGCTGTGAAAGATGAAGCAAATATTACTATCAGTGAAATAGATCTTCGACTCAAATCACAAGCCTTAGGCGAGTAAGCCGTTAATCTAACCATTCAATGGGTATCATTTTACTTGCAAGTGACTGATAGATCAGAGCAGTATTAGTATACTGATTGGTGTAAGGTAGGATTAATTCAACAAGGAAGGAGGGAGATTATGTCAGAAATTGATAGCGTAATTAAGCGTACGCGTAAAATCGAACATCTCCTAAGAACTCAATATCATGCTCAGGGTAAAGGGCTGCATCAGTTGATTACCAGTTGCGAAGAACGTTTGCCGCATGATGTGGTGGGTAAGTTGCGTTATATCGCGACGATTCGCAATAAGTTGGTGCATGAGTACGATTATAAGCTTGAAAGTCGTAGAGAGTTTTTAGCCGTCTGTGATGAGTGTGAGAAAGAGCTTACGCCGCGCAGCAGCCGTTTTATCTGGCGGGTAGCTATATCGTTGATGGCGTTAATTACACTAGCGGCGATGCTGTTCTATTATGCCCACTGGGATATATTATCTAGGCATTTCTGATAATTTGCAGTCAAAAGACCTAAAACTATACGTTGATGCCAAATTAATCAAAGTCAGAGATGAGTCTACTTTTCACGCTCTTTGAGCCCAAAATTTGGACATATAAATAAAAAGGGACGCCATCGGCGTCCCTTTTTATTTTTGAATTTTGACTTAGTACATCATCGGCAGAGTCATTAGGCCAACAACTACTGCGATCATTACAAGTCCCTGTTTTTGTGAAGGTGTAATCATTATCCTGCTCCTTAAATTTGATGTCTTAACCTATGTTTTACAGAATAGCAGTGTTTTGGTGGTTAGATCAACTTATTTGTATAAAAAGCTACTAAAAAACAAATTTATAGTGTCGATTATCGGCTTTTTTGAATGTGTTTTATGTTGTTTTTAAAGTGTCACAACCTGTCACAAGTTAAAAGCAGAACGAATTTTTATATGTAAGTTATTGTTTTTAGATTAAAAATACTTTGCTTGTATATTGTTCTATTAATTATGTTGTGTTTATCAGTGTTTCGCTAGTTGAGATCGTGAATGCTGCTGTTTTTGAGTTTTCCTTGCTTTTTGAATGATCTAGTTGATAGTCATTCTCAACTAAGAGTTTGGTTGTGTGAGATTGAATAGAAAAAATAGAGAAACAAGTTTGATTGAATGGATTGTTAACTTGATATTTTCCTGGGTAACTCTATTTAACTATTTGATTTTTAATTGAATATATTGGTTGGTTGGCTTTGTTTTTCTACAGGGGTAGTAAGAAAACATAAGATTTTATCAGTTTGAGTTGTGAGTGGCGTTAATTTGACGTCAAAACTACATAGCTATTGATGTTATTGTGATTATACGGGGGTGGTGACGGTAATTTGAGTGGTAAAGCTAATGTCGCTATATCGTCAAATTGCACAATCAAGATCCAAGTTTTGCGGCGCTAGTCTGGACATCTTTGCCTCTGTACCTAAACTGAGCTTTCGGTTTTATAGAGGTATTACTATGTGGAGCTGGCTTTCAGTCGCGCTATCCGGATTCATCAGCATTTCAGCCAGTGAAAATAACCACAAAAAGCAGGCGATTTTCTTCTCCTCATTCGCTTTGTTTTTATTATTGGTGATGCTTTGGACTCAAGAGTCTTTAGTCGGCATCAGTGCTTGGTGGGTTTCTTTAGGATTAATCATCTCTATCCTTGCCGATGCTCTATACATTCGTAAAAAAGCTCAGCGTACCTGCTTCGCTTTTTTTCTCGCGGCTCAAATCTGTTACAGCACCTCTTTTTGGCTCCAGATATCAGGCGAAATTGTCTGGTGGTTACCGGCTATGTTGCTCGCGATGGGGATTGTGGTCTTCTTTTTGTTATTGCCCAAAATCGATCGTTTGATTTTTCCTGTAGTCATCATGGGTATGGCTCTCATTCAACTCAATTGGGCGGCAGGCGAGGTATGGCTGCTGCAACAGAACCATTTGCTGGGTTTGCTGGGAACACTATCTCTGACACTTTCTGCGGCGCTGTTGGCTATTCATGATTATCGCCACCCAATTTGGTTTGGCCGTTATCTCATTACTGGCAGCTATCTTCTGGCTCATTGTTTAATTACTGCGTCGTTCATTAATTAAAATCAAATATTCTTTGATATCGTTCACCTATTCTTATTGAAAATTACTATCAATAAGAGAGAACCACTATGTCTGAGATTCACGCTCATAATGTTTTAAACATGCTTGCTGACAACCCGATGGATGAACAAGAAATTCGTGTAGCGGTTGCGCGTGAGTTTGGCGAAGCTGCTAAATTTCATACATGCTCTAAGCAAGGTATGGATATCGATGCGCTACTGAGTTTCTTGATTCAACGCCAAAAAATCGTTGCCACAGAAGGTAATAAATGGGTTTTGAATGCCGCTCGAATGTGTAATCACTAAGGATACTATTCGTTAGAGTTAATTTGGCTATTTAGTAAGCGAATAGCGAGCATAATTTGCTGCATAGGTATATACTTCGCCGACTTTAATCACATGCACTGTTTTGGAGGTGAAAAACAATGGACATTCTTTCTGCTGCGACCATGTTATTTCTTATCATGGATCCGCTTGGTAACTTGCCTATCGTTTTATCGATCTTAAAGCACCTTGACCCAAAACGTCGTCGTAAGGTATTGATTCGTGAGTTGTGCTTTGCTCTGATGATTTTGATGTTGTTCCTGTTTGCAGGTAAGAGCATTCTTGGCTTCTTGCATGTTCAGCCTGAAACCTTAAGTATTTCTGGTGGTATCATCTTGTTCATTATTGCGATTAAGATGATCTTCCCAAGTGGTGGTAGCATCACTGGTTTAGCCGCAGGTGAAGAACCATTCATTGTTCCGATGGCAATCCCTATGATTGCTGGCCCTTCGGTGATTGCGGCGCTGCTATTACTTTCAACTCAGCATCCTGATAAGTTGCTTGAGCTTTCTGCGGCCGTATTGCTCGCGTGGGGTACAACTTTCTTTATTTTGATGTTCTATGGTTTCTTCCATCGAGTCTTAGGAGAAAGAGGGCTCAAAGCCGTAGAGCGTTTGATGGGTTTACTACTGGTGATGGTGTCTACGCAGATGTTCCTTGATGGTATCAAGGGGTATTTAGGTTAAAGAAAAAGCCGCTCAGTTGAGCGGCTTTTTTTACATCATATGTTTACGTCGGATATCGAGCAGAGCGAAAATGCCGAATATTAAAATTGACCATTTTTCCCAGCGGCTCATGGAAATTTTGTCGCCAAAAGCGCCAATGAAAATCAGCATTTGTAGGCCGTGCATAAAGAACAAAAAGGCCGTTAAAATGTAGAGCGCAATAGCGGCATTACCGGGAAATGGCATAAAGAAGTTGAGGAATAATACCAACCAAACAAAGCCAATAGCGGCCTTTGCCAATAGAATTAACGTTTTCATTTTACTTCCTTATATTGCTTGTCTTTCGTAGAGCCTAAAGCTGACTTGGCCTGCACTTTTCTCACGGTGCAAATGCCAATGCTCTGGAATACTTTCTAGTTTGAGTTCTTTTTCTGTTTCGATGTAGATCATGGCGTCTTCAGCTAGCCAACCATTGTCTTCTAACAGAGAGATGGTTTCATCGAGCAGACCTTTACGAAAAGGTGGGTCGATGAACACAACATGATGCGGTGTGCCTGGTTGCTTGAGGAAACTGAGGGCATCGGTATTGATTGCGTGCAGGTTGTTGGCTTTTAGCGAGGCAATGTTTTGTTGTAACTGTTTGAAAGCGGATGGGTTCATTTCAATCAGGGTGACATTTTCCGCTTGGCGTGATGCTGCTTCAAAACCTAAGCCACCAGAACCGGCAAATAGGTCCAGACACTTAGCTTTTGGCACATCTTGTGCAAGCCAATTGAAGACAGTTTCTTTTACTCTATCGGTCGTTGGGCGCAAACCTTCGGCGTCTTGTACGGGCAGTTTTCGTCCGCGCCATAAGCCGCTAATAATACGAACAAAGCCGTTGGATGGTTTATTTTGTGATGTGTTTTGTTGGCGACGTCTTACCATAGATTTTTTGACCGCTAATAAAGTGATACTATACCCAGTCGCTCATAGAGCACGCCTGAGTACAGGCCGAATTTTAATTGATGACAAAGTGTAACCCTAAACGTGTAAAGCGGGGAAATTTTTCACTCTGTTGTCATTGTTGTTATCCAGTGTGACATGATGCCGCTGGCTAACATTGAGAGTTAATTTAGACAATCTAGGATCGCCCCAGATGACGGAAAAAAAGAAGCGCGGATTGCTTTCCTGGCTTGGCTTCGGTGACGAAGAGCAAGCGAAACAGCCAGTAGAAGAACAGCCAGTAGAGACATCGGCTGAGGAAGTAGAAAAAGAGCAAGAAACCGTTGCCGAATCAGAACCAGTTGTTGATGCTGCTTTAGCAGAAGCAGAAGCAGAAGCAGAAGCAGAAGCAGAAGCAGAAGCAGAAGCAGAAGCAGAAGCAGAAGCAGAAGCAGAAGCAGAAGCAGAAGCAGAAGCAGAAGCAGAAGTTGAACCGGTTGAGGAACAAGAAGCGCGAGTTCAAGAGCAAGAAAAGCCAAGTGAAAGCTTCTTTGCTCGTTTAAAGCGCAGCTTAGCGCGTACAAAAACCAATATCGGTGCTGGCTTCTTTGGTTTGTTTAAAGGCAAACAAATCGATGATGAGCTATTTGAAGAGCTAGAAGAGCAACTGTTGATTGCCGATGTTGGCATGGATACCACGCTCAAGATTATTGATAGCTTGACTGACAAAGCATCTCGTCGAGATCTCAAAGATGGTGAAGCACTTTATGGTTTACTAAAAGAAGAGATGGCCGAGATTCTATCGAATGTCGAGAAGCCGCTTGAAGTCGATAGCAGTAAAACTCCTTACGTTATCCTAATGGTTGGTGTTAATGGTGTCGGTAAAACCACCACTATCGGTAAGCTGGCTAAGCAGTTCCAAGCGGAAGGCAAGAAAGTCATGCTGGCGGCTGGTGATACTTTCCGTGCTGCAGCGGTAGAACAGTTGCAAGTATGGGGTGAGCGCAATGAAGTGCCTGTTATTGCTCAGCACACCGGTGCCGACAGTGCCTCTGTTATTTACGATGCGATTGAAGCGGCTAAAGCGCGTGGCTATGACGTAGTGATAGCTGATACGGCGGGTCGTTTACAAAACAAAGCCAACCTAATGGAAGAGTTACGTAAGATTGTTCGTGTAATGAAGAAGGTGGATGATTCTGCTCCGCACGAAATCATGCTGACGCTCGATGCGGGTACTGGTCAAAATGCCATTAGCCAAGCAAAACTGTTTAGCGATGTTGCTCCTTTAACCGGTATCACATTGACTAAACTGGATGGCACAGCCAAAGGTGGTGTTATCTTTGCTCTTGCGGATCAGTTCCAAATCCCTATCCGATACATCGGTGTGGGTGAAGGAATCGATGATCTACGTCCATTTGAGACACAAGAATTTATTGATGCGTTATTTAGCCGAGACGAATAACTCGGCGCAGTAAACTATCTCAGTAAGAGGAATTACGGGTGATAAAGTTTCAGCAAGTGAGTAAAGCTTACCGTGGAGGTCGACAAGCGCTACAAAAAGTCGATTTTCATTTACGTCGTGGTGAGATGGCCTTCTTAGGTGGCCACTCAGGGGCGGGTAAAAGTACTTTGCTTAAGTTGATATGTGCGATTGAGCGTCCAACAGATGGACGAATCAGTTTTAACAGTCACGATATTACTCGTATTCCTGCCAAAGACATTCCGCTGCTGCGCCGCAATATCGGTATTGTCTTTCAAGATCACCGCTTGCTGATGGATCGTACCGTGTTTGACAACGTGGCGTTGCCGATGCGGATTGAATCGATCTCAGAGAATGAGATTAAGCGCCGCGTATCGGCAGCATTAGATAAAACCGATTTGCTCGATAAAGCCCGTTGTTTACCAAGCCAGTTATCGGGTGGTGAGCAGCAACGTGTTGGCATTGCGCGCGCGGTAGTGAATCGTCCTACCTTGTTACTAGCCGATGAGCCTACGGGCAACTTAGACCCGCAACTTTCAAGCCGAGTGCTAAAGTTGCTTGAAGAGTTTAATCGTGCTGGCGTGACCATCTTGCTGGCAACTCACGATTTGAACTTGGTGAATACACGTCCTCAATATCGTCATTTAGAACTCAATCAAGGCTTTTTAAGTGAGGTGGAAGACTGTGGCCGCTAATACACGAAATAGAAAAGCTACCCAAGCCAAAGGGGCAAATCGAGTAAAGAAAGATGGCTTCTTTGCCATTCATTTCAAGCAAGCGCGTTCTTCCCTGTCGGAACTGCTTTCTCGTCCGTTAGGCAATCTACTGACGCTCGCCGTGATTTCTATGGCTCTTGCGTTACCTGCTTCGCTCTACTTGCTTGGTAAAAATATTGCGGTGGCATCCAGTGATGTTACCAGCCCAGCGCAAATCAGTGCTTATGTTAAGCAGCAAACCCCTGAGCCGCGTATCATGGTTTTAAAAGATCAGTTAGAGAGCTTAGAGCAAGTGGCTGAGGTGGAATACATTTCACCGCAGCAAGGCTTGGCCGATCTGAGCCAATATTCAGGTTTTGATCAGGCTATCTCTTTGCTGGACGATTACGCTTTGCCGGGGGTGCTGATTATTACTCCAAGCATGGATGACAAATCGTTAATCCGCAGCTTAGTTAAAAAGATGGAAAGCGAAGATGAGATCTCTGATGTTCGAATGGATGAAGATTGGTTAACTCGTCTGGATGCGATCAAAAACCTCGTGACGGGTATTGTGGTTACCTTATCGGTGTTAATGCTGGGATCGGTATTTTTAATTGTGGGCAATACGTTGCGCTTTAACGTATTAGCTAACAAAGATGAAATTCAGACCATGAAGCTGATTGGTGCTACTGATGGTTTCATTTTGCGTCCTTACCTTTACTCAGGTATGTGGTTTGGTTTGCTAGGCGCCGTCACTGCTTGGATTCTTACAGCGTTAATCACAATTCTGCTTAATAGCAGTGTTGAACAATTAGCACTTCTGTATGATAGCCGCTTCAGGTTGATTGGCTTGAGTTGGGATGAATCGCTATTGCTTCTTATGCTAGGCACATTCATTGGCTGCCTCGCGGCTAAAGTCTCTGCTCAGCGTCATCTAAAAGAAATTGAACCTGTCTAAACTCACGCTGTCGAATTTTGACACAAACGAGACTTGCAAAAAGTAGACGCTACCGTATACTTTTTTGCTTGTATAGACGTTTTGTTTATGCATAATTACTTTCCCTTGCTTGAAACCTGTTCATTTTAGGTTCAAGATTGTTGGGCTAAAACACCTACTCCAGATCAGAGATTGATGAGGAATTGAATGACAAACCAAGCGTATCCAATGGCCGTTGTCTCCCAAGATAGCTTAGATAGCTACATTCGCTCAGTGAACAGCTACCCAATGCTGACGATTGACGAAGAGAGAGATTTGGCTGAGCGATTACATTACAACAGTGAAATTGAGGCAGCTAAAGGATTGATTCTTTCGCACCTTCGCTTTGTTGTGCATGTGGCTCGCGGTTACTCAGGTTATGGTCTGCCAATGGCTGACTTAATCCAAGAAGGTAATATTGGTCTAATGAAAGCGGTAAAACGCTTTAACCCTGAAGTAGGGGTTAGATTGGTTTCTTTCGCGGTTCACTGGATTAAAGCTGAAATCCATGAGTACGTACTACGTAACTGGCGTATCGTTAAAGTCGCAACCACCAAGGCGCAGCGTAAATTGTTCTTCAATCTACGTAAGTCTAAAAAGCGTTTAGGTTGGTTTAACAACGGTGAAGTAGAAACCGTTGCGCGTGAGTTAGGTGTAGAGCCATCAGAAGTGCGTGAGATGGAATCTCGTCTTGCGGCACAAGATCCTACGTTTGAACTAAGTTCAGATGATGACGATAGCGGCAACGCAAGTTCAGCGCCAATGCTTTACCTAGAAGATAAAGCATCTGATGTGGCTGAAAACGTAGAAGCGGCAAACTGGGAAGCGCACACCAATAACCGTTTAGGTCATGCATTAGCAAGCCTTGATGAGCGCAGCCAACACATTGTTCGTTCTCGTTGGTTACAAGACGATAAAGCGACGCTTCAAGAGCTGGCTGAAACTTACAACGTATCAGCAGAGCGAATCCGTCAATTAGAAAAGAACGCGATGAAGAAGCTAAAAGCAGCCGTCGGCGAATTCTAAAAACGACCGTTAAGAACATGAAAACCGAGATCAAATGATCTCGGTTTTTTTATGCCCGATCGAAAATTGCGATCCGTTTGCGCAACACAGCCTGTGCATAACTCTGTGGTAAATTTCTTGGTTAGATGTCAGAAAGCGGGGTGAATAAAGGGATCTGAGGGGATGATGCATTGGGGATATTGTTATTTTTACACACATAAAAATAAGGATCATCACTACATCTAGTGGATCGAATAATTCAAAACCACTTTATCAACGTAATCCACAAACTTATCCACAAATGGCGAATAAGTGATCGCAAGTGGATAACCTTATTGACTGAGTGTACTTGTCGAGCACTGGATAGGTTACAATGACGGCAAACAAACCGTTCACTCTTGGCTGGGAACCTGCTTTCCGTAAGGGTGTCTGAATTATAAAGAGAAAGTAATGGACCAGTTTCAGCATATCGATGTAATTGGAGCGAAAGCTCTGCTAGACCAAGGAGAAGCGCGAATAGTCGATATTCGTGATCCTCAATCATTTACCACTGCTCACTCAGAACACGCATTCCATTTAACCAATGATACGATTGTTGGCTTTATGGATGAAGTGGACTTTGATCAGCCTGTTTTAGTGATGTGTTACCACGGCCACAGTAGTCAAGGTGCCGCTCAGTATTTGGTTAACCAAGGTTTTGACGAGGTGTATAGTGTTGATGGAGGCTTTGAAGCGTGGCAACGCGCGGGTCTGCCAATTACGACTAAATAGAGCGAAAGACAAATATGATTAGATTGATCACATTAACCCAGCCACGAGTGGCACAGGCGTTTATTGACTATATGGCTTCACGTCAAATAGAGATTCAAATGATGCCAGAGGGTGGTGGTCAGTTTGCGTTGTGGCTGATTGATGTGCAGCAGCAAGTTGAAGCCGAAGCCGAACTTAAACACTTCTTAGATAACCCTAACGATGCCAAGTATCAAGCTGCGTCTTGGGATATGGCCGAAAGTCGCCAAAACCACTTCAAGTACAGCTCACCCAGTTTAATGGCGATGATTAAAGCCAAAGCAGGGCCGTTTAGCTTGCTGGTAATGATGACTTGTATCGTGATTTTCGTATTGCAGCAGATTGGCTACGGTGAAGCCATCTTTAGAGCTCTGCATTTCCCGGCGTTTGCAGGCCAAGAGTGGCAGCTATGGCGTTGGGTAAGCCATGGTGTATTACATTTTTCTATTATGCATATCGCGTTTAACTTACTGTGGTGGTGGCAACTTGGTGGCGATATAGAACAGCGCCGAGGTAGCGCCAAGTTAGTCCAGCTGTTTGTCTTCTCTGCGGCACTATCAGGCATTGGTCAATATTGGGTTGAAGGAGCAAACTTCGGTGGACTTTCTGGCGTGGTTTACGCTTTGGTCGGCTATACATGGGTATTGGGACAGAGGGCCCCTCAATATGGCCTATCTATGCCTAAGCCAGTCTTTGGTTTTATGATTGCTTGGTTAGTGCTTGGTTACATACAACCCGTCATGGCCATTGCCAATACAGCGCATTTAGTCGGTTTGATTGCCGGTGTATTGATTGCGTTGATTGATAGTTCCAGAAAGTAGTTTGTGTCAGGATTAAAAAAAGCGGCTTACGCCGCTTTTTGTTTGTCTCGATGTTACTGGTACAAATATTTAGTAAACAGTAAGTCGGCAATAATCGTTTTGCCCGTTTCTGGCAACAGAATAGAGTTTAGCTCTTCGACTAGGTGCTTACGTAAATCTTCACGGCCTGCTAATGACTTAATGGTATCTTCTGTCTGTTTACCTAGCAGCTCAATGACAGCATCTCGGATTAACGGCTGATGGAGTTCAATCAGCGGTAGGTCGGTTTCGTTTGCCACCATGATATCGATACGCACCTGAATATAGCCCAGTTGCTTACCTTTGGTGTAGAAGTTGGTGGTTAGATCTGGCTCTAAAGTAAAGTATGCCAATTTAGGTGCTGCTTCTTCTTGTGCTATCGATGGCATAGCAATGAGGATGGCTAAAACGGCAAATATTTGGGCTACGTAACGTTTAAACATATTTATAACTTTTCTTTGTTCTGATCGTGATACTCGAATCGCTTGAGTCTTGTTACAATAGAGCATCTATTTGTAATGATTTCTTGTTAACGGCTACCTAGCAGTTAACACGACAGATTGAGGCTTTATTGTACGATGATAAAGCGACTTATTGAATACTAGTATGAATCAAATGATAACGCTTTATTTGTCAGCGCTGCGAAATGTCGATTGGCAACAGCCTGATAAGTTTAGCTTTCCTTCTCAGATTGCGAAAAAATGGTTGTTAGAACAGGGCTCTTTGTCACGTTTATTAGAATCCTGTTGTCAGCAATTGAACGTAGATCTATTTCACAACCATGTTGTACCTGCAAATGAGTTGGACCAACAAGAGCAAGCTTTATTAGGCAGTGAAAGCTGCTTATTGCGAAAAGTGGTATTGAAAGGTGATGAGCAGTCATGGGTGCTAGGTAGAACCCTGATCCCTAACTCCTCATTGGTTGATCAGCCATACGACTTATCTCAGCAAGGTGAAATTCCGTTAGGTCTTACGGTGTTTAGTTCTGACAACGTGAAGCGAGATGCGCTACAAGTCGGTTGGGCGCAAACCGAGCAAGGTTTATGTTTAGCACGTCGTTCCCGTTTATGGATGAACGACAAGCCTATGCTGGTGGCTGAACTATTTTTGCCTGACGCGCCCATTTACTCTAAGGAGAGAGTATAAATGACCACAGCTAAAGCAATCGCATATTGGCAATTGATGCGTATGAACAGGCCAATTGGTAGCCTGTTACTGCTATGGCCGACAATGTGGGCATTGATTATTGCAGCAGAAGGAATGCCACGCTTGGACGTGTTGGTGGTATTTGTGCTGGGGGTGTTTTTAATGCGCTCAGCGGGTTGTGTGATAAATGACTTTGCAGATCGTAAAGTGGATGGTCATGTTAAGCGTACCCAACACCGACCTATGCCTTCAGGATTAGTGTCAGCGAAAGAAGCCATTGCGTTGTTTGTCCTATTAGCTGCCGTCTCTTTCGCACTCGTACTGAGCATGAATACCCTGACTATTCAGCTGTCATTTGTTGGTATTGTGTTGGCGTTCATCTATCCATTTATGAAGCGTTATACTCATTTACCGCAACTGTTTTTAGGTTTGGCGTTTAGTTGGGCGATTCCTATGGCATGGGCGGCGCAGGCTAATGAGCTGCCGCCAGTGGTTTGGTTTCTATTTGCTATGAATGCTTTATGGACGATTGCTTACGATACCCAATATGCCATGGTCGATCGTGATGATGATTTAAAAATTGGTATCAAGTCGACGGCAATCTTGTTTGGCCGTTTTGATAAGATGATTATCGGCGTGTTGCAGTTGGTGACTGTTGCGATGCTGACTGGACTTGGTATTTACTTGTCGTTGGGTACAAGCTTCTACTGGAGCGTACTAGCGGTTGGCGCTTTGTTTGTTTTCCAGCAGCATTTAATTCGTCACCGTGAACGTGACTTATGTTTTCAAGCATTCTTGAATAACAATTACGTCGGTATGATTATCGCGCTAGGTTTGCTGATCGCTTATTGGTGATTGCTCAGTTAAAGCGAAAATAGAAGCAAAACAAAAGGCACTCAATGAGTGCCTTTTTAGTCTGTGTCGAAAAGCGTTGCCGTTAGTCTTCAGAGCAATCTTCAGTCGCTTGGCAGACACTTTCTTTAATAGTTAAGCGCACTTCTGGGTAAAGCATTGAGTACAGTAGCTCAGCTAAGTCAGCAGTTTTGCTTGTATCACAGTTGCCGTCACTGTCTAAGTAAGCTTGCTGTTTTAGCGTTGCAAATAGTGAGGCAAAGACACCTTTATCGAAGAACTCAGGGGCATTGATACCGTGTAGACGGCCTAAACGCTGAGCAATTTCTTGGCTCTTCTTCTCTAAGTCAGACTTACCTAGCTCAGGGTTCTTCACCAGTAGGTTTAGTGCAATTGAGTAACGTTGTAGAGTTTCACTAATGGTGCGACCCAGTAGTACCAGCACTTGAGTGTTACTCTCATTGATCGTTACCTGATCATTCTCAATCGCGATGTGACCTTGACGAGCAAGCTCTTGTAGGTAGCTTTCTACTACTTCATCTAAGCGGCTTTCATCAACACTCAAGAACAGCTCTTGTTTGAGGAATGGGTAAACCTTCGCAACGTTGTGTTTTACTTGCTCAACGCTCATCGCATGGTGGCGAACCAGCATTTGGGCAATCAATGATGGAATCGCAAATAAGTGAATGATGTTGTTACGGTAGTACGTCATCAAGATCGACTGTTCACGGTCAAGAGAGACAATCTCACCAATACTGTCGCTTTCGACAACAAATTTATCCAGTGACTCTGCGTGTTTCACTAAAGCTTCTGCATCTTCATCTGGCACTGTGAATGTTCCAGAGTAAGGCACTTCCTTAAGTAGCGATAAGTAGCAGTCAATTTGTTGAACCAAACTGTCACGAGAAAGCGCACGTTGACGAGAAGCCAGCAGTGCGGTGGCACACAATGTTAGGGCGTTCGCCGCCGCCGCATCGTTAATATGTGTCATCATCTTAGTGGCAAGGCCATTTACTACTGGTGACAACCATTGTGGCTTAGTCGCGCCCATTGGATCGATATCTTTAGTCCACTCAGGCGCATGTTCGTTGAGGTAATGGTTCAGTGGAATTGGCTCACCAAAGTTGACGTAGCCTTGGCCGAAGTTACGTAGTTTACGAATCGTACGCAGCACAAGGCCGGCGTTTTCTTTTTCTTTGCGTTTTCCGCGTAATTCTTTGGCGTAAGTGCCCACTTCCATAACGTGCTCGTAGCCGATGTAAACTGGCACTAGAGTGACAGGACGGTTTAGACCACGAAGCATCGCTTGAATGGTCATCGCGAGCATACCTGTCTTCGCTTGTAGTAAGCGACCTGTACGCGAACGACCACCTTCACTGAAGTATTCTACCGAGTAACCTTTAGCAAATAGCTCAGCGAGGTATTCACGGAAAATCGTTGAATACAGTTTATTGCCTTTGAAGCTACGACGAATAAAGAACGCACCACCGCGACGGAAGATAGGTCCCGCCGGGAAGAAGTTTAGGTTGATACCCGCAGCAATGTGCGGTGGAACCATGCCTTCATGGTAAAGCACGTAAGACAACAGTAGATAGTCCATGTGGCTACGGTGACATGGCACGTAGACAATCTCATGGCCATCTTGCGCTAAGCGGCGCACTGTCGCAGCATTGTTGATGTTTAAGCCTTGGTAGATACGGTTCCAAAGCCAGCCAAGAAGACGGTCACCGTTTTTTACCAGTGAGTAGGAGAAGTCTGCCGCGATCTCATCCATGATGTCTTGCGCTTCTTTGCGTGCTTTATCTAATGAGATGTCCTTCGCTTTTGCTTCATCTTCAATTGCTTTTTCAATCGCTTTTGATTTCATTAAACGATTGAATAGAGCTTGACGGCTTGGCAAGTTCGGGCCTGATGCAGCAAGCTTCTGACGAGAGAAGTGAATGCGTGCAACGCGCGCTAGCTTGTGCGCGATAGAGGCATCAGTGCCATGTGAGTTCGCCATGTAGCGCAGAGATACGACTGGGCTAATACGCACTAAACAGTCACGACCAGCAAGAATTACCGCTTTGGCTTTTTGAGGGCCATTGAGCGATTGTAGATAATTGGTTCGTTTATCTTCTTTACCCGGCTTACGTCCCCAAAGAACGGTCGCAGGGATCACTTGAACATCGAGTTCTGTGTCGTCTTTATGCAGTGCAAGTAAGTCAGAAAACAGCGCGATAGATTCTGCAGGTACGTCTTGGTCATTACCCATCACGGTTTCACGAGACGAGGTAAACACGTAGCGACTGAAGCTTTTGCCATTGATTTCAACTGGCTCAAGAGGATCTGGTAGACCAAGCTTAATCACTTGCTTTTGTAGACTTAGCAAGTCAACACTAGAACGATAAGGTAGTGCGTAAATGATGGGCTTGTTAACATCAATGCTATGATCTTCAATCGGATTTGAAGGAATAGCCGTTCCCTTCACTAGAACTGACATTGGCAGTTTCAGCAGTGAGCGAGATAGAGAGCGTCCAGAAGACATAAAGGTTCTTTGCCTCAAAAATAGGTAATAAGCATAAGCACATTTCCAATTCTTTAAGTGTAGAAGTGGGGATGCGCCCAAGCAGGTATTTTTTTCGGCTGCAAGGATAACAGAAACTGGTCGAACCTTTTAATGGTAATTGAGTATGAAAGCGTCAATTTATACACAACGCTTTCATCACCGCAAAATTAGTTGAGTAGATAACGTGCCACAAAAAACAGTCCACGGTTTAAAACGCATCAAAAATGCCACCCGCTATTCCTGCCAAGGATTAAAAGCGGCTTTTAAAAGTGAACCCGCTTTTCGCGAAGAAATTTTACTCGCCAGTATCATGTTGCCAGTGGCATTTTGGCTGGATGTTTCTCAAGTAGAACGCATTCTGCTGGTGTCGACGGTCGTGTTCGTTTTGGTGATGGAACTTGTGAACAGTGCGATAGAGGCGGTTGTAGATAGGGTTGGGACAGAGCATCATGAACTCGCGGGTAAAGCAAAAGACATCGGTTCTGCGGCGGTGATGCTTGCCATGTTGCTTACCGGATACACTTGGTTAGAGATCATCGTGTTCTAGTTAGGCTAAGCCATTAAAAAACCATCAATTCGCTTTTCATTTGTTCACTTACTGGATATACTCACAGTTAACTGTATAAAAAGACAGGTGACTTATGAAGCCGTTAACGCCCCGCCAGCAACAAGTATTTGATTTAATCAAAGGCAAAATTGAAGACACAGGCATGCCACCAACGCGTGCTGAAATTGCAAAAGAACTTGGTTTCCGTTCAGCAAATGCTGCGGAAGAGCACTTAAAAGCCCTTGCTCGTAAGCAAGCGATCGAGATTATCCCAGGTGCATCTCGTGGTATTCGTATCCTGCTTGAAGACGCAGCGAATGACGATCAAGGCCTACCTTTGATCGGTCAAGTTGCCGCAGGTGAGCCAATCTTGGCACAAGAGCATGTTGAAGCTCATTACCAAGTTGATCCTGGTATGTTTAAGCCTCAAGCTGACTTTCTTCTGCGCGTTAACGGGGAGTCAATGAAGGACATCGGTATTATGGATGGCGACTTGTTAGCTGTGCATAAAACTCAAGATGTTCGTGATGGTCAAGTTGTTGTGGCTCGTGTTGATGAAGACGTAACGGTGAAGCGTTTGGAGCGTAAAGGTGCAACGGTATTGTTGCATGCAGAGAACCAAGAGTTTGAACCAATCAAAGTTGACCTGACTAGCCAACACCTAGCGATCGAAGGTATTGCCGTTGGTATTATTCGTAATACTGACTGGATGTAAGACGAAATTCGCACCAATTACAAATAAGTTATATGACATCTGTTCTCATTAGCTTGTTTTTGTAATTGATATTCATTATCATCTTTGTTCTATCTATGGAAGGAAGATGATAATGGCCTCTTCTCAGCAATCCCCAAAACATAGCCACTTGAAAAAGGGCTATCAAATACCTGCAAATCTTTTGCAGCCTTTGTGGTTGCGCAGCAGAGAGAGCCTCGTAGACAATGGCCTTGTCTATGATCCTATTGCAGCGACAGCATGTCAGCGCTGTCAGCTTGCTCCTGAATGCTTATCTGGCGACATTGACCAAAAGCAACTTCTTCACGCCACGCTTACCCAACTTTGCGATGAGCAGGTAAGTGCTTTCATTGCGCGCAACCCAGATGGTTGGATTCTTAACGTTGGCGCAGGTTTAGATACTCGTTTCTATCGTGTAGACAATGGTCGCTGCCATTGGCTAGAGCTTGATGTCACTGAAAACCTGCTTTGGCGACAAAAGTTATTTCACAAAAGCGAGCGTTACCACCACAAATGCGGCAGTGTGGAAGATTTAGCTTGGCTAGATGAACTGCCAGTACCTGAGAAAGCACCATTGCTGATTGTGTGTGAACATGCGTTATTAGATTGCGATGAGCCTAGAGTGGCAAAGTTTATTCAAGCGCTAGGCCGGCACTTTGACAGTGCACGAGCATGTATTGTGTTAGCGGGAGATCTCACCAATACCAAGTTAGGGCAAAAAATGGGCTCTGGTCAGTATGCTCACGGCTACAGTGCGGCTGGTGATGCGGTATTGCGTTACTTACCATGGGCTCGATGGGCAAAAACATACTCACCTCTTGATAAACATTGCGGTCGCTGGAAATTATGGCAGCGCTGGATAAACAAGTTCATCAAAGTTAAACAAAGATTCACTCCGGTAGTGGTTCAGCTTCGCTGGTGATCCAGTTACACTTTGCGCTCTAATTGATTAAAGAGTAGCAACGTGCAAATCTTCCAAACCCTTTCTAATCGAGCAATGCATAAGCAAGTTTTATTGCTCGCTATCCCTATGGTGTTGTCCAATATTACAGTGCCTCTGCTTGGTTTAGTGGATGCAGCCGTCATTGGGCATTTGGAACACGCTTGGTACTTAGGTGGTGTGGCCTTAGGGAGCACCATGATCAGTGTGACCTTCTGGTTATTAGGCTTTCTACGTATGTCTACCACAGGGTTAACGGCTCAGTCCTATGGCGCGAAGAACTCTCATCAACTTGGCCTCGTTTTTACTCAGGGTATGGCAATGGCAATGGGCTTTGCTGTGCTGTTTTTGCTCTTGCATCAGTTTGTGGCTGATTGGGTGTTTTCATTTAGCGATGCCAGCGAACAAGTTAAGCACTATGGACAGCAATATTTCATGATACGAGCTTGGAGTGCTCCTGCCGCTCTCGCTAACTTCGTTTTGCTCGGATGGCTGCTCGGTACACAAAATGCGAAAGCGCCAATGTGGATGGTGATCATCTCCAATGTCACCAATATCGTCTTGGATATATTGTTCGTGATTGGCTTCGGTTGGAAGGTCGAAGGGGCGGCGCTGGCTTCAGTGATTGCAGACTATTCTGGTTGTGCTTTTGGCTTGTGGTGTGCCAGTCGTATTTGGGTTAAGCAACATATTCCGTCTATTTTGAGTCTGCTAAAAGATACATCTAATGGCCTGCTGCGCTTTGTGAAACTTAACCGAGATATCTTTTTACGCTCTCTTTGTTTACAAGCAACCTTCACCTTTATGACTTTTCAGGGCGCGAGCTTTGGCGATGACATCGTGGCAGCTAATGCGGTGTTGATGAGCTTTTTGATGATCATCTCTTATGGTATGGATGGCTTTGCTTACGCGATGGAAGCAATGGTCGGTAAAGCTATCGGCGCGAAAGATAAACAGCAATTGAATCAATCGTTAATCGGAACGTTTTTTTGGAGCTTCATTATCTGCACAGGGCTGACGTTGGTGTTCTTGATGGCGGGATCGCAGATGATCAGTTTGATCACGGACATTCCGTTAGTGCAATCTAAAGCGATGGAGTTTATGCCATGGCTGGTGGCGATGCCGCTGGTTTCGATGTGGTGTTTCTTGTTAGATGGCATCTTTGTTGGCGCGACGAAAGGGCGAGAGATGCGTAATGGTATGTTTGTCGCAACCAGCAGTTTTTTTGCGATATTCTACCTAGCGGCCAATGTGTTGAGCCAAGAACAACAAAACCATGCGTTGTGGTTAGCAATGCTCAGCTTTATGGCGATGCGTGGTATAACGTTAGGCGTGGTGTTTATTTATCAGTGGAAGAGACAACGTTTCTTCGCGTGATCCGTTATAAGACAATTATAATAAAATAGGCCACTCAATCGAGTGGCCTATTTGTTATTAGCATTAATCTAATTGATTAACCGTCGATTAAAAAAGGCGGTTGAGGCCATTGAGCGCAGCGACGCGATACGCCTCTGCCATCGTTGGGTAATTAAATGTGGTATTGACGAAGTATTCGATCGTATTGGCTTCGCCTTTTTGTTCCATGATGGCTTGGCCGATATGAATGATTTCCGCTGCACGCTCGCCAAAACAGTGAATACCGAGAATTTCTTTGGTTTCGCGATGGAAGAGTATCTTTAAGCTACCAATATCTTTTCCCGCTATCTGTGCGCGAGCCAGATGTTTGAATGAAGAACGCCCCACCTCATAAGGTACTTTCGCGGCCGTTAACTCTTGCTCGGTTTTACCGACAGAACTGATTTCAGGAATGGTGTAAATACCGGTAGGAATATCTTCGATGAGGTAATTATCCGCTTGGCCTTTGGTAATGGCTTGAGCGACAAAGCGTCCTTGATCATAGGCGGCACTGGCAAGGCTAGGGTAACCAATGACATCACCGACTGCGTAAACGTGGTCAGTTTCAGTTTGATAGTTACTGTTTACTTTGAGTTGCCCACGAGAATCACCGTCTAAACCAACAGCTGAGAGGTTGAGTTTGTCGGTATTACCGGTTCGTCCATTGGCGTACAGTAAGCAATCGGCACGCATTTTCTTGCCCGATTTAAGGTGAATGATGACACCATCTTCCGTGCCTTCAATACGCTCATAAGTTTCATCGTTGCGAATGATCGCACCACTGTTCCAGAAGTGATAAGAGAGTGCATCAGACACTTCATTATCTAGGAATGAAAGCAGGCGATCTCGGGTGTTGATAAGGTCAGTCTTGACTCCTAAACCTCGGAATATCGAAGCATACTCACAACCAATTACACCTGCTCCATAGATGATGATATGGCGAGGGTCATGTTTAAGGCTCAGTATAGAGTCACTGTCGTAAATACGTTCATGCAAGAAGTCGACGTCATCAGGTTGATAAGGGCGAGAGCCGGTCGCGATAACAAATTTATCCGCACTGTAGATCTCTTCTGTACCATCAGATTGGGTTACTGCCACTGTGTATTTATCCGTGAAACGGGCGGTCCCGAAGATTAATGTGCAATCATTCCGGTCATAAAACCCTTGGCGTAAGCGAGTTTGTTTATCAATCACTGATTTTGCATGGCCGAGGATATTAGAGAAAGTGGAGTGCAGGCTAGAGTTGTTATGGCAGAACAGCGGGTTGTTATTGAATTCTATAATCCGGCTAACGGCGTGACGTAAGGCTTTGGATGGGATGGTGCCCCAGTGAGTACAACCGCCACCAACACTGCTCTCTTTTTCTATAATGGCGACGTTTAACCCTGCTTTGGTTAATCCCATTGCTGCGCCTTCGCCACCGGGACCGCTCCCGATCACGATGACATCAAAATGATTGCTCTCGGCCATGACACTATCCTTGTTATATTGTATTAACATTGCTTTAGCGATATTTTAACCGATATAAACTTTGGGTAAATCTTTGCGCATTGAGAGAGTCGAGCGGATCACGTGATAGAGAGCAAAAATGCGCTATCTTCAATGTCGATCTCTCTAATTTGTGCTGAAATAATTGAAAAAGTTGCGTAAGTGCATTTTATTGCTGCTGGTTGATGAAAGGTGATTGCTGTTAAGTGTATATTAGAGGTTGGAAGGTCACCCGACCCAACTCAATAGAAGTAGATTTTAGAATATGAAAACCATGGGAATTCGCGCACAGCAAAAAGAGAAAACGCGCCGAACTTTAATTGACGCGGCATTCAGTCAGTTAAGTGCTGACCGCAGTTTCTCTAACTTGAGTCTTCGAGAAGTGGCTCGAGAAGCGGGAATTGCACCCACCTCATTTTATCGTCACTTTAAAGACATGGATGAGCTAGGATTAACCATGGTAGATGAAGGTGGCTTGTTGCTGCGTCAATTGATGCGCCAAGCTCGTCAACGGATTGTCAAAGAGGGCAGCGTAATTCGCACCTCTGTGGAAACCTTTATGGAGTTCATTGAAAGTAGCCCAAACGTCTTTCGTTTGTTGCTACGTGAACGTTCAGGAACCTCATTTGCTTTCCGTACCGCTGTTGCAAGAGAGATTCAACATTTCGCAGCGGAGCTGACCGAGTATTTGATCAGTACTGGCATGAGCCGTGATGAAGCCTTCACTCAAGCAGAAGCGTCAGTAACATTAGTATTTAGTTCTGGTGCTGAGGTTTTAGATTTGGATCGACGTGAGCGAGAGATCCTTGCTGAACGATTGATCATGCAGTTGCGAATGATAGCCAAAGGGGCTTATTGGTATCGCAAAGAACGTGAACGTAACCGACTAAAAGGCGGAATTGATTAATGTCTAATGAAAATAATCCAGTTAATCGTGGTTCTGAAAGAAAAACACTGGTACTCGCGCTAGTTGCAGGTATGTGTAGTGATGCGCTGTTGTCATGGCTAACGATGAGCGAAGTGGGCTTCTCTATTTTCCCTATCATTGCTTTAGTACTCGCTGTTCAAGCGTTGTACCAAGAGTATCTTAATAATCCAGTCTCAGAAGATATTCCACTGGTTGGCCTTGCGTGTTTCTTTGTAGGGGCATTTGGTCACTCTGCATTTATTAAAGCAGCACACCCAGATTCAGGCTCAAACTTCTTCGCGATTCTCGTTTCGATGCTATTGATGTTGTGGATTGGCAAGAAGCTTGGCTATATGTCGAAGACGGAACAAGTTCAAGACGAAAGCTAAACGTCTAGAAAACAAAAAAACGAGCCGAAAGGCTCGTTTTTTATTCGTCATTTCTCACTGATAACAAGACTTAAGCTTTTCGCTCAAGCATCACACCAGCTTCCATGTGATGGGTATAAGGGAACTGATCGAATAGCGCAAAGCGAGTTACGTTATGAGTTTCACAAAGCACATCCAAGTTCTCTTTCAGTGTTTCTGGGTTACAAGAGATATAAACAATACGCTCGTAACCTTGCACCATTTTACAGGTATCAATGTCCATGCCTGAGCGTGGTGGGTCAACGAAAATGGTATTACAGTTGTAGCTTTGCAAATCGACGCCCGCATCTTTTAGACGACGAAACTCACGCTTACCTTCAATCGCTTGGGTAAACTCTTCAGCAGACAGTCGCAGGATTTGCACATTGTCGATCTTGTTAGCCGCAATGTTGTACTGCGCTGATTCTACAGATGGCTTAGCCAGTTCAGTCGCTAATACACGGTTAAAGTTTTGTGCCAACGCGAGTGAGAAGTTACCGTTACCGCAGTAAAGCTCAAGCAAATCACCTGTGCTGTCTTGAGTACAATCAATCGCCCATTCAAGCATCTTGGTTGCTACTTTACCGTTTGGTTGAGTAAAGCTGTTCTCTACTTGTTGGTAGATGTACGGCTGGCCGTTAACATCGAGTTTCTCAATGACAAAGTCACGGTCCAACACAATCTTCATTTTACGAGCGCGGCCAATCAGGTTTAGGTTAAAGCCTTCGTCATTTAGGCGTTGCTTAAGTGCTTTAGCTTCTTTAGTCCAAGCCTCATCAAGTTGACGGTGGTAAAGCAGTGATACCAAGATTTCACCGCTTAGTGTTGATAGAAAATCAACTTGGAACAACTTGCGACGTAATGTATCGTTCTGTTTCATCGCATCCATCAGTAGCGGCATAAGGTCGTTAATAAGACGGCTTGCTGCTGGGAACTGATCAACACGGTACTTTTCACGCGTCTCTTGGTTAAACATGATGTAGTACATGTCTTCACCTTCGTGCCACACGCGGAACTCTGCACGCATACGGTAGTGCTGCTCTGGAGATTCAAACACTTCCAACTCTGGCACATTGTATTCAGTGAACATGCCAGTAAGGCGTTCAACCTTTTCAGCCAGTTGCTGTTGGTAGCGTTGTGGATTTACATCAAGAGTCGCCATAGTCATTACCTTTGTATGGTGCGTTTAATTTAAGAGCGCAGATTTTATTCAATCCTATCGGTATGTCCAGTTTTGCGCGACAAATAGTGCACGATAATGCGGACAGTATGAATTACAGACTGGTTGGGTAGCATTATTCGATTTCGCACATAGGGGAGGTTGAGCAATTAACTCCTTGAACATGACTGAGTATAGCGATGCTTACGCGACACAAATTTTTACTGAGAAAACGATAGCTTATGTGATTATTCGCTAGACAGTCAGTTAACAAGTTTGTAGCATTCGCTCTCGCTGGTGTTATTTAGATCACAAAAATAACGCAATAGGGAATCTGGTGAGAATCCAGAACTACGGTTGGGATCTTTATTAGACGACGCAAGTTAATAAGCTGTTAGTATAAAAAATTAGACATAATGGATTTATTAGCTTAGTGTAGTGCTATAATTGTTTGATTATTTGGTGCTAATTTGATTGAGCAGAGTAAGGCATTTCCAGAGGACTATGGTGTTGATTACTGTCTTATGTGGATCAATACGGATAAATATCCTTCTTTTACCAGTAGGGCGGCCCCTGATAGTGGAGAAATAGTCCACGAAGTAAATGACAATTCAAAACCATTTATTTATAAACTTCCGATTTTAGTTGACCCAGATGGCATTAATGTAGTGCCAGTCAATTTATACCTGCACTCTCTATTGTCAAATCCAGATATATCATCCGTTGATACAATTGAATCTCATGCAAATGCCTTATTAAGCTTCTATCGTTGGATGAGTATGGAAATCCCAGAACATACTGACAAAAGAACAGGTGTCTTGATTGAAGAGAAGCTACCATTAACAATATTTGACTGCACAGAGAAAGTAGAAGAAAGCCCGGTCGTTAGATATCGTGATTACTTATTAGAGAATCTTTATACCGAAGATGAAAATGGAAAAATCGGTGGTTCTCCAAATACGGCTTCTAGCTATGTACTAAAAGTAGTTGCTTACTACACCTATCTTCATCGCCAACGGATAGTCCCACTTAGCAAAACTTTTCGCCCATTTGAGTTTTCAGCCAAGAAAGTTCGTATACAGAACAAAAATAAGAGAGCGCAACATGACATGCTCTCACATCTCAATAGTTATCGCGGCGATATTACCGTGTATACGACGGGTCTCACCAAGCCATTTAAGAACAGACAAAAGCCTCAAGATGCTGATATCCGAGAGCTACGTCCCTTGCGTGAAGATGAAAAACAAGCCTTTTACCGATATATCGATGTGCAAAATTCATCTGATACTAAGGACTTAATGTTGTACACGGCAACTGAGGTTGGGGTAAGACTTGAGGAACTGATAACTTTTCCTGCTTCTGTCGTAGAGAGGCCAAAATCTAAAGTTATGAAAGTGCCAATTGGTGAGCGCATCAATGGTTGTCTTACCAAATACAGAAAAGAGAGAACGATCGAAATTCCAGACTACGTTATGGATCTTTTGTATGAGTACAAGCTAAGTAAGGCAAGGAAGGAAGCTATTGACAGTGGGTTATTGCGTCATAATCACTTATTCGTTCAATCTAATGGCAGTATTTACGCACCAAACACAATTCAAAAGCATGTGGAAGCTGTACGCAATGATATGATTCTTAGCGGGCTTGATATTTATTTTGTTACGCATGATTTAAGAGCTACTTTTGCGACCGATTGGCTGTACAAGAGACATATTGAAACAGGTAAGCCCTTTGAGGCACTCATCTCCGAACTAGCATACTTGATGGGGCATGAGAATACAGGTACTACTCAAAAATACATTAACTATCTAAATGATGATAAAACATGGTTTGAGTTCTCTCAGCGAAAAAATCAATTTGCACAAGAAGTGTTGAGGTGAGCATATGGCAAAAAGTCGATTAGCAGCATCTAGAAATAAAAATAAACTCATTACTCAACCAAAAGCGAAAGATAACGTTACTTCATTAGATTTGAGTTTTAAACTGTATCGAAAAGAGAATGCGTATGGTTATCAATTCAGTCTTCTTGATTGGTGTCATGAGCAGTGCGATCCCCAAAGGCCATTAGTAAAACCATCTCGCTTGAAAATAATGCAAAAGCTAAGGTTCTGGGTTGATCAAGAGAAAAAAAATAACAGTAGTGAAGGTTCTATATTTGCTAGGTTATCCATTTTAAAGCAGTACCTTGTTTTTTGTGACTTTAAAAAGAACTCCCCTTTTTGTCAGGCTGGATACCTTTCTTATGTTGGGAACGCTGGTGAATTGTGGCGTTTAGTTCATGAGGGGTGTGAGCAGAAAAAATATAGCTTTCAATACTATGATGGTGAAGAAGCTGGCATATTGGAATCCACTGCTTGTAGGAGAAAGATGTTCCTCGATAATCTTCTTTCGGTGCTTGGTGTTGATATATCTGAGTGGCAAGCCACGCTTAAACCTTTTTCTACTATGAAGGATGAACCATCAACACAACCTTATATATCAAGTGAGTGGTATGGATTAGTTCGACGCACTCAACTTTTCTTTTTTTCTTTGGCAACTCAACTTATTGCTCTAAAAGAGGAGAACCCTGAAGTACTTCCCCCTCGATGCTTAGAAGGTATTGTCGTAGATAGGGTAAATGGTCGTGACATTACAATTGAGTTGGGGGGCGGTGATGTAAAAGATGGAGCTGGGAGTCCTTTTAATCAATGTATGGCCGCAGCTTACACCTTATTTGCCTACTACACCGCATTTAATGACACTCCGATCAAAGAGGTTCGTCATCCTATTAAAGTAGTAGTATCGAAGGCAGAAAATCGCACATCGAAAACAGCTCAAGTTCGCGCATATAAAGGTCGTGCAGCAAAAGACGTAAAGGCGTTGTTTTCAGGTTCAGAAGAAAACTTGCATCCCGAAGCTAGTGAAAAAAGTGCTGGGTTTATTGTTGCTAATATTAATAAACGAGACAGTGTCGGGAAAGCCGACGGCATCACATTTCTCCAGACCTTTGAATTACTCTCAAAAACGTACAGTGATGACCCGTTTGATACCTTAATATATCTTCTCAATAGCCAAGGAGAAAAAGCTAAGGTGGAGATGGGGCAGGCTCTATCGGCGTTATCAAGGAATTTAAATTTACTTTCTAGTGACAGAGGTGAGCTAGTCGCTCACTTAGTTAAAACCTATACCGATATTGTTGAAAATCAAAAGATGACCACTTTTAACTGGGTTCAGAGAGAAGATAACTCATGGGTAATGGACAGGCAGGTCATCGAACTAGGTAAAAAAGTTGTAACACAAAGAGCAATTCCCATAGCTTACGCTGCCATCTCATGTATGACGGATGTTTCACTTCGAAACGTACTGATGCCACTCAGCTATTCAGATAAAGATACAGATGGAAATATCACGATTTCTTTTAAATATCTTGATGGCTCAAAAGGCGATTTTACAGTTGATTCTAAATACCGCCGTTTCCTTCAATTAGTTGAGCGCTATGCAGCAACGAGAAACCCGATACCTGGTATAACGCGAGTTGGTCTGAGTAATCGGCGTAGTGGTGGAACCAAACCTCCTTTTCTACTGCCTTTGGGGAAGCAAAATCATACTTACCAGTGGTCCGAAGGAAAGGTGCCTATAAGCTCATATTTGTTGAATTTGTGCGGTATAGATCATGGAGACTACTTTTTAAATATAAATTCAAGTCGAATTCGAGTTACTCACTCTGACTTGGAATACAAACCAGAAGAGCGTGGGTTGACTGCTCAAAAGATTTTGCAGCACAGCATTGAAACGGCTGATAGGCGATACCGAAATGGGCATCCTGTTTCAAATAGTAAGCAAACATCGCAAGGAATGATGGTGCTAAGTCACATCGCTGCGGGAAAGACACGCAATGAAGCTATAGAAACAGTTGAGAAAGAGCTAAAAATTCCTGTCTTAGAATACGAAATTTGGAAAAAACGCAACCGACCCACTAACCCTAACGGTGTTGATTGTGACGGTCAAATTGATCTGAGTTCAGAAAAAGATTGGCATTATGCGGCGCGTAAATTTGCAGAAGAAAAGGGGATTATTGAAGAAGGGCAGGATATCACCTGTTATCAATACGATCTTTGCCCCTTTTGCAAAAGCGCCAAGCTTGTTGATGATCCCTACGCTATTTATAAATTGCTGAGTTTTCTCGATGCGCTAAGTGAAGGTATTGATCAATATCCAGAACGAGCGTCCATCATCCAATCGAAGATAGAACGCTTTCAAGCCCATCTTGATGACGTACCATTAGAAACAATTGAACAAGCTGAATATTTGCTAGAAGAAAAAGGGCGTTATTTACTTTTTAACTCATTATCTTCTGTTACCCAATACCTATAAGGATCATACTTATGTTGTCTTTTGAAAATTCGCAAGATTTAGAATTAACTTTAGATGCCATGCGCTCCATTGGTGGTCAAAAAGATTATTTGCAGCAAGTGCTTTTCCCAGCGCTACTGCGAGGTAATTGGGAAGAGTTGGACAAAATGGTTGTCTATCAAGATGAGAGAAAGACAATCTTGTTTGGGGAAGATGCTTGGATGTTTGCACAGTCTGCTTATAAAGGAAAAAATAAGTCAAATATTTATTTTAATATAGAGTTAGAACAAGGCGAGAATGTCATTGTACTTCGTCAAAACGAACGTCATTTAGTTAATCAAGTGAAGTGTATCGCAGTAGCGAATATGTGGTTTTCAGGTCAACATATTGAGTTAGGTTCTCTCTCAAGCAAGATAGGTCTTTTGCGAAATTATATTGTTAAACTGTTTAAGCGTGGTATTACTTCTTTTGAAGAGTTAAACCAAGAGCATCTAGAAATTTTGGTCGAAGATGGATTTTTTGACATGTCTAACTCCAAAGTGTTTACTGGGTTAAACTATCTTCCCGCTTTAAAAGGTTTACTGCCATTTACGGTTAATTTTAATCGCCTAACGCATAAAATGTTTAACGCAAGACCTGATGACACTGAAGGAACATTGGTTATCCCTCCGCGGATATATTTTGCGGCATTAACGGAGTACAGCGAAGGGATTGCAAAAGCCTATGGGTTAAGAGATGAAATCGAACAAGCGGTTGAGCAGATGCTTTCTTTTTATAAATATGAAGAAAAAAGGAGGCTTTTAGATATAAGAAATGGAGAGATATATAAACCTATAAAGGGTTATGAGAAAAACTGGTCGCGATTCACTCAAGCATTAGAAAGCGAGGGAGTTGCTTTAGTCGATAAAGGCAAAAATCCGCGATGGATGGAAATATTCACCTCTCTTAAAACTCGTATTCTCTTAAAAGATTCACAATTTCACCGTTTTAATGTGTACATCGGTGACACTTTCTATGACTGGGGTGAATTTAGACGGTATTTAGTTAGCCTTAGTGCAAAGGCCTCGTGGTTATGTCTGGCGTTATCAGGGATGAGGATAGATGAGTTGTATCGAATTAGTCCTGTATATGGAGCGCAGGAAAAGAAGTTTGATAAAGATGGCGATGAGTCAGATACAGGCAAGGAACAAATTTACTTTCTAACAACACGCCAATCAAAAATTACACTCAACAGTCAAACCAAAAATGATGTTTTTGTTACCACTGAAACTGGTTGGAAAGCCTTTCATGTGTTAAATGCCATTCATACACCTTATCGAAACAGGTTTACAGAGAATGACAGTCATCGAATGTTCGCAAACTTGCAAAAGGTTACCTATTTCAAGTCTGTAGGAAAGTCTGCGTTGGGTAAAGGTGTCGTAAATAATTTTAATAAAAACAACGTTGATTCTATTCTGACATTAGATGATATGGGCTATTTACAAACATCAGATCCAACCCAGACATCTTTTAAACTGGGTGACAAATTTCACTTTACGTGTCATCAGTTGCGACGTTCACTTGCATATTACCTAATTGGCTATGAGTTGTGTTCTTTCCCTGCTTTGAAGCAACAGTTGTCGCATTGGTCGATGGCGATGACACGCTGGTATGCTCGCAACGCCTTTTCATTTGAAAAAATTTACAGCGAAATTCAAAAAGAGCGGATCACGCAACAGGCTGAGATCTTCGCTCGTATATATCAAAAAATGGCAAACCGTGAACGTATTGCAGGGGGTAAAGGTCAAGCAATAAGTCGTGAAGGTGAAAGCTATTTTGAAGATGGAGTAAATAAACGTAAGCTGTCAAAGGAATACTGGATAGATCTGTTGACCAACGGTAAGGCTCATTTACATGCTGTGGCTCCTGGTATGTATTGTACTAACACTCAATGCTCAATGCGTATCAATATTGATTTAACTGAGTGTGTTGACTGTGAATATGACTTTATTGAAAATGCTGTTTACGCTGAAGTGTCCCGTATGGATGCGATGAGAAATATTGATTTTTTAAAAGAAAACAATGAGTTAAATTCAAGCGCTGCAACCAAATACTATATGCAAGTAAAAGCTGCTGAAGAAATAATGGATGATTTAGCGTTCGAGCATGATAAGTACGAATTTGAAGAAGATGTGTTGAGTTTGGTTATACCAACAAAAACGGTGGCGTAAGATATGACAGATGAAACTGAATTAAGCCCGACCGAGAGGCTGTTAAGAGACGCATTAGCACGCCTTGTTGCCAAAAGGCCAACCCAAAGGGAGTTAAAACAGAAGCTTAAAGCCAATAAGTTGAAAATTACTGTTTCAAGTGTCGAGAAGGAAGCTGGATTATCGAATGGTGTAGTTAAACCTGAACGTTATCCAAAACTAAAGGAAGATATTCTGAGCGCTGAAGCTGCTCGTAAATATGGTCCTGTAAAAGATGTGTCTGATGAAGCCATCCGTAGGCATCCTTTATACATTAAAGCTAAAAATGATCTAGATAAAGCTAAGGCTGAAATAAAAATGCTCAAGGCAGAATTAACGTCGAAAAACTCAAAGTTAGAGAGCTATAAAGAGCGTATAAAAGAGCAAGCAGTAAGAATGCATCAAATGAATGTTGCCATGTGGGGGCAGATTCCTGATGAAAAAAAACATGTTGAGTTGATGATTGATGTTCAAGATATGGGAATGAACAGTAACATTTTAGACTTTAAAAAGCGTGAAAAACTAGATTAGTTTTGCAAACCATTATCTCTCGATTTCTCCAATAATATTTTACTTCCTTAGGTGTTTATAAATCTTATAGTTAGGGTTTACCTTATGGCAGCAAATCACGCACATCACAACCAAGAATACTTGCCAACTGGTATGCTTTTTCCAGTGTGATATTGACCTCTCCTCTTTCGATTCGACCGACATAGCTTCGGTCGATGTCTGCTGAAATAGCCAATTTATCCTGAGATATACCTTTAAGCTTACGCTCTTTACGTAAGTTATCCCCAAACCGTTTCGCTAAGTCTTTCATTTTTAATGGTACTCAAAATGAAAGAATATCCTTCATTGCGGATTTTATAGCCACGGACTATAATCCGCATTTTGGTTCGTAGTTGAGCTCTTATGACGAAGAAAACAGCGATTAATGAATATATTTTTACCTTATTCATCGAGAAAGGACTTGATGGATTAACGGTTCCTGCCTTAAGGGACGAACTACTAACGATTACGGGAGAATTTGAGGATATAACGGAAGCGCGTAAATTTCTTTATCGTCAGTTATTGCCTTTAGAAAAGAAAGGGCTACTTTGGACTAATGGCCAAGGGCGGACAAGGACATACCACAAATCAGAGCAGTTTAAAGAAACTGTATTCAAACCGAAAAAGCGTAAGCAACAAAAGCTAAAAACAGTCGTAAAAAATTCGGACGAAGCACTTACCCTTGATGAGCTGACTTTGGAACGACGAAAGTATGAAGCTGAACTTGCGATAGCTTTAGCTGAGATCGAAGAATTTCAACTATTGTCTGAAAGGTTACCTTTACAGAAATCATCATTGTTAAAACTATCCGAAGAAACTAGAGAACGCTCTGTTAGATATCTAGCCAAAATAAATGTTCTTAATCACGCCCTAAAGCTTAGTAATTGTGGGGAAGTAAAATGTTAAGACTATGGCAAGAGGAGTGTGTTGGATCGGCTTTAGAAAAGTATCTAGCTGGACATTCACATTTTCAGGTTCAGGCGACTCCAGGGGCTGGAAAAACGGTGGCCGCTGCCGAAATTGCCAAAAGGCTGTATGACTTAGACAAAATTGACCTGGTCCTCTGTTTTTCGCCATCATTAACGATTGCTGATGGTATCAAAAATACCTTTTCATGGCGATTGGGATGCTCTTTTTCCGGTGGACTTGGTTCAATAGGTGCATCGTTTACATATCAGAGTATGAAATACCTTAGAGATAGCTTTTGGGAAACAATTAAAAAGCACCGCGTATTGGTTGTATTTGATGAGATTCACCATTGTTCAGGTGATGAAATTGAAAATGCCAATGTATGGGGTGAGCAAATTTTGAGACAAATTCAAGGGATTGCTGCGTTTACATTATCCCTATCTGGCACTCCTTGGCGCTCAGATTTATTGCCAATTACGTTAGCACAGTATTCTGACGCAGAAGGTCGTATCCACTGTGATTATCAATACGGTTTAAAGCAAGCGATTATCGATAAGGTCTGTCGCTCACCTAAAATTGTACTAATTGATAATGATCGCTTATCTATTTCAGAAAGTGGACAATCAAAGTCATTTTCGTCAATTCCTGACCTTTTAAAGCAATCAGCAACTCCGTATCAAAGCATTTTGCAAAATATTGATGCAATGACTTATGTACTTGGCCTTGGTTGCAAAAAGCTAGCAGATATACGTATGGATAACCCTAATGCCGGTGGTTTGGTTGTTGCTTCATCAGTAGGACATGCAATCGAAATTCAGAAAGTTTTGACTGAGACATATGAGCAAAGTACAGAGATAGTCACTTACTATCATGAAAATCCACTAGAAAAAATCAATGGGTATCGAAACGGAACGACTCAGTGGATTATCAGCGTCGGAATGATTAGTGAGGGAACCGATATCCCACGTCTACAAGTCTGTTGCCATTTAAGTTTTGTGAAGACAGAACTTTATTTCAGGCAAGTTTTAGGACGAATTTTGCGAACGCATGAATCCTCGAATCAGCAAGCTTGGTTGTACACTTTTGCTGAAGAAAGCCTAGTGAGTTTTGCTGAGCAGATCGAGCAAGATATTCCGGACTCATGCTTATTTATCAAACCAGATAATTGGCAAGATAGACCTCAAGCTTCTGTTTCGTTAGATCGAGCCTATTTCTCTGATCAACAAAAGAAAAAAACTGATATTGGGAAGACACAGCTTAGTTGGGATAAAGAACGTTTGGAAAAACCGTCAATCATAACTGCATACTCAGCTTCTTCTGGTCAATTGAACTTAGGAAATTTCAGAGAGCGTGTAATTGCTGCATTTCAGTAATAAATATTTTTAATATTAGACAATATGTTAGCGAGGTATTGATATGTTCTACATCGGTGTTAGCCATTATTACGCAACAGGTGAAGGCCTCACAATGTATGTTGCTAGCGGTAGCGAAGAATCAATACGGGCAGCCATTCCAGAATATTTTCATCTTGGGCTCACTATTTTAACACCTTCAGAGTGGCTAAAAGCTGCTGCAGGGGACTGTGAGGATGAATATCATCAATCGGAAGCGGAAGATCTGAAAGCCTATTTACCACTCTTATGGAAGCAAATTGAGGAAAGAGCGTTAGAAAGAGGATGTCATCTGGACTTTTTCATGAAGCACCATTTTAACTATGCCTAATACGAACTAGGTGGTTTCAGTGAAGGTTTTATATTTTGATACGCTTAGTTTGCTTTATTCGAATGAGTATTTTCAACGTAATGCAAGTGTGCACACTAAGTATAAAGAATGGTTCCATACTCGCACAAAGACACTGTTAGAAATGGTGGAGCCGGATTTTCAAGCTATCGCAAAGCTAAAAAATGCAGCGTCAGAATCGGGGCTACTACTTTACCCGTTAGGGATTTTTTATGATCGTTCATACCTTATTGAACATGGTGTGTTTTCCGCTGATGAATTAGCGCCTGATACAGAATTACCCTTCAGGATGCAAATGGACGACAACGACCCTGTGCGTCGGATGATAGCCCACGCACATGGATTGAATGCCCAATGGTACGCCTGCGGCGAAATTGGATCTGATGAACTATTACAACCCTATCCGGAACGTCACTTACGTTCAGAATTTGGAAAAGGAGTAACGAGTGAATTACTCGCCCAGATTCTAAGGTTAAAAGCGACCAAGATGCCAAATTTGACTGATAACATTTTACGGGACAAATGAGGGTGTTTTTAAGAAAGAGCGGAACCGTAGAGCAGATTCTCGCTTCTATCAGGGGCAGAAATTACGTTGATGAATTTCCTTCTCCAGAAAGACTAAAGCTGTACGAACAGTGGAAACCAGGAATTGCTCAAAAGGTACGTGATGGCGTCTTATTGTCTCAAGAAAAGAGCATGCAGAGAGAGCAGGACGAACTTTATGAGGTAATTTATCAAACCTATAAGAGGGTACCTATAGTCTTTGCGATAAAACTGTCTGCAATTTTTATAGTCATGATAGTTGCAATTCAGTTCATTTAAAAATGAAAGTTGTGGGGTTGGTCTGACTTCATTCATTCGGTATCAAGCTTCTCAAAACGCCATTCGCCAAAAAGTTTACTTATTGATAAATATAGGGAATTTAATGTTAGGTAACTCATCAAAAAATAGTGCTATGAAAAAAAACGTCATGATTTCAGCTCTCACTTTAGCGATATCTGGATGCGCAAGCACTCCCAATGAGTCCATTGAATCTCAGGGTAAATATGCGGATGACTATGCGCTCAATGTGGAAGAATTTTCCGAAGCTACACGGTTCTACTATCCACTAAGATGGATAGAACCTGGACGTAATGCCAACAACTTAGACAAGTTTTATTACGATACAAATTCACACAAAGAACTGGCTAATACTTCTTCTGTGGCTACAGTTGTCGCCGCTGGATTAGGAAGTATCACCTCATTTGATGCGGTGATGGGATTACTAGCTCAACAAGGTTCGCGATCTGGCTATGATTCCCTTTTAGGCGAACAATATCTCTACACACTTATTCAAGTGGATAACAATAAAGACTTGGATACTCAGGCACAATACGTTAACCGAATTGCTGTAGATACCATAAAAATGGCAATGGGAAGTGAAGCGAAGGAAGAATATCAAAAAGTGGGCTCAGAAGGTTTTTATTTCTTGGACAGAATTAAAGTGACCAGTACTTCAGATGAGAGTTGTACTGCTGTCTATTCGCCTTGCTACTCACTCACAGCCAGAATTCCTATGCTTATCCGCGACAATAATGGTTATATCCCGCTAGTGCCGCAAGGTGGCGATTATATGGCTGCTAAGACTTACTTGCCGATTGGTTTTCCAATAGAGCAGATAAAATTTGCTAACGTTGCTGGGGTTGAGCAATTCCTTTATGTACCAGCTGTAAAAATGAATGGGCACAAAGATCTCTGGAGAAAGGAAAATCTTTCCTATTTTACAGGCTGGTATAATCAGCAGCGCATATCGATTAACCCGTATATCAAGCGATTAAGCGACGATACGGTGTTTTACTTCAACCCTAAAATTACTGCAAAACAAAGAGATCGCTACTCGTTGTACAGAGTCTTTAATCTTAGTGATTAAGAGGGTGATTAACGGCAGAGTCTTATTTTATCGCAAGGTAAAATCTAAGAAAAAACAGATAGATACAAAGATAGGTTGTTTATTAGGTTTAAAATAAAAAGGTGAATGTAATTTATGAAAAAGCAGGGGTTGTTTGTAATTGGGCTGTCTATATTGGCTCTCAGTGGATGCTCAACAACGAGCGAGAAAAAAGTAGCAATGTGTTTGGGGGAACCTTGTGTTCAAGCTAATGACAACACGTCGCCAAAGCCGACATTTTACGTGAATGATAAAGAAGAAAAGTTTACTCACTTTGATGATGGTTCGATAAGTTCTCATACACTGGAAAACGGGTTGTACCGGCTCAGAGAGTATTTCAACCGCGATGGTTCACTTCAAACGCGAAATGCAAGATTCGTTGATCCTGAACGTGGTTCATTGAATCAAAAGCCAACTGGTCGCCAGTTAAAATTCAACGGTGATGGATTCGTAGCAAGTGCGAAGTATGGATACAACTTAGAGTTCAACCGGCCGACACAACTGGATAGTTTTTGGATGAAAGAGTCACATTCATTTTATCCGGCATTCAGTGCTAATGACGATTTGATCGCTATTTTATATGCGAACCGAGAAAATCAATACACTGACTATGGTGTTCGATTTGGGGTTGTCAATTTAGAGAAACCAACATGTGAATTAGGCAAACTTAGAAGTCAGGCTTATGGTAAAGTTGGTGATAAACATATAACCTTTAGCCGTAAGTGTATGAAGATAGGTAATAAAGTAGCTTTGGTATATAAACCCGCTTCAAAATCTGATGCTCAAAAGATGATAGACGCGATTGTGATGCCAATTGCTCGTTCGAAAGCTGTTGTTGGTGCAAAGCTAGGTTATTTGCATATAGATATACAAGGTAAACAAGTTCCATTTGATACTCGTGGCTGGGACGATTATTACCTTAAAAACAGTGAGCTGAACGTATCTCCGTACCGATTATTTTGAATCTTAACTGTGTGATTCATAGATATGCTTTCAATTTTCGTCGTTGCAGATCAAGATTGCGATTCTGTTCTTGAAACCTCTATTCCTATATCAGGTAGCGCTGTAATACATGTCATGTGGTGTTAACCCAACATATTCAAACGTTTGATATTGGCAATCCCAAACTCCATTTTCTGCCTTGCAGATGAATTAGCGCTGTGAACTCGTATAACCGGTGGTTGAAAACCTTGAGTTGCAACCGCCTCTTCAATCCATAAAACAACATCATAGCCAGTGCCGTGTTCATCGTTGCCAAGATCATGATCGAGGCTTATTTCAGTAACATGTCCTTGCTTCAAAATGGCAATGGCCTCTTCAGGCCAGTAAACCCTATGCCATCCTTCCGGAGTTGGTCGTTCATCATCAAGGTAAACTTTCATTTTCTAGGTCTTATTTTATGGGGGGGCGTTCTGCAGCGCAAACCTGATTTTGGAGCAATCTGTTAGTTTTATTGAATCATGGCTTATAAATTAACAGATTGCATCCTACTTAACTTAAGAACACATTCTTCGAGATATATCTTCAAGTTCTTCTAGATCTAATCGACCTTTTGACCAACCAGAAGCAAACGGAATGGTACTAGATTTAGGTAACTGATCTTCTTTCAAATCTTTAACTTTAACTCTACAGGGTAAAGCGGCCCCTTCCCCAACAAAAATGGCTTCCTGCTGAGACAAGATAGGTAAGGCTCCAACCATCCCGGATAGACCATCAGGTAAGAAGCGAGCGACATGCTGCTGGTCAGCAGAGTTTGTAAGCCTTAATACTACCCATGTACCACATTGAGATATTACAGTGCTGTCAACATCGGCAGGTCGTTGACTTACCAACATCAATCCTATGCCATATTTTCGACCTTCTCGCGCAATCCGTCGTATCGCTCCCTGCGCAGCTGCGTATTGAGCCTCCCCATGATCTGGAACGTATCGGTGGGCTTCCTCGCATACCAATAGAATGGGATCTTTTTCTTTTTCATCTTGAGTTTGGAACACTTTGTATTGAAAAAGTAATCTAGCTATTAATGCTGCTAGAGGTCCTGCGACTTCGTTAGGCAGGCCAGAAATATCAATAATTCTGATATCTTTACCTGCTTGTTGAGGTGCCCCAACAAATTGATTTAGAACTTGATGCAATTTTATATCACCATTGTTTGCCCAGTTTTTCATCATAAATGCCAAACGAGTATCTCTACGAAGAACTTTCAATTTCTCAAGTACAGAGGGAACTGGAGATTTGGCTAAATCTGAATTAGTTAAACTCTCATGCTTACCTTTGTTTATTCTGCCTCCTTGTATGTATCGGACATGGTTTTCAAATTCGTCCAAAGAAAAAGGTCTCGGTTTGTCACGGTCAAACTCTAAGATATCAGACGTATCTTTATCGTCACATAAATCCGGGTCATCCATATTAATTAGATGAACCAGCGCATCAGTACCAAACTCATTAGGGCAAGGCTTCACAATACCACATGCCACCATCCGGGCATGTGCGAGAGCCTTTTGAACCACGTTATTTTGGCTAGTAGCACTATGTTCTGTTTTTCCAATTACCAAATTAGTAAATTCATCACTAGACATTAACCAGTAAGGGAGTTTTATTTCCTCTTGTTCATCTTGCCCAGCCGCAATATTGTATGCACGATATTGAATAGCTCTTTCTTTAAATGCTGTACCATATTCTCCATGTGGGTCGATGATTACTATTTGTGGTGATAGCTCTACTTGGTTGTGCTTATGGGAAAGAACACTGTGAATAATGGCTGCTACCGTACCTGATTTACCAGAGCCTGTTGATCCCAGAACGGCACAATGCATACCAAACATCTTATTAATATTAGCTCTGCAAGCAGTTGACTCCGATGCACTGTATGTTGCGAAAGGAACTAATGGATCGACCTCTTCATCTCTTGTTCCTTCAGCTGAGCGATACACACAGGCTATTTCTTCACTTGTTAGAAGAAATACGCCTTGTTGCGGTAGAGGATAGGTTTTAATACCACGGCGAAAGCTTAGTTTTTCCTTAACAGCATTCCAGCTACCTTCAGCTAATAATTGAACTTCCATTACTCGCTGATCGGCATCTGCATTAACTGGTTTACCAGCTTCAATTAATTCCTCTGAACGCATTCTAAGCATGGTTACTAAGCCAAAAATCACTTTTCGGCCATAGTGAATCTTAACCATGCTTCCTATTTGTCCTATCGAATAAACTCGTCCATCAAAAGTTCGATTCAACTCGGAAATTTTATCAGATATCTCAACTTTAATATTGGTGCCTGATACTTCAACAACTTGTCCTATTCTCAACTCGTCAACTGGTGTGAACATGTTATACCTCGCATCCATTTTCTAATATTGATGTGACACCTTTGAAAGTCCACCAATAGTCATCACCATCCTTTCTTGTAAATGGTCCTTCATTGCCCACATACAAACCATGTAAGGATGCGATGATAACTCTTCGACCAAAACTTGAATTGCGCCATTTCTCAATGCAATTAGGGAGGGTTTGCTCTCTACATTCCAAGAATGCGATGAGTACTGTTTTATTTTCTTCTTTAGAAAAGGCAAATTCGATTTCGTTATTAATGTGTTCATCACCAAAGCTATAGCCGCATACAGCGAGAACATTACTGCTATTGGAATTTAGAGTCTTCCTAAACAGATCAAATTGTGCCGAAAAAGGGTCTTGCTGAGTTGCAACATATTTTGTCGCTTGGGGATAGATTAAAACTCTACGGTTTACTTCTGGGTAGCGGTCATTATCTCTAACTCGCCATACATAACCTTTTTCACATAGAAACCAGTCTATAGAACCATGCATTTTAATTACGTTGGCGCGTTGACCGTTCAAAGGAATAGGCTCGCCGTATCGTTGAGTTCTATGTGCTACAGCGCCTCCTGCAAATCCGTCCCAGTACGGAACTTTATTCAGAGCTAAAGCGTCTTCCAATAAAGTGTCGTAATTGGTAGTAAAAATATTGACCGTTTTTCTTCTTTCATAAACTCCAGCGGATGCATGGTTGAAAAGCATATTAATGAAATTTAGGTGAGCCTCGATATCAACAATTGGTTCAGATAATGTACCTTCTTCAACTGTGTTACCGTCTTTATCTTCGACATAACCACATCTAATAACGTTAGAAATAGATTCCAAAATGGCGTAGTGGATGTCTTCAAGACGAGATAACTCTATTTCTTTGCCATTAATCGTTGTCTTCTTTTCCTTGTTTCTTTCCGCTAAAGCAGCATAATCGCCTAGGTGACTGAGTACGTGTTCTATATGGCATTCCAGCGGTAATTCATTGAACAAAGGAACAACAATATCGTTGAACAACTCTTCATGCTTGTTTTCCAAGTCTTTTTTAACTTTGTTGGTTAAGGGATACATCAAAGGTAATTTAGCATCGAAGCTAATTCCTGCACCCAACAGCCAACTTTGTTCACTGCACTTTAAGTGTTCTTCTATCTGAGAAAACAATTCTTCCTTAGCTAAGTCTTCCATTTATAACCTTCTAAACAATGATTGTTGTGCCAGTTGCTACACGATCTTATGGCAGGGTTTTGGCTGCCTATTCTTTGGTAGTAACGAACAGTCGTCTCCATAATTGTCACCAATATAACACCACACACATAAGAAAGGTTGATTAACCTCTCGTGTAAAGGTTTTTGAACAATATCTTCAGCGACTTAAGTCATCGGCTAGTCATAAGGGGAGCGAACGTATCAATGAGCGGTTTATCTGATACGACTCATGGGATTGCATAACTAACTTGATGTATAATCGAAAGCATTTTTAAAAGGAAATCAATTCCTTTGATAAGAATTGATTGCCGTTAGACAAGATTGCTACTGAATTGCAGATTAGCAGCTTTCATAAAGGAAAAGGCATGGCCGTCAATCAGGCAAAGATTTTTGAACAACTTGAATCTCTAGTTGAATCAGTAGATACCAATGAATTTATATATGGATTCCTAACAGCCTTTAACTTCCCCAAGGCAACGATTACTCAGGTTCGTCAGGATGGTGCTCGTAATGTGGCTAAGATTCCAGGTCATGTTGGGTTGAAGAATAAACTTTATTATTTTCCAGTAGAGCATGGTCAGGATATTGATGCTGCATTGGATGAGCGAATTGACGATCCATCGATAGCTAAGAACAAAATTCGCTTTATTCTGACTACCGATTTTGAACGTTTTCTTGCGTGGGATACATCAACTAGCGAGCGACTGGATATTGACTTTGAAGTGCTGCATCGCAACTACAGTTTCTTCCTGCCACTGGTTGGCTTAGAAAAGGCTATTTTGAACAGCGAAAAGCCTGCAGATGTAAAGGCTGCAGTCAAAATGGGTAAGCTGTTCGACTTAATCCGTGTGAACAATCACTTAAGTAAACCAGAAGATATTCATGCGCTAAACGTGTTTCTTACACGGCTATTGTTTTGCTTATTTGCTGAAGATACCGGTATTTTCAAGCAAAAAGGTCAATTTACTTCTGCTATCAAAAGTTGTACGGAAGAAGATGGGAGTAATCTAGACCAGTTTCTCTATCATCTATTTTCAGTGATGAATAGCCCTGATGATAGCGATCTCCGTCAGCATCTTCCTAAACATCTTACTGATTTTCCATATGTTAACGGTGGCTTGTTCTCTAGTGATGAACCGATACCAACGTTAGGTAAAAAAGGACGCCGTATTCTTATTGAATGTGGTATGGAAGACTGGAGCGCTATTAACCCTGATATTTTCGGTAGTATGTTCCAAGCGGTAATTGATGTCGATCAGCGAGCACGTCTAGGTCAGCACTACACATCCTACAGTAATATTATGAAAGTGATTCAGCCTCTGTTTCTTGATTCACTTCGAGCTGAACTGGAAAAACAACGGCCCAGTGTCAATGGACTTAAACGCCTACTTGTCCGACTAGGCCAAATCAAGGTCTTTGACCCCGCATGTGGTTCTGGGAACTTCCTGATCATTGCTTATAAAGAACTCAGACTCCTTGAAATTGACGTTATTAAAGCGTTGATGAAAATCGACCAAAGTTTTTTCATGAGCAATATTCATCTTGATCAGTTTTATGGCATCGAGATTGATGATTTTGCATGTGAGGTCGCACGACTTTCTCTTTGGTTAGCTGAACACCAAATCAATAAACAATGGGAAGAGCATATAGGCCCTGCAGAGCCTGCATTGCCACTTAAAGCATCAGGTAAAATTGTTAGCGGTAATAGTTTGCATCTAGACTGGAATGAGGTTTGCCCTAAAAAATCTGAAGATGAAGTATATGTTATTGGCAATCCTCCTTTCCTAGGAACATTAGGCCGTACAGACTCACAACGTGCAGACATGAAGATGGTTTTTTCAGGTTTTAACGCATTAGGTAATTTAGATTATGTCGCATGTTGGTTTTGGAAAGGGGCTCATTATATTCGAAACTCAAAATCTGAGCTTGCTTTAGTGGCGACTAATTCGCTTTGTCAAGGCGAGCAGGTAGCCGCATTATGGCCATCTGTTTTTGATTTAGGGTTACATATACATCTTGCATATCGAACATTTACCTGGAAAAACAATGCTAGAGATAAAGCTGCCGTACATGTGATCATTGTTGGTTTATCTGCTCAAGATAAAGTTCGTCAACTATATCAAACAGTTGATTCGGAATGGCATTGTCAACTTGTTAGTAATATTAGCCCTTACCTTGTAGAAGGTTTAAATACATCAGTTGTTACACGAAATACACCCCTATCAGAATCAACTCCTCCACTTCTTTACGGAAATAAACCAACTGATGGTGGGTATTTATTTTTAAATAGAAATGAACGTGATGAACTTTTGAGGTTAGAACCAAATTCTGAAAAATGGATTAAGAAAGTAGTAGGTTCAGCTGAATTTATAAATGCGAAAGAACGTTGGTGTTTATGGTTAGTCGGTATTGAAGAGTCTGAATTGAAATCTATGCCTCATGTATGCCAAAGAGTTCAAAAAGTGGCTGAAACAAGGAAAAATAGTCCTGATATAGGTGCTCAAAAGCTAGCCGAAAAACCACACCTTTTTAGAGATCTTAATAATCCAGAGAACTATATTTTAATACCTAGAGTATCATCAGAACGTCGAAAGTACATTCCAATTGGTTTCTTTAACAAAGATGTTATTAGCACGGATAGAAATTACATATTACCTAATGGGACTATGTATGAGTTTGCTATTCTTAATTCATCTATGCATAACGATTGGATGCGTTTAGTTGCAATGCGTTTAAAGAGTGATTACAGCTATGGCAATAAAGTTGTTTATAACACTTTTCCTTGGCCGACTGTAAATGAGAAGCAACGAGCCAATATTGTTAATCTTGCTGAAAATATTCTCTTTACTAGAGAGGATTTCCCAGGAAAAACTCTAGCTGAGTTATATAACCCCGATTCTATGCCTATAGAGTTAAGCGAAGCACATCATAAGTTAGATATAGCTGTTGATAAGCTTTATCGTGATAAACCATTTCGAGATACAGCCGACCGTTTGAGTTTCTTGTTGTCTCGCTATGAAGAGCTGACTTCTCCGGAAGAAAAATAACAATAGTTTCGTTGGCAAAAGGTTTAAGATAATGAATAACAATATTTTGGAAGTTAGTTATAAACAGACAGGGCAAAGTACGAACCATAACGACATGGGGATGCGTGAAATGCAGGCGCGGGCATTCGCCCAGCGTGATAGTCAATACCTTTTGATTAAAGCGCCACCGGCTTCTGGGAAGTCTCGTGCTTTGATGTTTTTAGGGTTGGATAAACTGATTCATCAGGGGCTGCGAAAAGTGATTGTCGCCGTTCCTGAAATGTCTATTGGTGGTTCATTTAAAGATACCAATTTGACTGAGTATGGATTCTTCTCTGATTGGACGATTAAGCCAGAATACAATCTATGTATCAGTGGTAGTGAATCAGGTAAAACGAACGCATTTAAGCGTTTTATGAAAAGCGAAGAGCAAACATTGGTTTGCACGCACTCAACATTACGCAGTGTATTCGACAAGTTGTCTCCGAAAGATTTCGATAATTGTCTTGTCGCTATAGATGAATTTCATCATGTGTCTGCAGATGAGAATAGTCGATTAGGGAATCTGATCGATGTCTTGATGAATGGCTCTTCTGCTCACATTTTAGCGATGACTGGTTCGTATTTCCGTGGAGATACAGTACCTATTTTATTGCCAGAAGATGAAGCAAAGTTTACTAAGGTAACATACACCTACTATGAACAGTTAAATGGCTATAACTATTTAAAAACATTGGGTATTGGCTATCACTTTTATCAAGGCCCTTATGTAGAGGCTTTGCCATCAATTCTTGACCCTTCTAAAAAAACCATCATTCATATTCCTAACGTGAATTCTGGCGAATCGACCAAAGATAAGCACATGGAAGTCGACCAAATTCTTGAAGTGCTTGGCGAAGTTATTCTGCAAGATCCCAATACCGGTATATACCAAGTAAAATGCAAGCAAACAGGGCGAACTCTGTTGGTTGCCAACTTAGTTGACGATAACGTTCATCTGCGACCAAAAGTCCAAGCATATTTAAGAGATATCGAGTCTGCTGAACAGATGGATATCATTATCGCTTTGGGGATGGCAAAAGAAGGGTTTGATTGGCCGTTCTGTGAACATGTTCTAACCATCGGCTATCGTAGTTCAATGACCGAAATTGTTCAGATAATTGGCCGAGCAACTCGCGATTGTAAAGGTAAAACACACGCTCAGTTTACGAACCTCATCGCTCAACCGGATGCGCAAGACGACGATGTTAAGGTATCGGTTAACAATATGCTTAAAGCGATTACTACATCGTTACTTATGGAGCAGATTTTGGCTCCAAGTATACAGTTTAAACCCCGCTCTCAATGGCAAGGTGGGGAATTACCTGCCAACACTCTTATCATCGATGACACAGCTACACCAGTATCCCAGAAAGTTCTAGATATTTTAAATGGTGATAAAGGTGAAATATTGTCGGCATTAATGGCAAAAGAACCTGTTGTAAAAGGTGTCATTACCGAAACAACACCGCCAGAAGTTATCAATGAAATAGAGCTACCTTCTGTAATTCAAACTTTATACCCAGACTTGGAAGAGCATGAGATTGAGCAGGTTCGCTCAGGGGTTCTTCAGAGCCTGTATATTGGTCAACATGGCGGTGTTATCGATGAAAAAGATTTGCCAGATGATGCTGATATCGATGATGGTTCAACATCAGGAAATGGTAAAAATAATCAGCCTGGGAATAATGATTCTGGTGCGAGTCGGCAATTTATTAAGATGGGTGATAAGTTCGTCAACATTGAAAATTTAGATATTGACTTGATTGATGCTGTAAACCCGTTTCATGGTGCTTATGAAATATTATCTAAGTCTGTAAATGCCGCAATGTTGAAGACGATTCAAGAGACAGTAAGAGCTAGTCAAGCCAAAGTCTCTGAAGAAGAAGCTGTGATGCTATGGCCTAGAATTAAAGCTTTCAGTAAAGAACATCAACGAGAACCGTCATTAACTGCATCTGATCCTATTGAAGTCCGATATGCGGAGGTGCTTGCTTATATTCGCAAGATGAAGCAACAGAGAATGGCAAAACAAGAGGGATAAGGTGTGATTTGTTTACGCTCTTCTAAGAAAACGCCAAAGCGAGACTTAGATGATATTTTTTCTGAAGACGATGACTTGGGGCTGCTTGATGTAGCTCCGTTAAAGGCAAAAGCACCTGCTGGTAATCTGATTGAAAGTCAGTTTGAGGAAATTACAGCGTTCTTTGAAAAGAATGGACGTATACCAGCTAGTGATGCGGATTCATTCGATGAAAAGCGGTTGGCTAGACGTTTAAAAGCCTTTAAATCAAACGGTGAACAGAGAGAATCGCTTAAAAAGTTTGATTCTTATGGCCTGTTAGCTGAGTGTTCGTACATACCGTCAATGGAATCTGTCGGCTCTTCAACCTACGAAATTCAAGAATCAACACCCTCGTCTGAAATAGATAAGTCTGAATTAGTTACGTCTTTGGATGATATCTTTGACGATGATGATGATCTGCTAGAGTTTGATGCCCCTGACATTTTCACTATTCGCCATGTTCCTGCAGAAAAAAAATCGCAGCCGGAAGAAATTGCCAAACGTCAGCCATGTGCGGATTTTCCTCGATATGCTCCTATTTTTGAAACAGTCCAAAAAGAACTTAAAGCAGGCGCTGCGTCACTTGAGCGTTTTCGCCATGAACTAAAAATACAGGTTGGTGATTTTTTTATTCTTAATGGCTTGATGGGGTATGTTCATTATGCTGGAGAAAGATTGGAAGGTTACAGTAGCTACAATGCAAGGCTGCATTTAGTCTTCGAAAATGGCACAGAGCTACATATGCTGTTTCAGTCTTTGACACACGGATTAGTCCGTGACGATCATGGATGTAAAATTATTCGTGAGGGAGCATTGCTTGAGCCTGACGGTAACCCAGTTCCTACCGGGTTGGTATATGTGCTTGCTACTAAGAGTCCAGATAGTGTTCTTGCACCCTATAAGGCGAACCTTTACAAAGTTGGGTTCACCGAAGGTAGTGTTGAAGACCGTATTAAACATGCAGAGAAAGATCGTACGTTTTTGGAAGCACCTGTTCGCGTGGTAATGACGACAGAATGTTACAACATAGATGCTCATAAGCTAGAGACTTTAGTGCATGGTTTCTTGGGATACCAGCGACTGAATATCACCCTCAAAGGACATGATGGGCAGAGCTACAAGCCCAGAGAGTGGTTTAATGTACCGCTGGCGACAGTTGTTGAAGTAATAAAACATATCTTGGATGGAACGATCTCACAGTACCGTATGGATAATACTTCAGGGAAAGTTATGAAAAAGTAGGCAATTCTTAATCTTTGTTTTTATGTGTAAAGTGCAAAAAATGTAAGCGGGTCTCATTTACTCTCTCGTGTGGCTTTTATATAGTAAGGCGATTGCATATTTATAATTATCTTCAAGGACTTTACATGGCAATCACTATTCATCGAGCTGTTGTGCATGAATTGATAAAAGAAAAAAATGAAGAACCTCAACCATTGCATTACCGACAATCCCTTCTACCTGTAGATAATGAGAGTGTACAGAATGTAATTGCTGGCGTTGTTAATATTTATGGAAGAAAGAATAACAGTGCCAGATATGGTGTTTTTCGGGACGATGAGGCCTCTGGAAGTGTACCCGATTCATTTTATGAATACTCAGAACTAGAAGATGTTAGTGATGAAGACTTCATGGTTCTATCAAAGTCAGTCATGCAGGAGTTATTTCGAGAAGCTACTGGGGTTGCATTCGCTACTGGTGGACATATCTTATTTTCGGATTATGAGAGTGATGGAGTTAGATTCTATTTAGCTGCGATGATCAAGCAAAAGTCAGGATTCGCATTCTCCGATACACTCGGTGTGGAAGATCTTGAATACATTGATTTAAGTAAGCTTCATCAAGCAATTAAAATTAATTTTTCTAAATACAGCGCCTATCAAAACGCTGATGATATTGAACGTCAGGACTCTACGTATTTAAGTTTTGTTAGTCCACAAACAAGTCAGTCAGCAGCTGGATATTTCATTCAGGCGATGGGATGTAAAGCTGGTGCACCTTCAGCAAAAGCAACTCAAGCGGCTGTTGATGAAAGTGTTGGTTTTTTCGAGTCTAAAGAAGATTTGAAAGCGCATGCTCCAAACTTAAAAAGAGCGTTGACTGTTTATCTGGAACAAAAAGCTGAATCTAATGAACCAGCAACTTTACCTGATATCGAAGGAATCGCCCGACGTTTTTTTCCTACCGATGATGAAGAGCAGGCTGATAGATATGCTGATGAGTTTGTTACATATTTAAACCGCGAAGAAAGTGGTGTTCCACCTGAGTTCCCTGTTAATAAGACAAAACTCAAAACAATGACTCATTTAGTCTACAAAGGTGACGATTTACACCTAGAATTTGATAAGGAAGATATAGGTGGTAATCCCAGTGCAAGGGTTTACTTCGATGGAGCTAAAGTTATAATCAAGGATCTTCCACAAGATCTGATTGATAAACTAAATCAGCAAATTAATGGGTAGCAACCAGTGTCTTTTTATCCTTTAGTTCAGTTACGCAGAGCAGCATCTCAGCATAGCTTTAATCGGCCTGTGTTTAGTTGCTCTGTTCATGTTACTGAGGGTATAGCTGAAATTCTTGAGCAATGTGAATACCTGCGTGAGATAAATGGTAGTGATATTGATGGAAATTCAGTCAATTTTAATGATTATATAGACCAAGAAATTGAGTTAACTTTTCGAACGCCTAGAACTAATGAATCTCAATTTTACCAAAACTTAAATGCTTTTCTTGATAACTTTACATTTTCTTATTCTGAAGTTGTTGAATTGCCTGAATTTTATTTATTCGATGAAGATTTATATTATTCAGCTAACTCAATAGAATCTGATGACGATGATATTTTTAGCCGGCTGAAATTACTAATTAGAAGTGTAGCTAAACTTGAAAACTTAGCTCATTATCATGATGAAAAAATGGGTGATTCTCGGACTTTAGTTTATCTCTCAGGTGAACATCGAACACCTATAGTTTTAAGTGTAAGTATTTCTGAAAATTTACTATCGAAAGACATTAATTTCTCTCTTTTGAATGAGTTGACTTCAGCCGAATCCGAATTGAATATGCACTACAGTGATAAACTGAGTGTTTTTTATGCTTCATTGCATGAATTTTTAGGTGGAGGTTATGCCCCAGATGAAGCCTTTAACAAATTGATTGATTCTTGGGGAGCATTCGTTGCTTTATATCAGAATAATCTGTCTACTTACTTAAGTGGTTTTTCGTTTCATAAGGCTAAAAAAGAAGTTGCTGAAGCTGAAATTGAGCTATCTGAAAAATTAACTAATCTGACTAGTGACATTGTTTTTAAGCTTTTTTCCGTCCCAGCCTCTGTTATGGCATTAGCCGCAATTATGCAAAAGGGTCAGTTAGACGCACTAGTTTTTGTCCTGCTAGTAATCGGAGTTATTGTTACGATTCTGCTTATGTACGGATTGCTTAAAAGTCAAAAGAATAAGTATGAATCATTGGAGAAAGCTAAAGATCTTGTATTTAGCTCTATTGATGGAAAAGAAGCTGAGTACCCAGATGAGTTAAATACTGAAATTACAGCAATGAAGAGTCGCTTAAACAAACATTTTAAGTCGACAGGTAAATGGCTTGGTTACTATAAGGTCGCCATATTTTCTCCATTGATAGCACTTATATTATTTATAATCATCGCTTAAGAGTTATGAGTGGTACTAATTCCCGATTTCTAATTTTATCTCCAATTGCCCCCTGAATAGTTACTATTAATAAATTTCATAAACAACTTTATTTAATTTCAATAGATTAAACTGGTAATCAAGTTGGTTTTGATTAAAATCGATTTTTTTGGCAGGTTTAGGTTTTCTGTCCGTCTATGTTGCAGGGAAAGTAAGAACGCGAATCTCATGATTCTCAATGGTCTAATTGAATAAAAAGTTAGACAGACCATAAGAGAATGTGAAAAATTTAGACAGTGATACGGATTGGGTAGATATTTTCAGTTTTAGACGCACTAGCTCCCATTATTAAAGGCTTTATCCTTATCTAATCTATTTTTTAAACGTATTCTTTCCCAACTGTAGATAGCTGACGCGCAGCGGTAAGAGAGAACGAACGCTCAAGAGACACTGCATTAGATTATGTGGGAAGTCGAGTTACTAGGTATATGCAAGCATACGCTCTTAAGTCCGAATACCTGCCAGCAATGAGTCACAGCAGTGGTCTGCATATGATCGACTCATAGGAATTTACGCGACTTAGGATACGACAATGAACAAATCTATTTTAGCAGTGGCCGTGGTGTCGCTGCTTCCTTATGCCTCTTTTACACAAGCACAGCAATCATCAGCCGATGAAACCGTCGTTGTAACAGCGAACCGATTCGAGCAAACACTAGACAGTGTAATACAACCTGTCGAAGTGGTTACTAAAGAAGAAATCGATGCACTTCAAGCCAAGAGTTTACTTGAAGTGTTGAATCGTCTTCCGGGTATTCAAATTACATCTAACGGTGGATACGGCCAATCTCAGAGTGTGTTTGTTCGTGGTACAAACTCGGACCACGTACTACTGCTTGTAGACGGTGTGCGCACCGGTAGTGCGACGTTAGGTAGTGCAAATATTTCAGCAATGCCATTAGCGGGTGTTCAGCGCATTGAATACTTACGTGGCCCTCGAGCCGTTGCGTATGGTTCAGATGCACTTGGTGGTGTTATTAATGTAATTACAGATACCAATGCAGAAGAAGTGGTGCTTTCTCTGAGCGCGGGTAGTGACGCATACGCTCAAGGTTCTTTAGCTATTGCGCATCAATTAACTGAAAAGCTTCATAGTTCTATTACGTTAAATCAGTCTAAGACAGATGGTTTCTCGGTTCAAAATGGTACGGGTAATGAAGATGATGATGGTTACGATGCGAAGAATGTCACCGCGGCATTAACCTATAAATTAAATGAGCAAGTACAACTCGGTGTTCAAGGTTTCTATCATGATGGCGAAGTAGAATATGACGCTGCTGACGCGAAGAAAGATGAAACCGTGTATAACGTGGTTGCTCACATTAATTATCAGTCAGCTAAATGGCAATCTAAGTTAGCGTTAAGTCAGAACCAAGATTACAACTATAACTATGCTTACGACAGTGAATATCAAACAGACCGAACGGGTGTAGCGTGGACCAATCATTATCATGTGAACAACGTTATTTCACTTGGTGGTGGCTTTGATTGGTATCGTGATGATGTGTCTGAGTCATCTGAGGCTTTTGAAAACCCGGCGCGTGATAACTTTGCTATTTACACAACAGGCTTTGCAACAGTTGGTGCGTTTGATTTCGAACTTGCACTTCGTCATGACGACAATGAGCATTATGGCAATGAAACGACTTGGCAATTTGCAACAGTGTGGAATCTGAATGATCAGTACCGTTTGAAAGTGAATTCAGGTACAGCATTTAAAGCGCCGACATTCAATGACCTGAATGAAACACCAAACCTTCTGCCGGAAGAGTCAATTCAGTATGAGTTGGCATTCGAAGCGGATTATGATTTGGTTGATTGGCGTTTGGCCGTTTACCAAAACGATATCGACAATCTTATTGCTTGGGCACCAGTAGACAACGCGGGTACGTGGAAGCCATCGAATGTTGATTCTGTAGAAATCTTTGGTGCGGAGCTTGTTGCGCTATTTGATACAGGCCCTATTCAACATGAGTTGATCCTTGAATATCTCGATGCGGAAGATAAATCCACAGGTAAACAGTTGGATCGCCGTGCGAAAGACAGTTACAAGTGGAATATCAGTTATCAAGAAAATGGCTGGCGTGGAGAATTAAGCACCTTGTACCAAGGTGATAGAACAGACGGTTCTGATGAGCTTGATGCGTATGTCCTTGTGGACTTGGCGATCAGCTACGAAGTGATTGATAACCTAACTCTTCGCGCTCGAGTGGCAAACTTATTCGATGAAGAATACGTATTGGTTGATGGTTACAATACGCAAGAGCGTAGTTACTTTGGTACGGTAGAGTACCGCTTCTAATTAGATTTAATCCTAAGCCGCCTTCGGGCGGCTTTTTACTTCTGAATATCATGCAAAAGAAAAACGTCATTATCAGTTGGTCGAGCGGCAAAGATTCGACATTAGTGCTTGAACGTTTAATGGAAGACCCTTCATATAATGTAATTGGCTTATACACCACTTACGTTAAAGATGAGGTGCCATTTCAAGCGACGCCAATTCCAGTGTTAAAAATGCAGGCAGAGCTGCTTGGTTTACCACTGCTCCTTATTGAACTGCCTGAAGTATTTCCACCAAACCACATCTATCAATCTCGTATCGTTGAAACGTTACAATCCAGTTCACTTCAGATTGATGCTGTCGCTTTTGGTGATATGTTTTGCAATGGCATCGAACAGTACCGAAGAAGTTATATCGAGCCGGCGGGATGGCAAGCTGTGTTCCCTCTTTTGGGCGAGTCGAGTGCCAAGCTCGCTCAAGAGATTTTAGATCGAGGCATTAAAACGCTGGTGGTGACAACCGATGGTAGTCAGTTGAGCTCGGACTATTGCGGGCAGTGGTATAGCCATGATTTCCTATCCAGCTTACCAGTTGGCGTCGACCCATGCGGTGAGGATGGAGAGTTTCATACTTTAGTGACCAAAACTGATAGCTTTAATGGTCATATCGAGCTGCAAGTAAGCCACTTAGAATCTGGAGAACGCTTCACGTACCAAAGATACACGGCGAAAGCATTGCCAAATACAAATCGAAGGGTATGATTTGCTCCATCTTAATTAGTGGAATAACTCAGTGTCGCAACAAGCCAAAGTATTGATATTTGATTCAGGAGTCGGTGGACTATCGGTCTATCAAGAAATTGAAGCGAGACTCCCGCAATTGGATTACCTCTATATCTTTGACAATGCGGCATACCCGTATGGAGAGTTAGACCACGACACTCTACTCGAAAGAGTCAATCGCTTGGTATTGACCATGGTCGCTAAGCACAATATTGATTTGGTCGTCATCGCGTGCAATACCGCAAGTACCATCGTATTGCCATCACTTCGATCTAAGCTATCAATTCCTGTTGTTGGTGTTGTACCAGCCATTAAACCGGCTTCTAACCTAGCTAACAAAGCCGTTGGCCTAATTGCTACGCCTGCGACCATCAAGCGAGAATATACTCACGAACTGATCCGCGACTTTTCTCAAAGCAAACCGGTCGAAATGTTAGGGTCGACTCGATTGGTGGATATGGCCGAAGAAAAGCTCCGCGGTAAAGCGATTGATTCAAACGAGTTAGCTCAACTGCTTAAACCTATTCAAGATAAAGTGGATGTTGCGGTATTAGGCTGTACTCACTTTCCTCTTATTAAAGAAGAAATCCAGACGGTTCTTGGCGAGAAAGTATCGCTGGTGGATTCGGGTGAGGCGATAGCAAGACGCGTACAAGAGTTATTGGGAATAAAACAGCGGGAAGAGAACAAGGGAAGAAGAGAGATTTTTTCAAGCGCTCCCCCTTGGGAAGAAGGAGCCTTGAATCAAGCATTGCTATTACTTGGTTTTAGTTCGGTTAGTCCCTGTCAGGTTGAGATTTAGGATCATTAGCAATACGAACCTTTAAAGTGCGCTGCATATAATCTTGCTCGTTTAACCCCTCAATAGCAGTCGCTGCATCTGCGGCTGCCATTACTACAAAACCAAAACCTCTTCTTTTACCAGTGCGTTTGTCTTTCATTAAGCGTACAGCGAAAACTTCACCATGCTTTGCAAATAACTCTTTTACGTGAGACTCATTTGCTTTGTAAGGCAAGTTGCCTACATATAAAGTCTTGGTGGCTGGATCAGTTGTTGAAATGGTTTCTGTTGTCGTGTTGGAAAATTTAAATACAAAAGCGGTGACAACAACACCAATAACAAAACTCACAGCGGGTGAAATGGTAATCTGTGAAAAGGCAATTCCACCCAGTGCAGCTAATGCGACAATCATTAAAGTCGATTTATTTGAACTCATATTGGAATACTACTTCTAAGTCAGAGAAATAAAGGGTGTCTACATTTAACAAAATAGACACACGGATCTTACGTATATGGTTGGTCTTTTTCCAATTCATTGATGTGACATGACTCAAATGTTGAAATTTTATTCTATTTCAAACGATTTGTTTTCTTTTTAGCCAAACGAAATCTTTTTTGCAAAAAACACTTGTCATAAATTTGAGGCTCCCTATAATGCGCCTCCATCGACACGGAATGAGACGAAAGTCACAAACCGATTCGGTTGAGAGAGAAAAGAAAGTTTGAAAAAATGCTTGACTCTCAAAACGGGAAGCGTAAGATACGCACCCCTAACGACGAGGCGCTGAGCGCTGAGGAAGTTAGAAAAAGCTCTTTAAAAATATAGACCTATCAATCTGTGTGGGCACTCGTTGATGATAATCCAATTAGAAGCTTAGGCTTCAAATTAGGTTTCAATGAAACGAAGTGACCATTCGAATTGGGAAGCAGCCTTGAGCTGTTTGATTTCACTTTTTAAAGTGAAAACCAATAAG
>NZ_JAPPTI010000013.1 GCF_027587025.1 Vibrio sp. LaRot3 | reverse complement strand
CTTTGGGTCGATAGTCTCCATGGATTGCTCGTCTGAACCAATAACACCCGCATTATTGATAAGTATGTCTAACTGAACATTGGATAACTTAGAGGCCAAATTAGCTATTGAGGTTTCATCAGTGACCTCTAGTTCATGTAGTGTCAGCGAATTATTAACAAGCATGCTTTTTAACTGCATTGAAGGCTGACCACGATAAGTAGAGATGACGCTATAACCTAAAGCTAAAAACTGACGAGTTAATTCAAGCCCAATACCTCTTGAACCTCCAGTGATTAAGACTGTTTCCATTTGCTGAATTTCCTTATTCGTATAACGCCCTGTTAAGGTGTGAGCAACGCGATACCGATGCCGCCGCATACCACCTTAAACACTAAACGCAACGCATAGTAAAAATGCCACGCGTTGCGAATCACTCTTAAACAGATTGTTAAGCCGCAATTTTATCGCTTTCAATTTCTCTTGGAAGAACTGCTGCTAAACAATTTACAGAGGCTTCAAACTTTTCCGCTGGCCCTCGAGTTGATAATTGAATTAGCTCATTAAGACCTGATTGGCTTGTGAATGACATTTCCTGATATAGGCAAATTGGTAGCTCATGGTTATCTTTAAACCTGCGGTCTGGTCCACCGGACTTATTTACGTATTTCCACGTTTTATCAACGATCAATGCATCAGCAGGAACTGACTCTTCTTCGATAAATTTTTTGTCTCCGACCATCACAACCAAATCTTGGTAACTCACCGCTCCGACACCTGTAGTGTCATAGACCAACACTCGGTCAGGAAAGAAATGTAATGTTTGACGACCTACTGCAATAGAGACTGTCTTCACATTTGTTTTTAATCGTGGCGGTTCAGAGATCATAATCGATGTCAGCTTTCGATCTATAAGATTGCTTGCACCTGCATGATATTTTTTATCAAGGACTTTGCCTGAGGCTGATATATGCCAACATTTATTAGCTTTTGCCATTTGTTCTGCTGCCGAAAACAGCTTGTCATAAGCAAGTTCCATTTCGGAGTCAAAATCATAAAAAAGTACAGTCGTCTTAGCTAACGTGTCTCTCGTATAACAAACCCAAGTAGAAACACCCCCCAACACAGCAGTCAAAGCGACAACCCATTTAGGGAGCTCGGCATTATGAATTCCAAAAACAACAGCGAAAAATAGAATAAAAATAAAAGGCCATGAACTAGACTTTTTCTGTTTCTCATTAAGCTCCTTTAGCAGCTCAGCTGAAGAAGAGTCTACTATCTGCGAAACATGCGCTGACTCAATTTCTTTCAGTGGTTCGTGAGTCGGTGCTTCGAAGGACTCTTGATAGTTGGGCTGAATAGTGTCGTCGACAATTCGTTCCTGAGAACCAATCGGAATAGTCGAACGATAATAAATACCATTTTCTCCAATACGGACATAGTTACCTCTTGGACCAGTTCCGACTCTCAGACCTTTAACACCAGCTGAAACGCCAAATCCAGATTTTGACAAATTGAAACGAAATGGACCAACGCTGATACTCTTTCTTATGTAGAGTCCCATATCTTCTCCGAACTTAAATTGACACTCTTGCGGCTTAACGCCCAATTAACGTGTGAGCAGCGCATACACTGAACTTAAACACTGCGCCGTAGACACTAAACTAAACCCGAAACGCAAGCGCCAAGCGTTGCGAATCACTGTTGAATTGATTGTTATGTGTAATGTTCTGACTCTTCATCAATGTAAGATTGAAGACCTGCAACGCAATCAAAAACAATGCTAGACGGGTATTTATCTGGGAATTGGTCAATTTTGCCGCTCCAAACTAAATGAACACAAGCAAACCTACCGTCATTAAGTAGAACAATCACATCATCATTTGCATCGTTTTTGGCAATAGCCATAGGCTTTAACTGCCAAAGTGGATGCTTAGGTCCAATTTCGCATTGAAGTTCTTTTTGAATACCAGCTCTAACACTTACATTTTCATCCAAATGCCACCAAGGCTCTGGCCAATTGATTTCTTCTTTCATAGCTAAATCTGCCTGCTACACATAACGCCGCGTTAAGTGGTGAGCAACGCTACCACCTTACCTAAACCATTGTGCCGTAAACACTAAAGCCGAATCAAACCGAAAGTGCCAAGCGTTGGGAATCCGTCTTAAACGCTTTGTTATACGCGTTTCCCTAGTTGTTGCCTAACTACTTTTTACACCGTCCAAATCAATAACCTTCCCACGTTTATTTACGAAAGAAAGCTGATAGCCGTTGTTAGTTCGGCGCATCATACAAGGACTGTTTACATCAATTTCAAGGTTATTAAATTCCTGCCTTGTGATGCCAGAAATAGCTATGACTATGCCTGCTTCACCAAAAAAGCCTGATACTTTTACACGAGATGTAATATGAAATTTCTCGATCAGTTTGATGATAAATGGATTGAACTTATTGGCTTCAAACTTCCCTACTCGGTTACTGTTAGGGAAGTTTTTCGATGGAATTATTTTTACCTTTAGAGTGCTATTGTCTGTGCAAGGGTGCTTCTCCCAAGGTTTACCCAATGAATCAAAAAACACTCTCCCACCATTGGGGGATTGATAAAAAAACACTGATGCTCCACAGACTGGGCAGTAAGCACTAGGATTTACATAGCTCACAAACACTTTGCTTTGCTCGCTAATACTCCCAACACTTCTGTCTACGGTCTTATTTCGGCGATTATCTACACCACTCATGCCTCTGAATTTACAACACCAACCGCAAGTACAATCAGGGTAATGATTATGTCCACTCATTTATCTTTACCTATCCTTATAACTTAGCTGCATTATCAACTTTTAAACTTAGCGCATGAGCTAAGAAGAACAGAACCATGTCAGCTGGACTGAAACACCGCATAGCGTATAACGCCCAATTAAGTAGTGAACAACGCGACCACCTAACTAAAACATTGTGCCGTAAACACCAATGCCGATTCAAACCAAAATTGCCAAGCGTTGTGAATCTGCTTAAATTGTTTGTTATGTTTTACCACAAGTCACTGACTTACTTGAGAAAGAACTGATATTTCAGACTGGTTTTCTGAACTAAGCCACAAGGCAAGAACCAGCTTGGCCACCAGAGGCGACCAACCTAAAACAAGTATGAACACTTCCCTGCCCAATGAGGCAACACGACTAAACTTCAACAAACGCCCTATCTTTCCAACCAAAGCGCAAGACAATGGTTGGTTGCCGAGGCAACTGCTAAGCCGAAATGCTAATGGGCTAAGAACCTAGAAGCGACTTTAAGCCAGTTAAACAAGAAACCAACCGCCACGACCTGACAATGAAGCAACCCACGAACATTGGCATGTTTTACGGGCTGAGAGATTCAAGAACTTAGACCGACAATACGGATTTGCTGAGTCTACTAGGGACGAACTGCCATAGGGATAAAGAACTAGAGCCTAAGAACTTTAAGCCTTTGAATTACAAGTAAACATAACGCCGCATTAAGTAGTGAGCAACACTACCACTGAACCTAACCATTGTGCCGTAAACACGAAAGCCGACCAAACCAAAAATGCCATGCGTTGCGAATCTGCCTTAAATGCTTTGTTAGAACTGTGCCTGCAAGTATTGCCCAACTCTAAAAAACTCTACAAGAGCCAAGCGATCAGCTTCAATACCTACTGGAGCTGAACGTAGCGGATACCAATGTACGCTTTCGGCCTCTTGTGCTGAAATTTCTCCTTTCCAACTGTCAACAACATAGTAGTGAATTAATTGCAGCTCGCTAGTTGGATGATGGAGTGAACAAAGATATTTGTATGATTCAGGGATCACATTCAGCTCTTCGCCAACTTCACGGAACAAGGCTTGGATTGGACTTTCTCCATGTTCAATATGGCCGCCAGGAATATTAATTGCACCAGCATCGGTTTCTCTCGTTTCACTACGTTTTTCGAGTAATACACTATCATGTTCGATCAACATGAAAGATACGCATTCATGCACTTTCATCAAATTTCCCTATAAGTTCTAACGCTAATTAGACGGCTAACAGCCGCATTTAGCTCTCGTGTAATGCCGTCTCTCACTTACTAGCCCAATTACGAATCAATACCTTATCAAAAATGCTACGCAGTTATAATGCCAATAGGTGCATAATTCCTAAATGAACGGAATTCACACAAACTGTTGTAGTGAAAATTCACAACAACAAGATATGAATGAGTATTTAGTCTGAATGATTTTGGTTCAAAAAAGAGCCAGCCCAATGGGCTGACTCTTCTGAGTTAAGGATAGGATTTATCTTTGAGGAGTTTAGAGCAACGCAGTAGATACGTCGCCGATTACTTAGCTTGAAGGCCGCTCTTGTTAGCGAACTCTTGCATCGCTTCAGCAAAGGTTGTTGTTCGGCCTTTAACCTGAACTTGTACCACTTTATATCCCAACTTTTCTAATGCTTGGCGTTCAGCCATAACACCTTTGTCATCTTGCTGACTGCCTGTCGCAGGCTGATGAATGTAACACCCTTCTAGTTGGCCATCTTCGACCAATTGATGGTGTTTTAGTGCATCGATATCAAAATTCATAGTACGTCTATTTTATATTGGGCGGTGTTTTTACGGCGGGTTACATGTGTTTTAAGGGCTTAACAACACTATCAAGCCCTTCAATTTTTAACGCTAGACAAAGCTTTAATAATTCCCCCAGCTCTCCACTTGGGAAACCTTTCTTATCAAACCAAAGGAGATATTCCTCCGGTAGATCAATCAACATTCGACCTGCATACTTGCCAAATGGCATTGGCATGCGCGCTAATTTAATCAGATTTTGCTTTTCTAACATCGAACTCTCAGACTAAGGCTTTTTCCAGTCTGCTAGGGTAACACCTAAACGCTCAACCCAATAATCAATTGCGTCTTTCGCGTCATCTAAAGAGTCAACCATGGTTGATAAGTCTTTGTTGCCCGCTTGGCGATCAATCGCGGCAATCAGTGGCTTGCCGGTTGTCGAATCACTTAACAGCAGTTCTACACTCGCACTGCCTACGTTGGTGTGTTCACCCGTCGTCACTTTCGAGATAGTCGAAATCGCTAAACCAAAAGGTAGAACACTACTTGTCACGGCTAACACTGGGTTTGGCGTTTCAACGTTGCTGATTGCTATACTTAAGCGCAGTGTCGTCTCAGAAGGTTCTGTCACTATCTTCTTGTACGGTGACACTTTTTCTTTTAGGCGCATCAACATATGATCGGATAGCTCAGTGATTTGCTCTCTATCTAGGTTTTCTTCATTAGTAACAACAAAGACCTGATCAATGATCATTGAATCATACTCAGCCAGTTTGGCTTTTAGTTTTTCTTCGCTACGCAGGCCAATACGGCTCCAAACTAAATCAACACCACCTTCAGGCCCTTTTCTAAAGTCTTCATAGGATGTAAATTTCGTTGCGCGTTGTTGAATGCCTGAGGCACATCCAGCCAATGTCGTTACTGCGATAGCCACTAACAGAGTTTTCATCAATTTCATGGATTATATTTCCGCCCTAAATAATGAGTTCCGGAATGCTATACCATATGAGTTATAAAATCGACCAAAAGTTACGCTAATTCCATCTAATTCAATTGTTGGGAGGAAATTCTCATCTTTATGAAACGCAAACGCCCTACTGCAACGGTACAGTATGTAAATACTCAACAACCACTTGATTCCCCTCTATATAAGCACGCTTGATTTCGCCATCAACGGTCATTCGGCTCTCTAAGTAGACTTGCTGTGTCGCCTCTCTCGCTCGCTCTTGTAAGGTAGGTACGATTGTGCGTGAATCTAAATTGAGCAGACGACAAAACTGAGAAACAAAAGCCATTGAGAGTGGCTGCTCACCTCTTAACAAGCCAGAGAATTCTAATTGGCTCATGCCCAGCTTTTTAGCAAATTCCATCTGTGTTAAACGCATTTTGGATTTCTGAGACATCCACACTTGATATAGGGCTTCGCTATCCTGACGGGTAAATTCCATAATTCTGTTCCTGCTTTCTTTGAATAGAGGCATTGTCGGCAATTTCGTTGTCTTAATGTCAATAATTGGTAAACGTCCGATAAGAATTAGGATAAATCATTGCTTGTATCAATAGTTGGGCATCCCGTTCAGTATTACTCCAAAACTGCGAGCAAAAAAAACGAGCCACTTAGGCTCGTTTTACGATATTGAGATTTAGAACCAGCTAGACACAAGCTGTTTAAACCAATCGAGGATGCGTTTAAACACGCCGCCCTCTTCCACTGGCTCTAATGCCATCAGTGGGGCTTCGGCGATGGTTTGATCATCTAAGCTATACACCACTTTACCCACTTGTTGCCCTTGTGCGATTGGCGCAGTCAGTTCACCATCGTAAATAAGCTCCGCTTTGATCTTTTTCGCATCCGCTTTTGCCACGGTGACATAAACGTCGTCAGCAACACCAACGTTCACTTGGTCTTGTTCCCCCATCCAAACTCGCTCTTGGGCAACGACATCATCAGCTTGGCTTACGCGCACAGTATCGAAAAATCTAAAGCCAAAGCTAAGTAATTGCTTACTTTCAGACTCTCGGCTTTTCGTGCTTGCCGAGCCCATAACCACAGAGATCAAACGCATGTCCCCATTGGTGGCCGAGGTGGCTAAGCTATAACCCGCACCGCTGGTGTAACCTGTCTTCATACCATCGACGTTTAAGCTGCGATCGCGCAACAAGCCATTGCGGTTGTATTGAGTGATTTTGTTGTAGGTATAAGCTGTTTCACTATATAGAGGGTAGATACTTGGCAAATCACGAATGATCGCGCGGCTTAATAAGGCAATATCGTAAGGCGTTGAATATAAACCATCACTGTCTAAGCCATGAGGGTTGGTAAACGCAGTATTGTTTAGCGCTAATTTGTCCGCCCAGCTATTCATTAATCCAACGAACGCGTCTTCGCTGCCCGCCACATGCTCAGCAATGGCGACACTGGCATCGTTGCCTGATTGAACAATCAAACCTCGATATAAATCCATTAAGGCGACAGAAGTCCCGACTTCAATAAACATCTTTGACGAGTCAGGGAAGTTTTTCGCCCACGCTTTTTCACTGATCACTACCTGATCATCAAGGGTAATATTGCCATTGTTGATCTCTTGTCCTGCTACATACGCTGTCATCAGCTTAGTTAAGCTTGCAGGGTTCAGTTGGTCATGGGCATTCTTTTCTACCAACACTTGGCCGGTATTGTAATCAAGCAAGATGTAGCCCTTTGCACCAAGGACGGGAGGATCGGGCGTAATGGTAGGCGCAGCCAACGCCGCTGTAGAAGAAAGGCTCGCAACGAGCAGTGCCGAATTTATTAGAGATTTTGTTTTCATGGCCATCCACCAAGGTAAGTTCTCATTTGAGTATACTCAAAGCGTAGGCGGTTTCAGCTAGGCTGTTACTAATGGTTACCGTTAAACAAGAATTGACGCAAAGAAAAGACAACAAAAAGCCAGCATCAATATGCTGGCTCGCTTTCATACTTTTGGCTTAAGCAATTGGGATGGCTTTCGGCGCTGGTGTTGCCGCATCGCGGTAACTGAACCATAGATAACTCGTGACCAGCATAAAGAACAGATAAGACAACGCAAACACGAGAGGAGAAGAAATAAGGTTGGCTGCAACACCAACACTCACACCAATTACGGTAATGGTCAGTTTAGACAACATGCCACATAGCAATAGAAACAAAGCTAACTGAGGGAAACGGGTCGTTCGAAACGCAAACCAATAACAACTGCCTACGGCCAACGTTGCGATGGTTAACCCTAATAAGAAAGAGTGAAGGTGATCAGCTGATGCCACACCAGCAGACAGTGATGCCATTAAGATTAGAACTATTTTCATAATCACACCTCGTTTCTAAGACGTTAAAATCATCTTTTCATAAATGAAAACTCATTTTGCGACCATTTTCTCAGTTAAAAATAAAAATTCAAACAACATTTTTTAGTCTTTTTATCGCTATTTTTGAATCAACATGACTTGTAAAACAACGGTTAAAAGCTTGCTTTCTATAACTATGCAGTTTTATGGGTAATTTATCGTCCCACGCCTAAAAACCGCCCTTTAAGTAACAAAATTGTAGCATATAAATTATTTTCCGCCCGATTGTGAAAATGCGACACCATCGATGAAACGGTGCTTTCGAGACTATTTGTGTGACTGCAAGCACTCTTCAACGATCCATTGGTCGAATCCGAACAACGTGTTTGTTAGGGTTGCGCGCAAACCACACCAGTAACAAAAACTCATGCCTTCGCAATACAGAATTAATCAAATTGTAGACATCGGTGACACCTTGCATCGCTGCGGATGCCCACCATACAAACTTGAAAAATACACTCAGTTTTATGCTAAGAACCAAGGCATTGATGTCATGGTGCAAGCAACACCAACGACGGTGAACTATCAGTTTCCAGCGGATAACGATGCCGTTGTGATGAGGCGACATGCCCCAGCATCGATTAACCTCAGTTTGTTAGCCAATACCATCATTAAGATCAACCGAGCTCACGATGATCCTATCCCTGAAGCAACGCACTACCCTAAATGGATTTCAGCGCTTGCCAACATGGCAATACCACCCGCTTATCTCATGCTGGTTGGTAGTACGATGGAAGCAATCTATTTCGCTGTATTTCTGGGCTTGATGGTGTGGGGAACGCAGCAAGTATTGAAAGGCCGCCGTTCTATTGCAGTCGAGTTTATCGCGGCGCTATTAACCGGCATATTGGTGGCGTGGTTTGCCAGTACTGGCCAACCAATCCCTGTGTGGGCGCTCTGTATTGCCTCGATTATTCTTTTTGTTCCCGGGCTTTCTATAGCTAACTCTTTAGAGTGTCTCGCCTTTAATGATTTAGTATCAGGCACAAGCCTGCTTGGACAAAGTGGTTTAACGCTGATTAAACTGTTTGTCGGTATCGTTATGGGGCTCAATATTGGTGAGTCTATCTGGGGGCAGGCGCAATCGGCCAATTACCTCAACGAAGTGCCTATATGGCTGCATATTGCAGGCCTATTCCTGATTTCTATTTCTATCGGCATCATTTTTAATGCGCGAGCTAAAGACATCTTACTGGGTCTACCTGTTGCGGTATTAGGGATGTGGGGCCCATTTTATCTTGGCTTTGAGAGTGGCTGGGTCGTGGGGACTTGGGTAACCACGGTATTAATTACTCTATACGGCACGTGGTTGGCCAAGCGGCTTGGCTTAACTGGCTCAATCTACATTCTGCAAGGCATCATCATTTTAGTGCCCGGCAGCCGCGTATTGGTCAGTGCGAGCCAATCTGTTTTTGAGCAATCCATACTGCCAATACCAAGTATAGGTTTGTCAGCACTGTTTATGTTTGCCGCTATTGTCGCGGGACAAATCACCGCTTATTCCATTTATTCGCCAAAAATAGAGCGATAAATAATTCATAAATGAATTAGGCAACCGAGTTGATAGATAATATTAATCAACACCATAAATAATAAGGCTTTCAAAAAAAGAACCCTATTCAAACGTGGCTCAATTAAGCAACTTTTGAATAGGGTTCTTTGCCCTTAAATTTCATTTTCCTTTGGTAGCTGCCTTTGCCTTTTTTAGGTTTTTCTACCCGAGTTTTAAACAATTTACTGGTGACAACCGCTTTCAATGCGTTGTCTTGGATCTCCCCTCGTCCCACTTCAAGACTGGTTTGAAGCGATAGGGATGAACTTTCGTTCATTTTAACTTTTCTTTTCATATTTTCGACCATTTAGGAATTTAAAAAATGTCCTCTGTTGATTTTATCTCACCAATATTCTGTTTTATTTATCATTACTAACAGTATATAAATGTGACAATCGTTAGCTTACAAACAATGTTCTTAACTGTACTAATATTTTCTCGCCGTAAAGTTCAAAATAATAGTAAATTTAGATGGATTTTTATTGACTTAACCTAACTTAGCTTTAGACTAATCACCAGCTAGAAAACGGTTCTTGTCTAGATCGCCGTTTCGTTGGATTTCTCGTATCTCTACCGTAACGTCGTACGCAATAGCAATCTCCTTTTCCACGCTATCCGTGCCGTTATAGGCTTATTTACGATACATCAAGGAAATACACTATGTCTAACACTGTTACTGGTACAGTTAAATGGTTCAACGAAACTAAAGGTTTTGGTTTCATCCAACAAGAAAACGGCCCTGACGTTTTCGCACACTTCAGCGCTATCGTAGGTGACGGTTTCCGTACTCTTACTGAAGGTCAAGCTGTAGAATTCAGCATCTCTCAAGGTCAAAAAGGCCCTCAAGCTGAAAACATCAAAGTACTTTAATTAGTATTTAACGTATTGTATAGCCAGCTATTTAGCTGGCTATTTTTTTAGGTAATTATGGCTCTTAAACCCACCATTTTTAAATTCCGTATCAGCCTTTCTGATACCAATCGTGATTACTACGATTCACTACAATGCACCATTGCCCTACACCCTTCTGAAACGACCACCCGCATGATGGCACGTGTGTTGGCCTTCTGCCTCAATGCTAAGCCTGAACTTGAGTTCACTAAAGGCTTATCCACCATTGAAGAACCCGATCTGTGGCACAAAGCATTAGATGACACGATCGAGCACTGGATCGAAGTAGGTGAACCATCTCTTGAGCGCGTAAAAAAGGCGACTCGACTGGCTAAGCGCGTAGATATCTACGCTTTTAACAGCAAAAGTAATGTTTGGTGGTCACAATCGCAAAACAAAATGTCGAGCTACTCAGCCAACATCCACTGTTTTGATAACCAGACTCTCGAAGCGTTGGCCGAAAACATCGACCGCGGTATGGAGCTTTCTGTCATGATTACCGGTAACAGCTTGTTTGTTGACAGCAACAACGGCTCTTACGAGATCACTTGGCAAACTCTACAGAGCAATGACTAAGTTACAACAAACTGTTGAGGCGATTAACGCTCACCAATGCAGTTCCATCCGCGATGAACAGCAAACTTGGCTTGAGTTCTATCAACAGCATAACCCGTTGTATGGAAAGGTTTTGGCAACTAAGCCTAACACGGCTGAAACCCAACATTTGCTCGGTTTAACCACCAAAGCCCATATTGAAATCACTGCGCGCGTTGAGTCAAACCAACAAGCGGCACAAGCGATGCGCCAAGCATTACAAGAAAACGTGGCCGAGCACAGTGAGCGCTTTCACTATCAAGAAGGTGATCAGCTTCGATTCATCAGCCATTTATGGTTGTATGTGCAAGGCTACTTAGCCATGGACTTTAGTTTAGCGAATGACCATGCAGCCCATACCGCGCAGCTACTATCAAGCATTGAAAGTGGCGATGAACAAACCTTTCGTACTGAGCTCATGGCAAGCTTTTACCAAGGCAAGCAGCAAGGGCAAGCGGACAACGCTTCCCATAAGCCAAACGGCTTATTTACTTGGCTTTCACAGCTCTTTAATCGATAGTCTGCTAAGTTCCTTAGATGATAAAAAAACCGAGTCGGCTAAAGCCCACTCGGTTTTTTATACCGTCGGTATTACCCGCGCTATGCCTCGGTGTAGTCTGGCTTCGCGCGTAAGATAATCATCGCACCCGCTTGTTCTTCTTCAGAGCGAATCATCGGGCTAACCTGAATCTCAAGCCATTCGCTTTTATCACGACTACTGAACTTTCTAATGAGTGAAATACCACTGTACTCACTGCCACACTCAATTGCGCGGTACAGCCAATTTGAAGGGCACGGTGTATCTTCTGATAGGTTATCAAACAACAACTCAAAACTTTGGCCATACAATATATTAGCGCTGACGTTCAGCCACTCAGTTGCAGCAGGGTTGCAGTAATCGATCTTACCTTGATGATCGACCGTAAAGATAAAGTCACTGATTGAGTAAAGCAGCAGTTGGCTAAATTGGTGCTCTTGGTACAAGTTGTTATAGATACTACTGAACTTTTCGCTCAGATGACCTATCTCGCCATTGTCAGCATGCTTAAACGGCTTGAGCTCTTCGGCAAGCATTGAACCATCGACTTGGTTTAGCCAGTTGATCAGCTCTTTGATCGGGCGGGTAATGTGTTTACGCAGCAAGAACGTCATCACTAAAGGCAGTACCATCAATGCCACTAAAGAAGGTAACCACTCGTAGATTAGCTCCAGTACCCCATCGTTTTCGTAGTGCGTTTTTACTGAGACATCGATAGGTAGAATACCCTCTTTGTCATGCACAATCTGATAATAACCAATCAGCTCATTCCCTTGCTGAGTGGTACTTGCTGCTTTTAACTGCCACTTATCTTGCCCTGTCAGCACAAACACAGAGTTGTCTGTCGCAGACGAATGCATCGTAAACTCACGTCTTAGAATATGGGAGATTTCACTGGTTAAACTGGCGTTTAACGCTTTTAGCATCACTAATCGGCCATTGGCTTTCAAATCGCCACTGTTATCGGTAATGGGTGAGCTGACATAAAGATAGAGCTTAGAGTTAAAGTAGAGCACGCCCGTTTCGAATCGCTCTAAACCATAATCTGGAACGGACGAAAACATTTCCCAGAGCTGAGCATTCTCATTGTTGGCTAATTGGCTTACGCCATACAAGATCTCATCATCACTGCGTTGAATCATCGCACCATGAATGCCAGTAACGATCAGAGAATCGAGATCCAAATGCTGCTCTTTGTAAAGGTCCGTTGGTGACTGGACAAACTGATAGGTCGAATCCCATTGGCTATAGTCTTTCGCGAGCGTGGCAAGATGGGAGACTTGAAACTTCACGAGACTGATACCCAGCGCCGCTTGCTCTAGGTTGTATTCTTTCTCGTCACGCAGACCTTCCGAACGAGCTACCATCAGCGAAAAAACTGACACTAAGCTCAACGTAATGATCATCGCAACAATAAATAACAGCAGTAGTCGTCTTTCTATTGAACCTTGCACGCATTACTTCCAACAACAGATATCGAATCTCAATTGTATAAGAAGCACCGCACGCCATCTGTTCTTTACAGAACACCAGATGTAAAAAAGGCTCTATAAAAGAGCCTTGTCCTAATTAGCCTTTACGCCGACAGTGGATTACAGGTACGCGTGAGGACCAAAAACTTCATAATGAATACGATCGCGGGCAACACCACGATTTTCAAGCTGCTTAACGACTGATTCCATAAAGCCTACCGGGCCACATAGATAAACCTCTGCTTGCTCTGAATCTAACTCAACGGAGCTTAAGTCCATCAAACCATGTTGGTCTTGATACCATGTTTGATGCTGCCATTGATGGGCTTCAATCCATTGCGCGCTCTCGTTAGCGAAGGTATGTTGCGACTGAGATTCACACGCGTATAAATAGGTTACATTGCTCTTACCCATTGCGGCTGCTTGTTGAGCCATCGCTTGGATAGGGGTCGCACCTACTCCAGCGGCAATAAGCACTAATGGCTGTGAGCTCGGCGAGTAAAAGAAATCACCCGCTGGCGGGTAGACATTCAGTGTTGAACCAACTTGTAACTCTTTGTGCAAGTAGTGAGACACTAACCCTTGGTGCTGATCACCCTCACGCTTAACTGAAATGCGGTAGCTGCGACCATTTGGCGCTTGAGAAAGTGAGTATTGACGAATTTCCACATGCTCGCTAAGCGATGGCTTAACTTCAATACCCAGATACTGGCCGGGAAGAAAATCAATTACAGCGCCACCATCACTTGGCAGCAACTCAAAGCTGGTCACTTTTTCAGATTCAACCGTTTTCGCGGCGATAACGAATTCACGACGCCCTTGCCAACCGCCTTGTTGCTCGGCACGCTCTTGGTATAACTGCCCTTCACGATGAATAAAAATATCAGCAAGGAAGAGATAAGCCGCTGTCCATGCTTCTTCCACTTCTTGAGTGAACGCCTCTGCTGCCAGCTCGCGCAGGGTTTCAATTAAGTGATGGCCCACAATTTGGTAATGCTCAGCTTTGATATTAAAACTGGTATGTTTATGAGCAATGCGCTCTACCGCCTGTGACAGCGCCGCTAGGTTTTCGATGTTTTTTGCATACGCTGCAACTGCTTCAAACAAAGCGACACTTTGACGCCCAGTTTGCTGGTGGGTCATATTAAAAATGTCTTTCAGCTCAGGGTTATGGCTGAACATGCGCTGATAAAAGTGCTGAGTAAGCGCTGGGCCGGCATTTTCTAACAATGGAATGGTACTTTTCACAACAGAAATGTGATGGTCGTTGAGCATGAGAGTATCTCTCCTAATTATTATATTAAATCGTGCTCTTTTGAGCATCTTGGCTATAGCAGGAACAGTGCCAACTCAGAAAAACCAGTAATCATCAGCTTTTCAGTAACTTAACGGCAAAGAATAAGTCAATAAGACATGCTTTATTTCATGTCAAAATGACACTAAAATAGTCAAATAACTCATTACCGAATCTCGCTATGCAAGATATTTCGATTTCCACGCTTTTGGATATGACCGTTGGCCTCGCGAGCGGCCATAACGAACACGAACGTTTCAACAAACTGGTTGATGCCATTCGAAAATCCATCCAGTGTGATTGTGTTGCGCTACTGAGCTTACAAGGCGAAACCTTAGTACCACTTGCGGTACAAGGTATGACCCGCGATACCCTCGGCCGCCGGTTCAACATTGCAGACCATCCAAGATTTGAACAAATCTGCCAAGCAAAGTCCGCCGTAAGATTTGACGCCGACTGCCCGTTACCAGACCCATTTGATAGCTTATTGCTCGATTACGACGGTGACTTACCTATGCACTCTTGTATGGGGTTACCACTGATTTATGCTGAGCAATTACTAGGGATATTAACTTTCGACAGTTTGTCGCCTCAGATGTTTGATGCCATTCCTAATCGAAGTCTAGAAGCTCTTTCTGCGATTGTCGCTTCGCACCTTAAAATTGCTCTTACGGTTTCTCAATTGGAGCAGCAAGCCCAATACACGCAGAAGAAATTAGAAGAACTCAACCAACAATCATGGCAGCGAGAAAACAGTGAAATGATTGGTGAAAGCTTGGCAATGCAGGGACTAAAGTCCGATATCTCTGTGGTTTCTAGCTCAGATTTCACCATTTTGATCCATGGTGAAACTGGCGTTGGTAAAGAGTTGGTTGCGCGTAGCATTCACCATCAATCTCACCGAAGCACGCAACCTATGGTGTACGTAAACTGTGCGGCCATACCGGAGAATTTGGTAGAAAGTGAGCTGTTTGGTCATGTAAAAGGCGCGTTTACTGGAGCGGATCGCTCTCGGCTAGGCAAGTTTTCATTAGCCGATGGCGGCACACTATTTCTCGATGAGATTGGTGAGTTGAGTTTGTCGGCGCAAAGCAAATTGCTGCGCGCATTACAAAACAATGAAATCCAACCTGTTGGGCAAGATCACGTACAAAGCATCAACGTTCGAGTATTGGCCGCGACTAATCGCAACCTCAAGCAAGAAGTTGAAGCAGGCCGCTTCCGAGCGGATCTTTATCATAGATTGAGTGTTTACCCTATTGAAGTCCCGCCTCTGCGTGAACGCGGCGACGATGTCACACTACTTGCCGGTTACTTCTTGGAGCAAGTACGTAAGAAGCTAGGCATTGTCCAAATTAAATTGGCGAAAGAAGCGCAAATCCAACTGCCTTTGTTCGACTGGCCGGGTAACGTGCGTGAGTTAGAACATGTCATTAATCGCGCTGCCTTGAAGGCTCGTGCTGGTGCAACGGGTAAATCAACCATAACGGTACATAGCCAAGATTTGAACTTAGGGCAAAGCAGCGCTTCCACAACAGCCGTCAAACCTGTTTTAAAGCAGGATGATACTCTACCGACAATCACGAACTTGCGCACAGCCACCGACGATTATCAACGCCAAATCATTATCGATGCGCTTAAACAAGCTGATTTCAACTGGGCCGAGGCTGCCCGTGGTTTATCGGTTGATCGTGCGAATTTGGTTCGGCTGGCGAAGCGATTAGGGCTGAGTGTTACTAAACAGCATAAAATCGAGTTTTAATTGTTGTGCAGTGTTGCTTAGTTGTTACAATAAAAACAATCGCTTTAATTTGAGGTAGATAATGAAGTTTGTTCGTTGGTTTCTAGGCCGCATCATCCTACTGCTTAACTTCGTCTTTTCACCGCGAGGCGTTAAGCGTTCGCAAGAGGCGCAACAACAAGTCGATAGCAAAGCGCAATCTCTGGCGCTGTATCAATTTGATGCTTGTCCTTTTTGCGTCAAGGTTCGCCGTGCGATGAAACGTCAATCGGTTAATATCGAGCTTAGAGACGCAAAAAACAACGCGACTCATCGCCAAGAACTCGAACTTGGCGGAGGCCGAGTAAAAGTGCCTTGCTTAAGAATAGAGTCTGAACAAGGCGTCGAGTGGATGTATGAATCATCCGATATCGTCGCTTACTTAGAAAAAGAGTTCGCCTAATGATAGCCCCTTACATTCACCTGTAAGGGGCTTTTTGTTTGTTTCGCCATTAGACAAGGAAGTGCTATGACTGCGATACCACTCAATCTTCATAAGCTCAAAGCCATCGTCTTTGATTTAGACAATACCTTAGTGAGCTCCAATATGGATTTTAAGTGGTTACGCAGCCAAATTGGTTGCCCACTAGAACAAGACGTTCTCGATTTTGCCGACAACATTCGCTGCCCTAATCAACGAGCTGACGCAAGACAGATGATACTGCAACACGAACTTGATGATGCAGAAAGCTCTTACCCGATGCCCGGTTGCGAGCACTTATTAAGTTTTATCGCAGATAACGCCTTATACACGGCGATCATTACTCGCAATTGCGCTCAAGCCGCGCGAGCTAAAGTAACGGCCAACGCATTAGAGATTGAACGCATCATCAGCCGAGAGCATTACGCCCCCAAGCCTGCACCCGATGCATTATTGGCGTTGGTGGATGAATGGCAAATCATGCCTGACGAGATGCTGTATGTAGGCGATTACTTGTACGATTTGCAAGCGGCCAACAACGCACTAATGCCTTCATGTTTAGTGACCCATGGCAGAGAAAACTCATTTTCAAACCAAGCGTCTTTGGTGGTTGAACACCTCACGGATTTACGTCAAATACTTGAATTTAAAGCATCAAACAACTAGATAAATATCATCGATAACTGTAGGAAGTAACCACAATGTCTAATAATAAAAGGGTTCTCGTTCTATACGCTCACCCATCTCAGCATCGCTCAGAGGTCAATCAACCTCTTTTTGAAGCCGCACAAACTATCGATGGCGTCACCACAGTCGATTTATACCGAGAGTATCCTAGTTACAACATCAACATAGACAAAGAGCAGCAGCGCCTACTCGATCATGATGTGATCATTTTTCAGTTCCCGCTGTATTGGTACTCAACCCCAGCCATGTTGAAAGAATGGCAAGATTTGGTGCTCGAATATGGCTTTGCGTATGGCAGTAAAGGAACCGCCTTAAAAGGTAAGCGCTTCTTATGTGCATTAACCGCAGGTGGTCGAGCAGACGCTTATCAAACTGAAGGCTATAACCATTTCACCATTCGCGAACTGTTACACCCTATCGAGCAAATGGCAGCATTAACGGGTATGCGTTATATGGCGCCTCTGGCTTTATTTGGCGCAAGAACGGCCAAAGAGGATGGTCGAATTCAGCGCCATGTTGAGAACTGGAAAAAACTATTGCATGCACTTGTCGCTAATAACTTCGATTACAAACGAGCCTACCAAGTCGAAAAGCTCAACCCTTATCTTGAGCAATTGATTCTAGGAGATAACGCATGACCAGTTACTTCTTACAAGCTTTTATCTATCTCATCGCAGCGGTTATCGCGGTGCCTATCGCGAAACGTCTTGGGCTCGGTTCGGTATTAGGTTACCTAATTGCCGGTGTTGTCATTGGGCCTATTATTGGCCTAGTTGGTGAAGAAACGACGACCATTCAGCACTTTGCTGAGTTTGGTGTGGTGATGATGCTGTTCCTAGTCGGGTTAGAATTAGAACCTAAAATGCTATGGAATATGCGAAACCGCTTATTAGGGTTAGGCGGCTTACAAGTCGGCTTAACCACCGCAGCGGTCATGGGAATCGCGCTGGCCTTTAATCAAGTCTGGACTATTGCGTTAGCCATAGGTTTGATTTTCGCGCTCTCTTCCACCGCGATTGTGTTGCAGACCTTTAATGAAAAAGGGTTGAGCCGCACTGAGGGCGGGCAAAACGCCTTTTCTGTTCTGCTGTTCCAAGATATTGCGGTCATTCCGATGCTGGCCTTCATCCCACTATTGGCTTTACCAGAACTGGTTGAAAAGGCACAAAGCGCAGCGGCTGAAGCTGCAAACCATCATGAAGAGTTGAGCTTAGTAGCAGGCCTACCCGGCTGGGCTTATGCCTTGGTTATCATCGCATCGGTGGTGGGCTTAGTAGTTGGTGGACACTTTTTGAGTCGCCCACTGTTTCGCTTTGTCGCCAGCTCCGGTTTAAGAGAAATATTCACCGCAACGGCTTTGATGTTAGTGGTTGGTATTGCTGCATTGATGAGTCTGGTTGGTTTATCCCCTGCCCTTGGTACTTTCCTCGCTGGTGTGGTTCTTGCCAATAGTGAATTCCGCCATGAGCTAGAGTCCAACATCGACCCATTTAAAGGGCTATTGCTCGGGCTGTTTTTCATTACCGTTGGGGCGGGAATTAACTTTGGTATTCTATTCGGCGACTTCTTCTTAATCATTGGCCTCACACTTGGGGTAATGATTTTAAAAGGCATTGTGCTCTACCTCTTAGCGCTGATTTTCCGCATTAAGGGCAGCAATCGCTGGCTGTTTACTCTTAGCCTTGCCCAAGCCGGTGAATTTGGTTTTGTGCTGTTGAGCTTTACCACTCAGCAACATGTGATTCCTCCAGAGATCGCTCAAACCTTGGCCTTGGTGGTCGCACTGTCGATGTTCCTCACTCCGGGGCTGTTTATCCTTTACGATAAAGTGATTTTGCCACGCTTCCAGCAAGCTTCTAATCAAGGTGAGGCCGATGAGATTGAAGAACAAGGCACGGTCATCATTGCGGGTATTGGTCGGTTTGGTCAAATTGTTAACCGTTTATTGGTCGCCAATGGCGTAAAAACAGTGGTGCTCGATCATCAAGCGGATCAAGTTAATGTGGTAAGGCAGATCAATACCAAAGCCTATTTTGGTGATGCCACACGCCCTGATTTACTTCATACCGCAGGCATAGAACAAGCATCTATGATTGTTATTGCGATTGATAATCGAGACGCGGCATTGGAGCTAGTCAAATACGTTAAGCACTCTTATCCGAAGGTGAAAATTCTGGTTCGCGCGTTTGACCGCGGGGATGGCTACTTACTCCGCCAAGCCGGGGCAGACATTATTGAATCTGAAACTTACCACTCAGCTTTAGAGCTCGGCTCTCATGCCCTGCGTGAGCTTGGCCATCATCCATTCTTGGTTGAACAACAAAAATCAAGCTACAAAAAAGTGGAAGATAAGAAATCTGACATGCTTTACCAAGCTTGGGCGGATGACTCGGAAGGCGAGCGCTTTGACAATAACTATCGCAAGCTATTCATGCACCTAGAAGAGCAAATCAAGCTCGCGATTACAACGGACAGAGTGGATAAGCATAATAGTGATGAACGAGGCTGGACACCGCCACCGAAAGGATACGCAGAAGATTTCGACGAGTAAGCCTGTTCGAATATTACTCGCATTCATTCTGTGATCCGTTACACTATTATCAATTCAAATTATCTTAGCCGAGGGTATAACTACCCTCGGCTTTGTTTTCTAAGCAAATAAGTTTCCATGGCAACGAATACGACATCTTTAGGTAAACAGCTGTTTAATATGACATGGCCGATGCTATTTGGCGTGCTCTCTCTCATGAGTTTTCAACTTGTGGATAGTGCGTTTATCGGTCAACTTGGCGTGCTTCCACTCGCGGTTCAAGGTTTCACGTTACCGATTCAAATGGTCATCATCGGCCTGCAAGTCGGTTTGGGTATCGCCACCACCGCAGTCATTGCAAAAGCCATTGGCGCCGATCAAACACGCTACGCACAGCAACTCGGCGGGCTTGTGATTGCGATGGGCTCTGTCGGGGTCGCGTTATTCGGGGTTCTGCTATATCTGATTCGTGAACCTATCTTGCTGTTACTGAGCGCACCAGAAAGTGTGCTGCCGATTGTCGAAAGCTATTGGATTTATTGGCTCATCAGCTCATGGACAGGGGCTTTGCTCTACTTTTTATACAGCGTATGTCGCGCCAATGGTAATACCATGTTGCCTGGGACGATGATGATGATCACCAGCCTACTTAACCTTATCCTCGATCCTATTTTTATTTTCACCTTAGATATGGGAATTAATGGCGCAGCGATTGCTACCATCTTGGCGTTTGGCATTGGTATTTTGGTTGTCGCACCAAAGGTAACCGCAAAGCACTGGATGAGCTTTGACTGGAGCGATCTCAACGTAGCAAAAAGTTTGCGCTCGATTGGCAACATTATGGGCCCAGCAATGATTAGCCAATTGCTACCACCACTCTCATCCATGCTCGCAACTAAGCTATTGGCAAGCTATGGTACGGCAGCGGTTGCGGCGTGGGCGCTCGGCTCGCGGTATGAATTCTTCGCTATCGTGTCAGTACTTGCGCTCACCATGTCGATGCCACCAATGGTTGGGCGTATGCTAGGTGCACAAAAACTGGATGACATCCGACGCTTGGTTTCTATTGCGTGCAAATTTGTTCTTGGCTCGCAACTTTTGATTGCGGCACTAACTTGGCTCACCAGCGATCTTCTCGCCACGGTAATGACCAGCGAAGATCAGGTAAAACAGATCCTAACTTGGCATCTAATGATTGTTCCGTTGAGCTTGGGGCCGCTTGGCATTTGTATGCTGATGGTCTCCATTAACAACGCTTTGGGTAAATCTTATACCGCACTCACCATCTCGGCTTTGCGCTTATTTATGTTCTTTTTACCGTGTTTATGGGTCGGCTCATGGTTGGGCGGAATACAAGGGCTATTTTGGGGGGCGTTAGCAGGCAACATTTTTGCAGGCTTGAGTGCGTGGCTGATGTACCAGCGTGCATTTAAGCAAGTTGAGCAGAAAATGGAACATAACCCTGCTCGATAACATGGGTTGCATATAATTTGCGCAATTGTTAACCTGAATGTTCACCCTAAGGAACAATGCTTATGTTTACTTACCGCCCAATCGCTCTATGGCTCCTACTGCTTATGCCTCTTAGCCGGTAGGTAAACCTATGTCTGGCTACGAGATATGTAGCCAGACCATACATTCACTCGTAGCCTTTAACACTTAAACAGGAAACGTGTGAATGGAAAAACCGTCTCAAGTCACCACTTATCGCTTCAACTCTATTTTAACCACTCATCAAGTGGGCATCATCTTCGCCTTGATCGGCTGCCTGTTGTTCTCTCTCAAGCCGATTTTAGTCAAGCTCGCGTATCAACATGGTGCTGATGTTACTGCGATCATGACATTACGAGCGGCGAGTTCGTTACCTGTTTACCTTATCACTCTGTTTTGGCTTGCTCGACAAGCCAGCAACCGGGAAAAAATCAAACAATCGGGTTTAAAAGCGGCTTTGATTGGTGTGCTTGGCTATTACGTGGCAAGTTTTCTTGATATCACGGCACTGGAGTACATTTCAGCTCAGTTAGAACGGCTGCTTATCTTTTTGTTTCCTTCTTTCGTGGTACTTATCAGTTGGTTTGCTTTTGGTCAGAAACCAAATAGAACCGTAATAGGCGCGACATTGCTTGGCTATGGCGGTATCGCTTTGATCATCAGTCACGATCTGAAAACCTTTGGACCTGACGTTGGCTATGGCGCGTTATTCGCCATTGGGTCTGCCTTAGTGTTCGCCATTTACCTTGTCGCGAGTAAACCTCTTATCGGTCAGCTAGGTAGCTCACTATTTACCAGCATTGGCATGGGAAGCGCAGGCATAGCGATATTGATTCACCTTATTCTCAGTGATACCACGATTGCCAATTGGTCAATCGAGCTCATTGCGCTAGGTATATTCTTAGGTGTTTTTTGTACCGTCCTGCCCTCTTATTTTGTTGCCGCGGCCATGGCGAGACTGTCACCTACCGAGCTGAGTTTATCGAACAATATTGGCCCTGCGGTAACGGCAACTGCCGCGGTTATTTTGCTCGGTGAAGCCTTCACTCTCTGGCACGCTTTAGGGATGATTTTGGTTATATTCTCAGTAGTTATGATTAATCGCTCAAAAAACTAAGGTAGCTGACCAGAAAAGGCAGTATGATTTCGCCAACCATTATTGCGATATTCAAACTTAATTCGAATTATATGACACCCAATCATCACCCTATTCAAGGGGCAAGCTGGATGCTCAGCGCTGGCTTGGCCTTTGCTATCGTCAACAGCTTGGCCCAAGTTGCTAGTATTAACTATGGCTTATCATCAACGACCGTTGCCTTAGTGCAATACGCAGTAGCGCTCGTGGTTATTTTGCCTTACCTCAAGACACTGGGTATTCGCAAATCCTTAAAAACCCAGCACCTTGGCTTGCATATTTTCCGCGTGTTCTTGTCGGTAATCGGCATTCAGCTTTGGTTGTGGGCGCTCGCTTATCCAGTTCCAATTTGGCAAGGTATTGCGCTACTAATGACCTCTCCACTGTTTGCTACGATTGGATCTGGGTTATTTCTCAAAGAAAAAGTGGGGCTTGCTCGTTGGGGAGCCACGCTAACGGGTTTTATCGGTGCAATGATCATTCTAGAGCCATGGGCTGATGGATTCAGCTGGGCGACACTGTTACCCGTCGGCGCAGCGTTTTTTTGGGCCTGCTACTCACTGATGGTTAAAAAGCTATCCTCTGAAGATTCACCGTCAACCATGGTGGTGTACCTACTCATCCTCATCACGCCATTTAATATTCTGCTCGCACTGCCTGACTGGCAAACACCAAGTGGTGCGTCATTGTGGGGGATTTTGCTCGCAGCCGGTATCGCGACCGCTTTTGCTCAATGGGCCATCGTTAAAGCTTATTCGGTTGCCGATGCTTCTTTTGTTCAGCCATTCGATCATGCTAAATTGCCACTCAACGTACTTGCAGGTTGGCTCGTGTTTAGTTGGGTTCCACCAGGTAGATTGTGGCTTGGGGCGTTCATTATTATTGGTTCTGTAGCGTTTATTACGCAATGGGAAAGTAAAAAATCTCGTTCAGTGAAATAAAATGCTCATCCTACCGTTCTTATTGAATATACCAGCCTGACAAAAGTGAACATGCAGATTGGTAATAACTTGGAAAATCAGTAATTCATTACTTAATCTGATAATAACGGTACGTTGCGGGGACAAAGTTATGACAAAGCCAATCAAAATTACTCTATATCGTTGGGCGGGTAGCTGGGGGCCTTTCAAGGTAAATATCCCTTGTGGTGAGTGCACACTAACCAAAGATATCTTACAAGACACCTTCGACAATGAATTGGCTGATGTTCCTGTTGAACTGGAAGTCAAAGATTGGCTTTCCCATTGGTGGGAGCCATTAAAGCTAGGCTCATGGCATGCTCCGATTCTGGTGGTAGAAGGAAAAGTCGTCAGCCAAGGTGAAGCATTAAATCGCGGTGTTTTGGTTCAGTCAGTTATCCAAGAATGGACGAAACGCGATACGCTGAAAGGTAATATTGTCTATGGTAAAGCAACCTGCCCTTACTGCGTTAAAGCGAAGAAGATGCTTAACGACGCGGGGATCGATTTTGAGTACCATGATGTCGTAAAAGATAGCGCGGCGCTTTATCGCATGATCCCTGAAGTGAAAGCCATCATTGGGATGAAAACCCCTGTGACCGTTCCGCAGATTTGGCTAGATGGGCAATACATAGGCGGTGCCGATAACTTGCAAGCATGGCTTGCAGAAAAAGGGCTCAACCAAGTGCCTGATAATGTCGTTAACCTAGAAGCGAACAGCTAATACAAAAAAGCCCTAACCATCGGTTAGGGCTTTTTAAATGTCGGTCGCTACGCACGCTTTGGCTGCTGGTAAGTTTTACCGGCCGCTTGGTAGGTATCTTTGCGCTTCACTTCAAACATCGCATCAAAGAACCAAGCAACGAATCGAATGACATCGTCACCTTCATTCATTACATGCTCAACAAACTCTTCTTGTTCGCCTTGCTCGTTAGTTAAGGTTGATACGTGATAAATGCGCTGCTCGCCTTCTACTTCTGCTAAAGCAAACTGACCAGTAAGCGAGTTCGCCGCTTCTGCGACTTCTGAATCTTCACTGCTTTTAAGAATGTCTAACGCTTGTGGCAAAGCAGGTTGCTCACACAATTGCTTTACTAGCGCTTCAAACTGTTTGTGTTCCATGGACTGACCTTTTCTGGTTCACTCAAATTACTGACGCGCATTGTACAACGAACCGTGCCGTTTGATGCAAGAAATTACACACTTGGCTGCTGGGCATAAACCGCTGAACGAGTAGAAACTAAAACGCTCATCATAATGGTCGCCACCAATAGGTAAAACACGCCCAACGAAAACTGGGTTTGAATCCAATGCTGCACCAAGTAACCTCCAAATATGCCCGATAAGCCCATTTGAACTGAGCCAGACAGTGCCGACACTGCTCCAGCTTGCTTCTTGTGCGGTTCAAGCAGCATGCTAATTGATATCGGAAACGAAAGACCTTGAGCGACAGTCAACCAAGTAAATGCCCAAATCAGATTAAACAAACTCAATGGCAGCAAAGTGAGCCAAGCTCCGGACATGGCGATGATCAAGATCGCCCCGGTGAGAATATGCCGACGCGCGATATAGCGACTCAATATATTCAAACTGACGCTGCCAACCATCAGCCCCATTGAAGGCACAATCATTAAGGTGCCATATTCAGCCGCGCTCAAACCGAGCGTTTGCTGCAATATAAATGGCAATACCGATAAAGACACTAACGCCGCCAAATAGCTAAGCCAGTTGTAACTCGCACTGCTTATCACTTGTTTATTCGCGATAAGCGCTAAATATTGCTGGCCAACGTTTTTCCAGTTAAACCGAGACGGCGCGTAAGGCAGTGTTTCAGGCAATATTTTTAAACCTAAGCAGAAGATTGCCACCAAATAGATCAAAACGAACACAAAGACCGATTGCCATCCAAGTTGGAAGGTAAGCCAACCGCCCAATACTGGTGCGAAAATGGGCATGACAGAGGCAGTCACTGAGATATAAGAAAGGGCTTTGGTTAAATGCGCGCCATCATAGCTGTCGCGGAGTACACTCCGCCCTAACACCGACGCACTTCCCGAGCCTAAGCCTTGCAGTAGACGCCCGGCGATCAACCCTATTAGAGACGAACAAAACAGCACACAAATCAGTGTACCGAGCAAATAGATACCTTGCCCAATAATAAAGACCGGACGGCGACCTATCGCGTCCGACAATGGGCCGTAGAATAGCTGAGACCCTCCAAACCCGACGAGGTAGAGTGTCACTAATAGTTGGACGTCTGCTTGAGTTACGCTGAGTGATTGGCTGATCTGTGGCAAGGCGGGAAGATAAATGGCAACACCAACTTGACCAGTCGCAATGATCATCATCGCAAGCAATAACGGCGTTTTCCGAAAGGAAGTGTTTTGCTTGATTTTCATGCTATCCAGTTTAAATTGTACACTGAAAAATGATAATAGACTGGTGTGGAAACTGATTAGTTCCTATCCGGAAGTAATTAAGGGGCAAAAATGGATTGGCAGCAAAGTGTACAAAGTTACCTATTGGTCGTGGAGGAAGGAAGCTTTAACGGCGCCGCGCGTAGAATGAATACCACCAGCTCGGCCATCAGCAAACGAGTCCATTGGCTCGAAGAGCGTATCGGTACTCAACTATTAAAACGCACCACACGCTCGGTGACACAAACAGAAGCTGGCGCTCTATTTTATCAACGTGCTCAAGTCCACCTTGAAGGGTGGCAATCGATTGTGGATGAAACTCGCTCAGTTGATCAATCCCCTGCTGGATGTTTAAAAATCGGCGCGACCTTAGCAGTTGGCTCAAAATTCTTGGTACAGCACCTCGACGGATTTTTGCAGCTCTACCCCGATATCAGTATCAAGCTGATTACTACAACACCGGGTCAGCTTCCCGGGCTAAGCCTCGATCTGTTTATCAGCCGTGAAATTGATCAACTCAACTCATTAAGCTTTAAAGCGACACGTCTATTTGAGCACAAAGCGGGATTTTACGCCTCGCCAAAGTATCTAGAACAACATGGTGAACCTAAAACCACTGAGGAACTGACGCAACACAACATGTTGAACTGGGGGGAATACCAACAAAGAGAGATTAAACTCTCGAAAGGAAAGCGCATTGTTCTGTCAGGCAACTTCGCCACGACTAACCCTGAAGCGCTGTTCTACGCGGCTAAAAGTGGTATGGGCATATTACTCACCAATGATGTGATGATTAAAGAAGATCTAAAACTAGGTCAGCTCCAACGCATTTTGCCTGACATTACCGCTGATGAAGCAACCGTCTATGCCTACCACCCCAAACTGGATTACCAAAATACGCGTACACAGCTGTTTTTAGACTATCTTCGTAGCCGATTGACCGACTAACTTTGTTTAGGTAACAAGTTTGCATTTGCAAACATATGCGACGTGTACCATATTTAACCATGCGAATTCTAAATTTTAAGTGACAAAGATCACTATCAATAGGGAGAACTCGTATGGCTAGGCTCAACGCTCCGGTACAGATGATGGAATTCGATATTATCAACGATATCATCTCCCTTGATGGACCGGAATTACTGCACAAATTAACTCTGACGCTGCATGAAAAGTTTTCAACGCAGTGCTCATGTATTGTCGAAATCGATACGATCAACAACACTGCCCAAACCCTTTCATTTGCCTGTGGTAAAGAAATACGCCAACAATTTAGTTACTCATTGGCAGACACACCTTGTGATATGGTGAGGAAATCTAACCAAGCGTATTGTATTTACACTCACGATATCACTGGGCAGTTTCCGCGAGATGTTTATCTACAGAACAATGATGTAGAAGCCTATATCGGCGTTCCGTTGAAAAGCCGCAATGGCGATATTCTTGGTATTCTGCTCTCTACCTTTACTCATCCTATTGAAGAGAGTAAAGAACTGATCGATTACCATAAAATGTTTGCCAATCTGGCAATGCATTCACTGCGTTCCAAATGGTTGTCTGCGCGATCTAAAAGCTTAGTCAATCAACTCAGCCACGAAGTATCACACGACAATTTAACCGGTTTACACAATCGCGGTTATCTATCGAATCAACTTGAAAGGCTGTCTGACACGCAATCTAGCCCCTTCACGCTGGCCTATATCGACATTGATGATTTCAAATCAATCAATGATTTATATGGTAATTACATTGGCGACCAAGTCATTAAATTTGTCGGGAAAACCGTTCAAGACGCGTTACCCGACCATCATCATGCTTACCGCATCGCCGGAGACGAATTTGCCTTTATCACCTTCTCAAGTGACCCGTTAACCATTTGCCAAAAGATCATCGCCAAGCTTAACGAAGGTTATCAAGATTCTTCTCATTCCATCAAAATCAATGTCAGTATTGGCCTTGCGCGTAAAGCCGATCATCGGTTGAGTGCCGACCAAATCATTCTCCATTCCTCATTGGCGCTGAAAGATTGTAAGCAAAGCTCTAACGAGAAAATCAAAAATTACGATACCCATTTAAGTAAACAATATCACCGTGAAACCATGGTTATCGATGCTCTGCGTAATGAGCTAGACCGAGCAGCAATCGGTGGTGAAATCTACGTCTTACTGCAACCCATCGTCGATAGAGATAGTTACCGATGGGATCATTTTGAAATTCTCGCCCGTTGGAAAAGTGAATCTTTAGGGGCAATCTACCCCGGAGAGTTTATCGAGGCCGCTGAACAGTCAGGCTTGATTGTCGAATTAGGCGAAAGAATCGTAGAACTTGCCTGCCAAGCAAAGAAAGAGCTAGAGAAAGGCTTGGGCTACAAAGTGCATTTAAGCATTAACTGCTCCGCCCATGAGCTTGCGGACTCCGCCCGCTATACCAAGCATTTAACTTCGACCATTGCCCGTTACCACTATACTCCGGATGAATTTACCATTGAGTTAACCGAGACAGTCTTACTCTCGCAAACCAACGAGGCTCGCTATCTACTGGATAAGCTGCGTAATCAGGGGTTTACTATTGCTCTAGACGATTTTGGTACGGGTTACTCAAGCTTGAAATACATACATAACTATCCGATTGATTGCATCAAAATAGATGCCTCATTTATCGATAAGCTGTTGTATAACGAAACATCTGAGTTACTCGTGTCATTGATCATTCAGCTGGCCAATCAGCTGGGAGTGAAGTTAGTTGCCGAAGGAGTGGAAAGCGAAGAAGTGCTACAAAAACTCTATCAGATGGGTTGCACCCTGATACAGGGCTACTACTTCTCTCGTCCGGAAACCCCACTGGCCATTATTAGCCATCACTCGAATATTCAATCGACACTACGTAATGTCGGTAATGCTTAAATTTAAATGGTGCCGTTAAAACGGCACCTCAATTTGCATTGACCAGCTATCACTGGTTTCGCTGTGCCATAGGTAATCTAAACGCATACGGGGCTCTCCCGGCTTTTTGTCGCCAATACCCACGCTAAATTGCACGCCATGACTCATCAAATATTCTTCGGTCGAAAGATGGTTGCGTTCACGCTCGATCTCATCTGGCATCCACACACCGATACCAAAATAACTGTCTGATACTTGCTGAGTCAGCAACGGGCTATTTTCCGATTTAAATACCCAGTCAGACCAATACTTGGCTTTATCTGATTGATACTCAGGGGCTAGGTATGCTTCACCATTAATGATTTCATCCATGTGCGAATCACTAGCAAAATACAGATAACACTCTGAACTCACAGACTCAAACTGGTTTGATTGAAAGTGAAATTCCGAGTTGTTCGATAAACAAGTCGCTTGGGCAGCAGCCGAAAACAGACCAAAAACCAGCCAAATGCTATTTTTAGCCATAATCACCTCAGTAATCAGAGGCAGTGGTCAATCACCATACTGCACACTTGATGATAGTTCAGGGTGTGTTGATCTTTCGCGGTTAAATTTTGTTCGAGATAAAAGCGTTTTAATCGCGGAGAGAGGCTTGTAGCCTAGCATTATAAGCAAAATCCACTCGGCAAAGAGTAAAACGCTTTTAGTCGAACCCTTTGGGCAGCATTTGTAGGCCCTTTCTGCGGCGTTACAGGCTTATCAGGTAGAGTAACTACATTTCAAAGCCTATGCCTTGCATAAATAACCTACAAATTGCTGCAAAAATCAGCTCGAAAGGTCAACACACCCTAGTTAATAATATTTATTGTCGGCCAGAAGAGAGCAAACTTTAGGGGTGGTAAGATGATTTATTGGTAGATTTTTCTGCAAAGCGTGGCGAATATCAGTGCTTCGTATGGCCACTGTTTCAGGGCATGCCATCACTGACCAACGACGTACAATCTCATCTGATTTATAAAACTTACTAAAATTGAATAGGTTATCTGGCCCCATCACAAAAGTAAGCTCAGCGTCAGGCGATTGCTGCTGCAGCGCTTCTAATACTGCGAACGTCGTCACCGCTTGGCCCGTTTGTTCAAACAAATCTTCTTCCACTTGGCTACGCGATACGTTGTGTAAGGCAAGGTCATCAATAAATGCATCGACAAGCTTAGTGCGCTGCGAATAATCCAACATTTGTTTTCCCCATGCGTGGGAAATGCTTGGCAGCAGTAACACGCGATCAAAATGCTGTAGTGATTCAATAACGCTCTTATGGCCTAAGCTAGGTGGGTTGAATGCACTACCGAAAACAGCAATTTTAGACATGGGAAAACCTATTAAGAATGTAGCTATGCTTGAGATTAACGCCCCAAACTGTATTGATTGAGGTATGATACTACGAATATCACTACAATTAATAACGCTTGCAGGAATAAAACTAATGGAACAGTTGATTCGCGATGAGATGCGCGTCCTACCGTCGATTGACCCTCACTTAGAAATCACTCGCCGAGTTGAATTTATCAAACGTAAACTAACCGATTCAGGCTGCAAATCACTGGTACTTGGCATCAGTGGCGGTGTGGATTCCACGACTTGTGGTCGATTAGCGCAGTTAGCCGTAAACGAGCTCAACGAACAACACGGCAGCGGTTACCAATTTATCGCAGTTCGCTTACCTTACGGCGAGCAAAAAGATGAAGATGAAGCACAAACGGCGTTACAGTTCATCCAACCAAGCCATTCTGTATCGGTAAACATCAAACAAGGCGTTGATGGTTTACACGCGGCCTCTCACGTAGCATTAGAAGGCACAGACCTTTTGCCTGCTGACAGCGCAAAAGTGGATTTCGTAAAAGGTAACGTAAAAGCACGCGCACGTATGGTCGCTCAATATGAAATCGCTGGGTATGTGGGTGGATTAGTGCTTGGCACCGACCATTCTGCGGAAAATATTACCGGTTTCTACACCAAGTTTGGCGATGGCGCATGTGACCTCGCACCGCTGTTTGGCCTTAACAAGCGCCAAGTTCGTGAGGTAGCAGCAACACTCGGTGCACCAGAGCACTTAGTGAAAAAAGTACCCACAGCCGATCTTGAAGAGCTCGCGCCACAGAAAGCAGATGAAGATGCGCTTGGTCTTACCTACGATCAAATTGATGACTTTTTAGAAGGTAAACCGGTCTCTCAACAGGCAAGCGATCGCTTAGTGCATATTTACACGATCACTCAGCATAAGCGTCAACCTATCCCAACGATTTACGATTAACTTTCGTAATAACAAAAAAGCTGCCATTGGCAGCTTTTTTTGTTCTCTATTGTCTACAAAGCGGAGGCTTACTCGTCGTCGACTTTCGGTGCCACTTTCTTTTTAGGAATAAAGACAGAGTCACCCACTGCAACATTTTGATAGAAGCCTTTATCACGCTTCGCCGGCTTCTTAGCCGTTTTCTTCGCTTGTGGCTTAGCCTTCTTGTTGCGGTAATCGTTGTTCTTGTTACGCATATCAGGTTTGCGTGGTTTGATACCTTTAAACTTACCTTTCAAGCCTTCTAGCTCAGAGAAAGCCAGATCTTGTTGTAGGTAGGTCTCAACACGCTTAAAGCTCGCCCAGTCTTTCGGGCCAACTAGAGAAACAGCATCACCCTTGTTACCTGCACGGCCAGTACGACCAACACGGTGTACATACTCTTCTGTGTGCTTAGGCATATCAAAGTTGATTACGTGAGTGACGTTCGCAATGTCTAGACCACGTGACGCAACGTCTGTAGTGACCAGAATCTTGAACACAGCACGCTCAAACTGGCTCATGATGGTGTTACGTTGAGCCTGATTTAAGTTACCACTTAGTGCTACCGCTTTTAGCTTCAGTTCATTCAGCTTAGTCGTCAGACGCTCGGTATCGTCACGTGTTGCAGTAAAGATAATGACCTGACGGTACTCAGCTTCTTCCAATACACGTAGAAGAATCGCTTCTTTATGATCTAAGTGATCACATAGGTAGAATTTCTGAGTAATGTCTTTGTGCTCTTGGTTCGACACGCCTACCGCAATGCGCTTAGGCTCGTTTTGCATCTCAGAAGCAATGTCATTCACTTCTGCGTGATCCAGCGTTGCTGAAAACATAAGCGTTTGACGACGACGGTGCTTCGCTGCGTTATGAATACGACGTAGCTCAGGCGCAAAACCTAAATCCAGCATTCGGTCAGCTTCATCTAGAACCAATGTTTCCAAACCATCAAGGTAAAGAGAACGGTGCTCTAAGTGGTCTGCTAAACGCCCTGGCGTAGCAACAATAAACTTAGGGTAACGACGCAGCGCTTTTACTTGATCGTTAAAGTTTTCACCACCAACGATTAGAGTTGCATCGTAACTTAAGCCACCCAACATAGTGCGGAGCTCACCATATACTTGTTTAGCAAGCTCACGCGTTGGCGCAAGAATCAAACCACGAGGATCTTTAGCAGAGAACGCTTTGGATTTTAGCGATTTATGCAACATAGGTAGAACAAATGCCAAAGTCTTACCTGAACCCGTTTTTGATGATGCCAGCAGATCTTTTCCAGCGATAGCCACAGGAATGGCTTGTTGCTGAATGGTCGTCGGCTTCTTAAAATCAAAATGGTTCAAAGTCTTTAACAAGCGATTGTCTAAGCCTAAATCTTTAAATTGCAAAGTGTTCTCCAAAATGCTGAATGTCGCTTCTAGCGACGATGAAAATTAAACGCGTAATGATACCTCGAAACAGACCGATCTGGATAGAGATCACATAAAATAATCAACTAAAACGGCTTCCATTTCATCTTTCTCGCCAACCAAAATTCCACTTTGACTCAATACGCTGGCTAAATTCTTGGATTATTTTGACTTTTCGCTACTACTCTAAACAAAAATTTAGAACTACAATTGATCTGCTATACCTCGTAAGGTGTAAAACAAAACTAATACTTACCAATGCAAGGAGTTCAATCATGAACAAAATGTTTATCGCAGCTGCAGTGTCTTCAGTACTTATCCTAGCGGGTTGTGCTTCAGGCAATAACGAGGCAACGACTGCCAAGCTTGATGAACTAAGCAACCAAGTAAGCCAGCTTAGCCAAGAAGTACAATCACTGAAATCAGAAGTAGGTAAATCTGGCGATGCAGCTATGTCAGCTCAAGAGGAAGCAGCACGCGCGAACGAACGTATCGACAACATTGCACAATCGTACACTAAGTAATTTAAGTGTGATGTAATTTAGGGCCTTCGGGCCCTTTTTTGTGCCTGTAGCCCAACCACTTCGTTTAATTCATCACTTGATGAATATTTGGTTAATTATCTTTCTTTTCCTCAGCTTATAAATCAGTCTACCCTAAGTAGGTAGCTTAATTATTCTTCGAACTTTCACTGTCATGTTTATCTTTCTAAGTGATAGTAACAGCAACGGAAACAGCCTGAGGTTTTCACTATGAAACGCATCTTTCTCGCCCTCACTTTCATCTCCATTTTAAGTGGCTGTAACTCAAATGAAACGGCCAAAGCTCTCGGGACGTTAGAGAGAGATAGGGTAACCTTTACCGCCACCAGCAATGAGATAATCCGCGAACTCCCCGTAGTGGAAGGGTCAGCAGTGACTCAAGGGCAAGTGTTAGTTAGGCTGGATAACAAAAACCAACAAGCCATGTTAGCGCAGGCTATCGCCTCTCAAGCAAAAGCTAGCGCTTACCTTCTTAAACTAACCAATGGTGAACGCCCCGAAGATATTGCAGCAGCAGCCGCACGCGTAAAACTGGCAGAAGCTCAATTAACCGAAGCACAAAAAAATTATCAACGAAAAGCGGAGTTGGTGAACAAAAAACTGATTAGCCAATCCGAAAAAGACGCGGCTTTGGCTGGTCGTGACTCAGCTAGGGCGGAATTAGAATCGGCTAACGAAGAGTTCAGTAAACTCACCGCGGGGGCTCGCCCTGAAGATATTGAGCAAGCCAAGGCAGAACTAGCCGCAGCCAAAGCAGAAGTCTCCCTTCAACAGCAAAAATTGGACGAATTAACAATTGTCGCCACCCGCGATGGCATTTTAGATAACCTGCCATACAACTTAGGTGAACGCGTACCAATGAACGCGATTGTTGCAGTCATTCAAGCGAGCCGAGTGCCCTACGCACGCGTATACGTACCCGCTACCTACCGAGTCAATTTTGTACCGGGTAACGCCGTTAATGTTCATGTTGATGGTATCGAACAACCTTATCAGGGAACCGTTCGTTGGGTCGCTACGGAACCTTCATTCACACCTTATTACGCCCTAACGGAAGAAGAACGTTCGCGCCTGATGTATTTAGCCGAAATTGACTTAGAAGAAAGTGCACTCAAACTGCCATCTGGAATCCCTGCCCAAGTCGATTTAGCGGGAGAGTAACCATGAGCGAATACGCAATTACCGCGCAAAACGTGGTGAGAAAATTTGGCGAATTTACGGCTATTGAAGGTATTAACTTAAATGTCCCTAAAGGCAGCATCTATGGTTTTTTAGGGCCGAATGGCTGCGGTAAATCGACGACTATTCGTGTGCTTACGGGGTTACTTAGCCCAACCTCAGGCGATGTGGATGTGCTAGGCCTAGAGATCCCCAAACAATCAGAACTACTCAGACTAAAGATTGGCTACATGACACAGAAGTTCTCTTTATACGATGATTTAACCGTAGAAGAGAACCTACAGTTCATTGGTCAGATTTTCGGTATGCCGAGTAATCATCTTAAACAACGTATCAATGAACAACTTGCAACCTACGGCCTCGACCAACGCCGTAAACAGCGTGTAGGTGGGATGAGCGGTGGTCAGAAACAGCGCCTTTCGTTAGCAGCAGCGACGATGCATAAACCTGAGTTACTGTTTTTAGATGAGCCGACCTCTGCGGTCGATCCTGAAAACCGCCGCGAGTTTTGGGAACAGCTGTTTGATTTAAGCGACCAAGGCACCACCATTTTGGTCACAACTCACTATATGGATGAAGCCGAGCGCTGCCATCGGCTCGCGATTATGGAGTCTGGCCTGATTCGTGCCGATGGCGAGCCAGAGCAGCTGATGGCTGATATGGGCGTCAACATTGTTGAAGTAAAGGCACCGCAGCTTAGAGCCCTAAAAGAGAAGCTGTTAGCCAAACAAGAAATTCGCTCAGCCGCGCAGCTTGGCATTCGGTTACGGGTTCTCATTCGTGATCACGTTGAACAGCCAATCCAATGGTTAGCAGAGCAGTTTCCAGAGCTAGCTAACGCTGAAATGAATTTAGCACGACCAAGTCTTGAAGATGTCTTCGTCACGGTAACTGGGGAGGGCAGGCAATGATACGTTCAATCGCCCGAATGAAAGCGGTCATGATCAAAGAGATCCGCCAACTCTCTCGAGACCGCATCACCTTTGGCATGGTGGTGATGATCCCGCTCATCCAACTGTTGCTATTTGGCTTTGCCATCAATACTGATGTGCGCGACATTCCAGTTGCTGTGGTTGACCAAAGCCAAAGTGCCGCTGGGCGAGTGATTACCGAGTCAGTTCGAGTGACGCAAGTAGTCGCAATTACTCATCGCTTCGCAACAGCAAAACAAGCCGAACAAGCCATACAACAAGGTGATGTACGCGCCGCTTTGGTCTTGCCGAAAGATCTCACTCAACGGATGGCGCAAGGTGAAGTACTTGGTCAATGGATTGTAGATGGCTCAGATACCATGATCAGCAGTGCCATCATGTCACTACAAAACATGCCATTAACCGATTTCGATTTTGAAATTAAGCCCAGTACACACAAAACCTTTGAAGTGGCTTTATTCTACAACCCTAGCCAGCGTTCGGCGGTCAATATTGTGCCCGGTCTACTCGGGGTGATACTGACTATGACCATGATTCTGTTTACCAGCGCCGCCATTGTAAGAGAAAGGGAAAGAGGCAATTTAGAGCTGTTGATCACCACACCGATTCACTCATTTGAGTTGATGGTGGCGAAAATCATTCCCTATATTTTCGTTGGTTTGATCCAAGTCGCCATCATTTTAGGGCTCGGACACTTCATTTTCGGCGTGCCGATAAACGGCGCATTGAGCCAAATTCTGTTAGGGACGCTACTCTTTATCGCCGCAAGTTTAACTCTTGGTCTTGTGATTTCGACTATCGCTAGCACGCAGTTGCAAGCCATGCAGATGACAGTATTCATCTTGCTGCCCTCGATTCTTCTCTCGGGTTTTATGTTCCCGTATGAAGGCATGCCCGTCGCCGCGCAATGGATAGCAGAAGCACTGCCTGCCACTCACTTTATGCGATTGATTCGGGGCATTGTATTACGCGGAGCGGATTTGATGGACTTATGGCGAGACACCGCTTGGTTAGCCACATTTACTGTTCTAGGGTTACTCATCGCCTCTAAGCGCTTTAAGAAATCTCTCGATTAGTACCCTATTTTGGTTACCACCATGCGATGATCAGACCCTCTCGGCACGGCTTGACTGTGCCGAGTGCATATTTTCCGCGTTCCTTGCGTCGACCTCAACCACAGATGATCAATCGCCACCATCGACCATGACGGCGTTTCCATCTTTTGTGCCCATATTGGCCAACTTGCGACAGGCGCGGTTTGAAAGCCCGAGAACAAACGCATAAATCGTAGGCTTCGAGCGGAAAGATTAAAGTCCCCCACGACCAATACTTCTCGGCTCTCATACTGATCCAACAACGACTCAATCGTAGCAAGTATTGCGTTTCTTCGATGCCATAACTCTTCACTCCTAGGCGATACGGGGTGAGCACTCACAAGCAGCAACGGACTTTGCTTACCTGCTTGCCATGTAGAGAAAATGACATGCTGTTGATCTGGTGTGGTATAAACCGAAGCTTGCTCTAATGGAAAGCGACTTAAGATCATCTGACTTGAGGGATAGCCGACACCCGGTTGACCGCCATAATAGTAGGGATAGATATCCGTTAAGGTTTGTAGCCTCTCCCCAACTGACGGAGAAACCTCCTGTAACACCACCAAATCAGCAGGATTTTGAATCAGATAAGTTATCAGCTGATTCAGATTGGGATTGGAGTAAAACAGGTTGTACTGAATGATGCTCAAAGGATTATCGCATCGAGCAAACAGATCTCGACTTTGGCTAGGAGAAAGCAGCAGAAAACAGCCGACCAATAAGGCGCATATACCTGCTTTTAGCCAATGTTTAATCATCAGCATGATCAGGCACCAAAGGCTATAACCCACCGCAAATAACGCAGGATAGCCAATTATATTTTCTATCCACCATATACCATCATTAAGAGTAAAATAGCCCCATAACATGGCGGGTAACAATAACAGCGCCCAGTGAATGCCCTGCATAATCTTCTTGCCGATGACGTATCCCCTCCGTAAATCGCCCACTTTAAGTATGGTTCAGTGTCACCAAAAGGTAGGGAAAATTGCGTCACTATGTGTCGTTGCTCGCTCTCTATTCCAAATGAGTAAAAATACCTGCTGTTAAAGCTCATATATACCGTTGAAACGTCCTGACGAGTCACACCGCATTCGACGATTATTTCTTCTAAATCAAAAACATTTAGCAGCAAATGACATCTACATTGACCATAAAATCAGCACGTAGCACTAAAACAAACAAAAATATCAGTGATATGCTATAATCCCGCCTAGTTATAGCGACAACACTTGTTGCAGCTTGATATTTCCCCAAGTTTCGGCTCGTACTAATGACGACATGAGCCAGAGTTTTTATAACTACGGTGGGAACAAGCAAACTCAGATGTAAAAGCGCCTTTTGGCGCTTTGTTCGTTATAGCAAGAAGGAACTTTGTTCGATAGTAATGTGTACTTTCTGTTTAAGTAAAGGAGCCAACTTTGGTTCAGAAAGTATCGTTCCACATTGCTGACAATAATAGAAACAATACTCGATCTATTCGCATCTCAGCGCATATTCTGCGTGGCTTGCGAGAGAATCAGAAGGAGCTTAATTGGCTCCTTCTTACATTTTAGGGCTTTGCAAACAGCACAGAAATCATACTACGCTTGACTCGCATCCTTAAAACTAGCCTAAGGCGCATTTGAAACCACCTTTTAGAGTATGTATCAGCAACTATTGTGAGAAAAATGACTACCGAACAAAGGATTAACTAACACTCAATCATTAAGGAGGATGAGGAGAACAATAATAAGAGGCGATATGAATCATTTAATATCTGTAGGTGCGCTGGAATCATTTTTAGTTGCCATCAGTGTACTGTTCTTGGGGCATTTCATTAATGCTAAGCTACCGATCTTAAAGAAGTTCAACATACCTGAGCCCATTGTTGGAGGCCTAATCGTTGCCTGCATCATCACCGCTCTTCATTTTAACGGTATCGATCTAGAGTTCGATTTGCCGTTGCAAAACACATTCATGCTGATGTTTTTCGCAACAGTCGGTTTAGCGGCTAACTACACTCAGCTAATCAAAGGTGGCGCGAAAGTTTTCATTTTCTTAGCCGTTGCCTCGTTCTACATCATCATCCAAAACGGGGTGGGCGTATCACTCGCGACGGCTCTAGGCTTAGACCCATTAATGGGCCTTATTGCTGGTTCGATTACTCTTTCGGGTGGTCATGGCACAGGCGCAGCATGGTCTCAGACATTCCAAGATGTGTATGGGCTCGATAACGTACTGGAAATCGCCATGGCATCAGCCACGTTTGGTCTTATCATTGGCGGTATCATTGGTAGCCCAGTGGCACAACGTCTGGTCGAGAAAAACGGTATTGAATCTGAATACGGTTGTGGTGGACGTAACGCCAAGACCCACGAAAGATTCCCTGAACTAGTGACTTATAACGAATACGAAGAAGACAAAGTAACGGCTAAAAAAGTAGTCGAGAAATTGTTCTTTCTACTCATCTGTGTGACGGGAGCAAAATACGTAGAACAGTGGGTAAGCACTTACGATATTCAGTGGTTAATGATCCCAGACTTCGTCTATGCCTTATTTATTGGTGTCATCATCACTAACTTCTTGGAAGTCACCAAGATTCGTAAACTCGATGCCGAAACCATTGATATGCTCGGCACTGTATCGCTATCACTATTCTTGGCTATGGCTCTTATGAGCTTAAAGCTTTGGAACATCTTCGATCTAGCGATCCCATTCTTGGCGATTTTAGGCGTACAGTCAGTGATCTTGGCTATCTTTACTTACTACGTAACGTTCAAAGTGATGGGGAATAACTACGACGCAGCAGTCATTGCGGGCGGTCACTGTGGCTTTGGTCTAGGAGCAACACCAACAGCGGTAATGAACATGGGTTCGATTGTGAATCGCTTTGGTCCTTCACCACAAGCGTTTATGGTGGTACCGATTGTAGGCGCGTTCTTCATCGACATCGTCAATCTGATCATTTTGCAAGGTTACATTTCGTTCCTTGGTTAAGAGAATCAAAGATAAAAGTGGCCGCACTCACAATGCGGCCGTTTTCTTTGGTGGCACCTAAATTTGTCATCGCAAGCAACCTCATACGCCTCGCAGTACGATGTACCAAACATTGACTCACCCTCGTTACATTGCATTGATGTTAATATGCGGCACACTTCACGCTCAAAGCAGCATGTTAGCATTGAGTTGACGTTCGTCTCCGCCCTATATTCAATACAAGATGTAACGAATTAAGAGCGTTCGATATGGGAAACAACCTAGACATTCAAAGTATTTATGTTCTAGTAAAAATGTATGAGTTAAGAAACGTCAAGCTCGTGGCTGACTCACTAGGCAAAACTTCCAGTGCGGTAAGTAAAATTCTAGCTAAGCTCAAACTCCATTTTGAAGACCCATTGTTTGTTCAAGCGCGCAACGGTTTTGAACCCACTACCTTTACCGACAACAATATCAACCACTTTGAACAAATATTAGCGACCTTCCACTCCATCCAACACAGCGACTTTAATCCCCAAACGCTAAAACAAGAAGTCATTATCTACGGCCCCGCCTTAATGTGGGATAACTTCGGTGATGCCCTTTACCTAGCATTAAGAAAAGAAGCGCCTCTGGCTAAGATATCTATACGTCAATGGAGCTTGGAAGCGCGCTCACGGTTGGTTGAAGGTGAAAACTCTGTTGCATTCAATGTTTACGACGAAACGCTGCCACAAGTCATCATACAAAAACCGATTCTCGAGGTTTACCCCGCCTTTTACGTACGTGAAGACCACCCTGCACAAACGTTTGAAGATTTGCTCGACTATCCCTTTATCGTTACCCGCAACCCCGGTTGGAATGAAGTTCGTTACCCACTGCTAGAAAGGCTCAACAGCTTAGGCCATAAAATTGCGCCGAACGTTGAGATTGAAAATACGATCGCAATAGAAAACATCGTGCGCGACTCGGATCATTTTTCTTTCACTATGGCGCAGTTAACGCCTAAAGGCTGCAGAGTGATTGAACTACCACGATTATCAGACATCAATTCTAACTGTGTGATGAGCTTTCATCGCGCCAAGCAAAATGACCCTCAAAAAGATTGGTTGTATAAAACTGTCTATAAAGTATTGAGCGCAAGTTAATCGATTTATCTTTCTGATGTCATTGCGCTAACACTCCGCTAAAACTGGTTTTGTATCTTAACGGCTCTCGGTCAAATCATCCGAGAGCCGTTTTTTATTGCATTTACCCCAGCTATTTTGCGATCAACATCCAATAGATTTCCAAAATGGAAAGTATGCATTTCCTAGCAGTGTGACAAAAGTCGCACTATTATTAATCATGTAGGGCGGGATGACCCGCTAACCAAAACAAAAAACCAGAGGCAACCATTATGAAAAACGTACTAATCATCGCTCTATCACTATTCTCTTTTTCAGCTTTCGCCAACAATTCAACTGCTTCGAATAATGGCCTAAATGGCGACCTAATTCAGCACGCTACCGCTGCAGGTATGAGTACTGAGCAAGCTGTAAAAGCCGTCGCAACAGGCCACGTTAAAAACAGCCCTGTTATCTTGGTTAAAGATCAGAAACAAAACTAAACAAAGCACCTATTTAACTCTCAACTAAAATTCATTCGACCATTAAAGGTATTAAATATGAAAAACGCTCTAATTATTGCTCTATCTGTATTCTCAATGTCTGCGTTCGCTGAAAGCTCTACTCCATCAAACAACGGCCTTAATGGAGACCTAATTCAAAAAGCTACAGCAGCAGGTATGACAACAGACCAAGCTGTAAAAGCTGTTGCAACTGGCCATGTAAAAGGAGCACCAATTATTCGAGGCAAAGAAGATAAACGTACTAGCCACAACTAATCAGGCTACCAATACGATGCACTCCGGCAAATTAATTTTACCGCTCAGGGATGAGCGGCGCCGGGCAAATTAATTATTAACTAATTCCAACTACATACCTCTCTTAACGGATATCTAGCTGTAATCCGATTATCTATTTCTTCCTCTCTGTGATAGTATCTGCGAATTTTTGATCATCCTCACACTTTGTTATGCAAATAATTGAGGGAAATTCACATGCTTATACCTATAGCTAATAACATCAACAACAGGCTAAAAGTGGGTACTGAGCAAAAAAATAGCGAACCATAATATGTCAGATATGACTAACGCTGCTGACCACCCTTCTATGGGCGAGATCGATTATCATGCTGCCCATCCCCCAGAAACAAGCAACGCTTGGTTTCACCAACTTCAATTAACCAACCCTGTTTTTTGGTTAAGTGGCGGCTTCCTAGTCGGATTCGTTCTACTTACAATCACTGATGCATCTTCCCTTACTTCTCTCGTAAACCAAGGTTTTGGCTTCGCCACTCACTGGTTTGGCGCTTTCTGGCAAGTTCTATTGCTACTTAACTTCTTGATTGGCCTTTGGTTAGCTTTCGGCAAAACAGGCGCTGTTCGCCTAGGTGCTATCTCTATGCCTGAAATGGACACCTTCAAATGGCTCTCTATCGTCTTGTGTACCTTACTTGCGGGTGGTGGTGTATTTTGGGCCGCGGCCGAACCAATCGCTCACTTTGTTTCTGCTCCGCCATTTTATGGTGCCAGTGATGCGCGCTCGATGGCAATCAACTCATTATCTCAATCGTTTATGCACTGGGGTTTTCTTGCATGGGCGATTTTAGGTGGTCTGTCATCCATTGTATTGATGCACCTACATTACGATAAAGGTTTACCGCTTCAACCACGTACGTTGCTTTACCCTATTTTTGGCGACAAAGCGATTAATGGCTGGATAGGCAACATTGCAGATGCAGCGAGCATCATTGCGGTTGCAGCAGGTACAATCGGCCCGATCGGTTTCTTAGGTTTACAAATTAGCTACGCATTGAGTGAACTATTTTCGATCCCTGATACTTTTGTTACCCAGTGTGCAGTGGTGCTATTTGCTATCGCGATGTACACCTTATCGGCATTAAGCGGTGTCAGCAAAGGTATTCAAATCATTAGCCGTTACAACATTCTGCTTTCGGTTGGCTTGATCGGCTTTATTCTTATCTTTGGCCCAACGAGTTTCATCATTGATGGCTACCTGCAAGGTGTCGCGCAGATGGTAGACAATTTTGTACCTATGGCTCTCTATCGTGGCGATAAGAACTGGCTAGATTGGTGGACTGTATTCTTCTGGGGTTGGTTCCTTGGCTATGGCCCTATGATGGCGATTTTCATCGCGCGCATCTCTCGAGGACGAACTATTCGTCAGCTTATTTTCGCCATCAGCATTGTTGCTCCACTTGTTACCTGTTTTTGGTTTAGCATTGTTGGCGGCTCTGGCCTTGCGTTTGAACTAGCGGAACCAGGCTCGATTTCTGGAGCATTTGAAGGTTTTAACCTACCGGGCGTGCTATTGGCGATCACCGGGCAACTGCCTTACCCAATGTTAATTTCAATCCTATTTTTGATTTTAACCACCACCTTTATCGTCACAACAGGCGACTCGATGACTTACACCATCAGTGTGGTACTAACAGGCTCGACTCAACCAAACGGTATGATTCGTAGTTTTTGGGGGGTATTAATGGGTGTGGTGGCGATTGCACTTATTTCAATGGGGTCAGGTGGTATCTCTGCACTGCAATCCTTCATTGTCGTAACCGCTGTACCTGTGTCGCTGATCTTGCTGCCGACTTTATGGAAAGCACCAAAAGTTGCCCACGAGATGGCAAAACAACAAGGCGTTATATAGTTTGCTTTATTACTTGGTTTAATGTGATTCACTTCACAGATAGTGCCAAAATGGAAATGTCGTATTTCCTCTACTTGTGATTGGGTTCTCGGTATTCTTAGTTTCGAAAAGGCAGCAATGCGCTGCCATCACTAAACAAAGAAAGGTCCCATTATGAAAAAAGTACTTGTTATCGCTCTATCTGTATTCTCTGTTTCAGCTTTTGCTGGTGCACAAGCAAACAATGGCTCTAACGGCGACTTGATTCAAAAAGCTTCTCAAGCGGGTGTGCCTATCGCACAAGCTTCTCAAATGGTAGCTAAGAACCAAATTCACCAAGGTATGACACCTGACCAAATGCTTAAAGCTTACCAGCACCAAGCTGCACAATAAATTGTACCGCTCATGGACGAGCGTTCAACCGCCCCCTGACTCAATCCGTTTCTTCTCTTCTTGACTGTCTATCCGGATCACCACGGCATCCGGCCGCCAATATTCAAACTCACAATCCATTAAGTCACCATTCTGATTGTAATTAACTCGACAAATCTTCAATACCGCTTGCCCCTGAGCGAGGTTTAGTGCCTTTGCCACATGAGCAGGCGCAGCAGTTGGAATAACCTCAAACCGCGATCGTGAAGTGAAATAACCAAATATCGTTTGGTAAATCCCTGTGAGCGACTGAGTTAAGTCATGCTGCAAAATGCCGCTAAATAACCCCGCTTTTATACAATTCTCAACAAACAAAACGGCGCGGCCATCGATGTAGCGTAGCCTCTCAATAATATGGATCGGCGTGAATCCACCCACTTGCAGCGCTTGTGCTACATCACCACTGGCAATCTCACTACGTACATCCATTAACTGAGTTTGAGCAATCCGGTTTTGTTCGCGAATCATTTGATGAAAGTGACAACGCGACAAAGGGTTATATTCAATTCTTTGCGGCGATACATACCACCCTCGCCGCTCTTCTCTATACAACAAGCCCTCCGTCGCGAGTGAAACAAGGGCATCTTTGATGGTAATTCGGGTTGTGGTGAACAGTTCACTCAACTCCCTTTCTGAAGGCAGCTTGTCTCCCTCATTAATAATTCCGGTTTCAATTTGTTGTTTGAGTGCCGTCTTAATTCGGCTGAGTTGTGTTTGCGCTTGGCTCAAAATATCTGATCTAGTCCATGTGTCATTCACTTCACTGTAGAAAAACCACATCACAGAAATATGACAGATCATGCTTTTACGTTTTTGCCATAAATTCGTCATCCAAATCACGCAAAACTGCCATATAAGTGCCTAAAAACTGTCAAATAAGTTGCGATAAAGCGTCACATTGCCTGCTTAGGATTAAAAAGTGAACTTACTGACCTAGTCCAAAAGGATAGAGACAATGAAAACACAAATCGCGCACAAATTAATGATTGCTACCTCTTTAGTCGCGACATCATTTTCCGCTTCAATCATGGCAAAAGACGCCAACCTAGAAACTCTGATTCAAGCAGCAAAACAAGAAGGCCAAGTCTATAGTGTGGGTATGCCTGATAGCTGGGCAAACTGGAAAGATACTTGGGCAGACCTTAAATCAAATTACGGCCTGAGCCACCAAGATACCGATATGAGCTCAGCGCAAGAAATCGCTAAGTTTGAAGCAGAGAAGGCTAACGCGACCGCAGATATTGGTGATGTTGGTTTTGCTTTTGCGCGCGTCGCAGTGAAAAAAGGTGTGACTCAAGCTTATAAACCGAGCACATGGGATGAGATCCCTACATGGGCAAAAGACCAAGATGGTCATTGGGCACTAGCTTACACTGGTACTATTGCCTTTATTTCAAATAACAACTTAGTTAAGCAACCGCCTAAATCTTGGCAAGATATTTTAAATGGTGACTACAAAGTGACCGTGGGCGATGTGGGTGTCGCGGCGCAAGCAAACAATGCAGTTTTAGCGGCAGCTTTTGCCAATGGCGGTGACGAGTCAAACCTAAAACCTGCTTTAAAGTACTTTGCAAAACTGGCAAAACAAGGACGCTTATCTTTTACCGATCCAAACATCGCTAACCTTGAAAAAGGCGAAGTGGAAGTGGCCATTATGTGGGATTTCAACGCCCTAAACTACCGCGATAAAATTGATCGTGACCGCTTTAGCGTGAGCATTCCACAAGATGGTTCAATCATCTCTGGCTACACTACCATCATCAATAAATACGCGAAAAACCCTAATTCCGCTAAGCTGGCTCGAGAGTACATCTTCAGCGACCAAGGACAAATAAACCTCGCCGAAGGCTACGCTCGCCCTATTCGCTCAAGTATTACCCTGCCTGACTCAGTTCAAGCCAAACTGCTGCCAAACGAGCAATATCAAAACGTTCACCCTGTTAGCGATTTCAAAGCTTGGGAAAAATCAGCACGTAAACTGCCTCGTCAATGGCAAGAAAACGTGCTTATCCACCAGCAATAAATAACGAACAACAGGTGTAACATGAGCAATAAGGTCATCCTCGTCGTACTTGATGGCCTCAACTATCAGGTAGCCCAACATTGCATGGGCTACCTTAATGCATTAGTTGAGGAACAAAGAGCGACGCTATACCCCATTCAAAGCGCATTGCCTTCAATGTCTCGCCCTTTGTACGAGTGCATTCTCACTGGCATAACACCAGCACAAAGCGGCATCGTAAATAACGACGTTGTGCGTCTTTCTATACATGAGTCTGTTTTTAGCCTAGCGGTGCAGCAAAGCAAAACCACCGCAGCCGCAGCTTATCATTGGGTAAGCGAGCTATATAATCGAGCACCGTATTACGCAGTCAGAGATAGATTTACTCATGACGAAAGCTGCAATATTCAACACGGCTGTTTCTATCATTGGGATCACTACCCTGATGAAGCTCTGTTTCTCGATGCAGAACATTTACGCGTAAATCACCGCCCTGATTTCTTGCTGATTCATCCAATGAATATCGACGATATTGGTCATAAACATGGACTAGACTCTGCACAATACCGAAACTGCGCTCGTCACGCCGATATTATTCTTTCGAACTACATCGACACATGGCTAAGCGATGGTTATCAAATCATGGTGACCAGCGATCATGGCATGAACAATGACCGCTCTCACGGCGGAACATTAGAAGAAGAGCGCCAAGTGCCACTATTTGTTATTGGCGACCACTTCTCGCACCAAGCCACATCCGTTAGACAAACAGAGCTGTGTGGCGCGGTATGCCAACTACTCGGCTTAACCCACAACAAGCCTTGGCCAAAAGAGCTGTTATCACTATGAGTCAAACTATCATGACATCCGCATCTATCAATTCTCGCGCGTCAGCCTGTAAGCCAAAGCGCTTAAAACTAAGCGGTTATAAGCCCGCACTTTGGCTGTTGCCCTTTGCCATTGTGTTTTATCTATTCCAGCTCGCACCTATGGTATGGGTGGTCAACAATAGCTTTATTTACGATCATCAGTGGTCAATGGAAAACTACCTCGAAATATTCGATTCAAGTTTTATGTTGCAAGGCTTTCACAACAGCCTATGGCTGGCATTTTGGTCAAGTTTGGCGGGCATTTTCATCGCGACTTTGTTGGTTTCTTCTTTACGCAAAATCGACAGTAAAATCCGTGATGGTGTGATCGCTTTTACCAATATGAGTAGTAACTTTTCTGGTGTGCCATTGGCGTTCGCCTTCATCATCATCCTTGGCGTAAATGGCGCTTTTACCTTGCTGCTGAAACAATATGGTCTGATTGAAGACTTCAACCTCTACGGCAAGTGGGGGCTGTTAACCCTCTACATTTATTTCCAAATTCCTTTGGCTGTGCTGCTGCTCTACCCAGCCTTTGATGCGCTGAATGATGATTGGCAAGCGGCAGCGGCACTACTTGGTGCGAAAACATGGCAATACTGGGCCAAAGTTGCGCTTCCGGTACTTTCACCGGCGCTCCTTGGTACTTTCATCATCTTAATTGCCAATGCTATTGGTGCTTATGCCAGTGTCTATGCGCTTACCTCCGGTAACTACAACGTAGTCACCGTGCGTATAGCAAGCTTAGTATCCGGAGACCTCTTTCTAAAACCAAATTTAGCGGCGGCGATTTCAGTAATCTTAATGGCGATCTTGGCGTTCATTACCATGGTCAACCAATGGCTAATTAGTAAAAGCTATGCAGGAAGCAAAAATGTCAAACAGTAACCTCTCGGCACTTTCGTCCAAAAATCGCAATGCCCTGTTCGACAAGGCCGTTGTGTATTCGATTGTCGGGCTGATGCTTATCCCTATCCTTGCTACTTTGGTTTACTCCCTCTCTTCAAGTTGGGGGGCAACCATATTACCCGATGGCTTTACCTTAGACTGGTATCAGCAGTTGCTCACTGATCCTCGATTCTTAGCCGCATTTGGTCGTTCGATGTTCATCTGTATCTCGGCTCTCACACTCAGCGTTGTTGTGGTTATTCCAGCCATCTTTGTGGTGTTTTATTACTTTCCTAAACTCAACAAACTGATGAACTTACTCATCTTGTTGCCTTTTGCAGTGCCACCTGTCGTCTCGTCAGTCGGCTTGCTCCAGCTTTACGCCGACAGCCAATGGCAGTTAGTTGGCACTCCTTGGATTTTGATCGGTACGTACTTCACGATTGCCTTACCATTTATGTACCGAGCGATAGCCAACAGTTTCGAAGCGATCAATTTGCACGATTTAATGGACGCCGCCCACCTGCTAGGCGCAAGCACGGCCAAAGCATTTTGGCTGATCATTTTACCAAACCTGCGTAAGGGGCTGATGGCCTCGCTTTTTTTGTCGTTTTCGTTCCTACTCGGAGAATTTGTATTCGCCAACATCTTGGTCGGAACTCGCTATGAAACGCTGCAAATTTACCTCTACAACATGCGTCAAACTAGCGGGCACTTTACCTCAGCGCTAGTGATGACTTACTTCCTATTTATCTTCCTGTGTACATGGCTCGCAAGCCGATACACACGAACCAAATAACCATACAAGTGAATAACTATGAGTTACGTATCTGTAAATCAGCTCACTAAGCGGTTTGGCGACAATACCGTTTTTGAAAACATCGAATTTTCAATCGAAAAAGGCGAGTTCATTACTCTCCTTGGCCCAAGCGGTTGTGGCAAATCAACACTGCTTCGTAGCCTTGCGGGGCTTAATCCAGTCGATAATGGGCAAATCTGGGTCAATGGTGAAGAGATCACTCATCAAGTGCCACAGCAACGTGGTATTGGTATGGTGTTTCAATCTTATGCGTTGTTTCCAAACCTGAGTGTGTTTGACAATATCGCTTTTGGTCTAAAGATGAAAAGCATGGGCAAAGCGGAGATAGAACGCCAAGTTAATCGAGTGATTGAATTAGTCGAACTAAAAGGCAAAGAGCAACAATACCCCCATCAACTCTCCGGCGGCCAAAGACAACGTGTCGCACTAGCAAGAGCGCTAGTTGTAAAACCGCGCATTCTATTACTGGATGAACCTCTTTCTGCCTTAGACGCTAAAATCCGCAAGCACTTACGCCAGCAGATTCGCGATATTCAAAGCGAGATGAATCTGACCACTATTTTTGTCACCCACGATCAAGAAGAAGCGATGATCATGTCTGATCGTATTTTTTTGATGAACAAAGGTGAAATCGTTCAAGCTGGCTCTCCTGAGCAGATCTATACCCAACCCGCGAACGAATTTGTGGCTGGCTTTATGGGGCACTACAACCTTATTGATGCGGCCAGTGCGCATTCATTGTTCAATCTCACCACCCCACATAAAGTGGCGATTCGACCGGAATCCATCTACGTTCAAGAACCTGGTCGCCAATATGGCTCACATATTTCTGCCCCTCAGCGTGGCACAATCAAACGCCATCAGTTACTTGGTAATGTCATTCGCTATCAGGTTCAAGTCGAGCAAAACGAACTGACGGTCGATCTGCTTAACCGTTCATCGGAAAGATTAATGCCAGTCGGAAGTGAGCTTAACTTACTGTTTAACCTTAACGAAATGCAGCCTGTGAGAGCCTGATATGCCAAAGCCTCTATACTTATTTGATCTAGATGAAACTCTGATTGATGGCGATTGCGCCATGATTTGGAATCAATTTTTAGTAGCAAAGGGCTATGTGGATGACCCTGAGTTTCTAGAAAAAGACGCTTGGCTAATGGCGCAATATGCGCAAGGTGAACTGGATATGCAGCAGTACCTTCGCTTCGCAATGCAACCATTAGCAAACTTGAGCAAAAGCGAAGTGGATGACTTAGTCACCGAGTGCGTCGATACTCGTATCTTACCGTTAGTGTTTCCCCAAGCCGCTAAGCTCATTCAGCAACTGAAAAATGACCACATCGATATGATCGTCATTTCAGCGAGTGTCAGCTTGTTGGTACATCAAGTGGCGCAGGCATTAGGCGTTTCTGAGTCGATTGGCATCGATTTGGAAGTAAAGAATGGGTGTTATACCGACTCAATAATCGGTGTACCAAGCTATAGAGAAGGCAAGGTTGCTAGGTTAAATCAATGGTGTAAACAGCAACCGAAACAGTACGGGAATGTGCATTTCTTTACTGATTCAATTAATGATTTACCAATGTGCGAGGCTGCGGACTTTACCTATTTAGTTAACCCTTGCCCACAACTTAAGGCCGTAGGTCAAAGAATAAACTGGGTAACATTGGATTGGGGAAGAACAAGCAACACGTAATGCGCAAGTTGCAAATTTGGAATTTATCTTTGTAAAAATGTTAATTAATAATTGTTAAATATAATGCTAACTTTAAGCCCGTTGGTAACACTGCTATAAAGTCACTCTAAAGATCGCAGATACTTTTTAACGGTTAGATAAGGATATTGCCAACATCTCCAAGTTTAACAATGTCTAATTGTTGCCCTTAGTTCACCCATGAGATCGCTTATCTCATGGGTGTTTTTTTGCTATCACTAAAACGGTCAGCTACTCAACAAAATAACCGACAACACCCCAATGTCCGGCGTTATCTCTCAAGATAAGCGTCTCTTTGGTATCTAACTTAGTTTCAAAGTCGGTACGGTAAGTGATAAACAAATAGTCTCCCGAGGGTGCGCTTGGTAAGTCCGCATGTGTTTGCTTATCGACTAACTTACGTACTACCTTATCACCCAATGGGTTACGGGCCTTTTCAACCGCCGCTAACCAATCTTGTTCACTAATTTGGCTTTGGAAAAAGTCATCACTTTTACGCCAACTGACGGCATATTCACCGCTATCAACAATTGCTAGCCAAGCATCAGCCGCTTGTTCGACTTGTGCGTCATTTGCGGTCACACTGGCAGCCCAAAACGATAACAATAATGTCAGTATTCTTAGCATGTTATTCCCTTTATCCGCACCAAAAAGACGGGCTTTATTCTGCGCCAAGGCTAAGCAAATAACATGGATTGTTTCAGGGATTAAATTGAAAGTCTCGAAACTGAGAAATTATTCATCGAAACCAAAATCTTTCGACTTGGCTCAACTGACGACGTTTAAAGTTGGCCGTAAAAAAGACCATTGCAACCATAGGTAAGTACCATACTAATACATTGACTAATAAGAGGTTTGCTTGCACAGAACGTAGGCTTGGATTGCCAAATGCACCGCTTTCAATAAAGTGAATAACGGCTGGATTCGCGTAGTAAGCAAAGCCTAAAAATGTGCCAAAAATCAGGTACTCCGCATACTGATTAAGGCTGCTGATCAGTGACAGTAACATGCTGACGAGCAGTGAGAATACTATCGCCAAGAACAGAGCTTGTATAAAGTTGATTAGCAAGGCGGCATCAAAAAAGCCCCACTGAAGCAAGAAGGCTTTCACATTAGGGAGTTGACTAAACAAGCTAACGATTGTTTCACTTGAGTGCTTAACAAACCAATCACTAAAATATACTGCGTCGTAGGCCAAAAATAGCGCGACTCCAATAATTAACGTGATGATCTTAGCCAAAAAGCGAACCATGCAATCCCTCTATTAAGTGCGGACTCGTTCAATGTGTATATTGTCACTAAGCCTGATTTTTAACCATTAGCCAAGTTGAATAATATAATTTGAGAGCCTTGCCAATATTTATCGACTTGATTGAGACATAGATTCGATAACCTTAATTTCGTGACCCTCTCTATTACAGTAGCCCATAGACGCGCATCTCCCCACCCAAGCACAAAATCTACTGAGTTTTTATGTTTGCAAACCTACCCCAAATTCCTCAATCATTAATATTAATTAACTGGCATATAAAACCATGCTTATATAACCTTAAAAATCGATAAATAATGACTTCAGGCGTTACTTTGAAATTAACCAACCTAGTAAAGATCTCGATTGGCTGTCTCAGCCTTAGTTTATGGAGACAAAAACGTTTATCAAACTGGCACCCATTTCATCCCAAACGAGTTAATTCTGCTATACAATAAAAGCCCACAAAAAGTGAGCTTAAGGGACAATCCTGTTCACATTAAAAGCATGGAAAAAAAAGCTTTCGCGCTTAACTTAACCGTGGGGTATCAACTTATTGAATCAGAAATTCCGTTTGCCGCTCCAACGTCCGTCATGCCTAAACGAATCTGGTACAAAGCATCAAGCGAAAGCCAAGATATATTCGAGCACTATTCGGTTCCACAAGTATTAGTCGATCAACCGCAGAAAGTCTGCACAGAGTTAAAACAAGCGCTAACAGAGGAATTAAAAGATATCGGCTACCAATTGACAGAGTTCGTACTGGAAGATGTACAACAGGGGTTCGGCGAATACACCTCCTCATTTACGCCTATTGATGACATCATTCTAGTTAAACAAGGGTGCTAGATTGAATTTAGAGTGATGAATTTTAGTGCTTTTTTACCGAAAAAATAACGCTTAAATGGTGGGAATCACTACATAAGTCATATTAACCGCCAACTGGGTTACGTATGATAACGCACTGAATGATTTTATAAAAAAGCCAACCATTACTATGAAAAACCTTGTTACCGCTCTCATTGCCTTTAGTTTTGTGCCTCATGCCATCGCAGAGTCTGAGCCCATCGATCGATTTGCAGAAAAACAACCAAGCCATGTGCTGGAAGAAGTATACGGCGATTTAGATAGAGATGGCATTGATGAAAAAGTGGTCATCTTAGATTCTGGCTTGATGGAGGATTTTGGCACACTCCGTTCAATTCTTATCTACAAAAATACTGACGATGGCTGGCAACTGATGCACTACAGCGACAAAGCCGTTTTACCTAGCCTACATGGCGGGATGATGGGCGACCCTTACAATGGAGTATCCATTGAACGAGGTGCGTTGGTGATTCGTCATTTTGGCGGTTCAATGCAGAAGTGGAACTATCTGCACCGCTTTAGATTTGAAGACAATCAATGGCGCTTGATTGGAGCCACCATCAACTACGGCATCTTGCAATGTGAGTATTTTGAGTTCGATTACAACTTACTCACTGGCAAGGCGATATATAAAGATGTGTTAACGGGTTGCCGAGACGGCGAAAAAGCATCAGAAAAAACAACACAGCTTAAAATAGATAAACCAAGTCAACATGTTATGGATAGCTTCTACCCCGGCGGCAACGAAATCTATCTGCCGAAATTAGATAAAACGATTTATTACTAAAGGATGACCAATGCCAACACTTAAGAGCAACCCAACCCTCGCTGATTTTCAACGTTATGTGAGTGAGTTAGAAGCCGAGCGGGGCTTTGCCGACCAATCAGTAAATGAAAAGTGCCTGTTACTAGGTGAGGAGATTGGCGAGCTATTTAAAGCGGTTCGAAAGGCAGAAGGCATTGCCATCGACCCTAACTCTAAGTTTAGTGATATTAGCGATGAGCTTGCCGATATTTTCATCTATTTAAACTCGATAGCGAATCGCTACGATATTGACCTAGAGAAAGCCTTTCGAGACAAAGAAGAAAAGAATAAAGAAAGAACATGGTGTTAGGGGTTAGTTAGCCCCAGACTCAAATAAACCTAATCTAGGACGAACTCAATGAAGTTATTTTGGTGGAACCTAAACAATAGAGAAAAAGCGAAACGCTCTTTCATATTTGCGCCCTTTTTTCTCCTATTTGCATTCTTACCCAATGAATTCGCACCATTCCAGCCCTACGGCTTAATCATTATCGTTTGTTCCGCGCTATTGATGGTTGGTCAAGGATTCTACTACAAGCGTAAAGCAGATAAAGAAGAGCAAAACAGCGCTAGTTAAAGCAGCTAACACCGTCAGTAACCTGACAAAAGGCCAAAGTGTTTGGCAAAATTAATGACTCATTCTAGAGCTAGCATTCAGGAGGAAGCTTGAGTTCAAATTGGCAGCCTAAGGCATGGATTGCGATACTATTAGGTGTGTTTCTGCACGCGTTCACTTTCCTGTACCTCAACAGAGCGAAACTGTTTTGGGGTTATTTTATTCTCATTAGCCTCATTTCATTGGTTGATTGGAAGTTCCAAACTCCAATCGTGCTGATCTTTTCTCTGATTTGCCCAGTTCATGCCTATTTTGTCGCTAAGAAGTCTCAACCCAATCTACCACGACGCTGGTTCTCCAAATGGTGGGGGATTGTCGCCATTTACGTCGCGTTTATTATCGCTATTGTTACGTTTCGAGCCTTCTTATACGAACCTTATATTGCGCCATCATCGTCAATGGCTCCGACGATTGAACCCAATAACCACATCGTTGTAAGTAAACTGGGCTTTGGCACATACCAAACCTATGGACTGACTCTTTTAGATAAAGAGATTGCTTCATCTGACTTAATGGTCAGAGGAAAGATATACGCCTTTTATCCCCCGAATATTGAAGCCCCTTACGTCAAAAGACTCATCGCTTTACCCGGCGATACTCTTACTGTTCAAGGCCAATCTATCACTCTAAATGGCCAACAGCTTCAAACCGAATTACTGTCGCACAGCGATGCTATGTCGTTATACCAACAAGTGATTGACGATCAATCGTTCGTCATTCAACACCTAAATGCGCGACCACCGAAAAACGTAGCGAGTTTTGTTGTGCCAGAGAATCATTACTTCTTTATGGGTGACAACCGTGATAACTCCGTCGATAGCCGATACTGGGGCGCAGTATCTAGTGACCGCATTATTGGCGAGGTGATTTATATCTTGGGCGATTAGTTACGGCTGAGAGTGTCTATCCAAAAATGCTTGAGTAATGGCCTGATAAAGGCCATCAACGGTCAAGGACAAATCCAAGTGCTCCGCTAGAGAAGTATGGACTTCCGCTCGAATATCATTCGGTTGCTGCGACAAGTGATTACAGAGTTTAACTGGCTCCACTAATTTTTGAGTGTCACCTTTAATGATGATACATGCTTGGGACAACACTATTTTGCCGCCATTTTTCTTGAGTAGCACGCGTTGTGCGGTGCCCACGACTTTACGTCCATTGATGTTTAAGTTGTAGTCGCCATCACAATAAGAACCAACCGTTGCATGGACATCCACCTTCACTCCCAGTCGTTGAAAAAACAAGCTCAGCGGATGACATAAAGCTAAGTAAGCTTGCTTGATATCATAAGGCTGATTTTCCGGCCACTGGTAGATATGAGACAGATTAATAATACCATCTAGTTGCGGTACAGGTGCGCCGCCGGTCTTACGCGCAGTTAACCCCCACCCCTTTTTTGCTAGCTCTTGCTTCAAGTGCGTTGTCGCAGGCCACTTCTTTCCTGAAGGTAAAACTAATGTCGGTGACTTTGCCTGCCATAATAGCAACACTTGATCGAGTTCATCTGCCTGGACTTTCGCGATAAGTTGCTGTTCTTTTTCAAACAAAGATTCTGCTTCAATGCTCTCGTATCGAATCAGTTTGTTTCGTGTCGCCATGGCCTGTCACCAAATTCTCTAGCTTAAACTCTCTAAATTGAGTCTTTAGATTAGCATTTAACGTAAGTCCCGCAATATAAAGCAATTATTTTATGTTGAATCAGCATCCTTCACTCATCAGCTTGTGATGGATCAAAACGTTTGCGTCAGTAGATCTCTACACTTCCTGCGCTAATAAAAACATCACTGGAAATTTGAGCTTGCTATCTAAACCTACACTTTGCCGTCATCTCGTCGATGACGAAATACAATCAACTTAGGAGCAAACAATGATTGAGGTAGACCTATCTACTACTATTGCTGACGTAGCATTTGATGGATATATAATGAATGCGTCAGGGCCAAAATGTACGACTTTCCAAGAGCTTGAAGCTATAGGCAACTCTCAATCTTCTGCTATCGTTACCAAATCTTGCACCAAAGAATTTCGTGAAGGTAACGTCGAACCACGCTATGCCGATCTCCCACACGGTTCGATTCAATCAATGGGTTTACCAAACCTTGGCTATCAAGCCTACATTGACATGATTCCTGATCTTAAGAAGTTTAATAAACCTGTTATCGTCAGTATCTCTGGCTTAAGCCTTGCGGATAACCTTGAAATGGTCAAAGCATTCCAAAGTACCGATGCCGATATGATCGAAGTAAATTTCTCTTGCCCAAACATTCAAGGTAAACCACAGGTCGCTTACGATTTTGAGCAAACTGAAAACGCACTAAAACAGCTACGTGCCATCTGTGATAAGCCAATGGGTATCAAGTTAGCACCTTACTTTGATATGTCTCATACCACAGCGGTTGCCAACATCATCAAACAGTACCCAGTTGAGTTCATCACGACTATCAACTCGCTTGGCAACACGCTTGTTATCGACCCGGTGACTGAAGCGCCTGTAATTAAGCCAAAAGGCGGATTTGGTGGCCTATGTGGTGAGTATGTAAAACCGGTGGGACTAGCTAACGTGCGCGCTTTCCGCGAGTTATTACCTGAAAGCACCAAAGTGATTGGTGTGGGTGGTATCAACACAGGTACTGATGCATTCGAATACCTATTAGCGGGGGCAGATGCCGTCCAAATCGCCACGACGTTTGAACAGCAAGGAACGCCTGCTTTTGCTCGCATTGAAACTGAGCTTAAACAGCTCATGCAGAGCAAAGGTTACACTAAGCTTGACGATGCGAAAGGTAAACTCAAGCAGCTATAACAGTGCCAACTAAAAATACAAAGGGGCGCTCTTTGCGCCCCTTTTACTGGAAAAATCAGAAAAACTACAACTTGAAGTTTTCCATCCGCGCCTTTAGACCATGCGCCAAGCTGCTGATTTCTTGACAAGCAATCGCGGTTTGCGATGCCCCCTCAGACATTTCAACCGATGACGAGTTAATAAGCTCAACGCTGCGATTAAGTTCTTCAGACACAGAGTTTTGCTCGCTACACGCTGTCGCAATTTGGGTACTACGCTGAGCGATATCATCCACCGAATGTTCGATAGCATTGATTTGGTTGCCCGCATCATTAACCTGCTCAACACACTGCGCAATGCCCTGTTGGCAATCGCGGCTCGAAGCCCCCATTTTATTGGTATTCTCTTGCAGCTGATTGACGATCTCGACAATTTGCGACGTCGATTCTTGAGTACGCTGCGCCAGCGAACGAACTTCATCTGCTACCACAGCAAAGCCTCGCCCTTGCTCACCCGCACGCGCCGCTTCAATCGCTGCGTTCAATGCTAGTAAATTGGTTTGCTCTGCAATGCCACGAATCACATCCACTACCACATTAATGTTATTCGAGCTCGACTCCAACTCTTGCGCCAAATCGTCGGAATTTTGAATCGTCATCGACACACGTTCAATCACAGCAATCGTTTGTTGAAGGGTTTCAGTACCTTGCTTAGCCACCTCTGTCGCCGAGTAGGCAGACGTTGCTCCAACTTCGGTATTTTGCGCGACTTCCGCAACCGCTGCCTGCATTTCGGTCATAGCCGACGCCACAGAACTGAGTTCAGATTGCTGGTTCTGCATCCCCGATGCCGTTTGAGATGAAATGGCACTCACCTCTTCCACCGCGGCAGTAAGCTGAATAGTCGAATCACTAATTTCAGACACTAGAGAGTGTAAGTTCGTCTGCATGCCCACCAGCTCACGCAATAAAGTCCCTAGCTCGTCTTTGGTTAGCTCTTTCTCATCAATTGAATTGTTAAGATGACCTTTCGCAATCATCGAAGCAAACTCTAACGCTCGATTGATTGGACGACAAATCACGCGAGACAAAAGAATCGATGACAATACGATAACGACAATAATGATCAGTGAACCAACACCCGCGCTGTACTGTGTCGCTGAGGCTTCACCCTGCACTTCTTGACCGATTTGTTTTACCAACTCATCATTCAGCGCCAAAGTATCGTCTAAGCTCGCTAACGCTTTGCTGTAGGTACCAAAGCTTGCTAGAACTATATCATTCGCTCGCTCAGCATCCCCACTTGCCAACAGTTGATTATAATTGCCTGTCTCGCGAATATACTGATTCCAAGTATCTTTAAACACTTTGAATGATGCTTGTTCTTGAGCATTTAAATCTAAGCCCTCAAATGCAGCAATACCCGCTTGAACATCCGCTCGCCATTTATCGAGGTCTTTCAGCCACTCGCCTATTTTAGGGTTGTTAGCATTCGGCAATAAAGAGAACTCATCTTTACGAACTTTGGTAATGTCCACTTGAATACCTTTCAAGATGGATACTGACGGCAGGCTTTTATCCGTCAGAGTAGCGATGCTGCCATTCAATGCAGACAAGCTTGTAACTAGCAATACAGAAATGCCCGCAAACACAATAAACACGACCAGATAGCTGAGCGCTATCTTCTTCACGACACTTAAGTCTTTAATATTCATATCATTCCCCAATTTATTGTTCTGTCTCTCTATGGAGCCAATCAACAACAAAAATGTTACGCAGCAAAAATAAAAAGGGCGGCACGGAAAAATCTAAAACCGCACTCGGAACTGTAACCAACCATTCACAGTTTAGTTATTAATTCATGCCAAAACTGTTAACTCAATCAAAGCCTAATTTCATTTCGTGCGGTGAGTGAAAATTAGAATCAATACCTAACCGTCATTAACATTGATCGAGTTTATTTTTGTTCACGTAAGCATGGGAGCAGTTCGCGAAATAAATAAGGATCTACCATGTTAAAATCAATCACCACTACCCTAACCATAATGTTCGCCACTCTGATCATCTCAGCCTGTACGCATGCCAATCACCACGGTATGAAAAAAGACATTGTCGATGTTGCAGCAGAAAACGGCTCTTTTAATACTTTAGTCGCTGCCGTGAAAGCTGCAGGTTTAGTGGAGACATTGAAAGGAGAAGGACCATTCACTGTATTTGCGCCAACCGATGAAGCCTTTGCAAAGTTACCCGAGGGCACGGTTGAAATGCTGTTAAAACCAGAAAACAAAGACAAACTTGTCGCCGTGCTTTCGTACCATGTGGTACCCGGAAAAGTGATGGCGGCCGATGTGGTCAGCATTGATAAAGCATCCACTGTTTTGGGGCAAGATGTAATGGTGGAGCTCATGGATGATAAGGTAATGATCAATGACGCGGCCGTCATTGCCGCCGATGTTGAAGCTAGCAATGGCGTCATTCATGTGATTGATACAGTGCTACTACCAAAATAGCTCGGCTTGAAAAGCTAATTGATAGGGCAGTAAATACTGCCCTTTTTTAGAGAAAGTTGTGGAGAGAGTGAATGAAAACCTTACTTGTTATTGGTGGCAGTGGTGGAATTGGCGCAGCGATCGTCGCTCAATATGCGAAGCAACAACCTCGTTGGCAAATTGTGGCAACCTTTCATCAGCACCATCCCAATACAAACTACTCAAATGTGAAATGGCGACAGCTTGATGCCTGTAACGAGCAGCACATCATTGAACTAGCTAAAGAATTTACTCACCTAGACATACTAATCAATGCCATTGGTTTTCTACACAACAACACGCACCTTCCAGAGAAATCTATTACTGAGTTTGACCCTGACTTCATGCTACGCAATGTAAAACTGAATACCTTGCCGAGCCTACTATTGGCTAAACACTTTATGCTCGTATTGAAAGCCAAAACCCCAACACATTTTGTGACGCTTTCGGCCAAAATTGGCAGCATTGAAGACAATCAATTGGGTGGATGGGTAAGTTATAGAAGCTCAAAAGCGGCACTTAACATGGCGTTAAAGACCATTAGTATTGAATGGAGGTACAAACTACCAAACTGCTGCGTATTCGCCTTTCATCCGGGTACGACTGATACCCCGCTTTCCAAACCGTTTCAATCGAATGTGCCACCCTCGAAACTCTTTACCCCTCATTACGTGGCGCAATGCTTGATGAATGTAGTCGACAACACAACATCAAACAACTCAGGCACGTTTTATAGCTATGATGGCACTGAAATACCTTGGTAATCGCATCGATAAGTTTGCAAAGAACCAAGTAATGACGCTGCGCAATTCACGGCAACAACTCACTCACTTTGCTCGACTAAAATCAGCTGAGTGAGATCAAATCCACGCTCGAGCGACATGGCTTTAAACTTATCAATGACTTTTTGGTCAACCTGAGGAGTACGAGCTAATAACCATAAGTAATCGTTATTCGGCCCTGATATAAATGCATATTGATAGTTTGGCTGGTCAAGTTCAAATACCACATAAGAGCCATAAAACGGGCCAAAGAAAGAGACTTTTAAGTAACCTTTATCAGTCTCTTCAACAAAATAAGCTTTGCCCTCTGCTTGCTTCCAATTGTCCGTTTCCGCATTGTACCCTCGGTTTATAACTCGGACGCCACCGTCCTCCCTGAGTTGGTATTCCGCAGTCACCTTACTCAAACCTTTTTCAAAGGAATGATCTAACCGAGCGATCTCGTACCAAGTGCCCAGATAGTTCTTGAGCTCAAAGTCTGAAACTGGCTTAACCCCATCAGGCATCCCTAAACAACCAGAAAGCAAAAAAGCCAACGACGCAATCAATGTTCTCTTAATGAGCTTTGTTTTCATAATAGTGCCCTCATGTCTTAATCATCTGATAATTCAATACATAGCAGTTTACGAGTTACCAAACAAAAAGTTTAAAACAAGCCAGTATTAGCGCGACAGAGATTACTCCCACCCAGCCAACAAAACGGGTGACAACTTCAGGAGATTGAGGATTACAGTGAGGAAATAAAATTGCACCAAAAGAAAGCATCGGCACTAAGCCAAATAAGCCGCCAAAATGGCTAGTAGTCACTGACGGAAAAGGCGGAACCCAAGCTAAAACAAGTAAGTAAACAGAGATGAAACCAGCGGCAATATAAACCTGTTTAACGGGTGTTGAGCTGCCTCCACCAACAAAGTAAAACAGTATCAAAACAACCAATATTGCTAGGCTTAACCAAATCACTGACAACGTTCCTTATTCCTTTGCCAACTGCCCTTTAGTGATCGCTTTTCTAGCTTATCCAGAAGTTCACAAAAACTCGCCTCAATTGTTTGTCCCGCGGTATCAATTCGAATAACCTCTCCACTCCATGGATGATACTCACGATCAAGCACTTGCTGCCAAGTTGGCAACTGCAAATTTGCCACTTCATTTACTCGATTTTCCACTCGATGCTGATGCTCCAGCATATCAGAGCAACTCACCTCAATATTGATGAAATCAGCATTCGCATCGATAGCCACTTGTTGCCACTCTTCTCGAGTGAGTGGGATTGGGTTACAGGAGTCGGCAATTGCACTGTTTCCAAGTAGCAAGTTATCTCGAATCAAACGATAGCTAAGGCGGTAACCTTCTCCTTCAACACTGTAGTTGCATAAATCTCGCAATCCCTGCTCAACACTATCAATACGTATATACATGGCAGAATAGTGCTTTGCTAATCGTTTAGCTAACGTAGACTTACCACTCGCAGGCAACCCAGAAAAAATATAAAGCTTGGTCACAATTTTCCCACCTTATTAGTCATATACACGAATGGCATTAACACATTTCAGACAATAAAAAGGTTCAGATTAACGCCTGAACCTTTTCCAAAAATACGGATGTTACATGCCTACCCTACCAACACTACTTTTTCGTAATCTTGAGGAGAATAACGGCGATTTTGCTTTAAGATTAACTCAAGCATTGGCTTAACCTTACTGCTCTGAATTGCTTCGCGCAAAGCATCGTGAGTAAAACGTACACGCTCCAACATTTCCCAACCATCTACACCAAAAATGTCACCCATGCTTTGCAAAAGCTCACTCAACTGCGCTGCGGCTGGCTCATCTTCAATATAGTTCGACAAAATGATGAACTCATCTGGATCCATCTCACCAGAGTGTTCAAACTCTTCTTCATCGTTCTCAAAAATATTCCAGAACAACTCGCCATCCCAGTACTCTACGGATAACATCATCTCAGAAAAAGTCTCTTGTTTTACGTAATGAGCAATTTGATCTGAATGACGCTCAATCAACATCTGTAAAACAGGTTCAAAACTAGCGATCAGTTGTTGCTTTTCTATCATTATATATTCCCAACACAGCCTAACATTCGCGAATAATATCCAATATAAACAGTATCATAGATAACATAACTCACTAAAACCCAAGCGTCTACATTGGCTAATTGTCACAATTATTCAGGCAACCCGAACATAATTAAGCCAGCTAATGCCATCATTAAAAACACAAAAATAAGAAACGTTTTATCCCACAGAATAAAAAGCGGATAGATCAATGTGAGAAAGCGCTTTAGTAAACCTTGCTCCAACTGTGTAAAAGCGCGGTCTTCCATAAACGAAGACATACCAAACCAAACACCGCGCAAAGGGCTCCATTTAAGTACGGAGGCATAACGAGGAAAATAAACAGGGTTAGCAGTCAGCTTAAATACGATCCAAACTAAGAAAAACAGCGTGAAAAATAGCAACGTCGGGATCACTACCCATGCCATACAAATCAAAAACAAAACAACTAAAGTATCTGCCACTATTCAACCTATTCGCGCGTTACTACAAGCGCTGAATGTTACTTGTTTACTACGCTGATTTATAACTAAAAATAGCTAAGCGTTAATCTTCGCCTAGCCATTTGATTCCCATTTATGGGCATTTGATTAAGTAACTGAATTGAGTCGCGACATTTAGCTGAGAACGTAGATATGATCCGCCAACAAACGCCCACCTATTTCATAGGCTTCTGGTACTACTTGACCCAACCGAAAACCGCATTTTTCTAACACACGTTCCGACGCGATGTTGCCTTCTGTTACCACGGCTTTGAACTGCTTTACTCCACACTGCGCCTTCAAAAGTTCGAGCAAAGCGGCCAGTGATTCTGTCCCATATTGACGCCCAAAGAACTCAGGTAGAAGCAAATATCCTAATTCAGCGATGCCATTTTCCATCACACAGCCCGTCACCCCTATTGGCTGTTGAGACTGTTTATCGACCATCACCAAACAAAGCCAATGTTCAGACTCTACTGACCATGTTGGCAAACGCGATTCAAACCTCGCCCTCGCGTCAGACTCAGAAGGCGCATCAAAACAATGCCTTATTACTTGAGGCTCAGAGAGCAAACGTCGAAATAGTGGCCAGTCTTTCTCTGTGATTGGGGTCATTATCAGTCTTTCGCTCACTATTTCCATATTATGGCTCACCTATATTTTCTAAAGAAGACCAAGCAGCGTAACGTATTTTTATCTCCATAAAAACAACAATTTAGTGACTATAAATTAAAAAGCGACATGTAATGACACGTCGCTTAGGGCTCTTATGTTTTAATATAAATAGCAGCGCTACAAAGTATGGCTTCGGCTAGGAAGAAACACCTCAGCCAACATGCAACGCACACTGCCACCACCAATTGACTCAATAGTATCCACATTAAAAGACAATAGCTTACCGTGGCTCGACAGCTGATTACGCTGCGCGGGCGTAAAAGCGTCAAAAGCACTTTGCGACATGGCTATTACCTTTTGACCATTGATCGTTTCCAGTTGAAGTACATTACCGCACATCGCATTCATTTGCTCCAAGCTAATAGAAATGAGTTGCTTATCTTTCGCCAAAGATTTAAGCACAAAAGTGCGTTCAAACTGCGGAATAAGTTCATCACAAATAACACAAAACCGCTCACCAATCGCCATCATGACATTGGTATGGTAGATCGGGTTGCCTGAAGGTAAAGCGGTTTGAAATGACACCACGCGTGGATAATCTATAAGCTCAGCATACTCTTCCAATACAGCACGATCACAACGCTGAGACAGCGCCGCATACAGCGTTTTATTGACATGGTCAGCCACCACGACGCCTGTACTTTCAAGATAGGCCTGCTGCTTAATATTAGGCTGTAAATCTTGTATCTGTTCGACCTGCCGGCCCGATGCTTCTAACGCACAAACTAACTCATCAGTACGAACTTCTTGTTGACGATTTTCACACGCCATTGGGAAGGTAAATAATTGGCCGTCAGAGGTGGTACTAAACCAGTTGTTCGGGAATACCGCATCAGGTGTTGCCGTTGCCGAGGGCAAATAATCCAGTTCAATCACCTGCACACCTTCGGCGCGCAGGCCCGAAACCATCAATTGGTACTCAGACATAGCACGTTGCCTGATTTGCTGCGCAGAGAGGTCTACAACATGCTGAAATTCATTGTCTTGAGCCGTTTGTGAGTTATAACCAAACTCTTTTGGCGGTACCATAACCACACAATTAGCATTTTGTTTATTGGATAATGTAGGCGGTGACTTAAGTCGGGTTTGCATATCGTACATCAGTACAAACTCCTTTATTGTTCTATCTGTAGAAGATTGTAAACATAATGTTAATCGACATTTTACTGAGTTAATTGTTAATTAACTCAGTGAGCCATAAATATTCCTGACGAAATCCAATCTCACAGTAAAGTTTATTGTCACTCATACCTTTAATAATAATTGTCTGCATAATATTCATAACAATGAATAATGAAATGTTGTTCGGTGGTTACAATTCACACAACAAAGAGATACCATAAGCATCTCGCCACTCATCTAGGACGATTCCTCACAACAAATCGTCATTGATACTTTTTGCAAAAGATACTTAATAACATGAGTTAAACACTCTGTTGTACGTTTTAGGATGATGTATGTTTAAAAAGTTTGAGGGATTCACCAAACCCTTCCCTGAAAAAGAACCCGAACAGCCGCCAGAAGGTATTATTGCCTTTTGCCGCTATTACACCCGAGGGTTTGAAAAGCCACTGATTATCATGTCTATCATGGCCACTATTGTTGCGATTGTAGAAGTTTCGCTCTTTGGTGCCATGGGTAGCTTGGTTGATTGGCTTTCTACTAGTAACCCTGACACGTTTTGGCAAGACAACAGCCAAGATTTGATTTTTTATGGTGTGCTACTGCTGCTCGTTATGCCAGTGTTAGTCATCACTTACTCCTTGCTTACCCATCAGACATTATTGGGCAATTACCCGATGTCGATACGTTGGTTAGCCCACCGCTACCTGCTAAAGCAGAGCATCAACTTCTATCAAGATGATTTTGCAGGCCGCGTTGCGACCAAAGTTATGCAAACCTCACTGGCGGTGCGTGAAACGGTCATGAAAACCATGGACGTATTCGTTTATGTGTCTGTTTACTTTACGGCGATGATATTCCTCCTCGCTCAAGCGGATTGGCGATTAATGATTCCCATGCTTGCTTGGCTCGTCGCCTATATCTGCATACAACTTTATTTTGTACCAAAACTCAAACAAGTGGCCACAGAGCAAGCTGACGCTCGTTCTCTCATGACTGGCCGAATTGTCGATAGCTACAACAATATTGCGACAGTAAAACTGTTCTCACACAGTAAGCGTGAAACCGAATACGCCGAAGAAGGGATGCAAGGCTTCCTGAAAACGGTATATCGCCAAATGCGCTTGGTGACAGGCTTTGATGTCGCGGTAGAAATTACCAATTACATTTTGGTCTTCTCTATTGCTGCACTCTCTATCTACTTGTGGATGGACAGCGCGATCAGTGTTGGCGCAATCGCGATAGCGGTCAGTTTAGCCCTGCGTATTAACGGCATGTCGATGTGGATCATGTGGGAAGTGGGGGCACTGTTTGAAAACATGGGTACGGTGGTTGATGGCATGAAAACGCTTTCAAAACCTATCGATATTCAAGATAAAGAAGACGCAAAACCACTGGAAGTCACCAAAGGTTCTATCCGCTTTGAAGATGTTAGTTTCCATTACGGTGAGAAAGAGAAAGGCGTGTTGAGTAACCTCAACCTCGAGATCAAACCGGGTGAGAAAGTAGGTTTAGTTGGCCGCTCCGGTGCAGGTAAATCAACGCTAGTGAACTTACTGCTGCGCTTCCACGATGTTGAACAAGGTAAGATTACTATCGATGGGCAAGTCATCTCGGATGTTACTCAAGAGTCACTGCGCAGCAACATTGGTATGGTGACGCAAGACACTTCACTCTTGCACCGTTCGATTCGTGAAAACATCTTATATGGTCGACCAGATGCAAGCGAAGACGATCTTATGCGCGCAACGAAACAAGCGCACGCACATGAGTTTATTGATACGCTCACCGACCCATTTGGCAACGTAGGCTACGATGCTCAAGTAGGCGAACGCGGCGTGAAGCTGTCAGGCGGACAACGTCAGCGCATCGCCATCTCTCGCGTACTACTTAAAGATGCCCCATTACTGGTATTAGATGAAGCCACTTCGGCACTCGATTCTGAAGTAGAAGCGGCGATTCAAGAAAGCTTGTACGAGCTGATGGAAGGCAAAACGGTAATTGCGATTGCCCACCGTTTATCGACAATTGCAGCCATGGATCGTCTCATCGTACTAGACCAAGGCCAAGTAGTTGAACAAGGCAGCCACCAAGAGCTACTGCAAAACGATGGTATCTATGCTCAGCTTTGGGCACACCAGACGGGCGGTTTCTTAGGAGAGCAGCAAGATAACGACCAAGCGGAAAGCGCTTAAGTTACTTGCAATATTCCAAATAGAGGCTGCGCTTGATGTCTAGCAACAGCAGTCTCGACCAGCTATCATGAGGCAGCTATATTTCAGCTTCAACATCAAAAAGCCACTGCAATTTGCAGTGGCTTTATTATTTACTGAGCAATCCTAATCAAAACAGCCAAAGGCGCTCACTGGGTAGATTTATTTCTCGAGCGACATGCCCATTTGATCTAGATGCTGCTTGAACGAGTCGATGCTGTCTGCTTGATAAGTAGGTGAGCCATTAAAGTAGCGAGGTTTTTCCGGCAACATTGCTTCCTTCAATGCTTTCTCTTGCTCAATATCATCATGGTAAACCGTCACTCGATTTGGAATATCCTGCTTAAAAGTCGCCATAGTGTCTCCTTTCATCTGACGTGGTAATAAATCGCATACATTTAAGCGTAGAAAAAGCTTATCGAGAGTCAAAGCCAAGCCACAAACAAATCAGGCTAAAAAACAACTCATCTACAGCAAGCCCATGTTATTAAACGCTTTATTATTTATCGCTAAACGACATCAATCTTGATTTTTGTGAGCTATATTGCAGCATAAACCAAGGCAATAGTTACATTTATTTCACGCCCTATCGTCGATAATTTCGCTCATTTACCTCGGCCTTCAAACAAGGGTGACCAGCATGAAAAAACTGATTGTCACGTCAACACTCGCATTCAGTTGCTTATTCTCCAACCTTACTTGGAGTAGCAGTATCGACACTTGGGACAAAATTTCTGACATCTCGACTTATGGCTTAGTGGCAACGGCTGCTCTTATTCCCGCCTATCATCAAGATTGGCAAGGACTACAGCAAGCGGGTTTTAGCATTGGCGTCGCTTCTGGAGTAGGGTTAATTGGTAAGTCTCTGGTAGACAAAGAACGGCCTGACGGCAGTGATAATGACAGTTTTCCATCCAACCATACCGCGAATGCATTTGCCTCAGCCACGACATTGCAGCAACGTTACGGATGGGATGTTGGCATTCCAGCTTATGGCGTAGCTATTTTGGCGGGCATCGCTAGAGTTGAAGCGGAAGAACACTACTACACCGATGTTTTAGCTGGCGCAGCAATCGGCATAGCCAGCGGGTATTTTCTGACAGATCAATATCAGGGTGATTTCCAGTTGTCACCTTGGGCGACCAGCCACTCGTTTGGATTGTCGATGCATTACAGTTGGTAGAACTGTCCAAACGATAAAAGCCCTCCAATGAGGGCTTCATATTATTAATTTAGCTTGCTTTTACTTAGCATTCACCGCTTTGATAAAGACTTCTTGCGCACCTTCAATATTGAGAGCTTTCGCTTCATCAAGCAGGCTTAAAGCCTTATCTAAATTGTTCGATTCAACCGCCGACTTAATCGCATTGTGGTAGTAAGTTTGCGTTTCTGGCACCACGGTTTTGATCTCTACCTGAGCGACCGTTTCTTTCGGTAAGTTAGCCACTGGGCTAGTTTGCGCAGTATTTGAATCACTGCCAAAGCGGAAGAAACTTGCACGACCCAGCTCTACTTCCACTTTACCGGTCAGTGCATTTGGGATCATGACAGGATCCATAGGGAAATGGTTACCACGAGCCTCAGCATCTAATTGTGCTGGGTGAATAATGCCTGTATAGCCGCCGAGTTCAGATTGGTCAGTGTACACAATCAGATACATAGATTCATTGCCTGCTGGCGGGAAGAAGTCTGTATCCAAAACAAGTCGGTGACCATCAGCAAGACGAGGTTTAGTGTACTTGAAATCTTCCTGACCATACTTCGCCACGAGCTTACCCGCTTTATCAATGATCACCGCTCTAGGAACAAAAGCGGTTTCTTCGATAAGGCTCGTCACTGTGAGGTTATACTCGCCACGGTTAGCGGGAATTTCAAACACCGCCACAGGGCTATCTATACCAGCATAACTCAGGTACTGGCTGTTCTCATTGATATCAACAATAGCAGAGCCCGGCAGAGTCACCGCCAAATGCTGCAATTGATCATAAGCGCTCGCTTTGTTGGTTTGAATGACTTGCGTGTGTTGTTCGGCAGGTTGAGTAAGTTGGCAACCGCTTAACAGCACGCAACCACTTAAAATCATAGTTCGGAGGGTCATAGTTATTCCTTATTATTATTTTTTGAATATTTCCCATTAAACAATACGAGGAAATATTTAAAAAATAGCCGACGCAAGGTCGGCTATCAGGATATACAGTTTCAAGCCTTAACTTAGAACCAAGCTTCTAGAGATGCACCTAAGATAAAGTCTGAATCGCCTTTATCGCCAAATGTTGTGCCTTCTTCATCTGTAATATAAGTACCAAAGATACGGATCTCTGGACGAGCCCACCAGCTGTTACCCATTGCCCATGCTTGAGCTAGTGTTACCTTGTTACCTTCAGATTTATCTGCGCCTTTCTCTTCAGTGAAGTAACCTACTTCTAGTACTGAGCGCATGTTTTCGTTCCATTTGTACATTGGGCGAACAACGACAGACATTAGGTCGTGCTCAACTTTAGCTGAACCTACATCATAAGATTTTGCAAAAAGAACGTTGTGACCGATTTCAATGTTATCGGTTAAGCCAGCTACACCCCAGTTAAAGATACGGAAACCGTTAGCATCATTGTTGTCACCAGAACGGTCAAAGTATGAGCCCGCACCGAGACCCGCCATTTGAGCACCGTAAGAGCTTGTACCGTATTGAAATACAGTTTGGTTGAAGCCTGAGTCTAGACCTTGTTGCACGATTGCTGTTGCTAGCACACCGTCATCTGCTTTTACAGTTTGGTCGCTACCTTCGCTGGCAAAGTTATAAACCGCTGCTAGCTCTAAAGATGCGTTTTCCCAAAGGCCGATGTTTGCTAAACGTAGGTCAATTTTATGTGCGTTAACGTCTTCGTCTGATGCTACTGATTTGTAACAAGTGTCATCAGCTGGAGTGCCTGAACCCGTACATTGCTCTTTATCGAAAACAAATTCTGTTTTTGTATCAGATTTTTGAGAGCCTTTATCTTCGATTACCGCAAAAGATAGCTTCATGTCTTCGCCAACCGTGACACCTTCAATACCGATACCAGTACCTGATGTATCTAGGAAGTAGAAGTCACTGATGTGAACATCTTTACGTTGGTAGTAAGTTTTACCAGCCCATAGTGTCGCTTCGCGGTCAAACTCAAATAGGCCTTTCGCTTTTACTGCGAACTGAGCAACGTTTACGTCACCGCCAACCCAACCATTTGAACTGTCGCTGCCTTGAGCAATCATAGATTCAACGCGCCAAGTCTGCTCACCGGTTTGTAGCTCTTCGTTAAAGCCAAACTCGTAGTAGTTGTCACCTTGGTTACCTAGACGGCCTAGCTTCGCTTTTTCCCATGTAACGTCAGCACCAGTCTCACCACTCACACCAGTACTTGCACGTACGAAACCATTAAAATCTACTGCAAAAGCTGAACTAGCAGCTAGAGAAGCAGCCACTGCGGCAGCAATTAAACTTACTTTTTTCATTATTAACTCCATTTACCGTTGTAGGGTATTTTTGTTTTTTAATTTTGTTCTTATCAGTTCCTCTTTAATTCAAGGCATAGGCAGTAACACCATGATTAAAAGAGAGAAAGAATCGGAACGAGGCCGTAAAACCCCTTGATGTTTCAACGAGCAAAGATTAACCAACAACGAGAAAGTCGACTTCCTCCAACGGAAATTTATTTAGGGGGGATGAGAAAGGATGAAAGAACGAGCAAAACAGCGATTATTCGAGTCAGGTCACGATTAGAAGGTGGAGTTCTTTAGGATTAGACAAATTTTTGTAATACAAAATGCCATATAGTTCACTATTTAGAGAGTTAAGATAAATTAGTCTGAAATAAACTTTCATCTCTGCTCTATTATTTATTGGTCGAGGGGCGCTTGACCTCTTGAACTCAAACAATTTTACTTATGTATTCGCCTCAACAAGTACGATTATCGACATCAATGACTGTACCAAGCTCTAGCCCATACCCATTAGGGGCCACTTTAGATACTAAAGGGTGTAATTTCTCAATCTATTCTCCTGATAGCTCGGACATTCGTTTAGCGCTATTTGATGAGGATGGAGATTTCAGCACGCACGAATTAAGTGAACCATACGCTGGTATTCGTCATACCTATATCGAAGGGGTTCAAGCAAATCAAAGATACGGATACTTAATAACAAAAGACGGTAAAGATCATTACCTCTCAGATCCGTATGCAAAAGCCATTGATAAAGCGCTGCACTACGCTGTCCCTTTTGATTCAAATAAAAGCTTTCATCTTGCCAAATGCCTAGTTATTGATGACGATTTCGATTGGCAAGGCGTTCGTTCACCTAATCGTCCTCGTGATGAAATGGTGCTATTTGAAACGCATGTTAAAGGGGTGAGTAAACAAAATCTTGAAGTGCCCATAGAGCAACAAGGGCGTTATTTAGGTTTAGCCAGTGAAGCCATGCTTCAGTTCTACCGCGACCAAAATATAAATACCCTACAACTACTCCCTGTCGCAGCATGTATGCATGAACCCCACTTGCTCAAACAGAACATGGTGAACTACTGGGGCTATAACCCCTATCTATTCATGGTTCCTGATCCTCGCTATGCCGACAAAGATGCCGTCACCGAGCTAAAAACTGCGATCAGAGAGTTACACCGTAACGAAATTGAGGTCATCCTCGATGTCGTCTATAACCACACCGCGGAAGGTGGTGGCGATGGTCCGGTGTTTAACCTTAAAGCATTAGACTCAAACTACTATCTCAAACACGGTGCGCACTTTGCCAACTACACTGGCTGCGGTAACACTGTCGACCTCTCTTATCAACCAGCACTGAACCTAGTGATGGATACATTGCGTTATTGGGTAAGCGAATTTCATGTCGATGGCTTCCGCTTTGATTTGGCGGCAACGCTTGGTCGAGAGGGCGATCACTTCAACCCCGGAGCAGGGTTCTTTAAAGCAGTTGCGCAAGATCCGGTACTTAAACAAACCAAACTGATTGCCGAGCCATGGGACATTGGGCCAAATGGCTATCAAGTGGGCAGTTTCCCGTTTGGCTGGAATGAATGTAACGACCGCTTGCGCGATATTACGCGTAGCTTCTGGCGGGGTGATAACGGCTACCTAACTGAATTTGCAACGCGGATCATGGGCTCACGTGATCTATACAGCGCAGCAAACTGGCCATATCGACTCACCGTAAACTACATCACCTACCATGACGGTTTTTGTCTGCAAGATTTGGTCTCATACAAATCCAAGCACAATGAAGAAAATGGCGAACAGAATCGCGATGGTCACGGCGATAACCGCTCAGCCAATTATGGTGAAGAAGGGGAAACCACAAGACCATCGATCATCGCTATGCGTGAAAAGCAAAAACGTAACTTTATGGCTAGCCTACTGTTTGCATTTGGCATACCCCACATCTTAACCGCTGATGTTCTATCCCATACCCAAAAGGGCAACAATAACGCCTATTGCCAAGATGGCCCTATCAGCTGGATAAACTGGCAAATGGACGAAAACAAGCAAAGCTTTAAAGCTTGGTTGGCAGAAATGGTCGCAGCAAGACAAGAATATATGCTGCCATTTATCCGCGCGTTCAGTGGTGAACGCCGTAACCATAATCGGATATTCTGGCGCCGTATCGACGGCAAATTTATGGAGCATGATGATTGGAACAATCTCACTTCCGTCGCACTACATTTAGGTATTGATGAAGAAGGCGACGAGCTGTTTTACTGCATCAACCAAACCAATGCACCTGCGCGATTCACACTACCGAGTAAAAATGATCAGCAATGGAACATGATCTGTAACACCAGTAACAATCAGCTTCATCAAAGCATTGATAACAAACAGATCCTAATTGAACCTGTCTCTATGGCTATATTTCACTTCAAACGCAGTTAGCTTACCCGGCGGCCCATAAACTAAGGCGCTGTATTAGCGCCTTAGTTTATGCCTGTTAAACAGCCAACATTAATCACATTGTGCATTGATATGCGTAGAAAATGCGTTTAGTATACGCGACACAAATCACAATAATCAGCCAAGACTGAATAGAAATGCTATTTAGATCACAGGCTATGCATAACTACGTTGGCAAATAATATTAATCATGGCTTTACCTAAGTTTATTCTACGTACGCTCAGGCCGTACATAATACTGTTATCTCTCGGGATGATTTATCTCGCGTATCAACAACTCAATGCTTCCGAGCTCAACGCTAACCGCCAATCCTTGGCAAATCTCAACACTTCTTCGCATCTCGTTTCCGCCCAAGTCGAAGCCGCTATCAGTAAGCTCTACTTACTAAATGATGCACAATCTATTTCCGAGTTTGACCTAACCGCACAGCGCATTCTCAAGCACTCTCCCTCTTACGCTGACATCATCTCTGTCAACCATGAAACCAAACAATTTCGCTCTGCCAATTTGGACAGCATTAAAGCTGAGCAAGACGCTGACATTCAATGGACTACGCTGCAAAGGCTATCAAGTGATATCGCTCTCTCATCGCTGTATGAGAAAAAGCCGAACTATTGGGTTTTCGCGGTGAAATACACACCGAACAAGTTGAAAGAAATTTGGCTAGAGTTCGATTTGATGCACACCACTCAAAGTCTGCGTGGCTTACGGACGCTTTCAGAAGGCTATGTTTTTGTCATCGACCAACACACTGGCAGATTGATATTCCATCCTGACCCTGCACGCATCGGCACAAAGTCGATTAGCTTTCACAGCGGCATTAGTGAACTGATTCAAAACAACACCAAATTTGGCGAGCTCGAATACTATTATCGAGATCAATTCAAAGTCACCGTCTTTGATGCCAACAACCCTTATGGCTGGGTATTTATTTCTGGTACCGACCGAGCTGACATACTAGCCACTTCATATCAGTTTTCCCTCACCGCTATCGTCATTGCTTCCCTATTACTACTCGCTATCGCGATTAACTATTTCTCTTTTCAGCTCAATCAATCATTAGCTGAACTCAATACCAAGCGAGAACTGGCTGATTTCAAATACCATCTTCGCCATATTTTTGATCGATTCTTGCCCCATCAAGGTGTGCAGTTTTGCTTATATGATGCGGACTACGGCCATTTCAGTACCATTGATTTCCACGGCAACAGTAAAATCATCCTTACGGATCCACGCCTTGCGCAAAGTTTTTCAGTCAATAACTTTAGCTACTTCGGGAAAAAGTACGCCGATCCTCTTGCTAAAATGCTCAAGATCGAATCACGCCATTATTCGATCCCGCTTTTCAGTAAAGGGGAGCTTATCGCGGTTATCTATGTACAATCATTGCTGCCGACATACCGTAGCGTACTGCGCATGATTCGTGACTTTTCTGAGGTCGCTCTATCCAACCTCATCCTGCACAAGCAGCTTCGTAGTAAAGACGTCATGACACATCTCGACAATAAGATGACTGTGCGCGAAGAGATCGAACGCAACATCGATGATGAAAGTGTCTACTTTGCCCTGTGCGATCTCGATCACTTTAAGAAAGTTAACGACCAATACGGTCACTTATGTGGTGATAAAGTCATCTTAGCTACCGCTGAATTGATGGAGAAATGCTTCCCTAAGCCGGGCGCAATTAGCTTAGCGCGTTACGGTGGCGAAGAGTTTTGTGTGCTGTTTCATGCCAACGATCAAAATGACGCCTATGAACAATGTGAGTTATTCCGTCAACTAATGGAGAAAACCGCTATCGATTTTAACGGCCAGCAAGTCAGAGCCACGATCAGTATCGGTATCACTCAAGTAGATGCAACCCAACACATCACCATAGGCCGGGCAGACAAAGCGCTCTATCAAGCGAAAGGGCTAGGCCGCAACCAAGTGGTACTAAATACCTTTAAATCTTAATTAAGGAGGCTTCGGCCTCCTTTTTCATCCCTTTCATTTAATGCACTCCGCATTATCCTCCGTTGCAGTAGCGTAGAATATAAAGATAAGTAAAATAAAATCTATCGGTGACACAGGGACAGTCGATTTTGACCAAACAAAAAATATCCACATCACAGCTTGCCAAGTTAAGAGGCGTTGAAGCGAAAACACTGTTTAGCGATCTCAAACTCGCCGGTTACATTAACCGTAGCGAAGAGAGCTGGGTGCTAACAGAGTTAGGCTGTAAATTTGGTGGTGAATACATTAACCACAGTAAATTTGGTCAGTTCATCGTTTGGCCTGAAAACCTATTAATTGATACCGATGCTACCAGCGGAAAGCGATTAAGCGCCACCCAAATAGGGGAAAGGCTGAAACTTCCTGCCAAAAAGGTCAATCAATTATTAAGTGAGCTCGGCTGGATAGTTAAAGTGGATAACGGCTGGCAAGTGAGCCCATCAGGTTTAGCTCATGGTGGTCAACAGCAAATAGACACCCATAATGAGCAACAATACGTGTTATGGCATGATTCTATCGCACGCAATAAGCGCCTAAAGCAGTCTGTGGTCGAGTTTCTCGGTCAGGATGCTCAGGCTCACGCTACAGACAAATCCATCTCAAGCTTTCGTCAGAAGTTTGAAGCCAAACACCGAACTTTAGACGGCCACTACGTGCGATCACAAGGCGAGCTTCGCATCGATAACTGGTTGTACCTAAACGGCATAGTTCACGCCTATAACCGTCAACTTCCTATCGAACAAGACGTATTGAGCGACTTTTATCTACCGAGTGGCAAGGTGTACCTTCAATACTGGGGGGATGACCACGGTGAAACGGATGAAAAAGAAAGGGTAGAAATTCGTGCTATTTATCAACAGCACGAATTTGCGTTAATTGAGATCTTTACTGACGAAATAGACCAACTAGATAAAGTTTTACCCAGTAAATTACGCGCTTACGGCATTAAGGCTTACTGATTAGCTTAAGCCAAAGACATGCTCATAATCTGACTTACGGTACTTTTTCATTTGATAGAGATTTTCGTCCGCCTCAATAATGGCCGCTTTATAGTCATTATGCGTGCAGGCAGCCGTTCCATAGCTAAATTTAATTTTGTCACCATCACTTGCGTGCTCAACAGCATCAATAAAAGACTGGGCATTATTCGTATCAATTAGTGCGATAAACTCATCACCACCAAATCGCAATATGTAGCCAGAGTCACCACACGCTTTAATCATATGCTCAGAAAAAGTCTTAAGCACGTGATCGCCATAATTGTGCCCTTGAGTATCATTAATCTGTTTAAAATCATCCAAATCAAAATAGAATAGCTGGTACTGCCCCACCGGAATCAAATCAAGTGCGGATCTTGTATAAGCGCTGGTTAAGTTGTCTGTAAGAGATAGCGTGTTCACTTTCTTAAAGTGATGATACAAGCCGTAGATAACACACCCATAAGCAGCTATAAGCAAAGCCTCGTCAAGTAATGCGTCCGCAAATGGGAAAGGCTCGCTAATCGCATTATCTACTGCGATTATTTCAGTAATGGCATCATAAGCGCCATTGAACACCGCGAAAACCAGACCGATTTTAATGACTCTGGATTTAACCAACTTCCCAACTAAAGAAGCAATCAAAATAACGCAATACAAACGTGTCACTTCAAGTAAGTAGTCGTACACCGATTCGATTGGAATAGAAAAAGCAAAGACAGGAATAAAATAAGCCAAAGGTACAATCGAATACACGATGGCTTTTTTCGCTATTTGGTTAAAAAGCTCATGACTATTGAAAAGAGTTCTCATGACATACTGCGTCCACAAACGAAAAAACAGGGTAATTCTATCAGTTAACCGTAGATTTTAATGCAATCAATCCCATATTTAGGTAAAACTTGTCTCACGCATTCACCTTGCATAAAGAAAAATGAAACTATTAGCATAATTGAGAATTAACAAACGGCCATTTTATAAAACAATTCATTAAAAACAATACCCTAGAGCACAAAGCAAAATCTATAAGCCTCAAATATGGCGGTAATAAGCAGTTCTTACCACTTTTTGAAGGCACAAAAAAACGAGGTGCTATGACCTCGCTTATAAGAAACTAGAAAACAATTAACGACGTAGAGCGTAACGAGCCGCTGCCGCTTCTTCTTTTGACACCACTGTTTTACCAATTGGAGCCAATGAGATCACTGCCAGTTTCAAATGCTGCAGCGCAAATGGAATACCAATAATCGTCACAAAACACGCCACTGCCGATAAGATATGACCTATCGCGAGCCATAAACCAGCAAAGATAAACCAGACCACATTACCAATCACGCCTAACGGGCTTGTGCCAACATCCATCTCATTAGTTAAGTCACTACGAGAAATAGCTTCTTGTCCGAATGGGAAAAACGAAAAATTACCCATTACAAAGCAAGCACGTCCCCATGGAATACCGACGATACTAATAAAGGCTAATAAGCCAAATAGCCACCACAGCAGCCCCATAAATACACCACCACATATAAACCAGATGATGTTTCCTAATGTTCTCATAACCTTCTACCCTCTTGTAAAAACGGAAAATAAAAATGAGAGAGTGCTGCTAGTATCTCACGCCAACATGAACAGAGAATGAACTAAGTAGCGACAATTCCCTGCCACACCGCGGTTGCTCCACTTATAAAACATAGCAATAAAGCGCCAACACGTATTTTCTCTTTCGGTAAAGATTGGGTTGTGGCCCTTGCTAATCGATAGCCTATCCATGCCGCAGGAAGCAATGGGAGAGTAATCCAAACATGATGTAACGTTAAAAACCCTGCGGGCATTTGCACACAAAGGGAAATAATGGAGCTAAACACAAAGAACGCCGATAAGTTGCCACGCAATTGGTTTGCTTCTTGGTGTTGCAGAAGCAAAGCCATTGGTGGGCCTCCGATAGAAGAGCTCGTACCAAAAAATCCTGAGAAGAAGCCTGCTACCCCCATACGCATTGGCGTTGGTTCGATTCTAAAAGGCAGTAAACTAACCACAACAGCAAATAACACTAACCCACCAAGCCAAAGCGCCAACAACTCCGTCGAAACCATGACCAGTAATACCCCGCCCGCTATCGAGCCGGGTACGCGGCCTATCAAGGCCATTTTTAAGCCACCAATTTCGATGTTACTTCGATGTTTTAAAGCATTTAACACTGAGATAAACAGCGCGACTAAACAAATAGGAGCTGGAACATAGTCAGGCGAGACTAAAAAGAGTAATGGTGCAGCAACGATAGCAAGACCGAAGCCTATTGCAGTTTGAACAAACGAACCTAAGAAGATAAGGCCTGCTGCTAGCATTGCCTCTGCTGTAAACCAGTCCGCGTACATGAGCATCTCACAAACAAAAAGAAAGCTGATTATAACTCAGCTTTCTTTGATAAGTTTATAGATTGTTTGAATTTTATGCGGCTGCCAAACGAACCACAGGCTTATCGTTAATCGGGATATGCAACAGTGCAGCAATGAAAGCAAGTACCACTGTCGACCACCAAATTGAATCATATGAGCCATAGTAATCGTAAATTCGACCGCCAGCCCATGCGCCTAAGAAGCTGCCAACCTGATGGGTAAAGAATACTAAACCATATAAAGTCGAAAGATAGCGAGCTCCAAAAATTTGTCTCACTAAACCTGAGGTAAGTGGCACCGTTCCTAGCCAGCAAAAACCAATCGCAGCACCGAAAATAGCAGCGGTACTCTCTGTAACTGGCAAAGTAACAAATGCAGCAATCACTGAGGTACGCATTAGGTACAAAGCAGACATCACGTAACGCTTGTTAAAGCGATCGCCCATGACACCCCAGAAGTAAGAGCCAAAAATATTGAAAATACCCACGTAAGCTAACGCCATCGCTGCACTTGAGGCTGGAAGATGCTTATCAGCCAAATAGCTAGGTAAGTGAGTGGCGATAAACATTACGTGAAAACCGCACACAAAAAATCCTGCGTGAATCAGCCAATATCCACGATGAGAAAAGGCTTCTTTTAACGCTTGAGTCAGCGTTTGGTTGTCTTGTTCAACTTGAGCTTGTTGAGCACTACTCTTCTGACTGGTTTTCATAAACAAGCTCAACGCTACCATAACGGTGCAAAGCATAGCGAAAACCTGCATTGCCTGTTGCCAGCCAAAGTCCGTCAGTAACCACTGCGCGCCTGGAATCATAGCGAACATACCAAACGAGCCTGCCGCAGTCGTTAAACCAAAGGCTTTGGCTGCATGCTGAGCGGGTACTACTTTCGCAACAGCACCGAGAACAATTACATAACTTGTCGCACTTAAACCTAAACCAATCAACACACCCAACGAGATATATAACATACTCGATTCAGCGGCGATTGAAGTTAAATACAAACCCAAAGCATAAAAAATGGAGCCAAAAAATATGATGCGCTTTGAGCCAAACTTGTCAGCCGCCATACCAACAAATGGCTGGAACATACCAAACAGCAAGTTTTGCAGCGCAATAGCAAAGCTGAAAAACTCTCGCCCAGTTTGAAAATGCTCAGAAATTGGCATCATGAAAATACCAAACGACTGGCGAATGCCTAAACTGGTGATCAAAATTCCTATGCCCAGCCAAACCAGCAAAGGAAAACGGAAAATACTCATAATCAATAACTCTTAATGATGGTGCAAATGATGCTCATGCCCTTCAGTACCGCTTTGTTGATGGCACCCCATATCAACGGCATGTTGAGCTAAAAGGTTTAGTACTGGCTCCCAGTTATGCACCACATACAAGGTGATACCGAGAGCAAGTAACATTCGTATTAATTGCGCAGTAAGTGATTGCGAAAACATAAAATACCCCTGCAAATTTGAGAGCGCGGAGTGTAGAGATTATTGCGACATCCAGCCAATGACATTTTGTCAGCATAAATATGCATCAAATGCATAGATATCAAATGTCGCCCTCTTACCCATACCAATAACCGTTGCTTTAATCATTGTCGGCTCACTCTTTGCTCACCACCATTGGCCTAATAGACATTATTCGCTAATATCAAGCCAACTTACTCAACAAGACTCAGTAAAGGATGACTGATGTTAAAAGTTGCGATCTTATCTCACCCCGACGTGTCCTTATTCGAACTAAGCTGCGCTGTCGAGCTGTTTGCTTTGCCTAGGCCAGAGTTTGAAGATTGGTATCAAACAAAAATCATCAATTTAGATAATCAAACCATTAACTCTACGGGCAACGTGTTACTGCAAACAGAACATGTAGACTCCCTAGAGCAGTTTGATCTCCTTGTAGTACCCAACTGGCCAAACCAACCTAAAACCATTGACCAAAAAATCATTGATGAAGTGAGCCTGTTTGCGAGCCAAAATAAACGCATTCTCTCTTTTTGTTCTGGCGCTTTTTTACTGGCTGAACTTGGATTACTGGATGGGAGAAAGGCAACAACTCATTGGCAATTTGCTAAAACTTTTCAGCAACGATTTCCTCAGGTCCGGTACGTCGAGAATGTCTTGTATGTCTTTGATGGGCGGTTGGGATGCTCAGCGGGAAGCGCGGCAGCGTTAGATCTAGGCTTAGCCGTGATTCGGCAAGATTTCGGTTATCACGTAGCAAATCAGGTGGCTAAACGCTTGGTTGTTTCTGCGCACCGAACGGGTGGCCAATCTCAGTTTGTTCAAAGCCCTGTATTACAAATTCCAAACCAGTTTTCAGAATCCTTGCAATGGGCGAGAGCAAACCTAAAACGTTCAATTAATGTCGACATGCTCGCCAACAAAGCCAACATGTCACGCCGTACCTTTGATCGTAAGTTTCGCGCCAGTTTAGACCTAACTCCCCAAGAATGGTTAATCATTCAACGGACGGAACTAGCCAAAGGGTTGTTGGAGAGTGAAGACCTCAGCATTGAGCAATTGGCCATTGAAGCGGGCTTTAATAATGCAGTAAGCATGCGCCACCACTTTAGGCGCATCGTAGGCGTTTCGCCCAGCCAGTATCGTGACCAGTTTAAGCGCTAATGCTTACGCGTGCTTACATTAATCGTTTTTTATCTCGGTATGCTGATAAAAAACTATCGAGGTTAAATATGAATAGACTACTACTGCCACTTCTACTTTTGTTGTTAGCCGGTTGCGCCGAAACAAGAAACGAACCCAAGCCCGCTGAGGATCATCCCATCGCAGAAGATGATGTTGGCGGCGTCATTGGCTGCGCCATATTAATCTCACTAGGGGATGAATGCCCCGAGTAATTTAGTAAATACTTATGCCTTCACAAGCGACACCGTTGCGGTGTGGAGGCTTAAGTGTCGTATCCAGCTTCACAATTGAAGTCGGGACATCCAATACTGGCTCTGATTTATTCAACTTCTTCAAATAAACCAGATCATCAAAATAATAACTGAATAATACCACGGCGATTAGCGCCAATGATAAATGCATAAACTGTAGATTTCCCATAACAGCCCCCATCTTTAAGCTGCCGAAAATCCTAACACCACAAACTACGTAGTGGAGTAAGCGAATGTAATGCCCTTTTTTAATAAAGAGCACTCATAACGCACCTAATGTGCGCTTTGGCTCGCAATCACTCTTTCCTACAGATGATGATAAACAATCAAAAGCTGACAATCTCTATTAGATACTTCCATCTAGGTAACTCAATATGAGCAATAAGCTGTCTGATTTTTCAGTGCACATCGCCATTGATAAAGCGCTGTGTAAAACCCAAGATAGAACTAAAGATCTACTTTACGATTATAATCATGCTCGACCATCTGATCGCGCCAAAAAACATCAAATATTGGAGCAGCTGTTAGGCACATACAACGGCGAAACCATCACCCCGCCGTTTTATTGCGATCTTGGTGAAAACATTCATTTTAAAGGTGGCGGTTTTTTTAATACTAATGTCACTATCTTAGATTTAGCGCCTGTGTATCTTGGTGAATATGTTCAACTTGGCCCTAATGTGGTCATCAGCACCGCTGGCCATCCTATCGACATGGCAGAACGTGTGTTGCCAATTGCATTAGGTAACCCGATTACCATTGGAGATAATGTCTGGATAGGCGCAGGAGCTGTCATTCTCGATGGCGTCACGATAGGTGACCGCAGTGTGATTGGCGCAGGCAGTATCGTCACTAAAGATATTCCTGCGGATTGTGTTGCGCTAGGCAACCCTTGCAAAGTGGTTAAACACATTCAACATGGCCAAATCCCTAGTGATGAAGAGCTAGAAGAAATGTGGCGACCTATCTTTGAAATGGAAAATGCCGAAAGAGAAACCAGCGACTAGATAGACAAACAAAAAAGCCCAGCAAATCGCTGGGCTCTCGTTAACTCAAAACTTATAGCACCGTTTCTTTAATCACTTTCAACACACCAGAGTCATTATTGCTTGGCGCACTGAACTTAGCGTATTGCTTAACTTCTGGGTGCGCATTTTCGACCGCATAAGAATGGTAGCTCGCCTTTAGCATCTCGACATCATTAAAGTAATCGCCAAAACTCATTGTCTGCTCATGGCTAAAACCTAGCGTTTTTTGTAAGTGCTCTATTGCAGCACCTTTTGATGCTTCCGCATTCATGATGTCCAGCCAAATTTTAGCGCTTACGACCACTTGGTGTGAGTGACCAAATTTCTCATTCATGGTTGGGTAAACATGCTTTTCAGTGCTGTCAAAATGGCAGATTGCCACTTTAATGAACTCATCTTCTACCGTAAGTAAATCGTCAACGTATTGGCATTCATGGTAATACTTACTTAGCTCTGCTATCGCGGTAGGATCTTGCGTTTCAATATACGCGGACTTTTTGCCACAAAGCACCGTGTAAGCACCGTCAATATTGCGCACCGACTTTATAACCTCAACGATGGTTGGATAATCAAGCGGGCAACTATACAGCTCTTGTCCTTTGTGCATCACAAGTGTGCCGTTTTCGGCCACGAACATCATCTCATCTTTAATCGGAGCAAACGTGGTTTGTAAACTCGCATATTGACGACCAGAGGCGGCCGCGAAAATGATCCCTTTATCTGTTAACTGACGATAAATGTCATAGAACTCAGGATCAAGTTGAGAGGATTCATTTAACAGGGTGCCATCCATATCAGAGGCAATAAATTTGATGTTCGATGCAGGCATTCAATAAAGCTCACGTAAATATTGGAACGTGCAGATTGCTCGATCTCCGTTTTATTGTAAACCCCTAAACACGGCACAATTAGATGATCAAATTATCCTATTTTCCCTTTAATACAGGGCGAAGCGCTTAAGCCCTGCCGAAAACTTAGCAATTACGAACGGCTATCACTTCATAATTATCGACACTTTCGATCCCATAACGGAACGTCACGTGCTTACAGACTTTTTGCTCTTGATGCTGATAATCCACTTTGCCATGCACATAGACCCAACCTAGCGTATCCGTCGCAGAGGAAATCTCAGCCAAATATACCGCTCCCTCATTAACAATCGCTGAAGGGTCCATCCACTCTTTATGATGTGCGATATCAAACAAATAACTATTCGCCACCTTTTCCAAATCTTTTGGTACGAGATACCAATGGTAATAGCCAAACGCGGCAACCCCAGATAACAATACCGCGCACACCTTAACAATAGGGCTCACTACTTTTCCTTAACGCCAAAAACCAACTCTATTACTGATATATGTCATTTTACATAGCAAACGATTGCTTATGTTCATAGTTGACTATTTTTGTGACATAATCTTCATTGTTAAGTTATTGATAACCATTATTTAAATGGATAGAACCATTAGCCCATACACTCTTGTTGGGCTGTAGTCACAAGGATTCACATGAACGCTACTCAATATCTCAACGAGCTCAATGCTCGTTATCTCGCGATCCATCGAAACAAAGAAGATTTTTTCTGGGAAACCTACATGGGCATCAGCGATGACCATCAAGGATCAGCCGAAGCGCAAACCAAGTGGACGCAGTTCCTCAGCGATGCGGAAAACATTGTTGAGACTAAAAAACAATTAGAGACGGCTATCTCTATTACGAATGAACAAGAAAAAGAAGCGACGATCCATGGCCTTAAAGGTTGGCTAGCCGTGTTCGAATCGCACGCGATTGAAGATACAGACACGCAGAAGAAACAAGCAGAGCTGATCAAATTTGAATCCGAGCTGTTTAAGAAAAAGCAATCACATCCGCTGATGTATCAAAACGAATCCGGCGAACAAGTTGAAGGCTCACTCCCTGTTATCTCTTCTGCGATTCGTACCAGCGATAATACCGAGGTTCGCCAATCAGCTCATCAAGCGCTTCTAAATTTAGAGCAATGGCTGCTAAAAAATGGCTTTTTAGAGTTAGTTAAACGTCGTAACCAGTTTGCTCGCTCACTGGGCTACAAAAACTACTTTGACTATTCCGTACTTAAAACTGAGCACATGAGTAGTGATGAGCTATTCACCATTCTTGATGATTTTGAAACACGCACTCGCGATGTTCACCTTACAAGTTTAGATAACTTAGCCACGAGCAAGGGCGCTCAAGCGCTAGAAGGACATAACTTCGTTTACTCCTACTCTGGCGATGCAATGCGCGATCTTGACCCATATGTGCCATTCTCGAAATCACTGCGCCGCTGGGTTGAATCTTTTGGTCGCTTAAACATCGAATTTTCTGATGCAGAACTAACGCTTGATCTACTTGATCGCAAAGGCAAATATCAAAATGGCTTCTGTCATGGCCCGGTTCCTTGTTTCTATGACCAAGGCGAATGGGTAGCCGCGAAAGTGAACTTCACCAGCAATGCAAAACCTGACCAAGTCGGCAGCGGTTACAGCGGAATGAATACTCTGTTCCACGAAGGCGGCCATGCAGCACACTTCGCCAACATGAAGCAAAACGCGCCATGTTACTCAATCGAGTTTGCCCCAACCTCAATGGCTTATGCAGAAACGCAATCGATGTTCTGTGACAGCTTGTTGAAAGATGCCGACTGGTTAAAACTGTATGCATTAAATGCTGATGGCCAACCCGTACCAGATAACATTATTCAAAATATCACCATGAGCGGACAGCCGTTTAAAGCCTATGAAGAACGCTCAATTCTCGTTGTACCCTACTTCGAACGTGCGCTATACCAATTGGATGATGACCAGCTACAGCCTGAATTAGTCACCAAACTGGCCCGTGACTGTGAAAAACGCATCCTTGGCCTTGAATGCAGCCCTCGACCACTGATGGCAATCCCGCACCTGCTGTCTGACGAAGCCTCATGTGCTTACCAAGGCTATCTGCTTGCGCACATGGCGGTATACCAGACTCGTGCCTACTTTACCGAGAAATTCGGCTACCTAACCGATAACCCAGAAATCGGCCCTCTACTCGCCGAGCACTACTGGAAACCGGGTAACAGCCAAACCCATAACGAAACGATCGTGGCATTAACGGGCGAAGGTTTTAACGCTAAATATCTCGCTGATATTTGTAACCTAACTCCAGAAGAAGCGTGGCAAGCTCAGCAAGAGAAGATGAATAAACTAGCCAAGCGCACTCAAACTAAACCTAACCAACTTAAGGCATCGATCAAAATTGTTGACGGCGCGACTGAACTAGCAAGTAACCAAAACTCAGACGCTGAAATGTTCGATCAGTTTGAAAGCTACATTGCTAAGCAATACGGCTGCTAATCGACTATCGTTAGTGATTAGCGATTAACTGCCCATTCTTTACCTAATAAGCAACAATTTGCCCAAACCAAAGCAAGTTGTTGCTTTATTCAATATAAAC
>NZ_JAPPTI010000012.1 GCF_027587025.1 Vibrio sp. LaRot3 | reverse complement strand
GTTGATGATGTGCCCGTGATTGACACGGTAGAAGCACTCGCGGTAGACGAAGATGATTTAGTGGGTGGCACAAACCAAGGTGGCGATCCTCTGTTTGATACCGGCAGCTTTGGTACAACGCAAGGCGCTGACCAAGTGGTGGAGTACAAGATTGACCCAGCCACCAACCCCGTTGCTGGGCTGGAATCGCAAGGCGTGGCCATTACCCTTGGTGCGCCAACCACAGACAGCGATAACAACCACACCTATGTGGCTAAAGCAGGCAGCGTGGAAGTCTTCATCCTGACTTTAAACGCGGATGGCAGCTACCGCTTTGACCTTAAAGCGCCCATTGACCATGCGACAGGTGAAGACAGCAAAGATCTCACCTTCAAGGTATTAGCCGAAGATTTTGATGGCGATACAGCCAGTAAAGACCTGCTCGTTACATTGACTGACGATGCGCCAGTGCTAAATAGCTTTAATGGTGATCAAATAGTTGATGAAGACGATATTGCTATCGTTGGGTCTGATCCAGATAAAGAGCTCACCACCGTTGGGGGGGTATTTGATCTCGATGCGGGTGCGGATGGCTTAAAAGCATTTTCTATCGCAAATGATGCAACGGTGCTTGATGGGCTTAAATCAGGTAATGAGGCGTTAGAGTGGGCAACGACGACAACAGTCGGTGATGTCATTACTTATACGGCGCAAACAGAAGTTGGCAAAGAGCCAGTGTTTACCATGGTATTTAATACTAACACTGAGCGTTACGACTTCACTTTGATTAAAGCCTTAGACCACCCAGATGGGCAATTAGAAAATACATTACCGATAAACTTCCAAATTTCAGTGATCGATTTTGATAACGATGAGAGTAATGCGATTCCTCTGCCAATCACGATTGTTGATGACATCCCTCAGCTAATCAGTGCGGAGCGCTTGGAGGTCTTGGAAGATGACTTAACAGCGGGTTCTAGCCCTAATCCGACGGCCTTGGTTGACCAAGGAAGCTTCACACGAGTAGAAGGTGCGGATTCCATTGTTAAATATGCGCTCGATCCTACTGGCTCGCCTTTAACCGGTTTAAAATCTGGTGGCGTAGATGTGGTGTTTGACCCTGTAACGATAGATCCAGCAACTAACCAGCATACTTACATTGCCAAAGCGGGCGCAGTTCCTGTCTTTGAGCTGATATTCAAAGCAGATGGTACTTATACTTTTGAGCTACTTGCTCCCATTGATCACGAACTCAACTCTGACCTGAAAACATTGACGTTTGATGTTGTCGCCACGGACTTTGATGGCGATACCAGTGATACAACGTTATCAGTGGATATTCGTGACGACCACCCAGCTTTAACTGGCTTTACTGGTGATACAAGAGTTGATGAAGATGACTTGGCGAATGGCTCAGATCGCCGTAAAGAAAGCACCACCGTTGATGGTAATTTCACGGTTGAAGAAGGCGCTGACGGCATTGATGAGTATCAGATCGTAAACTTAGCGACAGTGCTAAATGGTTTGCAATCTGATGATCAAGATTTGGTCTGGGATACGGTCGTTACGAATGGTTCTATAGTGACTCATACCGCAGTCACAGAGACGGATGGCGACCCAGTCTTTACCATGGTATTTGATAGCGACAACAACACCTACGCGTTTACATTGTTGCAGCCACTGGATCACCAAGATGGTCAAAACCAAAATCTTCAAGCGATAGATTTCCAAATTAAAGCGGTAGACTTTGATAAAGACGATACAGCGGCTATTCCTCTTTCAATTCAGGTGGTTGACGATATTCCTGTTACTCGGAATCGCACCTTAACTTTTACCGAAGGTGATAACGCTCGAGGCAGTAACGTATTAGTTCGTCCGGGAGCGGACGGTGCCGAAGTCACGCTTGTTGAAGGTAATGATACCGCCAATGGTTCTATTCGTTTTGAGTTGTTGAGTGATGGAATCAACGGATCGACTGGCGACATTGTTGATAGCTTGAACTTTGTCGATGATCCGACTCAGCCATTTACAGGCGGTGACCGAATTACGGTGAAGGTGGTTGAGACCATCTATGACAATGCAGGCAATCCAGTCTCAAATATTGAGCTAGGTACGTTGCAAGTTCGTCCTCAAGCAGGTGAACGAGGACGATTCATCTTTGAACCGGTTGATAACCTCGCGCAAGACGGTGATCGCTTTACCTTCCAGTTAGCAGTCAAAGTGACTGATGGTGATTACGATGTTCGTAATCGCACGGTCACCATTAATATCGATGACAAAGAAGCAGAAATCACTCAATCGGAAGTCGTGAGCTTTGAAGATTCTGGTCGAGTTGGCGGTTTGGACTTTGATCCTGCGATAACTAATAGCAACAGTTTTGACAATCAAGGGGGATTGCAAGTTACGCCGTCACAAGTTGTGTTGACCGTTAACCTCTTCGATTTAGATAATGGAGAGCAGCTTGGCGATATTACCGTTGCAGCCGGCACACATAACGGGACTTTCTATTACCTTGATGGCTCGACTTACAGAGAGTTGTCAGCTCAACCTGATGGCAGCGTTGTTTTAGATGCGGCCAACGTTGTACAAACCATCGATACTGCTACCCAAATCGCAACGCTCGATAACTTGTACTTTGTACCCGATCGTCACTATTCATCGAGCAGCAGTGGTTTTACCTTGCCAATTACTGTTCAAGTGCTGAACACGGATGGTGCTGATCACGATGTTAACGGTACGTTGAACCTAGAAGTGAAAGCCGTAGTAGATATTGCTGAATGGCAAGATGCGGACAATCAATACACCTATACCGTTAAAGAAGATCTTGGTAATGCGATTTTAGATATTGAAGCGACAACGCAAGATATCAGCAACCCAGAAGCCATTACTTATCGTTTAGAAGTGACTGCGGGCTTAGGGAAGTTTGTATTGGTGGATGGTCAAGGTCAAGTCATAGACCCAGATCCAGCGACAGGGCATTATTTGATAGATGCTGCCGATATTGGTGATGTGCAAGTTGATCCTATCGATCAGTTCTCTGGCTATATTACCTTTAACGCAGTGGCGCTGACTCAAGAGGCCGACAATTGGGCGACCAATAAACAAGTAGCTGAATCAGCCCCGAGAGAGCTAATCATCAATGTTAGGCCAGATGCTGACCAAGGCTCACTCAGCGTGAAGCGAATTAGCATTTTTGAAGACAATGCGAAAACTCAAGATGCGATCGATCCTAATGACCCAGCGCAGCATGAACATTTCACGCTAGATAAGGTAATCACGCTGGGCACAACGGTCGATATTGACGCGCCAAACGACGATTCTGAAACTCAGTTTGTCCGTATCAGCAATTTCACCAATGAAGATGGCACGCCACTCGATGACTCTGCTCAGTTTGGCTATAAAGTTCGATGGGTGGGGAGTGATCCTGAACCCGCGGATGCGATTGTAGAAGTATCCCCTGGAGTCTTTGACATCCTTGAATCGGCACTGCCTTTTGTTGAGGTTCAGCCTCCACTACATAGTAACGATGACTTCACCTTCGATGTCGAGGGCTTTGTAAAAGATGTCGCGACGTTAGAAGATGGCTCAGTGGATGAAAGTATCTTGTCTATGGGGGCCGCTAAGACAGTTAACGTCGCAGTAAAAGGTGTTGCGGATATTCCTTATATTCCGTTAGACACGGTTCCGGAAGTGCCTGCTGCTGGTGCCGTTAAAGGTACGTGGTATCAATACGATGATGGCACAGGGCTAGTTGGTGTTCAGGCGGTTATCAACGAAAGCACAGATATTGAAATTAATTTTGCCGTGCTCTCTGGCGAAGAAGAGCAAGGCGTATTTGATGGCTCTGAAACTTTATCGGTCTTATTGTTCAACATCCCTGCTGGGGTCGAACTGAAAGACGAAAACGGCGGCACTATTGACCTTGTCTACACAGGCGAAGTCGGTGGAATGCCCGTTTATCAAGCCAATATTACCGAAGCGGGTTACCAATCGGGTATTACGATTGTTCCGGATAAGCACTCGACTGATGACTTTGAAATACAAGCTAAAGTCGTGGTGACCGAAGATGATGGTCATGTGCGCGAGGTGACTGGCGTCATCAAAGTGGATGTTGAACCTGTGATAGAGATGGGCGGGGACAACAATACCTTTAGTCGCTCATCAACCGGCAATGAAGATAGCTTCATTCGTTTACCTTGGGAAGCGACTGGCAATACCAACGATCCAGACAGCACCGCAACAGCGAATGGCAGAGATTTTGAGTTCGTTACCGAAATCAGCATTTCAAACTTCCCTGACGGGGTCGACATTCGTCTCGGCAATAGCGATGTGGTGGTCATCGATGGTGTATTGCAGCCGGGTTACCCGGATGTCAGTTACGCCAATGGTGTTTTGACCATCTCTGGATTGGATCAGAATAGCCCTGCGCCGCAGATCTATGTTAAACCACCAGAAGACTCAAGTACCGATATCATTCATCAAGACCCAGATGATCCAAGTTACGTATTCCAAGCTAAGTTGAATGTGCGTGAGATTGATGAAGATGACCCAACGTTGATCGAAAACACCACAGTAACAGGTAACTTAAGTGTGTTCGTACGTCCAACAGTTGAAACGGATGCAGATTTAAGTGTGACTGATCAAGCTGGTAATACGGTAACTTCGGTTGAAGACTTTAATGGGACGAACGTTGACGGAAAAATTAACTTCACCATTAATCATTCGACTGGCGGACAAAGTGATGCCAACATTATCGTGTTTGAAGATTTGGACCCGAGCTCTGTAGAAGAAGTCGATCAAATCGTGGTGCGCTTTATCAATATTCCAGATGCTGACTTACAGCAAGTTATGGATGAGATTATTGTCATCGGTGGGGTAAACAATGGTGATGGTTCATGGACGATCACGTCAGAGCAAGATTTCAGTATTGTCGCACCTGAAGGGTTGAAATACCCCGATGCCAGTGCTTCGGAAAATACCATCCGAATAGAGATTGTGGCAGAAGCGGTCGACCGTGGTGATGAAGGGGAAGGCAGTGCGCCAAGAGAAGTGAGAACCGAGCTTGATATCACCTTCCCACATACGATTACCACTGTCTCTAGTATCGCAGCAGAGATCGAGCTTATAGACCCAGCGAATGCTATTGTCGTAGGGACAGAAGACAACCGATTTGATGTAAGTTCGCAGCTTAATAATCTGCTACGCGTGAAATCTGGTACTGGTGATTTGATTCCTGATCAGGTAACGATAGTCATTGATTCGCGTGATATTCCAGCTGAGGTTACTGGGGTGTCAATTGGCCAAGGGCCAGGCGCGGCAAACTATGAGTATGACTTTGCCAATGAACTGCATCTATTCAAAGCTGAAGTAAACAGCAATGGTGATTTGGTGATACCAAGCGGCTTAGAGTTTCTGATGCCAACGGATTACGCTGGTGACTTTATATTGCCAATACGAGTGGTCACCACAGATACTCAATCCGGTGATGAGAATCTTGCGCTTGATCCGATGGATCCAAGCAGCGGTAAAATAGAGATTAAGTTTGCGGTGTCACCATTGGTGGATGTTCCCGGGGCGCCGAATGGCGACGGGGATGCACAGCCGGGTGATAATGATGTAACCCCTGACTTCTCAATCAGTGCAAGCTCGGTTGACCCAACAACAGGCGCGACGCTAGATGCCAATGCGCTCGAAGATAACCTGATTAAGCTGAATCTCGATATTGGCTTAGTCGATGATCTTAATGCCGCAAATCAAGGCAGAGAAACGCTGACCAAAGTTGAGATAGAACTGGTTGATCCAACCGTTGGTAAGTTTGTCGATAGTAATGGTCAAGATATCGCGGGCGTGACGAACAAGCTGGTTCTCGATTTCAGTGACCCTGCCGATATTCAGACAGCCTTGCAAAACATTCATTTTCTGCCGACGGAAAATTACCCGACAGGCAACAATAACAATAATGTCGCGTTAAAAGTGACTGGTACCGTTACCGATACCACAGTCTTTGATGATACTGGCATTACATCGGTGCCAAACCAGCAGGCTGACAAGCAGTTTGTTACAGAGATGTCGTTTAAAGTCATCCCAGTCTTGGATTCTATTGTTGCGCCTCAATCAGGTTCAGTGACTGTCGTTGGAGATGAAGACACAGACATCGAGCTGAAAACAGGCAGTGGAGGTTTAGAAATTGCGCTGACCGACACTGATGGCTCAGAAGTGTTTATTTCGGCCAAACTAACCGGTGTACCTGAAAACTTCCTTGTAGATAGCACTTCAGGTGATTTTGTTGTGAAAAACAATGGCGGTGGTGAGTGGAGCATTCAATTGACTGACCCATCGATCACTACCATCGATTTATCATCAATCACCATCACACCAGCGCAACACTTCAGTGGTCGAGCTGATATTAATATTGAGGTGTTCACTCAAGAGCAGCTGCTAGGCGTGCCAACACCTCACACCGGTCAGTTTAGTATCGAAGTTCGCCCTAAAGGAGACGTTGTCGATGCTGATCCAGTTGCATCTGTGGATGGTATTGAAGGAGAAAATGTTGATATCACCATTAATGCTAGCGTGATAGATACCGTTGATTTACTGCCGGGTGAGCCAACAGAAGACCAGCCAGAGACCTTGTTAGTCACAGTAGAGAACGTGCCTGATGGTGCGACTATTTTTGCCAGTGACGGAGTGACCCCTGCGGTTAACTTAGGCGGGGGGATATGGCAGCTAGAAGTGAATGCGCAAAGCATTGATAAGATAGTGTTTAACTCGGGCGAACAAAATGCAGGTACTTGGAATACAGATAGCCTGAAGATTAAAGTTCAGTCGGTTGATACCGATTACAATGGCGTTAAAGACTTAGGGCCAATTAATGAATTCGACGTAGCGGTGAACATACAGGCCATTAATGATCGACCTGAATTCGCGGGTATCGCTGATCTTACCACCGCGGAAGATACCATCGTTGATGTGAAAGGCTTTACGATTAGCGATATCGACTCAAGCTTAGACGATCCAGCTGCGGTTTATACACTGACGTTAACCGTTGATGCAGGTACGTTGTCATTTGATTCTGGTATCGCAGGCAATATGGGTATCACTTCGGTGACCTTAGACCCATCTAATCTAACGGTGACTATTTTAGGAACGGTAGATGCCATCAATACCGCGATCGGTCAAGGGCTAGTGCAATATACGCCAGTGGCAGACAGCAACAATTTGGTGGATACCGATGGGGTACAAGTGACGGCAGTGGTGAATGATGGCGGCAATATTGGTTTGGTTGATCCTGCTGATATTACCACTTCAAACACCAATCAAGCTCAGTTTGTGATCAATGTGACTGAAGTGAACGATCAGCCGACAGCAGAGAATGTCGACCTTGGGACTGTTGTGGAAGATGGTTCTATTCAAATCGCACCAAGCGATTTGATTGGGCCGGGATTAAGCTTTGATCCTGAAGGGCATAACCTCACCATAACCTCAATGAGTGTTCCTGCATCTCAAGGAACAGTGACCCTTAATCCTGATGGCATCACATGGACATTTGAGCCGGCACCAGACTTCAATGGTGATGTGACGATCACTTATCAAATTACCGATGATGGCACGACCAATGGTGCGCCGATGCCACTCTCTGATACCGGTGAAATATCCCTGACAGTCACTGGTTTGAACGACCAACCGTTTATTGATGATAGCGCCGCAACATCAATCATTGATGAAGCCGCAATGCAACCAATTAACGGTATTGTCGTCAGCGATATTGACTATGTCGGCACCTACAGTGATGATCTGATGACGGTAACGTTAACCAGCAGTTATGGTGATCTGTCTATCGCCTCTATCCCTGCGGGTTCAACCGTTACCGCTAACCCAGCCAGCGGGGCAAGTATTACACTGACAGGGACGCTGGCGGATCTGAATGCGTTACTTGATAATCCAGCAGCAGGACAAGGTGTCATGTTGGATGCGCGTTTTGCTCCGACCAATCAAATTACTCTTGATATTACGGCGTTGGACTCAGGTAACCCATCTGGTATTGCGATGAGTTACAACACATCGCATAACGTTACGGTGAATCCAATTGCAAACGCACCGACTTTATCGCTACAGCCAAATTTTGATTATGTGAAAAACATTTCTGCCAACATGACGGCAAGTAGTAATGGCATTGCGCTAGCAGGTCTAGTGGCAGCGTTAACTGACGTAAACGAAATTCTGACCATAGAGCTGACGGACTTACCTATTGGGGCATACATTGAAACGGCTTCTGGTGTGGTCACCCCATCTGGGGCGACTTGGTCAGTGCCAGTCAGTGACATCGACTCCATCAGTTTGGTTAATGCTGGCACAGGTGATCACACCATTAAGGTGGCGGCAGTGTCTACCGAATCAGATGGTAGCTTTGCCAAATCGGCTGAATTACAGCTTAACGTTTCTGTCTCGCCTGATGGCAGTGATATTGACCAATCGTTAGCCACCGATGATGTCCAACTTATTGCTGGTGACATTGCGGTCGAACTGCAAGGTGGTGCAGGCAACGATCTCATTCAAGGCGGCCCACAAGGTGATGAGCTTATTGGTGGCGCTGGCGATGACACCATCATTGCTGGCGGTGCGGGCGTTGGTGAGTTCAACATTATTGAAGGTGGATTAGGTTCGGATATTCTAACTGGTGGTACAGGACAAGATATTTTTGTTTGGCATGAGATTGACCCCAACAAAGAAGACACCATTACGTCGTTCACTGTGCATGAAGATAAAATTGATTTGCGCGACGTGCTGCCTGAGCTTAAATCAGCCAGTGTCGATGTGACTGACCTGCTCGATAATATTGTTGCGACAGTTAAAAATGATGATTTGGAACTGACGATTCACCCGAGTGGGTTGGGCACAGGGGATGAGCAAACCATTGTGGTTGAAAATCTAGCCCAAGACTTAACGTTGGATATCAATCAGTCTCAAACGCAAATCATCTCTACATTGATTAACGAGAATGTCTTCTTACATGACACTTAATTGATATTTGTTAGTTCAGTTCAAATTCAGAGCAGCCTAAGACATCGTCTAGGCTGCTTTTTTGTGAGTTCAGCTTCAGCGATTAAAGTTTAGAGGCAGTGCGAAGTTAGGGTTTAGTGGTGCTATGTTAGGCTAGAAAATCACCAATCATCTCCAAAGGAATGGAAAGAATGCTCGTTCAAACAATGCGCTTGGGTTTGCTGTTATTGTTTGGTTGCCATGGCGCTTTTGCGGCGGAAGCTGAGCTGACGAACAATAGCTTTCAACGTTATTTTGCGCAAACACGCGCGTGTTTATCCTCGTCGAACTATGCGCAATGCTTGCCAAATTACTTACAGGACACGATTCGACGTCCAGCAGACAACGTTACTCAGCAGGCATTCATTCAACAGTTGCAAGTAAAGCCTGAGCTGCGAAAGCAATTTAAAGACTGTTTTTCAATTGAGGCACAGGTGGCACTGCGCTCCACAAATCATATTGTGTTTGTAAACAAACAGATGGCTTGCAGTGCAACGCGGATTGATGAGCGCTGGTTATTAGAACAGTTTTATCACTTTTACGCTGATTAAAGCGCATTCTCAGTAGTGAGTGCGCCTTTAATACAAACAGACTTTTAACTTTTCACTGTTCATACCATTCAATTGTTATGTTATAACACTTGTTTTGAAAATTATTCTGTATTCCCATGAAACGTGTTCGACTTCTTTTAGCGGCAATCGCAATACTGGCCTTTTCTTTGGCGGCGGTTCTCTCCATTCAATCTCCTTCACCTAAGCCAGAGCCTATAACGATCAAGGTGACACCATATCAACCTGTTAAGGAGCTCTCCTTGGAGGTGGGGAATGAGCAAGGCAATGATGCAGAGCCCGCCGAACAGACCCACGTAGCACGAGTACATTACCGAGTTAAAACGGGAGATACGCTAAGTACGATTTTTTCATCTTGGGGATTGTCATATCAAACTTTGCAGCGCTTGCTAGAGGCCGATTTAGAGTCTCTAAAGCTTGATACCATTAAGCCGGGTGATAGCCTTGAGCTAGTGATCGATCGAGATCAGCAAAAGCTATTAGAACTGACTTACCATCAAAGCATCGTGGAACGCGCGGTGTTCACCCAGCGTGATGACGGTAGCTTCAATTACCAGTTTCATGAAGAGCAGGGCGAATGGAAGCAAAAACTCTATTCTGGCAAAGTATCAGGCAGCTTCTCGGTTTCAGCTTATAAGCAGGGGCTAAACCCTACCCAGATAGCCAATATTACTCGGGTACTTCGTGATAAGGTCGACTTTAAGCGAGATTTACGCTTAGGCGATGGCTTTAACGTGTTGGTCAGTGAGCAGTTTTTGGGTGATCATTTAACTGGGAATAACGAAATAAAAGCGATCTCTATTCAACGAGGACGGAAAGAGTTTGCGGCATTTCTTGCGAAAGATGGCCGTTTTTACGATCGAGATGGTAACAGTTTAGAGCAAGCATTTGACCGCTATCCAATAGCTCAAAAGTATCGTCGTATTACCTCATCATTTAACCCTAAGCGAAAACATCCAGTGACTGGAAGAGTATCGCCGCATAATGGTACTGACTTTGCGACACCGGTGGGCGCTGCTGTATATTCAACAGGAGATGGCAAGGTAATCGCGGTGCGAAACCACCCATACGCAGGTAAATATTTGGTGATTGAACACAACAGCGTATACAAAACGCGTTATCTACACCTGCATCGCTTTTTGGTGAAAAAAGGGCAACATGTTAAGCGTGGACAAAAAATTGCACTGGCGGGTGCTACAGGGCGATTAACCGGGCCACATTTGCATTATGAAGTGTTAGTTAGAAATAGGGCTGTTGATGCGATGAAAGCGGATTTACCTATGGCGACATCAATTAGTAACAAGGACAGACCGTTGTTTCTTGCAGAGGTAAAGGCGTTTGATCAACAGGTTGAAAAGGCGCAGTCCCAACAATTGGAAACTGCGGAAAGTCAGGGCGTTTCTTAGTCTTTTAAAATAAAAAGACGCTGATACCTAGCCAGTGTCAGCGTCTTATTTTTGCTGTTATCTAATGATTATCGGGTTATCCAATGATCACTTGAGCTAGGAAGTAGCCAAGAGCACAAGCGCCCACCACACCAATCAAACCAACCGACATGAATGAGTGGTTGAAGTACCACTTACCAATTTTGGTTGTGCCAGACACATCGAAGTTCACCGTAGCGATGTCTGAAGGATAGTTAGGGATAAAGAAGTAGCCGTAAACCGCTGGCATCAAACCAATCAGTAGGGCTGGTTCTAAGCCTAGACTTAAACCCACAGGTAACATCATACGTGCCGTTGCAGCTTGTGAGTTCACGACGACTGATACAATGAATAGTGCTAGTGCGAAGGTCCATGGGTACTGAGTGACCATTTCGACAATGCCAGATTTAAACTGTGGCATGGCGTATTTGAAGTAGGTGTCTGACATCCAAGCAATACCAAAGATGGCAATGGCCGCGACCATACCGGATTTGAATACCACACCATTAGGCACATCGCGTGGATCAGTCTTGGTTGCTAGCAGAATCACACCACCAAAGCAGAGCATCATCATTTGGATGATGATCGACATTTTAATTGGTTTCTCACCATCAACGATAGTACGAATCTCTGGCACCATCGCGATGATAACGATACACACAATAGAGGCTAAGAAAATCAGTACTGAGTTGCGCGCAGAGGTTGGCAACACTTCGTCAAGCGAGGTTGCTGTCGTATTCTCGATGCGTTTTTTCCACTCAGGATCTTTGAGTCTCTCTTGGTAATCCGGGTCATCTTTCAGCTCTTTACCACGTTTAAGGCTGTAAAGTGACAGTAGTAAAGTACCAAATAGCGTTGCAGGTACAGTCACCAACAAAATAGACATTAGCGTAATGGTGTGCTGAATGTCAGCTAATTGAGCAAGGTAGTACACCACCGCGGCAGAAATTGGCGAAGCGGTAATCGCTAACTGCGAGGCGACCGAAGCGGAAGCCATTGGGCGTTCGGGGCGGATGCCGTTTTTTAGCGCGACATCACCAATGATAGGCATGATTGAGTAAACGGCATGGCCTGTACCTAATAGAAAGGTCATCGAATAGGTAACAAAAGGGGCAATCAAGGTGACGCGTTTAGGGTTTTTACGTAGTAATCGCTCCGCTACTTGCAGCATGTATTTCAAACCGCCCGCTGCCTCTAAAATCGAAGCACAGGTTACAACCGCCAAAATGATCAGCATAACCGTAACAGGTGGTGAGCTCGGTGGCATCTTGAAGATGAACACCTCAATCACTAAGCCGATACCAGATACAACACCTAGGCCAATACCACCAAAGCGTGAACCGATATAGAGCATCAGTAACAAGAACAGGAATTCAAAATAGAGCATAATAACTCCTTGTTTTATGTAGGGATAAACCTATTGTTACTCTGAATTGTTTTGGATTTTTTTGCGTGCTTCACACAATAAAAATGCCAATTTATGCAATCTTGATATTCGGAACTTTACTCACGCAGAACGGTGAAAATGTAGATGGTTGGTTAGTGACAAGAGCGTAATGGGTGACCAGTGTGTTATCACACTGGTACACGAGGAAGGAATAATTTGAACTGGATCAGCGCTTGACCTGATACGCTGCAACAAAGGTGGTTACCGCATGGCTAATGGCTTCACTAAGCTGTTCACAGCTTGGGGGCGGCTGGTGGCCGAGTAGTTGAGGCCAAAACACCACGGCTTTGATGCTGCCAATGTATTGCTCTATTGCCATGGTTACGTCATCTATTTTTAGGACGTCAGCTTCAATGCCTTGTTTGACCCATTGGTGCATGCCATAACAATCTTCGATGGCGGCAAATTTCTCCATCAGAATGCGGGAAGTTTCTTGGCTACGAATGCATTCGGCCATAACCAAACGCGCCGTCACTTGGAAATCTTCTTTGTTGATGTAACACATTTGTTTGAGAGTCAACTCGGTGAGCTGCTCTGCAACTGACACAGAAGGATCGAATTTAAGCTCACATTGATCATCAAATCGGCACATGAGTGTGTCTACAATCACTTCAAATAGCGCGTCTTTATTGGGGTAGTATTTGTATAAGGTGCGCTTAGAAACACCTGCATGTTTAGAAATACCTTCCATACTCGCTTGTTCGAAGCCTTTTTGAGAAAAAACTTCAATAGCTGATTTGATGATATCTTCTTGTTTTATATCGCTTCTTTTTACCATGCTATGCTTCCACGCTAATTAAAAGTAAACGGAGGTGTTTACTTTTAATGAATCGGAATCTAAAGTATACACCATCGTTTACTTTCTTGGATAGCGAATAGGCATGAAAATGAGTAATCTTGTGAAAGCATCAGTGGTTTCTCTGTTAGGAGCCGTGGGTTTTAATCTTTACAGCCAAGCTCACCAAAGCGAAGCTAGGCAGCGTAGCCAGCAAGTTCGTGCGGAGCGTATTGCTCAGTCACCGCAATTCCATGACGGTAAAGCGATTACTCGTATGCCTAGTGTTGAGAGCCCAGAAAAGATGTCGTCAGTGATGTACAAGTTCTTTTTCGAACGGGCGAGCTATAAGCCGCAACAAGCACTGCCATTTATAGCCATTGATGAAACACGTTTCGACCAACCTCATGACGCGCCTCGAGTAACATGGTTAGGGCATTCAAGTTTATTCATCGAGCTTGATCAACAGAAGCTCTTGGTCGATCCCGTATTTGATTACGCTTCACCTTGGTTAGCGAAGAAAATGTTCTCACGTAATGTGGCTGCTCCAATTGCACGAGAGTCTTTGCCTTTACCTGATGCTATTGTGATTTCCCATGACCACTATGATCATTTAGAAGAGTCGACAGTTCGCTACTACGCCGATAAAGCGGTGCGCTTTTATGTGCCACTTGGCGTGGGTAAACACCTTGAAAGTTGGGGAGTCGATCCACAATTGGTGACCGAGTTAGACTGGTGGGAGTCTGCTCAACTGGGATCAATTCAGCTCACCGCGGCACCAGCTAATCATAACTCGGGCAGAACGGGCTTTGATTCCAACCAAACGCTTTGGGCATCGTGGGCAATCAAAGGACAGAATGGCTCATTGTTCTACAGTGGTGATAGTGCGTATGACACCCATTTTAAACAGATTGGCGAGCGTTTAGGGCCATTTGATATTGCGTTCATTGAAGTCGCAGCCAATGTAAAAGAAGACAAGGGCTACCCAGTAGAAAACTGGGGTCATATGCAGGCTAAACATACCATGCAAGCTTTTATCGACTTGGGAGCTAAGCAGCTGATGCCAGTTCATTGGTCAACCTACGAGTTGTTTGTCCACAAGTGGGACGAGCCGATGACTGATCTTATTGCTGAAGCAGAGCAAAGTGGTGCGAAATTGGTGACACCAATGGTGGGTCAGTCTTTTGAGTTAAATTCAGAGATTACCACCGCATATTGGTGGCAAGAACCGGAGATTAGCCTAGTTAATTTACAGCTAAGCTATGACAATTAGATGATGTAACTGCCTAATTTCATTTGGATTGTCCTTAAGAGCCTGCAAACGCAGGCTTTTTTGTATTGGCAGATTTATAAATACTATCTTTCTGCCTTTAGGTTCATATACTGATTGAACGTTCAGGGAGAGGTGGCTTATGGATAAAGAGCAGAGTTTATTTCAATGGCAGCGGGTTAAGCGTTTTAACATATCCGTTTGGACGGTATTTGGTGGTGTATTACTAACCCGAACCAGTTACTTCATGGCTTGGCCATTTTTGATTGTCTTCTTGTATAAAGACTATGAAGCGAGCGCAATTGAAGTCGGTGGAATGCTTGCTGCGTCCGCGCTTGTCGCCTCAATCACTGGGCTCTACTCTGGTTATTTGTCTGATAAGTTTGGTCGAAAGGTTGTCATGTTGGCTGGGTGCTTGATCGCCAGCGTGGCCTATTCCGGTATCGCGTTAGCAATCGAAATTTGGCAGTTTTACGTTTTGGTTATCCTTGCCGGTTTGATGAGGCCAATGATAGAAGCGCCATCCAAGGCGGTGATCAGTGACAGCTTACCTGACCTAAAAGATCGGGAACTGGCACTGAATATTCGTTATTTTATTATTAATCTTGGCGGTGCCGTAGGCCCTTTGATTGGCATCACTATAGGGTTGCTACACCCGCAGAGCTTGTTCTATTTCGTTGGCGCGAGTTTTCTCGGTTACGCACTGCTTACTGCCATTGGCGTAGAACGTAAAGGGCATCAGGCTCCGGACCGTTCTCAATTACCCAATTTTCGCGCAACCATGAAGGTTATCAGCCGTGACAGAATCTTCTTGCTACTGTTGATCGCTAACTTCTTGATGATGTTTATCTATGCACAGCTAGAGTCTTCGCTACCTCAGGTAATAGTGAGAACCTCACCTGACATTGCAGCGCAGATCGTGGCGGGCTTGGTATTGGTGAACACTTTGACCATAGTGATTTTCCAATTTCCGATGCTGAAATGGCTGGAGCCTTTACCGCTTTTTACCCGCACTCGTATTGGTATGGTGCTGATGGGGCTTGCGCAAGTCGGTTTTATGCTGACCCCTGCTGATTTCCCACTCGGTTGGGCGATTGCCTGTTTTGTGATTAGCTTGGGGGAGGTCATTGCTTTTCCTACCCTCAATGTTCAGATTGACCGTTTAGCGCCCCCTCACTTGCGAGGTTCCTATTTTGGTGCCGCCGCACTTTATTCGTTAGGGTTCGCAGTGGGGCCGTTAGCTGGTGGCATGATGATAGAGGCGTTCAATTCTAACTGGTTATTCCTGCTTTGCTTCATGATGTGTGTTGCGATGATTTGGCTCTATTGGATAGCTCAGCGAACGGAAGACAATGTCGATAGGGAAGAAGAGCCAGCGACTCAGAGTTAAAAAAAGGCCTACCGATTGGTAGGCTTTTTTTCAATATGATTAAGGCGTTAGGATTGCTGGTGGCTCGCCTGCATGAGTTGGGTCGAATTTAATGGTTTGGGTTGGGTAAGCGATATCAGCGCCATTTTCATGGATGATAGCCATAATCTTCAGTAATACGTCTTGTTTGACTTCGTGATAACGAATCCAGTTAACGGTTTTTGTGAAGGTATAAACCAATAGGTCGAGTGAAGACGGGCCAAACGCATTGAAATTGACGATCAGGGTTTGGTTAGCATCAATATCTGGGTGTTGCTCCAACATGGATTTGATTTGCTCGACGAGTAACGCCACTTTAGCACTGTCATCATAACGTACACCGATGTTCTCATAGATACGGCGATTGAGCATGCGCGATGGGTTTTCTACCACAATGTTACTAAACACAGAGTTTGGGATATACAAAGGGCGCTTATCAAATGTACGTACGATGGTCATTCGCCAACCGATACGTTCAACGGTACCTTCAATTTGACGATCCGGTGAACGTATCCAATCTCCTACTTTAAATGGACGGTCGAAGTAAATCATCATGCCGCCAAAAAAGTTTGAGAGTAAATCTTTCGCCGCCAAACCGACAATTAAACCACCGACACCACCAAAAGTAAGTAGGCCCGATAAGCTAAGACCAAACGCTTGCATGACTGAAAGCGTACCGATAACAATGAAGAACAATCTCGCGACCTTGGCAATCGCTTGCACTGTGGTCTCATCACGCTTTTTCTGTCCTAGTACAAACTCTTCAATATTGTTAATAAGGCGCATCGTGATCCAGACAAAGATCGCGATGATGAGGATGTGTTTAAGGGTACTTAACCAGTTGAGCTTTGAGGCGAAATTTTCTTGAAGCAGTAAGCCAAGCGAGATCGTCGCAGGCCAGCACCAGATTAAGGTACTGATTGGCGCTTTAAGTGCATGTAGCGTTAGATCATCCCATTTAAAGGGGGTGCGTCCAACCAAGGACTCTAATCGGCCAAACACTAAACGCCAGACGATCCACGCAATAAAACTAGCGGCGGTTATGAAAAGGACGTTGGTATCGGATTGTTGGAATAATGCCAAAAATTTCTCAATATTTACGTTGGCAGATTGGTTCATCATGATGTCTATTTTTATGAATTTCTAGATGATTATATACCGTAAGTGTTTGAGACGATAAAGTGAATTTGTTGATTACTTCCCATCAAAATGGTTTTTCAGAGCAGCGCGACGTTTCTTTGCAATACCACCACCTTCCATATCAATCGTGTGTTCGTAGCCTTTTTTAATAAAGCGTTGAGTTGGGCTATTGGGTTGAATTCGGCGTAGCTGAGGCGACTTAGGCGTACCTGCCATTTCATAGATGCTTGTTCCTTGTCCGGTTTGAACAAACACTTGGCTGCCATCAAACTCAAACTGAGTGGCGATCACGCGCTGGTTTTTCTGTACCCCTTGCTCATTGAGGATCAAGGTTTCAGTGTCATAGGGAGGGCTTCCAACCTCAATCCATGTGCCATAGACATGTTTAGGATGTATATAGTCTTGATAACTGACATACAAAATCGTGGAAAAAAGACCCGCTAGAGTGATTAGCAGCACACTGAAAACGACACGCACGAATCGAGAGTTCAGCGCAATCGCGGAGCGCGAAGCTCGCTTTTTTTTCGAGGAATATACTACCACTACAACCTACTCCAGTACTGCTGGTTATTAAGCGAGAAGTCGCTCAATGGATGGACAGCTTGAAAGAGTTTTACTGTTAACGCAATTGCACAAGTCGGATTTATGATCTTCTGCGCAAATTATTTTCTCAAATTCTAGTATGGCTACACGGAAGTTTTAGCGCCTGCCAAAGTTTCAAATTGTCGTCATTATAGGCTTGGGAAATGCGCGAACGAAGAAAACAAAAGATCATCCTGTACCATTGCCAGACTCCCTGATGAGTCTCGGGCTTTAATGACTTGTTTAGCCATTTGTTTTGTAAGCTTAACTCTCGCTTAATGCATAGTATTGGCCTGTTTATCAAGTCTGTGGTGTTTTCGCTTGTTGCTTGTCGAAATTTGGGATACAACAGAGTGCGCTGAAAATGACGCAAAGAGCGCTTTCAGCCAAAAACGATTTAAGTTAGCCCAAGGAAGAAAATAATGAAGCACAACGTTTATTTTGAAGGAAACGTGCAGTCACTAGGATTTAGCCAACAAAGTGATGAGTCTAGCATTGGTGTGATGGCGCCAGGCGAATACACGTTTGGAACATCAGCACCTGAGAAGATGACGGTAGTAAAAGGTGCATTAGTGGTGAAAAGAGAAGGCGAGGCAGATTGGATCACCTATCGTGATGGTGAGTCATTTAATGTTACGGGTAATTCCTCGTTTGACCTAAAAGTTGAGTTAGCCACGGCTTATCTATGTGAATATTTGTAGTCAAACAATACGTTTAGACTGATGTGAAGCGCACTCCAATTGGAGTGCGTTTTTTGTTGTGTGAGCAAATCGAGCGTTGAATACGCCCCCTTTAAAAGGTAGATGACGTGCTAGATTTCGGCTAAACCGATATTTGCTAACGAAATATTCAACAACTGAGCTGGTGTGATTGGCTATACTGATAGTAATTAATCATGCTTTTTTAGCTAACACACGGAGGTGGCTATGGCTGTTGGACCGAGACCATCGGAACCGATTCCACGTTATGACCCAACGAACGACTTTACTAGCGATCAGCTCCATCGCTTCGGTAAAGTGGCAAATCGTGCGCAACGAGCGAGAGACGAAAAGCTTAAGGAAGAAGAATTTGAAAGGCTGAATTTCGTTGAGCGTGCAAAGCGCAAAGCGATGAAGCCTGTTGTAAAACGAGATAACAAAAATGCGAAATCAGTTCGCTATGCGATCTGGATGATAGTCGCGATGGCCCTCTTACTGTGGCTTATGTACATGACTGGCTAGCTGCACCACCGTTTTTTATCAATCGCACATTATCATTGTTGGATACCGCCAACTCTTTCAGCCCACATTGCTTGCTGTCGCCATAGTACTGAAATTGATTCTTACCATTATGCTTAGCAGCGTACATGGCTTTGTCTGCGCATCGAGTGAGCTCTGGAAGGTTGTTTGCATCTTGCGGGAAAAGCGCGGCACCAACGCTCAACGTAAGATTATTGACTCGATTCAAACTCGAATCGCTATCTTGGAAAAGCAGACAAATACGATTCAAAATGCCATCAAGATCTTGTTTACTGCGCACGTCATACAACAAAATGACAAATTCGTCGCCAGCAAAACGCGCGATGGAGTAATCGTGGGTATTGGTTTTTCGGTTCTTAGTGCGGATATTGTTTTTTAGCCGCTGTGAAAAGTGCTGCAACACTTGATCGCCCACGTCATGGCCGAATGTGTCGTTAATTTCCTTAAAGTCGTCAATGTCTAAAAACACCAAAGCGGTGGTAGTCGAGCGGTGGCTGACCTCAGCAAGTTTTTGTGTTGCCCACTGCTCGAAGCTCCAGCGATTGGCCAGCCCGGTTAATTGGTCAAGGTAGGCGAGATCTTCTATCCCTTCTTTATAAAGAGATTGTATGTAGTTGACCATTTTCGAGTAATAGAATGAGGCAGTATTACAAATCACGCATATCGTCACTAGGCTGAGCAAAAATCGCTCTTGGAAAGGTTGAGAGTGGTTAAACAGAGCGTCAGTAAAGAGTGTCGCAGCCAGTGTTAACATACAAAATACGCAGCTAAATAGTAATCCAACGCGGAACTCATTAATTAGGATAACCCCTGCCATAATTGGGAATATCCACATCAGTCGATCGGAAAATTGCTCACTATAGAGAAGGAGCATCAGCCCTTGAAACATTAACACTCCGGTTAGCACTAAATCCGAGTAGTTGAGGCAACGATGTTTGTTGAGGTGCCATAAATTCGCGGCGAGGATGATTGCACATATAATATTAATGACAGCGAAGTTAGGTTGCTGATTGATGACATGCACCACGCTGTAGCCCAGTAATATGATCAACGACAGCGTTGAACAAAGAAGCACTAGTTTACATTTACGTGTGGATCGAATATCCGCCATTTCCTCCAAATGACGACCGACAAAATTGCTCATGCCTTATATGTCCTTATGTGCATAGGTAAGGCTAAGTCTAGGTGAAAATTCTGTGCTTGAAACTGAACTCAGTAAATATAGTGTGAGTTAAATCATAGTTTTGCATGTATCTTTGTTTATGGCCAACTTAGGTTTGGATTAGGGTCGAAAATCTCAAATATCGTATTTGACGAATCGTAGTCTCATCCAATCACCCATTAGTTTATAGCGGGGCTTTTGAGGTTTGCGTCTCGTTACCACGAAACTCTTGCCGCAGCCAACTGCGCAGTAAAAGAATATTCTCGTTTTTCAGAGAGTCGCTCTGTACGGCAAAGTAGTAACTTTGATAAGGGTTGATGATTGTTTTCCCTACCTCAACCAATAACCCTTGCTGAACTTCTTGATTGATAAACAATCGATGGGTAACCAATACGCCCAGTTGTCTAATGGCCGCTTGCACCGCTTGAATGGATGCACTGAAGCTCAGGTTGTCGGTGGCTTTTGGTAACGCTGTGTTATGAGCCTCACACCAAAGCTTCCAGTCATGTTTACGCTTATCATTGGTTGCGTAAATTGCGGCGTAACGCTGCACTAGCTCTTGTGGTGAGTTGACCTGCTTGGCCAGTTGCGGCGCGCACACCATCACCAATTCATCCGGTGCAAGTTCTTCGCAGTAATAGTCTTGCCAATCCTGCGTGTCACCATGAATCAGGGCGACATCTATCCCTTCTTGTTGCATTGAAAATGGCCCTGCTAAATTGGATAAGCGAATGTCGAGCTGTGGTGCAAACTGGTTAAAGCGATGCAGTTGCGGGATCCACCAGTGCATCGCTAAAGAGTTGACCATATTGAGTGTGATCATGTGGCTAGATTGGGTGGTTTGCATTTGTTGTGTCGCAGTAACAATTGCCTCAAGGTGAGGGGCGATTTGTTTGTAGTATTTTCGACCTGTGGCATTGAGGATGACGCGTCGCCCTTGCCTTTGAAATAGCGTATGACCTAACAGAGTTTCTAATGATTTTATCGCTTGGCTAACGGCTGAGTGGCTAACATAGAGCTGCTGGGCTGCTTGGGTCATGCTGCCTGTTTCCGCAACTGCGATAAAGGAATATAGATGATTGAGAGGCGCGAGTTTCTTCATAAGATGACCTGTTAGTAAAACTTACAATAAGTGTAATTATTACTCGTTATTTATTCTGTGCTGAGAATCGTAAAATAGCGGTGTTGTAAGGGAGGTGAATCATGCCGCGCCATTTGTACCCAATGTTGTTTATGTTGATCTCAACTTTCAGCTTATCGCTGACGGGATTAACGACTAAATTTCTCGCTCAATCGATAGATTCTAATCTATTAACTTTATTAAGATTTCTAGTTCCAGCCATGATTTTGTGGTTGTTTTTTCTTGGCGTAAAAGCGCGAGTTCCAGAGCGAGCTTTATTACGGCCGTTGTGGGTTCGAGCATTCTGTATTAGTGCTAGCCAAGTATGCTTTATTTATTCACTCAATCATCTAACGTTGGTGGAAAGTATGGTGCTATTTGGCACTGGTCCTCTGTTTATCCCCTTGTTAGAAAAGCTGATTTTTGGTGTCAGTTTTCACTATTCAACCCTAGCTGGTTTGTTGCTTACGTTTGCGGGGGTAGTGTTGTTAGCTGCCAATGGCGACGAGTGGGTGATGCGCCCTGCATTGTTAGTGGGTTTGGCATCAGGTTTGTTTAATGCGGGATCGCAACTGAGCCTGTATCGTGCTAGCAAAAGCAGCTTAAATGCATTTGAGATTAACTTTTGGACGTTTTCCATTGCAGCATTATTTGCATTGCCGTTGGTTGTTATCACTGGAGCGGGTGGGGCTCCATTAATGACTACAGAGGTGAACGCGTATTGGCTAGTCATGCTAGTGGTTGTCATGTCATTGCTGATCATTACCACTCAAGTGAATCGCTCTAAGGCCTACCGTTTAGCTCAGTCCGGTTCTCAGCTCGCGCCATTAATTTTTACCAACGTGTTGTTTAGCGCCATTTGGCAGGGACTGTTTTTTGATGTCACTTTTACCGAGCATCAGCTATTAGGGTTAGTGCTGATTGTGGCAGCGAGCTCGCTCAATATTCTGTTACCCCGTTGCTTAGCTTATTTACAGTTAAGGCACAGCTAGGTGATGACTCTTCAATGATAAATGTAAACGCCCTAGGCAATTAGATCTTTGCATAGGGCGTTGTTGGGTCTTGGCGTGTTGAATGACTTAGTGTTTATTTCGCGATCAATCCATAAGGTAAGCCTTTAAACACTTTTGGTTGGTTGGCGATGGTTGGCCCTTGGTTAACTTGCTGCCAGTCGAGCAACATGATCGCCAGTACATTGCGATGTTCACCATGGCTAAGGTCAAAGTCGCCGCTGACGGAAGGAATCATACCTTTCTCTTTGCTTATAGACTTTGCGATGGCTGCGCGGGTTTTTTCTACCACGGGATCGTCTTCAAGCCCTGCAAGTAAAAAGCTGATACCGACTTCAGCGATGACATCTTCTTTGGCACGCAACAAAATGGTATCGATATTGGCGCGGAAATAGTCATAGATCCATTGATGCTGTTTCTCACTCACTTGGCGCTGATAATACTCGGAGTCGGCGAAGATGATGTGAGTCATGCCGTAGATTTTATTGCCAAATTGCTGCGTTGAAAGTTTGCTGTCTTTGGCATCAGGATAGGTCTTACGAAACGCAGTGATAAATGGCTCAATCACATTTTGCTCTCCAAGTTGTTCTAGCCAGAACACTTGGTTTGCTAATTGCGCGGCCCACGCGCGGATCATCTCTGGATCTGTGGCATAGCGAGCAAAGTCGTAACGACGAATCACTTGGCGCAATTTGTCATCTTGGCGGTGTTTTAACCCATACTCGTCAGCGCGAGCCATTGAGCCCAATAGAGCAACACCTAAGTAGAGATATTCTGGGTTATGTTTGGTGACGTTATAGCGTCTTAGGCTGCGTTCGTCTGTTTCACCTACGTAGTTAGCCAATCGCTTTTCAGAGTAAAGGTAAATTTGCTCTGGCGTATTCACCTCAGCCGCGAAATGATTTAAGCGGCTCGCGACGCGTGCTAAATCACTCCAAATGGCTGCCGTGTATTTCGGATCTTGAGTTTGACGGTAGAGGCGCAAGCCATAATGCCCCTCTTTAAATGCAGATAAGGTGTAGAGCTTGCTCTCGTAAGTATGCTTTAGAGTATCTGCAGCCGTTTGATATTGGTTGTTGGATTGAGCAAAAACGCTACTCACAACACTAAGGCTGAGGAGTAGAGTTAAAATTGTGCGAAGCATTGATTATCCCTAACAGTGCAATTGAGTCGGTGAACATATCAAATATAAACAGGGCTAATGTAAAGCCATGGTCATATTCGCGTTAAAGTATCTAAGTCTATTCAATTAACCTAAACGTGAGGTTGATTCTCGGTGTACTTACCCGTGTGGTTTTTGGCAGTGCATGTTTCCAAAAGTGTTGTGTCTCACCTGCCATCACCAACAAACTGCCGCTACTCAGCTGATACGTTATTTTTTCGTTGGTCTCATTGTGTTTGAGAACAAACTTCCTTTCAGCGCCCAAGCTTAACGAGGCAATCACGGGATTACGGCCAAGTTCCGGTTCATTATCTTGATGCCACCCCATTGAATCTTGCCCATTTCGATACAAATTGATCAACACAGAGTTAAAGCGGCTTTGGCAAACTTGCTCGCAACGTTGTTGTATTGGCGAGAGAAATTCGGGTATCGGTGCAGGAGAAAGCTTCAACCCAGAGTATTGATAAGATTTTTCTCCAAACCATGCTTGCAGCCTTGGTTGAAGCATCTCTTTGCCGAACATTTTGATTGAAAGTTGTTGCCAGTGTAATTGATGCAAAAGTTGCTCATAGAGTTGCTCTGCATTGGTTGGCATTAAAAATGCTCGTTCAAACAATAACTGGCCTTGAGTGATCGTTTGCCATTTAGGTTGAGTAGAGAGTGGGGTGACGTCACACATGTATCAATATTATCAGTATTTGCCACTTTTAGGCGGTGAATTTTCCCTACAACTATTATAGTTTGTAGTAATTGATAAAAATATAAGTTCGTAATAAACGAACGAATTATAGGCCAGCGATTGATTGGCACTACGTACCACAAGAGTACGTTTTAGGTTTGTTATAAGGGGAAGTCTATGAGGTTTGACCGAGGTAATCATTGGTCGTTTTATTTGTTTTTTGTTTGCCTCATTTGTATTGCAGTCGGTGGCGTGGAGCTGCTTCATAGCTATCAATTGAGACATTTACGTGGCATAGAGCAACAGAATGCAAAAGAGGAGTTATCGGTTGTTCGTTCTAGACTAGAATCTTTGATTGTCTCAGATATTTACGTTGTAAACAGTTTGTCGACGCTGGTGGCGGCAAACCCTGAGGTCGATTTGTTTGAATGGAATAAGTTAGCGACCAACATTATTCAGCGCAGTACACACATCAATGTCGTTGGGTTAGCCCCTGATGATGTCGTTAAACACATTTACCCATTGAAAGGCAATGAACGAGTGCTTGGTTTGGATTATCGAACTGTGCCTAAGCAATGGCGTTCTATTCAAAAAGCTCGTGAAATTGAAGAAACATTAATTTCTGGCCCCGTCGAACTGGTTCAAGGTGGAAAAGCGTTTGTTGCACGCGTGCCTATCTTTACCGATCCTCCATTCAATCAACATTATTGGGGGGTATGCAGCGTGGTGATTGGGTTAAAGAGCCTGTTTCAAGATGCGGGTATTTACAGCTTGACTCATAAGTATCACATCGCCATTCGAGGGACTGACAGCAAAGGTGAATCAGGAGAGGTGTTTTTTGGTAAGCAATCTACCTTTGATGATGCCTTCTCCACCGAGCATGTTCATTTTCCATACGGTGATTGGATGATTTCAATTGCTGCAAAAGAAAACCTATTAGCCGATGTACCTGCTTATCAGCGCCATGGTGCGCGCGTTTTAGGCTACGGCGCTCTGTTCATCTTATTAAGCGCGTTCTTCGCGATTTTTAGTCTGTATCGACGTGCGAATAAGCGTGCGCTGCATGACGAGCTGACAGGGTTACCGAACCGACGCTACTTCATGTTTACGTTACGCCATCAATTTGAGATGGCGGCTAAATCAAATGGCGTAGATAGTTTTGCTTTGCTGAATATAGATTTGGATAAGTTTAAGGCGATTAACGATAACTTTGGTCATAGTGCCGGAGATAAAGTGCTGCAATCTATCGCGAAGCGGATTCAAGGTGCATTAAGAGCTTCTGACGTCGTCGCTCGAATCGGAGGCGATGAATTTTTGGTTCTGCTGCCTCGCGTATCAAAAGCGGATGATGTAGATGCCATCTGCGTTGAGGTCGAGAAGGCGCTTAGCCACACGCCCGTGATTTACGAACAGCAGTTGATCAATTTGCGGGTAAGTGTCGGTTACGCATTGTACAAAGTGGAATTTAGCGACGTTGAAGAAATGCTGCGTGTTGCAGATGCGCGGATGTATGAGGTGAAGAAGAGTCATACACTTAAGTTCTGATTTTGCATAATGCGAATTTGCTATTCGCAATATGCATTGATTTCGCAACTTAAGAATGCTCTATGCACTAGGTTTTTGTGAAATTGATGATTAATTCACCGTATTTGTACGATTTAGGCGTTTTTAAAAGTTGGCACGCTACATGCTATATAGATATTGACCCTTATTAAGCCGAGGGTCACCTAGCCAACTGACGTTGTTAGTGAACCTTATTATTGTTCACATTCATACATAGCCAATCACAAGTATTGTGGTTGGTTTTTTTTTATCTCAACGTTTACTCAGTCATTCGTGAACACACTGCTCCTGTGGGGCAAATCATTTGTGCAGGCGAATGAATACCACGCTCAACCCAATTGATATTGAGTATTTTAGCGATCGTCGTCAGCTCTTTTTGAATGTTGCGCGGAATCACAGCACTGCCATCATTTGCTACGCACAAGGCTTTTAGCTCCTGCGCTATGGTTGCAGAGTGCCCACCTTGAGCATCTATCGCTGGGTTAAGGTCGATGCCCGCACACAACACTCTATGGTTACCTGCAGGGTCTGTAACATTAATGGACTCACAGCAATAAATACGCGGCTCATTGGCAACGTGCAAAATAGAAATTTGCGCAGTGCTGCCGATCTGAGGCTCTGAAAGGCGTCTGAATACCGCCCAATGCTGACAAGGGTTTTGAACTTTGCGCATGTTGCCCCAAGGTAGTGGGATACCATTACCACGATAAACTGCTTTGAGTTTGTTTTGACCATAAGCATCAAAGTAGTGCCAGTGTGGGTATGGTGACACTACCGTCATGCGTCGCATCGCAACAGAAGGCGAAACCCCTGCTTTTTGGTGCACATCAATCTCATAGCCATTGCGATCTAACAATTGGCGAAATGGCACTTTAGGGCAGAGTAAAGCGCCCGCAAAAAAGCTCGATTCGAAATCGCGCCATGCTTGTAGAATGTGCTTAGAGTTGAGTTCAGCACAAGGTGCTTCGTGCGGGTTTTCTTCCCATGTATTGGCATGGCCAACAGACAGAACGCCTTTTAGCCCTTCTTTGCTGTGTAACACGCAGTGGCCAATATAAACGGCCAAATCGTATTTTAGCCGCGTTGGGTATTCTTTGAGTAATTCGTTAAGGTAGATGCTTCCTGGTGGCTCAAAAAAGGAGGTCACCACCTGTTTGGCATTTACTCCTAACTCATCCACAACGTCTTTCGGCGCTTCTGAGACCCAACGGATCGTTAGCCCCATGCTTCGCGCGATATCCATCAAATCTTGAGTGGAGAGGTTGAGTCGTTTTAACCCGACTTCTTCGGCTGCGCGTTCTAGATCGGGGAAATGGTTTTGATGACTTTCTTGGTGAGCACGAATCAGCAGATGAGCAAATTGGCGTCCAGTAATGCCTGTCTGTGACAGCATTTCAGGGATAGCGATTTGCAGAATCTCTTTGGAGAACAGAAAGCTTGGCTCCAACGCCATACCGCTGATGCCACCACGATTGCCTTTGTCTGGCGTAATGTCTTGCTGCGCGGGTTCATCATCTAAGAACCACGCCGGATCTTTTTGGAAGACTTCCGCGATCACTTCCAACATATCAATGCTAGGAACTCGTTTACCTCGTTCAATCATGGATAGGTAAGAAACGCTCGGTGCGTACTCGGGGTTAACTCTAATGCAGCGAGCAGAGAGATCTTCCATGGTTAAATGGTTACGTTTTCGTAGGTTACGAATCTTGGTGCCCAAAAAATGGGACTGACGTATTAAGCTTTTTGACAGAGACATTTTGTAAAATTCACATTGTAAAATTTTTGTTGTGAAATTGTAGTCAAAAATTCGCTAGTCTACAAAGTAAGCAAGTTCACAAATTTGTCACTAAACAGAAATGACGGTTTCATGAACGGCGAAAGAAGTAATCAAACGGAATAATTTAGTTGTGTGCTTTATCCACGAGGGAAAGACTATGAATATGCTGACAATCGATAATAACGACATCCAAAACAATACAACTCCATTTATCGCTGAAGCAGTCTTTGCCGTGGAAGCGATTGACGCAAGTGAAGCGATGGAAAAACAAATGCGCTCTAAGCAGTTGTTAGATAGCTTGTTTCCATTAGAAAACGGTTCTCATACTGAAGTAACCGCTTACGTAATTGACTACCGCCATGTAATGGCTTATTTCAAAGATGGCAGCCACAGTGGTTTGAAATGCAATAAACACTTTGTGGCTTATACCGGCGAGAAAGAACAACCGCAGTCTATTTTGTTTAGAGATGGCAACGGCAGTCACTTTGAGTTGACCCTAGCGTGCTGCAAAGGCACAGGTTGTGTAGAGTTGATGGACATTGAAGATATTCAAATGGAAACTTGTACCTTGTTCCCACAAGCGGAGAGTATTTCAGCAATGCGTCATTGGATCAGTCTAGTGAAAGGGGACGTAAAAGGGCGCCCAAGTGCTTGCAGCGAAGATAAAGAGTTCACCGCAAAGAACGGTGACGACTACTGCCTAGATTGCTGCTATAAAATTTAACTACATAACGTTTAACGCCTGCGCAAATCCGGTCAATTGGCCGGATTTTTTATTGCTGGAAGTCGATATGGTTGAAATGTGGGTTGGTCGTTAAAGCGGTCATGCTTGCCAATGTGTTGGTTGGGATTTGCGTTAAAACGTCAGCATTGTTCAAAATGATCACTTCTTGTCTGTGCTCGTCATATCCGGTATCAAACGCGGTACCTTCAACGACACTTCCATCGGTGAGAGTGAGTTTTAGAGGTAATTTGTACAAACAAGCGATTTCGACGTAATCGTATTGGCTACAACTGATCATGCTTTCATTTCCTTGGTTTTAGTTCGACCACATTACCTTCTGGGTCATCAATATAAATAGATTCGCCAAAGCCTTGAGCACCATATCGCTCCGCAGGGGGCGAAAAGCTAATTTGGTGCTCTGTCAGCCACGCTAATAAGTGTTGTGCATCAACCGGTTCTATTTGTAGGCAAAAATGATCGAGATTGCGGCCATTTTGAGTTGGCGCCTTACCGCCTAGTTTACCCAGTTCACTCTCCACCTCAACGATATCAATGAGGCAATTCCCCGCTCTTAATTGGGTAAGGCCAAGCTCGGGCAGGGTACGCTCAATAGGGCAGCGTAAATGCTCACAGTAAAAGTGCAACATGGCTGGCAGTTTGGTGGTTCGCAATACGATATGGTCTAGCCCAACAATGGTTAGCATTCTTCCTTCCTTAGCAGCCCAACTACTTAATTAAGCTATAAGCCAAGCTCAACATGATGATCCCCATGATACTGTCAACGATGACCCACGCTTTGGCATGTCTAAATATGGGGGCAAGTAAACGTGCACCGTAGCCGAGAGCAAAAAAGAATAAGAACGATCCGCTAATAGCACCTAAAGCAAAGTTTAGCTTAGTCGCCTCATATTGGGTTGAGACTGAACCAAGCAGTACGACGGTGTCGAGATAGACGTGCGGATTAAGCCAAGTGAACGCAAGGCATAGGCTAAGTGTTTTCGATAAACTTGCTTTACTATCGCCTTGTGGAGTGAGTTGGTGTTTTCGCTGCCAAGCAGAATAGAGATTGCTCAATCCGTAAAACAGCAAAAACAGCGCACCGCCGTAGCGGGCGAATGTTTCAATTTGCGGATATTGGCTGACGAGTAGTCCAAAACCAGCAACACCAGCAGAGATGAGTAGCGCATCGGAAAAGGCACACACAAAGCAGACCCAAAATACATGATGTCGCTGAATGCCCTGCTTTAAAACAAAGGCGTTTTGCGCGCCAATGGCAACAATCAAAGAGAGCCCGAGCGCCAACCCTGCAAAGTAGCTTGTCATTAGAAGCTTGAGCCCGGCTGCGAGAGGAACTCTATTTCTTCAGCGCTGCTTGTTCGGTTTAAGATTTGGTTGCGATGCGGGTAGCGGCCAAAGCGATCAATGATGACTTTGTGTTTTAGCTCGAACTCGTAGTTGTTCTCTAATCCGGGTTGGTTAAACAACTGTACCGCTTGTTGGTGAATCAGTTTTGATTCGCTGTGCATGAAGGGCATATAGAGAAAACTTTTTTCTATATCAGACAGCGATTCATCCATACCAAGTGCAACGGCCTCTTGTGCGAGTGCTAATGCGAGTGGATCTTGGCAGAAGGCTTTTGGGGTGTTGCGATAGATATTACGAGAAAATTGATCGAGCACGATGATCTCTGCCAATCGGCCTTGAGCGCTGCTTCGCCAACTGAAAAGTTCGGCGGCTGCCGCTTGTGTTAATAGGTTAGAAAAACGCTCAGTAATGATAGCGTCAACGTCATCACTGGCGACAAACCAATCCTTGCTTTCTAGTTCCTTAAACCAAAAATCGAGAACTTGCTGTGGCATATGGCCTCCTTGCCTTGCATAACATGGGCATATTTATCTCTTGCAGCACATCAATATAGCCTAGTTTGTGAGTTTGTTTAAACTGTTCGCAAAAAGCTCAATTTTTTGTATTCATTGTATGGCAACGAATATGCACTTTATTCGCAATTCTACGAGCAAAAAAACAGCTAATGAGCGCCTTTTCCATGTTCTGTGAAATATTAGTCATAGTGAATATTGTTGGATAAAAATCCATGTTTATTCATCCAGTTATACTATGATAACGCTCACTAAAATGCGCCGACTAACTCACTATTCTTACCCCCGACAAAATAATAATCAAAAGGGCAGAATTATGCGTATTGTTTTAGCTTTAGGTGGTAATGCTTTGCTTGCTCGTGGACAAGCTCTTACCGCAGAGAACCAACGTGAAAACATCCAAAAGGCAGCGGCAAGTATTGCTGCTATCGCGAAAGAACACGAAATCGTTATTGTGCACGGCAATGGCCCTCAAGTAGGTCTATTGATGGAGCAAAATGCGGCTTACCAAGAAGTGTCTCCACAAACCACACCTTACCCAATGGACGTATTGGGCTCAGAAACTTGTGGTATGGTCGGTTACATGCTTCAACAAGAGCTTCGTAACGAAGACCAAAGCCTAGATATTGCGACTCTAGTAACACAGACTCTTGTTGATGAGTCAGATCCAGCGTTTGCTAACCCAACGAAATTTGTTGGCCCTGTGTACACAGAAGCGCGTGCAAAAGAGATGATGGCAGCGAGCGATAAAGTGTTTAAAGCCGATGGCGAATACTACCGTCGCGTAGTACCTTCACCAAAACCAAATGACATTGTTGAAATCAAGCAAATTGAAACCTTGCTTGGCGCAGGCAATATCGTTATCGCTTGTGGTGGTGGCGGTGTTCCTGTTGCTAACCGTGATGGCAAAGGCGTGGGTGTTGAGTGTGTGATCGACAAAGATTTAACGGCTGAGCTACTTGCTGAAAAAATCAATGCAGACCTATTTGTTATCTTAACGGATGGCTCTATCTACCGTAACTACGGTAAGCCAGACCAAGCAGAAATGAAGGTAGCAACACCAAAAGGCCTGTCTGAGTTTAACTTCCCTGCGGGTTCAATGGGTCCAAAAGTGGAAGCGGTATGTCGCTTTGTTGAAGCGAAAGGTTCTCACGCTGCGATTGGTTCATTATTTGAACTAGATCGTGTGATCACCAATGAAGCAGGCACATTAATTAAACAAGGCGAAGGTATCGAATACTACTAACTCAGTTAGGCGTATGCCTCTGACTTGTTAATATTTTTCTTTGCAGTGCCCGAAAGGGCAAACCTAAAGCCCACTTAGATTCCCGATTCTAAGTGGGCTTTCTTGTGATTATCAGTTTGCAAATCCTAATTCTGTTCATATAATTCGTCGCCCATAATAGATGTGCTTGAACGTTTCTAAATGAGCAGAAAACCCGATCGAACCACCGCGATGAAACAGTTGATCGCAGAAGTGATTAATGAGCTACCTCTTTACGAGCCAGAGTCCTTTATTTGCGGCAGCAAAGGCAGTTGTGTGGGTTGTCCTAAAAAGCTACTCGAAATGGTTGATGGAGAACTGAGTTATTGGCAAAGCGCAATGGAGCGGGGCATTGTTCCTCAGTTCGATGAGATTCGTCGCTTTGGCAAAATGTGTAACAGTGTGCGTCGCGGCCTAGACCGAAACAATTTGCTGTCAGCGTAGTTATCTGTCAGCGTTGTTCTCTGCTAGTCATCATTCCCAATCCGTTATTGGCAATGGGCGGCGATTTTCGCCGCCAATGCTTGAATGCCTTGCCGCCATTTGGGCGTATCTTCAAAATTAGCGCTACTAAGGCGGATACATTGATTAAACCTATCATCCGTTGCGAATACTTTGCCCGGTAGTAGGCTAATATTCTCCCGCTTACATTCTAGATAAAGTGCGTAGCTGTCTTTGAGCTTAGAAGAGCTAAACCAAGTTAAGAACGCCCCTTGCGGCTGAGATATATGGTATTGATCTTTTAAGTGCGGATATTGTTTTAACGCGTCATTAAGTAGCGTAATCAGCTGTTTCGTGTTTGATTGATAGAGTCGGCGCATTTTATTGATGTGCGGACGATACTTCCCCGATTGTAAAAAGCAGCTCAAGGCCGATTGCATCAGATTCAGGCTGCCCATGTTGTCACACAATAATTGCTTTTCTATTTCGGCTCGATAGCGGCCTGAGATAACCCAACCCACTCGCAGGCGCGAGTCTAACGTTTTAGAAAATGAGTTTACGTAGATCACTCGTTGTTTGTCATCTAATTGATAGAGTGACGGTAACCCCTCATCGTATGACAGTTCGCCAAATACATCGTCTTCAATGATTGGAATGTCTCCTGATACATCCAAGATACTCTGGCGTTGAATCAGCGGAACACGCGCTCCGGTCGGATTGCAAAAGTTGGGGGTGATCAAGATGGCGGAGATTGGCCAAAGTTGAATGGCTTCGGCGAGCGCATTCGGATTAATGCCATGTTTTACACAGCCAGAAACCTCAACCACTTTTAAGCCGAGTGACTCCATCAGCAGTAGGTTGCCAAAGTAACAAGGGGACTCAACAGCAACGATGTCTCCCGGTTTGGTGATTGCTCTTAGCGCTAAACTGATGGCTTGCTGCGCGCCATGGGTAATGGCGATGTCCTCTGCGCGAGCGTTGACATTCATCTCATGACAAATACGAGCGACTTGCTGGATCAAGGTTTCATGGCCGGGAGGCAGTTGATAGTTGCTTGGAATTTGACTTTGCAAGCGACTATGGCGGCCAATTTCAGCATACAAACTGCGAATTGCAGGCGCATCGGTTCTTGGGTGTGCGGAGCCCGCGGGCAGGTGCGCTTTATGATTAATGGGGCTGAGTATTTCTTTACAGATCGCCAGCATATCGACTTCGCTAGGCTGTTGTTTTGAGGTGGTTTGGCTTAACGGCGCTTTGACTCGATAGCCTGATTTAGGGACAGAATAAATCGTACCGAGAGCTTCGAGTTCTTGATAGGCGCGAATGACGGTATTTTTGCCGACGTTGAGCTCAGCACTGAGCTGACGAATAGAGGGTAGCTTGTCATCAATGGCGTATACACCTAGCTCAATGGCTTGTTTTAGATGCTGTTCTACCGAAAGATATTTATTGATGGTGTTCATCGTCGCCCCTCATCTGTACCCATCTAAATAGTCAGTTCTGTATCTTTATCGAAATACTGTACCCAAATAAAGTAACGGAAAGAGTGTAGTTTGTCAGGGAAAATTATGTTGGTTAGGGCGATACCGTTTATTTTTGTTTTGTTATGGGCTTCTGGTTTCGTTGGCGCACGGTTTGGTTTGCAATACGCAGAGCCTGCCACATTACTTTCTTTACGTATGATGTGTAATGTCTTGCTGTTCGCCATTCTATTAGTGGTATTGAGACGTCGGATGCCAACAGGGAAGTTGCTGCTGCATTGCATGGCAGTCGGTCTGCTTATTCATGGCTTTTATCTTGGCGGCACTTACCTAGCCATCGCACTTGGTATGCCTGCAGGGCTAAGTTCACTATTGGTAGGGTTGCAGCCTATTGTCACGGCGCTGATCTTAGTCAGTTTTGCAGCACAAAGATTTACCGCATCGCAGTGGCTCGGTCTCATATTGGGTTTTATTGGAATTACTTGTGTGTTGATCGGCAAAACGGAGTGGCAGTCTGAGCAATACAAAGGATTGGCGATTCTGGCTTCTATGGGCGCACTCATCGGTATCACCATAGGTACGTTATATCAAAAGAAATTTTGTCAGGGTGCGGACATGGTTGGCAGTGCGATGGTGCAGTATTTTGCGGCCGGTTGCCTGTTCTTGCCAGTCGCTTATCGTTTTGAAACCATGCAAATTGATTGGACTATTGAGTTTGCTTTGACCATGGTGTGGTTAGTGGTTGTGCTGTCTTGCGTGGCAATATTGTTGCTGCTGTATATGGTAGAGCATGGCGCTGCCTCAAGTGTCGCATCCGTTTTCTACCTCGTTCCTCCTACTACGGCGATACAAGCATGGCTGTTGTTTGGTGAGTCTTTTGATTGGCTTGGTATTGTCGGTTTTATTTTAGCGGCCATCGCTGTTTATCTGGTCGTTAAAGGCCCATGTTTGACGAATAAGCTGGCGAATATGGCTAGAAAACAATGGGCAAAACCGTAGTGAACCACCCTTTAGAAAACGAAAAGCCGAGCGTGATGCTCGGCTTTATTGTTTTTGAATGCTTCTTTAGAAGCAGGCCTTTTTAACAAAGTAAGGGTTATCGAACTTCTTCTCTGGCCCAATTTCAGACCAAACCAGTTTGTTCCAAAGCTGGCGGTCGAACTCCCCTTTAGGAATGGCAGGGTAGAGGGTCTCGAATTCTTCGAAGGCGAATCTTAAGAACTGTTTCTTCTTAATTTGGTTGTATTTCTTCGCTACTCGATTGTGTTTTCTTATCCACTCGAGCTTAAATTCTTTCAGAGCAGGCTCAGCTTGCTCTAAAGGTAAGCGCGATAGGTAAACACGTTTATACGAGACCTTACGATCTTTCATCGTGCGCATTGCTGTTTGAATGTACTTACCATGATTGGTAATCGAAATATCATCCAGCTCAAATGGCTTAACACACCAGCCAGATGGCAGAAAGTCTTGACGTTTAAATTGCTTGTTACGGACGTCAATAGCATTGTGCAGCACGAGATCTGAAGTGCCATTAAATGTTTGCTGCCATTTACCAATTCGAATTTGAATTGCCGTCGGTAAGCGGTAGATGTTTGTAAACTTATCTTGGTCCATTTTAGTAATAACTCAAAATACGCCAAATAAATCAGAAGTTTGCTTGGCGTTAAATAGATGCAGAATTCAATAAACGATCAGTGACTAAGAAAACAACGCGTAATGAAAAGAAGCGTATTTTCGCTACGGCTTACTTATGCGTTATGAACAATTTCACGTCAAAGTGTAATCATTTTAAGGCTTTGTTCAAGCAATACTTATGAATTTTGAACATTGATTTATGCGGTAGTCTTTAGACAAATCGCATGTTTAATTGAGTGATAAGTCATTAATCGTGATCGAAATCGCTAAATTCCACTCCAAAGCCTAGACAAAAAAGATCGAAATCACACATCTCGTTTTGATGAGATGCAAAGCCATTTTAGTGAGCTATTATCCTCATCGAAACGTTTCGATGATGTTTTTATCAATAAACTAAAACTCCAAGATAGAGACGTTAAAGCAGTAGAAACGTGAACCAAATAAGGTCGATGAGATGAAAAAAAGCACCCTACTAAATTCAGAAATTTCTTACCTAGTGTCGACATTGGGTCATACCGATGAAACCACTGTTTGTGATGCTGGCTTGCCTATCCCTGATGAAGTGCAGCGTATCGATCTCGCGCTTACTCACGGCGTTCCGAGCTTTATTGCAACGGTAAAAGTGATGTTAGATGAAGCGCAATTTGAAGGCGTCATCATGGCTGAAGAGTTTGCTCAAGTGAGCCCTGAGTTGCATCAACAGCTATGCCATTTACTTGAAGAAGAGCAGCAGCGTACTGGCAAAACGATCACGATTAGCTATATCAGCCATGAGCAGTTCAAGCAGCGTACCGCACAGAGTAAAGCGGTGATTCGAACAGGTGAATGCACACCTTATGCGAACGTTATATTCCAATCTGGCGTTGTATTTTAAACGTCAGTTAAGAAACGAATTGAGGATCATTTATGACTCAAGCAATTTTGCAACTCAACGAGATTGAAAAAGCGTTTCCGGGCGTAAAAGCTCTCGATAAAGCGAGCTTGAACGTTTATCCGGGGCGCGTGATGGCGTTGATGGGTGAAAATGGTGCGGGTAAATCTACCTTGATGAAGGTGCTCACCGGCATTCATCCACTTGATGGCGGTACCATTCATTATCAAGGCCAACCTGCTGCCTTCAAAGGCCCAAGAGACTCGCAGCAAGCGGGCATCAGTATTATTCACCAAGAACTCAACCTTATCCCTGAACTGACCATTGCAGAGAACATCTTTATTGGCCGCGAATTTACTGGCGCAATGGGGCGTATTCAATGGGCGAAGATGTATCAGGAAGCGGACAAGTTACTGGCTCGCCTGAACGTGAAACACAGCTCTCAAACGTTACTCGGTGATTTGAGCTTAGGCGAACAGCAAATGGTGGAAATTGCCAAAGCGCTGTCGTTTGAATCTAAAGTCATCATCATGGATGAGCCGACCGATGCGTTAACCGATACTGAAACAGAATCTCTGTTTAAAGTGATTAATGAACTGCGTGAGCAAGGCTGCGGCATTGTTTACATCTCCCACCGTTTGAAAGAGATCTTCGAAATCTGTGATGACATCACCGTGCTGCGTGATGGCAAGTTTATTGGCGAATGCCAAGTCGCTGAAACTAACGAAGATGGCCTGATTGAAATGATGGTAGGCCGTAAGTTGGAAGAACAATACCCGCGTATCGATGTGAAACATGGCGAAACCTGTCTTGAAGTCATTGGTTTAACGGGCTCTGGTGTGCATGACGTAAGTTTTACTCTTAAGCGTGGTGAGATTCTTGGTGTATCAGGTCTGATGGGCGCAGGGCGCACTGAGCTAATGAAGGTTATCTACGGCGCACTACCCAGTGAGCGTGGCGTGATTAACCTCGATAGCAAAACCATTAACCCGGTGAGTCCACAAGATGGCTTAGCCAATGGTATTGCGTACATCTCGGAAGACCGTAAAGGCGATGGCCTAGTGCTTGGCTTATCAGTCAAAGAGAACATGTCACTTTGTGCGTTAGATAAGCTCACCAAAGCAGGTCGTATTCAACACTCTGACGAAGTATTGGCCGTGGATGACTTCATCAAACTGTTCAATATCAAAACGCCAACTCGCGAACAAATTATTGGCAACCTATCCGGTGGTAACCAGCAGAAGGTGGCGATTGCCAAAGGCTTAATGACCAAGCCGAAAGTACTGATTCTCGATGAGCCAACCCGTGGTGTCGACGTCGGTGCTAAGAAAGAAATTTACCAACTGATCAACAAGTTCAAGGCAGAAGGAATGAGCATCATTTTAGTCTCTTCTGAAATGCCAGAAGTATTGGGGATGAGTGACCGCATCATGGTGATGCATGAAGGCCGTATTAGCGGTGAATTTGATGCCAAAGAGGCAGACCAAGAGAAACTACTGGCCTGTGCGGTAGGTAAAAAGATTAATGAGGAAGCAGCATGAGTACCAATACCATGAGCAAACCAACAACCCAAGCAAACAGCAAAAAGTTATTTAGCAAAGAGTGGCTGATTGAGCAAAAGTCTTTAATTGCACTCTTGTTCTTAATTGTTGTTGTTTCATTCTTAAACCCGAACTTTTTTACAGTAGACAACATTCTTAACATCCTGCGTCAAACCTCTGTCAACGCGATCATCGCGGTTGGTATGACACTGGTTATTTTAACCGCAGGCATCGACCTGAGCGTTGGCTCGGTGCTGGCGCTTTGTGGTGCATTTGCCGCAACCATGATTGGTTTAGAAATACCGGTGATGATTGCAGTGCCAACGGCTTTAGTCGCGGGTGCGGCACTTGGTGCGATTAGCGGCATCATCATCGCCAAGGGTAAGGTTCAGGCGTTCATTGCGACTCTAGTGACCATGACTCTACTACGTGGTGTAACCATGGTGTACACCGACGGTCGACCAATTTCTACTGGCTTTACTGACACCGCTGACGCATTCGCTTGGTTTGGTACTGGCTATGCACTTGGTATTCCAGTTCCAGTATGGCTGATGGTGATTGTATTTGCGGCGGCATGGTACTTACTAAACCACACTCGCTTTGGTCGCTATGTTTACGCACTAGGTGGCAACGAATCAGCAACTCGTCTTTCTGGTATTAACGTTGACCGCGTAAAAATCGGTGTGTACGCAATCTGTGGTCTTTTGGCTGCGCTTGCCGGCATCATCATTACTTCTCGCTTATCTTCGGCGCAACCAACCGCAGGTATGGGTTACGAGCTAGATGCGATTGCTGCGGTTGTTCTAGGCGGTACCAGCCTAATGGGCGGTAAAGGTCGAATCATGGGTACGCTGATTGGTGCTCTGATTATTGGCTTCCTGAACAACGCCCTAAACCTACTCGATGTTTCTTCTTACTACCAGATGATTGCAAAAGCAGTGGTGATTCTTCTGGCGGTATTGGTTGATAACAAGAACAAGTAATACAAGCGGCTAGGGAGCTTGAGTGCTCCTTAGCCAGCAAACACACGAATTCACATTAACTTGGCGCTCGCCATGTGAATACAAAACAAAAGAATGCATTAAGCATCTCTACTTAAAGGACGATAACGATGAAAAAACTCGCAACTCTTATTTCTGCTGCACTACTTTCTTCAACCGTTTCTGTATCTGCACAAGCGCAAGATACGATGGCGATTGTACTTTCAACTCTTAACAACCCTTTCTTTGTCACAATGAAAGATGGTGCAGAGGCGAAAGCAAAAGAGCTGGGTTATGACCTGATTGTTCTAGACTCGCAAAACGATCCGAGTAAAGAGCTATCAAACGTTGAAGATTTAACTATCCGTGGCGTGAAAGCGATTCTTATCAACCCAACGGACTCTGATGCGGTTTCAAACGCGATTCGCATGGCAAACCGTTCGAACATTCCTGTATTGACACTAGACCGTGGCGCAAGCCGTGGTGAAGTGGTGAGCCACATTGCATCAGACAACGTAGCTGGTGGTGAAATGGCAGGTAAATTCATCATGGAGAAAGTTGGTGAAACTGCAAAAGTTATCCAACTAGAAGGCATTGCAGGTACCTCTGCGGCGCGTGAACGTGGTGAAGGCTTCATGAAAGCAGTGAAAGGCAGCAACATGGAGCTTCTAGCAAGCCAGCCTGCTGATTTTGACCGCACTAAAGGTCTAAACGTAATGGAAAACCTACTGGCGGCTAATCCAGACGTGCAAGCGGTGTTCGCACAAAATGACGAAATGGCACTAGGTGCGCTACGCGCAGTTCAAGCTTCAGGTAAAGATGTGTTGATCGTGGGCTTTGATGGTACTGACGACGGCATCGCAGCTGTTAACCGTGGCAAGCTAGGTGCAACAGTCGCGCAGCAGCCAGACCTAATTGGTGCTCTAGGTGTAGAAACAGCAGCGAAAGTACTGAAAGGTGAATCAGTAGAAGCGAGCATCCCTGTGCCGCTAAAAGTGATTGCTAAGTAATTAGTCTCTGTATTGCTCTCTCAGGGTGTTCCCCTATCGGCCTGAGAGGGCAAAACCGATGCTTCTGAGTTCTTTCCTTTTGGGATAAAAGAGCTCATAACCATCAGTTTTGTTGCTCACATATAACGAGCAGTATCTAAGTAACATCAGGTTCGTAAGAGCCGAGGATCTCTGTATGAATAAGTTAGTGGTTTTAGGTAGTGTAAACGCAGACCATGTTTTGAAAGTGCCTTCTTTTCCTCGTCCGGGCGAGACGTTACACGGTTCTAATTATCAAGTCATTCCAGGTGGTAAAGGTGCGAACCAAGCAGTTGCTGCCGCGCGTTTAAAAGCGGATACCGGCTTTATCGCTTGTGTTGGTGACGACTCTTTTGGCATCAATATTCGTGAAAATTTCAAGATGGATGGCATCAACATCAATGGGATTAAGATGCAGCCAAATACCCCAACGGGTATTGCTATGATTCAAGTCGCGGACAGCGGTGAGAATAGCATCTGTATTTCTGCAGAAGCCAATGCATGCTTAACTAAACAATCGATCGAAGATAATGATGCCACGAACATTGCAGGTGCAGAGTACTTACTCATGCAACTTGAAACGCCGTTAGAGGGCATCGAGTACGCCGCTGAAATTGCTCGCCAAAATAACACCAAGGTAATCCTTAACCCAGCGCCAGCGCGTGATCTGCCAGATGCTTTGCTTGCGAACGTCGACATCATTACTCCAAACGAAACCGAAGCAGAAGTGCTAACGGGCATTACGGTGAACGATGACGACTCAGCGCAAGAAGCCGCGAACGTACTGCACCGTAAAGGTATTGATACTGTGATGATTACCCTAGGTGCTAAAGGGGTATGGTTGAGTGAAAATGGCCGCGGAAAAATCATCCCCGGGTTCCGCGTTGATGCGACAGATACAACAGCTGCGGGCGATACCTTTAATGGGGCATTCGTCACTGGTTTGTTAGAAGATAAGCCGATAGAATCTGCTATAACGTTTGCTCACGCAGCAGCAGCGATCAGTGTGACTCGCTTTGGCGCGCAAACGTCAATTCCAGCCCGTGAAGAGGTAGAGGAATTTCTCGCCAAGCAGCAGTAGGAGACAGATAGCATGGCCACAATGAAAGACATTGCCAAACTTGCAGGGGTATCCACCTCGACCGTAAGCCATGTTATTAACCAATCGCGATACGTGAGTGAAGAGATTTCTGAGCGAGTAAATAAAGCCGCTCAGGATCTTAACTATACTCCCTCCGCGTTAGCGCGTAGCCTTAAAGTTAATCGCACCAAAACATTGGGTATGTTAGTGACGACATCAACGAACCCATTCTTTGGCGAAGTGGTTAAAGGGGTCGAGCGTAGCTGTTACCAGCAAGGCTACAATCTTATCTTATGTAATACTGAAGGCGACAACCAGCGCATGAAGTCGTCGATTAAAACCTTATTGCAAAAGCGTGTCGATGGCATGATTTTAATGTGTTCATCCTTAGAAGGAGAGCAGATTGATATCTTTGATAAGTATCCTGATGTGCCTGTGGTGGTGATGGACTGGGGGCCAATGCTGTTTGCGAGCGATAAGATTCAAGATAACTCTCTGCGTGGTGGTTACATGGCGGCTAAGCACTTGATTGAGTGTGGTCACCAAGAGATTGGATGTATTACGGGGCCGCTAAATCGTCATCAAGCACAAATGCGTTATGAAGGTTACAAACGAGCACTGAATGAAGAAGGGCTCGCCTTTAACCCTCATTGGATTATTGAATCCGACTTCGAAAGTGAAGGGGGCTATGACGCATTTAATAAGATGTATGACAAAGGCCCACTGCCGAGTGCGATTTTCGTCTGCAATGACATGATGGCAATGGGTGTGATCAATGCGGCGAATGAAAAGGACATCTCCATTCCGGATGATCTCTCAATCATTGGTTATGATGACATCCACATTGCTAAGTTTATGACGCCATCATTGAGTACGATCCATCAGCCTAAATATCGTTTGGGCAAAGCGGCTGTAGATACCTTGTTGAGTAAACTCAATAAAGAGAGCCAAGATGCGCAAGTCGTTCAACTTGAACCGACATTAGTGGAGCGAGATAGTGTCGCGATGCTGAAATAAGCATAAAACTATCAGTATTATTTCAAACTATGATCGCATCGATATGCAGGAGGACAATTGTCCTCCTGTTTTCATTTTGAAGCCTTTTATGATGCACCTAACGTAAGTAATAACAATTAAAGGACATCACAATGGACCTACTCGCCTTACTTGATATCAATAACACCTTAGTGAATATTCCAATTGGTGGCGGTTATGCCATGTCTTGGATTGAAGGCTTTGGCACACTGTTTGGTTTGCTGTGTATTTGGTTTGCTAGCCAAGAGAAAACCATCAACTACCTGTTTGGTCTGATTAACGTAACCCTGTTTGCGGTGATTTTTTTCCAAATTCAGCTTTACGGACTATTGCTACTGCAACTGTTTTTCTTCTGCGCCAACATCTACGGGTGGTATGCGTGGACTCGTCCCAATGCGCAAGGTGAAACACTGGAAGTTCGTTGGCTAAGCAAGCAAAAGTTAGTCATTACTGCTGGTGTAAGTGCGGTAGCCATTGCACTGCTCACTATCTACATTGACCCATTCTTCTTCTCATTGGCGAACATTTCTGTCGATGTACTTAACCTATTTGGTGCTGAGATTGCGGCTCCAACTTTAGAACCAGATGCGTTCCCATTCTGGGATGCAACCATGACAGTATTGTCGATTGTGGCGCAAATTCTGATGACACGTAAATACGTTGAGAACTGGATTCTATGGGTAGTGATTAACATCATCAGCGTCGGTGTGTATGCAACGCAAGGTGTTATGGCGATGTCAGTACAATACGCAATCCTAATGTTTATTGCTGCTAACGGCACTCGTGAATGGGCGCGCACTGCTAAGCAAAACCGCTCACAGCCAATGCAAGAGGCGCGAGTGTAATGAAACAACCTCATATTTGTGTTGATAGCAGTCAAGTAGCCGCTCGTGTGATTGTGTGTGGTGAACCTGACCGAGCTAATCGTATCGCTGCGCTACTTGATAATGCGGAACTCATGTCGGAAAACCGCGAGTACCGCGTGTTTACCGGCGAATTTCAAGGTAAGCCAATTACCGTGTGCAGTACAGGTATTGGTGCTCCGTCAATGATCATTGCTGTTGAAGAGCTTAAACAGTGTGGTGCGAAGGATGTTGTTCGTGTGGGATCGGCTGGAGCGTTACAAAGCGATATTCAGCTTGGTGAACTTATCGTAGCTGAAGCGGCAGTAAGAGATGAAGGTGGTTCGAAAGCCTATGTATCTTCAACTTACCCTGCGTATTCAAGCTTTGCCTTGTTGAGCGATATTCATGGTTATTTGCGTGAAGAAAATGTGCGTTACCATTCAGGCGTTGTTCGCTCTCATGATAGCTTTTACACCGATGAAGAAGACCAATTGTGCGAGCGCTGGAGTAACAAAGGAGTGTTAGGCGCTGATATGGAAACCTCAGCATTACTTACCGTAGGTCGATTGCGCGGTTTAAACGTCGCATCCATTCTCAATAACGTGGTGCTTTATCAACAAGATGTGCAGCAAGGCGTGGCGCAATACGTTGATGAAAACCAAGCCATGATGGCCGGTGAAACGCTGGCCGCCAAAGCTGCTTTGCATGCGCTAGTCAACGCAGCATAGCAGTATGCCAACCTGAAACTTCCCCCGTTTCGAGCGACATCAATTGATGTCGCTTTTTTTATTTGTGGTATTGATATTATAAAACGGGAGCTTGGGCAGATATTACAGTTAAACTTTTGAGTGAAAGTTGTAATCCTAAGGTCAAGTCGTTAGTTTGACGACGTTCAAGAATACAGAGTCAAATCTATGCGAGTTAAGCCTTCTACCACTGGTCGATTTTCACAACAGCTAGCTGCCGACAGCGAGCAGTTTAAAACACTTATTTATCAGTGTCAGACGGGCTCAAGGTATGTGGATGCAGGTGAGGCGATTCTTACTCAAGGCGAGCAGTTAGACTCTTTATATATTGTGCCAGTTGGCCGAGTCTCGATGAACATCATCGCGGCTAATGGGCGCTGTTTCCAGTTGGGTGAAGCACTTTGTGATGACCACATTTTCGGTGAAATGGAGTTCTTCACAGACACTTCATGCCAGTGGAATGTGGTGGCAGACGAAGCAATGCAAGTGGACGTGATTTGTTTAAAAACGCTGAGCCAAATGCTGCAACAACAACCTAAGATGATGTTGTTTTTTGCTTCTGCCTTGGCGGAAGACTACCAAGAGTCACTGGACATCTACACCAGCCGTTTATTGCATCCGATAGCTTACAATATCGCTCATGACTTGCTCATTCAGCACCAAGACAGCATTAGCTTAGGTGGGTTCGAAAAAGTGAACCAAGAGGCCGAACGTTTTGGCACATCAAGTCGTGTTTACCGCCGAGCGGTAAAAGAATTAGTCGAACGAGGCTTAGTTGAAAAAAGTGATTCGGGACTGAAAATCGTCAATATCGAAAGGTTGAGCCAATATCTAGAAAGTGATGGTTAAGTCACGCTTCGCTATTTTCAATTCAGCTTAATTCTCATTATTTGATGAACCTTTTTCTAATTAACTGAAAAATCAATACATAGTGTCTATGTTAAAGGAGTGGCAATAACGGTAGCTCAATGGGCTTTGGTTATTACCGCACTAAAAGGAAAATTTGACCAAAGAGTCAGACTCAGCAACGTAAATAAATGGAAATTGTATGAAAAAGACAACGATCGCAGTGGTATGCGCGTTAGGCGCAATGTCTTCTCAAACGCAAGCTGGCACTATAGTCGCCGATGCTCGCAGTAACGCTATGGGTAATACAGGTGTTGTTTCATCTGACTACCTACTAGCGCCATTTCACAACCCAGCATTAGGTGCGCTTCATCGTGAGGATGATAACGTGGGGATTTTATTACCAGCGCTAGGTGTGAACATCAGTGACAAAGATGAAACCGTTTCGACGATTGATGATGCACAAAGCCTATACGACCGCTTTGAAAGCGGCTCTGTGGTGGCGAGTGATGCATTAGAGCTCGATCGTTTTATGGATGAGTTAGAAGGCAATCAACCTGTTGCTATTACGGGAGGTGCGAACTTCGCAGTTGCAATTCCTACCCGTACTGTCTCGGTAAACTTGTTTGCTGGTGGTTATACCGATGTGATTGCCGATACCCAGATTGCCTCAGAGCAAACAGGTTATGATCCTACTGATCCCACTGACGTTGAAACTCGTTATCTAAATTCGAAGTTTGCGATGGTTGCCTTTGGTGTGACAGAAGTGGGTTTATCTTTCGCTAAGAGTTTTGAGCTTGGTAACCATGATATTGCCTTTGGTATCTCACCTAAGTATCAAAATTTGGTGACATACTCACAACAAGCAAGCCTTGATACCTTTGATCTTGATGATTACGACAAGAGCGAGGTAACTGAAAGCGCATTCAACCTCGATATGGGTATGGCTTGGCATTCTGGTCCATTACGCGCAGGTCTTGCGCTGAAAAACTTGTTCTCGCAAGAAATCAATACACAAGTTGGCAATTACACTTATGAGTTAAACCCTCAAGCGACGGTAGGTTTTGGCTATGCCGGTGAGTTTGTTGCTGCAAGTGTCGATTTTGACCTTACCAAACAAAAGCGCTTTAAAGAACTGGCGGATGATACGCAGTTCTTACGTTTTGGTATTGAAGGCAATGCATGGGGTTGGGCGCAGCTACGTGCGGGTTACGAGATTGACCTTGAAGACACATTAGAGAACTCAGTAACGGCCGGTATTGGCATGAGCCCGTTTGATGTCGTGAGTTTAGACCTTGCAGGCTCTTACGCGGGTGATAACCAGTTTGGTGCTTCGCTAAACTTAGCGTTTACTTTTTAAGTTAACGTCAGAGATGGAAAAAGCGACCTCTGGTCGCTTTTTTACTATTTAAGGTATTTGACGTGAGCTTGCATCTCTTCGCCAATTTGCTTGCGCATATTCATTAGACGAATTGCTGATTCTTTCAACTCAATGTCTTCGTCTGATTGCGGAATCCACTCAGGCACCTTTGTTGGTTTCCCTTGTTCATCGACGGCCACCATAATCACAATACAATGGGTGGTTAAGCGGTTTTTTAGCTCTTTAGGATCGCTTGCTTGCACATCGATCGCGATGTGCATAGAAGAGCTTCCGGTATAGATTACTTTTGCACTGACTTCGACCAAGTTTCCAACATGTATTGGCGCGACAAACCGGATGCCGCCAGCATAAGCAGTGATACAGTACTTACCAGACCAACCCGCAGCACAAGCATAAGCCGCAAGGTCGATCCATTTCATTGCCGCGCCACCATGCACTTTACCGCCAAAGTTAACGTCACTTGGTTCGGCGAGAAAGCGTAAGGTAATGTCTCGTTGTGGTTTGCTCATCGTTATACTCCTTTATGTGCTCGCTTTGCTGATGAGGCTTCACGAATTGCTTTGATTATAACGGTTGAGACATCACTTTATCCATAATAGCCATACTTTGTTCAAAGTATGGGTTATAGGTCAATCTTGCGTGGATTTTGCCTGCTTCGGAGTAGCCCCAAGCGGAGTACCATACTTGTTCGCCATCGGCACAACTGGTTTCGTTGCTGGCCGTTTGGCCGTTACCACAAATGATGTTGCTGCCTCCAATGCCATAGTTGGGGTTGGTCGGCGAAAACAGTAAACCCATGTGCGAACCATTTGAAATGCGTTGTTCTGGCAATTTCATGCTAAAACGAGTTGAACGAGGTTCGCTGATGGGCTCTTCACCTTGCCAAACGATCATATTGCTTGGGTTGGTCATGTGCTGGCTAAAAGCGTCAATAGCAAATTGCGTATCGATGACCTTATCGCCTTCGCTCATCAACATAAATACAGGCTTTTGATAGTTTGCATCTTGTAATTGATCGCGCACGACTTCCGATGTTTGGTAGTAGACCGCGGCAGCGTTCATTGGCAAAGAGTTGTAACGCAGAGGATTATTTTCTGGGTCTTGATCTGCCCAAGTAACAAAGTAACTGGCGATATCCGCAAAGCCGACCATGGAAGAACCCGGCTCAAAAGCAGGGGAGAATAGCAACAAACCTTCGATGTCGTTATCGGCAATTGCCTGTGAAGTAGCAAGGTTAGCTCCGGTTGAATAGCCGCCTAACCATACAGAATCTACTTGTTGTTTTAACAGTTCGGTATGATGCGCGACCACGCTTTGCCATTCATTCAAGCTTGGCAACTGTAGATCGCCAACTTTACTGGCGTGACCGGGCAACAACACCGTCCTAACAAGATACCCCTGCTGCGCTAAGTGTGTCGCGACATCAACAAATGAATAGGGTGAATCACCTAAACCATGGACAAGCAATACTCCCTGACCATTAGGTTGTGTAGGGCGGTATTCACTAGGCAATACTTGATTCAACTCATTTTGCTTATCAGTGGTCATGAAAATACGGTTTGTCTCTAACCATTGGCGAGTTTGATTCACGTATTCTGAAAAACTCGCTTGTGTATGGCTTGGCAACGCTTGAGCTGCCTGAAAGTGCGGATCTGCGCTTTGGTTTGATGTACAGCCAATTAAACCTGTCGTCACCGCTGCCGCAACGTAAAACACCATGGCGGATCGCTTGCGCATAATATATTCCAAACGTTCTTTCTTACTTTGAGACATCTTCATATTCGCCCTCGAGAACTGCGCCGTGGTGAGGTTGATTAGCTTGTTGTTTTTTTGCGGTGTCACGAAGCTTCTTACCTGTAATTAAAGCAAGAATAGTCAGTGGAATAGCAAGCAGTAGACCAAATAAGACGGAGATAAAACCGACCAATAGTGCCAAAACACTTGAGATGAATTTATACATAATCAATACCTCAGTTCAGTGGCGCGAAAGCATGTTAATAAAACAATCGTTCGCAATATGGAATCATATTAATCGGTTGAAAATGAATAATAGATGAACATCACATTTAGGTTTGGTTTCGTGGACGGGCTTAAATGTTGAGGCGCTAATTGCGGGAGGGTGATAGAAAAAAGCCGCTTTCAGGGGAAAAGCGGCAAAGAAAAGTATCGTTATTATTATGTTGTGGAGGTTATCAAAGGCTAGTTGGTTTCAGGGTAGCTCTTGTAGCGAACACCCATCATTTGCTCCATACAGTGCACGACTTGGCAGCTGTAACCAAACTCATTGTCATACCAGATGTATAGCACGCAGCGATTGTCTTGAGCGATGGTCGCCGCGCCATCCACGACACCAGCGTATCGCGAACCCACTAAGTCGGATGACACTACTTCGGTAGAATCGGTGTAGTCAATCTGGCCCGACAAAGGAGAGTTGAGCGCCATTTCACGTAGGTAATGGTTAAGTTCTTCTGTTTCTACTGAGCTGTTTAGGTTTAAGTTAGCAACTGCCATAGAAACATTTGGAGTAGGGACACGGATCGCGTTGCCAGTTAATTTACCGGCAAGTTCAGGTAAGGCTTTCGATACTGCTTTAGCAGCGCCCGTTGAAGTTAATACCATGTTGAGAGAAGCACTGCGGCCACGTCGTTCACCAGTATGGAAGTTATCAATCAGGTTTTGATCATTTGTAAATGAGTGAACGGTCTCGATGTGGCCTGAGGTAATACCATACCGATCGTTGATCGCTTTTAGTACTGGGGTGATCGCATTGGTGGTGCAACTTGCCGCAGAAATTATGGTGTCTTCTTTTTGGATAACGGATTCGTTAACGCCAAAGACCACATTCTTGATATCCCCTTTCCCCGGGGCGGTAAGCAGAACTTTCTCTGCGCCACTGCAAGCAAGATGCTTTCCTAGACCTTCACTGTCGCGCCATACACCTGTGTTGTCTACGATAAGCGCTTGGTTAATGCCGTACTGGGTGTAATCAACCTCTTCCGGACTATTCGCATAGATGACCTGAATGTAGTTACCGTTTGCGATGATCGCTTTGCGCTCTTCATCAATGATGATGCTGCCATTGAACTGACCATGTACTGAATCACGGCGTAATAAGCTTGCTCGTTTTTCTAGATCACCTTGTTTTCCGCCACGTACCACAATAGCGCGTAAGCGAAGTGGGTAACCAGGTCCGCTCTTTTCAACCAATAGACGAGTGAGCAGGCGTCCAATACGTCCAAAGCCATACAAAACCACATCTCGCGGTTTAGTCACGCTTTCACCTGTCATTGCTGTGAGCAACTCTGTGTAGAGAAAGTCTTTTACACCGTGTGCGTCATCTCTATTTTGCCAAAACTTCTCTGCCAGCATTCCCACATCGACGCGACACGGTGAAAGGGGCATTTCACATAGCGCTTGGATAATTGGCAGGGTTTGGTTGGGTTGGATTGCTTCTTGAGTGTAATGGCGTGATAAACGATGGGTTTTGATGATGTCGATGGTCGCAGCGTTGACTAAGGTTTTTCCAAACAACGTCACTTCCACGCCTTTTTGTCGATAAAGTTGACCGAGTAAAGGAGAGATAGTTTCCGCAATCGTTTGGCTTGTTTGCCAATCTAGAAGGTGTTTCTCTGGGCTCATGGATTATCGGGGCCTTATTTCACGTTTCAGGTGTAGGAGCCACCTCATAATTCATGGTTGGATGAGGTGGTGAATTATTTGTAATTTTTATGTGGCGGGAGTGTAAGTGCTGAATCCTTATTCTGCTAGTAAAAATAAATGAAGTTTTTTGTGCTATAAATTGGTTGATTGCTAGCTTTTATATGTGGCTTGCTAGGTTGTTTTGCTGATTGACTTTTGTAAAAGTGGAGAGTTAATTCGTGATGATAAATACTCAGTTCAAGCCAACATTGAAAAATATGAGATCAACAGATTGTATCTTGAGATTTTGATCAACTTATCAACAAAATTGGTTATAACAAGTGAGAGCTGAGTGACTGCGACTTTGGTTATCACAAATGAGTGATGATTTTATAACCACGGATAGAGCGAATTTGTTTTAACGATTAAGAGTTTTGCTACAAAAGGTGAGATTGGTCACGGTTGCTAATCGTCAATGATTTGCTTGTTTTAATTGTAAGAAGGCCTTCAATTAGTGACAGACTTATTGGTAGCCGCGGACTCAACTCTCTATATTTGGTCAAAATTTATTCAAAGGATGAATGAAGGTATGCACTCAACTCGAGTTGCGAAACAAGGAATGACTCAAGATAAACGCAAGCAGGTGCTGGGGACGAAACCAACACAATCGGTGGCGTTTGGTACGAAAAAAGTACCGAATGTCTTGGTGGTTGAAGACAATTTAATGAATCAGAAGATTGCCAGTTGTTTTCTAAATCGAGCGGAAATGCCGCATAGATTGGCGTGTAATGGGCGTGAAGCGTTGAATATCATCACCCAAGGGGAAGTTTTTGATGTTGTCTTGATGGATTGCATGATGCCAGTGATGGATGGCCTAACGGCAACCAAACACATTCGGCAATGGGAAAACGAAAATCAGCGGGTGAGATTACCCATTGTAGCTTTAACAGCGCGCGAATTGCCTGAAGAAGTGAATAGCTGCTTTAATGCGGGGATGGATGCGTATTTATCAAAACCCTACAAATTAGAGCAGCTATTAGAAACGTTCCGAAAGCTGGAGGTTATCCATATAGCGGATTAAAGGCCCAGTTCATCCAAAGGCAGCCAGTGTACTTTGACGCCTGCTTGGAGAAACATTTCTTGGCTTACTTTAATCTTATCGCCCCAACGAGATAGGAAGTCTTCCGTTTGCTCAGGGCAATGCACTGCTGAAATCCCTGTCTGAATTATTTTTGCCGCACAATTCGGACAAGGGAAGTGTGTCACCCAAATTTCACAGCCATCAAGATCACGCTTAGCAAATAGAATCGCATTTTCTTCTGCATGTAAGGTTTTAAGGTATTTCATTTCGCGTTCGTCGGTCATCGCGCTATCAGAAATGCCATGCGGGTAGCCATTGAAGCCAACCGACACAATGCGGTTTTGTTTAGTAATGACAGCACCAACTTGTGTGGAAGGGTCTTTACTCCAAGAGCCAACAAGTTCAGCCATTTGGTAAAAGCGTTGCGCCCATTTTGAAATCATCTAAGTTCCTTAGTGATGGTTAATGTGTGTTGCAGAGATTCAAGCCTCACACCTTAAAGATAGAAAATTGTGATATTGATCCGCAAATAATATCTCAATTTTTAACAAGTTAGAACCAAATTTGTTGAATCTAGTTAGCGAAATAGGTCGCTTTTTGTTCGGTGCCTTTTGGTTATTTAGTGAGAGAGTGAGTCTTTGCCGATAGCATCATGTGCGAGATCTCTTACAAATGCGTGAGACTGAGGCGATTATAGGCAGAGTGATTTGTGAAGGTGTTAATTTAAGTTATTGAATAATATGGCTTATTTGTTTTCGTTATGATTTTGGGGTGAGAAATAATGGATAACGCTGCGTTGTTTAAATTCGTCGCTAGCGATATCTTAACTGTGTCGGCAGGAAGCGGACATGGAACAGGAAAGACCCAAGGATTGGTCATCTTCAGGACGAAGATATAGTCATCGAGGACAGATGATTAGCTAGGATAGCAAAGGACACCGCTAGGAAAGCGATGTTAAGGAAGTGCTGAGGGAAGCAGCGTACTATCAAGGATTTGATGCAGGGAGCACTTATTAGTAGCCGGATTGCTGCGAGTAAGAATAGAACCCGCTAGGTGAAAGCCTAGCGGGTTTTTCTTTTATCGTTTGAAAGTCACAGGCTCTGACTGTTCTAGGTGAAGCTGCGTTGTCGCCGGTTGCGTTTCCGCAATGACCTTACCGTGGCGTACGGAGTAGCGCACTGGTACTTGGCGGCGTACTGCATCAAAACCGGTTTCCGCAGGCAATATCAATAAACTACCCGGCTTGCCCATCTCAATGCCATGCTTATCTTGAATGTTCAATGTACGTGCAGAGTTTGTGCTGATCAGATCAAGTGAGTTGTTGATTTGATCGTAACCCATTACCTGACACACATGCAGACCCATGTGCAACACTTGTAGCATGTTCGCAGTGCCTAGCGGATACCACGGGTCAAACACATCATCATGACCGAAGCACACATTAATATTGGCATTCAGCATCTCTTTCACACGGGTCACACCACGGCGTTTCGGGTAATCGTCAAAGCGGCCTTGTAAGTGAATGTTCACTAATGGGTTAGCAACAAAGTTGATGCCAGACATACGCAGCAAGCGGAATAGGCGAGACGCGTAAGCGCCATTGTACGAGCCCATTGCCGTTGTATGGCTCGCGGTTACCTTATGGCCCATGTTGAATTTGTGCGCTAGCGCCGCAAGTGTTTCAACAAAGCGTGACTGCTCGTCATCAATTTCATCACAATGCACGTCAATAAGGCGATCGTATTTTTGCGCAAGCTCAAACACGTAGTGAAGAGATTCAATACCGTATTCACGCGTAAATTCGAAGTGAGGGATGGCACCAATGACATCTGCGCCCAGTTGTACCGCTTCTTCTAGCAGCTCTTTACCATTTGGATAAGAAAGGATGCCTTCTTGCGGGAAGGCAACGATTTGAATATCAACCCATTCTTTCATCTCTTCGCGCACTTCAATCATCGCTTTTAGTGCGACAAGTGTTGGGTCAGAGACATCAACGTGAGTTCGAACGTGCTGAACGCCGTTAGCAATTTGCCATTTTAGCGTTTGTTTCGCTCGCGCTTTTACGTCTTCAATTGACAGCATTTCCTTGCGTTCGGCCCAACGTTCAATCCCTTCAAACAGCGTACCTGAAATGTTCCAGTTTGGTTCACCTGCGGTTTGAGTGGTGTCTAAGTGAATGTGGGGCTCGCAGAAAGGCGCGACAGCCATGCCGCCCTCTGCATCAAGAATATTATCAGCAATATCTAGGCTTAGATTGTTGTCTTCAATACGCTTGAATTGACCATTCTCAATCAAAATTTGCTTCAGACCTGTTTGGCCTTGTAGCGTTACGTTCTTGATCAACAGAGTTGTCATTATGGTTCCTTACGCTGGCTGCTCGGCCAGTGTTTTTTTATTAAGAATAGGATTTAAAACTAGGTAGCTAATCGCACCGCCTAGCACGGCGTTTACTGGTACAACACCCGGAAGGAAGTGACCTGCTGCCACACCAATTGCAACCGCGATAATGCCAGCCCAATTAAATGTTTTGAACTGAGCAGCTTTAAAATTATTGTAGCGCTTACGGTTAATAAAGAAATCCGCAATGATAACGCCACCAATTGGTGGAATCGCAAGAGATAGGAATGTTAGCCAACCCACGAAGTTGTTGTAAAGCCACAGCGCACACAATGTACCAACAAGGCCATTCACCATTGAAATGTACTTACTCGGTAGGCCAGTAATGTTCGAGAAACCAAGGCCTGATGCGTATAGTGCGTTGTCGTTCGTCGTCCAAATGTTTAGACCAAGTACGATAATTGCTGGGATAAGTAGCCCCTGCGCAATCATCACTTCTGAAATATCGGATTGACCCGTCACCGATGCCCCTGCAGCGCCGAAGATAAACATCAGTGAGTTGCCGATAAAGAAAGCCACCATCGTTACTAAAACTGCGCCTTTAGGCTTTTTACCAAAGCGGACAAAGTCAGCGGTTAATGTGCCCGCGCTGATAAATGAGCCAACTACCATTGCTAGCGCTAGAGAAAAGTCGATAGGTTCAGCGGGTTGAACTTTTTGTAGTTCTGCAACGCCGCCAATACTGTTAATCGCTTCAATCACTGAGTAGCCACCAAGTAGAGCAATGGCTGGTACCGCAATCGCAGATAACACCATCAGTGCAGAGATGCCGAAGTAAACCGTGGCAGTCATGAGTAGACCAGAAATGATGATAAGAGTGTTTATATCGATGCCTGTTGCTTTGTTTACCGGAAGAGCAAACATCGCTACGCCAACACCAAACCAACCAACTTGTGTACCGCCAAGTAATGCGGAAGGAAGCCATGAGCCTTTAGAGCCAAAAGAGAAACGAGCAAGGAGGTGAGTAGAAAGACCAGTAGAAGCGCCAATGTAACCAAGGAAAGAAGTGTAAATACCGAGAATGAGGTTACCGATGAGAACTGCGAGGAAAAAGTCGTTAAATGAAAGTCCGGTGCCGAGTGAACCGCCTGTCCACATACTGGCAGAGAAGAAGGTCAGTCCTAACATTACCATGGTTAAAGACATTACCCCTTTCCTTGCGGAATTTGGAACTGGACCCAGACTATAGTTGTTATCAGCAGCCATTATTACCCTCACATCGCTTTTAAAATTGGTGAACAAATTTTAGTTAAACGGCGCGTATTATGTGGATCTAAGTCAGATAGTCAATGATATTTTTGTTATTAATTTTACTTTAGGTTTTTTAATTTATTTAGTCATTATTTTTCAACTAGTTAATTTATACTTTATTTCTATGAATCAAGGTTGATAACGTTTGCTTTTGTAGCTTTTGCTTGTATTTGTTGGTGTTTGAGAGCTTTCATAAAGAAGATGTATTTATATGTCATACTATAAATTATAGGGCGTGTTTCCACGCCCTCGTTAGCTATTAATCTGACTAGCGCATGGCAAAATTTTCATTGTGCCACTGCTTTGGCTTCATTCCTTCGATGAAAAGTTGTTTTTTTATCGATTCCATCATGCTTTGTGGTCCACATGCGAAAAATTGATAGTTATTAAGTGGTTTTTTCAGCGATTTCTGGATGATCTCTGCATCAAGACGTTGATTGTCCATCGTCGGTAAATGCAGTGTCACATTTGTACTACTTAACAGTGGTTGCACTTTCGCGATGAGTAATTGATATAACTTACCTCTACCTACAAAGAACAGTTCGATAGGTTGCTGCGTATCACGAGCTTGTAACCAAGCTAAAAATGGGGTGATACCAATGCCACCGGCAATCCATACTTGCGGCTTATTACGATTGCGCTGCGCATGCAAGCGTCCATAAGCGCCATCTACCGTCACCTTTTGCCCTATATTGATTTCGGTTTGTAATTGTTGTGTATGGCGTCCCAAGTTACGAATGATAAAAGTCAGCTCGTTACCGTTTGGGGCTGAAGCAATCGTAAATGGATGAAAGTGCTCTATGTTATCTAAGCCAAAATCTAGGTAAGCAAATTGCCCTGCATGATGTTTGATAGCGCCATGATCGGCATCTAGAGTCACTTCTACTGCGTTATCTAACTGTGTTACTTGTTTAACGGTGTAGCGCTTATAACTGCGCGGCTTAACTAGGCATTTATAGAAGTAAGCAGCAGTGCCAATCGCCGATATGATGACCAGAGCCGCTCCTGTGACACTGAACAATTCAAAAGGCACATCAGAGAAAAAGGTATGGTAAACCGAGATTAAGAAAATAGGCCCCATTAATTTGTGGGTGTAAAACCAGATACGATAAGGGATTTGTTTAACCATACTGACACTGCCTAGCACCAATAATCCGTACATAGCCCATTGGCCTATTTCTTCACCGAAATCAGCAAATAGCGGGTCAATACCATTCCCTGCAGGGCCGGGAACCAGTAGCCAATGAAAACTTGCACCGACTAGCCCTGCAATGCCCAGCCACTTGTGCCAAACATAGGCTTTATCCATTCCACCAAATATTGGCTCAAGCCACTTTAATCGACAGCTAAGCAGCATTGCTAACGCCATTGCGATCATTGAGACAGTTGCAAAGAACGCCGGTACTTTTCGAGCAAGCTCCAAGTCGACGGGAAGTAGCGCCCAAATGCCGCTAGAAACTAACAAGGCAATAATAGATAAGGTGATGATTTTTGGTACTTTCATAGCGGTTCTCTCGTCGAAGATTTGGTACAGAATGACACTCTATAAATGAACATTGAATGAATGCTTTAGTCAGGTTGTCTATTGCGGCTTAACGAGGCGATAGAGAGAACATTAAGAAAAGTTAATATTAGAATGACAATTTATTAATGAGAATGCTTTACATTTAGGCTGCTTATTGTTAGTTTTCTCTCGTCAATATAGATAATTAAAACAATAGTTAACGCAGTGATTGTGATTCATCCCATATGTTCACCTTCATCTAGCTGATTGTTAGTGGCGAGCATTCTATTGCTCCGCCTTAAAATTGACCCATAAATCAATCTGGCAAAAATACGCTGTTAAAGCACTTCCTGAACCTATCGGTAAAGGGGCGTTTCGTTGTGCTTTCGCGTAGTCGTTTGAGGCGTGGGATATTAGCTCATAAACACGATTGGTTTTTGAACGACGTTGAACAGATGTCGCGCGTCATGACGCATATACCTTAGAAATAGGGTAGGTTTCGTGCACCCTGAACATTTGAAGCAAACGTTCGCGTACTCCTCGTTATGGGCAAAAAAGTTGTTATTGTTTAATGAAGGAGAATTGAAATGACAGCCTCTATTCCAGCTCGACAAGTAGCGAAATTTAGAGTTCGTCCTCTGTCGGCATTGATCGCCGGGGTGTGCATTGGTGCAGTTGGAACTCAACCAGTCTTAGCTCAAGATGATGTAAAAGAAGTGATTACGGTGATTGGTGAAAAGGTAGAGCGAACTATCTACGACACCAGTTCGAGTGTTGAAGTTTACGATTCAGATCGTATCGACAGCACACCAAACGCCACAGAGATTAAAGACCTGATCCAACTTGCACCCAACGTGGTCGATTCAGGTTTAGGTAACAACCTTCCTTCGATTCGTGGTGTGGACGCTTCGGGCCCGTCTATCGGTGGTATCGCAAGTTTCTCCGGTTCTCGTCCTCGTGTTAACCTTTCTATCGATGGCCGCTCTTTAAACTATTCTGAAATCGCCTTTGGCCCTCGTTCTCTTTGGGATATGGAACAGGCCGAGATTTACCTTGGCCCACAAAGCTATATTCAAGGTCGCAATGCAATTGCTGGCGCAATTGTGATGAAGTCAAAAGACCCAACGTATGACTTTGAAAGTGCAGTAAAAGTGGCTGTAGGTCAGCATAACTATTCACAAACTGCAGCAATGATATCGGCGCCAATTGTTGAAGATCAACTTGCGTTTCGTTTGTCTGTTGATCAACAAAAGCGAAAGAGCCACATTGAAATGATCTCTTATGACCCTGTTGGTGATGCTCGAGAAATTGAAATGTCGACAGTTCGTGCCAAGTTATTGCTTGAACCAACGTCATTGCCTGGTTTTAGAACAGGTTTGTCGGTAGCTTATTTGGACTCTCGTTCTCCTCAATCTGAACATGAACTCAGTTCTGGCTATACAGCTGATAGGGCTATCTATGAAACTGACTCAATCAGTTATGCATGGGATACTGGTTTCGACGTTAATGACCACTTAAGGTTTGAAACGAATGTTATGTACACAGATTTTGTAAACCATCGCCAAACACCGCCTTCATATCCAGCAGATTTCTTAATCGAAGGAGATGAGGTTCAAGTAGAGGCATTGGTGCGCTATAACGCAATGCAAAGCAAATTGTATGGTTTGGCGGGTATCCGTTACTTCAACTCTGAACAAGATGAAGTGTATATTCATAGCGCTGGTTCAAGCCCTATGTACGATAGAACGGTAACTAAATCTGCATTTGCTGAAGTGTCTTATGATGTTGTACCAGAGGTGACCGTTACTTTTGCGGGTCGTTTTGAGCAAGAACACAAAATCCGAATTGTTGAGCCTAACCCTCTTAACATGACTGTGGATTACGACGAAACTTTCTCTGAGTTTTTACCTCGCTTCGATGTAGCTTACAAGCCTCAGAGCAACAGCACGTTAGGCTTTAAAATTGCTAAAGGTTATAACGGTGGTGGTGCTGGTTTAGGCTTTGATTCTACAGGTGGTCGCTATCAAGATTTTGAATATGAAAGTGAATATGTATGGAATTATGAGCTATATACTCGTCACGCACTCGCGGGTGGAGCTGTCGAGCTAACGTCAAACATATTCTTTAATGATTATGATAACTTCCAGATCAGTCAGCGTAACGAAAATGATATTAGTGTTGTAACTAACATCGATAACGCGGAAACTTACGGCGCTGAAGTTGCAACTCGTTGGTACGCCACTTCTGACGTTGAGTTATACGCAAACATAGGTTGGTTGGAGACGGAATACAAAGAGAAAGCTTCGCAAGGTGGTAAAACACTAGAACTTGATCGTTCGCCTGCATTTACTTCAACACTCGGCGGTCTATTCTACTTTGGTGATGGCTTTGAATTGAGTGCGAATGCTAAATACACTAGCGAATATTACTCAGAAAAAGACAATATTGAAGAGTTAAAAATTGACGGTTATTGGTTAGTCGACGCTCAGTTTGCGTATGATTTCGAATATGGTCGAGCTGCATTGTTTGTTGAAAACTTATTTGATTCTGATGATGAATTGCTATATTCAGCAAGTCGCAGTGGTACCGAAGTCTTGAAGCAACGCGAGCGCTTAATTGGCGCGTCTCTTGAACTGAGGTTCTAATTTTCAAGTGCAACCTAAATAGAAAGTAAACGCATCCTTCGGGATGCGTTTTTCGTCTCGGGTCTTCTGCGTCCCAACACTTTTCCTTTACGGAGTAACGGGTGATCGGTTTATAAGTTTTTAGGGTATGAAGAATAAAAAATAAAACGTAAACAAATTGTGTGTAAAGTGATCTGTGCTAGAAAGGAGATGGATATTTGTCGGGCTGTGTGAGAGCTCTACACAAGATTATTGTGGTTACTAGCGTATAATAAAAACGGCTTTCAAATAAGGAGACTAATAATGAAACTTCGTTCACTACTTTCTATCGCGACTCTTTTTGCTGCTGCATTCTCCGCTCAAGCAGTAGCGAGTTGTGACGTTGAACTTGAAGCAAACGATATGATGAAATTCAATAAGGATGTGATAAGTGTCCCGGCAAGCTGTAAAGAGGTTTCGATCACCTTGAAGCATACGGGCTCTCTACCTGCGACCTCTATGGGGCACAATGTCGTTATTTCTGATACCGCGAATGTACAAGGTGTTGGAACGGAAGGCATGAGTGCTGGCATTGATAATAGCTATGTAAAACCGGGTGATGATCGCGTGTATGCTTTCTCTAAAGTGATCGGTGGTGGCGAAACGACCACGTTAACCTTTATGACTGACAAACTGACAGCGGGTGGTGATTACACCTTCTTTTGCTCTTTCCCTGGTCACTGGGCGATCATGAAGGGCAAATTTGAATTTAAGTAACGCAGTCTAAGTGCCCAACTTAACGCCTAGCTAAACAGCTAGGCGTTTTTGTATCCGTAGTTCAAACCTCTGTCGTATAACATTGATTCAAATGTAACTTTGCTTGTGTTGAAGATGAACTCACGCAATATAGCCATTTATTTCTTATATACATGGAGAGAGAGCGTGGAAGTAGCCGCTGGCTTAATTAAATTGCAAATACCGCATCATGATACTTTGACGGATTGGCAACAACACATGAACGACAGCGTTGAGCAAGTGACGGCGTCATTAAAAAACGAGCAGGTGATGGTCGAGAGTTGGTTTAAGATCGAGATTGAATCAACGCCATATCTGTTGTGGTATATGAGGGCAGCTTCGCTAGAGAAGGCTGTACAAGCATTTCAAGCTTCGACCGCCGAGATAGATATCTTCCACATGCAATCAATTATGAAAATGGCGGAAGGGAGTGAGCAAATACTGGCTAAACCGTTACTGGATTTTAGCGCCTAGTATCTGAGTATTTGGCACAAGCAATAAAAGAAAAGCCACCTTGATGGTGGCTTTGTGGTTTATTTAACAGTCCAAGTAATCTCTTCGCCTGCTTTAATTGGCACGACAATGTCTTGGCCAAATGGCATGGTTTGCGGAACAGGCCATGACGCTTTTGTCAGAGTCACTGTATCGCTATTACGTGGAACGCCATAAAAGTCTGGGCCGTTGTGGCTGGCGAATGCTTCTAGGTTTTCCAATTTACCTTCTTGCTCGAACACTTCTGCATAAAGCTCTAGTGCAGCGTGAGCTGTGTATGAGCCGGCACAACCACAAGCTGCTTCTTTCTTATCTTTTGCGTGAGGTGCTGAATCAGTACCCAAGAAGAACTTTTTACTACCGCTGGTCGCTGCTGCAACCAATGCTTGTTGGTGGGTGTTACGTTTAAGAATCGGTAAGCAGTAAAAATGCGGCTTAATGCCGCCAACCAACATGTGGTTACGGTTATACATTAAGTGATGGGCTGTGATCGTCGCCGCAACATTGTCATTTGCTTTAGCAACAAACTCAGCAGCGTCTGACGTAGTAATGTGCTCTAGAACGATTTTTAGGTTAGGAAAATCATTAACAATTGGGGCAAGTACCGTGTCGAGGAACTTTTTCTCACGGTCAAAAATGTCGACATCATGTGTGGTTACTTCGCCATGGATCAATAGCAGCATGCCCACTTCCTGCATAGCTTCAAGAACGTGGTAAATGTTCTTAGCGGAAGTTACACCGGAATCAGAGTTAGTTGTAGCCCCTGCAGGGTATAGCTTTGCTGCAACAACGCGACCAGAGGCTTTCGCCTTGCGAATCTCTTCTGGTGTCGTGTTGTCTGTTAGATACAACGCCATTAGCGGTTCAAACTGTGCACTTGGTTTTTCTGCCATGATGCGTTCACGGTAAGCAAGTGCCATTTCAGTGGTAGTTACAGGTGGGATGGTGTTTGGCATGATTAGCGCGCGACCATTGTAGCGGCTAATATCACGCACTGTATCTTTTAGAACATCACCATCGCGTAGGTGAACGTGCCAGTCGTCAGGGCGTGTAATCGTATGTGTTGTCATTGTAGCTCCCACCATTAATTCGTTGTCTGATTGGAGCCTAAACAGTTGGTCTGTAAAGCAAACGCAAACGCTTAGGCGACAGGATGATAGTGGAAAGAGGGTAGGATTTCATCCCCTTTTTCACATTTGCTTTCGATTTGCTGACAATTCAGCTAAACGTTTGCGTAGGTGCAGATGATTCGAGGCGTAGGGAAATGGGGTACTAATAATGATTAAGGCCCAGATTGAGCGGTCTCATCTGGGCCTAAGTATGACTGATTTATATTCTATAGGGTCCGTTTTAGCCAACTAACGGTTAGTACAGTCTTATTAATAATAAAGTAGATTAGAAAAAATATAAGCTGCCCGATCGGACAGGTTGTTATCGTTTCTATTAGTTTAGATGCTTATCCCCAGACTATATCTAAATGGGAGATAACAACAATGACACTGTCTGTACATTCTTACAATTACTCCTCTATTCCTGATCGTGATTACCATAATTTGCTTGAACTGCGATACAAGGTATTTGCGAAGAGACTGAACTGGGAGCTTAAAGTTAGTCAAAACTGTGAAAGTGATGAGTATGATGTCGAGCGAGCGGATTACCTGTATGTAAAAAGTGATCGTGATGGGGTTGTGGGCTGTTGGCGAATCCTACCTACTACACAAGACTACATGTTAAAAGATACCTTCTCAGAGCTGCTAGGTGATCAAATCGCCCCGCAAGAACGTCGAGTATTTGAGTTAAGCCGTTTTGCGGTAGATAAGGATTTTTCCAAGAAGAACCCCGGGGTGAGCGATGTCACCTTGACCATGTTTCAGGCTCTATACCACTATGCTGAAAGCCATGATATTGAGTCTTACGTAACGGTGACTTCGGTGGGGATAGAAAAGCTGATTTCACGCATGGGGATCCCGAATCAAAGGGTTGGTGATCAGCAGGTTCATTTACTTGGAAATACCCGTTCAGTGGTGCTGTCTATTCCAATGAACCAACAATATCAAACAGCGGTGGGCTTATTAAAGCGTGCCTCTTAACGTTAGTTTGTTAACAACAATCAATAGTGGGGAAAGATATATCCCCCCACTATTGCTTTGGAGATCGCTTGATAGCGATTAACCGCTCCTAATTTTTGGCATACATTGCTAAAATGAAATTTTATCGTTCGTTCTGAACAGCCCAATATCTTACTGATTTCCCAAGTGCTTTTTCCCTCTGATGCCCAAGACAATACTTCTGTCTCACGCCGAGTTAGATGAACTTTGCTGCGAGCGAGTGGCTCGTTCTGGGTAATGGTGGGAAGGTTTTGCGAAATCAGAGGGACAAACAGTTGTGAAAGAATAAAATTATCGATATTGGCGTTGAACGTTTTCACATCTGAGGTGGCAAAACTTAACATGCCAAATTCACATTGAGGCCCGTGAATAGGAATACTGAACCCCGCATTTAAACCGTTAACTCGAGCTTCTTCAAAAAGGTTTGAATTATCAGGCATTAAGCTGTGCGCATTTTCCCAATTGATCGGTAGTGCATTGTTCGCACTGTATTGAACGATCGGGTCTATGTACATAAAGCCGGATTGGTCATACTGCTCTCGCCAGCCTGATGGGTAACTATCTATGATGAGTGTGTTGTTGTGAGCCAGTGAAGGCGATAATGAGAGGCCGAGTAAGAAATACTCGTTTTCCAATCTATAGTTTAGTTTGGTGAGTAACTCAGTCAGTTCGCCGACCGAGTTTATTTTTTGATTTTCTTGAACTAAGCGTAATATTTCTTTCATCGGCGATCCAATAAATAGCATTGTGTTTTTTATAACAAACTCCGCCAAATAATGGGAAGCAAGATCACTCAAACTACTTAGTGGGTCACATTTGGCTTTAAAACTCGCGTGCTATATCGCCTCATTATTGAGAGGAGGGTTGGTGAATTTCGCTTTGCGTTTGATTTGCGAGAGTAGCACGCCACCTATCACCATTAGCCCGCCAACGAGGTGGTAACTATGGATTGTTTCACCAAGTAGGGTTGCCGCTAATGTGACAGCGACCACCGGCAATAAATTCATAAACATCGCACTTGAATCTGCGCCTATTACATCGATCGCTTTAATCCACATCCAAGGTGCGACAATAGAAGCTGCGACAGAGGCGTAAGCAATCAAAGGGAGGGACTCTCTCGGGGCAACAAGTGTATCGCTGGTTAGCCATAATAGCGTCAGCATGGCAACGGCAAACAATCCTTGCATATAAATGAGCACCCAGCTCGAAAGTGGCATTTTCCAGCGTTTCAGTAACACACAGTATGCGGCGTAACAGATAGCAGCAAGCACCATCAAACCATCCCCTTGAGTCACTTGTTGGTCAAGAAAGAAAAAGACTTCTCCTTTACCCAGCATATAAGCGAGCCCGACTAAAGAGAGTACACCACCGACAATACTGAGTGGCGAAATGGCCTTGCCAAGTAATGGTAAGCTCATGAATACCGCAAGTAGAGGCACGAGGGACGTAATCAACGACATATTAGATGCGGTGGTCGTAAGCCCCGCGTAGTAGCCAAGCGATTGGTTTAAGACCATACCTAGCATGGCCAAAAAGGCCAGCTTTGTCAGATAAGGGCGCACGTTTTTCCATTGTTTAATGACTTGCGGAAGACAAAACGGTGTTAATAACAGCATGGCAACGAACCAACGATAGAAACTCATCGCACTAGGTTCGATAGCCGATGCAGCCATCTTGTTGACGATGGAGTTTCCGCCCCAAATACAAACAGTCAACAATGGTAGAAGGTAGATCATGAGAAGCTCGTCGCAAACAATAATGGCGTGTAGTGTCGCAGGTCTGTATAATTGCAAATATCTCTAGGAAGACATTGCGCGTTTTAGGAAGACAAGTTTGAGAAAATCAGCAAAACACCTCCACCCATCATTATCAATTGATGAAGCACCATCTGACGTATTTATGAATTTCGAAGCTTTTCTGTCGAATACAGAGACTCGCGTTCATAGCCATCCATGGGGGCAAATACAGTTGATCAGTGGCGGTATTTTGGAAATGGAAGCGGAAGATACGCGCTTTCTTGCACCGCCTCATTTAGCTATTTGGGTGCCAGCCGGTGTGATGCATACCAGTTTTAACCGCAAGCCACTTTCTTACTGCTCTTTGAATATAGCAGGGCATCTTACAAAGCAGTTTCCTGCCAAAACAAGCTTGATTCGAGTCACACCTATTGTTTCTGCGATTATTGATGATTTTCGTTCACGAAAAGTAAATGTGGCGAAAAGTGAAGCGGACCAGCGCTTGGTGCAAGTTTTATTGGATCAATTGGCAACCCGAGATACACAGCACCATTTCTTGCCATCGAGCGATCACAAGTACTTAGCGCCGATCTTAACGTCGGTTGAAGAAGATCCGACCGACAGCACGCCTTTATCCGAATGGGCGGCTAAAGTTCATACCACAGAAAGAACCTTAGCGCGTCATTGCCAAACGGAACTTGGTATGAGTTTTACCGAGTGGCGCTTGAGGGTTCGTTACTTATATTCGATGGATTTATTGCAAAAGGGCCACTCAGTAAAAGATGTTGCGCTTACTTTGGGTTATAACCAAGCGAGCCCTTTTATCTCCATGTTTAAGAAATATTCTGGTCAAACTCCTGAACAATACAAAAGTAAGCTACTCGCCTAGTTATGGCTGAATGTTTAAGTGATGGCTTAATACATAATCAAGGCCACCAGTGATCGCTGCAACTTGCGCTTGGTTACACTCTTCGTCGCTTACTTTAGGGCTGTCAGGGTAAACCTCGGTAGTCGTACCGAACAGGCAGTTTGTGACGCCACCGCATAAGCCCAATTTCACCATTGGGTAGAGAATAACGCCGTTTTGCACCACATCAGAACCAATGATTTCGCCATTTTCATCGGCAGGCGCAATATGGGTCACGTTTGCCACTGAGCTAATGATGGCCGCTTGAAAATCGAGCTGAGGGTTTTCGCTATCGCCTACTGTATAAAATCCGTCTGGAATGTTTTCTTCGATATAAGTTTGACCATCGCGCGCGGCAAGTGCTGGGCGAAACTCAGATTCATCAGTATCTGTGGTTTCATGAAGATCGAAGTGCACTAGTACATCGCCTAAACCCTCAACGAGCTTGCGTAATGAAGCTGCTTCTTGGGAGGGGGACTCTGGGTAAAAAGAGCGATTCGGGTCAATGGCAAGTGGATTCCAACGGTTAATGGTTTCATAACCCCAAGGGCTGACACACGGAGCGACAACAATATTAAAATATTGGCTGTAGTGTTCCATACGCTGCTTAGCAAACTCTAGAGCACCTTGAACACCACTGGTTTCATAGCCGTGAACTCCGCCTGTGATCAGTACTGTAGGCTTATCGGCGTGCCATTGTTTAGATTTGAGGCAGTAAAGCGGGTATCGGTCAGGGTCGTAGGACAAGGCACCATATTGCTCGATGGTATATGTCTCGGCTAATGCTTTGATTTTAGGTAACACTTCCTCACCGTATTCACGGTGAATAACACGCTCAGCACGCCATTGCGCACGTTCTGTATCAGTCCAAGGTGTACCTGGCGTACCAATAGGGTAGCTAAATTCAGTTTTCATAGTCATAGCTTCAGTTCGTTGAGGTAGCTTAGAGAATATAGAGCGTTCAGAACAACTGCAATCACTAAAGGCTGAGGTCTACGCCTGATTTCTACTACATTAAATATTTCTAAAAGGCTGAACAAATCCGAGTACGCTTCCTTATAATACAATACGTTGGCTGTATTGAGTCGGAATTTAAGGAGAAGGAAGTAGACTATGATGTCCGCACTACGCAGTAATGTCATCTTGCATGTATTTGATTGGCCATATCAAATGGTGACACAGTATGCTGCTGAAATTAGTCAATTGGGATACCAATCGGTTTTGATATCTCCGCCGATGAAATCGTTAAAGCAGCCGTCAGGGACTCGCTGGTGGCAGCGTTACCAGCCCCAAGATTACCGAGTGATCGATAATCAGCTGGGTAATCTAACAGATTTGAAGGCGATGATTGCCAAGTTGAGCCAGCATGACATTCAGGTGTACGTCGATGTGGTGTTTAACCACATGGCGAACGAGTCGGATCTTCGTGACGATCTTCAATACCCAAGCCAGCAAGAAATGATGACTTACCAATCGAATGCAGAATACTTTCAGCAGCAGCGTTTGTTCGGTGATTTAAGTCAGCCTTTGTTTACAGAAGATGACTTTGTCGAAGCCTTTGGCATTGAGGATTGGCAGGACAAATGGCAGGTTCAAAATGGCCGTATTACAGGTGGGCCAGAAGATCCGGGGTTGCCGACGTTAAGAGATAACGCACACGTTGTATTACAGCAGCAAAACTACATCAAAGCACTGAGAGAGCTTGGCGTGAAGGGTTTTAGAATTGATGCGGCTAAGCACATGAGCCTAGAGCACTTAACTAAGGTGTGGGCTGATGAGCTGTGTAAAGATGTTCACATCTTTGGTGAGATCATTACCGACGGCGGCGCAACCAAACAAGAATATGACACCTTCTTACAGCCTTATTTAGAACAGACTCAGTTGGGGGCTTATGATTTCCCACTATTTCAAACGCTGTATGATGCGTTGCAAAGCAAAGGCAGTTTCAAAAGCCTTATTGACCCATATAGCTTAGGTCAGGCTCTTGAAGAACATCGAGCGGTCACCTTTGCTATCACCCATGACATACCGAATAATCAGGTCTTTGAGAACCTAGTGCTCGAAGAAGCCGAAGAATGGTTGGCTTATGGTTTTATTCTAGGACGAGATGGCGGTGTGCCACTGATTTATAGTGATTTGGATACCAGTGGCATGACGAATAGCGAGCGTAAACCTCGTTGGTTATCAATGTGGCGAGATCCTAAATTAGCCGCGATGATTGCATTTCATAATCGGATGCACGGTTGTGCGATGAAAGTAGTGGAGGCATCTGATGATTTATTGGTCTTCACCCGAGGCAAACACGGAATTGTAGTGCTGAACAAATCTGTTCGTCCTCAAACGGTTTCTATTGTGGCGAATGGCCAATGGCGAGAGTGTCTATCTGATACGCGATTTGTCGTTGAAGGTGAACGGTTAGAATTTCACATTGCAGCCAGAACATGCGCGATGTTTATTGCCGAGAGTGAATAGCATCGCTGATTTGTCTTATCGATGCGCTTATTACAACAAAGCCCAATCACTGTTGATTGGGCTTTGTTGTTTTAAAAGGTGAGGTTAGTTAAGCCGTTAACCTAAAATGGCGCTTTTAAGTGACTGATAAGCCGCTTTATCACCTGCAAACAACTGTTCGATGACTTGGTCTTCTTTTTTGCCTGAAAGCAGCCACTTACGCGCTTCACGTAATTGCAGTACCAGTTGACAATCTTTAGCTAGATTTGAAGGTTGGTTTACCGACCAAGCATTGATTTGTTGAGTCAATGCGCTGTTTTCAAGTTTAGGTTTGAGCTGCGCCAATTCATCCAGCATCACAGTTAATAAAGCCTGCTTATGTTGATGCTCATCTAATATTGTTAAGCGGTTCATCAGTGCCGTCGTAAGTTCATTTAAGCCAACGTAGCCGCCATTAGCAGGTAACGGTTTAGTTACGCGGCACGACACTTCAACAGTGCTGGTTTTTGTCTGCGGGAAAAATGTCAGTGCGGTCAAACTATCAAAGGGTAGCCATAAGCTCTGACCCGCTTCAATGGCATACTCTTGTTTACCTAATCTTGCCAGCACTATACCTTGCTCAACACGGAGCAATGTGTGTTTTAACAATTTCTTACGAGAAGTGATTGATAAAAAGTGATGTTCTGTTGTCTGATGAGATATAGAGTAGTGCATGGAAAAACTCAGCCATTTTCGGGGCGCTAAGGTTACCGCTAAATGGATTAAAAAGCTATTGTCAGCCGCGATGGGGCAGTGAATTCTGGTCTGACCTTATCAATAATGTGCTCACTTTAGCTGTCAAGAGCGGCTTCTATGCGTAGAATGGCGGCGATTCGAACCTAAGTTAGTGAAACATGACTGTAAATACCGACCCTTACATTGATATTCGTCCGTATAACGACGATGAGATCCCTGCGGCAATCGATCGATTGATTCAAGATGATGAATTTATCGATGCAATTCTTCAGCACCGCTTTTCAAACCATGCACCTTGGTTTAAAGGCATGATGACGCCGCTTGTAAAAGTGTATCTCAAATTCAAATGGAGCAAGTTAAACTCGGTTGAAGCAATTCAATTAGAGGTGAAAAAATACCTCCAGCAAACGTTAGATAGCACAACAAGAGGCGTTGTATACAGCGGCTTGGAAAAGTTAAATAAGCAGACTTCCTACCTGTTTGTTTCTAACCACCGTGACATTGCGATGGACCCAGCATTAGTGAACTACGGCCTTCATCAGACAGAGCATAAAACAGTTCGTATCGCGATTGGTGATAACTTGCTGAAAAAGCCATGCGCCACGGAACTGATGAAGCTAAACAAGAGTTTCATCGTTAAACGTTCAGCGAAAGGCCCACGAGAAATGATGAAAGCGCTAGGCACATTATCGTCTTACATCAAACACTCGCTTGATACGGGTAACTCGATTTGGATTGCACAAAAAGAAGGTCGAGCGAAAGATGGCAACGATTTTACCGATCCTGCGATTTTGAAAATGTTTCACGTCGAAGGACGCAAACAAAAAATGGCGTTTCCTGACTACATTAAGTCGCTAAGAATCGTTCCAGTCTCTATTTCTTATGAAAATGACCCGTGCGATATTGCCAAAGCGAATGAGCTGTATGAAAAAGCGGTGAATGGTAGTTATGAAAAAGGCGAATTTGAAGACATCGAGAGCATTATCCAAGGTATCATTGGTGATAAAGGCCGAGTGCATGTCGCTTTTGGTGATGTTATTGACCAAAGTTTTGATACACCAGAAGAGCTAGCTGCAGAAATTGATCGCCAAATCCACGAGAACTACAAGCTTTTCCCGATCAATCAACTTGCTGCAGGTGATGAAACGCTAGGGCCTCAGGTTACCGCGGTACTCAATGAGAAATTAGCGCAGTTGCCACAAGGCGCGCACCAGTACTTGATTGATAGCTATGCGAACCCTGTAAAGAATCAGCAATAGTTTGTCATTAGAGAACAACGAAAAGAGCAGCGACAACGCTGCTCTTTTCTTATTGTTCTATTTTTAACGAGCGATTAAGGTGCAACTGCACCGCCTAAAGTTAGATTTTCAGGCCATTTTTCAATTCGGTTGCCACCAAGAAAAATGTTCCCATCTACCGTCATTGTCGCTGGGAAGGTTTTGATATTGGAGCCACCAATGAATAAGTTTCCTTCAACGATAATGCCTTCTGGCAACTCAGTCATTGGCGTACGGATTAAGCTTAAATCCCCTTTCACTCTCAGACGATTAGGCAGTTTCTCTAGGGGGGTGTCGGTAAAGTTTAAGTAACCTCCAACTCGGATTCCACCGGGCCAACGTTTGATTTGAGAACCAAGCATATTGGCGAAACCTTTTATCTTGGTTCCTTTGCCAACTCTCTCCAAGCTGCTGTTGGATGCATCTAAACTGCCTTCCACTTCCAGTCCATTAGGCAAGCGCTTGATGGCGGTTTTCGCTATGTTGAGGTTGCCTTTCACTATGAGACCGTCTGCTAACTGGGTATAAGGCTTATTGCGCAGGTCGAGATTGCCGTAGTTATCGAGGTGGTTGAGCATACGATAATAGTCGAGCGTCTGAGCACTGGCAGAGCTGGCAATTAAAGTGAGCGCTAATGAAATCGCTTTAAGCATATAACACGGCAAATAAGAAGACACCGCGACAGTATCGGTAACAGATTGGGCTAGGTCAACATGTTAAGCAAAGGAATAAAATAAAGTGGAAGCAGAAGTGGGTTGAGCTGGGCGGAGAGTAAAGTAGCGGGTGATTACCCGCCACTTTGAATTAGCGCGCTAGAGAGCGTGTTTTTAGTTCGAAGATAAGTTTTTCAGCACTTACTTCAAACTTAAAGCGAGCGGTTAGCTCTGTTGAGTCTGCTTCAACCGCTGTTGATTCAAACTCTACGTTGGCACACACTTGCTTTGCTAGCTCAACGTATTTAGCAAGCTCTGCGTTTAGCAGTGCTTCGCCTTGAGCAAAAATGGTCACTTCAGCGACATCATCACCTTCTTTGATGATGAAACCCATCTCACCTGCGCAGCCACATGCTTCACATACTTGAGCTTCTAATTCTTCACTCATTTCTAAATCCTCTTACAAAAGTTGTTGTTATTTTATCGAGATATTTGAACTTAATCCATAAAAACGAGTCAATATAAGCTAGAGTAAGAATGGCATGTTGTATTGCGATGATGTTGTAAAAGACAGTAGTAGCGAGCAATTTTGTGAGCTTCGAATGTGATCTTGCTCATGTTGCTTAAATGCAGAATGTCATTCTTGTGTCAGAATGCCATTCCCTTAGTTGTAAGTACGCTACATTTATAAGATTATCTGTTGTTCAGTATAACAAATAGCCATGAATGACTCGTATTTTCATTCGTAGTGCCTATGCATTATTTATGAGAATGCTGTTGACCAGTTACAATTTGTCGCGTTGTGAGAGTTATCAATGTGGTAGAATTCTCACCGAATAAGAAAGATGGCCAAGATCTGCACCGATACATGCAGCTCACCTATAAGGCTATCTAATATAAAGATAAAAGATTCGACAGTTTAACGAGTCTCTACTTTGACTCATATGAGTTAGATGGATTTACAAAGAGAAGAGCCTAAACATGCCAAAGCGTAGTAAAGAAGATACCGAAATTACGATTCAGAAAATAATGGACGCCGTAGTTGATCAGCTACTTCGTCTAGGTTATGACAAAATGTCATACACAACATTGAGCCAACAGACAGGTGTATCGAGAACAGGTATCAGTCACCACTTTCCAAAGAAAACTGATTTTAGTGCAGCACTAGATGGTCGTTTCTTTAAAATGTTCGTTGAACACTTAGACTTTGACTCAGACTTAAAAACATTTTCAGATAGCTGGGTAAAAGCACTAGATAACGAAGAGTTCCTTGCGATTCTGCGTTTGCTTTTCCACCACATTGTGACTTCAGAGAAAGCGAACGAATTCGCAGCAAAAGGCATCGATCGCCTATACAAAGCGGTTGAAGTGAAGTTCGGTGCTGAAAGCGGCAAAGAACTTGAATGGTTGATTGGTAAGGCATTGATTCGTATGGCAGCTTAACCTTAAGCTCCAGCGCAATTTAGTCCCCCTATAGAGAGCCAGTAGTGATTGACTACTGGCTTTTTAGTAGCCAAAAAGAAATACTACTTAACCGTATCTGCCCCCATAACTATCTGTTACAATTTGTTTATTCATAACGACAAAATAGCAGTAGGTAAACCGATGTCTTATCCCGTTTTAATCTGTGATGACTCTGCGCTTGCCCGCAAGCAGATGGCACGTTCTCTACCTGCTACTTTGAATGCCGACATTAGCTTCGCCGTTCATGGTATTGATGCATTAGAGCAGCTGGAAAAGAATCAATTTAAAGTGATGTTCCTCGATTTGACCATGCCGGAATTGGATGGTTTTGGAACATTAGAAGAAATTAACAAGCGCGGCTTGCAAATCAACGTAGTGGTTGTTTCGGGTGATATTCAGCCAAAAGCCAAAGAACGTGTGATGGGCCTCGGCGCAAAAGCGTTTATTCAAAAGCCAATTGATAAAGAAGCGCTAAAGCAAGTCTTACGTGAGCTAGTGGAGCCTGCGGATAAGGCGGCAGTGCCCGTTGCGGTTGCTCCCGTTCACATTCCTGCTCTGCGCCGCCGTGATATCTACATGGAAGTGGCCAACGTTTCTATTGGTCGAGCTGCTGATGCGCTTGCTCGTCATTTTGATGTGTTTGTACATCTGCCATTACCTAACGTGAATATCTTTGAAGTGAGCGAGCTTCATATGGCACTTCGTGATTTGGCTGAAAATGACCAAGTCTCTGGTGTGTGTCAGGGCTTTAGTGGCGAAGGCATTGCTGGTGAGGCACTGGTTCTGCTAAGTGATTCAAGTGTTTCTGATTTGAAGAAACTGATGAAAGTACCTGCCGATAGCGAAGAGCTTGAAGAGCTTGAACTTCTCATGGATGTGTCCAACATTCTGGTTGGCTCGTTCCTTAACGGTTTAGGTCAGCAAGCTGAAGTTCGTTTTTTCCAAAGCTCGCCGGTATTGCTTGGCCAACATATCTCGATTGATTCCGTTATTCAGTCAACGTCGGGGTCGTTTAAGAAAACCATGACCTTTGAAGTGAGCTATAACATAGATGGTACGGATATCCGCTGCGATCTGTTGTTTATGTTTGTCGATGAGTCATTACCACTGCTTGATAATAAGCTGTCTTACCTAATGGAGGACTTCTAATGTTAAATCTTCCTGCAGAGTTTGAGCAATTCCACTGGATGGTGGATATGGTGCAAAACGTTGATCTTGGCCTAGTCGTATTAGACAGAGACCACAACGTGCAAGTTTGGAATGGCTTTATGACCCACCATAGTGGCATTCAGGCTCATGATGCGATTGGTAAGTCTCTGTTTGAACTATTTCCTGAAATCCCTCAAGAGTGGTTTAAGCTAAAAACCAAACCCGTTTATGATCTCGGTTGCCGAAGCTTTATTACTTGGCAGCAAAGACCTTACCTGTTTAAGTGTCGAAATGTACGCCCAGTAACGCAGCAAGCGGATTATATGTACCAAAACATTACGCTTAACCCTATGCGAACTCCAACTGGTGAAATTCGCTCGTTGTTTTTGTCGATTCAAGATGCAACAGCAGAAGCGCTGGTTTCAAAGCGAAGCTAGACGCAAATAACCTAGGTTTGATCTCAAACTTAAAGGCTAGCTTCGGCTAGCCTTTTCTATATCCAGTATTTGTTAAGGAATAACAATGACCCACTCCAGTGATTTATACACCGCAGAGCAAGTTCGAAATGGCGAAAAACTTGCAGCCGATGCTGTAAATGTAACCATGTTCGAGTTGATGGAGCGAGCAGGGCGCGCAGCGTTTGAGGTTATCGTTAATCATTACCCAATGCCAACTCGTATCGTTGTGATATGCGGTGGTGGCAATAATGGTGGAGATGGATACATCGTTGCTAAGTTGGCGATTCAATCTGGTTACCAAACTGATGTTTGGGCAATCAAATCATCGAAAAGCTTAAAAGGAGACGCGAGGCAAGCATTTGAGGATTTTATTGCAGCCGGAGGTCAAGTTAGCAATCCAAATTTAGCGCGACTTAGAGAGCCTCAGCCCTTATTGATTGTGGACGCCTTGCTGGGAACCGGTTTTCAAGGTGAACTGCGCGAAGAGTTTCAGCAAATAATCCAAGCCATAAATCAGTCTCATGCAGATGTGCTTGCCGTTGATGTGCCGTCCGGACTTTGCAGTGATACAGGTGCTGTGAGTAGCTGTGCGGTTAGAGCGAATCATACAGTGACCTTCATAGGCACCAAACAAGGTCTGGTAACAGGTCAAGCGCGCGACTATGTTGGTGAACTTCATTTTAAAGGTTTAGGCATAGAGCAAGCATTTCGCCGCCTAGTAGAGCCTAGCGCTCAAATCATTGTTCAATTACCTCGTTTCCACCGAAAGGAGAGTTCTCATAAAGGTCATCATGGACGGGCATTGCTCATTGGTGGTGGCAAAGGGCTAGGCGGGGCGATATTGCTGGCATCAAAAGCTTGTTTAAAATCTGGGGCTGGATTAACGGCTTGCTTGACCGAACCCAGCAACGTGACGGCGGGTATTATGGGTTCTCCCGAAGTGATGTACTCCACTTGGGAAGAAGCAAATACGATCGAGCGGCTTAGCTGGTGCGACGCGATAGCGCTAGGGCCTGGGTTAGGGTTTAGTGATGAAGCGAAGAAGTTATTCCAGAACGTCGTTACGTCACGCAAATCCAAGGTGCTCGATGCTGATGCCCTAACCATGCTGGCCGAACGCCCTAATTACGACAACAGCCGAATTATTACGCCACACCCCGGAGAGGCAGCTCGATTGCTTAATTGCGGTAACACTGAGATTGAAGCAGATAGGTATTCGGCTGTTGTTAAATTGCAAAGGCAGTACGGAGGGGTAGTGGTATTAAAAGGTGCAGGAACGCTCGTCGCTGATGAGAATCGAGTGTTTGTTTGTGGTGCAGGAAACGCAGGCATGGCTACCGGTGGAATGGGAGATGTGTTAACAGGCGTTATTGTTGCTTTTTTAGCTCAAGGTCTACCGCTTATTGATGCGGCCAAGTCTGGGGTGCTTGCGCATAGTCTGGCAGCAGATGCTGACGTTGCTCAGCGTGGCATGATTGGGTTAAGCGCTAGTGATGTTATTGGCTCATTGAGAGCGGTGATCAATAGCGCTTAGCTAAAAAGGGTTACTTAGAACATGTATGCGCCGCTAATGGTAAAGGTAGAAATATCCCATACATTATCGGCGGTCTGTTTGTTGTAGATAACGCTCACATTAAGGTTCTTGTCCCATGGAGACATCATACCTACACCCACTTCAAAGTAAGGGCTTGTCACAGTATCTTTGGACTCTTTGAACTCAAGCGCAGTGTTATCCCAGTAGTCACTCTTAATTCTTAAAGAGCTCATACCGCCTTTCGCGTGCATGCTGATTGGTCCTGCATAGTGTTCTAGTTTAAGGCCAGCACCAAAACCATTCGCATCCGCTGAGAAATCCGGACTGTTCTGGTTCATATCGACATTAAATGAGTTCGCCATGGTGTAGTTTAGGTCAAGTGCTAAGAACGGAGTAAGGTAGTAGTTGTAACCACCTTGGAAGTACAGACCACTTTGGCTGTGCCCGTCCTTAGAAAAAGTAGAGATACCCGTATTTCCGTATACTGAGTGTTGGCCATTTGCATACGCAGTGGTTGAGCACAATGCGCAAATTGCCGCAGCTAACAGTGATTTATTTATAAGTTTCATTGATACCAATACCTGCTCGGTTAATTTACATTCACTTTACCACACTAACCGTCAGTCGTTCTATAACGATTTGTGTTTTGTAATCCAATGCTCATTTATCGGTATTTCGTACGAAATCTATAATAAAAAATTACTGAAAAGGGGGAGATTTGAGACCAACTTTCGCTTTAGGTCTCACAATTGGATCAAAAATTTGATTGGAGTGCCTCTCAAAACGCAAACCATTGCGCAAACGGTTAGTGTGGTCGGCTAGTTAAGTTGATGATAATTAAGAAAATGTCGGGAAAGTGTTTGAATTGCAGGGATTTAGGTTTGCAAGAAGTCGAAACTGTAGCATAAAAAAAAATGAATTATCAGTCTTGCGAGAAAGAAATCACAGCCTATAATGCTGAAAACCGGAGCGTCTGCCAACGCTCCGGTTTTTTTGTGTCCGAAGGACAGTAATAACGTCTGCCAACGTGATTACTACGCACTCTGATGTGACACATAGCTATATGAATCAAGGAATTACACAATGCGTATCGAACAAGAACTTAAGTTAGGCTTTAAAGATGTACTGTTTCGCCCTAAGCGTTCAACACTAAAAAGTCGTTCTCAAGTAAATTTAACCCGCGATTTTACATTCAAGCATAGTGGTCGTCAATGGTCTGGTGTGCCTGTAATTGCTGCGAATATGGACTCTGTTGGTAGTTTCGCAATGGCGAAAGCGCTAGCAGAACACGGTGTAATGACGGCTGTTCATAAACACTACACAGTAGAAGATTGGGCAGAGTTCGTAAAAGATGCTGATAAAGCCACTCTGAACAATGTGATGGTTTCAACAGGTACGTCTGAAGCTGACTTTCAAAAGACGAAAGACATCATGGCGCTTAGCGATGAGCTGATTTTCATTTGTGTAGATATCGCAAATGGTTACTCAGAGCACCTTGTTGAGTACGTTGAAAAAGTGCGTGCTGCTTTTCCTGACAAAGTTATCTCAGCGGGTAACGTTGTAACGGGTGATATGTGTGAAGAGTTGATCCTTGCAGGTGCAGACATTGTGAAAGTGGGTATCGGCCCAGGTTCAGTATGTACTACTCGCGTAAAAACAGGTGTAGGTTACCCTCAATTGTCAGCAATCATCGAGTGTGGCGATGCTGCACACGGCCTTGGTGGCGTTATCATCGGTGATGGCGGCTGTTCATGTGCGGGTGATGTTGCTAAAGCATTTGGTGGCGGCGCAGACTTCGTTATGCTTGGCGGTATGTTAGCAGGTCACGAAGAGTCAGGCGGCGAGTTCATTGAGCAAGATGGCAAAACATTCATGAAGTTCTACGGCATGTCTAGCCAGTCTGCTATGGATAAGCACTCAGGTGGTGTAGCTAAGTACCGCGCTGCTGAAGGTAAAACTGTTTTACTTCCATACCGTGGAAGCGTGCACGGCACTATCTCTGACATCCTTGGTGGTGTGCGCTCAACTTGTACATACGTAGGCGCAGCAAAGCTTAAAGAGCTAACTAAGCGTACGACTTTCATCCGCGTACAAGAGCAAGAGAACAACGTATTCGGTAAAGAATAACACTTAAAAGTTGTTTGAAATTTAACAAAAGAGCTGCTCATCGAGTGGCTCTTTTTTTATACCTACGTTGGGCCCAAGTTGATGGCAATAGGACGGAATTGACTCTCATTGATATGTAGCGGTAGCAAGAATATTGGTTATGTTATAACATAACCAATATTCAAGGTGCGATGATACGTGCCATTCTCCCAAGGTTGCAATGAAAGGGATTGCGTTTATGAGTATCAGCCCAAGCATAGATAAGGAAGTTGTTGAAGTAAGCCAACCTCGAGCAGAGGACAACAAAGCGTCTGTTTTATCTGAGATATATAAACCTGAGCATAACATTGCTATTTGGCAGCGAGAGCTATCTGCTGAACTGGCTTACGGAATAGAACAAATGGTTGAAGCCGACCATCAACTTGCCGTTGTTAGTATTGTTACACCAGACGATGCTGCCGAAGTAGTTAGCCGCAAACTTGGTGAACACTCATGCGTGGCTGCTTTAAGTGAAGACATTGCCCTTATCGTTGATATGTTCTGTTGCTTGTTCAACGTTAAAGAAGTTGGCTTACGGCTGACGGTCTTAGATAAACCAATGTGTCCGAGCTTTCATGTGGATCAAGTGCCTGTAAGGCTGGTTACCACATACATTGGGCAAGCGACGCAGTGGCTAGAGAATCAAGATGTTGATCGTTCCACCCTAACGGAGAAAAATGGCGCGCTTATCCAGCAAATAACGTCTGGTGATGTCGCGTTACTTAAAGGCGGCGGTTGGGAAGGAAATGAGGACAACGCGCTGGTTCATCGCTCCCCGCAGATAGTGAGTAATGAGCGTCGACTGCTACTGACTTTGGATATGGTCTAAATAGCAATGCACAAGTTTGATGCCATCATTGCCCATGTCGAGAAGCGCTGTGAGGCTAGAGGTAAAAGGCTTACTCCTCAGCGCAAGTTGGTTCTTCGGGCTTTAGTGGAAGCGAACAAAGCATTATCGGCCTATGAGCTTTCAGATTACTGCGACAAACATTTTTCCGAGCGTCTTCAAGCGATGTCAGTGTACAGAATTCTAGACTTTCTTGAAGAAGAACATCTCGCTCATAAGCTGAATGTATCAAACAAATATGTGGTGTGCTCGCACATTCTTGATGGCCATGAACATGGTATCCCGCAATTTCTCATCTGCTCAAAATGCAACAAAATCAGTGAACGAATCATCGATCCGACTACGATAACAGATCTGCAATTTCACGCCCAACAAGCCGGGTTTACCGTTGTTAGCCCTCAGTTGGAAATTAACTGTGTGTGTAACCAGTGTGCCGATTGAAGTGGATAGCGCTTGCTTAGCTACCACTCTCACCGAGTAGATTAATTTCATATTAACTAACTTTAGTCATAAAGGAGACCAAGAACAGCTATGTCTGCGACACTCATTAAAAATGCCCAAGTGGTGAACGAAGGAAAGGTCACCATAGCCGATTTACGAATTGTTAATCAAAGAATTGCAACCATAGCAACTACCATCGAGGCAACTAAAGATGACACGATAATTGATGCCAAAGGTGGCTATCTTCTACCCGGAATGATTGATGATCAAGTCCACTTTCGTGAACCGGGTTTGACTCACAAAGGGTCAATTCGCACTGAATCTCGAGCGGCAGTCGCAGGGGGGATAACCAGCTATATGGAAATGCCTAATGTGGCTCCTGCAACCACCACAATTGAAGCGCTAGAGAACAAGTTTGCTATTGCCAGTGAGAGTTCTTATGCAAACTACTCCTTTTATTTAGGAGCAACCGAAGACAATCTCGATCAAATTAAGCGACTGGATCCGGAGAAACATTGTGGGGTGAAGGTATTTATGGGGGCATCGACAGGAGACCTACTGGTCGAAGATCCACTGGCATTAGAAGCTATTTTCCAATACTCGCCAGTGCTGATTGTGACCCACTGTGAAAGTGGTGCAGTGATTGCGGAGAATACACAAAAGCTAAAGCAAGAAAAGTTAGAGCTTACGATTGATGACCACCCGGTATTGCGAGACGACCTAGCTTGTTATGCCTCATCTTCATACGCGGTTGAATTGGCAAAAAAGCATAACAGTCAATTGCATGTTTTGCATATTACAACGGCGAAGGAGCTTGAGTTATTTGATGCAGGGTCAATTGAAGGTAAAAACATTACCGCTGAGGCGTGTGTACATCACTTATGGTTTAGCAATCGAGATTACGCGACGTTAGGAAGCTTAATTAAGTGTAATCCCGCTATTAAATACCCTAGTGATCGTGAAGCTTTGCTCGATGCGCTAAATACTGGGCAAATCGATATCATTGCGACTGACCACGCGCCGCATACTTGGCAAGAAAAGCAGGTACCTTATGGTAATGCTCCTGCAGGCTTGCCATTGGTTCAACACGCTTTGCTTAGTTTGATTGATCAAGTGAGTTTTGGGCATATGACTATCGAGCAAGTGGTGCAGAAAACTGCACATAACCCCGCGATTCGCTACGGGATTGAGCAGCGTGGCTTCATTCGAGAAGGCTATTACGCAGATTTAGTATTAGTTGATCGTGAATCAGTGACGGAAGTGACTCATGAAAATAGTTTATACCATTGCGCTTGGTCGCCGTTTTCTGGCCATCAGTTTAGTTCAAGAATCGATAAAACGTGGGTTAACGGCCGCTTGGTCTACGCGAACCAAGCTGTAACTGATGAGCACGCGTCAGCAATGCGTTTATCATTTAAGCCATTCAGTCAGCGATAGGAGCGCGCAAGATGAGTTCAAACAAGCCTCCTATTTTAGCGGTTCCGACCAACATTATTACTGGTTTTCTTGGTGTGGGTAAAACGACGGCCATTCTCAACCTTATGGCGTACAGACCAGACAACGAACGGTGGGCTGTTCTCGTTAACGAGTTTGGTGAAATAGGCGTGGATGGCAGTTTGGTCAAGGGGCAGAAAGGCAATGTTCAGCAAGTGTTCATCAGTGAAGTTCCGGGCGGCTGTATGTGCTGCTCTGCTGGATTACCCATGCAAATTGCGCTTAATCAATTGCTGAAGGAGGCTAAGCCAGATCGCTTATTGATAGAACCTACGGGGTTAGGCCATCCGAAAGAAGTGCTTGAAGTTCTATCGAGCGAACATTATCGACAAGTACTTTCATTGCAAAAGAACATCACCTTGGTTGATGCGCGCAAATTGGAGCATACCCGTTATAGCCAACATGAGACTTTCAATCAACAGATTGCGATAGCTGATACCGTTGTCGGCAATAAATCGGATTTGTATCAAGAAGGTGATGCGCAAAGGCTGATGGATTATGTAAGAAACGTTGCAGGTTCTAATACGAAAGTCATCATGGCGGAACATGGGGTTTTCCCGTTTGCAGAACTGCAAGGGCAGAGTGCCAAATCAGAGGAGTTACCTCATCACCATCACCATGGCCATCGAAAAACTTTAGCTTCTGAAATCCCGATACCGGCCTCAGGCATGATTAAAGCAAAGAATAAAGGTGAAGGTTTTACTAGTGTCGGTTGGCGATTTTCTCCTATGAAAATATTCACCCGTAACAAACTGATTCCTTTGTTAGTGGAACTGGATGTTGAGCGAATGAAAGCGGTGTTCATTACTGAAAGCGGCGTGTTTGGCTATAACTTAACTCCTGATGGTTTAACAGAGCATGAGCTTGATGATAGCGTTGAAAGCCGCATTGAACTCATCGCTGAAAACATAGAAGACGCTTTTGAAGCGCAGCTTTTGAGTTGTTTATATACGCAACCTCTAGTGTAACTTAGCAAAGTTGAGAGGACTCTCTTTGTATCGTTAATGCATTTATTCGTTAAAGTAATAAGACGATTCCATGGTAATTATGACATTAGTATCCTTCTGCGCGACGCTCTCTGGTATAACCGGAAAATTGAAAACACTAATAGCGGTAAGACGCGTTTACTGTTCATTTAGGCTATTAACGATGCTGTGCGGGAGCTCTGTGCTTTTAGCGCTTCCTGCATATGCACATCCTCACTCTTGGGTATATACGAAAACCTACATATTAGGTGATGCTGGAATGATTACTGGCTTCAAAATGGAATGGACGTTTGATGCAATGACATCAGCGTATATGCTAGATGGCGAAGATACCTCTCCTGAAAACGAACAACAGACTTTCCGTCAGGTGTCGGCATCGGTCATGGAGAATATGCTATATCAGCACTATTTCACTTATTTCTATGATGGCGAAACGCCAATTCGTTACAAAGTGGCCCACAGTGATAAGTTAACCCGTGATCGAGCTAAGCTCGTCCTAAGCTTTGAGTTACCATTGGCTAAGCCAATTTCAGTTACTCGGGAGAGTTTACGTTTGCTCATCTTTGACCCAAGTTACTATGTCGATATGGCTTGGCGTTCCAATCAAGATGTTATTTTGTCGCCGGAATTAGCGCGCCAATGTCAATTAAAGGTTGTTGAGCCCAACCCAACACCAGAGCAAATGAGTTACGCGATGTCGCTTCCTCCTGAAGCAGACCCTGATAACACGTTAGGGCAGTTATTTACTCAAACGGTTGAAATCTATTGCGCATCCATTCCTCAGGTTTAGAGCGTATTATGAAAAGAAATTTCTCAGTTTCTCGCTACTCTTGTTTAGCAATAGCAGCGATTTTACTTCTTAGTCTTGGTTTGTATCAGCTATGGGGGGTGTGGCCTTCATTAGTGGTGACCAGCATTCAATGGCAACGAGAGGTGAATGCCCAATTGGCGGATTTGCTCTACGATGCGAAAAATAGCCCAGTAGCGGTAGGTAGTTATTTGGTGGGCTTTAGCTTTCTCTACGGAATGCTACATTCCCTTGGTCCGGGGCACGGTAAAGTCATTGTTACTACCTATCTTGCTACCCACCCAACCAAAGTGAAAATGAGTCTTGTGCTTACGGTTATTTCAGCATTAGTCCAAGCAATCGTCGCTATTCTGCTTGTGAGTGTTTTGCTATGGGGATTTCATGCATCGATGCGAGAAGTAAACCAGAAAGCGATGTGGCTAATCTCAACGAGCTATGCTTTTGTTACGGTTCTCGGAGCTCTAATCTGTTGGAAAGCCGTTAAACAGACCTATCAGTTAGTTAAAATCTCAAAACCTAAATTTACTCGTTTCGTTCCATTAAACAGTGAAGATCGGGTTAGTTATGACCAATGTTCAGCGAATTCGAGTTTAGAACGCTTGACAGGTTTACCCTTAATTCAGCCTCAGAAAAAGTGTCATTCCCATAGCCAAGAATGTGGTTGTGGTCATCAACATGTGGTGGATGCCTCGGCCCTCAACAACGCAGATACTTGGCGAGAATATATAGGTATTGTGGCAACCATCGGCATAAGGCCGTGCACAGGAGCGATCATGGTTTTGCTGTTTGCCAATGTGGTTGGTTTGTATTGGATGGGCGTTCTTAGTGCTATCGTTATGGCCGCTGGAACTGCATTCACTACTTCAATGATCGCTATTTTGACATTGACCGGTAAGCACATTGTTAGACGATACTTAAAAGGTGACAGCGGAAATCGTTTCATCAACATTAAGGTCGCGGGGAGCTCGTTACAGTTTTTGGCTGGCGTTTTTCTTGTGATTATCGGATTAATCTTGTTTAGCGGACAAGATTACGGCATGTCTCCCGTCTTTACGTTGCTCGGATAGAGCAGGCAATAAAATTTGCTCTAACAAGCAACTAATTGTTTAAGCGGGCAATTAGTTGCTCGTTATAGTGATTTGTTACTTTAAGTGATTGATATTTAATTGATAAAACTTGGCTCTATTCTTGCGCTATAGCCTTCTGATATGAGGTTATGAGGCACAAGGATGACACCACTAAATTTTGATGTTTTGGTTGATGGTATGGAAGAAGGCGATCTACTTCTTACAAAATACCATGGTTTCGAATCAATGTCGCAAGTCGCTTTAAACAATAACGAGCAATGTAACGGCTTTCGATTTGAACTCGAGCTTGCGAGTCGTATTAGCACTATCACCGCTGATCAAGTCGTTGATAAGAACGTTACCATCAAAATCATCCGAGAGGGCCAAGACGCTCAAGTTATTCATGGTGTGGTGAAAAGTTTTACTCGTAAAGATACTGGTCATCATCATACGTTTTATTCGATGCTGGTAGTGCCAGCTTTAGAGAGGCTTTCTTTAAGGCAAAATAGCCGTATTTTCCAACAACAGTCTGTTCCAGAAATTCTTTCCATTCTATTGCAAGAAATGGCAATAGAAGACTATGCATTTGCTCTAAATGGTCAATTTGAAAAGCGTGAGTTCTGCGTTCAGTATCGTGAGACAGATTTAGAGTTTTTCCATCGCTTAGCGGCAGAGGAAGGCTTGGTATATAGCTTCTTGCATGAAGAGACTAAGCATACGCTCTACATCAGCGACTCATCTGAACAACTGCCGTCTTTTGCTACGCCAGTACCATACAATGCGATGAGCGGTGGTATGGTAGATGAACCATACATCAATTTTTTCAAACTAACCTCTGAAGCCGCTCCTAGCCAAGCCTCTCTCAAGGATTACAGTTTTAAAAAGCCTGCTTTTAGTTTTCAACAACAGGAGCTGGCGACTCAAGCAGAATATCAGCTAACCGATAAGTATGAGCATTTCGACTTCCCTGGCCGCTTTAAGCAAGACGGAGTTGGTAAAAAGTTTAACCTCACGCGCTTAAGCGCGTTGCGTCGTTCAGCAATTCGTGCGGATCTAAAAAGTAACCATCCAAGCATTCGAGCGGGTTATAAGTTTGATTTAATGGAACACAGTAATGTCGAGTTAAATCGTGATTGGGTTGTGGTATTGGCTTCACATCAAGGTGAGCAACCGCAAGCTCTTGAAGAAGAGGGGGGAGAAGGTGCGACCACTTACGCAAACCAATTCACCGTTATCCCAGCAGATACCAATTGGCAAGCTCCGATATGTGCAAAACCACAAGTCGATGGCCCGACAGTCGCTATTGTCGTTGGTCCTGCAGGCGAAGAAATTTTCTGCGATGAACATGGCCGAGTAAAACTGCATTTCCCTTGGGACCGTTATTCAAATAGTGACGAGCAAAGCTCTTGTTGGGTGCGGGTGTCTCATGATTGGGCTGGCAGTCAGTATGGCTTAGTCACTTTGCCTCGCATAGGCCAAGAAGTGATTGTGGACTTCTTAAATGGAGACCCTGATCAGCCAGTGATAATCGGTCGAACGTTCCACGCATCAAATACACCGCCATATCCACTGCCAGCAAATAAGACTAAGACAGTCCTACGAAGTGAAAGTCACCAAGGTCAAGGCTACAACGAGTTGAGCTTTGAAGACCAAGCTGAGAGTGAAAAAATCTACCTCCACGCTCAAAAAGATCTCAATGCAGAAATTAAAAATGATGCAACCGCACACATTAAACACGATAAGCATTTGACCATCGACAACGACCAATTTAGTGAGGTCGTTAATCAGAACAACTTGACGGTCGAGGGAGAATGTCGCCTAAAGGTCGTGGGTGACAAGATAGAGTTCCTTGATAGTAATTTGTACCAAAAATCAGGTAAGCGGTTTGCTCTAGACGCGGCTAACGCTATTCACTGTAAAGCGGGAAGTAAAGTCGTCATTGAAGCCGGTAGCGAAATTACGCTTAAAGCTGGTGGCAGTTTTGTCAAAGTAGATGGCGCAGGTGTTCATGTTTCAGGGGCTAAAGTCAATATGAACTCCGGTGGTGGCAAAGGCAGTGGCCAAGGCTTTAGTGGTCAAGCCGCTCTTAAACCGGGTCAACTTGAAGCTGCACCTCCACTCCCAAATCCTATTTTAAGCTCAGCACAAGTTGCGACTATGAGTGCGGCTGCTCCTTTCTGTGAAGAATGCGAAGCGTGTAAGGATGGCGAATGTTCTGCGTAAAACAGTCACTTGATGAGCAGAACAATTGGTTCATCATTTTTAACAAAACCAGTGATTCAAATGGCTTAGCTGAGTACTACCGTTTAGGTGGTAAAGATGCATTACCCATTTGGAGTGAAACCCCATACGAAGATTGGCACGAAGTTATGCCGTATATTGCGGCATTAGATAGAGATTCAGGCTTTGTGGAATGGGTAATCAATGAAGCTAAAGAAGATTGGGGGATGTTTGTTGCTTCTAATGCCGAGATAGAGGAAGTGTGTGATCATCTACGCGGTCTTACTCAAGTATGGCTTTCTTCAAGCAACTATGCCTTTTTCCGATTCTTTGACCCTATGTCTTCCATCGATATCGCCAACTTCTGCAACGAACAGCAGCGCGCAGAGCTTATGGGGCCATGTACGTCATGGTTGAGCACCAAATCCCACTCTCTTAATCGAGAAGTCATTAAATACAGGCCAGAACGCGAGTTTCCATGGTGGCAGGTGCCTGAGGAAGTAAAAGAGAAGCTTGTTGAGGATACTACGGTGTTGGTGAATAACTTGATTCAATCCCTTCATGAAATCCAACCAGGATTATCAGCAAAGTATGGTGAACGTGTTCTTTTACGTAAAACTGAGCGTTTTTGCCAGCGTTATAAGGGTGAATTTGCGCAAATATTGGAAAAATTCGTACAGCTTATTCAGCATGAACAGAAGATGTTAGGGAATATAAAATGAAACATGAAGCCTTAGATCTATTCTTTGAAGATATTCAAAATCAAATTAATGATATCCCTAATATAACAAGTTCGTATAGAGAAACTCTTGCAAATAAATATTTTCGTACTTTAGAAAGACCAGGGGAGATGCTTGATCTCCCTTCATTTTTGGGTATGGAAAAGACGTTAAAGGCTAATGGTTCTGAACTTGATGTAGGCGTTTATGACTCTAAGTATGCTATTGAGGTAGTTTGCCCTCAAAGTGGGATGTTGGAGATCTCTGCGAGGTATGAGTCTATCTATCATGTGCCGATAGGAAATATCCAAGTTGTGGTGCAAAAAAATGAATGGCTCTCGAATTCAGAGCCAATAAAAGTACCGCTGGATGATTCGGGTAAAGGCAAAGTTGAAGGCTTAGAACCAGGAGCAACATATACCGTAACAGTTAATAATGAGTCAACGGAAAAGGACCTTGATGCATTGTTTGAACGTTACAATGGATTGGGAGGTGACATTTCCAATTGGATGAATGAGCAGTGGGTAACATTTAAACCTAGATGGAGCGAGGCTCATGCACAAAAAAAGTTAGAAGAAATGCTTGCTCGAAACATGAGTTTTTTTTCAGGTTTCCTTGATGGAATAAAACAGTTCTGGGAGGGGATTGTAGAAATTTACGAAATGCTGAAAGACCCTGTTAAGGCACTTGAAGGCAAGTATGAGCAATCTAAGGAAATTATTGAAGAAATTAAAAATGCTGCGGAAACTGCACCTAAGAAATATGAGCAAGCACTGCTAATTGCATCTGATGAGGCAGTAATGTGGTTGCTAACTAATAGCATTACAATTTATACGAGAATGTTTCCTACAGAGGATATCATCCTTGGTTTAAATAAATTAGGTGGACAAGCTTTTTTTGATTTTTTATTAGGACTTATTGGTGCTGTAATTATTTCTTTTGTTGCTACTCCAGTAGTAGGATTTGTTTACTTTTGTTGTCGAGTTGGTTTGGCTATTTACAAAGTAGTTTCAAAAATATTAGAGCCCATCAAAAAACTTATTACCAAACTGTCTAGTTTGGTTGAGAAATCGAGAGAGAAAAGCGAACAAGGTTACAAAAAATTAGCGTTAAATGATGCAAACGGTCAAAACTATAATAATGGTGAAGTAGAAATCGTTGCTGACAACAAACTAACGACTGAAGTTGTCGTCAAGGACAACACTCCCGATCAAAGTAGCCAATCAAGTACTGATAACGATAAGCCGTCACAGGATGAAAAGGACACCAAAACCAACGAAGACCCTATTTCCATGGCGACAGGAGAGGAACTTCTTTCTTTAACTGATGGTCGCTTACCCGGACTCATCGCATTTGATTGGAGAAGATTCTATCGAACTAGCTCTGTCGAGCGGAAAAGCGAGTTAGGTTATGGTTGGTCTCACGCTTTATCTCACTCTCTAACTGTCACCGAAGACGCAGTGAAGTGGCGTGATCATGAGAATAAAACAACGACATTTCCTAGACCATCTGAAATTAAGCCAATTATCACTAATACGTTGGCAAAATCGGCTATTTACCTCAGTGAAAACAGCGAAATTGTAATTCAAGATACTAATGGTCATTTTTACTATTTTGATATTTTAGGGGAAGTTGGCCAGCTTAAGCGTGTTGAAGACAAATATGGGCATAAGTACACGCTAGAGAGAAACAAGTTTACTCAAGTTATTGAGTCTGTGACATCTCAATCTGGATTACGATTTAAGTTTAGCTATGCAGGGGAGCTAATTCGTAAAGTTGACTTATATCATCGTAAGGAGGTCGATGGTGCCAAGCAATGGGTGTTCATACACACTCAAGTGAGCTATGAATATAATGCTTCTAAACAATTGATACGTGCAACGAATGCTAAAGGTGATTCAGAAACTTACAGTTATGATCAACATAACGTTATTCAATCCCGTCAGCTTGCAGGAGGAGTTGTTTTCTCTTGGGAATGGCAAGGTGAAGGTAAACAAGCGAGAGCTATTAGGCAATTCGACAGCTTAGGTAATGTCGATACTTCCTATAAGTGGGACGATGATTCTCATACTGTTGTTGTTAAAAACAAGAATGGTACAGAGCAAATTTATCAGCATGATGAGAATGCTCGTTTAATCAAAGAAGTGGATGCTAGCGGTGGTGAATACCATAACAAGTATGATCTAAAAGGACGCCTAGTTGAAGAAACTGATGCCGTTGGTAATTCGACCGTTTTTTCGTATAACGACAACGGTGATTTAGTGCAGCAAATATCTCCCTCTGGTCTTGTTACTCATTTTAGTTATATCAAAGGGCATATATTTAAAGTCAGTCAAGGCAAAGCAACGTGGCAGTACTCACGAGATAAACATGGCAATGTATTGTTGCAAACAGACCCTCTAGGTAATCAAACTCGCTATTCTTACAACTCCCATGGTCTTATTGAGCAGATACAATACCCCGATGGTTCTATACACAAATTATCTTGGAACAACAACGGCGAATTAATTGAAGAGCAGACAGCAGCAGGAGAGCTTAAGCGTTATCGGTACGACATTTTAGGTCGTTTACGATATAGACAAGATAGTCTTGGTATTACTGAGTATCATTTTGACAAGTTAGATAGGTTGATCAAAATGGTCTGCCCAGGCGGAAAGACTCGCCTATACGAATACAACGCTTACAATAAAGTCACCAAGTTCACGGATGAGCAAGGGCGCACCACAGAGTTCCAATTTGAATTACCTTACCATCAAGTTGGAAAAGTCGTTCAGCCAGACGGTAGTTCAATTAATTATAAGTATGACTCTGCTTTTAACTTTGTAAGTGAAATCGCTAACGAATCGGGTGACGTTTACAAAATCGAATATACGCCGACAGGACACGTTCAAAAAGAAATTACTTTTGATGGTCGGGAATTTGATTATGAGTATGATGCGCATACACAGCTCATCGCTAAGACTGAAAAAGGCCTAGAAGGAAATGAGTTAACCACACAATACCAATACGATAGCTCAGGGAATTTAAGCGCCAAAACGCTACCAGATGGACAAGTCATTACTTATAAATATGATGCTCACGGTCGATTATGTGAGGTGGATGATGGTCACTGGCCTCTCGCGTACAAATACGATCTTTTAGGCCGTTTAGTTGAGGAGCACCAGAGCTGGGCGACATTAGGTTATCAGTATGATGCTATAGGTAATCTAACGGGAATGCTGCTACCTGACGGTCAACTGGTCACGCAGACGTATCACCATGGACTATTGTCTGAAGTTGCATTGAACGGTGAACTGCTGACTCAGCATCAGTATCTAAAGAATGGTTTAGAGGCAACGAGAAAGTCGGGTAATTTAAGTACATCGTTCTTGTATGATGAACTGGGGCGGTTAACAGAGCAGTCGACCTTCCAAAACAACAAACGGACATTCGCACGTAATTACAGTTACACAGATAGCGGCAACCTCGCTCAAGTTGATGACTTACTCCGTGGTACCAAAGAATATCACTACGACCCACTAGATAGATTGACCATAGTTCGTGGTGATATTGAAGAGCAGTTCATCCATGACCCTGCAGGCTCATTATTAAGAGACAAAAATGCCTTGTCTCGACAGAACCAAATCTTAATTCAAGGTGATCGTCATTACGCTTATGATGAGTTTGGTAATCTAGCGAGAGAATCTCGAGGTAAGAACCAAGCGATCACTTCTCACTTTGAATATGATTCTAGCCATCGTTTAGAGAAGATTTCTAAGAGTGACGGAAGCAAAGCTCATTATAAGTATGATGCGTTTGGGCGCCGTATTGAAAAGTCGGTCGTTGATAAGAATGGCGTAGAAACGAAAACAGAGTTTTTGTGGTTTGGGGATAAGCTGCTCAGTGAGATCTGTGGTGAAGATTATAAGACGTACTTGTATGAGCCTGACACATTCAAACCATTAGCTCTTATTCAAGGGGAAGGTCCACAAGATTGTGAGGTTTATTACTATCAACTCGACCACCTTGGAACACCATTAGAGCTACTAGATGGTAACGGTGCGATAGCATGGCAGGTTGAATATAAAGCTTATGGTAATCTTGCGCGTAAATATGTCTCTCAGATAGAAAGCCCACTAAGGTTCCAAGGCCAATACTATGATGAAGAGTCAGGCTTACACTACAATCGATACAGATACTATAGTCCCGATTCTGGAAGCTTTATCACCCCAGACCCAATAGGGCTTGCAGGTGGGTTGAATAACTATCAATATGTAGTGAATCCGACGGGGTGGATTGACCCGCTGGGGTTGAAGCAGGTTGAGAAAAATGGTGTAGATTCATCTTCTAGTAAGCCCGATTTCTATGTCGGACCTGCAGGGCCGGAGTCTACTCTCCCAAGTACTGGTTATAGGTACATGGACTCCAGTTTTGCAGACATAACAATGGAAACAAAATCAGCTCCTCTAAGCTATTTTGGTTTCAGTGACTTTAAGAATGCTTCAAAAGCTCGGGATGCATTTCAGATTTATTATGATCCTAAAGACCCAGTTGGTTCTTGGTCCGATGCTAGGCTTAAAGGTGAGTTCGATACATTACAGTTATATGATAATGATGGAAAACCAATAGTTAGAGTACCGTTTGAGGATGGTGATAATGGTGAAAAATTAGAGCCGTTTACGAGTTTTTATCCTGATTTTGGTAAGGGTGGTGAATTCCAACTCGTTCCTTTGGATATGGAGAACAAACCTTTTATTAATTTTGATAACGTAACTTTGATTGACGAGTAAATATGAACCGAGCACAGCTAGAACAGAACCTAAAGTATCTTGTAGATAAATATATATATGATGATGTTTTAAAAAAACAAATATTTTCAGATATTGAAACAAATCCACATCCAATTGCTAAGTATGTGCTTAGTGAAATAAAAAATAATGGTAAGCCGATCGAATCAATAGATGCTTTAATGATAAAAAAGATAGCATTTTATTATATGTAGTGGCTAAAAATTGTTCTGATAGTTGCTTAACGTTGAGGTTACTTCTATCGGATTCACTCCGCCCATATTGACTTCTCTTATAGTGAACGAAAATGGGTACATTGTCGTGGCATAGTGAGGTTTGTAAACATATTAGCGATATTCTTCATTCCGATTCTGGAAGTTTTATTATCCCAGACCTAATAGGGCTTGCAGGTGGGTTAAATAACTATCAATATGTAGTCAATCCGGCAGGGTAGACTAATCCTTTGGGATTGAAGCAGGTTGAGAAGAGCTAAGTGTCTTTGACTGATGCTCTAAACCCTAAAACAAGGTTTTTTAAAGGTGAAGAAGCCGTTTAATACTTTGTAGTCTTCCCAAGGTACCTATCAATTTCCACATTTAATGCTGTCTCGACAGTCACCTTGGTTAACATTTTCGGAAGTCATCAAGATTAGATTTGGTCTTAACGTAATTAGCTGCTTCATAACCAAAAGCCCATATCCATACTGTGTTTAGACTTAAGGCTAGGCAG
>NZ_JAPPTI010000011.1 GCF_027587025.1 Vibrio sp. LaRot3 | reverse complement strand
CAAATTTAGACTTAAATGTCTAACCAGTGCGGAGCGGTAGTTCAGTTGGTTAGAATACCGGCCTGTCACGCCGGGGGTCGCGGGTTCGAGTCCCGTCCGCTCCGCCACTTATTTCAAGAACCTCGCTAATGGCGAGGTTTTTTTGAATCTACAATATGATAAACTGTAGTTTCTACAGGGGTGTAGCTCCAATTCGAAAGAACAAAGAGCAGCGGATTCCCCAAATACCTTGTGATAGGGCGTGTTGGGAGTTCGAATCTATTCGAACCTGATTGTAGATAAAATTTAGGGGTGTAGCTCCAATTGGCAGAGCAGCGGATTCCAAATCCGCGTGTTGGGAGTTCGAATCTCTCCACCCCTGCCATATTTAAGGCTCTAGTCGAAAGACTGGAGCCTTTTTCATTTAGCTTCCAGATAAACTTTAATTGGCAGAGCAGCGGATTCCCCGAACTTCCCAAATAGCGCGTGTTGGGGCGAAGCTTTCGAATCTCTGGATCGCCAGCCCTGTCCTCCTCTGTCATATCTGAACTGCTTAGCAGCAACGCTGAACCTTTCCGAATCTAAATTCATCCTTCATAACCACATTTTCTTTACATTGTTGAGAATTAATCTCATCAATTAGTTAGACTGGGCGAGCTCAACTAACAAGGGATAGTGTTATGGATATGACCCGCCGCCAATTTTTACAATCCTCTGTCGCGATTAGTGCTTTAAGCGCGCTTCCTGCTTGCTCATTAACCGGAGGAAAGCAGAAAGATGGCCGTTATGTTTACGACTTGACTGCTCAACCTGCAACGGCAGAGCTGGTTAAAGGTCATCAGACACCGGTATTAGGCTTTAATGGTGAGATACCAGCACCCATAATCCGTTGCCGTCAGGGTGAGCCTGTGACGATTCGCTTTACTAATTTGCTTGATGAACCCACCACCATTCACTGGCATGGTTTACGGATACCGATAGAGATGGATGGTGTTCCATTCTTAAGTCAGCCTCCAATCATGCCGGGTGAAACCTTTGTTTATACTTTTACGCCACCAGATGCGGGTACGTTTTGGTATCACCCACATATGAATAGCGTCGTTAAGTTAGGAATGGGGCTTGTTGGGCTCATCATTGTTGAAGAGTCGGTTCCTGTGGTGTTCGATGAAGAGCATGATCTGATGGTCAAACATTGGCATATTGATAAGCAGGGCAACTGGAAGAAATTGATGGTGCCAAGGCTAAGTGCTCGGATGGGGACACCCGGAGAATACAGTAGCGTTAATGGTACCCATGAGCCTATTTATCAATTGAAAGAGAATGCGACCACACGTTTAAGGATTGCGAATGTCGATAACACGATTACTTACCCGATCGCAGTCGAAGGTGCAGAGGCTTGGGTTATTGCTATTGACGGGAATCCGATAGAGAAGCCCTATAAGCTTGCAGAACATAAGGTTAGCCCAGGAATGAGGGTCGATATTGGTTTTATCGCTCCAAAGGCTGGAGAGCGCGTGTACGTTCGTTACATGAAAGGGCGTTTCCCTTTTCCACTATGCGAATTTGAAGTGATTCAATCTAATCTTGCTCAAGATCAGTCGCTGCCTTCTCTACCGCTTAATCCCGTCCCTAATCTCGATCTCGCGAATGCAGAGGAGATCGATTTTGTGTTCGAGTGGGAGGGGGCTGTAACTCCGGCGGATAAATCAGGTAAAGCGATGCCGAAGTTTTGGTTAATGAACAAAAGAGCTTGGGAAGGAATGAGCAAAGATAATATTCCCGCTCCACTCGCTACTTTAGAGTTGGGTAAGACTTATATTTTTGATCTGCGTAATGTCACCCAATACCATCACCCGATTCATTTGCATGGACACACATTTACGGTTCTTGAAATGAATGGTAAAAAACTTGAGAACCCCTTTCATACCGATACCGTATTACTAGGTAAGAATGGACGAGCTAAAGCCGCCTTTGTTGCCGATAATCCCGGACGTTGGATGTACCATTGTCATGTCATCGAACATATGAAGACAGGTTTGATGGGTTACATCGAAGTAAAGTGACTCCTGTAACTTTTTTAAAGTAGAGCTGTTTTCAGTGACTAAGTACGGAGAGTTTTGTGCAAATATAGCTTGCTTAGTTCGATTAATGACGTTTTATGGCTACAATATCGTCATTAGTTTTTAGGGGGTAATATGGGACAGCTTTCCATTTTGGGCTTCATCGCTTTGGGCGGAGCATTTGGTGCGTGTTCGCGCTATCTGGTTTCTGAATTGTGCGTACTATTATTGGGACGAGGTTTTCCATATGGCACGCTAACGGTTAACGTAATCGGTTCATTTGCGATGGGGTTGCTAATTGCTGCATTTGAAAGTGAGTTGCTTGCAACTGAGCCTTGGCGTCAAATTATCGGTTTAGGATTTTTAGGCGCACTAACTACTTTCTCTACATTTTCGATGGATAACGTTCTTTTGATGCAGCAAGGGGCGTTTTTCAAGATGGGCTTGAACATCATTTTAAACGTAGTTTTAAGCATCTCTGCGGCGTGGTTGGGTTTCCAATTGCTAATGAAGAGTTAAAAATTAGTTTGTTATTTTATAAGCAGTCAGCTTGGTTTCAACCACTCGATTGCTTATAATCGTTCTACTTGTCGGAGTGCCATAAGGCTGAGACCGTTAATTCGGGATCCGTTGAACCTGATCAGGCTAACACCTGCGAAGGGAACAAGAGAAGATACTCATACCCATAAGCTCACTTTCATGGGTAGATCTATCATCTAATCGTTTGCGGTCTTATTACCCATTCTCGGTTTTTCGCACTCGATTCCTCTTGTCGCATCTTTCCGCCAAGCATTTTTATCCAAAATCTTTTTATCTAGAATAACAAAGCAAGGAAAAATGCTATGTCGAGTCGCAAGCAAGCGAGACTGGAAGCAAAACAGTTTATTGATACTCTTTCGGTACAACCGTACCCAAATTCCCAAAAAGTTTATATTGAAGGCTCGCGATCTGATATTCGCGTGCCCATGCGTGAGATCTCTTTGGCCGATAGCCTAATTGGCGGTACTAAAGAGGCGCCTATATTTGAGCCTAATGAGCCTATACACGTCTATGATACCTCTGGGTTATACACAGACCCTAATTACCAAATTGACCTATACAACGGCTTACCAAAGCTACGTGAACAATGGATTGAAGAACGTAGCGATACAGAACTCCTTGATGATGTGAGTTCGGTTTATACCAAGCAGCGCTTGGAAGATGAAACACTGGATGACTTAAGATACGGCAATCTGCCACGTATTAGACGTGCTAAAACAGGCCAGCGTGTTACCCAGCTCCATTACGCTCGTAAAGGCATGATTACCCCAGAGATGGAATACATCGCCATTCGCGAAAATATGGGGCGTGCAAAATTTCGCGACGAGATGCTTAATCAGCAACATGCAGGGCAAAGCTTTGGAGCTAACCTTCCGAAAGATATTACGCCTGAGTTTGTGCGCAAAGAAGTTGCTGAAGGTCGCGCCATCATCCCTTCTAATATTAACCACCCAGAATCTGAGCCGATGATTATTGGTCGTAACTTCTTAGTGAAAGTGAACGCTAACATCGGTAACTCTTCAGTGAGTTCTTCTATTGAAGAAGAAGTTGAGAAGCTAGTTTGGTCAACGCGATGGGGGGGCGATACGGTTATGGATTTATCGACCGGTCGTAATATCCATGAAACGCGAGAGTGGATTCTGCGTAACAGTCCGGTGCCGATTGGTACTGTTCCAATGTATCAAGCACTTGAAAAAGTAAATGGAGTTGCAGAAAACCTAAATTGGGAAGTGATGCGCGATACGCTAATTGAACAAGCAGAGCAGGGCGTAGATTACTTCACTATCCATGCGGGTTTATTACTGCGCTATGTACCAATGACAGCAAAACGAGTCACCGGCATAGTTTCTCGTGGTGGTTCTATTATCGCTAAATGGTGTCTTGCTCATCACCAAGAGAGCTTCCTTTACACTCACTTCCGTGAGATCTGTGAAATCTGCGCTAAGTACGACGTTGCCCTGTCTTTAGGGGATGGTTTGCGCCCTGGCTCTATTGCTGACGCAAATGACGAAGCTCAATTTGCTGAGCTCCGCACTCTAGGCGAACTGACCAAAGTTGCTTGGGAATACGATGTTCAAGTAATCATTGAAGGCCCAGGTCATGTGCCGATGCATATGATTAAGGAAAACATGGATGAGCAACTTAAGCATTGTCACGAAGCGCCTTTCTATACCCTTGGTCCACTAACAACGGATGTTGCTCCTGGTTACGATCATATTACTTCAGGTATTGGCGCTGCGATGATTGGTTGGTATGGCTGTGCTATGCTTTGCTACGTAACACCTAAAGAACACCTTGGCTTACCGAATAAAGAAGACGTAAAAACCGGCTTAATCACTTATAAGCTCGCTGCGCACGCAGCAGACTTAGCGAAAGGTCATCCGGGCGCTCAAGTTCGAGATAATGCGCTATCAAAAGCACGTTTTGAGTTCCGCTGGGAAGACCAGTTTAACCTGTCACTAGACCCTGAAACTGCTCGTTCATTCCATGATGAAACTTTGCCGCAAGAGTCGGGTAAAGTCGCTCACTTCTGTTCTATGTGTGGTCCTAAATTCTGTTCAATGAAAATCTCTCAAGAAGTTCGTGAATACGCGAAAGACACTAAGCAAGTTGCTGCTGACCAAGCTATTGAGATCAAGATGTTGGATGACCCACTAGAGGGAATGCGTCAGAAGTCGGCTGAATTCTTGGCAACAGGGGCTGAGCTTTATCATCCTGCGGCAAAACCAGAAGTGGAGGAGCAGCCTTGATGGAAAAAGTGAAGTTGCTTGTTCCTGTTGCTAATAAATCTACCACGCAAATACTGCAACAGTGTCTGTTGATGGCAGAGCAGCAAGGGTTAGCGATTGAGCATATTCAGTTGGGCATTAGCCCAACTGATGGCTTCATTTTAGAGAACGATCGTTCAGCAACTCGTTTTCAAACGGATTGTTTTGAGCTTTTGGAGCAAACAGCGGTAGGTGAGGATGAGTGGGTAATGGTCTATCACTCTGATCCAACCTCGATAACTGAGTTAAGTGCTTTGAAACCTCGAACCGTATTGCTGGGTGTTTCAGACGTCGAGCAACGTCTAGACATTTGGCGTCATCCGATAACAGGAGAAAATCGGGCACTGTCATCGTATGTTTCTCAGACTGAAGTTGAGTTTGAGAAGGAGCGCCACTTTTGTTGGTTGCTTGCTTTACTCGCGCTCGATTTTCCTATCGAAGATAGCCTTACGCTAGCAAGAGCATTGACCAATGTTTCACGTGAAACATGGCCAAGTGAGTTTAGCCAATTTCCGATTCCGGTGATTGAAGACCAGCGTTTAGGTATTCAGGTTGGGTGGAAGGTGGCCAACAAATCTGTAGCGTTTCCGACCTTGAGTAAACAGAGCCTAGGTTTGTACCCAGTAGTGGATGATGTTGCTTGGATTGAGAAACTACTGCCTTTAGGCATCAATACTATTCAGCTACGAATCAAAGATACTCATCAAGCTGATTTGGAACAGCAAGTTGTTCGAGCCATTGAACTCGGGCGCAAATACAACGCTCAAGTTTACATTAACGACTATTGGCAACTGGCATTGAAACATGGTGCTTTTGGCGTTCATCTTGGCCAAGAAGACATTGAAGAGTCGAACTTAAGCCAACTCAGTAACGCGAATATCAGCCTTGGGTTATCTACCCATGGTTATTATGAGTTACTCAGAATTGTTCAGATTCAACCTAGCTACATAGCACTCGGTCATATATTCCCAACCACGACTAAACAGATGCCTTCTAAACCTCAAGGATTAGTGCGTTTGGCTTTGTATCAAAAGCTCATTGATTCTATTCCATACGGTGATGTGAAAGGTTATCCGACGGTTGCGATTGGTGGCATTGATTTGTCCAATGCGCAGCAAGTCTGGCACTGCGGAGTATCTTGCTTGGCTGTGGTGAGAGCCATCACTCTGGCGGACAATCCAAAACAAGTGATCGATAGCTTTAGGCAGATCATGTCGTTGTCGGAACCGCAAGGAGAAAGCTGTGTTGCAGGATAGCCAGTTCCTTCGTTATCAAAGGCAAATCTCGTTGCCACAAATTGGTGAGGAAGGTCAGCAACGGCTACTTGGATCCCATGTTCTTGTTATTGGCTGTGGCGGGCTAGGCAGCGCTGCGTGTTTGTATTTAGCAGCAGCAGGTGTCGGTAAATTGGTTGTTATTGATGATGACAGTGTCGATCTCAGCAATATGCAGCGCCAAGTAGTGTATCGCCAATCAGATGTGGGTACATCCAAAGTGAAAGCAATGGCTGAGCAACTGACAGAACTGAATAGGGATGTGAGTGTTCGCACGGTCGACAAGCGTTTGGAAAGCAGCCAATTAGGTTTGGAAATCATGTTGGCAGATTTAGTTCTCGATTGTAGCGATAACTTGTCAACCAGACATTTGGTTAATCAGCTTTGTTATGAAAAGCAAACCCCACTTGTTTCCGCAGCTGCCATTGGCTGGCAAGGCCAGTTCGCCGTGTTTGATTTTGCCAAGCAGGATAAACACCAACCATCAGACTTATCGTGCTATCGATGCTTAGTGCCATTTGATGAGCTGCCTAACTCTACAAAATGTAGCGATTCAGGTGTGGTTGGCCCGGTGGTAGGAACGTTAGGTAACTACCAAGCACTTGCTGCAATTCAGAAATTAGCGATAGGTCAGTTTCAATTCCAAACCAGTCAACTGCACATTTTTGATGGTTTAAGTCTTAAGTGGCAAACCATGAAGATAGGTAAGGACAAACACTGCGCAGTATGTGCTAGCGAGTGAGCATTGCATAGAGATACCAACTTATATCCAAGTGATGTAAGTGACGAATATTAAGGTCGAAGTAATGGGTTCAATAAACATCATCATTAACGAACAACCCCATCAGGTGGCTGAGAGCAGCAGCCTAGAGCAGATAATCACGCAGTGCGCATTACCCGAGTTGGGATGTGTATTTGCGATAAACAACCAAGTTGTGCCACGTAGTGAGTGGCAGTCAACAGTACTCAGTGAGGGCGATGCTATCTCACTATTTCAAGCCATAGCAGGGGGGTGATGGCTATGTTAACTATTGCTGATAAACAGTTTGATTCACGTCTATTTACTGGCACAGGTAAGTTTGCAAACAGTCAAATTATGGCGGAAGCCATTAAAGCATCGGGTTCTCAGTTAGCTACCATGGCGCTTAAGCGTGTTGATGTTAACGACAAGCATGATGACATTTTAAAGCCGATTGTTGAGGCCGGTGTAAATTTACTGCCGAATACCTCTGGTGCAAAAAATGCCAAAGATGCTGTGTTTGCTGCCCAGTTAGCACGTGAAGCTTTGGGAACAAATTGGCTGAAATTAGAGATCCATCCAGACCCTAAATACCTAATGCCAGACCCAATTGAAACACTAGCGGCTGCTGAGCAGCTTGTTCGAGAAGGGTACATTGTGTTGCCTTATTGCCATGCTGACCCTGTTTTATGTAAACGCCTTGAAGAAGTGGGTTGTGCGGCAGTGATGCCGCTAGGTGCTCCTATTGGCTCGAACAAAGGTATCGCCTCAGCTGATTTTTTGGAAATTATCATCGACCAAGCAACGGTACCGGTAATTGTTGATGCTGGAATTGGTGCGCCTTCTCATGCAGCAAGAGCGATGGAAATGGGGGCTGATGCGGTATTGGTTAATACTGCCATTGCTGCAGCGGCAGATCCTATTGCGATGGCGAAGGCGTTTAAGTTGGCCGTTGAATCTGGACGTATCGCTTACGAATCGGGTTTGGCTGGAAAAGTGAATCATGCGATTGCTTCTAGCCCACTGACTTCGTTCCTAGACGAGTTATAAAAGGGCATCGTATGAGTTTTGTTGAGCGTTTTAATCAGCTCGATTGGGATGACATCTCTATGTCGATTTACTCGAAGACTGCGCGTGACGTAGAGCGAGCGCTGAGTAAATCAAAGTTAGATTTGGAAGATTTCAAAGCGCTGATCTCTCCTGCTGCGGAACCTTACTTAGAGCTTATGGCACAACGATCTTTTGCCCTTACGCGCAAGCGTTTTGGCAATACGATGTCGTTGTATATCCCGCTCTATTTATCAAACTTGTGTGCCAATGCTTGTACTTATTGCGGCTTCTCTATGGAGAACCGAATTAAACGTAGAACTTTGAGCGTTGAAGAGATTGGTGCTGAGATTGATGCAATCAAAAAGATGAAGTTCGATAGCGTGTTGCTAGTGACGGGAGAGCATGAAACCAAAGTCGGTATGAACTACTTTCGCCAAGTAGTGCCGGAAATAAAGCAACGCTTTAACTATTTAGCGATGGAAGTTCAGCCGTTAGAGCAGGACCAATACGCGGAGTTGAAAACATTAGGTTTGGACGCGGTGATGGTTTACCAAGAAACCTATCATCCTGCGACTTATGGCCTTCATCATTTACGCGGTAATAAAACCGATTTTGAGTTTAGATTGGAAACTCCGGATCGTTTAGCAAAGGCGGGTATCGATAAAATAGGTATCGGCGCGTTGATAGGTTTGGAAGAGTGGCGCACCGATTGTTTCTACGTCGCTGCTCATTTGGAGTATCTTGAAAGAACGTATTGGCAGACTCGATACTCGATTTCATTTCCGCGCTTACGTCCTTGCGAGGGAGGTGGCTCGGCGAATACCTTACAACCTAAATCGGTCATGAATGACAAACAGCTGGTACAGTTGATCTGTGCATATCGCTTGTTCAATCCAGAAGTGGAACTGTCCCTGTCTACGCGAGAATCAGCCAAATTCCGAGACAGTGTTTTACCTTTGGGAATTACCAGTATGTCAGCTGCATCGAAAACTCAGCCAGGTGGCTATGCGATGGATGATGTTGAATTAGAGCAGTTTGCTATTAGTGATGAGCGCAGTGCGGCGTCGGTCGAGGCGATGATTCGACAGCGTGGTTTTGATCCGGTTTGGCGTGATTGGCACTCAGCATATTCTGGATAAATCGCTTACCGACAGATATGTTTCACGTGAAACATTAAAAAGGCTCTTCATTTGAAGAGCCTTTTTTTTGGTTTTGTATTAGCTTGAGCGTATCGTTAATCGTAACGATATGCTCTCACTATTTAATTACGAGTGACTAAGCGGCTGAGTTGCTTGTTCTAGCCATTGCTTAATGTCGCCGTCGACTAATGGGCTAATCTCATCCCATACTTTTTGGTGGTAGTCGTTCAGCCATGCAAGCTCTGGGCGTGTTAGCATATCAACGTTAATGTTGCGTATGTCGATAGGGCAACGAGTTAGCGATTCAAAAGCGAGTACAGGGAAGTCGCCTTGAGTTGCTTGCTCTACAACAAGTTCCAAGTTTTCGATACGGATACCAAACGCATCTGCGCGGTAGTAACCCGGCTCGTTCGACAGCACCATGCCTTTAAGTAGAGGAACGTCAATTTGCTTCTTCGAAATACTTGCAGGACCTTCGTGAACACTTAGGAAGTGACCAACACCATGTCCAGTACCATGGTCATAATCGTAGCCTTCAGCCCATAGGTGCTGACGCGCTAATGTATCGATTTGGTAGCCGCGAGTGGCTTTAGGGAAGCGAGCTCGTGCGACACCAATATGGCCTTTCAATACCAACGTGAACTGCTTAATCATTTCATCGCTTGGTTGGCCAATCGCAATTGTACGAGTGATATCTGTCGTGCCATCTAAATACTGACCGCCTGAATCAACAAGGTATAGCGTATTCATTTCTAGCTTACCCGGCTGAGGTTGATTTTCGTGGTTGTAGTGACACATTGCGGCATTACCGCCAGCAGCAGAAATAGTATCGAAGCTCAAGTCCATAAGAGTAGGATCTTGCTTGCGAATCGCGTAAAGCTTGTCTGCAAGCACAGCTTCATCGTGTAGACGACCCGCGGCTACTTCAGCATCTAACCAAGCTAGAAATTCAACCATTTTTGCACCATCACGAAGGTGACATGAGCGCATGCCCGAAACTTCTACTTCGTTTTTAGCTGCTTTTGGCAATAGGCAAGGGTCGGCTTTACTGATAACTGTAGCACCACTGTTTTGCAGTACCAGTTTGAACCATGCATTACTTGTGGCAGGGTCAACCATCACTCGTTGGCCATTGAGTGTTTCTAGTCGCGCTTGAAGTTGGTCTGGATGGAAAACATCAACGCCTTCACCAACGTGTTGAGTAAAGTCTGTTGGTAAACGAGCTGGATCTAAGAAGTACTCAACCTTGCCTTCTTTGGTTACGATTGCGTGTGAGAGTAAGACAGGTAAACAAGCGACATCTAAACCGCGCACGTTCAGTAGCCAGCAGACAGAGTCTAAAGCGGTAATAATGGCACAATCAGCCCCGGCTTTGTCGACAAGCTTACCAATTTCTTCACGTTTACTTTGACTGGATTGACCAACAGCCTCAGTAGACATTAGGCGCACATCGGTAACTAAAGGCTCAGGGCGATCACTCCAAAGTAGATCAATTGGGTTTTCACTTAGAATTACTAGTTCATGTTTAGCGAGTTTTTCCTGTGCGCCTTCAAGCCAACCTGAGTTATGCATACGTGGGTCGATCGCCACTTTTGCGCCGGTTGGTAGTTGGTCGACAACCCAATCAAGCGCAGGTTCTTCAATTAGATGACGGTATTCAAACAACTCAGCAGGCACCTGCTTAGTGACTTGTACTGTGTAACGACCATCAACAAAGATTGCCGCTTTTTCACGAGTGATGACGGCTGCACCAGCAGAACCAGTGAAACCTGTTAGCCAATGTAGGCGTTCGTTGTGTGCCGGGACGTATTCGCCAAGGTATTCATCTTCATGAGGTACAAGCAAAGCATCCAAGTTTTGCTGAACGAGCCACTCTTTAATAGCAGCTAAACGTTGTTCAGTTGTCGTAAGCATCTATCTAATCCTTCATATTGTGTTGTGCCGTTGCAAACGGTCAATGGCGAATAAGCTACTCCTTTTACCGCTTGGCTGCAAACGATACCGAGTGCCTTGCTCACTTGACCAGTCGATACGTCTGGCTATCGCCTAATCTGCGCTATCTTAGTGCGAGCGTTTTCTCTTGAATCATATTACGCAGCCAAGAAAGTGCCGGGTCATTTTCTCGCTCTCGATGCCAAAATAACGTGTAGGCCATAGGAGGGAATTCCATCGGTAATGGCATCACGGTCAGGTTAAGCTGTTGTGCCGCTAAATTGACGAAGTGACTAGGCGCAGTAAAGATAAAGTCGGTATAGCTACTTAGACTCGCAGCACTGTTAAAGTCCGGCACTGTGATAGCGATATCTCGCTCTTTGCCAATATCGGCGAGGCGATAATCAAGTAACCAACGGTCGTTACCATCGCAACGCACTTGTACGTGGCGTTGGCGTAGATAGTTATCGAGAGTCCAAGGTTGAGTTAAAGCGGGGTGATCGTTACGCATTAAGCACATTTGGTTATCGCGATACACTTCTTGCCAACAGATATCATTGGGCGGAAGCATGGTTAGCTTGGCATCGTTGATATCAATGTCTTTGCCAGTAATACCGATATCAAGTTCACCGCGCTGCAGCTGAGTAAAGGTCTGATCGCTCCAAGGATGGGTACTAATAGTGACATTCGGTGCTTGATGGAAAACTTGGGGTAAGAAGTGGGGCAAAATTAATGGGTAGACACTTTCCACCGCCGCAATTTGAAAGCGCTGATTGCTGGTCGCTGGGTCAAACTGTTCTGGTAGAGTCAGTTGCTCCAACTGGTTAAGTAGCACATCAAGCTTGGGCTTTAAAAAAAGCGTCTTTGGTGTTGGCGTTAAGCCATGAGATTGACGAACAAAAAGCGGATCGTCGAACTGAGTTCTGAGCTTGGCTAAGTTTTTACTAACGGCCGATTGTGATAAGCAAAGGCGGTTGGCAGTGCGAGTGACGTTAAGTTCTTCACTCAGAACCTTTAAACAGACCAATAGATTTAGGTCGATTCGGGCTAATCTTTCCACATTCATATGATTTTACTTCTCGGAATATCAGGGATGATTTTTTGTCATTGGATGTCATATCTAGGTTAACTTACACTGGGCCAAATTTCACTGAATTATGGTTACCTTGTGCACAATTCTAACTTTGCGTCACCAGCAAAAACTCAGATGGTTCTACTGACGTTGCTGGTGTTATTTAGTCCACTTGCTATTGATATCTATCTACCAGCACTACCTCAGATTTCGGCAGCGTTTCACGTGGAACACGCATTGGCGCAAGACACCATCACTTGGTTTTTGTTTGCTATGGGTATTGGTCAGCTATTTGCAGGCCCATTGGCAGATAAACTCGGACGTCGAACTGTTGCATTGAGTGGTATCACCATCTACGGATTGAGTGCCTTATTGGCGTGGGGCGCACAAAGTATAGAGTGGATGTTGATGGCGCGTTTGCTACAAGGCTTAGGTGCGTGTGCGACATCGGTAGCAGCCTTTGCAACAGTTCGCGATATCTTTGGCCCTGAAAAAAGCGGCAAGATGATCAGTTACCTTAATGGTGCGATTTGTTTTATTCCTGCTTTAGCGCCAATTCTTGGTAGTTGGTTAACTCAACAGTTTGGCTGGCGTAGTAATTTTAGCTTTATGGCTATTTTTGCTGTAACAGTGTTGGTTATGATGATCATCCGCATGAAAGAGACTAACCCAGCACCCAGCACTGAACCTGTGTTTCGTTTGCAACGCTACCTCGATATTGTAAAAACGCCTTCGTTCTTGTTCCACGCGACACTGTGTATGTTGGCTATGGCTGTCATCTTAGCTTATGTGACCTCAGCACCTGTGGTATTGATGGAAGGCTTAGGCTTGTCGATGAATGAGTTTACCTTCTGGTTTGGCGTCAACGCAGCAATTAACATTGTTGCGTGTATGACGGCACCAAAGTGCATGGATAAGCTAGGTACACATAAAACACTGACTATCGGTATCGTCACCTTGTTAGTCGCGGGGGCAATGATGTTAGTGCTTGCTGAAGTACAAAGTGCGTTAGCCTTCATGGCGCCGATTTTCTTGTCTTCGGTTGGTTTTGCTTGGATTCTAGGAGCTGCTGCTGGTAAAGCACTGGCACCATTTGGTGATAAAGCAGGTACTGCTGCGGCGTTGCTAGGTTTGTTCCAAATGAGTGGTTCGGGTTTGGTGATTGCGATTGTTCAGCGTCTTGGTCTTGAGCCACAAATGCTGATTGCGATTCAAATGCTGATCGTGCTGCCGGGATTGTTTGTTCTATACAGCAAGTCAGGTAAGCAATGGCATCATTTATTAGCTTAATCCTAGCTAGGCTTGAATAGAAAAACGTTGTATATTTGTCCGCTCATTCAAAACAAGTTGGAAAGCAAATAAGCATGTCATTGACGACATATGAAATGGCTCGTTTAATGGAGCAGCTAGAGGACGCCCCTGAAAAGGTGATGTTTGGCAAATTGCTAAACGCTTTAGGCGATCAAAGTGGCGAGCGTATTCAGAGCGCTGCGAAACAAATACCACTCGAAAAGCTACGCGACATTGTTTATCAGTTCCAGCAAGTGATTGAAGCTCGTAAAGATGAGCAAGTGGACATTTTAGCTAAACAGATTTCAGAACAAGGCATCTCAGCCGAAGAGTTGAAGGCATTTTTGGCTCGGTAACGAAGCTAGATGTTTACATAATAAATTGATAAAAGCTCGCTAATCAGCGAGCTTTTTTGTTGCCTAAAATTTAAGCCCAGTACGGTCTTTCATATTGTATAAAAAACAACGCATAGTATGATGTTCTGTAATTGCTGTTCTGAGGTGGAAAAATGATTAAACCAGCGACCATTGTTTTAAGTGTGCTTTGTCTTCAATTCGCTTTAGCGGGATGTTCTTCAGAAGAAGAAAGTAGTTCTGAGCCAAGTCCACCTGCGGAGCCAACGTTCCCAACGGATTATGTGTGTGGGAAAAAACTCAACGATAAGAATACGAGTGCCGGCGGTAAATGTTTAAAGACTCTTGAGAGCAGCACTGGTGATTGGTTCACTAGCAGTCCAAGTACCAATTTTGCTTCTGAGATGGGGTTCACTAGTTGGGTAGAGAGTAAACATGACGTCGTACATGGCCCTAACTTTATATTCGTTAAGCTTTCTCAAGCCAAATCTTGGTGCAGTACACTCAACAATATTGCTTTTGCTGGACGAACTAATTGGCAAGTGCCAGATGTTGTAACTCTCAATGACTTCGATTACGAACTTTCGAGCGTAACTAATGAATATGGTTGGCCTGGTGCTCGTGAATGTTATCGCTCATCAACTGAAATCGACAATGATGGGAAAAACAACACTCACTATGCGATTGATATAGGGCATGCAGGTAGCTGCTTCTTCCAAGGTGGCAATGACCCATTGTATGTAACGTGCCACTCGAACAAATAATTTATGGATTCACGTTGCGATTGATAGGGTTTTGCAGTGATATCAATGTCTCGGTTGATTGCACTTCATCAATCGCTTGTAGCTTATCAATCAAGACATATTGCAGCTCTTCGATTGAGCGACACATCAACTTGACGAAAATATTATAGGCGCCGGTGGTGTAGTAAGCTTCGACCACTTCTTCTAAAGCATTGAGTTTTTCCAGTGCTGAGTGATAGTCGCGCGCGGCATTTAAGTTAATACCAATAAAACAGCACACGTCGTATCCGAGCTTCTTAGTATCAACAATCACCTCGGTGCCTTGAATCACCTCAGCCGCTTTCATCTTTTCAATTCGTACGTGGATAGTTGCAGGGCTAACATCGAACTGCTTAGCCATTTCAGCATAAGGTTTCCGAGCGTCTGCCATTAAGGTTTTTAGAATCGCTTTGTCGAGGTCATCGAGTTTGTTTACATGAGCTTGCATGAATGCACCTTGTAGGGATTAGACGTAGGGTGGAAAGAGTACAATTTAACACCAATAATGGTACTATTAATTTAACTTTTTCATTCATTTGAGAGCTTATCGCGTGCGTTTTTATCTGATTCTCGTTGTTTCATTTTTTAGCTGCTTTAGTGCGGCGAAAGATAAAGACGTATTGATCATTCACTCTTACCATCAAGGCTTCTTTTGGACTGACTCCTTCCAGCAAGGCTTAGAAGATGTCTTAAGCCATACCCGTGTGAATACTCGCGTGGTCTACCTCGACACTAAGAGGTTGCAAAGCGAAGAGTACTTAGAACAACTGTATTTGCTCTACAAAACCAAGTTCTCACAAGAGTCTTTCAAAGCTGTATTGGTCAGTGACAATAATGCGCTGGATCTGATGAGGCGTCTAGCCCCAGAGCTCGGCGATACACCGATAATTTTTGGTGGTATTAACAACTACAGCCCTCAAATGCATTTAGGCCTGCGAGCGACCGGTATTACTGAGGATATTGATATTCTCAGTAACATCAGCTTGATAGAGCGCATCCAACCGAAAGTAGAGAATATTTACGTTATAAGTGATCACTCTATTACCGGCGAAGCGGTTCGCGCTCAAGTTAATGGCTTCTTAAATCAATACCCAGACTACAAGAATATCGTTCAGCAAGTCGTGCCAGAAACCTATGCACAGTTACTTGAGTTTGTCTCCGAACTAGATACCACGTCGAGTGTGCTGTTTTGGGTTTATTACCGAGATGAAAACGGTTGGATTAGCGGTTTAGAGGATTGGAAATCACTGAACGAAATGTCAGGTGCACCTATCTTCATGGTGCACGATCTCGGTATGGGCTATGGTGCCGTCGGTGGCGTTATTCAAAGTGGTCGAATTCAAGGACAACAAACGGCGGGTCATTTACTTAAGGTACTTAATCAGCCCAATGGTAGCCTGCCTCGAATACAAATTGGCTCTCCCGAAATTAAACTTGATTACCAAGCGGTCACTCGCTGGGGACTAGGCACCGATGCCGAGTCACCATCGGTATTTTTCAATAAGCCTCAGAGCTTCACTGAACGTTATAGCAAAGAGCTGCGCATTGTTGTCAGTGTTATCGCCTTGCTGTCGATCATTATTATGTTCTTGGTTTACTACCTCAGTCGTTTGAAGAAGAGTGAGCAGCTTGCTCGCGATAACCAAACATTGATTGAAATGGTGTTTGACCAAAGCTACCACTACATCGGGATATTGGATGTACATGGGCGCTTGGTGTCGAGCAACAGCAAACTGCAAGCGCTGATGTATCACAAAGAAATGGTGATGGAGAAGCCTATTTGGCAACATCGTCATTGGGAATCAAGCGCGGCCGAAAGATTTAAGAGCTACTTTGCTAACGGCAACTGTGATGGTGCTTGTCAGTTTGAGGCGGAGATTTGGGACCCAGAACAAGGCGCGATGGTACTCGAGCTATCACTCAAGCATCTACCAGAACATGAGAACAAAGAACTACAGATTCTGCTTGAAGCGCGAGACATTACCTCGCGTAAGTTAACCGAAGAGCGGTTGTTCCAGCGTGAAGCCAACCTAAGCCATTACTATGATCAGCAGCCCGTGATGATGATTACGTTGGATGAGCAAAATCGCATTCAACAGGTGAATCAATTTGCGGAGCAGTTACTGGGCTATCCCGCCGATCAAGTGTTAGGCCATCGTCTCAGAGAGTTTTATCGAGATATTGATGCGGTCATCCCACGCCAAGTATTGTTGCAGCCGAAACAGGCGATGAAAGGGGTATGGCGAAGAGAGATCGATTACCGTCACTCAGATGGTCGCATCTTATGCATAAGAGAGAATATCAGGCCATTAGTCGAAAGTGGGCACTTACTCATTGTTGGTGAGGATGTGACTGAAATGCGCACCTTGGCGGATCAACTGGCGTATCAAGCACAGCATGATTTATTAACCGATACCTTCAACCGTAACCACTTTGAACTTGAATTAGAAAAAGCGCTGCGTGAGGTAGAAAGTTATACCCGAACTCACGCCATGTTGTACCTTGATATGGACCAGTTGAAAGTACTGAATGACACCGCAGGTCATGAAGCCGGTGACGCAGCGATTCAGTTCTGCGCTAGCATGCTTGAAGAAGTGTTGCCATACAATGCGATATTAGCGCGCATGGGTGGCGATGAGTTTGCCGTGTTACTCAAAGACTGTACTGAGCGAGACGCGAAAAACGTCGCTAACTCAATCATCTCAACTTTAAGTGAGCAGCCGTTTGTTTGGTATGACATCAAACTAAACCTAACTTGCTCTATCGGTATCCGCCTTATTGACCACACCGCGACATCACCACAAATGGTGCACGCTCAGGCGGATACAGCCTGTCATGCAGCAAAAGAAGAAGGGCGTAATCGCTTTAACTTGTATGCGATAGACGATAAGGATTTGCAGCGTCGTGAGCTAGAGATGGAGTGCGTGAACTTAGTGCATAACGCACTGGCAAATGATCGTATCGAATTATTTGCCCAGCGTATTCTTGGCTTAAGCCAAGAGGATGAGCGCATGCACTTTGAGATTCTTATCCGTATTCGCAATCGAGATGGCGAGTACATTTCACCAGGCATCTTTATGCCAGCCTCTGAGCGCTACAATATTGCTCACTTGTTGGATAAGCAGGTGGTATCGCAAACTCTGCAATGGCTCGCTTCACAACCTGATGTGGTTGAGAACTTATCAATGTGTTCCATTAACCTGTCCGGCCACTCGATGGGCAATAATGAGTTTATTGAATTTCTCATTAACGAACTGCAAACCAGCAGTGTGCCTTGCGATAAGATTTGCTTAGAAATCACCGAGACCGCAGCAATGAGTAACATGAACCAAGCGATTGAGTTGTTTAGCCAACTAAAACAGCTAGGTTGTTTAATTGCGTTGGATGATTTTGGTTCAGGGCTTTCTTCATTCGGTTATCTGAAAAAACTACCAGTTGATATTGTTAAGATTGATGGCTTGTTTGTGCGTGATATGGACGTCAACGAGATGGACCATCTTATGGTTCGCTCTATCAATGATTTAGCGCGCCAAATGGGTAAGAAAACGGTGGCGGAGTTTGTTGAAAACACCCAAATTATTGATTTATTGTTTGAGCTCGGTGTTGATTATGCTCAGGGCTATGTGATTGGTAAGCCGAAGCCGTTACCTGAATTGGTGGAAGAGTTACTTGAAGAGCAATCTAGCCATAGTACCGTGAACTAAATTTCGCTACACTTCTGCGACTTTTTTGCACCTTTCTGGAGCCCTACGTGCAGTTACAATTGATTTGTGAAGACCAAACGCAATCAGAACACCTAGCCATGCTTTCACAGCGCTGGGGGCTGAATCATGACGCAAGCAGTGAGTTTGCCTTGGTTCTTACAGAGCAACGTTTAGAGCTACGTAAGTTAGATGAGCCTAAACTTGGCGCTATTTATGTCGATCTAGTGGGTGGCGCGGTCGGCCATCGTCGTAAGTTTGGTGGTGGTAAAGGCCAAGCGATCGCTAAAGCGGCAGGTCTAAACAAAGGCGCAACGCCAACCGTGTTAGATGGTACGGCGGGGCTCGGCCGAGATGCGTTTGTATTGGCTTCTCTTGGTTGTAAAGTACAAATGGTTGAACGTAACCCAGTGGTTGCCGCGTTACTTGATGATGGCTTATCGCGTGCTAAATGCGACCCTGACATTGGTTCATGGGTAGCCGAGCGTATGTCGTTGATTCATGCATCAAGCCACAATGCTCTACAAGCGTTAGCAGAAGACCCAGACTTTGTTGCACCAGATGTGGTTTATCTTGATCCTATGTACCCACATCCAGAGAACAAAAAGAAATCCGCCTTAGTGAAAAAAGAGATGCGTGTTTTCCAATCGTTGGTTGGTGCAGATTTGGATGCGGATGGGCTACTAGAACCCGCTTTAGCCCTTGCAACGAAACGTGTGGTAGTAAAAAGACCCGATTACGCTGAATGGCTGAATCAACAAAAACCGGCCATGGCGATTGAAACCAAAAAAAATCGTTTTGATGTGTATGTAAAGGCATCAATGACTTAGCTCTTTGGGTAGTGGAACATCGATATTTACTGCTTGCCAATTGATACTTCTAACGGTATTACTAAGAATTATTCGTATTCTTAGCTGAGGTGTTGTGTGGCTAAACGTCTGTGTAAATTAAATCGTCGTGATATTGCTGACCAGCTCGGTGATATCCATCGTTTAGTTAGTGCTCCTAAGTTTTTGTGTCGTTCGTGTGCTCGCTCTTCTGCTGATAAAGAAGCGCTGTGTAAGCCAACGGCGATTCCTCCTCAGAGTTGCCAAAATAAGCCAATTACAGAACAAAAGCAGTGTGGCTTACTGGCTGAAGCATTGTCAGATAAGGCCTCACTAAGTACCTTAATAGAACCATTTACAGAGGTGGAAAGCGTTTCTAAAGCCGATATCAAGCGCGTGAAGAAACAAGCTAAGCAGCAAAAGAAACAATATAAGAAGCTGAAAAAAGTGCTGAAGAAGCAGCAGAAGTTGCTTAAGAAGCACCGTAAGTTAGAAGGTAAGTTTGCTGCAATTAACCAAAGGTTAGAACCGTTTGAACATTCGGCCAATCAAGGCGCGGAAGCTGTCCACTAATCAACGTTTGAATGAACACAAAAAAGCCCGCTGAGAACAGCGGGCTTTTTAGTATTTACGAAAATATCGTGCAGTCAGAGTCGTGTCGCTAATCTTTGATTGGTACAACCAACATATCCACTGGCGAGCAGTTGATGAGCTGACGAGTGGAAGAGAGCAGCTTGCTCCAGAAATCTTGATGGTGACCACATACCACTAGGTCTACTTGATACTCGGCGATGTTCTCACACAACTCATTGCTCAAATCGCCACTACCAATCAAGGTGTGCTTGATTGGGTAATTAGCATGATCCGCTAACTGCTGTAATTGCTCTTGAGAGGCAACTAACGCTTGATGTTGGGTTTCGGCGAGGTTGATATCAATTAAGCCAGTGTACAACTCGGCATAATTCACATCGATATGGATAAAAGAAACGTCTGCTTCTAAAGGTTTAGCCAGCGCGACGGCTTTTTCCACTAAATATTTACTGTCTTCTGAAAGGTCAATGGCGACTAAGATATGTTGATAACTCATGGTGCTATCTCCTGTGATATCCCTAAATTTAGATTAGCACTAGATTATTGATAATTATGCCGAAGTGATCTCATATCCACATTCAGCATACAAAGTGTTATGGTGGGTACAAATAATAGTCAGTCTAAAAATAGGAGTCGTAAATGCTGTCTCAAGCAATGGTCGATCAACTCAATGAGCAAATTAACCTAGAATTTTTCTCATCCAATCTATACTTACAAATGAGTGCTTGGTGTGAAGACAAAGGATTTGATGGCGCGGCTGAATTTTTACGCGCACACGCCGTAGAAGAAATGGAGCACATGCAGCGTTTATTCACTTACGTGAGTGAAACCGGTGCAATGCCAATTTTAGGCGCGATTGAAGCACCAAAACATGAGTTTGAGAGTTTAGGTGAAGTATTTAGAGAAACCTACGAACACGAGCAGATGATTACACAGAAAATCAACAAGCTCGCGCACGTAGCCTTCACTTCTCAAGATTACTCTACATTCAACTTCTTACAGTGGTACGTAGCGGAACAGCACGAGGAAGAGAAGTTATTTAAAGGGATATTAGATAAGTTAGACCTTGTTGGAGAAGATGGTAAAGCGTTGTTCTTCATCGACAAAGATCTGGCGGCTTTAGCAAAAGAAGGTTCATCTTCTATCATGGATGCCCCAGCTGAATAGTTTTCAGCAAGAGACACACTTTTAAGTTCGTCTTTTTCTCTTGGGCATCGGGGAAGATGTAGGGAGGAAAAGATGATCAGTGGAGACACCATTCTATTTGCGCTAATGCTTGTCACTTTGGTTAATATGGCAAGATACTTAACTGCGCTACGTTCGTTAATTTTTATCATGCGGGAAGCTCACCCCTTGCTCTATCAGCAAGTCGATGGTCGGGGATTCTTTACCACTCATGGCAACATGACGAAACAGGTCAAACTGTTTTCGTATTTGAGGAGTAAAGAGTATCACCATCACCATGATGAAATTTTTACCGGAAAATGTGACCGAGTGAGGCAGTTGTTTATTCTGTCTACCGCATTGCTTGGTGTCACCTTGTTGGCTGCCTTCATGCTATAAATTGGTGAATTGGCAAGCAGAGCAATAAAAGTTAAAATAACGACTAAATAGCAAGGATGTGCAATTCGCACATCCTTTTTTATTGCTGTCTTAAAAGCAAAGTAGTTTGAGTGAGTAAGCATGAGTGAGAAGTTTGATGTCGTCATTATAGGTGCTGGTGCTGCCGGATTAATGTGTGCAGCAGAGGCGGGTAAGCGCGGTCGTAAAGTACTGGTGCTTGATCATGCCAAAAAACCTGGACGAAAAATTCTGATTGCTGGTGGTGGTCGTTGTAACTTCACCAACTACGACGTGATAGCAAATCATTACCTTTGCCGTAACCCTCATTTCGTGAAATCGGCATTATCGCAATACACCAATTGGGATTTCATCTCTATGGTGAGCAAGCATGGCATCGAGTTTGAAGAGCGCGATCATGGCCAGTTATTCTGTGTGGGGGATTACGACTCAAAAGACATCGTGAAGATGTTGCTAGCGGAATGCGATTTACCGACGGTAAAACAACGTTATCAACAAGACGTACATCAAATCGAACAAACCGAAACAGGCTTCGTTCTGCACTCCAATACCGATGTGATTGAGTGTGACTCGCTTGTGGTTGCGACTGGTGGTTTATCGATGCCAAAACTGGGTGCAACGCCATTCGGTTACAAAATCGCGGAACAGTTTGATCTGCCAGTTATCTCAACCACCGCTGGCTTAGTTCCATTTACATTGCACAAACAAGACAAAGAAGACTTTGCTGAATTGTCGGGCATTGCTATTCCTGCCGAGATTACCGCCGAAGATGGCACGCTATTTAAAGAAGCTTTGCTGTTTACTCACCGCGGTCTATCTGGCCCTTCGGTATTGCAGATCTCATCTTTCTGGAAAGCTGGGCAAAAAGTGACGATTAACTTAGTCCCTGATGCGGATGTGGATCAGTTTCTGACAGTTTCACGTGAAAAGCACCCAAATCAGAGTTTGAAGAACACCCTCGCGCGCGTATTGCCAAAGCGTTTGGTGGAAGTGCTAATTGAACGTAAAGAGCTGCAAGATAAGCCTCTGAAGCAGTTCAACGACAAGCAGTTAAAAGGCATCACAGAGTATCTTGAGAATTGGCAAATCGTGCCAAATGGCACTGAAGGTTACCGAACCGCAGAGGTAACGTTAGGTGGTGTCGATACTGACCAACTGTCCTCAAAAACTATGGAGTGCAAAAAGGTCAAAGGTTTGTATTTCATCGGTGAGGTGATGGATGTGACGGGCTGGCTTGGCGGGTATAACTTCCAATGGTGCTGGAGCTCAGGCTACGTAGCTGGCCAATACGCTTAAATGTACCTAAACAAATAGAGATAGATTAAGGGCGCTTAGTAAAGCGCCCTTATTGTTGGTCATTAGTGCTAACACCAGCTACTTCGCTGGCTTGAATTTCAGCTGTTGGATCACCAAACCCGTAATGATTAACACTAAGCCAATGAGCGTGGTTGGGTGAATGTCTTCGCCAATAATGGTGGCAAGCAAGATCAGTGAAATAAACGGCGAGGCGAAAATTAGGTTACTGATGCGAGCGGTATTCTCAGTGAGTTTCAGCGCACTAAGCCATAAAACAAATGTTACGCCCATTTCGAATAAGCCCACGTAAGTCACTGCAAGCCAGCCCTTAACGCTAATCTGTTGCCAAGGAGCTCCTTCCCAGATGCTTAGCCCAACCGCAAACGGGATCGCGACAAGAAACCCAAGTAATACACCAATTACTGGATCAGCCTTATTCTTGGTGTTCAGAATCCAATAGCCAGCCCAAAGCAGAGTAGACAATAACGCCAAGCCTACGCCTGTAGGGCTTTCAAAATTAAGGCCGAGCAAATCACCTTTGGTCGCAATGACCACCACACCGAAATAACTTAGGCAGCACGCAAGCCAATCTTGCTTGCGAATTTTTTGCCCCAGAAATACCGCTGCCATTAAGGTCAACGTAATCGCCCAGCTGTAGTTAATTGCCTGAGCCTGTGAAGCGGGCAGTAAATCGTAGGCTTTAAACAAAATGATGTAGTAAGCCAACGGATTGATTAGCCCAAGCAGTAAGTAATACCAAGGGTTCGCAGTAAACACACTTGTGAGTGAAGAGAGCTTTCCTTGTACACCACAAATAATGGCTAATGCGATTGAGGAAACGATGCTGGCGATGGTCAGCATTTGAATGGGAGTAAATTCAGCAAGAGTCAGTTTGAATGCAGTGGCAACGGTGGACCAAAGTAATACCGCAGACAAACCAAAACCTAAGGCACGGCGCTCGTTCATAGTTATCCTTCTCAAAGCAACCTAAGTCAATTCATGCAAAATAAATGCAAGCAAAAATACGTACAGTCGAACCGTTCGAACATTGTACGGAGGCTAAGTCTATCTGTTGATTATCTGCTCTACAAACTGGACATTTATCCAGTGGTGAAATACCATTAAATTTACGCTTTTAAAATGAGTTAACCCCTTACTATGCAATGGATTATCGAGAACCAAACCCTCTTGTTTAGCGCTATTGGTAGCGCAACTGTCAGTGGCTTAGCGGTCGGCTGGTGGGTTAAACAGAAAATGCGTCTCGACAATCAGCTGTTAGAGCAGCAGTTAGAGTCCAATCAACAGCTTGCCCAAAGCCAAATTGATCAGTTACGTCAAACGCTACAGGACTCTCAGCAAGAGTTAGAAGAGCTAGACCAAGAACGTGATAAAGCTGCGTATGAGTTGAAGCAGTCTCACGGCAAATTGATGGCAGTAATGGAAAAGTTGCGTTATTTCGACGCGGTAAAACAAGAGCGCCAGCAATACGCGGATGATCTTAATCTCATTCGAGAGCAAAAATCTCAGCTCGAAGCTCAATTGCGTGAGCAAGAAGCGCGACATGAGCAAGCGCAGATCGCCAGCCAAGAAAAGCTGCAAATTCTTGAACAAGCGGAAGAGCGCTTAAAGCAGCAGTTTGAACAGCTAGCTAACCAACTGTTTGAAGTGAAAACCGCGAAAGTGGATCAGCAAAACAAGCAGAGCTTAGAAGGCTTATTAAGCCCATTAAAAGAGCAGTTAGAAGGTTTCAAAAGGCAAGTGAATGACAGCTTTACCGTGGAAGCCAAAGAGCGCCACACATTAGTTCACGAGCTGAAAAACCTACAACGCTTGAATGAGCAGATGACCAAAGAAGCCGTGAATCTGACCCAAGCCTTAAAAGGGGATAACAAACAGCAAGGCAACTGGGGTGAAGTGGTCTTGGCAAGAGTATTGGCTGAATCTGGCCTTCGTGAAGGGCATGAATACCAAACGCAAGTGAGCTTACAAAACGAAGCAGGTAAGCGTTACCAACCGGATGTCATCGTTCATTTGCCACAAGACAAGCAAGTGGTGGTGGATTCAAAAATGGCGTTAGTGGCTTACGAGCGTTACTTTAATGCCGAAACAGAACAAGAAAGAGCACAAGCTCTAAGTGACCACTTACTTGCGTTAAGAGCCCATATTAAAGGGTTAAGTAACAAGGATTATCATCAACTTAAGGGCATTCAAAGCCTAGATTATGTCCTGATGTTTATTCCGGTAGAGCCAGCTTTCCAAGTGGCGATTCAAGCAGACCCAAGTCTGGTGAAAGAGGCGATGGAGCAAAACATCATCTTAGTGAGTCCGACGACATTGTTGGTGGCCTTACGAACCATTGATAACTTGTGGCGCAATGATAGACAAAACCAGAATGCTCAAATCATCGCAGAGCGTGCCAGCAAGCTGTATGACAAGCTGCGCTTGTTTGTTGATGATATGGAAAGCCTTGGCGGCGCGTTAGATAAAGCGAACCAGAATTACCAAGGGGCAATGAACAAATTGGCGACAGGGCGAGGTAATGTTATTCGCCAAGCAGAAAGCTTCAAACAGCTTGGTGTTGAGGTAAAAAGACCCATCTCTAACGACATTAGAGAAATGGCACTGCATGCAGATATGTCAGAAAATGAAAATTTGGCGGAAAATGCACCTCTGCTAGAAAGACATCCGGCTGAGGATAAAGTAAACTAATCCTCCGCAGCACTGAGCCCATCAAAGTTAAGAGAAATACTGTGCTGCTTGAAGAGGAATCACCATGACGGATACAAGCGTACAGTCAAACATGGCTATACAATCAGATGACACCACACACTTTGGTTTTACAACGGTAGCCAAAGAAGAGAAAGTGGCTAAGGTTGCTCAAGTTTTCCACTCTGTAGCAGCAAAATACGACATTATGAATGACTTAATGTCTGGTGGTGTACACCGTTTGTGGAAGCGATTCACAATTGATTGCAGTGGTGCGCGTCCAGGCCATCGAGTATTAGATTTAGGTGGCGGTACGGGTGATCTTACGGCTAAATTCTCACGTATTGTCGGTGAGAAAGGTCATGTCATCCTAGCAGACATCAACAACTCAATGTTGAATGTTGGTCGCGATAAGCTGCGCGATAGCGGTATCGTTGGTAACGTAAATTACGTTCAAGCTAATGCTGAAGAACTGCCTTTCCCAGATGACTATTTTGATGTTATCACCATCAGTTTCTGTCTACGTAACGTAACCGACAAAGACAAAGCACTGCGTTCAATGTTCCGTGTACTTAAGCCGGGTGGCCGTTTATTGGTACTTGAGTTCTCTAAACCGGTATTTGAACCTCTGTCTAAAGTGTATGACGCGTATTCATTCCACTTGCTACCAAAAATGGGTGAGCTAGTGGCAAACGACGCAGACAGCTACCGTTACTTAGCCGAATCAATCCGCATGCATCCAGATCAAGATACGCTGAAAGGCATGATGGAAGAGGCGGGTTTCGAGCAAACCAACTACTACAACCTAACCGGTGGTATTGTCGCGCTGCACCGCGGTTACAAATTCTAAAGGGTTATTATGCCATTTGAGCCATTAGTAACAGCGGTTATTGAAACCGGCTTGAACACCCTGATTAAAGACGACCCTGAATTGGGTCGTCGTCTTGCCCGTCTCAAAGGGCAAGTGATTCAAGTTAACCTTAAAGAAATCAACAAAACCCTGACTTTCGTATTTAGCCAACAAATTGATGTTTTAGCTAACTATGAAGGGCAGCCGGATTGCTACCTCTCTTTAAACCTATCTGTATTACCTGAGCTACGTGACCAAGCCAATATTACTAAGCTGATTAAGCAAGATAAGTTGGTATTGGAAGGTGATATTCAGTTGGCGCAGAAGTTCTCCCAACTGATGACAGACTGTAAGCCAGATATTGAAGAGTGGCTATCACGCGTCACTGGTGATGTCGTTGCTCACAATGTCGTGCAAGGTGTAAATAGCATCGGTGGGTTTATTAAAACTCAGGCATTGAAGAAGCAAAATCATCTGGGTCAAGTGATCACAGAGGAGTGGCAACTCACTCCAGCCCCTTTAGAAATTGCTCATTTTTGTGATCAAGTTGATGATGTCAAAAGCCATGCGGCTCGTATTGAAGCCAAACTAAACCAATTATTGGAGCGTGCATGACGCCTTTGGAACTACGACGCCTTTACCGCATCATTAAAGTTCAGCTTGAGTACGGCCTTGATGAGTTGTTACCGACCCATCAACTTACCAAAGCGCCACTACTGGCGCGAAAAGCCCTGTTCTGGATTAAGAATCAACACCAAGATAAAGAGCTGGGTGATCGCTTACGTTTAGCACTGCAAGAGCTTGGTCCGGTTTGGATTAAGTTTGGCCAGATGATGTCGACCCGTCGTGACTTGTTTCCACCGCAAATCGCTGATCCTCTTGCGTTATTGCAAGATAAAGTCGCTCCCTTTGATGGTGAGTTAGCAAAGCAGCAGATGGAGCAAGCATTAGGTGGGCCAATCGAACAATGGTTTGATGATTTTCAGATAGAACCACTGGCTTCGGCGTCGATAGCTCAGGTGCATACAGCGCGGGTGAAAGAGACTAACCAAGAAGTGGTATTAAAGGTCATTCGACCAGATATTCGCCCAGTGATTGATGCAGATCTAAAACTGATGTATCGCATGGCGCGTATAGTCGCGAAAACCTTGCCTGAAGCACGTCGTTTGAAACCTGTTGAGGTAGTTCGTGAATACGAAAAAACCTTATTGGATGAGCTAGACTTAAGAAGAGAAGCTGCGAATGCGATACAGCTACGCCGCAACTTTGAAGGCAGTGAAGAGCTTTATGTACCAGAAGTTCTGACTGACTTTAGCAGCGAAAGCTTAATGGTCTCTGAGCGTATCTATGGTATTCAGGTTTCAGATATTGAAGGTTTAAAAGCCAACGGTACCAACATGAAGTTGTTGGCTGAACGTGGCGTGAGCGTGTTCTTTACTCAGGTGTTCCGCGATAGCTTTTTTCATGCGGATATGCACCCGGGCAATGTATTTGTTGAACCAGAGCATCCAGAGAACCCACGTTGGATTGGTTTAGATTGCGGTATCGTCGGTACGCTAAACAGTGAAGATAAGCGTTACTTGGCGGAAAACTTCTTGGCGTTCTTTAATCGAGATTACCGTCGAGTGGCTGAGCTGCATGTGGAATCGGGGTGGGTTCCACGTGAAACCAATATCGATGAATTTGAATTTGCAATTCGCATTGTGTGTGAGCCTATTTTTGCTAAACCGCTATGTGAAATTTCCTTTGGTCATGTACTGCTTAACCTGTTCAATACGGCGCGCCGCTTTGAAATGGAAGTGCAGCCTCAATTGGTTCTTCTGCAAAAAACATTGCTCTATGTGGAAGGCTTAGGTCGTCAGCTATACCCGCAATTAGATTTGTGGGCAACAGCCAAACCATTCTTAGAAGAATGGATGATGAATCAAGTCGGCCCTCAAGCGGTAATCAATGCGGTTAAAGACCGAGCACCGTTTTGGGCAGAAAAATTACCAGAACTTCCGGAGCTGTTGTATGACAGCTTGCGTCAAGGAAAAGCGCTTAACCAAAGAATGGATCAGTTGTACCAAGGTTACCACGCTAGCAAACGTCAGCAGGCGACAGGTAAATTTTTATTTGGTGTTGGTGCCACATTAGTCGTATGCTCGGCAATACTGGTCAACAGCACTTATGAGCAACTATCACCGATAAGCGCAGTAGCGGGTATCACATTTTGGTTGCTCAGTTGGCGAGCTTATCGTCAATAAAGGGTAAGCTCTTATAAAACTATTTTTAAATAAAACCCGAGGTAAAAATTATGGGTATTAGCTGGCCACAACTACTGATTATTGCTGTCATCGTACTCCTGTTATTCGGAACAAAGAAACTGCGTAACATTGGCGGGGATTTAGGCAGTGCAGTAAAAGGCTTCAAGAAAGCAATGAACGACGATGAAGCACAGCAAGAGAAGAAAGAAGCAGATGCTGATTTCGAACCTAAAAATCTAGAGCAGCAGAAGACGGATGCGTCTGCTGAAACTAAGAAAGACAAAGAGCAGGCATAACCCGTGTTTGATATCGGTTTTTGGGAACTGGTATTAATATCTGTCGTCGGGCTGGTGGTTCTTGGGCCAGAGCGTTTGCCTCATGCAATTCGTAGCGTGTCTCGTTTTATCGCGTCCGCTAAGAGCATGGCAAATAATGTGAAAGACGAAATTTCACATGAGCTTAAGGTACAAGAGTTGCAAGAAAATCTGCGCAAAGCTGAAAAAATGGGGATGGAAGATCTCTCTCCAGAGCTGAAATCTTCAGTGGAAGAATTAAAGCAAGCTGCGCAAGACGTGCAACGTCCATACGCTAACCAGACTGAAAAGGCAGGGCAAGAGTCAGTGGTCTCTGAAAAGAGCGAAGCGACTGAACCTGTGCCAGCACCGGCAGATAAGAAAGCCGAATAGTCTCTTAGGGAGGAGCTGCATTACGATGCGGCTCCTTTTTGATCTCATATCAATCAAGATAAGTCCGTGGCTTTGGCTCAAACCCATAACCAAGTACTTATGTTGATTGGTATATAAAACGAGGTTTGATATGTCCTCTGTTGAGCAGACACAACCTTTAATCAGTCACTTGCTTGAACTTCGTGATCGCTTATTACGCGCGATTGCGGCGGTTTTAGTTGTGTTTGTTGGGTTGCTCTACTTCTCTAACGATATTTATGAGTTTGTTTCTAAACCGCTAGTCGATAAGTTGCCGGAAGGGGCAACAATGATTGCAACGGATGTTGCATCTCCCTTCTTTACGCCATTGAAACTGACTTTAATTGCAGCGGTATTCTTGGCAGTGCCATTTATCCTTTATCAGGTATGGGCTTTTGTCGCGCCGGGATTGTATAAGCATGAGCGCAAGCTGATCATGCCGCTTATGTTCTCTAGCTCGCTGTTGTTCTACTGTGGCGTTGCTTTTGCTTATTTCGTGGTGTTCCCACTGGTGTTTGGTTTCTTTACTGCTATCTCTTTAGGTGGGGTAGAGTTTGCCACTGACATCTCCAGCTATTTGGATTTTGTGCTAGCGCTTTTCTTAGCGTTTGGTATTGCATTTGAAGTACCTGTAGCCATCATCTTGTTATGTTGGACAGGGGCAACAACACCAGAAACTCTGCGTGAGAAGCGCCCTTACATCATTGTGATTGCGTTTATTGTCGGTATGTTGCTGACTCCGCCAGACATGATTTCACAGACACTCCTCGCCGTGCCGATGTGTTTATTGTTTGAAGTTGGTTTGTTCTTTGCCCGTTTCTATACGCGCAGAGAGGATGCGGCAGAAGTGCAAGACGAAGAGTAGATACTCTGATGGAACGAATTGAAAAAGGTTGGCGAGTGCCAACCTTTTTTATATCTCGATTTTGGTGCTCACGACTTACAACTTAAAGAGCGTCTTTGCGTTGTGAGTGGTGATGTTGTCCATTTGTTGTAAAGATAATTCGCGTAAATCCGCCACGCGCTGAGCGACTAACTGCGTGTAAGCTGGCTCATTACGTTTGCCACGGTGAGGGACGGGTGCGAGGTATGGGCAGTCTGTCTCTAAAATAACAAAGTCCAAATCTAGGTGTGGAATCACCTTATCCATTCCGCCGTTCTTAAAGGTTGAAACACCGCCTAAGCCTAAGTGGAAACCTAAACCATTGATGGCCTTTGCTTGCTCAACTGAGCCGCCAAAACAGTGGAATACACCGCGCAGTGAACCATCTTGCTCCTGACCAAGCAGGGCAAGGGTTTCATCAATAGAATCACGAGTATGGATGACTACCGGTAAGTGCATCTCTTTCGCCCAATTCAATTGGGTGACAAACGCCTTTTCTTGCTCTGCTTTATAGGTTTTATCCCAGTATAAGTCGATGCCGATTTCACCCACTGCAATGAAGTTATGTTTATCAAACCATTGGTGAACTTGCTTAAGTGTTTCATCAACGTTGCCATCAACATAGCATGGGTGCAATCCCATCATTGAGCGGCATACGTTTGGGTAGGCTCGTTCGGTGTCTAGCATGGGTTGAATTGAGTCGAGGTCGATATTGGGTAGCAGAATCTGTTCGACACCTTGGGCAAGGGCGCGTTCAACCACTTGGTCACGGTCATTATCAAATTCACTCGCATAGATATGAGCATGGGTGTCGATCATGGTATGTCTCTCTTTCTTTTGATTTTGCCAGTATACGGCAGTGTGAAGCTTAGGTCATTTCTCGCGATATTTGACGTGAGAAACTAGCGTGATTAGGTCAGAGTGATATGATGCCATTAAGCACTTTCACCAGATAAAGGAGAATAGAGTGTCCGTTTCCATTCAAGGCCAGTTCCCTGGTCGTCGCATGCGCCGTTTGCGCAAACATGACTTCAGCCGTCGTTTAATGGCTGAAAATCAATTGTCAGTGAGCGATCTTATCTACCCAATGTTTGTATTGATGGGGAAAGATCGTCGTGAACAAGTAGAATCAATGCCGGGCATTGAGCGACTATCGATTGATTTGCTATTGGAAGAGGCACAATACCTAGCGCAGTTGGGTGTTCCTGCAATTGCTCTATTCCCAGTGGTAAACCAAGATGTGAAAAGTTTATGTGCTGCTGAAGCGTATAACCCTGAAGGTTTGGTTCAGCGAACTGTTCGCGCTTTAAAAGAGCATGTGCCAGAGATTGGTGTGATTACCGATGTCGCCCTTGATCCTTTCACTACCCATGGCCAAGACGGCATCATTGATGATGACGGCTACGTACTGAATGACCGAACGACAGAAGTGCTTATTAAGCAGGCGCTGTCTCACGCAGAAGCGGGCGCAGATGTGGTTGCTCCATCAGATATGATGGATGGTCGTATCGGTGCGATTCGTGAAGCGCTAGAAGAAGCAGGCCATATTAATACTCAAATTATGGCTTACTCAGCGAAATATGCGTCTTGCTACTATGGCCCATTCCGCGATGCAGTCGGTTCGGCGTCGAACCTAAAAGGCGGCAATAAGAAAAACTATCAAATGGATCCTGCTAACTCTGATGAAGCCTTGCACGAAGTGGCAATGGACATCAATGAAGGCGCAGATATGGTGATGGTTAAACCGGGTATGCCTTACCTAGATATTGTTCGCCGCGTGAAGTCAGAGCTACAAGTGCCGACGTTCGCATACCAAGTATCGGGTGAATACGCGATGCATAAAGCGGCAATTCAAAATGGTTGGTTGAGCGAGCGTGATACCGTGCTGGAATCACTCCTATGCTTTAAGCGTGCTGGTGCTGATGGCATTTTGACTTACTTCGCTAAAGACGTTGCTGAGTGGTTAGCAGAAGACAACGCCAAAGCGGCTGAGTATTTGAATAAAGCGGACTAACGCGAATAGTCGTTATGATTAAGGCTGACATTGTGTCAGCCTTTTTTGGTTGTTTTGATTTTTGAGATGAGGAGCTGTAGATGACAATTGTATATCGTGAAGGATCGTTGCAAGAGTGTGTGCAGGTAGTGCAGAGAATTAATGAATTTGCACATAAAGAAACAGTGGACTCATTAAGTGAACGTTTGGATGGTAAGCGTCATTTGATCTTGGTTGCTGAGCGAGAAGGGCAGATCTTAGGTTTCAAAATCGGTTACCAATTGGACGAAAATACCTTTTATAGCTGGTTTGGTGGGGTTGATTCGGCGGCTAGAGGAGCCGGGATCGCGCAGAGTTTGCTAGAGGATCAAGAGATCTGGGTCAAAAAAAATGGTTATAAAGCGATCAGAGTTAAATCGAGAAACCAGTTTCCTTCTATGCTGAGGTTGCTAATTAAAAACGGCTATCTGATTGAAAATCATGAACAAAAAGAATCTTTATTGGAAGCGAGAATCCACTTTTTCAAAGCTTTGTGAGAGTGCGATAAAAAATAAATGAGATTTTTTCTCATTTAGGTGTTGACGACTTAAATGAGAATAATTATTATTAACCTCGTCTTAGGGAATGAGGAAAAGTTCACAAGGACGTTGAATTACGAAATTCAATTCATTGGATTAAGTGATGACACAGAACTTACCGAACTTGCACAAGTTCTTTTTGACACGACATTGCTCACATTGCTTCCAGTGTAATTTATAGCTTTATGGCAAAGCGACATGTTCCACATGAATTAGCTTTGACCCCTTTTTGCTAGGCGACATCGTAAGATGTCGCTTTTTTTCTGCCTGAAATTCTTCTTGAACAAAAGGACACCAGTAGTCTTTTCCACAGTTGAGGATCGTTTGTTGATCGCAAATGAAATGATCGATCTTTGTTGTATTCCTTTATTTTCAATTGTTTAATTGGTGTTTTTTCCATTTAACCCACAAAAATATAGTCAGTGGTTAAATATTATAAACAGAGTTATCCACAGGTGGCAGGTCGGCTTGTGGGAATAATCACCAATTGTCGTAATCCATATCACAGAGATTACGTAGCATCACTTCCTCAGTCGTGGCATTCTAAGCAGATCTAAAATTTCATTCTCTCTGGATACTGAAAGACTATGGCACGCATTCCTGATAATCCGTTGATTCTGATCGACGGCTCTTCTTACCTTTACCGCGCTTTCCACGCTTACCCGGGCACCATGAGTAACGGTGATATACCTACCAACGCGGTGTATGGCGTAGTAAACATGCTACGTAGCATGATGCGTCAATTCGCTTCAGATCGTATTGCAGTCATCTTTGATGCGAAAGGCAAAACTTTCCGTGATGATATGTATCCAGAGTACAAAGCGAATCGTCCCCCAATGCCTGACGATCTTCGTTGTCAGATCGAACCGTTACACAATGTCATTCGTGCAATGGGTTTACCGTTAATATCGATTCCGGGTGTTGAAGCAGACGACGTCATCGGTACGCTTGCATACCAAGCCTCTCAAAAAGGCATGCCAGTACTTATCAGTACGGGTGATAAAGATATGGCTCAGCTGGTGGACGATAATGTTACGTTGATCAACACCATGACCAACGTAGTGATGGATCGCGAAGGGGTGATCGAGAAGTTTGGCATCCCGCCTGAGTTGATCATTGACTACCTTGCGTTGATGGGGGACAAGGTCGATAACATTCCAGGTGTTCCGGGTGTTGGTGATAAGACCGCGACAGCATTACTACAAGGTATTGGTGGCTTAGATGCACTGTACGAAAACCTTGATGATATTGCGCCTCTAGGCTTCCGTGGTTCTAAGACCATGGCGAAGAAGCTTGAAGAGAACAAAGAGAACGCACAGCTTTCTTATCAACTAGCAACAATCAAACTGGATGTTGAACTGGAAGAGACGCCAGAGTCTTTAGTTAAATCAGAACCTAATACCGATGAGCTAATCAGCCTCTACGGTAAATTGGTGTTCAAATCTTGGTTGAACGAGCTGCTTGATGGCGGCACTGGGGTAGTTGTAGCAGATGAGAAGAGTGGCGGCTCAACCGGTGCGGCGACTTCTCAAATCGATATGGACACTTCAGCAGTCACCATCGACCGTAGCCAATACGAAACAGTATTAACGAAAGAGTCTTTTGCTGAATGGTTAGAAAAGCTAAAGGCATCTGAGGTATTTGCCTTTGATACTGAGACAGACAGCCTAGACTACATGGTTGCTAACCTAGTTGGCCTTTCCTTTGCGACAGAAGCTGGCGTGGCTGCTTACGTGCCAGTCGCTCATGATTACCTCGATGCACCAGAACAGCTAGATCGCGACTGGGTACTCGATCAGCTGAAACCTATTTTAGAAGATGACAGCCAAGCAAAAGTCGGTCAAAACTTAAAATACGATGCGAGCGTGCTTGCTCGTTACGGCATTGAAATGCGTGGCATTAAGTTCGACACCATGTTGGCTTCATACGTGTACAACAGCGTAGGTGGTAAGCATGATATGGACAGCCTAGCGCTGCGCTTTCTACAACATAGCTGCATTTCGTTTGAGCAGATTGCAGGTAAGGGTAAAAAGCAACTTACCTTTAACCAAATCGAACTGGATCAAGCATCGCCATACGCAGCGGAAGATGCCGATGTGACGTTACGTTTGCATCAGCGTTTAAATGAAAACCTAGAGCAAGATGACAAACTAAATGGGATCTACCATGAGGTAGAAATGCCATTAGTGCCAGTACTATCGCGTATCGAACGTACCGGTGTCTTGATTGATGACATGAAGCTTTCAGCGCAATCGCAAGAGATTGCTGTTCGCTTAGATGAACTTGAACAGAAAGCCTATGAACTTGCAGAGCAAGAGTTCAACATGAACTCACCTAAGCAGCTACAAGCGATTTTGTTTGAAAAGATGGGACTTCCGGTTATTAAGAAGACGCCATCAGGTACACCTTCAACTAATGAAGAAGTGTTGCAAGAACTGGCTTTAGATTACCCATTACCTAAGTTAATCCTAGAGTACCGTGGCTTAGCGAAGTTGAAATCGACTTACACCGATAAGCTACCGAAGATGATTAACGCAGAGACAGGGCGTGTGCATACTTCTTACCACCAAGCGGTAACCGCAACAGGCCGTCTTTCTTCAACCGATCCTAACTTACAGAACATTCCAATTCGTAACGAAGAAGGACGTCGTATTCGTCAGGCATTCATTGCGCCACATGGCTATAAGATCATGGCTGTCGATTATTCGCAAATTGAACTGCGTATTATGGCTCACCTATCAGGTGACAAAGCGTTGCTTGATGCGTTCCGTCAAGGTAAAGACATCCACGCTGCAACGGCGGCTGAAATTATCGGTGTCGATATCGATCAAGTCTCTTCAGAGCAACGCCGCCGCGCGAAAGCGGTTAACTTCGGTCTTATCTACGGTATGAGCGCATTTGGTCTTGCTAAGCAGTTAGGTATTCCGCGTGGTGAAGCTCAGCAGTACATGGATACTTATTTCGAGCGTTACCCAGGTGTAATGCAATATATGGAAGATACACGAAGCGCAGCGGCAGAGCAGGGCTATGTTGAAACCATTTTTGGTCGTCGTTTGCACCTACCAGAAATCAAATCGCGTAACGGTATGCGTCGTAAAGCGGCGGAGCGTGCAGCGATTAATGCGCCGATGCAAGGTACAGCCGCGGATATCATCAAGAAAGCGATGCTGTTGGTGGACGAGTGGATTGAAAAAGAAGGCGATGGTCGCGTTAAACTACTGATGCAAGTGCACGATGAATTGGTGTTTGAGGTTCAAGAGTCAGCTTTAGCCGAAATTGAAACAAAAGTACAAGAATTGATGGAATCTGCCGCTCAACTTGAAGTGCCGCTAATTGCTGAAGCAGGTCACGGTGACAACTGGGATCAGGCGCACTAGACAAAAAATGACCTAATTGAGTGAAATAACATGAGCCAGCGCACAAACGCTGGCTTTTTTTTGTCGCTAAAAAAGCCTGTAGTGACAAGGGTTATGTGTAGTTAAATAAAATACATTTGAAAAAAACTTACGAAAGCACTTTGCAAATCTGACCAATTGTTGTACATTAAAACGCGTAGGGTACAGAGGTAAGATGTTCTATCTTTCAGACCTTTTGTTTCACGTTATTGGATTAGGCTGATTCAGCCGCCCCAGTCAGTGTTTGACTGGGGCGTTTTTTATTGTGCCAAAGAAAAATCCCAATCAATTGAATGCCTTGTCATTATCCGCATAGAAATTGTGCTTAAATCGTCGGCTTCTCGACCAAGTTCTCGTAAATCTCTTCTTCAGCAACAAAATTTGTAATTTAGCAAAGTTTTGTAATATTCCTCCATTCACACTTTTGTTATTTTTGCTAAAAAATTAAAGCCAATTAATTAACCTATTTGCATGGTGGTGGTGGATGTTTGACCTGTATTGACGAGGTGTGTAGCAAGATTACCTTACTACGATGTTGGAATTTCAAGCGACCGGCAGAGTGTTGCAAACGACGCTGCAATAAGAAATGCTAGGCAACATAATAATAAATCAAGATTAATTCTCTCCCGTTGCCCCGTCTTTATGGCGGGGTTTTTTATTGCCTGCTGTCGATTTTATAGGTAATAAAAAAGCCTCGTGAATACGAGGCTTTGGAATCATATATTGGTTTAAAAGCGATTATTCAGCGTCGCTTTGTTGCTCAGCCGGTTCGTCCGCTTCAATCTCATCCGCTTGTTCGATTAACTGCTCTAAAGCAGGCGCGAACCACTCATCAAGCTTTTTACGTAGTACATCGACACCGAGCCCTTTCAATGACGAGAAAGCATCTACTTTGACATCACCGCCAAAGCCAAGTGAAGATTCGCGAATCTTTAATACTTGTGCTTTTCGAGCGCCACTTTTCAGCTTGTCTGCTTTCGTTAATAGCACTTGTACTGGAATGCCACTGTCCACAGCCCAGTAGATTAACTGTTGGTCGAGATCTTTCATTGGGTGGCGAATATCCATCAATACCACTAAGCCCTTTAGACACTGGCGTTGCTGCAAGTATTCACCTAGCGATTTCTGCCACTTTTTCTTCATTTCTAGTGGAACTTGGGCAAAGCCGTAGCCCGGTAGGTCGACGATATGGCAACCTTCAGCTACCTTAAAAAGGTTAATGAGCTGTGTACGGCCGGGAGTTTTACTGGTTTTTGCTAGGCTTTTCTGGTTGGTAAGGCGGTTTAATGAGCTCGACTTACCTGCGTTGGAGCGTCCGGCAAACGCAATTTCGATGCCCTCATCTTCTGGCAAATGACGGATGTCAGGTGCACTTGTGATGAAATGGGTGTTTTGGTAACTAATTTTTACGTTCACTGTTAACTCCATCTCGACTTTGTGTAGTCAATTGATTACTTTTTTGTGAAATTGTGTAAAATATCCGTACTCGGCATAAGGTCACTGATTATATCATGAGTGACTTTTGAGAGTGGTACTGGAAGATTAATAATTATAATGGAATGTCATGAATAAATTAGTGCTAATTGTGAGCCTTTTAGCCAGTAGCTCCCTATGGGCCCAAGGCGACATAGAAGCTGGTAAAAGCAAATCACAAACTTGTATTGCATGTCATGGAGCTGACGGCAACAGTTTACTCGGAATGTACCCATCACTTGCTGGTCAGCATGCGAAGTATATAGAAAAACAGCTGAAAGACCTAAAATTAGGTATGACAAGTAATGGGGACAAAGGTCGCTACGATCCAGTAATGAGCGGTATGGCTTTGCCTTTGACTGAGCAAGACATGGCAGATCTGGCTGCGTACTATGCATCTTTACCTATTGCACACAGTACAACCCCAGAAAATGTCGTCGAGCAGGGCAAGGTGCTGTATACCGCGGGTGATGCAGAGCGAGGCTTAACCGCTTGTATTGCCTGTCACGGTCCGCGAGGTAACGGAACAGAGCTGTCTGGCTTCCCGAAAATCTCTGGCCAGCAGGCCGACTATGTTAAATCCCAGTTAATGAAATTCCGTGATGGTAACCGTGGTAATGATATGAACGCCATGATGCGTGATATTGCCAAGAAGTTAACTGATGAAGATATTGATACCTTATCTAAATATGTAGGTGGTTTGCATTAGTAATTTTTCTCTACCTCAAATCAATCAATAAAAGAGCGATAACTTAAGTTGTCGCTCTTTTTTATTGGCGCGGAGAAAAAGCGGCGTTACGTCACGGACACCGGTCGATGCCAAGGCTCAATCTTCTGCTTTCTGTGTAAGACATTTGCTATTTTTGCTGCGATGAAATGGAAGAAGCTTGTTTTAAGTTTTTGAAATTATTTGCTTTAAAAATTGGGGAAGAATGTTTATGTGATTTTTTCTTTGTTGTTGTTGTTTCGAAAGATGATCAGAGTAAAGTGATTGCATCTGCACGGAGCAGATCGAGGAAAACAGACTAGGATGGTCTCCAAGGATGCAAGCGAGGGACGCTTGGAAGTGGGAGAACGGATTTTAGGTAGGCGGGATGCTTACTCAATAAGGATGGTTAACTCGTCTAATGGTTTAGACAGGGAAACGGAACCAGGCTAGGGATTAGCCCAGAAACAGGATGTTGAAAAGGAAAGCCAAAATTCATCAGGACGATGAAAAACGACACCTAAATTGTTAGGAATTAGCAAGGAAAGCGCTAAAAACAAAAGGATAGTTGGTGTACGAAATTTTCGTACCACACAGTTTCGCCCTTGAGGCATTAGGAAGCGATAGTTCACTATCGCTTTTTTTATACCTATTTTTATCAATTTGACGATTAATTGCACAATAGTGCTCCACTCTAACCGCAGTTTCTGGTATGTTTCGCATCCCCGTTTGAGGATGTACTGATGCACAACTGCCCACTTTGCCAAGGCTCACAATCAAACCATTACCATTCAGATAAACGTCGCGAGTATTTACAGTGCGGTGTATGTGAGTTGGTGTTTGTGAATCCTGAGCAGCGGTTGGACTCTGATGCAGAGAAATCACAGTACGATTTGCACCAAAATGACCCACAAGATGAGGGTTATCGACGATTTTTGTCTCGAATGGCAGATCCGATCATGGCGCGAGTGCCAGCAAATAGCCAAGGGTTAGATTTTGGCTGTGGCCCCGGACCAACGTTATCCTTGATGTTACAAGAGCAGGGTTACAACATGGCGTTGTACGATATTTACTATCACCCTGAAACGTCAGTCCTCAAACAACAATATGATTTTGTTACTGCCACTGAGGTGATTGAGCATTTATATACGCCCGATCAAGTGTGGCAGCAATGGTTGAATTTAGTTAAGCCCGGTGGCTGGCTTGGTATAATGACCAAGATGGTGATCGATGTTGAAGCGTTTGCAACTTGGCACTATAAAAATGACGTTACTCACGTCATCTTTTTTAGCCGTAAAACGTTTGAGTACTTGGCAGAGCGGGATAAGCTCGAACTAGAATTTATTGGAAATGATGTAATTTTACTGAGGAAACCCCAGTAATGAGCCGTAATAAAAAAGCCAAATCAGGTGGCAACGGTGACCTGATTGTTGTTCGCAACCGTACCCAATCTGATGTGGAAGGTCGCTTACGCAAAAGAGATAAAAAGCGCAAAGGTTTAAAAACAGGTACACGTAACTCTGAAGCGAAAGCGCAGAGAGAGCATGCTGCTGGTCAAGCGCGCGATCCGCGTTTAGGCAGCAAGAAAAAAATTGCTCTAGTGGTCGAGACTGTTAAAAAGCCAACTAAAGCTGAGCGTCGCGTGTCTGCTGAGAAAGAGCTAGATATGCTTGAAAATGACGCGCAACTAAACGTATTGCTTGATCGTTTAGACAACGGTGAAAGCCTAGGCGCTGGACTGCAGAAATATGTTGATGAGAAACTTGATCGCATTGAAGTTCTAATGAAGCAACTTGGTCTTTACGAAGAAGAGCAAGAAGAAGTGGAATTGGAACAAGAACCAGCACCACAAGAAAGTAAGCCAGCGAAGAAGAAAGTGCATACTGATGATGATCTGCTTTCTCAGTTCGAAGGCCTAGATTTGAACCAATTTAAAGGGTAACAGCGCATCATGAATGTAACCTTATTAGCCATTGCTGGTGGAGTCATCATTGCTGGCTTAGCTTCATACGCGGGTTACCTTCTGCTCCAGCTGAAGAAGCAAAAGGAATTGCAGCTTAAACATCAGAAGCTTGCAATAGATAAACGTAACGCGAACATTTTTGAAAACGTGAACACCTTGTGCCTTGCTGGCATTCAAGGTCAGTGCGATTTATCAGAAATCAGCATTCGCGTTTACTGCATTATGGATTATGTCCAAGGTGAAGATCGCGTTGATTTTGATGCTGAGTATCCTGCGATCTCTGAGTTGTATCATGTGGTGAAAGACATGGCGCGTGGTGAAAACCGTCAGAACTTAGCCAAGAAAGAACGTATGCAACAAAACCTCGCGCGACATAAAGCCGAATCTCGCCTGCAAGAATCGATTGTTGAAGAGCTAAAGCAGCTACAAAAACAGGTGCAACCCTTAAACAATCAAATCAATATTCAGATGCTTTAAGTAAACTCGCTTAAATACAGTTCGATCGCTTATTCTTAATAGAGGTGATCGAACTATCAATTCTGAGTATTGGTACTCAAAAAACGGCCCGCTTTACCAATCGAATCGATGACGTATGGCAAAATAGACCGTTCACATAACCATGACTTTTCAGTCACAAATTGGAAATATCAATATGTCGCAGCAAGTCGTCGCAAGCCAACAAATTGTATGGGACCAATCGGTTCTCGATAAATACAATTATTCTGGCCCTCGTTATACGTCTTACCCAACCGCGTTAGAGTTTCATGAAGCGTTTACCATCGCAGATTACGACATGGCGTGCACGGCATATCCTGAAAGGCCAATTTCGTTATATATCCATATCCCGTTTTGCCACAAGCTTTGCTACTACTGTGGCTGTAACAAGGTGATTACTCGTCATGCCCACAAAGCGGATGAGTATCTAGATGTGATTGAGCTAGAGATCCGTACTCGAGCAGCGCTATTACAAGGTCGCCGTGTTACACAGCTTCATTTTGGTGGTGGTACGCCAACCTTCTTAACTAAATCGCAAATCAGCCGTTTAATGGCGATTCTGCGTGGTGAGTTTTACTTTGAAGAGACTGCTGAGATCAGTATCGAAGTTGACCCGCGTGAGATCGAGATGGATGTGCTGGATCATCTACGTGGTGAAGGCTTTAACCGTTTAAGTATCGGCGTGCAGGACTTCAACAAAGAAGTGCAGCAATTGGTTAACCGTGAGCAAGATGAAGCCTTCATCATTGAAATGGTTAAGCGCGCGAAAGAGCTTGGTTTCCGCTCAACCAACTTAGACCTTATCTACGGTTTGCCAAAGCAGACTAAAGAGTCTTTTGCGGAAACACTAAAGCAAGTTCTAGAAATGCAGCCGGGTCGCTTGTCTGTGTTTAACTATGCTCACATGCCACAACTGTTTGCTGCGCAGCGTAAAATCAAAGATGAAGATTTACCGCAAGCCAAAGAGAAGATGGCTATCTTGCAAGATACTATCTCAACACTTACTGGAGCTGGTTACCAGTTTATCGGTATGGACCACTTTGCACTGCCAGATGATGAGCTAGCAGTCGCTCAGCGTAATGGCATTCTTCACCGTAACTTCCAAGGTTACACCACTCAAGGTGAGTGTGACTTGATTGGCTTTGGTGTGTCGGCGATTTCTATGGTTGGAGATGCTTACGGTCAAAACCAAAAAGAGCTGAAGAAATACTACGCACAGGTGAACGAGCAGCGTCATGCATTGTGGAAGGGTGTGGTGCTAGACCAAGACGATTTGATTCGTCGCGAAGTCATCAAGCAGCTGATTTGTAACTTCAAGCTGGATAAGACCTTCATTGAAAAAGAGTTTGGCTTAACCTTCAATCAATACTTCAAGCAAGATTTAGATCTGCTGCAAACCTTCATCAATGATGAGCTGGTGGAAGTCGATGACAATGAAATTCGCGTTACGCTGCGTGGTCGTTTACTGATTCGTAATATCTGTATGTGTTTTGATAAATACTTACGTGATAAAGCGCGTCAACAGCAGTTCTCGCGAGTTATCTAGCTTGTCACTAATAATAGAAAGCCACGCATTTGCGTGGCTTTGTTGTATTTAGGCTAGAACATCTAGAGTGCAATGTACTTCTCTTGGGCAACCTTCCATAGTGCTTTCACTAAAGGATTATCCAATTGAGAACGCTTACAGCAGACGCCGAGTTCAAATGGCGCAATAGAGGCGACTTTAAGCCTTTCGATCTTATCTCTTACTGGGCTGTTGTTGATCACCACATCAGGGGCAATACCCACTCCACATCCGAGTGCCACCATACTGACAATGGCTTCATGGCCGGCCACTTGAGCATAAATATTGGGTTTGATTTTCATTGTCTTAAACCAAGTATTCGCTCGCTCTCTTGCTGTGCCTGCTTCCGGCACAATAAAAGGGATTTGGCTCCAATCGGGTTGCTCTTGCTGCAAATGCTGCGCGAAATTACTGATACCCGCAGGAGCAATGACGGAGAGTGGAATTTCACTGATCGGCTCGAATTCAATACGTGATGGCAATTGGTCTGGCATGGCTGAAATCGCGATGTCCGCTTCATCATTCAATACCTTATCGATAGCCTGTGCTGGGTCGCCTGTTGATAGTTTGAACTCGATAAATGGGTGACGGAGCCTAAACTCAGACAGCAGCTCAGGTAAATGGCTATAGCTGGCCGTCACTGAGCAAAACAGGCGAATTTCGCCTTTAAGCTCTTGGTCTAGCTCGGCAAATTGAGCGTGATAATTTTGCCATTCTCCGAGGATGTTTAAAGCCACTGGGAGCAGCTTTTTCCCTGATGGAGTTAGCTCTACGCTGCGGTTGTCGCGTAGCAGCAAAGCTTGACCTGTTTCTGCTTCGAGCTTTTGTATTTGTCGACTGAGGGCAGAAGGACTGATGTGCATGGCCGAAGCTGTTTTGGCGAAGCTTTTGGTTTCACACAAGTGAATGAAGAGCTGTAAACATTTGATGTTCATTAAATGGCAGTCCCTTAGATAGCCGATGATTAATTCTATGTTGCATTTTTTGCAATAACTAATTGTGAATATATCACTTTAAGCAATTTAATGTCTGCATTAGTATCGAGTTATTCAGTAGTGAAACCTACTGACCGAATGGACATAATTCTTAAAGGAGCGCCCAGCAATGGCTAACTATTTCAATACATTAAACTTGCGTGAGCAGCTAGACCAACTAGGTCGCTGTCGTTTTATGGACCGTAGTGAGTTTGCAACAGAAGCAGACTACCTAAAAGGTAAGAAAGTGGTGATTGTCGGTTGTGGTGCTCAAGGTCTTAACCAAGGCCTGAACATGCGTGACTCTGGCCTAGATGTATCTTATGCACTACGTCAAGCGGCTATCGACGAGAAGCGTCAGTCGTTCAAGAATGCTCAAGAAAACGGTTTTGAAGTAGGTAGCTACGAAACGCTAATCCCTCAAGCAGATCTAGTGGTAAACCTTACCCCAGACAAACAGCACACCAACGTTGTTGAGACAGTAATGCCACTAATGAAACAAGGCGCTGCATTGGGTTACTCGCACGGCTTCAACGTGGTTGAAGAGGGCATGCAAATCCGTAAAGACCTAACGGTAGTGATGGTTGCTCCTAAGTGTCCGGGTACAGAAGTACGTGAAGAATACAAACGTGGCTTTGGTGTTCCAACGCTTATCGCTGTTCACCCAGAGAACGATCCACAAGGTGAAGGTTGGGATATCGCTAAAGCATGGGCGGCAGCAACGGGTGGTCACCGCGCGGGCTGTCTAGAGTCATCTTTCGTAGCGGAAGTAAAATCTGACCTAATGGGTGAGCAAACTATCCTATGTGGCATGCTGCAAGCGGGTTCTATCGTATGTTACGAGAAGATGATTGCTGACGGTATCGACCCAGGCTACGCAGGTAAGCTGCTTCAATACGGTTGGGAAACCATCACAGAAGCACTGAAATTTGGTGGCATCACCCACATGATGGACCGTCTATCAAACCCAGCAAAAATCAAAGCATTTGAGCTGTCAGAAGAACTGAAAGATCTCATGCGTCCGCTGTACAACAAGCACATGGATGACGTAATCACAGGTCATTTCTCTAGCACTATGATGGCTGACTGGGCAAATGATGATGCGAACCTACTAGGCTGGCGTGCAGAGACAGGTGAAACCGCATTCGAAAACTACCCAGCAACGGATGTAGAAATCTCAGAGCAAGAGTACTTTGATAACGGTATTCTAATGATTGCTATGGTACGCGCAGGTGTTGAGCTAGCATTCGAAGCAATGACGGCATCAGGCATCATTGATGAGTCGGCTTACTACGAATCACTGCACGAGCTGCCACTAATCGCGAATACTATTGCACGTAAGCGTCTATACGAGATGAACGTAGTAATTTCAGATACAGCCGAATACGGTAACTATCTATTCGCTAACGTAGCAACACCGCTACTGCGTGAGAAGTTCATGCCATCAGTATCAACGGATGTTATCGGTAAAGGCCTAGGTGAGACATCGAACCAAGTAGATAACGCAACGCTAATCGCGGTAAATGAAGCGATTCGTAACCACCCAGTAGAATACATCGGTGAAGAGCTGCGTGGTTACATGACCGATATGAAGAACATCGCGGTGGGCGGCTAAATTACTTGCCTTAATGTTTTATTTCGTTGTCGAAGGTGCTCATTTGCGATTGCAAACTGCGCGCCTTCACCTAGAAATAAAACCTTAGTACTGCGTAATTGCAAACAAATAGCAAAGCAGTAAGAACTCCAGGCAGACTGGGGTGATAAATACAAAAAACACAACATCTAAAAACAAAGGGCTTGGTCACTGACCAAGCCCTTTTCTTTTGTGTTCATTGAACGTATTGGATTACTTGTCTGCTAGTTTTTCTTCTAGGTCAGCCAGTTTCTTTTCCATTTCAGTGAGCTTTTGACGAGTGCGCAGCAGCACTTGAGTTTGTACGTCAAACTCTTCGCGGCTTACAACGTCAAGCTTGTTGAGTTGGCCTTGGATTACTTGGCGAACTTTTTGGTCAACGTCTGAACCTAAGTCTTTCACTGGCTGAGGCATTGAATCATGAATCTGTTTAGCGATCTGCTCTAATTTTTTTGGATCAAACATAGTGGTTATCACTCCTGTATCGTTGACGACATTTTAAGTAATTCAATCTAGAAAGTCGCCCATTAGAGAGTAAAAAAGCGATTCAAGTTGTGAGGTATAAAAAAGGCCACCGAGGTGGCCTTTAGCGACTTAACAACTTATTGGTTGTTTTTCGCGAGTTCGCGACAAGCCGCTTTCGCTTCGTCAACTCGCGCTAGCTTTTCCAGATCTTTGTCCTCTACAAATACTGGCAGAGGTTTATGTTTCTCTGCTAGGTAGCTGTAGATCACTGGTAGTACGAATAGGGTAAACAGAGTACCAATCGCTAGACCAGCAACGATAACAATACCGATACTGAAGCGCTGAGCGGCACCTGCACCTGTTGCGTACATCAGTGGGATAAGACCCGCAATCATCGCGGCAGTTGTCATTAGGATAGGGCGCAGACGTACTTTCGCCGCTTCCATCACTGCATCGATACGGCTCTTCTTATGGTGTAGCTGCTCTTCTTTCGCAACCTCACAAATCAAGATACCGTGTTTGGTAATCAAACCGACGAGGGTAATCAGACCAACCTGCGAGTAGATGTTCATGGTCGCTGCGCCCCAAGCGAGGGCAATCAAAGCACCACAGATTGCGAGCGGTACAGATACCATGATAACCATTGGGTCTTTTAGAGATTCGAATTGAATCGCTAGAACCAAGAAGATGATCGCCAGTGCCAAACCAAAGGTGGCGTATAGTGCGCTACCTTCTGTTACGTATTGACGAGCTTCACCCATGTAGTCGTGGTTGTAACCTGCTGGAAGTTTGCTTGCAGCAATATCTTCAAACCATGTAATTGCATCACCCATTGCAGTGCCCGGCGCAGGTACCGCACCCACACTTGCAGAGTTTAGCTGGTTGAAGTGTGGTAGTGAGCGAGGCTCAGCCACAACATCAATGCTGATCAAGCTACCCAGAGGAATCGCATTACCATCTGCGGCACGCACATAGTAGTTTTTCATCGATTCTGGGTTTAGGCGCCACTTACGCTCTACTTGAGGAATAACCTCGTAAGAACGACCGTTTAAGTCGATACGGTTTACGTAGCCATCCGCCATCATAGTACCTAGAGTGATACCGATGTCTTGCATGGTTACGCCGTATGCACCTGCTTTGTCTTTGTCGATGTTGATTTTCATCGTCGCTGAATCGTAGTTTAGATCCAAGTCAGAGTAGACGAACATCGGGCTGTTTTTCACTTCGGTCAGAACTTCTGTCGCGATAGTGAATAGGCTTTCAAAGCTGTTAGGCGTAGTGATAACGAACTGGATTGGTAGACCAGAACCCGCACCCGGAAGTTCAGGCATCTGGAATGCAGTTACTGCCATTCCTGGTACGTCACCCACTAATTGGCCTACACGGTTTGCTACTTCAGATTGAGACGCTTCACGCTCACTCCAAGGTACCATTGATGCAATACCAAACGCTTGGTTAGAGCTTGGTACACCCGTAAACACCTGCGCGAACTCAACTTCTGGCTGATCAGACAGAATTTGGTTTACGTGGTTCATGGTGTTTTGTAGGTAATCTAAGTTCGCATTCGATGGGCCTGTACCCATCAACATGACCGCGCCTTTATCTTCTGATGGTGCAAGTTCACTTGGGATGAACTTGAACAGAATTGGCAGGCTGGCAAATACGATGATACCGAACGCTAAAACCACTGGACGATGGTCCATTACCGCTTTCAACATACCGGCATAGCGGTTTGTCATGCTGTCTAAAACGGAATGCACTTTTTGTTCAAATTTGCTTGGCTCTTCATTCGCCTTAAGCATTTTTGAACACATCATAGGTGATAGAGTCAGTGCCACAATACCGGAAACAAATACCGAGCCGGCAAGGGTTAAAGCAAACTCTTTAAATAGCGAGCCGGTGATACCACCCATCATTGCGATTGGCGCATATACCGCACCTAGCGTCAGAGTCATCGCGATTACAGGAACCGCAATCTCGCGCGTACCAATGATGGCTGCTCTAAATGGAGACTCACCTAGCTTGATATGACGGTCGACGTTTTCGAGTACAACGATCGCGTCATCCACCACCAGACCGATAGCAAGTACCATCGCCAGTAGTGTCATCAAGTTCCATGAGAAGCCGATAGATTGCATTACCATTGCCACACCAATGAGCGACAGTGGAATAGTGACAATCGGGATCAATACCGCACGGAAAGAACCGAGGAATAGCGTAATCACCACCAGTACAATCAGTGCTGCTTCCAAGATTGTTTTAATTACTTCTTGGATAGATTCGTTGATCGCGACCGTTGAGTCGTACATCACGTTCATGCTGATGTTACTTGGTAGGTTACGTTCCAATTGTGGAAGTAGTTCAAGTACATCTGCTGCGATGTTGATTGGGTTAGCACTCGGCGCTGCGTTGATTGCAGCAACCACTGCTTCTTGACCGTTAGCACTTGCACGGTAGACGTCGTGGCTTTTCTCTAGCGTTACCTTGGCGATGTCGCCTAGACGAATGACTTCACCTTCATCTGTTTTAACGACTAAAGCTTCAAGCTCTTCAGTGTTAGAAACTTGGGTGTCAGCACTGCCGTTGTATAGCACCATCTCACCAATAGCTTGACCTGTTGCTGACTGATAGTTGTTGGCATTGAGCACGCCCATAACATCAGAAGCGGTTAGGTTAAGTGCAGCCATCTTGGCTGGGTCTAGCCATACGCGAAGTGCGTATTTCATACCGCCGTATAGGTCAACCTTAGAGACACCGCTTACGGTGAATAGCTGAGGGTTGATTACACGTTCAAGGTAGTCAGTGATCTGGCTTGAAGATAACTCTTCACTAGTGAAACCGATGTAAAGTACCGCGGTTGTTGAACCGGTCGACATGGTTACCGTTGGATCTTCTGCTTCTTTTGGAAGTTGAGAACGAACCGAGTTAGTCTTTGCCAATACATCAGCCAATGCCGCATTCGGGTCCGTATTGAGCTTCATGTTTACGGTGATCGTAGACGTGCCCAATACAGACGAAGACGTCATGTAGTCGATGTTATCGGCCTGCGCGACCGCTTGTTCTAAAGGCTGAGTAATAAAGCCTTGGATAAGGTCGGCACTGGCACCATAGTAGCCAGTAGACACGGTAATTACCGTGTTTGTCATTTCTGGGTATTCACGCACCTGCATCTTGAAGATGGCTTGGAAACCAAGCAGAGCTATCAAGAAGCTGATCGAAATCGCCAGAACTGGACGTTTAATAAAAACATCAGTAAAGCGCATGATTCCTCCAATTACAGCATTGGTGTTTCAGCAGGTGGGGTAGTTGCATCACTTTCTACGATGCGAACTTTCGCATGGTTGCTTAGACGAACCTGACCAGACGTTACGACCACATCACCCGGTTTCACACCTTCAAGTACGTGAGCAACATCTGCGGCACGCTCACCCACTTTAATCACATGCTGCTTAACGCGTTTAGCGCCTTCTTCTTCAGTTACGATGTACACACTGTCACCGTAAAGCGTATAAGTAATCGCTGTTTGCTGAAGTGCTACTTGGTTTTCGATCTTAGGAAGAATGATGTTAGCGCGTGCGAACATACCGCTACGCAGTTGGCCATCACTGTTTGGAATATCCGCTTGAACTTGGATTAGACCACTTTGAACGTTAACCGCTGGTTCAATAGCAGAGATTGAGCCTTTGAATGTTTTCTCTGGGTATGCGTCGACGAAAATATCCACTTGTTGATCGAGTTTGATACGAGAAATATCAGACTGAGGAACCGTAAAGCGAAGGCGCATTACCGTCGTATCTTCTAGACGAACAATATCGCTGCCCGCTTGTAGGTATTGACCTAAGTAAACGTTACGAATACCAACAACACCTGCAAATGGTGCTTTGATTTCACGGCGGTCGATAGACGCTTTAAGGCTTTCAATTTCCGCTTGTAGTGAGAAGTAGTTTGCACCTGCTTCGTCATACGCTTCTTTTGAAATAGAGCCTTTTTTGTATAGGCCTTGGTAGCGCTTGTACTTCGCTTTTGCTGCAGGCAGCTTAGCTTGAGCACTCTTTAGGTTGGCTTTTTCAACTTGAGAGTCCAGAGTGATAAGAGGCTGACCTTCTTCAACTTGAGTACCTGACTCAAAGCTGATTACGTCAATCACACCACTGGTTTCGTTCGCTACTGTTACGCCTTGGTTTGGTTCAATGAAGCCGATCGCTTCAATCACTGGCACCCAGTCCGTTGCCTGTACTTCAGTGACCGTAACCGGAAACTCAGGTTCTGGTAGGTTTGCCATATACTCGGCAATTTTTTGTTGCTTAAATAGATTGAAACCAATCACACTACCAAACAGTAGTACGGCGATTACAATCATAAAGAAAGTCCACTTTTTCATTCTAATCAGAACTCCAAGTTAGTGATTAATTATTGCATCCCAGCTTGCGTCGATAGCCGCTTCAAGCGCTTCGTCGTCAAGGTGGTAAAATCCCAAAGCGTGTTTTCGAGCAAGCGCAACACAAGCTTCAAAAGTTAGCCCCGATAGTACTTCGTTAGCTAGAGGTTTAAATACGCCTTGCTCTTTGCCTTCTTCAAATAATCGGTCTACCTTAAAGAACATCTTCTTTTCTAATAGTCGGATTGATTTCTCAGAAGAACAAGGAAGCGATTCGTATTGAACCCGGTTACTCAATGCATTGATGTTTGACGCCGCTAAGTTCCAAATGTTCAACCACATAGTACGATAGCGCACTTTTAATGGTTCAGAATCATCAACGTCTGCCTGAACTGCGGTAGCGATTCGTTGAGCGACGCGCAAACGCACCTCATTGAGTAAATCTTCTTTGTCGGAGAAGTAACAGTAGATGGTACCCGCTGCAACGCCAGCTTCTTTCGCTACTTTATGCATCGACAGTCCATGAAAGCCTGTCTCTGCAATTAGCTTTTCTGCGGCATCGAGTATCTGCTGTTGCTTATCTACGTTAGTGTTGTTGGCCATTATATGAAACCACCAATGAATGAACGTTCATTCATTATAGATCAATTACTGCCCAGTAGTGCAATAAAAATTGTGCAAATATCAGTAAATTTAGTTGAGTAATTACTCTATTTTTGCCTGATGATATGGCTCAAAAGGGCGATGTATTAATAATAGCAATTGAACTATTGCGCCATTATTATAAGCGCCATTATTTTTACCCAATGAGAACACCATGAAGCTGAATCCCGGACAAGACCAAGCGGTTAAGTATGTATCGGGCCCATGCCTAGTACTAGCTGGCGCAGGGTCAGGTAAAACGCGCGTTATTACCAATAAGATTGCGTACTTGGTTCAGCAGTGTGGCTATAAGGCGCGCAACATCGCGGCGGTAACCTTTACTAATAAAGCGGCGCGTGAAATGAAAGAGCGTGTCGGCCAAACATTGGGTAAGCAAGAAGCGAAAGGGTTGATGGTCTCTACTTTTCATACCTTAGGTTTGACCATTCTTAAGCGAGAGTACAAACATCTAGGTTTGAAAGCCGGCTTCTCTCTGTTTGATGACCAAGACCAAATGGCGCTGCTGAAAGAGCTGACCGAAAAGCAGATCGATGGGGACAAAGACCTACTGCGTAGCCTGTTAAGTACCATTTCAAACTGGAAAAACGACATGCTGACACCTGAGCAAGCCAAAGCGCGCGCGAAGGGTGAGCAGCAACAGCTGTTTGCTTTCTGCTTTGAAATGTACCAAAAGCAGATGAAGGCATATAACGCACTCGATTTTGATGATTTGATTGCACTACCTGTTTGGTTACTCAGAACCAACGAAGAGGTTCGTCAGCGCTGGCAAAACCGCATTCGCTACTTGCTGGTGGATGAATATCAAGATACCAACACCAGCCAATATGAGTTGGTGAGACTCATCGTTGGTGAGCGAGCGCGCTTGACCGTAGTAGGCGATGACGATCAGTCTATCTATTCATGGCGTGGTGCTAAGCCGCAAAACTTGGTGTTGCTTGGTGAAGACTATCCAAATCTTAAGCTGATTAAGCTTGAGCAGAATTACCGCTCGACCAACCGCATCTTGCGCAGTGCTAACATTTTGATTGCCAATAACCCGCACGTGTATGAAAAGTCTCTGTTCTCTGAGTTACCAGACGGCGAAAAGCTAAAGGTATTGTTAGCGAAAAACGAAGAGCATGAAGCAGAGCGTGTCACCGGTGAAATCATTGCCCATAAGTTTTTAAATCGAACCGAGTATCGTGATTACGCCATTTTGTATCGTGGTAATCATCAATCGCGCTTGATTGAAAAATCTCTGATGCAAAACCGAGTGCCATACAAACTCTCAGGCGGTACGTCTTTCTTCGCGCGAGCAGAAATCAAAGACATCATGGCTTACCTCAAAGTGCTGGTGAACCCGGATGATGACAACGCTTTCATCCGTATTGTGAACACGCCAAAGCGCGAAATTGGTCCTGTGACGCTAGAGAAGCTAGGCAGTTACGCCAATATGCGTGGTAAAAGTTTGTTTGAAGCCAGTTTTGAGATGGGGCTTGAGCAGCATCTTTCTGGTCGAGGTTTAGAAAACCTACGTCGTTTTACTGCTTGGCTGGTGAAGATTGCCGATCAAGCGGAGCGTGGTGATACCGTTGAAGCGGTACGTTCATTGGTGCGTGATATCAATTACGAAGATTGGTTATACGAAACTTCTTCAAGCCCGAAAGCCGCTGAAATGCGCATGAAGAACGTGTCTGACCTGTACTCTTGGATTGTCGCCGACCTCGAAGGTGACAACTATGACCAAGAAGAGAAAACGCTTAAAGAAGTGGTTCAGCGTTTGACACTGCGTGACATGATGGAGCGCGGTGAAGAAGATGATGACAGCGATGCAGTACAGTTAATGACGCTACACGCCTCAAAAGGTCTAGAGTTCCCTTATGTCTATTTGATTGGTACTGAAGAAGGCATCCTTCCTCACCAAACCAGTATTGATGAAGAGAATGTCGAAGAAGAGCGACGTCTTATGTATGTGGGCATTACCCGCGCTCAGAAAGAACTGACCTTTACGATGTGTCGTGAACGTCGCCAGTTTGGTGAGTTAATTAAACCAACACAAAGTCGCTTTTTGGATGAGCTTCCTTTTGACGATGTGGAATGGGAGGCGACTAAAAAGCCGGTTACTCAAGAAGAGCGCATGGCAAAAGGGCAGGCACATATTGCCAACCTAAGAGCGATGTTTAAGAAAGACTAGATGTACTGATCAATTAGGTGAGGCGTTCCGCTTTTTCGGGACTCAACAAACGCGAGTATTTCACCATCAGAAATACGCTTCACCACGGTATCCCCATTACGTATCTCGATCATTGCTTGACCGCCATGATGGACAATATTGGCACTCAAACTATTACTCAGTTCAGGCAGTGCGGAATTGAGATGCTCAACAATCTGACGGAGTTGCTGTTTGGATTGGATGTCGTGCGTATCAATTTTAGAATTGTCATCGGCACGGCGTGAAGGCTTAACTTGTTGCTCATGAATGTGATTCTCCATAGGTTGAGGGAGGTATGCATTGGATGTGATTTTCATAAGCATCTCCGAAAGTGTTCGAAAATCGTACTGCCTATTTATTGTATCGTCACAAAAACGCTTCTCTTGAATCTATTTTTATAAAACAGAATATTCAAAGGCTTAACTCTATTTGCCAAGCCTTTTGATACTGTTTTGCTAATCACAGACCTTCGATCATGTGGTCAATGGCGGCAATAATCTCTTCATCAGAGCAGTCCATACACGACCCTTTGGCAGGCATTGCATTGAAACCATTGATGGCATGATCGGTCAGGACATCTTTACCTTTTGCGATACGAGGAGCCCAATCACCTGCATCACCTGTGATAGGTGCGCCACTGACGCCTGTGCTATGGCATGCGGTACAAAATGTTCCGTAAACAGTCGCGCCATCTCTTGGGCCGCTTCTCTCTACGACAACAGGCTCAGCACCAGCTAGATAAACATCACCGACGGGTTTGATTCTTTCTGCAATCGCATCGTGCTCTTCAGGGCTGACGTTTAAGGCAAACGCAGCAGAAGAAAACGTCGCTGCCGCTATAAAAGCGGTAAAGATTTTTCGAGACATATCCATTTAACTCACTGTACATTCCAGAAGATGAGCTCTGACTCACCTATTATTATTCCAATGCGTTATCATTGTTGGCTGATGTTTTTATTCGCACTGATATTAGAGTATAAGATGTTCTACAAGGTTTAACGTGGTTAAATCAATGTAAATACTAGGTGATTATATATCGACCAGATGTTGCAATAAACAACAACTTGTCCATGGCAAGGGGTATGTCACACCATTTGTAGGGTTTTATTCGCTATCAATCGCCCAAAAAGGCGTCAAACGATAAAAAAACTTGAAAAAGTACTAGACGACATAGTGTGATATACGTATTATTCCACTCCGCCGATGGGGCATGCGCCCGTAGCTCAGCTGGATAGAGCGTTGGCCTCCGGAGCCAAAGGTCGAAGGTTCGAATCCTTTCGGGCGCGCCATTTGCCTGGAGGAATATCGGTAAAACAGATAGTGGTGGCTATAGCTCAGTTGGTAGAGCCCTGGATTGTGATTCCGGTGGTCGCGAGTTCGAATCTCGTTAGCCACCCCATTATTTCGGTAACCCAGTTTACTTAGTAGATAGAGGTTTCCAGTTTCGATTTTATCGGGACAAAACATAAGTCGGTGAATAGCGCAGCTTGGTAGCGCATCTGGTTTGGGACCAGAGGGTCGGGGGTTCGAATCCCTCTTCACCGACCACTATATTCAATAATCGCTAAGGCGGTTATACAAAAAAATTAGTGGTGGCTATAGCTCAGTTGGTAGAGCCCTGGATTGTGATTCCGGTGGTCGCGAGTTCGAATCTCGTTAGCCACCCCATTAATTTTGTCGGTGAATAGCGCAGCTTGGTAGCGCATCTGGTTTGGGACCAGAGGGTCGGGGGTTCGAATCCCTCTTCACCGACCACTATAAGAAAGCCTCGTCAGAAATGACGGGGCTTTTTTACATTTGAAGATCTGAACTTCGAATAGAGTGGGGTTCGCTTGATGTTCAAAGTATGTCTCTTCACCGATCTCTATAGAAAGCCTCGTCAGAAATGACGGGGCTTTTTTACATTTGAAGATCTGAACTTCGAATAGAGTGGGGTTCGCCTGATGTTCAAAGAATGTCTCTTCACCGATCTCCATAGAAGCCCTAGTCGAAAGATTGGGGCTTTTTTACGTTTGGAGATCTGAACTTCGAGTAGAGTGGGGTTTGCCTGATATTCAAAAAATGTCTCTTCACCGATCTCTATAGAAGCCCTTTTCTGCTTAGCGAACTCATCTTCCCACTTTTTTCATGTCGTTTTGGGGGTTGTAATTTCAACAAATAACCCATGCCACCCCGAAATATCAACTATTGTTAAATTAACTGTTTTATTTGGATTATCTAGTCGATTGGTCTGGTTTGTGGTTTTTAATCTAGTTTTGCGTGTTGATTTTTTGTTTCTTAATAAAATCTTGTTTTGTTTTTGTTAATGAATTTATATTCGTGCTTTTGGATAAATATTCCTGCGGTTTTACATGATTTAAATAAGAAGCCCTTATAAAGCCTACTATTACGTGGTTTTAACGAGATTTTTCGATAAGTTAGCATGATTGCTTATGCAAATATTCGTTTATGAGCTGCTTAAAATATGCGCAAATTCGACTTTTTTCACTGTATTTGTTGCTTTTCTGTGAATTTTTTGCCAAATTGTTCAACTTGTAACTGTCAGAATGATGTACTGACAAAGAATGGATTCACTTTAATACCTGTTGTTTAGTTCGCGGTTTTTCAGAGTATTGATAGAAGGTAGTTGTTGAGACGTTCAGCTATTTCTTCTCTGAAGCACGTAATTGTTCTGATGACAGGTATCAGACAGGGCAGAAAACTGCCATAGCAGTAGAGGTCTGGTAATGTCACTTTTAGAAGTAAAAGATCTTCGTATTGAATACCCATCTCGCCATGGTGTTCACGCCGCCGTTAAGTCTCTATCGTTCAATATTGAACGTGGAGAAATTGTTGGCGTGGTTGGTGAGTCGGGTGCAGGTAAATCCACCGTTGGTAATGCGGTAATCGACTTATTAAGCCCTCCAGGGGTCATTGCTGATGGCGAAGTATTTTTAGATGGTGAGAAGATCTCGGGTCTAACACCCCAGCAGATGCGCAAAGTTCGTGGTTCAAAAATTGGATTTATCTTCCAAGACCCGATGACTTCCTTAAACCCTCTTTTCACGGTAGAGCATCAGCTTAAAGAAACCATCCATGCCAATATGCAGGTATCAGATGAAGAAGCGTATCAACGCGCCCTCTCTTTGATGCAACAGGTGGGTATCCCACAACCAGAAAACCGTCTTAAACAATTCCCGCATCAGTTCTCTGGTGGTATGCGTCAGCGCGTGGTTATTGCGATCGCACTGGCTGGTGAGCCTGATCTTATTATCGCAGACGAACCGACTACGGCTCTTGATGTATCCATTCAAGATCAGATCCTTAATTTGATTCGAGAGCTTTGTATTAAGAAAAACGTCGGCTGTATGTTGGTCACCCATGATATGGGTGTGGTATCCAATGTAACTGACCGAGTGGCGGTGATGTACCGTGGTGATTTGGTTGAATTTGGGCCAACCGCGAAAGTGCTTGGCGACCCAGACCACGCTTATACACGCAGTTTGATTTCTGCTGTGCCTCGTTCAGATATCAAGTTGGACCGTTTCCCGCTAGTGAGCTATATCGAAGAAGCCCACGAGATGGAGCAACTTGATGTAAAGAATCACTGGTTAGGTCAAAGCCAAGATCATCGAGATTATACTGGCCCGCTATTACAAGTTGAGAATGTAAACCTTCGCTTTATTACCAAGGACTCGTTGTTTGAAAGTCGCCGTGAATACGTCCAAGCTTCAAATAATGTCAGCTTTGAAGTCCATGAAGGTGAGACATTTGGCTTAGTGGGTGAATCGGGTTCGGGTAAATCGACCATTGCCCGCGTCATTGCCGGTTTGTATCAACCAAACTCAGGCAGAGTGACATTTGAAGGTATCGACCTTACTAGCCTGAAATCAGAGAAAGAACGCCGCCCGCTGCGTCGTCAAATGCAGATGGTGTTCCAGAATCCATATACGTCAATGAACCCGAGAATGAAAATTTTCGACATCATTGCCGAACCGATTCGATTCCACAAACTGACTCGCAATGAAACAGAAACGAGACAGATCGTTAACGATCTATTGGATCACGTCGGCCTAGGAAAAATGGCGGGTGTGAAGTATCCCCATGAGTTTTCGGGTGGTCAGCGCCAACGTATTTCAATCGCTCGCGCTTTGGCAACGCGTCCAAGGTTGTTGATTTGTGATGAACCAACCTCAGCGCTGGATGTATCGGTACAGGCGCAAATTCTCAATCTACTTAAAGACCTGCAAGATGAGTTAAACCTCACCATGCTATTCATTAGTCATGACTTACCAGTGATTCGTCAGATGTGCGATCGGGTCGGCGTGATGCAAATGGGTACGTTGTTGGAGGTAGCTCCTACTGAGCAGCTCTACACCGATCCTCAACACGAATACAGCAAACAACTTATTTCCTTAATGCCGGAATTTACTGGCTTAAGAGAAGAGGTAAAAACGGCTTAAGCCGACCTATTCAAGGGCAGGGGCCTACGAATAGCTAAGATGCAAACACAACATAAACTAGGGATAGCTATCCCGCATAAGGAGTTATGCAGATGAGTATGAAAACCAAGATTGCAGTCGCCGTCGCAGTAGTGGCTGCCGGTGGTATCTATTTTGCGATGCAACCAAAAGAAGAGAAAGTTGCAGAGCAAGAGGCTGCAAAAGTAGAGCAGCCAGCGGCACAAGAAGTAGCGATTAAAGTGGCTTATGATGCTGACCCAGTATCACTAGACCCACATGAGCAGCTTTCTGGTGGTACGCTGCAGATGTCGCACATGGTATTTGACCCTCTAGTGCGTTACACCCAATCTCTTGATTTTGAATCTCGCCTTGCAGAAAGCTGGGAGCGTGTGGATGACACCACTTTCCGCTTTGTTCTGCGCAAAGGTGTGAAATTCCACTCTGGTAATGAGCTAACCGCAGATGATGTCGTATGGACATTTGAGCGTTTGAAAAATTCGCCAGACTTTAAAGCCATCTTTGAACCATACGAGAAGATGACTAAAGTGGACGACTACACAGTTGAGCTAGTATCCAAAGGTGCTTACCCATTAGTACTGCAAACAGCCACTTACATCTTCCCGATGGACAGCAAGTTCTACACGGGCTCGACTGCTGATGGCAAAGACAAAGCAGAAGTTGTGAAGCACGGTAACTCGTTCGCATCGACCAATGTGTCTGGTACCGGCCCATTCATCGTAACGGCTCGTGAGCAAGGCGTAAAAGTAGAGTTTGAACGCTTTGATGGTTACTGGGATAAAGATACAGGTAACGTAGACAAACTCACGCTTGTACCAATCAAAGAAGATGCGACTCGCGTAGCTGCGCTGCTTTCTGGTGACGTAGACATGATTGCGCCCGTTGCACCTAACGACCACAAGCGTGTTCAAAGCGCATCAGATATCGATCTTGTGACCCTTTCAGGTACGCGAATCATCACTTTCCAAATGAATCAAAACAGCAATGAAGCACTGAAAGATGTTCGTGTTCGTCAGGCGATTGTTCATGCGATTAACAACGAAGGTATCGTTGAGAAAGTAATGAAAGGTTTCGCGACGGTCGCTGGTCAGCAAGGCCCATCAGGTTACGCTGGTTATGATGAAGCGCTTGTGCCTCGTTTTGATCTAGAAAAAGCCAAGCAGCTAATGGTTGAAGCAGGCTACCCAGATGGCTTTAGCTTAACCATGATGGCGCCAAACAACCGCTACGTAAATGATGCCAAGATTGCACAATCTGCAGCAGCGATGCTATCTAAGATTGGTATTAAGGTTGATCTAAAGACTATGCCTAAAGCGCAGTACTGGCCTGAGTTTGATAAATGTGCAGCGGACATGCTGATGATTGGTTGGCACTCAGATACGGAAGATTCAGCGAACTTCTCTGAGTTCTTAACGATGACGCGCGACGAAGCAACAGGTAAAGGCCAATACAACTGTGGTTACTACTCAAACCCAGAAGTCGACAAGCTAGTGGAAGCGTCAAACGTTGAAACGGATCCGGCTAAGCGTGCTGAAATGCTGAAAACAGTGGAAGCAACGTTATACAACGATGCGGCATTCGTTCCTCTACACTGGCAGAACCTTGCTTGGGGTGCCAAAGCGAACGTTGAGATTGAACCTATCGTCAACGCGATGAACTTCCCTTACTTTGGCGACCTAGTGGTTAAGTAAGAGAAGGGGCAATTGCGAAGTGACCGCTTACTAAGCTACGTGTAGTTAATGGTCACTTTGTCGAGAAATTTGCTTGTTTAGGTGCTCATCTTTATCTCAGTCGGGGTGAGCACCTTTGTTAAGACTGGTTGAGCAGATTGACCAATTAACTCGGCCTTGTGGTCAAGGATGACGGTCAATGACTCTCTAAGGAAAGAAAGGGGCAAGGAATGTTTTCGTTTCTGGTCAAGCGCCTGTTTCAGGCACTGATAGTGATGTTTGTGATCAGTTTAGTGGCGTTCGCCATTCAGGATAATCTGGGTGACCCGCTACGTGAGCTTGTCGGTCAGTCGGTTTCAGAGTCAGAGCGTCAAGCGCTGCGTGATGAGCTCGGCTTAAATGATCCCTTCATTACAAAATACACTCGCTTTGTAGGCGCTGCGCTACAGGGTGATCTTGGTACGTCTTACTTCTTCAAGCGCCCTGCGGTTGAAGTGATTCTAGATAAGTTGGTCGCGACACTTGAGCTGGTCTTTGGCGCGTCAATTATCATCATCGTATTGTCGATTCCGCTTGGTGTTTATTCCGCAATCCATCCTAAGAGCTTCTTTACTAAAGTGGTGATGGCGCTAAGTAGTATTGGTATTTCAATTCCGGTGTTCTTAACCGCGATCATGTTGATGTATGTCTTCTCGATTGAATTGGGCTGGCTGCCATCTTATGGGCGGGGGGAAACCGCCAATGTTCTCGGCTGGGAGTCGGGCTTCTTTACACTCGATGGCTTAGCGCATTTGATTTTGCCTTGTGTTGCGCTCGCGTCGATTATGCTGCCGCTGTTTATTCGTTTGGTTCGCTCTGAGATGCTCGAAGTACTCAGCTCTGAATACATTAAGTTTGGTAAGGCGAAAGGCCTCGCACTGAACAAAATCTACTATCAACATGCCTTGAAAAACACCATGTTGCCTGTTTTGACGGTTGGCGGGGTGCAGATCGGTACTATGGTGGCTTACACAATTCTGACTGAGACGGTGTTCCAGTGGCCGGGTACTGGTTTCCTTTTCCTTGAAGCGATTAACCGAGTCGATACGCCATTGATTACGGCTTACGTTATTTTCGTTGGGCTTATATTCGTCGTGACTAATACTATTGTCGACTTGTTGTACGGGTTAATTAACCCAACGGTGAACCTAACAGGTAAAGGAGCATAGTGATGGCTAACAATGTAGCAACTCAAACGTCTGCTCCTTCTCGTTGGGATCGATTTAAGCAGTCGGATTTCTTGTATTACTTCAAGCGCGATAAGGTCGCTATGGCGAGCTTTACCGTGTTTATGATGTTCTTGGTCATGGCGTTGGCAGCGCCCATTTTTGCGCCGACCGACCCCTACGATTTAAGCTCGATTGATATTTTAGATTCAGAGCTGCCTCCTGCATGGATGGAAGGCAGTGATGAGCGTTTTCTATTGGGGACAGATGAGCAAGGGCGCGATATTCTTTCGACCATTTTGTATGGCTCACGCCTTTCTCTCACCATTGGCTTTTTAGCGGTCGGATTGCAGTTGGTGTTAGGTATCGTTATTGGTTTGTCAGCAGGTTACTTTGGTGGCCGTATTGATAGTTTCTTGATGCGATTTGCTGATGTTCAGTTGTCATTCTCAACTATGATGGTGGCAATCATCGTATCGGCGATATTTAAAGCCAGCTTTGGCAGTGATTTTTATAGCCAATATGCGGTGGTGATGCTGGTGGTGATTATCGGTGTGGCTGAGTGGCCTCAATATGCCCGAACCATTCGAGCTTCGGTATTGGCCGAGAAGAAGAAAGAGTACGTAGAAGCGGCGCGAGTAATGGGCTTTAAAGCTCCACGTATCATGTTCCGTCATATTCTGCCGAACTGTCTGTCACCTATCTTGGTTATTTCAACGGTGCAGGTGGCAAATGCCATCATGTCAGAAGCGGCACTTTCCTTCCTTGGGTTAGGTTTACCGGTTGATCAGCCATCATTAGGGGCGTTAATCAGTACTGGATTTAACTACATTTTCTCTGGTGCTTGGTGGATTACTGCTTTCCCTGGCATTGTTCTGATAACTTTAGTCTTGGTAATCAACCTATTAGGTGACTGGCTGCGTGATGTATTTAACCCGAAAATCTATAAAGGGTGATCCAATCTAGGGTTTGTATCGAAAATTGACTTAAACTGAGAGCCGTAAGAGATTACGGCTCTTTTTTTGCATCGACATTTTGTATACGGCACGACGTCAATAATTATGCTATCGCGAATGAGTGGAGTTGAACTATGAAGTTTCAAAGGAACTCTGGTAGAGCCTTGTTATCTAACATAGCGATATTTCGCAATGTGGCCCGTGATCAGGCAAAGAATAGAATAGGTTTATTGGACAATATGAAAACAAACATGGCAATGAAGCCATTTAAGCCACTCGCTAAAGTATTTTCAGCCTCTTTACTTTGTTTGGCTGCTTTCGCTGCGCCTTCGCAAGCTCAGGATTTTTTATGTGATGCGACTCAGGCATCGACACAGGACTTACCGCTTTTAGATAAATCTTGCCCGATAGGTAAAGGACTATGGGGTAAGCAGCAACCAAAAGGTGAACAATCAAACTTTTGGATTCAGTGTGGTGTATTTGCCAAGCCATTGACAGTGAAAGAAGCGAAAGTCATTTACCCAAAGATCACTACTGATGTTTGGGCGAAAATTGAAGGTCGCAACGCTCGCTGCTTGATTGGGCCATACACAGATTTTACTGACGCGAAGCAAGATTTGGCTAAGGTGAAAACCATCACTCGCTATAAAGAAGCCTTTATTCGTGAAGTCGTTAAAGGCGCTGTGGCGAAAAAGCCTGTGGCACAACCCCAAGTTCGTAACGCGACACCAGCTGCGCAAGCGGCTACAGTGATCACTCCGCCAAAGCCTGTCGTTGAACCTGCGCCATTAAAAGCCATTGAGCCGCCAGTGAAGTCAACCGCGCGCGATAGCGAGATATCAATCCGCCGTGAAGCTATGGTGGGTGATGTGCAGTTCAAAGTGCCATACATCATGTTTAGCGATGACCAGTTCTATATGGAATATGGTTTACCTTGGAATCGTTTTGATTACGATGGTGCACTGAAAGTATGTCGCCAGTTAGGAATGGGCTTGCCGACGGAAGAGCAGTGGCAGCTATTGCTAGAAGCCAATATCATGAAAGCCAACAAATGGCCGATGCACTTACCTTACTGGGGCAATAAGCGCCGCGGTCTATTTACTAATGGTAAAGTGACGCAGATTAAAGGTTCATCACTACTGAATATTATGTGTGCTAAGTAATTAACTCGCGTATAAGTTGAAAAGCAGACCTAAGTAGGTCTGCTTTTTTCGTATCGGCGTTAGTCGTAATGACTATTTCCTGTGAAGCGAATATTACGCATCAAGCGAACATCGTTGTCCGTAAAACCGTTGAGATAGATAGCATGTACGCTATTGTCGACAAACTCGGTATCGTAATCGAAGTCAATGATTGCGTATGCAGGGCCTTTCGGATTGCCGCTTTCGTCTTGATCCTGTCCATCGTAACATTCGGTGCTTTCTATAGAGGCAAAAGAAATGGTCTCTAAGTTGTTTCGCAAGTCGGCACAAGTAATGTCGCTGCCATCAACAGTATCAAAGAACAAATCGGCATCGGCTTTCTCATTAAGGTTTCCTTCATCACCATCACCACTATTTTGCATTTGCGCGGTAATATAGACTTCAACGAAGCGAGGTTTATGGCTACCATCGCGGTTGTTAGGTAGATGCAGAGTCGTAGGAAGAGCGGCGCTATCCCAGTCATCGGTCGATGTTAAGTTGATACGTTTTTCTGCAGCCTCTTTTGCAGCGAATGCTTCAAAGGTTGCGGAATAGTTTCCATCGTTGTTCAGCTCGGTGCTCGTAACGGTAAATCGCTCAATTCCATTAGATTCTTTAGCTGTGTACATCACTTCAAAAGTCATTGGGTCATAATCACCTTCATAGATGGTGATGATATCGCCCTCTACCGTATAAGTAGCGGATGGGGTTGGGGAGACTGGTGCGCAGCTGCTGGTGAGGTCTCCGTTATAGCCCTCATCGCCAAAATAAACTTCACCGTCTGCGAGATAGAAAGTCTGACAGGAGTTAAGAATCTCATCGTCTTCAGGTGTTTCAATATAGAACAGTTCTTTGGCTTCTAATGGATGCAGCGGACGGACATCGGCAATGTCAGGCACTTCTACGGTGACTTGGGTTGAGAGACCTGTCGTTGAGTCGGTACCCGTAATCCAAATCTCAAACTCTAAGTTAGCATCGTTACTTGAAAGAGTCGGCGTACCAGAAAGGACAAGCTCTTGAGTATCACTTGTATTTGTCAGCATGAGTCCAGCAATGGAAAGGTTCGTTTTTGCTGTTACGTTTACGGTGTTTTCACTATCAAATAGGCCAGAGTAGGACACACGATAGGTGTCTGGCACTTCTTTACGCTCTACAAGTTGCCATTGAGAAACTTGATCTTCGATATCCTCTAGTACCGACGTCGCTTCTGGTGCGGTTGCTTCGCCTTGGTCGACACTAAAGGAGAATGTCGCTTCGGTCTTTGAGTAGTTATCAGAGTCTTGAGCTCGTAGTTTTAAAGTAACTTCGAAATCACCGGCTTTGGCTATCGAGTTAGTATCTTGAATACCAAGCGCGATAATATCTTTTCCTAGACCGTTGTAGTTATCGTATATCGCAACGTGAATATTGGAATTGGATAACTCAGATATATCTAGTTCGGTATTACCAGATGAACCGTCATAAGCTGTAAGCTCAATACCATTGGGTAAATCGCCATCATAAAATAATCCGTCAATAGGCACTTCGAATAGGTAATTACTGTTACCCACATCACCCAGAGTGAGCTCCACACTATCAAAGGCCGCTTGAATGGCGTCGTACACCTTGCCATCAACGCTGGTTTTATAGGTAGGGGTCTCAACGTTGTTGGGATTACCATCAACGGGAGTAACATAGGTAGGGTCGTTTAGTTTGCTCTCATCATCTTTGATGCTATCCGCAACGGCTTTTGCATCTTGAGCGAAGTCACTCGTACCATCCGTGATCTCTTGTTCATAGGCGTCACCTTTTTCTGCTTTTGTTGCCGTAAGAATTTGCGCGGTTTTGTGCAAAATCGGATCGGCGTCCTCGCCTGAAACAAAGTCAGAATATGGGTCAATATCACCAAGGCTAGTTTGAACTGCTTGAATCGCTTCTTGCTCGGAAACGCTGCCGTCACCATCGATGTCATTTGTGACGTCTTTTGATTCAATTACTACGAGGTCGGTAATCGGTGAAATAACGTCTGAAGAGTTTGGTGCGCGGAAAACCACATTAGATGCAACAGCTTGGCCTGGTAGGTCAGAATCAACCGTGTATAAGTTCTCATCGAGACCATTTGCATTGAGGTTATCAATCAGCTGCGGAGTTTTTGAGGTTGACAAGATTTGCAGCGCGAGTGTGCCTTGAGGTTTTGAATCGCCAAGATTCAGTTCACCTCGGGTATTGGTGAGACCGAGTGCAGGTTCGTTGATATCCCATGCGCCATTGTCATTACTATCAACAAAGACGACGGCATTTTCAAAGTATCCATCAAAGCCAGTAATAATGTGTGAATTTGGGTTAGTCGGGGGTGTGGGATTATCGGTACCTGAGCCGCCATCACCGCCACCACAACCGGTTAGAGCCATCGCAACTGACATTGCTAGCAAATTGCTTTTTTTCATTCTGGAGAGTCCTTTAAGGATGTCATGACTAGGAAAAACCCTAGATGATTTTGTTTTTATGTTGGTTTGATGTTTTGGAATGCCTTGTGCGTTTACTGCTAAGCCCAAGGCAGAGAAAATATGAATAAACCGGCTATTTTTGGCCTATCGGTTCGGAGTAAATAAGGTTAAGTTTTAGCTCTTCCACTTGGCTGGCATATTGCGGTTTAGGTTTCAGCACGTAGCTATAAACTTCACCGGCAAGAAACTCATCATACGGCAAGTAGTTCAAGTCGAAGGCTAAAGACTGCTGACCAGTCACGCCATTACTGGTGTACTCCAAGCAATCCACGCTGAAGTTAGGATTGCTTGGCTCGTTAGTCGAGATGATATCGATACCATAGCGTCCAGGACCTGCTAGTACGCCATTGGTGTAATAGCGAGCTATCTGATTGCAGCTCAGGTTAAGGCCATTAACGTTTTGAATATTGAGGTCTGAATCAGTGGTTTCGCCATTCGGCCCTGAGACAGAGGATTTCTTGTCATAAATATAATTGCCAACTTGAGTGATGAGATACTCTTCTTGGTTGGTCGGCAGTAAATAATCAAACCATTCAAATTGAAATTGGTGCTGGCCAGTCACGCCATTGATGCGCATCTCCATGGCCGCTTTGCTTTTTTGCATGGTGTAGCTTTCGAGGTGGCTACCAGAGTCAACCGAAACGAAATAGTTTTCCACCTCGTGGTGTTGCTCTGAGGGGTATTGTTTATTGAGTGTCCACGTCTGCTTTGCGTCGAAATGAGATTGAGTACTGGTAAGGATGATGTTATTCCCCTCCACTTCATATTCTCCGATCAGTTCCAATTGTTCATCGCTAGGGCATTGGGTTTTGTTGGTTGCGGCGGCAAAGTAGACATTGTGATTGGTTAGCTTGAATGCCTCGCAATACACCACTTCATAGAGGGTATTTTGTCCTGCTAGATTGTGCGTGGTTTCAAGTCTATACAGAGTCGTCCCTTCCAGCGGGTGGCTCGCTAAAATCGGCAAGCCATTCGCGGGTAGATAAAGTTTTGCGGTAACCCAAGCATCATCGTCTTCGCCGTGATAACTGTCTTTGGCCGAAATAGAAAGAATGGCAGGTTGAGATTCTGCTTGCGGTTGGCCTGATAAAGTTAAGGTAGAGCCTGAGCTAGATAACGTGAAATCAGAATTGGATAGGCTCGCTTTTAACGATAGTAAGTCATTATCAGGGTCAATAAACAGTTCCCCAATATTTAGCTGATAGCGAGTCGGTGAACCGGCGACGAACACCCATTGATTAGCAATGTATTGGAGTTGCTGTAGCACGGGGTGATTCACTTCAGGCTTGCTGTTTTGCTCACTGTCTAAGCTTAATGGTTGACGGTTGTTGATGGTGTAAGTACCACCCAGAGCTGATGCTTGTCTTAAATCAGGCTGTGTTTCGTTTTCATCTCGAGCGTTTGGCTCTACCTTCGCTGCTAGCTCTATGCTGTCGTCAGGTTGGTCTGTGGCTAATTCATTATTGGGTGCAGCGGACGTTGAGCCAGCTATCGTCGCCTCAGCCGTTAGTGAATTTACTTTTAGTGACGGACTTTGCGTTGTCTGATGACTGTTTTCTACCGTGGTATCAACAGTTTGCTGGGCGCTAGAGAATAGGTACCAGCAAGCCAACGCTAAACCGCTAAGGCTGGCGAGAATGTACTTCTTGTTCATTACGGGTTAGGCCATTTTTGCTTGTAGCCAACTACGGGAAAATTTTAGGTCTTTTTCGACTAAGCTCGAGCTGCATTCAAGTAATCTTCCGATCTCGGTGTTTTTTAACCCCATTAGATACTTGAGCTTCATGGCCTTAGATTGACGAGGGTAACGAACGCTAAAGCTATCGAGTGCTTGGTCGACGATGAATAACTCTTCAAATGCTTGCTGTTCAACGTCTTCGCTGTTTAAGTCGTCGGATTGGCGTTTCTGAGCCAAGTGAGAACGTGCATTATCGATCAAGATCTGGCGCATTACTTTGGCGGCCATAAGATAAAACTCACGTTGATTGCTGATGTCATTCATCTTGGATTGCGCAAGCTTTAAGTATGCATCGTGAATCAAAGCGGTCGTGCTGTTGACACTATCGAGCAATACTTTGTTGTCATTGCCGTGTTTACGAGCGCTGCGCTCGCGCTCTTGTTGGGCGACCTTACGCAGTTGTAAGTAAGCAAACTGATACAGTTTGTCTTCGGCTTGCTTATCGCCAGATTGCCACTGATGAATAATGTGAGTTAAAGGGGATGACATCTAAATTTGAACTCCACTGACTTTGACGTATTCAGAAATGGCGTGAGTGGCCAATTTATCTGAACCGTCTGAATTCTTAGAGATGGTCTGCTGATAGCGATAAAGAATACCTTTATCCCAGCTAGTTCCAGTTGGTAAATACTCCCAAGTGGTCAGTTGTGGTTTGCCACTTTGTTTGGGATACCAGCGTACCGCGATGTTAAGTTGCTCGATGGCTGCGGTACTCGTTTGATTGCCCACCCACCACATGTCTGCGTACAGATCGGTTACACGCTGTTGGTAGTCGCTTGGTTGAGTCGAGCAGCCATCTTGAGCTGGTTTTCGGGCTTTGATTTCGCCTTTATGGATCAGCAAACAGGTTTCTTCTACCCCGCTAGCAAGGTAGCGGGTTTGCTGCCATACCCCTTCATAATTGAGCTGGGTATGAAGACTTGCAGGATAGGTGAACCAAATGGCTTCCGATTTATTTTGATGATGAATGTGTTCTGTTTTGCCTAAGCCTTGAGTTTTTTCCATCAATAGCTTGGTGGTCGGATCGAAGTTGATGGACAGTGAACGATACTTCCAGTCGCCATCATCGTTAAAATCGTCGATGGCAAAGCCATTGAGGTCATTGCGTTTGCAGCCTTCAACAGCGCAGCCAACCACACCGTAATAATCACTTATGTCATCCAGCGGAGAGGATACGATATTGGTTTCGTTGCTCGGTTTTAGTTGGCAACCATTAAAGTGGTCGCCCAAATCAGGGTATTCGATGATTTCATCTTTGGTGATTTTATAGCTTAGCTTACCAATCGGCGGCTGGTACTTCGGGTGGTTTTTTAGCCTTAAATCGTAAGCGCACACACGGCCTGCATAATCACGCTTTTTAATAATGATGTTTTTTAGCTTGAGATTGAGCGGTGAGAAGATGACTTCATCGGAAGCAAAGTGTTGTTCAATGTATTTTTGGCTTTGGTTTAAGTGCTCGACGGCCTTTTTTGCTGAGACAAGATCGATATTGAGGCTCTTGGCATCTTCCTCATCAAGGGTGTTGAGATCGATGCGTTGCAGTTGGCGTTGAAAAGCTTGGTCTGAGAGCAAATCGCTAAGTAATAGAATCTCTTGCTGATCTTGCGGTGTGGCATCTAATGAGAGCAAGAGACGCGTCATGTTGATACTACGGCTAGGCTTAGTCGTCGCAAGAGTTGGAGTGATCACTTCTTGGCTTGAGAGTTGGCTCAGTAAGTAGCTCTTTTCGCTATCACCTAAGTAAAAGCTCACCACGTCCCCTTGCTTAAATGAAAACGCGCCCTTGTGGGTAATGCCACTAAGATCTGAACTGGTTTTGTAAAACAATCCGGTAACGGGAGCATCGATAAAATAGCCCGTACGGATGGTTTGGTCAGAAGCATTACTTATGTGGCTAAACAGTGCTATCAACGAGCAAAGTAGTAAGAGGGGGTTACTGCGTATCATTGTTGTCATTTTGTGGTTGTTGGTTCAGGCTCGGTTTGCTTTTGCTTGGCGTCATCATTGCGAGCAACATCTTTTGTTTGATGTGCTTGGGAATGTCGGGGTTAGAGAGAATTCTACGTCGAGTAAGATCGAGAACCGCGCTCATTGGCATTTCTCTCACCGCTTCGCTTTTTGAGTGAAACATCATACTGGTCACTTCAAACATCATGTTTTCTGCGATGAGCTTTTCTTGCTTGAGTTGCTGATTTTTCGCCATCAGTACAGAGGTGAAAATACACCCCGATACAATGAGAATAAGCGCTAACGAGCAAGAGATAGGATGACGTTGAAACAAGCGTCTGCTGGTATAAAACACCTGTTTTTGTTTGAGTGAAATAGGGCGCGAAGCCAAAATATTGTTCAGATCTAATCGTAAGAGCGCTGCTGAAGTATAGCGCTTTTTTGGCTCATTGTGAGTGGCATGCTGGTAGATTGCTCTAATGTCAGAGTGGCTTGGCTCAGCTGGGAAAAGCCATTCTAATAATCGACCTAACGAATAAATGTCACTACTCGGGGTGAGAGTCTTGCCTTGCTGCTGCTCTGGGCTTGCGTAGTGCTCACTAAAAGCCAAAATAGGATTACCTTCAAGGCTGAGACTTTGTGTGAGGTTGAAGTCAATGAGTTTGGCATGTTGGCCGTGATCAATCAGGATATTTTCTGGCTTTAAATCACCATGTACTAAGCCTTGACCATGAGTGTGTTCAATCGCGCTACATACTTGCATGAGTAACATGATTTTCTCTTGGCGAGAAAGGGAATGCTGCTGTATGTATTGCTCCAGATTTACGCCTTCGACTTGCTCCATCACAATGAAAACATGCTGCTGGTGGATGCCGCCATCAAACACTTTTGCGATATGTGGGTGATTGAGCCGCGCCAAGAGTTGTGCTTCGGCAAATAAAGATCCTTGGCTAAAGACTTGAGCCAAATCGCCATGCAAAAACTTAATCGCCAGTTGCTGTTCAAAGCTTTTGTCGGCGCGGTTTGCAGCATACACGACACCCATGCCACCTCGGCCTAGCTCATTAGTCACTAGGTATTTATCGACTTGCTGATTTGAGTAATCGATGGAGTTTGAAGTTGAGTGAGTAAGATGAAAGCCAAGTAACGCCGTTAAGCCTTGCGCAGACTCTGCCGCAACTAACGGCATAACCTCTTTATAAAGCTCAGGGTTATCTTGTTGTAGTTGTTGTAAATAGGCTTGTTTTTGCGGTTCTTCTAAGTCTAAAAGTGAGTAATAGACCTCGGTTTTAGTAGCACACAACTTCACTGTACTAACTTCACTGTACGTTGTTGAATATTTCCATATCGCATAGTGTATAGGAAATATTTATTGTTAGAATCATTAATATGTTTTTTTGTGCTACAAGTAGAAATGTGATCTTAGTGCACAAAAGAAAAGCCGCATATAGCGGCTTTTTCTCACTTATTTTAGTGGTTTATGCTCCACTATTGGTTGCCACCCTTTCTGCTAAGACCTAGCTTGGCATTGGGTGTCGAGTTCGAATCCCTTAAGGTTACTTTTCGTTCTCTTTGCTTTCTTCAGCGCGTTGCTTTTCTGCGCGCTCTTGCTTAATTTCGTTTGCCTTTTCTTGGATTTGAGCCGCTTTTTCTGCACTTACTTGCTTTGCTTGCTCTGTTTTTTCTTTCGCTACTTGAGAAGCTTTGTTGCTGTAGTCTTGTAAAACCACGTCCAGTGCTTCAAAGCGAGGGTGCAGTTTGTAGCCTTTAAACATAAGAATATTTAAGAAAACAAACCCAATCAGTAGAACAGGGAAACCGATATCGATCACGTTGAATACTTCAGGAGGAATGCCAACAAAATCACGGCTAGAGCTGCCACCGAAACTACCCATCATGTCTGCAAACTGAGCAAGCTCACGATATGCTTGGTAAAGGTTGTAGTAAAGGTAAGCAAGAGAAAGAGCACCGATACCTTTAGAAATAATTTTAGGTAGGCCCATCGCACACGATACGGCACCTGCCAACATCACCAATACAACAAACAGACCATAAAAGTCAGCACCCGTCACAGATGAGGTTGATCCCCATACCTTGATGGTTACCGCAGGCAAGAATGAGCCAATAGCAATCAATGCGTAAGTTAAAGTGCCAAATTTATTCATTACTGCTGGTGCAGATTTGATCTGATTTTTTACCGTGTCCATGTAGATAACCTTTATTTATAAAATGAGTTGTTCAACTCTATGATTTGGAATGAATTTTATATTTAAGTTAGGAAAAGTAAACGGACGTAAACAGAAAAAAAACGCGCAATTTATCGCAAAGTGATAAAAACCACACAATGTAGGGCATTGAATATTATCAAAAGTCACTATTTTTGCAGTCTGTCGTTCTTTATGTGGTGTTGTCGATGGCTGCAAGACGTGAATGAGGTATTGAGCGAATGTTTAGTTCTTAATGTTTTAAAAGCAGGCGGTTTGAACGCTCCGCCTGCTTTTGATTGGTTTATGCAACCCCTTTGAAGTTATCAACCTCTTTGCTAAGGCCTTGCATCGCAGCGACAATTTTATTGCTTGCTGATTTGCTTTCTAGAAGTAGGTTTTCACTTTGATGACCTTGAGCAACGATATTATCGATATCACCACTTATCGCATTCAGGCTGCTACTGCATGCGCTGGTCTCTTCTGCAATTTTCGTGTTCATGTTGAATAACTTACTGAGGTTCGTATGCAGTTCACCCAAAGAGTCAGCAGCTTGTTGCTGCTCGGTTAAGCTGCTTTCACTACTGTCATGAATCGCTTTCATCTGCTCAGTAACATTAGCCGCTGCTGCCATTAAGCTATTGATGATTTCTTGTATCTCGGTGGTGGAAGTATGAGTGCGCTGCGATAAGCTGCGAACTTCATCAGCAACGACGGCGAAACCTCGACCATGTTCACCTGCGCGTGCCGCCTCAATCGCGGCATTGAGTGCGAGTAGGTTAGTCTGCTCTGAAATGGCACTGATCACTTCCAAGACTTTTAGGATGCGGTCAGTATGGATATTGAGCTCGTGCAAATCATGCTGACTTTTTTCCATGTTGGCTTGTAGCTCTTGCGTGCTATTGACGCTGCTGTTCATCACCGATTGAGTACTGATGAGCGATTGTTGTCCGCTTTGCGATACGTTTTTAATTTCAGCGCAGAAGTGGGCTAAGCCATCCAGTGCAACGTTAATTTGCTGAGTGGTTGCGGCGATATTATCCAATGAGCTTTGCTGTTGCTCGGCGGCATAATTGACTTGGTCTGAGTTCGCTTTGAGTGTATCGGCAGATTGGGCCGAATGATTGGTGGCGAATTTTACTTGGCATAGCGCTTGGCGCAAGGTGTCTAGCAGTTGGTTGAATTGTTTTGCGACATCACCAATCTCTGCTTCGTCATCGACTTCAATGCGTTGACTGAGATCCAGTTGTGAAGCGACTTTTTCAATGCCTTGAGTTAGCTGTTGTAAAGGCTGCACTAGAGCGCGCACAAGCAAGAACATAATCGCCATGGCAATGCCACCAACAATCAGGGCGACAAACAAGGTCTTCCATGCCATGGTGACCATTGGCGCCATCAGCTGAGAGGTTGGAATTTCCAGTACTGCAAAGCGCTGCACGGTTTCAACCCAATGTGTGGCTACGAAGTAGCTTTTGCCATTAATGGTGCGTGTTTCTACTTGGTAAGCTTGACTCTTATCAAGCAAACCAGCGAGTGCTTCTTCACTGTTGTCGGCAGTAATGACACTCTGATCTGGGCGAACATCCACATGGCCAAATTCATCGACCAACAAGGCATTGCCGTGTTGACCTACGTTATGAGTTTGCACTAGCGTAACCATGTTATTCACATTGACGCCAAGCCCTGCCACAACAAGCGGCTCGTTAGAATCATGTTTTAAGGCATTACTGCGATAGTTTATGAATAAGAAGTTTTCGCCGTTAACTTCATCAAGAGTCAGCTCGTACTTCTTGCCTGTATTGAGAAAGTCACCATAGAAATTGCCGTTCACATAATCAGCCAATAGCTGGCGTTTGAAGCCACCAAAAGCTTCGCTGTAGTACTCTTGGCCGTAGGCACTTTGCGCAGTTAAAAATAGGATGTCTGCGTCAGACAGGGCTTTGATTTCACTAAAGCTAGTTTGAATACTGCTGGTATCTGCAGCTAGCTCTGGTTGGTTTAGCCACTCAGCTACTCGTAGTGATTCAGTAAGCACCATCGCGTAGTTAATCGACGGTAACAATGAGTTGTTTATTTTCGCGCCCAAGCTATCGAGTTGCTTAGGAATGGTGTCTTCAACCAAGGTGCGCTTTTGCAAATCGTAGTCATGAAAGCCGAGATAAAGTGCGACACTAGAAATACTCAGTAACGTCAGCAGCGAAAAAGTGACGTAAATTCTGGTTCGAATTGATAAATGAGTCCATTTGCTCATCGAGGTTCTCCCTAAATAGATCAACCCCACCGCATCAGTGTTACTGATTTGTTATGTGGAATTGTATGCATAACTATTTTAAAGATCTGAGCTTGAACAAAATATGACAAACGCGGTTGGATGAAGCGTTCAGGGAGTGTTGTCACACGAAAGTGCTGCTTTTACATTGTGTTACATAGTTGGTGTTTGATTCTCTAAGGTGTTGTATTTGTTGTTGATAAACGTGATGATAGAGTTAATGCTCCATTAATGAAAAGCCACGCTAGAACTAATGAAAGTTTCAGCGTGGTTTTTTCGATGACTCGTCAGTACTCAACTGTGGTGAAAGACAAGAATACTTCCATCACTAGGGGTACTTCGAATGAGTGGCTTAGCGCATGGTAACGAATTCTTCGCTGCCTGTTGGGTGAATGGCAACTACAGAGTCGAAGTCTGCTTTTGTTGCGCCCATCTTCATTGCGACGCCGAAGCCTTGAATCATTTCATCAACCGTGAAGCCAATACCGTGTAGGCCAACCACTGTTTCTTCTTCACCGGCACAAACGAGTTTCATCTTACATGGTTGACGGTGCTTAGTTACCGCGGTGTACATAGCCGTAAAGCCAGATGTGTACACTTTCACGTTCTCTTTACCGTATTTCTCTTCTGCTTCTTGCGTCGTTAGTCCGATAGTACCAATTGGTGGGTGGCTGAATACAACAGTAGGAACCAGATCGTAGTCCATCTTCGCATTGGTCTTGCCGTTGAATAGGCGCTCAGAAAGCTGACGACCCGCTTTAACCGCGACTGGTGTAAGCTCGATACCACCTTCCATGATGTCGCCAACACAGTAGATGCCTTTCACGTTAGTCTGTTGGTACTCATCTACTTTGATGTAGCCACGATCGTTAGTCTCAACACCTGTTGATGCAAGGTTGATTGCATCCGTTGCTGGGTGACGACCGATAGCCCAAATTAGGGTATCAACGTTTTGGCTTTCACCGTTTTCTAGGTGAAGGGTTAGGCTACCATCCGCTTCTTTTACTACTTCTTTTGGTACAGAGTGAGTATGCAGTGTTGGGCCTTCGGCATTCATTACTTCGACTAGCGTCTCAATGATCATTGGGTCAAAGCTACGTAGTGGTGACTCTTTACGGCAGAATAGGTGCGTTTCTGTACCTAGTGCGTGAAGTACACCGGCGATCTCAACCGCAATGTAACCTGCACCAATAACCGCAACGCGTTTTGGTTGCTCATTTAGCTCGAAGAAGCCGTTTGAATCGATACCGTATTCAGCACCCTGAATGTTTGGAATCGTCGGGCGTCCGCCAACTGCAATTAGAATGTGATCGGCGGTGTAATGCTCGCCATTTACTTCAACAGTTTTTTCGTCAACGAACTTAGCAAAGCCTTTAATGACATTTACTTTGTTGTTGCCAAGTACGCGGTCATAAGATTGGTGGATACGGCCAATGTACGCTTGACGACTTTCAACCAGCTTCGCCCAATCAAAGCCTTTTACGTCGACATCGAAGCCATAGTCTTCTGCGTAAAGGTTCATCGCTTCTGCTACTTGCGCGCCATGCCACATCACTTTCTTAGGCACACAACCTACGTTTACACAGGTGCCGCCAAGATCTTGAGCTTCAATTAGCGCTACTTTTGCGCCGTACATCGCTGCGCGGTTTGCTGATGCGATGCCGCCTGAACCGCCACCGATACAGATGTAATCAAAATGAGTCGCCATTACTTTCTCCAATTATTGTTAGGGGAGGTAAAGAGCTTTTTCTCTTTTCCTCAAGCTCCCTGCTTAATTTGTTTGGTTAATATCCTATATGGAGGATGGAAAGGTTGAACTCAATCCATCCTTACTAAATTTCTGGGTCAGCTCTCGCTTTATGATTGATCTATTCAGCTAACCCTAAAAATTGGTTTTAGTCCGTTCTGATTTTTACTCAGGAACAATCCACTCTACTTTGAAGTGACCGGTTGCAGGTGCAATCGCTTCTTTTAAGAAAGGGAGAATTTCGTTCATTTGGCTTTCTAGCTTCCAAGGCGGGTTAATCACAATCATGCCTGATGCCGTCATGCCACGCTCATTGGTATCAGCCGATACGCCAAGTTCAATTTGCAGAATCTTGCGAATGCCAAGGCCTTCTAAGCCTTCGATCATATCTTCGATATCACAGCGGTTAACCACTGGGTACCAAATCGCATAAATACCCGTCGCCCAGCGCTTATGGCTTTGCCAAATGGCTTGGACAACATCACGGTACTCTTTAGCCAGTTCATACGGAGGGTCAATCAACACTAAGCCGCGACGTTCTTGCGGAGGTAAGCTCGCTTTGAGTCGTTTAAAACCATCTTCTTGGTAAATGCTGACTTGGCGGTCGCGGTGGAACTCTTGTTCTAGTAGCGGGTGGTCACTTGGGTGCAGCTCTGTCAGAACCATACGGTCTTGTGGGCGGATTTGCGCACGCGCTACACGCGGAGAACCTGGGTAGTAACGCAGTTTCTCACCGTTATTTAAGGCTTTGACCGATTCAATGTAACTGCTGATTTCTTCTGGTAAATCAGCATGGTTCCAAATGCGCTCAATGCCTTGCTTATATTCGCCAGTTTTTTCAGACCATTCGTGAGTTAAGTCGTAACGACCAACACCTGAATGGGTATCGTGATAGACAAAAGGCTTATCTTTTTGCTTGAGTGAATCAAGGATAAGGCTTTGAACAATATGCTTTAATACATCGGCATGGTTGCCGGCGTGAAAACTGTGGCGGTAACTAAGCAAGGGAACTCTCTCGAAATGGCTTTATTAGCCATAATCAAATCAAAAACAGATAAGGGTGATTATATACCCAAACGGCTTTCGGTTGATGCCAATTTGTTATGGATAATTCATGTTTGATTACAAGCCTGCTATTGAAAATCGCTTGGCTTACCTATATTTAGTAAAGACGTGACAAATAAATAAAAGACGAACTCGTCAGTTTGCTGACCTCAAAAAAAGGAATGCTTTATGTCTAATCCACTTCTTAGCTTTACGGACTTACCACCGTTTTCGCAAATTAAACCAGAGCACATTAAGCCTGCAGTCGAGCAAGCGATTAATGAGTGCCGGGACAAAATTGAGCAAGTGCTAGAAGGTAACACTCAACCAAGTTGGGATAATTTGGTTGCGCCAATTGAAGAGGTGGATGATCGCTTAAGCCGAATTTGGTCACCTATCGGTCATATGAACTCGGTAGTGAACAGTGATGAATTGCGTGAAGCGTATGAAAGCTGCCTACCGTTGCTTTCTGAGTACGGCACTTGGGTTGGTCAGCACAAAGGCTTATTTGATGCTTACAAAGCGATTAAAGCCAGTGACGAGTTTGCACAGTTAAACCAAGCTCAGCAGAAAACCATCACGGATGCTTTGCGTGATTTTGAATTGTCAGGCATTGGTCTACCAGCAGAAGATCAGCGTCGTTATGGCGAAATCAGCAAGCGCATGTCTGAGCTAAGCTCGCAGTTCTCAAACAATGTGTTAGATGCCACCATGGGTTGGACTAAGCACATTACTGACGAAGCGCAGCTTGCGGGCATGCCAGAGTCAGCACTTGCTGCGGCGAAAGCGGCTGCAGAAGCGAAGGAACTTGATGGTTACCTGTTAACGCTCGATATTCCATCTTACTTACCGGTCATGACTTACTGTGATAACCAAGAGCTGCGCAAAGAGTTGTATGAAGCGTATGTAACACGCGCGTCAGATCGTGGCCCAAATGCGGGTAAATGGGATAACTCAGAACTTATCGCAGAGAAGCTAAAGCTACGTCATGAAATCGCCCGTATGCTTGGTTTCAATACTTACAGCGAAAAGTCGCTGGCAACTAAGATGGCAGAAAACCCAGCTCAAGTGCTTGGCTTCCTAAATGACTTAGCGACCAAAGCCAAGCCTCAAGGTGAGCGTGAAGTTGAAGAGCTACGTCAGTTTGCCAACCAAGAGTTTGGCGTAAGCGAACTTAATCTTTGGGATATTGCTTATTACAGCGAAAAGCAAAAACAGCACCTGTTCCAAATATCGGATGAAGAGCTGCGTCCTTACTTCCCAGAGTCAAAAGCGGTAAGTGGCCTATTTGAAGTGCTAAACCGTGTATTTGGTATGCGTGTTGAAGAGCGTCAAGGTGTGGATACATGGCATGAGTCAGTGCGCTTCTTTGATATCTTCGATGGCAATAACACATTACGTGGCAGCTTCTATTTAGATCTATACGCTCGTGAGCACAAACGTGGCGGCGCATGGATGGATGATTGTCGTGGTCGTCGTATTACACTGTCTGGCGATCTGCAAACACCAGTGGCTTACTTAACTTGTAACTTCAATAAACCTGTCGGTGATAAGCCAGCGTTATTCACTCATGATGAAGTTGTAACGTTATTCCACGAGTTTGGCCATGGTATTCACCACATGCTGACCCAAGTAGACGCCGGTGCGGTTGCGGGTATCAGTGGTGTGCCTTGGGATGCCGTTGAATTACCAAGCCAGTTCCTAGAAAACTGGTGTTGGGAAGAGCAAGCGCTAGCGTTTATTTCTGGTCATTATGAGACGGGAGAAACGCTACCAAAAGAGATGCTAGATAAGATGTTGGCGGCGAAGAACTTCCAATCTGCGATGTTTATTCTGCGTCAGTTAGAGTTCGGTTTGTTTGATTTCACCCTACACTCGGAATACGACCCAGAAGTCGGCCCTCGTGTGCTAGAAACGCTAGCGGAAGTGAAGTCAAAAGTAGCCGTGCTACCAAGCCTGGAGTGGAACCGTTTCTCCCACAGCTTTAGCCATATTTTTGCGGGTGGTTACAGTGCTGGCTACTACAGCTACCTATGGGCAGAAGTGCTTTCGGCTGATGCTTACTCTCGCTTTGAAGAGGAAGGTATCTTCAATAAAGAGACTGGTCAAAGCTTCCTGAATAACATCCTTGAGATGGGCGGCAGCGAAGAGCCGATGGAGCTGTTCAAACGCTTCCGTGGTCGTGAGCCACAAATTGATGCATTGCTGCGTCATGCGGGCATTAGTGCTTAATTGATCGTAAATGAATAAATAAAGCCTTCCATTGGAAGGCTTTATTTTTATGTTTCTTTTGGATGTTAATCTGTTGATGGCAATTAATTAAGGCAGTAGTTTAAGATAATTTGGAGCGAATCAGCTTATCGGCTGAGATAGGCCCTGCCCCCCATACCACGACAATCAAAATCATCAATCCCCACAGCTGGTGGTCATAGAAACCTTGCTCCCAAAGCACAGGGTAAGAGACTACAGCGATAATATTGAATACGAATAAGATGGCGGCCATCGGGCGAGTCAATAATCCAAGTGCTAAGAACACCGGTAAGATCAGCTCAGCGGCAGTACCCATGTAAGCGGCAAGCTCCCATGGCAATAGCGGTACTTGGTATTCCAGTTCAAAAAGATAAAGTGTGCTATCCCAAGAGGCAATCTTAACTAGTCCAGAGTTAAAGAAGACCCATGCGACCCAAAGGCGGCAAAACAGCAGTAATAAAGGGACAAAACCACATTGTAGTTTACCCACTAGGGTATCGTAGCTTTGAACCAATGGGTGTGATGTGTGAGATTCAGGCATAACGTTCTCCTTAGTGGTGTTCATCAATGGTTAATCCCGAGACTATGTTCAGCTCAATCACTTGGTTGCGTTCAGAGAGTAAGTCTGGTGGGATTTCCGCTAATGTTTTTTGTTGTAGTTGTTGGATGAGTTGAAAGGCCTCATTTGAAAGCGCGAGGCTCCATGGGCTGCCATCGATATGGCAAGCGACTAACCCTTGTTCGGGCTGATGGATATCTAGACCATCAAAATCGCCGTTCGAGATGGCAGTTTGCAGTGAGTACACAGCGTAGTGGCTGCTAAACAACAGTACATCGGGGCGTAAATGAAAGCGTATTTCCCCATGACGAGATGGCTCAATGTTGGCTAAGTGTGCTAACGGAATCAGTCCATCAGCACTATGAACCGAAAATTGCTGTTGGCTGACATCACATGCCCATTCAAATTTGGCCACTTCCACGCAATAAGGTGCCGCTTCAATCACCGCTTCAAACTGCTGTAAAGTTTGTTCAAAGTGTTCGCCGTAATAGGTGACATTGCCTTCAGTGAGTGGATGGCTCAATACATGTTGGCGAGCGACTTGAGTAAAGCATTCTTCACCGAGCAATGCTTGCAGCATAGGGTAGGTGGCTTCTAATACTTCGCTTAAGCTAATGATGAAGTTGTTGCGATAAATCTGCATGCGTTCATCAGCGCTAAATTGGTCACTGACAATATGGCAATCTTCCCCCTTTGCCTGATAATGCAACGCTCTGGCAAATTGATTTTGCAGTTGGCGTAGGGAAATAGAACCATCAGCGTTATTCACATCAGAACGACTCATAACGCCACCTTCAAACTGGGTTGGGTCTGCTCTAAATCAAACAATCGTTGACTGGCTTTACTGGCTTCTGTGAGCAATACATCCGGTTGTGGGATGTCTAAGTCCCATTCAATCAAAGTATGTCTAACACCGTTTTCAGCGACCCATTTTTCATACAGCAACCAAACGTCATCACTGACGGGGCGGCTGTGGGTATCAATCCAGATTTCACCTTTATCGAGATGTTTGATAGTAAAACCTGCCAAATGAATTTCATCGACTGCATTGGCAGGCACGCCAGCTAAAAAGGTTTCGCTACTGAATCCATGATTAAATGCGGATACATGTACATTATTAAAATCAAGCAGTAAGCGGCACTCAGTGCGTTGATGCACTTCGGCTAAAAAATCCCACTCAGAAATGGTTGAGTGTTGGTATTTCACGTAGCTGGATGGGTTCTCAATCAGGAGTGGGCGCTTGAGCGCGTCTTGTACCTGAACCACGTTACGACAAAATACTTCTAGTGCTTCTTCGGTGTAGGGCAGTGGCAGTAAGTCATTAAAGTGATGCCCACCGTTTTCACTCCAACTGAGATGATCCGAGACCAATATCGGTTCTACTTCATCAACCAACTGCTTGAGCTGTTGGATGTGTGTTGGGTTAATGGGATCAACACTGCCTAGTGATAAACCAATCCCATGACAGCTGATCTGATAGTCTTCGCGAATCTTGTGCAGTTGTTGTCGAGAGGGTGCGTTGGGCTGGAAGTAGTTTTCGCTGTGAATTTCTAACCAAGTTAATTGCGCAGGCTCAGTTAAAAAGAAGTCCATATGCGGGGAGCGTAAACCTACTCCAACCATTGAGTGTTGGGCAGCTGACGTCACGATAAAATCCTTGTTGTAGTTTTAGAAACTAAGGTGTGCTAGTTGAGCGTTAGCACACCTCTCTTTATCGATTGGTTGTGGTGCAGATTAAGAAGAGCTCGTGCTACCACCCGTTAGCTTGCCACATAGTCCTTTAGGAACGACTACGAAAGCATCTGATTGGTTATCTTCTTTTGAAGTACCGGCACAAGAGCTGGTTTTAGTCGCACAGTCATTTTTGCCGGCTTTTGCTACGCCATAGCATTTCTCTTTTTCCGCAGCGACAGCTGGAGCTGCTGTGAGCATGGTGCCACCTAGAGCAACAAGACCTGTAATAGCAGCAGTAACGGCAAGATTAGACTTTTTCATAGTAATTTCCTCTGGCTGATTTCCTTTGTTTTAAATTCGCAAGCTAATCATCAACTTGCTTACATAAAAGGATAGGAAAGGCGCAGAAAAACTTTCATGAAATTTCTGAAATGTACAAAAGTGATAATAAATTGTTATCTAATTGATTGATATTTAAGTGCTAAAAAAGTTAGAAATTTTTCTATTTTTTCTTCTGATTTCGGTTGGTTGTTTAGGTTATAATCACCTTTTATGTATAAATAACCAGTAGCTTAGCCATGATGGATCCCTCCTTACTTCTTGACGGTTTGAACGATAAACAGCGTGAAGCCGTAGCAGCACCACTCGAAAACTTACTTGTACTTGCTGGTGCAGGTAGTGGTAAAACTCGAGTGTTGGTTCATCGTATTGCGTGGCTAATGTCGGTAGAACAAGCATCACCGTTCTCTATTATGTCGGTGACGTTTACTAACAAAGCGGCGGCGGAGATGCGTGGTCGTATTGAAGAGCTCATGATGGGCAGTGCATCAGGCATGTGGAATGGTACTTTCCACGGCATTTGCCACCGTATTCTACGCGCACATTACCTTGATGCTAAGCTACCAGAAGATTTTCAAATCATTGATTCAGATGATCAACAACGCCTGTTGAAGCGTCTGATCAAAGCACAAAACTTAGATGAAAAGCAGTGGCCTGCTCGTCAGGTTTGCTGGTGGATTAATGGTAAGAAAGACGAAGGGTTACGTCCAAATCACATTGATGCTTACCATGATCCAGTGACTAAAACTTACTTGCAGCTGTATAGCGCCTATCAAGAAGCATGTGACCGTGCTGGCTTGGTCGACTTTGCGGAAATCTTACTGCGAGCGCATGAGTTACTGCGTGATAAGTCTGCTATTAGAGAGCACTACCAAGCGCGCTTTAAGCACATTTTGGTCGACGAGTTTCAAGATACCAACAACATCCAATATGCATGGCTGCGTATGATGGCTGGTCCGCAATCCAATGTGATGATCGTGGGTGATGATGACCAATCTATCTATGGTTGGCGCGGCGCTAAAATCGAGAACATTGAGAAATTTACTCAAGAGTTTCCGAGCGTAAACACGATTCGTTTGGAGCAAAACTACCGCTCAACCAAAACCATTCTTGAAGCATCCAACACTTTGATCGCTAATAACACTGAGCGTATGGGTAAAGAGCTTTGGACGGATGGCGCAGAAGGTGAGCCGATTTCAATTTACTCCGCTTATAACGAGTTAGATGAAGCGCGCTTTGCGGTTGGTAAAATTAAAGAGTGGCAAGAAAAAGGCGGCGCATTGAATGACGCGGCCATGCTTTATCGTAATAACGCCCAATCCCGTGTATTGGAAGAAGCGTTATTGCAAGCGGGTTTACCCTACCGAATTTACGGCGGTATGCGATTCTTCGAACGCCAAGAAATCCGTGATGCGCTTGGTTACCTGCGTTTGATGAACAACCGAGATAACGATGCTGCATTTGAACGAGTGGTGAATACCCCTACGCGTGGCCTTGGTGACAAAACATTAGAAACGGTACGTTTTGCTGCTCGTGATCGTGGCTGCACCCTATGGGAAGCCAGCGTGTCATTGATTGATGAAAAAGTACTGACTGGCCGAGCGGCTGGGGCATTAAGTCGTTTTATCGAACTGATTAATGCGTTGGAAGACGACACCTGTGAAATGTCTTTGCATGAGCAAACTGACCATACGATTAAGTATTCCGGTTTGTTTGCTATGTATGAACAAGAGAAAGGCGAAAAGTCTAAGGCTCGTATTGAGAACTTGGAAGAACTGGTTACCGCTACGCGCCAATTTGAAAAGCCAGAAGAAGCTGAAGAGCTGACTGAGCTGACTGCATTCTTAACCCACGCGGCATTAGAAGCGGGTGAAGGCCAAGCGGATGAGTTTGAAGATGCGGTGCAACTTATGACGCTGCATAGTGCGAAAGGTTTGGAGTTCCCACTGGTATTCATGGTAGGCGTTGAAGAGGGCATGTTCCCAAGCCAGATGTCTGCGGAAGAAGCTGGGCGCTTAGAAGAAGAACGTCGCCTTTGCTACGTGGGCATGACCCGCGCAATGGAAAAGCTTTATATCACGTATGCGGAAATGCGCCGTTTGTATGGCCAAGATAAGTACCACAAGCCATCGCGCTTTATTCGTGAATTGCCAGAAGGCTGCTTGGATGAAGTGCGCATGAAAGCACAAGTGAGCCGCCCAGCAAGCAGTGGTCGCTTTAGCCAAACGGTTGTGAAAGAGAGCTTCAATGAGACAGGCTTTAGTTTAGGCGCGCGCGTGATGCACCCTAAATTTGGTGAAGGCACCATCATTAACTTTGAAGGCAGCGGTCCGCAAAGCCGTGTTCAAGTTGCATTTAATGGTGAAGGCATCAAGTGGCTTGTCACAGCTTACGCTAAGTTAGAGAAGATTTAATGACACTTTTTCGTGCGGTGCTCACGCTCTGAATAAAATGCACTTGTGTGCATAGTGTTTGGTTACCAAGATTGGGGATGTGAATTGTTTGAACAAGGAGCATCCCCAATGCCATTTAAGCAGTTAGATCAATACCAACAATCCCTCACCGCTGAGCTTGAAGAGATTGCTCAGCAGTACCATCTTCACTCTTTATTGATTATGCAGTCGACGCCAGACAGCATGATTGTATTCGCTGCTAACCAACAACCGATTTACTCTGCGGGCGACTCTGGTCCTAAAAGTGTTCAGCAAGGTTGTCATGAATTGTATTGTGAGCGGGTGGTAAATACCGAGAGGCCTTTATTAGTTGAAGACGCAGCTATTGATGAAGAGTGGCGCGGTAATGAAGACTTAGTGAAATTTGGTTTGGGCGTTTATTACGGATTGCCGATCATTCACCGTGGTAAACCGATAGGCACAGTATGTGCGCTTAATGATAAGCCATTTGATTTTGCCCATGGCAAACCAAGTGCTATTGAAAGAATCGATGAGCTTAGACAGACCATTGAACAGTATCTGTAAGCCAATAAAGAAAAACCCCGAGGGCTTGCGCCCATCGGGGTTATAGTCTTACTCGCAGCAATCCGGCTACTAAAAGTGCTCCATGCATCAAATCCATGATAGTGTGCTGTAGTCCTTCAGCGTATTCCTTTCGTCGCCGTCCTAGCGGTGTCCTTGACCTTATCCTGGTCTGCTAACAGTCCTCGTTAGCTCTCATCACTTGTTCCCTGAGCGGTGTCCATTGCATCTTCCTGATGCTAAGTCCTTGCCTCGTCCAGAGGTGTCCATTTCCCATCCTTAGTAGCAACCATCCTAGTCACTATTGCGTCCGTTCAATGTCCAATTTGCTATCCGTGCCGATCATTCATCCTGAATAACCGTATCTTCATCCTGAAGATTACCTAATCCGTGGTAATTTCCTGTTCCGTGTCAGTATCCTTCCGACAAGGTTTATATTACGGTTTTCTCGTCGCAGAACAATTAAGGTAAACGATTTCTTTAGGTTAAAAAAGTGACTAAAAATTCACCTCGTCATTAAAAATCAATAGTTTACATCAAATTATTTGCTTTAATCTGATCAAGAATACGATATATCCTTACTCTCTTGTAAGAGATCTCTCACAAGAGGTTGGGGCGATCAGCGATCTATGCAGCAAATAGCATTAAATAAATTGCGGATATAGATTGCCAGAGGATGATGCTACCGATAGAGATAAACATCAGTCCACATAGCCCATCTATATAAACGGAGGCTTGTTGCAGCTTTCTTTGTAAGCGTTGGCTAGACAATAACCATGCTAAAAGAGCAAACCAAACAAAAGAAAGAAACCACAAAATAAACAGCGCTGCCCCTTTGCCTGCAAGAGACATCGTAGAAGGTACTAGGCTCGACATTAGGCTGACGAAAAACACCAATGCCTTTGGGTTGAGAATGTTGGTGGCAAACCCGCGTGAGAAAGCTTGTCTCTTATTCGCCAGTAATAAGTTGGCTTTCTTCCCTGCTGTCGATCCGCCTTTTCGGCTGCGCCAAACGCTAATTAAAGCTATGGACCCGAGATAGAACAGGTAGCTACCCCCCAGTAATTGCAAAGCTAAATAAAGCTCAGGCTGTTGATGCACTAGATAGCTAACACCGGTAAGACTGAGTATTGAGTGCAGCAGAATTCCGCAAGATAAACCAAGCGCAATATACAGCCCAGTTTGTCTGCCGTAGCGAGTAGCGTTTTGTACCACTAAAGCAAAATCGGGCCCCGGGCTCATGAGAGCGACCCAGTGTACGGTCGCTAAAGTGAGTAATATGGTTAGTTCATTCATGGTTTATGACTGTGTTTTTAACTTTTTATTTTTGCGATTATTGTTGAGGCCATCGACGCTGAAAATCACCAAAGCGCCCCAGATAAAGGCGAAAGTGATCGCTTTATCGGTCGTAAACGCTTCACCGTAAACCAGCACCGCAAGCAAAAACATCAAGCTTGGACCTATGTATTGGAAGAAGCCTAAAGTAGAAAGTTTCAAACGGGTAGCAGCGGCAGTAAAGCAAAGCAGTGGCAAAGTGGTAATCACACCAGCGGCAATCAACAACAGATTTAAAGTCATTGGATTTTGGCTCAAGTCCGCGGTTGGCGAATCAGCAATCCAAAGTAAGTAAATGGCAGCGGCCGGTAACAAGGTGAGTGTTTCTACAAACAAGCCGGTTTGTGCATCAACGCTGACTTTCTTTCGCATCAGACCGTAGATACCAAAGGTGGATGCGAGCGCGATAGCCACAATAGGGACAGAGCCAAACGCAATCAGCTGTACCAATACACCGCCGGCCGCTAAGGCCACAGCGAGCCACTGCATCTTTCTTAATCTTTCCCCTAAGAAAATCATCCCGAGTAAGACGTTAACTAAAGGGTTAATGTAGTAGCCTAAGCTGGCATCTAGCATATGATCAGAATTGACCGCCCAGATAAAGGTCAGCCAGTTTGCACCAACCAATACGGCGGTTGTCAGCAGAAAGGCTAACTTTCGCTTATCGAGCAGCACATCGCGCACGTTACGCCAATGACGACCAACGTGGATTAAAAGCGCTAACAGAAAGAATGACCAGACAACCCTGTGGCTTAGGATTTCTAGTGCTGAAACGGCACCAAGCGACTTAAAGTAAATTGGGGCAATGCCCCACATGGTGTATGCACCAATTGCAAACAGCACACCTTGGCGCGATCTTTGTTGCTCATCAGACATACAAGACCACTGTGTTTATAAATTTATTAGGATTGGTCAGTATACGAGCGGGCTGAGAATTCACCTAGTAATTTGCAGTTTTATTCACCACCATTCCCCTCTACAATGTGCCTCTCTATGGTTAACCACCGCAAGCATTGAGTAATTGAGCCTTACATGACATCGACACTTTTAGCCCAAGCCGAACCTCAGCCAACAAACACCCCACAAAGTGTTTTAGAGCAAGTTTTCGGCTACCAGACATTCCGTAGTGGGCAACAAGAAGTGATTGATGCAGCGATCCAAGGTCAAGATAGCTTAGTTATTATGCCGACAGGCGGTGGTAAGTCACTGTGTTACCAAATTCCTGCATTGGTTAGAGATGGCTTAACCTTGGTGATCTCACCGCTGATTTCTTTAATGAAAGACCAAGTCGATCAGCTTAAAGCGAATGGCGTGGCGGCGGAATGCATCAACTCAACCATGTCGCGTGAAGAGCTTATCTCGGTGTATAACCGTATGAACTCGGGAGCACTCAAGTTGGTGTACGTCTCGCCAGAGCGAGTGTTAATGCGAGACTTTATTGAGCGCCTACATAGCTTGCCATTGACTATGATTGCGGTGGATGAAGCGCACTGTATTTCTCAGTGGGGACATGATTTTCGCCCTGAATATGCTGCCTTGGGTCAGCTAAAGCAACAATTCTCTCATGTGCCTTTTATGGCGCTAACGGCAACCGCAGATGATGCAACACGTAAAGACATCACCAGTCGTTTGCAATTAGCAGAGCCGCATATCTATTTGGGCAGTTTTGACCGCCCGAATATTCGCTATACCTTGCTAGAAAAACATAAGCCTGTATCTCAAATCATCCGTTACCTTGATACGCAAAAAGGTAACTGCGGCATTATCTATTGTGGTAGCCGTAAGAAGGTTGAGATGCTGACTGAAAAGCTGTGTAACAACCACATTCGAGCGGCGGGTTATCATGCTGGTATGGACGCTGATGAACGTGCCTATGTACAAGACGCTTTTCAACGAGATGATCTACAAATTGTTGTAGCGACGGTGGCTTTTGGTATGGGAATTAACAAGCCTAATGTGCGTTTTGTGGTGCACTTTGATATTCCGCGCAACATCGAATCTTACTACCAAGAGACGGGCAGAGCAGGGCGAGATGGCTTACCAGCAGAAGCCGTAATGCTATATGACCCAGCCGATATTAGTTGGCTACGTCGTATGTTGGATGAAAAAGACGATGGCCCACAAAAGCAAGTGGAAAGCCATAAGCTCAATGCGATGAGTGCATTTGCTGAGGCGCAGACTTGTCGTCGCCAAGTATTGTTGAATTACTTTGGTGAATATCGTGAAGAGAAGTGTGGTAACTGCGATATTTGTTTGGATCCGCCTAAGCACTTTGATGCCACCGAAGAAGCGCAAAAAGCATTGTCCTGCGTGTATCGAGTCAACCAAGGTTTTGGTATTGGTTATGTAGTGGAAGTGATGCGTGGCATGCAAAATATTCGTGTTCGAGAGAATGGCCACGATAAATTATCAACCTACGGCATTGGCCGTGATCATAGCCATGATTACTGGGTAAGTATCTTCCGTCAGTTGATTCATAAAGGCATGTTGTTCCAAAACATTACGCGCAACTCAACCTTACAGCTTACTGAAGAAGCGAGACCATTACTGCGTGGCGAAATGTCACTAGAGTTGGCTGTACCGCGTTTGGATACCGCAGCTCGCGCCGCGAAATCAGATAAGCTATCAAGCAAAAACTACGATAAGAAGTTGTTTGCTAAGCTACGCAAACTGCGTAAATCCATTGCTGATGAAGATGGCTTACCGCCTTACGTGGTGTTTAGTGATGCCACCTTGATTGATATGGCCGAAATTTTGCCGACTTCTTATGGTGAAATGTTGGCTGTGAGTGGTGTTGGTCAACGTAAGTTAGAGAAATATGCCGATCCATTCTTAGACTTGATTCAAGAACACATTACCCATCACGGCTAGGCTGCACATTCAAAACAAAGGTGAAGTAAATGGAATTTGGTTTAATTGAGTATCAAGCAGCACATGGGCGATTGATCATTCGCACTCCACAATGTGACTTTGATGATTTTCCCCAATTGGGCCAACGTTTAGTACAAGCCTTGCCAGCTCAAGTGATTGAAAAACAGTGTGATGCTGATATTCATTCGTGGTTGATCGATTTTGAAGAATGTAAGTTGTTTCTTAAAGCGGAGCACTATAGCGAGAGTGTTTGGTTTGAAGCACTTGTCGGTACGGATAGCCATCAAGAGCTAGATTACCTTGCTAGCGTGTTTGAAAAAGGTTTCGACCTGCCATAAAACGCAGAGTTGAACACTTTTCAATTCCTCTTTCTAGAACCACTTGCGGCGGCAATTGGTTAATGTATAATCGCCCACCTCTTTTATAGAGCGTAAATTCTATTTTTTAACATTGTTGGTAAGAGTTCACTTAACTAGCTTAGCGCTATTGAGTTGATTCGATTTGGGTTCCCTCACCCCCAAACCAAACTAAAAAGGTATCGCATGAGTAACTTTACCCCTGCGCAGCAGCGCAACGCCCTTTTCTATTTGGTGCTTTTCCACCTTATTATCATTGCTTCAAGCAACTACTTGGTACAACTTCCCTTTACCATCATGGGTTTCCATACCACTTGGGGCGCATTTACCTTCCCATTTATCTTTCTAGCGACTGACTTAACCGTGCGAATTTTCGGTGCTCAGATGGCGCGTAAAATCATCTTTTTGGTGATGCTACCAGCACTGGCGGTTTCGTACTTATTGTCAGTAATTTTCTTTGAAGGCCAATATCAAGGCTTCGCACACTTAGGCGAGTTTAACTTGTTCGTTGCGCGTATTGCGATTGCAAGCTTCATGGCGTATCTGCTCGGTCAGATTCTTGATGTGCAAGTGTTTAACCGCCTGCGTCAAATGAAGCAGTGGTGGGTAGCCCCAACCTGTTCGACGCTATTTGGTAATGCATTAGATACACTGGCGTTCTTTGCTATCGCTTTCTACCAAAGCCCAGATCCGTTTATGGCAGAGCACTGGACTGAAATTGCGTTGGTTGATTACGGTTTCAAATTGGTGATCAGTTTGGGTCTGTTTGTCCCAATGTACGGTGTGCTTCTTAACTACATCATTAAGAAAATCACAGCGGTTAACCCAGATTTTAAAGCGGTTGGCGCAGCAAACTGATTGGCGCTTGGCCTAATCGTGAATAAAAGAAAGCCCGCTCAAATTTGAGCGGGCTTTTTGTTGTTTTGTTCTCAATGACGTATTGCAGCTTTAATTCGCTTCAATCGTTAATGGCCAACCAATATCACTTTGACGGTTCGCCTCAATTTCTAGCTCAGCAGCGGTCAGAGGGTTGTTCGCTAACCAATCAGCAGACATCGCTAATGTCAGTTTGTCACCGTTTGAGCTTAAACTTACCTTTGGCTCTAACTCAGGGGTACGGCGGTGGGTTAGTAGCACCGCTAAACGTAGCAGGCGAAGTACGCGCTTGGCACTTGTTCCAGATAAAGCGTGTTGCTCTGGTAACGAGCTAAGTTGCTCACGGTAGCGACGTGCAATCTCACCTAAGAAATGCTTTTGTGCTCGAGTGAATCCCGGCAAATCGAGATGCTGAAGCAGGTAAGCACTGTGTTCGCCCCCTTTTTTGAAGTCGATGGTTAGACCGATTTCGTGCAGTTTAGCGGCACTATCGAGCATGACTGCACCTTGCGCTTCTGCTATCCAGTCTTGTTCACACTGAGACAAAAGACGCTGGGCAAGGGCTGCGACTTGATTGGCGTAAGCGACATCAAGTTGGTAACGGTTTTGCACACTGGTGATCGTGCGAGCGCGAATGTCGCTTTGCTTTAAATCATCGACCATGTCGTACACCAAGCCTTCACGTAGCGCACCGCCAGCTAAGGTCATGGAGTCGATTTCTAACAACTCAAAAATTGCAATCAGAATGGATAGGCCGCTTGGGAACACTAATGCGCGCTCAAGGGTAAGGCCTTCAATTTCAAGCTCTTCAAGGTGATCAGCAAGCATGGCCTGTTTTTGCAGGCGCTTTAACTTAGCATGGGTAATGACTTCATCCATACCTTGCGCAAGCATGATTTCTTGCAGTGCTTGAACGGTGCCTGAGGCACCAACACACACATCCCAACCAATATCAGTGTATTGCTTGAGAATCGGTTGCAGTGTTTGCTTTGCCGCTTCAATCGCATTGTTGAAATTGGTGATGGTCAGCTGGCGATCTTTAAAGTGGCGCTCAAGCCAAGTTACACAGCCCATTTTCAGGCTTGTAAGAGCTTTAGACTCAAAACCTTCGCCAATAATTAGCTCAGTGCTCGCTCCACCAATATCCACCACCAGCCGACGGCCACTGCCACCTGAAGTGTGAGCTACACCTTTATAGATAGCGGCAGCTTCTTCTTCACCAGAAATGACTTCAATCTCATGGCCAAGAATTTGGTTCGCCTTGTTTAGGAAAACATCCACATTGATCGCAGTACGTAGGGTAGCAGTACCGACGATGCGAATGTTTTCCTTCGGGATATCTTGTAGTCGCTCTGCAAATAGACTCAAGCAGTCCCAGCCCCGTTGCATGGCTTCTTGGCTCAACGCGTTGTTTTCGTCTAAACCCGCCGCAAGTCGAACCTTGCGTTTGATTTTAGCCATGGTTTGAACGCTGCCATCAATGTGACGCACAACGAGCATGTGAAAACTGTTCGACCCGAGGTCGATAGCAGCGTAAAGCGGAGATGAAACGGCTTGACTCATAGACGACTTAAGAATCCTTTTGTTGACGTTGACGAGAACGGTTGTGTGGTCTGCGGTTGTTATTGCGAGAACCACCAGTATTCGTGCGGCGTTGCTGATTGTTGCGAGAACGCAGACGAACAGGTGCAGGCAGATCTTGGATTAGAGCGGAAGCATCGTAGTCTGATACTGGGATTGCATGCTCAATGTACTCTTCAATACCTGGCAAGTTAATCGCGTATTGCTCACAAGCAAAACTGATGGAGTGACCACTTGCGCCAGCACGGCCTGTACGACCAATACGGTGTACATAGTCTTCACAGTCGTCAGGTAAGTCGTAGTTAAATACGTGTGTTACTTGTGGGATGTGCAGGCCACGAGCCGCAACGTCCGTTGCCACAAGGATGTCTACTTCACCACGAGTGAATTGGTCTAGGATTCGCTCACGTTTCTTCTGAGGAACGTCACCAGTCAATAGACCTACGCGGTGTTTATCCGCTGCTAAATGACCCCAAATCGATTCACACATATGTTTAGTGTTAGCAAAAATGATGGCGCGATCTGGCCAATCTTCTTCGATAAGCGTTTGTAGTAACGCCATTTTGTCATCGTTAGAAGGGTAGAACAGTTCTTCCTGAATTCGGTGGCCTGTTTTTTGTTCTGGTTCAACAACCACTGGCTCTGGCTCGTTCATGTGCTCAAACGCAAGCTCTTGTACGCGGTACGAAAGCGTTGCAGAGAACAACATGTTCAAACGCTCGTTTGGCGCTGGCATGCGACGGAACAAGAAACGAATGTCTTTAATAAAGCCAAGATCAAACATACGGTCAGCTTCATCCAGAACCACAACTTGAATGTTGTTAAGATTGAATACCTTCTGTTTGTGGAAGTCGATAATACGGCCTGTAGTACCAATCAAGATATCTACGCCTTTTTCTAACTTCGCTAGCTGCTTATCGTAGCTTTCGCCACCGTAAGCTAAAGCCGCTTTCAGACCCGTGCTGGCAATTAAAGGCTCAGCATCATTATAAATCTGAATCGCTAACTCACGCGTAGGTGCCATAATAATAGCGCGCGGTTGAGTTGGCTGACGGCCTTCGTGTTCAGGTGTCGTCAATAAGTGGTTAAAAGTAGCAGTAAGGAACGCTAAAGTCTTACCAGTACCCGTTTGGGCCTGGCCTGCAATGTCTCGGCCGGTGAGCATAACCGGCAGCGCCTTGGCTTGGATCGGGGTACAATATTCGAACCCTTTTTGCTCCAAACCCTTTGTAACTTGGGGGTGTAACCCCAAATCGGCGAACTTTTGCTCTGTGATGTGCGTCTTTTTCATTGCTATAGAATATCAGCTTAGGCTTGCAATACGAAAGTAAATACATTCCAATAGAGCATCTTAATACTGGTTATCATCCAACCAGTTCTGAAAAACACAGTGGAGTGGAAGATGAGTGATAAGATTTTGCAGCTAACTGATGACGGTTTTGAAAACGATGTAATCAACGCTGCAGGCCCGGTTCTTGTTGATTTTTGGGCAGAGTGGTGTGGTCCTTGTAAGATGATTGCTCCTATTCTTGACGAAATCGCAGAAGAATACGAAGGCAAGCTCACTATCGGTAAACTGAATATCGACCAAAACGCAGGTACACCACCTAAGTTTGGCATCCGTGGTATTCCAACGCTGCTTCTATTTAAAGATGGTAGCGTAGCAGCAACTAAAGTTGGTGCGTTGTCTAAAACTCAACTAAAAGAGTTTTTGGACGCCAACCTGTAAAACTCGCTGTCAGATAAAGCCGTGCATTTTAACCAATGCACGGTTTTGTTTTTGAACGGCAACAAAAGATAGACTAGGCTACTATTTAGTGCTAATTTATCGCACGTTAATTAAACAGTATTCTCTTCTTGGTCGATCCTGTGACCAAATCCATCTTAACTAAAAAAACAGATCCTATTTTGACTAAACAAGTATCTACTACCATGAATCTTACAGAATTGAAGAACAGACCTGTGTCTGATCTTGTTAAACTTGGCGAAAGCTTGGGCCTTGAAAACCTAGCTCGTCTAAGAAAACAAGACATCATCTTCGCCATCCTTAAAGCTCACGCGAAAAGCGGTGAAGACATTTTTGGTGACGGTGTTCTAGAAATTCTTCAAGACGGCTTCGGTTTCTTACGTAGTGCAGACAGTTCTTACCTTGCTGGCCCTGACGATATTTATGTATCTCCAAGTCAAATCCGTCGTTTCAACCTACGCACGGGTGACTCAATTGCTGGTAAAATTCGCCCACCTAAAGACGGCGAACGTTACTTTGCTCTACTTAAAGTCAATACAGTTAATGATGACAAACCAGACAACGCGCGTAACAAGATCTTATTTGAGAACTTGACGCCACTACACGCAAATGAGCGTATGGTGATGGAGCGTGGTAACGGTTCGACTGAAGATATTACAGCGCGTGTACTAGACCTAGCTTCTCCAATTGGTAAGGGTCAACGTGGTCTGATTGTAGCTCCGCCAAAAGCGGGTAAAACAATGCTGCTACAGAACATCGCGCAAAGCATCGCTTACAACCACCCAGAATGTGAACTGATGGTACTTCTAATCGACGAACGTCCAGAAGAAGTAACTGAGATGCAACGCCTAGTTAAAGGTGAAGTAGTTGCATCAACATTTGATGAGCCAGCATCTCGCCACGTTCAAGTAGCAGAAATGGTAATCGAAAAAGCGAAGCGCCTAGTAGAACATAAGAAAGATGTAGTTATCCTGCTTGATTCGATCACTCGTCTAGCGCGTGCATACAACACCGTAGTGCCTTCATCAGGTAAAGTACTAACAGGTGGTGTAGACGCAAACGCACTACATCGTCCGAAGCGTTTCTTCGGTGCAGCTCGTAACGTAGAAGAGGGCGGTAGCCTAACTATCCTAGCAACAGCACTGGTTGATACTGGTTCTAAGATGGATGAAGTTATCTACGAAGAGTTTAAAGGTACAGGTAACATGGAAATCCACCTGAACCGTAAGATCGCTGAGAAACGTGTATTCCCAGCTATCGACTTCAACCGCTCTGGTACTCGTCGTGAAGAACTTCTTACTAAGAACGATGAGCTACAGAAGATGTGGATCCTACGTAAGATTGTTCACCCAATGGGCGAAATCGATGCGATGGAATTCCTAATCGATAAATTGGCAATGACCAAGACTAACGATGAATTCTTTGATGCAATGCGTCGTCAGTAATTGAATTAGCTTAAAAACGCCACCGATATCGGTGGCGTTTTTATTTGCATTCTCGAAGCTATCGCTTCACAATGGATGTAAATGTTACAAGGAGGTTAACATGCAACAAGGAATGTTGTCGTCGGTTCTCCTAACGGCGTTTTTAGTATTAGGAACCCCAAGTGTCTTTGCAACAGAGATGCAGCCCGAACGCGCTGAGCAATGGTTACAAAGTGAATCAATGCACAGCAAAGTGGCCGAGCTTCTTGAGTATGTCGTCGAAGACAATATCGACTCTCTTAATTTCTCTCTAGAGCGCCTAGCTTTGCCACAACAAGAAGTGGTGCGCTTTCTATTGCTGCAAAAGTTAGAACAGCAAAACGTTATCCTTACTCCTAAAATGGCGATGTTCGTTGAAGAGCAGCGTGCCAAAGTGCCTACCTATCAAGTACTCGAACGTGGTGATGGCTACGAATTCAGTGTGCCTGCGTTTGATTACCCGGCTATTGCAAGTCGATTGCTGAAACGCTGGAAGCAAGACCAAGCGACACTAGATTTTGTCATGCAAGCGGAAAGGAAAGAGTTATTACTGAAGAACTGGTTGAAAGGCTCAGACTATCAAGTTCAAGCACGAGAAAAACTGTTGATCAGAGAGCTAGATAGCTTATCTCCAGAAGCTTTGCAGTTTTTGACCGGTCAATTTACCAATCAAGGCGTGGTGAGTTGGCTACCCAGTAAGGCGGTTGTGGTTAGGCTTGCTCAAGTAAGTGAAGACCCAGAGATGTACCACCTACTATGGCGCATGAAAGCGGATCAACACAGTAAGCGTGAACTGAACCGCTTAGCCAGTGTCGGCGGGGAGTTCGCGGCACAGCAACTTATGGATGCTGTAGCCAATCCGAACTTAAAGCAGACAGCATTAAAAGAGCTGACTCGAATTAAGCCGATGAGCACCGAAGTACGAGAGTTTTTGGTTGCGAGAATGTCTAGTAGTGAGGAAGTTGACTTCATCGCTCGTCAATTGGCAGAACAAGGCTATTCCTCTTGGTTAAGAGAAATTGCTAATACCGAGAAAAGTGTTAAGCGTCAGGCAATTCTCTCTGTTTTAGGTAATTAATCGATTCAGACCTGCCTAAATATCCTCACACAAAACAGGGATCGGAGATCCCTGTTTGTTTGATATACTGCCCGTAGATTAATCAACGAATAGAGTGCTATGAGTTTTAAAGATCTGCGCGATTTTATCGGCCAGCTAGAACAGCAAGGCAAGTTAAAACGCATTACTCATCCCATTGACCCTCATTATGAAATGACAGAGATCAGTGACCGAACCCTACGTGCGGGCGGTCCTGCGTTGTTGTTTGAAAACCCGATTGGTTACGACTATCCAGTTCTAACTAACTTATTTGGTACGCCAGAGCGTGTTGCTATGGGTATGGGACGGCAGCAAGTAAAAGAACTGCGTGAGGTGGGTAAGTTACTGGCATATTTAAAAGAGCCAGAGCCGCCAAAAGGTTTTAAAGACGCACTTGATAAATTGCCGGTGTTTAAGCAAGTGCTTAACATGCCAGCGAAGCGCCTACGTAAAGCGCCATGTCAGGAAATTATCTGGCAGGGTGACCAAGTCGACTTGGATAAAATCCCGGTGATGAGTTGCTGGCAAGATGATATCGCACCGCTATTAACTTGGGGTCTAACGGTAACTAAAGGGCCGAACAAGAAGCGTCAGAACTTAGGTATATACCGTCAGCAAAAGATAGCGAAAAACAAAATCATTATGCGCTGGCTAGCTCATCGCGGTGGCGCACTCGACTTACGTGATTGGATGGAAACCCACCCAGGAAAACCATTCCCAGTCTCAGTCGCTTTTGGTGCAGACCCCGCGACCATTTTGGGTGCAGTCACGCCAGTCCCTGATACTTTATCTGAATACGCATTTGCAGGTTTACTGCGTGGTAGTAAAACTCAAGTCGTCAAATCGGTGAGTAACGACTTAGAAGTGCCAGCGAGCGCCGAGATTGTGATGGAAGGCTTTATCGACCCGAATGAATTCGCTGATGAAGGCCCATATGGGGATCATACTGGGTACTACAACGAAAAAGAAAAACATCACGTCTTTACGATTACTCATATTACGATGCGCAAAGACCCGATTTATCACAGCACTTATACCGGTCGTCCGCCAGATGAACCAGCGGTTTTAGGTGTTGCTCTGAATGAAGTATTTGTGCCTATCTTGCAGAAACAGTTCCCAGAGATAGAAGACTTCTACTTACCACCTGAAGGCTGTTCGTATCGAATGGCGGTCGTCACCATGAAGAAGCAATACCCGGGTCATGCTAAGCGTGTGATGATGGGGGTATGGTCTTTCTTGCGCCAGTTTATGTATACCAAATTTGTCGTGGTGTGTGATGAAACCGTCAACGCAAGGGATTGGGGAGAAGTGGTTGGCGCAATGACACGCCATATGGACCCAATTAAAGATACGTTGATGATCGAGAGCACGCCAATCGACTCTTTGGACTTTGCTTCTCCAGTGGCGGGGCTGGGTTCTAAGATGGGGCTTGATGCCACCAAAAAATGGGATGCAGAACTGCAACTAGCTGGAACTCAGCCTTCGAAATCACCATTGCTTAATCTTGATGAGTACGCGCAAGCCATCCAGCAACGCCACCCTGAGATTAAACAGCTGCATTTCCCTGCAGGTGCTGTTGCAGGGCAAATGGTGATCGTCAATATCGATAAGCAGGCGGCTGGTCAAGGTGAGCAAATCATGCACTCGATTTGGTCTTATTTATCAGAACAGTCGGATCTGAAATTCATCATAGTTTGCGACGGTGATGTCGATGTGACAGATTGGAATGATGTAATCTGGGCTATCACCACTCGTATGGATCCGAGTCGAGACACGATAATGCTCAACGCAACTCAAGAGCAAAGTAGCAGAATTGGTCTCGATGCGACGAATAAGTTGCCTCAAGAGGTGACACGTGAGTGGGGTACACCAATTAAGAAAGATCCAGAGCTAGTGACTAAAATTGACCAATTATGGTCAAAGCTTGGAATTGATTAATGCCCAAGGTAACGTTATTACCAAGCAATCTAGAGTTTGAAGTCCTATCGGGACAAACCGTGCTGCAAGCCGCGCTCAACAATAATATTGGCTTGCCGCATCGGTGTCAGGTAGGCGCATGTGCCATGTGCATGTGTAAGAAAGTATCGGGTGATGTCATTTATGACTTAGAGCCAATGCTTACAGAGAAAGAACAACAACAAGGCTGGATGTTTCCATGTCTAGCTTATATAGAAAGTAATTTAGTGCTTACCTTGGAAGAGTAAGCGAGAGGAACACTATGAGTATCCAATGTAAAGTAAAGTCTATTGAGCCTTTAGCTTGTAATACATTCCGTATCCTGCTTCACCCTGAGTCTCCAGTGGCATTCAAAGCCGGCCAATACCTAATGGTCGTCATGGGTGAAAAAGATAAGCGTCCATTTTCAATTGCAAGTAGCCCTTGCCGCCATGAAGGTGAGTTAGAACTTCATATCGGTGCCGCTGAGCATAATGCGTATGCACTAGAAGTTGTTGAAGCAATGAAAGCCGCATTGGAAAACGGTGGTGATATTACGATTGACGCACCCCACGGTGATGCTTGGGTACAAGAACAAAGCGAACGCCCTCTATTATTAATTGCAGGTGGTACAGGCTTTAGTTACGTACGCTCAATTCTAGATCATTGTGTTGCGCAGCAAAAAACTAATCCAATCTATCTATATTGGGGCGCTCGTGACAACTGCCAGCTTTACGCAAAAGATGAACTAGAGCAAATTGCAGCTAAGTATGACAATGTACAGTTTATTCCAGTAGTAGAAGAAGCACCGGAAAACTGGACGGGTAAAGTAGGTAACGTATTAGAAGCAGTATCAGGAGACTTTGATTCTCTAGATCAATACGACATCTACATCGCGGGCCGTTTTGAAATGGCGGGTGCTGCTCGCGAACAATTTACTCAAAATAAACAAGCAAGAAGTGACAGAATGTTCGCTGATGCCTATGCTTTTATCTAGCAATAGCGAAGTTCAATGGTAAAGAAGAGGGCAAAATGCCCTCTTTTTCGCCTCTTTGATGGTAATTTCAACGAAAGGGCAGTTTTTTCAATTTTTTTTGCAAAAAGGCTTGCCAATGAAATCCAACTCCCTATAATGCGCTTCCACTGACACGGCAGACGCCACAAGGCTTCAGCGATGAGTCAGTAAGACGTAAGCAACAATTTGGCATTGAGTTTCGAATTAAAAAGAAATTCAAAAAAACTTCAAAAAAGTGTTTGACACTGAAGTCTGAATCGCTAAAATGCACGTCCGCTTTGAGAGAAAGCTTCTCGAAAAGCAAAGCTCTTTAAAAATATAAACCTATCAATCTGTGTGGGCACTCGTTGATGATAATCCAATTAGATATTCTTTCTTTATAGAGAGCGGTATCAAATTAGGTTTCAATGAAACGAAGTGACCATTGAG
>NZ_JAPPTI010000010.1 GCF_027587025.1 Vibrio sp. LaRot3 | reverse complement strand
GGATTATCATCAACGAGTGCCCACACAGATTGATAGGTTTACATTGTTAAAGAGCTTTGCTTTTCGAGAAACTTTCTCTCAAAGCGGAGGTGCATTCTAGCGAGATAACTTGAAGAGTCAAACACTTTTTCAAATTTATTTCTTAGAAGCTTTCACCTCATTCACTAACCGCTGAAGCCTTGTGGCGTCTGCCGTGTCAGTGGAAGCGCATTATAGGCAGTTCCTTTTTTAAGGCAAGCCTAAAATGCATATTTTTTTAGTTTTTTTGATTGAATGAGCAGCCTTTAACCAAGTGAATATTTGCACTCAGAATACCCTCACCTTACACACCTGTTATTCACAAATTCCTGTTGATAAGTTGAGTTTTGCTTTAATCATCACTATCAAAAAAGTAAGAGATTCTCGATCTAGGGTTCAAATATTCTTTTACTTTATCTGGAAGCTTCTGCGGGAGTATCGCACTTACTATCTTTATATCCTTTTCAGCTAAATCGATGATCGGAGCCTGAGTTCTTGGAACCGCAGGGTCATAAATCAGTACGTTAGGATATAAGATGTTGCTTGAGTTAACTGATATAACCAAACCAATCATGTTATTTGATAGCTGCACTACCGTGCCTGGTGGGTACACCCCCATAAACTTGATCAAAATACTTAAGTTGTCGTGGTTATATAGATGCTTGCAGTTCTTATATAAATGAGAAAGCGCCACATAAGGAATCTTTTGGTCAGATACGACCGTGTTATGACAAAGGTTATCATAAGCGTTAGCGACAGCGACTATTTGGGTTAACTGGTCAATATCACCTTCTTTCAGGCCAGCTGGATAGCCTGAGCCATCATTGTGCTCGTGATGATTTGCAATGACTGTCTTTGTTACCTCAGGGAAACAGTCAATGTTAGCAGCCATATCTAAGCCATACTTAGTGTGAAGTTTTAGATAATTAACTTCTGGCTCAGTCAGAGGAGTGGTTTTACGCAAAATGGCCGTCGGTATTTTTATCTTACCCATGTCATGGAAAAGCGCTGCAAAAGACAGATCTTTAATCGTCTTAGCGTCCAACCTCTTGGCTTTACCAATCAGCATTGATAAAACCGCAACGTTGAGTGAGTGAAAATAGATATCTTCAAACTCACTTTTGCCATTCATTAAATGAAGCGTTACATGATCATCGCTCAACAGGCGCTCGACAATATCATCCACCAGCAGTGCGGCTTCATCGACAGCTTGCTCTGGCCGATTACGAATCTTGGTCATAACCGCACGCATTCTAGCAAGCGAGCGTTCAAACTCCTTCTCGCAATCAATTACTCTGCGTCGATAGCAGCTCATCTTTTCAATACGTTGCTGTTTTTCATTCCACAACTGTTCTGCTTTCGCATCTAGCGCATCATTAGCAGCTTGATCAATTGCTGTCTGTTCTTCAGAAACGGGAAGAGGTGCAACGTCGCTTTGATTGACATTGACATAGACGTGCTTAATACCCAAATGTCGGATGATTCGGATCTGCTCTTGAGTTTTAACTTTGAAGCTATTTAATAGGAACGGATGTTCTTTCCACTTCACTGGCAATCGAATGTGTAACCCAGGCTGAATTCGATCGACCGTGATCTTGATACTCGCCACGCTTTATATACAACTTAATAATTAATAAAACGATAGTATTCTAGTTAAAAATGACTATCAGATCATCAACAAGTCTCACGAACACGCAGAATGTTATGACTATTAATTTCTAAATGTTACAAGGAGTGACTGTAGGTACAGAGTCTGTCTCTATACTATTGCACTAATTCACAATGCAGCATCCAACGAACACCAAATTGATCTTCAACCTTGCCAAATCGTGCGCCCCAGAAGGTATCCGCCAAAGGCATCATGACATGCCCACCTTGCGATAGTTGGTCAAATAGCTTTTCCTGCTGATCAAGGTCCTTCAATACAATAGACAGCGCAATATTGTTACCACCTAACTCCTGCACCATCATCCCGTCAGAGAGCATTAGTTTCATGCCAAAAGCTTCAAACTCAGCGTGCATGATCCAGTTTGGGTCCGCCCCTTCAACGGTCTGCGGTGCATCTTTAAAGTATTGTTTTGTCAGTGTCACGCCGCCAAAGCAGCGAGAGTAAAAGTCAAGCGCCTCTTCACAGCGGCCAGAAAAGAATAAGTAAGGGGTAACCTGAAACATTGCCTATCTCCAATATATTGTTTTACTTAAAGAATAGACAAGTTTCACATTATGTAATTAGGACTTTAGTGTTAACTAAGCGCACGGTCCGCTTTGCGAATCACTAACTTTGGCTCAAAATCGTGCACTTTTGACACTGTTTTACCAGCAATCAAATCCATCAACACTTGCACAGCAGATTGAGCCATATCGTTGATTGGGAAGCATACTGACGTGACCGCAGGGTAAAGTTCAGAGCATCGCTCTACGCTATCAAAGCTGACAATTGAAATATCTTGCGGCACTTGAATACCATGTTCATGCAAATATTGCATCGCGCCTACCGTCATTTCTTCACTACACGAGAAGATAGCGGTTAGCTCAGGATGACGAGTGAGCAAAAGCTTTGTTGCTTCATAGCCACTTTGGTGGCCATAGTTTCCCTCTTCACACCAGCTTTCACTGACATCAATTCCCGCTTGAGCCATGGTATCAAGATACCCTTGCTTGCGTTGTAAACTATTTTCTCGGCAAGTCGGTCCGGTTATACAACCAATCAATCGATGCTTTTGGTCCAATAGATGCTGCACCGCTATTGAACTGGCCTTGTGATGAGAGAAGGTAATACATCGCTCCTCTAGGCTCGGAACTATACGATCCAATAAGACAAAAGGAGGATGTAGTTTGGCAAACTCACATAAAGTTTCATCACTGATATGGCGACTATGCAATATATAGCCATCACAACGTAAGTCATGAAATCTTTGAATCGCTTGTTGCTCTCCAGCATCTGAGTGATGCCCTTGCGCGGTAATTAGAAACTTAGAATGGGTATCGAGCTCAGACTGCACTTGCTCCATCATCGAGCCAAAAAAGCCACCTGTATAGTAAGTAACAAGTAATCCCATCATGTTACTTGAAGATGTTGCCAGTGAACGAGCAATTGCACTTGGTCGATAGTTAAGCTCTGCCATGGCTTGCTCAACTTTCTTTTTTGTCTCTTCTCTGAATTTACCCTCGCCATTGATTATTCGAGAAACCGTTGAGCGGTTCACGCCTGCGAGAGCCGCAACATCTTTTATCCGTGCCATATGACCTTCTTTAATTTTATCTATACCCAAACAACCTCATGCAAGCCACGTAAAGTTGTTTGGGTATATAAAAAGAGAAAAAAGCTGTCAGTTTCCAAACGTTAGGGGGAAATGAAACTGACAGCTGCCATGATACACAGGGAATATACTAGGACTAAATTAATACGGAATAATCCGTGACTTGGATATCATGCTCAGTAAGAAACGCGATAAATTCAGGTGATGTTAACGTTATGAGCTCTTGCTCTCGCTGAGCTAGATAACTACTCATCGCCTTTAACTGCGAATCCACTTTAGCCGGATGGCACATGACCTCCAAAACATCACAATGAGGAGCATGCTCTAGCATCAATTGCTTAGCATGCTCAACCGAAATAGATGTGTCATAAAACTGAGAGGTAAACACATAACGCCATGGTTGTTCATCTAACCCCGCAATGCCAATACCTCGCACGGGCACTTTGTATTGTTGGGCGACTTCATAAACAATAGGCGCAACCTGCGGGTGGGTGTGACAATGATGATGACCATCGATATGACTCAGACTGAGCCCAAGCGCTAAGTAATGTTCAACTTGAGCAACGACTTCCTCATACACTTCAACAGGATCAAAATCCCGCTTTTGCCAAAAACCCGGAATAGCAGGGAAGAGACCGTTATCACCTTGCAATGATTTATGACCAGTTAAAGGCTTACCTGCCGTAAATCGCAAATGCAGCCCAATTTTGAGTTCCGGCACATCGGCAGCCAACTTAACCGCATGCGCCTCTCCCGGCATACCAACCATAAAGGTTGTTGACCGTACGACCCCACTTCTAAAAGACTCAACAATCCCTTGGTTTACGCCTTCTGTCAGTCCAAAATCGTCCGCATTAAAAATGACTTTCATCTCTTCCTCTGCTTTTATTACAAACTTATTGAGTAGCCAACTACAACGTCGTTAGCTTGAATTGCGGTAAGTACGCAGCATTCTCTCGCAAAATATCATCCAAGATCGATTTCGCGCGTTTGATATCCGGTACGAGAGGGTTGTTTGCCAAAGCAATCAAAGCTTTTTCATAATCACCATGAACTGCGGCTTCAATAGTCAACTGTTCATAAGATTTCACCTGATGGAGTAAACCAGTAATGTTTGGTGATAGCTCACCAACAGCAATCGGCTTAGCTCCCCAACTGCCTATCACAGCGCTACATTCAATCACCGCATCATCCGGTAGAGTGTTAATTGCACCGTTATTTGGCACATTCACTACATGAATACCATTGCGATTGTTGTAGATAGCATCAACTAGATTCAATGAAGCATCGGAATAGTAAGCACCACCGCGTTCCTCAAGCTCTTTAGGCTTAACATCAAGATTCACATCTTGATATAGCTTAAACAACGACTCTTCGGTTTTCATGACTTGTTCAGCTCGAGTACCCTTTTCTGCCGCGCTTTCCTTCTCTTCTTCAAGCATGGCATCCGTCTGATAGAAATAACGGTGATAAGGACAAGGAATCGCCCCTAATGCTCGCAAGAAATCGGGATCCCACGGTTCTTCGAAAATATTCTTCATGCTGAAGTTGGCACCATCACCGACTTTTTCGATCACGGTATCCGTCACATCTTCACCATTGAGCCAAGCCTTGTGAACCCAAACCAAGTGGTTCAAACCTGCAAACTCAAGCTGCACATCATTCGGCTCACAATCGAGCATTTCGGCTGCCATCATCTGCATAGAGACTGGCACATTACATAAACCAATGCTCTTAACGTTAGAGTGTTTATTCACGGCCTCCGATACTAGCCCTGCTGGGTTAGTAAAGTTGAGCATCCATGCATTTGGCGCTAATTCTTCAATATCACGACAAATATCCAAAATAACCGGAATGGTGCGTAGTGCTTTCGCAAAGCCACCAGGCCCGGTTGTTTCTTGGCCAATGACGTCATACTTTAAAGGAATACGCTCATCGCACGCGCGGGCCTTTAAACCACCAACTCGAAATTGTGTCATGACAAAATCAGCGCCTTTGATCGCCTCACGACGGTCAAAACTGGCCTTGATTTCAATATCTGCGCCGACTTTCTCAACCATACGTTTTGCTAATGCATGAATGATATTGAGCTTGTCTTCGCCATCTTCGATATCCACTAAGTGAATTTCACTAACAGGAAGAAACGCGCGGCGTTTCAACACACCTTCGATAAGTTCTGGGGTATAACTACTACCACCACCAATGATGGCTAGCTTTAATGCACCTCTTGACATACTAAATCTCCATTAAGCGACTATCTGCTGATGTAAGGCTACGATTTCCGTAGCCATTTCATGAGCAAGAATGGTTGTCATAAGGTGATCTTGAGCGTGAACCATAACGAGTGTCATGGGCACTTTGCCTTGGCCTTCGTCTGCTTCAATGAGCTGGGTCTGCATCAAGTGAGCCTTATTGAGACACTCTTTACCAAGTGCCAGCTTTTGTTGGGCTTGTTCAAAATCATTCTGTCTTGCCAGCTTTAACGCCTCGTAACTTAAACTACGCGCTTCACCCGCATTACAGATAATCTCCATTACAACCATTTCTTGATCCATATACCCTCCCGGTAAAAACTATCTAACGTCTTACTTATTTTAAAAATCTAAATTATTTAATAGCTTAAGCTTTTGCCAATTCTGGCTCGGCTTGTTTTTCTTCTTCTGTCGCATCTTGACCTGCAAGTACTTCTTTTTCGAACATCTTGAAGAAAGGTAGGTACAAGAAGAGATCGAGAATTAATAAAGCAACCACTAACAGCACAGGTGCTAGAGTCCAACCACTACCCCAAGATGCGCCGATAATCGCTGGCGTTGTCCATGGTGTAGTTGCAACACCCATACCCACTAGTCCTGAGTGAACAGCGAAGTAAGCAATAGTCGCGTTAATACAAGGCACTAACACAAATGGTAGGAACAACGTTGGGTTAAGAACCATTGGCGTACCGAAGATAACTGGCTCGTTAATTTGGAAGAAGCCAGGAACGATACTCATGCGGCCAATACTCTTAAGGTGAGCAGAGCGGCTAAATGCCATCAAAATAACCAACGCGAGTGTTGCACCAGAACCACCTAAGAAGATGTAGAAATCCCAGAACGGCTGAGTGAATACGTTTGGAATTGGCTCACCTGCAACATATGCTTCGATGTTGACACTTAAGTTAGACAGTAGGAATGGCGACATTAGGCCAACAACAATAGCTGCACCATGGATACCCGCGAACCAAAGCAATTGACAAAGGATCAATGCACCAAGGATGGCAGGCAGAGAGTTAGAAGCACTAACTAGAGGTTTAAACGCTTCAAGAATCAGTTCAGGAATCAGCATATCAAACTGGATTTGAACCCAAACACTGAACGGGTAAAGTGTTAACAGCACGGCCAATACTGGCAGAAGAACTTCAAACGAACGCGCAATCGCCGGTGGAACCTGATCTGGCATACGAATCGTGATGTTGTGCTTTTTCATAAAGCGATAAAGCTCTACAGAGAAGAAAGCACTAAACACACCAGTAAATACGGCTGTACCACCTAGGTTTCCTGCTGGTAACCCACCGTCGGTTAATGGCGCAGCAATAAGCAAGAAGCTCATCAACGATAGTGCCGCACTTGTAATACCATCCATCTTGTGCGCTTTAGCTAAGCTATAACCCACACCGATGGTGACAAACACCGTCATTATGCCCATCGTCATATTAAATGGCATCATAATGATTTGGTCGTATTTTTCCGCTGCATCTAACCAAGCTCGCGCAAAGCCCATTTTGGTCTCTGGTGAGAATGGAGGAAAACGGAAAATGAGTAGAAAACTACCCACGATAATAAATGGCATTGCCACAATAAATCCGTCACGCATCGCGCGAACATGGGGTTGGTTACCCACTTTAACCGCGAGTGGTGCAATATGCTTTTCGACGAAAGTTAATACCATGTCATAAAGCTTCATAGTGTCCATCCTTATTTTTGGAACAAAAAAGCCCTACACCACATAATTTAATGTGGCGTAATCACTTCTTTAATCTGTTATTTAATATTTAATTAAAATTAGATTACTTAATTAGGCCTAATGCTTGTGTCAGCACTTCATCGCCTTTCATCATTCCGTAATCTTGAGGTGAGATAGCAGCAATGTTCTTTCCGTGCTCATCTGCAACCTTCTTTAGCTCTTCAAGTTGAAAACGAACTTGAGGGCCAAGCAAACACACATCGTATTCTTTGATCGCATCGTTGAAGGCATTCACTGCCAGCGCTTCGATCTCACATACAATGCCGCGTGCTTGCGCCGCTTGTTCCATTTTCTTTACTAGCATGCTTGTAGACATACCTGCACTACAACAAAGCAAAATCTTTTTCATCACCCAGCTCCTTTTTGATTAACAATTAAGCTAATAAAAACTGTATCAAAATTGTTCAGAACAAAAAAGCGCAACCGGTTGCGTTAATCGTGAACAGAATCTCATTTTATGAAATGTTCATCATTCAATTATTCATCAAAAATAAATTAGTATTACTTGGTGGTAGGAAAGTATTTTTTATTACTCGAAATAAATAAGTTCTGAATAGAAAGCATTAGTTAAATAAATTAGAACAACAAGATAACCCAATACAACTAATTTATTTAATAGTTAGATTTTTAAAATTCTAAATAGATAAATAATGAGGAGAGTTATTTAGTGATACAGAGAGGCTATGAGTGAACTATTCGAATCTCACCGTTTTGCTTTTCGCCTTTACGAATTATATTTGTCATCAATTAAGGGGGGACTACGCATTCGAGACACTAGCGCTCGTTAAAATTATCAAACTCTAGATACAACAAAGCCCCGACTTTCGTCGAGGCTTTGTTGTTTAAATATGGTACCGGTGGGCGGACTTGAACCGCCACGCCCGAAGGCAACGGATTTTGAATCCGTCGTGTATACCAATTTCACCACACCGGCATCTTTAGGCTATTGCCTTTTGATGTTTGGCATTATACGTAACAACACAGTTCGTGCAAGTGCAAAAGATTGAAAGCGTTGTCGTTTGCTGATTATTTCACCACAAACCTGCAAGCTGTGCGCAAGCTCTCTTCCCTCACTCTGTTTGGCGTATTATTCTGCTGACTAAACCAAAACATATGGCATTGAACCATGACAAATACACAGCCCCTACCACCAGCAGGGCTTATGCGCCGCCTAGGTGCTCTTTTTTATGACAGCTTGATAATTTTGGCCATCGAAATGATGGCTGCCGGGATCATTATTGCAATTTTGCACGCTCTACTCGCACTAAATGCAATCTCTGTTGCACCTTATCTCGATGTTAGTGACTTCCTCACCAATCATCCGATATGGAGCCCTATTTACACTCTCTACTTAGCCTTCGTGTGGATATATTTCTTTGTCTTCTTTTGGACTCGTGCGGGGCAAACATTAGGTATGCGCGCATGGAAAATCCAATTACGTAACAAAGATGGCTCAAAACCTACCGTTACACAGGCTTTAATCCGAATTGGGACCTCTGGCTTCGGATTAGCAAACTTTACGGTGCCTTTCGACCCTGAAAAGCGCGGCTTTCATGACATTTGGGCTAAAACTCAGATTGTAGTTCTACCCAAGGTGAATTAACACTAGCTCCCACCATTAAAAAAGGAAGGCTGAGCCTTCCTTTTTACGTTAATCGATACTTAACTCTTTCAGCATCTCTGCGGGTAAGGCTAAGTCTTCATTTTTATTGACGGCAATCCCAGCATCGAGAATAGCTTGCGCGATTTGCTTCGCTTCATCCAATGAATGCATCGCGGCAGTGCCACATTGATATTCGTTTAGCTCAGGGATTTTGTTCTGGCTCTCTACTTTTAGCACATCTTGCATCGCAGCGAGCCAAGCATCCGCGACTTGTTGCTCTTGCGGCGTACCAATCAAGCTCATATAAAAACCGGTACGGCAGCCCATTGGTGAAATATCAATGATTTCAATCGCATCACCATTAAGGTGTTTACGCATGAAACCAGCGTATAAGTGCTCCAAAGTATGGATACCACGTTCTGACAAAATATCCTTATTGGGCGCGGTAAAACGTAGATCAAATACCGTAATAACATCCCCTTTCGGTGTCTTCATTGTTTTGGCAACGCGAACTGCTGGGGCGTTCATTCTAGTGTGATCAACGGTAAAACTATCTAATAGTGGCATATTCCCTCTCCTGCCGTTTTCTAACAACATTAGTGTTGCTAGAAGAACCAACTGCTATTGTTTTCCAACTCTTGGCGGCACTGTTTTAGCTGCCAACCATAATCCTTTGCTTGCTGCTCTACTTTGCGCGCGATTTTAATCAGCGACGGCTTACCTTGGTATGTTTTGCGCTTATATCCGCCTCTTCCTTCATGGTAAGCAAGATATTGATTATATGGGTCCCATTTAGAAATTCCCAGCTGCTTATGCGTCTCTGTGGTGTACCAACCAATAAACATCAGCGAGTCATCAAAACTGGTTCTTGAACCACCGTGGTTAGTCGCTTTTTGAAAGTCTTCCCATGCGGGATCTTGTGCTTGAGCATAACCATAAGCGCTGCTCACGCGCCCCCAAGGGATAATACCTAAAATGTAATCTTTAGGTGGTCTCGCATCATGACGGAAGCTGCTTTCTTGTTTCACAAATGCCATGGCAATATTAATGGGCGTGCCCCACTCTTCTTGCATATCGACGGCATCGTCATACCAATCAGGGTTCTCACGAAAGATTTCGCAAATGTTATCTTGACGCGCAGGTGGCGGAGTCGCACAGCCTGTTAGCCCTACGACCGCCAAAAGAAGTGATACTGCTAGAGTCCTTTCTATTTTCATTGATGGCTACTTCAAGTATGAAAAGTACTGAGCTAAGAAATCATCAAAGCTTAATGTATCTGACTGCTCTTGTGCTGCTTGAGCATCAACAGAACGAGAAGCTTCTTGTTCCATAAGTTCTTTTGTGTAGATACGATACTGGTGTTCTAGATGCTTCAATCGGTACTCTTTACCAAACTCACAACCTAAAGCGCCTAAACCACCAAGTCGCTTGGTATCTTCAAGTAATTGACCCGAGATAGTCAGTTCTGGATTATCAATCCAATTTACTAGCTTACGGCATGCTTGCTGGTATTCATTACCACCCAAAGCTTCGTCCATCTTAACGGCCACTTGCGTCAACTCGTCAAATACACGTTTCGCCCACGCTTGCAGCGTAAGCACTTCACCTTTACAGCCAATCTGTAGCTCTAAGCCTGGAGTGCGACCTTCACTGATCACTTTATTCCAGTTTTCTCGCCAGCATGCCTGCTCGCAGAAATCCATCGGCTCAGAATCAGTCAGTGCAGCCCATGCTAGGAACAAATCTAAGAATCGAATTTGATCTTTATCGATACCAATCGAGCTATACGGGTTTACATCTAATGAGCGAACTTCAATATATTCAACGCCACCACGAGCCAGCGCTTCTGACGGTTTTTCGCCATTTTTCGCTACGCGTTTAGGTCGAATTGGCGCATACAATTCGTTTTCAATTTGTAGAACATTACTGTTTAGTTGATGGTATTCACCATCTACTTTAACGCCAATTTCAGCAAACTCTTCAGAAGGAGTTCGAATCGCTTGGTTCAAACCCTCTAAGTATTGCTCGATGCTGTTGAAGCCAATCTTTAGCACACTCTGTGCGCTGTTGGTGTAACCCAAGTCACTCAAGCGTAGTGAGGTCGCCTTTGGCAAGAATAACGTCGAACCGATATTTTCAAACGGTAACTTCGTATCACGTCCTTTAATAAACGATGGACATAATGCTGGAGATGCACCAAAGAAGAACGGGATCAGCCAACCAAAACGGTAGTAGTTACGAATCAGCGCAAAGTAGCCTTCAGACTTAGCCGCTTGGCGAGATGACTCATCTTGTTCGCCGTATAAACCATCCCAAAATGAATCAGGGAATGAGAAATTGAAATGAACGCCCGAAATAATCTGCATTAAGCTACCGTAGCGGCGTTTTAAGCCTTCACGGTAAAGGGTTTTCATCTTTCCGGAATTTGACGTGCCGTATTGAGCAAGAGTAATGTCATCTTCATCTTCAACGTAACAAGGCATAGAAAGAGGCCAAAGCTTCTCTTCGCCTAGTTGAGTTTGCGTGAAATGGTGGATGTCTTCTAACTGAGCGACCAAGGTATCGATGTCTTGTGATACTGGAGTAATAAACTCGAGCAGAGATTCAGCAAAATCTGTAGTAATCCATTCGTTAGCGTAAGCAGAACCGAGGCCCTTAGGATGAGGAGTCTTAGCAAGCTTGCCATTTTGTTGATAACGAAGGGTTTCTCTTTCTACACCACGACCAAAGTTCTTAAATACTTCGGGATTACGTGATACTCGCTCTAATCGCGCAGCAAAATCTGTCAAAATGAAGTCGCCTATGTTTATTGTTCTATTTGCATATCAAAGAACTGGCTTAATAATAACGACTGGGTAACGATGACGTTACCCAGTTCAATACTCTAATTTATGTGTCCTCTAATGGACAATTTCAAGCTCTTCCACAGGAATGTTTAACGTTTCTAGTTGAGGCTTTAAGCTTTGAGCGTCACCCACTACGATAATCTGATACTGGCTTGGGTCAAACCATTTTTTCGATAAGCCATTAAGTACGTTTCTATCTACAGTATCAACAATTTCATTACGTTGCTGCAAATAATCTTCATCAAGACTGTACGATAAGATACTCCCCAATAGATGAGTTTTCTGTCCTGGGGTTTCATACTTAAGTGCATCTTGCTGGCCAACCGCCAATTTCAAAAAATCGAGTTCCTTATTCGTCATCCCTGATGCACTGTATTCCGTCAGCTCTTTCTGCATCTCGATAATCGAAGGCAAAGTCGCATTAGCACGAACCTGAGCTGAGAAGACTAAAGCACCGATTTCTCTATTCGCAGCTAAATAGCCACCAGCACCGTAGGTATAGCCTTTATCTTCACGCAAGTTTTGGTTCATACGGCTATTGAAGTTACCCGCCAAATTAAAATTAGCAAGTTGTGTCAAATACGCCTCACCCGTTGCGTCAAAAGGTAAGCCTTGTCGCACAAAACGCACGATACTTTGTGGTGAATGTGGCTTATTCACCAAGTAGATTTTTTGCTTACCTAGCTCAGGTAGTGTCTCTGCTCGCAGCAGTGGCGCAGTTTCCCCTTGCCATTGCTGAATGAAGGCTAACTGCTTAGTGACCTCTTGCTTAGAGATATCTCCCACAACCACAACCTGTGCGCCCTGTGGAGTATAGTGTTGACGGTAAAACTGCTTCACATCATCCAACGTTAGTGATTCTAGAGACGAAAGAGAGCCCTCACCGGAGCGCTGATAAATCGTATTACCAAACAACACCTGACGGGTAGCTTGTGACGCCAACCAACTTGGCTTTTGATGTTGATACATCATGCCTTCAAGCATCTGCTTTTTAATACGGTCGAAATCATCTTGCTTGAAGGCTGGTGCAAATAGTACTTCTTCAACAATGGCTAGCGTTTGAGGTAAGTTTTTCTCTAAGCTAGAAACCATAACCGACGTCGTGTAGTTACCGGCATTCACCGATACTTTACTACCTAGCTGATCCATCCTTGCATGCAGCTCTTCTAAGGTTGAATGCTCTGAACCTTCTTGTAACAACGCCGCGGTAAGGTTGGCTAAGCCTTCTTTCCCTGATTGCACATAACGCTCACCCGCAGGGAATCGAATATCAAGCTGCACCGTTGGTGTTTCGCTGCTCACCGTACCTAGCAACTCGACGCCATTATCGAAGAACATACGATACAACTCAGGCATATGAGCTTGAACGCCCTGAGCAATTTCAGGCATAACGGAACGGTCAAAACTGTCTACTGGGCGTCGGTATTCTAGATCTTGATCTGAGACTTTGCTGTAAACAGGCAGACGACGCGCTGGCGTAACAAAATCAGCGGTTGCCGCCGCTAATTGCGTTTGCCCGGTAGGCACAACGCTCAACGTCACTTTATGGTGTCCGTTAACATATTGCTTATAAGCTTGCATCACGGATTGCGGTGTTACAGCCTTAAGACGATCCAACTGTGATTGAAGACGATCTGGCTGAGCAAAAAAAGTTTCATTTGACGCCAATTGCGTCACTTTACCTTCAACACTTTGCAGTGCGAATACTGAATCCGCCTCGGCTACGCCGATGATTTGATCTAGACGCTGTTGGCTAATGCCATGTTGTTCAAACTCAGCCAGCGTCTTCATGATGTCATCATAGAGAGCCTTCAGACCGGCCTTGTCACCGGATGGTGCCATCGCATAAACGTAGAAAGCACAAGCCAGTTCTGAACAATCTTGAAATGCACCAACATCTAACGCTTTTTCAGTTTTCACTAGATTTTGATACAGCATTGAGTTTGCGCCGTCACCAAGCTGAGTGGCGAGCGCATTCAACGCAAGCTGCGACTCATGGCCGCGATATTCTGTTGGCCAGCCCAAAACCACCATAGGTTGGCGAATTCGGTCTTCAAGGGTGACAAATTTATCACGTTCAAGCGTGACAGGTTGTTTAGCTGCGCGTTCCACTTCCGGCCCACGCGGAATTGGAGCGAAGTATTTACTGATCCACTCCAAGGTTTGATCAACATCGATGTCACCACCAATGGTAAGCACAGCATTGTTTGGTCCGTACCAACGAAGGAAAAAGGCTTTTAGATCGTTCACGTCAACTCGATCAAGATCTTCTACATAACCGATGGTTTGCCACGAATAAGGGTGACCTTCTGGGTACATGGCTTCGCCCATTTTCTCCCAAATCAAACCATACGGACGGTTATCGTAATTTTGCGCACGTTCGTTCTTGACCGTGTCGCGCTGCACTTCGAATTTTCTCTGTGATACCGCATCAAGCAGATACCCCATACGATCTGACTCTAGCCACAACATTTTTTCTAGCTGATTAGCCGGCACAGTTTCAAAGTAGTTTGTGCGATCGCGGTTAGTCGTACCATTGAGTCGACCACCCGCTTCAGTGATCAAACGGAAGTGTTCTTGATCACCCACATGTTCACTGCCTTGGAACATCATATGTTCAAAGAAATGCGCAAAACCTGATTTACCAATTTCCTCTCGAGCCGAGCCTACGTGATAAGTGACATCAAGATGCACCAATGGATCAGAATGATCCGGTGATAATATGACGGTGAGTCCATTTTCTAATTGGTATTTACTGTAAGGAATCGTGGCCTTACCTGGCTGAGCTTCTACCTCCTCTACCAAGGTAACCCCTTGTGGTAGAGAAGAAAAAAACGGTACGTCGTAGTCGATATAGGCAGAACATCCACCCAAAATGGCAAGAGATAGTGCGCCAAACCAGATTTTTCTCATCACAATTCCTTAGAAAAAACCGTAAAACAGTGCAGTAAGTAGCAAGTAGCGAGCCAGTTTTCCTAGCAAAATTAGCCAAAAAGATGGCCAAAATGTCATCCTTAACCAGCCCGCTGCTAAACAAAGAGGGTCACCAATCACAGGTAACCAGCTCAATAACAGTGACCAATAACCGTATCGTTTTAACCACTGTATGGCTCTATGACCCTGTTTTTTATCATGAGTTCGATTTGGTAGCCAAAGTCCAATGGCATAGTTAGTCAAGCCACCGAGGGTATTTCCGATGGTGGCGGCAAGTATGATAGATGTGACAGAATATTGACTAAGGCTCAGAGTAGCAAGTAAACCCGCCTCTGAACCTCCGGGTAATAAGGTTGCACTGAGGAAACCACTAAGAAATAACACCCATAAAGCAGAATCAGAAAACCATAACGCGATAGATTGAAACGCAGTGTTAAACGTTTCTAGCATTGCATATCCAACAAAATCTTTCCTCTTGTGTGACCTGTTTCAATTTGAATATGTGCATCAACAACTTGCTCAAAAGGATACACTTTAAATATTTCAGTCTTTAGTAAGCCAATACTGACCATATACAGCAAGGCATCCATTTGCTCTTTGTTTGGATCGACCAGCATACCTGTCGCTTCAAACCCTAACAGTTTGGCTTTCTCACATATCAATTCAGCTGACAACGTCGGCACTGTCACCACTTTAGCGCCATCTTTTAAACATTTGAGGGCATCGAGAGCAACATCACCACCGACTAAATCAATAAGCACGTCCACCTCTTCAACCCTTTCTGAAGCAGGAGCAAAGTGGTAGTTAATTGCGTGAGCGCCTAGTGTCGCCATATAGTCCAAGTTGTCTTCACCGCAGGTAGTAAACACCTCAGCTTTAGCAGCAACAGCTAACTGAACGGCGATATGGCCTACACCGCCAGCCCCTGCAAGTATAAGCACACGCTGACCTTCGGCAATGAACACTTTATCTAGTGCTTGAATGGCCGTTTGCCCAGCTAAAGGAAGCGCAGCAGCGGCTTCTAGAGTAATTGAAGAGGGTACTAAGCTTAGCGCAGATTCAGGTACCGAGATATATTGACTGTAACCCCCACCAACAAGGGGGAACCCTACAAAGCCTGCCACTTTATCACCAGCTTCAAGTTTCTCTACACCAGCCCCAGTTGTCAGTACTTCACCAGCAATGTCATAACCGAGTGCCCAAGGTAGGTTATCTTTATTTTGAGCGGCGGCCCAGCCAAGGCCTGCTCGTGTTTTTACATCAATCGGGTTCACACCTGCAAACGCCACTTTTACCACGACTTCACCCTCTTTCGGCTCCGGTACGTGACTCGATTGAATGGCTAGCACATCTGGCTGACCAAATTGAGTGATGACGATTTGTTTGTTTTCCATGGCAATGATCCTTATTGATGAAAAAAGGGATGCCGAAGCATCCCTTTGAATATATACCATTTCTTTAACTCAAGTTAACCATTTGATCGCAATTTAACCATGTGAAAGGCTTAAGTTGTTACCGCCCGTTAACCAAATAAAGAAACCATATTGTTTAGCCAACCAGTGCCAGCAAGATACCCGCAGCAACCGCAGAGCCAAGCACACCAGCAACGTTTGGTCCCATGGCATGCATCAATAAGAAGTTTTGCGGGTTAGCCTCTAAGCCAACCTTATTCACGACACGTGCCGCCATAGGAACAGCAGAAACCCCTGCAGCGCCAATCAATGGGTTAATGTCTTCTTTAGAGAACTTATTAAGAAGCTTCGCCATTAATAGACCACCAGCAGTACCGATACTAAACGCTACAGCACCGAGTGATAGAATACCAAGCGTCTCAATATTTAAGAACTCTGCCGCTTGTAGCTTTGAACCGACACTCAGACCAAGGAAGATGGTCACAATGTTGATTAGCTCATTCTGCGCTGTCTTAGATAAACGATCCACAACGCCCGCTTCTCGCATTAAGTTACCTAAGCAGAACATCCCAACTAAAGGCGTTGCCGATGGTAAGAACAGAATCGCCATCATTAGTACCGCGAGTGGGAATAGGATCTTTTCAACTTTACCCACATGACGCAGCTGAGCCATTTTAATTTTGCGCTCTTCTGGCGTGGTTAACGCTTTCATAATTGGCGGCTGAATAATTGGTACCAATGCCATGTAGCTGTATGCTGCCACGGCGATAGCACCAAGCAAATCAGGTGATAACTTACTGGCTAAGAAAATTGCCGTTGGGCCATCCGCACCACCGATGATCGCAATAGAAGCGGCATCCTGAATGCTGAACTCCATCCCGGGTACAAAGTTGAGTAATATCGCTCCGAATAACGTGGCGAAAATACCAAACTGAGCCGCTGCACCTAACCATAAGGTTTTAGGGTTAGCGATAAGCGCACCGAAGTCCGTCATTGCACCTACACCCATGAAGATAAGTAGTGGAGCAACGCCCGAAGCAACAGCCACGTTATAGAAGGTATACAAAGTGCCATCAGTAAATTTCGCGTTGCTCGCTAATTGCTCAAGCATCACTAGCTGATCCGGCTCAGCGGCTTTGTATGCGACTTTGATGGCGTCAGCTGAGATATCAGTGACACCAAGAATCGAAGCAAACTCAGTTAGCAGGTTAATATCACCAGCATAAATGGCATTCAGTACTGCACTGTTCGCCAAACCAACCACAGGAATGTTCGCTAAAATAGCACCAAAGCCTATCGGTAAGAGCAGCAGCGGTTCAAACCCTTTTCGAATCGCCAGATAAAGCAGTGTACAACCGACAAGGATCATACAAATCTGACCAAACTCGAAATTGGCTAACCCGGTCTCTGACCATAGAGTTAATAGTCCGTCCATGGTACTCCCTTACGCCAAGCTCAATAGTGGAGCACCCACTGTAACGCTATCACCTTCTTTCACATGAAGATCTTGAACGATACCACTGCGTGCAGCACGTACTTCCGTTTCCATCTTCATCGCTTCAAGGATCAATAACACATCACCTTCCGCGACTTGCGAACCACTTTGTACATTCACTTTAAAGATGTTACCTGCAAGAGGTGCTGGCACGGCTTCGGAGTCTGCTGACGGTGCCGCTGGCGCCGCAGCTGCTGGTCGCGCCGCCGCAGATGGTGCTACCGAGGTCAATTGACCTTGGGGACCAACTTCAACATCGTAAACTTGACCATCAACTTTAACGCTGTAAGTTTCAATACCACCTTGCACAGGCTGTGCGACAGGCGCAGGAGCCGCGACTGGCTCTTTACCTGGTGCAGGCTCAAATGCTTCTGGGTTGTGACGGTTTTTAAGGAACTTCAAACCCACTTGTGGGAATAGCGCGTAAGTTAATACGTCATCAACGGTGTCTTCTGCTAACGAGATTCCGTCTTCTTTTGCTTTCGCTAAAAGTTCATCGGTTAATGTATGCAGTTCTGCTTCTAGAAGATCCGCAGGTCGACAAGTAATCGGCTCTGCGCCATCCAGTACTTTAGCTTGTAGTTCTGCATTTACGTCTGCAGGTGCTGCGCCGTATTCACCTTTTAGGACACCAGCCGTCTCCTTAGTGATGGTCTTGTAACGCTCACCAGTTAAAACGTTAATAACTGCCTGAGTACCTACGATTTGCGACGTAGGTGTTACTAATGGGATGTAGCCAAGATCTTGACGAACGCGCGGGATCTCTTCCAACACTTCATCAATGCGATCTGCTGCACCTTGCTCTTTGAGTTGGCCTTCCATGTTCGTCAACATACCACCTGGTACTTGAGCGATAAGGATACGAGAATCTACCCCTTTAAGTTGACCTTCCCATTTAGCGTACTTCTTACGAACTTCGCGGAAGTAAGCCGCAATTGGTTCCAGTTGGTCTAATTTAAGATTCGTGTCACGCTCAGTGCCTTGCAGCATCGCCACTACGGTTTCAGTAGGTGTATGACCGTAAGTACAACTCATTGAAGAAATTGCGGTATCTAGAATATCAATACCTGCTTCGACCGCTTTAACCGCAGTCGCCGTTGAAAGGCCGGTTGTTGCATGACAGTGAAGCGCTAACGGAACATCACAAGTGGCTTTAATACGGGTGATTAGCTCTTCTGCTTCATAAGGCTTAAGCAGACCAGACATGTCTTTAATACATAGTGAGTGACAGCCAAGATCTTCTAAACGTTTAGCCAGATCAACCCAAGTATCAGCATTGTGCACAGGGCTGGTCGTGTATGACAACGTACCTTGAGCGTGCGCGCCAACGTCAACGGCTGCTTTCACAGCTTTTTGGAAGTTACGAACATCGTTCATCGCATCAAAAATACGGAAAACGTCCATACCATTTGCGTGAGCACGTTCTACGAATTTTTCTACAACATCATCTGCATAATGACGGTAACCCAACAAGTTTTGGCCACGAAGTAGCATTTGCATTGGGGTATTTGGCATTGCTTTTTTCAGCTCACGCAGACGCTCCCATGGGTCTTCGCCAAGAAAACGAATACACGAGTCAAACGTAGCACCGCCCCATGTTTCTAGCGACCAATAGCCGATCTTATCCAACTCGGCGGCAATGGGTAACATATCTTCAATACGCATACGCGTAGCGAATAGAGATTGATGGGCGTCGCGAAGTACCACATCAGTTAAAGCTAGTGGTTTAGACATGCTCTTAAACTCCTTTTAATCCTTTAATGCTATTTTACGGCAGGTGTGCGGTATTGGTGCACAGCAGCAGAAATGGCTGCAACTACCTGAGGGCTTACAGCAGAAGATGATTGAACTTTGTTATTTTGTACTGGGCTAGCGATCGGCTCAGGCACCTCTTCAGGCACCAATTTCGACATTAACCGAACGAGGTATACAAGAATAGTTAGGAAAATAAATACCACCGACATCCCAGTTAACATGAGAGTGGCAGCATCTATAAGTTGGCTTCCGATAGTGTCCATTTTGCTTCCTTTCTTTGTCATCCTGACAATAGCAAACTGTTTGAATTGATCGTGCCCATCTATGGACTCACAGTCTGTCTATCTAAAGCACCGCTTGGTACTTCCTATTGTCTGAGATGCGCTCAGTGATCCCGACAAGAGGTCTAGGATTATCTCGATTGGTTAAACTTTGTCAATTTTGTTTAAAGCAGTCTTCACGATAAAGCACATTTCTAGGGGAATATTCGTCACACAAATCACATATCGTTGAAATATTCGCTTATAGAAGAATATTTAACTGCTAATTATCAGACGTTATTAAAAAAAGAAGATATTTGCTGCGATTGGCTTAAAACTTCTGCAATTAAGGCTTATAAAACAGATATTTGTATATGAGTGGTAAACAATTTGATAATAAAGTGTTAATAAAAAAGCCCTGCTATTTCTAGCAGGGCTTTAATGTAGTGGCGCGCTCTGGAGGATTCGAACCTCCGACCGCCTGGTTCGTAGCCAGGTACTCTATCCAGCTGAGCTAAGAGCGCGCGATGTTCGATATTGAATATTCAATATCAGGTCAGTGACCTTTCAAATTGTGGCGCGTCCTGGAGGATTCGAACCTCCGACCGCCTGGTTCGTAGCCAGGTACTCTATCCAGCTGAGCTAAGGACGCACAGGTTTTCGATAATGATAAAATCACCATCAGGCCAGTAGCCTAAATAATGGCGCGCTCTGGAGGATTCGAACCTCCGACCGCCTGGTTCGTAGCCAGGTACTCTATCCAGCTGAGCTAAGAGCGCGCAAGTGCGTGAACTATATCACATTTTCTTAGTTTTGAAACAAAAAAATTGACCATAGGCCAATCAATGGCGGTGAGGGAGGGATTCGAACCCTCGATACGGTATCAAGCCGTATACTCCCTTAGCAGGGGAGCGCCTTCAGCCTCTCGGCCACCTCACCGTTTTATTCCCTGGTAAGGAAATTATGGCGCGCTCGGGAGGATTCGAACCTCCGACCGCCTGGTTCGTAGCCAGGTACTCTATCCAGCTGAGCTACGAGCGCGCAATATGCTTTGTTTCAAAGCTATACTCCGAAGAGCAAATCTTCTAAAAAATAGAAGAAGCAAGAATGGCGGTGAGGGAGGGATTCGAACCCTCGATACGGTATCAAGCCGTATACTCCCTTAGCAGGGGAGCGCCTTCAGCCTCTCGGCCACCTCACCGTCTTGCGGAGGCACATATTACGATTTACCAAAAATATGTCAAACACTTTCTTGGCAAAAATAGTAAAAAGTCATTCAACCGTTGGGTATTTAATCAAAGCGGTGTTTATTCGTGCTTTCCCGCATAATTATTGCTTTTTTATCCACAAAAAAAGCTGACAAATTGCCAGCTTCTTTTCTGTAATTAGTAGTTGCCTGATGCAACGTTACCATTACCTTTTTCTGCCTGAATGCGCATGTAGATTTCTTCGCGGTGAACAGACACTTCTTTCGGAGCATTTACGCCGATACGTACTTGGTTACCTTTAACGCCTAGTACGGTTACAGTGACTTCATCACCAATCATAAGAGTTTCGCCAACGCGACGAGTTAAAATTAGCATTCTGTGCTCCTTGAGTAATCTCTGATTTATCTTGCTATGAAGCTATTATCCATCAAAAGTTATATTTTCGTAAACTATAAATCTAGCCTAGAAAGGCATGTTTTTGTGGGCAATCGAGCGCTTCTCTAGAAGTAACGTAGGCATGATGCAGGATGTTCGCCGCTTTGTCGACACATTCTGGTAACAACACTAAGGTTATTGATTGCCTATCGATCGCAACGGATCGTACCGCAATGCTTTGCTTTGAGAGCAATTCTTGGGAACGTTCCGCTAAATGTTCTGCTTGTATGCCAACAATGGTTAATAGGCTTACCTGTTCACTATTACTAATTTTGTCTTTGAAAACTAGCTCTAGCTTGGTGTAAGCGTCCTGTTTTATCGCAATACCTACCCATTCTGCATGGTCGATCACACTCCAAGTTTCGATTCCCAGCATCTGGCACTGTTTTTCCAAACTTGAATACGCCGTACGCTCCACTTGAATAAGAGACATATCTCGCTGGATCGCTAGACCACAAACATCTTGCTGACACACTTCACCTTTGACTAAGCTGCCCTCATTCAGGTCAAAACTTGATAGCACTCTCAAAGGCACATGATTACGCCATGCATATTGTACCGATGGCAAGTGAAGCACTTTCGCTCCCTTGTGCGCCATCAGTTCCATCGATGGAAAATCGATCACAGCCAATTTTTGTGCATTCTTTACCACGCGCGGGTCACAGGTATAGACCCCATCGACATCGGTAAATATCTGACATTCATTCGCGCTTAATGCGCCCGCTAACGTCACGGCACTGGTATCTGATCCACCACGACCTAACGTTGTGATATCCCCTTTTTCATTCACGCCTTGAAAGCCCGCAACTATCACTATTTGGTCTTGCTCTAAAAGCTCAACAATAGGTGCGGTATCAATGTGTTTAATCGTCGCGTCATTGTGCTGGTTATCCGTCACAATATTCGCTTGTGCTCCGGTCAGTGAACGAGAGGTATAACCCATCTTATTCAATGTCATCGACAATAATGCCATTGAAACTTGTTCACCCGCGGAGAGCAAAACATCAAGTTCACGTGCTGTTGGCACGCTATCAACTTGCTTCGCGAGATCCATCAATCGATTGGTTTCTCCTGACATCGCTGATACAACTACAACCACTTGATTGCCATCATTCTTCGCTCTAATGATGTGCTCAGCTACGTTTTGGATGCGTTCAATTGAACCTACCGACGTCCCGCCAAACTTTTGCACGATAAGGGGCTTTTTCACCAGTCTTCACCTTCCCGAGACCGTGGTCTCTCGTTTTCTCTGCGCTGTAGCAGAGCAGATAATTTTCTTTACCAATAGCAGATTACTAAACCTGTACGGCGTTTTGCTACTTGGAATATACAAAAAAATACGCCCAATCGCAGAAACAATTGAGCGTAATAGTTTTACTCTAGAGCGATTACAGGCGCTCTTCTAACCAAGGTTGAACCGTCTGCATTGCTTCAGGCAGAGCGTCAACATCAGTACCACCAGCTTGAGCCATGTCAGGACGACCGCCGCCTTTACCGCCAACTTGCTCAGCGACCATCTTAACTAGGTCACCCGCTTTCACTTTGCCGATAAGGTCTTTCGTCACACCTGCGATTAGACCAATCTTGTCGCCATTGACGTTTGCGATCATCACAACGCCACTACCCATTTGGTTTTTCGCGTTATCGACCATAGTACGAAGGTTCTTAGGATCCGCCCCTTCCATGCCAGCAATAAGTACTTTAACGCCATTGATTTCTTGAGCTTTGCCCATGATGTTTGCGCTTTCAGCCGCGGCCATTTTCTCTTTAAGCTTTTGAATCTCTTTCTCTAGAGATTTTGCTTTTTGAGCCGATTCCGCTAGCTTCTCTTCAAACTTAGCTTGTTGCTCTTCGATAGCGTCTAGAGCACCTTCACCAGTCACCGCTTCGATACGACGGATACCCGCTGCGATACCACCTTCAGATGTGATCTTAAATAGACCAATATCACCCGTGTTTGATGCGTGGATACCACCACAAAGTTCTGTCGAGAACTCACCCATCGATAGTACACGAACTTCATCATCATACTTCTCACCGAATAGAGCCATTGCGCCCTTCTGCTTCGCAGATTCGATGTCCATGATGTTGGTTTCGATTACGTGGTTACGACGAACTTGAGCGTTCACTAGGCGCTCTACTTCTTTCAGCTCAGCTGGCGTTACCGCCTCTAGGTGAGAGAAGTCAAAACGTAGGTTATCAGGCTTAACTAGCGAGCCCTTCTGAGCTACGTGCTCGCCCAGCACTTTACGTAGCGCTGCGTGTAATAGGTGCGTTGCTGAGTGGTTTAGCGAAATCGCTGCGCGACGCTCTGCATCAACAACGGCTTCGACTGCATCGCCTTTCGCTAGAACGCCTTCAACTAACACGCCGTGGTGCGCAATTGCGTTACCTAATTTCTGAGTGTCTTCTACTTTGAATACGCCCGATTCTGTTTTAAGTACGCCAGCATCACCACACTGACCGCCTGACTCAGCGTAGAATGGCGTTTCACCAAGAATGATGATCGCTTTGTCGCCAGCAGATAGAGAATCCGCGGCTTCACCTTCAACAAAGATTTCAGCTACGTTGCTCTTACCTTCTGTGCCTGTGTAGCCACAGAAGTCAGACTCTACCTCAGACTTGATAGTTGCGTTGTAGTCAGTACCAAATTGGCCTGCTTCACGAGCGCGTTGACGCTGCTCTTCCATAGCTTTCTCAAAACCAGCTTCATCGATGGTAAAGTCACGTTCACGTGCCACGTCATTCGTTAAGTCAGCTGGGAAACCGTATGTGTCGTACAGTTTGAATACTGTTTCACCGTCAAGCTCTTTGCCTTCAAGTGCATCTAGTGCTTCATTTAAGATAACCATGCCGCGCTCTAGTGTGCGACCAAAGTTTTCTTCTTCGATACGAAGTACTTTTTCAACAACAGCTTGTTGCTTCTTAAGCTCGTCTGCAGCTGAGCCCATAACCTCAGCGAGTACACCAACCAGTTTATGGAAGAATACGCCCTTCGCACCTAGCTTGTTACCGTGACGCACTGCACGACGAATAATACGACGTAGAACGTAGCCACGACCTTCGTTTGAAGGCATAACACCATCAGCGATTAGGAATGAACAAGAGCGGATGTGGTCTGCAATAACGCGTAGAGATTGGTTAGATAGATCGTCGTGACCTACTACCTCAGCCGTCGCTTTGATCAGCTTTTGGAATACATCGATTTCGTAATTTGAGTGAACGCCTTGCATGATTGCAGAGATACGCTCGATACCCATACCTGTATCAACAGCAGGCTTAGGTAGAGGCTCCATCGTGCCATCAGCATGACGGTTGAACTGCATGAATACGTTGTTCCAGATCTCGATGAAACGGTCACCGTCTTCTTCAGGAGTACCAGGACGACCACCCCAGATGTGCTCACCGTGATCGTAGAAGATTTCAGTACATGGACCACAAGGACCCGTGTCACCCATTGTCCAGAAGTTATCAGACTCGAACTTCTTACCGCCTTCTTTGTCGCCAATACGGACGATCTTATCAGCAGGCACACCTACTTTCTTATTCCAGATGTCGAATGCTTCGTCATCGGTTTCGTATACTGTAACCAACAGTTTTTCTTCTGGTAAACCCAGAGTCTTCGTCAGAAACTCCCAAGCAAACGCAATCGCGTCTTCTTTGAAGTAATCACCGAAACTGAAGTTACCTAGCATTTCAAAGAATGTGTGGTGACGAGCTGTGAAACCAACGTTTTCAAGATCGTTGTGTTTACCACCCGCACGTACACAACGCTGAGCCGTAGTTGCTCGAGTGTAGGCACGCTTTTCGGCGCCTAAGAAGCAATCTTTAAATTGGTTCATACCTGCGTTTGTGAATAGCAGGGTTGGATCGTTATGTGGAACCAACGATGAACTGTCTACGATTTGGTGTCCTTTGCTTTCAAAGAACTTAAGGAACGCGTTACGAACCTCATCTGTGCTCATGTACATGCAGCTCTTCCTGAAAATAGTCGAGATAGAATTTTGCTGTATTGTACACATAAGCCCGCATTAGATGCTAGCGCGGTTATTAGTCTAATTTGAGGGTTTTGGGTAAGAAGCGAGGGCAAATGGGTAAAAAGCTGACCATTTTTAGTCAAATCATACAATTAGTGTTTAATTAATCTTCGTCACTCGCAGTAAGCGCATAATTAATCTGGTCAAAGTCAAAGCCACGATATTGTAGAAACCGAACTTGCTTGGCGTACTCTTTGTGATCTTGCGCTTTTTGACCTTTAAATTTCTTGTGCGCCGTCTGTTTCGCCAGTTTATACCAATCTTGTGGCTCTTCAGCCAAAGCCGTCTCTATATCGTTTTCTGACACTCGCTTTTGTTGCAGTTCTTGGCGAATTCTTCGTTCTCCATGGCCCTTATATACATGCTGGCGAACTTGGCTTTTGGCATAGCGAACATCATTCAAATAATTATGCGAAGCACAAAAATCGAGCGCTTGCTCGACGTCTTGTTGCTCATATCCTTTTAACGAGAGTTTTTGTGCTAGCTCATATTGACCATGATCACGTCGGCTTAGCAACTGAATAGCCGCTTCTTTAACGGAGAGAGTTGGCGGGTTATTTCGGTAATACATTCAGATATAGATAGGTTAGTAATACGCAAAAAGCCCTGCATCGCAGGGCTTTAATGTTAGGCTTTGAGCAAGATTAGAACTCTTCTTCTTGCGGCATTTCACCCGTTTCTGGTTCTTCTGGTGTTGCTGGAGTAAGTAGCATTTCACGCAACTTAGCATCGATAGTTTTCGCCGCTTCTGGGTTTTCTTTCAGGTATTTACACGCGTTCGCTTTACCTTGACCGATCTTGTCACCATTGTAGCTGTACCAAGCACCTGCTTTTTCAACTAGCTTGTTCTTAACACCTAGATCGATAAGCTCACCTTCACGGTTAAAGCCTAAGCCGTATAGAATTTGAGTTTCAGCTTGTTTGAACGGCGCAGCAATCTTGTTCTTCACAACTTTAATGCGAGTTTCGTTACCAACCACTTCGTCGCCTTCTTTGATAGAACCAGTACGACGGATATCTAGACGAACAGAAGCGTAGAACTTAAGTGCGTTACCACCAGTGGTAGTTTCTGGGTTACCAAACATCACACCAATCTTCATACGAATTTGGTTGATGAAGATACACATACAGTTTGATTGCTTTAGGTTACCTGTAAGCTTGCGCATAGCTTGAGAAAGCATACGAGCTTGAAGACCCATGTGGCTATCGCCCATTTCACCTTCAATTTCTGCTTTAGGCGTTAACGCTGCAACAGAATCGACAACCATAACGTCAATCGCACCTGAACGTGCTAACGCATCACAAATTTCTAGTGCTTGTTCACCCGTATCTGGTTGAGAAACAAGCAGTGCGTCAATATCAACGCCTAGTTTCTTCGCATAGATTGGGTCTAGGGCGTGCTCTGCATCGATGAATGCACAAGTTTTACCTTGCTTCTGCGCAGCAGCGATACATTCTAGAGTTAGCGTTGTTTTACCTGATGATTCTGGACCGTAAATCTCAACGATACGACCCATTGGTAGGCCACCAGCGCCCAGTGCGATATCTAGAGAAAGTGAACCAGTAGAAATTGTCTCAACGTCCATAGTGCGGTTATCACCAAGGCGCATAATTGAGCCTTTACCAAATTGTTTTTCAATCTGACCTAGCGCAGCCGCGAGCGCTTTCTGTTTATTCTCGTCCATTACTTTCTCCAAGATACCCATCTCATCAGGTGAGTAGAAAATCGGTTTCATTCTGTTCAGTCGGTACTGAACATTTAATGACTGACATTATACTGTTGATTCATACAGTGTCTATACCTGTATGAATTTTTTTTAAGATTGCTCGATAAAATACGGATATCAGTACATTTTTAAATTTCGAACCATCAAACTATGATCTTTGGCTCAAATATTGGTGGATTGTGGTTAAAACAAACGCAACCGCCTGTTGACGCACAGATGCTCGATCACCATCAAAATGCTGTGTAGCAACATGTAACCAACCGCTTTTATCCGCAAAGGCAAAACAAACCGTACCCACTGGTTTTTCATCACTACCGCCACCCGGCCCTGCAATACCACTGATTGAAGCTGCAATCGTGGCATTAGAGTTTTCCAAAGCGCCATTCACCATCTCCACTACCGTCGCTTCACTGACTGCACCATGCTCTTCGAGCGTAGTAAATTTTACCCCAAGCATTTCCATCTTGGCTTCGTTGCTATAGGTAACAAAAGCACGGTCAAACCAAGCGGAACTGCCCGCGATGTCGGTCATTGCCGTCGCAACACCACCACCAGTGCAAGACTCAGCGGTAGTTAAGACTTGTCTATTTCTAAGTAACGACTCCCCGACCTGCTGACTTAGCAAATGTTGTGATTCCATGTTCAAAATCCTGATTGGTTCTTTTCGCTGGTAACTGATTCACGTATCCTAAGCCGCAATTGTCACCAACGTAAAGAAGTTAGCCGTGAAAGCCGAACAAAAACACACTCCAATGATGCAACAATACTTAAAATTAAAGGCCGAAAACCCTGAGATTTTATTGTTCTATCGTATGGGCGATTTTTATGAGCTGTTCTATGACGATGCCAAGCGCGCTTCTCAGTTACTCGATATCTCATTGACCAAACGCGGCTCTTCTGCCGGCGAACCAATCCCTATGGCTGGAGTACCATTCCACGCAGTAGAAGGTTACCTAGCAAAATTAGTACAGCTTGGTGAGTCAGTTGCGATTTGTGAACAAATTGGTGATCCAGCGACCAGTAAAGGCCCTGTAGAACGTAAAGTTGTGCGAATTGTGACGCCGGGAACAGTCACCGATGAAGCGCTGCTATCTGAACGCATCGACAACCTCATCGCCGCTATTTACTACCAAGGCGGTAAGTTCGGCTATGCCACACTTGATATTACTTCGGGCCGATTCCAACTGTGTGAACCAGAAACTGAGGAGGCGATGGCGGCAGAGCTGCAACGCACTTCTCCTCGTGAATTACTGTTTGCCGAGGATTTTGAACCGGTTCATTTAATGGCTTCACGCAACGGCAATCGTCGCCGACCTATTTGGGAATTTGAACTCGATACCGCTAAGCAGCAATTGAACCAGCAATTTGGTACACGTGATTTGGTTGGCTTTGGGGTAGAACATGCTGAACTCGGTCTATGCGCAGCTGGCTGTCTGATTCAATATGTAAAAGATACTCAACGTACAGCACTGCCACATATTCGTTCGTTAACTTACGATCGCCAAGATCATTCGGTGATCTTAGATGCCGCAACCCGTCGCAACTTGGAAATTACCCAGAACCTGTCAGGCGGTCATGACAATACTCTGGCAGAGGTGCTGGATCAAACAGCAACGCCTATGGGTAGTCGAATGCTAAAACGCTGGTTACATCAACCAATGCGCTGTGTCGATACACTTAATCAGCGTTTAGATGCGATCGGCAATATTAAAGATCTCGCCCTCTTTACTGAGCTACAACCTGTGCTTAAGCAAATTGGTGATATTGAGCGAATTTTGGCACGCTTAGCGCTTCGTTCCGCTAGACCTCGTGATCTCGCTCGTCTACGCAATGCCATGCAGCAACTGCCAGAATTGGCGAATGTTCTTACTCCTTTATCTCATCCATATTTAGGCAAGCTCACTCAATACGCAGCGCCAATTGACTACGTATCAGAGCTTTTAGAGCGCTCCATCAAAGAGAACCCGCCTGTTGTGATTCGTGATGGGGGCGTCATTGCCGAGGGTTACGATGCAGAGTTAGATGAATGGCGCAAGCTTGCTGATGGCGCAACCGAATACCTAGAACAACTCGAACGTGATGAGCGAGAGCGTCATGACATTGATACTCTTAAAGTAGGTTACAACAATGTTCATGGCTTCTATATCCAAGTGAGTCGTGGCCAAAGTCACCTTGTACCGCCTCACTACATTCGTCGTCAGACATTGAAGAATGCTGAGCGCTACATTATCCCTGAGCTCAAAGAGCATGAAGACAAGGTACTGAATTCTAAGTCCAAAGCCTTGGCACTTGAGAAAAAACTTTGGGATGAACTGTTCGATCTATTGATGCCTTACCTAGAGCAAATGCAAAACCTTGCTTCAGCGGTTTCTCAGCTCGATGTTCTACAAAATTTAGCAGAGCGAGCAGATAGTTTAGATTACTGTCGCCCAACGCTATCGCAAGAGCCAGGTATCACCATTCAAGCAGGGCGCCACCCAGTGGTTGAGCAAGTAATGGATGAACCATTTATTGCCAACCCAATTGATTTAAATGCTCAGCGCAAGATGCTCATCATTACGGGCCCAAATATGGGCGGTAAATCTACTTACATGCGCCAAACCGCTTTGATTGCACTGCTTGCGCACATTGGCTCTTATGTGCCGGCGGAATCCGCGCATATTGGATCCATCGACCGTATCTTTACCCGTATTGGTGCATCTGATGACCTAGCATCTGGCCGTTCTACGTTCATGGTTGAAATGACTGAAACTGCGAACATTTTACATAACGCTACTGAGCGCAGTTTAGTGCTCATGGATGAGATCGGCCGCGGTACAAGTACTTACGATGGTCTATCGCTCGCATGGGCAAGTGCGGAATGGTTAGCCAAACAATTAGGTTCAATGACGCTATTCGCAACCCACTACTTTGAGTTGACCGAGCTACCAAACCAACTGCCTAACTTAGCCAACGTTCACCTAGATGCAGTTGAGCACGGCGATAGCATCGCCTTTATGCACGCTGTTCAAGAAGGCGCAGCAAGCAAATCCTACGGCCTAGCTGTTGCTGGATTAGCTGGCGTACCCAAAGCGGTAATTAAGCAAGCGAGAGCAAAACTCAATCAACTAGAGCAACTCAGCAACAATACTGAAGGTGAAGCTCGCTCATCAAGCTCTGTTGATGTGGCAAACCAGTTGAGCTTAATTCCAGAGCCTAGTGAAGTTGAAGAGGCACTGGCCAATATTGACCCGGATAATCTTAGTCCTCGACAGGCACTAGAAGAGTTATATAGACTTAAATCTATTTTATAAAATATCAACTAACCAACCAAAGTCGCATTAAACTTTAATGCGGCTTTTTCCAGTATTAGTGGATCATCATATTTAGCGATGTGACTCTACTTTCCATTGAAACTAACAGTGGATGCAGTATTTATCTAATATCAACTCCTCGAAATAACTGCTCAGCAAACTTCTTGAGCGATTCGATAATCCCTACTCTGTGATCCAACAAACTTACTAGTGGTTGGAGAACAATATGAAACATCAAACCAATAAACGTCAACGAGGTTTCACCTTAATCGAGTTAATGATCGTAGTGGCTATCATCGGTATTCTTTCCATCTTTGCCGTACCGGCATACCAAAACTACACCCTTCGTGCACATGCAGCAGATATGCTTAATGCGACAGCGGCTATGAAAACTGCAACATCGATTTGTCTGGCCTCTAACACTTCTATAGATTGCGAGTCAAGTAAAAGTGGTATACCAGCTATTCAAACATTTAATGGTTTTTACGTAGAATCAAAAGTTAGTGGCGGTAAAAACAACGTTTGGGCCAAGATATCAGGAACAAAAGGAAGTTTACCTAGTAACACTACAATCAACTTACTAGCCACCTCTAGTGCAAGTGGCTTAACATGGACGCTATCTTGTGCCGGCACAGGAAGTAACGACTGGTGCCCTAACTAAGCATGACATCCGCACTGTCTAGAGCGCTCTCTCAGCATAACTACTTATCGGCTGAGAGCGTTCAGCTCGTTGAAGATAAAATCAATGCTTCTGGTGTTTCTGTACCAGAAGCATTGATCGATCTTAATATTCTCGATTCCAAACAACTTACTTTAGCCGTGTGCGAAATATTCGCGCTTGAATATGCGGCGCTGCTGCGCGAACAGTATCAACCACTCAATGAAACCCTAGGATTAAAAAACCTTGTTACCCGCTTTCAATCCTTGCCGATTAAGCAGAGTTCACAAGTTTTGACATTGGCCGTTAGCGACCCTACCCAAACTGAAGCAGAAGATGAATTTCGATTTGCAACCGGCCTTCAAGTTGAACTTGTCATCGCTGATCACAAAGAACTCAAAAATGCGATTCGCAATCTGTATGGTAAACAGATCAATACTGACTCTAAGCTACGTCGAGACATCAACACCTCTGAGCTAGAATCACTGGTTGATATTAGTGATGAAGAACGTGGTGTGATCGAAGATTTAAGCCAAGATGACGCACCTGTCAGTCGCTATATCCATCAAGTGCTGCTTGAGGCGGTTCGCAAAGAAGCCTCTGATATTCACTTTGAACCTTATGAACACAGTTATCGAATTCGATTTCGCTGCGATGGCATATTGATTGAAAGCCATCAGCCAGCGCAGCAACTTGGTAGACGCTTATCCACCCGAGTAAAAATTCTCGCTAACTTAGATATTTCCGAAAGGCGCTTACCTCAAGATGGCCGAACCAAACTTAAGCTAAACGAAGACATCTCCATCGACATGCGTGTCTCAACGCTCCCGACTCTATGGGGAGAAAAGGTAGTATTGAGGCTACTTGATAGCAGTAGTGCTCAACTCGATATTGATAAATTGGGTTACAGTGACACTCAAAAAAAAGCCTACCTATCCGCATTGAAAAAGCCACAAGGCTTAATATTGATGACCGGCCCGACCGGCAGCGGAAAAACCGTTTCTCTCTATACTGGCCTGCGGATTCTTAATACCGCGCAGGTAAACATTGCCACCGCAGAAGATCCTGTTGAGATAAACTTGCCGGGCATCAACCAAGTTCAAATTCAGCCTCAAATAGGATTCGACTTTGCTGTAGCACTGCGTTCTTTTTTACGCCAAGACCCTGATGTAGTGATGGTGGGTGAGATTCGAGATTTGGAGACCGCTGAAATCGCAATAAAAGCCTCGCAAACAGGTCACTTAGTTCTCTCTACATTACACACAAACTCTGCTGCAGAGACATTAGTACGACTATCGAATATGGGAGTGCAAGCCTTTAATATTGCCTCATCCCTTAGCTTGATCATCGCCCAACGCCTTACTCGTCGTTTGTGTAACCACTGCAAACAAATCGACCCAAGCAGTGACTCTATTGCGCAGCGATTCCAACTGACTTTGGCTACTCCAATCTATCAAGCCAACTATGACGGGTGTGAAAACTGTAATGGTGGATACTCAGGACGGTTAGGCATTTTTGAAGTGATGACCATCAATAGCGAACTCACCAAAGCCATATTACGCCAAGAAAGCGCACCTGAAATCGAAGCAATTGCACAACAGCAAGGAATGCTAACGCTTCAGCAATCCGGATTGCAGCTGCTACAAGATGGCGTGACCAGTTATCAAGAGCTGCAACGCGTGCTCTATTTGTAGTAACCGGAGCAAACTATGAAGAAAGCGAAACCCACGCCGCAACTTAAAAACTATCGTTGGAAAGGCACCAACAGCATAGGCCGCCCTGCCTCCGGTTATATCTTAGCCATCAGTGAGTCAGAAGTCCGCGATAAACTAAAACAGCAAAAAGTGAAAATCACTAAGCTCATTCCTAAAAAACTCTCGGTGACACGCCGAATAATGGAAAGAGCCAATGGTAAGGACATCACCATACTCACTCGGCAACTGGCCACCATGCTCTCAACCGGTATTTCTGTTATACAGTCGCTAAAGCTTGTGAGCGATAATCATACCAAGGCTGAGATGAAATCGATTTTAACTCATGTAACAAAAGACATTGAGTCCGGAATGCCGTTGTCTGCGGCGATGAAATCAGCCAGCCCACTCTTTGACTCTCTGTACATTGATCTCATAGCAACGGGGGAAACGGCAGGTAACTTACCGCAAGTATTTCAACGAATCGCCCAATATAGAGAAAAATCAGAGCGCCTCAAATCCAAAGTGATTAAAGCAATGATTTACCCCTGCATGGTAGTGCTTGTCGCTATCTTGGTCTGCTATATCATGCTCGCGTTCGTTATTCCTGAATTTGAATCCATGTTCAGCAGCTTCGGCGCCGACTTACCCGTATTCACTCAGAAGGTTTTGGACTTCTCTCATTTTGTGCGTAGCTATGGCTTAGAAGCCTTCGCTGTCATTTTAATCAGCATCATCGCAGTTAAGTTTATTCGCAAGCGTTCGTATCGCACTGAACTGTTTTTCAGCCGATTTAGTTTACGCATCCCTATTGTCGGGAAGATTTTATCTAAGGCGGCGATTGCCAAGTTTAGCCGCACTTTAGCGACCAGTTTTGGTGCGGGTATACCCATTCTGTCTTGTATCAAAACATCAGCCAAAACCGCCAACCAGACACACTACCAAAATGCGCTAGACAACGTATACCGCGATACCGCAGCAGGCATGCCACTCTATTTAGCCATGCGCCATGCCGACAGCTTTCCGGAAATGACATTGCAGATGGTCATGATAGGTGAAGAGTCAGGTAAGTTGGACGATATGTTGAACAAGATTGCGACCATCTATGAAATTGAAATTGACGATAGCGTCGACAACTTAGGTAAGGTGATCGAGCCGCTGATTATCGTTTTCTTAAGTGTGATTGTGGGCAGCCTTGTCTTTGCTATCTACCTACCAATATTTAATTTAATGAACGTTATAGGATAAGATAACCGCCTATTTTCACACTTTGGTCCGATGCGACATCCATCTTGAGTGCCCTATGGAATTATTTATCTACTACCCGTGGCTGTTTCCTTTGTTCGCCACAATATTTGGTTTGATTGTCGGAAGCTTTCTCAACGTCGTCATTCATAGGCTTCCAATCATGATGGAGCGAGAATGGCGCAAAGAATGTGCAGAGAGCTTTCCAGAAGCCAAATTAGATAACCCAACAGGTACTTATAACCTAAGTGTGCCTCGCTCTACCTGCCCTAAATGCGAAACTCAAATTCGTGCGATTGACAATATCCCTGTGATTAGCTGGTTAAAACTCGGCGGGAAGTGTCATAAATGCAGCAACAAAATCAGTGTGCGCTACCCCCTAGTCGAGCTGTTAACGGGTGTAATGTGCTTGCTGGTTGCGCTGCAATTTAGCTTTAGCTACTTTGCCGTAGCGCTGTTGTTTTTTACCTTTGTTCTGATAGCAGCAACCTTCATTGACCTCGATACCATGCTACTGCCAGATCAACTGACACTGCCATTAGTGTGGGCTGGTATTAGTTTAGCTTTATTCGGTATTAGCCCAGTGTCATTGCAAGACTCCGTGATTGGTGCGATGGCTGGCTATCTATGTTTATGGTCAGTCTACTGGGCCTTTAAGCTCCTCACCGGAAAGGAAGGTATGGGCTACGGTGACTTCAAACTGCTTGCGGCATTAGGCGCGTGGTTAGGTTGGCAATATCTACCTATGATCATCCTACTTTCATCTTTAGTGGGTTTGGTGTTTGGCATCATTCAATTGCGCTTGCAGAAGAAAGGAATTGATAAAGCATTCCCGTTTGGTCCTTATCTTGCGATTGCAGGTTGGGTGGCGATGATGTGGGGCGATCAAATTCTTAGCCGTTATTATCAGTTTGTATTGGGGGCTTAATGGCATATGTAGTAGGTCTGACCGGAGGCATTGCAAGTGGGAAAACCACCATTGCAAACCTATTCAATCAACATTTTTCAATCGAGATTGTTGATGCCGATATCGTGGCTAGAGATGTTGTCGCTAAAAGCAGTGAAGGTTTAGCACAAATCGTTCAACGATTTGGTCATGGCATTTTACTCGACAATGGCGAACTGAATCGCTCAAAGCTAAGAGAAATCATCTTTGCCGATCCTAGTCAAAAACAGTGGCTGGACCAACTTCTTCACCCGATGATTCGCCAAAACATGCAACAGCAACTCGCTAGCGTCAAATCTGACTATGCCTTATTGGTGATTCCTTTGATGGTAGAAAACCAATTGCAAACAATGGCTAACCGCGTTCTTGTCGTCGATGTAGATGAGCAAATTCAAATAGAACGGACTATGAAACGAGATGATGTTTCTGAGCAACAAGCTCGTTCTATATTAAAATCTCAAGCGACAAGGCAAGAGCGTCTTGCAATTGCCGACGATGTGATTAAAAATCACTCACAAAACGGACAACTTTTGTCTCAAATCACAGATTTACATCAAAAGTACCTAGCCATGAGCAGGGCAAATCGGTGAGAATAAAGCGAGATATTTTCAAGGCTGCACACCTCAATGACCACGCACTATTTTGAACATCCACTAAACGAAAAAACTCGTATTTATTTACGTGTTGAGGCTCTATTACATCAACTCGATGTTTCCGCTCGTTTTAATGATGACCTGCAGCACTTGAGCTTTTTCCGCGCCTTATTCGATCTTCTAGAGATCTTTGAGCAAATTCAGCTAAAAAGTGAACTGGCCAAAGATATCGAGAAACAACGTTTAACCTACCGAAACTGGCTCAATTTCGAAGGCGTAGATCAAGACATGCTTCAGTCGATTCTGCAAGAAGTCGACCAAGCCCATAGCCAACTCATGGCGGCTGAGCGTTTTGGTCAAAGCCTAAAAGAAGATCGTTTCTTAAGTGCTATACGCCAACGCTTTAATCTACCTGGTGGCGCATGTTGTTTCGACTTACCAGCTCTGCACCACTGGCTGCACCTGCCAAGCGAAGTAAAGCAACGTGATGCCAGTACTTGGACAGAGTCTTTACAATCGCTCTCTGATGCTCTGCACCTTTGGTTGAAGCTCACTAGAGAAACTGGTCATTTTCAATCTCAATTGGCCAAAGCAGGCTTTTACCAAAGCGATGCTGAAGAAGCGAATATTCTGCGCCTCAACATCCCTATGCATTTTGGCGTGTACCCAATGATCTCTGGTCATAAGAATCGCTTCGCCATCAAGTTTATTGATTTCAGTTCAGGTCAAGCGCATGTGGGCGACGTTGAATTCGAGCTCGCAGTGTGCTGCTAACTCAGCCATAATTAGTATTATTAAAATCTTCTTAGTTTAAGTTGTAACTCTCATGACTCAGTTAACCAAAGTTCCTTGCCCGCAATGTGGCACGCAAGTTATTTGGGGCGAACAAAGCCCTCATCGCCCTTTTTGTAGTAAGCAATGTCAGATGATTGATTTTGGTGAATGGGCAGATGAAGAAAACACCATCGCAGGTGCACCAGATATGTCAGATTCAGATGGTTGGTCAGAAGACCAATATTAAATCGTGAATAAATCAATTGTAAAAGCTGATGTGAAAACATCGGCTTTTTTATTATCTAATCCACCATTTTTCAGGTGGGGTTAACAAAAAATCAGAAATACCACATAAAAAAACGGGGTCGAAAATTCGACCCCGTTATTTACTATGAGAACGCTAGTTATAGCATTACTTCTTAGCAAGTTTCTCTTTAATACGAGCTGACTTACCAGAACGCTCACGTAGGTAGTACAACTTGGCACGACGTACTGCACCACGGCGTTTAACTTCGATGCTATCAACGATTGGAGAGTGTGTTTGGAACGTACGCTCAACACCTTCACCGTTAGAGATCTTACGTACAGTGAAAGCTGAGTGTAGACCACGGTTACGGATTGCGATTACAACGCCTTCAAAAGCCTGTAGACGCTCACGTTCACCTTCTTTTACCTTAACTTGAACTACAACAGTGTCACCTGGTGCAAATTTAGGTAGGTCTGATTTTAGTTGCTCTTCTTCAAGAGCCTTGATGATGTTACTCATTTTAATAAATTCCTAGAATAAACTGATACTAAATTTAATAGGTTACTGCTTACTTTTTATCTGAGCGGTGCTCTTTGATAAATTCGGCCAGTAATTGTTCCTGTTCGTCAGTCAGAGCTAGGTTTTCCAGGAGCTCTGGTCTTCTTAGCCAAGTTCGGCCTAACGACTGCTTGAGTCGCCAGTGACGAATGTCCTTATGGTTACCTGACATCAATACCGCTGGTACTTCTTTGTCATCTAACACTTCAGGGCGCGTATAGTGAGGACAATCTAACAAGCCATTTGCAAAAGAGTCTTCTTCTGCTGACGCGAAGTCTCCAAGTACTCCAGGTATAAACCTTGAGACCGAGTCAATCAGCGTCATGGCTGGGATTTCTCCCCCCGTCATCACAAAATCTCCAATTGACCATTCTTCGTCAACTTCAGATTGGATGATGCGCTCATCTACCCCTTCATAACGACCACAAATTAGAAGTAAATTCTCATTTGTTGCCAGTTCTTCAACCCCTTGTTGGTCGAGCTTACGACCTTGAGGCGATAGGTAAATCACTTTCGTCTTACCCGGTGAAGCCTGTTTTGCAGTATGAATGGCATCGCGCAAAGGCTGAACCATCATTAACATGCCAGGGCCACCACCGTAAGGTCTGTCATCAACTGTGCGATGTTTATCATGAGTGAAATCGCGAGGATTCCATGTCTCAATAGATAAAAGACCTTTTTTAACCGCTTGACCTGTTACCCCAAAATCAGTAACAGAACGGAACATTTCAGGAAATAGGCTAATTACGCCAACCCACATGTTTATCTCGCTCTGTAGCTTTGGAGATTAGAATCCAGGATCCCAGTCAACTTCGATCCGTTGAGCTTCGCGATCAACTTTGATGATCACTTGCTCTTCAAGGAACGGAATTAATCGTTCCTTTTGCCCGAAAGCATCTTTAAGATTTGCTTTAACAACCAGAACATCGTTTGAGCCAGTTTCTAGAATGTCAGATACGACACCTAGATCGTAACCTTTAGTGGTTACTACTTGCATCCAAAACAATTCACGCCAGTAGAATTCATCTTCTGACAATTCAGGAAGTACCGCAGGGTCAATAGCGATTTCAAAGTTTGTTAGAAGATGCGCGTCTTCGCGAACTTCTAAGCCTTCCAGCTTAGCCACCATACCTTTGTTATGGCGCTTCCAGCTTTCTACTTTGTACTCGACCCACTCGCCTTTTTGGTTAATATACCAAGGGCTGTAATCAAATAGGCTTTCTGCATTGTCTGTGTAGGAAAAAACCTTGAGCCAACCACGAATGCCGTAAGTAGCACCAAACTTGCCTACAACAATCTTGTCATTGCCCACTGTTTCTTTACCTTTCATCGACATAAGCTAATTTCTACTTCTATTGGAGTAAGAATTAAGCCGCTTTTTGAGCGTCTTTAACTAGCTTAGCTACGCGGTCAGATACTGTAGCGCCTTGACCAACCCAGTGGTTAACGCGATCTAGATCTAGACGTAGGCCTTCTTCTTGACCTTTAGCAGTTGGGTTGAAGAAACCAACTTTCTCGATGAAACGGCCAGTTGCAGCATTGCGGCTGTCCGCTACTACGATTTGATAAAATGGACGCTTCTTAGCGCCGTGACGTGCCAAACGAATGGTTACCATGTCGTCCTCTTTGTGCTTTCTCAAAAATAAAATTAACCCCAATAACCACTTATTAATAAGCAATCTGGGGTCTCGTGCCAAAATAAAGCTCCGGAATTTTACTCTTATTCCGGTGCAATGCAAGGTCTTTAGCTACTTTTTCACCAACATAAACTCAAATCTAAGTTTGTGATGTAGCTAACACCTTGAAACTAAAATAGGGAAATGCGATTAGCGACCAAACGGGTTAAAACCACCGCCCATGCCACCCATACCGCCGCCCATCATGCCTTGCATATTGCGCATCATGCCTTTCATGCCACCTTTCTGCATTTTCTTCATCATCTTCTGCATCTGGGTGAACTGTTTCAGCAAGCGGTTTACGTCTTGCACTTGGGTACCTGAACCCGCTGCAATACGCTTTTTACGTGAGCCTTTAATCAGCTCTGGGCGTTGACGTTCTTTCATGGTCATCGAGTTGATGATCGCTTCCATTTGCTTGAACATCTTGTCATCGACTTTATCTTTAACGTCTGATGGCAATTGCGACATACCCGGTAGCTTATCTAGCATACCCATCATGCCACCCATGTTCTGCATTTGACCAAGCTGTTCACGGAAGTCTTCTAAGTCGAAACCTTTCTTCTCTTTAAACTTCTTCGCTAATTTTTCTGCTTTCTCGGTATCAACATTACGTTGTAAGTCTTCGATCAGTGACAGTACGTCACCCATACCAAGAATACGCGATGCAACACGATCTGGATGGAAAGGTTCTAGCGCGTCAGTTTTCTCACCAACACCTAAGAATTTGATTGGCTTGCCTGTGATATGACGAACCGATAGCGCAGCACCACCACGTGCATCACCATCCACCTTAGTCAGAATCACACCAGTTAGAGGTAGAGCGTCACCAAACGCTTTCGCTGTGTTTGCCGCATCTTGACCCGTCATGGCATCAACAACAAACAAGGTCTCTACTGGGTCGATAGCATTATGAAGGTCTTTAATCTCAGCCATCATTTGCTCATCGACAGCTAGGCGACCAGCCGTATCGACAACCAAGACGTCATAGAATTTCTTCTTGGCGTGTTCAATTGCCGCATTGGCAATATCGATTGGCTTTTGATCTGCAGTTGATGGGAAGAAATCGACACCCACATCAGACGCTAAGGTTTCTAGCTGTTTAATTGCCGCAGGACGATAAACGTCGGCAGACACAACCAGAACTTTCTTCTTATCGCGCTCTGTTAGCAATTTAGACAGTTTACCTACCGAGGTGGTTTTACCCGCACCTTGTAGACCTGCCATTAAAATAACTGCTGGCGGCTGAGCGGCTAGGTTTAGAGCCTCGTTAGACTCTCCCATTACAGCTTCAAGTTCAGATTGAACAATCTTAATGAACTCTTGGCCCGGCGTCAGAGATTTAGAAACCTCAACACCGACCGCGCTCTCTTTCACACGCTTAATAAAATCACGAACAACTGGCAGCGCAACATCAGCTTCCAGCAAGGCCATGCGCACTTCGCGCAAAGTTTCTTTAATATTGTCTTCGGTCAGACGTCCTTTACCACTGATGTTTTTCAGGGTACGGGACAGGCGATCCGTTAAATTCTCAAACATCTTTGTCTCTTCGCTAAATTCGGCGATCAATTCCTTTGAGTATACCTTAGCCACACCTCGCTTTACACTAGTCGATTGAGAATTGATATCTCATCTCTCACAATTGACTGTATATAAGCCATAGCCCAAGCGGTTGATGCAGGGTATAATTTGTCAAAATTCCACCAGCTTAATAGAGAATAATGGATAACTTAATCGCTGTAGTGGCAGCAATATTATATCTATTAGCGATAGCAACCATCATCCCGGGTCTCGTTCACCAAACAGGCATTCGAGCGAAAACCGTGTTCATTAGTGCCATTCTGGCGCTGGTATTTCATGGGTGGTCGTTAAGTGATTTGATACTGGCAGGTAGCGGACAAAACCTTAGTATCCTTAACGTTGCATCGTTAATTAGCTTTATCATCGCACTCGTTATGAGTGTCGCGATGACGAAAACGCGTATCTGGTTTTTATTGCCTGTCGTGTATAGCTTCTCTGCGATTAACCTATGTGCGGCTACTTTCTTACCGACCTCCTTTATTACCCATTTAGAGCATGACCCAAAGCTGCTGATTCATATTTCATTCGCGCTATTTTCATACTCGACACTCAGTATCGGCGCACTATACGCCCTACAGCTGGCATGGTTGGACAACAAGCTTAAGAATAAGAAATCACTGGCCATCAATCCTAACGTGCCACCGCTTATGGCGATCGAGCGTCAGCTATTTAGAATCATCTTGATTGGTAACTTGCTACTAACTGCAACGCTGATTACTGGCTTTACCTTTGTGCATGACATGTTTGCTCAAGGAAAAGCGCACAAAGGATTCCTCTCTTTCATCGCATGGATTGTTTACTCAGTCTTGCTTTGGGGACATTACCAGAAAGGTTGGCGTGGCAAGAAAGTCACATGGTTCGCGGTTGCGGGTGCAACATTGCTGACTTTGGCCTACTTTGGTAGTCGATTCGTTCGCGAAATCATACTTAACTAAGTGAATTCCAATAGTTTAAACGCTATCAAAGGTGCATCTTATGCACCTTTCTTTTACAATACTCCACCCTATATTTACAATTGACTTACGAACTGAGTTAGTTCATAAATTAACCAGAAACTTCACAAGGAAAAGATAAGCTTTGGACGACATATCAACGGGTATCTTATTTGCGCTACTCGCGTGTCTAATCGTAATCTCAGGATATTTTTCTGGCTCAGAGACAGGGATGATGGCTCTGAACCGTTACCGCTTAAAGCACTTAGCAAACAGCGGCCATAAGGGTGCAAAACGTGTAGAAAAGCTACTCGACCGCCCAGATCGCCTGATCGGCTTGATCCTCATTGGCAATAACCTTGTTAACATTCTTGCTTCTGCTATCGCAACCATTCTTGGTATGCGTCTCTATGGCGATATCGGGGTAGCCATCGCCACTGGTGCGCTCACCATGGTGGTACTGGTATTTGCTGAAGTTACCCCTAAAACTCTTGCTGCGCTTTACCCAGAGCGCGTCTCTTACGCGAGCAGCATCGTTCTCTCTATTTTGATGAAGCTACTGTCACCATTAGTGATGTTTGTTAACTTCATTACTAATGGCTTTATTCGCTTACTCGGAATCAAAGCGAATCACGGTGATGATGACCATCTAAGCTCAGAAGAGCTGCGCACTGTCGTTAACGAAGCGGGTAGCCTAATTCCGCGTCGCCACCAAGATATGCTGATTTCCATCTTAGATTTGGAGCATGTCACGGTAAACGACATTATGGTGCCTCGTAACGAAATTACCGGTATCGATATTAATGATGATTGGAAGTCGATTTCTCGCCAGTTAACTCACTCGCCTCACGGTCGAATTGTGTTTTATCGTGACCAGATTGATGAAGTTGTCGGTATGCTACGACTACGCGAAGCCTATCGTTTGATGCTGGAAAAAAACGAGTTCAACAAAGAGACATTATTAAGAGCCGCTGACGAAGTGTATTTTATTCCCGAAGGTACACCGCTTAACGTCCAACTGCTTAAGTTCCAACGCAATAAACAGCGCATTGGTCTTATTGTCGATGAGTATGGCGACATTATTGGTTTGATTACCCTTGAAGACATCCTCGAAGAGATTGTTGGCGAGTTCACTACCTCGATAGCACCAAGCTTATCTGAAGAGATCACCCCACAAGGTGATGGCAGTTTCCTTATTGAGGGTAGCGCTAACATCCGTGATATCAACAAGGGCTTGAAGTGGAAGCTACCAACGGATGGGCCAAGAACTTTGAACGGCCTTATTTTGGAGCACTTAGAAGATATTCCTGAAAGCCACTTGAGTGTTCAAGTATCAGGGCACCCAATGGAAATCGTAGAGCTTGAAGAAAACCGCATCAAACTGGTGAAGGTTTTCCCGAAAATAAAGAAAGCATCTTAAGTGAACCACAAACAAAAACGCCTTGGCTAAGCCAAGGCGTTTCTTTATCTAAAGCGTTTCAATCTATACATCATCTTCAACGCTGAATAGGCTTTCCATGTTAAGGCCTTGTTTCACTAAGATTTCTCTTAGACGACGCAAGCCTTCCACTTGGATTTGACGTACACGTTCACGAGTCAGATTAATTTCACGACCGACTTCTTCCAATGTTGATGGCTCATAACCCAGCAGACCAAATCGACGCGCTAGCACCTCTTTTTGCTTAGGGTTAAGCTCATCTAACCAGTGGATCAAAGAGTTTTTAATATCATCATCTTGAGTCGACACTTCTGGATCAGAATGGTTAACATCAGGAATGATATCTAACAGCGCTTTCTCACCATCACCGCCAATCGGCGTATCCACAGAGCTTATACGCTCGTTCAAACGCAGCATTTTGCTGACATCTTCAACCGGCTTATCAAGCTGAGTTGCGATCTCTTCCGCGGTCGGTTCATGGTCGAGCTTTTGTGATAGTTCACGTGCAGTACGCAAGTAAATATTGAGCTCTTTCACTACGTGGATTGGTAGACGGATAGTACGAGTTTGGTTCATCAACGCACGTTCAATGGTCTGACGAATCCACCATGTTGCGTAGGTTGAAAAACGGAAGCCACGTTCAGGGTCAAACTTCTCTACAGCACGGATCAAACCAAGGTTACCCTCTTCGATCAGATCGAGTAGTGCAAGGCCACGATTGCTATAACGACGAGAAATCTTAACCACTAAGCGTAGATTACTTTCAATCATACGTTTACGAGCAGCTTCATCACCGCGCAAAGCGCGACGTGCGTATAGGACTTCTTCTTCGGCAGTTAAAAGTGGAGAAAAACCGATTTCTCCGAGGTAAAGCTGAGTTGCGTCGAGGCTTTTATTTGAAACCTCAAACTCTTCTTTTTGATTTGATGACGACTTTTTCGTTTCGAGTTGTTCTGTTTGCAATTCATCCATATTTCCATTTGCAAGATCAAACTCTTCAACTTTTGTTGCTGTATTGCTGATACCCATAGCGCCTCCCCCTGGCGAGTTAGCAAGACATTTAAAACATCCAATGCCGCTATTTGTTACTTGTAAAAAGTAATTTATGGTAAGTAGCGTTTCGGATTAACCGACTTACCTTGATAGCGAATTTCAAAGTGCAAACGGACGCTGCTCGTTCCTGAGCTACCCATTGTTGCAATCTTTTGGCCTGCTTTTACACTTTGTCCTTCGTGGACTAGCAACTTGTCGTTGTGCGCATAAGCACTGAGGTATTTGTCGTTATGTTTTATAATCACGAGATTACCGTAACCTCTGAGTGCATTACCCGAATAAACGACCGTGCCTGCTGCAGTAGATGAGATGGCTTGACCTCGCTGACCTGCGATATCAATACCTTTATTTCCTTGGTCTCCTGCAGAAAAGTTTTTAATCACCCTCCCCTTTGTTGGCCACAACCACTTGGAAACTTTAACGTTACCGGATGTCTGTTTATTGACATCATTGTTAACATTTTGTTTACCTTTAGAGCCAACATACTCCTTTGGTTTAGATTGTTCAACCTTTTTGGCAGCACTTTTTTGCGCCACCTGTTGCGTATCTTTTGGCTTGGAGGAACTAACTGTTTGATTCGAGCTTTTGCTCGGTTTTGGAGTCGTAACAGAGGAGACCGCTGCAGCGCCCGCTACAGCTACGGTTGCAGAAGAACCCGCGCCAGAGCCACCATACGCAGGCGGGTTATAGGCAGGCTGCCACAACTTTAGTTTTTGGCCTGGATAAATCGTATAGGGTGCCTTAAGTTGATTAAAACGTATAATATCATTTACATCTTTATCTGTGATGTAAGCAATAAAATATAGCGTATCTCCTTTATCAACTTGGTAATAACTACCGCGATAACTGCCACGCGGAATAGAGTCATAGTCCTTATTCAAACTGGACACTGGCGCAGGGGAATGAGCAGCACACCCAACTAGTGCGCTACTTAAAGCTACCAACAGTAATGAAATAGACTTAAATGACATGATTACGCGAGGTCACCTGCGATCAAAGGAACAAAACGCACCATCTCAATCACTTGAGAAAGATATTCATCGCCTTGGCGCGTAATTTTTAATAGCTGCTGTTCTTCAGAGCCAACCGGTATCATCATGATGCCTCCATCTGACAACTGCTCAAGTAATACCGACGGAATTGAGTCCGCAGCCGCCGTTACGATGATCGCATCAAATGGACCTTTTGACGCCCACCCTTGCCAACCATCACCATGCTTAGTCGATATATTGTAGATATCGAGCTGTTTAAGCCGACGTTTAGCATCCCATTGCAACGCTTTAATGCGCTCAATCGAATAAACATGATCAACTAATTGGGCAAGTACTGCTGTTTGATACCCCGACCCGGTACCGACTTCTAAGACTTTACTGGAACGGCTAAGTTCCAACATTTCCGTCATCTTTGCCACTATGTAGGGCTGAGAGATAGTTTGTCCATGACCGATAGGTAACGCATTATTATCATACGCCTGATGCATCATAGCTTGAGAAACAAAACTCTCACGCGGCAAACGATAGATAGCATCTAATACGACCTGGTTCTGAATGCCACTCGCGACAAGAAAATCATTCAATTTGTCGGCATGTGGGTTTGTCATACCTATTTCCCTTCCAACCAATGAGTCATACTTACTAAAGATTCATGTGCCGTTAAATCAACCTGTAATGGCGTAATAGACACATAGCCATGCTCAACAGCATAGAAATCCGTTCCTTCTCCTGCATCTTGTTCTTTGCCGGGAGGTCCGAGCCAATAGATATCATGCCCGCGCGGATCTTTCTGCTTTATCATCGCTTCAGCGTGATGACGCGCACCTAATCTTGTTACTTGAGTCCCTGTCAGCTCATCTAACGAACAATCTGGGATATTCACATTAATCAACCGATTAGTCGGGATTGGATGAGCAAGATGCTGCTTGACCAAATCAACCGCAATCGTCGCTGCGGTTTCAAAATGATCTTTTCCAGCCAGTGATAATGCAATCGACTGAACACCAAGGAAGTGCCCTTCCATCGCAGCCGCCACAGTTCCAGAGTAAAGCACATCATCACCAAGGTTTGCGCCATGATTGATTCCAGAAAGCAATAAATCAGGCATGTCCTCTTTCATCAACTCATTCAACGCAAAGTGCACACAATCGGTTGGTGTCCCTTGCACTGAATAGACTTGAGGAGATATTTCCTTAACTCTCAATGGCTGCTCTAAAGTTAAAGAATTAGAAGCGCCAGAGCGATTTCTGTCAGGCGCCACTATGGTGACATCTGCCATCGCTCCTAACGCTTTTGCGAGAGTATGAATTCCCTCTGCATGAACACCATCGTCGTTACTGAGAAGAATCTTTAAACGAGCGCTCATGAATATTGACGCTCCACAGCAATCTCTTCAATCAACTCTCGAACAATCGCGGTCGCAAAGCAACCTGAATCTAACGCAAAATTAAGCGTGATATTATCGCCCTCTACAGACCAAGTTAAGTTTTGTGGCAGTAGCGCAATCTCACGGCGTTCATGACGCATACGGTTACCGCGAATCAAAGCCATTAAGTCAGGCTCAGCATCAAGCAAAGGTTGCTCTATAGCTAAAGCGCCCGCTTGAGTTGGCAGAGCATTATCACCAGCCATTGCCGCCGTAAGTGAATACTCACCTGTAGCAAGCTTTTCATTCGCTAACTCGATATCTTGTTCACCAAGAAGGCGTGTTTCTTCTTGGCTTTTAACCATGTCGCCTTCAATGGCTTTATCAAACACACCTTGTTCAATACGAGCAGACACAATGTGGTTGAAGATCCAAGAGCGCGCAGCAGACAAGTATAAACTGCGTTTGTTTTGGTTACGGGTACGAACGTTATCTCGCCCCCAACGACGTGCTTCTTCGACGTTATTACCATTGTTACCAAAACGCTGGCTACCAAAGTAATTTGGCACACCCAACTTAACCACACGCTCTAAGCGTGCAATCACGTCTTCCACATCCGTTACTTCCGATAAAGTAACCACAAATTGGTTGCCAATTAAGTCGCCCGGACGGAGTTTTTTGTTATGACGATCGGTAGCCAGAATTTCAATACTCGGATATTGAGCTAAGAAAGCGCTAAAATCGGGCGTGTCACCTTTTGGCAGATGGACACTCAGCCATTGCTCGGTCACAGCATGGCGGTCTTTCAAACCAGCCCAGCTGACATCCTTAGACTTCACACCACACGCTTTTGCCAGTTCATTGGCCACAAAACTGGTGTTCTCACCAGTTTTACGAATGCGCACCATCAAGTGCTCGCCTTCGCCAGTGAATGCAAAGCCTAAATCTTCACTTACTTGGAAGTGTTCAGGTTGCGCTTTTAGTTTGCCTTTCGCAGTTGGTTTACCATTTAGGTAAGCCAATGAAGATAAAATATCCGACATATTTGATACCATCACGCCATTGCGTGATTTGAATTAATTCTGTTTAAACAATAGAACAACCGCTTCACTGGCAATCCCTTCTTTACGGCCAGTAAAGCCAAGACGTTCAGTGGTGGTTGCTTTAACATTGACGTTGCCAATGTCTGTTTCTAAATCTTCTGCAATCGCAGCACACATTGCTTCAATGTGCGGAGCCATTTTTGGAGCTTGAGCCATAATGGTGACATCAGCATTGCCAATCACATAACCTTGCTCTTTTACTCGGCGATATACATCGCGCAGTAACATGCGACTATCGGCACCTTTCCACTTATCATCTGTATCAGGGAAATGACGACCAATATCACCAGCCGCAATGGCACCTAACAACGCATCAGACAATGCATGTAGTGCAACATCGCCATCTGAATGAGCGACCAGCCCTTGTTCATATGGCACTGCTACGCCACCAATAATAACGGGGCCTTCGCCACCAAATTTGTGCACATCAAAGCCATGGCCAATACGCATCATAGGGTTATCCTTTATTTCGCTTGAGATAAAACTCTGCTAACGCCAAATCTTCCGGCTGAGTAATTTTAATATTATCTGAATAGCCTTTGACTAATGCTGGAGATAAACCTTGCCATTCAAGAGCAGAGGCTTCGTCAGTAATGACTGCATTAGCGGCTAGCGCCTCACTTAAGGCTTGAGTTAGCAGCTCAGTTTTAAACATTTGTGGTGTTAATGCATGCCACAGTGCTTCTCTATCAACGGTATGGTCAATATCTTGCCCACCGTTAGCTCGTTTCATGGTGTCACGCACCGGGCTAGCAAGAATACCGCCCACCGGGTGCTGCATAGAAACTTGGATCAGTGTCGTTAAATCGTGTTCACGCACACAAGGGCGCGCCGCATCATGCACCATGACCCATTCTGCCAACTGATTTTCAGCCACATAGTTGAGGCCAGAAAGCACTGAGTCAGCACGCTCTTTTCCACCACTCACGCGAATAACGTCAGGATGAGAACTGATCGACAGTTGAGGGAAATATGGGTCGCCATCAGTAATAGCCACAATCACTTTGCTCACTTGTGAGTGGGATAATAACTTTTCGACCGTATGCTCAAGTACGGTTTGATGGTCAATGGTGAGGTATTGTTTTGGGCGGTCAGCCTGCATTCGGCTACCAACACCCGCCGCAGGAACAATCGCGACAATCGATGCGGAAGAGGATGTTGTCATTATTTATGTTCCTCTCCGATAATTCGGTAGAAGGTTTCCCCCTCTTTAACCATACCTAGTTCGTGACGAGCGCGCTCTTCAATGGCATCAAGACCTTGGCGCAAGTCATCAATTTCCGCAAACATCTCGTTATTGCGGTTTACTAAGTTCGCATTCACTTGGTTTTGAACTTCAATATCAGCCGAGACAGTTTGAAAATCAGCAATGCCATTTTTCCCCAACCACAATGTGTATTGGAGCCAACCTAGCAATAACAATAAGATCAGTGCAAAAGCTCGCATAAAGTTCTGTTAAAGAAGAGAAATAGAAAGACCACATATATACCATAATGTCGCTGTTGGCGCGAGATTGGCTTATGTGGTCTTGCTAGAGAAAAGTGACCGTTACGTTAGTTTAATGCCAAAAAAGCAAATAAACCAAAGCCTAAGATAAGTCGATAGATGACGAATGGTGTCATACCCATACGTGAGATCGCCTTAAGGAAAAGATGGATACACAAGTAAGCACTAACAAACGATGTCACAATACCCGTGATTAAGAATCCGAAATGAACAGGCTCACCACTGGTGACCAACTTCAGTCCTAAGTAACTACCCGCTAATAAGATAATAGGAATAGACATTAAAAATGAGAAACGAGCGGCCGCTTCACGAGTAAAGCCAAGGTATAAAGCTGCGGTAATGGTTGCACCTGAACGAGACGTCCCTGGAATCATTGCCATAGCCTGAGCCAAGCCAATAAATAGTGCTTTTTTCCACGTTGCTTGGTATTCGTCATCAATCAGTGCTGAGTTTTTGTCTACCCACCATAGCAACAAACCAAACACTATCGTTGTCGTCGCAATCACATAAGCGCTGCGTAAATAAAGCTCGATGAAGTCTTTTAATAGCAAGCCACATAAACCCGCAGGAATCGTCGCAAGAACAATCATCCATGCTAGCTTGGCTTCTTTACTGCGATCACCTTTAAAGATGGAGGCAAAAAACGCGGATAGAAGAGATACGACTTCAGCGCGGAAATAAATCATGACCGCTAACAGCGTACCCACATGGACAGCCACATCAAACGCTAATCCTTGATCTTCCCAGCCTAAAACCGCTGAAGGTAGAATTAAGTGTGCCGAACTAGAAATTGGCAAAAACTCGGTTAGACCTTGAATTAAGGCCAAAATAAAGGCTTCAAAATAACTCATTTCAATCTCATTAACGACTAAAAGTAAACCACGGTTCTACCGCAGTAAGTGGCTGAGAATCACTCCCAGCCTTAAAAATTTGTTCTATCGTTCTGCCATCTTCAGGCACAACTAGGTTTGGACACAGCTCGCTAAGAGGTTGAATCACAAATCGATATTTATAAATATCACACCTAGGAACTTGAGGCGACTGCTCTGAGACCTGATCACCAAACAAAATTAAATCAAGGTCAACGGTGCGTGGCTCGTATTTACCTGCATCAAGCTTTCTACCCCATTTAAGCTCAATATCACGCAGTGCCCGTGAAAATTCCATTAAGCTTAAAGAGGTTCTCAATTCTGCAACAAGATTGTAAAACGGCTCACTATCGAAACCAACCGCATCACACTCGTAAATGGTTGAAATTCTGAGTTGTTCGCCTAAATGGTCTAACTCATTGAGCGCTGCTTCAACGTGCTTTTCTCGTTCGATATTTGAACCAATGCCAATATAGGCAGTGATCATAATTGGCCTCGTTCAATCACCACACCAACCCCTTTTGCTTGAGCGACAGCGCCAGGTTTGGTCAAACGAATTTTGATCCACGGCACGTTAAACTGAATCATGATGATTTCAGCAATCTCTTCAGCGACGCGTTCAACCAATAGAAAACGACCATTTTCAATATGGTTTAATACCGCTTCACTTACTTTGGAGTAATCCAAAGCATCAACCACATCATCACTTTTGCCGGCCGGACGATTGTCATGCGCCATTTCAATATCAAGCACTAGCTTCTGTTTAATCTCTTGTTCCCAATCGTAAACACCGATCGTAGTAATCACTTCAAGTTGCTCAATAAAAACTTTGTCCATGCTAATGCTTCCTAATGGCTAGCTCTTTATAGAGGTCGGATACCCAATAAAGAGAAAAAATCGTACTATTTGCAGCACAAACTGTTATCACTAAGTAGTTTGAGCGTAGCAAGCGCGATATGATATCAATAACTTGCTTTTTAGACACCCGTTTCCATTGAGTTAACTCTTTATGACGCCATTAGCACTCGCCATGATCATTTTCGCCTACCTCTTGGGCTCGATCTCAAGTGCGGTGTTGATCTGTCGGTTGCTTAGACTACCTGACCCGCGTGGAGTAGGCTCGAACAATCCGGGCGCAACCAATGTGATGAGAATCGGCGGTAAAAAAGCAGCGCTCTCAGTACTACTGTGTGACATGCTCAAAGGGACGATCCCCGTTTGGGGGGGCTACTTCTTAAATATTGATCCTATTATCTTGGGCGTAGTGGCGATAGCAGCCTGTCTCGGACATATGTATCCGCTATTTTTCCACTTTAAAGGGGGCAAGGGAGTTGCTACTGCACTGGGTGCTATCGCTCCGATCGGATTAGATCTAACTGCAATGATCATTGTAACTTGGCTGATCGTCGCTTTCGCTTTTCGTTACTCATCTCTTGCAGCAATTGTAACGGTACTACTAGCACCTCTATTTACTTGGATGATCAAACCGCATTACACCTTACCAGTCGCCATGCTTTGCTGCTTAATTGTATTTCGACATCATCAAAACATCCGCCGCTTACTGGATGGCTCCGAGCCCAAAATTGGTGAAAAGAATACTCAAAAGGCCTCAACGTGAGGCCTTTTTTCATTTAAATCATCTTTCCGAAAGCTCGTGCTAAACCACAAATACCTTCGCTAAGAAGTCGTCTAGCATTGACGTAACAAACTCAGGTTGCTCCAAGTTAGATATATGCCCCGCTTTCGGGATCTGAATCATTTCAGAACCGCTAATACAATCGTTCATTAAGAATGACTCAAGGACAGGGCGCGGAATGTCTTCCTGACCCACAGCAATAAGCGTCGGCAGTGCAAACTTCTCAAGATCTTCAATTTGATCGCGTCGGCCAAATACCATTCGACCAATACGAGCGATTTCTACCGCTTGATCTCCGTTTAAGTTAGACAGCTTATTTCTAAATTCTGACACCAACGCAGGGTTATCTTGCTCAGCGTCATTCGCAAAAAACAGAGGTACGACGGCATCAACAATCGCCTCAGGAACCGCTCGCGCAACACTGATTGCATCTAACATAGTAAAGTATTTTTTGTGTGCCACTTCTGGCTCTAAGCCAACAAAGGTGTCCATTAATACAATACCTTTGACACGCTGCGGAGCGAGCGTGACGAGCTCACTGCCCCACATCCCGCCGACAGATAAACCTACGACCGCAAATTCTTCAATGTCTAAATGATCCAGCAGTGCCAATACTTGTTGGGCATAATCTTTAAGCGAGCGAGTCGCATTCGGTGCGAAATCAGACTCACCATGAGCCCATAACTCAGGCACGATACAACGGTAAGATTGGCTTAACGCTTCAACTTGCGGTGCCCACATCTGTGCATCCCACAGATAACTATGGCCAAAAACCACGACAGGGCCTTGGCCTATGTCCTGATAAGCCATCTGCTGGCCTTCAATAGCAAACTTATTCATTCTTCTACTCGTGCTCATAATTGATTTATAAATTCTGAATGGACATAAGGATAATGTTATCAAGCAAATAAAAAAAGCCGCTCACGGCGAACCTTGCTGAGCGGCTTACAAATAAGACGTTTGATATAAAACGATCGCTAATTATTTAATTGGATCTAATTGATCAATTGGCCAGCGTGGCGTGGCTTGTACCGAAAGATCCGCCACTTCACCATTTTTTAAACGCTGCATACCAGCATAAGCGATCATTGCACCATTATCGGTACAAAACTCGGTGCGAGGGTAGTAGACCTCACCGCCCATTTTTTCAGCCAGTTTACCTAGCTCAGCTCGTAAACGCTTGTTCGCACTTACACCGCCCGCCATTACAATGCGCTTTAAGCCCGTTTGATCAAGTGCGCGTTTACACTTAATCGACAGTGTGGCACATACCGCTTCTTCAAATGCCAAGGCAATATCAGCGCGAGTTTGATCGTCATCGCCATTAGCAGCGATCGTATTAGCAGTAAAGGTTTTAAGACCAGAAAAGCTCATATCTAAGCCCGGACGATCTGTCATAGGACGTGGGAACTTAAAACGACCCGGCGTGCCTTTTTCTGCCAATTTAGATAGCAGCGGACCGCCTGGGTAATCTAAGCCCATTAGTTTCGCAGTTTTATCAAACGCTTCACCAGCCGCATCATCAATAGATTCACCAAGAATGGTGTATTCACCAATACCTTGCACTTCAACAATCATTGAATGACCACCAGAAACCAAAACCGCAACAAATGGGAATAGCGGAGGGTTGTCTTCTAGCATTGGCGCAAGCAAGTGCCCTTCCATATGGTGAACAGGTACCGCAGGAACACCCCATGCGTAAGCAAGGCTGCGACCAATGGTTGCACCAACCAGCAATGCTCCCACTAAACCAGGGCCAGCCGTATAAGCAATACCATCAATATCGTTGGGCGTAAGATTCGCATCTGCCATTGCCGCTTTAATCAAAGGAATGGTTTTCTTTACGTGGTCTCGTGATGCTAGCTCAGGAACTACACCACCATAGTCAGCATGCAGTTTTACCTGGCTGTACAGCTGGTGGGAAAGTAGCCCTTTTTCATCGTCATAAATAGCGATGCCCGTTTCATCACATGAGGTCTCGATACCGATAATACGCATGGTTAACTCAGATGCTTCTGTCTTCTATTTTAAAATTGGCGCAATCTTACCTTGCCTTGGCCTAGCAAACAAATGTTGACCATCTTGATTGACGCTCAAAAATCGTTACAAAAACTCATTGAGCCATCTTTGTTAACCCCAAATCTCACCTACTCTCAGTCGCTTATTTACTGCTAGAATAAGGAAAATTTTCCTTTCCTCGCTTTAATAAGCGCATCGGTTAACTTTCGACGAGTATATAATCGACAAAGTGCTTTACAAAGCCGTAGTGATCGGATTAAAATTCCGCACCATTTTTGATCAAGCTGGTTTGAGACCAAACAAAACTGTTTGGCTCACTAACGTTCCAGCATTAACGAATAACCCCTGAGGTGAAAGGCATATGCCAGTAGTTAAAGTACGTGAAAACGAACCGTTCGACGTTGCACTACGTCGTTTCAAACGCTCTTGCGAAAAAGCAGGTATCCTTTCTGAAGTGCGTCGTCGTGAGCACTACGAAAAACCAACTACAGTTCGCAAACGCGCTAAAGCAGCTGCTCAAAAGCGTCACGCTAAGAAGCTAGCTCGCGAAAACGCTCGTCGCGTTCGCCTGTACTAATCACTAAGTTTAAAAGGATTTAGTGATGGCTCTGATTGATAAACTCAAAGATGAGCAAAAATTAGCGATGAAAGCCAAGGACAAAGTTCGCCTTGGCACTATTCGTTTAGCTCTAGCAGCAATTAAGCAACGTGAAGTTGACGAACGGATTACTCTGAACGACGACGACATCCTTGCTGTGCTGACGAAGTTAGTTAAACAACGTCGCGACTCTGTCGCTCAATACGAATCAGCGGGTCGTCAAGATTTAGCTGACGTGGAAAAAGCAGAAATTACTGTGCTTGAGGACTTTATGCCTCGACCACTGACCGATGAAGAAGTTGCCGCTCTGGTTGACAGTGCAGTAGCAGAATCTGGTGCAGCGGGCATGCAAGACATGGGCAAGGTAATGGGCGTTCTTAAACCACAAATTCAAGGGCGTGCAGATATGGGTAAAGTAAGTGGTTTAGTTCGCGCTAAACTGGCTTAATTTCCCAGACCCATTTGCAACAAGCCGTGCAATCCGATGGAACGCACGGCTTGTTTGTATTCAGGATTTAAGGTCAATAGGCCTTCCTTCATTCACAGTTAGTGCATTTTTCTAAGGTTTTATGGCAGGACACATCCCTCGTAGTTTCATAGATGATCTGCTCGCTCGGCTTGATATCGTCGATATCATTGATGCACGCGTAAAACTTAAGAAAAAAGGCAAAAACTACAGCGCTTGCTGCCCTTTCCATAACGAAAAGACCCCTTCTTTTAGTGTTAGCCAAGAGAAACAGTTTTATCACTGCTTCGGTTGTGGCGTACACGGCAACGCCATCGACTTCTTGATGGAATACGAACGTTTAGAGTTTGTAGAAGCCATTGAAGAGTTGGCCTCATTCCTTGGATTGGAAGTACCGCGCGAACAACGCCAAGGCGGATCGTTTCGTAACGATCAGCCGCAAGCCAATAGCGAACAAAAGCGCAATCTTTACGATCTTTTAGGCAGTATTGCCCAGTTCTACCGTGATCAACTTAAGCAACCAAGCAGTAAGATCGCCATCGATTATTTAAAAGATCGTGGCTTATCCGGTGAGATCGTACAGAAATTTGGCGTTGGCTATGTAGCTGACGAGTGGGATCTTGTTCGTAAGAACTTTGGCCAGCAAAAGCAAACTCAAGACATGCTTGTCACTGGCGGTATGTTGATTGAGAACGATAAAGGCAACCGCTATGATCGCTTTCGCGGTCGTGTCATGTTCCCTATTCGTGATCGTCGTGGTCGAGTGATTGGTTTTGGTGGTCGTGTTCTAGGTGATGGTACACCTAAATACCTCAACTCACCTGAGACACCAATCTTCCATAAAGGCAAGGAACTTTATGGTTTATATGAAGTTCTTCAAGCATACCGTGAACCATCTCGAATCCTTGTCGTAGAAGGTTATATGGATGTAGTCGCGCTTGCTCAATATGGCGTAGATTACTCTGTTGCCTCGCTAGGTACGTCAACAACCGGTGATCATTTACAGATCCTATTTCGACAAACCAGTCATGTAGTTTGTTGTTATGACGGTGACCGAGCTGGCCGCGACGCGGCATGGCGCGCAATGGAAAATGCCTTGCCGTACTTAACCGACGGTCGGCAGTTAAAATTTATGTTTTTACCTGATGGCGAAGACCCAGATTCATACATTCGCCAACATGGTAAAGAAGCTTTTGAACAGCAAGTTGATAGTGCAATGTCATTATCTGACTTCATGTTCAATTCGTTGATGCAGCAAGTTGATGTGTCAACGAAAGAAGGGATGGCTAAGCTGACAAGTTTAGCTGTACCCCTCATTGATAAAGTACCTGGCGGAACTTTACGTCTCTACTTAAGAGACTTATTAGGTAAACGCTTAGGTCTTATGGATGAACGTCAGCTCCAACAATTGATAAGCAAACAAGGCAAGGAAGAAACCCGACCTCAGCCGCATAAAGAGATCAAACGCACGCCAATGCGTGAGGTGATCGCTTTGCTTATTCAGAATCCGAGCTATGCTGAAATGGTACCTGACCTCACAAGTGTGAGAGATACCGCGCTTCCTGGCTTAAGTTTATTCATTGAGGTGCTTGAATATTGTCAACAGCATCCCCATATCAAGACAGGCCAATTGCTAGAGCATTGGCGAAACAGTAACCAAGAACCGTTACTGGCTCGTCTCGCAGGATGGGAAATCCCTCTCGATGACGATAATGAACAAGATATATTTTTAGACTCATTGGATAACATTATTTGCCAGTGCGTCGAAAAACAAATTGAAAACCTGCAAGCCAAAGAAAGAAGCATCGGTTTATCAACCGACGAAAGAAGGGAGCTGCTAGCACTAATGCTAGATTTGAAAGCGTAACCCTGTTTAATTAGGCAGCAATCAATTAATTTGTTAATATGTATGGTTTGCATCTCGCATACTAATTCCTTCACCAGATACTAAGTTGGATACCGTCTATGGATCAAAATCCGCAGTCACAGCTAAAACAACTTGTCATTAAAGGCAAGGAACAAGGCTATCTGACCTACGCAGAAGTAAACGACCACCTGCCAGCAGAAATCGTAGATTCTGAGCAGGTTGAAGATATCATTCAGATGATTAATGACATGGGTATTCGAGTGGTGGAAACTGCTCCTGATGCCGATGATCTTGCATTGAATGATGATGACACCATTACCGATGAAGACGCTGCAGAAGCAGCCGCTGCTGCACTTTCAAGTGTAGAGAACGAGATTGGCCGTACCACTGACCCAGTGCGCATGTACATGCGAGAGATGGGTACTGTTGAGCTACTAACTCGTGAAGGCGAAATCGACATCGCTAAGCGTATTGAAGATGGTATTAACCAAGTTCAAAACGCGGTGGCTGAGTACCCAGGTACTATCCCATACATTCTTGAACAGTTTGATCGTATTCAAGCTGAAGAGCTTCGCCTAACTGACCTTATTACCGGTTTCGTTGATCCTGACGCTGATGAGACTGCAGCACCAACTGCAACGCACATCGGTTCAGAGCTTGCTGAGTCTGATCTAGAAGATGAAGACGAAGAAAAAGAAGAGGACGCTGAAGACGACGAGGATGAGGAAGAAGAAGATACAGGTATTGATCCAGAATTAGCTCTGGAAAAATTCACGGCTCTTCGCAATGCTCACCAAAACCACCAGCTAGCAGTGAACGAGTACGGCTCTGAAAGCCCGAAAGCGACAATTGCGCATGAAATGGTTATCGACGTTTTCAAAGAATTCCGTCTAACACCAAAACAGTTCGACTACCTAGTAGAAGAGCTGCGTACTTCAATGGAACGCGTTCGCACTCAAGAACGTCTTATCATGAAGACGACGGTTGAATACGGTAAGATGCCGAAGAAATCTTTCATTGCACTCTTTACAGGCAACGAGTCAAGCGAAGCATGGTTAGATGAAGTTCTTTCTTCTGATAAACCATACGCGGACAAAGTAAAAAAGAGCGAAGAAGACATCCGCCGCTCTATTACTAAGCTGAAAATCATTGAAGAAGAAACGTCACTGACGGTTCAGAACATCAAAGATATCAGCCGTCGTATGTCTATCGGTGAAGCAAAAGCTCGCCGTGCGAAGAAAGAGATGGTTGAAGCGAACTTACGTCTAGTAATCTCGATTGCTAAGAAGTACACCAACCGTGGTCTGCAATTCTTGGATCTTATCCAAGAAGGTAACATCGGCCTAATGAAAGCGGTTGATAAGTTCGAATACCGCCGTGGTTACAAGTTCTCGACTTACGCAACGTGGTGGATCCGTCAGGCAATCACTCGTTCAATCGCGGACCAAGCACGTACGATCCGTATTCCAGTACACATGATCGAAACGATCAACAAGCTAAACCGTATCTCTCGTCAAATGCTACAAGAGATGGGTCGTGAGCCATTACCGGAAGAACTGGCTGAACGCATGCAAATGCCTGAAGACAAGATCCGTAAAGTGCTGAAGATCGCTAAAGAGCCAATCTCAATGGAAACGCCAATCGGTGATGACGAAGATTCGCATCTAGGTGATTTCATCGAAGATACTACGCTTGAGTTGCCACTAGACTCAGCTACATCTGGTAGCCTAAAAGTCGCGACAAAAGACGTACTAGCGGGTCTAACGCCACGTGAAGCAAAAGTACTTCGTATGCGCTTTGGTATCGATATGAACACTGACCACACTCTAGAAGAAGTGGGTAAGCAGTTCGACGTTACTCGTGAACGTATCCGTCAGATTGAAGCAAAAGCACTGCGTAAACTTCGTCACCCTAGCCGCTCAGAAACTCTGCGCAGCTTCCTAGACGAGTAATACAGCAACGCGAATGATAAAAGGTGAGCAATAGCTCACCTTTTTTGTAGCTAGATCGCTTAAGTGACCAAAAACTAAACGGAATTGACCCTTGTAGCGGCTAGACACTCTAAGGCTCATCCCCTATAATCATTCACCTAATTTGGCCCCTTAGCTCAGTGGTTAGAGCAGTCGACTCATAATCGATTGGTCCCCAGTTCAAGTCTGGGAGGGGCCACCAAATTCAAGAAAGCCGGAATCGTTCATTACGACTCCGGCTTTTTTATTGCTTTGAATTTCTTCATCATCTTTACTTCAAATAGCATCCGATAATCATCCCGTCGGTTTCCTCTAAGTGAAAAGCAGCAAACTGATTCGACTTTGCCGTGACCATAACAACAGAATTCAAATTACGATTTTCTACTGCGTTTTTCTTCATATTCACAGTTGATGGCCTATTCAAGAGTTAATCGCCTACACACTTAACTATTCAAATAAGATTGATAAACGTTTTGTACTTATTAATTTAGTTCAGCTCCGTTTTACATGACTTGACGACTCAGCATTGAATGAGACTCTAGCCAAGCAAGTAAAGTCATAACAGGAAGTTATAACAATGAATAAGTGGATCAAACACACACTCGTTAGCCTTGCTGGGGTATCCCTAGCATTAGGTTCGTTCTCAGCCCTCGCCCAAGAGAAAGTTTACCGTCTAAAACTCGCTGAAACTTGGGGCCCAAACACACCAATACTTGGTGACGCTTCAAAGAACATGGCGAAGCTCGCCGAAGAGATGTCTAACGGCAGACTGCAAATTCGCATCGATTCTGCCAACAAGCATAAAGCGCCTTTAGGCATTTTCGATATGGTTAAATCCGGCCAATACGACCTTGGCCACTCTTCGTCTTACTACTGGAAAGGTAAAGTGCCAAACACACTTTACTTCTCTGCTATGCCTTTTGGCATGATGTCTACAGAGCAATACGCTTGGTTCTATCGTGGAGGTGGCTTAGAGCTGATGCAAGAGGTCTATGCACCACATAATTTGCTCTCGTTCCCCGGCGGCAACTCTGATATTCAGATGGGCGGTTGGTTTAAAAAAGAGATCAATACGATTGATGACCTAAAGGGCCTGAAAATGCGTATTCCAGGTTTCGCAGGTGAAGTAATGGCTCGCGTAGGCGCAAAGCCAACCAACATCGCACCGGGTGAACTATACACCTCATTAGAACGAGGCACGATTGATGCACTTGAATGGGCAGGCCCTGCCTTTGACCTACGTATGGGTTTTCACAAAATTGCCTCTTACTACTACACCGCTTGGCATGAACCAGGCTCGGAAACTCAGTTCTTAGTCAACAAGAAGACTTGGGACAAGTTACCTGCCGATCTACAAGTGATTTTGGAGACCGCCTTCCGAGTCGCAGCGTTTGATATGTACACCCAAGCCATTGATGCCAATGCAAACAGCTGGGCGTCAATGAGTGAACAATACCCAGACATCAAAGTTCTAGACTTCCCGCCAGAAGTATTGAATCACCTCAATAAAGAAAAGCAGCAGTTGTTAGAAGAGTTGGCAGCGTCAGACCCACTGGCACAACGTATTATCGACTCACAAGTGAAATACCTATCCAAAGTGCGTGCTTGGACAGACATTTCAACCAAGGCTTATTTGAACACCAACCCCTAAGCTCTCTGTAGCGAGCGGACAATAAAAAGGGCTGCGTTGGCAGCCCTTGCGTATTTATGATTGAGTTAAGTAATCAATCTGAACCAACCACTGTTTGGCTAGCTCTTTATATTGCGTCCCTTCTAAGCGCTTAAATGCTTGTCGAGCTTGTGGCCAGCGTTTCATCTCAAACTCACTGATCGCCACAAGTAAAAACCAGTAATGGTTACTCTTTTTCTTAGCATCAAGGTGACTAAACATCTCTATCGCTTGTTGCCATTGACCTTGCTGATAAGCAAGAAGACCACGAGTGGTATAGCTGTTCTTCTTGTTTGACTTCGCTAGCCACTGCGCCGCTTTCTGTTTATCCCTCGCTAACAAGTAGCTTTGAGTGAGTAATGGCGCATAATGATCATGCTTGGCTAACTCTGGGTGCGATTCCAGCACTTTTACTGCACGTATCGCCGCTTCATGGCGCAGTAATAACTGGCTATAAAGCAATATAGAGCGTTCAGGTAACCGCTTGGCTTTATAAGCACTACCTAGCACCGCCAACGCTTTTTTATCGTTATCCAATTTCAAAAAAGAGTAGGCGTATTTCTCCCAGTACTCTGATTTACCTGAATAACGCTCGACCATCTTACTCAACACCGAATTCACTTTGCGCCAGTTTTTTAGCTGTTGGTAGCAGCCTAACAAAAAACGATAACGCTGCTCTGTTGCTTGATAGCGAACTCCTTGCTCCATAGCGCTCGCCGCAGATTTAAACTGCTCACGATTATAAAGGCTGTATGCTTTTAGCGAATAAAGCTCGGCGTAATCCGCCGATTTCGGCTTATCTTTCGCTTCATACTTGTAGCTAAGCCATTGACCCGCTCGTTTAATTACGGTTGTGTAATCTTGAGTTTGGTAATGAAGCTGCGCTGACAAACGGGCTAGCTGCTGCTTTTTATCCGCCTGTTCAGTGAGGTTAAGCAAACGCTCGACTGAACGTGCTGCGCACTGATAACGGTTCAATGCGATACAAGCTTGCACATGCAGGTACGCCGCCATCTGCTGTGATGACTTATCAGCTGATGCGACTTGCTTTTCAAACAACTCAACGGCTTGCAATGTCGCTAGCGGATCTTTTTGTAACTGAGCTTGCAAGCGCTGATAAGTTTGATAGTAGCGAGCTTCGTTTGCTGATACTGCACTTGAAAACAAAACCAGCACGAGCAGCAGACTATTTTTCCAGTTCATAACGTATGGTTATCCTCTGCCATTGGGTAGTTCCAGGTGCAGCAAAACGCCAACGAATCACGGCACGTTTTGCAGAGCGAGCAAAAACACCTTTTGGCTGCTCATCCAGCACTTGAATATCCTCTGCTCGGCCATCTGTTGCGACTTTAATTTTTAAGGTGACATAACCTTCAATCGCATTCTGCTTCGCTTTTGTGGGGTATTGTGGCGGAACCTGAAACACTGGCTTAGCTTGTGCCAACGCACTGCTCATCACACTACCTTCCGCTTTGCCTTTCGGACTAAACGTCAAGCTCACTAGATTTAAATCTGGCTTTGATTTATCTATCGGCACCTTAATATCAGGAATAGCCACTGTGGTATCCATATTAAGTGTCGAAAGATTTAACACCGTCGGGGGCGGAGGCATTGACGTATTTTGCGGTGCTTGGCTTACCTCAAAAATCTGCTCAATTTCAGGTTCAGGCGCATCAGCTTGGCGTGGCTGAAAAACCGCAGCCAAGCTGACGGTCTTTCTTGTCTCTACTTTATGTTTGCCAATCGTTAGCCAATACATCAAGCTGATCAAGACTAGATTCACAACCAATGCAGACAACCAAAATAGGGCCTGCTTGGACAAGCCCAATCGTGCGTTAGGATTCGGTAGCAACAGCGACATTGTTCACTCCCGCAATTCTCACTTTATCGATCACTTGGATCAAACGACCACTGTCTACCGACTTATCGACATCAATCACGACTGAAACATTGTTTGCTTGAGAGGCTTTTTGCTTCACCCGTGCAGTTAACATCGACACTTCGACATTCTGATTGTCTAACCAGACTTGACCTTGATCATCAATCGTCACCATTACTGACACACTCGAAATAGCATCGGTCACTTGGCTATTTGGTCGCTCTACTTTGATTTGATTTTGCTGTTGGAAAGAAGCCGACAAAATAAAGAAGATCAATAAGATAAACACCACATCAATCAGCGGGGTCATATCAACATTGGCTTGTTCACCACCATCACCACTATGACGATAACGCATGGTTCACCTCCAATTGAGCACGCAGTTGAGCCAAATGACGCGACTTACGCTGATTCAGGTTATGCACGAAATATAGCCCTGATAAAGCAGTGACTAAGCCACATAAAGTTGTCAGCAATGCTTGAGAAATACCACCCGATAACTGACGCTGAATGTCTAGTTGATCTAACTGACGAAAGCTTTCAATCATGCCATCAACAGTACCTAGTAAGCCAAGCAACGGTAGAATTTTCACCATCACAGAGATCCAAGCTAGGCCTTGATTCAACTGCTGCTCAGCTTGGTTTAGCCATGTCGTGCAAACTTGCTGGTAAGCTTTATTGGATAAATTCGCAGCACATTGTTTGTACTGACTCAAAGCAATATCAAATTGCTGACGGCTATGATTTTGATTGGCGTAGGAACGTACGATAAGCCACCACATGATGGTAGACAGACCGATAATACCCCATACCAAAGGACCCGCTCGTAAAATAAAGTCGAACATTACGAGTCCTTTTGAGCCTGTTGTTGACGCAGTACAATAAGGCCAGCACTTTGCTGTTCAAGCACTTCAATCAACTGATTGCTTTGCGCTTTTAAACCGCAATGCAGCAATAGAAGCGGTACTGCAACCATCAGGCCGAGTTCGGTGGTCAATAGTGCCTGAGAAATACCACCGGATAGCAACTGGCTGTCAGCACTACCATGCTCGGTTATCACACGGAATGTTTCAATCATGCCGCCTACAGTACCCAGTAGACCAAGCAATGGAGGGATACTCGCAAATACTGCCAAGCTACCAACACCAAACTTAAACTTAGGCACTTCTTTGAGGACAGCTTCATCAATCACCGCATCAAGCTGCTCTAAAGAGCTCTTTTCAGTTGCAAGAATCACTCGACCTAAAGCGTTATCATCACGAGCTTCACTCTGATTCATTTGCTGCTTAATGGCTTGTTTTTCTTTACGCAATACAAGGCCACGCCCTAGCGCAATCACAACACCAGTTAAGCCAACTAAACCAATAAGAATACCAACAACACCTGCCGGTGCTAGACGTTCAAACCAAGTGGGAGCAACCGCTTCTTGTGCCAATAAAGCGCCAAAGCTTGGGTCAATGACACTCTGCTGTGAAGAAATATCACGATTTGGCTGCGGGGTCATTTGCGCCCACATTTGCTCGCCCGCTAAATACGTTAGCCATTGACGTTGATCCGCAGTAGAGGCATAGGCAGTAAAAGGACCAAATTGAGTAACGTTTGACTGCTGTGGTAAACCATCAGGTAATACAACCGTTTGTTCACTTTGCAGTACCTTACCCGACAGGACGATTTGCTCAGTTAATGCCAGCCAAAGCGACTTGATTTGGGCAATATCCACGGATTGTTCTTCGACGGTTTTAAATCCAGACTGGTCATGTTGCCAAAGGCCGTGGGGCATAGTGCGCTGCAACATCAAATCGCTATGTTCCACTACATGTTTAAATACGCTGGCCATCGCATCACGCTGAGTTTGATACTGGCTACGGCGCTGTTTGAGCTTTTCCTGCAAGGCCAAGATCTGATCTTCCAAGGCAATGTTGGCTTGGTTAGTGGCTGCCAATTTTTGCGTGGCTTGGTTGAGGTTTTTTTCTACTTGCTTAAGTTCAACGCGAGCATGATTAACAGACTGCTGCGCCTGTTGCTTTTCAATCACACTGCCCTGTCGAACTTGCTGAAGCACTTGATCCATCGACGAATTTGCCATAGCAAATTGACTGCTCACTAAAGTAAGAGCTAATACTGTAATGCGCTTCATTATTTCGCCTCCACAATAGGTTGAGACGACATTGGAGGAAGGATAAGAACTTGAGGAAGAACGTTACCCATCGCCATTGAACTCGCTTGTTCTAGGTGTGGAATCCAATCCGATGATAGCGCTTCCCAATGTCCTTGCAGCCCTTCTCGACTCGCTTGCCATTGAGCAGCTTGTTGACCATCTGTCGTGACATAGTAAAAACCCAAACGTCCAATACGAACATAATTAACCAGTCGCTGGTCTAACTTGCCTTGCCAACTTTCGGTGGTGTAACCATAGCTAAGCTCAACTTGGTAAGCGTCTAAAATAGCGAGCATTTTGTCGCCTTCACTCAAACTTGAATCCGCTACCAAATGATGAAGGTTATCCAAGCGAGCTTGGCGCTCATCAACCAAAAATGGCGCGTCGGCGGAGATAATGTTGTCTAGTGCGGCAACCATATCCTCCATTAAAGGAGCAAGTGTCATACGAGTATTACGCAGCTGTGCTTGCTTCGATTCGATATCAAGCAACGCACTTTCTAATGAAGCCACTTGCTTCATCAGTAACTGATTATATTTATCTGCTAACTGCTGCTCTCGCAGAGTTTGACGATATTGACCAATTAATGCCTGAGTTTTGTCATCCAATGACTCAATTTTAATTTGTGCCGACTGACTCGCATTTACGCCCTTTGTATCTTCACTTAATACTGAATTTAATTTCTGCGCAAACGTTTCACTAGAAAATATGAGTAAAACAGACAGGCTTAATAACAGAGCAGAATATCCAGCCCTGTTTCTATAGGTTGAAAACAAAATGTAATCTCCGACATCACTATTATTCAATACATACAATTAACAACTAAAGCCGATTATTTTTAACCGATTCAACCAGTCTATTGTTCTGTATATTTAATTCTATGAATTTTATCACTTAGCCGAAATGATAACAATTGCCATTAAGATTTACATTATGATATCGTGCCGCGAAATAGTGGATAGACCTATAAAAAGCCACCAAGACAGAACATAAATCAACTATCACAAACATAGACAGAATGATATGAAACAAGCAACAGCTCTCCTGTTAGGCTTGTTCAGCGCCGTAAACAGTTACGCTGAACAACCTAATGAACAAGAAGTGGTGGTGAAAGATAAAGTTGAAGCCCCTCTCACAAATAAACAAACGCTTAACTCAGAGGATATAAATAAACGTCCGACGGGTGACGGTAATATTACCGACTTATTAAAAACCAATCCCGGTGTACAATTTTCTAATAGCGCGAACAATGGCATGACTCAAGGCGAAATTAAGCCCGGTGATATTTCCATTCATGGTTCTACTTCGTACCAAAACTCTTTTACCTTGGATGGTATGAGCATCAATAACGATATTGATCCAGCTGATAATAAATTAGGCGTCACTAACAGCAACCTATCATCTGATGAACAAGGTTTTTATTTAGATAGTCGCTTGATCGATAGCGTGACGGTTTATGACGCAAACATCCCAGCTGAATTTGGCGGCTTTACTGGCGGTGTTGTCGAAACGAAAAGCCGCAGTTGGCAAGGCGGTACATCAGCGAACGTTTACTACCGACAAACAGATTCTGATTGGAATAAAACTCACGTAGACGACAAGCTTGAGTTTGATACTAAAAACAATGACATGAGCAACCCTGCTCGCTTCCAACCGGACTATATAAAACGCAGCTATGGCGTAAGCTTTGAAACGGGCATTACTGATGATCTTGGCTTGGTCGCATCTATCTCCCGCAGAACATCTTCTATACCTATGGCGCGAATAGGTGGTAAGAGCATTGTGTTGGAAGGAAGCAAACTCACCGGGTTTGAGTATCAAGATTCGGTAGAAGATCAAACTCGCGTCTCTGATAACTTCTTCACTAAACTGACTTGGTACGCGACGCCAAGAACAACAGCAAACCTAAGTGTTGCCATTTCTCAGTATGAGTCAGAACTATTTATGAATGGCGTCGCAAATTCAGATTACATAGACGAACACGATGGCATTTCGACTACCTGCAAATCGAACATATGTTTGATTCCGGTACTTTAGACATTAATCTTGGCCATCAAGATATGCGTGACAAACGTACCAGCGAACAAAACTACTTCGTACAGCTAGAAGATTTCACTGATTGGCAAAATCCAGTCACTTACGCTTCTGGCGGTCCTGGTAACTTGCTTACAGAACAGGCGAACTCTACCTTTAAAGGCAAATTTTCATTCAACCCTATCGCTTTAGGTGAAGTGACAAATCAAATCAATATCGGCGGAGAAGTAACCCATACAAAAGCGAGTTTCATTCGAGATGAGACGTACTTCCGCAATGGTTATCGTGGTATGTGGGATATGATGGATCTCCTCAGTAATGCTAACCAAGTCGACGCTTTCTTCGCAGGTACTTACACCACTAAATACACCAATACCTCGCTATTTGCTGAAGACATCATTAAGTACCAGAACCTAACGTTACGCCCAGGTATCCGTATCGATCGCGACGACTTTGTTCGAAATACCAATATCGCTCCTCGAATGACGGCAAGCTTAGATGTTAACAGCGATGGCGCAACGGTTGTGACTGCAGGCATGAACCGCTACTACGGCCGTTCGATGCTGACTTACGCTTTGTATGAAGGACAAAACGCAGGCCTAAAACACTGTTACGTGACATGTAACCCTAACAGTGAAGAGCAGGATGCTTGGATTGCTACGCAAGACTACGAAGGCATGGATCAACTTGATACACCATACAATGACGAATTCACCATCGGTCTTCAACAAATGTGGCGCAATAGTATTTGGTCGTTGAATTACGTATACCGTGAAGGTCACGATGAAGTGCGCAGCCGTCCTAAATATCCAGGTACTACTGATGGTGATCTAGCACGAATCAAAACGTTTGATAACGGCGGCGAAACCGTTCACAACAGCGTATCTCTGACTGTACGCAACCGTCTACCAGTCGAAATCATCCAAACTCAGAATACACTAAGTGCCTCTTTAGTTTGGCAAGATACGCAAAGTAATACACCAAGTGATATGGGTTATGCCGCTTATGATCCAAACATTAACCTTGATTACGACAAAGTAATGTATGACGGCAATATTATCAGTGCTGCCGATCTGCCAAGTACCGATTTCAATGCCCCTTGGCGTGCAAACTTCGAGTTGATTACTCAACTTCCTCAATATGGCATGACCGTTTACAACCTTTGGCAATGGCAAGAAGGTCGAGACCAGGCCACACGTCACGACAATGACTACGCGATTGATCCTTCAACGGGTAAGCAGGTTCGCGAATACCAAAAAGTTGAGTTCTCAGACACCTTCCGTTGGGACTTAAAAGCCGAATGGAAACCTAGCTTTGCCAAGGGAGCCGCTGTCTCTGCTGAGATCACTAACTTACTCAATAATAAGAACGCGACTGACTCATTCGTTTCCGGTGGTGAAGTTTACCGTACCTACGAAGCAGGTCGTCAGTTCTGGTTACAAGCAAGCTACGACTACTAAATAAAACAATCCTTATATGGGCAGGATCTCCTGCCCTTTCCTGATCGTGGTGTTGGCATAACTCACTACGTTCAAACAACACTGAAGCAATAATAACTATGAAGCAACTCTCCCAATACTGGCGACTCGTAAAGCCATTTTGGCTTTCAAAGCAACGCTTGTCCTCACTCGGATTACTTATCGTCATTATCAGTATGACTTTCGGCTCAGTTTGGTTAAGCGTACAGTTCAACCAATGGAATGGTGATTTCTATAATGCCTTACAGCAATTAGACGGCAGCAAGATTTACGCTCTACTGGGGCAATTTGCCATATTGATCAGTGCCATGATCCTCGTTTCGGTATACAGCAGCTTTTTACAGAAAAAGTTATTAATTGACTGGCGCACATGGATGACCGAGCAACTTGCAAGTCGCTGGCTATCGGATCAACAGCACCACTACCACCTAAAGCTTGCTCAACAAGAGCCAGACAACCCAGATCAGCGTATTGCCGAAGATATCTATCTACTGATCGATCTCTCTTTGGACCTATTGCTGTCATTCTTACGTTCCGTTCTGACTCTTGGCTCATTCATTGCCATTCTATGGAACTTGTCTGGTGAAATGACGTTCAATATTGGCGGGGAAGAATGGCATATTCCGGGCTACATGGTTTGGACTTGTATTGGCTACACCATTCTTGGTACGGCAATTACACACTGGATCGGTAAGCCACTACAGCGACTCAACTTTAATCAACAAAAACGCGAAGCTGATTTCCGCTCCGCATTGATTGAACGACGTGAACACAGTGAAATGATCGCTGGTCAAAAAGGCGAATCCGTAGAACGAGCAGAGTTAAGCAACAGCTTCACCCATGTTGCTCACAACTGGTACAAGCTAATGGTCAAAGAGAGAAACCTAGGTTTCTTCACCGTTGGTTATTCACAAATTTCAGGAATTGCGCCGATCTTCTTTGCCTTGCCTCAGTTCCTGTCCGGAGCGATTCAACTTGGCGGTTTAATGCAAATCAGAATGGCCTTCAGGCAAGTCGCGGGATCGCTAAGTTGGTTTATTTACTCATACCGTGATCTGGCCAAGCTCAGTGCTACTGTCGAACGTTTGACAACCTTTATCGATAAGCTTGAGCAAATTTCTCCTTCTAACGCTCCTCAAAAGCCAACGGAAAATCTGGCGATAAACGCCAACTTAAGTTTGCTAAAGCGTAATCTAGAACCACTGTTTACTCTGGGTAATTTTCAGGTAAGCCAAGGCGAATTTACGATGATTAAAGGACGCTCTGGGTTAGGTAAATCGACATTATTAAGAACACTTAGTGGCTTTTGGCCTCACTACCAAGGCGAATATCAGCGTATCGACCATTTATGGATTCCGCAGAAACTGTACCTGACTACAACAAGCCTAAAATCACTTCTTTGCTACCCACAATCAGCAGACAAGTTCAGTGATGAACAGTGCCTAAACGTACTTGAACAAGTCGGCTTAGGCCAATTACGTTCCCAGCTTGATGTTAGCGAACCATGGTCAACTCGCCTTTCAGGTGGTGAACAGCAACGCCTGATGATCGCACGAGTGATCTTAAATCACCCGAGCTTAGTAATGCTTGATGAGACTACCTCATCACTTGATAAAGATGCCTCAATTTCTTTAGTGCAGACACTGCGCCAAACATTACCTAACACAGCCATCGTGATGGTAAGCCACCAAAGTGAACTTTGGCCGCTTGCAGATCAATTGATCGACCTTGATAAGCCCAGTCATGCCCTAACGCCAAGTTCTATGGAAGCCTAATTATGAAGATTCTAAAACCGACTTTAATCACTATTGCTATCGCAGCAACTATCGGCTTAGTTGGCTGCCAAACCACATCAGCCCCCACTACTAACGCTTTACAAACAACCCAATATCAGCCACTACCAGTGCGACAAGACATCTTCCAATATTGGTTAGACAATGGCATGCAAGTCATCCTGCAACCGAGGAAAATTCCAGGCGTAGAAATGCGTCTATTGGTGCACTCTGGCTCTCTTCAAGAAACCGACCAGCAGCGTGGCCTCGCCCACTTTGTTGAGCATATGGCATTCAAAGGCACGACCAACTTCCCAAATAGCCAAAGCTTTAAAACGCTAGAAGCACAAGGGATTAACCTAGGTTCGCATGTGAATGCAGTAACAAGCTACAACAGTACGACCTACAAATTATCTCTGCCCCATTCAAACCCAAAAACCACCCACCTTGGATTGAACATTTTGTCTGATTGGGCCAGTGAGATTAGCTTCAACCCAGAAGATTTCAACCGCGAGCGTGAAGTCATCGTTGAAGAGTGGCGCTTGAGGCAAGGTGTTGGTGCTCGTATTAACGAACAATTGGAATCACTACGTTATGAAGGCAGTCGACTGGCTGAGCGTAACGCCATCGGTACGATAGACGTAATTCGCAATGCACCTGTTGAAGAAGCCGTTGCTTACTACAAAAAATGGTACCAGCCGCAACGAATGACTTTAGTTGTATCTGGCATGTTCGACAACTTCGAAGTTCGTCGTTCAATTGAAACTCTATTTGCGAATAAGGCTAAAGGAGATACGCCTGCGGATCCGCTGCAATGGCAAGAGTTCACCTCACACTCAGAGCTAAAAACGGCAACCGTATTTGACCCAGAAAATAGCCGTCGTTTCATGCAGTTACTCCTGCAAAGGGATATAGACGTACCACTGAACACGGTTGAAGGACAATGGCAAGAAACCCTTGATACGCTTTGGTTATCAGTACTAAACCAACGCTTAGCGATTCTGGTCGCCAACGGGAAATTAAAGTCAGCGCAAGCAATTAATCAAAGCCATCTATTAAGCAAAACTCGACTGCAATATTTGATCGTCGCTCATCCATTTAATGATCAATACCAAGCGGCTTTTGAACAAGTATCGACTGAGCTACAGCGATTAGCTAAGCAACCTATCAGCGCTGAGGAGTTGGTGACGGCTAAAGAGCAAATGCACAGCAAAGTTGAACAACAAGCTAAATATCATGCTCGCTACGGCAATCAATATCTAGCAGACCAATTAGTACAAGCAGACAGCTATGATCTACCTATGATGGATAAGCCGCAGCAACTGGCTCTGACCGAGGCCTTCTTAGCTTCACTGACTGCGCAAGATATACAACAAGCGGTTGCGGCAAGACTTAACATCGCTTCACCAAAACTGGCCTTAGTGGGCCCAGATAGTGATGCTAAATCTGTCGACATCGATCAGTTCATCACGAAGTGGCAAGAGATTCGTCAGTCAGCGCCACCAGCATTCACGCTGACTGAACCCAAAATCTCAATTGATATTGAACCTGCGGCGAAAGGGAACATCATTTCTAGTGCTTCAATTGATTCATCTAACGATCAAGAGATTAACGAGTATCAACTTTCTAACGGCATGAAAGTCGTAGTGATGAGCCAAGAAGGATTAAAAGGCGGTACTCAAATAAACCTAAGACTAAAAGGTGGTCGCTCGCTCGAACCGGATAACGAATTAGGTGTTGTGGATTGGGCTGGTAAACTTGCTCAACAGTGTGGCTATGGCGATCTCACAGCCCATCAAGTGAATCAATGGAGTAAGCAGCATCAAGTGTTTGCCTCTCCATACAGTGAACTACTCCACCATGGATTCACGGCATCAGCGGAAACCGATCTGTTTGATCAAGCATTACGCTTATTGTATTTCAAACTAACCCAAGCGAATGCCTGCCAAGACAAATTAGCTAAAATGAAGAAAGCCACTTTGCAAGGGCTAACCAAGGTGCCTGCGGAACGTATTTTCATGGATCAAATCAGCCAATCAGCTTTTGAGCACAGCGAACGTTTAATTGCAGACAAAAACGGCCCATGGCAGCAGTTCACCGTTGAGCAACTCACTCAGTGGCGAGAGCGCCTATATAGCGACCCATCACAAATGATAACCACCATTGTGACCAATAGTGATAGCAAAACACTGCTGCCAAGTATTGAGAAGTGGTTGGGGGGTATTGAACCTAACGAACAACCTCAACTGAAAGCGGTGGATCGTGGCGTTCGTCCAATAGCGAAACAAGAAACTAAACGTTTTGATATTGGATCAAGCAACAAAGCCATGGTGCAAATTCAGTACAGTAATAGCCACGACTGGTCTCTCGAAGATCAAAGTGCATTGCAGCTATTAGAGCAAATTACCAACATGAGGCTGCGTGAAACCGTGCGCGTAAAAGCATCCGGTGTTTACGTGATTAATATGTCTCAAATGCTTGCGCGCGATCCTGCCCCTTACTATTTAGCAAGGTTGAACTTTACAACCGCTCCGCAGCGGGCTGAAGGTTTAGTAAAACTCGCCAATGCAGTTGTGCAGCATGTTCGTACGAACGGAGTTACACAGCAAGAGTTAAACCAAGCGAAAAAAGCGTGGCTAGTGAATCAAGAACAACAAGAGGTTTACAGTGACTATTGGTCTGCATCTCTTAGCCAAGATAGCTTTGGTGAGCAGCCGTACAAAAATACCTTAGAGGCGAAAGCCTATATTGAGGATGTAGAACTCAGCCATGTTAACCAACTGGCTGCATCTTTGTTAGGACAAAATCAAAAAACCTACTTACTGATGCCTAAGCAATAAATGCGGTTTAAAAGAGCATTGTTGTACTCCAAGTAAACAACAAAAAACCGAGGCAATGGCCTCGGTTTTCTCATTTATCACTTCGATTACTCAACCGTCACCGCTTTGGCTAGGTTGCGGGGTTGGTCTACGTCAGTCCCTTTGATAAGGGCAACGTAATAAGAGAGGAGCTGCATTGGCACTGTGTAGTAGATTGGCGCAGTCACTTCACTCACATGCGGCATGGTGATGATCTTCATCGTCTCATCCGCTTCAAAGTCTGCATCCGCATCGGCAAATACATACAGTAGACCACCACGGGCACGTACTTCTTCAATGTTTGATTTCAGCTTTTCTAGCAAGTCATTGCTTGGGGCGACCACTACGACTGGCATATCTGCGTCAATCAAGGCTAATGGACCATGCTTCAACTCTCCTGCCGCATACGCTTCAGCGTGAATGTAAGAGATTTCTTTTAACTTCAATGACGCTTCCATCGCAATTGGATAGAACTCACCACGCCCCAAGAACAATGTGTGGTGCTTATCAGCAAAGTCTTCGGCTAATGCTTCAATCTCTTTCTCAAATGCCAACGCTTGATTAATCTGATTTGGTAACGCATGCAGTGCTTCGACAATCTGTTTTTCTTTCTCTTGGCTAATGCGGTTTTGCTGTTTACCTAAAGCAGTCACAAGCATCAACAATGCAGACAGCTGTGTAGTAAACGCTTTCGTTGAAGCCACACCAATTTCTACACCGGCACGAGTCATAAATGCAAAGTCAGATTCACGAACTAAAGAAGAACCCGCGACGTTACAGATAGTCATAGCTGCCATGTAACCTTTCTCTTTTGCCAATCGCAGTGCTGCCAACGTATCGGCTGTTTCACCCGATTGAGAAAGCGTAATCAATAAGCTGTTAGGGCGAGTCACAAACTTGCGGTAGCGGAATTCAGAAGCGATTTCGACATCACAACTCACACCAGCAATATCTTCAAACCAATAGCGTGCGACCATACCCGCGTTATAAGACGTACCACATGCGACAATCTGTACGTGCTCAACGTTAGTTAAAATCTCTGCTGCGTTAACACCGATTGCTTCTGTCACGACAGAGTCCGCAGTGATACGGCCTTCCATTGTGTTGATCAAAGCCGTTGGTTGTTCATAGACTTCTTTTTGCATGAAATGACGATAGTTGCCCTTGTCACCTGCGTCATGTTCTGCGTTTGACTCAGCGATTTCGCGCTCAACACGCTCACCTGTCACATCATAGACCGTCACTTCACGGCGAGTAATTTCAGCCACATCACCCTCTTCAAGGTACATGAAGCGGCGAGTCACATTCAGCAGTGCAAGTTGGTCTGAGGCTAGGAAGTTTTCACCGACACCAAAACCAATCACAATCGGGCTACCAGAACGAGCAACAACAACACGTGAAGGATCATTACGATCCATAACAACTGTGCCATAGGCACCTTCAAGTTGCTTGGCTGTTTTTTGCAGTGCTTCTAAAAGAGTAGAAGATGAACGCAGTTCCCAAGCGACTAAGTGAGCAATCACTTCGGTGTCAGTCTCTGATTCAAAGACATAGCCACGCTCGCGCAGCGTTTCACGTAGCTCCTTATGGTTTTCAATTATACCGTTATGTACCACGGTAATGTCGCCAGAGATGTGTGGGTGAGCATTCGCTTCTGAAGGCTCGCCATGAGTTGCCCAGCGCGTATGAGCGATACCTGTACCACCCTCTACTTGAGCAGCATCAACAGCATCAGCCAACTCTTGGACTTTGCCAAGACGACGAACTCGAGTCAGATTAGATTGACTATCTACGACGGCAATCCCCGCCGAATCGTAACCACGATACTCAAGGCGTCGTAGCCCTTCTACCAAAATTTCAGCGACGTCACGCTGTGCTACTGCACCAACGATTCCACACATAATTCTCTCCAAATTGTCATTCCAGTGGGCAGCAAGCAAAGGCCCATAAAAGGAAGGTTAAGCTAACACCACCTTGATACCGTTCGATTCGATTTGTTGTCGGTATTCTGGTGATAAATCTTTGTTGGTGACTAAGATGTCGATGGCATCCCAGCTCAATTCTAGATTAGGGATTTTTCGAGCGATTTTTTCTGATTCGACCATCACTATCACTTCGCGGGATACTTCAGCCATCACTTTGCTCAAACCAACTAATTCATTAAACGTCGTGGTACCACGTTCTAAATCAACGCCGTCAGCACCAATAAACAATTGGTCAAAGTCGTAAGAGCGTAATACCGTCTCAGCAACTTGACCTTGGAATGACTCTGAATGGGCATCCCATGTACCGCCCGTCATGAGCAAATGTGGTTCGTTTTCTAACTCATTAAGCGCATTCGCGACATTCAACGAGTTGGTCATTACGACTAAACCACGCTTGGTATTTAACTGCTGAATCAGCGCGGCAGTGGTGCTGCCACTATCAACCACAATTCGGTTGTGGTCTCTGATCAACTTGGCAGCGGCTTCTGCCAACTCAACCTTACGAATCGAAACTTCTCCGTTAATTTCTTCACTGGTTACCTCAGAAGGTAGAGCAATTGCTCCGCCATATCGGCGTAATAATTGACCATTTTTCTCCAGCGAAGCGAGATCCTTTCTAATCGTTACTTCAGAAGTCTCAAACTGTTGCGAGAGTTCTTCAACACTGACTTCACCTTGTTGGTTTACAAGGTTTGATATTGCGTGTCTTCGTAGTTGAGTGTTTCGTTTCGACATTTAATTTTCAGCTTTAAGTTTCGATGTGAAAGCTATTATAGTCAAGTCGAAACTTTTAAGTCCATTTATTTCGATCCAAAAAATTAATAATTAGCGATAAAACCTTGTCCTAAGACAATTCTTAAGCAGTGATATTGAACTCATTCAGTGGTAGAATTCGCAGCCGAAAAGAAAATAAATTACAGAAAAGACCGTTATTTTTTTGCAACCTTGAGCGTCTAAAGTGGCATTTGTCACAGAAACACCGACGAGAAGGACGTCAAAATGGTCATAAAATGACTAAATTTGACAACAGACTTTCAGAACTGGAGCAGAACGCTAGGCGTGACTACACTGATAGATTGCAGGCACAAAATGCATAATCATCAGTAAAAGCTTCAGAGACAGGAGTGATGGCGAAACAACTCGCCACGGCTTCTGAACACAAACCGAGTTTCAAATTGTAACTATATTTACCGGAGAGTATCTTCCATGAAAAAGACCAAAATCGTATGTACGATTGGCCCTAAAACTGAATCTGTAGAGAAGCTAACTGAACTAGTAAACGCAGGCATGAACGTTATGCGTCTTAACTTCTCTCACGGTGACTACGAAGAGCACGGCACTCGTATCGCGAACTTCCGTCAAGTAATGGACACTGTAGGCAAGCAACTTGCTATCCTTCTTGATACTAAAGGTCCTGAAATCCGTACTATCAAACTAGAAAACGGCGACGACGTTGATCTAGTAGCTGGTCAAGAATTCACATTCACTACTGACACTTCAGTAGTGGGTAACAAAGAAACTGTAGCGGTAACTTACGCTGGTTTCGCTCAAGACCTAGAAGCTGGTAACACTATCCTAGTAGACGACGGTCTAATCGAGATGGAAGTTATCTCTACAACTGCTACTGAAGTTAAGTGTAAAGTTCTTAACAACGGTGCACTAGGCGAAAACAAAGGTGTTAACCTTCCTGGCGTTTCTGTTCAACTTCCAGCTCTATCTGAAAAAGATAAGAACGACCTTAAATTCGGTTGTGAGCAAGGCGTTGACTTCGTTGCTGCTTCTTTCATCCGTAAAGCATCTGACGTTAAAGAAATCCGTGAAATCCTAGACGCGAACGGCGGTAGCGACATTCACATCATCTCTAAGATCGAGAACCAAGAAGGTGTTGATAACTTCGACGAAATCCTAGAGCTTTCTGACGGCATCATGGTTGCTCGTGGTGACCTAGGTGTTGAAATCCCAGCTGAAGAAGTAATCTTCGCTCAGAAGATGATGATCGAGAAATGTAACCGTGCTCGTAAGATGGTTATCACAGCTACTCAAATGCTTGATTCTATGATCAACAACCCACGTCCAACTCGTGCAGAAGCGGGTGACGTTGCGAACGCAATCATGGACGGTACTGATGCTGTAATGCTTTCTGGTGAAACTGCGAAAGGTAAGTACCCAGTTGAAGCTGTAACTATCATGGCTCAAATCGCTAACCGTACAGACGGCGCGCTTAAAGCTGAACTAGGTTCTCGTCTAGACAGCCCACGCCTACGCATCACTGAAGCAGTATGTAAAGGTGCAGTAGACACAGCTGAGAAGCTAGCTGCTCCACTAATCATCGTTGCAACAGACGGTGGTAAATCTGCACGTTCAGTACGTAAGTACTTCCCAACTGCAAACATCATTGCTCTAACAACTAACAAGAAAACTGCTGCACAGCTAGTTCTAACTAAAGGTGTTCGCCCTGTTCTTGTTGATTCAATCGACAGCACTGATGCTTTCTACCAAATGGGTAAAGAGTACGCTCTAAACGCTAACTTTGGTAAGAAAGGTGACATCGTAGTAATGGTTTCTGGTGCACTAGTTGCTTCAGGTACAACGAACACTGCGTCTGTACACGTTCTATAAGATTCGAAATTAAAAATCGAATATATAAAAAAGAGGGCTTCGGCCCTCTTTTTTTATATATCTGCACTTGCCTCACTATTCAGTACGCTGTATTATCCACCAGATAGTATTACGTACCGTTAAAGTTTGAATGGTTATAACCAATTCAAACCACAAAATGAGGAAGCAGCAGTGTCTAGCCCAACGTTGACAGATAAAGTCGCACAAATGATTCGTAAGGACATTCTGACTGGTGAACTTCTACCGGGTCAAAAACTGGTCGTCGCAGATCTTAAGGATAAATACAATGTCGGTGCGTCCCCTATTCGTGAAGCTCTTGTCCAACTTTCTTGGAGCAAATACGTTGCTCTAGAACCACAGAAAGGCTGCTGGGTAGCGCCTGTATGTATTGAAGAATTAGCTGACTTATATGAAAGTTTACGTGTCGTTGCGAATGTTCTACTGAAAAAAGCGATCAACTCTGGAGACGAGAGCTGGGAACTCGATGTTCTAACATCTTTCCACAAGCTATCAAGAATGAAAGTGATTGATGGTGAATACGATTGGACAGAGTGGGAAGAGCGTCAGCAACAATTCCACGTATCACTACTGGAAGGTGCGAATTCTAAGCACATGTTTAGCTTCTTCAGCGACTTAATCAACCAAATTAAACGCTACCGCTACTACGCAATCATCAACGGTTTGGATGTCAGTGCATTTGATATCGATGAGTACGAAGCGATCATGAAGCTTGTTCTCGCGAAAGACAGCGAGCAAGCGGCAGACAAATTTGATAACCATCTAAACCGTTCAATGGAACAGATTCAACGTGTTATTGAAGAAACCAGCGCTTAACAACGTAATGAACCCATAAAAAATCGAGCCTAGGCTCGATTTTTTTATGCAATATCATCACTGCTATAACATATGGATACTCGATTTCGGCCATGAGCTTTGGACTCATACAAAGCAATGTCTGCACACTTATAACAACGTGTATTGTCGCCGGTTAAATCCGTCAAACCAATACTGATCGTTACTGGCACATCTTCAGACATTTCGACGATAATTCGTAAACGATTCAAGGCAATTTCCGCTTCAGCGACTGACGTTTGCGGCATGATCACAGCAAATTCTTCACCACCAATTCGAGCGATAAAATCAGTATCGCGCAATGAATCTACCATGATGGCACTGATTTGGCTGATCACTCTATCCCCTTCATCATGGCCAAGATCATCATTCACTCGCTTAAAGTAGTCGATATCAAGCAGTGCTAAGCATGACGGCAGAGCTTCAGGGTAGCGCTCTAGAACTCGAGCCGATTGTCTTAGTTCAATCTCAAACTTACGGCGATTCCAAAGCTGAGTCAGTTCATCTTTTTCACTCAAAATTCGGAGTCGATTCTCAAGCTCTTTGCGCTCACTGATATCAACCAATGAGGTAATGTAATAACTGACGCGCCCTACTTTGGATAACACTCGCTGCGTTCTCATCAAAGCGATCACTTGTGCTCTATCGTTTCTGATTGTGGCTAAGGTGACCTCGCCTTCCCACAATTCATCATTAGTGACCGTTTCAAAGATCTCTAACATGGTTTCAATGTGATCGTCGTCCATTAAAAGCTTGATGACGTTTTTCATCTTTAATTGCTCAGCGCTATAACCCGTCAGACGAGTAAACTCATCATTAATCATAATCGCGCGGTGATAACGATCGGAAATGAGCACAGCAGACATCCCGTTTAACGCAGCACGAGCTAATTGACTCTCGTTACTGCGATTACGGTAATACAATAGCGCCCAAGTTGCAGGCACTGCGAAAGCAAGCACTAAAATGAATACGAGTGAGGCTTCTTGTCTCAACGCTCGTAACTGCTCTGAAGAACGCTCGACCAATCTTTTTTGATCAAGAATCACGGTCAAATAAAGCGAAGTGTTTGGCATAAAGTGCATTTTTTTATAAGCGACAATACCGCCCTTCTCGACGACATAGCCAGACTCAGTATCACTGGTTGTCATCTCTTGCCATGCAACAGGATAATGATTGGCAATGTTGTATTCTTGGCGCTCAGGTAGGATATGACCAAAAAGATAATTAGAGTCTTCATTGGCTAAATAAAACCCGTCAGGGTTAATCAAAGTCGGACGAAAATCCTGGTCTGGTGAGTAATTCAGGCGGGAGGCCAAATACCAAACATCAACATTGAGCAGTAAATAGCCAAGCCTTTCCCCTTGAGAGCTCACTGGAGTCATCACTCTCAGTGCAGGAGTATATGGCTGAACGTGAGCCCCATTTTCCATCTCAAGATCAATACCCCACGAGCCTATCTGCTCATTTTCAAGTGTCTGAGCGTAAGCAAAGTAATCTCGTTGGGATTTATCTTGTAAAACCGTGGCAACGGTCGAAATAGAGTCTAATTGCGAATGATTGAGGCGGATCTTTTCAACACCACTCGTGTCCAAAAAACGAAGCTGACTATACCAATGCTGATTTTTAAGCACAGAGCGCCACATTTCTTCAACTACAACTTTATTTGATGCATTTGGATTGTTGGCATAGTCAAACAAACTGCGACTATGTGAAAGTAGTTCCGTCACGGAGATAAACTGACTACGTAAACTTTCATATTCACGTTCACTATAGATCAGCTGATGGATGGCATCTTTGCCAGTTTGTCGCACGATCTCGGACTTCACCTCGTAGTACTCTTGGACGTAGTACAGAGAAGCCAAAAAAAACAGTGTCAGCGTAGTACCGACTAAAGAAAAAAAAGTGTATTTTCGTTGCATGAGGCCACAGCAGGGATTTGCGTGGTGGGTATTATATACTCAAAAGTATGAAAAATATTCGTCTGATTGGCAGACGAATTTAAGAAAAACCAACTTCCATCGGAAATTTTGGTCGCCGAAGCGACCAAACATAATCAGTTAATCTTCCAATCGATAAATGACGTCAACTCGATCTCGAATCACTAATGTAGAATCTTGATAACCATTTGATTCGGCTTTCATATCCATACTCATTGCGCGCATTAACACCGGTTGAGTATTGTGGGAATTGTAATTGATCTGCCAAACACCAGAAATATCTTTGCCGAAACCTTCTGCCAATGATTTTGCTTTTTGCTCAGCATCTTTGATCGCCGCTAAACGCGCTTGCTCATGAAACTTAGCTTCATCTTTCACTTTCAAAGTGATGTTATCCACTTGATTGATACCAGAGCTTAAAGCCACATCCAACAACGGATTGAGCTTCTCTAACTCAACGACCGTTACGGTTACTGTGCGCGTCGCGCGGTAACCAACCAACTCTGGTTTGCCTTTCTTCGGATAATGATACTGAGGGGCAATATATAAATTAGTGCTAGAGATTTGTTCTGCTGAAACGCCGTTGTCTTTAAGCAACTGCAAGAAATCACCGACAACTTTATCTACTCCTTGCTTAGCTTGTTCAGCGGTCATGGTACTTTCGACCACTTTCACCGAGAACTCAGCCATGTCAGGCGTTGCGATTACTTCACCGTAACCTGATGTCGAAAGGTGGGGAAAATCCATAGTATTGGCTACTGCGCCAAAACTCATACCAGCAGAAAGTGCCAGTAATAGTGCAGATACCTTTTTCATACTGTAAACCTTATGAATGTAGTTGACCTTTACATCATAAGTTAATTACCTTTGACCACCAATTAACCACGATAAAACTGACACAATTTTAACCAAGTTAACTCGGTAAAATGGAGCGAGCATGATCAACAATTGCTTCAGAAATCGACTTTAACAATCCACTTTCTAACTGCCAATGGTGCCAATAAATACGCTGAGACAAAAAGAAATCAGGCGTGATATTAACCAGAGATCCCTCTTCCAATTCTTGTTCAATTTGCAGCCTTGGGATCAGGCAGTAAGCAACGCCACTTAATGCCAACTTCACAAACGCCTCAGAACTTCGCACCGTATGCTTAATAATGCTGCCTTTCGGTAAATTAAAGTGCTGATGAACAAAACGCTCATGCATGTCATCATGCTGATCGAAAGCCACCGCCGGCGCATGCTGCAAAGAGTCTCTATTTACGCCACCAGGAAAGTAACGTCGGCAAAAATCTGGGCTGGCGACACACAAGTAATCCACTCGGCCTAAATAGTCCGCATCGCAACCCGCAATAGGCTGATCCTCTAAGCTAATCGCCCCTGCAACTTCCCCTCTTCTAAGCCTTTCCAAGGTTCTGACTTCATCATCAACCGTTAGGTTTATCTCTACTCTGGTTTCTCTCATCAATTGCGTTAAGCTTGGCAGCAACCATGTCGCTAAGCTATCTGCGTTTGTTGCTAAAGAGACGCTCAATGGCTTACTACTCGCATCATTAGTAAGCTCAGGGACAAGCTCACTTTCGAGGATACGTACACGCCGATATAGACCGAGTAATTTTTTTCCCACAGGTGTTGGTCTAGGCGGATGTTCCCTTACTAAGGCCGGTTGGGCGAGAAACTTTTCTAGCTGTTTTAGCCTTTGCGATACCGCAGACTGAGAGATACATAGTTCATCTGCTGCGCGCTCAAAACTGCCCTGTTGAACAATACAATCTAATGCTTCTATCCATTTATAATCTAAGCCTCGCACTACCCGACTCCACTCTAAGCAACCACCATTAGTGATACTTATACTAGATTAAAATCATTAAATATACTTATTTAGAACTGAGCGTTATCTTGTCGCCCATAGTAGAGATTCAGTCACTTTGGAGAGAGAAACAGTGAGCTTTTGGGTGTTGTTACAAGGGTTTGGCTTAGGGGCTACCATGATCATTCCGATCGGAGCACAAAACGCATATGTACTTAATCAAGGAATTAAGCGCAATCACCATCTTACTACTGCAACGATTTGTAGTTTGTTAGATACCCTCTTTATCTCGTTAGGGATCTTTGGCGGCGGTGCCCTGCTGTCTCAAAGTGAATGGCTACTGACTTCTGTCACCCTTGGTGGTATCGCTTTTCTTTCTGTCTATGGCGCCCTATCACTCAAAAGTGCATTTCAATATAAACATTATGATGAAACGCAGCGAGAAGTCACGGCTCGCGGGAAACGCACTGTGATCTTAGGTGCATTAGCGGTTACGGTACTTAACCCACATTTGTATTTGGATACTGTGGTTATACTGGGCTCAATCGGCGGACAATTCGAAGGCCATGAGCGGTTATCATTCGCTATCGGGACTATTATGGCTTCTTTTGTATGGTTCTATTCGCTATCAATCGGCGCAGCAAAACTTGGCCCAACCTTGTCTAAACCCAAAGTAAAGCAAGGCATCGACATTGCGGTAGCACTAATGATGTTCACCATTGCAGGGCTACTCAGTAAAGAGCTTATTCATCAATATTGGTAATCAACATGGACAAACTAGAGCATTTATATCAAGCAAACATCGAGTTACTTCAGCAACTCAGTGTTGATTATGGCCAATGGCAACATGAACCAATTTTGGACTTTGAAACGGATGTGCTAGTGGCTAAACGGCTGGGCTGGACGGCCACTCATACTAAGAGTTTATTCTTAAAGTTAAAAGGCGGAGGGCATGCTCTTTTTCTCACTGAAAAAGATACCCGTCTTGATAGCAAGGCGTTAAAAGAGATTCTGGGAAAAAGGCCATCGATTTGTAACGACCAAGAGATGTCTGAGATCACTGGCTGTGTTGCCGGTGCGGTATGCCCCTTCACCCTACCCGCAGATATTACTATCGTTGTTGATAGTAAGCTGCACCAAGAAGATGAGATCCTCTACACTCCTGCACGACCAGACATCACATTTGCGATTAAAGGGGCGGACCTTAAAACGGTATTAGCCAAGCTGCCCAACGCCATTCATGAGCTATAAAAAAGCGAGGCTAGTGCCTCGCTTTTTAAATCCACTCAATCACTTTAATCAGTAATTAGCCTTCAACCTTGTTTAGGTGAACATCCATTTGTGGGAATGGGATCTCGATACCTGCTTCATCTAGCGCTTCTTTGATCGCTTGAGTTGAATCGAAGTATACATCCCAGTAATCCGCAGTCTTACACCATGGGCGAACCACAAAGTTCACTGAAGAGTCCGCTAGAGCCACGACACCAATTTGAATGTCTGGGTTCTTAAGGATACGCTCATCTTTCTCTAGTACTTCACGAATCACGTTCTTCGTTAGTTTTAGATCGGCGCTGTAAGAAACACCAATAGTCAAATCAACACGGCGGGTTTCATGACGAGAGTAGTTTGTGATTGGACCACCAATCACACCAGAGTTCGGCACAACAACCATTTTGTTGTCTGGGGTTTTCAGTACCGTTTGGAAGATTTGAATCGCTTCAACGCTACCTGCCACACCGCCAACTTCTACGTAATCACCTGATTTAAATGGACGGAATGCCACAATCAATACGCCAGCAGCAAAGTTAGATAGAGAACCTTGCAGAGCCAGACCAACCGCTAAGCCCGCAGCACCAATTACGGCTACTACAGAAGCGGTTTGAACACCGATACGGCTTAGAGCAGCAATCAATACGATAACAAATAGCATGTAACGTACTAGGCCGTGTACGAACTCTACAACCGCTTTATCTAGCTTCTTCTTCTCTAATACTTTCGCTACGCTGTTAGCAACCATCTTAGTGATGATGTTACCAATAAACAGAATCAGAACTGCTGAGATAATGTTTACACCGTATTGCACAAGCAAGTCTGAGTTGTTTGCCAACCAACTTTCTGCTTTGGCTAAGCCATCCACTAATGGAGTTTGAATCTCTACTGATTCACCTGACATAAAAATTTCCTCTTAAAATAAACGACTTAATAAGCCGTGCTGCTTTTTATAACGACAAAATCCATATTGACTTTCTTAGTGAGGGCGTCAATTTTGCGCGACGATATCCCAATTTCTAGATTATGCAAAGTCAACTTTGTGCAAAGATAATCAAAAACAGTGATTTAGGGGGCTGAGGATATCGACCTGTTAAAGGTTACGCATGCCCTTTACATTTCGCCACATTTTTTTAGCAAAAATTGCTTCTGTCTTATAACTACTCAGAAAAAGAGCAAAAAAAACCCGCTCAAAGAGCGGGTTTTCAAAACGATAAATTCTAATTCAGAATTATAGTACGTCGATTGCGTTAAGGTCTTTGAACGCTTGCTCAAGACGAGTAACCATTGAAGTTTGAGCCGCACGTAGCCATACGCGTGGATCGTAGTACTTCTTGTTTGGCGCATCTTCGCCAGTTGGGTTACCGATTTGACCTTGTAGGTAATCGCGGTTTTCAGCTTCGTACGCGCGGATACCGTCCCAAGTTGCCCACTGTGTATCAGTATCGATGTTCATCTTGATAACGCCGTAACCGATAGACTCTTGGATTTCAGCTTCAGTTGAACCAGAACCACCGTGGAATACGAAGTTTAGAGCGTTAGGTGCGATACCGAACTTCTCTGCACAGTATGCTTGAGAATCACGTAGGATAGTTGGAGTTAGAACAACGTTACCTGGCTTGTAAACACCGTGTACGTTACCGAAAGATGCTGCGATAGTGAAACGGTGTGAAACAGCGTTTAGTTTCTCGTATGCGTAAGCAACGTCTTCTGGAGAAGTGTAAAGCTCAGATGCGTCCATGTGAGAGTTATCTACGCCATCTTCTTCACCACCAGTACAACCTAGTTCGATTTCTAGAGTCATGTTCATTTTAGCCATGCGCTCTAGGTACTTAGCAGAAATTTCGATGTTCTCTTCTAGAGACTCTTCAGAAAGGTCGATCATGTGAGAAGAGAATAGAGGCTTACCAGTTTGAGCGAAGAACTCTTCACCCGCGTCTAGAAGACCGTCGATCCATGGAAGAAGTTTCTTAGCAGCGTGGTCAGTGTGAAGAATTACAGGAATACCGTAAGCTTCAGCTACAGCGTGTACGTATTTTGCACCAGCTACAGCACCAAGGATTTGAGCACCTTGACCTTCAAGTTTAACACCTTTACCAGCGAAGAAGCCTGCGCCACCGTTAGAGAACTGAACGATAACTGGAGCTTTAACTTTAGCCGCTGCTTCTAGTACTGCGTTTACTGAGTCAGTACCAACACAGTTAACTGCAGGAAGAGCAAATTTGTTTTCTTTTGCTACTTCAAAAACTTTCTGAACATCATCGCCAGAGATAACACCTGGTTTTACGAAATCGAAGATCTTAGACATGGGATGTAATCCTATTTATCTGTCGTTTTATTAACAAAAACAATTAAGTTTAAAATTTTGCAAACGTTTGCTCACAATGCGCGCTATTCTATCAGAGAATAATATGACATGCAGCAAACAAGAAAGCGGGAGATAACCCCCGCTTTATTTAATTATTTTGCGCGTGCTTCTAGCATTTCTACTGCTGGAAGAACTTTGCCTTCTACAAACTCAAGGAAAGCACCGCCGCCTGTTGAGATGTAAGAAACGTCCGCTTTGATACCGAACTTGTCGATAGCTGCTAGAGTGTCACCACCGCCCGCTACAGAGAAACCTTCAGAAGCTGCGATTGCTTCAGAGATGCCTTTAGTACCCGCTTCGAAGTTCTTGAATTCGAATACGCCTACAGGACCGTTCCATAGGATAGTCTTAGCGTTTTTCAGGATTTCAGCTAGCTCAGCAGTTGAATCTGGACCTAGGTCGAAGATCATGTCGTCGTCTTGAACTTCAGAAACGTGCTTGATTTCAGCTTCTGCGTTCTCGTCGAATGCTTTTGCACATGCTACGTCAGTTGCAACTGGAATAGCACACTCTTCCATTAGCTTCTTAGCAGTGTCTACTAGGTCAGCTTCGTATAGAGATTTACCAACGTTGTGGCCAGCAGCTGCGATGAATGTGTTCGCGATACCACCACCAACAACAAGTTGGTCAGCCACTTTAGATAGAGACTCAAGAACAGTTAGCTTAGTAGAAACTTTTGAACCACCTACGATAGCAACCATTGGGCGAGCTGGCTTGTCCATTGCTTTAGCTAGAGCTTCAAGCTCGTTAGCTAGTAGAGGACCAGCACATGCTACAGGAGCGTGCATACCAACGCCGTGAGTAGAAGCTTGTGCACGGTGAGCAGTACCGAACGCGTCCATTACGAATACGTCACATAGTGCCGCGTAAGCTTTAGATAGCTCTTCTTCGTTCTTCTTCTCGCCTTTGTTGAAACGAACGTTCTCAAGAACAGTCAGTTCACCAGCGTTTAGCTCTAGGCCGTTTAGGTAGTCTTTCGCTAGTTTAACTTCACAATCTAGTGCGTCGTTTAGGTAGTTAACTACAGGTAGTAGAGAGAACTCTTCAGCGTATTCACCTTCAGTAGGACGACCTAGGTGAGAAGTTACCATTACTTTAGCGCCTGCTTCTAGACAGTGCTTGATAGTTGGTAGTGAAGCTAGGATACGTGCATCAGAAGTCACTTTGCCTTCTTTTACTGGTACATTTAGGTCAGCACGGATGAATACACGTTTACCTGCTAGATCCAGGTCAGTCATCTTGATTACAGACATGATTTGTCCTCTCAAATAATAAATAGATAAAGTTTTTGAAAACTCGGCAACCCTGCCAAGCCTGTTAATTCTTCAAACTGTTTTTGGATATGGAGACCCTTCAAACTTATTTCAAGGGGAAAAATAATTTTATTTCCATATTCCTTTTGGGCCTTTTATTTTGCGGTTTGCATCGCTAACGCTGTGTCTAGCATGCGGTTGGCAAAGCCCCATTCGTTATCACACCACACTAGCATTTTCACTAAGTGACCATTGCTTACGCGAGTCTGCGTTCCATCGACAATGGCGCTGTGCGGATCGTGATTGAAGTCCACCGAAACAAGCGGCGCTTCAGTATAGTCAACAATATTGCGTAATGTACACTGAGATGCGTTAACAATGGTTTGATTTACGTCATTAACTTTCACATTTGTACTAATTGTGACACTTAAATCCATCGCAGTGACGTTTACTGTCGGCACGCGCACTGAAATAGCTTCAAACTTGTTGGAAAATTTCGGGAATATTCTTTCAATACCCTTATGCAGTTTGGTATCGACTGGAATGATGGATTGGCTTGCCGCGCGAGTACGACGTAAATCGGAATGATAGGCATCAATCACTTGCTGATCATTCATTGACGAGTGAATCGTCGTAATCGTCCCTGAATCAATACCAAACGCGTCATCCAACACCTTAATGATCGGTACGATACAGTTGGTGGTGCAGGAACCATTGGAAACAATGTTGTGCTCTGATTTGAGCGTATCGTGATTAACGCCATAGATGATGGTGTTATCGAGATCGTTAGCACCTGGGTGAGAAAACAGAACTTTCTTCGCCCCTGCTTCAATATGAGCAAGCCCATCAGCTCGGCAACCATACACACCGGTACAATCCAATACGATGTCGACTTCTAAATCACGCCAAGGCAATAACTCGATTTCAGTCAAATGAAGAATGCGGATTGAATCTCTATCACCACTATCAGGTTGGCAAACGTCATGGTGCACATAGAGGTGCTCTTGATCGTGAGAGATTTTTTTCGCAAAGCGACCATGGCTTGTATCGTACTGAAGTAGATGTGCCATTGCTTCAGGTTGAGCCAACTCATTAACCGCAACCACCTTTATTTGCTGATGTTTGCCGCTTTCATAAATTGCTCTTAAGACATTACGACCGATTCGTCCAAAACCGTTGATCGCAACTTTCAGCATGATTCCATCGCCTTAGAAGATTTTCGTGGCACAAATATTACCCGATTGTTAATCAAAACGCATCAAGATAGTGAGCTATCCCGCAAAATCATTTTATAAAACATACAAGTGAATAATGAGTTAATGCTAAGCTGATCTCGGTGAGGTTTCCTGCGGCTATTTGAACACCTAGTTTTTCAACCAAAGGAACAGGTTATGAAATCATATCCAGCGACTCACTTTTGTACTAAATGTAATATGGAAACTCCTCATAAAGAGATATTGGTAAGAAAGCCGAGCAGCTACGATACAGATACCTCTCTATTAGGCAGAATCCAATTACTTGCTCACACCTTTATCAATGGTGGTCACTATTACGATATGGATCGCTACGTAACCTGTAAGGTTTGCGGCACGAAAGAGCTTGATAATAAAGGTAACGAATTCGAGTAACGCATAGTACAAACATAAAAAAACCGAGCCTAAGCTCGGTTTTTGTTTTTCTACACTAAACGATTAAGCCAGAAGCTCTTGCGCTGTGTTTAATACGTTTTCTTTCGTGAAGCCAAACATCTTGAATAGCTCACCTGCAGGTGCAGACTCACCGAATGTCGTCATACCGATAATGCGGCCGTCGAAGCCTACATACTTGTACCAGAAGTCAGCAATACCCGCTTCAATCGCGATACGTGCCGTTACATCTGATGGTAGAACCTCTTCACGGTAAGCGGCGTCTTGCTTATCAAATGCATCGGTTGATGGCATTGAAACTACGCGTACAGCTTTACCTTGTGCTGTTAGCTCTGCTGCGGCTTCTACTGCTAGCTCAACTTCAGAACCTGTCGCGATTAGGATTAGCTCTGGCTTACCAGCGCAATCTTTCAGGATGTAACCACCCTTAGCGATGTTCGCTACTTGCTCTGCATCACGCGCTTGCTGCGCAAGATTTTGACGAGAGAAGATCAATGCTGTTGGCGCATCTTTACGTTCGATAGCCAGTTTCCACGCAACGGCTGACTCAACTTGGTCACATGGACGCCATGTACTCATGTTAGGCGTCATACGTAGAGAAGCGATCTGCTCTACTGGTTGGTGAGTCGGGCCATCTTCGCCAAGGCCGATTGAATCGTGCGTGTAAACTTGGATGTTCTGAACTTTCATCAGAGCAGCCATACGCATTGCGTTACGAGCGTATTCCATGAACATTAGGAATGTTGCGCCGTAAGGAACGAAACCACCGTGTAGTGCGATACCGTTCATGATTGCTGTCATGCCGAATTCGCGTACACCGTAGTGGATGTAGTTACCAGAGAAGTCACTTGCTTCTAGCGACTTAGAACCAGACCACATAGTCAGGTTAGAAGGCGCAAGGTCAGCAGAACCGCCCATGAATTCTGGTAGCATTGCGCCAAACGCTTCTAGTGCGTTTTGCGATGCTTTACGTGATGCAATATCAGCTGGATTAGCTTGAAGGTCAGCAATGATTTGCGTTGCTTTCTCTTCCCACTCAGCTGGTAGTTCACCGTTTAGACGACGCTTAAGCTCAGCAGCTTCTGCAGGGTAAGCCGCTGCGTAAGCGTCAAATTTAGCATTCCAAGCCGCTTCTTTGTCAGCGCCTGCTGCTTTTGCATCCCACTCTGAATATACATCTGCAGGGATTTCAAATGCTGGGTGTTCCCAACCTAGGAACTCGCGTGCAGCTGCAATTTCTTCAGCGCCTAGTGGAGCACCGTGACAGTCGTGAGAACCTGATTTGTTTGGCGAACCAAAACCGATGATGGTTTTAGTACAGATTAGCGTAGGGCGAGGATCTGCTTTCGCCGCTTCAATTGCTGCATTGATTGCGTGCGCATCATGGCCATCTACTGCTGGGATTACGTGCCAACCGTAAGCTTCAAAACGCTTAGGTGTATCGTCAGAGAACCAGCCTTCAACATGACCATCGATAGAGATGCCGTTGTCATCCCAGAATGCAATCAGTTTACCTAGACCAAGCGTGCCCGCTAGAGAACATGCTTCGTGCGAGATGCCTTCCATTAGACAACCGTCACCCATGAAGACATAAGTGAAGTGGTCAACGATATCGTGGCCTTCTTTATTGAACTGAGCTGCTAGTGCCTTCTCTGCTAGCGCCATACCTACTGCGTTAGTGATACCTTGGCCAAGAGGACCTGTTGTCGTTTCAACGCCTGGAGCATAACCGTACTCAGGGTGACCCGGAGTTTTAGAATGCAGCTGACGGAAGTTTTTCAGATCATCAATTGATAGTTCGTAACCGCTTAGATGCAGTAGCGAGTAAATCAACATTGAGCCGTGGCCGTTAGAAAGAACGAAACGGTCGCGGTCTGCCCACTCTGGGTTTGCTGGGTTATGGTTTAGGTGTGAACGCCAAAGGACTTCAGCGATATCAGCCATACCCATAGGTGCGCCAGGGTGACCAGAGTTAGCTTGTTGTACGCCATCCATGCTTAAAGCGCGGATTGCATTGGCAAGGTGTTTACGAGAAGACATGTCTGCTCCTAAGTGCAATAAAGCGAAATGATTGTAGGAAATTTGAGGCGGTATTCTCTCAAAGCACCTATTTCACTGCAAACGTTTTCCAGACAAATTCTGCACAAATATTCCGTTTTTATCGTCAAGATCTTCCAAGTTAATAAATTTGCACCGCAAATGGCGCAAACGTTTGGCAGTCAGTCCGAGAAAAAATAGCTTGTAATTTGAACCATCAAATTTAAAATAGACGTCTAGATGTAGAAACACCTACAAACATTAACGGTATTGAGACGAAATGGTCATGTGCCTTTTCGTCATAACTTAATTATAAAGTGGAGCTCACATGGCTAAGCACCTGTTCACTTCTGAGTCTGTTTCAGAAGGCCATCCAGATAAAATCGCTGACCAAATCTCTGATGCAGTTCTTGATGCCATCATTGAACAAGATCCTAAAGCACGTGTTGCTTGTGAAACTTACGTAAAAACCGGCATGGTTATGGTTGGTGGTGAAATCACCACTTCAGCATGGGTTGATATTGAAGAGCTAACTCGTCAAACCGTACGTGAAATTGGTTACGTTCACTCTGATATGGGCTTCGATGCTGATTCTTGTGCGGTACTTAACACTATCGGTAAGCAGTCTCCAGACATCAACCAAGGTGTTGATAAAGCAGATCCTAAAGAGCAAGGCGCAGGCGACCAAGGCATCATGTTTGGTTACGCAACTAACGAAACTGACATCCTAATGCCAGCTCCAATTACTTACTCTCACCTTCTTGTACAGAAGCAAGCAGAAGTACGTAAAAACGGCACACTACCTTGGCTACGTCCAGATGCAAAATCTCAGGTAACGTTCCAATACGACCAAGGTAAGATCGTTGGTATCGATGCAGTTGTTCTTTCAACTCAGCACTGTGATTCAATCTCTACTCCTGACCTACGTGAAGCAGTAATGGAAGAGATCATTAAGCCAGTTCTACCATCAGAGTGGATCAGCAAAGAGACGAACTTCTTCATTAACCCAACTGGCCGTTTCGTAATTGGTGGCCCAATGGGTGACTGTGGCCTAACTGGTCGTAAGATCATTGTAGATACTTACGGCGGCGCGGCTCGTCACGGTGGTGGTGCATTCTCTGGTAAAGATCCATCGAAAGTAGACCGCTCAGCAGCATACGCAGCACGTTACGTAGCGAAAAACATCGTAGCCGCTGGCATGGCTGACCGTTGTGAAATCCAACTTTCTTACGCTATCGGTGTTGCAGATCCAACATCTATCATGGTTGAAACGTTCGGTACTGAGAAAGTACCTCACGAAGTAATCATCGAAGCAGTACGTCAAAACTTCGACCTACGCCCATACGGTCTACAAGAAATGCTGAACCTACTTCAGCCTATCTACAAAAAGACAGCGGCATACGGTCACTTTGGTCGTGAAGAGTTCCCATGGGAAGCGACTGATAAAGCAGACATCCTACGCGATTTCGCAAACATCAAGTAATCTCGCGTTAGACACTCTATCAAGCCCTCGCTATTTAGCGGGGGCTTTTTTTATCCCTCTTTTTTACTGCCTGCCTGAACAAAAATACAACAATTATTTGTAAATTGCTCCGACTCCGCCAATAGTTAAAATAATGTTAAATGTCATTAGACGTATAACGCATGATGCGGGCTCACGCCGGAGATGTCTTTACCTTCACTCAATACAGTAAGCCAGACACAGTAAGCCAGACATCAACGTTCTTCGTATAAAGCGAAGTAAAGTGAGATAAATCAAGGAGGAGTTATGCCTCGCACCGTTCACCCGTCCGATTTGCACAGCAAAGAGAAGGACACGAAACAATCCGAATACGCACGCACCATTGAATGCAATCAACTCAGCGTATCCGCCCCTTTTCATTGGCTATCGCTCGCCTTGCACGACTTCATTCGCATGCCGCTGATCAGCGCTTTTTACGGCGTCTGCTTTATGGCAGCTGCCATTGGCATCGTATTATTGATTCAATGGCAAGGCACGCACCTAGTTGTGATGCCTGCATTGGTGGTCTACATGTTGATTGGGCCATTCCTCGCGCTGGGGCTTTATGATGCCAGTTGGGAAAGAGAGAAAGGTCACTCAGCGAGCTTGTTACACTCCATGAAAGCAATCGGTCGCAACTCGACGTCTCAATGGGCCTTTGCTGTTCTGTTAGCCGTCTGTATGATTTTCTGGATGCGAATCGCCGCGCTGCTTCATGCCCTCTATCCATCCGTGCAAGGCGCGCCATTAACCGATTTTCTACCCTTTTTAGTCATTGGTTCTGGCGTTGGTTTCGTATTAGCTTGCGTAGTTTTCAGTATCTCTGCTTTTTCTATCCCACTAATGATGGAAAGACGAGTCGATGTGATGACCGCTGTATTCACTAGCTTTAACGCCGTCCGATCCAACATCCCAGCCATGATCGTTTGGGCTGCGCTGATTTGTGGCGGTATTTTAATTGGCTTCGCCACTTACGGTATAGGCATGCTATTCACCATGCCAATCTTAGGTTACGCCACATGGCACGCTTACCACGAAGTGATTAAAAAGAAACACTCCGCTTAGCGCTTAACAGCGACGATCAAGCACGTTATGATGCCTCGGCCAATTGGTCGGGGCTTTTTAGGATTAGACGTGGATTTCGAATTAAATTACCAAGTAAAGCAAGTTATGGCCGATTGCTTAGTCAAAGCACAGCAAACCTTTCAACGCTCATTCCCTTTGCCGACTATCAGCTATAAATTACGCGGTAAGGCTGCGGGCAAAGCCTACCTACAGTTAAATGAAATTCGCTTAAACCCGGTACTATTTACTGAAAACCAACAAGCTTTCCTCGAAGAAGTCATTCCTCACGAGATGGCTCACCTGATCACTTATCAAGTCTATGGGCGCGTTCGCCCACACGGCAAAGAATGGCAAGGGATTATGGAACAAGTGCTCGGTGTACCGGCTAAAACCACACACAGCTTTTCAGTTAACTCTGTGCAGGGCAAAACTTTTCAGTATCAGTGCAGCTGTAGCACTTACCCGCTGACTATTCGACGCCACAATAAAGTAGTAAGAAACCAAGCGACTTATCGCTGCCAGCAATGCCAACAAACTCTGGTCTTTACTGGCAAGCAACTCAGCTAGCCCCATTCACTGCACTGATTAACCTTATTCCACCGCTTTAATCATCAACTGAGCTAAATATCATCATATATGAGCAAAAATGAGTGTTATCATTAATAAAGTCCTACTTTCTAAATACTTTATCTATGAAAAAATTCATTTGGTTTGGCTTAGCACTATTGAGCAGTGTCGCGGTCGCTGCGCCACCTAGCTCATTCTCTAAAGCGAAAAAAGAAGCCGTCAAAATCTACCATGATCACACAACGAGCTTTTACTGTGGCTGTGACATTACTTGGCAGGGTAAGAAAGGCATTCCTGATTTAAGTGCTTGCGGCTATAAAGTCCGCAAACAACAAAAACGAGCCTCTCGCATCGAGTGGGAGCATGTTGTACCCGCATGGCAATTTGGCCACCAGCGTCAATGTTGGCAAGATGGCGGCAGAAAGAACTGCACCAAAAAAGACAAGCAATTTCGTTTAATGGAAGCGGATCTGCATAACCTGACCCCAGCTATCGGTGAGGTCAACGGCGATCGATCCAACTACAACTTTAGCCAGTGGAATGGCGTTGATGGCGTCAGTTACGGCCGCTGCGAAATGCAGGTTAACTTTAAGCAACGTAAAGTTATGCCACCTGATCGTGCCCGCGGCTCTATTGCACGAACTTACCTCTATATGAGCCAAGAGTATGGCTTCAAATTATCTAAGCAGCAGCGCAACCTCATGACGGCTTGGAACAAGCAATACCCTGTCGATTCATGGGAGTGTGAACGCGATAAACGAATCGCTAAAGTTCAGGGCAACCATAACCCATTTGTGTGGCAAGCCTGTAAAACTCAGTAATGAGTTTATTTAGGCGAGTAACTTTGCTCTGTTGAGATAGAAACTCGCTTTAACCCTTGTTTTTTAGCACTAACGCATCCATGTTAGTTTTTATATCAACCACTCAGCTGGAACCTAATCACCATGCGAATTCCACGAATTTATCATCCAGAAACCATTCAACAACTTGGCAGCCTAATGCTAGGTGACGATGCTGCTGGCCATATTGGCCGAGTGCTACGAATGAAAGAAGGCCAAGAAGTGCTTTTATTTGATGGTAGTGGCGCTGAATTTCCAGCGGTAATCTCTGAAGTGACAAAAAAAACTGTACAAGTGGATGTCACCGAGCGCGTTGAGCGCAGCAGTGAATCACCGCTCGATCTGCATTTAGGTCAGGTGGTTTCTCGTGGCGATAAGATGGAGTTCACCATTCAGAAGTCAGTCGAGCTTGGCGTGAATACCATTACTCCACTTATCTCGGAGCGCTGTGGCGTTAAGTTAGATCAGAAGCGTTTTGAGAAGAAACTCGCGCAATGGCAGAAGATTGCTATCAGTGCGTGTGAACAATGCGGCCGCAACACAGTGCCAGAAATTCGCCCAATTATGGCGCTCGAAGAGTGGTGCGCTGAACAATATGATGGCCTTAAGCTCAACCTTCACCCTAGAGCAAAATACTCCATCAACACATTACCGACTCCTGTAGAGAAAGTTCGTCTGCTGATTGGCCCTGAAGGTGGCTTATCTTCAGCAGAGATCGATATGACACAAGAGTACCAATTTGAAGAGACCCTGCTTGGTCCTCGTGTACTGCGTACCGAGACAGCAGCCTTGACCGCAATTACCGCCCTTCAAGTTCGCTTTGGCGATCTTGGCTAACCGGAGAAGATCATGATTAAACTTGGCATCGTGATGGACCCAATCTCGTCCATCAACATCAAAAAAGACTCTAGCTTCGCCATGATGCTTGAGGCTCAGCGCCGCGGCTACGAAATCCACTACATGGAGATGAATGATCTACACTTAGATCAAGGTGTTGCGGTAGCAGATACCAAAGTCGTTGAACTTAAAGAAGATCCTAGCGGTTGGTACCAATTCAAGTCAGAGCAAACCATCGAGCTGGCAGAGTTAGATGCGGTATTGATGCGTAAAGATCCTCCTTTCGATACTGAATTTATTTACGCGACATACATTTTAGAGCGCGCAGAAGAGAAAGGAACGTTAATCGTTAACAAGCCACAGAGCCTACGTGATTGTAACGAAAAACTCTTTACTGCTTGGTTCCCTGAACTAACACCGACAACCATTGTGACGCGCAAAGCTGAGAAAATTAAAGCATTTCGTGAGCAGCACGGTGACGTGATCTTAAAACCACTCGACGGTATGGGTGGTGCTTCTATCTTCCGTGTCAAAGAAAACGATCCAAACGTATCAGTGATCATCGAGACCTTGACGAACCACGGTCAAAACTACGCGATGGCACAAACGTTCGTTCCTGATATCAGTAACGGTGACAAACGTATTTTAGTGGTCGATGGCGAACCAATGCCTTACTGCCTTGCCCGTATTCCTGCCAAAGGTGAAACACGTGGTAACCTTGCAGCTGGCGGCACAGGTGAAGCTCGTCCACTAAGCGAAACGGATCTTAAAATTGCTCAAGCTGTTGCTCCAACGCTAAAAGAGAAAGGTTTGATCTTCGTTGGTTTAGATGTGATTGGCGATAAGCTTACTGAAATCAACGTAACAAGCCCGACTTGTATTCGTGAAATCGAAGCCGCTTTCGATATCTCGATTACAGGCAAGCTGATGGATGCGATTGAGCGTCGCTTAAATAAATAAAGCCATTCGAGGCCAATACCGTTCGAGGCAGAGATAAACTGCCTCGTACAACTCCTCTCTTGCAATGGCAATCAATAAGGTTGATGTGATAATGAATTTGACTAACCATTTTTTAGTCGCGATGCCTGGCATGAAAGATCCTTATTTCCAGCGCAGCGTCATCTACGTATGTGAGCATAACGAAGATGGTGCAATGGGCTTAATGATCAACTCTCCCATTGAAGTGACCATTGGCAAAATGCTGGAAAAAGTAGACGTTCAACCCGTTCACCCACAGCTGAGAACAGAAAAACTAGAGATGCCTGTACTCAATGGCGGCCCAGTTTCAGAAGATCGCGGGTTTATTCTTCATCAACCGAAAGATCGTTATGAATCGAGCATTCAGATGACTGAGCAGATCATGGTGACCACATCAAAAGATATCCTGAGCGTATTAGGCACTGAAGCCGAACCGAATCAATATATCGTCGCGCTGGGTTATTCTGGCTGGGAGCCTGGGCAACTCGAGACCGAATTGGCCGAAAACTCATGGCTCACCATTGAAGCCGATCCAGACATCATGTTTGAAACCCCCGTCAAAGAACGTTGGCAAAAAGCGGTACAAATGCTTGGCATTGATGTCGCACAGCTCTCTAGTCAAATTGGTCATGCGTAATAGATAACGTATAAATTCAGCTAGGCGTGACCTTTCAACTTATTTCCCAAGGCAGTAATTTTATGTCTAAGACAATCATGGCTTTCGATTTTGGTACTAAAAGTATTGGTAGTGCGATTGGCCAAGAAATCACTGGCACAGCTTCACCATTGAAAGCGTTTAAAGCCAATGATGGCATTCCGAATTGGGATGATATCGAAAAGCAGATTAAAGAGTGGCAACCTAACCTTTTGGTGGTTGGCCTTCCAACCGACCTACACGGTAAAGATTTAGAAAGTATTACCCAACGTGCGCGTAAGTTTGCTAAACGCCTACAAGGCCGTTATGGCTTGCCTGTAGAGCTACACGATGAGCGATTATCGACAACCGAAGCTCGCGCCGACTTGTTTGCGATGGGTGGCTACAAAGCACTTACGAAAGGCAATGTCGATTGTCAGTCTGCGGTGGTGATTTTAGAAAGCTGGTTTGAAGCGCAGTGGGGCAAATAGCCAAACGCTAAGTGCTATTGAAATAAAAATCCCAAGCCTAAGCTTGGGATTTTTAAATTTAGTCGCTAATTATTCACCGGCAATTTTCATGGATTCAAGCAAGATAGAACCAGTTTGAATCTGCGAGCGTGTTTCAACGTCATTACCAACAGCAACAATTTGCTGGAACATCTCTTTCAAGTTGCCTGCAATCGTCACCTCAGACACTGGGAATTGAATCTCGCCATTTTCAACCCAGAAACCAGCAGCACCGCGTGAGTAATCACCCGTTACGACATTCACACCTTGTCCCATGGTTTCAGTCACCAATAGACCTGTGCCTAACTCTTTTAGCATTTGATCGAAGCTTTGCCCTGTCGATTGCACAAACCAGTTGTGAATACCACCAGCGTGGCCTGTAGGGGTCATGTTCATCTTACGTGCAGCGTATGAGGTTAGCAGGTAAGTTGCCAATACGCCGTCAGTGATGATTTCACGATCTTGAGTAAACACACCTTCGCTATCGAATGGGCTTGATGCTAAGCCACGCAGAATGTGCGGGCGCTCTGCAATGTTGAACCATGAAGGCAACACCTGCTCACCAAGCTGATCCAACAGGAAAGAAGATTTACGGTAAAGATTGCCGCCGCTGATTGCCATGACTAAGTGGCCAATCAAACCTGTTGCTACATCAGCAGCAAACATCACTGGGTATTTACCCGTTGCTAGCTTTTGCGGGTCAAGACGGCCTACCGTTTTTTCTGCTGCTTCACGACCAACCTTCTCTGGTGTCCAAAGCTCATCTACATGGCGTGCAACCGTGTAGCTGTAGTCACGCTCCATCTCACCATTTTGGCCTTGGCCAATCACACAACAGCTCGTGCTATGGCGGCTTGATGCGTAGCTTGCAAGTAGGCCATGGCTGTTACCATATACTTTTAAGCCATAATGGCTATCGTAGCTTGCACCATCACTCTGTTTGATTTTGTCGCTGTAAGACAGCGCATGGCGCTCTGCTTCAATGGCGATTTTTGCTGCATGATCAGGATCGGGCGTATCCGGGTGGAATAAATCCAAATCAGGGATCTCTTTGACCATCAACTCTTTATCAGCCGGGCCCGCGTATGGATCTTCTGACGTGTATTGCGCAATATCTAATGCCGCCAATACCGTTTGCTGAATCGCTTTTTCGCTTAAGTCAGATGTCGATGCACTGCCTTTGCGTTGACCACGATATACCGTGATACCCAACGCTCCATCGCTATTAAACTCAACGTTCTCTACTTCACACATACGAGTAGAAACGCTTAAGCCTGTCGATTTACTGATCGCGACTTCTGCGGCATCCGCCTTTTGCGCAGCCATTTCAAGTGCTTTTGCTACTGCGGCTTCTAGCTCAACTTGCTGTTGGGCAACTTGTTGTCTTACGTCCATATCTTCTTATGTGATGGTGTTTGTTCGCTATTCGATATAGATAGGATAACAAGAATTTCGCTTTCTCCCCATGATTGTTGTTAAAATAGAGAAATAGATGTTCAAATTAGGGCAAAAGAGATGGCTCGTAAGAATCAAAAAGCGCCATGGGAACCGGAAGAAGAGATCATTTGGGTCAGTAAATCCGAAATGAAACGCGACATGGAAGAGTTACAAAAGCTAGGCGAAGAGCTTGTAGGTCTAAAACCAGCAGTTCTGGCAAAATTCCCGCTAAGTGAAGACCTTGCCGAAGCAATTCATGATGCGCAGCGTTTTAAAAACGAAGCACGTCGTCGCCAACTTCAACGTATTGGCAAGTTGATGCGTTACGAAGATCCAGAACCGATCCAAGCAGCGCTGGATAAGGTACGTAACAAGCACTCACAAAACACAGCCGTTCTGCACAAACTTGAGCAGCTGCGTGATCGTGTTGTAGAAGAAGGCGATAGCGCCATTGCTGACGTACTTGAGCTATATCCTGACGCAGACCGTCAACGTCTACGTCAACTTTCTCGCCAAGCTGCGAAAGAGAAAAAAGCCGGTAAACCAGCAAAGTCATACCGTGAAATTTTCCAAATCCTAAAAGAGCTTAACGACGAAGATTTCTAACCTTTCCTTGTTATGACTCCTTTAGATACGCGAAAAGCAGCCATTGGCTGCTTTTTTGTTATGGAGCAATGTAAACCTACGACCGACTCGCCTGAACAAACGCGCTCAGTTCCGAATTAGGATGACTGCTCGATAGCGTTGCAATCTTATCGGCGACGGCCACTCTACCCTGCGCGACAAACGCAAAATCCGAGGCAATGGTTTTGGCATCACTAAGATGGTGCGTCACCATAATGACCGTTAGGTTTCGCTCTTTAGCTAAGCGTTGCACTAAGGCGAGCATCTCTTCTCGTAGTACCGGATCTAATGCAGAGAAAGGTTCATCTAACAGCCAAATTGAATGAGGCTGTACAAAGCAGCGTGCTAACGCTACGCGTTGCCTTTGCCCGCCAGAAAGCTGCTCAGGAAGTCTATCTAACATTTCACCTACGCCGACTTGCTGCGCCGCTTCAATCACTTGCTGCTTTTGCGACTCCGTCAGTTTTAAGCCTGGGTTAAGTCCAAGGCCGATATTCTCGCGCACCGTTAAATGAGCAAACAAATTATGCTCTTGGAATAACATCGCTAAAGGCCTCTGATGAGGCTGCTTGCCGACTAAACTAATACCGTCTGCCCACAATTCACCACTTTCAGGCTCGATAAAGCCAGCCATTAATGCCAACAAAGTAGACTTACCGGCACCACTTGGCCCCATCAACGCGACTATCGCCCCTTGATCTACTTCCAAATCAAAGTGAAAGCCTTCATTGTGATAATAGTAATCGATTTGTTTAACGCTGAGCATACTTTACCTCTGTATTCCCATGAGTATGGTTGCCCGATACTCGACCAAACAGCTTTTCAATTAGGCTAAAGCAGCCCACACTCAACATAAGTAATGTCAGTGACACCGCTGCCGCCGCTTCCATCTGATAGCTACCTAATAACTGGAATAGGTACAGGGGAAGAGTTCTAAAATCTTGACCGCCAAACAAAGCAATTGCGCTTAGATCACCAATCGCAACCATAAAGCTAATCGAGAATGCATTTGCCATTGGCTTAGCCAACGCTCGCCATTCAATGACCTTAAATCTTTGCCAGCCGCGGATACCTAAGCTCGCACACAAGTATTGATATTGCTGTTCAATATGCAACATCGGCTGAGATAAGGTTTTGACGATATACGGCAACCCCATCAGAGCATTAACTGCCACCACCACAAAAAACGCCAAGCTAAAGATATCGCTAAATGAGCGCAGTAATAAGAATAATCCGGTTGATATCACTAGCCCCGGAGTGACCAAAATAATCGTGCCAATCAACTCCACTTTATCCGCCTGCTTAGAGCTACTGTTGAGTCTTAATCGTCGGCTGGTTAGCAAGATAGCAATACCGGCACTCAATGCAATCACACTCGCGACAATCGCAACTCGAAGCGAAGCAAACAGCGCTGACCAAAAACGTTCATCGCCTAATACTGCAAGCGCCTGCCAATTCAAGCCACTTAATACCACCATCACCAACGGCGGGATAACAAGTAAGACAGCAAAGCTTATCCATGCCCAATCCCAACTGCGAGTCAGCTTGGTGTCATTGACCAAATAAGGTGTAGTTGAGCGGCTTCCTGACGTGATAGGCATTGGCTTCGCTAAACGTTGAATGGTTAACGCCATCGTACCGCACAGCAGCATTTGCCACATGGCAAGCAATGCCCCGGCTTGTAAGTCAAAATCAAACTTAATCGCTTGATAGATCGCAAGCTCAATAGTGGTCGATTTGGGCCCGCCGCCCAATGCCATTACGGTGGCAAAACTGGTAAAGCAAAGCATGAAGACTAAGCCACTAACGTGAGGTAATTGCTGACGCAACCTCGGCCATTCTACCCATTTAAATTTCTGCCATTGAGACATACCAAGATGGGCACACAATTTATGTTGCTCTTGAGGAATGGTTTCGAGGGCTTGCAGCAACAAGCGCGTTGCGTAAGGCAAATTAAAAAAGAGATGGGCGAGTAAAATGCCATTTAGACCATAAATAGAAAACGGTAACTCATTGTCTATTGCCTGTAAGCCATCAGCAATGAGGCCACTGTTACCATATATCGCAAGTAACCCAAACACTCCCACCAGAACAGGCAACACTAATGTGGTACTAAATAGCCTGAGTATTAAAGTTTTACCTTTGAACTGACGTCGAGATAACGCGTGTGCAACTGGCAACGCTAAGCCGACACTGAGTAAGGTCGATAAGAACGACTGATAGAAGCTAAATTGAGTGACGTGGCGATAGTAAGGATCTTGCCATACTTGCAGGACATTGACGCTTGGCGCGGCATGAATCAACGCGCCAAGAGCACAAATAACAAAGGTCGCGATGAACACCGCGACCCAGAGACCTAATTTAGGTATGCGATTCACAGAAAGCTCTACTTAATTAAAGCGCTTTGCCACTCGCGAATCCATGCTTTGCGTTGACTAGCAACTTCATCTGAACTGAAGCTTAGCCCTTTAGAAGGTACAGTAAGAGTTTCAAAGCCTTTTGGTAACTCTACTGCCGTTACTGGGTACATCCAGTTGCCTGTTGGCATTTCAGATTGGAACTCATCGGTTAAGATAAATTGTAAGAACTGATCCGCAAGTTCACTGTTCTTGGTGCCCTTCACCTTAGCCGCTACTTCAACTTGCATGTAATGACCTTCAGAGAAGTCTGCTGCTGCGTAATTAGCATCTTGCTCTGCGATTAGGTGATAAGCCGGTGATGTGGTGTAAGACAGCACCATATCAGATTCACCCTCAAGGAACATGGAATAAGCTTCAGACCAACCTTTGGTAACGGTTACGGTTTTCTTAGTTAGTTGCTGCCATGCTTGCGCAGCATCATCACCATACACTGACTTCATCCACAGCATTAGGCCTTGGCCCGGAGTTGAAGTACGAGGGTCTTGGTAAATCACTTTAAGATCGTCACGTGATTCCACCAGCTCTTTTAGGCTTTTCGGTGGGTTCGCCAACTTTTCTTTGTTGTAGACAAATGCGAAGTAACCATAATCGTATGGCACGAAAGTTTTATCTGACCAACCATTGGGTAACGTCACTGACGAAGTATCTAGGTTGTGTTCCGCTAAGAAACCGGTTTTCTTTGCTTCTGCCACTAGGTTGTTATCTAAACCCAACACAACATCAGCTTTGCTGTTACCGTTCTCAAGACGCAGGCGGTTAAGAATGGATACACCATCATCAAGAGCAACAAAGTTAATGTCACAGCCACATTGTGCTTCAAAGGCTTTTTCTACTTTCGGGCCTGGGCCCCAATCTGCAGCAAAAGAATCGTAGGTGTATACAGTTAGCGTTTTATCTGCCGCAAAGGCTGAAGTGGCTGTTAGGGTTGCAATTGCTAGGGTAGCTTTAGCAAGGGTGGTTAAGGTGGTTTTCACTGTTCGCTCTCTCCGTTTTGAGCGGCACAGGTTTGAGGTCGGCGTTTAATTATCCTTAACAATTAAATCCAGACTCAATTCCTACGCCAGCATTATCTGGTTCAGGTCCACGGGTTCCGGCAGCAAACCGATCTCAGCCATAAAAAGTCGTTGGCTCCCCGATGAGTATGGGTTGGATTGTAATCATTCCGTTAACCAATAGCTAGCGGAATAAAAACAGCGATATTATCTGAATTTACTGACGGGAATCGTAGCCCCAACGAGGTACTAAACCTTGTTCAACACCGAGGTGGTCTAGAATTCGTGCCACCATAAAATCAACCAAATCTTCAATTGATTTAGGCTGATGATAAAAGCCTGGCGCGGCTGGCATAATAGTCACGCCCATTTGCGATAGCTTGTGCATGTTCTCTAGATGCAAGGTAGAAAATGGCGTTTCACGCACCACAAGTAATAATTGACCACGCTCTTTCATCACCACATCCGCTGCGCGCTCAATCAGGTTATCCGACATGCCATGAGCAATCGCGGCAACACTGCCTGCCGAGCAAGGGCATACCACCATCTGTTTTGGCGCAGCAGAGCCTGAAGCCACTGGCGAAAACCAATCATCTTTACCACAAACAACTAACTTGTCAGGGTCACACTTTAAGTGCTCCACCAGCGCTTTTTTGGCCGCTTCAGGGCCGCTAGGTAATTTAAGGCCGTGCTCGGTGGCAAGCACCACACGAGCAGCCGATGAAATCAGCAAGTAAACTTGATAATCAGCGGCTAACAAGCACTGTAATAATCTCACCCCATACGGCGCGCCAGACGCTCCCGTAAACGCTAAGGTAATCGACTTGCTGTGTTCACTCATAAATTATTTAGCCTTTAACTTCTCTAGTAGTTTGCCGTGAATGCCTTCAAAGCCACCATTGCTCATCACCAAAATTTGATCACCCGCTTGAGCCTGTTGGCAGATGGCTGTCACCAGTTGGTCAATATCATCACTCACTTGAGCAGGCTGAGCACACTGCTTAGCCACATCTTCAACTGACCATTCAATACTGTCTGGTTGGAACAAGAACACTTGGTCCGCTTGCTTCAGCGAAGCGGCTAAGGTTTCTTTGTGTACACCACGCTTCATGGTCGCTGAGCGTGGTTCTAATACCGCGATAATTTTGCTGTCGCCGACTTTGTTACGTAAGCCGCCAAGCGTCAGTTCAATCGCCGTTGGGTGATGAGCGAAATCATCATAAACAGTGACGCCATTCACCTCACCTTTTAATTCTAGGCGACGCTTAGTGTTAATGAACTTGCCGAGTGCTTCACAAGCCAAATCAGGCGTCACGCCAACATGACGCGCCGCAGCAATTGCCATCAGAGCGTTATCAACGTTGTGATCACCCACTAAGTCCCACGTCACTGTACCAACGCGCTCATCTTTCAGGTAAACATGAAACTCTGAACCATCGTTGATCACTTTCTCTGCTCGCCAGTCACCTTCTTCGCCGGTGTACTCGTTCTCGCTCCAACAACCGCGCTTCAATACATCAGCAATCGCTTGGTCTTTTTGCGGCGCAAGAATGCGGCCATTACCCGGTACAGTGCGCACCAAATGGTGGAATTGGCGTTTGATCGCTTCAAGATCGTCAAAGATATCAGCATGGTCGAACTCAAGGTTGTTCATGACTAGCGTACGAGGATGGTAATGAACAAACTTTGAACGCTTATCGAAAAAAGCACTGTCATATTCGTCAGCTTCTACCACGAAAAACATACTTTCGCCCAAGCGAGCAGAAATGCCAAAGTTGCCAAGTACACCGCCAACCAAGAAGCCCGGCTTGTAACCGCAGTCTTCGAGAATCCAAGACAACATACTTGAAGTGGTGGTTTTACCGTGAGTACCCGATACCGCCAATACCCAACGATCATGCAGCAAAAATTCTTGTAACCATTGCGGCCCAGAGGTGTAACGTAGGTTGCTATTCAGCACATGCTCAACACAAGGATTGCCGCGACTCATCGCATTGCCAATCACAACAAGGTCAGGCGCAGGGTCTAACTGAGAAGGGTCAAAACCCTCTATTATTTCAATACCTTGAGATTCAAGCATGGTGCTCATTGGTGGGTAAACGTTCGCGTCACTACCCGTTACTTTATGCCCCAATTGACGAGCTAACATTGCTGCGCCACCCATAAAAGTGCCACAGATCCCCAAGATATGAATATGCATAAACCTAACCTTGTCCTACGCAAAAATAAGGCACTCATTATGGCGATAAAGGCAATAAAAGCGAACCGTTTTGATCACTCTAATTCAATTTAATCTGTTCAATTGCTGCTCATTTACCCACTACATACCTTGTTGAGTTTTCACCGCACTAGCAACTAAATAAATTGAGATCTCAAGCGGTTAGTTTATTACCCATAAAAAGATCTAGATCCTACAATTATCTCAACGGCTCAAAGAAGCCGCCTTTAACCTGCTTTGAATCCATTATCGGGTTCAATGTAGGCATTTAGCCCCGTGGTAAATACCTCCCCTAACCAAAAGGAAATAACATGTCTGGAATGCGCACCCTTGGCGAGTTCATTGTAGAAAAACAAACGGACTTCCCCCACGCTAGCGGTGATCTCTCATCCCTACTTGCTTCAATTCGACTTGCAGCCAAAATCGTCAACCGTGAAATCAATAAAGCTGGCCTTGCTGATATTACCGGCGCGGTGGGCACTGAAAACGTTCAAGGTGAAGCTCAGCAAAAGTTGGATTTGTATGCCAACGATAAGTTTAAAGCCGCTTTGGAAGCTCGTGATCAAGTGTGTGGTGTGGCGAGTGAAGAAGAGGACGAAGCGGTCGCGTTTAATAAGGATCTAAACAAGAACGCCAAGTACGTGGTATTGATGGATCCACTCGATGGCTCATCCAATATCGATGTGAATGTTTCCGTCGGCACGATTTTCTCAATCTACCGTCGCGTATCTCCAATTGGCACACCGCCGACTCAAGAAGATTTCTTACAGCCGGGCAATAAACAGGTGGCTGCGGGTTACGTAGTGTATGGCTCGTCTACTATGTTGGTTTACACCACCGGTAATGGCGTAAATGGCTTTACTTACGATCCTTCGATTGGCTCTTTCTGCCTTTCACATGAAAACATGTTGATCCCTCAAGATGGCCAAATTTACTCGATCAATGAAGGCAACTACATTCGATTCCCGCTTGGGGTGAAAAAGTACATTAAGTATTGCCAAGAAGATCAGCCTCAAGATAACCGCCCATACACTTCGCGTTACATCGGCTCTTTGGTCTCTGATTTCCACCGTAACCTACTTAAAGGTGGCATCTACTTATACCCAAGCACACAAAGCCATCCAAAAGGAAAACTGCGTCTACTTTATGAATGTAATCCAATGGCATTCATTATGGAACAAGCTGGTGGCAGCGCATCAGACGGCGTGAATCGTATCTTAGATTTGAAACCGACCGAGTTGCACGAGCGCGTACCTTTCTTTGTCGGCTCAAAGAACATGGTGACGAAAGTGGAAGAGTTTTTAGAGCTCAACCGTGAAGACTAACCCTTTCTTTTAAAGCGCCTTCGGGCGCTTTTTTATTCAACAATTTTCACTACACTTTATTTACATTTGCGCCGCTTTGGCGATATCGTAATAGATGTTTTTTGAACAATTATAAATAAGGATATACCCATGAGTTTGAATGACATTCCAGCTGGTAAAGAGCTACCCAATGACATTTATGTCGTGATTGAAATCCCCGCCAACGCTGATCCTATCAAATACGAAGTCGATAAAGATTCTGGTGCCGTGTTCGTCGACCGCTTCATGTCTGCACCCATGTTCTACCCGTGTAACTATGGTTATGTAAACCACACTCTGTCACTGGATGGCGACCCTGTAGACGTGCTCGTTCCGACCCCATACCCATTGATGCCCGGCTCTGTGATTCGCTGCCGCCCTGTGGGTGTATTGAAGATGACTGACGAGTCAGGCGAAGATGCAAAAGTAGTCGCAGTACCTCACAGCAAAATCTCGAAAGAGTATGAACACATTCAGGATGTAGGCGATATTCCTGAACTACTAAAAGCACAAATCACTCACTTCTTCGAACGTTACAAAGAGCTGGAATCAGGCAAATGGGTAAAAGTGGATGGATGGGCAGATGTCGCAGCAGCGCGTGAGGAAATTTTAGAGTCTTACCAACGAGCACAGAAGTAAACTCTGAACCCTATATACAACATAGCCCGCAGTTCGCGGGCTATGTATCACTGAGCTACCATGGATTACCAAAGATCTTGTCTGCCATTGTAGTAATCTTGGCGGAAGAAGGGGTCCTGGTCATCGCAGATACCTCGATAAGCTCTGCCTAATCTTCCTAGCATGTAAGCGCTTTGGTCGCAGTAAGTCTCCTTACCTTGCTCATAGCCTTGCAGATACGCTTGATAAAACTCTTCGTTGATGGCGCTTTGCGCTTCCAGTTTCGCCAGCTTCTCTTCCGACTGTATAATATGACCATCCATTGCGCGCTGTTTACCGTAAGCAAGCCAATCAGACTCACTTTGCAAAACTGGTAGAGGTTGGGCACTACAGCCAACAAGCAAGGCTGTTAATAACATCAGAGTGTACTTCATTGTTGGTCTCTCCTCGTATAGAGCTAAACCCTTTGACACCAGTCCCCTGAAGAAATAAGCACATCCAACTTACTTGAATCTTGATAAAAATAAATCCAAGCCTCGCCGAATTGCGTCGAGATTAACTCACGTCGATATTCAACCGGAACATCTTCCAATTCATCAAGAGCGCTTAGGGTCGCTTCACTTACTAAGTATACTTCACCAGAAATACTTTGATGCCCTTCTACAACAGCAGGGTAAGCCCCCAAATCATAAAGTGCGTATTGTGCTGGCGTTTGATGTCCGCCAAGGTATTGAGCTTTAGCAAGATAATGGGCGTTGCTCTGCCCTTCTCTCAAGGTGCCATAAACAAATACCAAATGCTGCATCTTGTGCCTCCTTATACCGCGCTAAACCAACAAATGATCAATCAAACTCAAATTGATACAGAAGATCGACCGCACTGTCTAATCCTGATACCGCTTCGACATAAAGGTCTTTCATTAAGCGATAACGCACCGTGAACTCACCGACAGAATCAAAAATCCCGACACCATATTTGACCTGTAAGCCAGGCAAAATATAACCACTCACTGTCACCTGAGAATCATCACCTGTTCCTGCGGTATCCAATTGAAGGTCTTGCACGCCAAAGGCTTCGCCTATCTCTCCAACCAAACGACCACTCTTGGCTAAGCTCAAACCAATCAAGGTGGTGGTCATCGCGTTACCGCCAGATTCACCATCAATATCTTGCCCTCGTAGCAAATAGGACAGTGCATTGGCTTGTGGCATGGCGGGTTCAGAGAAAATCGCAACTTGCGGCTCATCTGCCGACCCGGTGACCTTAACACCAGCAATCACTTCATCTTGAGTGTTTTCTGGATTTCGAATCGCAGAGATTTGCAGGTACGGCTGATCGGCAGGGCCATTCATTAAGATCTTACCTTCTTTGATCAAAAGATCTTGGCCAAACGATGAGTAAGAACCATCAACGATATTCACTTCACCAACAATAAATGGGCCTTTATTTTTCTGCGTTACATTCAAATTACCCACGAGGCCGCCTTCAAGACCAAACGCCGATAACTTAAAATCATCGCCAATCTTAATGTTGATGTTGGTTTCGACTTCAAAAGGCACTTTACTCTCTTCATCGACGGGCTGACCAGAAGCGTCGACAATCACTAAGTCCTTCGATACACCAACTGCACTAGCGGGTACGTCTTCAACCACTACTCGCCCCCACGGCAAGGCAATTGAGCCATCAATACGGGCATTCTTTGGAGAGGCTGAAATCGTCATGTCTGGCACGACTTTCACTCTCACCATAGGTGGAGCATTCACCATCAGCTCATCCGCAAAAACACGAACCTTACTTTGCCAGTTTGCAAGATCTTGCCAATCGGCATTACCTTCCACATCCAACTGACCATCAGGAGTTTGGATCGCAGCATCAATCAACGCTTGATAGCCTGAGAAGTTAACCTCTAAACGACCTGAGTCGATATCAATCGGTGACACTTCCCCTTGCAACAACATGTCATCAACCACAAACTGGCCATTCACTTGTGGGTGCATCAATGGCCCTGAGATGTCGAGATCCGTCGAGACGTTGGCATTAAGTTCACTGTATTCACCTAATAGCGAGTTGAGGAAACCGAGATTAAAGGTTGAAAGCGCAAGCTTGGCTTGAAGTTGCTTATCATCAACGGTGACATCAGGGATCATCAAACGACCCGTTACATCGCCGTTATCCGTCACATCCAATAGCCAATCCGCTTCTAACTTGTTGTTTGCTAACTTGGCATTGATATCCACACTTTGCCAGCCAACCACTAAAGGCTCAGCAAATTGCTGACTGACTTGCCCTTTCGACAAACGTACTTTGGCGTCAACTTGTGGCGCAGTTTTAGGTGCCCACTTCGCCCAAGCCTCGGCTTCTAATCCCCCATCGAGCTTAGTCTCTTTGGGCAAGAACATGGCGATTTGTGCAAAGTCGAACTGCTTAATAGCAAGCTTAGCCTCACCACTTTCGCCAACCGTGATGTTTTCTTGTAAACAGATAGAAGCGTCTTGTTGCAACCAACAATGCGCAGCCACTGAAACTTGTGTTTTAGCCGCATCAAAAGCCAACGCGGTTGGTTGATTCAGTTGCCAGTCGCCTTGCTGAGAAGAAATACCCATTCGGGTTAAAGCACCATCCCATTTAAGCGTCGGTTTATCTTTCAAACTGCCATCAAGTGATAAGCTGGTCGACGCGATATCAGACGTTAAATCCAACGTCAGTTGGTGCTGCTTTTGCGTGCCGACCAACTTTAGTAATAATTGATCAATCACATTTCCTTGATAACTTGCGTCTTCAACTCTTAGCACCAGATCGCCATTCACTTCCGGCATAGGTTTTACTGAACCAGAGAGATAGACCTGCTTCACCTTAGCTTGCTCTTGCCACGCTAAACTATTGGCAGTGAGGTTGAGCTGTACCTGCGGATGCTTCAAATCGCCTCTCAGGTTCACCGAGCCTTGTGCTTGCCCTTTGAGATCGGGCACCGATTTCACGAGATCTGGCAACTGCAATGTCAGATCAAGTCGCCATTGCTTATCCAACTCACCTTCAGCTTGCACACTATTAGGACCATGAGAAAGCACTAAGCGAGGCGTTTTCAAATGAATGTCACCTTTGCCCGCTTTGTCAGATGCTATCAGTGAACCTTCAATATTCAGTGGGTAATCACGCAATATGCCATCAATATCGAGCTGAGGTAGATTAACCTGCCACCCCCCTTGCTGAGTCAGTGCTCCATCCGTCTTCAGTGAACCTGAGATGCTTCCTTCCGCTTCAGGCCATTGTAGGCCCGGCTGAATATCGGTTAGCTCAAGCTGTGCTTGCCAATTGACTGGCGCCTGCCAGTTCGCCATGACTTTACCTTCAATCGTTCCGCCCAATGTTTGCAAAATCATTTGCGAAAACTGAATATGCTCAAGGTCTCCAGCCCCTTTCACATTGATACCCACAGCAGGAATCGCCGTCCCTTTCGCCTCTCCTTGTAAAGCTAAGCCATAACCTTTTAAAGAGCCTTGTACTTTCAGTTCATCAATATCGGCTTGATAATCTGCTTTACCTTGCAGTGGCCACTGAGCTTTAGTTTCTGTTAGGGCCAAATCAAACGGTAGTTGCGGATCAAGAGGTTGAATCGCGCCTTTGAGTTCACCTGTTACTAAGCCACCAAACAAAGCCTCTAAGTTCAGGTTTGCCGCGCTACCGTTGGCTTTCAATTCCAATGTTTGGCCTTTCGCAACAGCCTCATGCACTGTTGCAGACAGAGAAACATCTAACGGGTAATCGCCGGTTAGCTCGACATTACCCGAGGCGTTAGCGCTCACTTGAGACATCGCTAGCTCTAACGTTTTTAGATCTATTTTGGATTGATGAGCAAGCAGCTCGAGACCAAGGTGAGTGACTTCAATCGGTGTTGCTTGTTGCAGCGTAAAATCTTTAATATCTATACGCTTAGCATCAATAGAAAGCGGAAGTACAACCTCGGGAAGCACAATCGCTGTTGATTGTGGATCTTTACTTGCCTTCTGCTCCGAGGCTTTCTCTGAAGCCTCTTCACTTTGAGCAAGCTCAACTGAAGCCCCTGCTAACAAAGTACGATTTAGAGCTAAACGAGAGCCTTGGAAGGAGAATCCCGTCGTAAACTGCTGCCACTGAATATGATGCCCCAGTACTTTTAGGTCGATATCATTGAGCGCAATACGCCCTACTCGAATCGGTAATGGTGACGTAATCGTACTACTAGACTCAGGCTCTTGAGCAGGTGCTGTTGCAGTACTTTCTGGCAGTTGAGGCATATTGAACGTCAGCCCTGAAAGAGCGACTTCATCGATACACAAGCTTGGCTCACTAAAACACGCCGCTTTAACGGCTAACGTCACACTGTCAGCTTTTGCCTCGATGTTGAGAGACTCATCATTGAACTGCACATTCTCCAGGCTAAACTTAGGAAAAATCGCGCCTTGGTAATCACCAATTTTTAACTGAGGCACAAATTTTTCTGCGGTCCAAACCGCGAGGCTAAGCCCCGGCTTAGAAAACAGCAATATCGCTAAAACAACGCTAATCGCCAGTAGCAGAGACACAAACGAAATCGATAGCCATTTCGACCACTTTAAAACAATCTTGGTCATAGCTCTGGCCCTAATGTGAAGTGAACTTGGAACTCATCACCTGGGTTAGCATCAAAGCCCCAAGCGAAGTCTAAACGAACCGGACCGACAGGAGAGGCCCAGCGAATACCCACACCAGCCCCGCGTTTAAAGTCAGGCTGTTCATTAAATGCATCACCGTAATCGTAGAAGATCGCCCCCCACCAATTACCATAAACTCGGTATTGATACTCTAGCGAGGTCGTCACCATGTACTTAGCACCCGTCAATGCACCACTGCTGTCCTTTGGTGAAATCGATTCATAGCCGTAACCACGCAGATTATTATCACCACCAGCAAAGAAACGCAGAGATGGCGAGAGTTTTTCAAACTCATCGGTCACGTTAGCGCCACCATCAATACGGAAAATTCCGCGATGATTATCGCCAATGCTACGAATCCATGATGTGCCCGCTTGCGCACGAATCACGCGAGTTTCTGACAATGCATTGGGATCGCCATATTCGAGAGTTAAGCTTTGACGATCGCCCCACATTGGCATCGAGCTGCCTCTAACACGAGTGCGAGAGAAGGATATGCCCGGTAACAAGAACTGCGCAGTATCATCTTGTAAGCCTTGCTCATAGTTTTCTAGCAAGTAACGAATGAATAAGGTTCGGTGCCAACCGTTGTCCAGCGTCCAATGGCGCTCTAACGCGAGGTTGGATTCCAAACTTTTCGTGTCGCGGTTATCGAGATTTTTCATCCCATATTGAATGCGATAGTACTCGTTAAGAACATCATCTAACGGAATGCGGTAGCCTGCGGTAATCGTCTGCTCTGGGGCAGACAGTGAAAAACTGCTATCAAAACTGTGGCCCCGCGAATTTACCCATGGCTTCTTCCACTTTAATGAACCTCGCACCCCCACATCCGTTGAATAACCAATACCCGTTTCTAATTGGTTGCGCGCTTGAGGCGCAAGAGACACCTTAACTGGTAGGTTTCGTCCTTGGCCTAGTTGGCTTAAATCAGGCTCAACAAATACCGAGGAAAACCAGTCAGTATTGGACAAATTCTGGTTATATTCACCAATTTTGGTAACATCATAAGGTTCGCCAAGCTCATACGGCTCTAAAGAGTGCACGCGATCTTCTTCAATTTGGCTACCACTGATACTAGTTTCACCAAAGTGATAGCGCATACCACTATCGTAATGCAGACGAACATACGCTTGATTTAGCTCTGGTGAGACTTCCAATCGGCTGACTTCGAAGTCCCCTTCAAAGTAACCTTTTTTCAATGCGAGATTACGAATACCCGATTTCAAAGCATCATAAAGACCTTGGTTGAGCGTATCTCCTGTTTTTAGGCCGCTTTTTTCAACCAATTTAGTAAAGTCTTCATCTTCGCTAGCCTCACCAGCAAACTGAATATCTAACTCATCTATCAGCACGGGCGCGCCAGGCGTCACCGTCACCAGTAGTTCACTGCCACCATCTTCGGCAGAGAAGTGAAATTCTGGATGATAATATCCAAGCGCGTTGAGCGCTTCTGTTATGCTTTTTTCTAACCGAGCTCGGAAACGTAGATTGGTGGAGTAGTCAGATTCAGGGATGGAGGCAAGATACGCATCCACGTTATTTTTTAACTCACCATCTAAGCCCTTAACTGACAAATCCACGCCTTTTGCAATGCTGTAGCTAGGCATCGTCAATAACGTGGCAACGATTAATGGTAAAGGCTTTTTTATCATGGACTTTTAAGGCTGTTATTTTCGTATTGTTTGATATAAATGATAACGTTAGTTAATAAAATAGTCTGTATGAAAACCGTTAAATTCTCGGTCTACTACTCAAAGGAAGACTCAACAAGGATACTCCCATGCTAGATAAACAAACCATGATCGCTCCAGAGCGTGCTCTCATCGGCCGCGACACACCAATGTCAATTGAAGAGCAGCACTTCGTCAATCAATCCAGTTTGACGGCGAAACCGAGTGGCAGTCAACAACAGATCCTATTAGGTATGGGATGTTTTTGGGGCGCAGAACGACTATTTTGGCAACTCAACGGAGTGGTGAGTACGTCTGTCGGTTATGCCGGCGGATACACGCCTAACCCAAGCTATGAAGAAGTGTGCTCAGGTAAAACAGGTCACACCGAAGTTGTACGAGTAGTGTTTGACCCAAGTGAAATCACATTATCTGAGCTTTTGAAAACCTTTTGGGAACGCCACGATCCCACTCAAGGTATGCGTCAAGGCAACGACTTAGGCACACAATACCGCTCTGTAGTTTATACCTACAGCCAAGAACAACTAGAAATCGCACAACAATCGAAGCAGCAATATCAAACGTTGCTTGGTGAAAGCAAACCGATCACTACCGAAATCGAGATGGCTAACGACTATTACTTTGCTGAAACCTACCATCAGCAGTATTTAGCTAAAAATCCGAATGGCTATTGCGGCCTTGGTGGCACTGGCGTTTGCTTCCCTCCAACAGGAAATGAATGATTCGACCACTCTTTTTCGTTATTGAGTATATACTTTAGAAACATGTCGCTTCATCAGTATCACTGCTAGAACATTAAGGAAATCATAATGAAACACAAAACGTTACTCGCACTGGCGCTTACTTTAGCTTCCAGTTCTGTTTTTGCTCACAACATCAAACTTGAGCAAGCCGTGCCAAGTGTTGCGGTAACAAGCCATGGTGAAATTTTGGTTCAAGACAATGATACGGTTTATCAAGCATGGGATACTCAAGCGATGCTTGGCAAAGTACGCGTGGTTCAGGCCATCGCTGGTAGAAGCAGTTCTAAAGAAATGAATGCCCCTCTTATGGCTGCTATCACCGCTGCCGAGTTCCCTGCTGAGAGCTACCAAACCACAACCATCATTAACCAAGATGACGCGATTTGGGGTACTGGCTCATTTGTAAAATCTTCTGCGCAAGACAGCAAAAAAGAGTTCCCATGGTCATCCATGGTGTTGGATGAAAATGGCACGGTTGCTAAAGCATGGGGTCTTCAAGCGGAATCGTCGGCTATTCTCGTGCAAGACAAACAAGGTAAAGTACTTTTTGTCAAAGAAGGTGCGCTCAATGAGAGTGAAATTCAGCAAGTACTAAGCCTAGTTAAGCAAAGCTTATAAGCGTTTATTCAAGCCGTTATACCACTGATTTTTCAAATTAGTCTTAACCTTTAGAGTCGAGTTGTTATAGTATAACAACTCGACTTTTCTTAGGTGGTAACCTGTGGTCTCTTTCTACGCTCACACACGCAAAAAAACTCTGGTCGCACTTTGTGCAGCCATGTTTATGCTGTGGATGAGTTTTGCCTATATTGATCACCAATACGACCTTTCTCCCCAACACCATGAACACCATCAATGCCAGCTGTTTGCTAATGCTCTGCATGGCACGCTTACTGCGCCAATCATCTTAGCTAGTCCACAATTGCAAGAGCCGCCGTATTTCTTCTCCGAGTATCCATACATCGCGGCTCATGTGATCGTGCCATTAGCGAGAGCTCCACCTGAATCAATCTATACTTAACTTTCTTCTCCCTATTTAAATACCTGAGCGAAGAGTTCGCTCAGGTACGTTTTAATAAATTTATAATGATTCAGGATTTAACATGACTAAGTACTCTCCACTTGCCCTTTGCCTTGGCCTTGCTCTTTCTCAAACCGCAATGGCTGAAGATCACTTCCGCCAGCATGACGCTCACGTTCATGGCGAAGTGGAATTCAATATTGCCCAAGATGGCCATGAGCTATTAGTAGAGATTACCGCTCCAGGAGCAGACGTAGTTGGCTTTGAACACGCCCCTCAAAACGATGAGCAGAAGAAAGCTCTGCAGCAAGCTGAAGCTCACCTAAACAATGCTAACTCTGTGCTACTTCTTGCGTCTAATGCGCAATGTAAACTCGAGCATAAATCAGTAACACATACTTTAGGTCAAGATACTCATGATGATCACGAAGGTCATGACCATGATAAACACGATCATGACCATGAAGGCCATGACCACGATAAACACGATCATGACCATGAAGGCCATGACCACGACAAACACGATCATGACCATGAAGGCCATGACCACGACAAACACGATCATGACCATGAAGGCCATGACCACGATAAGCACGCTCATGACCATGAAGGCCACGACCACGACAAACACGATCATGAGTCACACGGTGGTCACGGCGAATTCACTATTGAATACCATTACCACTGTGACAACCTAGCCAAACTTGAATCAATTGACACAAAATGGTTTGAGCTATTCCCAGCGACCAATAAAGTGAAAGTCAACTTGCTCACTGATACTAAGCAAGCAGCCCTAGAACTATCAGAAAAGCAAAGCACTATTAAGTTCTAATCTAGATCTTGCTTAAACCCAATAGCCTGAACGCATCAGGCTATTGGTATCACTTATTGGAAGCAAAAATGACAATAGAAACATTACCTCCAGTGGTTCACCTTAAGCAGGTGAAGTATCGCTGGGCCAATAATCCTAACCCAACGTTAGATATTCCGTTGCTCGAAGTACAACGTGGCGAGCACCTATTTATTAAAGGGCCAAGTGGCTGCGGTAAATCGACACTACTTGGTCTTCTGACCGGAATTCTTAAAGCAGATGAAGGTCAAGTCAACGTACTTGAGCAAGACTTGAAAACCCTAAAAGGGGCGCAACGTGACCGTTTTAGAGCTAATCATATAGGCTATATTTTCCAACAGTTTAATCTGCTGCCTTATCTAAGCGTGATAGAAAACGTAGTGTTACCTTGCCAGTTTTCTAAATCTCGCCGCCAACAAGTAAATGGCAACTTACAGCAACAGGCTCGCACGCTACTGACTAAACTTCATTTGCCAGAAGCATTGATGGACAAACCAGTCACAGAGCTCAGCATCGGACAACAACAACGCGTGGCGGCTGCCCGAGCATTGATGGGCAACCCGCAATTGATCATTGCAGATGAACCGACTTCCTCACTGGATCATGACAACCGCACCGCCTTTATTGAACTGCTGCTTGAGCAAGTGAATCAAGCCAACGCCACGCTACTGTTTGTCAGCCATGACCCAACTCTAGAATCGTTGTTTGATCGAATTATCGACTTGCAGTCACTCAACCAAGCAGGAGCGCAATCATGAGCCCAACATTAATGCTTGCTTGGAAAAGCGCCAATAACCGACGCTTAACCGCAATTTTGACCATTCTCACCGTAGCGATTTCCGTTATTCTGCTATTAGGTGTAGAGCGTATTCGTACTCAAGCGAAAAGTAGCTTCGCCAATACTATTTCAGGTACCGACTTGATTGTCGGCGGCCGCTCAGGGCAAGTGAACTTATTGCTTTATTCCGTATTTAGAATTGGTAACGCCACCAACAATATAGACTGGAAAAGCTACCAAGAATTTAGCCAACATCGCTCGGTAGATTGGACCATTCCTCTTTCATTGGGTGACTCCCATAAAGGCTTTCGCGTTCTAGGCACCAATCAAAGTTACTTCGAGCACTACCGATACGGCCGTAAGCAGAACCTCGCTTTAGCGCAAGGCCGCTCATTTAACGGGCTATTTGAAACTGTGATCGGCTCAGAAGTAGCAAAGAAACTTGGCTACACTATAGGCAGTGAGATCATTATTGCTCATGGCATTAACGACGCAGGCTTCAGCCGCCATGACAAACTGCCCTTTAAAGTAGTCGGTATTTTTGAACCGACTGGTACGCCAGTAGATAAAACTGTGCACGTCTCTTTAGAAGCCATTGAAGCCATCCATGTTGGTTGGGAATCAGGGGCAAATCTTGGCAACACGCCTTCAGCAGAACAACTACTCCAGCGTGACTTTGAACCGCAACAAATTACCGCTATGCTAGTCGGACTAAAATCCAAGATTCAGACCTTTGCTCTACAAAGACAAATTAACACCTATCCCAAAGAGCCCTTGAGTGCGATTTTACCGGGTGTTGCCCTACATGAGCTTTGGGGCATGATGTCGGTAGCAGAGCAAGCCTTGATGGCGGTTTCCATCTTTGTTGTAGCTGCGGGTTTACTAGGCATGTTGTCGAGTTTACTGACCAGCTTACAAGAAAGGCGACGTGAAATGGCCATCTTACGAGCGATGGGCGCAAGACCAAGGCACGTATTTTCATTACTCATCTTGGAAGCCAGTGCGCTAACAGCAGTAGGCATTCTAGTCGGCACGCTTTGTCTGTATGGATTACTTGCGGCTATCGGGCCGATTATCGCGCAAAACTATGGTATTCAGCTGCCGTTGATCGGGCTAAGTCAATATGAGTTACTGTTACTTGGCGCGGTACAGCTTTCCGGCACTGTAATTGGCATTATCCCTGCCATCCGTGCTTATAAACAGTCACTCAGCGACGGTATGACAATAAGAGTTTAGAAATGAAAAAAGCAGTACTACTTTTCTTTTGGGCCATCACCATGGTGGCTCTACCAGGGCAAGCAAGCGCGAATGAAGATGTGCTTCAACTGGATTGGATTGACTTAGTCCCAGAGGATGAGCGCAATCAATTTGATGCGGTCGGTATGCCTGTTACCAATCACTCGGGAGCCGCGGCTCAACAATTAAAGGTGGGTAAAGTTCGCCAAGAACTCAATGGGAGTGAGGTAAAAATTCCGGGGTACGTAATTCCATTAGAAGGGGATGAAGACACCATTACTGAGTTTTTACTCGTGCCTTATTTCGGTGCTTGTATTCATGTACCGCCACCGCCACCAAACCAAATTATCTATGTTCGTTTTCCTAAGGGTGCACCCGTACAGCAACTATGGGATGTCATTTATGTGATTGGTAAGCTTAAAACAGAAGTCGTCAGTCATGAACTGGCAGAAACAGGCTACGTAATCGAAGGCACAGAGATAGCAGAATACGATTACTAACATCGATTAACATCTAAGCAACCTATTAATTATCCGCACTACGTTAGATATCTAGATAAATAGACTAACACTGCTACATAAACCAGTAGCAACAGGGTAATTGATAGGTGCTTTATTAGTTTATTATCACTCGAATACTTCATAAATCCCTCTCAAAAAGCGATAACAATTTTAACAAACCATTAGCATAATCACTAGCAAATTTTTGCGTCACGAACTTGCTGAGTTTTTCTGGTAGCTTTTGCATGAAAAAGGTACAGTGATAAGCTCTCTGTTGGTTAAGGAAATGGTATGTCTGAGAGCAACAAACCTGTGGTGATTGACCACGAACCTACAAAAGAAAATCAGCAACATAAGAAGTCCCATTACGTCAAAGACAGCTCTAGTCGAGTTGTACATATCGCGCAGACATTTGGACTCGATGCCCTCCTTCAGAAAGAAGCTCCACAGAAGCCCGCTTTAGAACGTTCTTTGGTTCGTGAACGCCGTAGACGTGAACAAAGACAAAAGAACTTAGAACAGATCTTAAAGCTGACACACTCTTCATGCAGCGATGAAACCGCAGGTGAACCAGACCAAGACTGGCTATATCGTTTCTTCGATATGGCACAAGAAGTTCATAACCCTTCAATGCAAAGGCTCTGGGCACAGGTACTCAAACGAGAAGTAACCAACCCAGGTTCAACGTCAATGAAAGCGCTCAAAGTGCTGCAAGACATGACACCAAAAGAGGCGCAAATACTGCAACGTGCAGCCTCTCTCGCTTGTAGCTTTGGCTCAGATAACAGCCGCAAGTTATTAATCGGCTATCGTGCACAGGGGGGGATATTCAGTTTTGGTAAGCGCAATATCACTAGCAACATTAATGTTGGCAACTTCCAACTGCCCTACTCAAGTTTATTGGTCTTGTTCGAACTTGGGTTAATGCATGGCACGGAATTGGAATCTGGCGAGATTGAACTGGAGTCGCCACTGCCGCTCATCTACCAAGGCAAACAGCTATCACTGCAAGCACACAGCAAAGGGGTAAGGCTGCTCTACTACCGTTTTACACCAACAGGTAATGAACTTTGTAAGTTATTGGGTAATAAGACAAACAGCCAATACTACGATCAACTCATCGCGCTATTGGGGCAAAAGTTTACCACTCAAACGGATGCGCCAAGCAGCATTCATCACACTGTGTAATAAACATAAAAAAACGCCAGCAATATGCTGGCGTTTCTCTATCCGTTCCGACGGTCAATTATGCTTTAAACGCTTTAAATGCGTTAATCAGGCCATTCGTCGAGCTATCGTGTGAGCTGATTTCTGTTGCGTCAGCTAACTCAGGTAGGATTTGGTTCGCTAGTTGTTTACCTAACTCTACACCCCACTGGTCAAAGCTGAAGATGTTCCAAATAACACCTTGAACAAAGATCTTGTGCTCGTACATTGCAATAAGGTTACCTAGAGTACGAGGTGTGATTTGCTTAACTAGGATAGAGTTCGTTGGGCGATTACCTTCAAACACTTTGAATGGTGCTAGTGTTGCCGCTTCTTCCTCAGATTTACCCGCTTGTGCAAATTCTGCTTTTACAGTCTCTTCTGTCTTACCAAAGGCTAGCGCTTCAGTTTGAGCGAAGAAGTTAGACATTAGCTTCTGGTGGTGATCGCCTGCTGGATTGTGGCTTAATGCTGGCGCAATGAAGTCACAAGGGATCAGCTTAGTGCCTTGGTGGATCAACTGGTAGAACGCGTGCTGACCGTTAGTACCTGGTTCACCCCAAATGATTGGGCCAGTTTGGTAAGTCACAGCATTGCCATCACGGTCAACGTATTTACCGTTAGACTCCATGTTACCTTGCTGGAAGTACGCAGCGAAACGGTGCATGTACTGATCGTAAGGTAGGATTGCTTCTGATTCTGCACCGTGGAAGTTGTTGTACCACAGACCAATCAACGCAAGAATTACTGGCACGTTGCTTTCTAGATCGGTAGAAGCAAAGTGGTTATCCATCTCGTGAGCACCATCTAGTAGCTCAACAAAGTTGTCGTAACCTACCGCTAGTGCGATTGAAAGGCCGATTGCAGACCATAGTGAGTAACGGCCGCCAACCCAATCCCAGAATTCAAACATGTTGTCTGTATCAATACCGAACTCAGAAACCGCAGTTGCGTTAGTTGATAGCGCTGCAAAGTGCTTCGCTACGTGCGCTTCTTCACCTGCTGCTTCTAGGAACCAGTCACGTGCTGTGTGCGCGTTTGTCATCGTTTCTTGAGTAGTGAATGTCTTAGACGCGATAAGGAATAGCGTCGTTTCTGGGTTTACCTTTTTCAATGTTTCTACGATATGCGTACCATCAACGTTAGAAACAAAGTGTAGGTTTAGGTGATTTTTGTACGGCGCTAGCGCCTCTGCCACCATGTAAGGACCAAGATCAGAACCACCGATACCGATGTTTACGATATCCGTAATCGCTTTGCCTGTGTAGCCTTTCCACTCACCGCCAATAACGCGATCAGTGAATGATTTCATTTTTTCTAGTACTGCGTTAACAGCAGGCATTACGTCTTCGCCGTCAACCATAACAGGCTTGTTGCTACGGTTACGTAGTGCAGTATGAAGCACTGCGCGACCTTCTGTTTGGTTGATTGCTTCACCGCTAAACATCGCTTCAATCGCTGACTGAAGTTCTGTTTCTTTCGCTAGAGCAAAAAGGTGCTGTAACGTTTCTTCGTTAATTAAGTTTTTAGAGTAATCGATAAGAAGATCGTCACCAAAACGTGTAGAGAACTTATCAAAGCGCGCAGCATCCTGAGCGAATAGCTCAGTCATATCCATATCTTGTGCAGATTCAAAATGCGCAGTTAGCGCTTTCCAAGCTTGTGTTTGCGTTGGATTAATATTTTTCAACATGGTCTCTATCCCGATGTTACAGTAGGTTTTTATTCCCGGCTTTTTACAAAACCTTAGGAATCCCCGATTTTAGCAAAAATAATATAAGGTAAATGTTTGGGCTAATTGCCACAAAACAAGGTTATGTAATTTTTTTTCACTGGCTAATTATGATGCAGTTGCTTTGCACTCACATTGAGTTAAATCACATTAGCTTATCTAGCGATTGCAACTAAACAATTAAATCCCGTGAGATTAGACTAGCCACAGGCTCTCAATTTGCCAAGTAAATATCAAAGGAACGTTTATGTGGTCTCAGAAAACGATCAACTTACAGCAACGCTCACGCGGGTTTCATCTAATCACTGATGAAATTGAACAACAACTACCGCAAATTAGTTCATTATCAGTAGGTTTATTACATCTATTTATCCAACATACCTCTGCCAGTCTCACGCTAAATGAGAACGCTGATCCGACCGTTCGTCATGACATGGAGAAGCACTTTAATAAGTTTGTCCCTGAACGAGCCCCCTACTACCAACACACCTACGAAGGAGATGACGATATGCCGGCTCATATCAAAGCTTCGACGTTAGGAGCAAGTGTCACCATTCCTATCTGCAATGGCCGCTTAGCGCTGGGAACATGGCAAGGCATCTACTTGGGTGAACATCGAGATATGGGTAGCAGCCGCCGAGTGATCGCGACGATTCAAGGCGAGTAATTGCTTAGATAGCGCGTCCCAACGAAAACAGCAGCCATTGGCTGCTGTTTTTTGCTGAACTTAATTTATGTTCAAGAACTACTTGGTGTAAACCATCTCAACTCGTGAGGTCAGTTTAGTCACAAGTTCATAGGCGATAGTACCAATGTGGCTGGCGACTTCTTCTGAAGGCAAGTCCTTACCCCACATGATAGCCTCATCACCCACTTTGTCTTGTGCATCAGGGCCTAAATCAACCGTTAACATGTCCATCGAGACACGGCCAGCAATCGGTACACGTCGGCCATTCACCAGCACTGGCGTACCGTTTGGTGCAGTTCTTGGATAGCCATCACCGTAGCCAATCGCAATAACGCCCATTTTGGTATCACGTTCGCTAGTCCAGATACCACCGTAGCCAACACTCTCACCTTTTTTCACATCACGTACTGCAATTAAGTGCGATTTCAGTGTCATCACTGGTTGGTAGCCAAGCTCGGCAGCAGTCTTCTCTGCGAAAGGTGACACGCCGTACATGATAATGCCCGGTCTTACCCAATCAAGATGGCTATCTGGCCACGCTAAAATACCGGCAGATGCCGCCATAGAGCGTTCACCTTGGCAGCCTTCAGTAAGCGACAAAAACAGTTCTGTTTGCTCGACAGTGGTGGATTTATCTAACTCGTCAGCACTAGCAAAGTGACTCATGTAGCGTAAAGGCTTCGCCACGTTATCACAGGCTTTCAGGCGAGTAATAAAATCATCGAGTTGTTCTGGTCGCACTCCTAAACGGTGCATGCCACTGTCGACTTTAATCCACACTTTAACTGGCGTTTCCAACTCAGCTTGCTCTAGAGCTTGCAGTTGCTCTTCACAATGCACGACCGTTTGAATGTTATTCGTAACCAAAACAGGCAAATCACCAGAAGAATAAAAACCTTCTAGCAACAAAATCGGTTTCACGACTCCACAAGCGCGTAATTGTAGCGCTTCTTCAATGCGTGCCACACCAAAGGCATCGGCACCATTCGCATGTTGAGCAATATGGCGTAGACCATGACCATATCCATTGGCTTTTACCACAGCGATAATCTTACAAGCCGGGGCTTGCTGCTTTACTTGCATCAGATTATGTTGCAGCGCATTTAAATCCACATGCGCAGTGGCGGCCTTCATATAACTCATAGGCTTATTCTTCATCCACATCAAACGCAGGACCTGCGTAGTTATCAAAGCGAGACCATTGGCCTTGGAAGGTTAAGCGAACCGAACCGATCGGGCCGTTACGCTGCTTACCAAGGATAATCTCAGCCGTGCCTTTCATTGAGCTATCTGGGTTATAAACCTCATCACGATAGATGAACATGATTAAGTCGGCATCCTGCTCAATAGAGCCTGATTCACGCAAGTCCGAGTTTACTGGTCGTTTATCGGCACGTTGCTCTAGGGAACGGTTTAGCTGCGACAGCGCGACCACAGGTACATTCAACTCTTTCGCTAACGCTTTCAGTGAGCGAGAGATCTCGGCGATTTCCAAGGTACGGTTTTCAGAAAGTGCGGGTACGCGCATCAACTGCAAGTAGTCGACCATGATCATCGATAGACCACCGTGCTCACGAGCAATACGACGCGCACGAGAACGCACTTCGGTAGGTGTTAAGCCAGAGCTATCATCGATGTACATGTTCTTCTTCTCCATTAGGATACCCATGGTAGAAGAAATACGAGCCCAATCCTCATCATCAAGCTGACCAGTACGAATCTTGGTTTGGTCGACACGAGAAAGCGACGCCAGCATACGCATCATGATCTGTTCTGATGGCATCTCTAGCGAGAAAATTAGTACGGGTTTGTCAGAAACCATTGCAGCGTTTTCACACAAGTTCATCGCAAAGGTGGTTTTACCCATCGACGGACGTGCCGCCACGATCACTAAGTCAGAACCTTGCAGACCTGCGGTCTTCTTATTTAAATCGGTAAAGCCAGTATCGACACCAGTCACGCCATCTTGCGGTGATTTATACAGTAGCTCGATACGCTCTAATGTTTTTTCTAGAATGTTGTCGACGTTTTGCGGGCCTTCGTTTTCATTAGTACGAGACTCCGCAATGGCAAACACCTTACTCTCTGCCATGTCGACCAAGTCTTCAGACGTACGACCTTGAGGGTCATAACCTGCATCGGCAATCTCATTCGCCACACCAATCAGATCACGAACCACCGCGCGCTCGGCCACGATATCGGCATAGGCATTAATGTTGGCCGCAGAAGGGGTGTTTTTTACTAAGTCAGCAAGGTAAGCAAAGCCACCGACATCTTCGAGCTGCTCGTGCTGCTCTAAGTGCTCAGATAGAGTAATTAAATCCAGCGGTTTGCTGTCTTCAAGAATGCGCTGTACCGCTTCAAAAACTAGACGGTGCGGGCGACTGTAAAAGTCACGTGCGACCACACGCTCAGCAACGGTATCCCAACGCTCATTATCTAATAATAAACCACCAATAACAGATTGCTCTGCTTCTAGGGAGTGCGGAGGGGTTTTGATTGCATCCACTTGGGCATCAAAATTATTACGTTTGCGATTGTCCGGTCTGGTATCTGCCATGGTCTTGCTCAACAACTTTCTATGACCGCTCATTATAGCGAGAATCGCGTCATTGTCTTTATCAGAACCAAAGTTTGTGGACATCTCATATAGAATTAACTTATTGCTGACCGAGAAAAACGTGTTTGAATCTATATTCCCTGCTTAGCTCCCCCATTTAGAGTGTTTGAGGTTGTTTGTGTCGAAATACTGGCTTGCGAGTTTAGCCTTAATGTCCCCGATGTTTTCCTATGGACAGGAAGAGCCTGAGCAGGCCAATGAAATTGAAGTTCCCTCGCCTTGGTCATCTGAGGTCGAGTTCGGCTATCAATCTCACACCGGCAACTCAGATTCACGCTCTTTGAACTCACGTTTGAATGCGGAATATACCGCAGGGCGTCACCGTACCAGTGGTGAATGGAAATTTTATTTGCTCTACAAAGATGGCGAAGAAGATAAGCGCCAATCCACCTATACCGCGCAAAGTGACTACAAGTTAGGACCAAAAACCTATCTGTATGGCAGCTTTAAAGGGGTCGATTCTCGCTACAGTGCATATTTCAAGGATTACACCTTATCTGGTGGTCTTGGTTATCAGTTTTCAAATACTGAAGAGTTTGTGTTCGAGCTGGAGCTTGGCCCTGGTTTTCGTTACCAAGAGCCGAATAAAGATGAAATCGATGATGACGATATTATCTTTCCCGATATGGTTGAAGAGGCGATTTTCCGTGGCAACATCAATAGCTCATGGCAAGCACTAGATAACTTGAGCATCTCAGCCGACCTGACCTTAGTCTCTGGCCGCAGCAACACGCGAACTGACACTGACATCAGCGTGACCAATAATATTACCGAAGACATCGCGCTCAAGATTTCTCACTCGCGCCAATACCACGATAAAGTGCCAGAAGGGCTAGAAAAAGCCGATAGCATTTTTGCCATCAACTTGCTATTTGTCTTCTAGAGACGAACATTTTCTTCAGACATAAAAAAAGCACCTGCGAACAGGTGCTTTTAAAATACGTCTTGATACTGAATTACTCAGCAGCAACAACTTGTAGGTTAACTGTAGCGAATACTTCAGAGTGAAGTTGAACGCTAATCTCGAACTCACCAGTGTTACGTAGTGCGCCTTCAGGAAGACGAACTTCGCTCTTAGCAACTTCAACGCCTGCTGCAGTGATTGCATCAGCGATGTCACGAGTACCGATAGAACCGAATAGTTTGCCTTCGTCACCAGCTTTAGAAGCGATAACAACAGCTTCTAGAGCGTTAACTTTCTCAGCACGTGCTTCAGAAGCAGCTAGTTGCTCAGCAACTTTAGCTTCTAGTTCAGCGCGACGAGCTTCGAACATTTCAACGTTGCCTTTAGTTGCCATAACTGCTTTACCTTGTGGGATAAGGAAGTTACGAGCGTAGCCAGACTTAACGTTTACTGTATCGCCAAGACCACCTAGGTTACCGATTTTATCAAGTAGAATAACTTGCATTGTTTAATCCTCTTTCTTAATAAAACGAACCGATTACTGATGCTTGTCAGTGTACGGTAGTAGAGCTAGGTAGCGCGAACGCTTGATAGCGCGAGCTAGTTGACGCTGGTACTTAGCGCTTGTGCCAGTGATACGGCTAGGTACGATTTTACCAGCTTCAGTGATGTAGTTTTTAAGAGTTGCTACGTCTTTGTAATCAATCTCTTGTACGCCTTCTGCAGTGAAACGGCAGAATTTACGACGACGGAAGAAACGAGCCATGGGCTATCTCCTGATCTAAATATAAGTAATGTTGTCGGCATGCAGCACTAGTTTTCCCACGCCATTTCGGCCGGTCTGATAAGCGACAAAACCGCCTACCTTAATGCTACTGCCTTGTACTAAATCTTGAGTGAGTGTTGTTGACCTTTGCCCACTAATCACTACCGGCATACGACAATAAACTTGTCTCGGTAGGTCAGCTTCAATAACCGTAGAACGATGCTCTAGCCAAAACCGGCAATGTTCTACGCCACTAGGGCTTTTACTACGAATAGGAGGCTTAGCAACAGTGCCACTCAGCTCCATTCGATTGGTCATACAATCAATTACTCAGCAGCTGCTTCTGGTTTAGCTTCTGCACGCTCTTCACGACGAGGAGCACGCTCTGCACGCTCTTCTTTTTGCTTAAGCATGATAGATTGCTCAGTGATAGCAGACTTAGTACGCATGATCATGTTACGTAGAACTGCATCGTTGAAACGGAAAGCAGTTTCTAGTTCATCGATTACAGCTTGGTCAGCTTCAACGTTCATTAGAACGTAGTGAGCTTTGTGAAGCTTGTTGATTGGGTAAGCCAGTTGACGACGACCCCAGTCTTCTAGACGGTGTACTTTACCGCCAGCTTCAGTGATAGAACCAGTGTAACGCTCGATCATGCCAGCAACTTGCTCGCTTTGATCTGGGTGCACCATGAATACGATTTCGTAATGACGCATTGGTTGCTCCTTACGGATTATTAGCTTCCACAGTTGGCTCAGTCATCCAGAGGAAGCAAGGAACTAAAGATAATTGACTGAGATTTAAGGAGCACGAATAGTACAGAAACAGAGCAACTTTAGCAAGCAAAATGTATGGCTAGAAGAAAGGACAAAAACAAAAAGAGCACCTATGGCTAAGGTGCTCTTTCTATTCAAATCTTACTTAAAGACTAATCATCATCGTCTTCGTCAACATATTGAGCTTGCAGGTAATTTTGAATCCCTGTCATGTCAATCAAGCCTAGCTGTGTTTCTAACCAATCCACATGCTCTTCTTCGTCTTCCAAAATATCTTGGAACAGATCCCGCGAGACATAATCATGGATATCTTCTGCGTAGGCGATAGCATCTTTTAAATCTGGTATGGCGGCCATCTCTAACTTCAAATCACACTCAAGCATCTCTTTGGTATCTTCACCAATCATCAGCTTGCCGAGATCTTGTAAGTTAGGTAGTCCCTCTAAGAATAAAATGCGTTCAATAAGATGATCGGCATGTTTCATCTCGTCTATCGATTCATGATACTCCTTATCCGCTAGATGCTTTAGACCCCAGTCTTTATACATGCGTGCGTGTAGGAAATATTGATTGATTGCGACAAGCTCATTGCCGAGCACTTTGTTGAGATGTTGAATTATTATTGGATCGCCTTTCATGACAAAACCCTCCTCGTTGGCTCACTTTAAACTGTAGAACCAATCAAGAAGGTGTCAAAAAGCTCAACAAGCATTTAGCTTGCTTGTTGATACAAAACTGGCGCTGTTTGGTCGAGGATTTCTTTCGCCTGCTTAATACACTTGCCACATTGGCTACCTAATGCCGTGCACTTTTTAATGCCTCGAATATCAGAAATGCCTTCTTCTAACACTAACTTCCTGATTTTCTTATCTGAAACACCATGGCATAAACAGACGTACATACTACTTTCCAAATAACCGCTCTGTGCCAAGAAATATAAACAAGAATTGTTCTTGTTACCACTTAGATCTTCAGCAAAATTAAGACCGATTTGTTATATAAAAACGCAGAAAGAAGCACATGAGAGCAGTGCTAGTAAAGAAAGGGATAAAGAGAACAAGTGGAATGAGTTTAAGTCGATGTTTTATCGATAAGCAACTTAAATTGAATCAAGGTTAAGCCGTCAATTTTGCTTATAACCAAAACGAAAAAAGGAAGCCGAAGCTTCCTTTTTCTTAATGCGAGTATCGCAATATCTTCAAATAATTCTTAAGAATTAAGCGAAGATCTTAGCAACAACACCAGCACCTACTGTACGGCCGCCTTCACGGATCGCGAAACGAAGACCTTCGTCCATTGCGATTGGTGCGATTAGCTCAACAGTCATT
>NZ_JAPPTI010000001.1 GCF_027587025.1 Vibrio sp. LaRot3 | reverse complement strand
ACATAATGTCGAATATCGTGAGAAAGTAATAGAGATTTTGAGCGATATTAATAACTGGTTGGTTAAGATTGCGAAAGAAGAATCGGATGGGCCAGAAAAAATAGCAATTAATAAAATAATAGATAATATATCAAAACATGAAACTGCTTTACTGTCTTATGCTGGAAATTTAGTTGTTTTAGACAAATTATCTGACGGAATGAGAGATTCTGCTAGAGATGTTGATGATGCCTTTGATATGCATAGGCAAAAGGCTAAAAAAGAATTATATGGACTGCTAAATCAAGAACGAAATATATATCAAAGTAGTGCACATAGTCTTATCGATAGAGCAGATGATTCCAATAGACTGATAAAATATATGTTGGAAGCAAGGAGAGCAGAAAAAAACTATGTGATATCTAAAAATATAGAGTATATAACAGAAATAAATGAAATTGTTAGTAAAATGAAAAAGCTAACGTCTTCTACATTTTCTGGGGAGGATGAAAGTGCATTAATTAAATTAATTTCTTATTATAGTGTATCGTTTAATCAATATGTAGAAGTGCAAAGGAAGTCAGAAAAAGATGGACTTTTATTAGCTAAAAATACTATCGAAATAGAGGACTTAGCTGAAGCGTTGAGAGTTCAAGCACAAATAAACCTTGATGAAAGTGGTGATCAGATGGTTTTGATGAACTTTTCAATCGCGACTTTGGCTGTTCTTTTCGGAGGCGGAATATCCTATCTAATGAGTCGTTCTATTGTATTACCGTTATCTAACTGTGTGGATGGTATCCAGAAAATCGCTGATGGAGATTTGGATGTTAGCTTATCTACTGAACGAAAAGATGAGTTGGGTATACTAGCAAATGCTACTAGTGATATGGCTAAACGGTTACGGGATATGATCGGAGGGATGAAAGACAACATTTCATATATAGCGACTTCGTCCGAAGAGCTATCTGCTTTGACCAATGAAACGAGTAACGGTGTTGTTGCACAACAACAAGATATTGAGCAAGTTGCAACGGCAATGACGGAGATGAGTGCATCAGCGCATGAAGTAGCATTGAAAGCAGAAAATACTCTACAGTCAGCAAACCTTGCTTATGAAGAAGCCAAAAAAGGGAATAACCTCGTTATCGCAACTGTCACTGGTATGAACGAGTTAGCTGAAGCTATCAATGCATCAGAGCAAGTGATTCAATCCGTTCGTGTAGATAGTGAGAATATTGTATCTATTCTCGATGTAATAAAAAATATATCAGATCAAACTAATCTACTGGCTTTAAATGCTGCAATTGAAGCGGCTAGAGCGGGTGATCATGGGCGCGGTTTTGCTGTTGTTGCTGATGAGGTTCGTTCATTAGCACAAAAAACACAAAATTCGACAGTGGAAATCGAAAAAATGATCGACAACTTGAAGTCTGGGGCCGAATCTGCCGTTGATAAGATGGTTGAAAGCAAGACACAGGTATCGGCAATGGTGATTCAAACAGAAGAAGTGAATAACTCGTTGACTTCGATCTCGACGGAAATTGGTCAGATTACCGATATGAGTGCACAGGCTCATCAAGCTGTTACAGAGCAAGGTACTGTAGCAGAAGAAGTAAGTACACGAATGAACACGATACAAGGGGTTGTTGAGCAAACGTCACTAGCTTCACAACAAACAGAGGAAGCAGGTAAGGAGTTAGCTAGAATTGGGGAAGATCTTAGAGCTTTGAGTGATACGTTTATTTTGAAGAGCTAAACGGACATGCGTCAGGTGGATAATATAAATGCCCCCAAGTTTATATTGTACACCTGATTTTGAGGGCTATAATCTACTCGCTCTCGCCAACAGTTTTAATCGCTGTTGGCTTTTTTTATTTATTTGGAAAACCCGAAATAAACCGCAAACCCGATCCAGCTGAGTGCCAAAAGTATCCAAGGAAGCTTAGAGGATTTGGTCGTCATCCGAGGTTCAGTTATTGCGACTTCCATATTGTCGGCGTTTTCTGCTTGTCTTTGTTTTTTTATTTTCTTCTTCGCTTTATCTGCTTGGCGCGATTTCTCTTTTTGCTGTTTTTTGTATAGAGCAATGCCTTTTTCTATACCTTGGGCAACCAGTTTGGTCTGCTCTTTGGTTTGGCCGGGTTTTTGGGTTGCTTTGGCTATTTTCATTGCTTCTTGTTGAGTTTGCTCTGATGGGACAACTTTCTGTTTCATTGTAACGTCTTCATTATTCCTGATATTTGCCAGTCTACCATGGGGTAGTTTGTTGGTCTGCTTCGCGTTCCTGTAATTGAGATTAGAAATGCCACTTTAAGATGGGGTATTACTAAAGTGATGAATGACTGCGAGAGATGTGCATGAAAAAAATTGTCTTGGTATTGGTGATGACGCTAGTTTTTTCTGTGGTGCTTGTTGTCGGTGTTCGCCAAGGTAACTTAGGGCCTCAGTTGTCTGCTTCTACGCAGCGTTTACCAACCATCGATGTTAAAGAGCTGCACTCTCCACAAGCGTTGTCGTTACAAGATTTAATCAGCCACGATATGCAGTTAATTAATGTTTGGGCGTCATGGTGTGGTTACTGCCGGGCAGAGCATGGTTTTATCGAAGAGTTAAATGCACAAGGTATCCCCATTATAGGGGTTAACTACCGAGACAAGCGCTCATCGGCCATTCATTTTCTTAATCAAATGGGTAACCCTTTTCAGCATGTTATTTACGACCCTAAGGGAGAGTTGTCTGATCAGCTTTCGGTAACGGTCGTGCCGGTGACTTTCTTAGTTAATGGTCAAGGTGAGATTGTTTATAAACACGTGGGGCAACTTGATGCAAAGAGTTGGCAGGCAAGATTTGCAGAATATTTTCATCAATGAGTAGCAAGCTAACCAAATTTGAGTAAAGTAATGGCTGTTTTCCTTTCTATATCGCAGGCGAGATATGCGTTACGCCATTGAAGCATACGATAAAAACGGTTTTCTCCAAGCACCAAAGTGGCTTTGGCTAGGGTGGTTGCTGCTCGCGAGAGCCTGGATCGTTTTTATTGCCGTAGGAGTCACTCGTAACAGTGGTGATAAAATCCTCAATTATGTCTATCCTGATTACCACATGCTTTATTTAGGCCTTGCCATGGGTGTACCAAGTATTCTCTTTATGTGGCTGATTGGTTTACGCTCACCAGAGCGTCGTTGGGCAGTGAATTTAGTAAAGTGGTTAGCCAAACCAGTGACTCTAGTGATAACGATTATCCAACTCGGGCAAAGTTTGTATCACGTCTATCTACAGGCGGGGGCGTTCAGTTGGGTAAATGGCATGATCATGTTGGCACTTTTATGGTTTTCGATTTATCTCTATCAAAGTAAAACCGTCTCTGACTGTTTTAAGTCAAATACCGACTAAGTAAACGTATAAGTAAATTCAGTTAGGCGCTCAAACAACAGTGATGCGCCTGATCATAATCAATATCTAAGCTGAAATAACAATTACACTGAGCAAAAATACAATAACAACTGAGGAGCAAATAATGTCACACCCTCAAACGGCAATTCTTCCTGAAGCAGGACCATTTGCGCAGTACACGCTGCTAAAAATTAAGCAGAATCCACAGCAAGTCATTAACCAACTTCAAGCATTACCGCAGTTGGTTTCGGAGTTAAATGAGCAGCAACCAGATGCGAACTTAACCCTTTCGATTGCATTCACACACCAATGTTGGGCGATGTTAAATCAAACGATGCCAGCAGAGCTTATTGAGTTTCCTGTACTAGGTGAGGGCGATGTGGTTGCGCCAAGTACAGACGTTGATGTGTTGATTCACCTTCATTCAAATCGCCATGATTTGCACTTCTATACACTGCGCAACCTATTAAGTGAGATTGCAGACGATGTGGAAGTGGTCGATGAAACTGCAGGTTTCCGTTACCTAGACTCACGCGATATGACCATGTTTGTTGACGGTACAGAGAACCCGAAAGAGGCGGTACGTGAAGAAGTTGCGATCATTCCTCAAGGTGAGTTTGTTGGTGGGTCTTACGTGATGGTGCAACGTTTTGTGCATAATCTGCCGGCATGGAATCGTTTGAACATTTCAGCGCAAGAAAAAGTGATTGGCCGCACGAAGCCAGATTCTATCGAGCTAGATGATGTTCCTGCGCAATCTCACGTTGGGCGTGTGGATATTAAAGAAGAAGGCAAAGGCCTTAAGATTGTTCGCCATAGCTTGCCTTATGGCAGCGCAAGTGGTGATCATGGTCTGCTGTTTATTGCTTACTGTAATACGCTGCACAATTTTAAAGCGATGCTAGAAAGCATGTACGGTGCAACAGATGGCAAGACGGACCAAATGCTTCGCTTTACCCATGCGGTGACAGGCGCTTATTTCTTCGCTCCTAGTAACGAAATGCTACAAGCGCTTGCTGTGAAATAATCGATATCACCTGCTGTGAATTATAAAGCCGAGCCATAGTGCTCGGCTTTGTCGTTTAGTGAACAATTTAAACTAAAGAAATCCAACTCTTGCCGATACAGAGAGTAATCCCAAATAGAGTTGTATGCATTCATGACGATTACCGTTAATACCAATGTTTCTGCAATGACCGCGCAGCGCCACTTGAGCAATGCGACAGAGTTGTTGAACCAATCCTTGGAGAGACTCTCTTCAGGGAGTCGTATTAATAGCGCCAAAGATGATGCTGCCGGCTTACAAATCTCTAATCGTCTTGAAACTCAAATGAGTGGTCTAGATGTGGCGATGCGTAATGCCAATGATGGGATCTCTATCATGCAAACTGCAGAAGGGGCGATGAATGAATCGACCAATATATTGCAGCGTATGCGTGATCTTTCTTTGCAGTCAGCAAATGGCGCAAACAGTTCTGCAGAGCGTCAAGCGTTACAAGAAGAAATGAGCGCTTTGAATGATGAATTGAATAGAATCGCTGAAACGACCTCTTTTGGTGGTCGAAAATTGCTCAATGGTTCGTTTGAAAATTCAGCATTTCAAATTGGCGCAAGTTCAGGTGAAGCGGTTCAACTGACATTAAAAAACATGCGTACTGATGATATTGCGATGGGGGGCTTTAGTTATATTGCTAACGCGAAAGCCGATTCTACATGGCAGGTTTCATCGGGTCAGCAGCAGTTGGATATGACTTATACTGACGCAAGAGGCGTGCAACAGACAATCAATGTAGAGGCTAAGGTCGGCGACGATATCGAAGAACTAGCCACTTATATTAATGGTCAAACAGACAAAATATCGGCGTCAGTGAATGAAGAGGGTCAGTTACAGATCTTCATGGCGGGAAAAGAAACGTCGGGCACGATTAACTTCTCTGGCTCTTTAGCAAATCAGCTTCAACTTAATACAGCGGGTTATGAAGCGGTTGATAATATTGATATAACCAGTGCTGGTGGCGCGCAACGAGCAGTGGCGGTATTAGATACTGCGATGCAATATGTCGATAGCCACCGCGCAGAGCTGGGTGCAATGCAGAACCGTTTTGGTCATGCGATTAATAACCTAAGCAATATCAATGAAAACTTAGCGGCGTCGAATAGCCGTATCAAAGATACTGACTACGCAAAAGAAACCACACAGATGATTAAGCAGCAAATTTTGCAGCAAGTAAGTACATCAATACTCGCGCAGGCAAAACAAGCGCCTAATTTGGCTTTGACGTTGCTGGGATAGAGATAAATTCTCGAAAAAGAGAATGGTATCGACCTAACGAAGGAAAGCTTTAGCAGAAATATGCACTTTTTATTGTTTTTATCCTTTTCGTCACACCTTTCTCGCCAAACAGACTTTTTTCAAAAAAAACTTAAAAAAATACTAAAGGTTTCCAAAACCGCGCCGTTAAAGAAAGTAACTTTGAGAGAACTACTTGGTTTTCCGAGACGTCGGAAACCGGAAACATCGGAAAATCAATTGGAGAAATCACCATGGCAGTGAATGTAAATACTAACGTTTCAGCAATGACAGCTCAGCGTTACCTAAATCAAGCGACAAACTCACAACAAACTTCAATGGAGCGTTTGTCTTCAGGTTCGAAAATCAACAGCGCAAAAGATGACGCAGCTGGTCTTCAAATCTCTAACCGTCTAAACGTTCAAAGCCGCGGCCTAGACGTAGCAGTACGTAACGCGAACGACGGTATCTCTATCGCACAAACAGCTGAAGGTGCGATGAACGAGACTACGAACATCCTGCAACGTATGCGTGACCTATCTCTACAATCTGCAAACGGCTCTAACTCAAAATCTGAGCGTGTTGCGATTCAAGAAGAAGTGACAGCACTGAACGACGAATTGAACCGTATCGCTGAAACAACTTCTTTCGGTGGTAACAAACTACTAAACGGTACGTTCGAAACTAAATCTATGCAGATTGGTGCGGACAACGGTGAAGCAGTAATGCTTACACTAAACGACATGCGTAGTGACAATGCTGGCATGGGTGGTTCAAGCTACGCAGCTGCGAACTCTAAAGGTTCTGATTGGACGGTTGCTGCTGGTACTCAAAACATCACTATGGCATTTAACGATGTATCTGGTACTGCACAAACTATCTCTATCGATGCTAAAGAAGGCGACGATATCGAAGAAGTTGCAACCTACATTAACGGTCAACAAGATTTCGTTAAAGCTTCTGTAAACGAAGACGGTAAACTTCAGCTATTCGCTGGTCAAAACAAAGTAGACGGCGCTGTAACACTATCTGGTGCACTATCTACTGACCTAGGTATGGCAGCATCTGGTGACAAGACTGTAGATACTATCGACGTAACATCAGTTGGTGGCGCTCAAGAAGCAGTAGCAGTTGTTGACGCAGCGCTACAATACGTAGATAGCCACCGTGCTGAACTGGGTGCTTTCCAAAACCGTTTCGAGCATGCAATCAACAACCTTGATAACATCAACGAAAACGTGAACGCATCTAAGAGCCGTATCAAAGATACTGACTTCGCGAAAGAAACAACTGCACTAACTAAGTCGCAAATTCTTTCTCAAGCTTCAAGCTCTATCTTGGCTCAAGCTAAGCAAGCGCCAAACTCTGCACTAAGCCTACTAGGCTAATCAGAGTCCCAAATATAAAAATCCAGCTTCGGCTGGATTTTTTTGTATCTAACGGTTGTGGATTTCATCATCAACTAGAAGCGGGTCACGTTTTATCGATGCCAGTAAATAAAATCTAAAAAAATTAAATTTTTCTCTAAAGGTTATATTCCTCTCGCCGTTAAAGGATTGAGAGAAATGAGATGCGTCAAAGTGAGGTGAGAGACACTGAGATGCATTCCCCAATGCCTAAGGAGATCAAAATATGGCAATCAACGTGAATACGAATGTGTCCGCGATGACCGCACAGCGTTACGTAAACAATGCTACTGATGGTATGCAAAAGTCTATGGAACGTTTGTCGTCTGGTTATAAAATCAACAGCGCGAAAGATGATGCAGCAGGTCTGCAAATCTCTAACCGCCTAACGTCACAAAGCCGTGGCCTAGATGTTGCCGTTCGAAATGCCAACGATGGTATTTCTATTGCGCAAACAGCAGAAGGTGCGATGAATGAAACCACCAACATTCTGCAACGTATGCGTGATCTATCGCTGCAATCATCAAATGGTTCGAACTCTCGTTCGGAGCGTGTAGCGATTCAAGAAGAAGTGACTGCGTTAAATGATGAGTTAAACCGTATTGCGGAAACGACGTCATTTGGTGGTAACAAACTACTGAACGGTAAATACGGTAGCCAATCATTCCAGATTGGTGCTGGCTCTGGTGAAGCAGTACAGCTAACCATGAGTAATATGCGCTCAGATACGGCTGAGATGGGTGGTAAGTCATACACAGCAACGACAGGTAAAGCAGCAGATTGGCGCGTGCAAGCGGGTACGACTGACATAACGCTTAGCTATACTGATGTGCATGGTGACGCTCAATCTATCAGCATTGACGCTAAAGTTGGCGATGATGTTGAGCAGCTTGCAACTTACATCAACGGCCAAAGTGAAGATGTGAAAGCATCGGTTGGTGAAGATGGTAAAATGCAGTTATTCGCCGCAACCAATAAAGTCGACGGTAATGTTACTATTGCTGGTGGTCTAGGTACTGACCTTGGCTTTGGTGCTGCACAAGATGTGACAGTGGCTGATATTGATGTATCAACAGTAGCTGGCTCACAACTTGCTGTATCTGTTATTGACGGCGCATTGAAATCGGTTGATAGCCAACGTGCATCATTAGGTGCATTCCAAAACCGTTTTGATCATGCGATCAACAACCTAGACAATATCAACGAGAACGTAAACGCATCGCGTGGCCGTATTCGTGATACTGACTACGCAAAAGAAACAACCCAAATGACGAAATCTCAGATCCTACAGCAGGCGAGTACGTCAGTATTGGCACAAGCTAAGCAGACTCCAACTGCAGCACTAAGCCTATTGGGTTAAAGTAACAGCCGAGCTGACTAGGATGCGTAGCTCGTTTGAGCTACCAACCTATGAGGTGGAAGGGAGATTGTTATGGAGATACCATCCTACACGTCGAACATCCAGTCTTATGGCTCACAAAGTGGCACTAAAATTGCTTCGGGATATGATAATCCGCAAGGAGTTTCCTTACCTTCGAAGAAGGATGTGGCAACAGAATTAGATCAGTTGGCATCACGTTCAGTCGAACAGACAGCCGAAGCCATGCAAGTTAGGCAGAAGCTATCTGAGCAAGAGCGTGAAAAGGTGGTTGAACAGATGAACGAGTTTATCTCTTCAATCAACACCAGTTTATCTTTTCGAGTCGATGAAGAATCAGGTCGAGATGTCGTCACCATTTTTGAAGAAAGCACTGGTGAGATAATTCGTCAGATACCCGATGAGGAAATGTTGGAAGTCTTGCGACGCCTTAGAGAACAAACTGCTCGGTATTCATCGGGCTTGGTGATCGATAAGGTGTAATCGTATTTTGAGGTGATTAGATGAGTTTTGGCCCGATAGGGATGAATACTGGCATGGATATCAATTCCATGGTGAGCAAAATTGTCGATGCAGAGCGCACTCCAAAGCAGCAGCGCATCGACAATGAGCGCACTGAAATTGATACCAGTATTAGTGCTTATGGGCGGCTTAGAGAGTCGCTGGATACGATGAAAAACTTGATGGCAAGTTTCCGTCAAGAAAAGGCGTTTGCTGCGAGAACGGTGGAGTCTACTGATGACACCGTAGTATCAGCAACCGCTACAACTGAAGCTATTGCAGGCCGTTATGCTGTCGATGTGTTGCAACTTGCTCAAAGCCATAAGATTGCCTCTGATGTACTTCCAGAAGATGGCAAGTTTAACGCGGGTAAGTTGCGTATTTCGATGGGCAGCAAGTCGTTCGTTGTTGACGTAAAAGAGCACTCCAAGTTAGGTGATATTGTCCGTGGTATTAACGGCACTAAATCTAACCCAGGAGTGCGTGCTTCTGTTATCAATGATGTCAACGGCCCTCGTCTTATCGTTGCTTCTGACGCATCAGGTCAGGACAACGCCGTTAAAATGAGTGTTGAGACAGATAAGCCAGATAATCTGCTTAAACGTCTTGAATACAAAACCTTAGAGCAACGAGTAGAAGACCTTGAAAGCGCCCGAGCGGCTGCTCAAGAGCTACTCAGCCCGCTCACACCAGAAGAACAATTGGTCGCTGACCGAATTGCCCAAGCGAATATCGATGCGGCAAAAGTTGTCGATCAAGAAATTGCCGATACCACTAAGCAAGCGGCAAGTGTTGTCGACCCAAATGCGGCAAAAGACATCACACCAACTAACGAAATGTCATCCGCGGCACTTACTGCCGCTGCGAACGCAGGCCAAGCTGCAAACAAATATATTAAACCTGAAGACCGTATTCCCGGTTGGACAGAAACAGCATCAGGCACTTTATTGGATTCTTACTGGGAACCAGAGCCAGAGCTAGACTCAAAAGCGCAAGAAAAAGCGGGTGATGTGCCAGGATGGTCGAATACTGCTTCGGGCACATTGACCGATTCTTACGTTACGCCAAAAGAAGCACAAGCAGCACTCGATAAACAAATGGCACAAGAGCAGGCGATGATTGATGCGGCAGATAAAGTGAAAGCCGATAAAATTGATGCTGCTCTCGCGGCTGGTGAGCTTGATGATGCACAAGCAAAGCAAGCCAAACGTGATTTGCTACCGCCTGAGCAACGTGAATATTTAGAACGTATTGATAAAGCTCAAGCGGATCTAAAAGCCGCGCAATCATCTTTTGATGCCTATGGCGGCATGACTCAAGTGCAAGCGGCGCAAGATTCTAAAGTGTTGCTTGATGGTGTTGCCGAGCTCTCAAGTAATAATAACATTATTGAAGATGCCATTGATGGCGTAGATTTAACCTTGAAAGGTCGCAGCGACCCAACTCAGCGACCATCAGAAATCGATATTGAATACGATCGACAAGGTGTGCGTGAAGACATCGAACAATTTGTCGCCGCTTACAACCAGTTCCATCAGCTATCTAAAGACTTAGCAAGTGTAGACCCATTAACGGGTCAAGCGGGGCCGCTTTCAGGAGATAGTACGGTACGTAGCGCAGATTCTCGTTTGAAGTCTGTGTTCTCATCATCGATTGAACCTGCCCCAGAAGATCTAAAATCATTGACCGAGTTCGGTATTACCACGACTCGCCAAGGTACATTAGAGATCAATTACAACATGCTGGATAGGCAGTTGAATAACAACTTTGGTAAGTTGGAAGACTTCTTTGGTGGCAACCAAGGCTTTGCCAAAAAGGTTGAAGATGCGATTCATGGCATTACCGGTGTTCAAGGTTCGCTAAGAACCCGCGAACAGAGCTTGGTAGAAAGAAACTATCGTTTACAAGATGATCAAGTGAAGTTAGACCGTCGTATGGAAGGTCTAGAGAAACGAACTCATGCTAAATTCTCTGCGATGCAAGATTCGACCAGTAAAATGCAAGCTCAATTGGCAGGGATGATGAATGCTCTTGGCCAATAATTTCCTAGAACAGCTAAAGTTATTGAGTGATCTCGATCGCAATATTAAAATCACCCTTACATCCGCTGACATTGATACTGAAGAAATTCATTCGTTGGTCGATAAAAGGGAACAATTGTTGCTAACTATCATTAGCGACGTCAAAAAGTCACCTGAGTTGGCAGAAACAGAACAATGGCAAAAGGCGATTGCTCTGACTAAAGAAGTGGTGGACTTGATGGCGCAGCAGACAGCAGCGATAGGTCAGACCCTACATAAGTATCGACACGGCAGTAAGTCGGTTCAGCAATACAAAAAGTTTTTATAAAGAGGAATGTTATGCGCGGTTCATTACAGGCATACAAGAAGGTATCGGTAGATAGCCAGCTCAGTGCGGCCTCCCCGCATAAGATCGTAACGATGCTGATGTCTGGTGCGATTGAGCGCTTGATTCAAGGTAAAGCTGCAATGCAGCAAGGTAATATTCCAGCGAAAGGTGAGCGTCTAGGTAAAGCGCTAGATATCATTATTAGCTTGCGCAGTTGTCTATCGATGGACGACGGTGGTGATATTGCTCAAAATTTGGATCAATTGTACGAATTCATGATTACACAAATTACTGCGGCAAATCATCAGAACGATCCGCAGCCAATTGACGATGTTATCGACATTATTCGCGAGATTAAATCTGCGTGGGAACAGATCCCAACTGAGTTTCATAACTTAACAGCGCAAGATGTTGGTTTGTAAGCAATTTATTAAATAAGTGTTATTTTATTTGGATATTTAAAAAAAATAGCTTTGGGTTAATATCACACCCCATAATTGCTTGGTTGCCTTATTTTTTTTATCAAATAGAATAGAAGCCACTAACTAGCCTAGTGGCTTTTTTTGTTGCTGAAATTTGTATTTTGACTATCGTTAAAATTACTCGAACAAAGTTAGAGAGCAAATTACATATTATGTCAGCAGCCCCAAGTATTTAATGAAGGCAATCATTCTCACCTATGCAAGGTTTAGCAAAATTACTTGTAATTGAAGACGACGCGCAAGCACAAGCGACCTTATCTAGTATTCTAGAGTTCGTTGGTGAACAGTGCGAAGTTATCAGTGCCGCACAAATTGATACGTTAGATTTATCCGGAGTTTGGTCTGGATGCATTGTTGGCTCTATATCTAACAGCACTGAAGCAAAAAAGTTGGGTGATGCCCTCGCGCGTGCCAATCACATACCTCTTTTGGTTGCGAACAAAGAGTTTCGCAATGTCGATGATTTTACCAACTATGTTGGTGATCTTGCTTTCCCATTGAACTACCCGCAGCTCAGCGAAGCGCTCCGTCACTGCAAAGACTTTTTGGGTCGTAAAGGCGTTAATGTCGTCTCTACTGCTCGTAAGAACACTTTATTTCGCAGTCTAGTCGGGCAAAGCCATGGTATTAAAGAAGTACGTCACCTGATTGAGCAGGTTTCTTCTACGGAAGCGAACGTATTGATTCTGGGTGAGTCAGGTACTGGTAAAGAAGTGGTCGCACGTAATATCCACTACCATTCATCACGCCGTGGTGGGCCGTTTGTGCCAATTAACTGTGGTGCGATTCCGCCAGATCTTTTAGAAAGCGAACTGTTCGGTCATGAAAAAGGGGCGTTTACCGGTGCTATCACCGCGCGTAAAGGCCGTTTTGAACTTGCGGAAGGCGGAACTCTGTTTTTGGATGAAATCGGTGATATGCCGATGCCAATGCAGGTTAAGTTGCTGCGTGTTCTACAAGAGCGCTGTTTTGAGCGTGTAGGTGGTAACAGTACCATTCGTGCTGATGTGCGTATTATAGCGGCGACACACCGTAATCTTGATACCATGATCAACGAAGAGTCGTTCCGCGAAGACTTATACTATCGCCTCAACGTCTTCCCGATCGAGATGCCAGCTTTGCGTGAGCGTAAAGAAGACATCCCATTACTGCTTCAAGAGTTAATGACCCGTATGGAAGCAGAAGGCGCTCAGCCTATCTGTTTTACTCCACGAGCGATTAACTCATTGACTGAGCATGATTGGCCGGGCAACGTGCGTGAGCTAGCTAACCTAGTTGAACGCATGATCATTCTGTATCCAAATAGCTTAGTGGATGTAAACCATCTACCGACTAAGTATCGTTACAGTGATATTCCTGAGTTCCAACCAGAATACAATCCGGTGATTTCCGTTGAAGAGCAAGAGCGCGATGCGCTAGCGAATATCTTCTCTGACGATTTTGATTTGGACGAGTCAGACTTGTTCCCTAGCAGCGAAAACGCGCCGCAATCTCTGCCTCCTGAAGGGGTGAATCTCAAAGAGATGTTGGCTGAACTAGAGGTGACAATGATTAACCAAGCGCTTGAAGCGCAGGGTGGTGTTGTTGCTCGTGCAGCGGATATGCTGGGTATGCGTCGTACTACTCTTGTAGAGAAGATGCGCAAATACAATTTACAAAGATAAGGCGCTGTCAAAAAATCGACTTTACCTTAACTTATTGTAAAATATAATAAAATGGCTTGGCGTGCATTTTGCATTTCAAGCCATTGTAGTATCTGAGGCAAAAAAACGACATGCAATCTAGCCAGCAAAGCGAAAATCACCATTTAGGCTCTTTAGAAGAGCAAGTAGAACGTTACCAACAGGTATTGGATGTTATGCCTGCAGGCGTGATTCTGCTCGATACCCAAGGGGTCGTGCGTGAAGCGAATCCTGAAGCGCTGCGCTTATTGGAAGTGCCGCTAGTGGGGCAGAAGTGGTTTGAGGTGATTCAGCAGGCGTTTGCGCCGCGAGAAGATGATGGTCATGAGATCTCTTTGCGTAATGGACGCAAAGTAAGATTGGCGATTTCAGCTTCTGCAACGGGTCAGCTTATTTTGGTCACTGATTTGACTGAGACTCGCCTGTTGCAATCGCGCATCAGTGACTTGCAGCGTTTGTCGTCGTTAGGTCGTATGGTCGCTTCTCTGGCTCACCAAGTTCGGACTCCGCTTTCAAGTGCGATGCTTTATGCCGCGAACTTAGGTGCGCCGAATCTTCCTCCTGCAACAAAAGATCGCTTTCAAACCAAATTGCTTGATCGACTGCATGACCTTGAAAAACAAGTTAATGATATGCTGTTGTTTGCTAAAGGTGGCGACAACAAAGTGGTTAAGCCATTTAAAGTGTCGGATTTGATTGCAGAGTTTTCTCCGATGGTGGAAACCGCAATTAAAAATAATGCTATCGACTACTGCCTAGAGGTTGAACAAGAAGAAACAACCTTGACGGGGAATGCCAATGCGATTGCTTCAGCATTAAGTAACTTAGTGATGAACGCGATTCAAATCGCAGGCAAAGAATCACAAGTGGACGTATTTTTCCGTCCAGTGAATAACGAATTAAAAATCTCGGTTCAAGACAGTGGGCCGGGTGTGCCGCAGGAATTGCAGCAAAAGATAATGGAACCTTTCTTCACAACTCGCTCGCAAGGTACTGGCCTTGGTTTAGCGGTTGTCCAAATGGTGTGCCGTGCCCATGATGGAAGGTTAGAACTTATTTCAGAAGAGGGTGATGGGGCGTGCTTTACAATGTGCATTCCATTAGAGCGACGCATATCACCTGAACAAGCAGTAACGACTGGAGAATAACAATGGCTCAAAGCAAAGTACTTATCGTAGAGGATGATGAAGGTCTACGCGAAGCACTGGTTGATACTCTAGCCCTAGCAGGTTATGAGTGGCTAGAAGCTGACAGCGCTGAAGATGCCTTAGTTAAACTTAAGTCCAACGCCGTAGATATCGTGGTCTCTGACGTGCAAATGGCCGGTATGGGCGGTTTAGCTCTTCTACGTAACATCAAGCAGCATTGGCCAAATTTACCAGTGCTATTGATGACGGCCTACGCCAACATTGAAGATGCCGTTTCCGCTATGAAAGATGGCGCGATTGATTACATGGCGAAGCCTTTTGCTCCAGAAGTTTTACTTAACATGGTAAGCCGCTATGCGCCCGTTAAGTCTGACGATAACGGTGATGCGGTAGTGGCGGATGAGAAAAGCTTAAAACTACTCGCATTGGCAGATAAAGTTGCAAAGACCGATGCCAATGTAATGGTGCTTGGCCCGAGTGGTTCGGGTAAAGAAGTGATGTCTCGCTACATTCATAATGCTTCAAATCGCAAAGATGGCCCTTTTGTTGCCATCAACTGTGCAGCCATTCCTGACAATATGTTGGAAGCCACTTTATTTGGTTACGAGAAGGGCGCATTTACTGGTGCAGTACAAGCGTGCCCGGGTAAATTCGAACAAGCTCAAGGCGGCACCATCTTGCTCGATGAAATTAGTGAGATGGATCTCAATCTACAAGCTAAACTTTTACGTGTGCTACAAGAAAGAGAAGTCGAGCGTTTAGGTAGCCGTAAGAGCATCAAATTAGATGTCAGAGTTCTGGCCACCAGTAACCGTGACTTAAAGCAGTACGTGCAAGAGGGTAATTTCCGTGAAGACTTGTACTACCGCTTAAATGTATTCCCAATTGCATGGCCTGCGCTTTGTGAGCGTAAAGGCGATATCGCACCGCTTGCTAAACATTTGGTTGAGCGTCACTGCCAAAAATTGGGGATGCCAGTTCCAACTATTAATGAGGAAGCATTGAATAAGTTGGTAGCGTACCCTTGGCCTGGTAACGTGCGCGAGCTAGATAATGTCGTGCAGCGAGCATTAATCTTGAGCGAAAACAGCCACATCACAGGCGATCATATTCTCCTTGAAGGGCTTGATTGGCAAGATGCTACTAGCCTTCAGCACGTGGTTGAAACGGGTCATGTCGCGACGCCAACAGTTAAACCTGTGGCTGAAGCTGAGGCTTCTCAAACACTGCCTTCAGCATCAGGCCTAGGTAATGAACTAAGAGACCAAGAATACGCCATTATTCTTGAGACTTTAGTTGAGTGTGGTGGTCGTCGTAAGGAAATGGCTGAGAAATTAGGTATTAGTCCACGTACTTTGCGCTACAAGCTAGCAAAAATGCGAGATGCAGGGATTGATATTCCAAACTAACGTGCTATTTTCGATACCTTATATCTACGTGGCATAGGATTTGCAGCGTCAGTATTACAGCGAAAGAGTTAGTCAAATAGTTGACATCAGAGGTAATGATGAGAGTTGATGGATTTAATAGTGAAATGCAAGCCATGATGCTTGAAGCCACTAACGCTAAACCAGCGGCGACAGGACAGGCTGTGGGCGCTGATTTTAGTGCGCTATTGAACAACGCTATTAATAACGTTAACGATCTTTCTAAAACCTCAAGTAACCTTCAGATGCGTTTTGACCGCGGTGATGAAGGGGTTTCTCTTTCCGATGTAATGATTGCGCGCAACAAATCCAGTGTCGCATTTGAAGCAACAATTCAGGTACGCAACAAGCTTGTTGAAGCGTACAAAGAATTGATGAACATGCCAGTGTAACTTAGGTATTTTCTGTGGCAGATCCAAACCAATCAACCGATTTGACTCTTTCAGAGTCTAGCTCTGATAACGCTTTGATCACGCAATCTGATGCGGATGCTGGCGTGAGTCAAAATCCTGATCTTGATGAAAAAAGCAGTTCCAAGTTCGATATGGCAGTGGGTGATCTCGACCTACTTCGTCAAGTTGTATTGGTGCTGTCGATTTCTATCTGTGTTGCGTTGATCGTAATGCTGTTCTTTTGGGTGAAAGAACCCGAAATGCGCCCACTAGGTGCATATGAAACAGAAGAACTGATCCCTGTACTTGATTACTTAGACCAACAAAAACAAGAGTACACGCTTGAAGGCAACACCATTATGGTGCCAGTAGCTGAATACAGCGGCCTTAAGCTCAATCTTGCTCGTGCGGGTTTAAACCAAGAGAAAGAAGCTGGCGATGATATCTTGCTGCAAGACATGGGCTTTGGTGTTTCTCAGCGCCTTGAGCTTGAACGTCTGAAACTGAGCCGCGAGCGTCAGCTTTCTAAAGCGATTGAAGAAATGAAACAGGTGCGTAAAGCGCGTGTTTTACTTGCCCTACCAAAACAAAGTGTGTTCGTACGTCACAACCAAGAAGCGTCCGCATCGGTGTTCTTAACGGTGAATACGGGTAACACGTTAAAACAAGAAGAAGTCGATTCGATTGTCGATATGGTGTCGAGTGCCGTACCGGGCATGAAGCCAACTCGAGTCACAGTGACGGATCAACACGGTCGACTACTAAGTTCTGGCTCTCAAGACGCAGCCTCAATGGCGCGCCGTAAAGAGCACGAACTTGAGCGTAAGCAAGAGCAAGCATTGCGCGAAAAGATAGATTCTGTACTTATCCCAATTTTAGGCTTTGGTAATTACACCGCTCAGGTGGATATCGAGCTTGATTTCAGTGCGGTAGAACAAACGCGTAAACGTTTTGACCCTAACACTCCGTCAACGCGTAGTGAGTACACGCTAGAAGATTACAACAACGGTAATGTTGTCGCTGGTGTACCGGGCGCATTGAGTAATCAACCTCCAGCGGATGCGTCGATTCCTCAAGATGTAGCACAGATGAAAGATGGCTCAGTATTAGGCCAAGGTTCTGTACACAAAGAAGCGACCCGTAACTTCGAGTTGGATACAACAATTAGCCATGAGCGCCGTCAAACGGGTGTAGTGAATCGCCAAACGGTCGCTGTCGCGATTAAGAACCGCGCTATCGTTAACCCTGACACTGGCGAAACGACCTATCAGCCGCTATCAGAAACAGAGCTTAACTCGATCCGCCAAGTGTTGGTGGGTGCAGTCGGCTTTAGTGAAACGCGTGGTGACTTACTGAATGTTCTCAGCATGCAGTTTGCTGTGCCAGAGTCTGAAATTATTCAAGATGTGCCGATTTGGGAACATCCAAACTTCAACGATTGGGTTCGTTGGTTTGCAAGTGCGTTGGTTATCATCATCGTGGTTCTCGTTCTAGTACGTCCAGCAATGAAGAAACTTCTCAACCCTGCTTCGGATGAAGATGATGATCAAATGTATGGTCCAGACGGTTTGCCTATCGGTATGGATGGTGAGACGAGCCTAATTGGTGGTGACCTAGATGGTGGGGATCTGTTTGAGTTTGGCTCAACCATTGATCTGCCAAATCTGCATAAAGATGAAGATGTGTTAAAAGCGGTGCGTGCACTGGTTGCGAATGAACCAGAGCTTGCGGCGCAAGTAGTGAAGAATTGGATGCAAGATGCCTAACGAAATCGTACCTCAAGAACAAGGCGGTGAAGTGGCTGAAAATACCGTCGATATTTCAGCGATTCCCGGTGAAGAGCGTGCGGCAATTTTGCTGCTGAGCTTAAACGAAGAAGATGCCGCAGGCATTATCCGTCACTTAGAGCCAAAGCAAGTTCAGCGTGTTGGTAGTGCTATGGCACGCGCGGCTGATCTTAGCCAAGACAAAGTAGGCGTTGTTCATCGTGCATTCTTGGAAGACATCCAGAAATACACCAACATTGGTATGGGCAGTGAAGACTTCATGCGTAATACCCTTGTTGCGGCTCTTGGTGAAGACAAAGCGAATAACCTTGTTGACCAAATCCTATTGGGTACAGGCTCGAAAGGTCTTGATTCACTGAAATGGATGGACCCTCGTCAGGTAGCCAGTATCATCATCAACGAGCACCCTCAGATTCAAACTATCGTATTGTCTTACCTTGAACCGGATCAGTCGGCGGAGATCTTGTCTCAGTTTGCTGAACGTGACCGTTTAGACTTGATGATGCGTATTGCCAACCTTGAAGAAGTTCAGCCATCGGCATTGGCAGAGCTGAACGAAATCATGGAGAAACAGTTCGCTGGTCAAGCAGGTGCGCAAGCTGCCAAGATTGGTGGCCTGAAGGCTGCGGCCGAAATCATGAACTACATGGACAACAATGTCGAAGGCGTGTTGATGGAGCAAATCCGCGACCAAGACGAAGACATGGCAACACAAATTCAAGACCTTATGTTCGTATTCGAGAACCTTATCGAAGTGGACGACCAAGGTATTCAGAAATTGCTGCGTGATGTTCCTCAAGATGTTCTTCAGAAAGCGCTTAAAGGTGCCGATGATGGTTTGCGCGATAAGATCTTCAAGAACATGTCTAAGCGTGCCGCTGAGATGATGCGTGATGATATTGAAGCAATGCCACCGATTAAAGTATCGGATGTGGAAGCAGCACAGAAAGAAGTGTTGGCGATTGCTCGTCGTATGGCCGATGCAGGTGAGCTGATGCTCTCTGGCGGCGCAGACGAATTCCTATAATTTCCATTGTTATATTTCACAATTAGGTAAGTACTATGTCAGGTGAGAGAAAACGAGGCTTTTTGCGCCTTGATGACGACCAACAAGTAGAAAAGCCACAGAAATGGGGCTTGCCTGACTACAGTTCAGAAACCCACTCGCAAGCGCGTGAAACGGCGATGAACTACGACCCTAGTTGGATGCCTAATTTTGAACAACCGGAGGAAGAAGCGCCGGTTGAACTCACCGAAGCTGAAATCGAGCTGATCAAACAGCAAGCGTACCAAGATGGCCTGCATCAAGGCCAAGAGGCGGGTTTCAAGCAAGGTTATGAGAAAGGCAAAGAGCAAGGTTTACAAGAAGGCCATCAAGAAGGCTTAGAAGCCGGAAAGATGGAAGGGGTTGCCGCTGGACAAGAGTTTATTCAGCAGCAAGTTCAAACCTTTGTAAACTTAGCTAACCAGTTCGCTCAACCGCTTGAGCTAATGAATGCTCAGGTTGAGAAGCAACTAGTCGACATGGTACTCACCTTAACCAAAGAGGTGGTGCATGTTGAGGTTCAAACCAACCCTCAAGTTATTCTGGATACCATCAAACAATCAGTAGAATCGCTGCCGGTTTCTGGCCATGCGATTACGTTAAAACTGCATCCTGATGATGTCGAAATCATTCGTTCTTCCTACGGGGACGAGACTCTCGAATTTAGAAATTGGACATTGCATAGCGAGCCTGCGCTAAATCGCGGCGATGTACAGATCGAAGCGGGAGAGTCGAGCGTGAATTACCGTATGGAGGAGCGAATTCGAAGCGTGCTGCAAAGTTTTTGTGGTGTGAACCGCCATCAAGGTGGTGATTAGTGCTGCCACTCGCTGACCGACTCTCCCAATACAAAGTGAATGGTTTAACCTGTCGCCCTGTGGCGTCGGGTAAATTGGTACGCGTGGTGGGTTTAACCCTTGAAGCTACTGGTTGCCGTGCCCCTATCGGCAGTTTGTGTCGTGTTGAAACCATGCATGGCGAGATGGAAGCAGAAGTGGTTGGCTTTTCCGGTGACAGCCTGTTCTTGATGCCGAGTGAACAAATTACAGGTGTCCTGCCGGGCGCGAAAGTTACCCCTTTGACCAGCGAAACGGGTCTACCTGTGGGTATGGAATTACTGGGCCGTGTGATTGATGGCGTGGGTAACCCTTTAGATGGCTTAGGTCCTATCTACACAGAAAAGCGTGCTTCGTTTAACGCTGAACCTATCAACCCGCTGGCGCGTAAACCAATCTCAGAACCTTTGGATGTTGGCCTGAAAGCCATCAACGGTCTATTGACGGTAGGTAAAGGCCAGCGTATCGGTCTGTTTGCTGGTTCAGGTGTCGGTAAATCGGTCACCTTAGGGATGATGACACGAGGTACAACTGCGCAAGTGGTTGTGGTCGGTCTAATCGGTGAGCGTGGACGCGAAGTAAAAGAATTTATTGAAGAAATTTTAGGTGTTGATGGCCGTCAACGCTCAGTGGTGGTCGCCGCGCCTGCGGATTCTTCACCTTTGATGCGTCTAAAAGGTTGTCAAACCGCCTTGACCATTGCCGAATACTTCCGCGATCAAGGCTTAGACGTTTTGTTGCTGATGGATTCGCTCACTCGTTTTGCTCAGGCTCAGCGTGAAATCGCACTCTCCGTCGGCGAGCCGCCAGCAACCAAAGGTTATCCGCCTTCTGTGTTTGCTAAGTTGCCTGCATTGGTAGAGCGTGCGGGTAACGGTAGCCCAGACCAAGGTTCAATAACGGCATTTTTCACTGTTCTAACTGAAGGTGATGATCTGCAAGACCCAATTGCCGATGCGTCTCGTGCGATCCTTGATGGTCACGTGGTGCTGTCTCGTGAAATGGCTGATGCGGGTCACTACCCAGCAATAGATGTCGAGAAATCGGTCAGTCGTGTCATGCCACAAATTACCAGCGAAGAGCATGTGCTAATGTCTAAAGCAGTGCGTCAGGTGCTGTCTATTTGCCGTAAAAACCAAGACCTCGTATCCATTGGTGCGTATAAACCTGGAACAGATCCCGCGATCGATAGTGCCTTTACGCTTAAGCCAAGACTGGACGCTTTCTTGCAACAAGGTATGAAAGAAAGTGTGCCATACGAGATGTGTGTAAACATGCTCGGTAGCTTGCTGAAAGGGGAGTAAGTGAGCCATGGATAACGCGTTAGAGTTCTTAATGGAACAAGCCAAAGATCGTGAGAACCAAGCAGTACTGGCGCTGAACCAAGCTCGCACTGAACTGAGCGGTTACTACCAACAACTTGAGCAGATCGAAAAATATCGTCTCGATTACTGTCAGCAATTGGTAGATCGCGGCAAGCAAGGGCTAACGGCAAGCCAATATACTCACCTAAACCGATTCTTGACGACGCTAGATGACACCTTGTCTAAGCAAAAACAGGCAGAGTCTCACTTTAAAGAGCAAGTGGAAAACTGCGAAAAGCATTGGCTTGAGTGTCGTAAGCAGCGCCGTTCTTATGAATGGATGATTGAGAAGAAAGAGACTGAAAAGCAACGTATCCAAAATCAACGTGAGCAAAAGCAGATGGATGAGTTTTCCACTCTGCAATATTCTCGTCGTTCCTTAAACTAATTCTCTTTACCGTCAACTTATTATTCTTATGGTTGGCGCGTATCTTGCAATAACTAGAACAATCTGGTCTGTTTTAATGCCACTTTTCGTAATCTATTTGACGCAGTTCGGTAGTGCGATTGAGCATTAGAATCCATCTAACTAATATGCCGAAGCGGTTGATTACCCTCGGTTATATGATGAGTTATTGATTTATGAATGTGAATTTGTCACCGACAACGGATGCAGCTAAAGCCACAAAACTGAGTGTGGACGGTTCAAGCTCGTCTAGTGAAACCTCTGAATCTGAGGGCTTCTTTTCCAAGCTTACTTCTTTCATTAAAGGCGATTCTAAAGCCGAAAAAAGTGCCGATGCGGACGCAGACATCAAAGCTGCCACAGAGGCGGGTAAAGCGACGTCGAGTGAGGCGTCTGAAGGTGAAGCCGATGTTAAAGCCGCGGAATCTAAACAAACGGAAGCGGTAGCTAAAGCGCAGGATAGTGAAGAGAGCGAAGCTGCGCCTAAGTCGGCACAGGGAGCGTCTGATAAAGCAAGTATTCCAGCAGAGCTGGAGCGATTTATTGAAAAGCCCGCCGATGAAGCAACCACTAAAGCGGCAAGTGCAACCCAACAGGCAGAACAGACCGTATCAGAGAATGAAGAACTTCTTGGCAGACTTAATCAATCTAGCCAAGCGTTACAACCGAAAGACGGCAATGCGTTGCCACAAGACGCTAAAGCGGTAGCGGTTGAAGAGAGTGAAAGCGGCAATGCTGTCGCAACTGCTACGGCGGCAGGCTTGTCAGCGGGCACTATCGCTGCAACTAATGCCCAGAGCCAAACTGTCGCGCAGGCAAGCGATAAGATGGATTTGGCTGCCTTGCAGCAAGCTCAGTCGGTAGAACCAGAAACAATCACCTTACATGGTGAGCGTATCGTCTTACCTGCAAATAATACCTTGGAAGCACCTGTGGTGTCTGCGGAGCAGCTCGACCCAGAAACGCTAAAAGCAATGTCAGAGGAAGAGATTGCGGCTTTAAAAGCCATGCAAGATGCGCAACCTGCGACAACTCAACCAACGATGGTAGTGACGGGCACTTCATTTAGTGCCGCTTCATCGCAAGTAGATGGTCAAGCACCTATTGTGGCAATGACTACTGAAGAGATGGCTCAAGTCACACAAAACGGCGAAACCGTCGCTCAAGGTGTTGTCTCCGCGGCAACTAACCAAAACGTTGATGGTGTTAGCCCTGAGTCGGTAGACCCAAATGCAGCAGTACCGATGAGCAGCGCTGCGATTGCTTGGTCTACCAATGATAGTGTTCCTCTGACGGATGCGGAACTGGCGGCTCTTGCAGAGAACCAGCTAAAGGCAGGTCATAAACTGGCGGCTAGCCCACAAGCGGTGCAGCAAGCTCAGTTAGCCGCGTTACAGGCTCAACAACAAGGGCAAACGTCTCAAGTTATTCCGCAAAATATGCAACCTAATATGGTTAATGTAGCCAGCCCTGAAGCGGCTATTGCTCAACAGATGCAGGCAATGACAGCTCAGGCGGTTGCCGCGCCAATAAGTCCTGAACAGATGGTGACGAAAGCGGCGCTAGGCGCAAATGCAGCGGCATCAATAGGCAAGCTATCGGCCAAAGATGGCACTAATGCACAGGGTGCAGATGCGACGATCGCTCAGCAGCTCAGCCATGCAGCGGGACAGCAGGGAATCAATAACCAAATGCGTGCCGAACAAACGGCCCAAGCTCAGCCTCCAATGCAGCTAAATAAAGAGATGGCAAGTGACCAAGTGGCAGAGCGCGTGCAAATGATGTTGTCGAAAAACTTGAAGAACATCGATATTCGCTTAGACCCGCCAGAGCTAGGCCGTATGCAAATTCGCATGAATATGAACGGTGACGGTGCCACCGTGCACTTTACCGTCGCCAACCAGCAAGCGCGTGATATTGTTGAACAAGCGATGCCGCGCTTGAGAGAAATGCTCGCTCAGCAAGGTGTTCAATTGGGTGATACGTCTGTTCAACAGCAATCATCCGGGCAGCAGCAAGGGCAGTATGCAGCCGGAAATGAAGGCGGAAGTGGTCAAGGTAACGGCAATCGAACCTTCTCAGGAGAAGAAAACCTTGAACCAGACGTCAAACTTGATTTGAATGTCGCATCAAAGCGTGATGGAATCAGTTATTACGCTTAAACTATGCCTTAAGGCAATTAAAGAACTGAATAGTTAGAGAAAGTTTATCTATGGCAGAAGAATTAGAAAACGAAGCACCAAAAGGAAAAGGCAAACTGATCATCATTATTGCGGTGGTAGCAGTACTGTTACTTGGCGGTGGTGGTGCGGCGTTTTTCTTAATGGGCTCTAGCGAACCAAGTGCTGATGAGTTAGCAGCACAACAGGCAACGACTTCGCTTGAAGCTCCCGTTTCTTATGTGAATATCGCTCAGCCATTTTTGTTTAACGTAACAGGCGATAGCAAAGATCGTTTAGTACAGATTAAAGTGCAGTTGATGGTGCGCGGCAGTGAGAACGAAAACTTAGCTCGTTACCATTCTCCGTTGATTGAAAGCTCGTTGCTTGGCACATTTGCTTCTGCCACGGTAGAGCAATTACGCACCGCAAATGGTCGTGTAGAGCTGCGAGACAAAGCAACAGATGATATTAAAGCGAGTTTAACTCGCGCAGTAGGTGAGCCCGTGATTGAGCGTGTGCTATTTACTGATTTCGTAATTCAGTAGGACTAAGAGTGACTGATTTATTAAGCCAAGACGAAATTGATGCGCTGCTGCATGGCGTAGATGATGTCGATGACGTTGAAGAGGATGAAGTCCTTGGTGATTCCAGTGCGGTAGACTTTGACTTCTCTTCTCAAGACCGCATTGTTCGTGGTCGAATGCCAACGCTGGAACTCATCAACGAGCGTTTTGCTCGTCATATGCGTATCAGTTTGTTCAACATGCTGCGAAAAACCGCTGAAGTCTCGATTAACGGCGTGCAGATGATGAAGTTTGGTGAATACCAAAATACCTTGTATGTACCAACCAGTTTGAACATGGTGCGCTTTAGACCGCTTAAAGGTACAGCGCTGATCACCATGGAAGCGCGTTTGGTATTTATCTTGGTCGAAAACTTCTTTGGCGGTGATGGTCGTTTCCATGCTCGTATCGAAGGGCGTGAATTTACCCCAACTGAGCGACGTATCGTTCAGCTGCTACTGAAAATCGTATTTGAAGACTACAAAGAGGCTTGGTCGCCAGTCATGGGGGTTGAGTTTGAATATCTCGACTCTGAAGTAAACCCTAGTATGGCGAACATCGTCAGCCCGACCGAAGTGATCGTTGTGAGCTCATTCCATATTGAAGTGGATGGCGGCGGTGGTGACTTCCACGTGGTGATGCCTTACTCCATGGTTGAGCCGATTCGCGAACTGCTTGATGCAGGTGTTCAGTCGGACAAAATGGAGACAGACGTGCGTTGGAGCACGGCACTACGTGAAGAGATCATGGATGTGCCAGTGAATTTCCGCGTCGATTTACTAGAGCAAGACATTTCACTGCGTGATTTGATGGAGCTGCAAGCGGGCGACATCATCCCAGTGGATATGCCAGAACATGCAGTAATGTTCGTCGAAGAGCTGCCAACCTATCGAGTTAAGATGGGGCGCTCGGGCGAAAAACTCGCGGTTCAAGTATCAGAAAAAATTAGACGACCAGATGTGGTTAAGACCGATATCGCTTTCCTCGGTAAGGATGTTATTTCCGAACTAGAGCAAGATGACGGTGAAATTGAAGATTAAGACATTAGATAAATATCAGGTAAATAGGTATTAGGTATGGAACCAAGTGACGACCAAAAACTGGCTGACGAATGGGCAGCCGCGTTAGGTGAAGATCCAAGCGCTCCAGAGATTGATGTTGATGAAGTAATGTCAGCGCAACTGGATGAGCTAGAAGATACGTCTTCGCCAATTTCTGATGATGAGCGTCGTAAACTCGATACCATTTTAGATATCCCTGTAACGATTTCGATGGAAGTCGGTCGCTCGCAAATCAGTATTCGTAACTTACTGCAACTGAACCAAGGCTCAGTGGTTGAGCTTGAGCGTCTAGCTGGTGAATCGTTGGATGTACTCGTAAACGGTACTCTGATTGCGCACGGCGAAGTGGTTGTGGTGAACGATAAGTTCGGTATTCGCTTGACGGATGTAATTAGCCAAACAGAGCGTATTAAGAAGCTAAGGTAGCCTATGAACAGGAAAGCATTATCGCTTTTACTGCTTTCGCCCCTGTTTTCTTCAGCGGCTTTAGCGGCTCCTACGGCTCCTACCAGCCAACTAGATTGGGCGACCACCTTTGGGTCGCTCTTGTTCGTTTTAGCTCTTATCTTATTGTTAGCTTGGTTGCTGAAACGGATGCGCATGCCAGCGCTAGGTAATCAGAATGGTTTAAGCGTAGTAAGGCAAGTTGCGGTGGGCACTCGCGAGCGAATCATCATCGTTCAAGCAGGTGAAGAGCAGTTCTTGGTGGGGGTAACTCCACAAGCGATTCAATTAATCTCTAAACTGGAAAAACCTTTGTCTCAGGAGGAGCTGGCATCCAGTCCGTTTGCAAATCAACTGACTCAGCTTTTAAAGAAGAATGATAAAAAATAACGCATTATCTTCCCTGTTGTTGAGCTTGGTATTAGCCTTGTTCTCAACCAGCGTATTGGCACAGGAAGAGCTTGATACCCCAGTGAACAGTAATGTCGCTTCTAACTCAGTTACCGTGAGTGCCATGGAGCAAGAGCAAGGTTCAGCTAAAACCATATCGACCAGCACCATCACTGGTGGCAGTGGCGGTATCCCTGCTTTAACCATGACTACCAACCCAGATGGTAGTGAAGATTACTCAATAAACCTGCAAATCCTTGCGTTGATGACCATGCTTGGCTTCTTGCCTGCCATGGTTATTTTGATGACTTCTTTTACTCGTATTGTGGTGGTGATGTCGATATTGCGTCAGGCAATGGGTTTACAACAGACACCATCTAACCAAGTGATCATCGGCATCGCAATATTTCTGACCTTCTTTATCATGTCGCCAGTCCTTAACAAGGTGAATGATACGGCGATTCAGCCATACATTAATGAGCAGATTTCAGCGCGTCAGGCGTTCGATTTAGCTCAGATCCCGATGAAGGATTTCATGTTAAAACAAACCCGAGTGAAAGACTTAGAAACCTTCGTTAACATCTCAGGTTCAACTGCAACAGCACCAGAAGACGTATCGATGGCCGTATTGATTCCGGCATTTATCACCTCTGAGTTGAAAACCGCCTTCCAGATAGGCTTTATGCTGTTCTTACCGTTTTTGATTATCGACTTGGTGGTGGCCTCAGTATTGATGGCGATGGGTATGATGATGCTTTCGCCAATGATCGTATCTTTGCCATTTAAGTTAATGCTGTTTGTACTGGTTGATGGTTGGAACTTGATATTGTCCACCTTGGCCGGCAGTTTTGCCTTGTAGCGGGAGAAGCCTATGACTCCTGAAATGTTCGTTGAGCTATTCCGTGATGCACTCTGGATGGTGTTGATCATGGTCTGCGCCATTATCATTCCTAGCCTTTTGATTGGTTTGGTGGTGGCGATATTCCAAGCGGCAACTTCGATTAACGAACAAACCCTAAGTTTCTTGCCACGTTTGGTGGTGACCTTGCTGGCGCTGATGTTTTTTGCGCACATGATGACGACTATGATGACTGAGTATTTCTACTCCATCATTGAGCGTCTACCTCAGGTACTTTATTAGGAGCTCTAATGGAGTACCCTGCAAGCGTCGTCCTAGACTGGATAGCCAACTATTTTTGGCCTTACACCCGTATTGCCGCCATGCTGATGGTGATGTCGGTAACTGGGGCGCGCTTTGTTTCAACTCGAATTAGGCTCTATCTCGGCCTAGCGATCACCTTGGCAGTCATGCCGGCGATACCGGCTGTCCCTCAATCTATCGAGTTGCTTTCTTTTGAAGGCTTTATGGTACTGCTTGAGCAGATCATTATTGGTGTAGCCATGGGTACCGTGACGCAATTTATGATCCAAACGTTTGTCATCTTAGGTCAGATATTGGGTATGCAATCGAGCTTAGGTTTCGCATCCATGGTTGACCCTGCCAATGGCCAAAACACGCCGTTGCTTGGTCAGTTATTTATGTTTTTGGCCACCATGTTCTTTTTGGCCACCGACGGTCATTTGAAGATGCTGATGCTGGTGGTGTTGAGCTTCCAGTCATTACCTATTGGGATTGGTAAGCTAAATGCGGTGGATTTTCGTGAGTTGGCGTTATGGCTAGGGACGATGTTCCAGCTTGCGCTTAGTATGTCCTTGTCAGGCATCATTGCTCTATTAACGATTAACTTATCGTTCGGTGTCATGACGCGTGCTGCGCCACAGTTAAACATTTTCTCGTTAGGTTTTGCGTTTGCTCTGATCGTGGGCCTGCTTTTATGTTGGTATATTATTGGCGGTCTGTTTACCCATTACGAGCTGATCTGGTTGCAGGGTGAGCAGCAAGTATGTCGCTTTATTCGCTTAAATTGTTAGTCCATACTTTTGAAGTTATGGTACTAAAAGTCACAGGAGACTGAGTTGGCAGAGTCAGACGGTCAAGAACGCACCGAAGACGCCACGCCCAGACGCTTGCAACAGGCTCGTGAAAAAGGGCAGGTTGCAAGGTCAAAAGAGTTAGCGTCGGTTTCAGTATTGGTTGTAGGTTCAGTCGCCTTGATGTGGTTTGGCGAGGGTTTGGCGCGCGCGCTATTTAATATCATGGGGCGTTTATTCAATCTGCAACGTGAAGAGATCTTCGATCAGACCAAACTGTTTGATATTGCTTTAGGCTCTTTAGGCGCTCTTATTCTTCCTCTGTTACTGATTCTTCTTACTCTGTTTATCGCAGCATTAATTGGTGCTGCAGGCGTGGGTGGTATTAGTTTCTCAGCAGAAGCGGCCATGCCTAAGCTTTCTAAGATGAACCCACTGAGCGGCTTAAAGCGTATGGTGGGGATGCAAAGTTGGGTTGAGCTGATTAAATCAATCTTAAAAGTATCACTAGTGTCAGGTGTGGCTTTTTATCTGATTGAAGCGGCGAAAGAAGATTTGTTCCAACTGAGCTTAGATGTATTCCCGCAAAACATCTTCCACGCGCTCGATATACTGCTCAATTTTATCCTATTGATTAGCTGTTCTTTACTGGTGGTGGTCGCGATTGATATCCCATTTCAGATTTGGCAACACGCGAACCAATTAAAAATGACCAAGCAGGAAGTGAAAGACGAATACAAAGACACCGAAGGTAAGCCAGAGGTGAAAGGGCGTATTCGTATGTTGCAAAGGGAAGCAGCTCAACGCCGTATGATGGCCGAAGTGCCGCAAGCGGATGTTATTGTCACCAACCCGGAGCACTTCTCGGTCGCTCTGCGTTACAACCAGAAAACCGATAAAGCCCCGATTGTGGTAGCCAAAGGTGTCGACCATATGGCGATGAAGATTCGTGAAATCGCCCGCGAGCATGATATCTACATTGTGCCAGCACCACCGTTAGCTCGTGCTCTCTATCATTCTACCGAGCTAGAGCAAGAAATCCCCGATGGCCTGTTTACCGCGGTAGCCCAAGTGTTGGCGTATGTCTTCCAGCTTAAACAATATCGTAAGCGTGGTGGTGAGAGGCCGACCTTGAAAGGTGGTGATTTACCAATTCCGCCAGATTTAAGGCAAGACAATTAAACAAAAAATAGGGAATCAAACATGATTCCCTATTTTGTTTATGCAGTAAGTGGTTACTTCTCTGGAATAGAAAGTAATACCAGCAGTGCTCCATCACCACCAAACTCAAGTGGTGCTTGGTGGAAGGCCATGACATCCGGATGCTGTGCTAACCATAATGGCGCTTTTTGCTTGAGGATGTGTTTGCCAATGCCATGTTGAACACAGGCACAAGAAATCTCGTTCTTAATGCAGTAAGCGATCATCGCGCCTAATTCACGCTTCGCTTCTTGCTGAGTCATGCCGTGCATGTCCAAGAATACGTCCGGAACATATACACCGCGGCGCAGTCTTTTGACCTCATAAGTAGAGACGTCATCACGCGCATAACGGGTTGGGCCCTCTTCATTGAGGAGCGGAACAAACTCATCTGAGAAATAAAACTCAGAATCGGCTGCTTCGCGACCACTTCGAGTGATTTCTTTGTGCTTTGTATTTTTTTTTGGTTGCTGGACTATGGTATCCTGTGGCAACTTTTTTACGCCTTGTACTGCATCCCTAAAGAGGGCAAATTCGTCATCGGCTTCGGTGTCTTTTGAGCTCATGGGAAATAAATACGTTTATAACGATTAATAAATAAATGGTTTGGCAGTATTGTAGCGCTTTTCGGAGGCAATTTTGGATAAGATTTTTGTAGAAGAAGCGGTTTCAGAACTTCACTCGCTTCAAGATATGATCCGTTGGACTGTGAGCCGCTTTAATGCAGCGAACCTATTTTATGGTCACGGCACGGATAACGCGTGGGATGAAGCTGTTCAGCTTGTCTTGCCAACCCTTTACTTGCCAATCGATGTGCCTCCACACGTATTGAACTCTCGCCTAACCACTAGTGAGCGTATGCGTATTGTCGAGCGTGTAGTGAAGCGTATTAATGAGCGCACGCCAACCGCATACCTAACTAACCGTGCTTGGTTCTGTGGTCTAGAGTTCTTCGTTGATGAGCGCGTACTTGTGCCTCGTTCCCCAATCGGTGAACTGATTCAAGCAGAGTTCCAACCTTGGTTGATTGAACAGCCAGAGCGCATCATGGATTTGTGTACCGGTAGTGGTTGTATTGCGATTGCTTGTGCTCATGCTTTCCCTGAAGCAGAAGTAGACGCGATTGATATCTCAACAGACGCACTACAAGTGGCTGAGCAAAATGTTCAAGACCACGGTATGGAACAACAAGTTTTCCCTATCCGTTCAGATCTGTTCCGTGATTTACCAAATGAGAAGTACAACCTAATCGTGTCGAACCCACCATATGTGGACGAAGAAGACATGAACAGCTTGCCAGATGAGTTCACTCACGAACCAGAGCTGGGCCTAGCAGCAGGTACTGATGGCCTTAAGTTGGTTCGTCGTATCCTAGCTAACGCGCCGGACTACTTAACTGACGATGGTATTTTAATCTGCGAAGTGGGTAACTCAATGATCCACATGATGGAGCAATACCCAGAGATTCCATTCACTTGGATCGAGTTTGAAAACGGCGGCCACGGTGTATTCATGCTGACACGCGACCAGTTAGTTGCATGCGCAGATGAGTTCTCGCTATACAAAGATTAATAGGCTTAATCGCTGTATATTAATAAACGCCATGCCAAGTGCATGGCGTTTTTTATTGTCTGTCGTTTACTACTTGGGTTGAAAATTAGTTAGCAATTAGTTGTGGTTTAGGGCTTTACATCAAATCGTAATAAAGCCACTATGAATCCACGAACAATAGGAACAACACTAGCAAACAAGAGTATTTGCGGGTGTAAATTGAGGAAGCAATGGCAGGAAATAGTATCGGACAACACTTTCGAGTGACAACATTCGGAGAAAGTCACGGTATCGCACTAGGATGTATCGTCGACGGTTGCCCTCCGGGGTTAGAAATTAATGAAGAAATGATTCAAGTCGACTTAGATCGTCGCAGACCAGGTACTTCGCGTTATACCACTGCGCGTCGTGAACCAGACCAAGTCAAAATCCTATCGGGCGTATTTGAAGGTAAAACCACCGGTACTTCAATTGGCCTATTGATCGAGAATACCGATCAACGTTCAAAAGATTATTCAGACATCAAAGACAAGTTCCGTCCGGGACATGCTGATTACACTTATCATCAAAAGTACGGTCAACGTGATTACCGAGGCGGTGGTCGTTCTTCCGCACGTGAAACCGCAATGCGAGTGGCAGCCGGTGCGATTGCTAAACAGTACTTAAAGCAAGAGTTCGGTGTTGAAATTCGCGCTTATCTTTCGCAAATGGGTGACGTTTCTATTGAGACAGTGGATTGGAATGAAATTGAAAACAACCCATTCTTTAGCCCAGATGCGAGCAAAGTGGATGAATTTGATCAGCTCATTCGCGATCTGAAAAAGCAAGGTGATTCAATCGGAGCTAAGATCCAAGTTGTTGCCACCAATGTGCCGGTTGGGTTAGGTGAGCCAGTCTTTGATCGCCTAGATGCCGATATCGCTCATGCGTTAATGAGTATCAACGCGGTAAAAGGTGTTGAGATTGGTGATGGCTTTGATGTGGTAAGCCAGAAGGGCAGTGAGCATCGTGATACCTTGTCGCCTCAAGGTTTTGGCAGTAACCATGCTGGTGGTATTTTAGGTGGTATCTCTACCGGACAAGAAATTGTCGCGAACATTGCTTTGAAGCCGACATCAAGTATTACCGTACCGGGTGAGACGATTAACCGCCAAGGTGAGCCAACGGAGTTGATCACTAAAGGGCGTCATGACCCATGTGTTGGTATTCGCGCTGTGCCAATTGCAGAAGCGATGCTAGCGATTGTGGTCATGGATCATCTGCTACGCCACCGAGGCCAAAATCATGGCGTAAGCACTGAAACGCCACAGATTTAACCGCAAGTGAATATAGAAACGGCTCCTAGTTAGGAGCCGTTTTTTATTGCACCGAAGCGTTATTTGGATTGTTTGGATGCGATCCAGTTTTTAACGTTCTCTTCGACCACTTCCATTGGTTGTTGACCATAACTAAGCAGTTGGTGGTGGAACTCGGCATAATCAAACTTATCACCTAGCTCGGCCTGCGCTTTATCTAACATCTCTTTGATCACTAAGAAGCCAGATTTGTAAGAGACAGCTTGACCTACGTGAGCTGCGTAACGGTAGCTTTCAGATTCAATATCACCATCACCTAAAGCAGAGTTCGCACGCATGTAATCACGAGCTTGTTGAATGCTCCAACCCTTCGCGTGGATACCCGTATCAACGGCTAAACGCATGTTGCGCAGCTGTGCTTCGTTTAAACTACCAAAGTATTGTAGGGCGTTACACTCTTCTTCATCGGTATAGATACCGCCTTGGAACTCACTGTAATCAAGGTCTGCCAAACACATCCCTTTGCCATTAATAAAGGTAGGTTGACCTTGTTGGTTAAGTTCACCATAGATCCCCATCTCAATACCTAGCCACTCAGTGTAAAGTGCCCAACCTTCACCGTAAGCGGTGTACCAAATATCATCCATGTAAGCTGGGATATTCGCTGGCGGGTATTCTTTTGAATACGCATGTTGGAAGTGGTGTCCCGGCGCGGCTTCATGAAGCAATAGGGTAGAAACATTCCATTTTTGCAGGCTGTAGTCTGGGTTGGTGTTGAGAGTGAAGACATTTTCATCGTAAGAGCCTACGCCGTCATATAGCTCACCACCGGCAGGTGTTGGCTCAATGGCGTAATCCGTTTGGATGGTCTTAAAGTAGCTAGCGACGACGTCGTTAGCGTTAACCTTGAACGAGTAGTAATCCAGTAGCGAGCTCTCACACGCTGATTGGTTGGAGGCTTGTTTACATACTTCCGCGTGTTCGGTGCCTGAAACGTCACGGCCATCTCTACCAAAGAAGAACTGCTCACTATTGAGATAGGCAAAAAACTCTGGTAAGTCGATGTCACCGTTTTTATCAACCAGTTTAAATGTCCGCATTGTGACTTTCTTGGTTGCAGGTTCGCGGAATAGGGCTTTGACTTCTGTACCACGTTTAGTCACAACCGTCTTAGCCACGCGAATCATCTCAGCTTTCGCATCAGCAACGAGTTTTTCACCCATCTGATGTAGCTCTTGTGCTGACTTACCGGTGGTACTGTTTCTGTCTAGATGCCATTGATACCAAGCTTGACCGTTAGGTAAATCGCCCCAGCCGATGTGCTTGTCGTTAAGCGACCCTTTACCGCGAGCGGTTTTCGCGTAATCACTGCGGACGTAGTTCAGGAACTCTTTCGTTACACCAATGGCTTGCTTGACGGCGGAGTCATACTCAGCAATGAATTTCGGGCTGTATTCTGTGCGTGACTTAAGATCTTGTAAACCTACTTTCAAAATTGCGTAATCGTCGGTTGCGATCGTATCTAAGCTATTTTGATAGAAGCGATTGACCAATACTTTTGGCAATTGAATGTGTTGCAATTGACCTAAATGGTATTGGCTATGCAGGTTTCTTACCCATGATGTGTAGTCATTCAATTTTTCTAGTTGTTGTCGGTAAGTTGGTTCACCATCAGTTGTTTCTGGGATAGCAGCCCCAGCTTCTTCGGCATGCCACTGCATGTAATTGTAAAAGTGGGTGACGGGTACATCGGGGTTACCAAAGCGAGCATTGGCAAATGAAGCTCCTCTAATCGCCACTTCACGGTCAAAGCGGAATGTGTCGAAGTAGACTTTTTCTTCATCCGTCAATTTGCTGCGATCAACGTGTTTTAATTGTTCTAAGTAGCTTCGATCGAGGCTTTGTCGCGCCGACGCCATTTGATCGTTGATGATGCCAAACTCCGAATTATCGAGGTTTTGCATATCTTGGGTATAGTTGGTCAGCAACGTATCCAGTTGCTGAGACGGAGGAGTTGTCGAGGTGTTCGCACAGCCAGTGATGGCTAAAGCGACAACAGCGGAGCAAAGGGTCAAAGAAAATTTATTTTGCATTTGTTAGTCCTTAAATCATTAGATTGGCAGACATCTGACCCATAATTCGCGGTTTATTATTGGGCTATAGCGCAGAGCTCAGTATGAGTCAGAGTGGCGAAGACTTTCTGCAAAAACTAGGTTATAGAATGGCTTGCTTAAGATGTGTGCAAATGGTCACAGTAACAAGGGGTGAATAAATACCCAACCACGGATAAGATTATTCGTCTTGAATGATTATGCGAGTATTGCCGAGTTTTGAAACGAGTGTTCAGCGATTGGGTGAACATTCTTGCTGGTGGATTAGATATTTTTTAAAGCGATGGCAGCGTAAAGAGCGAAACAATTTGGCTAAAACCGAAACAAGGTCACAGATTAATCGGTTGTAAGTCGTGAATGAGGATATTTATTGCGCAGCGTAATTAGCGTGAGAAGAGAGGCTTATGCCAACAGCAAGTCACTGGCTATCAGTAGATTGCTGTTGGCTGAAAGATGTTGATTGCAGGGTTAGTGAACTGAGCCTTCAGTTTCCAAATGGAACGAAGGTAAGCGCCACTTAAAGCGAACCGCTGCCATGCGCAGTAGATAACCAGTAACCAGAGTGGTAATGGTTGCGGTAACATCTGAAACTTGAAACTCAAGCAGTACGAGGTATAAGCCTGAGGCAATTAAGGCGACAGAGGCGTATAGCTCTTCATGTAATACTAATGGTGTTTGACGGCAGATAAGATCACGCAATAGGCCGCCAAATACGCCAGTTACCAGCGCAGACACCATACAAATGCCCGGATGCAAGCCCATACCAAGCGCCACTTTAGTGCCGATAATGCTGAATACAATTAGGCCCAGTGCGTCTAAGCGGATAAAAAGGCCTTTGAGTTTGATCACCCATTTCGCCAAGCCAGTGGTCAGTACGCCTGCAATACAAGTGATGGCAAGAAACTCAGGGTTCTTAACCCATCCGAGAGGGTAATGGCCTAACAGAATATCGCGAACCGTACCGCCACCAATTGCCGTCGCACTCGCAACTAACATAACTCCAAACCAATCCATTTTACGACGACCAGCACTTAGTGCACCAGTCATCGCTTCAGCGGTAATACCGATGATATACAACACACTTAACAGCATAAGAAAAACTCAAAACGACAATTAAAAGTGATACAAAAGAAGCGTAAGAGTAGACCTCTTGCATCTTATAAAATTAGACGCAGAGTCTAGTGGTTATCGGTGATAAAGGCGAATGAGATTTTGTACTCACGAAATCGTTTTTCAGATAACTAAATCTAATGTCTAACGATTAGTTGAGGTTTGGCAGAGGTTAGGAAAAGTGCGAGAATACACCGGCTCAAGAGAGGTTGGTTTCTACAACCAATGAACTCAATTATTTTAATCAAGATCGAATAGCAAAATGAACCACGATTATAACGACTTAATTGCCATCTTTAATCATACTTTTTATTCCACTTATAACACCAAGCTAGAGTTAGGTGGTGATGAACCCATTTACCTACCTGCGGATAAAGAGTTTGATTATCACCGGATTATTTTTGCACGTGGTTACTATGCGTCAGCACTTCATGAAATTGCGCACTGGTGTGTCGCTGGGCCGGAGCGCCGTTTACGAGAAGATTTTGGTTATTGGTATGAGCCAGATGGCCGAACCGAAGCCGTGCAAGCGGAATTTGAGAAGGTAGAAATTCGCCCACAGGCATACGAATGGATCTTGGCAAAAAGTGCAGGATTTCCTTTTAATGTGAGTTGTGACAACTTGCATGGTGATTTTGAACCAGACCGACTTGCCTTTATGACCAAAGTACATAGTGAGGTGATGTCGATATTAGAGAAAGGCATCCCAAAGCGTGTCGCAATGCTGTCAGAGTCGTTAAGGCTGCATTATCATACTGAGCCACTTCAACCAGAGCAGTTTGTGGTGAGCTAAATGAAGGAAAACCGCCGATGTTGGGCGGTTTTCTACATTTAATGGTTTGCCATTTCTTGGCCTAGTTGATGGTCCAAGTGGTTTCACGCTGATTATTATGGCTAAGGGTGTAGGTAATAGGCTGTCTGCCTTGTTCCATAATCCATATCACCGCAATCAGTTCTTCACAGTGATTGGCGACTCGTAAATCAAAGCTTCCTTTGCCTTGGGTGAGCGAGCTTTTTAATAAGCACATCTCAAAATCAACTTGGCTGATGTCGCCATTAGCTTCGCTGTTATCACACACAGATATAAAAGCGCGTTCCGTTGAGGTTGATGATATATCAACGCTGATATCGACTTGATAAACAGACTCCAGTTTGTTTTCTGGGTCGATAGCCAGATCTTGCACCGTTAGAGTATTGGTCGATGCCGGTGGCGCTGTGCTTCCCGAGCCGCCGCCGTTATTTCCGCCACCACTACTGCCACCATCATCTCCACCGCCGCCGCCACCACAACCGACGAGAAGTGCTGTAAGTAACAAGTAAAAGTTGTATTTAATACGTGTTAGAACATAACTCATGTGACTTCTCCTTAGTCTGAATAGGCATTGTTGCTGTTAGCGTCGGTATACCAATTAGGTTCTGTATTCCCGGAGCTGTCTTGGGAAAAATCCGCAAATTTGGCGTAAGTATCTAGGATGCTGATTGCTTCTTTTGGATGCTGCCAGTCAGTCGGGATCTCAATGGCCCAAGGTAAACCATTGCTGGTTTGGAAATGCGTATTTGAGCCATTGCCACTGTCGATACCAAGATTGCGGTAACGCGTATCGAACTTGTCTGTTGGGGCTTGGTTTTTAAGGTGGATTTCCAGTCCTCTTCCCGGGTAGCCCCCAGTGAGTTGATAACCAATGTCGCCGTAGTAATACCCAGGAGATGCGAAGATGAATGGGTCATAAGGCAGATCAGGCATGCTGCTTATATTGACAGGGTTTTGGAATTTGAATTGTAAAGTCCAAACAGGGCGATAAGTGGTGCCGCATCCTTCTTGGGTTCTAAAGTAAGTACATTGCTCCGCTTCGCCAGCTGTCACAAGCTGCCACAAATCTTGATGAATAATGAACACCGCATCGGTGGTGCCAGATTCTAATATCTCACCCGTCACTGCTTGGCCATTAATGGAAAGCTCGATGGATTCTTCTCTGATATCAGAGACGGGAATATTAGGTAAGTGGATAGCAAAACCTGAATGATAATCGCCGCCTAAAGCCGCGATCTTACCTTCAATTTTCGCGCGAATAACTTGTTCGTTTTGAATGTACTCTGTGTATTTGACGTTCATTAACACGTCATTAAGATCGTAGTCACCAGAGATTGGGTACTGGTCTTCGTAGGCAAAGCTGGTGTAGCTCGACGCAGAAGGGTAGTACTCAGTTGTCACGCCTACTTCAGTTACTTCGACTTGGTAGTCTTCCACTTCCCCTTGCGCGACACCACCAAAGGGGCCGATGCCGCTGGTGTTACTGAGTCGAAAACGTGCCCAAGTATCTCCGGTAGAGGCCCACGCAGGTACATCAATGTAGAGAGTATTGCTGCCATCACTGACGGCTTGGTCTGTCAGGACTTGCTCATCGTCATCAAACTGGCCATTTTGGTCCCAATCAATCCACGCGTTGAGAACGGAATCTGAACTAGTGCCTGATGCCGTTGCGATCACAAGATTCAAACCGCCTGTTTCAAGTTGGGTAGGGAAGGAAATCCCGTCATCGTCATCACTGCCGTCGGAGGCGTCATCACTGAGTGGATATTCATAAGCTTCGGTCTCGCCGTCGACAGTGCTACCTAACATTAAGGACGTAATACCGTGGCGCGCACCGGAAGACGCATACTTGGTTTGATAGCTGTCAGGGGCATCACCAAAATCGGTATTCTCGCTAGGTTCTACGGGCGCGAGTGCACAACGAGCACCATCGTTGGAGTTACTTGATGGACCATAGGAATAAAACGCTGCTGTAGAGCTGTTTCCGTTAATATTTACTTTGTACACATAACCGTTGCTGTTGTTGCTTAAATAGAGGTTACCGTCCACATCGAAATAGATCGCGCCAAAAGTGAGCTTAAAGCCCAAGACACTTTTATCGAGTAATTGGTTAAGACGAGTGCTAGTGCCTTCATTCACGTCAATGCGATGTAAGTAACCGTTGCTATCTACGCTGTAGGCGTATCCGTTGTCTGGGTGAAAAGCAATATCAAAAATGGCAGGTGAACCGAATTGGGCGCTGTTGGCGACCAGCGTCATGTCTAACGTATCAAGGTCAATACGGTATAAGCCGCTTCCCGGTCGGTAGCCATACCACGCGTATTCGTTCACCGCCACATCGCCCACGTAAATTGAGCTAGGGACGTTGCTGGGCATACTCACAGAAAGCGCGTATTTAGTGAAGGTACTATCGATTTTTGTCAGCGTTTTTGCCCCGTAATCCCAACCATAAATAAAGTCGTCTTGTTGACTAAAACCGACACCGTTTATTTTGTCTGTTCCCAAACTAGAGTCGAGAACGGAATAGCTACCTAAGTCGATGTTCATTCCATATGCGACAGGTTCACCGCTCGGGTTTTGGACTAAAAATGCTTGCGTAGGACAGGATGAAAATGGCGTTTCAGCTTGAGCAGACATGCTAAAAGAGAGTGCGCCACTTAATGCCAGTCCAATGGCGGTGAATTTGTTGTTTTTCATTCTAATCCCTCGCGTAAATTATCGGTGTCAGGGATAGATTGCATAGCTTATGCCACACTCTGAGGCCTTGCTATTGTTAGCATTTGCGTTCGTTTTCTCAATGTGAGAAGCTCTGCTCTCTTTTTGAAAGTCAAACTGATTAAACAAAGCGAATACGATGATAATTGAATTTGAAGAGAAGCTTTTAGAGCTGATCGATGCACGAATTGAAACGGCTTCTGATGACGAACTTTTCGCTGGTGGTTACCTGCGCGGCCACATTTCTTTGTCTGCTGCGTCATGTGAAGAAGAAGGTGTCACCGATATTGAAGAATTAAAGAATCGTATTATCGCGAGCCTTGATGAAGCACGTTCAGAGTTGACGCCAGCGGATCGCATTATCGTTAACGATCTTTGGCTAGATTTACTCAATCAAGCTTGATGTTGTTCAGCTATTTCGAATAACTCATTAAATTAATTGTGGTTGTTGCTTTTTTGTTCGCTTTCTATGCTTAGGGCATAGTAAAAACAAAGTAAGGAACGCCACAATGAAAATCATTGCCTTTGGAGCATCGACGAGCTCTACCTCAATTAATAAAACCCTCGCCAGCTATGCCGCACATTTGATTGAAAATGCAGATGTGACCGTGCTTGATCTCAACGATTACGACGTTCCACTTTTTAGTGAAGATAAAGAGAAGGAAATTGGTCAAGCTGAGGGGGCTAAAGCCTTTCTTAATGATATTTCTCAAGCCGATGCTTTGGTCATTTCGTTTGCCGAGCACAACGGCGCTTACACCGCTGCTTATAAGAATCTGTTTGATTGGAGCTCGCGAATCGAGCGTAATGTATTTCAAGATAAACCAGCCATTTATTTAGCCACTTCTCCTGGCCCCGGTGGCGCGCAGAATGTCTTAGCCGCGGCTTCTGGCTCAGCAGGTTACTTTGGTGCTGATGTGAAAGCGTCGCTCTCTATTCCAAGTTTCTACGATAATTTTGATTTGGAAACGGGTGCTTTTAAAAATGAAGCGCTAGCCCAGCAAGTAAAGCAAGCTGTAGATGTATTAAAGCATGAGTGATTAAAATTGATGCTACCTACCTAAGCCAAATGTACGTATACATTTGGCTTTGTTGTTTTATTGAAATATTTCGCAAAAAGTGATGATTTATAAAACTTCGTTTTTTAACAGTTTAAGCGGCTGATAGATTGGCAAGGTCTAGGTGTTTGTCGAGGTTAACCGTTTGTTTTTAAAGTATTCACTGTTTGGAAAAATAATGTCCTTGGTAGGATTTGCTTTCCTATCTCTAACCAGCTTTGGTGTAAGTAGTCACAGCTTTGAAAGAGAAAAATTGGATACATTCCTGAATGCATTAGCTGAAGAGAATGTTTTGTGGGTGAGTGTGGATATTCGGGATAATGCTAATTCGGTTTATAGCCACCAAACGGGGTTCTCTAAGATAGAGTATGGTTGGTTTGGTAAGGTTGAACGTTTGCCGATTCAAAAGAACTCTCGATATAAAATAGCATCCATTTCAAAGACCTTTACGGCAGTGCTCGTCTTCCAACTAATTGAGCAAGGTAAGTTGAGTTTAGATACGCCATTATCGACGTTCTACCCCTCAATTCCTAATGCAGAAAGTATTACCATTGGTCAAATGCTGATGCATTGGAGTGGTATTTTCAACTATACCAGTGTCGAAAAAGAGTTGCTTATCGAGCAATGCAAAGGAGTTTACGATCAAGACAAAATGGTTGATCTAATTGCGTCTTATCAACCGACTTTACCCCCTGCAACGTACAAATCTTACTCCAATTCTAATTATGTACTTTTGTCTGGCATTGTTGAGCAAGTCGCACAGAGAGGTTTTGGCGAGTTGCTCAACGAAAAGATTATTTCGAAGTTAGGTTTAGAAAACACTTTCCTATGTGCAACCAATGAGTGTGAGGGATACATCGATTCATTCTATTTTTATGAAGGTAAGTGGTATGAAGATATGGATTGCTCAGGCAGTTATGTACGAGGTTCTGGTTCAATGGTCTCGACGGCCGAAGATCTTACCCGATTTTCTTATGCGCTGTTTAACGGAGAACTGATTTCTCCGGATTCTTTAACTTTGATGAAAGGAATGACTAATCAACATGGTATGGGCCTAGAAAAGATTCCATACTACTACCGAACTATGCATGGTCATACGGGGTCGTTAGATTCATTTTTGTCAGTCTATGGATATTTTGAAGATGATGGAACATCAATAGCGATGATTGCGAATACGTATTCGGATGGAAAATTTTTTGATGTGTTCAATGCCATTTTAGACATTTATCATGGAAAATCGGTTGATCTAGAGGACGTTGTTCAAAAGTAATTGAGCGTGTAAAAGCGCAGTAATGTTACTGCGCTTTCTATCGGTTTTGGGGTATTAGACCTCAGTAATGGCTTTGCCTTTTCTCAGTTTTCTCACCCACATTCTGCTTGGATCTAGGGTTTCTAATACATCCACAGGCAGAGGTAGTGGGTCACCACAAATTTGCGATGCGAGCAGCTCAGCCATTAAAGGAGCAGAGCTTAAACCACGTGAACCAAGCCCCAACAGACAGAACAGGTTGTCGTGATGAGGTGTTCTGTCTGCGTCATCTTGCGCAGTGGTTTGTAGGTTGGCGTAGCTTTGCTTGATTTGATCGAAGTTACCCACATTGCCGACAAATGGTAAATGGTCACGGCTAACGCAGCGAACGCCTTGACGCGATTGATTACCTGAAGTATCGACATCGTTCGGCCATGCTTGGTTAGGTACACATTTTTGCAGTTTTTCACCATTCTCTTTTTGGGCAATAGGGTCAAATACTGAGTCAATATGGCTGCGATCGTAACTTGCACCAATACAATGATGTTGGTTGTTTGGATTCACAGGAGTCATGTAGCCGTCGTAACACAATACCGTTTTCAGTTTACTGAGGTCATCGGTTGTCGGGATATGGCTAACTTGGCCTTTAACCTGCCCTAATGGAATCTCTTTACTTGGCGATAGCTGATTAAATTGATGGCCATTCGCAATCACCACACAATCGTGAGTAAAGGTTTTCTCTTCAATCGTTAACTGCCATTGCTGTTGCTGTTTTTCTAGCTTATCGACTTTGTTATTAAAGTGAGCAGTAAACAGCGGCGATTGTTCAAGCCGCGTAATGATGCCTTGAGTGAGCTCAGCAGGGCATAACCAGCCCCCTAATGGGTAATGCACGCTAGGTATATCAATCGGTAGGCCGATGGTTTGCTCTGTCTGCTTTTGGTCTAACTCTTGGATGAGCTGAGAGTCAAACTTACCACCGAGCATGTGTTTTAACTTAGTGGTGGATTTCTCATCCCACATTAGCTGAGTTACCCCACACCAATCATGGTCAAACGAAATAGTCTGAGCTGCTTGCTCTACAAACTGGCGGGCAAACAGAAAGCCCGGAGCGAACATACGTGATACGCCCGAATGGTCGCCATTCAGTAGTGGGTAGACCGCACCTTGTCGATTGCCTGAAGCGCCAAGAGCGGGTTTTTCGTCTTGGCAATACAGGGTCACTTTTTGACCACGACGTATGAGCGTATGCGCAAGTGCCGCGCTAGCAATGCCGCCACCAATGATCGCGATGTCGTCATGGGATTCACTTGCAGAGCGGTGGAACCATGGCTTCTCATTACTGTGTTCTTTTCGCTTGGTATACGCACCGGCAATCATTTCTCGTTTGGTGCCAAAGCCTTTGACTTTTTTCATGTCAAAGCCAGCTTCAATTAGGCCTCTGCGAACAAAGCCCGCCGCAGTAAATGTCGCACATGTACAATCTTGTTTGGCTAACTTCGCCATGCCATCGAAAAGATTTTGATTCCACATCTCTGGGTTTTTACTTGGTGCAAAGCCATCCAAGAACCACGCATCGACGACGCCTTGTTTTGGCACTGGCACAAGCGGCATACAATCTTTAATGTCGCCAAACCATAAATCTAGGGTAATAGCACCATCGGCTAACACAACACGCTGACATTCAGGAACGGCAATTGGGTAATGGGCTTGAAGCTGCTCTGCGTACTTAGCGAGCTCAGGCCATGATTGATGAGCTTTGACTAAGTCTTGTTGGCTTAGTGGGTACTTTTCAAAACTGATGAAGTGCAGCTCTTTTAACGGCGCGTCAGGGTTATCTTGTCTAAACTGTTCAAACCATTGCCAAACCGCTAAGAAGTTCAAGCCGGTACCAAAACCTGTTTCAGCGATAACAAAGCGGCGTTGGTCATATTGCTGCCATCTTTGTGGTAGATGATTTTGCTGCAAAAACACATAACGTGTTTCTTCTAGGCCGTTAACGTTAGAAAAGTAGACATCATCAAACTGGTCAGAAACAGGTGTGCCTGCCTCGTTCCAATCGAGCTGAGCGTTAGTTATGATAGTCATAGTGTCTGCAATTTATGAAAAATGACGAGAAAGTGATGACGATTGTACGGTTTTACGGGAAAGCTGACCACTTTTCCTAAGTAACTTGGTTATCATCTAGCGGAAATTGAAATTATAGGAATGTCATAATGAAACGAGTCGTAATCACCGGTATGGGTATTGTTTCAAGTATCGGTAACAACGTCGAAGAAGTTCTAGCGTCTCTACAAACAGGTAAGTCTGGTATTACTGCATCAGAGCAGTTCAAAGAAAAAGGTCTGCGTTCACAAGTATGGGGTGATCTAAAAATCAACCCAGCAGAGCACATCGACCGTAAACAGATGCGCTTTATGGGTGATGCGGCTGCGTATGCATACCTATCAATGCAGCAAGCAATTGAAGATGCGGGTCTAACGGAAGATCAAGTATCTAACGACCGTACAGGTATCGTAGCGGGTTCAGGTGGTGCATCATCACTGAACCAAGCGGTAGCGGTAGATACTCTACGTGAGAAAGGCGTTAAGCGTATTGGCCCTTACATGGTTCCTCGTACTATGTCTTCAACGGTTTCAGCTTGTCTGGCAACTCCGTTTAAAATCCGTGGTGTGAACTACTCAATGAGCTCTGCATGTGCGACTTCAGCACACTGTATTGGTCACGCAATGGAACTGATTCAACTTGGTAAGCAAGACGTCGTATTTGCAGGTGGTGGTGAAGAGCTAGATTGGACTCTAACCATGATGTTTGATGCGATGGGTGCTCTATCAACGAAATACAACGATACTCCAGAAAAAGCATCACGTACTTACGATGCAGACCGTGACGGTTTCGTTATCTCTGGCGGCGGCGGCATGATGGTTATCGAAGAACTAGAACATGCTCTAGCACGTGGCGCGAAAATCTACGGTGAGATCGTAGGTTACGGCGCTACTTCAGATGGCTACGACATGGTAGCACCATCAGGTGAAGGTGCTGTACGTTGTATGAAGATGGCAATGCAAGATGTAGATGCGATTGACTACGTGAACACTCACGGTACTTCAACTCCAGTTGGTGACGTGAAAGAGCTAGGCGCAATCCAAGAAATCTTTGGTGAAAGCAGCCCAGCAATCTCTGCAACTAAAGCGATGACAGGTCACGCACTAGGCGCAGCTGGTGTGCACGAAGCAATCTACTCAACACTGATGCTACACAACAACTTCGTAGCACCAAGTGTTAACGTTGAAAACCTAGATGAAGCAGCACAAGGTCTAGACATCGTAACTGAGAAGCGTGACGTTGAACTGAACACAGTTATGTCAAACAGCTTTGGTTTCGGTGGTACTAACGCAACGCTAGTTATCAAGAAGTATCAAGGTTAACTGAATTCGCCACTCCAACATGTTGGGGTAATGGCAATCCAGTTTCCAGAGCTTGACCGCTGAGAGGCGGTCGAACAGACGCAGATTTTGGCCCATGGAGAGCGGGTCAAATTCCTTTTGTTCTGGAAGTTTACCCGGCTATATAGCCGGGTTTTTTCTTTTTTAGGGTACATGTCGACAATCTCTCGACACTCAACGCGGTTTTTTGCACAATCAAAGCAAATGGATAGCGAACGAACCAAAATGAAAATAGTAATTGACGAAAATATGCCTTACGCAGAAGAGCTGTTTAGCCAACTGGGTGAGGTGGTACTTAAGCCGGGTCGCACTTTAACCGCTGATGATCTTGTTGATGTTGATGCGTTGATGATTCGTTCTGTCACGAAAGTGAATGCGGATCTGATTGCGAAAGCGAATAAACTGAAGTTTGTTGGCACCGCAACTGCGGGCATGGACCACGTTGATCAAGCGCTGATGAAAGAAAAGGGTATTTTCTTTACTGCTGCCCCGGGTTGCAACAAAGTCGGTGTCGCGGAGTACGTGTTTAGTGCCATGATGGTATTGGCGCAGCAACAAGGCTTTTCTGTATTTAATAAGACAGTAGGTATCATCGGTGCAGGCCAAGTAGGTAGTTACTTGCAGCAATGTTTAGAAGGCATTGGTATCAAGGTTCTGTTAAACGATCCGCCTAAGCTGCTTGCGGGCGATACCCGTCAATTTACTCCACTGGATGAGCTACTTGAGCAGGCAGATGTTATTACGCTACATACGCCTATCACGCGTGATGGTGAGCATCCCACTCATCATTTAATCAACCAGCAAGTCTTAGATAATCTGCGTAGTGATCAGATTCTGATTAACGCCGCTCGTGGCCCAGTGGTTGATAACCAAGCGTTGAAACAGCGATTAGCACAAGCAGATGGTTTTACCGCCGTATTGGATGTGTTCGAGTTCGAACCTCAGGTTGATATGGAGCTGCTACCTCTGCTAGCATTCGCCACCCCTCATGTCGCAGGTTATGGCCTAGAAGGTAAAGCCCGTGGCACGACGATGATTTTTAATAGTTACTGTGAGTTTTTGGGTAAACCCCTTGCAGCAACTGCACATGAGTTACTGCCGATTGCCCCTATTCCTCAGCTAGAATTAGATCGAGCGTGGGATGAAGCAACGCTGCACAATTTAACTCAGATAATTTATGATGTGCGCAAAGATGACGCCTTATTCCGCCGTGAGATCCATAAGCCGGGTGCATTTGACCAAATGCGCAAGTCATACTGGGATCGCCGTGAATATGGTGCCGTAAAGCTAGTTGGCCGTGAAAGTTGTAATCTTGCGCCATTAGCAAAACTAGGTTTTCAAATTGAGGTAGATGAATGAGCCAACAATTTAACGTGGCCGTACTTGGCGCAACAGGCGCTGTAGGTGAGACCATTATTGAGGTGCTGCAAGAGCGCAACTTTCCTGTCGGTGAAATCTTCCTATTAGCAAGTGAGCGTAGCGAAGGCAAAACATACCGCTTCAATGGTAAAACGGTACGTGTTCAAAACGTTGAAGAATTCGACTGGTCTCAAGCGCATATTGCTCTGTTTTCAGCAGGTGGCGAGCTATCCGCTAAATGGGCTCCTGTTGCGGCAGACTATGGCGTAGTCGTGATCGATAATACATCACACTACCGCTACGAATACGACGTACCTCTTGTTGTGCCTGAAGTAAACCCAGAAGCTATTGCTGAGTTTCGTAACCGCAATATCATCGCTAACCCGAACTGCTCGACTATTCAAATGCTCGTTGCGTTGAAACCGATTCACGATGCAGTAGGTATTGAGCGCATTAACGTCTCTACTTACCAATCCGTATCTGGCGCAGGTAAAGGTGGCATTGACGAGTTGGCTGGTCAAACGGCGAAGCTTTTGAATGGTCTTCCGGCGGAAACTGAACAGTTTAGTCAGCAAATTGCGTTTAACTGTATTCCACAAATCGATCAGATGATGGAAAACGGTTACACCAAAGAAGAAATGAAGATGGTGTGGGAAACACAAAAAATCTTCAATGACCCATCAATTACGGTTAACCCAACGTGTGTTCGCGTACCAGTATTTTACGGACACGCAGAGGCGGTTCATGTTGAAACTCGTGCTCCAATTGATGCTCAAGAAGTGATTCAAATGTTGGAAAACACCGATGGTATCGAAGTATTCCACGGTGAAGATTTCCCAACTCAAGTTCGTGATGCTGGTGGTAAAGACCACGTAATGGTAGGTCGTATTCGTAACGATATTAGCCACCACAGCGGTATTAACTTGTGGGTAGTAGCAGACAATGTTCGCAAAGGTGCAGCAACCAACGCTGTACAAATTGCCGAAGTATTGATTCGCGATTACTACTGATTTTATTAAATCCCTGCCCAAAGCCCTGCTAATCTAGCGGGGCTTTTTTAATCGATCTTGAAAAAAATGTGTGAGATTAATGCGATTATCGAGCTAGGCACACATTTTTTGGCTCTATAGCTATAGTTTTGCCACCATGATCCGATATATTTAGCAGATCACTGTAAAAATAATTTTTGAGCACCTAGCTGAGCCTTCTATGCGTCGACTTCTTCAACGTCTGCTAATGCCAATCGCTTTAGTAGCCGTGACTCAGACAAACATCGTAAGTGCAGAAAGTATTCGCCTAACAGGGCCGAATGGTGAGTTGCAAAGTTCACCGCAATATTCTGAACAAGTTAATCGTAACCGAGCACCGGTCAGCGAGCCTTCTCGTTTCTACGGGCCAACCTCCCAGCAAGAAACGCTATGGAGTATTGCTTCCCGTTTACGTCCTTCAAATCGAGTTTCTGTTCAGCAAACGCTACTTGCCATTTATCAGCTAAACCCTCAAGCGTTTGAAAACCAAAATATCCATACGCTAATTCCAAACAGCACCATTCGTATCCCTTCATTGACGCAAGTACAAAGCGTTTCGACTGATGAAGCCGTACGTGTGATGAACTTACACCAGGCTCGTTTAGATGCGGAGCAGCCGTCCAGTTCTCCTGCGGCTCAAACTGCAAAAGTTTCTGAGCCTAAAGCTCAACCAACAAAAGCTGATCCAGCCGTTGAAACGACCAAACCTCAAACCGCGAATGTTGACGTTAAATCAGCAACGGATGTTGAAAAGCCGGTTAAAGCTGAAACACCGAAGCCAAGCATTACTGATTCAGCAGAGATGGCTGACAGTGAGTTAGTGGCATTAGAAGAAAAGAATCATCGCTTGCGTTTAATGCTGGCTGAAGTGCAAACAGAAGTTGATGGTCTGAAAGATGAGCTGGGTGATGAAACTCGAATTCGTTCTGAGGTAGAAAAGCTACTTGAAGCGGAACGCCAACGACTTGCTGAGCAGCAACTTAATGCGCCATCAGCCCTAGATAACATTTTGTCGAACGGTTGGCTTGTGGCTGCTTTGGCTATCATCCCAGGGCTACTCATTGGTTTAATCCTAGTGATGGTGCTAGGGCGTAAGAAAGAACAAGCTGCCGCGCCAGCGGTTACTGAACAACCTCAAGCTCCTATGAGCCCAGCTGCGCCAATGGCAGCGGATACATTAGATGAAAGCTTAGATGATGACGAACTTGGCTTAGATGACGACCTATTTGGCGAATCAAGCGATGATGAGCTGCTGTTCTCTGATGAAACAGGTGAAGAGGGCCAAACATCAGACGAATTGGATGTTTTCGCTGACCTTGATGACAACGATTTAGACTTCAACCTAGAAGGTGAAGATGGCGAAGACCCATTTGCTGCAATCGGTGACGATGGCGACCTTGACGAATCGTTGGCGGATCTTGATGTTAGCTCAAATGGCATCAGCGTAAGCGGTGAAGAGAAAGCGCTAGGTCTAGAAGAAATGGAACGCGCGCTTGATGACGTCATTATTGAAGACTCTGATGAACAAGAGCAAGAATTTGACCTCTCTGATGGTGAAGTGAGTCAAAGCGATTTAGATGATCTGTTTAACTCTGCGCTTGAAGGTAGCGAAGATCTAGGCGATTCAGACCTAGACCAAGCGATGCTTGATGAACTGTTGACGGAAGCCAGTGACGATGACGACAGCTTATCGTTTGATAATTTATTAGATGAAGGCGATAGCGCCTTTGATTTAAGTGATGAGAGCGAAGAACAGCTTGATTCAGTCAATATTGCGTCAGACAGTGAAATCGATGATCTATTTGCACAGATTGAATCGCAGGCCAACTTAGAACAATTGGATGCAGAATCGGCTGACACCAGCGCACAAGATGATGGTTTGGCTCAGCTAGAACAAGAAAGCACGGATCTTTTTGATGAGCTGTTTGATGGCTCAACAGAGCAAGCTGAATCAGATTTGAGTCAGACTCAAATGCTCGATGAGTTGCTCGATGAAGCCGATTCAGGCTTCGACCTCAGTGTTGAAGAAGACAATACCGAGCTACTTGACGAGTTATTGCAAGAAGCAGAAGACGATACCTTAACGGATCTTGATACGGATTCTGCGGCGATGCTCGACGAGCTGTTGTCTGATAATGATCTAGATGAAGAGCTAGATTCAGGCGTGAACAGTGACAGTACAGATCTGCTTGATGAACTGCTCGAAGACAATGGCTTTAGTGAAGATGGCTTGACTGATTTGGATGAAAACTCAGTCGATATGCTTGATGAGCTATTGGAAGAGGATGATGTATCTGAGCAAGCCGAAGACAGCACCGCATTATTGGATGAGTTGCTTGCAGATAACGGTTTCGATGAAGAGAACTCTGTTGAGTTAGATGCAGACTCTGTCGATATGCTCGATGAGCTGCTTGAAGATGATGAGCCATCTTTAGAGGCAGCGGAAGTTACTGATAATAGTACTGATCTTTTAGATGAACTTGTTAGTGATGATGCGGAAGTAGACAGCAGCGCAGCATTAGGTGACGATGGTACGGATCTGTTTGAAGAGCTACTCGAAATCGAGAAAAGTTCTGCTGATGCTGATGCTGATGCTGATGCTGATGCTGATGCTGATCTTGAGTCAATCGTTGAACCTAGTGAAGAGGTGCTTTCTGAACTAGATGAGACTGAGCTAGAAGCATCAGAGCCTGACAATCAATCTACTGATGAGTTGTTATCTGAAAGCGAAGTCACTCCAGAGCCTGAAGTTACCAAAGAATTTTCCAGTGAAGACTTCTTAGACGACATGCTTAATGTCGCCCCTGAGGCAGACCCACTGCTTGATGAGTTTGACTATGAAGAAGAGTCGACCTTAGATACTTCTAGTGCAGATATCGCTGAAGAAAATACTGCTGAACCTGAGCTTGAACCACAAACTCCGCAGGTTGAAGAAACTCGCCCAACGTCGTCTCTTGAAACCATTGACAATGAGTTTGGCACGCCAAGTGATGATGATTGGTTGATTGATGATGAAATCGAAGCGGAAAGCCCTTTAGCTCAGCTTCGTTCAGACCCTCAGCTAGAGCCTGACGCTGAACTAGAGGTTGACGATAGAGCATTGGACGCGGTCGAAGAGCCGCAAGAACCTCCTTTCGTTGAGTCAGAATCCGAGGCAGAACTTGAAGCGCCAGCAGAACAAGCAGAAGAGTCATTTAGCTTTGATGATTTAGAACTGCCAGAGTATGGCGAAGAAGATGCTATTGCCGATGCAGTTCAAGAGCCTGTAGTTGAAGCCGAGCTCGAAGCTTCAGCAGAGCAAGCAGAAGAATCATTTAGCTTTGATGATTTAGAGCTTCCTGAGTATAGCGAAGAAGATGCAATTGCCGACGCAGCCCAAGAGCCTGTAGTTGAAGCCGAGCTTGAAGCGCCAGCAGAGCAAGCGGAAGAGTCATTCAGCTTTGATGATTTAGAACTTCCTGAGTATAGCGAAGCAGATGCAATTGCTGACGCAGTTCAAGAGCCTGTAGTTGAAGCTGAACTTGAAGCGCCAGCAGAGCAAGCGGAAGAGTCATTCAGCTTTGATGATTTAGAACTGCCTGAGTATAGCGAAGAAGATGCAATTGCCGACGCAGCCCAAGAGCCTGCGGCCGAAGCCGAGCCTGAAGCACCAGCAGAGCAAGCGGAAGAGTCATTTAGCTTTGATGATTTAGAACTTCCTGAGTATAGCGAAGAAGATGCGATTGCCGATGCCGCTCAAGAGCCTGTAGTTGAAGCCGAACTTGAAGCGCCAGCAGAGCAAGCAGAAGAGTCATTTAGCTTTGATGACCTAGAACTGCCAGAGTATGGCCAAGCAGATGCCATTGCGGACGCAGCTCAAGAGCCTGCAGTAGAAGCCGAACTTGAAGCGCCAGCAGAGCAAGCGGAAGAGTCATTTAGCTTTGATGACCTAGAGCTGCCAGAGTATAGCGAGCAAGATGCTATCGCTGATGCAGCTCAAGAGCCTGCGGCCGAAGCCGAGCTTGGAGCACGAGCAGAGCATGCGGAAGAGTTATTCAGCTTTGATGATTTAGAACTTCCTGAGTATAGCGAAGCAGATGCAATTGCTGACGCAGTTCAAGAGCCTGCGGCCGAAGCCGAGATTGAAGCACCAGCAGAGCAAGCGGAAGATTCATTTAGCTTTGATGATCTAGAATTGCCAGAGTATGGCGAAGCAGATGCAATCGCCGACGCAGCCCAACAGCCTGTAGTTGAAGCCGAGCCAGAAGCGCCAGTAGAGCAAGCAGGAGAGTCATTTAGCTTTGATGACCTAGAACTGCCAGAGTATGGCGAAGCAGATGCCATTGCTGACGCAGTTCAAGAGCCTGCGGACGAAGCTGAACTTGAAGCGCCTACGGAGCAAGCAGAAGAATCATTCAGCTTTGATGATTTAGAACTGCCAGAGTATAGCGAGCAAGATGCTATCGCTGATGCAGCTCAAGAGCCTGCAGTTAAAGCCGAGCTTGAAGCGCCAGCAGAGCAAGTAGAAGAGTCATTTAGTTTTGATGACCTAGAGCTGCCAGAGTATAGCGAGCAAGATGTTATCGCTGAAGCAGTTCAAGAGCCTGCAATCGAAGCCGAGTTTGAAGCGCCAGCAGAACAAGCTGAATCAGAAGCGAACGTAGAGTCTGAACTTGATGATAGAGATGCGTTAGCCGATTTATTTAGTGCTGATACTGATCAGTCAGCAGTGTTACCTGAGTCTGATTTTGATGAGAGCGCCTTCAATGAGCTACTTGCAGAAGGGCAAGATGACTATCAGCCGATCGCTCAATCCGTTGATAAACAGACAAGTGATGCTGCTGGCTTAGACATTGATGCCATGCTTGAAATGGGTGGTGAAGATTGGAATGGCTTTAGCCTTTCTCCTGAGCAGCAAGCGACCATCTCAGACGATATTCCTGAAGATGAGTTACAAGCATGGGATAGTGACAATCAACCTACACAAGCAAAAGTCGTCAACGAAGACTGGGAAAGCCAAGATAGCCTTGCAGACTTCAATCCGAAAGAGAATCAGTACCGAACTATTGATGAGTTAATGGCGGAAGTGGATTTAGAAGAGCAGCAAGTTAACCCTGATGAAGAAGAGTTGAAACTTGACGTTGGTTTAAGTGATTTTCCTGACGTGATTGGTAACGTGTCGCAAACCGATGTTGATGCCAATGCAGAAGCAGCAGGTAAGCTAGACTTAGCTAAAATATACATGGAAATGAATGACTCGAATGGCGCTATTAAGCTGTTAGAGGAAGCCATCGTAGATGGTAGTGATGACATTCGCCGTGAAGCTAAAAACCTGATTGATGCAATCAACGGGCGCTAGCCATCTTCATTTGAAGTCATAGAGGGGCGAGATTCGCCCCTTTCTTATTCTAAATTTTCAAAATAATCGCGGTGACTTGAAGCTCATATTAGTTTCGTTATACTGCCCGCCCCATGTTCTAAGAGAGACCAAGATGAGAATTGCTTTAGGTATTGAGTATAACGGCACTCACTACTTTGGCTGGCAACGTCAAAGAGAAGTTCAAAGCGTGCAAGAAAAGCTTGAGCAAGCATTAAGTAAAGTCGCTAATCATCCGGTAGAAGTTCAATGTGCTGGGCGCACGGATGCTGGTGTGCATGGTACTGGTCAGGTCGTCCACTTTGATACAACAGCCAGCCGTAAAATGGTGGCTTGGACAATGGGAGCGAACGCTAATCTGCCAAGTGATATTGCTGTGCGATGGGCGAAAGAAGTACCGGAAGAAGAGTTTCACGCTCGCTTTTCGGCAACCGCACGTCGCTATCGTTATATTATCTTTAACAGTGCACTGAGACCGGGCATTTTGAGCTCAGGAGTGAGTCATTATCACGGTGAACTGGATGTAGAAAAAATGCATCAGGCGGGTCAATACTTGTTGGGCGAGAACGATTTTACCTCGTTCCGTGCTGTGCACTGTCAGTCTCGCAGCCCATGGCGTAATCTAATGCACTTGAATGTAACTCGTCATGGTCAATATGTGGTGATTGATATCAAAGCGAATGCGTTTGTGCATCATATGGTTCGCAATATCACGGGTAGCCTGATTTGTGTCGGGCGCGGTGAAAAAGAACCAGAATGGATTGAATGGTTGTTGGAAGCAAAAGACCGCAAATTAGCCGGAGCAACGGCAAAAGCGGAGGGGCTATATCTCGTTGATGTGGACTACCCAGAGCAGTTTGAATTACCAAGAGTGCCGATTGGCCCACTGTTTTTGCCTGACGATTTGAACTAAATCGAGGTAAACTGTTCAAATAATGTGAGAATTTAGCTAATTAACTGATAAACCTATATAGTATTTACTGTATGGTATCGACTGTAAACGATTGGCTCAGCTTAGCAAAAATAGGTACAACCAGTTTTTTGTCTACAGTTGGCATTTTATGTGCTTTAATCCTCACGCATAAATTCAGATTTTGTATCTTTCGCATGGCGCGGAAGAGAGATAGAGAAAAGGTCTTCCATGAGTTGGCTTGAAAAGATTTTAGAAAAAAGCAACATCGTTAGTTCACGTAAAGCGTCTATCCCTGAAGGGGTTTGGACTAAATGTACTTCATGTGAGCAGGTGCTTTATCACGCTGAACTAGAGCGTAACCTAGAAGTATGTCCAAAATGTGATCATCACATGCGTATGAAAGCGCGTCGTCGTTTGGAAACTTTCCTTGATGAAAACAATCGAGTTGAGTTAGCGAACGATCTAGAACCAATGGACAAACTAAAGTTCAAAGATTCGAAGCGATACAAAGATCGTATCTCTGCTGCGCAAAAGAGCAGTGGTGAAAAAGATGCGTTAGTTGTAATGCAGGGTGAAGTCGTTGGCATCCCAGTAGTAGCATGTGCTTTTGAATTTACCTTCATGGGTGGTTCAATGGGTTCTGTTGTAGGGGCTCGATTTGTGAAAGCAGTTGAAGCCGCGATGGAAAACAACTGTGGCCTTGTATGTTTCTCTGCAAGTGGCGGTGCACGCATGCAAGAGGCGTTAATGTCTCTAATGCAAATGGCGAAAACCAGTGCTGCGCTTGAGCGTTTATCGCAAAAAGGTCTACCGTTTATCTCAGTGATGACAGATCCAACGATGGGCGGTGTATCAGCAAGTTTAGCCATGCTTGGCGACATCAACATTGGTGAGCCTAAAGCATTGATTGGTTTTGCTGGTCGTCGTGTTATCGAGCAAACGGTACGTGAAGATCTACCGGAAGGTTTCCAACGCAGTGAGTTCCTACTTGAGCATGGTGCGATTGATATGATTGTTGATCGCCGTGAAATGCGCCAACGTGTAGGTAGCCTACTTGCGAAATTGACTAACACAGCATCACCATTAGTGGTTTCTGTGAACGATTCTCCGCAAGAACCTGAGTATTCTGTACCAGAAGCAGACGAAAAAGGGTAAAGTAACACACTAACAGCAACCACCAATTTCTTGGTTAAAGTTAGATGAGTCAAACCCAAATTCCTCAAGCCACATCTTCACTTACGATGTGGCTTGATTATTTAACAAATATCCACACCTCTGCGATCGATCTCGGTTTAGACCGTGTCCAAGCTGTCGCAACTAAAGCAAACCTTACTAAACCTGCTCCTACGGTGATTACCGTTGCCGGCACGAACGGTAAAGGGTCAACCTGCGCCATGATGGAAGCTATCTTGCTTGATGCAGGCTACTCTGTTGGGGTTTACAGTTCACCACATCTAATTCGTTACAACGAACGCGTGCGTATCAATGGCCAAGACCTGGCCGATGAAAAGCATGTTCAGGCTTTTGATTTTATAGAGCAGCAACGTGGTGATATTAGCTTAAGCTTTTTCGAGTACGGTACATTAGCTGCGCTTCGCCTGTTTCAAACCGAGAAAGTAGACGTTGTACTGCTTGAAGTCGGTTTAGGCGGTCGATTAGATGCAACCAATGTCGTTGATCACGATGTTTCGTTAATCACCAGCTTAGCTATTGATCATGTTGATTGGCTAGGCGATGACATCAATGTCATTGGTTTTGAAAAAGCGGGTATTTTCCGCTCGGCTAAGCCTGCAATATGTGGTCAACCGAAAGCGCCCGCAACGGTAGCCGCGCATGCGGATGATATTGGTGCTGAGTTTTACCAAGTGGGTATTCAGTATGAGTACCAGACCACCTCAGAATCGACTTGGCGTTGGCAGCATGGCAGTTTTGAACTGACTGATTTACCGATTCCAAATCTACCATTGCCAAATGCGGCTACGGCGCTAATGGCGTTAGCGACAGCTCATTTAGATTTGAGTGACGTTAATATCGTTAATGGTCTACGCAACGCGCAGTTACCGGGGCGCATGCAATTGATTAGCTCTGAGCCTACTGTGTTGCTTGATGTGGCCCACAATCCACATTCTGCGCAATACTTGGTTGAACGAGTTCAACAACAATACCCAGATCAAGCGATCCATCTAGTGGTCGCGATGTTACATGACAAAGATATTAAATCGACGTTAGAAATTTTATCCCCCCTCGCTACTGCGTGGTATCCAGCTTCGTTAACTGGGCCTAGAGCAGCTAAAGCGGAAGAGTTATGTGCTTACTTACCTGATGGGACAACACGCTATGACAGCGCTGTAGCGGCATTTGATGCAGCGATGACAAAAGTCAGCAGTCAAGATGTCATTATTGTCGTTGGCTCGTTCCACACCGTTGGTGAGGTACTTGAGCACTGGCACAGCAAAGGAGCATAAATGGCAAGTAAATTCCAAAATCGCCTAGTCGGTACTGTAATACTCGTCTCTTTGGGTGCGATTTTTTTGCCAGACGTGTTAGATGGCAAGAAAACACATTACCAAGAAGAAATTGCGAGTATTCCAATTAAACCGGAACTGCAAAGTGATGTTGAAACTTTTGAGGTTCTTGAGCCAGAAGAGGACAGCAGCGCACTACCACCGACACCAGTGGAAGTAGTGGTAGAAACGCCTTCTCAAGAATCTAAACCGGCAGTAGAAGAAGACAAACCGCTTCCGGTCGTGGTGAAAGAAGTGCCAGAGAAGAATGAGTACCAAGACAGTGCTTGGATCATTCAGTTAATGGCATTGAAGAATGCAGATAACGCAAAGAATGTGGTGAAAGATCTGCAAAAACGTGGTTATCAAGCGCACACCAAATTAGAAAACGGTTTTACTCGCGTGATCATCGGCCCTGATGTATCAAAAAATAAGCTAGAACGCCAAATATTAGAATTGGAAAAAATTACCGGTTCAAAAGGCCGATTGCTTAAATTTAAACCACTAAATCCTTAAGAAAACGTTTGCGTCGGCATTTTTTCTGTTAAAATGCGCGCCAACTTAGAATGTGAATACACATGAATTGGTTAGATATTGTCATTTTAAGTGTGATCGGCCTATCGGCTGTGATCAGTTTAATTCGCGGTTTCGTTCAAGAAGCCTTGTCGTTGGTAATTTGGTTTGGCGCTGTTTTTATCGCCAGTACATACTACAGTCGGTTGGCGGTGTACTTTACTAAAATTCAAGATGACATGATTCGGGACGGCGCTGCAATTGCTGCACTATTTATAGCAACGCTGATTATCGGTGCGTTGGTTAACTATTTAATACGGCAGCTTGTTCAGAAAACAGGGCTTTCTGGTACTGACCGTATACTCGGTGTGGTATTTGGAGCGTTACGTGGCGTGTTGATCGTCTCTGGTGTGTTGTTCTTTGTTGATATTTTTACTACCTTGAATCAAAACGACTGGTGGCAACAATCTCAGCTGGTAGAACATTTCCAAGTAATTATTCGTCCGTTTTTCGAACATTTACAAGCTAAATCGAGTTTCTTATCTGGCGTGTCTTGACGCGCCAGCCATTGTCGCAAATCGAGGGTTAGGACATGTGTGGTATTGTTGGAATCGTGGGCACTACGCCTGTAAACCAGTCTATTTATGATGCATTGACGGTATTACAGCATCGTGGCCAAGATGCCGCAGGTATTTGTACCATAGAAAGCAATCGTTTTCGTCTGCGTAAAGCGAACGGATTGGTGAAAGATGTGTTTGAAGCAAAACACATGCAACGACTGCAAGGTACAGTAGGGATTGGGCATGTTCGTTACCCGACAGCAGGTAGTGCGAGCGCCTCTGAAGCTCAACCATTCTATGTAAACTCACCATTTGGTATTACGCTGGCGCATAACGGCAACTTAACTAATGCGAATGAAGTTCGTGCTAAATTGTTTGAGAAAGACCGTCGCCACCTAAACACCACTTCGGACTCAGAAGTATTACTTAACGTGCTTGCGCATGAGATTGATACCGTGCGTGGTGATGTTGACTCTGAAGATGTTTTCCGTGCAGTGACGAATGTTCATCGTACTATTCGTGGTGCATACGCGGTTGTCGCGATGATCATTGGCCACGGCTTGATTGCGTTTCGCGATCCAAAAGGTATTCGCCCTCTATGCCTAGGTAAACGTGAAATTGATGGTCGTACTGAGTACATGGTGGCGTCAGAGTCTGTCGCGCTAGATGCCGTTGGTTTTGACTTCGTGCGCGACGTTGCACCAGGTGAAGCGATTTACGCAACCTTTGAAGGTGAGTTGTTCACGCAGCAATGTGCCGACAATCCAGAGCTAAACCCATGTATGTTCGAGTTTGTTTACTTCGCTCGTCCAGATTCATTCATCGATAAAATTTCGGTTTACAGCGCTCGCGTTGAAATGGGTAAAAAGCTCGGTGATCGTATTCGTGACGAATACAGCCACCTAGATATCGATGTGGTTATTCCTATCCCAGAAACCTCGTGTGACATTGCACTGCAAATTGCTCAAGCGATTGATAAGCCGTACCGCCAAGGTTTTGTTAAGAACCGTTATGTTGGCCGTACCTTTATTATGCCGGGTCAGCAGCAACGTAAGAAATCAGTTCGCCGCAAACTTAACGCTATTCGTTCAGAGTTTAAGGACAAAAACGTTCTTCTGGTTGATGACTCGATTGTACGTGGTACTACATCAGAGCAGATTATTGAGATGGCTCGTGATTCAGGTGCTAAAAAAGTCTTCATGGTGTCAGCTGCTCCAGAGATTCGCTTCCCGAACGTTTATGGTATCGACATGCCTAGCGCAAACGAGCTAATTGCTCATGGCCGTGATAATGATCAGATTTGTAAGCAAATCGGTGCTGACGAGCTTATCTTCCAAACCATTGAAGATTTGGTTGACGCTGTTGGTTCAGGTAATCGTGATATCGCTAAATTTGAAACGTCGGTATTTAGTGGCGAATACGTGACTGGCGATATCTCACAGCAATACTTGGAGTACTTAGAGTCACTACGTAGTGATGATGCGAAAGTACAACGCGAGATTCAGCAAGAGCTCGTTAACCTAGAGCTGCACAACGAAGGCGCATAACCAGATTAGTGTGCAAGAGATAAAAGAAAGGCTTCCATCTTGGAAGCCTTTTTTGTGTATTGGTTTTGCTATTTAAGCGACTTTCTTCATTTGGCCAAGTAGGAACATTGCGGTCGCACTGATAACCACCGATGGGCCTGCTGGGGTATCAAAGTGCCAAGACATGCTTAAGCCAAGCAGTACGGCGATAGAGCCGATAACTGAGGCTATCAACGCCATTTGTTCTGGTGTTTGTGCAAAGCGTCGAGCTGTTGCCGCTGGAATGATTAGCAAAGAGGTCATGATCAGAGCGCCGACGAACTTCATACCGACAGCAATCACCATGCCCACTAATAACATCAAGATAAGACGCATTAAATCGGTGTTATGGCCTTCAACTGCTGCAAGGTCTTCGTTGACAGTCGTTGATAGAAGCGGACGCCAAAAAATCGCTAATACAATGGCGACAGCAACTGCGCCTGAATAAATGAAAATCAAATCAGTCGGTGAAACGGCTAATAAGTCTCCGAATAAGTAACTCATTAAATCAATTCGAACATTATCAAGGAAACTGACTGCCACTAAGCCAAGTGATAAAGCACTGTGAGCAAGAATGCCCAGTAACGTATCTGTTGCAACTAACTGCTGTTTTTGCAATGTCACTAGAATCACGGCCAAGGCTAAACAGCAAATAACGAGCGCTAGATATAAATTGATGTCTAGTAAGAAGCCAAGTGCCAAACCCATTAATGAAGCATGGGCTAGGGTATCACCGAAATAGGCCATTTTTCGCCAAACGACAAACGAGCCAAGCGGGCCAGCAATGAGTGCGATGCCAAGGCCAGCAATAATAGAAGGTAATAGAAACTCAATCATGGTGATGGTGCCCGTGAGAGTGATGTGAACAGTTATCCGCCTCTCCAGAAACCGGCTGACCGGCTAAGTCATGGTGATGATGGCTATGCTGGTGATGGTAAAAAGCCAAACTTTCTTGCGGTGAATGATGGCCAAATAGCGCGATATATTTTGGGTGTTGGGTAATCGTTGCTGGCGCGCCTGAGCAACAAATATGATGATGCAGACAAATGACATGATCGGTTTTAGCCATTACTAAATGGAGATCATGCGACACCATAAATACCGCGCAGTTAAAACGATGGCGAATGGTATTAATCAGATCGTAAAGGTCGATCTGTCCCTGAACATCTACACCTTGAGCTGGCTCATCCAATACAAGTAAGCCTGGGCGTTGCAGCAGTGCACGCGCAAGCATCACGCGCTGGTTTTCACCGCCAGACAAAGCGTGCATATTCGATTTGATAAGGTGCTCAGCACCAACCAGCTTTAACGCTTCCAATATCTCTTGCTGGCTATAGCGCCCAGCTAAAGAGAGAAAACGGGTTACGTTAAGCGGCAGTGAATCATTAAGTTTTAGCTTTTGTGGTACGTAGCCGATTTTAAGACCTTTGGGTTTATTTATTTTCCCTTGGTACGACTTCTGTAGTCCGAGTAAAACTTTTACCAGTGTGGATTTACCTGCACCGTTTGGGCCTACAAGGGTGGTAATCTCACCTCGGCTTAAAGATAAGCTAACGTTATCCAGGACTTTACGGCCATCAAACTGTACGGAGATGGTGTCGAGTTCGACGAGTGACGACATGAATGGAACTCATTTGCAATTAACTTGTGTTATAATGTAACATTTGGGCTTCTTAAAAGCTACTCGTGTGTCGAACAAGATGATGAAAAAAAAGATTGCTCTATTTAGTGTCTTAGCAGCCTTGCCAATTGCTGCACAAGCTCAAACGATTTTAACCAGTATTAAACCGATTCAAATGATCACCGCTGAAATCACTCAAGGGGTGAGTGAACCTCAGGTACTCTTGAATTCAAATACTTCTCCTCACGATTATGCGATGCGTCCATCTGATGTAAAAAAAGTAGTGGATGCTGATTTAGTGATTTGGTTTGGCCATGATCTCGAACCTTTCATGGAAAAAGTACTAGAAAAGCAACCTTCAGTGCTAACTATCTCAGACGTTGATGGTTTAGAGCTACGTGAATTTGGCGAAGAACATGACCATCATGATCACCATGGGCATGATCATGGTAGCCATGATCCACACTTCTGGTTGGGTTACAAACCTACACTTCAAGCCGCTGAGGCCATCAAAGATCGTCTAACGAAAGTCGATCCAGAAAACGCAACTGCTTACCAAGCGAACTATGATGCGTTTGTTAAACAATATGCGGATAAAAAGCAGCAGGTAACAGCGCAGCTAGCGGCTGTTAATCAGGAAGGTTACTTTGTATTCCATGACGCTTATACCTATTTTGAGAAAGATTATGGCTTAAACAGCTTAGGCCATTTCACGGTGAGCCCTGAACGTAAACCGGGTGCAAAAACCTTGATTAAAATACGTACCGCGCTGGCTGAAAGCAAAGCGAAATGTGTCTTCTCAGAGCCACAATTTACACCTGCTGTCGTAGAGTCTGTAGTTCGTGGAAGTGACGCTAAGATCGGCGTTCTTGACCCTCTAGGCACCAATATTGATGTAAAACCGGGTAGCTACTTTGAGTTTATCGATCAACTATCTGCGAGTTTTTCAGACTGTTTGTCTAAATAATGGGCTTGCGGGCAAAGTTCATTGCAAAATCGGGTGAATAGATTAGGTATCACCCTCAATATGAAATAGAATGAACGGCATAATTATTGATGAAGTGATTCGGAGTGAGTCACTTCCTTTTTTGCTGTTTATTGCTGCTAGGGATTTAGCTGGTGAAACGAGCCTTTTGGGCGGCTCTGCTCTATTTCATATCAACTGTTGTTTACGCGTTTGACTCTTCGCCTTCGGTATTTTATCCATTACCGATGCAGAGCCAAGGACGCGTCGTGGCAGCAAAACAGCTGTTCTTAGCTGAAGGCGGCGGCCTTTGGATTCATGATGTTAAGGACAAAGTACTCTTCTTTGACGGTCAAACCGTTTCCCCTAAATTTGGTTCAGCGCTGCCTTATGAGGCCGATCAGGTCGTGTTTCACGCAAAACGATTCTGGACCTTTAGCGACAATTCAATCTATCGCTCTACCTCACTAAATGAGAGGGAGTTAGTATTCAGCCTTCCTCCAGGTTCTGAGATCATCAAAATTGGCGCGAGTCGTGGCTACATTTGGGTGACAGATGAAACCGCTTTTTATACCTATCATGTTGCCAGTGGTGAGTTTTCAACTTATTCGCTGATGGAGCTGTATCAATACAGCCAAGGCACATCATTAAAAATCAATGACGCCTTACTTATCCGTTCTAAATGGACATTAGCCACCAATGCTGGGGTGTTTGTTTCTGAAGGGAGCGGTCATTTCCAGTTTGTACCCAAATCGAACAATCGTTATATCGAGAAGCTGTATTTTTCTGAAGAGCGTAGAGAGCTGATTATAGGTTCAAGTAAAGGGGCCGTTGTTGTTGATATTAATGATACGAGCAAACCTAAATTTGTTATCGCAGCGCCACACACTTTAGCGATAGCCGAGACCAAAGAAGAATATTGGATTGGTACCGAAAATGGGTTGTTCGTTTACTCATTTTTGACCGGAGAAACGCGTCAGTATTCAGGTGAAGAAGATGCCGGTTACGCTTTAGAAGGCCGTAAAGTTCATTCGATTATTAATGATGATGCGGGTGGTATGTGGATCGGCACTAACAAGGGCGTGCATTATTTTTCTCTCTTTGGTGATAAGTTCGAGCGCTTTCCTTCCCAAGAACTGAACCAAAGTGGCTCGGGTTCTAAGCTAATCAACCTTACGCCGCTGAAAGATGGCTCGGGCTATATCGCGGTTTCACATAAAGGTGTATTTGTTGTTGAGCATGACTACGAGCATTTGAAAGAGTACATCTACAAAGGGAAAGTAAATGACGTACTAGAGTGGCAGGGCAATGTTTGGATTGCGACCAACCAAGGGATTGTTTGCGTCAACTTGGCAACGGGGCATGTTGTTCAAGACGATAAACTGCCATTGCTGCTTAAAAGTAGCACGGTTAAATTTCTCGAAGTGGACAAGGCGGGCAATATTTGGGGAGCCGATGAGTCTCACTTGTGGAGTTATCATGCAAAGTCTGGTGCGCTGGTGGAGTTTGGCTCCGAATGGATGTCAGCCAAGCACCTGCCTGCACGCTTAACTTACATGCTAGTTACTGAGAGAGGCCATTTGGTGCTTGGCACTGAACACGGTGTTTATGTGTTGAAAGCAGGTCAGCTCCATTTTGTTTCCGGTAGTGTCGATTTTGGGGCGGTGCACAGTATCGCAGAAGCCAATGATGACAATATTTGGGTGGCTAGCAATTATGGCGTCTTTCTGCTCGACTTGCGCACAGAATACTTGCGCACGTTGCCAACGATAGATGAGCACATTACGCCTAAATGTGTCGTGTCGAACACCAATGGCATGTGGTTAACCTCATCTGCTGGCTTGAGTCATTATACTTTTGCAGGTGATCTCGTTGCACATTATGGTCAACCGTTTGGCATTATCAATAATGAGTTCAGCGCCGGTTTTTGTTTAAAAGATACCGATTCTGAATCCGCACTATTGCTTGGTTCATGGCACAGCTTGGTGAGAATCATCACTCAAGATTTGTCAGTGAGCCCAATGCCAGAAGCTCGCGCAATATTCAGTAATGTTCGCGTCAATCAAGAGATGGTGTCTTTTGGCTCAGTCCCACAAGAAAAGGTGGTCGTTCCCTACGGTGAATCTATTGGTTTCCAAATTGGCGTATTACCGCAAGTGAGTGGTTCGACGCTAGAGTACCGTTTGAGTGACGATACTCGATGGACGACATTAGATGGCTTTCAAATCGCGTTTGAAGGCTTATATCCGGGTAAATACACATTGCATGTGCGCCCGGTGGTGAACGGCTTAGAACGGGGTAGAGAGAGCAGTTTCCATTTTAGAGTGACAGAGCCTTGGTATCTATCCACTTGGGCGTTTGCGTTATACATCATTACACTAGTGAGTTTTATTGGGGTAATTGTTTATTGGCGCTCAAGAATCATGACGGTGGCTAACCGAGAGTTAAAATCTCAGGTCGCGTTAAAGACCAATCAGTTACGCCATCAAAGTCGGATCTTGCTGAGCAACAACCATCAACTTCGTAAGCAGCTTCAAGTGCGCCGTCTTATTTTCAGCCAAGCTATTCATTCATTTAGAGAACGCTTGTCTAAGTCACGAGCGTCTCTACCAGATGAAAAGCGCTCTGCCGAGAAAAAGATGATTGATCAGATTTCAAGCGAGTTGGAACTACTGCTCAATGTGCGAGAGAGCCAAAACCTGCAATCCCCAGCTTATAACTTAGGGCTTATCTTTGGCTCTGTTCTGAGTGGGTGGAAAGAAGAAATGGCTAAGTCCGGATTAACGCTAGAGATTGAAGCGCGATCGAATCGGGACAAATATGTGGCACTTGATTACTTCAACTTGGATGTCATGTTCAATTTGGTTTTTGATAGCTTCGTAAAACGTTGTTTCCGTCATCAAACCATCGAAGTACAGATCTGCCAAAAAGAGGAATCTGTTGCCTTAGTGATGACTGACTTTGGTACCGCGATTGATACGTCAAACAACAGCAGTTGGGGCGAAATCTTAACCTTGGTGGAAGTGAGTGGTGGCGTGACAGAGCTTAGCTGCGCTGATGGCCATAATGTAGTGACACTTTCTTGGCCTAGAACCGATCCATTTGATGAGCATACTATCGTTGAGATGGATCGGGGTGAGGACGACGAGTCGTTTGTTCACGCTGGCGTATATCAAGACCCTTGGCTTGAAAAGCTGGAAGGCTTGGTCATAGAGAACTTCTCAGATTCAGATTTTGGCACCTCAACGGCAGCGAAGATGATGTTTGTATCAGAGCGTAGCTTACAGCGCCGCTTCAAGAATGCGACTCAGCGTACCTTTACTGATTACCTCAATGAAACTCGTCTTGATAAGGCCTGTAGACGACTATTGGCAGGAGAGAAGGTTTCAGACGTAGCGTTTGAGTGTGGTTTCAATGACCCTTCCTATTTTAGTCAGAAATTTAAGCATCGCTTTGGGGTTTCTCCGACACAGTTTGTTGAAGAAAAAGATTCGAATTACGAAATCGGGGCAGATATATAGCGTCACGTTAAGTGGTTTGTAACGCCCTAACTAGGCAACGTGTAGATAAACGCCTAGATTGAAATAAGCTAACAAAGTTAAAGACTTAGTCAGGAGGTTGTGTGCTCTGGATTGTTACCAAGTACTTATTAACAGCAGCTATCGTTGTTCTTATTTCCGAAGTGGCTAAGAGAAGCGATAAATTTGGTGCTTTAGTTGCTGCATTACCGACGGTTACGATTTTAGCGTTGGTTTGGATGTATATTGAAGGGCAGGGGACGGAAAAGCTATCAAACCACGCGTACTATACGTTTTGGTTTGTCGTGCCAACGTTGCCAATGTTTCTTCTCTTTCCTTATTTACTCGGTAAATATTCTTTCTGGGTTACATTGATGTTGAGTTGTTTAATATCAGTGGCTTGTTTTGCTATTGTGAATTTCGTGGCGAAGTATTTTGGAGTGAACCTGCTCTCTTGAGTGTTTAAGCCAAACGACGACTTTAAGGTAGGTTTGCAACGTTATGTGAGACGTTTGCTGGGTGTTTTATTTCCAGCCTTGGAGCCACTTTTCGCTGTCCTTCAAATCTTTCCAATCAATGGAATATTCCTTCTTAGACAGTACTGCCTCAAGTGTGCAGGAGCTTACCGAACCATCCTCTTCGAACGCAATCGCTGACACTAAAAAATGCTTTTCTCTTTTTGACGGTTTGATTGCCGTCCACTTGCTATTGTGTAACTTGGCTGGATTAATTCGATTCATTATAACCTCATCAAATGATGGTATTTAACTCGCTGCGAACTTGTACGAACTGCGTACTTGTAGAGTTCAATCAATCCTTACGACAATAGAGGCAACCTCAACGCCTGATAAATTTCGTTTGTTCGCCTTTGTTAATTGCCCTCCAACTTTATCTTAGGCTCATTGTATTTAGGGAATAAGCTTTGTGTCGTTGATAGTGTGGTATTGATGTGACACGCGTTTGTCTTAAGGAGTGAGTCACGGCATGAGCGATGTACTTGTTGGCTAGTTTGATATTTGGTGACGAAAATTATTAACAATTAACTTAATGCGATGATTTGTAAGGATTTAGTTTCTATTAGGGGATGGCTGTTAAAAGATTCGGGTATTTTCTAAGGGAGGGGTTTAGAAAAAAAATATCGTGGTATAGCCGGGGGGACTATACCACGGGTGTCAATGACACCTTCGCTTGCTGCCGGAGTGGTGCGGTTGCACCACCTCTGGAATTCTGTATCAAGGGGCAATGCCCTCTCGATGGGAGTAACTATAATTCGATTTACTTTTTTTACTTATAAAATTAACGCCAAGGTAGTATGACAAAAGCGACACTTGGTTAAGCTGTTGTTTTTATTTGATTAAATAAAGATATGAATGCAATTTACAAAATTGATCCGTATTGCTAAAACCTAGCGGTGGTGAGTTTTGACGTTTTTGACGATGTGATTTTTGACGTTTTTTACGCGAGTGAACCACGTAATGTGAGTGTTTCATTAACGGAAATATTGATTCCAGACAACTAAAACTTGTCTTAAATTCGTTACAATCTGTAACCTAAATGACAATACGTCTTATTATTAAAACAATCACACTGGTCTTAATATGCAACTATCGCAATTACAACAAGGGCAAGAAGCAACCATTACTGGATTCTCAACCCTTTCTAATGATGTTAGGAAGAAATTGATGGTCATGGGTTTGCTGCCAGATACTGCCGTTAAATTGGTTCGCACTGCGCCAATGGGCGACCCTCTTCAAGTTGAAGTTCGTGGTGTATCACTTGCTGTACGCACCAATATTGCCGATTCAATTCTGGTTGAGGTGAAGTAATGAAATACCAAATTTTAACGGTTGGTAACCCAAATAGCGGTAAAACCACCCTATTCAATGGCCTTACAGGCGCTAAGCAGCAAGTAGGTAACTGGGCTGGTGTGACTGTTGAGAAAAAAACGGGTCGTTTTAGCCATTCTGGTGATGACTTTGCCCTTACCGATTTACCGGGAATCTACGCACTCGATAGTGGTAATGACGGTAATAGTATTGATGAATCGATCGCATCTCGCGCTGTTCTTACTCATCCTGCCGATTTGATCATCAATGTTGTTGATGCAACCTGTCTAGAGCGCAGCTTATACATGACGCTTCAGCTTCGCGAACTAGGGCGTCCGATGATTGTCGTGCTGAATAAAATGGATGCTCTTAAGCGAGAGCGCCAAACTATCGACCTAAAAGCTCTAGAAAAAATGTTGGGCTGTCCTGTATTTGCTATTTCAGCAAACAGTGGCGGACAGGTTCAGAAATTTAAAGAGCAGCTGCATAAATCCGTTGTGCAGGGCGTTAACCTTGACGCGATGCAGATTGAGTACGATGCAGAGTTTGAAGCGGCAATTAGCCAGCTTGAACCTTCGTTTGTTGGCCAAGAAGTGGCTGAGCGTGCGCTAGCAATTCGTGCCTTAGAGAACGATGTGCTTGTCCTTAACACGCTTAAACCAGAGCAACGCGAGTTAGCACTTACTTGCCAAAATGACTTATCTCTAGATATCGACCTGCATGTTGCGGACACCAAATACACGTTATTACATGAGCAGTGTAAGAAAGTGCGCCGTAGTGAAGGCAAGTTAAGCCATAGCTTCACAGAGAAAGTCGATAACGTAATCCTAAACAAATGGGTTGGCGTACCATTCTTCTTTGTTGTGATGTACTTGATGTTTATGTTCTCGATTAACATCGGTGGTGCATTCATTGATTTCTTTGATATTGGTGTCGGTGCGGTGCTGGTTGATGGCGGTCACTATCTTTTAGATGATCACTTACCAGTATGGTTGGTAACACTGATAGCTGATGGTCTAGGTGGCGGTATTCAAACGGTTGCGACCTTTATTCCTGTGATTGCTTGTCTGTATTTGTTCCTTGCTGTTCTAGAAAGCTCAGGCTACATGTCACGAGCTGCATTTGTGCTCGATAAAGTAATGCAGAAAATTGGCCTACCGGGTAAAGCGTTTGTACCACTCGTTCTAGGTTTTGGTTGTAACGTGCCATCTATTATGGCTACACGTACGCTAGACCAAGAGCGTGAGCGTAAGCTTGCAGCATCAATGGCGCCATTTATGTCTTGTGGTGCACGTCTGCCTGTATATGCACTGTTTGCAGCGGCATTCTTCCCTGAAAGTGGTCAAAACGTTGTTTTCGCTCTTTATCTGCTCGGTATTGTTGCTGCGGTATTTACTGGTTTGGTATTGAAAAACACGTTATACCCAGGCTCAAGCGATAGCTTAGTAATGGAAATGCCGGACTACGAGTTGCCAACCATGCAGAATGTCATGATTAAAACATGGCAGAAATTGAAGCGCTTTGTTCTTGGTGCGGGTAAAACCATCGTTGTCGTTGTGACGGTATTGAGCTTCTTTAACTCTGTTGGTATGGACGGTAGCTTCGGAAATGAAGACAGCGAAAATTCAGTGTTGTCTAAAGCATCACAAGTGGTGACGCCAATCTTTGCTCCAATTGGTATCCAAGAAGATAACTGGCCGGCGACTGTCGGTATCATTACAGGCATCTTCGCGAAAGAAGCGGTTGTTGGTACGCTTAATAACCTTTATGCACCAGCAGAAGGTGAAGATACTGAATTTGATCTCATGGCAAGCTTAGAAGAAGCAGTAATGACCATTCCAGATAACTTGGCGGGTTTGAACTATTCAGATCCACTTGGTGTGGAAGTCGGTGATTTGACTGACGCAGGTGCAGTGGCAGAAGAGCAGAAGGTTGATGCTTCAATCTTTGGTAACTTGAAAGGTTACTTTGCAAGTAGCCATGCGGCATTTGCATATCTAATTTTCATCTTGCTATACACGCCATGTGTTGCAGCAATGGGTGCTTACGTGCGTGAGTTTGGCCATAAATACGCTCGCTTTATTGCGGTATGGACGATGGGTCTTGCGTACGGTGGCGCTGCACTTTATTACCAAACCATGCATTTTGCTGATCACCCGATGAGCAGTGCTCTATGGATTGCAGGAATCTTTGCGGTTTGTGGTTTGGTTTATCGCCGTTTGAAAGTGGAAGGTAAAAAGCAAGCTGAACCACTAGAGGTGCAAGTCGCATGATTCTCGCTGAGCTAAAGCAGCATGTTGATACTCAAGGTAGTGTGACTCGTAGCGAGCTAGCGAAGAAGTTCGCTATGAGCGAAGACGGTGTTGATGCGATGTTGTCAGTATGGATTCGTAAAGGTGTTATCTCCCGTATGATCGATACTAACAAGGCTCAGAAGATCACTCGTGTTCGCTATGCCGCCAATAAGCAAGATGCCTTATCGGTGACAGTGACCATGTAGTCAACGGACAAAAACAAAAATGCCACTCAGTTGAGTGGCATTTTTTTTATCAGCTAATCAAGCTTTGCTGAATAAAGAACTTAAGCCAAGGACATTACCAATACGGGTTTGTAGCGCTTGTTGCTCATCTTCAGTGCGAAATTCACCGTTAGTATTTCCCCATACAGGCCCTGGCCAAGCTACGTCATCTTTGAATCGAGCAATATGATGAATATGCAGTTGAGGGACCATGTTACCTAATGCGCCAAGGTTAAGCTTGTCCGGTTGAAAAGTGGCTTCTAATGCTTGGCTGACAGCTTGAGACTCTAACAGAAACTGTTGTTGCTCTTGCATTGGCAGGTGGTGCAGTTCTTTAAGGTTTTCACGCTTTGGTACAAGGATGACCCATGGCATAGCATTGTCTTTATGTAGTAGCGCCACACAAAGCGGGAAATGGCCAATTACCGTAGTGTCTTTGGCAAGCTGTGGGTGAAGTTCAAAACTCATTGTGAATATTCCAAACTAAATAATATCCAAAATAAAAGGTTGATGCTTTCACATCAACCTTTTTACGTTTTTCGTTCGCTAAGTATCGAGATTACATACGTTCTAGCGTATCGATACCTAGTAGGCTTAGGCCTTGCTGAATTGTCTTAGCAGTTAGTGCTGCTAGTTTCAGACGGCTTTGCTTAACAGCTTCATCTTCGTTGTTCAAGATTGGGCATGCTTCGTAGAAGCTAGAGAATTGGCCTGCTAGTTCGAATAGGTAGCTACACATGATGTGTGGTTGACCTTCACGAGCAACAGATTGAACCGCTTCTTCAAATTGAAGTAGCTTAGCAATTAGCGCTTTCTCTTTCTCTTCAGTGACTTTGATTTCGCCCGCAAGGTTATCCATAGAGATGCCTGCTTTAGCGAAGATAGAAGCAACACGAGTGTAAGCATATTGCATGTAAGGCGCTGTGTTGCCTTCAAATGCAAGCATGTTGTCCCAGTCGAAGATGTAGTCAGTAGTACGGTGCTTAGAAAGGTCAGCGTACTTAACAGCTGCCATCGCAACCGTTGTTGCAATTTTCGCTTTCTCTTCTGCTGCTAGATCTGGGTTCTTAGATTCGATCAGCTTGATTGCACGCTCTTCTGCTTCGTCCAGAAGATCAGCAAGACGAACAGTACCACCAGCACGAGTCTTAAATGGACGGCCATCTTTGCCTAGCATCATACCGAACGCGTGGTGCTCTAGGGTGACTTCTTCTGGCACGTAACCCGCTTTGCGCACGATAGACCATGCTTGCATTAGGTGTTGGTGCTGACGAGAGTCGATGAAGTAAAGTACGCGATCTGCGCCTAGTGTTTCGTAACGGTATTTCGCACACGCGATATCCGTTGTTGTGTACAAGAAGCCGCCGTCACGTTTTTGGATGATAACACCCATCGCTTCGCCGTCTTTGTTTTTGTACTCTTCTAGGAATACAACTTGAGCGCCATCATCTTCTTGTGCGATGCCTTTCTCTTTAAGATCTGCAACGATTGGTGGCAGCATGTCGTTGTACATGCTTTCGCCCATTACGTCATCACGAGTTAGAGAAACGTTTAGACGGTCGTAGTTGCGCTGGTTTTGAACCATGGTTACATCAACAAGCTTCTTCCACATCTCTGCGCAGTATTCGTCACCGCCTTGCAGTTTTACAACGTAGTTACGCGCTTTTGCTGCGAACTCTTCATCTTCGTCGTAGAACTTTTTAGATTCACGGTAGAACGCTTCGAGGTCAGAAAGCTCCATTGAAACTTCGCCTGACTCTTTTTGTACACGCTCTAGGTTTGCGATAAGCATACCGAACTGAGTACCCCAGTCACCGATGTGGTTAGCACGGATAACTTTGTGACCCAAGAATTCTAGAGTACGTACAACGGCATCACCGATGATGGTTGAACGTAGGTGACCAACGTGCATTTCTTTCGCAACGTTTGGAGCAGAGTAGTCAGCAACAATGGTCTTTTGCTCTTCAGCAGTAACACCAAGGCGTGCACCGGAAAGAGCTGCTTCTGCTTGCTTAGCTAGAAACTCTTCGCTTAGGAAGATATTGATAAAGCCAGGGCCTGCAATTTCAGTTTTGCTTGCGATGCCGTCAAGGTCTAGAACGTCTAGAACTTTTTGTGCGAATTCTCGAGGGTTAGTACCTAGCTTTTTCGCAACGCCCATAACGCCGTTTGCTTGGTAATCACCAAATTGTGGTTTCGCTGATTGGCGAACTGCGGCAGGGCTGCCTGCAGGTGCGCCAGCGGCTTCTAGAGCCTGAGATACTTTATCGTTAATAAGTGCTTGAATATTCACACGCGCTTCCTTCAATTCTTGGGAATTGTGTCGATCTGCAAGATTTTCGCGGAGGAAAGATAAATATTCGATTGAATAATATTCATCCTGCGACAGTTTTGTCAGACCGTGTCGAGTTCAGAAATTGGCGCTCATAATACCAATTTTCTTGCTTGGCATATAGGGAGTAATATGGGTATTTTTCTACTTTTCGTGATGATCTTGTTAGTATTAGGGAAAAATCAACGTTTTGGATGAGGAAAAAACGTCATGTCACTAGAAAAAGCTGAATTGTTGCCGGAACAGCTTAAATCAAAACTTGAATTCTTTATGCATAAAATTCAACAATTAAGCGAAGTTTTGCATATTAATCTACAGCCTTATCAGGCAGACCATATCGCGCTGCGTATTAACGATTGGCAACTGGCACAACAAGCACATGATGCATGGTTATCTCACGGTAAAGAGATATCAAATGCTCAAATAAATGGCAGACCGATTATTGTTTTGTTGTTTAATCAGCCATTAGTGGCAAAAGGATGGTCTATTGAGTGTCTAGAGTTGCCATACCCAGCGGCAGGGAAGACCTATCCAGAGCAATCTTGGGAACACGTGGAGTTTGTTGTCCCTTCTAAAGCACAAACCGCTGAGGATTACTTAGCCGACATAAAGCAAGAGTTTCCTGAGTTGGCAAATAATTGGGATGCGTTGATAGAAAAGGGTGTGAAGGTAAAACTGTCGAGTCCAAAGGGTGAGGGTGAGCGATTGAACAACCCAACGGTTGCTTTCAAATACCAAGGGGTGTGCATTAAGCTCCACCCACAACCATTGAAAGCGATTGTTGAGTCAGAACAATCAGCGTAATTGTGAGGTTTTACCCCAGTTCAATGTCTTTCGGTCTCAGTTGAAACTCTTCAATTGAACCTATTTCTTGGCCGAGTCGTAATGGCTCGGCTTCACTATGTGCATTTCCTTTGGTGTGCATGATCAGTCGATTGGCTGTTCGTGGTTTTAGCTCGTTAACTACGAAGCGAATCATGTCGCTGCGAGTGAGTTTTTTCAGCTCCGCCAATACGCGTTGCCTTTGATTAAAGTCGATATCTTTGTTGCCTATCGCGACCCAAAGTCTTTGTGCGCGACCGCGTAGCGTTGTATCTGGCGTAGCAATTTGATTCCATAATCCGCGCTTACTGCTGTGCCATTGGTATTCATTAAGTTCAAGCAATACCATGTAGAACGCATTTAAAAACTCATCAATAGAGCTAATGAGATCGACAGGGGCCGCATTGGGTGATTGCACATAAAGTACGATGCCTGGGTGCTTGTTAAGGGGTAGATTACCCGTTCCCACCATGTAGCCGAGTTGCTGCTTAGTTCTAATCTCGTGGAAGAAGGTGGCAGACATCAGGTGATTGGCAAGTGAGTAGAGCGCGATACTTTTTGCCTCAGTATCATCACACTGATAATAGAGAACGATGGCCGAGTCTTCTTGATCGCATGCGATGTCTCGCTGGAACGTGCCATTTTTACCCAACATGACGAGTGGGCGCAGTGCTTCTTCGTATTGCTGATTGTTTACCCGTAACGCTTCTTTGAGCGTGTTACCCATCTCAAGAGCGTCTTTCTTGGTCCAGTCGCCATAAACAAACATTTCAACATGCAGTTCAGCGAGAATGGCTTGCACAAAGTTAGCCAGCGAATCGACTTCGATGTCTTCAAGTGCTTCTATCAGAGCTGCATAAGGTGGGTTGTTAGGTTGCAAAATACCTGTCATGGCGTTGAACAGCTGAGACATGGGTCTATCTTGCGCGGCATTACGCCAATTTCTCAGCAATTGAGTTTTGATAGTATTGAAGCGTTTTTCACTAAATTCACGATTGGCAAATCGTGACAAAATCATCTTCATCAATTCAGGCTGTTTTTGACTAAAGCCTGAAATAGTCAAAGTCACGCCACCTTGATGAGCGTACAAGTTGTAGCCCATGCCGGCGATTTCAGCTTGGTAGGTTTCTTTGGCAAGCGCGTCAAGAAACATCTCCACGCAGAGACGAGTTTTCACAATATTGGTGGGATTCGCCACCGAATGAGGGCTATCAATCGCAACGTAGATCACCCCTTTAGGCACGCGGAACTGATGATCTTGCAAGTGCCATAGTTTAAAGCCGGGCAACTCTTCAATAACTTGCGGTTCAGTGTGTTCAGATTCCAATGCCTGAGGCGTTAAGTCATAGCAAATAAAAGGGTTACGCTCTGGTAAGTGAACATCAATATCACTTTCTGTATTGAATTTTACGATTTGCTCATTGCTTAGTGGGGCAACTGAGTATGGGGTGAAATACCATTTGGCCTGCTTGTCGTACTCTCGTCCTTTAGCGATTAGGGTTACTCGCAAGTTTTCGACGCTGAAATGGTCGGCCATTTCACGCAACACTGCTGGTTGGTATTCTTCCATCATGAAGTCACCGTAGATGGTATCTTCGCTGGAGTAGTGCTGCATGTTGATGACAATATGGCTGACTAAGTCCATTGGGCGAGTCGGTTCTTGAAAACGAAATGCGGATTCAAGTACGGCTTGCTTTTCCAAATAGCGCCACTCATCGTAACCTTGTTCTTTGACAAGCTTAATGTAATGGAACACCGCCTGAATAATATCATCAGTATGCTCAAGTCCATCTGGGGTCAAAGTACAACTTACTGTAAACTCGCGATAGTTGCTGCCACTCACACCACCCCCTGCTGATAGGGAGGTAATCCATCCTTTGTCTTTCAGCGCTAGCATCAAGCTACCGTCACCTTCATAGCCCATAAGGTGAGCAAAATAGGAAAGTGGCTTAGTGCGATAATAGCCATTGATGCTCGGCATGGGGAAGGTCAAAATGAGCTTGCGTATCTCTTTGATAGGCTCGACCACGACTTGAATTTGAGTTGAGTTTTCGTCTTTGTACTCAGCCGTGATTGCTTTACCAGCCAGCGATAAATTCTCAATAGGATCGAATTTGTCACGAGCCCACTGTTCAAGTTCATCTAAGCTGTGTTGGCCAAGTAGCGCCATGGTCATTAAATCAGCAGAGTATTGTTGCTTGTGAAAATCAATGATTTCTTGGCGAATTGACTGCTCACCACGATCGCCTAACGTCTCAAGGTTACCGACGGAAAACTTAGCAAAAGGATGTGCTGGATTGATGACTTCTTTATGGACTTGGTATAAGCGTCGAGAATCATCGTTGAGCTTCATTTTGTATTCTGAATCAACCGCTTGTCTTTCTTTATCTAGCGCCTCTTCATTAAAGAGCGGAGCTGAGAAAAATTGTGAGAATCGGTCTAGGCTTGATTCAAACGCTTTTGGATCAACGTCGAAAAAATAGCAAGTATGTTCTGTACCTGTCCACGCGTTGTTGTTGCCGCCATGCTGGCTGATGTAACTTTGAAATTCACCGACTTTTGGGTATTTCTCTGTGCCTAAAAACAACATGTGCTCTAAGTAGTGAGCCATGCCGTGACGGTCGTCTGGATCATCGAAGTGGCCTACATTGACCGCGAGCGCTGCTGCAGATTTTTGCGCATGTTGGTCATGAATCAATAACACTTTTAGCCCATTGTTTAGGGTAAGGTAGCGGTATTGGTTGGTGTCATTTGGGCTTACATGCACAATGAATCTCCAAGATTAAGGGCAGAGAGGGGTAGACAAATCTAGTGTGTTTTTGAACTGCAGCGACATTGATAAAAGAGTCGACTAGATCCGTTAAGTATGAACCGGAAAACGCGGCATGCAAACTATCTCCTTGAGAAATATGAGCAAAGCATCGTATTTTGCTGAACGTCAATGAATTTTTAAAACGCGCCGTGAAACCGTTAGTTGCCTTTAAGATTGTTAAGAAAGTCCGAGTCTTTAGCAAGTTACTTGATATAATTATTGTTAGAAAAATAGTAAGCGGCACAGCTTTAGTGGCGTGAACAGGATAAGAATATGAAAATTGTGATTATGCGCCACGGGGAAGCAGAACATTTTGCCGACAGTGATGCGCAGCGAGCCCTCACTCCATTTGGTCGTGCAGCATCGAAAGCGGTAGCGGAAGCGTGCGCAAAACAAGGTTTATCAAAATTTGATAAAGCGTTAGTGAGTCCTTATTTGCGAGCGCAGCAAACATGGCAAGAAATCTCGACTCATTTTGAGGCGTTAAGTATCGAAGAGTGTACGGATATCACGCCTTACGGAGATTCTCCTCACGTGGTGGAGTATTTGAACGCCATTATCGAGGTAGAAAAGCTCGACACTGTATTGTTGGTGTCACATCTGCCACTAGTCGGTTATCTTACCGCTGAATTGGTTGCTGATATTGCACCGCCTATGTTCCCAACTTCCGGTTTAGCGTGTATCGACTATGATCCAATAAGCGGAAAAGGTGAGCTACTATGGAATATTAATCCGTAAGCTCTAACCGCAGTGCAGATGCCATTAAATTGACATTTACACTGGACTAATATTTGCATGCAGAAGCATATATTCGTGCAAGTTGTTATTTATTAAGTCTCTATTAGCCTCTGATATATGAAGTTTTCTCTGCCATTTGCGGATAAATTACCGCCAATACCTCAACGCGCTATGCCTGCTGTCGGTGCACCTGTTATGGTGCTGGCAACGCTGGCCATGGTGGTATTGCCTATTCCCGCGTTTCTACTCGACTTGTTCTTTACCTTTAACATTGCCTTAGCCATGGTGGTGTTGTTGGTAACGGTTTATACCCGTCGCCCGCTTGATTTTGCTGCCTTTCCTACGGTTTTGCTTATTTCAACGTTATTGCGTCTTGCTTTGAACGTCGCTTCTACCCGTGTGGTATTGCTCTACGGTCATGAAGGTTCTGGTGCTGCCGGTAACGTGATTGAAGCGTTCGGTAATGTGGTTATCGGCGGTAACTATGCGGTTGGTCTAGTGGTGTTTATGATCTTGATGATCATTAACTTCATGGTAGTTACCAAAGGTGCCGGTCGTATTTCTGAAGTAAGTGCACGTTTTACCTTGGATGCGTTACCGGGTAAGCAGATGGCGATTGATGCAGACTTGAATGCAGGCCTTATCGACCAAGACCAAGCACGTACACGCCGTTCAGAAGTCACCAAAGAAGCCGACTTTTACGGCTCGATGGATGGTGCATCCAAGTTCGTTAAAGGTGATGCGATTGCAGGTATTTTGATCCTGTTTATCAACATTATCGGTGGTCTATCTATTGGTATGGCACAGTATGGTTTGGGTTTCTCAGAGGCGATCCAAATCTATACCTTGCTGACCATTGGTGATGGCTTGGTTGCTCAAATACCATCATTGCTACTGTCGATTGGCGCTGCGATCATGGTAACGCGTCAAAACACAGATGAGGACATGGGACAACAAGTAGTGTTCCAGATGTTCGATAACCCTAAAGCTTTGATGATCACTGCGGCGATTCTGTTTGTGATGGGTATCGTACCGGGCATGCCTCATTTTGCGTTTCTACTGCTTGCGGCGTTAGCCGGCGGTGGCGCTTATTGGATCACGCGCAAACAGAAAAAACAAAGCGAAGAAAAAGCCAATCTGCCAGCGACCAAAGATGCCGAGCCGAGCACGCCAAAAGAGCTCTCTTGGGATGATGTTCAACCAGTGGACATTATCGGCCTAGAAGTGGGTTATCGTCTCATTCCTTTGGTTGACCGTGACCAAGGTGGAGAACTGCTTGAACGAGTGAAAGGCGTGCGTAAGAAACTGTCGCAAGATTTCGGTTTCTTGATTCCGGCAGTACATATTCGAGATAACTTAGAGCTGACGCCAAACAGTTACCGCATTACCTTGATGGGAGTGGCTGTAGGTGAAGCGGAAATACGTCCAGATCAAGAGTTAGCCATTAACCCGGGCCAAGTGTATGGCATGGTTGAAGGTGAACCTACCATTGACCCTGCCTTTGGTTTAGAGGCGGTATGGATTCGTGAAGAGCAGCGCGAGCATGCGCAAGCTTTGGGCTATACGGTAGTGGATTCTTCAACAGTATTGGCAACCCACTTAAGCCAGTTGCTTACTAACAATGCATCCCATCTTATCGGCCACGAAGAAGTGCAGAACTTGCTTGAAATGCTCGGTAGAAGTACACCTAAGCTGGTGGAAAACTTTGTTCCTGATCAGCTGCAATTGGGTGTGGTGGTTAAAGTGCTTCAGAATCTATTGAACGAAGCCGTACCAATTCGAGATATTCGTACAATCGTTCAGACTTTGTCCGAGTACTCAGCCAAAAGTCAAGAACCCGACATTCTTACAGCGGCAGTACGTATTTCTCTGAAACGACTAATTGTTCAAGAAATCAATGGTATAGAGCCAGAATTGCCAGTAATTACACTTATACCTGAGCTGGAACAAATCTTGCATCAAACAATGCAAGCTTCCGGCGGGGAATCTGCAGGTATTGAACCGGGTTTAGCAGAGCGACTGCAAACCTCGTTGAGCCAAGCAACTCAAGAGCAAGAGCTTAAAGGTGAGCCAGCCGTATTATTGACGTCAGGTGTGCTGCGCTCAACACTCGCCAAATTTGTAAAAAATACTATACCAACATTACGCGTACTCTCTTATCAAGAGATACCCGATGAGAAACAAATACGCATAGTTCAAGCCGTTGGTAATTAGTACTGTTGCGTTGAATAACGGATATCGACATTGAAAATTAAACGATTTTTTGCCAAAGATATGCGCACTGCTTTGCTTCAAGTGAAAGAAGAACTTGGGGTCGATGCGGTGATCATGTCGAATAAAAAAGTCGCGGGCGGAGTCGAGATTGTTGCGGCGGTAGATGGTGATACCTCTACAGCGCGAATTGGAAACAATTATAACTCCAAGCCTCGGACAACTCCGACCCAAGTCTCGGCTTCAATGCCGACTCGCTCTGATTCTCGTCAACTCGACGATGATCGCGTTAGCTTGAATTCTAGCGCGCAAAATGGTCGTTCAATGACCAAGCGATTTGCCAACATGCTTAAGCAGTACAGTAATGGCAAAGGCGACTACGAAGAGAACGACGAGCCAGAAGGTGAAGATTCACTGACGGCGCTTCTTAAGCGTCAAGCGCAATCATCAGGAGGCCGAGCAAATGGCTCTGACGTTCGAATCAAAGAAGATTCGCCTTTAGCTCGCCTTATTGCCGAAGACCGACGCATTGAGCGCCCAGCGCCTAAATTGGACCCTTCACGCTATGAGCGTGGTCAACCAGCAGAGCCACAAGTCTCTAAAGAAGAGCTGAGTGATATGCGCGAAGAGATGACTTCTATTCGTCGTCTGCTTGAGCATCAAGTCTCTGGCCTAATGTGGCAAGAGGTTGAACGCCGCGAGCCATTACGTGCGATGCTGATTAAACGTCTTGAGCGAATGGGCGTTTCAGCGGAACTGGCTGACCAATTGGCTTGCTATATCCCGGAAGACACAGAACCGAAGAAAGCGTGGAAAGCGCTACTGGGTTTGGTTGCCGATCAAATTCCTATTTCGAAGCAAGATATTTTAAAACGTGGCGGCGTTGTGGCGCTATTGGGCCCGACAGGTGTGGGCAAAACCACAACTGTTGCTAAGCTGGCTGCCCGTGCTGCTATGGAGTTCGGCGCAGACAACGTCGCACTAGTCACCACAGATACCTATCGTATTGGTGCACATGAACAATTAGCCATTTACGGCAGAATTATGGGTTGTCCTGTAAAAGTCGCTAAAGATTCCAATGAGTTAGCCGATGTAATATATCAGTTACGCCATCGTCGCCTAGTTTTGGTGGATACAGCGGGTATGGGACAACGAGATGTTCGTCTTTCAGAGCAGCTAGATACATTAATGCAAGATAGCGGTGAAGTGATTCACAGCTACCTAGTTTTACCAGCGACCGCGCAGCGCAAAGTGCTACAAGAAACGCTTGATCATTTTAAACGCATTCCATTATCTGGGTGCATTATGACTAAGCTAGATGAATCGCTGAGTTTAGGTGAGTTTGTCAGTGTGATAGTACAGAATGCACTACCTGTTGCGTATATCGCGAATGGACAGCGCGTACCAGAAGATATCGTCATTGCTCAGCCAAAATACATGGTGGCAAAAGCAAACGACTTATTAGAGAAATCGACGGACGATGAACCTCACTATTGGAACAGTGAATCGGAAAGGTTCTAGGCGGCGACGATTATGACAGAGAATATGATACAAGACCAAGCAAGCGGATTACGCCGCTTAACACAGCCATCACTGACCAAGGTTATTTCTGTAACCGGTGGTAAAGGTGGCGTGGGTAAATCAAATGTCACTCTAGGACTTGCGATTAGCATGGCCCGACAAGGCAAAAAAGTGATGGTATTGGATGCTGACTTAGGTTTGGCAAACGTCGATGTTATGCTTGGCATTCGCCCTAAGCGTAACTTAGGCCATGTACTTGCCGGTGAGTGTGATTTACAAGATGCAATCGTTGAAGGTCCACACGGAATTAGAATAATTCCAGCAACTTCCGGTACGCAATCGATGACGGAGTTGACCCACGCTCAACACGTTGGTTTAATTCGCGCCTTCGGAAGTTTAGAAGATGAAATGGATGTTTTGCTGGTGGATACCGCAGCAGGCATTTCAGATATGGTAATTAGCTTCTCGCGAGCGGCTCAAGATGTGGTGGTTGTGGTTTGTGATGAACCAACTTCGATCACTGATGCATATGCTTTGATCAAACTTTTGAGTAAAGACCATCAGGTTCAACGCTTCAAAATTGTTGCAAATATGGTCAGAAGCTACCGCGAAGGCCGAGAATTGTTTGCAAAGTTGACCTTAGTCACAGAGAGATTCTTGAATGTGAGCCTAGAGCTCGTAGCATGTATTCCTCTAGATGATAAAGTTCGTCAAGCGGTGAAAAAACAAAAGATCGTTGTTGATGCGTTTCCTCGCTCTCCAGCGTCACTTGCGCTAGGTTCTCTTGCTAATAAGGCATTAACCTGGCCAATACCAAAAACACCGAGCGGACATTTAGAGTTTTTTGTTGAACGTTTGTTGAATCGAGTAGAACCATTAGAGGAACCATTTGGTGAATAAGGCGTTGACCTATGACCAATACGGAAATCACAATAGCCAGCGAGCATTTCTCGAGAAATACTCGGTGCTAGTGAAGCGTATTGCTCATCATCTGCTTGGGCGTTTACCGCCAAGCGTGCAGGTCGAAGATCTTATTCAAGCGGGAATGATTGGCCTTCTTGAAGCGCAAAAAAATTACGATGGCAGCAAAGGGGCTAGTTTTGAGACCTACGCTGGAATCCGTATTCGTGGCGCTATGCTAGATGACATTCGTCGCGGAGACTGGGTACCGCGTTCGGTACACAAAAATAGTCGTGAAATCAGCCAAGCTATCGCGACACTGGAAGGGCAGCTCAATAGAGACCCTACCGATGCAGAAGTCGCTAATTTTATCGGTATGAGCCTAGATCAATACCACAGCGTGCTGACTGATATAAATTGTTCCCGTTTAGTAGGCATCGAAGACTTAGGCGTCTCTGAAGATGTGATCACACATGAAGATTCAGAGCAAGAAAATGCCCCATTTCAGGGCGTAGCAGATGAAAATTTTCGTAAAGCTCTGGTAGACTCGATTAAATCGCTGCCTGAGCGCGAGGCTCTGGTACTATCTCTTTACTATGATGAAGAGCTGAACTTAAAGGAAATCGGTGAAGTAATTGGCGTGAGCGAATCTCGCGTGAGCCAAATACTAAGCCAATCAATGCAGCGTTTGCGCACTAAGCTCAGTGCGTGGACAAATAATGACTAGAAATCACTGACATAATACTCAGTGGAGGCAATTTTGAATAAAAACATGAAAATCCTAATTGTTGATGACTTTTCAACAATGCGCCGAATTGTAAAAAACCTACTTCGTGACTTGGGTTTCAACAACACCCAGGAAGCGGATGACGGTTTGACTGCATTGCCTATGCTCAAGAAGGGCGATTTCGATTTTGTTGTAACTGACTGGAACATGCCAGGTATGCAAGGTATCGATTTGCTAAAACATATCCGCGCAGACCAAGAACTAAAACACTTGCCTGTATTGATGATCACTGCAGAAGCGAAGCGCGAGCAGATCATCGAAGCTGCTCAAGCAGGTGTTAACGGCTATATCGTTAAACCGTTCACAGCGGCAACGCTGAAAGAGAAACTAGACAAAATCTTTGAGCGTTTATAGTCCCTCCGGGCTATAAAGAACAGGCGATAAAGGCCAATTCAGAATGATTTCATTAGAACAGGCAAAACAACTTGTTGAACTGTTAGAAAGTGGTCAACAACAAGAGGCAAATACTCTTGTAAAAGACATCTACGAAGCTCCGAAAGACCCAATGTTGCAGGAGATAGGGGAATTGACTCGAGATCTACACGAGTCAATAAAACAGTTCCGCCTTGATGAACGCATGATCGAGCTGACCAATGACGAAATCCCTGATGCAAGGGATCGCCTCCATTACGTCATTGATAAAACAGAAGTGGCAGCAAACAAAACCATGGATGCTGTTGACCGATGTATGCCGATTGCGGACAACCTTCACGAAGGCTTGCTCAAGGTACGTCCACAGTGGAACGAATTGATGCGTGGCAAAATTGAACTGACTGAGTTCAAAGCGCTGTGTCATCGAATTGACGAACTACTAGGACAAGTTGAGGGTAACAGCAGCGAGTTAAGAAGTTTGCTGACCGACATTCTAATGGCTCAAGACTTCCAAGATTTAACCGGACAAATCATTCGTCGAGTGATTGAGTTAGTAACAGAGGTGGAAACCCGCCTTGTCGATATACTCGCTGCGTTTGGTGAATCTCAGGAAGAGACAGCAACAGACAACAAGAACAAAGCATCAACGGACCCAGAAGGTCCTATCTTAAACCCTCACGAAAGGGATGATGCCGTTTCATCACAAGACGAAGTCGATGACTTACTCTCAAGTCTTGGGTTTTAGAGGTAACTTATGAGCTACGAATTAGACGAAGATATTCTTCAGGACTTTCTAGTCGAGGCAGGTGAAATTTTAGAGCTGCTCTCGGAACAGTTGGTAGAGTTAGAAAACAACCCAGATGACAAAGATCTGCTTAACGCTATTTTCCGTGGTTTCCACACGGTTAAAGGCGGCGCAGGCTTCCTGGCGTTAACTGAACTTGTCGACACCTGTCATGGTGCCGAAAACGTGTTCGATATTTTGCGTAACGGACAACGCGAAGTTGATGCTAGCTTAATGGACACAATGCTCCAAGCACTGGACACCGTTAACGAACAGTTTCAAGCCGTGCAAGAGCGTCAGCCATTAACTCCAGCTGACCAATCTCTATTGGATGAATTACATCGTCTAAGTAAGCCAGCTTCAGCAGATGAAGCGGCCGTAGCTCCACCTCCACCGGTTGAAGAGCCAGTGGCTGTTGCGCCAACACCAGAACCGGTTGTTGAAGCACCTGCTGCAGAAACTTCAGCTGGCTCTATCGATGAAATCACTCAAGATGAGTTTGAAAAGCTGCTTGATGAATTACATGGTAAAGGTTCAGCACCTAGCGCACCGGCTGCAAGTGCACCAACGCCAGCGCCTGCTGCGCCATCAGCACCTGCGGGCGATATGAGCGGTGACATCACTGATGATGAATTCGAAAAACTGCTTGATGAACTGCATGGTGTCGGTAAGGGCCCAGGTGAAAACGAGGCTCAAGTAGCCGCTCCTGCTGCGCCAACGCCACCACCTGTTTCAGCTCCAAGCTCAGCAGGTGATGATGACTTGATGACCGACGCTGAGTTTGAAAAGTTATTGGATGAGTTGCACGGCAATGGTAAAGGCCCTTCAATTGAAGAGCTAGACGCTGCAACGAAGCCAGCTGCGCAAAACGTGGCGCCAGCTCCAGCAGCTCCTGCTCCTGCCGCAGCGGTGGCAACGCCTCCACCTGTTGTGACGCCAGCTCCTGCGCCAAAAGCAGAAGTGAAAGCACCAGCGAAGAAAGAAGCGTCTGCGCCAGCGGTTAAAAAACCACAAGCGGAAGCGACAGTACGTGTTGATACCTCAACGCTAGATACCATTATGAACATGGTAGGTGAGCTGGTATTGGTTCGTAACCGTCTTCTTAGCCTTGGCTTAAACAGCAACGACGAAGAAATGTCGAAAGCTGTAGCAAACTTAGATGTCGTTACTGCAGACCTACAAGGTGCGGTAATGAAAACGCGCATGCAGCCAATAAAGAAAGTATTTGGTCGCTTCCCACGCGTGGTACGTGACTTAGCTCGTAGCCTAAACAAAGACATCACGCTTGAAATGCGTGGTGAAGATACCGACCTAGATAAAAACTTAGTTGAGGCACTCGCGGATCCACTAATCCACTTAGTGCGTAACTCAGTTGACCACGGTATTGAAATGCCAGAAGACCGTGTGAAAGCGGGCAAATCACGCACTGGTAAGGTGATTCTATCTGCTGCGCAAGAAGGTGATCATATCGAATTGGCTATCGTTGATGACGGTGGCGGTATGAACCCTGACGTGCTTCGTGGTATTGCGGTTAAACGTGGCATGATGGACGAAGATGCGGCATCGCGTCTGACCAACAAAGAGTGTTTCAACCTGATCTTTATGCCGGGCTTCTCTAGTAAAGAGAAAATCTCAGATATTTCAGGTCGTGGTGTAGGTATGGACGTGGTTAAAACGGCGATCAATACCCTAAATGGCTCTATCGATATCGATTCAGAAATGGGCAAAGGTACACAGATCATCATCAAAGTGCCTCTAACACTAGCGATTCTTCCAACCCTAATGGTTGGCGTAGCTGGCCACCCATTTGCTTTGCCATTGGCAAGCGTAAACGAAATCTTCCACTTAGACCTAAGCCGCACTAACGTCGTTGATGGTCAGTTGACGATTATCGTTCGTGATAAGTCTATCCCTCTGTTCTACTTGCAAAACTGGTTAGCGCCACAAGCAGGCGGTGCAGAACAGCGTAAAGGCCATGGTCACGTGGTGATAGTTCAACTTGGTGGTCAACGTGTTGGCTTCGTTGTGGACACTCTTATTGGCCAAGAAGAAGTTGTAATCAAGCCATTGGATAACCTACTACAAGGTACTCCAGGTATGGCGGGTGCAACCATCACAAGTGATGGCCACATTGCTCTGATTTTAGACGTGCCAGATCTGCTTAAGCAGTATGCAGCAGCGTCTCGTATTTAAATCGTTGAATATTAAAAAGGGAAATCATGGCAATTAGAGTTTTAGTAGTAGACGATTCAAGTTTTTTTCGCCGTCGAGTAAGTGAAATCATTAACTCCGACGCGCGTTTAGAAGTCGTCGATGTTGCCACTAACGGCAAAGAAGCGGTTGAAAAAGCGGCTCAAATTAAGCCCGATGTCATCACGATGGATATCGAAATGCCAGTCATGGACGGTATTACTGCCGTTCGTGAAATCATGGCGAAGAACCCTGTGCCTATTTTGATGTTCTCGTCGCTAACGCATGACGGAGCAAAAGCAACGCTAGATGCTCTTGAAGCGGGTGCATTAGATTTTCTACCGAAAAAGTTTGAAGATATTGCACGTAACCGTGATGAAGCGGTGAGCTTACTCCAGCAACGCGTAATCCAAATTTCGTCGCGCCGCACATTCATGCGTCGCCCTGTAGCGCCTCGCCCTGTCGCAGCTTCAACAGCGCCCGCAACAACTGCGCGCACTGCTCAGCGTCCGACAGCAGCTCCAGTTGCTCGTCCAGCAGCAGCGGCAACTCGTTTTAAAGCGAGTGGTAAAAAATATCAGCTAACCGCGATTGGCACGTCAACCGGCGGCCCTGTAGCTCTGCAGAAAATTCTGACTAAACTACCAGCGAACTACCCGCATCCTATCGTGCTAATCCAGCACATGCCTGCGACGTTTACTGCTGCTTTCGCTAGTCGCTTAAACTCTTTATGTAAGATTCAAGTGAAAGAAGCGGCGGATGGTGATGCACTACAACCTGGTGTCGCTTACTTAGCACCTGGCGGTAAGCAAATGATGATTGAAGGTCGTCCGGGTTCAGCGAAACTACGCATCATTGATGGCGGTGAGCGCATGAACTATAAACCTTGTGTCGATGTGACCTTTGGTAGTGCAGCGAAAATCTACGCAGACAAAGTGTTGTCTATGGTATTGACTGGTATGGGAGCAGATGGCCGTGAAGGTGGTCGCATGCTGAAAACTGCCGGTTCAACCATCTGGGCTCAAGACGAAGAAAGCTGTGTTGTATACGGTATGCCTCAAGCAGTGGCGAAAGCGGGTATTTCAACTGAAGATCTACCATTAGAGCGAATTGCTGAACGTATGCTAGTTGAAGTTGGCCTAGCTTAGAGGGAAGGCAATGATCGTTTGGAGTATCGCAAACCAGAAAGGTGGGGTGGGTAAAACCACAACCACCATTACGTTGGCTGGTTTGTTAAGCAAGCAAGGTAAGCGAGTGTTGTTAGTGGATACGGATCCACATGGCTCGCTGACCACTTATCTGGGGTATGACTCAGATAATGTGCCTTCTAGCTTGTTTGATTTGTTCCAACTGAAAGAATTTAGTGAGCACACGGTAATGCCTTTGGTGATGGATAGTGATATCGAAGGCATTGATATTATCCCTGCTCATATGTCATTGGCGACGTTAGACCGCGTAATGGGTAACCGCAGCGGTATGGGGTTAATCCTCAAACGAGCGCTGATGGCGATTAAAGACAATTACGATTATGTATTAATTGATTGTCCGCCGATTTTAGGTGTGATGATGGTTAATGCTCTTGCTGCAAGTGATCGCATTTTGATTCCAGTACAAACGGAGTTTCTTGCGATGAAAGGCTTAGAGCGAATGGTTAGAACGTTGGCGATTATGCAAAAGTCGCGCAACAAGCCATTTAAAGTAACCATTGTGCCGACCATGTACGATAAACGTACTAGAGCTTCGCTGCAAACGTTGCAGCAGCTGAAAAAAGATTACCCAAATCAAGTGTGGTCTTCTGCGGTGCCAATTGATACAAAATTTAGGGATGCGAGCTTAAAGCATCTTCCGGTTTCACATTTTGCATCAGGTAGCCGCGGAGTGTTCGCTTACAAACAATTGCTAGTTCATTTAGAGAGGCTAGCAATTGATGAGTGATAGCAATCTGATTTCAAGCGAGCAAGCGCTGGATGATTATTTCACATCTCTGCTTAGTGAAGATGATGAGCTAAAAGAGCTTGTTACTCCGGATGATGAAGAGATAATCACTGCAGAGCCAGAGCCAGAGCCAGAGCCAGAGCCAGAGCCAGAGCCAGAGCCAGAGCCAGAGCCAGAGCCAGAGCCAGAGCCAGAGCCAGAGCCAGAGCCAGAGCCAGAGCCAGAGCCAGCGATCTCTGGACCAGAGATTCACGTTAATGGTTTTGAGCTTCAGCCTAAGGCGCAAGAGTGGAGTGAAGATAACTTCTACCACCCAACGACGACCGAGATTGAAGTTCCCAATTTAGAAGATGTTGAGCGACTGCTGCAACAGCTTGAATCTTCAAACCCTGTCGATGATTTGCATCTCGATGAGGTTATGGAGCAGAATACGGTTCAGATAGCTCAAGAAGTGGCGCAGCAAACCATAGAAGAAGAAATTCAAGAATGGGATGTTGAAGTCCTCGCTGAGCCAGAGATTGTCGAGCCAAGTATCGACATTGAGCCTCCTGTTGTCGAAGTTGCTCCTGCTGAGCCTGAGTTAGCGCCAGTAGTAGAGTCGACAATCGAAGTCGAGCAGGTTGAACAAGTCGAAACCGCTGTTGAGTTAGAAACTCAAGCGGGTGGTCATTTAGGTGTTACGTGGGAATCTACGCAGCGCGACCAAGATTTCCAAGTACTGTATTTTGATGTGAATGGTGTAACATTCGCCGTTCCCCTCGATGAACTTGGTGGGATTCACCAGATAGCAGAGTTAAGCCATTTAATTGGTCGTCCAGACTGGTATTTAGGGCTTCAAACTAGCCGAGAAGCTCAACTTGATGTGGTGGACACAGCAAGATGGGTAATGGCCGATAAGCTAACGGATGAATCTTACAAAGAAGAATACCAATACATCGTGATGTTAGGCGAAAGCATGTGGGGGTTAGCTTCTACTCAACTAATGGGTACGGAACTGCTCAATACTGATATGGTTCGCTGGCGTGAAACAGCAGGCAAACGACCGTGGCTTGCTGGCATGGTGAAAGAAAAAATGTGCGCTTTGATCCATGTTGAAGCATTGATCACTATGCTAAATGCTGGACTTGATGTAAAAGCATTAGATAAATAGAAAAGTACGCCTAATAAGGCTTAGAGAGGTTAAGGTATGTCTCAAACTAACGAAGTAGAAATGAGAAAAGATCAGTCTAACGACGAAGTGCTTCAGTGGGTGACGTTCCAGTTAGAAGAAGAAACGTACGGCATTAACGTAATGCAAGTACGTGAAGTTCTACGCTACACAGAAATCGCTCCTGTACCAGGTGCGCCGGACTACGTTCTGGGTATCATCAACCTACGTGGTAACGTTGTGACTGTTATTGATACACGTTCACGTTTTGGTTTGATGGAAGGTGAGATCACAGATAATACTCGTATCATCGTGATTGAATCTGAGCATCAAGTCATCGGTATCCTAGTAGATAGCGTTGCTGAAGTAGTTTACCTACGTTCTTCTGAAATCGACACAACGCCAAGCGTTGGTACGGATGAAAGTGCTAAGTTCATTCAAGGTGTTAGCAACCGTGACGGTAAGCTGCTTATCTTGGTTGACCTTAACAAGCTTCTTACTGATGAAGAATGGGATGAGATGGCTCACCTATAATGGACATCAGCCAGCTGACTAGTACTCCGGTGATTGCCGGAGTCGTTGCGTTTTTCGTACTTGTGATATTGCTGAGCTTATTTAGGCTTAAGCGTTCACAACGTATCGCGGCGGATCAAGCAAGGCAGCAGCATCGCAATTTGGATCGAGAGTTACAAAAGGCGAATAAGCAGCTACTAGAAGTAAGATCGGTCGTTGTCGGACTTGGGCAAAAAGTCAGTGAACAGCAAGACATCATTCATCACTTACTTGAGCGAATTAAAGACCTTGAGCAAGCGGATGGAGATGGGCGTCTTTATTCCAGAGCGACTAAGATGGTTCAGCTAGGTGCAGACCTGAATGAACTGATCGAAGAGTGTGAGCTGCCTAAAGCAGAAGCTGAGCTAATGATGTCGTTGCAGAATAAGTTAGCTGGGCGGGAAAAAATCCCTCCACTCGGTAGCAGTCCGGATAAAAGACGCGCAGCGGCGCAACGGAACGTGAAGAAAAAATAAAGAAAGGATGCCACAAGGCATCCTTTTTTATTGGCGAATTTTCACAAGTCTATTTATGAATAATTTAATTAGGTATGTAGCCATTTAGTGGTAAATACTACTAAATGTGATTGGTTATTAATGGATTCTTACGTAGTTTCGTGACTCGTAAAGGTCTATTGCTATGTTGTCAAAAAGTGGCTGTGGTAAGATAAACCCATACTTTTCCTGTTGTGACTATAAATGTTAGAAGTAAAACAACTGACAGCTATCAGAGATGAAAGAGTTTTGTTTGCGGCTCTGTCTTTTACTATAGATAGCGGTGAATTAGTACAGATCGAAGGCCGAAATGGCACAGGGAAAACAACGTTACTGCGTATCGTTGCGGGCTTAGGTGATCGTGATGAGGGTGAGGTGTATTGGAACGGTGAAACCATCGAATCCAATCGGGATGACTATCATCAAGATTTGCTGTTTTTAGGCCATCAAACGGGTGTGAAGCGCGAGCTTACTGCCTACGAAAACGTGCGTTTTTATCTTTCTATTCATTCTAAGCAATCCGTTGATAAACAAAAGATCTTTGATGCCCTAACTAAGGTTGGCCTGGCAGGTCGTGAAGATGTGCCTGTGGCGCAGTTGTCAGCAGGGCAACAACGCCGAGTCGCGCTTGCGCGTTTATGGCTGAGCGATCATAAGCTATGGATTCTTGACGAGCCATTGACTGCTATCGATAAACAGGGCGTAAAGGTTTTAGAAGCACTGTTTCTGCAGCATGCAGAAAATGGAGGCATTGTGGTTTTGACCACTCACCAAGATATGTTTGCCGATAACCCAAAACTTAGAAAAATAAAATTAGGTGGTTAATCGTGGTATCCGCAATGAATAGCATTATTCGTCGAGAACTCTTGATTGCGTTTCGTCGACAAGCTGACATTTTTAACCCGCTGTGGTTCTTCATCATTGTGATCACGCTTTTCCCGTTGAGCATAGGACCAGAGCCAAATTTACTCGCGCGTATCGCTGCGGGCATTGTTTGGGTTGCGGCGCTACTTTCAGCACTGCTTTCTTTGGAGCGATTGTTCCGTGATGACTTTCAAGATGGTGCACTAGAGCAGATGATGTTGATGCCAGTGCCACTCTCAGTGGTAGTGATTTCAAAAGTCATCGCGCATTGGTTGCTAACAGGGCTGCCACTGATTTTGATTAGCCCATTGTTGGCCATTTTATTGTCGCTAGATTTCAACACATGGTTAGCAGTTGTTCTAACCTTGTTAGTAGGTACTCCTACATTAAGCTTTATTGGTGCGATAGGTGTGGCATTAACGGTTGGGTTGCAAAAAGGTGGTGTCTTACTGAGTTTGCTCATACTACCTTTATATATTCCAATTCTAATTTTTGCTACGTCTGCGATTAATGCTGCCTCTCTGGGTATGGGTTATACCGGACAGCTAGCAGTGTTAGGGGCAATGTTTATGGGAGCATTAACCTTAACGCCTTTTGCAATTAGCGCTGCACTGCGAGTAAGTGTGAATTAATTGTTTTCGATCAAGCACGAAAATTTCCCAATATATAAATTACAAAACTAATAATTATTACGTGGCATTTTTGTGCTGCGTTGCACAATAAATCGAAGTAAAGAGCGAGTTAAAACATGTGGAAATGGCTCCATCCTTATGCAAAGCCTGAATCCGCTTACCAACTGTGTGGTAAGTTACTGCCTTGGTTTTCCATCTTAGCCTTACTGTGTCTATCAGTAGGTACAGTCTGGGGACTAGCTTTCGCACCTTCTGACTACCAGCAAGGTGACAGTTTCCGAATCATCTATATCCATGTTCCGTCGGCTATTTGGTCGATGGGTGTTTACATGTCGATGGCAATTGCAGCCTTTATCGGTTTAGTGTGGCAAGTTCGTCTGTCTGATATGGCGGCATTGGCGATGGCACCTATTGGTGCTGTGTTTACGTTTATCGCGCTTCTTACTGGTGCGGTATGGGGTAAGCCAATGTGGGGAACATGGTGGGTATGGGATGCTCGTCTGACTTCAGAGCTCATTCTGCTATTTTTATACCTTGGTGTTATCGCTCTTTATCACGCGTTTGACGATCAAAAAACCGCAGCAAAAGCGGCAGGTATTCTTGCGATCGTTGGTGTGGTTAACTTGCCAATTATTCACTTCTCAGTGGAGTGGTGGAATACCTTGCACCAAGGCGCAACAATCACCAAATTTGATAAACCTTCGATCTCCAATGATATGCTTTGGCCTTTGTTACTTAACATTTTTGGCTTCGCATTCTTCTTTGGTGCTCTAACCATGGTTCGTTTACGTAACGAGATTATAAGCAAAGAAAGTCATCGTCCTTGGGTGGTTGAGCTTTCTGCTCGTTTAACTCAGAGAGGTAATTAATCATGCATTTTGAATCTTTGAGTGATTTCTTAGCCATGGGTGGCTACGCAGGTTATGTATGGAGCGCTTTCGGTATCACTTTTTTTGTCATGATTGCGTTGCTTGTAAGCAGCGTACGCCGTCATAAAACACTGCTTAAAGATGTACAGGCAAAAGTAGAGCGTCAAGCTCGCATCGATGCCGCTAAGAATCTGGAGAACACACTATGAACCCAAGACGTAAAAAGAGGCTTACCGTTGTTCTGGCGATCTTTATTGGTATCGCATCTACGATTGGCCTGATGCTTTACGCCCTAAATCAAAATATGGATTTGTTCTATACGCCAACTGAGCTTGTGCAAGGTAAACCTGATGGCACAAAACCACATGTTGGTCAGCGTTTGCGTATTGGCGGTATGGTGGTTGAAGGTTCAGTAAAACGTGACAGTGAATCACTGCGCGTTTCTTTTGAACTGCATGATGTTGGTCCTAAAGTGACCATCGTGTATGACGGCATTTTGCCAGACTTGTTTCGTGAGGGGCAGGGCATTGTCGCACAAGGCGTATTGCTTAATGAGACAACAGTTGAAGCTTTTGAAGTGTTGGCGAAGCACGATGAAGAGTATATGCCGCCAGAAGTAGCTGAAGCGATGCAGAAATCTCATCAACCACTAGACTACACAGAACAACAAAAACAAGGAAGCGGTCAATGATTGCTGAAATTGGTCACTTTGCGCTGATCGTTTCGCTTGCGATGGCAGTGTTGCTGAGCATACTGCCATTAGTGGGTGCGTCGCGAAACAATACCATGTTAATGAATACTGCAAGGCCACTGTCTTGGGGTATGTTTATTCTCCTTTCTATCTCATTTGGTGTACTGCTTTGGGCGTTTTATACCAATGATTTCACGTTAAGCTATGTAGCGAATAACTCAAATAGCCAGTTACCTTGGTATTACCGTTTAACGGCAGTATGGGGTGCGCACGAAGGCTCTTTGCTTCTATGGGTGTTGATTCAAGCAGCATGGACAGTTGCGGTTGCTTCGTTTAGTCGTGGTATGCCACAAGAATCGGTAGCACGTGTGCTGGCGGTGATGGGTATGATTACCGTTGGTTTCTTGCTGTTTATCATCGTAACTTCAAACCCATTCTTGCGTACGTTGCCTTTCTTCCCGGTTGATGGTCGAGATTTGAACCCACTACTACAAGACCCGGGTTTGATCATTCACCCACCAATGCTTTACATGGGCTATGTTGGCTTTTCAGTCGCTTTCTCGTTTGCGATTGCATCGCTGATGACCGGCCGTCTTGATACTGCATGGGCACGTTGGTCTCGTCCTTGGACAACTGCGGCTTGGCTATTCCTTACACTGGGTATCGCACTAGGTTCTTGGTGGGCATACTATGAGCTCGGTTGGGGCGGCTGGTGGTTCTGGGATCCAGTAGAGAACGCGTCATTTATGCCTTGGCTTGCCGGCACTGCGCTGATGCACTCGCTCGCGGTAACCGAAAAACGCGGTACGTTTAAAGCTTGGACTGTACTGCTTGCGATTTCTGCTTTCTCATTAAGCTTGCTGGGTACTTTCCTTGTTCGTTCTGGCATTTTGGTTTCTGTACACGCGTTTGCGTCAGATCCATCGCGCGGTATGTTCATCTTAGGCTTCTTAGTGTTTGTTATTGGTGGCTCTTTGTTGTTGTTTGCTGTCAAAGGTGCCTCAGTGCGTGTACGTGGCAATTTCGATTTAGTTTCGCGCGAGAACGCGCTACTAGCAAACAATGTTCTCCTAATTACAGCTTTAATGGTTGTGTTAGTGGGTACGTTGTTGCCATTGGTGCATAAGCAGATTGGTTTGGGTTCCGTATCGATTGGTACGCCTTTCTTTGACATGCTGTTTGCATGGCTGATGATCCCGTTTTCGTTCCTGTTAGGTATTGGTCCTTTGGTTCGTTGGAAGCGCGACAACTTATCGAGCCTTGCTAAACCGATGCTTGTTTCCGGTGTGGCTTCACTTGTTTTAGCTTGGGGATTCAACTCGCTATTTGCAGACCAGTTCCTCATGATGGCTTATATCGGTTGGGTAATGGCAATGTGGATCATTTTGATGCATGGCTATGAAATGTATCAACGCGCCACTCACCGCCATAGCTTCATGGTGGGTATCACCAAACTGCAGCGTAGCCACTGGGCGATGATTCTAGGTCATTTAGGTTTAGCTGTGACCGTAATTGGTATCGCGATGGTACAGAACTACAGTATCGAACGTGATGTGCGATTAGCGCCGGGTGATAACTTCCAATTGCAAGGCTATAACTTCTACTTCTCTGGTGTGCGTGATAGCGATGGGCCTAACTATGATGGCTACATTGCGGACTTTGATATTACGTTGAATGGCAAAGCCATTAATACTTTGCATGCGGAGAAACGTTTCTATCAGACGGCACGTTCAATGATGACCGAAGCGGCAATTGACCGCAGCATCACTCGTGACCTATATGTTGCGATGGGCGACCGTTTAGACGACAACAAATCATGGGCAGTGCGTATTTATTACAAACCGTTCGTAAACTGGATTTGGGCTGGCTCATTCATTATGTCGCTAGGCGGTGCTTTAGCAATTAGCGATAGACGTTACCGTTTCAGAAAGAAAGCCACTAAGCAGGAGGCGTAAATGAACAAGAAACTACTATTTATTCCACTTGTCGCGTTTATGGCTTTGGTCATGGTGTTTATTACTCAGCTTGTGAAAAACGCCGAAGGTGATGACCCAACCAAACTGGAATCGGTGTTGGTCGGTAAAAACGTTCCAGAGTTTCGTTTAGAAGATTTAGCCGAGCCTGGTAAGTTGTACGACCAAGGCATCTTTAAAGGTGAGCCACTGCTACTTAATGTATGGGCAACATGGTGTCCAACTTGTTACGCAGAGCACCAATACCTCAATGAGCTTGCGGGTCAGGGCGTCAAAATAATTGGCCTTAACTACAAAGATCAGCGTGATAAAGCGGTAGGTTGGTTGAATGATTTGGGTAACCCATACCTAATCAGCTTATTTGATGGTGATGGCATGCTAGGTCTTGATCTTGGTGTATATGGTGCGCCGGAAACGTTCTTAATTGATGGTAATGGTGTGATTCGCTATCGCCACGTAGGCGATGTTAATCCGCGTAATTGGGCAGAGAAGCTACAACCTATGTATCAACAAATGGTTGAGGAGGCGAAATAATGAAAAAATGGATTTTCGCATTCCTCATCGCTTGCTCTTTTTCAATGGTGGCTCATGCCACTATTGAAGTGTATGAGTTTGAAAACCTTGAGCAGGAACAGCAGTTTAAAGAGTTAGGCAATACGTTACGCTGCCCGAAATGTCAGAATAACACCATTGCTGACTCAAATGCTGAGCTTGCCCAAGACCTGCGTCAGAAAGTGTATGAAATGACTAAGCAGGGCAAAGACAAAGACGAAATCGTTGATTACATGATTGCTCGCTACGGTAATTTCGTGACGTATAACCCGCCATTTACATGGGCAACCTCCATCTTATGGCTTGGTCCTATTTCCGTTCTTCTGATTGGTTTCGGTTTTATTGTTGTTCGTAGCCGAAAAGGCAAACAACAAGCTGAAACGGTCACAGAAGAGTGGGACCAAGACAAAGAGCAACGTTTAAAAGCGCTGCTTGGTGAAGACAATGATGGAGACAAACAATAATGACACTATTTTGGATTGCCTCGATCATCCTAATCGTTTTAAGCGGCCTGTTGATCGCTTGGCCGCTGATTAAGAACAAGGCAAACAATGATCAAGCGCTGCGTGATGAACTCAACAAAGCGTTCTACAAAGACAGATTGTCTGAGCTTGAAGAAGAGACAAACGAAGGTCTAGTAGAAGACCAGCATGAGCTCATCGCCGACTTAAAACAGTCTTTGCTTGATGATATTCCAGCGGATGATGCACAAGTAGAAACATCAAAGACGAATCCAATGTTAGTGCTAGTGCCGTCAATGCTGCTTTTAATGGGCTTATCTTACGGTATGTACTACAAATTCGGTGCCGCCGAAGATGTGATGCAATGGCAACAAGTAAGTTCTAACCTTGGTGCGTTATCTAAAAAGCTCTCTTCTCCTGAAGCGACCTCGCTGACAGAAGATGAGATGCAAGACTTAACACTTGCCCTGCGTACCCAGCTTTACTATAACCCAGAAGAAGCAGAAGGCTGGTTGTTACTGGGTCGTATTGCTTTAGCCAATCGAGATGTGACAACCGCGACAGGCGCAATGAGTAAAGCGTATGATTTAGAGGGCGATAACCCAGATGTCATGCTTGGTTACGCACAAGCGTTGATGTTGTCTCAAGAGCCAACTGATCAAGATAAAGCGCGTAAGCTGCTGGCAAAACTGATTCAACATGATTACGTCGATTTGCGCGTGTTCTCTTTGTTGGCCTTTGATGCCTACGAGCGTAAAGACTTTAATGCGGCAGTTCGCTATTGGAGCATCATGCAACAAATGATTGGCCCGAAAGATGAGCGCTTTGAAATGCTGTCACGCAGTATTGAAAATGCGCAGCGTCAGATGGGCGTTGCACCAAACAGCGGCAAAACCGTATCAGTATCTATTGACCTTGCGCCAAACGTTCAAGCTGAACCAAATGCAGCATTGATAGTATCCGTACACAATGCGGATGGTTCTCCTGTCCCGGTTGCTGCTGCGCGTTATCCGCTTGGCACTTTCCCAAGAACAGTAGTACTGGATGACGGTAACAGCATGATGCAAGGTCAAAAACTATCGCAACTTGAGAACTATATGGTTCGCGTTCGAATCGATAATGATGGCAATGTTGCGACAAAAGATGGCGACTGGTTTGGTGAAAGCCAAGCAACAGAAATGGGTCAATCTGTTTCAGTTATGGTTGAGAAACAGTATTAATAACACTCATTTATGAGTAAACTAGGCTAGAGTATAACTCTAGCCTTTTTTATGGATATATCAATGAAGTGCAAACTAAGGTACGGACTTTCCTTGCTGACCTTTCTGTTATTATCTGGTTGTGCAAGTGCCCCTGAAGAGCAAGGTTATGATGCGGGTGTTAATGACCCGTTTGAAGGTTTTAACCGCTCCATGTGGGCGATCAATTACGACTATCTAGATCCTTATATAGTCCGTCCGGTGTCTTTGACTTACGTAAATTATACGCCTCGTCCCGTGCGTATCGGTATATCTAATGTACTGAGTAACTTAGATGAGCCTTCGAGTATGGTTAACAACCTTTTGATGGGTAATGGTGGCAAGGCTTTTGATCACTTCAACCGGTTTTGGATTAACAGTACATTCGGTTTATTAGGCTTGATTGATATCGCGTCAGATGCAGGCATTACTGATCACAATGATAAAGCGCTTGGCGATGCAGCAGGTCATTATGGGGTAGGCAATGGCCCTTACGTCATGGTGCCAGGTTATGGCCCATGGACAGCAAGAGAAAGTTTGGATTTTGTTGATGGTATGTATGTGCCGCTCTCTTATTTGAACTTTTGGGCTGGCTTAGGTAAGTGGGCATTAGAGGGAATGGAGTCACGCGCAGCGTTGGTGACTCAAGAATCTTTGTTAGAAAATTCTCCTGATCCATACGCATTAACCCGAGACATTTATTTGCAACACCAAGACTTCAAAGCTGAACTAGATACCGAACAAATAGATGAAGCAGAAGAAGAGTACTTGGACGAATATTTAGAAGATTTCTAATTGATGAATCTTTAAATAGTAAGACCGATAAAGGCTTGGATTATCCAAGCCTTTTTGTTTTGTTAAAGCCAGAAAGTTAAACAAAATCTTCCCTAGAACCTTGGGGCAATTACCACTATAATTTGTCGCCGATAAAGTCAGCGCAGCATCGCACTGGCAGATAACCAACTTGGAGTATTTCATGTCCACTCATACACCGGTAATTACCGTCGATGGGCCAAGTGGTGCTGGTAAAGGCACGCTTTGTATGCAGCTAGCAGATAAGCTATGTTTTCATTTACTTGACTCAGGTGCTATCTATCGAGTGCTTGCTTTGGCTGCGATTCATCACGGAGTGGATCTGGATTCTGAAGACTCGTTGGTTGCATTGGCGACTCACCTAGATGTTCAATTCATCGCTGAAGGTGAGTTGGTTAAGGTTATTTTAGAAGGTGAAGATGTATCGGGTGAGCTACGTAAAGAGCAAACCGGTATGGCTGCATCGAAAGTGGCTGCTTTACCGCGAGTTCGTGAAGCGCTACTTCGTCGTCAACGTGCTTTTGCTGATGGCGCTGGCCTTGTGGCTGACGGCCGCGATATGGGTACGGTTGTCTTCCCACAAGCGGAAGTAAAAATCTTCCTAGATGCGAGCGCAGAAGAGCGTGCGCATAGACGCCTTAAACAGTTGCAAGGCAAAGGGTTAGATGTTAAATTTGACGACCTTTTGAGCGAGATCCAAGAGCGAGACGATCGAGATCGTAATCGCCCAGTGGCGCCACTACGCCCTGCAGAGGATGCGCTTGTGCTTGATTCTACGTCGATGGGTATCGACGAAGTTGTCAAAAAAGCACTACAATATATTGAATCTAAACTGACTGCGTAATTTACGCGGGCAGGTGAGAACGTCGGTCGCAAGGATGATGACTGGCGAATTTAACAACCCCATGAGGTAGGATACCCGTGGACGTTTATTTATTGAAGATTAAATAATGACTGAATCTTTTGCTCAACTCTTTGAAGAGTTTCTAAACGAAACAGAATTCCAACAAGGCAGCATCGTTAAAGGTACTGTAGTAGCTATCGAGAACGGTTTCGTTCTTGTTGACGCTGGTCTTAAGTCTGAATCTGCTATCCCTGCTGAACAGTTCAAGAACGCTGCTGGCGAACTTGAAGTTGAAGTTGGCGCTGAAGTAGACGTAGCTCTAGACGCTGTTGAAGATGGTTTCGGTGAAACTCAACTTTCTCGTGAGAAAGCTAAGCGTCACGAAGCTTGGATCGTTCTTGAGAAAGCTTGCGAAGAAGCTGAAACTGTTGTTGGTATCATCAACGGTAAAGTTAAAGGCGGTTTCACTGTTGAACTAAACGGTATCCGTGCTTTCCTTCCAGGTTCTCTAGTAGACGTTCGCCCAATCCGCGACACTGCTCACCTAGAAAACAAAGAGCTAGAGTTCAAAGTTATCAAACTTGACCAGAAGCGTAACAACGTAGTTGTTTCTCGTCGCGCAGTTATCGAATCTGAAAACAGCGTTGAGCGTGATGAACTTCTTGAAAACCTACAAGAAGGTGCAGAAGTTAAAGGTATCGTTAAGAACCTTACTGACTACGGTGCGTTCGTTGATCTTGGTGGTGTTGACGGTCTTCTACACATCACTGACATGGCTTGGAAGCGTGTTAAGCACCCATCTGAGATCGTTAACGTTGGTGACGAGATCCTAGTTAAAGTTCTTAAGTTCGACCGTGAGCGTACTCGCGTATCACTAGGTCTTAAGCAGCTAGGCGAAGATCCATGGGTAGCAATCGCTAAGCGTTACCCAGAAGGTCACAAACTATCTGGTCGCGTAACTAACCTAACTGACTACGGCTGCTTCGTTGAAATCGAAGAAGGCGTTGAAGGTCTAGTTCACGTTTCTGAAATGGATTGGACTAACAAGAACATCCACCCATCTAAAGTTGTTAATGTTGGCGACGAAGTTGAGGTTATGGTTCTTGAGATTGACGAAGAACGTCGTCGTATCTCTCTAGGTCTAAAACAGTGTAAAGCTAACCCATGGCAGTCATTCGCTGAAGCGCAAGCTAAAGGCGACAAAGTTACTGGTAAGATCAAGTCTATCACTGACTTCGGTATCTTCATCGGTCTAGAAGGCGGCATCGACGGTCTAGTTCACCTATCTGACATTTCTTGGAATGTTGCTGGCGAAGAAGCTGTACGTGAGTACAAGAAAGGCGACGAGATCTCTGCAGTTGTTCTAGCAGTAGATGCTGAGCGTGAGCGCATCTCTCTAGGCGTTAAGCAAATGGAAAACGACCCATTCAACGCTTACGTTTCTGAGAAGAAGAAAGGTGTTCTTGTAACTGGTACTGTTACTGCAGTAGACGCTAAAGGCGCAACTGTTGAGCTAGAAGAAGGCGTGGAAGGTTACATCCGTGTATCTGAAATCGCTCGTGACCGTGTAGAAGATGCATCTCTAATCCTAAGCGCTGGTGACAGTGTTGAAGCTAAGTTCACAGGTGTAGACCGTAAGAACCGCGTAATCAACCTATCTATCAAAGCTAAAGATGAAGCTGAAGAGCAAGAAGCAATGGCTTCACTGAACAAAGCAGACGATGCTTCATTCGGTAACGCTATGGCAGACGCTTTCAAAGCAGCTAAAGGCGAATAATTTAATTCCCCTATAGCAAAAAGGAGCCGCAAGGCTCCTTTTTTATTGGAAAGCATATAAATCAGAGACCTAGTTAAAAACTAGGCTGAAACGTGTGGATTAATACCAATTTGTGCAACGCCGCGTAAATTAACCTAGTTTAACATGCACACATTGCTCAAATTTTGTCTAGAATTGATAGCAAGTGTTTGTTGGAATTGGTATTACTTACTATAATAACTGGTAAATTACTCTACGAGGGCAACTATGACTAAGTCTGAATTGATTGAAAGACTCTGTGCTGAGCAAACCCATCTTTCAGCGAAAGAGATCGAAGATGCCGTGAAGGATATTCTTGAGCACATGGCAACGACGCTTGAGAGCGGCGACCGAATTGAAATTCGTGGTTTTGGCAGCTTCTCACTTCACTACCGTGAGCCACGTGTCGGTCGTAACCCTAAAACGGGTGAAAAAGTTGAGCTTGACGGCAAACACGTCCCTCACTTTAAACCAGGTAAAGAATTACGTGAGCGTGTGAACGTTATTAACTAATCGGTTTACTTATTATAAAAGGCGGTGTGCGATTTCGTACACCGCCTTTTTCATAGAGCGTATTGCTTACCCACAGTGTCATCTTTTGATCATGTAGCATAACTACATCTCGAAGCTTCTGCTTTGTATTAAAGATTACGAACGGCTGCAAAAAGCCTCACGAAAGGTCAATACGCCCTAAGATAACCATGGAGTGTTCCGTGGTTTTACTGCATAATCTTACCGGTAGATTTTCAAATAGGTAACGGACTATGAAAATTATAAAAATCGTTGTTATTTTGGCTTTATTTCTGATTGCTCTCGCACTTGGCGCTCAAAACCAAGCAATAGTGAATTTTAATTACCTCCTTGCACAAGGTGACTTTCATCTGTCTACATTATTGGGCAGCGTTTTCGTTACAGGTTTCGTTATCGCATGGGCGATTTTTGGCACCCTTCATTTGAAATCTAAGTTACAGGTTCGCAAGCTACAGAAACAACTTGGTAAGCTTGCACCAGCCTCAACCGAGGTAGAAGAATCAAAAGCATAAGAGATAGGTAGGCTTTTTACTCGATGCTAGAAATACTGTTCTTGTTGTTGCCGATCGCCGCCGCTTACGGGTGGTATATGGGTAATCGCAGTGCCCAGCAAGACAAGCAGAAACACTCCAACCAGATCTCTCGTCAGTACGTGACGGGTCTGAACCTGCTATTGTCAGATCAATCTGACAAGGCGGTTGATCACTTTATCGAACTTTTGCAGGTCGATACTGACACCATTGATACTCACTTGGCGTTGGGTAACCTTTTCCGATCTCGCGGCGAAGTGGATCGCGCGATTCGTATTCACCAAAATTTAATCTCTCGTTCGGGTTTAACCATCGATCAAAAAAACATCGCCTTGCAGCAGCTTGCGAAAGACTACATGGCATCAGGTTTTTTAGATCGTGCTGAAAAGATTTTTGAACAGCTGGTAGAAGAGCCAGAACACCGCGAGGCAGCATTACAGCAGTTGGTTGCGATATACCAGCAAACTCGCGAATGGAATAAGGCCACTCATTACGCTTCTTTGCTGGTGAAGATGGGGCGTAAGCGTATGCGCACCAGTATTGCTCATTTCTATTGTGAGATGGCAATGCAAGAACAAGCAGATGGTGAGCGTAACAAAGCTATTGGGCACTTTAAGCGAGCTTTGGTCGAAGACCAAAAGTGTGTTCGTGCCAGTATTGCCCTTGGGCGTCTTTTCCTTGAGAGCGAGGATTACGCTCAGACCATTAAATACATGACGATGGTACTTGACCAAGACATCGACTTCATTAGTGAAGTGTTACCTACGTTAGCGGATTGCTATCACCACTTGGGGCAAGAAGATGAGTTACTTGAGTTTTTGCGTCAATGTATCGCTAGCAAGGCAGGTGTGTCAGCGGAGCTGATGTTAGCTCAGTTGGTTGCCCAACATGAAGGTTCAGCGCACGCTCAAGAGCTATTGACTCGACAGTTAGTCAAAAATCCAACCATGAAAGGCTTCTTCCGTTTGATGGATTACCATTTGATGGAAGCGGAAGAAGGTCGCGCGAAGAACAGTTTGGCGACGCTGCAGAAATTGGTTGGTGAACAATTAAAAGTGAAACCACATTATCGTTGTCGTAAATGTGGTTTCTCGACCCACTCAATGTATTGGCACTGTCCTTCATGCAAAGGGTGGGGAACGATCAAGCCAATCCGCGGATTGGATGGTGAGTAATTTAATGCAGCTGGCAGAGTTTCTGTCCGCTGCTTTTTTTTAGCCTTTTATTTAACAAGAACTAAAAATCGTTAGGAGATGAAATGATCGACCAAAAAGTTATTGTCGCACTGGATTATGATAACCAAGCAGATGCGCTTGCCTTCGTAGACAGAATTGATCCTACGTCATGCCGCCTAAAAGTAGGCAAAGAGATGTTTACACTGTTTGGTCCTAATTTCGTTAAAGAGCTGCATAAACGTGGCTTCTCAGTATTCCTAGACTTAAAATTCCACGATATTCCAAATACTTGTTCAAAAGCGGTACGTGCTGCGGCTGAGCTAGGGGTATGGATGGTCAACGTTCACGCTAGTGGTGGTGAGCGCATGATGACTGCCTCACGTGAAATTCTAGAGCCGTATGGCAAAGATCGCCCACTGCTTATTGGTGTTACTGTATTAACCAGTATGGAGCAAAGTGACTTAGCGGGTATCGGTCTTGATATTGCGCCAAAAGACCAAGTGATTCGTTTAGCATCACTGACTAAGAACTCAGGCTTAGATGGTGTGGTATGTTCTGCTCATGAAGCTTCTATGCTTAACACAGAGCTTGGTAAAGAGTTCAAGCTAATTACTCCAGGGATTCGTCCTGCTGGCTCAGAACAAGGTGACCAGCGCCGTATTATGACACCGGTAGAAGCGATTCAAGCGGGCTCAGATTATTTGGTCATTGGTCGTCCGATCACTCAAGCGGCAAACCCTGCGGAAGTATTGGCTCAAATTAACGCGACGTTAGCGTAAGCATCTGAGTAAATAGAGTAAAAAGGCCAACATATCGTTGGCCTTTATTCGTTTAGGATAGCGGTATTAAGCTGAAGTAGGTATTCCGCTGTGGAATTTGAAGTCACTATCCGGTGATGAGATAAGCTCCGCTTCTAACTGACCCAAAAACGCCACACGATCAGAAATATCTTTGCCTGCGATTTCTTCCGCTAATATCAAGTAGTCTTGATAATGGCGAGCTTCTGAACGAAGAAGAGAGATGTAGAACTTAGCTATATCTTCATCCATGTGCGGCGCTAACTTGGCAAAGCGCTCACAAGAGCGGGCTTCAATATAAGCACCAATAATCAGTTTATCGATCAGTGTCTGAGGTTCGTGAGTAGCCATTTCAGCTAATAAGCCTTTGGCATAACGACTAGCCGTTACTGGCTCATACGCAATGCCTCGTTGCTCCATTATTTCAAGCACTTGATAAAAATGGTGCAATTCTTCTTTGATCAGCAATACCATCTTATCAATTAAATCTTGGCTATAAGGTGAGTTAGACTTAGCCATGATCGCCTTAGAGATATTGCTTTTTCCCTTCAACGTTTCAAGTGAGCCTGTTTTACGATAAGCGAAATCTTCATAAGGTTTAAACCAGTCTAATAGGCTATGTGCACTCTGTTTATCCACCGCATACTTGCGAATGAGGTACATCGCTGATTGGCCTGCCTTTAACTCACACAATAAGTGATCAATTAAGACGGTTTTCAGATTTTCTGGTTTAGCGGCTTCCGATACCCACTCATCGGGCGTTGGGCATTGAAGGAACTGATTAATAGGAGCGAGCAGCTCTTGATATTGTTCTAGTTGTTTCATGTGACTTTACAAATTTATATAAAAAAGGCCGCGATAGCGGCCTTGGTCATTTGCTGCGGTAAGTATATTACCACTTTTTCTTTTCGCCAAAGAGCGCATCCATATCATCGTTGCGTTCTTTTTCAGCAGATAATTGAGCTTCTTCTGAGTTTTTGTTTTGGCGACGTTGCTCAAGGTCATCGTACATGGCTTGTAGTTTTTCACGCGCCTGTGCTGAGTAAGCGTCATTCTTAGTACTCAATACATCTAAGCCTTTGCGCAATAGCTGAACTGCAGTGCCTGGCTGCCCGCGCACAATGGCATCGTTAGAACGTTTGATTACGTTTTCGATGTTGATACGAACTTGAATCGTTTCTAAACGTGCATTCTCAGCAACATAGGCTTGAGTTTCGAAACGACCTTTGTTGTGTTCGTTGCGAATCGTGTCACGCAGACGCTTAACCAGCTTCAGCATAACAATCGCTTGTTTATCGCTGCTTGGCACTTTAAATGCTGCCGTTTCGCCGCTCTGATTGCTGTTTTTTAGCTGTTCAATTTGCTGCTTTACGTGTTCTACGCGCTGCTCTAATTGTTTGTTTTTAGGATCAAGCTCATGCATATTTTGCACAGCATCTAAAATACGGTTATTCAGACAAAGCAATAGGTCTTTACTAAACGGCATATGATGCGCATGACCGATAAGCTCTTCAGTCGCATCAATAATAGCAATGTAACGAGCGCTTTCTTGTTTTTTGGCAGTGGCGATTTTCGCGTTGTACTGCAGCATAATGTTGTAGCCAAGAACTAATACCAACAAAATGGCAACTAAAGCGATGATTAACCCAATATTCATAAATTCCGTATCTTATGTTTATGATGGCTAGCCGATAAGCATACACGATTCTGTACACCTAAAGCACTATATTCTCCATCATTTATTCCAACATCCTGCCTATTATTACTTGTTGCTGATTTGATTAATATTGAAAAGCTGAAATTAGACCAGAAACTGGGCTTTCCATTGCAAAAATCGCTTTTATAAATCTTATCTTTATCGAGATATCTGTCTATTTTGTCAATTTGACTGTTAATTTGATCAAAGAGACGTTATAACTAAAACTTATAAACTATGTGAGCGAGCTGCTAGTTGAACAGTTCAACTGTGGGGCTTGGTTATATCCATTGAGTCCGTCGATAAGGGATTACGAGGTCGAGAATGAAGTTACAGCAACTGAAGTACATTGTTGAGGTAGTCAACCATAACTTAAATGTCTCTGCTACCGCAGAAAGTCTTTATACCTCACAACCGGGTATCAGTAAGCAAGTTCGTTTGTTGGAAGATGAGCTGGGTATTCAAATCTTTGAGCGTAGTGGTAAACACTTAACTCAAGTGACGAATGCTGGTGAAGATATTATCCGCATCTCACAAGAGATTTTAGCTCGCGTAGAAAGTATTAAAGCGGTAGCGGGTGAGCACACTCATCCTGAAATGGGTACGCTGAACATTTCAACAACACATACTCAAGCTCGTTACGCACTGCCAGATGTGATTAAAGGATTTACCGCGCGTTACCCGAAGGTTTCGCTGCACATGCACCAAGGTACGCCAAGCCAAATGTCTGAAGCGATTGCTAAAGGAACAGCAAATTTTGCGATTGCGACAGAAGCGCTGCACCTTTATCAAGATGCGATCATGCTGCCTTGTTATCACTGGAATCGTTCGATTGTTGTGCCGAAAGACCACGCTTTGGCTCAGAAAAAGCATATCACCATTGAAGATTTAGCCAGTTTCCCACTGGTGACTTACGTGTTCGGTTTTACCGGACGCTCAGAGCTCGATACTGCATTCAACAAAGTGGGCTTAACCCCTCGTGTGGTGTTCACCGCGACCGATGCTGATGTAATCAAAACTTATGTGCGTATGGGCATTGGTGTAGGCGTCATTGCCAGCATGGCGATTGATAAAGAGCAAGATAGCGATCTAGTTGCCATTGATGCGAGCCATATCTTTGGTGCAAGCACAACCAGTATTGGCTTCCGCCGAGGCACTTTCTTGCGTTCGTACATGTTCGATTTTATGGAGCGATTCGCTCCGCACCTTACTCGCCCAGTAGTTGAACAGGCGCTTTCGCTTAAATCGAACGTTGAAATTGAAGAGATGTTTAAAGACATCGATTTACCGGTGCGTTAAGTCAAACGTCAGCACTATTCAAACTCTCTGCTTCCCTCTAGAATAAGGGGTACCAACGGTCTATGACACCGAATACCCCTAGAGGGAAGCATGCAACACCTTTTCCAATCCATCGATTCTTTTCTGCTTGAGCATCAAGCTTATTGGCGTTTTGAGCCTTTTTTTTCCAGTCACGGTTCTCAGCTGCCATGGCAAGAATTGCATCCAGAGCTCTGTCACTGGTTAGAAAGCTTATCTGAGCAGCAAATTGAACACTATAAGCAGGATTTTGCTTCGTTAGTGGACGAGCTTGCGCCTTTTTTTCCCGATCTAAAAGTGCACATAGAACAGCTTGTTGTTCCTTCACTACCTAATCATGGTCTCGAACTAGCGCGCGGCGTGGAGTCAGGTGTTCCGGGCAGAAAGCTCACCCAGATTGTTTCTATGGGGGAGGCTGCCCTAGCAAGTCATCATGGTCGAGAATGGCTTGAATGGTGCTCTGGTAAGGGTTTTTTAGGCCGTATTCTCGCAAGCCAAAGTGGCGAGAAAGTGACGAGTTTTGAGTATCAGCAAGCGCTGTGCGAGTCAGGCCAACATGAAGCGGATAAACAGCATCTGCCAATGCAATTTGTACAGGGAGATGCTTTTAATGAGTCTGCTGTGAAGGTTTTTAATGCTAATCAACACGCAGTGGCTCTGCATGCTTGCGGTGATCTTCATGTGACGCTGCTTAAACATGGGGTGAGCCATCACTTACCTGCGATGTCTATATCGCCATGTTGTTATCACTTAATCCAGAATGACCATTATCAAGCGATGTCTGATCAAGCAAGACAATCTCAACTTTCTCTTACCCAGCAAGAGCTTCGTATTCCATTGCAAGAGTTGGTGACTGGTGGAGAGCGAGTAAGGCGTCATCGATTTTTGGAAATGAGTTATCGACTGGGTTTGGATCTATTGCTTCGTGAACAGCTTGGTTATCAAGAGTATGTGTCGGTTCCAAGTATTAAAAAATCGCAGTTAGCAGAAGGTTTTCAAGCGTTTTGCCAATGGGCGGCGGATAAGAAGCAAATTTGTTTGCCTGAGGTCGAATTTGACCACTATTGGCAATTAGGCCAAAAGCGCTATTGGAAAATGGAACGCTTGAGCTTAGTACAACAGATGTTCAAGCGAGGCTTGGAAATGTGGTTGGTATTGGATAAAGCGCTGTTTCTACAACAACATAATTACCATGTCACGATTAATGAGTTTTGCTCGCGTGAGACGACACCACGCAACCTACTTATCAGTGCTCATCTTTAAGACGAACCCTATGTCAAATGTCGCTGGCTGAGATTCAAGGCTAGCGACAAACTCAACCTCTCCTTTTGTTGAATTGATGTTAAATCTTGCTTTCAATTTGTTTAACTTATTGGTAATAATGAAGGATGTGCGCAATAAGTGCACAAATAACTAATAATTAAATAAGCCAAGTACCCAGTTAACTAACTAGAGGTGACGGCAAACACACAACATCCCATTCAATGCTTAAATCAAGGAGTTAAGATGAAAGCAGGAAAAGTCATCGCAACCGCCGTTCTTGCCGGTGCAGCATTACTTTCTTCAGGCAGCATCATGGCAAAAACCGCCACTGTTGCAGTTTCTCAGATTGTTGAGCACCCAGCCCTAGATGCAACTCGTCAAGGTTTAGTCGATGGCCTCAAGGCCAAAGGTTACGAGCAAGGAAAGAACCTAGAATTTGATTACAAGACAGCGCAGGGTAATCCTGCCATCGCCGTACAGATTGCCCGACAATTTGTGGGTGAGCGTCCAGATGTATTAGTGGGTATTGCAACCCCTACCGCGCAGGCATTAGTGTCCGCTACCCGTGATATTCCGGTGGTATTTACCGCTGTCACTGACCCTGTGGGTGCAAAGCTGGTTAGCCAGTTAGAACAACCGGGCAAAAACGTAACGGGCCTTTCTGATTTGTCTCCAGTAAGCCAACATGTTGAGCTTATTAAAGAGATTCTGCCAAACGTAAAATCTATCGGTGTGGTGTTTAACCCGGGTGAAGCAAATGCCGTTACTCTTGTTGACCTACTCAAAGAGAGCGCAAAAGCACAGGGTATTGAAGTTGTAGAGGCGACTGCACTGAAAAGTGCTGATGTTCAATCTGCCACTCAAGCGATTGCGGCTAAGTCCGATGTGATCTACGCGCCTACCGACAACACCGTCGCAAGTGCGATCGAAGGTATGATCGTTGCCGCGAACCAAGCGAAAACCCCTGTATTTGGTGGAGCGACTTCATACGTTGAGAAAGGGGCGATTGCGAGCCTAGGTTTTGACTACTACCAAGTTGGTGTTCAAACCGCGGATTACGTGGTGGCAATCTTGCAAGGTGTTGAGCCCGGAGCACTGGATGTACGCGTTGCCAAAGGTTCAGATTTGGCAATCAACAAGACAGCTGCGACTAAGCTCGGTATAGAGGTTCCTCAAGCCGTGTTAGATCGCGCAACAAGCGTTAAGTAATACTCTTAAAGCATGGTTAGTGGGTAAAGGAGTTTACCCACCTAAAGCTTACGCCATCAGATGTATTGTTGATGGTGTGAGCATTAAGCAGAGAAGGAGTATGTATGTCTGCTTTTGCTTTTTTTGGCGCGCTTGAAATTGGTTTGCTCTATGGCCTTGTGGCTCTTGGCGTGTACCTAACATTCCGCGTGCTTGATTTTCCTGATCTTAGTGTTGATGGCAGCTTCCCTATGGGGGCGGCAGTTGCCGCGACTGCGATTGTTGCAGGTATCGACCCTTGGATTGCAACAGGTATGGCGATTTTAGCGGGTGCGGCAACGGGTTGGGTTACTGCATTTCTCGCGGTTAAATGTGGAATTTTGCATCTTTTAGCTTCCATTCTTACCATGATCGCCGCGTTTTCTATCAATATTCGCATTATGGGACGTCCAAACATGGCGCTGCTGGGGGAAGAAACCATTCTGACTCCTTTTGAAGCGATGGGTGATCCGGTTTATATCCGTCCTCTGGTCGTTGGCGTATTGGTACTGATCTCTTCTTGGTTTGTGGTTCGGCTACTAAACAGTGACTTTGGCTTAGGTTTAAGAGCCACTGGCGTTAACTCGCGTATGGTCTCAGCACAAGGTGCGAGCACTTCGTTTTACACGTATTTCGGTCTTGCGCTATCGAACGGGTTTGTTGGTTTTGCGGGCGCGCTGTTTGCTCAAACCAATAGCTTTGCTGATGTGACGTCCGGCGTGGGTACGATTGTGGTTGGTCTAGCGGCGGTCATTCTTGGGCAAACTCTAATACCCGGTCGTAAGATTTGGGTTGCGGTAGTGGCAGTTGTGGTCGGCTCGGTATTGTATCGACTCGCAGTGGCCTTTGCGTTGAGTACCGGTATGTTTGGCTTACAAGCATCGGATTTGAACCTAGTGACAGCAGTATTAGTCGCCATTGCGCTTATCGCTCCTAAGATTCGGAGCAATCTTCGTGCAAAAAAGCTTAGCCCTGCGACGGGCAAAGCATCGACGAAGACAACCAAAGGATCAAGAGAGGCGGTATGATTCGTTTAGAAGATATTCAAGTGACGTTTAATCCCGGCACTATTTTAGAAAATCGCGCTCTGAAAGGCGTGACATTAGAAGTCCCAGAACATCAGTTTTTGACGGTTATCGGTTCAAACGGTGCAGGTAAGTCGACCTTATTGGGTGCTGTCACCGGTGAAACCCCTATGGTTGGTGGACGAGTATTGATCGATGAAAGCGATGTTACTCGGCAGACGGTTGCTCAACGTGCTACTCAATGTGCACGAGTATTCCAAGACCCACTGGCAGGCACTTGTGGTGATTTGACCATTGAAGAGAACATGGCTTTGGCCTATATGCGTGGTAAGCGTCGTGGTTGGAGCCACTCACTATCGTCCAAGCGTCGTAAATTGTTCCAAGAGCGAATTAGTATTCTGGGGTTAGGTTTGGAAGATCGCCTAGGTGATAACATTGGCTTGCTATCAGGGGGGCAACGACAAGCTGTGAGTCTTGTTATGGCAACATTGTCAGACAGTAAGTTGCTGCTTCTTGATGAGCATACTGCAGCGTTAGACCCTAGAATGGCTGCATTCATAATTGATTTAACCAAACGCATCGTTAAAGAGTTTAATTTGACGGTGATGATGGTGACTCACTCGATGAAAGATGCGCTTGCGTGCGGGGACAGAACCGTGATGCTACATCAGGGTGAAATCGTCCTCGATGTTGCAGGCGAGCAGCGGTCAAACATGCAAGTGCCAGATCTGTTAGAGATGTTCTCTAAAGTTCGTGGCGAAGAGTTAGCTGACGACAGTTTATTACTCAACTGAGTCAGTTTAACCGTTTGGAGAAAAGTCAAAGCCCTATCGAGTTTGATAGGGCTTTTTAGTCTTGATTGCTATTTATGCTTTGCTGCTACTTTTGGGCGATGAGCTCATCACGGTAGCGAGTAATGTATTCAACAATAGGTGCCGCTTTGTTGAAGGTGCGGATTTGTCTAAATAGCTCAGCGGCTTGCGGATACTGTTGGCGTAAGTAAGAGAACCATTGCTTAACTCGGTTAGGGTAATAGAGACCTTTATCGCCTTTCATTTCATAGCGTGAGTAAACCAAAAGCAGTTCGACCACTTCTTCCCAAGGCATCTCTTTGTGGTTGTGTTTGACTACGTTACCTAAGTTAGGCACGTTGAATGCGCCGCGGCATACCATTAGTGAGTCAACGCCTGTTGTTTCGATACAGCTTTGACCATCTTGGTAATTCCAGATCTCGCCATTGGCAATCAGTGGAATAGAGCAGCGTTGGCGGATTTGGTTAATGTAGTCCCATTTGATTTCGCTGGCTTTATAACCGCCTGTTTTGGTACGTGCGTGCACAGTGAGTTCGTTTGCGCCGGCAGACTCAATGGCACTGACGATTTCAAAACAATCTTCAGGGTTCTCCCAGCCTAAGCGTATTTTCGCTGTAACGGGAATTGATTCATCGACTGCGTCACGACACGCTTTAACAACCTGATGGATGAGCTCTGGGTGTTGGAGTAATGCCGCGCCACCTTTGCTTCGATTAACCAATTTTGCTGGGCAACCAAAGTTAAGATCAATACCTCGCGCGCCTAAATCCGCCGCCATCACAGCGTTTTCAGCCATCCAATGAGGGTCTTGGCCTAGTAATTGGATATGTACAGGCACGCCTGATTTGGTTTGTGAGCCTTGGTCTAGTTCAGGGCATAAACGTTTAAATACATGCTCAGGCAGTTTTTGATCGATCACTCGCACGAACTCTGTCACACAAAGATCATAATCGTTGATATCCGTTAAGATCTCACGCATTAGGTGATCTAAAACGCCCTCCATCGGGCCCAAAACTACTCGCATATATCAAACACCATAAAAATAGGAGGCGTGATTCTAATGATTTAACCACTGGAAGTCACGAATATCGGCGAGATAACGGTTTTGTTCAGTTGAGATTCATCTAGGCGGGTTTATCTTGCTTAATACGCAAGTGACCCAGCAAGACAGGCAAGGTATAATCCTTTGCTTAATTAAACTGACGCTAATATAACAATCTTATGACTGACCAATTAATCGCTTTAGACACGCAGAGCTGTGAAGAATCACCAATGTTCATTGAAGGTGTTGTACTGGCCGCTAATTTAGCGACTAAGCCACTGCAACCAGAATCTTGGTTAGCCGACATTTTTGGCGATAATGCTGAGCAAATGAATCGCCTAGTAGTGGAACAGATCAATAAACAACACGGATTGTTAAAACGTAATGAATATTCACTGCTTACTTTGATTGATAACGAGCAAAATAGTGAATGGTTGGCCGATTTTTCTGAAGGTTTCATGACATTATGGCCAACCATTGAGCCACAATGGATGGAGGCTAACATCGGTGATGGTTCGTTGCGTATGCTGCAAGCGATGTTAACGACTTTTATGTTGGCGATTGATGAGCAGCAAACCCAAGAGCAGATGAAGCAAGCGGGTATTGAGACGCCTCCTTCACTGGCTGATCTACTCGATCAAGTTGATTTGATGATCAACGAAGTGGCGCAAGCGGCAGATGAAGCCATGGTGGGCGCTAAAGGTCAAAGCGTAAACCCATTTAAAGACATCGGCCGTAATGACCCGTGTCATTGCGAGAGCGGCAAAAAGTTTAAGCAGTGCTGCGGTAAATAATTTTTACTGGTTCGCCTTAAGAACCAAGTGCGCTTTTGCTGGTCATACAGAACATGATGGTAAGGGAACACCCTTACAAACGCATTCAGGAACGAAAACATGAAAAAAGCCCTTTTATTGTTACTCGCTGCGAGCTTTACTGCATCTGCAACGCCGAAAGATGAATTGAACCAACGCTTACAGATGCGTGCTGGGTTTAGTGCCGATTTTTCTCAAGTAGTGACAAGCCCAGAAGGTGATGTCATTTCCGAGGGTGAAGGCCAAGTAGAAATTGCTCGCCCTAGCTTGTTCCGTTGGACAACCGTATCACCCGATGAAAACGTATTGGTGTCGGATGGTAAAACATTGTGGTACTACAGCCCATTCATTGAGCAAGTAAGTATTTACTGGCAAGAGCAAGCAACCGCGCAAACACCTTTTGTATTGTTGACTCGTAACAAGCCAAGTGATTGGGATGCCTACCATGTTGTGCAAGAAGGTGATGTATTTACTCTTACGCCAACTGCGGTTGATAGCAACCAAGGTCAATTCAAAGTAGAAATTGATGCAAAAGGTGCGGTTCAGGGCTTTAGTGTGATTGAACAAGATGGCCAAAAAAGCCAGTTCAAGTTCAACAAAATCACTCTCGCGACGCCAAAAGCGGATCGCTTTACCTTTGCCATTCCAGATGGTGTAGAGGTCGATGACCAAAGGAATTAATCTGTGAGTAACTACTCGTTTGATTTTGCAGGGGACGAAGATTTTCGTCCCCTTGCTGCTAGAATGCGCCCGCAAACTTTAGACCAATACATTGGTCAGCAGCACATATTAGGTGAGGGCAAGCCGTTAAGACGCGCGTTAGAAGCGGGTCATATTCACTCCATGATTTTGTGGGGGCCTCCGGGCACAGGTAAAACAACCCTTGCCGAAGTCGCCGCGAATTACGCCAATGCTGAAGTTGAACGCGTTTCTGCGGTTACCTCGGGCGTGAAAGAGATTCGTGCAGCAATCGAACGCGCGCGTGAGAACAAACTGGCTGGTCGTCGAACCATCTTGTTCGTAGACGAGGTGCATCGCTTCAATAAGTCTCAACAAGATGCATTTTTACCTCATATCGAAGATGGCACTGTTACCTTCATCGGCGCAACGACAGAGAACCCATCATTCGAGCTGAATAACGCATTGCTATCACGAGCTCGGGTTTACAAACTCACCTCGCTTGCGACTGAAGATCTTCAACTGGCTTTGCAGCAAGCCATTCAGGATGAAGAGCGTGGTCTAGGCAAGGTATCGGCAAACTTTGTTGATAACGCACTGGATCGCTTAGCTGAGTTGGTCAATGGTGATGCTCGTATGTCGCTCAACTACCTTGAGCTTTTGTATGACATGGCCCAAGAGAATGAGCAGGGTGAAAAGCAAATTACCCTACAACTGCTTGCGGAAGTGGCTGGTGAGAAAGTCTCTCGCTTTGATAATAAGGGCGACATTTGGTACGACTTAATCTCTGCGGTTCATAAGTCTATCCGTGGCTCTAACCCAGATGCCGCCTTATATTGGGCGGCGCGCATGATTGCTGCGGGTTGTGATCCTCTTTACATCGCAAGACGCCTCTTAGCCATTGCTTCAGAGGATGTGGGCAATGCTGACCCTCGAGCAATGCAAGTGGCGCTATCGGCTTGGGATTGCTTTACCCGTGTTGGTCCCGCAGAAGGAGAACGAGCGATTGCTCAAGCGATTGTGTATTTAGCCTGCGCACCGAAAAGTAATGCAGTGTACACCGCTTGGAAACAGGCGCTGACTGATGCCCATAACCTACCCGAATACGAAGTGCCTGTGTATTTGCGTAATGCGCCGACTAACTTGATGAAAGATCTCGGCTATGGGGCTGAATATCGTTATGCCCATGATGAGCCGGGAGCATACGCAGCAGGGGAGCAATATTTGCCACCTGAAATGGTAGGTACACAGTACTATCAACCGACAAATCGTGGTTTAGAAACCAAAATTGGCGAAAAGTTAGATTACTTGGCTAATTTAGACGCAAATAGCCCACAAAAGCGCTATGAAAAGTAGCTAAATTTGGATACATTTGTTCGGTTAATATTTTTAGTGCTTGAGCATGATGTTCGAGCACAATTTCACCACTAAAAGCATAGGATTAACAATGCTGGATTCTAAATTACTTCGTACAGAGCTGGATGAAACAGCTGCTAAACTGGCGCGTCGTGGCTTTAAGCTAGACGTAGAGACAATCCGTACACTTGAAGAACAACGCAAGTCCATTCAAGTTGAAGTTGAAAATTTACAATCCACGCGTAACTCCATCTCCAAGCAAATCGGCCAAAAGATGGCGGCTGGTGACAAAGAAGGCGCAGAAGAAATCAAGAAGCAAATCGGTACTCTAGGTAGCGATCTTGATGCGAAAAAAGCTGAACTAGCAGAGATTCAAGTAAAACTCGAAGACATCACGCTGTCAGTTCCTAACTTACCAGATGATTCTGTGCCAGATGGCAAAGATGAAGACGACAACGTAGAAATCTCTCGTTGGGGTGAGCCTAAAACTTACGATTTCGAACTGAAAGATCACGTTGATCTAGGTGAAATGGGCGATGGCCTAGATTTCGCTAGCGCAACTAAGATTTCAGGTGCACGTTTCATCGTAATGAAAGGTCAATTCGCTCGTCTACACCGCGCAATTGCTCAGTTCATGCTTGATCTTCACACTGAACAGCATGGCTACACAGAAATGTACGTGCCATACCTAGTGAACGCAGACAGCCTATACGGTACTGGTCAGCTACCTAAGTTCGGTAAAGACTTGTTCCATACTGAACCACTAGAAGAGAAAGTAAACGACGAAGAACCTCGTAAACTGTCACTTATCCCAACGGCGGAAGTACCAGTAACGAACATGGTTCGTGACACTATCTCTGAAGAAGCTGATCTACCACTTAAGATGACGGCTCACACGCCATGTTTCCGTTCAGAAGCAGGTTCTTACGGTCGTGATACTCGTGGTCTGATTCGTATGCACCAGTTCGACAAAGTGGAACTGGTACAAATCACTAAGCCAGAAGATTCAATGGCGGCACTAGAAGAGCTAACGGGTCACGCTGAGAAAGTTCTACAACTTCTAGAACTTCCTTACCGTAAAGTGGTTCTATGTACGGGTGACATGGGCTTTGGCGCTCGTAAAACTTACGACCTAGAAGTTTGGGTTCCAGCACAAGAGACTTACCGTGAGATTTCTTCTTGTTCAAACATGTGGGATTTCCAAGCTCGTCGTATGCAAGCTCGTTTCCGTCGTAAAGGCGAGAAGAAGCCCGAGCTAGTGCACACGCTAAACGGTTCTGGTCTAGCTGTGGGTCGTACAATGGTTGCTATTCTTGAGAACAACCAAGAAGCAGATGGCCGTATCGCGATCCCGACTGCACTACAGTCTTACATGGGCGGTGCAACGCACATCGGTTAATCTCAAGCGAGATAAGCTAAGCAAATTAAACAAAGCCGACTCACTGAGTCGGTTTTTTTGTGTTTAAATTTTGCGTGAGTTGTTCAATGCAGCTTTTATCCAGCAATGGATGCCCATTCGCGCCTGTCAGCAGAACAATATCCACCGCAGGGAGTGGCGGCATATCATGGATTAGTTCTAAATCCTCACAGGTACTGATTGCTCCCATTGCCCCTACGGCCAAACCTTGTTTTATGATAGCTCTGAGCGCTGAAGAGGTATTACAGCAGGCCAGCAGTTGATATTCCGTCCCACGCTTAGTTAAGCCATCAATGGCGGCAGCGTGATACTTACAATCGGTTTGATACAAAGCGATAGGCAGGGTTTTCTGCTGGTGGTCGATGGCGTGCTTTTTACTGGTAACCCAAACGCCCTGATCGCTAGCGAGCCAATAGCCTTCTTCGCTATCTGGCGCTCTGGTAACAATTGCTGCGTCTAACTTGCCCTCATCTAACCATTCTCTTAGCGTCACGCTGGGTTCACTGAACACTTGAATTGAACAGGTAGGTCTAGCTTGTTGGATAGCATGGATAACCGTAGGCAGAATTTTATCGTTGTAATCTTCAGGGCATCCTAGTCGAAACGGGTGCTTATCTTGATATCGTTTTACTTGATGAATAGCTTCACTGTGAATCCCAACCAGCTTTTCTGCATGGCTGCGCAGTGCGAGGCCAGCTTCACTGAGTACAAGATTACGACCTTCTTTTTCAAAGAGGTTGACGTTTAACTCTTGCTCTAGTTTACGCATCTGAGCGCTAAAGGCGGATTGAGTGCGGTTAATTTGCTTTGCCGCACGGGTAAAGCTGCCAGTTTCCACAAATGCGAGAAAGCTTTTGAGTGATTCAATATCCATATCGGCGCAACCCATCGTTTTTATTAATATATGCCATCAAAACTATCCGTTAGTTGGTCATTAAACAATTCTTTACTCTGTCAACAGATGTTAAGAGACAAGGGAAAAGATATGCAACTGTTTATTGCCAATCAAAACTATTCGACGTGGTCATTGCGAGCTTGGCTGATATTTACCCAATACAATTTGGATGTCGAGTTCATCAAGTTAAAGCTTTTTACGCCAGAGTTTTACACCACACTTGAAGAGGTGACACCAACCGCAAAAGTCCCCACTTTGGTTGATGAGCAAATCGCAGTATGGGATTCGCTAGCCATTTTGGAATATGTGAATGAGCAATATCTTGATGGTCAAGCATGGCCAAGTGATGCGGGGCAGCGCGCATTAGCACGAGCAATATCTGCGGAGATGCACTCAGGCTTTTTCAATTTGCGTAATGAAATGCCAATGAACTGCCGAGCTAAGCGAAAAGTAGACATTAGTGCTGGAGCGAAGCAAGAGATAGCACGAATTGACCAAATTTGGTCACAACAGATGCAGACATTCCCAGATGGATGGCTATTTGGCCAATGGTCGATTGCAGATGCGATGTACGCGCCTGTAGTATTGAGATTTCAAACGTATGGCATCGAGCTATCGCCTCTTGCTGAGCAATATGCGCAAAAGGTGTTGAGCAGCGCCGCAATTCAGCGTTGGCTAACTGAAGCCAGTGAAGAGAAAGATATCGTCGAAGAAGATGAAGCGGGCGTTGAGATTTAGAGCAAATAAAGCTCCCTAACTGCTAATGACAAGTGCTGAGGGAGCTTTGCGCCAGTGAAGGGTACTGCTGAGGAGACTTTGGCGCTAATCGGTTATTTTGCCGCACGCAAGCAGCGTTTCACTTCGCGGCTACGCTTTTTCTCAAGCTGTCTTTGAATCTCACTTTCAGACGCATTGGCGACTTCTGCGGAGTTAGCACTTTTCACTAAGCGGTCGACATTATCAAATGCATTCAACTTTTTGGTATAGAAGTATTTTTCGGCTGAGTCTTCCATATCCGATGGGTCTTTGATGTCATTTTTCATTTGGTCGCGTATATCATCTGCGCTCGTTCCATCAATTGAAGCGGCATACAGCGCGTAATTGTAATCGCCAACGAATTCGCATTGTTCTTGAGCGGACGCATCTGTAGGGAAGCTTTGCGCCAACATGTCGCTGCTACTGCTTGAGCCACCAAATAGCATCCAACCTACGCCTAACAACAGCACTGCACCGCCAGCAATAATGCCAATTTGGGCTTTTGGATTGTCCGCAATTCCGGACTGCTCAATTTGGCTTTTCGCTTGTTCAGCATTTGCTTTGATTTTTTCGATGTCGACTTTTTGTTTTACTTGGTCTGTTACTTTGTTCAAATCCATTTTGCTATCCTCACGGTTACTCTGTTCTGCCTAGCGCTATAGGGGGATGCGCTGCTCGTCTCTATAGGAGTAAGTTTGCCCGTGAGTGTAAAATGAACCTAGGTACGAAAATTGGAAAAAAACGCGAAATTTATTTTTCGATTTGTTTGTATCTATCGATAACGGTCGATCACTGCTTCAATAAATGCTTGCATGGTCGCGGTTTGGTAGCGGTCTTGGCGATAGACAAGGTGAAAGCTGCGCGCTGGAGTTTGATAATCAGGGAGCACCTCAACAAGCTCGCCTGAGTGGAGTTCTTTACTCACCATAAGCTCAGGCACCATACCTATCCCAAAGCTGTTCACCATCGCTGAGAGTAATGCTCTGCTTTCGTTGACTTTAAGACGCGATGCTATGTCTATCTTGATAGCGCTGCCATGCTGGTAAAAGTGCCAGCGGTTGTAATTCATCGCCCCTTCAAATAGGTAGCCTAGGCATTGGTGATGCTCGAGTTCTTCAGGGGTTGAAGGTGTGCCATGACGTTTTAAGTAATTGGGAGATGCGCAGCAAAGTAGCTTGTAGTCCATGAGTTTGCGGGCAACTAAGTTAGAGTCTTCAAGTTTTCCTACTCGAAATACCGCATCGAAATCGCTTTGTTGAATATCCACATATTCATCAGATAAATGTACCTCGACAGCAATTTCGGGATAGCGGTTGAGAAAGTCAGCCAGAAATGCGGTAAGGCTAAAAGCGCCAAAAGTTCTTGGCGCACTGATTTTTAATGTTCCTGATGGCGTGTTTATTAGAGAATCACTCAGCTGCTCGGCCGCCTTTATGTCTTGCAGTATTTGTTTACAGCGTTGGTAATAAGCGTGCCCAAACGCGGTGAGCTGGTGGCTGCGTGTGGTTCTTTGCAACAAGGTAGCACCGAGGGCTTGCTCTAGATTCGCCACTTGCTTCGCCACCATTTGTTGTGAGATCCCGAGCTTTTTACCTGCGGTAGTGAAAGAGCCCCCTTCAACGGTTTGGATGAAGGTCGACATTGCGCTGAGTTTATCCATGTTCACCACTTCTACTTTTTTACCGGCTAGATTCACAACCTTTAGTTGTTATTGTTTAAATTATTTACCCATTTAACAAGTAAATAAGTGGTAATAACATTAGCGCAAGTGAGTTGAAGGGGGAAGTTGTTGCATAAAGCCCTCTTCGCTAAATGGAATGAAAAAGGATGTAAAACATGAAGATAGGTATAATCGGCGCAGGGTTTGTGGGTAAAGCGATTGCGGAGTTATTGATTAGTCATGGTCACCAAGTGCTCATTGCTAACTCACGTGAGCCAAAGACGTTATTTAGCTTGATGGGGAGTCTACCCCAAGCACAATTAGGTACCGTTCAGGATGCTTGCGATTTTGCTGAGACAGTTGTTGTTGCGATTCCATTCTCAAACATTGAACAGTTACCAGTAGAAGCTCTTGCAGGAAAAGTTGTACTCGATGCAAATAACTATTACCCAGAGCGTGATGGCGCAATCGCAGCATTAGATAACTTTGACGCGACAACCAGTGAACTTTTAGCGAACCACTTAACTCAATCAACGGTAGTGAAAGTGTTTAGTAATATTATTGCTGCCCATATTAATCGTGACGCGTTACCGAAAGGGAATATGAGCCGTCGAGCACTACCAGTAGCGAGTGACGACCAACAAGCGAAACAGCAGATTATGGCTTTGGTGGATGAGTTAGGTTATGACCCGATTGATGGTGGTAGCCTTGCTGACAGTTGGCGTTATGAGCGCAGTAAGCCTGCCTATTGCTTCCCATTTAATGTAGCCGAGATGCAACAAGCGCTAGCAAAAGCTAAGCGAGATGAAGAGTTACCACTCAGTGCTTGGGCGGGTGTGGTGTGATGCTTAATCGCTAACGTAACACCGTAAAAGCCAGCCTTTGCTGGCTTTTTTGATGATGGATATCTTTGTTTACCGGCTCCCAAAGGGACACGTCACCCCTCTATACATTTGTTACACAATTCTCATTATGTAATAAAAAAGTTACGACATATATCGCGTTTGCAGACTTGAACTGGCATGATTTATCGAGTGAGTCATTAATGAGATTCACGATAATTCTCTCCCATTTGTGAACGAACGAGCCGCCGATAGTGAAATCTGAACAAAAAGCAGCCGCCATATTGGTATGCGCGACCGTCTTGTCTGCGCTAGGCTGGATTTTTTCCAAAGAAACCATCCAAGGCTTGCCTCCGTTTGGCTTTGTAGGGCTCAGGTTTTTATTCGCCTCTCTATGCTTATTACCCTTTTGTTTAGGTTCACTACGACTCGCCAGCTGGCGAGATATTCGCTCCGCGGCTTTGGTAGGTTGCTTATTAGCCACTGCATTGATGAGCTGGATACATGCTATTTCCATCAGTGATACTTTGGGTGAAGGGGCATTTATTCTTAGCCTTTCGATGCTGATGGTGCCGTTTGTTGCTTGGGTGTTATTTGGCCAGCGGCCGAAACGTATTTTCTGGGTATCGCTACCCGTGGCTATTTGTGGCTTGGCGTTTCTTTCACTTAAAGATGGTTGGCAAAGTTCGAGCAGTCAGCTGTGGTTTTTGTTCAATGCTGTCATTTTGGCGCTGCACTTCAATGTAAACAGCAAATACTCCAAGACATTGCCGATCTTATTGCTGACCTGTATCCAGTTGTTTGTTACCGGTGTGATTGGTTTGGTAGCGAGTTCGCTGTTTGAATCGGTGCCTGTGTCGATTGAACCGTCAATTTGGGGATGGTTTGCGGCGAGTACGATTTTGGCGACGGCACTGCGCTATGTAATGCAAACTACCGCGCAAAAACAGATAGTGCCGGGCAATGCGGCGTTGATTATGATCTTGGAGCCGATTTGGACGGTATTTCTGAGTATCGCTTGGTACGGGGAGCAGATGTCGTTGAATAAGATGCTAGGTTGTTCACTGATTTTGTTTGCGCTGATTCTCTATCGCACTGACGGTAAGCTAGCGAGTTTATTTCGTTGTAGCTAGTTGGTCGCTATTAAAGATCAAAACAAACAAGCCGACATCACTGTCGGCTTTATCAATCATTGTGAATCGCGTTAGATAGACATTTCACCGCGCAGAACTTGCTGCATCTTCACTTTTACTTGTTCGTAAGTTAAGCCTTGGCTTAGTAAGAAATGCAGTTTAGCGAGTGCTGCTTCTGGCGTCATATCATAACCACTGATCACGCCAGATTCTGCTAATGCACAACCTGTCGCGTAGCCGCCCATATTCACTTTACCAGCAAGGCATTGAGTTAAGTTTACGACCAATACACCACGTTCTGACGCTTCTTTAAGGTGAGCTAACAGCTCAGGGTTTTGTGGTGCGTTACCCACACCAAAGGTCAGTAGAATCATCGCGTTGACAGGTTGCAACAAGGTGTTGCGAATCACTTCGTGTGAAATACCCGGGTACATGGTGATCACGCCAATTGGCTGCGGAGTAATATCGTGGACTTTGAACTCACCCTCTGGTTGCTCATTCACCTGAATATCATTGCTGATTTGGATGTTGATACCCGCCTCAAGTAGAGGAGGTAGGTTAGGTGAAGTAAACGCATTGAAGCCATCAGCGTGTGATTTAGTGCTGCGGTTACCGCGCATCAATTTGTTGTTGAAGAACAGAGTCACTTCGTTGATTGGGTAGTTGGCTGCGATGTGTAAAGCGTTTAGCAGGTTTGCTTGGCCATCAGAGCGCAATTCCGCCAGTGGAATTTGTGAGCCGGTCACAATGACAGGTTTACCCAAGTTTTCCAGCATAAACGACAGTGCTGAAGCGGTGTAAGCCATGGTGTCTGTACCATGCAAAATCACAAAGCCATCATATTTATCGTAATTATCTCGGATGTCGTCTGCGATTTGCTGCCAGTCAGCAGGGGTCATGTCAGAAGAGTCGATCAGAGGATCGTACTCATGAATGGTGAACTCCGGCATCTCCGGACGTTGAAACTCTGGCATGCTTGCAAGTTGCTTTTCCATAAAGCCCGCAACAGGCACGTAACCGTGATCATGTGACTTCTGCATACCAATGGTACCGCCCGTGTAGGCGATATAGATGTGTTTTCTTGCCATTGCTCGAAACCAGTTTAATTGTAGGGGGAACAGAGCGGGCGATTATAAACAATTCTTCACCAATAAAAAGGGGCATGTCGCACAGACATACCCCTCTAATTGTGGCCTAGAGCGCATATAGGTTTAAACGCTCAAATAGTATACGGTTACTGAACTTGGCAGTTTAAACAGAAGGCGTAATGACCTTTTGGATCGTTAAAACTGTTCAGTAAACTTGCGTCTTGAACCAACTGCGTCGCCGCTGGTTGAAGGGCTTCAGGCAGCATCGAACTCACATCAAAACCAAGGTTTACTTTTACTTGGTTCATGAAGTCTTGGAAGAACTGCTCTGCTGGTGAAAGCGGCTCTTCAACCCAATAAATGTTGTAGCTTTCAAGCTCTGCCAGTTTTGCAGCAAGGGCAACTGCATCATCAAAATCACCCATCTTGTCCACGAGGCCATGATCTAACGCATCTTGGCCCGTCCATACGCGGCCTTCAGCGATGTTTGGCATAGTATCGATGGCAATATCACGGTTGGTGCTCACAAGATTAATAAAGCGTTGGTAGCCATGCTCAATACCCATTTGGAAAGCGTCAGCAGCATCATCAGTAAGACCTGTGGTCACTCCGATACCTGAGAATGGCGATGTGCCCACGCCGTCGGTGTAAACGCCGATATTGTTGAGACCTTTTTCAAAGGTAGTGATCACACTGAAAATACCGATAGAGCCAGTCAATGTCGTTGGCTGAGCGATGATTTGGTCGGCACTCATTGAGATCCAGTAGCCACCCGATGCCGCGAGGCTAGACATAGACACAACCACAGGTTTGCCAGCTTCTTTCAGCGCCTGAATTTCATTGCGGATAACTTCTGAAGCAAATGCACTGCCTCCTGGGCTATCTACACGTAGAACCACCGCTTTCACTTTGTCGTCATTGCGTGCTTGACGTAGTAGGGATGCGACGGTGTCACCGCCAACCGTACCGCGAGGTTGTACGCCATCCATAATCGCACCGCTTGCGACAACAATAGCGATGTCATCACTGTTGATGTCAAAGTCCGGCGTCATGGTTGCTGAGTATTCGTAGTAATCGATGTAAGGGTAGCTGTCACCGCCATCGCTGCCGAAGGCTTCAATCAGCTCTTTACGAACTTCTTGGCGTGTCGCTAATTGGTCTACTAACCCTGCTTTGAGTGACAGCGCAGCTAAGTCACCGCCAGACTCTTTCATTAGCGATAGGAACTCATCCATGGTTGGGTTCAGTGATTGAGGCGTGATTTCGCGGTTCGTTGCCACATCATCAACATACGCGCCCCAAAGTTGGCTTAACCAGCGAGTCGCAGACTCTTTTGCTGCATCAGACATATCGTCACGCACAAAAGGCTCAATAGCTGATTTATAAGTACCAACGCGGAATACGTGTGTGTTTACATCGAGCTTCTCTAGCAAGGTTTTGTAGTACATTGAGTAAGCGCTGTAGCCTTTGATCATGACCGCACCATCAGGTGCCATGTAAATCTTATCTGCGTAGCTCGCTAGGTAGTATTGGCTTTGGTTATAAAAATCACTGACAGCATAAACGGGTTTGCCTGACGCCTTAAACTCGTTCAGTGCTTTAGCGATGTAACGTAATTTAGTCAGGTTGGTCTCTGGCATATCTCTTAGTGCCAGAACGATCCCGGTAATGTTGGAGTCATCTTTCGCTTTGCGAATGGTATTCACAATGTCAAACAATACGTTTTCTTTTGGCAGGTCTTGACCAAACAAAGATCCAGTAAATGAATCCATAGGATTGGTGTAGCTAGATTGCTCAACTATAGGGCCAGAGATATTGAGGATCAGTGCAGAAGACTGCTGAACCTGAGGTTCTGGTGTTTCTGATGTGCTGTACAAGAAGTACATGGAAGCAATCACTGCCAAAAACAGTAAATTAACAATGGCGACTCGGATAAAGGTGATGAGTTTCCAAATCCCTTTGAAAAACAAGCCGATAAACTTGAATACTTTTTTCATTTTTTCTCCGCTGTGGGATCCACAGGTTCTGACGATGAACCTTATATCCTACTGAATCTATTGGTTTCTAGCTAGACGTTGAAAGGATTCATTTATAAATCTAGTCAAGGAACGACCATTTCAACCAACTTTCTACGTTATAGAATGCGTGATGTTTCAAAAATGTAAACGATTGTTTGATTTTTGTGTAATTAGGTCTTAGTCTGGTCAGACCAGAAAGATAATAATTAAGTGATGTCTGCCATGTACTCTAATTTGCTTAAACCACTGGATCTTGGTTTCACCCAATTGCGTAACCGCGTTTTAATGGGATCGATGCATACCGGACTAGAGGAAGATAAAAAAGGTTTAGACCGCTTAGCTGCGTTCTATGCAGAACGAGCTAAAGGTGGCGTTGGTTTGATTGTTACTGGCGGTTTCTCGCCTAACTTTCGCGGCCGATTACACCCTTTTAGCGCCGAGTTTAGTAAGGTGAAACATGCCAAGGCCCATAAAGTGGTGACCGACGCGGTTCATCAACACGGCGGCAAAATTGCGTTACAACTTTTGCATGCTGGTCGCTATGCTATGCATCCTTTCGCGCAAAGCGCCTCCGCCATCAAAGCGCCCATCGCTCGATTTGCTCCGAGTGAAATGAGTACCCGTCAAATCAACAACACCATCCAAGCATTTGCCAACAGTGCCGATTTGGCACAGCAAGCTGGCTATGATGGGGTTGAGGTGATGGGGTCTGAAGGGTATTTGATTAATCAGTTTATCTGCCAGCGCACCAATAACCGATATGATGAATGGGGTGGTGACTATCAAAATCGGATTCGTTTCCCGCTTGAGATAGTGAAAGCAATTCGCGGCAAAGTAGGTGAGCGTTTCATCATTATTTTCCGCCTATCAATGTTAGATCTTGTAGAGCAAGGCAGCACGTTTGATGAAGTGGTTATGCTAGCACAAGAGCTTGAAAAGGCAGGTGTCACCATTATAAACACGGGTATTGGTTGGCATGAGGCGCGCATTCCTACCATCGCCACTCAAGTGCCGCGAAGCGCGTTTGCTTGGGTCACTGAAAAAGTGAAGCCTCATGTTTCGGTGCCTATCGTTACTTGTAATCGAATTAACACCCCAGAAGAAGGTGAACGTATTATCGCCGAGGGCCAAGCCGATATGATCTCTATGGCGAGGCCATTTCTAGCCGACCCGTACTTTGTGGCTAAAGCTGAGAAGCAACAAGCGGCACTGATTAATACTTGTATTGGCTGTAATCAAGCGTGTCTCGATAATGTGTTTAAAGGCAAACGTGCCAGTTGTTTAGTCAATCCATATGCATGCCGTGAGACCGAGTTGATTCCGGTTCATACCGATATGCCGAAAAATATCGCAGTTGTGGGAGCGGGGCCCGCAGGGCTCGCTTGTGCGACCACATTAGCGCAGCGGGGACATCATGTTGATCTGTTTGAGCGCAGCGATCGCATTGGCGGACAATTTAGATTGGCGATGCAAATTCCCGGTAAAGAAGAGTTTCGAGAAACCATTCGATATTTTGCCAATCAGCTAGATGAAACGGGCGTAAAACTGCATCTCGATACTGAAGCTAATGCAGACTTGCTAAGTGAATACGATGAAGTGGTGATGGCTTCGGGGGTTACTCCGCGTAAAGTGAGCATTGAGGGTATCGATAATCCAGAGAAAGTGATCGATTACCAAACTCTGATCCGTGACAAAACGTATGTCGGTGAAAAGGTTGCGATTGTTGGTGCGGGGGGGATTGGTGTCGATGTTGCATCTATGCTGACAGAACCTGAGAGTCATCAGCTAGATGATTGGCTACATGAATGGGGGATCGATAAAGAGATGTCTCATCCCGGTGGCTTGTACCCATACCCAGATTCCATGAGCGACAAAACCGTGTGGGTATTACAGCGCCGTAAAGGACGTGTTGGTAAAGGACCCGGTAAAACGACGGGCTGGATTCATAAACGTACTCTTGAGAAGCGAGGTGTGAATCTTCTCGGTGGTGTGAGTTATGAAAAGATTGATGAGCAAGGCTTACACATTTCCATTAATGATCAGCCACAACTGCTTGATGCCGATAAAGTGATCATTTGTGCCGGACAAGAATCGGTTAGGCCGTTTGAAAACCAATGGCCTGATTTTGGCGACAAATTACATGTGATAGGTGGTGCAGACTATGCAGGTGAGTTGGATGCAGTTCGAGCCATTAAACAAGGTGTAGAGCTTGGTATTAAGCTTTAACGGTTGAGTTAACTGTTTAACAAATAAAACGCCCTCTCATTGTGAGAGGGCGTTTTTAATCTATGCGACTTACAAGATCACGGTTTTATTGCCGTACACAAATACGTGGTCATTAACGACTTTGTTAAGCGCTTTACTGAGCACGTTTTTCTCTACATCGCGGCCTGCTTGTGCCATGTCTTTCGCACTGAAGTTATGATCCACAGGAATCACGTCTTGCTTGATGATTGGGCCTTCATCAAGGTCGTTGGTGACAAAGTGCGCGGTCGCACCGATGATTTTCACTCCGCGGTCATACGCTTGTTGATAAGGCTTAGCACCAATGAATGCAGGTAAGAAGCTGTGATGGATATTGAGGATCTTGTGATGGTACTTTTCCACAAACCCCGGTGTTAATACACGCATGTATTTAGCCAATACTAGATAATCGGCTTGGTATTCATCGATTACTTTTAGCATTGCTTGCTCATGTTCTTCACGAGACAAACCTTCATGGCTGACATGGTGGTAAGGAATATCGAATTTTTCTGTCAGACCTTGAAGAATATCGTAGTTGCCGACAACGGCGGCAATTTCAATATCTAAACTGCCGTCGTAGGTCTTCATTAAAATATCACCTAAGCAGTGCGCTTCTTTGGTGACCAAAATGACAACGCGTTTGCGGCTAGAGTCGACAAGTTTGCGTTTTGCTCCGCTTGGAAGCGCCTGATCGAGATCTGCAAGAAGGGTTTGATCATTAAAGTACCCCTCCAGTTCGGTGCGCATAAAAAAGTGGCCACTCGAGTTATCAACAAATTCATTGTTATGAATAATATTCAGCTGGTGCTTGTAACAGATATTCGTGATCTTGGAGATGAGTCCAGGCGCGTCGCTACAGTGTGTAAGCAGTGTTTTCTTTTCCATTTCGTACGTACTTCCGTGAATTATTTTTTTCGTATGGTGAATTTTTTCAGGGCCCCTGAAGGGTGAGCTAACCCGCAAAACTTCCCTAACAATTAAACTAATATCAAGTTGAATTCAACAGAAAATCTACTTAAATAGGAGTAGGTTATCTCGACGAAGATACTCTTTTACGATTATTTTCGTTGCACGGTTGAAGATTCTTTTCTCATTTGAGCGTCTTAAGGTGGTATGTATGGATAAAGAGCTATTAGCACGTAAATTATATTCTGAGCGAGTAAGTGCATTACTAGGCGAATGTGAAATAGACGAAGCTATCCTAACCGAAATGTGGGACAACAAGGCTTCACCAAGTGATGCGGCGAAAGCAATCATTGATAGCCATAATGACTTTGCTGGCCCAGCGTGGTTATCGCGCTATCTTCAACGACGTTAAACGTCAATTCAACCAGATTCCGACGCGGCTCATTTGAGCCGCGTTTTTATTTGTCTAAAGGTGTATTGAGATTACAACTGACGGTTGATAGTGTGAAGTATCGCTTCAATGGTTAGCAAGGGAAACACAAATGAAAACAATCGGCATGCTAGGTGGCATGAGTTGGGAATCAACCGCAAGCTACTATAAAGCGATTAACCAAGGGGTGAAGCGCGAGCTAGGCGGTTTGCACTCAGCAAAAATCTGCCTTTATAGTGTGAATTTTGAAGAAATTGAAAAGCTCCAACATCAAGGAAAATGGGATGAAACCGCAGTCATACTATCGGATGCGGCGAAATCAGTTGAAGCGGGCGGTGCAGATTTTTTGATGATTTGCACTAACACTATGCATAAAGTAGCCAGTGAGATTGAAGCCAATATCGACATTCCAATTTTGCACATCGCAGACGCGACAGCGCAAAAGTTGCAATTAGATGGCGTAAGCAAAGTTGGTCTATTGGGTACGCGTTTCACCATGGAACAAGATTTTTATAAGAGCCGACTGATCGAGAATTTTGGTATTGATGTGTTAGTTCCTAATAGCGATGACATCACAACGGTGCACGAGATTATTTACAACGAGCTTTGCTTAGGTGAGATTCGTGCTGAATCGAGACAAAAATACGTCGAGATCGTAGAGCATTTAGCTGGGCAGGGCGCTCAAGCGGTGATTCTTGGTTGTACTGAAATTGCATTATTGATTGACCAGCAGCATACCCAAGTCCCTTTGTATGATACTACCGCGATACATGCGGAGCAGGCGGTTCAATTGGCTATCTCTTGATAGATTTTAGATTCGCAGTGAATAAAAAAAGCGCATAAAACCTTAAGGTTCTATGCGCTTAATAATAGGGATGTGCGATTACTTGTAGAACGCTTCCACTTCGCCTTTAAGCTTGATTAGCATTGGGTTGCCGTAACGGTCTTTTGCTTTTGGTGAAGCGATTTTTACCCAACCTTCGCTGATGCAGTATTCTTCTACATCAGTACGCTCTTTGCCGTTTAGACGAATACCAATGTGGTGTTCAAAACACTCCGCAACATAGTGTGGGCTGCGTGGGTTACCAGCTAGGTGATCTGGCAATTCTGGTTTTGCGTTGTTATCGCTCATGTTTGTATCCTGAATATAGGGAATAAGGCGCTCATTTTAGGGGCTGACATCAATTGGCTCAACCAATTTGCCGTGTGAACCATCAGTTTAATTCAGTTTGTTGAGCACTTTTTCACATAACGCTTTTAAAGTAAGCAATTCATCTAAACTTAAATCAATTTTGCATTTCATTGCGTTGGGGATTGTTTTGGCTTGTTTATGCAGCGCTAATCCTTGCTCAGTTAAGTTAAGCACACGCACTCGCTCGTCCTCTTCACTTCGACCACGAGTCACATAACCTTTGCTTTCTAAGCGTTTGAGTAACGGAGTTAGCGTGCCCGAATCAAGGTGCAACCGAGACCCTATCGCTTTAACACTCGCTCCATCGCTTTCCCATAAAACCATCATTACCAAATATTGAGAGTAAGTAAGCTCGAGCTCATCCAGCAGAGGTCGATAAGCGCGAATCACGGCATTCGCAGCGCTGTAAAGTGGGAAACAGACTTGATTATCAAGAAGAAGTTTCTCGTCATCGGTTAATGATTGAGTGAATTCACATTGGCTCATGATCTGATTCCTAAAAATAAATTGTGCACAATATAGTTGCATTTTATATTAGTCTCGACATAAGATAGAGGGCAATTAAGTTGCGCGCAATTTAATTTAAAAAGAATCAGAACACCAATAAGGAATCACGTATGTCTACACTCTACAAAACACAAGCAACTGCATTGGCTGGTCGTAATGGTCAAGTAAAAACCGACGATGGTCTGTTAGACCTAGAGCTGTCTTATCCAAAAGAGATGGGTGGAAGTGGTGTTGCAACCAACCCTGAACAGCTATTTGCTGCGGGATATTCGGCGTGTTTCTCAAATGCATTGCTGCACGTTGCTCGCGAAGCAAAAGTGGCTTTGAAGCAAGCGCCTGTAACGGCACAGGTAGGCATCGGCCCGAATGAAGCAGGTGGCTTTGCTTTAACGGTGTCTCTACAGGTTGAGCTTGAGTTGCCGCAATCGCAAGCATTAGAACTTACTCGAGTGGCTCACCAAGTGTGCCCATATTCAAATGCTGTGCGTGGCAATATTGATGTCGCAGTAACGGTAAACGGTGAGGCGATTTAACGCCAAACTTGCGTAAATGCCTTTCGGCTGAGGCTATTGTCGGCCGAAGGGTTTGGATACTTATTTAAAAATCGATCAGGTATACTTTGGTTTTTGGTTACCCGCAGCAGTTGCATGATCTCTAAAACCTTTTCTCAAGATGGCGCTTTAGGCAAAGCGATTCCGGGCTTTCAGCCACGACAAGCTCAGCTTGATATGGCCGAGGCTGTTCGTAAAGCGATCAAATCTCAAGGCCAGCTGGTGATAGAGGCAGGAACAGGAACAGGTAAAACTTTTGCCTACCTAGTGCCCGCTTTGCTGAGTGGGAAGAAAACCATCATTAGTACGGGTTCTAAAAACCTCCAAGAACAACTTTTCCACCGAGATCTCCCCTTGATGGTCAGCGCACTGGGCTTTTATGGCCAAGTTGCGTTACTGAAAGGGCGCGCAAACTACCTTTGTCTGGATAGACTCAGTCGCCAAATGATTGAAAGTCATGGTCATCATGCTGATCCAACGTTGTTAAGCCAGTTGATAAAAGTGCGTAGTTGGTCATCGGAAACCAAAACGGGTGACCTTGGTGATTGCGATGCCATCGCAGAGGATAGTCCAGTTATTCCCACCATCACTTCAACCAATGACAACTGTTTAGGCAAAGATTGCCCAAGTTACACTGATTGCTTCGTATTGAAAGCACGTAAGAAAGCGCTTGATGCTGACGTGGTGGTGGTGAACCATCACTTGTTTTTAGCCGATTTAGCGATCAAAGAAACGGGCTTTGGCGAACTGATCCCTGAAGCTGATGTATTTATCTTTGATGAAGCCCACCAGTTACCAGATATTGCTAGCCAATATTTTGGCCAGTCAGTATCTAGCCGCCAAGTTCAAGAGCTGGCGAAAGACATTGAAATTGGTTATCGCACCGAAGCAAAAGATATGCGCCAGCTACAAAAAGTGGCCGAGAAGTTGGTTCAATGTGCGATGGATTTACGCATCACATTAGGTGAACCCGGATTTCGTGGTAACTGGCGTGAAGCGTTGCAATCTCCCTCGATTGCAAGGGAGATGGAGCGCTTAATCGAAGCACTCGATTTTGCTATTGAAGTGCTCAAAATTGCCCTCGGGCGAAGTCAGTTGCTAGATACAGCATTTGAGCGAGCGAACTTAATCAAAGGCCGCATAGAGCGGGTATGTGATGTTTCCATCACTGGCTACTCATATTGGTTTGATACGTCCCCGCGTCATTTCAGCTTACATATCACGCCTTTATCGGTGGCCGATAAGTTTCAAGAGCAGATTGAGTTAAAGCAAGGCGCGTGGGTATTTACCTCGGCGACGTTGGCGGTAAATGACGACTTCGGCCATTTCACGGCGCGTTTAGGTTTAAAGCCTCAGCAGCAAATGTCATTACCTAGCCCGTTTGACTATCAAAGCCAAGCGCGTTTGTGTGTGCCTCGCTATTTGCCTGAGCCCAATAGTGCAGGCTTAGCCGATAAGCTGGTGCGTATGTTGGCTCCTGTGATAGAGAAAAACCAAGGGCGATGCTTCTTTTTATGTACATCGCACAGCATGATGCGCGATCTTGGAGAACGCTTTAGAGAGGTTTTGACCGTTCCGGTACTCATGCAGGGTGAAACCAGTAAACAGAAAACGCTGGCCGAGTTTATGGAACTGGGTAATGCGCTGCTGGTGGCTACCGGTGCCTTTTGGGAAGGCATTGATGTTAGAGGTGACACCCTGAGCTGTGTTATTATCGATAAATTACCGTTTACTGCCCCAGACGATCCGCTGCTAAAAGCGCGAATTGAAGATTGTCGATTGAAAGGCGGTGACCCATTTGCTCAAGTGCAGTTACCCGACGCGGTGATTACCCTTAAGCAGGGAGTGGGGCGATTGATTCGCGATAAGAAAGACAAAGGTGCGTTGATCATTTGTGATAACCGATTGGTGACTCGTGATTACGGCGGTGTTTTTCTTGCTAGTTTACCGCCAATTCCGCGCACGCGAGATTTGGCGAAAGTTGACCACTTCCTTCAACAGATACAAACAGATACAAATTAGAGATTTTGATGAGCGTAAAGATCCTTGCTTTAGATACTGCAACAGAAAATTGCTCTGTTGCCCTATTGGTTGACGACAAAGTGTACGTACGTAGTGAAGTTGCCCCGCGTGACCACACTAAGAAAATTCTGCCTATGGTAGACGAAGTGCTAAAGGAAGCGGGTCTTACGCTAGCAGAGCTTGATGCATTAGCTTTTGGCCGTGGTCCGGGTAGCTTTACTGGTGTGCGTATCGGTATTGGTATTGCACAAGGCCTTGCCTTTGGTGCTGAGCTTCCTATGATTGGCGTATCGACGCTAGAAGCAATGGCTCAAGGCTCTTATCGAGTTCATGGCGTCACCAACGTAGCTTGTGCTATTGATGCACGTATGAGTGAAGTGTATTGGGGACGTTACTCTCGTCAAGATAATGGTGAATGGGCAGCGGTTGATGCGGAATGTGTTATTGCGCCTGCTAACTTGGTTGAACAAGCAACAGCTGACGAGCAAACATGGACTACAGCGGGTACGGGTTGGGCGGCTTACCAAGATGAATTGGCTGGTCTTGCTATCACTCGTACAGCGGGCGATGTGCAGTTCCCTGACGCGCAAGATATTGTGCAAGTGGCTAAGTTTGCATGGCAAAAAGATCAAACTGTGAGTGCAGAAGATGCCAGCCCTGTTTACTTACGTGACACGGTGGCGTGGAAAAAACTGCCAGGCCGCGAATAAGGCGAATGTGTTTTCGTTAAGGCAATGAGTTAATAAGCGAATAGTATGGTTTCAGTTAACGGTTTACCTCCTTCGGTCCCCGGCCCAAATAGAGCCAATAAGACCAACAAGAAGAATCAGGTAAAGAAATCTCAGGATAAGTCACCGGTTGGCCAACCTTCGAAAGTGGCCAACGCGGTTGCTCATACTATTCGCCATGTTAATGAGTCCGATATTCATAAGGCGCAGATTCAATATGATCTTCCTGAAGGCCGCAGCCGTAAAGCAATGGAAGAGTATATGCGAGTCATGAATCAAGCCAAAAGAGAGGAACTAATTAATATGTTAGGGGTCGATATTTATATATAAAGATTCCATTTTTAGCACCATGGTGCTGCCTTATATTTCGCTAATTCGAGATTGCCATTATGAATATACATATTGCAAAATTTGCTGCAGTTTTCGCTTCCTCTTTTTTCCTTTTTGCTTGTTCATCTCTACCCGAAGATCTTAAATCCGATAATCCTGATGTAGTAACGGATTACGACACTTGGCTGAAAAGCTCGGGTAGTGAAAGTGAAGTACGTGTTGGCGGTGTCATCGCCAACGTAACAAACCTTGAAAATCGCACTCGTATTGAAGTGGTTAATTTACCAATCCGTGCATCGGGTAAACCCGATATTAGCGAAGAGCCGAAAGGTCGTTTCGTTGGTTATATCGAAGGTTTTGCTGATCCAGTAACTCTCAGTGAAGGTCGTTTGATCACTCTATTGGGCAAAGCAGATGGCACAGAGAAGAATAAAGTGGGAGAGTTTGATTATGATTTCCCCGTTATGGACGTTAGCAACTATCATCTATGGCGTATTGAAGAGCGTGTAGTAGTGCATGATACAGGCAGTTACTTGTATCCATGTCGTAGCTTGTATTGTCGTGATATTCACTACGGTACGCGTTCAGGAAAAGTTGTCCAAGAAGTGAAGTGATGATCAAATCAACCCAATATGCTTGCGGGCAGTTATCTCTCGCAGCATTGGAAATAGGACACCCTAAAACGGCCGATATTTCGGTCGTTTTTTTGCATGGTTGGCTAGACAACGCTGCCAGCTTTGAAACGATATTCGTAGAACTGTATCAGTACCATCCTCACCTTCATCTTTGCGCAATCGATTTACCGGGACATGGCCTTTCTGAGCATAAAGGTGATGGCTATTTCTACCCATTTCATGACTATATCGACGATGTTTATCAGCTGTTGGCTACTTTATCGCCAAACAAGTTGGTGCTAGTAGGACATTCGCTTGGTGCTTTGATTGCAAGTTGCTATAGTGCCGCCTTTCCTGAGCAAGTGGCAGGATTAGTGCAGATTGAAGGGGATGGCCCTTTAGCCGAAACATCACTTAATTGCGTGGAAAGATTGTGTGATGGTGTTAAAAGCCGTCAGCGTATTCGACGCAAGCCAGAAAGGGTGATGGCAACGCTTGAAGAAGCCGTTGCAAGACGCTCGGCGATAAACCAACTTGAGCCAGAACTCATCGCGCCTGTGGTTAAACGCGGCCTGATTAGGGGGGAACAGGGTTGGCAATGGCGACATGACAAGAAGCTACAAGCTGATTCTTTGTATCGCATGCCTTTTGAAAGTGCTAAGCAGTTTCGGCAGCAAATCGTCTGCCCACAATTGATCCTATTGGGTGAGCAGGGTTTTGCCGCATTAAAGCAAGCGAAACCGACGCCCCAAAGCGATGTTGAAGTTCACATCATTGCTGGTGGTCACCACTGTCACTTACAACAGCCAAAGGCCGTCGCGGAACGGATTTTTGGCTTGCTTAACAAAATTGAAACAAGTGTTTGAGTGTTTCGTGCTCAAGCTCTTAGCCTGTGTTGTAATAGCATAATTAAAAACCAGTTGAACTGGATTCGGGCGGCTAAATAAGCGTTCAATCGCTTCGCTTTGCCCCTGTTGCAACACCCATCATATTCGAGGAGTAGTACCGTGGATAAACCTTGGTTATCACGTTATCCAGATGAAGTGCCTGAGCACATCAACCCAGACCAATACCCATCTTTGGTTGAGATGTTTGAGCAGTCAGTACAAAAGTTTGCTGATCAACCAGCGTTTATGAATATGGGCTCGGTCATGACCTTCCGTAAATTGGAAGAGCGTAGCCGTGCTTTTGCCGCGTACCTACAAAACGATCTTAAGCTGCAAAAGGGTGACCGTGTTGCACTTATGATGCCTAACTTATTGCAATACCCAGTGGCACTATTTGGTGTGTTACGTGCGGGGCTTATTGCGGTAAACGTAAACCCACTTTACACGCCACGTGAGCTTGAGCATCAGTTAAACGACTCAGGCGCAAAAGCGATTGTGATTGTGTCTAACTTTGCTAATACGCTAGAGCAAATCGTTGACAACACACCAGTGAAACACGTGGTTCTGACTAGCCTTGGTCAAATGCTACCACGCGCGAAAGGTACGATTGTTGATTTCGTGGTGAAGTACGTAAAAGGCATGGTGCCTAAGTACGATCTGCCGGGCGCAATCTCAATGCGTAAGGCGCTAAGCAAAGGCCGTCGTTTACAATACGTTAAGCCATTTATGTCGGGTGATGATATTGCGTTTCTTCAATATACCGGTGGTACAACGGGTGTAGCAAAAGGCGCAATCCTTACTCATCGTAACATGATTGCTAACGTGTTACAGGCAAAAGGGGCTTATGGACCAGTATTGTCTGAAGGCCGAGAGCTGGTTGTGACAGCGCTACCGCTGTATCACGTATTTGCTTTAACGGTTAACTGCTTGCTGTTTATTGAGATGGGTGGTCGTAACCTGCTTATCACTAACCCACGTGATATTCCGGGCTTTATTAAAGAGCTACAAAAATACCCATTCACTGCAATGACGGGCGTAAACACGCTGTTCAACGCACTCGTGAACAATGAAGACTTCCACGAGCTTGATTTCAGCAATATGAAACTATCTGTTGGTGGCGGCATGGCGGTACAACGTGGCGTCGCAGAGCAATGGAAAAAAGTAACCGGCATTCACTTGCTAGAAGGTTATGGTCTAACGGAGTGTTCGCCGCTTGTAACAGGTAACCCATACGACCTTGTTGATTACACTGGTGCAATTGGTCTGCCTGTGCCATCAACAGAAGTGCGCATTGTGGATGAAGAGGGGAATCCTCTGCCAAATACGGAAGTGGGTGAACTGCAAGTTCGTGGCCCTCAGGTAATGCAAGGTTATTGGCAACGTCCTGAAGCAACCAAAGAAGTGCTGACAGAAGATGGTTGGCTATCAACGGGTGATATTGTTAAGTTTGACGATGAAGGTCTGATTCATATCGTTGACCGTAAGAAAGATATGATTCTTGTCTCTGGTTTCAACGTTTATCCGAATGAGATCGAAGATGTGGTATCACTGCACGGTAAGGTGCTTGAAGTTGCGGCGATTGGTCAGCCTCATGAAGTATCGGGTGAGTTGGTGAAGATCTACGTGGTGAAACGTGATCCTAGCTTGACCAAAGAAGAAGTGATTGCTCATTGTCGTCAACATCTAACAGGCTATAAGATTCCTAAGATTGTTGAGTTTAAAGACGATCTGCCAAAGACCAACGTGGGTAAGATTCTACGCCGCGTATTGCGTGAAGAGAACGACGCGAATATTGCTAAAGCCGCACAAGGCACTCAAGCTAAGGCTGAATAGCCCTATAAACTCTGTTAGAATGCCGACCGTCAAAGTCGGCATTTTTATTTGCTCACAGCGAGAACTCAGTGAATTATCAAATCATCACCGAGGTAGCTCAACTTGAAGCTGCCTGTCATCAAGCAAGAAGCGTGGACGCTGTTATGCTTGATACCGAATTTGTGCGTACACGCACTTTTTACCCTCAGCTAGGCCTTATTCAGCTTTTTGATGGGCAAACTCTGTCGTTAATCGACCCATTGAAAATTGATGACATGTCAGCATTTGTCGGCTTGCTGCAAGACAAGCAGGTGCGCAAGGTTCTGCACGCTTGTGGTGAAGATTTAGAAGTATTCCATAATAGCTTTGGCTGTCTGCCTGAGCCAATGGTTGATACGCAAATCATGGCCGCATTTTTGGGCAACGGTTTATCGACGGGTTTTGCTACCTTAGTGGAAGCAAACTTAGGTGTCGCGCTTGATAAGAGTGAATCACGCACAGACTGGTTGGCGCGCCCACTCTCTCAGAAGCAACTCGATTACGCAGCGGCCGATGTGTACTACCTAAAACCCTTGTATGAAAAGCTACTTAGTGAAGTTGAGCAAGCGGGTTGGTGGCAAGCGGCGCAATCTGAATGTGAGTTAATTGCTTCTAAGCGCATCAAAACCGTCGATGTTGAGAATGCTTACTTAGATATTAAAGGGGCATGGCAACTTAAACCGCGCGAACTAGCGATTTTAAGACCGCTAGCCACTTGGCGTTACAAAGAAGCGGTACGTCGTGACTTGGCACTGAACTTCATCTTTAAAGAGAATGACTTACTGACCATTGCTCGTCATGGGATTCAAAATCGTCATCAGATGGAGCAAGAGGGCATTGATCCGCGAGCTCTGCATCGCCACAGTGCGCGAATCATCTCGATTGTAAAGTTGGCTAAGCATACTCCTGTTGAAGAGCATCCAGCGCCGATTGAGCGTCTGATGGACAAGCCGGGCTACAAGCAGTTATTTAAAGTGCTGAAAGATGAAGTAAAGAAAGCGTCTCAAACCAGTGGACTAGCAACAGAGTTTTTGGCATCTAAAAAGCAATTGAATCAGCTATTAAGCTGGGTTTGGAAGCGCAATCGAGATGCGGAAAAACTACCAGATGTGATGCAAGGTTGGCGTTTAGACTTGTTTGGCGCTAAGTTGGATAAACTGGTTAAGTAACCAGAAAAATAATGAAGAAAAGGCTGAGGAGAAAAACCTCAGCCTTATTTTTAACGCGACACTTTGACGAGCCCAAGCTCAATGGCGTTATTTAATTCAAGCTCATTACTCACTATAGCGTAGAGTGTGGCTTCACTGACCAATAATACCTTAGCTTGTCGTGTGTCCTCGGGTGATGAATGAATCTTTATCCTTTGGCTTCCCCCAAGTTTTGACCATAAGTGACTATCAATCAGATAAATGTATCCAATCGAGTGTAGCTCTTTTTGGTACTCTTTCACCATCAGAGTTAACCACCAACTGGCGCGCCTCAAGCCTTTCTGCCCTTCAATTGGCTCCAAGCTGGACAGGCGCTTACTATCTAATGCTTCTCGGGTTGCAAAGGCGACATCAAGCGAACCATCTAAGCTTTCCGTAAATGGGTTGCTGAATTGCCCATCATAAGAGCAAGCGACAGCTGATACGCTAATTGATGCACTAAATATCAGTGCTAGAGCAGTGATAAGCGCCTTTCTCATATACGGTCTCCTAAGGCAATACAATATTGAACCAGAAGTTGAATGTATCAAGCATACTAATGAAGTCTTTGAATACTTCCTTATCACCTGTGAGTTTGATATCTCCGTTAAGAATAGCTTGCTCTAAAGTAATTACACCTAACTGAACGTCATCTAATGTCTCTTTGGTTAACGTTAACGTGACATCAGGTTCTTCGCTGAGTTTGGTTGTGTGGTTAAGTACGGAGTTTTCAATGTAGATGGTGTATTGTTCATCAAGGTCGGTAAAATCAATATTGATTGCGTAGTCTTTTCCATCCGCTTTTTCAGGTAGTAGGCGAACGGCTAGATAGTCAAACAACATCTCTGGAGGCATGTTCTTTATAATATCTGGCGAGGCGGTGGTGGTACCACCAGAGCTAGGTGTTCCGTTTCTTAACTCGAAAGCACCTTGCAGATAAACTGAGCGCCAAGGGCCGGATTCAGCTTGATATCCTAGTTGCTCATACGCATCTGCCAGCAAAGATTTACCTTTGTTGCTGTTAGGATTAGCAAAAACAACGTGTTTTAACACTTCCGCTACCCAACGATACTCGCCTTTATCGTAATCTTGCTGAGCTTGTTTGATGGTTGCTTCTTCACCTCCCATATACGCCACATATTTAGTCGCTGCATCGGCTGGTGGTAGGTTATTGAGGTCTGAAGGATTACCCGAGTACCAACCCATATAGCGTTGATATACCGCGCGGCTATTGTGACGAAGAGTCCCGTAGTAACCACGAGTATTCCAGTTTTTGTCGATTTCATCTGGGAACTGAATCATTTCAGAGATTTCTGAACCAATGTAGCCCTGATTCATTAGACGCACAGTTTGATCGTGAGTGTATTTATACATGTCGCGCTGTAGCTTGAAGTAATCGACAATTTCTTCTTGTCCCCACATCGGCCAGTGGTGACTTTGGAACTTAACTTGCACTTCGTCTCCCCACATTTCAATGGTTTCATTTAAGTAGGATGACCATTTAAGTGCATCACGCACTTGAGCGCCGCGCAGAGTCAGAATGTTGTGCATTGTGTTGGTCGTATTTTCTGCCATCCACAGCGCTTTTTTATCGGGAAACCAAGTGTTTATCTCTGTTGGTGCTTCTGAACCTGGGGTATATTGAAAAACCATTTTAATACCATCAATGGTATGTTTTTCACCGGTTTTTTCGATAATCAGCGTTGGGCGAATGAGGGTAGCAAGTCCGGTTGAAGTGGTTTGGCCTAAACCTCCGTTAACACTACCCTGTGCGTTTTTCGGTAATAAAGCGCCATACATAAAAATGGCTCGTCTGCCCATCGCATTACCGGCGATGACATTTTCAGAGACAGCATGTTCGGTGAATCCGTGCGAAGCGATAATCTCTACTTTACCTGCATCTATATCTTCTTCGTTCACAATTCCTCTCACACCACCAAAATGGTCGATGTGGCTGTGACTATATACAACAGCGGTAACGGGTCTTTTTCCTAACTCTTGGTTAATAAAATCCAGTGCTGCTTTTGCGGTTTCTTGAGAAATTAATGGATCGAAAACGATCCATCCTTTTTTACCTTCTACGAATGTGATGTTGGTGAGGTCATAGCCACGTACTTGGTAAATGCCATCTGTTACTTTGAAAAGTCCATTAACCATATTCAATTGGGCATTACGCCAAAGGCTTGGGTTTACCGAGTTAGGTGCTTTAGCATCGAGAGTAATGAATTTTTTGTATTCTTCTAGATCCCAAACAACATCGCCGTTTTCATTCTTGATGGTGACGACATCTTGCTGAGCAATAAAGCCTTTCTGTGCTCTTTCGAAGTCTTTTGTGTCATCAAACGGAAGCGTTTGATAGAGCGCTTGGTTCTCGTCGATCGTGGCTTGAGTCGCAGGTTTTGTTTCCGCTGCATTGCTTGAAATAGATAGGAACATAGCCAATAACGGAATGGTGAGATGTTTCATCTTCAATTTCCTTTTGTTATGAGTTGTCATGCATATGTAAAGGTAGTTGAATATTTAATTTTCACCGTAATTTTCCGCCTGTTCTATATCTTTTGCATGTTTGCATTGCGAAAACGTTTCACTTTTTTAAGTGTTGGTTCGCAGTGTGCGCTGTCCCATACATTTCACTTTGCTGTTAGACATTGTAGGTGCAATCGATATACTGCCTATCATTCTAATTGTCTTTTATATCAGTATCTTAGATGTTGACCGAACTGATTAATTAGTGCGCGAAATGTCTATCGTCTGAAGCAGGTTTTACATGTCAGAGTTCGATAAATCCATCCACATCACCGTTAACCCTAAAGATCCCGAAAGTATTGCTAAAGCACTGGCTGAGTATCGCCAACGTCTTGTTGATGGCACGGCATTTAGACTGCGAATGTCTACTTTGTTCAACATTGAATTTGTCGATCAAACAGGTCGAGTTCTGAATGTTGATGATGCGGGTGATAGTCGTGATTTAGTTGCTCACGTACTCAATACCTACCGTAGTGACGAGAAAGCGCTTTATATTAGCGAGCCAGTTCTGTTTGCTTGTGCGCTTAACTTCCCTCAGTTGGAACAAGACTTACAGCTTACTGCTCAAGCCATGGTGGATTTTGCGCGCAGCCGAAATGACCACAATGACTTGATGCTAAGTGATATGAACCTCTTTGGTCTTGAAGCGCTGTTTATCATGGCTAAAGTGAATCCTGCCCACAGCTTCTATTTGAGTAGTTTCGTTATTCCTTACTGGGATACGGAATCTTGGTCTGTACCATTTGAAATGTTTAACGCTTTAGTTGAAGAATTTGGCTGGAGCCGAGATCTGATCAAGGCTTATATTTGGTCCGATGCGGCACACATTCGTCGTCATTTCTATATGGATAGAGATGGGTACCAACATCAGCCTGATCTCATTGAGCATTTCACGAAGAAACCAGAAGATTACGTTTGGTTTAAGCAGCAACTCATTGAGCGCTTAGGCCATCAGCCTATGGTGTCTGTTCCAGTGGAAAGTTCGGAACATCCGACTTTAAGCTTCTATTACAGCTTAGGTAACTGGGATGTCACTGCGGCGTACTATGAAGATGAACAGTATCAAGACCAAGTGAAGCAACAGACCATTTTAGGTTCGCGTGTAGACGAAGAAGCGATTCATTTGCTTGGCGAAGTGAAGGCTCAATATCCGGGAGTGAGCTTAACCAAAGTTGCGCCAGCTTGGCAGCTCGAAGATCGCTATGCCCAGTGGGAACATACGCGTATCGTTGATGAACCGTGCGATGATGAAGTAGAACCTGAAGAGGTGTGGTCTGAGGCTGAGTGGAAATCTTGTTTTTCTGCTCTAAATCCTAACTTGCCGCTTATGACTATCAGTGAGTTTGAGAGTATTGACCACAAGTTAATGGGGCTTGATGATCAGATGCTTGAATATCTACCCACTCACATTGGTGGTTGTGCTTATGCTGCATGGCGATTGAATGATCATATCGAGTCGGAACCTGAAGAACATGAGCTGTTAGCGTGGTTAGAGCAGCATTTATTGCCTGCTTTAACAGACAAATACAAGCGCTATACAAGTTTAAAAGCAGGCGAACTAGCGGACGTGCAAGCTTGGCTTTCTCAAGTCGACAGCGGCTTTGACGACCAAGCAATGATTTCGTTGTTGGCTGAATCTTGCTACAGAGATGGCGGCCGTTCGGGCGATATGGTCAGCCCAAATCAGCCAGCCTATGCCTTACTTGGGAACAAGGATGGTTATCAAAGAGCGATTTTAGCGCTGTTTTGGTTGATGGAAGTCTTTGCTCGCGGGGATTTGAAATCTGATTTAGAAGTGCTGGTTAAGCGTCATTGGACTTTATGGGTGACGCTCGCACCTCAACGCGTCATTAACCGTATTTTCCACTTTCGGTCAGATTATCCATTGTACGGACTTATTGAAAGTGAGGCACTAGAACAGCACATCGTACAATGCTTAGCATCGGCGGGGGTTGAGCAATCGGATATTGATACTTACCTGTTAATGACCTACCAATCTGCATCTTGCTATCGTCCGGTTTCGCCCCGTTTCTGGCAGAGCTACTGTGAACGGGTCAATGGCTTTGCGTATGCAGAATCTGATGACAACAGTATGATTGGTCGCCATCAGTGGGCTGAGCGAGAGAAATTGCTCAAGTCGTTTGAACGCTGTTACCCAGCACAGGTCGCTCTGTTCTTTATGCATGCTCGCTTGGTGAATCCAGAGGTGGAACTACCCATTGAAGGATGGTTTGAATCGATACTGTTAGATGACCTAACCGATGAACTTGAGCCGGAGAGAGCAGCAGAGATTACCAACAAAATTTTGAGCTACTTGGATACAGGTGAAGGCTTAGATTCTTTAACGCCGAAAGCTTTAGGTGCACCTAAATTACAAGGCTGGGATCCTTACGCGAGATATCGAGGTCAAGTCGCGCCTTCTGAACTGATTTGGTTGCTACCAGAGCAAAAAGCGAAACGTTTAGCGGTATTCTTTAGCCAACTTGGTAAACGAGGCTTGCATTGGATGATGTGTAATTTCGTTGAACAAGCGCACGCGATCCATTGTATCCAAACCAGAGAACTCAATCTTACCGAGCGTTGGACAGATGAACACATAGGCCATAACACTATTAACCAACCTAGCTATAGCAGCGCACTAATCCGTGCCCGAGAAGAATGGATGTTAAACTGGCTGGATGATGCGGGTGTGAATGAGTTTATGTTGTTGTACTTCGCTGCGCATGAGGCGCGCGAACCTGTAGAGTTTGTACAGAGACTAGCGCAAGAAGGACGAATCCCAGATCTTAAAGCGTGGCTAACCGCCGCTGAACGCATAAAGTTGCTGAGCATGCTTGAGCAAGGTGATGTCGACTCTTATCGTGAAGGTTTGCAAGTTTTCCTTAGTGATGGCTCCATTGAAGTACGAAAGGCTGCTCAGAAGCTGTTAGATAGCTAGGTAAGTCTTAAACCATAAGCTATTTAAATAATTAAAAAGGTCGCTGTGAAGCGACCTTTTTATTTCTATAGCATCATAGTTGTTCTTCAATTGGCAAAATACCCGCTCCCCACGCGCCAAGTCGAAGTAACAGGCTTGCGTCTGGCTCGCTGGTGAACTCTTGCTGAGTCCTATCGTTATGCCAGACAATGTCATTATTTTGAGTGAGGGATAAACGGTAAGTGTTTTGCGCTAAGTGTTTATCGAGATTGGCGAGTGCATGAGTCACAAACTGCGGAGCTTCGATTAATACCCCCATCTCGGTGTTGAGAAAAGCCGATCTTGGGTCAAAATTAAACGAACCGGCGAAGATCTTACTGTCATCAAGAATGAACGTTTTAGCGTGCAAGCTGGTGCGTGAGCTCCCCAGCCATGAGTATTTCTTTTTGATTTTTGGGTCTGCTTTTACTTCATACAGTTTAATTCCGGCCGCCAATAGTTGAGCTCGGTATTTAGCGTACCAACCGTGAACAGCAAATACATCGTTAGATGCTAAAGAGTTGGTGATAATGGTAATATCGATACCAGAGTGCGCGGCACTGACCAATAAATCCGTACCCGCTTGAGTTGGAACAAAGTAAGGGGAAACCAACAAGAACGATGTTTCTGCTTGGCGTAAAATGCCATCTAAGGCATTGAGCATAAAGTCGTCGTTACTTGGTTTGTAAACTTTGGTTGGTTGATCGTAATGTACGTCAGCTTCACCCCAATAGAATTTAAGTTTCTCGTCTTTTAGTGCCTTAATTAGTGGTAATTCGTCGATGTTTGCAGCGTAATCTGAACCATTAAAGTGCTCGTTCAGCGTTTGCTTCCATTGTTCGATATGGCTGGCATCGGGCTGGCTTTGTTGCTCGAATAGCATGGTGCTAGGCACTGCGGGAGTACTGTTCCAATACAGATCGAACTGGTTACTGATTTCTGGCACTGATTGTCCAGTCAAAAGAAAATCGAAGTCACCAAAATCAACTTCGTGGTTGGCCGCAAAGTACTCATTACCGATGTTACGCCCACCGGCTATGGCAAAGGCATTGTCAGCGATAATGGACTTATTGTGCATGCGTCGATTCATACGCTTGAAGTCATTGATGAAATCTAGAGCACGTAGACTGCGATTAGCGAACGGATTGAACAAACGCAGCTCGATATTCGGATGGGCGGCGAGTGAAGCCATATCGCTATCGTTACGCGCTTGCATGTCATCAAGTAATACTCTCACTCTAACCCCACGCTCGGCAGCTAAATAGAGCGCGTAGGTCAATAGAGAGCTAGTGCTATCATCTCGATAGATATAATACTGTAAGTCGACAGAAGTCTGTGCGTTATCAATTAAGGCTAATCGTGCTAGCAGCGCTTCTTGTCCGTTAGCGAGAGGATAGAAGCCTGTCTTGCCCGTTTGGTCGCCCTCTTTAGCATACTCGGTTGCGAGTTGACCAAGTAAAGTGCTACCTGAGAAGGGGATCGAATGGTTGTGAGGCTTGTCTATCGCCTCTAAAGGTGTCACGGGGTAAAGCCAAGCAATCGCAACCAGTATGAGCAATAAGGTACAGAGGGCTTGAGCAAGCCTTTTAATCCCAATTCGCCATGCAGAATGTGCTGTATTCGTCCTTAAGCCTCGCATATCTAATCTTATCCTTTTGATTTTTATCGTTAAGATTTAAGCATATAGCGAAGTAGAGAGCCAGAGTGATTTTATAGAAGTGATTTTGTAGCTGAAAAGAAAAAGGCTTCCAACTGGAAGCCCTTCTACTTATCTATTCAGTATTAACTGTCTATTAACCCGCGAGTACGTCAGTTGCGACTTTGTAGCTAGGGTCTTCTTTTACGTTAATTTCAACTAAGCTGCCGGCTTTCTGAAGTAATGCTCGGCAATCTTGGCTTAGGTGACGTAGGTGCAGTGTTTTGCCAACCGCGGCATAACGTTCCGCTAGAGTCTCAATCGCTTCGATTGCAGAGTGGTCTGTTACGCGTGAGTTTGCGAAATCAACAATCACATCTTGCGGATCGTTTTGTGCGTTAAACAGCTCTAGGAAGTTGGCTGCGCTACCAAAGAATATAGGGCCGTGGATATGATACTCTTTCGAGCCTTCTTCATTGATTTTGCTTGATGCGTAGATGTGTTTCGCATGTTGCCAAGCAAACATTAGAGCAGAAACAATCACACCAACTGCAACGGCTACAGCAAGGTCAGTCAGTACAGTTACTACTGTTACTAGTACGATAACGAAGAAATCTTGTTTTGGTACGCGACGCGCAAGCTTGAACGTTGCCCATTCGAATGTGCCAATCACTACCATGAACATAACACCAACAAGCGCTGCTAGTGGGATCATTTCAATCAGAGAAGATGCGAATAGGATAAAGCAAAGTAGCATTACCGCAGCAACAATGCCGGATAGACGACCACGACCACCAGAGTTTACGTTGATCATTGACTGACCAATCATCGCACAGCCACCCATAGCGCCGAACATAGAACAAGTCACGTTCGCTAGGCCTTGGCCTACACATTCGCGGTTAGACTGGCCACGAGTGTTTGTCATTTCGTCTAGTACCGTCAGGGTCAGTAGAGACTCGATAAGACCGATAGCCGCAAGGATGATTGCGTAAGGCAGAATGATTTGTAGTGTTTCTAGCGTGAATGGAACTGCTGGAATCGAGAATGTAGGCAGTGTACCGGCAAGAGTTGCAGCTTCATCACCAGACATGGTACGTAGGAAGTCAACTACTGTGCGGGTTTCAAGATCCAAACCTACTACTAACGCAGTAACCGTCACGATTGCCACCAAAGAGGAAGGTACTGCAGTGGTTAGTTTTGGCAAGAAGTGGATGATCGCCATAGTTAGTGCAACAAGGCCAAGCATCAACATCATCTGATCGCTTGGTAGCCACGTAAGCGCACCGCTTAAGTCTGGCGCTTTAAACTGACCTAACTGAGCTAGGAAGATCACAATCGCCAAACCGTTAACGAAACCAATCATTACTGGGTGTGGCACCATGCGAATAAATTTACCTAACTTAAAGATACCCGCTGCGATTTGCAGTGCACCAGCTAGAAGAATAGCAGCGAAGAGGTATTGCACGCCGTGAGTCGCTACAAGGCTAACCATTACCACCGCCATTGCGCCAGTAGCACCAGAAATCATACCTGGGCGACCACCAAAGATAGAAGTGATTAGGCCAACAATGAAGGCTGCGTAAAGACCAACCATAGGGTCTACGCCTGCAACAAATGCGAATGCAACGGCTTCAGGGACTAATGCAAGTGCAACGGTCAGGCCTGATAACACATCGTTTTTTACGGAGTGCTTAGAAAATTGTGGGAATTCAAACATGTTTGCTCAGTTAGGCTAAGTGTTTACAACTATTCTGAATTTGGCTTTTGTCGGCACTGAAGCAAAAATGAGATGTAACACCAAGCTCACTAATTATCTATTCATTCTTGCTGGTTAAAATGACTTATGACTAGGTGCAAGATCGAGTAGGTAGAGTAACTAGCTGCAATCTTCGCCTTGTTCTAAGTGATTTTTCCTGCGTAAATTTACGAACACCTAATTAATGCATTTGGTTCAAAAGAGCAGAGTGACTAAAGTCAGTAATTCAGATCGAATCGGCGCATGCTACCGAAAAGTGTGATTAAGTTCAAGAATGAACCAGAAGTTAACCAATATTAATGTTTAGGGCGTGTTGACCTTTCGAGCTGATTTTCGCAGCTGTTTGTGAGTTCTTTATACAAGGCAGAGGCTTTGAGGTGTAGTTAACCTACCTGATAAGCCGATAACGCAGTAAAAAGGAGTCACAAACGCTGCCCGAAGGGTTCGGCCAAAAGCCTTTTACTCTTTGTTGAGAGGATTTTGCTTAGAATGACTAGGCTACAAACCTCTCGCCTTGATTAAAAAGCTTTTGTCTCGAACGAAACTTAACCGCGAAAGGTTAACACGCCCTATTTAATGTCGTATCGAACATCTGCACATGAAATAAAAAAGGCCCCTATTTCTAGCGGCCTTTTATTCAGAGATGATTTGCTAAGTTGACTTAGTAACCTTGCGGCTTAGTCATGCCTGAGCCAGCTTGGCTGCGAGCTACTTGGCTACCTGCACCTTTACCTACATAACGCTCTGTACGCATAGGCGCGGCATTTACTGTGATCTCTTTTAGCTCTTGTGGACCCGGTGCTTTCGCCATTGGTGCACTTGCTTGAGATTTCACTGCCTTTTCAACCTTAGCTTCAACAGCTTTAGTTTCTGTAGGCTCGGTTTCAGTAGGTTTAGCCTCTGCAACTGGAGCTTCTGTTACTTCAGCTTCAACTACTGGAGTTGGCTCTACAGCAACTTCAACAACTTCAGGTGTTGCTTCTACAGCCGTTGCTTCCGCTTGCTCAACTTGAACCGTTGCCTCGACAACTGGAGCGACGACTTCTTCAACCGCAGGTGTTACTAGTGGTTGTTCAACAACAGGCTCTTCACGACGGATAATTACTTTACCCATTGCCATTTCAGGACAAGCGAAGCCACCTAGAGTTGCTACAGTTGCAACTTCTTCAGCTTGGTTTTCATTGCGCTTAGGTTTCGGCGTTGGCTTAGTGAGATCGTAACGCGGCATTACTTTACCCATTGCCATCTCAGGAGAGGCTACACCACCTTTACGAAGGCGGAATGGGTTAGGGCGACGATCACGACCACGACGACGACGTTGACCACTTGCACGTAAGTGACGAGGTGAGCGACGGTTACGACGTTGTTTGCCGTTTTCTTGCGCGCCATTGTCTTGCGTGTTTTGAGCTTGGTTTTGCTCATTCGTTGCAACTGCTTCTTCAACTGGTGCTTGTGGTTGTTCTTCCACCACTTGCTCCGCTTTGTCTGCTTTTGCTTGTTGGTCTTTAACGCGTACTTGTTTAGAAAGCTTACGACGCTGGCGACGCTCTTTTACTTTTGCTGTTTTCTCTTCAGCGCGAGTATCGGTTTTTTCGCCTTGTGCATCAGCTGCCAGTTTCAAGCCTTCCTCTTCAACCTTGCTCGCTTTTACGTCATCACGTTTGTTACGACGGTCTTGCTTAGGTTTACGATTCTGCTTGCGCTCAGTCTGCTTGTTATCACCCGCTTCATCGCGCTGATGTTTGCGTTTGTTATCGCGCTTATCATCACGGTTGTTGTCGCGGTTATCCTCGCGGTTGCCGTTACGATCGTTGCGGTTACCATCACGGTTATTGCGACGGTTGCGATCGTTGCGGTTGTTGCGACGATTACGATTGTTGTTACGGTTCGATCTTTCGCGCGGTTGTTTCTCTTCTGGCTTGTCTTCCGTTTTCTCTTCTGACTTACCAAATAGGAAGCTACCTAGTGCTTTAAAGAAGCGACTAACAATGCCGTCTTGCTCTTGTTTCTCTGCTGGTTTTTCTGCTTTCGCTTTAGGCGCTGGTTGCGCTTTTTTCACTGGTGCAGGTGCAGCTGCTGATTGAGCAGGAGAGGCAAAGCCTTTTAGCGCAGGCTCTTCAATCTTCTTAACTTTTACTTCAGCTTCTGGAGCTTCTTTGCTCTCTGCTTCTTTCATTGCTTCCAGTTTCTTAGGAAGTAGGTAAGAAAGCAGGTCAAATTCTTCACCTTCACGAACGCGAATTACGTCGAAGTGCGGAGTTTCCATGTCAGAGTTAGGAACAACCGTGATCTTCACTTCTTGGTTACGTTCGATATGGTTTACTGAGCGACGTTTTTCGTTCAGTAGGTACGAAGCGATTGGCACAGGAACCACAGCAAGAACTTGTGCTGTATTGTCTTTGAGTGCTTCTTCTTCGATTAAACGCAGTACAGATAGCGCAAGTGATTCGTTATCACGAACAACACCAGTACCAGTACAGCGAGGACAAATGTGGTGGCTAGCTTCAGCAAGAGATGGGCTTAGACGCTGACGCGACATCTCTAGTAGGCCAAAGCGAGAAATACGGCCGATTTGAACACGAGCACGGTCCATACGAACAGCATCACGTAGACGGTTTTCTACTTCACGTTGGTGACGAACTGGCGTCATATCGATGAAGTCGATAACCACTAGACCACCTAAGTCACGTAGGCGCAATTGACGAGCAATTTCATCTGCCGCTTCTAGGTTAGTGTTGAGTGCTGTTTCTTCGATATCGCCGCCTTTAGTTGCACGAGCTGAGTTTATATCGATAGAAGTCAGTGCTTCTGTTGGGTCGATAACGATTGAACCACCTGATGGCAGACGCACTTCGCGTTGGAAAGCAGATTCAATCTGGCTCTCGATTTGGTAGTGGCTGAATAGGGGAACATCACCGTCGTATTTCTTCACGCGGTTTTCGAAATCTGGGCGTACCAAACGGATGTGCTCAAGAGCACGGTCGTAAATGGTGTTGCTGTCGATCAGAATCTCACCAATGTCGCGGCGTAGGTAGTCGCGGATTGCGCGAACAATTACGTTACTTTCTTGATGGATTAGGAAAGGCGCTGGGTTTGCATCAGATGCTTGTTTGATTGCACCCCAGTGGTTTAGCAATACATTTAAGTCCCACTCAAGTTCTTCTGCGCTTTTGCCTACACCCGCTGTGCGAACAATAAGACCCATACCTTGCGGCAGTTCAAGGGTACTTAGTGCTGCTTTTAGTTGTGTACGCTCATCACCTTCGATACGACGAGAGATACCGCCAGCACGAGGGTTATTAGGCATAAGAACTAGGTAGCTACCCGCAAGAGAAATGAAAGTAGTTAGAGCTGCGCCCTTGCTACCACGTTCTTCTTTCTCAACTTGTACGATTACTTCTTGGCCTTCAGTTAGCACTTCTTTAATGCTTGGACGGCCTTGGTAGGTGTAACCTTCAGGGAAGTATTCGCGGGCAATTTCTTTAAGAGGGAGGAAACCGTGTCGTTCTGCACCATAGTCAACGAAAGCCGCTTCTAGGCTTGGTTCTATGCGAGTGATACGTCCTTTGTAGATATTTGCTTTTTTAGATTCGTGGCCTGGGCTTTCGATATCAAGATCGAATAGGCGTTGACCGTCTACTAAAGCAACGCGCAACTCTTCTTTTTGAGTTGCGTTGATTAGCATTCTTTTCATTTAAAAATCTCGTTGTCATTCTTTGTTTTTTAGCTTGCTGCCTTGCTTTCGCTTTCACGGTGCCTGATCCCATGGTTTAATCGGTGCAGCCTCCCGGCTGGAGGGATGCTCGTGGGCACTCCAGTTCTCACAAGTCAAATTCTGCTTGTGAGCCGCAATGTCGGCGGATATTTACTCAACATGAAGGGCGATGAGTAGGGCAACAAGTGTGTTGAGAGTGGGAAAGGTCTTACGCCGTATGCTGCGCTTCCTATCAATCAACGGTCTACTCATTAATTTTTGCTCTTAAATGATTCGCTTAGTACAAAACTCATTCAAATCACTCATTGCAGGTGTGAACTATAGCAGTACCCAGTTCAGTCAGCAATCTGCTTTATAATAAAACGCTAAATAATCCAAAACTATTTTTATCAAGTGTTTGTTTTTTAAGGTAACCCGAAAACTTAACATAATATTTATCATTGGCTTGGCGGTTTTTTGTTCGTAGTTCAACTGAAATTAAGTAAACTCCCGTTTAATTGCGAAGAAAATGTGAATTTGCGCAGAGTAGAGTGATAGAATATCGCCATGAGTGAAATAAGAACGAAAGTCCAGTTTGTCGATATTGATGCAGACATGGCTGGCCAGCGTATTGATAATTTCTTACGCAACCAATTGAAAAGTATCCCAAAAAGCATGGTTTATCGAATCTTGCGTAAGGGAGAGGTTCGGGTAAACAAAAAACGCATCAAAGCGGAATACAAACTTCAAGCGGGCGATATCGTGCGTATCCCGCCAGTGACGCTGGAAGAAAAACCAGAAGAAACCGCACCAAGTACCAAGCTAAACAAGGTGGCTGAGCTTGAGCATATGATCATTCATGAAGATGAGCATATGTTGATTTTGAATAAGCCATCGGGGACTGCTGTACATGGCGGTAGCGGCCTTAAGTTTGGCGCAATCGAAGCGCTGCGCGCGTTGCGACCGGATGCTCGTTTCTTAGAATTAGTGCATCGTATCGACCGCGATACTTCCGGTATTTTGTTGGTGGCTAAAAAGCGTTCTGCGCTGCGCCACTTGCAAGCTCAATTCCGCGAGAAAACCGTCAAGAAGTTCTACTTTGCATTAGTCATGGGCGAGTGGAAAAACAGCTGTAAGAAAGTGAATGCGCCACTGCTAAAGAATGAAGTGAACAGTATCGTACGGGTGAATCCAAACGGTAAGCCATCTGAGACGCGCTATAAAATTCTTGAGAAGTTTAAAGATGCAACCTTGGTGCAAGCTAGCCCAATTACTGGGCGTACTCACCAAATTCGCGTGCATTGTCAGTACACTGGTCACCCAATCGCATGGGATGACCGTTATGGAGATCGCCGTTTCGATGCCTATACCGGGCGAGTAGGGTTAGATCGTTTGTTCTTGCATGCCGCGAATATTAAGTTCCAACACCCTTCAAACGATGAGTGGATGGAAATTAACGCGCCAATGGAACCTAAGCTTGAAAAAGCGTTAGCAGGCTTGCGTAAGCAAAATTAATCGTTGTTGTTTTGTCTAGAGTGAATGAATGTAGACAAGCGGACGAGAAATCAATAGGGAGCTTTGGCTCCCTATTTTGATCTGGAAGAGCTTAAAGGATTTCTATACCTTGTTTAGCTAACATATCAATCAGGTCGATCAGTGGTAAGCCAACTAGTGTATTAGGATCTTTTCCTTCTAAACGGTTAAATAGGGCAATCCCCAATCCTTCACTTTTAAAGCTTCCTGCACAGTAAAAGGGCTGCTCTTTATCAACGTAGTTTTCGATTTGTGACTGGCTAAGTTTTCTGAAATGGACGGTGAAGGTATCCACTTTTACGTCTGTTTGTTGCGTGTCAGTGTTGTATAGCGCTAGACCCGTGAAGAAAGAAATCGCGTTACCGCTTTGACGGCTGAGCTGTTCAATAGCCTTTTCTCTGGTGTGTGGTTTGCCGATGATTTCACCATCAATCACACAGACTTGATCACTGCCAATGACAACACTTGGCTTTTCGACTGAGCAAGATTGCGCTTTGCCTATCGCCAAGCGCTTCACTAAATCAATTGGTGATTCGTTTTCAAGGGCGGTTTCATCGAACTCAGGAGAGGCAGTCTCGAACGAGATTGCTAGTTTATTGAGCAGCTGTTTTCGATATGGCGACGTTGAGGCTAAAACTAGTTGGTAATTTGGCATTTTTATTTACAATCTGATCTTGAATAGTGATTGGGATAATTTCGCTTGTAAGTAGATATCTTAGCACTAGAAGTATTAAGTATGTGAGAAGCAAAAAAAGTATAACTTTTTACCCTTTTCCTTTGACTCTAAACAATTTGGAAGATAGAATTCGCGCCCTATGCAAAAGGTAAAAATACCGCGAACGGTTGATCCGGCACGAGCTGCTCAAAAGCGACTTGATTATGATGGTATCATTCAGGTCAGTCTTTTTAAGCGCTTATTGGAATCGGTCGAAGGCGTTCAACGCGACGCTCAAGTGTCATTGTCATTTGAGTTAGATGAACAGCGACTCGTTGTTATCTCTGGTAAAGCTAACATCGAAGTTGATTTAGAGTGTCAACGCTGTAATGAGGTTTTCGCACATGAGTGCGAAGTTCAATTCACTTATACTCCTTACTATAGTGAGAAAAGTGAAGAGGACGCACCGGAAGAGTACGATTTGGTAGATCTGAACGAGTACGGTGAAGTCGACCTAATACAGTTAGTTGAAGACGAGTTCATTCTAAACTTGCCTCAAGTAGCGATGCATGATGATGCGGACTGTAGCGTTGATTCAGATAATTTGGTGTTTGGTGAGATTCCAGAAGAAATTGTGGAAGAAAAACCGAATCCATTCGATGTTTTAAAAAGCTTAAAGAAGTAATTCTTTAAGAATTTACATAGGAGTAGGGTCCATGGCCGTACAGAAAAACCGTAAAACACGTTCTAAGCGTGGTATGCGTCGTTCACACGATGCCCTAACTACAGCTGCACTATCTGTTGATGCGACTTCAGGTGAAACTCACCTACGTCACAACATGACAGCTGAAGGTTACTACCGCGGCAAGAAGGTTATCAACAAGTAAGGTTGACCTTTGCAAAATATAACCGTTGCACTTGATGCAATGGGCGGAGACTTCGGTCCTCGCGTAACAGTGCCTGCCGCCGTGCAGGCACTGTCGCATTTCCCAGAGCTTAAAGTGATCTTATTAGGTGATCGGACTTCGATTACCAATCAGTTATCCTCCCTTGGTTACCAGCCAGATGCTCGGCTGAGCATTCAACACTGTGACCGAGTGATCTCAAACTCAGAAAAACCCTCCCTCGCATTGCGTAATGGCCACGACAGCTCGATGGGCTGCGCGATTGAACTTGTTTCCGATGGAAAAGCCGATGCTTGTGTCAGTGGTGGTAATACCGGTGCTTTGATGGCTTTGTCGCGTTTTCGATTGAAGCTATTACCGGGTATTGAACGTCCTGCTCTCATCTCTGCATTGCCTACTGCATCAGGTAACCGAACTTGGATGTTGGATTTAGGCGCAAACGTATCAAGCGATGCAGATTCTCTATTTCAGTTTGCTGTAATGGGCAGTGCGTTAGCAGAACAGTATCTCGAACGTCCACCTCGAGTAGCGATTTTGAATATCGGCGCTGAAGAAATAAAAGGCAATGATCTTGTCAAGCGCTGTGCAGAGATGCTATCACAGACCCAATCTGTTAATTTCGTCGGCTATATTGAAGGTAATCAGCTATTGCATGATGCGGCAGATGTCGTAGTGTGTGATGGTTTTGTTGGCAATGTATGCTTAAAAACGTGCGAAGGAACAGCCCAGCTCTTTATAGATAAGTTGAAAAACTACATGATGGCCTCATCTATAAAGGGTTGGATTGCAAGAAAAATCTTTTCTGGGTTATTTAATGAACTAAAAACATTGAACCCCGACCAGTATAACGGCGCAAGTTTGCTAGGATTGCGCGGCATTGTGATAAAAAGCCACGGAAGTGCTGATGTAGAAGCGGTCGTTAATGCCATTGGCGAAGCTCTGCACGAGGTCAAACGACAAGTACCAAGCCGTATTAGCGATCGTTTGGAAGCGGTTTTACTCGAGAGGCATTATTAGTCTTCATGTATAGCAAAATTTTAGGTACTGGCAGCTACCTGCCATCTCAGGTGCGTTCTAACGCAGATCTAGAGAAAATGGTAGATACAACTGACGAGTGGATTGTCACTCGTACAGGTATTAAAGAACGCCGCATCGCTGCTGAAAACGAAACCGTGGCAGATATGGGTTACCACGCAGCGGTAAACGCTATCGACATGGCGGGCATTGATAAAAACGATATCGATTTGATCATCGTTGCGACCACAAGTGGTAGCCACACTTTCCCATCATCTGCTTGTCAGGTGCAGGGCATGCTTGGCATTAAAGGTTGCCCAGCATTTGATTTGGCTGCTGCATGTTCTGGTTTTGTATACGCACTTTCTGTTGCTGATCAGCACATTAAAACGGGCATGTGCAAAAACGTGCTAGTGATCGGTGCTGATGCATTGTCTAAGACTTGTGATCCAACAGACCGTTCTACCATCATCTTGTTTGGTGATGGCGCTGGCGCAGTGGTTGTTGGTGCAAGCGAAGAGCCGGGTATCTTATCGACTCACATTAATGCTGATGGCGCATTTGGCGATCTACTGAGCCTTGAAGTACCAGAGCGTGGTAAAGATGCTGACAAATGGCTGCACATGGCTGGCAATGAAGTGTTTAAAGTAGCGGTAACTCAGTTATCTAAGCTGGTAAAAGACACGCTTGCAGCGAATGATATGCATAAGTCAGAACTTGATTGGCTAGTGCCACATCAAGCGAACTACCGCATTATTTCTGCGACAGCGAAAAAACTTTCGATGTCATTAGACCAAGTCGTGGTTACTTTGGATAAACACGGTAACACCTCGGCGGCAACCGTGCCAACAGCGCTTGATGAAGCGGTACGAGATGGTCGAATTAAACGTGGCCAAACTCTTCTACTAGAAGCGTTTGGTGGTGGCTTCACTTGGGGCTCAGCCCTAGTGAAATTCTAAGCCATAAAGAATTCAATTTAAGATGCACTTTGGTGCATCTTTTCTTTCTTACTTTGCTTTAAGGAAAAGAATATGAGCAAGTTTGCTATCGTATTTCCAGGTCAAGGTTCTCAAGCTCTAGGTATGCTTGCTGAACTTGGCGAACAATATGACGTAGTAAAACAAACTTTTGCAGAAGCGTCTGATGTACTAGGTTACGACCTATGGGCGCTGGTTCAAAATGGCCCTGTAGAAGATCTAAACCAAACTTTCCGTACTCAGCCAGCACTACTCGCTTCATCTGTTGCTATCTGGCGCGTATGGCAAGAACTTGGCCTTGAGCAGCCTGCAAACCTAGCGGGTCACAGCCTAGGTGAATACTCTGCACTTGTATGTGCAGGTGTTATCGATTTCAAACAAGCAATTAAACTGGTTGAACTTCGTGGTCAACTAATGCAAGAAGCTGTTCCTGCAGGTACTGGTGCAATGTACGCAATCATCGGCCTTGATGATGATGCGATCGCTAAAGCGTGTGAAGAAGCAGCGCAAGGCGAGGTTGTTTCTCCAGTAAACTTCAACTCACCTGGTCAGGTTGTGATTGCTGGTAGTAAAGACGCAGTAGAGCGTGCAGGCGCTCTATGTAAAGAAGCAGGCGCTAAACGCGCACTACCACTACCAGTTTCTGTTCCATCTCACTGTGCACTAATGAAGCCAGCAGCAGAAAAGCTAGCGGTGGCACTAGAAGAGATCGAATTCAATGCACCTCAACTGCCAGTTATCAACAACGTTGATGTCGCGGCTGAGACAGATCCTGCGAAGATCAAAGATGCACTTGTTCGTCAGCTACATAGCCCTGTTCGTTGGACTGAGAGCGTTCAGCTAATGAGCGAGCAAGGTGTTGAAAAACTACTAGAATTAGGTCCAGGTAAAGTTCTAACTGGCCTAACTAAGCGAATCGTTAAGACTCTTAGCGGCGCAGCGGTTAACGATATTGCATCGCTAGACGCAGCTAAGTAATCGAAAGGAACTAGAATAATGATGAATCTAGAAGGCAAAATTGCCCTAGTAACCGGCGCAAGTCGCGGTATCGGCCGTGCAATCGCTGAGCTTCTTGTTGAGCGCGGCGCGACAGTTATTGGTACTGCGACTTCTGACAATGGTGCGGCTGCGATCAGCGAGTACCTTGGTGAAAATGGTAAAGGCCTAGCGCTTAACGTAACGGATGTTGCGTCAATTGAAGCGACGCTAAAAACCATCAATGATGAATTTGGTGCGATTGATATCTTAGTGAACAACGCAGGTATTACACGTGACAATCTACTTATGCGTATGAAAGACGATGAGTGGAACGACATCATTGATACTAACCTAACGCCAATCTTCCGTATGTCTAAAGCGGTTCTACGTGGCATGATGAAAAAGCGCGCTGGCCGCATCATCAACGTAGGTTCTGTTGTTGGTACTATGGGTAATGCTGGTCAAGCGAACTACGCAGCAGCGAAAGCGGGTGTGATCGGTTTCACTAAATCGATGGCTCGTGAAGTCGCTTCTCGTGGCGTAACAGTAAACACTGTAGCACCTGGTTTTATCGAAACTGACATGACTAAGGCGCTAAATGATGACCAACGTGCAGCAACGTTAGCGAACGTGCCTGCAGGTCGTTTAGGTGACCCTCGTGAGATCGCATCGGCTGTTGCATTTTTAGCATCGCCAGAAGCGGCATACATCACAGGTGAAACTTTGCATGTTAATGGCGGCATGTATATGGTGTAATAGCTGAGTTTGATAGATTTAGCGAGTTTATATGTTCTAAACTCGCTATAATTATGTGAAACTTGCTATTGTTGTGCACAAGATTTGTGCATGATATAAGTCAAAAATGTATTGAATTTCGGTTAAAATCGCTAAAATTGTGGTTTGACCAGCAAGGTCCCTCTTGCAACTTTCAGTAGTTCTAATAAACTACGGAATCATCGCATTAGGCGAAATCTGTAAAGGAAAAGAAAAAATGAGCAACATCGAAGAACGCGTAAAGAAAATCATTGTTGAACAGCTAGGTGTAGACGAAGCAGAAGTTAAAAACGAAGCTTCTTTCGTTGATGATCTAGGTGCTGATTCTCTAGACACTGTTGAACTAGTAATGGCTCTAGAAGAAGAATTCGACACTGAGATTCCAGACGAAGAAGCTGAGAAAATCACTACTGTTCAAGCTGCTATCGACTACGTAAACAGCGCTCAGTAATATCCCCCCAGGCGGCCTTCTGGCCGCCTGAGTTCTTTTTAAACTCTTCTATATCCTCATAGAATCATTTCAAACCCGGAGAATAAGATCGTGTCCAAGCGTCGTGTTGTTGTCACTGGCATGGGTATGTTGTCACCGGTAGGCAACACTGTAGAATCATCATGGAAAGCCCTGCTAGCTGGTCAAAGTGGCATCTCGAATATCGAGCACTTTGATGCAGAGAATTTCTCTACTCGCTTTGCAGGCCTAGTCAAAGATTTCGACTGCACAGAGTACATGTCTAAGAAAGATGCTCGTAAAATGGATCTATTCATCCAGTACGGTATCGCTGCGGGCATTCAAGCCCTAGACGACTCTGGCTTACAAATTAACGAAGAAAACGCTCCACGTGTTGGTGTAGCAATTGGCTCTGGTATCGGCGGCCTAGACCTAATCGAAAATGGTCACACAGCACTTGTTGAGAAAGGCCCACGTAAAGTTAGCCCGTTCTTCGTACCATCAACCATCGTAAACATGGTTGCAGGTAACTTATCTATCATGCGTGGACTTCGTGGTCCAAACATCGCTATTTCTACAGCGTGTACCACTGGTTTGCACAACATTGGTCATGCGGCTCGCATGATTGCATACGGCGATGCTGATGCAATGGTTGCAGGTGGTTCAGAGAAAGCTTCTACACCACTAGGTATGGCAGGTTTTGGTGCGGCTAAAGCACTTTCTACTCGTAACGATGAGCCTCAAAAAGCTTCTCGTCCATGGGACAAAGACCGTGACGGTTTCGTTCTAGGCGACGGCGCAGGCATCATGGTACTTGAAGAGTACGAACATGCTAAAGCTCGTGGCGCTAAGATTTACGCTGAGCTAGTTGGCTTCGGTATGTCTGGTGATGCTTACCACATGACTTCACCAAGTGAAGACGGTTCTGGTGGCGCGCTAGCGATGGAAGCTGCGATGCGTGATGCAGGCGTAACAGGTACTCAAATCGGTTACGTAAACGCTCACGGTACATCGACTCCTGCGGGTGACGTAGCGGAAATCAAAGGTGTTAAGCGTGCTCTTGGTGAAGAGGGTGCTAAGCAAGTTAAGGTTTCTTCTACTAAATCTATGACAGGTCACCTATTGGGTGCTGCAGGTTCTGTTGAAGCTATCATCACGGTAATGTCATTGGTAGACCAAATTGTTCCACCAACGATTAACCTTGATAACCCAGAAGAAGGTTTGGATATCGACCTTGTTCCACATACTGCTAAGAAAGTAGATATGGAATACGCTATCTGTAACTCATTCGGCTTCGGCGGTACGAACGGTTCACTAGTCTTCAAAAAGATTTAGTAAAGAATCTTCGTTAGATTTGTGATAAAACGGCTTAATGTTCAGGCATTAAGCCGTTTTTGTATTTAAACAAAGGGAAAGTGCGTGGTTTGGCTAAATGGACAACCTACTGAGACGGTTTCAGTTTCTGATCGCTCATTTCAATATGGTGATGGTGGGTTCACTACAATTCTTACCGCTCAAGGGAAGCTCGTTGCTTGGCAATATCATTTAGAGCGAATGCAATCGTGCTTGGACGCTTTGCGTATTCCTCATCCCGATTGGAATCAAGTTTTGAACTGGCTCGAAATGGCGGCAATTGATGCGCCTTTGGCGGGATTAAAGCTGCATATTAGCCGCGGAGAAGGGGGAAGAGGTTATAGCCCTACTCAAGTGAGTGCGCCTAATGTTACTATTAGCAACTTTGCTTATCCGGAGCACTACGCTCAGCTAAAGCACCATGGTGTAGAGTTGGCCGTTTGTTCCGTTGCATTAGGGATTAACCCATTATTAGCTGGACACAAACACAATAACCGCCTTGAACAGGTATTGTGTAAAGCGGACGTGGAGTCTCAAGGGTTTGCAGATGGCGTGGTATTGGATATCAACCAGCATGTGATTGAAACCACCATGGCAAATCTGTTTTGGCGTAAAGGTAGCAACCTATACACGCCAGATCTCAGCTCGTCCGGTGTTGCTGGGGTCGTGCGTAGGCAAGTGTTAGCACTCGCAGAGCGCGAAAAGATAAACACACATATTGGACATTACTGTTTGGATGCTCTCATTCAGGCAGACGAAGTAATGGTGTGCAACTCGATTATGGGTATCGCTCCCGTGGTTAAAGTTGCTCAACAACACTTTGAAATTGGAATTATGACAAGACGTATTCAGGAGATGTTGTCACCGTGATTAAGAAGATCACTTTGTTTTTAGTATTGGTAGCCGCTATTGCAGCTGGCACGTTTTTCTATGTAACCAATCAAGTTAACCTTTTTCTTTCTCAGCCTCTTAAGCTGTCAGAACAACAAATTTTCACGGTGAAGTCCGGTAGCAGTTTTCATAGTGTTCTGAACCAGCTTCAACAGCAAGAGCTCATTGATGGCAGCGATATGATGCCATTGGTTCGCCGTCTGCATCCTGAGTTAACTCAGCTAAAAGCAGGCACTTACTTAATTACACCGGATTTAACGCTTACAACCGCATTAGAGTTGTTTAAAACGGGTAAAGAGCATCAGTTCTCTTTAACGTTTGTTGAAGGCTCTCGCTTTAGCGAGTGGCGCGAAATCTTAGCCAATGCGCCTTATTTAGAGCACAAAACTCAGCAGATGTCAGAAGCGGAAATCGCTAAAGCACTTGGTATTGAGCACGAGAAGCTAGAAGGCTTACTCCTTGCTGAAACTTTTCACTACACTTACGGCGACAGCGATTTAGGAATACTTAAACGTTCAGCAGATAAGCTGCAAGCGGTATTAGATGAAGCGTGGGCGACGCGTCAAGATAAGCTACCACTTAAGTCTCCGTATGAAGCATTGATTCTTGCTTCTATTATTGAGAAAGAAACCGCAGTTGAGTCTGAGAGAGAGCGTGTCGCCTCGGTGTTTGTTAACCGTCTAAACAAAGGCATGCGTTTACAAACCGACCCAACGGTTATCTACGGTATGGGTGATAAGTACGACGGCAACATCCGCAAAAAAGATCTACGTACTCGTACTGCCTACAACACCTACGTCATTTTTGGTTTGCCACCAACGCCAATTGCTATGGCGGGCGAAGCATCGATTAAAGCCGCACTGAACCCTGAAAGCAGCAAGTATTTCTACTTTGTTGCAAGTGGTAAAGGTGGTCATGTTTTCTCTAAAACATTGGCAGAACACAACCGCGCAGTACGTGCTTACCTAAAACAATTAAGAAGTAACAAATGAAGCAAGCAAAATTTATCGTCGTAGAAGGCCTTGAAGGGGCAGGTAAGAGTACCGCGATTCAAGCCGTATTAGATACGCTCAAAGCGGCGGGTATCGAATCGATTAAAAATACCCGTGAGCCAGGTGGTACCGCATTAGCAGAGAAACTGCGTAGCCTTGTAAAGCAAGAGCATGAAGGCGAAGTTCTACAAGATATGACTGAGTTGCTGATGATGTACGCCGCTCGTGTTCAGTTGGTTGAAAACGTGATTAAGCCAGCTTTAGCGCAAGGTACATGGGTGGTGGGTGACCGTCATGATATGTCTTCTCAGGCCTATCAAGGTGGTGGTCGTCAGATCTCGCGTGACACCATGCAATCTCTGCGTGATACCACCTTAGGTGAGTTCAAACCTGACTTAACGTTGTACTTAGATATTGACCCAAGAGTTGGTTTAGAGCGTGCTCGTGGCCGTGGTGAGCTCGATCGTATCGAGAAAATGGACATGAGCTTTTTTGATCGTACTCGTGAACGTTACCTTGAGATTGCGAACGGCGATGATTCGGTATTGATCATCAATGCAGAGCAAGAGATCGACAATGTAGCTGCTGATATCGTTTCAGCGCTGAATACTTGGCTGGAAGCGCAATAATGGCAGCTTTATATCCTTGGCTTACGTCTATGTGGCAACAGTGGCAAGCGCATCTTGAAGCGGATCGTTTTTCTAATGCTGCTTTACTGGTCGCAAAGCAAGGCTTAGGAGCAGAGCAGTTAGTCGAACAGTTTGGCCGCGCAGTGATGTGCAGCAATTACGCTGCTGAACCTTGCGGCTTTTGTCATAGCTGTGAGCTAATGGAATCACAGAACCATCCGGATTTTCATGTGATTAAGCCTGAGAAAGAGGGCAAAGCGATCACGGTTGAACAGATTCGCCAGTGTAATCGCTTAGCTCAAGAGTCTTCTCAGCTGTCTGGTTATCGTATCTTTGTTATTGAGCCTGCGGATGCCATGAATGAGTCTGCGGCGAATGCGTTACTCAAAACTCTTGAAGAGCCTGCGCCAAGTTGCTTGTTTTTATTGGTGGCACATTCGGCATCTCAATTATTACCGACCATCACCAGTCGTTGTCAGCAATGGCATTTAGCTTCACCTGAAGCACAAGAAGTCGCTGCTTGGCTCGCTGAGGAAACTCAGCAATCTGTACCGAGTTATGCTGCGCATATTAATGGTAATGCGCCATTAAAAACGTTGCAGTTTGTTGAGCAGGGTGAGCAGAAACGATACCAAATGATTGAGCAGCAGTTTTTAGCGGTTGTTCAGCAGCAAGGTGATGCGATTAAACTAGCGAAAGATCTAGCCTCTGATGCTGAGCAGAGTTTGATTTGGTTATGGTACTTGATGACTGATGCGCAAAAGCAGCACTTTGGCTTAACGTTAGATTCGGCCGTACCAGGTGCGTCTACGTTGGTTAACGCGGTAAATTACGCATTACTCTATACTCAGACGGATGCCTTGAGTGCATTAATTGAGCAGATTACACAGCACACGGGCTTAAACCGTGAACTTCTCATACTGGATTGGTTATATAAGTTTAACGAGGAAGCATGTTTGTAGATTCCCATTGCCATCTGGATAAATTGGATTATCAAGAGCTACATCAAGGGATTGCTGATGTTGTAGCAAAAGCGGAAGCGGTCAACGTTTCGCATCTATTATCGGTAGGGGTAACCCTAGATGCATTTCCAAATATGTTGGAAATGATCAAGCCGTATCAGAATATCTCTGCTTCTTGCGGGGTACACCCGCTTGATGTTGAAAGTGAGTTTTCTTTGGATGTATTGCGCCGTTACGCGAGCCATGATCGTGTCGTGGCTATCGGGGAAACCGGGCTGGACTACCACTACAAGCCAGAGACAAAAGACTTACAGCAATTGCGTTTTGAGCAGCAGGTAGAGTTAGCCGTAGAGCTCAACAAACCTCTAATTATCCATACTCGTGATGCACGAGAAGATACGCTGAATATTTTACGCAATGGTGGCGCAGAGAAATGCGGTGGTGTTATCCACTGTTTCACTGAAGATCTTGCATTTGCAAAAGCAGCAATGGAGTTGGGTTTTTATATTTCAATCTCGGGGATTGTGACGTTTAGGCAAGCAACAGAATTGAAAGAAGTGGTTAAGCAATTGCCATTAGAAAGGCTACTTATTGAGACTGATTCTCCTTATTTAGCGCCCGTTCCGCATCGCGGTAAGCAGAACCAACCTGCATACGTGGTCGAAGTTGCTGCATATATAGCTCAACTAAAAGGTGTCGCGCTGTCTGAAGTTGGTGAAAAAACTAGCGAAAACTACCGAAATCTTTTTTTGAGATAGAAAACGAAACTCGAATAAAAAAGGAGCAGTTGCTCCTTTTTTTTGTGCCCTAAATCACGCGCAAACGTTTTTTGAGCCGTGTTCACTAAAAATGTTGAAATTTATAGAGTGAATACCCAAAAATGTATTTTTGTTACACGAAATAACAATCACCTCTATTTTATTCACTCAACAAAATTAATGTTATCTTCGGCTATTGTTTTAATAATCAATAGGATACAGGCATGTAATCCATTCCAAAATGGTTTTTTGCGTGTGATCTATCTATTACTTTGAAACTTAATTTTCCAAGTGACTAGAAAACGCGACGAGCCTCAAGATATATTTAGAGGCAGAAAATATAACGTAACAAGTGGTTACATTTTCTATGGGTGCTAACATTTAGGCTACGGGGGTGTGCCGTTAGAGCCCATGATGATTCTTATAATCTTTCAGGAGCATAAACATGTTTAAGAACCTTTTTGCTAACCTGCAGAAAGTTGGTAAAGCTCTGATGCTTCCGGTATCAGTTTTACCCGTTGCAGGTATCCTACTTGGTGTAGGTGCTGCCGACCTTCCATTCATTCCAGAAATCGTTTCAAACCTAATGGAACAAGCTGGTGGTTCAGTATTCGGTCAAATGGCGCTGCTATTTGCTGTTGGTGTAGCACTTGGCTTTACAAACAATGACGGTGTAGCTGGTCTAGCTGCAATCGTTGGTTACGGCATCATGGCTGCAACTCTTGGCGTACTAGCTGGTCTAGACGTTGAAGCGGCAAAAGCAGCGGCACTAGCTGCTGGTGAAGTGCTAGATGCTAAAGCAATCGGTCTAATCGAGAAGCAATACGAGACAGGTGTACTAGGTGGTATCCTTGTTGGTGGTATCGCGGCTTGGTCTTTCAACCGTTTCTTCAAAATTCAACTTCCAGAATACCTTGGCTTCTTCGCTGGTAAGCGTGCAGTGCCAATCATCACTGGTTTCCTAGCAATTGCTCTTGCTCTTGTACTTTCTATCATTTGGCCACCAATCGCGTCAGTAATGCAAACATTCTCTGACTGGGCTGCGCACCAAAACCCACAAGTAGCATTCGGTATCTACGGTATCGTTGAACGTTCTCTAATTCCATTCGGTCTACACCACGTTTGGAACGTACCGTTCTTCTTCGAAGCTGGTTCTTGTGTTGACGCAAACGGCGTTGCTCAAAACGGTGTTCTAACTTGTTACCTAGTTGCTGATGACGCATCTCGTCTTGCTGGCAATGGCTTCGGTCAGCTAGCGGGTGGTTACATGTTCAAGATGTTCGGTCTTCCAGCTGCTGCTATTGCTATCGCTCACTCTGCTAAGCCAGAGAACCGCGCGAAAGTAATGGGTATCATGGCTTCTGCTGCACTGACTTCATTCCTAACAGGTATCACTGAACCAATCGAATTCTCGTTCCTATTCGTTGCTCCAGTACTATACGGAATCCACGCTCTACTAGCAGGTTCTGCATACGTTCTAGCGAACACTCTAGGCTTTGTACACGGTACTTCGTTCTCACACGGTCTAATCGACTTCCTAGTACTGTCTGGTAACGCTAAGAACCTAGGCCTAATGGTTGGTTGTGGTATCGCATACGCAGCAATCTACTACCTAGTATTCCGCACTGTAATCAAGGCACTAGATCTTAAGACTCCAGGCCGTGAAGACGAAACTGAAGAAGAAGTAGTAACTGCTGGTTCTGACATGGCTGGTGAGCTTGTTGCAGCGTTCGGTGGTAAAGCGAACATCACTGGTCTAGACGCATGTATCACTCGTCTACGTGTTGCAGTTGCAGACACTGAGCTAGTTGACCAAGACAAACTGAAAAAACTAGGCGCAGCAGGTGTTGTTGTAGTTTCTGGTGGTGTTCAGGCAATCTTCGGTACTAAGTCAGACAACCTTAAAACAGAAATGGATGAGTGGATTCGTAACCACGGTTAATCCAACCTATTTCCCCTAATAGGTACAAAGGAGGCTTCGGCCTCCTTTTTTTGTGCCTGTCGAATACGCATATCAACGTCATATTTTGGCAAGCTCTTTCGGCAACTTAGCCTGTTACTGACCTTACTTTGACCCATTCATAGCTGCGTACCTAAACAATAGGTTTTTAGGGGATTAGGTTTGGAGAAGAGATGAAACGTCGGATATTGATAGCCGCTGTTGGTGTTACCTCAATGATGGCAAGTATAAGCGCCGTTGCTAGTGACAATGCACATCCTGAACTCGCCGTTGGTTTGGCTGTAGATCAGCAGCTGAGTGTGGTGATTGAGTTAGATGAACGCTACCGATTCATTATTGGCAATCAAGGCACAGCGTTTGACTACATTGCGATGAACGGCGAGTTTGACGTGGATGAACCTGTTACTTGGTATGCGGGAGTGGGCGCATGGAATGAATGGGATGACGGTTTTGGTCTGCGCGTGCCATTAGGGTTAAATTACCAAGTGAGTCAAAATTGGCAAATGTACGGGCAGATTCAACCAGAGCTGAATATGTATAAAGGTTGGGAGTTAGGCATTGGTGGGGCGATTGGCGCGAAATACCATTTCTAACATTTAAATATGAAAAAGCCGGCAATGTTGCCGGCTTTTGTCTAGATAGTTCGATGTTTATTGTTTATCCATCGCTCGCTTGATACAGATGGCTGCGCCACCCCATGTAATACCAAGACCTAAAACCATCATAATGATTGCACCTGTAGTCATGATTATGCCTCCTGCTGACGGTTAGTTGCGTTGATAAGTAGACCAAAGACAAAGAGTGCTGCGATAACTGCCCAACCTAATGTTAGGTCATAGCCGCCGTATCCTTCGGTGAATAGTGTTTGTAGCTTAGTTGCAAGGATGATGGCTAACATCACTGGTGTTACAAAGCGTAGACAAACATCAAACCACTGACCGATAGTGAAGTCAGACGTTGCGTTTACGTAGCCGCGTACATCTGCCACTTTGTTTAGTAACCAAGCCATTAGAATAATCTCAACTAAGCCACCAACCATAATGCCGACGTTGTTTGCGAAGTGGTCAACTAGGTCTAGTAGTAGTAGGCCACCGTTAGTTGCGAATGCCATTGAAATCACAACACCTACGCCGATAACGATGTTGGCTGCTTTTTTACGGCTCCAGTTCAATTTATCCATGATGGCAGATGTTACTGCTTCCATGATAGAGATATGCGAGCTAAGACCAGCAACCACTAGAGCGAAGAAGAACAGTGGGCCAAGAATGTATGGTGCTGGCAGCAAATTGATTGCCGCAGGTAGCGTTACAAACGCAAGACCTACACCAGCAGTAACAACTTCAGTTAACGGTTTACCCTGTTCTTGAGCCATGTAGCCCAATACTGAGAAGATCATGATACCCGCTAGGATAGAGAAGCCACAGTTGATAAGAACCGTCATGAATGCGTTGTTAGTGATGTCTGATTTCTCTGGCAAGTAGCTAGAATAAGCAAGCATGATGGCGAAACCGATACTTAGGGTAAAGAAGATCTGACCGTAAGCTGCTGCCCAAACTTTTACATCCCAAATTTTGCTAAAGTCAGGTTCAAACATGTAGTTCACACCGTCTAGAGCTCCTGGTAGGAACACCATACGAGCGATCAGTAGAACGACCATGATGAATAGGATAGGCATCATGATTTTTGATGCGCGCTCGATACCAGATTTAACACCACCTACGATAGCGGCATAAGTGATACCCCATGCGATGAGCATAGCAATAGCGATCTTCCATTGGATGCTACCTAACGCCGTCGGTGAGTTGTCACCACCTAGTTGCAGGTATTCGCCGAAGAAGAATGCGTTAGTGTCTGCGCCCCAGCTTTGGTTGAACGACATACCAAAGTAAGAAATAGCCCAACCAATAACCGCGACATAGTAAACGGCAATTACCGCTGCAACACCCACTTGGAACCAGCCAAGCCATTCAAATTTAGCGTGGATTTTGCCTAATGTTTTTGGTGCACTGCCACGATACTTTTGACCCATGCTGAATTCCAAAATCATGAATGGAATACCAGCGGTTAGCATGGCAAATAGATAAGGGATAAAGAAGGCACCGCCGCCATTCTCATAGGCCATATAAGGGAAACGCCAGATGTTACCCAAACCGATAGCAGATCCTACTGCAGCCAAGATAAATCCAGCTCGGGATCCCCATTGTTCTCGCTTCATAGTTGACTCCTGTTACAACTCCCTGAGATATGAAGCTTTTCTTAGGCTGAGAGCCAAATTACGGGTGTGATAAGACAAAGTGCTAGAAGATAGCCGATGTGCTTTGCTCTATCATCCATGATATGGCTAAAGTTTAGATTTAAATTTTGTAAGCTCTAAGAAAACTCAGAATATTGTTCTTAAAATTTTGATGTGTGTTTGCAAAAACTGAAACTTTCAGCTGTGCATGCCTAGAGACTAACGATTAATGCGCGTTAACGCAATAGATTGTAAGTGTTACAAAATGTAGATTTAATGGTGTTAAAATTGTTTAAATAGACCATTGTTAGAGGAAGGTAAAAGTGTGATCTCGGATTTACCTATCGTTATGACTGAAAATGCGACGATCTGTGGAATATTAAACTTTTTAAAATTAAAGAGCGTATCACTGACATTTATACAATCCTGTTCGTTTTTTGCTGCTTAGTCGCTATTTGCAAAAACAATCAGTAAACCTCGCTATATCTGGCTATACGCTCTCAAATCTCTTTTTTCGTTCAATATCGCAATGATAATCCTTTCGGGGTAGTGGTAGCGTATTACCCATTGCGGGATAAAGAGGTTGTAAAGTGGTGGTCAGTAAAAGAAAAAGCGGGTTTTCGCTCATTGAACTGGTTGTATTGATTTTCATACTGCCTGTGTTGGTTATCAGTGCTTCTAGCTATTACATTAACTTGCAATCTCAGGCTCGTATCAGTGTTTTGGAAAATGTGTTGGGCAGTATAAAAGCGCTGAATACTCAAGTGGGCGTGATGTCTCATTTGGATTATGTCAAAGTCAGAGCGGATCATAGTGAAGGCAGTCGCTTACAATATTTGGATCTAAATCGCGATGGTGTGCAGCAAGAAGAGCAGGGCGAGTGGGACTTAATATGGGGTTATATAGACAATACTCATATGCCGGATGCTTTGGTGCTTGATGATCAATTAGTCCAATTCGTCGCGGGTCGAGCAGAGTATTACGTTGGCTTTGACCGCGACGGAACAGGCTCGCCTATTAGCGGGCAGTGCTGGGTACGCTATGGCCAGCCGGATTTTGAGGGCGACGAACCTGTCTATGCTTCAAACTTCACGGGGTGTTAGAATTTAAACACCAATCCAAAATTGACCGAGACTTGATTCATCCAGTCAGTATCGAATTTAACCACGCAGTTGTTTCCCCCGCTTGTCGGTAGATTACAAGCTGCCGTTGTTTGATCATCGACAACCGTACCAAGCCAGCGAACTTGAGTATTAAAACTCAAATTATTACTAATCGGGTATTCGAAGCCACCAAAAATACTGGCTGAAAATCCTAGATTATCATCGACCCAATTTGCGTCGACATAACCACCACCTAACCCCACACCTACGTATGAGTTAATGCCTCCATCCATAGGGTAGTAAACGCTACTTTGAAAATGCAGATAGTGAACAGTGACGTCCAAGTGGGTGTTTTCAGCGTCGCTGGACTGGTTGGAGTAGAATAGGCCGACTCGTCCTTGTTGTAAGTCGCTTTCGATAGAGAATGCGTAGTTTACGCTTGGTGAAATGTCGTAATTTTGTTGATTTTGGTCAGTGACGTCACCGCCCCCAGTATGACCTATCCATGGCGTGATATGGATCTGTGCCCAGCTATTTGAGCTAAACAACAGGATGGAAATGCCAATTAACGTTGATAGTTTCAGGTGTTTCATTCTGCTTTCCCTTATTTTTCGCCTAGCCTTAATGTCGTTGTATGTTGTACTGGCTGGTTTACCGAGATAGAGCGCGTTATATACCTACTTATTGTGATGCTAACGTCATAATTGTGCACAAAAAAACCACAAAAATTGAATGTGATTCACGTTGGTGTTATGGTTTTGTTAAATTAATGTGGAGGTGTATCTATGGAATCAGAACTCAAATACGCATTGCTTATTACAGCGTCAGTATTCGTTGTATTGATTGGTTTTGGTGTGGTAGCAATCGCTACTGCTTAGGAACTCATCATGAAAAATAGCGGTGTAGTGACTAACACTGCTGATTGGGTCGACATCGATCGACTCAGTAAATACACCGGAGGGCAAAATGCCCTTATCGCTCAAGGTGGTGGGCAACGAGGAATATTTACCTCTGGTGTGTTGGACGCTTTTTTATTGTCTAATTTTGACCCTTTTCATCGTTTCTACGGCACTTCTGCCGGAGCTCTCAATATTGCTGCTTACCTTTGTCGCCAAAAGGGCATTGGACGCTCGTTTATATTAGATCTCACTACGCACCCTGAATTTTTCCATTTGTTTAGTTATATCCGTAACAATCAGTCATTAGGTTTGGATTGGGCATTAGATCAAATCTGTGATTATCCTTATAAACTTGATATTGATATGGGACGACAGGTACTTGGTACTCGCAAAGCTTTTGCTGCGGTGACTGATCATGCTCGTTTGAGCGATCACTATTTGCCTATGTTGCAGACAGATTGGAAAAAAGTGCTGATAGCGACGTGCGCCATTCCGCGTTTATATCGTCAAGAAGTGGAGTTTGAACACGGGCGTTACATTGATGGCGGCGTATCGGCATCGATACCGGTGCAGGAAGCTTGGCGCCAAGGTGGTCGTTGTTTAGTGGTTATTCGGACTGAAGGTGACGATCTGGCAGCGTCAGACCCTGTTGTTGAACAGGGGGACGAATTGCATTGGTATCGTGATTCCTTAAATACAGTTCAAGAACATTGGCAGCAGAAGTTAGCGCAATGGAAACAGGACTGGGGCAGTTTCTTTGGTGAACGTATTCAGCGTTCAAAAGAGCAAAAGCAAGCCAATGGCAATGCACCACTGCTTAATGGGGGGCGCTGGTTATTTGGTGCGGATGATATCTATCGTTTAAGCCATTTGCTAGGCGACAGCTTTGACTCCGGGCTTGCTGATATGTTGATGGTTCATTATCAAACCTATTCATTAACGCAAGACTTCCTTCATCAGCCACCAGATGACTGTTTTATTGTCCAAATCAAGCCAGATAAACCGCTTCGTTCGAGCTCATTAATGAGTAGTCATGAAGACTTATTGCACGATTATCAAGCGGGTCTCGATGCTGGCTTTCGTTGTGTCGATCTTTTCGCTAAAACTGGTATTACTCTCAATGAGCAAATGTTGGATCTTCTCCCCAAAAAGTGGGCTTAGCTCTTAAATTGAGTGTAAGGTCTGAAATTCCTACCCTGATATCGCCATGATCGCTCGCATTACCCACATATTTATTACCGCAAAATAATTAAGCAAAAAATGTAGTAAACGTTTGGCTATTTGATGTCGCACACAAAGAAATACGTTTGTGCGTGATGCTTGTCACGGCAATCTATCAAAGGACTTCACAATTACTTCGCAAAGTAAAAAAATTACCAAGTTATTGATTGTCGGAGTGCCTTATGTACATGGCTCAACCTGGTCATATTGATCATATCAAGCAGGTCAATGCTGGCCGTGTATATAAACTGATAGATCAAAAAGGCCCCATATCTCGAATAGATTTATCTAAACAGAGCGAACTTGCCCCTGCGAGTATTACCAAAATTACTCGTGAGCTTATCGAAGCGCACCTTATTCATGAAACTACGGTTCAAGAAGCAACCAGTCGAGGTCGACCTGCCGTAGGTCTACAAGTTAATAATGAAGGGTGGCAGTTTTTGTCGATGCGTTTAGGCCGTGGTTATTTGACCATTGCGCTGCACGAACTGGGTGGTGATGTGCTTATCGATACCAAAATCGATATTCATGAAATCGACCAAGAAGATGTGTTAGCCCGCCTACTGCACGAAATCGATGAGTTTTTCCAAACCTATTCTGATCAACTTGATCGTGTCACCAGTATCGCCATTACCTTGCCGGGGCTAGTAAACTCGGAGCAAGGTATTGTATTGCAAATGCCACATTACAACGTTGAGAACTTAGCGTTAGGTCCAGAGATCTATAAAGCAACAGGCTTGCCAGTTTTTGTGGCCAACGATACGCGAGCTTGGGCGCTGGCAGAGAAGTTGTTCGGTCATTCACAAGAGTGTGAAAACTCGGTTCTTATCTCGATTCACCATGGCTTAGGTGCTGGTATCATTCTTGATGGCCGCGTTCTTCAAGGTCGTCATGGTAATATTGGTGAGCTAGGCCATATCCAAATTGATCCTCAGGGTAAACTGTGTCATTGCGGTAACCGAGGTTGTTTAGAAACCGTCGCGAGCTCACAAGCTATTCGTACTGAAGTTAAGGAACGTATCGCTAACGGCGAAGAATCGGTATTATCAGCAATAGAAGAAGTGTCTGTTGAAGATATATGTGAAGCTGCAGCCAATGGTGATGCTCTAGCGGTTAATGTGATTGAAAAGCTTGCGCGCTATTTAGGTGCGGCGATTGCTTTGGTGATTAACTTATTCAACCCTGAAAAAGTGTTGATTGGTGGTACAATTAACCAAGCCAAAGAGATTCTTTATCCTGCTATTCAAAAGTGCATTAACGAGCAAAGTTTGCCGGTGTATCATCAAGATTTGGAATTGGTAGAATCACGCTTCTATAAACAAGCAACCATGACAGGTGCCGCGTTGGTAAAACAAGCGCTGTACGACGGTTTGTTGCTTATGAAAGTGATTGAAGGTTAACGTCGAGCTGTTTTGCTGTTAACCTTATAGAGCATGTGGGTTGTGGCCAAGTCGGCCTCTTCCAGACAGTGTGATGTATAGATTACCGTTGTAGAGATGCCTTATGTCCGGAGTATTAAATACAGTAGACCAACGTACCAATTTGGTCGGTGAAAACCGTTTGGAGTTGTTACTGTTTAGCTTAAACAGCAGCCAAATGTTTGCGATAAACGTGTTTAAGGTACGTGAGGTTATTAAAGTCCCACCTCTAACTAAAATGCCAGGTTCTCATTACCACATTACAGGTGTGGCTTCGTTACGTGGCGTTTCAGTACCCGTTATTGATTTACGTGGTGCGATTGGCTTTCCTGCATCTCGTTTAGAAAACCAAGAAGAGAACTTAATCATTACGGAATATAACCGTACGATTCAAGGTTTCTTGGTTGGCCAAGTGCGTAATATTGTTAATACCACTTGGAGTGAAATTCAGCCGCCGCCAAAGACAGCAGGCCGTGCTAACTACTTAACTGCTATCACTCAGCTTAAAGAAGGTGATAATAACCGCATCGTTGAAATTATCGATGTAGAGAAAGTGCTAGCAGAGATCATTGATTACGATGTGTCGATTTCTGAAGGTGTGCTTGATGATGAGCTTGCAGCGCAAATGGTCGGTCGCAACGTACTTATCGTTGATGACTCCTCTACAGCTCGCTCTCAGGTTAAAGGCACCTTATCTCAGCTTGGTTTGAATATCATTGAGTGTTGCGACGGTCTTCAAGCTCTTAATTTGTTGAAGTCATGGAGTGATGAAGGCAAGAAGGTAACTGAGGAATTGCTCCTTATGATTACTGACGCTGAGATGCCTGAAATGGATGGTTACAAATTAACGCATGAGATACGAAATGACCCAAGAATGAGTGATTTGCATGTTGTTCTGAATACGTCACTTAGCGGCAGTTTCAACGAAGCTATGGTGAAAAAGGTAGGTTGTAACCGGTTTATCTCGAAATTTCAGCCTGACTTGTTAGTGGAAGTTACGCAGGATCGTTTACGCGAATTACTTACCAAATAGTACGCGGTTCCATATATAGGCCGTGAACTCTGGTTACGCTGATGTTAGTATTTATTCATCACTTCATTAAATGAAGTGAGACACATTTTGTAAAATACAACTTTTCATCAGATAGCAAAGGTAGTTCCTATTCATGATATGGTTTACGTCTAAGGTTGTGATGACCTTATGTCTTTTACTGTATAGGGAATACAAAAAACGTAGTATGGATGCTGAAGACGAGTTGTAACTTGTCACAAATAACTTTAAAAGGGAGCGATTGCTCCCTTTTGCTTATCATTAAATGGTATGTTGAACCGTTTATCTAATGAAAGTCTCTCGATTTTGTGGTGAGCCCTGAGAGCTCTTCAGTAAGGTCTTCGAGTCTGCCTGCAATCACGTGAGTCACTTCTCCTTCTCGTTCTAATATCCCTTTGACGCGCAGTATCTTTGCGGTGAGATAAGCTTGCTTTTGTGCTCTCGCTGTAGCGCGCCAAACCACCACATTGATGTTGCCAGTATCGTCTTCTAAGGTAACAAAAGTTACCCCTGCCGCAGTGCCGGGGGCTTGCTTCCCTGTGACTACACCCACAACCGTGACCAGTGATTGATGGTCTTGATTCGCTAATTGGTTCATTCTCGTAAATCGCCCTAATACGCCTGCCTGTTCAAGCAGCTTAATCGGGTGGTGGTTTAGAGATAGTCCAATGGATGCGTAGTCTTCGAGTAATGTTTGCGCATCGGTTGGCGCGGCAATCGGTACTTGGCTGGGTTCTTCTATTTGCTGAAATAGTGGTAAGTCGGATAGGGAGTCCATCATTGCCCAACGTGTTTGGTAGCGGTTATTGGCGATAGCGCGCATCGCATTTGCTGAGGCCAGCAGTTCGATATCACGCTTGCTTAGTCCGATATGTTTGATTTGGCTAGGATGGGTAAAGCCACCATGACCACGAGCCTTAATTAGCTGTTGGCAGCTCTCTTTGCTTAATCCTTTTATCTGGCGCAACCCTAAGCGTATGGCAAGGCGGTCTTGGTGTTGAACCACTTGATGATCATAGCTTGAGGCATTGACACAAACAGGGTGGATGATAAGCCCGTGTCGGAGAGCATCCTGCACCAATTGTGAAGGGCTATAAAAGCCCATTGGTAAACTGTTCAAAAGGGAGGTGTAAAAGGCTTCTGGGTAGTAATATTTAAGCCATGCGGAGCAATAAGCCAATACCGCAAAAGAAGCTGAGTGACTTTCTGGAAAACCATACTCACCAAAACCTAAGATCTGATCAAAGATGCGCTCAGCAAATTCCAACTCGTAGCCACGGCTTTGCATGCCATCAATCAGTTTGGTTTTAAACTTGATCAGATCGCCATTTTTCTTCCACGCGGCCATTGCTCGGCGCAGTTGATCTGCTTCACCGCCACTAAAACCTGCCGCGACCATCGCTAGCTTAATGACTTGTTCTTGGAAAATGGGCACGCCCATAGTACGCGAGAGTACCGCTTCCACCTCTTTGGATGGATAGGTGATAGGCTCAATGCCATCGCGACGCTTTAAGAAGGGGTGGACCATGTCACCTTGAATCGGACCGGGGCGGACGATGGCGATTTGAATTACCAGATCATAATAACTACGAGGTTTTAACCTTGGCAGCATACTCATTTGTGCCCGAGATTCGATTTGAAATACGCCTACAGTGTCGGCTTTTTGAATCATGCCATATACATTGGCGTCATCTTGGCGACGCGTAATTCCTGCAATCGAAAGGCGTTGACCATGAAAGCGTTCGACTAACTCAAAGCATTTACGAATGGCACTGAGCATACCAAGGGCGAGGACATCCACTTTAAGTAGCGCAAGGCTTTCCAGATCGTCCTTATCCCATTGAATTACAGTTCGGTCAGGCATTGAGGCATTTTCGACGGGTACAAGCTCATACAAAGGCCCAGAAGAAATCACAAAGCCACCTACATGCTGAGATAAATGACGAGGAAAGCCAATGACCTCATTCACTAAGCTAATAAACTGCTCACCTTTGAGTGAACTCGGCTCAATACCAAGTTGGACGATTTGCGCTTGCCAGCCTAATCCACGATCGCGGCGATTGACGTTCTTGATAAAGTAGTCGAGCTGGCTTTCTTCAATACCTAATGCTTTACCGACATCGCGAACCGCGCTTTTAAAACGGTAAGAGATGACCGTAGCCGCGAGCGCTGCACGCTCACGGCCATATTTTTGATAGATGTATTGAATTACTTCTTCACGCCTTTGGTGCTCAAAGTCGACATCAATATCTGGTGGCTCATTACGCTCTTTGCTAATAAAGCGCTCGAACAACACTGAGATTTGTCTCGGATCGACAGAGGTGATTTCTAAGCAATAACACACCACAGAGTTGGCTGCTGAGCCTCGGCCTTGGTAAAGAATCTTCTGCCGTTTGGCAAACATTACGATGTCATGAATCGTGAGGAAGTAAAACGGGTAGTTGAGCTCCTCAATCAGTTGCAACTCTTTCTCTATAGTCTGGGCTATGTCATTAGGAATACCTTCTGGGAAGCGGCTCCGCTTACCCTGCTCAACCAAATTACGTAGGTAGCTCATTGGCGTTTCGCCATCAGGAATGAGCTCGCTTGGGTACTCATATTGCAGCTCATCCAAGCTGAACCGGCAACGTTTGGCAATGTAGACACTTTCAGTAAGCCACTCAGCTTTAAATAGCTTACTGAGTTTATCTAAACTGCGTAGCGAGCGTTCAGTATTAACCAACAAATGGCCACCAATACTGCCCACACTGCCGCCATGTTTAATGGCGGTTAATGTGTGCTGTAAAGGAAGTCTTGTCGCGGTATGCATGAGTACACCGCCACAAGCGGTTATTGGTAACTGAAATTCTTTGGCGAGTTGCTCACAATGGGTGAGGTATTCTTTATCGTTAGACCCAAGGTGGCGCTGAATGCCAAGCCATAATCGTTGCTGGTGGTGTTGGCTAAGCCATTGCCCCCATTTGTGATCAACGTGTTGATGGCTAGGTAGCCAAATGACGAAACAGTGACGTACAGACATTAAATCCCACTCAGAGAGCTGATATTGACCTTTCTCTGAGCGACGACGAGCATTGGTGATAACTCGGCACAATTCCGCATAAGCTTGACGGCTAGGGCAGAGCAGGACTACTTGGCACTCTTGGTTTAGCCAAAACATACTGCCGATAATCAGTTCAACACCAAGTTGATGGTTTTTAATTGCAGTGTGAGCACGTACTACGCCTGCGACAGAACACTCGTCAGTAATGGCTAATGCTTTATAACGTAAGAAGTCTGATTGTAAGATCAGCTCTTCTGCATGGGATGCACCCGTTAAAAACGAAAAGTTGGTTTGGCAGAATAATTCAGCGTAATTCATGGTGATGCCTTAGCTAAATTGGCCGTGGAGAAACCACTGCTTATCTTGATTGCGAAATACCCAAAGCCATCGGCCTTGCTGGCTACGCGCCACAAAGTAATCGCGAGTGATGTCTGCGCCATCCCACCATCCTGTCACAAATCGTTCAGGCCCTTGAATCAAAGCGACCTTTTCTTGTAGTCGCTGCGGTTCTGGTAGCAAGATGCTTGGCCTATGGCGTAAGGTTTTGGCCTTATAGGGTATCGGTTTACTTGGGTCACATAGCTGAGTAGCATGTTCTGGGCGAGGATCGTCGCTGAGCATCACTTTACGTACTTGCTGCTTGCCTAATTTAGCTTGCAGCAATCCAATCAGTTCTAGCTCCGTTTGTTGCCCTTGTGGGCCATTGAAAATATCACGGCTGGTGGCTTCTAACTCACCACTGCGAGTAATGGCGAGAGTCAGCCCTTGCACTGGTGCATCAAGTTTGATGGATTCTAGCGTAAGTTGGCATAAACGAGCCCATTGTTGAGCGGTGTAATCACCACTCGCAGAGGTGAAAGTGATGGTACTGTCTTGTTTGTCTCGCTGATGCAGAGTAAGTGCTAACTCATAAGCGACTTGGTTGCGTAGGGTTAGAAATAACTCTAATCGTTTGAGTAAAATATTGAGCGGCTTCTCTAGCCACTGAATATTTTCGATTTCGTACAACAGCTCTAAGTAGCTGTGGAATTTCTCTGGCGGGTGATAAAAATCAATAGGGTGCTTAAACTGCCCCAGCAAACGTCCCACATAATTGACCAAATCAATATCAAATCGGCGAGCCAGCTCTTGCATGGGCAAGCTAAGCAGATCATTTAGTGTATTCACGCCCACACGTAGTAAAGCATCGACTTGTTTGCTTGCGAGTTCTGTCGCCATCAGTGGGAAGTTACGTACTTTTTCGAGTAAGTGGTCACGATCGTCACTGATGATTTGTGTGGCTGACTTTGCGAGCAAAATGGCTGAGTATGGGGAAAAGCCGGTTGAAAAATAGTATTTAAAACCGAGTGCATCTAAGTGTTGAGATAAGGTTTGCCAATAGCGCTCTAAGCCACCATATAAACAGAGCATATCACTGGCTTTCAGCAAAATGCCTTGTGGCGCAAATAGGGCAATATCGGATGTGACCATGTAAAGCCATTGAGCAATATCTGTGAGTGTTTGTTGCTCTTGCTTCTCATCATAAGGGTGCACTTGTAAATCATGGCACAAGGCACTGGCACTGGCTAAGCCCATCCCAATTTGAATACCTTGCTCAGTGGCGAGATCGTTCGCTTGCACTACTTGAAAGCGTGCGCCATCAACAATCACTAAAGGGTGCTCTTGCTCTGCAAACAGAGCGTTTAATTGCAGTGCAGGGAAGTGTAAGTAAAGCCACAGAGTCATAGTTAGCCTTGCTTACGCATAGGAAAGGGCACAATGACAGATTGCGGTTTTTGAATGGCTAATTGTGGCCAGCGAGCGCTCATATCAATCACAAAGTTGCCATGTGGCCAACCGCCTTTACGTTTAGTAATGGCAACACTTAAGCCTTGATTATGCGCTTCCAATTTTAAGCTTAAACTGACCGGCAGAGAGAACACATGTTGCTGTGGCTGCTTAAATAAAAAGTGCAGGCATTGACCGGTTTCGCTTGCTACTTGCAGGCGACGGGCTTGATGTACTTCAAGTTCGGTTTGCCAAAGCAATACGTTGCTGCATGCGCCGCTTTTTAAACATTGCTCAGCCGCCCATAAAGCGTGTTTCGGGTTGTCTGGGTAAATCAGTAGGATCTGATTAGGATCGAGCCCCTCATTGATCAGCATTTCAGCGCAGAGATAGCCAGGAGGTTGAATAAACACGCTGAGCCGGTCGCTACTGCTATTGAGTAAATGCGGCAGCAATAGGCGCAGCTCACCAATGCCCGGTTCAGATTGCACCTCGACCACGCCGTGTTTGGGAAAACCCCCATCGAGTTTTTGATCAAGCAGGCTAAAGCCAGTGGTGCAATGATCTTGTGGCTCATGTTGTGTTGAGCCTTGCCATAACCACTGTTTTTGCTTGAGATGTTCGATAGAAGGAGTCATAAGCGTCGAAATAAAAAAAACTGTATATACATACAGTATAATTTATTCGTTGCTCGCTGCAATAGTCCTAAATCAAAAAAACGCCTTGTGGATTCACAAGGCGTTGATGTCATTCAGTTAAATTGTCTTATTTTTTGTAACTATTTCTGCGAGTGTTTTTTCGGTTGAGCATCGATGCATTGGCCATGAACGGCCTTTCCTTCGGGGGCCATTAAGTAGAGGTAAAGGGGCATGATATCCAGCGGTGTTTTGAGTAGCTCAGCATCTTCAGCAGGGTAGGCTTTAGCGCGCATGCCGGTACGAGTTGCACCAGGGTTAATCGCATTTACGCGAATTTGAGAGTCACTTAACTCATCAGCCAATACTTGCATCATACCTTCAGTGGCAAACTTCGACATGGCGTAAGTGCCCCAGAAAGCGCGGCCACTATGGCCAACGGTTGATGAAGTAAACACCAAACGTGCGTCTTGGGATTTGTGCAATAACGGCAACAGGGCTTGTGTCATTAAGAATTGCGCTTTCACATTGACTTGCATGACATCGTCGTAGCTGTCTTCACCAATTTGGTCGAATGGGCTGATCACCCCCAGTAGGCTGGCATTGTGTAATACACCATCTAAGCGACCAAACTGTCCTTCAATGGTCTCAGCCATATCAATATAGTTCTGCTTTGATGCGCCTTTCATGTCGAGTGGAATGATGGCGGCTTGAGGATAGCCTGCTGCTTCAATTTCATCGTAAGTTTGTTCGAGCTTTTTGACTGTGCGTCCGAGTAGAATCACCGTCGCGCCTCGCTCAGCAAAGCTAAGTGCGGCTTGTTTACCAATTCCTGCTCCTGCGCCAGTCACAAGAATTACTTTGTCTTTTAATGCATCGCCAGCAACTGAATATTCCACTCTATACTTCCTTATTATGATGATTTACTTTAAGAAATCGTAATATGGTGGTTACAATACATCAATTCGCCCATTGAGAGGATATTCACCTTGGAATTTTTGTTGGATTACGGCCTGTTTTTGGCCAAGATTGTGACTGTAGTAGTCGCATTGGTAGTGATTCTAATCATTGCTAAAAGTGCTGGTGGAAAAGGTGGCTCGGCTAAAGGTGAGCTAGAAGTGACCAACCTAACTGAAAAACACAAAGAGACGGTTGAGCAGTTAGAACACCACTTGCATGATGACTCTTTCATCAAAGCTCGCGATAAAGCTGAGAAGAAACAAGAGAAAGAGAAAAACAAAGCGCGTGAAAAAGAGATTAAGCAAGCAGCGAAAGAGGGCGAGTTAGATTCTAAACGCGAACCTCATCTGTTTGTATTGGATTTCAAAGGCAGCATTGATGCCAAAGAAGTGGCGTCATTGCGTGAAGAAGTGACCGCGGTGCTAGCGGTAGCGCGTGACGGTGATGAAGTGCTACTTCGCCTTGAATCAGGCGGCGGTATGGTACATGGCTATGGCTTGGCATCATCGCAGCTTGATCGCCTAAAAGCGGCGGGTCTGCCATTGACGATTTCAGTGGATAAAGTGGCAGCAAGTGGCGGCTACATGATGGCATGTATTGCCGATAAAATTGTGTCAGCCCCTTTTGCTATCGTGGGTTCAATTGGTGTGATTGCACAACTACCAAACTTTAATAAAGTCTTGAAAAAGTACGATATCGAGTATGAACAGTTGACCGCGGGCGAGTACAAACGCACATTGACCATGTTTGGTGAAAATACCGACAAAGCGCGTGATAAGTTCAAACAAGAGCTAGAAGAGACGCACGTACTGTTCAAAGACTTCATTCGTGAGCGTCGCCCAGAGCTCGATCTGGAAAATGTGGCAACGGGTGAGCACTGGTTTGGTACTCAAGCACACAAGTTGGGTTTGGTTGATGAAATCAAAACCTCAGACGATCTTGTTGTTGAAGCGTGTAAAGATAAGACCGTATTGGCGATTCATTACGTAGAGAAGAAGAAAATTACCTCTAAGCTTGCAGGCCTTGTGGGTGAAGCAGCGGATAACGTATTGATGAAGCTAGCCGATCGTGGTCAACGCCCGATTGTTTAAGCTAGTAAAAGCTAAATGGATAGTGAAAGAGCAAGGCCTTGAGCCTTGCTTTTTTTATGCCATTTCAATCAGTATCGATCGCATATAACAAGACATTAGACCGAAAAAAGGGAGCCTGACTAGGGCTCCCTGAATAACACCTATAGGGGGTGGGTGTTACCTATACCAAATCGGTGCTGCCGCAACCTCGGGTATAAATGTTTAAGCTTTACCTTCACTTCCGCACATGCGGATCTTATCTATAACAACTTGCTTCATCGCTGCTTTGCCCGGAGTAATGTATTTACGCGGGTCATTAGCGCCTGGGTTTTCGCTGAAGTGCTGTTTCACCGCATCTGAGAAGGCAATTTTTAGTTCAGTGGCGATGTTCACTTTGCATACACCTAAATCGATGCTGCGCTTGACCATCTCATCAGGCACACCAGATGCGCCATGAAGGACCAAAGGAATATCAACCAAAGAGCGAATCTTCTCTAAGCGATCAAAATCGAGTTTTGGTTCAGACTTGTACATGCCGTGAGCGGTACCAATCGCCACCGCAAGAGAGTCGATACCAGTGCGACGAACAAACTCCGCAGCGGATGCTGGGTCGGTCATAAAGGCATCGGCACTATCAACGATAAGGTCATCTTCTTGGCCTCCAAGACGGCCTAGTTCAGCTTCAACACTGGCGTCGTAACGGTTGCAGTGCTGTACGACTGAGCGGACAATCTCAATGTTTTGATCAAATGCGTGGTGAGAACCATCAATCATCACTGAGCGAATACCATGCTCTACCTTAGTGCGGATGTCTTGCAGATCTTCGTGATGGTCAAGGTGCAGTACAAGCGGCATAGAGTGTTTATGTGCTGCCTCTTTACAGATGCTGATTAGGTAATCAGTGCCTGCGTAATCATAAGTGCCCGGCGTACCCGCTAAGATAACAGGCGAGCCCATTTCAGAAGCGGTTTCAACGATAACTTGCACAGTTTCAAGGTTGTGAATGTTGAAAGCGGGTACGGCATAGCCACCTAGTTGCGCACGTTTAAGCATTTCACGAGAAGAAATTAGATACATAAAGCCTCCTGGTTGGGCGTAGCAACTGCATCGAATACCAGACGCCCGTTCACCCAAGTTTTATCAATTGAGAAATCAGAATGAATAGCCACCATAGAAGCGCGTTTGCCCACTTCTAAAGTGCCGAGTTGATGTTGAATACCGAGAGATTGAGCAGGCGTTAAAGAAGCCATGAGCCATGCTTGTTCAAGCGGTAAATTAAGCCATTGCTGCAAGTTAGTGACGGCGTTATTTAGAGTCAGAGTGCTGCCAGCTAAGCTGCCAGAGTCCGTCATAACCACACCGTCTTTCATCGTGACGGTGTATTCGCCCAGCACGTATTGACCATCAGGCATACCTGCTGCGCACATTGAATCCGTGATAAGGGTTAAGCGAGATGAGCAGCAGCGATGCGCGACATCTATCGCGGTTGGGTGTACGTGATGGCCATCGGCAATCATTTCCACATAACAATTTGGGTGAACTAAGCCAGCGCCAACAACGCCCGGGTCTCGGTGATGAAGACCACGCATACCGTTGTAACAGTGGACAATGCCATTTGCGCCAGCATTTAATGCGCTCTGAACTTGGTCATAGCTTGCGTCTGTATGGCCAAGCATTACTTTGATGCCTTGAGAGCGTAGATGATGAATCGCTTCTACTGCACCCGGTTTTTCAGGGGCTAATGCCACAGTGATAAGCTGGTTATCGCAGTAAGACATCCAGTTATCTAACTCTTCCGTAGATAACTCACGAAACCATTCTATTGGGTGAGCGCCTTTGTTCTTCTCTGTGAAGTAAGGCCCTTCTAAATACGCACCAAGGATCTCAGCGCCATCGACACCTATTTTTTTGCTTTGTGCCACTTGCTTAAGAGCTGCGCGGATCTTTGCCACAGGTGCCGTTACTGTCGTGGCAACAAAAGCGGTAACGCCTTTGCTCGCGAAAAAGGTCGACATGGTATTTAAACTGTCGTGGCTTGCATCCATGACATCGCAACCATGAGCGCCATGAACATGCGAGTCAATCAGCCCCGGCATTAAGCTGACTTTGCCTAAGTCGGTGTAGTCTTGGTCAATCGTGTTATCGAAGGGGCGAATTGCCGCAATCAAACCGTGGCTATCGACACTCACAACGGCGTCATTAAGCCATTGGTTGCCGTGAAGCACTCGCTCAGCACGATAATGTTGTAGATCAGATGCCATCTTCTTCTACCGTTGCGGTTTGTTCAGCTTTGCATGCCATTTCTGCTGCAAGAGAGGTAATGCCTCGGTGCGCACATTCAAGGGCTTGGTCACGAAACTCGACCAGCTTGAGTTCGTCGCGCTCTAAAAGCATTTCTGCTGCCATTTGCAGGTTAGTGCCGGTGACAACTTCAATATCGCTACGTTCTTGGCTGAGTAGTGATGCGGTGCGAAATGGTGTTCCGCCTAATAAATCAGTGAGAAAAACGATACCGTCGCCTGAATCAATCTCTTCAATTGCACTGCGCATCGACGCTTCGAGTTGTGGTGTCGTCGCTTCTTCCGGGAAATCGATGAACTTGAACTGAGGCTGCTCACCAATCACTTGATGAATCGCTTGAGCGATACCAGAAGCAAAGCCACCGTGGCCAGACAAAATTACTGAAATCATGTGTTGTTCCTTTTGTAGGGCTGGCGTACCAGCCCCGTTTTATTGGTGTTAACTCGTGTTTATAGGAAGCCCATAAAGCGGCCAACAATGCCTAGAGTCACGGTAATACCGATCAGTTTTAGTGGGCTCCAGCCACGTTTCACTAGTGCATACATCGCTAGGGTGTAAACCAGTGGTAAGAAGGCTGGCATAAGCTTGTCGATAACGTCAGCTTGCAGTTTTACGACTGCATCACCAGCGGTGATTTCAGCCGTGGTCGACAGGCGAACGTAAGTTGCGACCAATGCACCGATAACTGTCATACCGACCATTGAAGCGGCGTGTCCCACTTTCTTGGTGTTGGCTTTAATGACAGGAATTGCTTGCACGCCCATGCGGTAGGCGTAGTGCGCCAAACCAAAGCGAAGACCAAAGTGAACCGCGTTAAACAATACGAAGAAGAACACTGCACCCATGATGGAGCCTTGCAATGCTAAGTCGGCACCGATACCACCACAGATAGGAAGCAGAGTGAGCCAGAACATTGCGTCACCGATACCACCCATAGGGGCACCGACGGCGATTTTTGTGCTCTGAATACTGTTGATGTTTTGCTTAGAGCGTTCCATCGCCAGCACGATACCCATTACGAATGTCACCAAGAATGGGTGAGTGTTGAAGAAACCCATGTGACCTTGCATCGCTTTAGAAAGGTCAGCTTTATTGGTGTGGATTTTCTTCAGTGCAGGCAGTAGGCCGTATAGCCAACCAGATGCCTGCATACGCTCGAAGTTGAATGACGCTTGCAGTAACAGTGAACGCCAAGCCATTTTGTTGATGTCAGCTTTGGTTAGCTCAGCACCAATTTCTTTATTTTCGTACTCGTCTTGAGCCACGCCCGGAGCAGGTTGCACGTCGGCGTTTTGGCTGCGAAGGTCAAGTTCGTTGCTTACATTAGATTCCATCTTCAAAGTCCTCAGCTGGTGCAGTTGCAGGGGTTGGTTCTGTCTTACGCATAAAGTCGATGATTGCCATGGCAGTTGCAGCGGCAGCGATCGCTAGGATTGGTAGTTCAATCCAAGCTGCGGCAACAAAGCCAAGGATGAAGTAAGGGATGTAGGCATTCTTCATCATGATCTTCATCAGTACTGCGAAACCAATGGCTGGCATGATGCCGCCGGCAACACCTAGACCGTCGATAAGCTCTTTTGGTAGCGCTTGGACCATCGCACCAGCGTGCTCGGCACCTAGGTAGATTGGTAGGAAGGCACATAGGAAGTAGAAAGTGCCCAGTACAGCCAGTGCGAAGTAGTTAACGCGTTCGATACCGTCGGTATCGGCATTGCGAGCAAAATCGTCACATTTTGACATCACAGCTGACATGGCTGAGAACAGTAGGGTAATACCCATTTGCACCGCGACTGCGAAAGGTACAGCGACACCCACCGCCACATTTGGCTCAACTTTGGTGGTGATAGCAAAGGTAGTACCTACGATAGTACCGATGATAACGTTTGGCGGCTGAGCGCCTGCAAGAGGGGCAAGGCCCATCCAGATTAGCTCTAACGTACCACCAACCAGAATACCGGTTTGTAGGTCACCTAGGATCAGGCCGACCAGCGGGCCGAGTACCACAGGGCGGTGGAAGTGGGTGAGGCCGTTGAACAAGTCAAGGCCTGCAAAGAAGGCTAGGATGCCGAGCATCAACGCCTGTAAGAGTCCTATTTCCATGATGTTTGTCCTTATTATTAGATAAGAGTAAAGAGGTCTGTTGCGCTTTCAGTTGGCACACCTTGAATGGTGCAGCTCACCCCTAACGCTTTTAGTTTTTGAAATTCTTCGACGTCTGCGGCATCGACCGAAACCGTCTTAGAAATCTGGTTTTTACCTTCCACGTAGTGCATGTTGCCTACGTTGATATTGGTGATTGGCACACCGCCATCGACCAATTGACGGAAATCTTTTGGTGTACGGCACACCAGTAGGATGCGTTGGCGGTCGGAGGCTTTATGAATGGTGTCGATGGTTTTCTGCACCGTCCAAAAACGAATTGCGATACCATCAGCGAGCACCATTTCCATTAGGTTTTGTTGGATGGAGTCTTCCGCGACTTCATCGTTAACCACAACAACGATGTTTGCGTCTGCAAAACCTACCCACTGCACACCGACTTGGCCGTGAACTAGACGCTCATCAATACGACTTAAAACGATATTTGGCATGTTAGTTTCCTTCTAAAATTCAATTTCTTACTTAATTGATGCTTATTAATGGGTAGCGTTATTGGTTAAATGGATAGATGGTGACGCCTTGCACCACTCGGTTTACTTCGCCAGTTGGACATGGGTTATCAGGGCCGAATCCAAGCTGGAGTGATTTTTCAAATGCCAACATTTGGCAGAACAGGATGTACGGGAAGCACAGCCATGCATCACCTAAGTTGAGTTGGCCTAGCTCAAATACGTTGTCGCTATCAAGCGCACCCTCTGTAATGGCAATATGGCCAAGGGCTTGCTGGTCACTGCGAATCTCGTTGAATAGATCCATGTCGTATTGGCGGGTATAGGTATCGCTAGAGAAGAGTTGAATCACTAGCGCTTTGTCATTGATGGTGAATTTAGGCCCGTGACGGAATCCTAGAGATGAGTCAAATGCAGTCATCACCTTGCCAGCACTTAGCTCTAAAGATTTCAGAGATGCTTCACGAGCAAGGCCTGCAAAGCCGCCGCTGCCCAATACAATTAAGCGTTCATACGCTTGAGTTGAGAGCTGTTTAATATTGCTTTGCCATTGCGAAAGTTTGTTCTCACAGAGCTCTGCGATGGTTTCGATGTGGCTGCGCCATTGGGTAGGTGTTTCTCCACCGAGCAGCACCAAGGTAGACATCAACATACAGCTGAAGCTGGATGTCATGGCAAAGCTCTTATCGTTTGAACCTTCAGGCATCAACATGCAGTAAGCGTTGCTGGCTTTGTCTGAGTAACGAGAGAGAGCACCTTCACTGTTACAGGTTAAGAACAGGTGGAAGCTTTCAGGGATGAACTGATCCACTAACTCAACCGCTGCCACACTTTCAGGGCTGTTGCCTGAGCGAGCATAAGACACCAACAGAGTAGGGCGCTTAGGGTCTAGGTACTGCTCTGGATTAGAAACTAAATCCGTGGTTGGAATAGATTCGACTTGGAAGTTCAACCCTGCTTGGATGAAAGGTGCTGCCGCATCGCCCACAAAAGCGGAAGTGCCAGCGCCAGTGAGAATGATGCGCAGCTCTTTACGAGCCAATAGTGGCGCTAAAAATGCGTTCGCTGATTCGAACTGGCTCTGCAAAATATCCGCAAGGTTGCGCCATAAACGTGGCTGATGATTAATTTCTTGAGCAGTATGAATGCCGTTGTGTTGCTCAAGCCATGTAGCTTCGTAGCCTAAAAACGTGGTCATTAGATGGTCTCCTTGCACGCCACTGCATTTGAATAACAGGCATCGGAATAGACTTCGGTCACTTCCATGATCTTGTGAATTACAATGTCAGTGGGCTGGTTCTGAATATTATTTTGGAAAATTGCTTTCGCTTGATTCGGTAAATATTGGCTAAGTAAAGTCAGCGGCAATGGATTGGCAGCAAGGTTGTTAAACAGGGTACGCTGCGCTTTTTGTACTTCTGGGTGTGTCCAGTAGTAACGAATGCGATCGCTTAAGCTGTAGCTGCAATCAAGAAACTGCTGGTGGCCTTTGCTTAGGTAATGAGAACGCCAGTAGTCCGGCTCTTCACGCATCACTTGCTCGACGGTGTCACGTAGGTGAGAAGCATCGTGACTGCCTAACCATTCAAGCTCTGCTCGCTCTAGTCCATATAGAGCTTCACGTAGAGCGAAGGTCAGCGCTGGGCCTACTTTTAAAATGGCAAAGTGGTCTTTGACCAACTCGTGGTAAGCGCTAGGGTTTTGATAATCGGTAGAGTGCGCTTCAAACACTAAATGAGGCTGGCTCTCAATGATTTTACTTAGTGCTTGTGCTTGGCTACTTTGGTAGTGATGAATTGAGTGATGGTCAAATTCCACACCCGGCTGGACAACAAGACCAATCACACGAGGCCAAACGTAACCTAAGCCGTGATCGCTGAATGCTTGATGGTGAGCGTCTAAAGTGGCGAGCGCTTCTTCTGGTTTGGTTAGCTCTAAACCTTCCTCTTCCAAAGATTCCAGTGCACCACCGGGAGTCGGTACCTCCGTCCCAATGACATAGAGTGGTGCTTCGCCGCCAGATTGCTGCCATGCATCTTCGGCGACTAAACAAAGCTGCGCAGCACGCTCAGCCATCACAGCTTCGCTGAGTGGCGTTTCGTCGTCAGCGCAAGACATTGAGCAGTCGAGGTGAATCTTGTTAAACCCAGCTGTGACATAGTCATGAATCATCGTTGCTGAGTATTCCATGGCCTGTTTCGCGGGTAGGTTCTGCCAGCAGTTTGGGCCAAGGTGGTCGCCACCAAGTACGATACGTTCAGTCGGGAAGTTAAGCTGCTCCGCAAGCTCATAAGCGTGTTTAGCAAAGTCTTGTGGTGTCATACCTGTGTAGCCACCAAATTGATTCACTTGGTTTGAGGTGGCTTCAATGAGCACGAGTTGGTCGTCTTGCGCCGCTTGCTTGATCGCTGCCTCTAATACTAATGGGTGCGCAGAACAAACCGAGTAAATGCCGGTGGCGTGTCCTTGTTTGTGCTGTTCAATCAGTGATTGTAAAGATTTCATGGTGGTCCCTAATTAATGGTTTGGTCTGCGAGAATCACTTCGACACCCATGTCGAGTAAGGCTTGGTGTGTGCTAGTTGGGATATTGCTATCCGTTACGAGCACATCAATTTGGTTCGCTGCGCGAATCATGCAAAAGCTTTTGCGGCCAAATTTACTGGAGTCAGTGACCGCGATGACTTGACGCGCCGATTCGCACATCGCTCGGTTGATTTGCGCTTCATGGTTATCTGGAGTCGTGATACCCGCTTTGAGGTCGAAGCCATCGACCCCTAAGAAAAGCTTGTCGAATAGATAAGAGCGGACTTGTTGTTCGCCGTGGTGGCCAATTAAAGAGCAAGATGCTCGGCGCAAAGTGCCGCCCACGACGTGTAAATCGATGTTTTCGTTGCCACTGAGCTGGTAAGCGGTATTAAGCGCGTTAGTCATAACGACCAGCTGTTGTTTACCACTGAGGTATTGAGGCATTAAGCCGATGGTAGAGCCGGAGTCTAGAATGATAGCTTCACCATCTTCGACAAGTTTGGCGGCCGCTTCGGCAATGCTCTGTTTGGCGCTGCGGTTGATCTGATCTTTGCGGTAAAGAGGCTGATCGAAGGCAAAGTTTGGGTTCAAACTAGCGCCACCGTAGCAGCGGAACACGCAGCCTTCTTTTTCGAGTAAGTTCAGATCATGACGAATGGTTACCGCAGACACATTAAATTGGTCGACAAACTCATCCACACGGCCAGAGCCATGGGTGCGAATATGCGCCATAATTTTTTGTCTTCGTTCTGCACTGGTCATTACCAATCCCTCTTTCGTTGCATTTCATTCTTCTGTTGAAATGTTTCGATTTCTTTTGATTGGTATTAAATCAGGGCAAGCGAAATAAAAGTGAAAGGTAGATCACACCCTGTTTTCTTTCGGTTTAGTGGGTTAAATCCTTTCGTTTGAATGAAAGTGAAAGCACGGGCTTTCGTTTTGTAGCCAAGAGGATCAACCGAAAGCCAGTTGGGGTATGGGTTTTATAAAATCAAAAGTGAAAGGAGCGAAATAGTGGTACTGAAAGTGAGGGTTTCGGAGTAGCTCCTGCGCGAGATCACACTTTAGGTAAAAGTAGAAATTTATGCGTATTGAAATGAATATTAGTCAGTGGTGATGAATAGTTTTTAAATAGAAAGGAAGTTAATCGAAATGGTTAAGGTAAGAACGAAACAGAGTGAAAGGCGTTCGAATACTGAATGTCAAAAGCTAGCAGTGATTTAGTCATTAACGATACGAACATCAACGCCAAGCGCAGTTAAATGATCTAAGTAGTCTTTAGGAATACCGTTGTCTGTAATCAGCATATCCAGCTGTTCAGGACGAGCGATGAGACAAAAACTTTGACGATTAAACTTGGACGAGTCAGTAATGGCAATGACAGTTCGTGCCGCTTCAACCATTTTGCGATTAATGTCGGCTTCGCCTTGGTGTGGGGTAGTGACGCCAGTCTGCTTATCAAAACCGTCAACGCCTAAGAATAAGGTGTTGAACCGAAAACCTGACAGTAACTCTTCACCACCCGAACCATGTAAGGAATAGGAGTTCTTACGCATCATCCCTCCGCTGACCATCACTTCGATCTCGTCTTTGTTCGCGAGATGATAAGCGATATTGATGCCGTTGGTCATAACGGTCAGATTACGTTTATCGCCAAGATGGTGGGCTATTTGCTCCGTTGTAGAGCCTGAATCAAGAATAATACGATCACCGTCATTCACTAACGAAGCAGCGTATTGACCTAACTTCGCTTTTATATCGGAATGGAGCTGTTTTTTATCGTTAAGTGGGCGGTCAAAGGCGAAGTGATTATTGATAAGAGCGCCGCCGTAGCAACGAGTGACACAGCCTTTTTTTTCTAAGTAATTAAGATCACTACGGATGGTGACTTCAGAAACGTCATACAATTCAGAAAAATAGTTTACCTCACCTTTTTGATGAGTCTGAATATGCTGCAATATGGCATCGCGACGCTGAGCGGTAGTGGTCATAATTTATACTGTGCAACTGGGTGTTTATGGCGCAAAGAATATCAATCTTAATTAGTTTAGAAAATCATTAAGTTAGGTAGTGCGACTTAACGAGCGTTTTTATAAACCGGATAAGAAATGAAAGCAAACAATATACCGCTTACAGTGCCACAAAGATGGGCTTCAATTGCGACTCTGGCGTTAATGAGCGCCGCTGTTGACGCCGATGGGCCTTGAGTCAGCTCCCAAGCGACCTTAGCGATAACGCCTACCACTAACAGCCAACTGCTTTTGCGACCTTGCAATGCTTCTCTTAATGCGTAATACGCAAATAAGCCATGTAGCGTGCCAGATAGACCGACATAGCTTTGAATATCGGTATAGAGAATCCCGATGCCAACGCCTAAGCTCACCAACACTAATAACGCGAGTAGTGAACGAGCACTCGGCTTAAAAATAAAAGTGATGATCCATAAAGCGGCGATGTTCATGGCAAGGTGGTTAAAGTTGGTATGAGTGAAGTTTCCTGTTAGGATGCGCAACCACTGGCCTTGAGGAATAAGCTCCGCTTGCCAGTTGGCAAAAGATGCCAATGGTTCAAACTGTAATGCTAAGCAAGCAGCACTTACCGCCAATAACAGAAAGATTAATTGCCAGCCATGTCTCGATATTGTTCTCAATGTGGAAAATCACTCAAAGCGTGTATTTGTCAGTGGGTACAAAGCCTACCATCGAACGTTGAGTTAATCATCCTTCAACATCCAAGTGAAACTAAGCGCCCTATGGGGACAGCTCGCATTCTCACGCTTTGCTTATCAAATAGTTACTCTTTTGTTGGCGAGAACTTTTCAGACAACGAGTCGTTAAATCAATTATTAGCCGATAAGACGTACCAACATTTTGTTCTCTACCCGGGAGAGCAATCCATTGAGTTAGAAACACTGCGTAATCGCCAGAGTGATCAGGTGAGCCGATACCGAGTGATTTTGCTCGATGGCACTTGGAAAAAAGCGTTTAAGATGTGGCAGCTTTCTACTAATTTACACACCTTGCCTCAAGTGCGCTTGCCAAATGACTTAAAAGGTAATTATCGGATTCGTAAAGCCCCAAGTGACAATGCGCTGTCTACGGTTGAGGCTGGTTACCATGTGCTTCAAGGGCTTGAGCCCGAGCGGGACTTCTCACCTCTGCTGGTGGCATTTGAGCAAATGATTGAGTTTCAAATTGCCCAGATGCCTGCGGGTGTGTTTGAGAAAAACTACCGAAGCTAATGCTTATAGCGGAGAGAACAACTGCTGGTGCAAGCGTTTCGCGTGACCGTCGGTAATTGATGAGATGTAATCCGCGATCACGCGCATCTGCGCGGCTTCCTCTTTAGCGCAGCTCCAGTCTTTTCTCACTTCTAAAGGTAACAATCGCATCGGGTCGGCGCTCATCGCTTCAAAGATATCCATGATGATTTGTTGGCCCTTGTATTCCATCACCTGTACGTGCGGCGCTTGAATCACGTATTGGCTGACAAAGCGTTTTAGAATGTCTAATGCTTTCGCCATGCTTGGCTCAAGGTAAGCGTTGAACGCCAGCAGTTTAGAATCAAATGGAGCATCGACAGGTTTGATTGAAATACTGGTCAGTAAGGCGTTAACCATACCACCAATGGCATCTTTGCGTTGATAGTGTGTGCCTGCAAACAACATCTCATTGACTGATGCGATGTGTTTTTCAAACCATGGGTCACCACATTCCGCCAGTTGGCTGGCTGCTGCTTCTAACCATTGATGGCGATTAACCATACCTAATACAATCGCATCTTCTAGATCGTGCACACCATAAGCAATGTCGTCTGCCAGTTCCATTATCGAGCAGTCTAAAGACTTATAGCGTGTTTTGCTGTGCTGGCTAGGGCTAAGTTGTTCATCACGCATCTGGGAAAACACCTGTTTTTCACCATCAGTGAGAGGTTGTAAGACCCAGTCAAATAATGCTGCGTCACAATCGTAAATACCTTTGGCCGGAGTCCAATCGTGAGCACGTAACTTTCTTTGATGGGAGACAGGTTCTGCGCGCTGCTTCGCTTGAGTGGCGCTAATAAGCGCAGGGTATTTGATTAAGCCGAGTAGGGTGCGGCGCACTAGGTTCATCCCGAAGTTTTCGGTGTAAGGTTCTAGCTTAGTGACGATGCGGAAGGTTTGGGCGTTGCCTTCAAATCCGCCATGGTCACGCATCATGTAATTCAGTGCGATTTCACCGCCATGACCATAAGGCGGATGGCCGATATCATGCGCGAGACAGATAGAATCGATCAGGCTATCGGTAGGCAGTAAACTACGAAATTCAGGTTGCTTCTTTTTGATTTGAGCAACGATGCCGGTGCCAAGTTGCGCGGCTTCAAGCGAGTGAGTCAGGCGGGTTCGGTGGAAATCATCGATGCTGGTGCCGTGTATTTGAGTTTTCGCTTGGAGGCGACGAAATGCCGCGGAGTGGAGAATGCGGGCTCTATCGCGTTGATAAGGGCTGCGATGGTCATCGCGGCGGATTTTATGCTCATCGTCATGACGGCTTTGCCACATCGGGCTGAGATCAAAAGTCATACGCGCACTCCTTAACTTGGGCCAACCAACAATCAGTAATTAGAAATACTCACTCACCTGTATTTTCCGAATAGGAATTTATCGGATATGTTCAACTTATTTCATTACCATACAGTGTGTTAGCTGATTTCGTCTAGTGATAGTTCAAAGCTTGGCGCAAAAGTATTGAGAAAATAGTCCATTTCTGGTGTGTGGCGCTCTTTTAAGGTGACATCAAGGCGTTTTTTCGCCAAAGCGTACTCGTGGTTGCCGGCGCTAAGTTCTTCTAAACACTTAAGATAGGCGCAGATGGTATCCGCTTGTTTAACGATTTTTGCGTCTTCAGTGTGGGCAGATTGAGAAACCAGATAAGGGGCGAAGTCCTCTTGGAACTCTTCTGGCAGCATAGAAAGCAGCTTTTGCTCTGCGGCGGCTTCAATCTTCTTATATTCTTTGGCGATCTCTGGGTTGTAGTATTTCACCGGAGTGGGCAAATCACCGGTTAATACTTCACTGGTGTCATGGTACATGCCCAATATAGCGATACGTTCAGGGTTGACGTTACCGCCAAACTTTTTGTTTTTGATCAGAGCAAGGGCATGGGCAACAAAGGCGACTTGTAGGCTGTGCTCAGAGATGTTCTCTGTGGAGACAGAGCGCATCAGTGGCCAACGTTGAATCAGTTTCATCCTAGCTAAATGAGCGAAAAAATGGCTCTCTTTCATGACTTGTTTCCTTCCCTTTAAATCTGACTCAAGATAATGGCCTTTGAGTCACCATCAATAAAAAAGCAACCACCTGATTGCAGATGATTGCTTTAAGAATAAGAGACTTAGGTTTGAAATGCTACTGGCTATAGGTCGACAAGAAGCGTTCAAAGCGGCCAATAGCGGTTTCCAAGTCTTCCACGTGCGGCAAAGTCACGATGCGGAAGTGATCCGGTTTAGGCCAGTTAAAGCCAGTGCCTTGTACTAACAGCACTTTTTCTTGTACTAAGAAATCGAGCACCATCTTTTGGTCATCGTGAATCTTGTATTTCTTAGTATCAATTTTCGGGAAAAGGTACATCGCACCTTTTGGTTTTACACACGATACGCCCGGGATTTGGTTGATCAGTTCCCACGCACGGTCGCGTTGCTCAAGTAAGCGTCCACCCGGCAAGATCAGTTCATTAATACTTTGGTAGCCACCCAATGCGGTTTGAATAGCATGCTGCATTGGCACGTTGGCACATAAACGCATCGACGACAGCATTTCTAAGCCAGCAATATAGCCCATTGCTTGATGTTTAGGACCAGTCATAAACATCCAACCGCCGCGGAAGCCACACACTCGGTAGGCTTTCGATAGACCATTGAAGGTCATTACCAGTACGTCATCCGTCAAAGTTGCTACTGAAGTATGGGTTGCACCGTCGTACAGTACTTTGTCGTAGATCTCATCAGCAAAGATAATCAGCTTATGTTGGCGTGCAATTTCGATCACTTCCAACAAGAAGTCACGGCTGTATACCGCACCGGTAGGGTTGTTCGGGTTGATCAGCACGATGCCGCGTGTTTTTGGCGTGATTTTGCTGCGAATGTCATCCAGATCAGGGAACCAGTCTGCTTGCTCATCACATAGATAGTGCACGGCTTTACCACCTGATAGCGCTACAGATGCTGTCCATAGTGGGTAATCAGGTGCCGGCACAAGCATTTCATCGCCATTGTTCAGCAATGCTTGCATTGCCATTACGATCAGTTCAGAGACGCCATTGCCAATGTAGACATCTTCTACATCTAAAGAGCGAATACCTTTCTTTTGATAATGCTGCACCACGGCTTTACGCGCAGGGTAAATGCCTTTTGAGTCACAGTAACCTTGCGAAGTTGGCAAGTTACGAATCACATCGACCAAAATTTCATCTGGGGCGTCAAAACCAAATGGGGCGGGGTTACCAATATTTAGTTTCAGTATTTTATGCCCCTCTTCCTCCATGCGCTTAGCATGTTTGAGTACAGGACCTCGAATGTCATAGCAGACATTATCGAGTTTTGACGACATCCCGATATTTTGCATTGTGTAAAACCTAAAAATAATTGAATTTCTTTATTAAAGTACACCAAAATGGACTTTGGTAGAATAAAAATCTGGCTTTTCGCGCTTTTTAGTTCAACTGTCATCTGAGTGCAATCACAGGATTCTGCAAAACATTGCTTACGATCTTGATCTGCACGCAGTGTATAATTAGATTACTCATCTAAATCGATTGTGATCGAGGTTTATTTGTCATATTTCCAGCAAGCCATTACCGAACTGATTAACCGTGTAAAGGATGCAAATGACGGGGAAACTCGTCTGGTTCAAGTTCTACCGCAAAAACCTGATTTTGCGTGCATTGATTGGTTACAAGCCCAGCCTTTGTTTCCAAAGTTTTATTGGCAATCACGAGATACCCAAGAAGAAGTGGTGGCGTTAGGCCAGTTGTACACTTTTACTGATCCAGCTCCGGCGTATGCTTGCATTAACGAAGGGCAGCGTATTTGGGGGGGGCGTTCTTTTGATGGCCAAACTGACAAAAATCCCGATTGTCCAGAATCGTTTTTTTTCTTACCGCAAATAGAGTTGATTCGTGAAGAGACGTGTTGGTCTTTGGCGGTTAACTTTCACCACGATAAGCAGCTTGCAATAAAAGCGTTAAGCGGATTAAAGCAGCAAGTCAGCAATCTTTTGCCATTATCTGCTCATGTTAACAAGATGAGCCATAGCCCCGAACAGCCTCAATGGTCGCAATTAGTTGAGCAAGCTCTGACGGGTATTGAGCAACAAGCGTTTAAAAAAGTGGTGTTAGCGCGCAAGACAACCCTTGAACTCGACACGGCTATTTGTGGCACTCAATTACTGAAATCAAGCATTGAACATAATCATCAGAGTTTTCATTTTATGTTGGCGCTTGATGACACTCACTGCTTTTTAGGTTCGACACCAGAGCGCTTGTATCAACGCTTAGGCTCTGATCTTTATACTGAAGCACTGGCTGGTACGATTGGACGCGGCGATAGCGCGAGCCAAGACATGAAGCTCGCGAATTGGCTTTCTCAAGACAGCAAAAATCTCAACGAAAACCAATTTGTTGTTGATGACATCATTGAACGTCTGACGCCATATTCTGAATCAGTGACTGTGGAGCACGAGGTGCGTTTGGTGCGTCTACGTAAAGTGCAACACCTCAAACGTAGCATTCGCGCTCATCTTCAATCCGGTGTGAATGGCGTTCAGCTGCTTTCTTGTTTGCAACCTACCGCTGCCGTAGCAGGCTTACCACGAAAAGAGTCGATGGACTTTATTCAAAAACATGAGCCTTTTGCTCGTAGCTGGTACGCGGGTTCTATGGGCTATATCAGCCATGAAAAAGCCGAGTTTTGTGTTGCGATTCGCAGTGCGCAAGTGGTCGACGAACAGGTTCATCTTTATGCTGGCGCGGGGATCGTTCCCGGCTCAATTGCTGAACATGAATGGCAAGAGCTGAATAAGAAAATGGCAACGTTATTGTCGTTAATTACTGACCATCCACCATTGGGAGTAGCCTCTTAATGGCTCAACAACCGCCAATCTCAGATCAAGCGATACTCAACCGAATTTGGTCGCAAACTTTATTAGAAGAGTTAGCGCGTTTCGGCGTCGAGCAAATTTGTGTGGCGCCGGGCTCTCGCTCGACGCCATTAACGTTAGAAGCGGCTGCTAACCCCAAGCTGAACATTCATACTCACTTTGATGAACGTGGGCTAGGCTTTCTTGCATTAGGCTTAGCAAAAGCGAGCCGTAAGCCGGTGGCCATCGTTGTTACTTCGGGCACTGCGGTGGCTAATTTATTGCCAGCCATTGCAGAAGCTAAGCTAACCGGTGAAAAGCTGGTGGTATTAACCGCTGATAGACCGGTTGAACTAGTCGATTGCGGCTCGAATCAGGCGATAGTACAAAGCGGTATTTTCTCATCTCATGTAACTGCGAATCTTGAGCTTCCAACGCCAAGTGAACAAGTTTCGCTGCGTTGGTTACTGACTTCTATTGATGATGTTATGTATCGCCAGCAGCAATTTGGCAGTGCGGTGCATATTAACTGTCCGTTCCCTGAGCCGCTCTATTCCGAGCAAGACAAGTCCATTTACCAAGGCTATTTAGCACAGGTTTCGGCTTGGCAGCAAAGTCAGCAGCCGTACGTCAATAAAGTGATACCTCAGGCTTGCTTCACGACTGATATTGATGTGAGCTGGATGACTCGTAAAGGTGTACTCGTTGTCGGTAGCGTGGAGCTCAAAGAGACTAAACTAGCGCTGCAACTAGCAAAGTATTTAGGGTGGCCTCTGCTTTGTGACCCACAATCTGGTTGCACCAGTGAGTGGGCTCATTTTGATATTTGGCTGCAAGATGCTAAGGCCAAAAACGAGCTTAGTGAAGCGCAAGTTGTGGTTCAGCTTGGTTCACGAATCGTTTCTAAACGCCTTAACCAATGGTTGAGCACTGTAGTGGAGCAGGGCGCGGAGTATCACTATGTGAGCCCGCAGTTATCACGTAACAACCAAGCCCACTTACCACAAATACACCATCAAAGCGGGCTAAAGTCTTGGCTTGAAACGCACATAGAACGAAGTTACGACTTGGTTATTGATAATGCAGGCTGGGCAGACTCTCTCAAAGTAGAAAGCCAACGAGTTGCCAACATTGCAAAAGACTTGTGTGCCGGAAATACCTCTCTGTCAGAGTTAGAACTCGCGTTAACCTTGTCGCAATTACCAAGTCAGACTGAGCTATTTTTAGGCAATAGCTTGTTTGTTCGCTTGGTCGATATGTTCTCTAAAATTAATGACTTAACCGTTTATTCAAATCGAGGTGCTTCAGGTATTGATGGTTTAGTAGCCACTACTGCCGGAGTGGTACGAGCAAATCAACAGCCAAGTGTGTTGTATATTGGCGATACGTCGCTGCTTTACGATGTGAATTCTTTGGCGCTGTTTACTCATCAGCAAACCCCTGTGGTCATTGTGGTGACCAATAACGATGGCGGCGCTATTTTTGATTTGCTGCCAGTACCACAACAGCAAAAACAGGCGTTGTATCAAATGCCGCATGGTTTTGATTTTAGCCACGCTGCGCAGCAATTTAAGCTTGGTTACCAGTTGGTGACGACTCGCCAAGCGTATCAACAGCAGCTAGAAAACCATTTACAGTCTGGAAGCGGTGCACTGCTATTAGAGATACAAACGCCTCCAGAACAAGCGTCGAGCCAAATTAAACAGGTACTGAATCAGTTACATGCTTGCTTATAGCTATCATCAACCGAAACGCCTAAAGACAGATGCACCATTATTGGTGTTTCTGCATGGCCTATTAGGGGATGGTCATGATTGGCAAGCATGTATCGAGCACCTTTCTGACTGGCCGTGCATTACCCTTGATTTGCCCGGACATGGTCAAAGTAAACACATTGTGTGTGATGATTTTGCCCACGTTTGTCAGCTCATTTCTGACACTTTACTTACTCTAATAAAAGACAATTCTTCTATTGTATTAATCGGTTACTCACTCGGTGGGCGTATTGCTATGCATGGCATCGCCAATCATGCTTTTAATGGTTTGTATATTCCATTGGCTATGATTGAGGGGGGTAACTTCGGGTTACAGACCAAGCAAGAAAAGCAGCAGCGCTGGCAGGCGGATTGTGACTGGGCAAACCGTTTCAAATCTGAGCCAATTGAACAGGTATTGAACGATTGGTATCGCCAAGCGGTATTTTCTTCATTAAACCATGCGCAAAGACAAACTTTCATTCGTCGCCGCAGTGCTAATCTAGGCCCAGCAATAGGACACATGCTGCAAGCCACATCGCTTGCGAAGCAATCGTATTTACTCAATGAATTACGCAATAGCAGTACGCAGTTACACTATATATGCGGCGAAAAGGATCATAAGTTCAGCCAAATGGCGCAAGCCAGTGGCTTAGCTTTCAGTCAAATCGCAAATGCAGGGCATAACGTACATAAAGAACAACCCCAAGCATTTGCAGACCAAATTAAAGAACGAATCTGCACTCATTTCGGTGAGTGAATAGCTAAAACAAACAGGAATCACCATGGCTAAAACAGTAGGTATTTCAGAACAAGAATTATACGCACCAGTGAACTGGCAAGATTGTAGCGATCAGTTTGAAGACATTCATTATCACAAGTCGGAAGATGGCATCGCGAAAATCACCATTGCACGTCCACAGGTACGTAACGCGTTTCGCCCACAAACAGTAAAAGAGATGATCAATGCACTCGCGGATGCTCGCTATGATGAGCAGGTCGGTGTGATTATCCTAACCGGTTTGGGTGAAGATGCGTTCTGCTCTGGCGGTGACCAAAAGATCCGTGGCGATTACGGCGGCTACCAAGATGATAGCGGTACTCACCACTTAAACGTATTGGACTTCCAACGTCAAATTCGTACTTGTCCTAAACCAGTTATCGCAGCTGTTGCTGGCTGGGCAGTTGGCGGCGGCCACGTACTTCACATGATGTGTGACCTAACCATCGCTGCTGAAAATGCGCAATTTGGACAAACTGGCCCGAAAGTCGGTTCATTTGATGGCGGCTGGGGTGCTTCATACATGGCACGTATCGTGGGTCAGAAGAAGGCTCGTGAAATTTGGTTCTTATGTCGTTTTTACGATGCACAAGAAGCTCTGGATATGGGCCTAGTTAACACGGTTGTGCCACTTGAAGATCTAGAGAAAGAGACCGTTCGTTGGTGTCGTGAAACATTGCAGCACAGCCCAATGGCGTTACGCTGCCTGAAAGCAGCCCTAAATGCTGACTGTGATGGTCAAGCGGGTCTGCAAGAGCTAGCGGGTAACGCAACCATGATGTTCTACATGACGGAAGAGGGCCAAGAAGGCCGTAACGCGTTCAACGAGAAGCGTCGTCCTGATTTCAATAAATTTCCTCGTAACCCATAGAGATCATTAGGATTCGCAACAGCAATGAAAATAAAGTGAGATTAGATTGAATCTTAATAGATGTAATCGGGTCTATATCATTGCTGTTTGTTCGTTTTATGAGTCCCTTTAACGAGTGAAAGAGAAAGATTATGAGGTCAGCTAAACTGTACCGATACGCTCTGCCAATGGATAGTGGAGTGATATTACGCGAGCGTCGATTGACCGAGCGTGAAGGGTTCATTATTGAACTCGCAGAAGAGGGTAAAATCGGTCGTGCCGAAGTTGCACCTTTGCAAGGTTTTAGCACTGAAACCATGGAAGAAGCCTATTCTCAACTGGTTGAACACTTGAGCGCATGGCAACAAAACAAGACGCTTGAACAAAGCGAAATGTACCCATCCGTTGCTTATGGTTTGTCGATGGCTCAGCTTGAACTGAACCAAGGTTTACCTGCTGAAGGTAACTATGATTCAGCGCCTCTGTGTAGCGGTGACCCTGATGAGTTATTACCAAAATTGCTTAATATGGAAGGCAAGAAAGTCGCCAAAATTAAAGTTGGCCTTTATGAGCCGATTCGTGATGGCATGGTGGTGAATCTGTTCTTAGAGTCGATTCCTGAGCTTACTCTGCGTTTGGATGCTAATCGCGCTTGGACAAAAGAGAAAGCGCTCAAGTTTGCGAGCTACGTGACGCCATCATTCAGACAACGCATTGAGTTCATCGAAGAGCCATGTAAAGTGCCGGGCGACAGCTTCTCGTTTGCGATTGATACGGGCATCGCGGTGGCATGGGATGAAACCTTGCAACATGCAGTGCGCAAGCCAGATTTCAAGCTGGCGGACTTTACGGGCGCGAAAACCATCGTTATCAAGCCAATGTTAATTGGTTCGGTTGAGACTTGCGTATCGCTGATTGAGCAAGCGAAAGCGATGGGTATCAAAGCGGTGATCAGTTCAAGTATTGAAAGTAGCTTAGGCTTGAATCAATTAGCTCGCTTAGCTAAATGGTTGTTGCCTGATGAAGTGCCGGGGCTAGATACTAATAGCCTGTTTGCTTCTCAGCTTGAAGTACCATGGCCGGGTAGTGATTTGCCAATCGCTAAGCTGTCAGATCAAGCGTTAATCTGGCAAGCTTAATGGCAGCTAACACGCCAGTACAAAACTGGGCTCGCACGAGCCCAGATTCCCTCGCTCTTACCACACCAAATTATTCACTCACTTGGTTACAGCTACAGTCACGCATTGACCACCTTAGTATTCAGCTAGACCAGCAAGGCATTACGCAAGGTGATGTTGTCACCTGTATTGGTCGAAACAGTGATCAATTGCTACTGCTCTACTTAGCCTGTATTCAATCTGGAGTGATATGCGCCTTTAGCATGCCAGAGCCGCAGCAAAAGTTAGCCGACAAGCTAGAACGATTATATTCATCGAGTCATGATGCTTTGATTTGGTCTACTGGTGATATGAGTTCTTTTGACGTTGTAACTAGTGAACGATTGGTCAAGTTAGACTTTGCGAGTTCTGACGAGATCTCCGACGATAGTCGCCTTTCACCAGTTGCATTTTCACCTCAGCAGTTGTGCTCGATAGTGTTCACCTCTGGCTCGACGGGCGCACCTAAGGCCGTTGCACATCAGTTCACTCAGCATCAAGCTTCTGCTCAAGGCTTGCTTGAGCAGTTTCAGTTTATTCAAGGCGATACTTGGCTGTTAAGCCTACCTATGTACCATGTTTCTGGTTTAGCGATCGTGCATCGTTGGTTAAGTGTTGGTGCATGTTTAAAAGTCGGCATAGGCGATCTCGCCCAAGATATACAAGGGGTTAGCCATGCCTCCCTTGTTGCAGCCCAATTAACTCGCCTATTGGCAGACAACCAGCCATTGTCTTTGAGCCATGTTTTGCTTGGTGGTAGCCATGTTGATTTATCATTGAGTCAAGATGCGGCCAAACGAGGCATTGAAACATGGTTTGGCTATGGTATGACGGAAGCGGCCTCAACGGTGACAGCGAAAAGAATTGATGCAAACTACAGTGCGGGGAAGACGTTACCTCAACGGCAGTTAGAGATTCGAAATGGTCGTATTTGGGTTGGTGGAGAAACCATCGCCAGTGGCTATTTTCAACAAGGTAAGCTCGAGCCGATTTTAGATTCCGAGGGTTGGTTTGATACCAAAGATCTTGGCCGTTGGTCAGCGCAAGATGAGTTGATCATTGTCGGTCGCGCAGACAACCAGTTTATTTCTGGTGGCGAAAACATTCACTGTGAAGAGATTGAACAAGTGCTTGCCCAGCACCCAAACGTATCACAGGTCATTGTTGTTCCTGTCGAAAATGAAGAGTATGGCGCTCGCCCAGTCGCACTGATTAGCGGTGAGGCTGATTTAGAGTTGAACGATATTGATGCTTGGTTGAAAGACAAACTCGTGCGATTTAAACAGCCAGACGCTTATCTAAAGCTACCTCAGCATTTATTGGCAGGCGGAATCAAACTCTCGCGACGAGATGTCAAACACTGGCTGGCGGAAAATACGGTTTGGGTTCCGCTTTAGGCGGTTTCTAGTGACGCAAAGTTATATCACAGAGCAAAAGTGAATTTCGCACTCTTATATCCATAATTCATAATAACCTGAATGGAATTGTCTATAAGGATATAAGAAGTGAAGCTAGCGTTAATTATGATTGCGTTGCTTAGCATAGGCGTAGCAACGCAAACCTTAGGTTTATACCGTTCGATTGCGGAGTTGGTCGCGTTTGTGTGTGTGGCTGCGGCGGTTATCCTATATCGTAAGCATAAGCGCCGCAAAGAGGTGTTTGAACCTGAGGAGCTTTAGGCGAGCATTAGCCATGCTAATGAGCTTGTAGAAACAAGAACCCAGAGTGTTACGCCGTACATTAGCGGTTTTGCTCCTGCTGAGCGCAGTTTCCCTACCGAAATGCCACAACCAATCAAGAATAAACACACCACCAGCGTTTTCTTCGCCAGATCAAAGATGATTTGATATACCGCTTCGAACTGAGGCAAAGCGTCGCTGATGCCGATAGCTGCGCAGTAAAATAGAATGAAGTAAGGGATGGTGATTTTCTTAGAATCATTGCGAAATATAAACGCGCTAACGAATGCCACAGGAATAATCCACAATGCGCGCGCGAGCTTTAGCGTAGTGGCGGTTGTCAGCGCTTCTTCTCCATACGCAGATGCCGCGCCAACCACTGACGAAGTATCATGAATCGCAATCGCTGCCCACGTACCAAAAGTGTGCTGATCTAACCCTAGAGCATGGCCAATTACCGGGAAGATGAACAGCGCCACGGAGTTAAGAACAAACACGGTTGCCAGAGCTAAACCAATTTGTTCATCTTCTGCTTTGATCGCAGGAGAAACTGCCGCGATGGCACTGCCACCGCAAATAGCGGTGCCAGAGGCAATCAAGTAGCCCAGTTTTTGATCAAGTTTCAGTAATTTGGTTAGCCACCAGCCAACGATTAACGTACCAGAAATAGTCGCAATGATGATGCCGATACCGTCAGTCGTTACAGCGAGAGCTTGCTCAAAATGGATACCAAATCCTAAACCAACAATAGAGTAGGCGAGTAGCTTTTTGGTAATCTTCGCCAGGTTGAGCTCGGTGGGAACTAAGCCCAAAGAAGCAAGCAAAAAGCCGATAACGAGTGCCGTCGGTGAAGTGACATATGGAGTTAAACAAGCGACAAGAGCCAGTGCAAAAATAAAGTAATGTTTATAGTTGTTCATTATTGTGGATGGTATAAAAAATAGTTTGGAACAGAACGTTATTTTAGCTTAACGATGATGGTCAGTAAGTCTGAATGTTTTGAACGCCTGTTCAGAAAAACTGAACAGGCGTTTTTAGTTAATAAGCTAAAAGGGTGGGGCTGTTAGCGCCAATCGCCTCGTAATGCTGATACTTTCTCGTGCATGACCACTGTGGTGGCGTTTTTCGGATCAACCGGTTCACCCGCTTCAATCTCAAGTTTTGACCAAAAACGCTTTGGTCGGCCTTTGCATGCTCTACCTTTGTATCGGCTGAAATAGCTTCCCCAGAGCCCTTTTAAAGCCATTGGAATAACAGGAACCGGACTACGGCGCAAGATGATGTCCATGCCGCGCATAAACTCGTTTATCTCGCCATCAGAAGTGAGCCTGCCTTCAGGGAATATACACACGATATGACCTTCGCTGAGTGCTTTTTCTACTTCGGAAAATGCTGTGCGAATCGAGCCTCGGCGCGTCGCAGAGATAGGGATAACACCCGCCCGTTTCAGAAAGCGCCTTAATGGCGGTAAGTTGGCGTACTCTTCTTCCATAACAAAGCGAATGAGCCGTGGGCACACCGCGCTGAGCAATAGAGCATCCATGTAGCTTACGTGGTTACATACAATCAGTGCGCCGCCTTTTTCAGGTAGGTGATGAAGGTTTTTATGATTTACGCGGTACATAGTATGGGTGACTACCCACATTAAAAAACGCACCACGAAAATAGGCACTTGTAAGAATAGATAAGCAGCCACTAGAAAGTTAAGCGCTGCCAATAATGCGAACAGTTGTGGGATGGTCAGTTCAATGACGCTGAGGCAAATAATGCCAAGAACTGCGCTGCCAACCATAAATAAAGAGTTATAGATATTGAGAGCAGCGATAACCTGAGCGCGCTGAGTGACCTTTGCTCGTTGCTGCATCATCGCGTAGAGAGGCACAATAAAAACGCCGCCTGATGCACCTAGCAATAGTAAGTAAGTAAAGACTGGCCAAAGCGCTTGGTGGCTTACAAACTCAACAAAATTAGTAAACTGCGGCAACGAATCGGGCACTGAACGTGCCATCAACCACCCAAAGATAGTGATGCCAAGGCTGCCTAAAGGCACGATACCGACTTCAATGCGATGGTTAGAGAGCTTATCGCACGCCAATGAGCCTATGGCGATACCAACGGAAAACAGCGCGAGTAGAAACGAAACGGCGCTTTCATTGCCGTTGAGATAAATCTTGGTGAAGTTAGGGAACTGGGTAAGATAAGCTGCACCCAAGAACCAGAACCAACTTATGGCCATGATTGATTGGAAAATCACGCGGTCAGATTTCGCAATAGCGATCGTCTGTTTGGTCTGTTTTACTGGCTGCCAGCGGAACTTAAGATCTGGCGCAGCAGCGGGTGCTTCTGGAATGGAACGACTGGCCAGATAGCCAAACAGCGCAAACACCACCACACTTCCTGCCGCTGCATATCGGGCGTTCTCGATTGAGGCAATAACCCCAGCGCCGAGCGTACCGAGTAGGATGGCTAAGAAGGTGCCTGTTTCAACGAGAGCGTTACCTGGGACCAATTCTTTAGGTTTAAGTTGTTGAGGCAGAAGCGCATATTTTACTGGGCCGAAGAAGGCTGACTGTGTGCCCATTAAAAACAGCAAAAATAGCAAAATAACGTAGCTTTGAGTGAGAAAGCCGATAGCGCCAAGGCACATGATGCCTATTTCAGCTAACTTAACTTTGCGGATAAACCAAGATTTCTCGTACTTATCGGCCAACACCCCCGCGGATGCTGAAAATAAGAAAAACGGTAGGATAAACAGACCAGCAGCAAGATTAATGAATAAATTACTTGAGACAGGTAAAGCGCCAGCGCCTGCAAACGCGACGAATAGCAACAAGACGTTTTTGAATATATTGTCGTTGAATGCGCCAAAAAACTGGGTAATGAAGTAAGGTAAGAAGCGTCTCTGAGTTAAAAGGGACGCTTGATTTTGCTGTGGCATTGCATGTCCTTTTGCTTACCAGTTGGCTAGATAGTTCGAAAGTAAGTTTTCAATGAGTTGGTTGCCATCAATTGGCTCTGCGGCAAAAAACTTGTCATCCACACTAAGCAGTGTGATGCCGTGAACACCTGACCACAACACGCGGCTGGCTTGTAACACTTCTGCATCAGAGCGCTGTGGAGCAAGCACGCGTAGTAAGCTTTCCAGCATACCTGTCATATTATCAATACGCTCACTTTGCCATTCAGGTAGGGTTTCACCATTCATATTGTGCTCAAAGATCAACTGCCAACGATGCGGATGGCGCTGAGCAAACTCATGGTAAAGGTAAGCTAACGCATATAAAGCCGTCTTTGGATCTTTGCTCTTGTTGACGACTTGCTTGGCTTCAACTGACAGCTCATCCAATGTTTGTGCGACCGCGTGCAATAGCAAAAGGTTGTAGTTGCCAAACACGTTAACCAAGGTACTAGGAACGTAACCAATCATATTGGCGATTTTGCGCAAGCTAAGTTCATGGTAAGAGTTATCTTCTAAAAACTCTTTTACCGTCTTCAAAGTCAGTGCGATGAGCTGTTCGCGGGTGTGATCGTTTCTGCGTGCCATAGTTACCTAAGAAATGTGGAGCTTAAGTTAAAAGAACAATGTTCAATATTCTAATGAGGTACTACCACTAGCGTCAACCGGCGTAAGTAGCATATTTGCAATATTCTGATACATGAATTCAAGTATAGAATGTTCCAATCTGGTATAGAGAGCGCTAATATTAAAATTGAAAGTAAAGTACCCTAAGGAAAAACATGAAACGACTTTTTTCTCTAGTGGCGTTACTCATGGTCTCTGTGGCCATTACGCCGATAGCGGAAGCTAAAAAGTTTGGTGGCGGTAAGTCTTTTGGCAAGAGCTTTAAGACAGCACCAGCGCCTAAACAACAAAAACAAAACACCAACACGGTAGGTAAAGAGCAAACTGCGAAGCAAAGCTCAAGCAAAAAAGGTTTGATGGGCGGTATTCTTGGCGGCCTATTAGCGGGTGGTCTACTTGCTGCGTTCTTTGGTGGTGCGTTTGAAGGTATCCAGTTCATGGATATTCTCATCATGGGTTTGATTGCGTTTGTGATCTTCAAACTGATGCGCGGTCTACTCGGGGCGAAGCAAGGCAGTATGAATCAGCATCAACGCCAACAGCCTGCCTTTGGTGGTAATGCACCTAAGTTTGAGCAACCAAACGTGCAAAACTTTGAACAGCAGCCAAACGTAAATCAAGGCGGCTTTGGTTTCGGTTCGCAAACAGACGTACCTCACAATTACCCACCGGGCTTCGACCAAGCGGCATTTGTGAATGGTTCGCGTGAGCATTACCGTATTTTGCAAGGCGCGTGGAACCACAACCAGCTAGAAACGATTGAAGAATACGTTTCTCCGAGCCTCTACCAAGATTTAAAAGCGGAACGCGCAAAACTGAGCGGCGAGCAACACACAGACGTTATGTATGTGGATGCAGAAATCGTTCGTGCCGATCATGATGCGAGCAAAGCTCAGCTGAGCTTGCAGTTTAGTGGTCGTTACCGTGATGCGGTTGAAGGTATTGAAGATAACATCGAAGATATCTGGCACTTGGAACGTGATCTAACGGTACCAAATGCACCATGGTTGATTGTTGGCATTCAAGGCTAATTGTTACCAAGCTAACATTGCTAAAAACGCCCAAGTGAAAGCTTGGGCGTTTTTTTATCGCTGGTTTATACTCGCTTAAAATTCATTATAAAAAGGAAAGTAAAGTGGCTGACTTTAAATATAAAAACCTCACCCAAGAGCAACAAGATAAGCTAGATGCGCAGGTATTCCGTCGTTTGTTGGCGCATCTTGATGACAACAAAGACGTACAAAATATTGATTTGATGATCTTGGCGGGTTTCTGCCGTAATTGCTTCAGTAAGTGGTATAAAGCAGAAGCAGACCAGCAAGGCTTGGATTTAGACATCGATGATGCTCGCGAACGAGTGTATGGCATGACTTATGATGAGTGGAAACAGAATCATCAACCGAAGGCAACGCCAGAGCAGTTGGCGGCATTTGAGGCACGCCAGAAAGATAAATAAATAATGTAGAGGCAGCTTATGGCTGCCTCTGTGACGTTTGGCTCGGTTATTTTCTGTTACTTTAATCGCGCAATTCCTTTTTAATGGCGGGCTTAATATCTATGACTGGCGTTCCGTCTAAGCAATCTAATCCTTTTACCGTAATACAGCCATTATTGATGGACTCGATTGGTAATACGGCCGCGCCAATTGGATTTGGTCGATGAGGGGAGCGTAATGCAAACGTTCCTTTGGTTATCCCTTGCTTACCTTCTTGAACCATTTGACTTCGCTGCGCTTGCTCTAACCAATACAGAATCAAAATTTCCTCACCAGTTTTGAGCCCTTCTAAGCCAGATTTATACGAGTCAAACAACATAATTTGGCAATTTGGACCATCCGTATCGATGTTACTAGGGCATTGGGTGAGTGATGTATAAGGTGTTGCGATAGTCCCGATATAATTGATCTCTGCTCTCATGTAAGCACTCCTATTGTTCGTCTTTCATTGATGTAAAGGTATAAAGCAAAATAGTGATCAAAATAATCACGCCACCAATTACGCTGGTCAGTGTTGGTATCTCAGTAAAGAACAAAAATCCCCACACAGGCGCCAGGACAGTCTCTAGCATCAACGTCATTGATACTTCTGCGGCGGTGATATAACGAGTCGCGACCATAGACATAACGCGACCGAGCGGTGCACTGAATAACCCCATCGCCCCCATAATGATCCATGTACTGATGTCATAGCTGCTTGGCTCAGCAAAAAAAGCCATAACGATGGCGAGTAGAAGCCCGCCTAAACCAACACTCGCTAATCGGCTCACTTGTTGATATTTGCGTAGCAAGGTAAACATCAGCCCAAGACAGATAACTGAGAAAAGCGCTAGAGCATCGCCAAACCAATGGCCTGAGCTCATTGAACCTGATACGACAATGCCGATACCAACCATAACGGTAACAATCGCTACGATGGTGGAGCGGCTGGTTTTTTCTCGCAATATGAGCCAGCTAAAGATAGCGGCAATCGCGGGTGATGCACTCAGGATGATAAAGGTGTTGGCAATTGAAGTATTTTTGATACTAAAGACAAGCCCTGAAGCGCTACCTAGCATCAGTATGCTAGCCAACAGCAAGGGCCAACCGCTTTGAAAAACAGCTTGTTTTATGCCTCTTTTATCGGTTGCTTTAAGCAATAACGGCATTGAAATAGCGCTAAATAGGCCGAACAAGAAAGCGGTATCAAAGCCACTAACTCCAGCAAAACGGATGAATACGGGGTCAATACTCATGAGCAACGCCCCAATTAAGGCGATAAGAAACCCACGAGTTCGGTAGTTGTTGTTAGCGAAAGCTCGGGTAATAAGAGTCGTCATAAAAGTTCTCCACTATAAAATCATACTCGCGAGTATGATTTTATAGTGGTACTCTGTCAATTAAAATCATACTAACAAGTATGATTAGTGCTTTGAGGCTGATGATGAGTAAAATTGAACAAAACAGAGAAAAGAAAAGGCGTGCGATTTTAGATTCGGCAAAATCTGTATTTTTATCAGAGGGATATAGCGCCGCCAGTATGGACGAGATTGCTGCACAGGCTAAGATAACTAAACAGACGCTTTACCGTTATTTCCCTTCGAAAATACAGCTTTTTCATGCGGCTTTGCAGCAAATAGGCGCTAATTATAATGACCGATCCTCTCAACATTTAGCTCTGCAGGATACACGTGAAGCTTTGATTGCGTTTGCGACTGAATTTGTTCAATTTCATCTATCTCCAGAGCATATCGCCACGCAAAGGTTGCTGATTGTTGAGGCTGCTCAAGCTCCTGAAGTTGTGGAAAGCTTCATGAATATTGGGCCGAATGACACGCATCATGTGTTAGAAGTCTTCTTTCATGAACGACTAGGGCTGACGCAAGCTAAGACGAAAATAGAATTGTGGTTAGGTATGCTGTTAGCCCCGCGTTCGGGGGCTCTATTAGGACTGGCGGCTTGGAGTCAAGCTCAGATAGAACAACACGCAATAGAGGCAACGGATTTACTCCTTACGTCCATTAAATAGTGTTACTTAAGAACGACCGTTCTAGTTACTAACTAACTTAGCGACTTTTTGTGGCCATGGATCGGCAAAATGTTTGCCATTTTGCCAATCAATCAACTCACTCTCGGTCAGCAGGCAATCTTTGAGCGCTTGAATAAAGCTATCGGCTTCCTCGGTTTGGCCGATCACGGTTAGTTTGCAGCGGCGATCGCCAAAACGGCTTTCTGTACTATCTATTTTCTGCTGAACAATTTGTCGCTGTTTATCGGTAAGGTTTTGGCCATCATCTTCCAACACTGCCGCGCGCCAAAAGCCGACGACTTCTAAGCCTACGCTACCGTTGGTTTGACTCCAAAGTAATGAAACATCATCTCTGGTGGGTAACCAAAAGAATCCCTTGCTGCGAAATACCCCTTTTGTAAGGTGTTGATGGCAGGTTTGCCAAAGCCTTTCTGGGTGAAAAGGCCGATCGTCTTCAAGCACTTTTGCGACAATCCTTTGATTGGCTTTGCCTGATAGATTCAGTGGAGCGTTGGCTTGTGCTCTTAACTCTTCGGTTAACTGCGCCACAAGGTGATAGTTGTATTCTTGGTTTTGCAATAGGTGTTGCGCAGAGATATTTCCCCAACTCACACTGTTAATCGCAGCATAAGGGTTAATTGGGTGAATGTTTTTCCCAATCGTTTGGATTGTCTCTGCGTCCAATCGATCGGATTTGGTCAGCAGTATTTGATTGGAAAACATCATCTGTTCCACCAACACATTTTCTATTCCGCGTGTATTTTGAGCGAGATTGTTCTGCCAGTTTGGTATCAGTGATTTTCCAGCATTAAAATCTTGTGCTAGCCAAGTGGCATCAACAAGGGTAATCACACTACTTAGGCGAAATTTGCTTTGGCCTTTGAAGTATTCAACCAAAGGTAAAGGGTGGCTGCTACCAGAGCTTTCAATCAAAATCCAAGCAGGTTTTTGGCTTGCAAGTGTTTTTAGGCTCTTGTGCAGTTGCTTCACGCCATTTGGGCTGCTGATGCTGTCACCACTGATAGTGGCAAAGTTGCCTTGCGCTTCATTGACCGCATCGGTGTTGGCAATGAGCACACCATCAACGTTCAGTTCACTCATATCGTTAACCAATACCGAAGGCGCGGGGTGCTTATCGTTTGAACGAGTGATAATGCTTCGTAGAAGGGTGGTTTTTCCTGAACCAAGAAAGCCGTGCAAGACGACAACGGGAATGCGAGCCACGGTAGATGTCCTTTATTTGGTTTGATGTTATAACATAACAAAAGTTAATTGGGATATCTAACTTGGATTTCAGGCAAATGTCGTTTAATTGGGAAGTAGCGTAGCTTGTTTAGTAGTTTAGAGCTAAGTAAAGGAGAGTAAGGGAGTAAGTGATTTCAGGCTTCACCTACTCCCTTATACGTTATTGTGATTAGTTAATCGGCGTTGAGCTCACCGGTGGCTTCAAAGGCTTCAAGCTTGGCCATGTATGGCTGTAAGTCACCGATGTTTTGCGCTACCCACTCAGGGTTGTAGTAAGTATCTAAGTAGCGTTCGCCACTATCACACAGTAATGTGACAATTGATCCTGTCTCGCCACGTTTTTTCATTTCGCTTGCTAGCTGAAGTACGCCATAAAGGTTAGTACCGGTTGATGCACCCACTTTGCGCCCCAAGACTTTCTCAAGCCAGTGTGCAGTGGCTACGGAAGCCGCATCTTTAATAGTGCGCATTTCGTCGATAACGCCAGGGATAAAACTTGGTTCAACACGAGGGCGACCAATACCTTCAATCTTGCTGCCGCAATCGCCGGTTAGGTTAGCATTGCCTGTTTTGAAGTAGTCGTGGAATACGGAGTTTTCTGGGTCTACGACACACAGTTTTGTGTCGTGTTTTTGGTAACGGATAAAGCGGCCAATGGTTGCAGATGTGCCACCAGTACCCGGGCTCATTACGACCCATGCTGGAATAGGGTGATCTTCTAGCTCCATTTGGCTGAAGATAGAGTTAGCGATGTTGTTGTTACCACGCCAGTCAGTTGCGCGCTCAGCGTAGGTGAACTGGTCCATATAATGGCCGTTTAGCTCATTCGCAAGGCGGTGTGATTCTGCATAAATTTGGTCTGAACGATCAACAAGGTGAGCTTGACCGCCGTAGAACTCAATTTGTTCGATTTTTTTACGTGCAGTGCATTTCGGCATCACGGCAATAAATGGCAAACCTAATAAACGAGCAAAGTATGCTTCAGAAACCGCAGTACTGCCAGAAGATGATTCAATGATGGTCGTTTCAGGGCCAACCCAACCATTACAAATCGCATATAAAAACAGTGAGCGAGCCAGACGGTGCTTTAGAGAGCCTGTTGGGTGGGTGCTTTCATCTTTTAGGTAAATGTCGATACCTGCAACGCTAGGCAAATCGAGTTTGATTAGATGGGTATCCGCAGATCGTTGGTAATCGGCTTCAATTTTACGAACAGCGTTGTTAATCCAGTTATGGTCAGTACACATCAGACTCTCTCCAATTAATTATTATGTTAATAATCTACCTATAATTAGAGAGAAAACCTTTGCTAAATTGCCTTCGATTTTCCTATTATGGAGAAAATTATTCTCCAAATGAGTATTGTTGAGAAATGGAACTGGATAAAACAGACAGAAAGATACTCAGTTTGCTGCAAAATGATGCCACTTTGTCGTTAAATGAGTTGGCAGAAGCGGTGAACTTGACCACAACACCGTGTTGGAAGCGTCTTAAAAAGCTCGAAGATCAAGGCGTTATTCAAAAGCGTGTGGCACTGCTTAACCCAGATAAGCTCGATCTTTCATTTACTGCATTTGTTATGGTTAAAACCAGTGATCACTCCCATGAGTGGTATAGCCAATTTGTTGAAACCGTTTCAGAGTTTCCAGAGGTGATGGAGTTTTATCGAATGGCAGGGGAATATGACTACATGCTGAAAGTGTTGGTTAAAGATATGCCGTGTTTTGATCGCTTCTATAAAAAGCTGGTTAACTCGGTGGTGGGCATCTCTAATGTGACGTCTACCTTTGCGATGGAGCCACTTAAATACACCACTGCTTTACCGTTGTAGCTTGATTTTACTGGCATAGAAAAGGGCTCTTAGAGCCCTTTTCTTATTAGTGGTTGATTGAGCTTAGCCAGTGAAACGCATCACGCCTTCTTGTACCGCTGAAGCAACGAGATCGCCATTGCGATTGAAGATCTCACCTCTTACTAAGCCGCGAGTATTGCTCGCCGTCGGGCTTTCAATCGAATAGAGCAGCCATTCATCCATCTTAAATGGGCGATGGAACCAGATAGAGTGGTCAATGGTCGCCACTTGGAACTTAGGTGTAAGCAGTGAAACCCCATGAGGGTGTAGGGCAGTTGTCAGGAAGCCCCAGTCAGACGCGTAGGCCAATAGATATTGGTGAATGAGTTGGTTATCTGGCATTTCACCGTTAGCCTTAATCCAAAGGTACTGTTTCGCTTCGACCTTCTGTGGCTTTAACGGGTTCACAACCGTAACAGGGCGCATCTCAATGGACTTCTCACCGCAGAAAGTTTTCTGCAATTTTTCAGGTAAGAAATCTTTGATTTGCTCTGCCAGTTGAGACTCTGACGCAAAGTTCTCTGGTCCCGGAATATCAGGCATAGTGTTTTGGTGTTCAAAGCCCGGCGCATCACCATGATAAGACGCGGTGAGGTAGAAAATAGGTCGCCCGTTTTGAATGGCTTTCACTCGGCGAGTGCTAAAACTACGGCCATCACGTAAATTTTCTACGTCATAGATAATAGGCTTTTCAGGATCGCCCGGATATAAGAAGTAGCTGTGAAATGAGTGTACGGTTCTATCTTCTGCGACGGTGTAACGTGCCGCTGATAGTGCTTGGCCGATAACTTGACCACCGTAAACTTGAGGAAGACCTAAGTGTTCACTTTGGCCGCGGTATAGCCCTTCTTCAAGTTTTTCGAGCTGCAACAAGATAAGTAGCTCGGTGAGAGGTTTACTCATAGTTTTGATATTCCGTTAAAAATTCTAAGTCCATTTTACCCTACTTGGTTGAGTATAGAGCAAATACTCATTAAAAATTGACACAGTCAAAAGTGGGTCAATAGATTGCGCGTCAGCATGACTTTAGTGAACCCCATATCTATAATGGATTTATAGGCTCATAACTATCTAATTTATAAAGGGGCACGTTATGAAAAAAGCACTGATGTTGGCCATATCGGTATTGTTTGGCGCTCTGCTTATTGGTTGTCAATCAAACTCATCTCAACAAGGCGTTCAATTGCAAACTATTTCCGGTTCTGTTGCTTATCGTGAGCGAATTGCACTACCTGAACACGCAGTCGTGACGGTAAAATTGCAAGACGTTTCGCTTGCAGATGCACCAGCAAAAGTCATTGCGGAGCAAACCATTCAAACTAATGGCGCGCAAGTACCGTTTGACTTCAAGCTGATGTATGACGCGAGTTCAATTATCCCTAATCATACTTACAGTGTAAGTGCGAGAATTGAAGTCGACGGTAAACTACGTTTCATTACTGACACTATCAACCCAGCGATCACTGACGCGAACAACACTACACAGTTTAACCTGATGTTGGTTGGCGTGCGCTAGATAGCAAAATGGATGGCAACTGAACTAAGGTTGCCATCTATATTGTTTCATCGATATTTTCCCTGCCGCACTGACTTGCACGCCTTCGGCAATGAGTGCTCTTTTCTGCCTAAGCAAATCATCACCTTTTAAAGAAATTTGTCCTTGAGCATTGGTCACGCGGTGCCATGGTAAAGTTGAGCCTTCAGGTAAACGGCTTAACGCTTTACCGACATGGCGTGCATAACCGGGATAACCCGCCATTTTTGCAATTTCACCGTAACTTGTGATTTTTCCATGTGGAATTTGGTGAATTACAGCAAAGATTTGCACTAAAAACTGGTCCATACTTTTACTTGATGTGTTGACGATAAGATTCAGTAAACTGAGATGAATCTGAATATTGTGCAATGAATGCGTATAGGTCAACACCCTAATTCGATGTTTCCAAGGATGGGATAAGGAGAGGGTATGCTGTTTTCGACTGTGCAGTTTTTTATTGCTGCTATTTTGGCTGTCATTTGTGCCAGAGTGATCGGACATAGTGATGGCGATATACCGTTGCTTGCGGTATTAATCCCGGTTTTGTGGTTCATTCCTCGTCGCAGTTTTTCCACTGTTACTTTCTTATTGGCTTCTGCTGTTTATGGCTTAACCTTGCCTTACCAATCTATTACGCTTTCGGTCAGTCTTTGGGTGCTGTTCCCATTGCTCATGGTGGTCTTTTCTCATCGGAGTAACTTGGGGGTTATGGTCACTATTGGTTTGATTGTGTCCGCGCTACTGGTTGGAATTATGACCACTCAAGCGGCAGGAAGGCTGGAAGGGTCAGCATGGGTTACCGTAATACAAACGCTCGCAATTTCTACCGTTTGGTGGTCTATTCGTTATTGGCAACCAACCAAACAGCATAGCTGGTGGGCGCTACTGTTGATCGTGCCACTTTGGATTGCACAGTTAGGTTATGCGGTACTGTTCGCCTTGTCTGTGGTGGGTATCATGGCTGCCATGGAGAGCCTAGCGAAGCTAAAGAACTTCCGTTGGAGCAAGTTGCTGTGCTGGACGTTACCCTCAGTGGGATTCGCGGCGTTGGTATTAGCGCCGAGCGTTGAAGTGCCAAATCCTGTGTTCGTTGTATGGTTATGCCTGTTGGGTACAGCATGGATTGCAGACTATATCTTGCAAAGTGTCGAACATCACGAAGAAATATAACTAAACAGCATGCCATCTGTTGGACTGGTGACAAAAATATGACAATATGTTCACATAATGTTCAACCAGTGGCACAGTTTACTTAATAAGCAGCAAGCAAGTGAGCCAATGCCCTAACGGTAAACCGCGATTATTTTAAAAGTTATGGTTAGGTTAAGCGCACTTTGTTCTCTGTTTCTATTGCTCGTCAGCTCGGCGTTCGCCATGCCTTCGTCTTCGAGCAAAGCATATCGTATCGCGATGGAAGCGGACGACGTCGTCAGTCGAGTTTTGTTTGATTCATTGGCGGATGAATTCAATCTATCGATTGAATACGTTTATTACCCCAGTTTTAATGACATTCTCACCGCGGTTGAACTGGGCGAAAGTGATTTTGCCGCCAATGTCACTTATACCTCTCAGCGCTCTCACCGGTTCGATTTCTCAAGCCCGACCAATATTGAATACACCTATCTTTATAGCTTTTCTAACTACACGTTAGATTCCATTGATACCGTGGGTATCCCAAAAGGGACAATTTATGGCGATCTGATTCGAGAGCATTACCCCTCGATTAAACAAGTAGAATACTTAGGGCATGAGCACGCAAGGCAACTTCTCAATGATGGCGTTGTAGATGGAGTAGTCGATGCCATCAATCAGCTAAAACCCATGCTGATGGCAGGGCTTGATGCGCAGCTACTTAATCACCAAATTTCAATTAAGCCTGTTTCTCTGATTGCACCTAAAAATAAGTATGCGGAACAGTTGAAACAGTTTGAAGCCTATATCCACTCGGCGTCAGTGCAAAAGCTGTTACGAGAGACGATCCGCGATTACCAATTTAATATTCGTCAGAAAGCGCTGAGGCAAATGGTGGTCGACAGTGGTATTGACCGCAGTAAGCTACTGCGCATGAAAATTGAGAATGCCGCGCATTTTGCCAGCTACCAAGACAATGGAACAGTGACAGGCATTACCCCTGATGTGCTTTATTCTGCTTGCCATATTCTGATGCTGAACTGTCAATTACTTAGCCATGCAGATGAGCCATGGGATCAGATGTACAGTGATTTTCAGTCTCAAAAAATTGAAATCATTTCGCCGCTAGCTAAGTCTGAATCCCGTAAACAGCTCGCTTATTTTAGTGACCCTTATGTCATCTCTCACGGTGTGATGATCAAGCGAGAAGGGTATAAAGAGAATGTCTATAGCAATGTGTCTGAGCTGATTGTTGAGCGAATCGGCGTTCAGAAAGATGACTTTTATCATGAGTTGTTAGCGCAAATGTTGCCGCAGAAAAAGCTTTATACTTACAGCAATACGCAACAGCAGGTCGCGGCATTGATGAGCCGTGAAGTGGACTACATTGCAATCAGCAGAGCCAGTTTTCACCAAGTACTCCGAGATTCCAATACATTACTGCCATTGGTCGAAGATGAGTTATTGGGTGAAATTTATTCCTCTGAATTGACGATTGGTTTTGTCAAAAATGATTTGGGCGAGGCGCTTGTGCCTTTATTTAATCGCGCCATCAAAATCATGGATTTAGAAAAAATCATCAGTCGCCATGACATTCAGCCAGATTGGAAAGCCACGCTGCAAACTGAGCAACGTTTTGCGCGTAAAAGCATTGCCTTGTTTGTGCTAGTTTTGATGGCCACTTTCATTTTTGTTATTTATCTGCATCATCAATCCAACACTGACAACCTAACTAAATTGCGTAACCGCCGCTCGCTGCAGCGACGGTTTAGACAAGGTATTGCCGCTAACCAGACGCTCATCTATTTGGATGTAAACAAGTTCAAACCCATCAATGACACCTTTGGTCACGAGGTTGGTGATCAAGTGCTTAAGGATATTGCTAAAAAGATTCAACTGTATTGGAAAGGCCAAAGCTATCGAATTGGTGGCGATGAATTTATATTGGTCGGCACGGTCAGTTCGGTAGAGCTCAGCTACGCATTGATTAATTTGCAAAAAATGCAGTTCACCTCTTTGGATAATACCATTCAACTGGATGTCTCATTGGCGTTTGGGGTTTCTAAACCGCGCGCCGAAACCATGAGCCTAGAAGATGTGATGCATGAGGCGGATTTGTCCATGTACTCGAACAAGCGCAAAATAGCAGAAAACGAAGTACAACTTAATCGAGCATCTTCGCTAAAAACGCAACTCGCTAATTAAATGATTTTGCTTAGTTAATTATCAAAACGCGGTTACTTTGTTTATTTGCTAGGCAGTTAAACTGAAATGAGCGCTTTAATTGCGATTGGCACTTGCAATAGCGCAAGTGATACCTGATAATTCACGCACTCTCTGGTTAACAGAGATGCTCTATGGAGGCCCTGGTCCTCCCGCAACAATAGCTCGTGAACTCGGTCAGGTCCGGAAGGAAGCAGCCGCAGCGAGTGACTTGTGTGCCGGGATGTGGCTGGGGCTTCCACCCATCTAGCGTTTGTAAATTTCCTCCCAACTTTTTCTACTTTAGATATTTTTCTAAAGCGACTTTTCATGTTCTATTTCTAATTTAGACTGCACCATCTTGCTTGGATATGGATACATTGGCTGAGCTTGGTCGATTCTGCCCGTAATCTTCCTAAGACAGGTATTGAACAAGAAACTTAGCGTTGCCAACTTAGGCGATATATGCACGAAAATAACGAGTGTGTGGTTGGGCCAAACAGTTAGCAATGACAAGCTAAGCTCTCATCATAGATGAGAACCAGAAGTCGCTCACACTCATGTATGTCTTGCAGTGGCATCAATGCTAGCTTGCTAGGATTTCTTCTTGAGCCGTTTATAAAAGATGGCTTTTAAAATCCGCCCGCCCACTCATCAAATGATTGAATATTATCAAGCTCTTGCTGCGTTCTGGGTGCAGGATAGTAAGGCAAAGCCAATAGCTTATCGGAAGGAAGAAGCTCCCATTCTGGGCTCATTTTTAAACGGATTAGCTTGCTTTGGCCTTCTTTAGTGACATACATGTAGTAACCGTCACTGTGGGTATTGGCGTAACTTGCGATTTTTACCACATCGCCGCTTGGTAACTTGACCTTACGACCGAGCGGATAAAGTTGATGTAGAGCGAAGCTGACATGGGCGTCTTCAAGGTAACCATGTTTGAAACGGTACAAACCGATCGCAGTTGAAGTATGTCGTACGCTCCATCCCGCCAGTTTTAAACCTTTCAAAGAATCTTTAAATGGTTTGCCTGTTGGTTCGCCTTCGTTAGAGATGAACTGAACGATTACTTCATCTCCTTGTTCTTGCTGAATACTCAAGAATTGCTCGCCAGTTTTATCCGCTAATAATTTCATTACGTTTGAATTTGAAGTGAAACTGGTGTCCATAATACGCGTTCATATTTGGTATAACAAACGGTTTGCGCGATATTTCAAAATGCCAACTTTTCGTCAGCTCTCTCAATCGCTACTTATGAGTAAAAGCGGATTGATAGGGGGAAATTTTGAGAATTAGCAGAGTTAGAGAAAGAGTGAAGTGGTTGTCGTCACGACAAATTACTTGATTAGTTGCTACTCGTGAAACCTGCTTCAATAGCGCCAACGATAAAGTTCATCGTCAATTACTTACATTCAAGGTATTCATATGTTTTCTATTGGTGATTTAGTTGTAGCAACTAAAGGTATTGAGTTGGGTCAAATGGAAGTGACTGGCTTTAGCAGTGGCGGTTTTTACGTACACGTTCTAGTGAACGATATGTCACTGACTTACCCAGCAAAAGATCTTAAGAAAGCGTAATTAAGAACTCTTTTCTGTAAAGAAGGTAGCCAAATGGCTACCTTTTTGCGTTTGGGGACCTAACTGCGTTGATAGCAGTGATAAACATACCAAATCGCGATGAATGATATGGGGATAGCCAGTAAAGAGGCGATGGCATAACTGCTTGTGGCCGCCAAGGCAATCGCAACGGCACCAATCAACGTATGGCTTAGCGTTTGCACTGCCTGATAACCCGCGATATCGACAGCGGGCTGAGTCCCTGTTTTGGCGAAGCCCATCACCAAGGTATAGGCCGCCACGGTGTTAATTCCGATAGAAAGGCCAGTCGAAATGGTCATCATCCACACCATTTCTGTTTGTATTGGGCTATCAGCACTAATGATAAACCAGCCTAAACCACTTAAGATCATTATGCCTAGTCCAATCAGTTGAACACGCCAAGCACTCCAAATGAATATCAGTGGCGCGGCGATAATACACCCTGCAATCACCATTAGGTTATGTCCAAGACCTGAGATGAAACCGATCTGTGTCATCGTCCAACCTGAATCAACCAATATCAGTTTGATAAGTGCGAATAGTCCGGCACCGCCCATGGTAGTGAATACCGCTAGCCCTAACATGGATAGTGATAAAGGCCTTGAAAATACTTTACGAATTTTACCGGGGTGGCTTTGGTCTTTTTTGTTTGGCTTGGGTTCACGCCAAATACAGATAGGCACTATGCAAAGCAACTGTAAAATCGCGATTGAGCTAAATGTGTTGAAGTGGCCTAAATGTTCTTCCCCAACCAAAACGGCTGAGCCTCCTATGATCATTCCACCCATAAAGAACGCGACTTGTATAGAGTTTGCTTGGCCAAGTTTGGTACCTTGTGAGCGTTCTGCGGTAAGACCGTCAGTCGCAATATCTTGGGTGGAACTAAATAGAGCGAGTAGAGAGATGAGTGCTAATACAAGGTAGACGCTTTGTTGGTTTAACTCTATTTGAGCGATGGTAAATAAACACGCGGCACTAAGCAGTTGTAGGGGAATAATCCAACTTTTCCTTCGGCCCACTTTGGCTAACCAATGATTATCGACCAAAGGTGCCCAAAGTACCTTAAGTACCCAAGGGAGAGCGGCTATGGGGGTTAAAGCGATAACATCGAGGCTTAATCCGGAATGCCTGAGCAGTGCGGGGAAAGCTTGAAAGGCAAGTCCTAGCGGAATACCTTGAACTAAATATAAACAAGCCAACATTAGGTAATAGTGGCTTGAACGCTGGGCTGGTTGAGCCAAAGTGTGAGTGGTCAATGGAATTGTCCTTATATGCTGAATCCAGCTTGTTATGTGTTGTAAAACAGCTTTTTCATTTCGCTTGGTAGCAGTCCGTGTTGTTTTTTAAATGCAGAGCTAAAATGACTCACATTGCTGTAGCCTAAAGCGATAGCGGTTTCTGTTACACCACGCTGCTTGAGCATCACTTTAGCTTCATCCATCCTATGTTTTAGGAAGAAGGCATACAGGCTTTCGCCAAATAGCTGTTTAAAGCTATTTTTGAGTTTTACTGGGTTTAATCCAGTGCTGGCGGAAATTTCGGCAATGGTTGGTGCGCGCGACAAATCGGCCAATAATAGATCTCGGGCATAGTGAAGTTGGCGATAGGTTTGCTTGGGAAGGTCGAGCTCTTCAGCTGGGACACAAGCATCTAATTGCACCGCAAGTAAGTGGAGTGTCGCGCTGTATATTTTGATTTGCGAAAGCTTGGGTTGCATCAACTGATCAACAAGTTCGTTTACTGCTTGGCGGTTTTCATAGGTAAACCCAATTGGTTGCCATGAACCTTCTTGGCATATTTGGTCCATAACCAATTGGTAATCATGCCCTATCAAAGACTTCAACTTATTCACGCTGACACGAATTTCGATATATCGAGTATTTGGCTCGACAGTCATGGAGAAATTGTTTTTGGGGATGTAGGTAACGAGCATTCCGCCGCGTGTTAGTTTGACTTTTTTATTTCCTGTAGTGACGCTGACATTGCCCGTGACAAGGCAAGAGAATTGAATGTCCGAGTGATCGCTGTTGCCGTGCAATGTGGTCTGCTTTTGCAAGTCAAAATCAACAACCAGTACCGAGAGTTCAGAGTCTAAGTTGAGCTGCGAGACATTCGCCGATTGCTGCTCTCCGAGCACTACCACGTTCGAAGTTAAGGTTGATTGAGTTAGGTTTGAAGTCAAAGCAAAGATCCCTATATTGAAAGGTGCTACGTGAAGTAGCACCTATTACTCTGGTCAAATTACCATTTGAAGTTAGTCGAGAGACCAAAGGTCATTGGGTCACCAGAGCGGCCGAACCAGCCTGAATCCATTTCAAAGGCTCGAGTCAAATACTCTTCATCAAGAAGGTTTTTAGCCCAAAGAGTGACGTCAACATGATTAGAGGTATAACCGACGCGAAGGTTCAATACGCCATAAGCGTCTTGTTTTTGCGTGTTGGCAACATCAAAGTACATATCTCCAACCACATTGTAGTCGGCATAAACGAAGTAATTTTCGAGGAAATTAGCATCAAAACCAATCGAGTAATCGTAACGCGGTGCACTCGCAGGGCGCTTACCTGACATGTCGACTGAACCTAAGTAATTGCCATTTTGATCGAAGGTACGGCTATGGTAGTCGGTAAAGTGTGCATCGTTATATCCACCGGAGGCAATTAGTCTAATTTGAGGTGCAACAAACCAAGATAGCTCTGCTTCTATACCTCGGCTAACCGTACTACCGGCATTCTCAGTAAAGGACTCTGGGTACAGTTGCTGCTCGACTTGTTGGTCTTGCCAATCAATCCAAAACAGCGCGGTGTTGAACTTGAGACGGTTATCTAACCATTCGCTCTTCATGCCAAGTTCGTAGTTAATGGTGTACTCAGGATCGAACTCGTACGGATACCCTGGTGGCGTCAACATGTTGAATCCGCCACTTTTATAACCGCGAGCAATTGAGCCATAAAACATTAGATCGTCATTTTGGTAATAATTAACCCCGAGCTTCGGTAGAACCTCGGTAAAGCTGACTTCTTCATCACCGGTATAACTAGGGTAAAATGCAGTCCAAGTATTGCTAAATTGAGAATTGGTTTTTTCATGGTCGACGCGCAGACCTGCGGTTAACTCCCATTGTCGGGATAGCGAATAGAAGGCGTTACCAAATAGTGCAATGTTTTGTGTGTCAGTATCAGAAACTTTCTTATTAACTACGACGCCAAAGGGCGTGGTCATATCCATTCGGATGTCTGATTTGGCATTTTCATCGAAGTAATACAACCCAGCGAGCCAGCGGAAGTCTTGATCTTGGCTGGAGCTCAAGCGGAACTCTTGCGTGAACCGCTGGTGCGCCATGTCCATATACAAAAACACGGCAGGGTGGGCGGTGAAATCGCTATCTAAATTATCTTCTTTGTCTTCCGTGCTGTATGCGGTGATCGATTCGAAGTTAATGTTTTCGCCTTCGTAACTGGCTCGGATCGATCCAGAGTAGACGTCTGCTGCGATCTCTCCTTCAAAATCTGAGTAGACTTTATGACTGTCTTGCTTGATTTGCTCTAACGAGGCAAAAGAAGTATCTCCGTTTCGACGGTGATGAGCTTCGAGAGTGGTAATCACCTTCCAATCGCTGTCGTTAGGTAGCCAACCGAGTTTAATTCGGCCATTAAATTCGTCAATTGAATCAACGTCATCTTTGCCATCAAAATCTCTTTGCCAATAGCCATCGCCCTTACGATATTGCAGTGCCGTGCGGTATGCCCAAGAATCGCTATCTCCAATACCTCCGCCTGAAATTAAGCTGGTTTTAGTTTCATTGTAATTACCTACCGATAGCTTTACTGAACCCTCTCGGTAGAAATCAGGATCTTTGGTGATGACGCTAATGACGCCGGAAGAGGCATTCCGGCCATACAATGTACCTTGAGGTCCACGTAATATTTCTACTCGTTCAACATCGAGCAGCTCCATATCGAACATATGGTAAGGCACGCCATCGACAAGGAATAACACAGTCTGGCTTCCTTCCATGGTTGGCGTGATGCCTCGCATCGACATAAAACTAGCGTCAGATGGGTTACCTGCCTTGATCATAGAAACGTTAGGAGCGCTATTTATTACGTCATAATTACTATCGATGCCTGAACGCTCCATGTCGGCATCGGTAATCACAGTCGTGCTAATAGGCGTACTTTGCTCTTGTTGAGAAAACTTCTGAGCGGTAACGACTATGGTTTCGTGAGTTGCTTGGTCATGAGTGTTGGCTGCAACGTAATGGCTAGATAAGGAACTTGCAATAGCCACTGCTACACAAGAAATCTTGGTGTTCATGCTAAATCCTTTACAAGTACAAAACTGAAATGAAGAGATGTTTTTGGTCTCCAACAACCCACACTACTCGTAAAAGATTGCGTCGGAATTTTTATAATGAGTTACGTCATCGCTTTATTTGCAATGCTTCTCGATAAGTTAATTTGGGGAAACCTAAAACGAAGGGGATATTCCTACCCTTAAGGGATTAAATGCAAATGATTCTCAATAGTGTGATGAATAAATGCTAGAGAGATAGAAAATCCAGAAAATAAACCTCAGTTAAATAGTGTTCTGTAGGAATAAGGGGAGTAAATGTCCGATTGGGGCAATGCTTCATGTGATGGTAAGTGCGATTAACTTCTAAGGCGTTGATAAATCGTCGGTATAAAATAGAGAGGATAAATAATAATCGAACACTGTTTTCAAAATGTTCGATTAGGTGTATGCTGCACACGTGTACAGTTAAATATCATTGCGAGTGATGTAAAATGGTCAATAATTTGAAGGGCAAATGGTTAGTGATTCTGGCGTGTTGGCCGGCGCTGGCATGGGCGAATACTCAATCTACTCCTTTGCGTACCTACGCTTCTTCACCATTTCAATCAAGCTCATTAAGCACTCAACTTCGAAGTGGTTTTGCACCGCAACAAACCGAAGTGTTTTCGATGATCTCTGCCGCCAGTGTTTGGGCGCAAAGTGATGACTTTCAATTAGATTATTACCAAAACCAAGCGCATCTAGGTATGCAATGGCGCGTCAGCGATAAACTGAGTGCTGAGGTGATGTATCAATATTCTTGGGCCGGTAACAACCATCTTGATACCTTGACGATAGGCTTCCATGACTTTTTTAATATTGGTCAGAACGGCCGACTGGATGTCGACAAGCACAGCTTTGATATTCGTAGCGATACTTACGGCATTGAAGTCACCGATTTTGAAGGTGAGACATTAGTCAATGCGCTGCACGGCTATATGCAATATCAACTAATAGAAAACCAGTACCATGCTTTAGCGTTAGGCGGCTCTCTCTATTACAACAATGTCAATGATTCTCCTTTTGAAGCTTCGGTGTTTGAGCAAGGGGTACAGCTAAATTACTCGTTCATTAACGGTAACCACGCGGTATTTACAACCGTGGGGTTAACGCATCGCGACGAAAATGAGCTGATGAATACCATCCCAGTGAAGAGCGGTAGCACAGCGGCATTCGCCATCGGTTATAATTATCGTTTCTTTGAACGCCACGAGGTTGTGATTGAGTATCACGGTTTTGAGGGTGTATTGGACGATGGTAGTGAGTTTGAGAAACGCTCACATGAAGTAGTAACGGGCTATCGATACCACGGCAATGGTTTCGCATTTGAGCTGTCAGCGACTGAAAACGCCATCCATATGGATAACTCGACCGATATTATGTTTACCACTGGTTTGCGTGTTTACCTATAGCTCGGCTATCAATCACATCAAGTTAAAGCAGCGAGGTTAAAATCGCTGCTTAACAAACTCAATAAACGCTCGCAGCCTTTTAGGTTGGTAGCGATCTTTATGATACAGAGCAGAGAAGGGGACGCTAGCTATTTGCCAAGCGGGCATAACTTCAACGAGCAACCCTTGCTCAATTTCTTGCTCACAATACACTTTGGGTACGCGGATAATCCCATTTCCCGCCAGTGCTGACTTGATCAGTGCCCGGCCATTTTTACATGTGAGTGTGCCTTTTACATGTAGGTCATAATGCTGCGCTGAATCAATCGCTTGATATGACCATCGGGTAACAGAACCGGTCAGTAACGAATGTTGAGCCAATTGTTTAGGGTGTTCAGGCGAGCCGAACTTCTCAATATATAGAGGGCTTGCTAATGTAACCATCTCTACATCCAATAGATGTTTGGCGACAAACCCAGAATCTTCCAAGTTGCCCATACGAAAGGCCACGTCAAACTGGTCTTCGATTAAATCGATACGGTGGCTAGAAAAATCCAAATCAATCGTCACGTTTGGATAAAGCGACATAAATTCTGCGATCGATTGAGCGATCACTTCTTCACCTAAATAACCGCCTACACAGTTAACTCGAATCAGTCCACGCACCTGCTCGGTGTCATCTACCGCAGCGAGCAAAGCTTGGTCGATGCTGTGCAAGGCGGATTCACACTGTTTGTAAAATCGCTCTCCGGCTTGAGTGAGCTTGAGTGTACGAGTGGTGCGAATAAGTAAGGTGACACCCATTTGTTTTTCAAGTGCGCTTATCTGACGAGAAACATGCGAGCGGGAGACATTGAGCGCCTCTGCCGCTTTAGTAAAGTTTCCCAATTGAGCAATTAAAACGAATGAGCGAATGTCAGCAAGTTGAATGCGATTAATCATAAAAGAACCGTCAATATCAAACAGAGCCTTAGCTTAATTTTATTGTTGCACACGTGCAACAGTGATTGAACTTAAATGCTATATATCAACGATCACCAAAACCCTAAACTAGCTTCATTGCCACGTACAAGGGTACGGGCCAACTCAATCGAATTGGAGAATAATGATGAAAAAGTTAATTGTGGTAACAGGTGCAAGTTCTGGTATTGGTGAAGCGATTGCTCGTCGTTTGAGCGCGGCTGGTCATCCGCTTCTATTGATTGCTCGCCGTATCGAGCGTCTAAACGCATTGGAACTAGCAAACACACTGTGTGAAAAAGTGGATGTATTGGATAAAGAGAGTTTTGAAGCCGCGATTGCGAAAGCGGAAGCTCAGTTTGGCCCAACAGATTGTATCGTGAACAACGCAGGCGTAATGCTGCTGAGTGAACTAGATGTGCAAGACCCGGCAGAATGGAAACGCATGTTTGATGTAAACGTGATCGGCCTAATGAATGGCATGCAAGCGGTACTAGCGCCAATGAAAGAGCGTCGCAGTGGCACTATCATTAACATCAGCTCAGTAGCGGGTCGTAAGACGTTCCCGAACCACGCTGCTTACTGTGGTACTAAGTTCGCTGTACACGCTATTTCTGAAAATGTGCGTGAAGAAGTGGCGAATTTCGATGTTCGTGTAACAACGATTGCACCGGGTGCGGTAGAAACAGAGCTTCTCTCTCATACTACGTCTGAAGACATTATTAATGGCTACGGTGAGTGGAAAGAAGAAATGGGTGGTGTGTTGGCTGCTGACGATATCGCTCGTTCAGTTGAATACGCTTACAGCCAACCACAAGGTGTGTGTGTACGTGAGATTGTTTTAGCACCAACACGTCAACAACCATAAGCCTAATCACGCTTTTTAAGCCCTGCACTGCGGGGCTTTTTTTGCATTTGGAATTCTAGTTAAATTTTGTGAATATTTATGAATTTTAGTTCGCAGTAGTAGGGTAAATGGTGAGCAGTGACATGTGTCACAGATTGCAAAGGTCTCACAATGGATTCTGTTATTTGTTAAGGATATTGCGTGATGGCTGTTAATTTTGTTGCACAATGTTTGGCATAAGATGCTAAAAAAAAGTATCTTGGTAGATGATTTGGCACTTCAATCTAGGCGCAAACGTTATCTCAATCCAAAATATCGTTCGTGTGACAAAAAATAGTGATTCTTGCCAGTTTGTAGGGGAATTTGAAGAATTATTCGATTTTCCATCACATTTTTATGGCAAATTACTTCAATGATTGCTAATGTGTGCCGCAATCTTTGTAAGGATTTAGGTTTTTCTGCTTGAAAAGTGAGCAAAAAAAATCTAATTCACTACCGTTCGAGTGACCTTACAAAGTAGTCATGGATGCAAATAAAAAACTTGGAGTTTTACGCATGTATAAGAACAAAATTACACGCGCACTGTTCGTGGGCGCGGGCCTTTCTCTTGCACTTGTGGGCTGTGGTGACAAACCAGAGCAAAAACAAGCGGCAGCACCAGCACCTCAACCAGAAGCTCAAACAGAATCTTCAGAAACGACACTGGCTGCAGTTCAAGAGCTAGTTCGTGGTAACGGTACTGAAGTCGCGACTATCGACCCTCATAAATCTCAAGGTGTTCCTGAATCTCACGTTATCCGTGACCTACTTGAAGGTCTAGTTAACCAAGACGCTGACGGCAACACGGTTCCAGCAGTAGCAGAAAGCTGGGAAACGACAGATAACAAAACGTTCACTTTCCACCTTCGTAAAGATGCAGTTTGGTCAAACGGCGATCCTGTAACAGCAGGCGATTTCGTATACAGTTTCCAACGCGCTGTTGATCCGGCAACTGCTTCTCCATACGCTTGGTACATGGAATACACCAAGATGGTTAACGCGAAAGACATCGTAGCAGGCAAAACGGACAAGTCTGAGCTAGGTGTTAAAGCGCTTGACGATCACACGCTAGTGGTTGAGCTAGAAACTGCGGTACCTTACTTCGTTATGATGATGGGTCACACAACAGTTAAGCCAGTTCACCAAGCAACGGTTGAAAAATACGGTGACCAGTGGACTAAACCTGAGCACTTCGTTGGTAACGGTGCTTACGTTGTAGACCAATGGGTTGTGAACGAGCGTCTAACTCTTAAGCGTAACGAAAAGTACTGGGATAACGAAAACACGACTCTAAACAAGGTAACGTTCCTACCGATCGAAAACCAAGTTTCAGAGATGAACCGTTTCCTAGCTGGTGAAATTGACTTCACTAACGAATTGCCAATCGAGCACTTCAAGCGTCTAACAAAAGAGCACCCAGAATCAGTATCTGTAACGGGTAACCTTTGTACTTACTACTACATCTTCAACACGAAGAAAGCACCATTTGATGATGCTCGTGTTCGTCAAGCGATCTCATACGCGATTGACCGTAACGTAGTAACTGATGCAATCCTTGCTCAAGGCCAAAAACCTGCTTACTTCCTAACTCCAGAAATTACAGCAGGCTTTGATCCAGAAATGCCAGCATACGGTGCAATGACGCAAGAAGAGCGTAATGCAGCGGCGGCTAAACTACTAGAAGAAGCAGGCTTCGGTGCGGATAACCCACTGAAATTCAGCCTTCTTTACAACACGTCTGAAAACCACAAGAAGATTGCAGTAGCACTTGGTTCTATGTGGAAGAAGACGCTAGGTCTAGACGTTACTCTTGAAAACCAAGAGTGGAAAACTTACCTATCATCAAAAGACTCAGGTGACTTTGAAGTTGCTCGTGCAGGTTGGTGTGGTGACTACAACGAAGCTTCGTCGTTCCTAACTCTAATGAAGAGTAACAACACGACTGGCGGTATTCACTATGACAGCAAAGCGTACGATGACATCATGGCACAAGCACTTGCGTCTACTTCAGAAGAAGAGCGTAAAGCACTCTACCTAGAAGCAGAGAAGCTACTAGCGAAAGATATGCCTATCGCGCCTATCTACCAGTACGTGAAATCACGTCTACTTTCTCCACAGGTTGGCGGCTTCCCAGCAAACAACCCAGAAGAGAAAATCTACTCTAAAGATCTATACATCAAAGCTAGTAAATAACTAGGCTAATAGAACTATAAAAATATTGACGCTGCATGTGAGAAATCACATGCAGGGTCTTGTTGTACTTAACTGTCACAGACTGAAAGAGTGAGTTTATGCTTAAATTCATCGCTAAAAGGATATTTGAGGCGATCCCAACTATGTTGGTTTTGATCACCGTATCTTTCTTTCTCATGCGTTTCGCACCAGGTAACCCATTTTCTACTGAGCGTCCTTTGCCGCCGGAAGTAATGGCTAACATCGAGGCTAAATACGGCCTAGATAAACCTGTATTTGAACAATACACCACTTACTTATTTAACGTTGTACAAGGTGATTTTGGTCCTTCATTCAAGTACCTTGATTACTCGGTAAACGAACTGATTGCAGGTGCGCTACCTGTATCAGCAAAAGTAGGTGCAATCGCATTTATCTTCACTGTCATTTTGGGTGTTACCGTCGGCACCATTGCCGCATTAAGGCAAAACACCTGGATTGACTACACCGTAATGTCCACCGCTATGCTCGGGGTGGTGTTGCCATCCTTCGTGTTGGCTCCTGCTTTGATTTACTTCTTCTCCTTGAAGATGAAGCTTTTCCCTGCTGGTGGTTGGAATGATGGTTCCTTCCAATATCTGTTCTTACCAGTCATCGCCATGTCACTGCTTTACGTTGCAACCTTTGCGCGTATTACCCGTGGCTCAATGATTGAAACCTTGAACAGTAACTTTATTCGTACTGCACGTGCGAAAGGTCTTAGCTACCGCTACATCATTGTTAAACACGCACTGAAACCAGCGCTTCTTCCAGTTGTTTCTTACATGGGCCCTGCGTTCGTAGGTATCATCACTGGCTCGGTTGTTGTTGAGACCATTTTCGGTCTACCAGGTATCGGTAAGCTATTCGTTAACGCCGCGTTCAACCGTGACTATTCGTTGGTAATGGGTGTCACCATTTTGATTGGTTTCCTATTCATCTTGTTCAATGCCATCGTGGATATTCTACTGGCAATGATCGACCCGAAAATTCGCTACTAACAGGGACGTTTGGTTATGTTAACGAAAAAAGAAAACCTAGAAGCGATTGAAAAGTTTTCTGAGAATTTAGAAATCGAAGGTCGCAGTTTATGGCAAGACGCTCGCATCCGTTTTATGCGTAACAAAGCGGCGATGGTGAGCTTAGCAATCTTGTTTACAATGACATTGGCAGTCATCTTTTTGCCGATGATCGCTCCATACACATTTGATAATACCGACTGGGGTTCAATGCACGTTGGTCCTAACGCTGACCATTGGTTTGGTACAGACAGCTTAGGCCGTGACTTGTATGTTCGTACGCTTGTTGGTGGTCGAATCTCGCTGATGGTTGGTGTGATGGGTGCGTTTGTAGCGGTACTGATTGGTACACTTTACGGCGCGGCATCTGGCTTCATTGGTGGTCGAACTGACCGTATCATGATGCGTATCCTAGAAATCCTTTATGCGGTTCCGTTTATGTTCCTAGTTATCGTACTGGTGACATTCTTCGGTCGTAACATCGTCCTAATCTTCGTTGCTATCGGTGCAATCGCTTGGCTAGATATGGCGCGTATTGTACGTGGCCAAACTTTAAGCCTGCGTAGCAAAGAGTTCATCGAAGCGGCACACGTTTGTGGTGTGAGCAAGTGGAACATCATCACTCGCCATATCGTACCGAACGTATTAGGTATTGTTGCGGTTTACTCGACACTGCTTATTCCAAGCATGATCTTGACAGAGTCGTTCCTATCTTTCCTTGGTCTTGGTGTTCAAGAGCCGATGACAAGTTGGGGCGCGCTACTGCAAGAAGGCGCACAGACAATGGAAGTGGCTATTTGGCAGCTTGCTTTCCCAGCACTATTCATGGTTGTAACACTTTTCTGTTTCAACTATGTGGGTGATGGTCTGCGTGATGCGTTGGATCCAAAAGACAGATAATAACGACAGCTAGAAACTAGCAATAAATAAGCAATAAATTATAAAAAAATCGAAAAGATTATAGGAAGCAATGATGAGCTTATTAGATGTTAAAGATCTGCGTGTCGAGTTCACCACACAAGATGGTATCGTAACCGCAGTAAACGATCTTAATTTTTCACTAGAGCAAGGCGAAACCTTAGGTATCGTAGGTGAGTCTGGCTCTGGTAAGTCGCAAACCGTATTCGCAATCATGGGTTTGCTTGCGAAAAACGGCATTATTTCAGGCAGCGCAAAGTTTGAGGGTAACGAAATCCTTAATTTGCCTGAAAAAGCACTAAACAAAGTTCGTGCAGAACAGATCGCGATGATCTTCCAAGACCCAATGACATCGCTCAACCCTTACATGAAAGTTAGTGACCAGCTAATGGAAGTGTTGATGCTGCATAAAGGCATGGGTAAAGCGGAAGCATTTGAAGAATCAGTACGCATGCTTGAAGCGGTGAAAATCCCTGAAGCGCGTAAGCGTATCACTATGTACCCGCACGAGTTTTCTGGCGGTATGCGCCAGCGTGTAATGATTGCTATGGCGCTATTGTGTCGTCCAAAACTGTTGATTGCCGATGAGCCAACAACAGCGCTAGACGTAACAGTACAAGCTCAGATCATGGATCTATTGAACGAGCTGAAGAGTGAGTTCAATACCGCAATCATTATGATCACTCACGATTTAGGCGTGGTTGCAGGCTCTTGTGACAAAGTGCTTGTAATGTACGCAGGCCGTACCATGGAATACGGCAAAGTGGATGATATTTTCTACAACCCAAGCCACCCGTATGCGGAAGGTCTACTGAAAGCGATCCCTCGTTTGGATACAGAAGGTGAGATTCTACCGACAATTCCGGGTAACCCACCTAACTTACTGCGTCTACCGACTGGCTGCCCTTACCAAGAGCGTTGCCACCGTGTGATTGACCGTTGTAAGCAGGAGTCGCCGATTCTGACACCATTTGGTGAAGGCCGTCAGCGCGCATGTTTTTCTGATTGGGAGGCTTGGAGCAAATGAGTGTAGATAAACCACTATTATTGGATGTTAAAGACCTAAAAGTTCACTTCAGCATTGCTGCAAAATCAGCATGGCCATGGACAAAACCATCAAACCTAAAAGCGGTTGATGGCGTTAACGTGCGCCTATATGAAGGTGAAACGTTAGGTGTAGTAGGTGAGTCAGGTTGTGGTAAATCCACCTTTGCTCGCGCAATCATTGGTTTAGTTGAAGCAACAGACGGTGAAGTTGTTTGGTTAGGCCAAGACCTCACTAAAATGCAAGAAGTGAAGCGCCGCGAAACGCGTAAAGAGATTCAAATGATTTTCCAAGATCCTTTGGCATCTCTTAACCCACGTATGACAGTGGGCGACATCATCGCTGAGCCGTTAGAAACCTTCTACCCAGAGCTTTCTAAGCAAGAAGTGAAAGATCGCGTAAAAGAGATGATGGCGAAGGTAGGTCTACTGCCAAACGTTATCAACCGTTACCCACACGAGTTCTCTGGCGGTCAGTGTCAGCGTATTGGTATTGCACGCGCGCTAATCTTAAAACCTAAGATGATCATCTGTGATGAACCAGTGTCAGCGCTAGACGTATCGATTCAGGCACAGGTTGTTAACCTACTGAAAGAACTGCAAAAAGAACTTGGCTTATCGCTAGTGTTCATCGCGCATGATCTATCAGTGGTTAAACACATTTCAGACCGCGTATTGGTGATGTACCTAGGTAACGCAGTAGAGCTAGGCGAAGCTGATGCACTGTTTGCTGACCCTAAGCACCCTTACACTCGCGCACTGATGTCGGCTGTGCCTATTCCTGATCCGAATCTAGAACGCAGTAAGAAAATTGAAATGCTAGAAGGCGATTTACCGTCACCAATCAACCCACCATCAGGTTGTGTATTCCGAACGCGCTGCCCTCAAGCGACTGAGGCGTGTGCGAATCAAAAACCACATATCCAAGGTAATGATGTTCACGCAGTCTCGTGCTTGAACGTTAGCATTTAACCCATTCAGCCTGTGACGGGCTTAAGCGCGGCTTCTTAGTAGGTCGCGCTTTTTTTATGTCTGTGTTTTATTCGTTGCTGAATGCGGCTGGATTTGGCTTCGCATTAAAGTTGATTTTTGCGGCTTCTTTAAAGCCATTGGTTTCAAATAATAACGGGAAGTCATAATCAAACCTCACAAAGTCTTCAGTGAGAAATTGTTTTACTATCACATGCATAAACTCATCTATCGGATATAGGTAATAGTTTTCGCCATTACAAATTTTCGCAACAGCATAGGTTTTTTCATAACCCAATATAAATATGGCTTGGGACTCTTCAAAAGGTATGTTTTTTTCTTTTTTGTACATGATTCTGGGGTAAGAAAAACGACACCAAAGTTTCCGTTGTGAATTCCCATGAGAGCGAAAAAAGTCTGATCATGGCCTGAACTATCAATGACTGAAAACGAAGATATGCGACCTTGATAATCCTTCATGGTGTCAGCAAAACTGTTATAAACGATAGTCGTATACCCAGGGTAGGTATCACTCAATCCTTGCTGTTTTATATCTATGTTTCCCCCTGCATAGAGAGGGGGGCTTACAAAGCCTAAAACTACCAAAGTAAACACCATCAACTTTTTCATGTCTTTTCCTTAACTATTGAACTGAAGTTTTTATCCATACAAATAATCAATGAGTTTTAATGCTACATGACGTTTGGTGATTTTTTAGGGATGTATTTTATAAATCGCGATGTTAAGTGGCTAAAATGTAGGCGTTTGTATGAGGGGGCTAGCTCTTTGGTTTACCTTTCACTAGGTAGCGATATGTTCCTTCCTCGAAGAATTTGAACGAGTTGAACTAATTGGTTGGCTGTTGTTATCTGCATGATTCTCTAAACTCTCTATGTCTAAACGGCGATAGTTGAATAGTGGAGATGAACGATGGGAAAGTTAGTTGATGGCGTGTGGCATGATGTGTGGTACGACACCAAAAGCAACGGCGGCAAGTTCGTACGCGAAGATGCAGGTTTTCGAAATTGGATAGAAGATAAGCCTGACGCCAAGTTCAAACCAGAGTCAGGTCGCTATCACCTTTACGTGTCGCTTGCTTGCCCTTGGGCGCACCGAACGTTGATTTTTCGCCAGCTTAAGCAGCTTGAATCTCACATTGATGTCACTGTGGTTTGCCCAGACATGATGAATGAAGGCTGGCAGATGGGATTACCAGAGCCGCTGTTTGGCCATACGCGACTACATCAAATCTACACGCAAGCCAAATCGGATTACACAGGCAGAGTAACAGTCCCTGTACTGTGGGATAAGAAAACCGAAACCATTGTGAGTAATGAATCTTCTGAGATCATTCGCATGTTTAACTCCGCGTTTAACTCACTTACGGGCAATCAGCTTGATTTTTATCCGCAAGAGTTACATAGCGTGATTGACGAATGGAATGATTATATCTACCCGAACATTAATAATGGGGTGTATCGTTGCGGTTTTGCCACCACTCAAGACGCGTATGAAGAAGCCTACAATAAGTTGTTTGAAGCGCTAGATAAGGTAGAAAACCATTTAGCGACCCATCGTTACTTAACTGGGGCTAAGCTCACGGAAGCTGACTGGCGATTGTTTACTACTCTTGTCCGTTTTGATGCAGTTTATGTTGGGCATTTTAAGTGTAATAAGAAAAGAATCGCAGACTACCCAAACTTGAATGGCTATTTGAAAGAGCTTTATCAAGTGGATGGCATTAAGCAAACCACCGATTTCTACCACATTAAGCGCCATTATTATTTTAGTCACAAGGGTATAAATCCAACACAAGTTGTTCCCAAAGGGCCTCTGTTGGATCTCGAATCAACTCATGGTCGAGATACCTTGTAGCAACATATGAAATAGAACATGACTTAAGCCAGCGAAAGCTGGCTTTTTACGTTTTATTAACAGTTGGGCGCAGGGCATCTTCGGTGTTGATTTTTATTTAGAATGTTGTGCCAATTCTTATTGGTGATGCGATATTGAACACGCTTGTTGGATTGATAATCAATATTCACAAGCAGATTGGATGAGTAGAGCTAAATTTAGCTGCTTTAATGCACAAAACTGACAAAAAGATGTGAGGTGCGCCCAAAAAGTAAATGTAACCAATTATAAATAGGGTTAGAATTGAGCCTCAAAAATAATAAATGATAACAAATTGTTAGCTTGCTATGCTGCTCAAAGTGCGTCGTACTGCCGGTTTTACTCTCGTAGAACTGGTCGTCACTATTATAATTCTGTCGATAATTTCTATCGTGGCCTACACGAGGTTTCCCTCTATCAGTGGCTACAAACTTCCTGCGTATTGCCATAATGTGAAATCTGCTCTGCGCCGTGTTCAGACCCAAGCAATGAATGACGTTACTATAAGCTCTGCTTATCAAGTGATTGTCTCTCCACACTCTGTCTCTTGGAATAACGATGCGATAGTCCTAGACACGAGTGCGAATTGCGTCGGGAACCAATGTAGCCAACTCGTCACGCTCAGCCAAGATGACATTAGTCGCGGTATTACGTTTTCAGCCAATCAGTTTTATTTTGATTCCATGGGGCGCTTCGTGAGTGCCGCGTCAGCGACCTCCGGCCGAGTAGAGATTGCGATCACAGCGCCTCAGACAAGTTCTGAACAGGTGACGGTGTATCAAGAGGGGTACATCGATGGCTGCGAATAAAGCGTCAGGTTTCACCCTTATTGAAAACGTCATGGCTATTACGCTTGCTGGTTTTTTGATGTTGGCATTTACCTCTTTGCTCGCGCCTGCCGCGACACAAAGTGCTGATGTGCTTACCCAGCAACGCGCTTCTCAAGTGGCCACTCTGATATTGAAAGAGATGTACTCACGCGAGTTTGATGAAGCGAATATCCAAAGTCTCGATCGTTGTGAAACCTGTTCAACAAATTTTGGTTTCAATCAAGATGGTGATTTAGTTCGCGATGACTTTGATGACTATGACACAGGCGGTAACGCTATATCTATTCAGCAGTTTGGCATTGATATGGATGGCCCTTATCAGAACTTCTTAGTTCAGATAGATGTGGCGTATGTGGATAGCCAATTTCAACCTCTTACATCTGGTACCAGCCCAACTAAACAAGCGACCTTGACCATTACTAACGGCAATGCCGCTCAAGCGATCACATTTGTTGCTTATAGGAGTAATTACTAATGAGTAAGCAGCATGGTTTTACCTTGATGGAGATGGTCGTCAGCATGGTGATTGTTGGCGTGATTTCACTTGGTTTGATCAATTATGGCGTGGTCAGTTCAACCTTGTTTGTACAAACACAAAACCGGATCAGTGCGTTAGAAGAAGCGCGTTTTGTATTGAGCCGTTTTCACCGGGAGTTGGGTAACAGTGTGCCGCTGAGTACTAGAGTTTCATCTGATGGTGATTGTATTGAATATATCCCGCTGACTTATGTTGGTGAATACGATCCAGATAACTTGACCCTAGGGACAAACAGCTTGCCTCTTACTCACCCGCTAAGTAGCGCGTTGGATCAATGTTTTGCTGATGCTAATAACCCTTGCTTAGTCAGTATTTACCCACGCCGCGCCGAAGATTTATATCAAGGTGAGAACTCGTCAAATCAAGTATATCGCTTAACCGGAGCGGATACTCAATCACTCAAATTAGGTAGTGTATTGAATGTGCGTCCCACATCGCCTTCCAATCGATTGTTTGTTTATCTGCCGATTGCAAGGCAGTTCTGCGCGATAAATGATGAGGTGCGTTTTTTCCCGGGTTACCCCCTAACGTTTGAAGGTTTGTGGGCAGCAAACAGCCAAAATGATCAACCCGTTGCCAAGCACTTGGCTAGCCATCGCAATATCTTTCGTTTAGGTGTGGATGGGACGTATTCGAGCACTGCGAGTATGCACTTTTCATTGCAGGTTAATCACGATAACGAGAATGTGGAGTTCATGCAAAATGTCCAAGTTCTTAATGCACAGTAGAAAACAGCAGGGCAGTGCAATGATCGTGATTTTGTTTGTCACGGTAATTGCTACCTTTTTTGCTGCGCAATTGCTGCAAATGAATAGCCAAAGCCAGCATGCAAATACCTATGAGGTGCTGAGCACTCGGGCGTACTGGGCGGCGCGCTCGGTTGTTGAAAAAGCCGTGTATGACTTTGTCCCTGTGACAGGGACACCCGCAACCACATGCCCTAGCGTCACGTCGTTAGAGGCTTATCCAAATTGTCAGTTTGACGTGCAATGCCAAGCCAATGGCAGTGCGGTCATCATTACTTCTAGTGCAATTTGTTCTGAAGATGCTTTTCGCGTAAGCCGTAAATTTGAAGTTGAGGTGAGACCATGAAAATACGATTACTCCTAATAGGTTGCTCACTGCTTAGCTCATGGTCTGCCTTTGCGGCAACCGTGAAAGGCACGATATTCGAAGATTACAACTTTGGCGGTGAGGCTCGTCAATATGCCTCTAATCTTGGCATGGCGAAGCTTAATCGCATGAGTATTACCGTGCGCTTGACCAACGTGGATTACCCTCAGTATTACTATGAGCAAGAAACCTACGGCTCTGGTCAGTATCGGTTTAACGGTATTCCAGCGGGGTACAGATATCGAATTAGTTTGCCAAATGCCCGACCGATGGGCTCAGATAAAGATGGTCAACTTTATTCAGAGAGAGGGGACTGTTACGACTGTTTGCCCGTTCAAGTTTACCCATACTTATCTAAAGACTTTGGCTACGAGTTTGATGTGGTTGGTGGTCAATCTACGCGAGATATTGGTATCAACTACAGTTCGGTCATCAATGGCAATGACTCAGGGGCCGGCTCGTTACGTCAGTTCATCATTAATAGCTACTCATTAAGAGGAACACGTTCGTCTCAGATTACGAAAAGCGTAATGAGACAAGAATTTCATACCGAAGGCGTCGATAACGCCATTTTTGCTATGCCGCAAAAAGATGTGATCATCAACCTTAACTCTAAGCTCAACATCGGTTATCCAAACTCTGGTATGAGAGATACGCATATTGCGGTTCTAGATACCCAAGAGACCTATTCATTAGCTAATTCAGTTACGATTAATAGTTCGAATAATTTCTCTCATCCAAACGATACCGGACGCGTGTTTGATGTGTATCGTTCGAGCAATATTAAGCTAGCCCGCTTGTATCTCAATTCTACTGGCGACAATAGCAGCAGCAATGCCAACGCGATTACAGTTCAAGATGTATCAAGTGATATCCACATTGAAGGGAATATTATCAGCGGGTCGTCTGATGATGCGATAGAGGTAAATGACTCGCGCGACATCGTGATTTTATCTAACCGAATTCATGATATCGAAGACGATGCTATTCAGGTTTACAACATTTCTTCTTCGTCAGGTAATAGCATAACCATTGACAACAACATTATTGAAAGAGTCGGTGATGATGGTATTAAGCTCTATTGGACCAACTCCAGCGTAATAAAAAACAATCGACTGAATCAAATTAATGGCATTGGTTTAAGTGTGGAAAACAGTGACCGTTTTACCGCAACGTACAATAGCTTTTCTTATATCGGTGGCAACGCACTGAGCATGTACACCTCTGGAGATAATGTATTCTCAGATAACTTGGTGGACAGAAGTTATATTTCTGCCAGCGATAAAGATTCTGCTGCCGCCATTTATTTTGAGCACAATGCTCATGATAGTCAGTTTTTTAGAAACACATTTAGCCATACCGGATTAAATAATGACGTAGAGCCACCTGCGTCGGTATTTCGTTTCGCTTCGGACAATAGTGATAGAAACTACGTGGTCAATAACGTTTATCAAAACAACGCGGGAATGTTGATTGATATCGTTAAAGGCCGTGTAGGGGTTAAAGATTCAAATGATGGTAAGTACGGTGGGCCGAACGATGGTGTTGATCATCCGATCATTACCGACATTGAGCAAGTAGGGAATGACTTGGTCATTTATGGTTATACTGGTATTCAAGGAAGCGACGAAAACAATAGAAATGGTAAAATTGATGCGCAAATGGTTGAGTTTTACAACACTCAACTAGATGCAAATGATGATATCGTTTCAGCCCAATCCTTGGGTATGTGTTATACCGAAACTCATTGGGAGCATTGGCAGTACCGCAACTTTAAATGTACTTTAGCGAATGCTGCATCACCGAATATCAACGCAATCAGTGCTATTGCAGTACGCCATAAAATTACGGGCGGTATTGGCATTGGCGATCCTCTAAATCCAAAGCCAACCGATAATAAATCCAGTGTTTCAGAGTTTGGTCCTGCGTTTGATTATGTCGGTAATCGATCTTTTGACTATGGTGATGCACCAAACCAAGACCTGCAAACTGGTTGGGAAAACGCCCGTTTTAAAGTGACTAAAGCGGACGATGGTGCTAGGCACGTCGTAGCTGCTGATATGTGTTTGCGCCCATTTGGTACCAACTCATGTACTTATCATATTGATGAAGAGAAAGATGCGACGCCATCTCGTTATGCGTCCAGTGATGAAGGTGATGATGGGGTTTGGATTAATCCATACAAAGATGAGTTAAGCCAATCGTCTTTATCGACATTGATTACGGGTTATCTTGATGAAAATGGTGATGAGCAAGCCGTTGATAACCATATTTTGATCAATGCCTCTCGGGCGGGGTATATCTCTATTTGGTTAGACAAAAACCAAGACGGTAGCTGGCAAGATTTTGAACGTGATAAGCAGCCAGTGTTAGAAAAAATCGTTGATCGTTATAGGGTGAATGCAGGTTCAAACGTGATCGACGGTATTAACCTTTCCGCTTACGATGTACACGGCGAAAGTTGGTTGAGAGTGCGTTTTTCAACCTCAGCGTCAGCCATTGAGCACTCTTATGGCACGGCACCAGATGGTGAAGTTGAAGATTACCGTGTTTGGATTGCCGCCCCATCACTGCAAACCGCAGGATGCGCAGCAGGTTTGCAAAATGGTTCATTTGAGCACTATTACACGGAGAACGGGAATAATGGCTGGGATACGCCAGAAAGCTCGGTAGCGGGTTGGTCTGTTCAGCAGCTTGATCCAACGCTCATCCCTTCTGGAATGCCTTATGAAGAGCGTCAGCAGCGCCGCAATCATATTGAATTCAACGATCACTATTATTATCTACGTCAAGCACCACTTGACGGCAGCTCTAACGTTGCTGAACTTAATGTGTATCACCCAACCATGTTGTATCAAGACATCGTGACCAAACCGGGTGATGAGATTAGCTGGTCGTTCGATTATTCAAATCGAACCAAGCCTAACAGTCATTACAATGATCAGATGTCTTTATTATTTGGTAGCCCGAGTAGCTCGCTGGTAGAAACGAAAGTCATCACGGGTAAAGATGCTTGGCAACGCTATGAAGGCGTGTACACCGTACCTGCGGGTCAATATGTTACTCGTATTGCGTTTCGTTCTAATCTACCTGTCAGTGGATCTGCCGGTAATATTCTCGATAACGCACAATTTGGTTGTCATGTTGGTTATGACTATGGCGATTTACCCACGCAGTATAATAATGAGCAAAACACCCGTTACCGTGTGAGCCCGAATCTATACGTTGGTGAACAAATGCCGGATACCGAAACGTCGGCATCACCATCACTTTATGCTCGCGGTGATGATACCACCGAGTTTAACGATGAACGCACTTTCGACACGCCAGTTATTATCAAAAAACAGAACGATTTTACGATTCACAATATTACGGTCTTCAATGCGACAAAGAAAAATGCGCATTTGAACGCATGGCTGGACATTGACCGCAACGGTGTGATGGATAGCAATGAGAAAGCGAAGCAAGTCATCGTAAAACCGATGTCTTCGGCGCAAAAGATCAGTTTGGAATGGAAAAATATCCGCGATAGCCGTTGGACGAGTGATGATCAAAGTTACCTACGTATCAGTCTTGTCCAAGATGGCTACGGTGAAGTAGAAGACCATCTTGTTTATTTGACCAATGATGACCTGATGCCATTACCGGGGCGTTGTGATGGTTTTGTTCAAGTAAAAGCACCGCAAACGAGTGGGCAAACTCAATACCAATATTCAAAATGGGTCGCTAATGGTGGTCAACTCGCTATCGAGGACATTAACCCTGCGCTATCAACGAAAGAGATTAAAGTGGTTGGTCTTAGTCAAAAAGATGGGCTTACCTACGGTGTGGGTTCAGATGAAGATTATGGCTGTCAGTCGTTAAATGGTTCTCGCTGTGAAGTGCATCTGTTTGTTGCCGACCAATCTCGCTCCCCTGCGGCTGAGTTTACTCATTTAGTGCCGCTGAGAGCCGCCAATAACAACGCGTATATTTTAGATAAAAACGGCAACCGATTCTCATTTGCCAAAGATGAGGTGTTAGATACTCGTAAGTACTCTGATAACTACACTCGCCGTTTATTAAAAGCCAACAGTGGCGACGTTTCAATTGATGGTCGTTACATGATCTTGGGTCGTGGTAGTTGGCAAACACTGGTCAGAGTCGATCTTGCGACCGGTGCATTCGACACCATTCAGTTGCAAATGTCTCGTGGTCAAAATGTGCCTTGGAGTGCCGACTTTGCGTTTAACCCAAACCAACCAGATAGCCCTTATGTGTATGGTTTATCTCGCGATCTGAAAAAACTCTATCGCATCGCCATTGCCGATGTATCAAGCAGTGAGCCAGCAGGTTCATTCACTGAACTTAACTTGGCGCTTAAACTCAACTCAGATAGCACCAATGCAAACCCTGATTGGCCGCAAGCGGACAGCAGAGGTCGCTTGGGTGCTGGTGGCGTGGGTGTAAACAAAGGCGGCGTTATTTTTGCGATGACCAATGGCGGCTATCACGATCTTGACCAAGATGGACAGTTAGAATTTAGTGAAACAAGCCGACCAACCACGGCACTGTATTCCGTTGATATTGCGAAACAAGAAATTCGCTTTGAAATGGTCGGGGTGGATGGTTCAACCATGAGTAACGATGCTGGCGGTTGTGCGATTCACGCGGATTATGGTGATGCTCCGAAGAAATTAGAGTTGCAGAGCGATCCTGCACGCCATCTTGGCAGCAGTTCTGCGATTAAACTTGGTGAGCATTGGTCAGCAGATTTAGGTCCCGGTCATGATAACGAGGCAAAATCAGACTTGTCCGATGATGGTGTAGAGATTATCGACCCTACCACTTCGAGAGTGATTAATTTAAGTAGCGAGCCTTTGATTCCCCTCAAGCGCTACCAATTACGTTTAGATAAGCGTGGTGGCGGTATTGCTTCTGCGTGGGTTAACTGGGGAGAAGAGGGGAAAACGAGTTGGATCCCAATCACGATTGCCGACGGGCTTGAAGTGCCTTTAGCCAATGGTGGTAGAGGTTACTTACGCGTCCGCTATGCTAGCTCCAAAGTGACTTCTCCATTTGGCGTAGCCGAAAATGGTGAAGTGGAAGACTTTAGTTTCGAGATTGGTAACCCAGTTAAAGGGATTGATGTTAAAGCGCCTTCGTCGAGCTTACTTACCTGCGAAGTGGCTGAGTATCGCGTCTCGTTGGATGTAGAAGGCGATCAACTGTCTCAAGATGTCGACGTGGACGTTTGGTTTGACCAACCACCAGCAGGTTGTTGGTACTCGCTTGCGCCATTTGGACGTGGTGACGCCATTAATAAAACCAGCTGTAGCACTCAGCAGACGGTGACTTTTGCAAAAGACGGTAGCTTAAGTAAGACCATTTATGTGGCCACAGACTCAGAGCTTAAACCGGTAACATTACATGCTGAAGCGACAGATATCGGCTCAGATAGTGATTTCGCATCATTTAGCAAAGAAGGCTTTGTTATTACGGAAGTCACACCAAATGGGCTCTATAAAGCGGGTGAAGAGTTTGCGATTCGACTAGAGCGAAAAGTCGCGCTTGAAGATGTTTCCCGCTGCTCGGTAGATCCAGACTATCAAGGTGATAAAGAGTTCACTTTTAGCTCGGGTAAAGGCTCTGAGCAGCACCTTGGCAAGTTGATGGTGGATGGCAAAGAGTTGACCAGCAGTGACAATAAGCGCGTGTTGTCATTCTCTAACGGGGTGAGCGGCTCTTTCCCACTGAATTATTTTGAGTCAGGAACGCTTGATCTCTACGCTGAAACCCATCCTGAAGAAGGGCATGTCAAAACCGCAGGAACAAGTTTTATCGTCCACCCTTATGCACTGACGGTAACTCGTAATTACACGTCGGCCAACCCGACTGTTCAAAGCCAAACAACCAATACTCCGTTTACTACTGCGGGAACTCCGTTCACCGTAGAGGTAGCCGCAGTGGCATCAAATGGTCAAGTCACACAGAACTTCAACGGTCAATTGATTGCAGATGCAGGTAACAGTCGCGCTGCGACAACCGGCTTTAGCCGTAAAGTCACCTCGCCAAGCGATCAGCCGAGAGACGCGACAGACTTAATAGAAACCTCTGCGTTAAATCGACAGTTTAGCCAAGGATTATTATCAAATCGTTTTGAATATCGCAATGTGGGTTCGCTAGCGACTCGTTGGAAGGTAGATAGCTACAAGAACGTGACGGGGCTTGCCAGTTTCTTAGATACTGATATTACCCATAGAAACATCGATAACCATCGCCAAGTCGGTTATTTCTATCCAAGTCACTTTGCACTCAGTCGAGCCTACAGCGCAGATTGGAAACATGAAGACCAACCGTGGACTTATTACGGTAAACCGGATGTGTTAGTTGGGGCGACATTAACGGCGAAAGCGATTGGCGGTCAAACGCTCAGTTTTTACGATGGGGATATCATGCAAGCAGGGGACTATCCTCAGCTTGCCGCCACGTCGCTTGAGTACGTTAATGCGCCGACCTGTAATACTCAGCTACTACATCATCAAGGTACGGCCATTGATTTTGACCAAACTTGGTCTGGTGGTGATTGGCAACTGCAAAATGATACCTATGCTTTTTATCGCGATCCAAGCTGTCGCAGCGAGATAAGCAATATTGCTGTACAGATGAAGGTACCAGTTTCTGTGCCGAATGCGACGATACCTATCTTTGAGTTAGGCAGTGGTGAGGATTTAAGCGGCGGAGCGATTCCATTAGGTGATGAAATGAGTGTACGTTTTGGTCGTTTGTCGATTGATAATACCGCAGGTCCGATTCAGCAAACGTTGCCAATGGGCCTGAAGTTGGAGTACTGGAGTGGCAATAACCGCTTTGAAGTGAATACATGGGACAGCGAATCGAATCTGACTGAAGGTGGTATCGGTGTTATTAATAAACAAGCGGTGACCACACAAGCAGCGAAGCAAGGAGATAAAGCGCCTGTGATTTCAACGGAGTCATTTGGTATGAATGAAGTGAAAGATGGTCAATCGCTTACAACCATAGAAGGCAGCGACCCCGGTTATGCGACCGTACCATTTAAGTTTGCTAACGACTCAGAGCAGTGGCTCGGTTATTGTTGGAAAATTGATGACAACGCACAGACGATCGATATTCCGTCAGACTGTAAGTCGGCTGATAGCTTTACTCAGCCACCAGAAGCCTTAGCGACCTTTGGTGTGTCGGCGGGGTCGAATAACGTCATTTACTTTATGGAGCGCTATCAATAATAACCGCGCTTACAAACTAAAAACGCCCCAGTAATTGGGGCGTTTTCGTTGGTGAAAGCGTTTAGCGATTCGACGCGAAAGCTTTAATCACAGTCGAAACAATCGTGTCGACTTTGCTGGCTAACTCAGCCCCTTCAGGTTTGTTGTTAAGGTCAAGCACCTGAGGCCAAAACAGTAACCCTTGGAAGATACTTATATAGACGCTGGTGATTGTTTGGGCATCTTGCGCCACAAATTTACCATCCGCGATGGCCTGCTCAAACCAACCATTAACCGCGCGAGTTCGATATAGCCTCTGAGAGACGCTTTTGGCCAGCTCCGGTTGGCGGAAAAATTCCATCACAATTGTGCGTGAAAATGCGATGCCATAGTTTTGGTAAAGCACCTCAATTTCACGGTGGGTAATCGCAGTGAGTTGCTCATCCAATGATTGTTCGGGGTGATATGGGTAGTCACCTTTGCGTTCAATCTCTTCTTGAACGATAGACAACACCGCTTCGAATAACATCTCTTTGCTTTCAAAGTGGCGATATAAAGTGCGTTTAGAGACTTCGGCTGCTGCACTCACATTATTCATGTTCGCGGCGGCGAAACCATTCTCAATAAACTCTGTTTTTGCCGCCTCTATAATGGCGCGTTTTTTTTGTTCTGAACGGGTCATCTCTTCCCTCCGGCTCACAGTCTAACAATCGCTACTTAAAAGGTAAACTTTAGAGTTTACTTTTTATAAATCTCACCATAAAATCCGAAAAATAAACTCATGAGTTTACTTTTGTTTTTCTGATCAATGACCGCGTGTCGACTTGGAGAATTCCTGTGATTAAAACGCACAAAAATACGTTTAACCCTAAGTGCCTAGTAATGGCGATTGCGGTTAGTTTATCGACTTTTGCGCTGCTAGGTTGTGGTGCAGAAGCACAGCCACCTGTGCAAAAGCAGAGTATTAAACCTGCGTTAACCGAAGTGGTTCAACCTACCTATGGTGAAAGCCTTAGCTTTAATGGCGAAGTAAGAGCGGCAGAACGTGCTGAGTTGTCATTTCGTATTGGTGGTCGCTTAAGCGATGTGTACGTTCAAGAAGGACAGAAAGTCGCTCAAGGCGAGTTATTAGCTAAGTTGGACTCTCGTGATGCAAAAACGGCGTTGGCGTCTGCCAAGATTGAGCTTGAAAACGTAAAAGCGGAATACCTACGTGCGAAAGCCATTTACGACAAGAGCAAAGCGATTTCAAAGAGCAGTTTAGATGAAATTACCGCGCGTTATAACCTAGCGAAAAACCGTTACTCAGAAGCGGAAAGGCAGCTAGATTACACCAAGATTGAAGCGCCATTTGCTGGCATTATCGGTAAAAAGTGGGTTGATAATCATACTCAAGTTCAAGCGAATGCGACGGTGTTTACCCTACATGATTTACAAGATCTTGAGGTGGTGATTCAAATTCCGGATAGCGTGATGTTATCGGGATTACATGGCACTAAAGCGCAAGCGGAGATCAGTGCAATTCCCCGAATTAAATTTGATTTGAGCTTACGTACATACGCTACTCAGGCTGATGCCAATAGTCAGAGCTATGCCGTCGTGCTTGGCTTTGATGATGTACAAGGCTATCGCGTACTACCGGGTATGGCGGTAAAAGTATACCCTGCGCAAGCGGATTCTCAAGCGAACGCGGATAAAGGGCTGTTTACACTTCCGGTAACCGCGATTGTGCCTGATAACCAAGGCAAGCAGTTTGTATGGGTGGTTGGAGACAATAACACGGTAGCAAAGCGCTTTGTTGAAGTGGGTAATCTGCATAAGCAAAGAGTGCAGATCACGGATAACTTAGAGCAAGGTGAGCGCGTTGTGATTGCCGGTGTAACAAGCCTACGTGATGGTATGCAAGTTCGTCCGATGTTAAATGAAGAGGCTAAGCAATGAACATTGCTCGCTACACTATTGCCAAGCGCACCAGTGTTTGGGTGCTGATTGCACTGATTTTAATCGGTGGTTACATCAGTTACCTAAAATTGGGCCGATTTGAAGACCCAGAGTTTGTGATTCGCCAAGCGGTGATTAACACCGCTTATCCCGGCGCAACCGCACAAGAAGTGTCAGATGAAGTTACCGACGTGATTGAAGGGGCGGTGCAATCTCTGCAAGAACTCAAAGAGGTGAAATCGGTTTCTAAGCAGGGCATGTCTGAGGTTACAGTTGAAATTAAACTGGAGTTTGCAGGCAGTGTCGCAGAGCTACAACAGGTGTGGGATAAGCTGCGTCGTAAGATCAGTGATGCACAACGCCTATTGCCTCCGGGCGCAGGTACGCCAATGGTTAACGATGACTTTGCTGATGTGTACGCACTGTTTTTTGCTGTAACGGGTGAAGGCTACAGTGATAAGCAGCTGCAAGATTACGTTGACCAATTGAGACGTGATTCAGTGCTGGTTGATGGCGTAGCGAAAACTGCCACCTTGGCAGAGCGTCAAGAGACCATTTTTGTTGAAATCTCGAGTGAGCGTTTGGCCAAATTTGGTGTATCTGCACAGCAAGTTTTGCAAGTACTGCAAAAGCAGAACATGGTGACGGTGGCGGGTTCTATTGATGCCAATGATATGCGCATTCCTGTGATTCCGAGTACTTCGGTACAGTCATTTGAACAGTTGCGCCAGCTGCCCATTAGCGTCGGTCAAGATCGTGCTGTGATGCGCCTAGGTGACATTGCAACCGTCGAGCGTGGATATCAAGAGCCTGCCAGTATGCTGATGCGCTACAACGGTGAGCGAGCGATTGGCTTTGGTATTTCAAATGTCAGCGGTGGTAACGTCGTTGATATGGGAGATGCGGTAAAAGCACGTTTGGCTGAACTCGAAGATCAGCGACCACTTGGGATGGAGCTGCATGTTATTTCGATGCAGTCTGACTCTGTACGTGCTTCGGTTGCGAATTTTATCGATAACCTGATTGCTGCCGTAGCGATCGTGTTTATCGTGTTATTGCTGTTTATGGGCGTACGCTCCGGCATCATCATTGGTTTTGTATTGTTGCTGACGGTCGCGGGCACACTGTGCATCATGTTCATCGAAGATATTGCCATGCAGCGTATCTCGCTTGGGGCATTGATCATCGCACTCGGTATGTTGGTGGATAATGCGATTGTCGTGACTGACGGTATTCTCGTTCGCTTACAGCAAAACCCTGAAGAAGATAAGCAAACGATCGTATCTGAAGTGGTGGACTCTACCAAATGGCCGTTGCTTGGCGGCACGGTTGTAGGTATCTGTGCATTCAGCGCGATTGGGCTATCACCGTCCGATATGGGCGAGTATGCCGGTTCTCTGTTTTGGGTGATTTTATACTCGATGCTGCTTAGCTGGGTGTTTGCTGTGACGGTGACGCCGATGCTTTGCTTTGATTTTTTGAAAGTCAAAGCGGTTAAAGGAGAAGTGAAAGTCGGCAAAATGATGTCGATGTACAAAGCTTTGTTAGCATGGGTGCTAAAACATCGCATGATGAGCTTAGCCATGTTGTTTGGCTTGATGGCCATTGCAGTTTACAGCCTGAAATACGTGCCTCCGGGCTTTATGCCAGACTCGCAGCGCCCGCAGTTTGTGGTGGATGTTTATTTACCGCAAGGCTCAGATATTCGTCGTACAGAACGAGTAGTGGCGAGTATTGAGCAAGATGTGAAAGCAAAAGAGGGTGTCACGAATATTGCTAGCTTTATTGGCGGTGGCGGTCTGCGCTTTATGCTGACTTACTCACCTGAAGCGCGTAACACGGCTTATGGCCAATTGCTGATTGATATTGATGACTACAAAAAAATCGCGCCTCTGCTGGTTGAGTTGCAAGATGAGCTGTCGGCGAAATACCCAGATGCTTCGATTAAAGTATGGAAGTTCATGTTGGGTCGCGGTGGCGGCAAAAAGATCGAGGCTGGTTTTAAAGGCCCAGACAGTGCGGTGTTGCGTCAACTTGCCGAACAAGCAAAAGCCATTATGCTGGCTGATAGCAACTTAATAGCGGTACAAGATGATTGGCGTCAGCAAGTGCCCGTTCTTGAGCCTGTTTATTCCGCAGAAAAAGCGCAGCGTTTTGGTTTAACGTCGCAAGAGATAAACCAAGCTATTGCGCAGACATTGAATGGGCAAAATGTCGCGGTTTATCGTGAAGGGAATGATCTCGTTCCTATTGTGGTACGCGCGCCACAAGGTGAGCGTGACCATCAACGAGCGGTGGAAAATACCGAAGTGTATAGCCAAGTTGCGGGTGGTTATATTCCTGTAAGTCAGTTAGTTGATTCTGTTGATGTTGTCTGGCAAGACGCGATGTTACGCCGTATTGATCGCATGCCAACGATTTTGGTGCAGGCCGATCCAGCTCCGGGCGTATTAACTTCGGATGCGTTTAACCAGTTAAGAACACAAATCGAAGCAATAGAGCTGCCACCGGGTTATCAGCTGACTTGGTATGGCGAATACAAAGCATCGAAAGATGCTAACCAAGGTTTAGTTATCTCGGCGCCTTATGGTTTTGCTGCAATGATTCTATCAGTGATCTTTATGTTCAACGCCATTCGTCAGCCATTGGTGATTTGGCTAACTGCGCCATTAGCTGTCATTGGGGTCACGTTTGGTTTGATTGTGTTTCAAACACCATTTGAGTTTATGGCGATTCTTGGCTTCTTGAGCCTGATTGGCATGATGGTGAAAAATGCGATTGTGTTAGTGGATCAGGCGGATGTCGAGATTGCACAAGGTAAGCAGGCTTATCATGCCATTATCGATGCAGCAACCAGTCGTGCTCGTCCGGTGTTGCTTGGCGCATTGACGACCATATTGGGTGTTGCGCCATTGCTTATCGACCCGTTCTTTAAGAGTATGGCGGTGACCATTATGTTTGGTCTGTTGTTCGCAACCATTTTGACCTTAGTCGTTATTCCGTTGTTCTATGCGCTGTTTTTCAAAGTGAATATAGAGCAATAGTCGTACGGATATGAAGCAAAGCCCCGAATTATCGGGGCTTTTGTTTTTCAGTCACTGATAAATCTTGGGGTAGTCTTGAGGTTACTTAGCGAGTGTCGCGACTTTCTTTAAAAAGCTATCGCGCAGGTGCTCTTGGTCGTACTCAAGACGATAAGTATTATGAAAGCCAATTTTTAACTCTACGCCATTGCCACGCAGATACACGTTGTAACCGTCATAATCGGAGAAGGCTTCTACGCCTTCATATATTTTGCCGTACTCAGTCGGTGAGCCATTGTTCATCACGCACTCGTATGCTTGTAACACTTTGGTTGGGTCTAATTCGTTTTTCATATCGAACGCCTTATTATTTCCACATTTTAATTATGGTTAACGGCGGTGTTATTTGCCAAATTGATACGAGAAAAGAGAGAGTAAAGTTTACTTAGTTTTATTGATCTATAGCTTCATCGAAGCAAACTTGGTTTCGGCCTAGCTTCTTGGCACGATACAAGGCTTTATCGGCAAGGTGCAGAGTTAAATCAAACTCGGTATCTGGGGAGGAGCAGCTCACCCCTATGCTAACGGTATAGTGGATATCGATTTGATGGTATTGATAGTGGGTATCGTCAAAAGTTTTTCTAACGCGCTCGGCTAGCAGAGCGACATCAGTGCAATCTTCAGCTAAGACGAGGCAAAGGAACTCTTCACCACCAATCCGGTATAGTTGGCTATTTCTCGAGACGGCTTGAAGTGTAGCTGCGGTTTGTTGCAAAACGCCATCTCCCGCAATGTGGCTGTACTGATCATTGATTTTTTTAAAATGATCAATGTCGATGTAAAGCAAATGATACTGGCAACCAGATTTTTTTAAATGCTCTATGGCACGTTCTAGCGCTAATCGGTTTTGTAGCCCAGTGAGTGGGTCGTGAGTCGCTTGATATTCCAGTTGCTCACTTTGTCTCTGACGAGTTAGTTCATGCAGGTGAGAGATGGTCCAAATAGCCGCGTAAACCAAGGTAAAATTGATTAGCGTGAAGTGGGTAGTCATCTTTAACCAGATGATCGGAACGATAGTGATAAACAGCAGGGCGGTAAATAGCGTTGCGTAGCGAAAGTTCAAAAAGATGTAGTAAATGGCAGGCAAGCAGATAAAAGCAAATATAACACCTGAGTTTATCGGCACCGTAATCAAACTGTTTAGCATCATTATGGTTAGATAAATAGCATTACCATAGAAGTACCAACGTTTGAGGTTATCGCGCTTAATTTGCAAGTAGATGTATATACAGAAGGAACTATAGATTAATGCACTGGCTCCAACTGGATAATTGTGAGTAAAGAAAAAGTTTAGTACAACACTAAACATCATGATGATGCTAAAAACGATACTGGTGACTTGCAGAACAAGCGCTCGTTGACGATAAGGGGCGAGAGTGTCGGTATCAGGATTAGACATATCAATTAATTAACATCGTTGTTAAAAAGTTGATGATATATAGATTAGAGCAATAAATCCAAAGATATGGGGAAGTTATAAAAAAGCCCTCACATTGTGAGGGCTTTATCAATCAGTAATTATCTAATTACTTTTGCTCTTGGTCAGCTTGGATTGCTGTTAGAGCGATTGTGTATACGATATCGTCTACTAGTGCGCCACGAGACAGGTCGTTAACTGGCTTGCGCATACCTTGTAGCATTGGACCGATAGATACTAGGTCAGCTGAACGTTGTACCGCTTTGTAAGTCGTGTTACCAGTGTTTAGGTCTGGGAATACGAATACAGTTGCTTTACCCGCTACTGGAGAGTTAGGCGCTTTAGAAGCGGCAACGTTTTCCATGATAGCAGCATCGTACTGTAGAGGACCGTCGATGATTAGATCAGGACGTTTCTCTTGAGCAAGCTTCGTAGCTTCACGTACTTTATCTACGTCTGCACCCTTACCAGATTCACCAGTAGAGTATGAGATCATAGCAACACGTGGGTCGATACCGAATGCAGCTGCAGAGTCAGCAGATTGGATAGCGATTTCAGCAAGTTGCTCAGCTGTAGGATCTGGGTTGATCGCACAGTCACCGTAAACCAGTACTTGATCAGGCAGAAGCATGAAGAATACTGACGATACGATAGATGCGTTTGGTGCAGTCTTGATGATTTGGAACGGAGGAACGATAGTGTTCGCAGTTGTGTGAACAGCACCAGAAACTAGGCCGTCTACTTCGTCGTTCTCAAGCATCATTGTGCCTAGGAATACTGAATCTTGCAGTTTCTCACGAGCAACAACTTCAGTCATACCTTTCGCGCCACGTAGTTCAACTAGGCGAGCTACGTAGTTTTCACGTACTGAATCAGCATCGATGATTTGTACGCCAGCGCCTAGTTCAACACCTTGTTGAGCTGCAACGCGTTTGATCTCTTCAGGGTTACCTAGAAGCACACATTCTGCAATGCCGCGCTCAGCACAGATAGCTGCTGCTTTCACTGTACGTGGTTCGTCACCTTCAGGAAGAACGATACGCTTACCAGCTTTACGAGCGAACTCAGTTAGTTGGTAACGGAATGCAGGAGGGCTTAGACGACGAGATTTTTGAGTACCTTCAGTCATAGACTCGATCCAGTTACCGTCGATGTGACCAGCAACGTGCTCGTTGATGAACTCGATACGCTCTTTATCGTCTGCAGGTACTTCTAGGCTGAAGCTTTGAAGGTTCAGAGAAGTCTGCCAAGTGTTACCTTGTGCTTTAAATAGCGGTAGGCCAGTATCGAATGCTGGCTTACATAGTGATGCGATCTCTTCTGGCATGTCGTAACCGCCAGTTAGAAGTAGCGCACCGATATCCACACCGTTCATTGCGGCAAGTGCTGCTGCAACGATAACGTCTGGACGGTCTGCTGAAGTAACAAGTAGAGAACCCGGTTTGAAGTGCTCAATCATGTTTGGCAGAGAACGTGCACAGAAAGTGATGCTCTTAATACGACGAGTATTGATGTCACCTTCGTTGATGATGTCAGCTTTAAGGTGTGACGCCATGTCTACTGCGCGAGTAGCGATTAGGTCGATGCTCCATGGCACACAACCTAGTACACGAATAGGAGAAGTGTTGAAGATTTCCATCACTTTCATTTCGTTTTGCTTCGCGCTATCTGCATCGTCAAAGATTTCAGATAGGTCAGGGCGAGTACGGCCAGCTTCATCTACAGGAGCGTTAAGTTTGTTGATGATAACGCCAGAGATGTTTTTGTTCTTAGTGCCGCCGAAGTTAGAACATGCTACTTCGATGCGCTCTTTAAGTTGTGCTGGGTTGTCAGTACCCGGAGTTGCAACCATTACGATTTCAGCGCCAAGTGTCGCTGCAATTTCAGCGTTCACTTGGTTTGCGAATGGGTGCTTACGAGTAGGTACAAGACCTTCGATAAGCGTTACGTCCGCATCGCTATTGATTTGGTTGTAACGTTCAACAACAGTTTCTAACAGCTCGTCCATGTTGTCGTTACCGATTAGGCTCTCAGCAACAGACATTTGCATAGGTTCGCCGATCTTCATATCGCTGTTTGCGCCAACGATAGTAGAAGTCAGATCAGGCTGATCGCCACCGTGACGTGGTTGTGCGATTGGCTTGTAGAAAGAAACTTTAACGCCCTTGCGCTCCATTGCGCGAAGAACACCCATGCTTACGCTAGTTAAACCAACACCAGCGCTAGTAGGGATAAGCATAATAGTACGAGACATTCGTATAAGTACCTTTAGCTATTGTGATCAAAGCTTAACTACGTATTCCATGCACGGCAAAGAATAGGAGTTAAGCCCCTTATAATTCTTCTTATGAAGAAAACTGGCTAGCCATTCGGCTAGCCAGTGAAGTCATTAAAGACCTGTTAGGCGTGCAGTGTCTTCAGCGATAACTAGCTCTTCGTTAGTAGAGATAACCATTGCTGGGATACGGCTGTTTGCAGTAGTGATAGTACCTTCACCACCGAAACGTGCTTTAAGGTTTGCTTCGCCGTCAACTTCGATGCCGAAGATAGCTAGACGGTTAAGAACCATCTCACGGATTGGGCCAGAGTTCTCGCCGATGCCGCCAGTGAAAGTAATTGCGTCTAGACGACCTTCCATTGAAGCTGTGTAACCTGCTACGTACTTAGCTAGACGGTGACAGAACACGTCCATTGCGCGAGTTGCTTCTTCTTTCTCACCGTAGTTGTCTTCAACGAAACGACAGTCAGAAGTCACTTCAGTTAGACCAGCAAGACCAGACTCTTTAGTTAGCATGTTGTTGATTTGCTCTACAGAGTAACCTAGAGCGTCGTGTAGGTGGAAAACGATCGCAGGATCGATGTCACCACAACGAGTACCCATTACTAGACCTTCAAGAGGAGTTAGACCCATAGAAGTATCTACAGATTGACCGTTCTTGATTGCACATACAGATGCACCGTTACCTAGGTGACAGTTGATGATGTTTACTTCTTCAACTGGCTTGTCTAGTAGGTTAGCAACTTCACGAGTGATGAACAGGTGAGAAGTACCGTGCATGCCGTAACGACGGATGCCGTGCTCTTTGTATAGGTTGTATGGAAGAGCGTATAGGAAAGACTCTTCAGGCATAGTTTGGTGGAACGCAGTATCAAATACAGCAACATTCTTAAGCTCTGGGAAGTTAACTTTCGCAGCTTCAATACCGATAAGGTGTGCTGGGTTGTGAAGTGGTGCGAAAGTAGCAGCGTCTTGAATACCCTTTAGAACATCGTCAGTGATCAGTGCAGATTGTGTGAACTGCTCACCACCGTGTACAACACGGTGACCGATAGCGCCTAGGTTAGCTTTAAGCTCTGGCTTAGAAGCAAGAATAGTTTCTACCATGAAAGATAGTGCTTCTACGTGAGCTGCACCAGCACCTAGTTGAGCTTCGTGTTTACCATCAAGTTTCCACTTGATACGTGCTTCAGGAAGGTGCAGACATTCTGCAAGACCTGATAGATGCTCGTCGCCGTTTTCCGCATCTACAACAGCAAATTTAAGAGAAGAACTACCACAGTTTAAAACTAAAACTAGCTTAGACATGTATGACTACCTGTTTATTCGTCTGACAAAAAATCAGTTAAGGGTGAAAAATTAATCACAAGAATAGCCGAGTCTTTTATCAACTGCGTACTATTCTTGGTCAAAAAAACTTCTATTTCCGTGTGAAAAAGAGGTTGCTTTACCAATAAAGCAACTTGTGCAATCCTTGCAGATATCTCTCAAAGTTGCCTAAATTGTAAATAACAGCAACAATGAGATTGAGGGTGTGCAAAGGATAGCGATAATAGACAAATATAACAAAAAAAATTTGAAAGAATATTAACTTTCGTCAATTTTTTACGCTATCAGTTGAAACTTTCAACTATTTTTTAGTTTGATGCCCTGTGCTGGAAGTGAGAGAGTGCTATGAATAATAAAGTCGGTATCGTTCACAGCTTACGTGATGGTCAAAAGTACATGGATACTTGGCCAATGAAGAAAGAGCTGGCTCCTATGTTTCCGGAGTTGCGTATTATCAAAGCCACACGCTTTGGTATGAAAGTAATGCCTGCAATTGCAGCGATCAGTGTGCTGACACAAATGACGTTTGGAAACTATCAAGCTATGCCTCAAGCGGTCATCATTGCGATTTTTGCGATTAGTATGCCGGTGCAAGGTATTTGGTGGTTAGGTAATCGTGCAAATACTGAGTTACCTCGTCCTTTAGCGGGCTGGTATCGCGAGTTGCACCAAAAGATCTTAGAGTCAGGATTCGCATTAGAGCCTTTAAAAGCTAAGCCACGTTATAAAGAGTTGGCGATGATTCTCAATCGTGCATTTAAGCAGTTGGATAAAAGTGCGTTTGAACGTTGGTTTTGATGGGGTAGTGACTTAAACGGGTTTGAGTGAGTCCTCAAGCCTTATACCGTTTTGCTATTGAAAATAAACAGTTTAAATAAAAAGCGCTCATATACTATGAGCGCTTTTTTGATCTTTCTGCAAAGTTCAAGTTTAGTTGAACATCGCAATTGCTTCTGCTGGGTCGACATATTCAAGGTCGAAGCTTTCAGCAACTTCTTTACAGGTGACTTTACCGTGAATCACATTTAGGCCTTCAAGGAAGCCGTGATCATCGAGTAGAGCCGCTTTGTAGCCTTTGTTTGCGAGCTTCACAATGTAAGGTAGTGTTGCGTTGTTAAGTGCGAAAGTAGAAGTTCGAGCAACGGCACCAGGCATGTTAGCCACACAGTAGTGTACGACGTCATCAATGATGTAGGTTGGATCGGCGTGAGTCGTGGCGTGAGAAGTTTCAAAACAGCCGCCTTGGTCGATGGCGACGTCAACCACAGCTGCGCCCGGTTTCATCTTAGCGATATGTTCTTTAGTGACCAGTTTAGGTGCGGCCGCACCCGGGATGAGAACAGCACCAATCACTAGATCGGCATCAAGAACATGCTTTTCGATAGCATCTTCTGTTGAATAAACCACTTTTGCACGACCTTGGAACTCTTCGTCCAATTTGCGAAGTGTGTCAATATTTCGATCAAGAATCGTTACATCTGCTCTCATTCCAACAGCCATTCGAGCGGCATTTGCGCCCACAACACCACCGCCGACAACAACGACTTTAGCGGGCTCAACCCCCGGTACGCCTCCTAATAGCAAGCCTCGACCCCCGTGAGACTTCTCTAAAGTTTGCGCGCCAGCTTGGATAGACATACGACCTGCAACTTCAGACATTGGAGCAAGTAGTGGCAAGCGACCCATATTATCTGTTACAGTCTCATAGGCTATACAGACAGCTTTGCTCTTGATTAGCTCATCAGTTTGTGGAAAATCTGGTGCTAGGTGCAAATACGTAAATAATATTTGTCCCTCTTTGAGCATGGCTCTCTCGACAGCTTGAGGTTCTTTGACCTTAACAATCATTTCTGCTTTCGCAAAAACGTCAGCAGCAGTAGGAAGAATGGATGCGCCTACAGCGACGTAATCGTCGTCTGAGAATCCAATGCCCGTGCCGGCTTGGGTTTCAACAAAAACTTGGTGGCCTTGAGACACTAGCTCGCGAACGCTAGCTGGGATCATGCCTACGCGGTACTCGTGGTTTTTAATTTCCTTAGGTACGCCAATGATCATCCTGACTCCTCATTTTATTTTGGTTGTATTGACTATGTGTAGGGTAGTATTGTCGAATTAATATCTAGTATAGAACCAAATGTTTAACATTTGATGCTAAATATTAAAAAGATGTAGTATATTTTTTTGCAAGGAAGTAATAAGGTGGAATAAAAAATGGCAGACAACAATAAGAAGCCGTCCAAGGATCTAGACCGTATTGACAGAAATATTCTGAATGAATTACAGAAAGACGGTCGTATTTCAAACGTAGAACTATCAAAGCGTGTGGGCCTTTCGCCGACGCCGTGTTTGGAGCGTGTTCGTCGTTTAGAACGTCAGGGCTACATTACGGGTTACACAGCATTGCTGAACCCGCAATATCTTGATGCGTCACTACTCGTATTTGTTGAAATTACGTTAAATCGTGGTGCGCCAGACGTGTTCGAACAATTCAACACCGCGGTACAAAAACTTGATGACATTCAAGAGTGCCATCTAGTTTCTGGTGATTTTGACTACCTATTGAAAACTCGCGTATCAGATATGGGTGCATATCGTAAGCTTCTGGGTGACACACTACTGCGTCTACCTGGGGTTAACGACACACGTACATACGTGGTTATGGAAGAAGTCAAACAAACAAATCAATTGGTAATTAAGACTCGATAATGTTTGACCGCAGAGCTGCATAACTTTGCCGATGAAGCCATTTTTGCCTTCTCGCAGACTCTTTTTCGCTAGCTTTGCTCTGTCATAGACAACAAAAGGTATCAGAGGTGGAATCCCTTTCGATATTCTGACGTTAGACAATTGGGTTTTTACCTTTGATATGGTTAAATCTATAGTCCGGGCAGCCTGCGCTGCTCGGACTATTTTTTTAACTCCGATCTGCATTGCTCAACCAGTAGATTAGGACCAGAGAAGACAAGTTGGTTATGTTCAAGAAGAACAACAATAAAGTAGAAACAATTATAAAAACGGGTGAAGAGCCTCAGTCTTCCCGTCTTAATGGCCCGCAGAGGCTAAAAGAGTGCACCTTGATTGTCGCGGTGCTTGCATCCATTTTGCTCTATGTCGCTTTGTTAACTTTTAGCCCTGCTGACCCGTCTTGGTCACAAACTGCTTGGGGCGGTAACATTTCTAATGCTGGTGGCATGGTAGGTGCTTGGTTAGCTGACACATTATTCTTTTCCTTTGGTTCTTTGGCTTACACCATTCCTTTCGTATTAACGGTTACCGCGTGGGTGTTATTTAGAAAACGCGGCGAGGATGAGCCTCTTGATTTTATGCTCTGGGGGGCTCGTCTACTCGGGCTTGCCATTCTTATCCTAACCAGCTGTGCATTGGCGGATATTAACTTTGATGACATTTGGTACTTTTCATCAGGTGGTGTCATTGGTGATGTGCTGACTAGCCTTGCTTTGCCAACACTGAACGTACTGGGTACGACGCTTGTCTTGCTGTTTCTTTGGGGCGCAGGTTTAACCCTATTGACCGGTATTTCATGGCTAACAATTGTCGATTGGTTAGGTGCAACAGCAATTAAAGCAGTGACCGCTTTATTGAACCGCATTCGTGGTGAGAAAGATGAAATTCTTGAGCCAGAACTCACAATACCTCAACCTGAGCCAGTAAAACCGGCAGCGACCCCTGCGTCAGCGGAACCGGTTCAAACTGACGAGAATAAGCGCCATTATAATATTCACATGCCTCAAGCACAGGTAGAGCAAAGTGCAGTAACGCAGCAAGCTGAACCTGTCATTCCTGAGCCAGTTTCTCAACCAACCGAAACGCAAGTGGAATATCATTATGAAGGTGAAGAGCCTGATTCAGACAGAAATCGCCAGCTAGGTGCAACGATAGAGCAGCTTGAAGCCGATGCGGTTGATGCGAATGATTTTGCTGAGCATGCTCAAGACTCAGTAGTAGTTGCGCCACAAGTTGATAGTGTTGAATCGGTTAGCGAACCAGTAGAAGTGACCAGTGACTTACCATGGGTTGAAAGCGAACCGCTCATCGATGAGTCGGTATTAGAAACGATCTCGACTCAAGTTGAAGAACAAAGCGAATATGTTGAACCAGTCATTGGTGATATGAGTGTTGCTGAACCTGAGAGTGTCGAAGAACCTTTAGTTGCTGATGACACAACGACTAATGTAGAGGTTCAAGCTACACAGGAAACGCAACAGCCTGTCGAGAATAACGATCAGGATGTTGAGGCATTCCAAAACATAGTCGCAGAAGCACAGGCGAATGTTGCCGCTTCTCAAAACCCATTCTTAGTCCAGCAAGATGTAAACTTGCCGACTCCAACAGAGCCATTGCCGACTTTAGACCTGCTCTATCACCCAGAAAAACGGGAAAACTTTATTGATCGTGAAGCGCTAGAAGGGATTGCTCGTCTGGTGGAGTCGAAACTTGCTGATTACAAGATCCAAGCGACGGTGGTAGACATCTTCCCTGGTCCTGTTATCACGCGTTTTGAACTCGATCTTGCTCCGGGTGTTAAAGTCAGTCGTATTTCAAGCTTATCAATGGACTTGGCACGCTCTCTCTCCGCGATGGCGGTACGTGTGGTCGAGGTTATCCCGGGTAAACCGTATATTGGCCTTGAATTGCCAAATATGAGCCGTCAGACCGTTTACTTCTCAGATGTTGTCGGCAGCCAGAAGTTTATCGATGCGAAATCACCAACCACCGTTGTGCTTGGTCAAGATATAGCGGGCGAAGCGGTGATTGCTGATATCGCTAAGATGCCTCACGTATTAGTTGCGGGTACAACGGGTTCGGGTAAGTCGGTGGGTGTGAACGTCATGATCTTGAGTATGCTTTATAAAGCATCTCCTGAAGATCTGCGTTTCATCATGATTGACCCGAAAATGTTGGAGCTATCCATCTATGAAGGTATTCCGCATCTGCTCTCTGAAGTCGTTACCGACATGAAAGATGCATCTAATGCGTTACGTTGGTGTGTGGGCGAGATGGAGCGTCGTTACAAACTGATGTCAGCACTTGGTGTACGTAACATTAAAGGCTTTAATGACAAGCTTAAGATGGCGGCAGAAGCCGGTCACCCGATTCATGACCCACTGTGGCAACCGGGTGATAGCATGGACCAAGAGCCACCACTACTGGAAAAACTGCCATACATTGTGGTGGTAGTGGATGAATTCGCTGACTTAATGATGGTTGTTGGCAAGAAAGTTGAAGAATTGATTGCCCGCTTGGCGCAAAAAGCACGTGCAGCGGGTGTGCATTTGATTCTTGCTACTCAGCGTCCATCAGTTGACGTGATTACCGGTCTAATTAAAGCAAACATCCCGACGCGTGTTGCGTTTACGGTTTCAACTAAGACAGACTCGCGCACTATTCTAGACCAAGGCGGCGCTGAATCGCTGCTTGGTATGGGTGATATGCTGTATCTTCCTCCGGGCTCTAGCCATACTGAACGTGTTCATGGCGCATTTGCCTCAGATGATGACGTTCACGCGGTTGTAAACAACTGGAAGGCACGTGGTAAGCCGAATTACATCGAAGAGATTACTAATGGCGATCAAGGGCCGGAGGCTCTGTTACCGGGTGAAAAACCAGAAGGTGATGAAGATATGGACCCACTGTTCGATCAAGTGGTAGAGCATGTGGTGCAATCTCGCCGTGGTTCTGTTTCAGGTGTACAGCGACGCTTCAAGATTGGTTATAACCGAGCGGCGCGCATTGTCGAGCAGTTAGAGGCACAGGGAATTGTGAGCGCTCCGGGTCATAACGGTAACCGAGAAGTGCTTGCGCCGGCTCCCAGTAGAGATATGAACTAACTCCTTGAAAGAGATTGTTGTTCAAAGATTAAACGCAGGTCTGAGACCTGCGTTTTTTTATATTTGTTAACATCAAACTGATCCTAGAGGGTAACTCAGCTGTCTTCGACATCAACTTGATATTGATTATGGCTGTACCGACTTATCTATAGTTGTTCCAGATATCGATTTTTCCCCAAATAGCGGCCACAAAAAAGCTGGCGACTAGGCCAGCTTTATCATAGTAGAAGGGGCAGTTATTTGTGTTTTACAAACTGTGCAATCACAATGCCCGCTAGCGCGACTAGGTTTGCCGCAAAGATAACTACAAGCCATTGTGGCATAGATAGGCCTAAGAACTGCCACACGACTTTAGAGCAGTCTCCATACGCTTCAAACATCCATGGTGCCCATTGGTTGAGGGGCGCCCAATCTGGGAAGGTGACAAAAAGGTCGCAGGTCGCGAATGGTGACGGATTAAATTGGTAATCGACGTGCTGCATTGAAAGCGCTAAGCCTTTGTATGCACTTGCGCCCCAAGCAGCAAGACCAAGCCAACGAGCGATAGGATTGTTTGGCGCGATCAGGCCAATGATTGCAGCGCCACCAATGCCCATCATCGCAACACGTTCGTAGATGCACATAACGCAAGGTGGCAATAACATAATGTGTTGGAAGCCTAACGCGCAAAGTTCGAAGAATACGATAAAACCAAGAAGAAGCGCCCATGAAAGACGACGTTGAGAGAACGCTTTAAGCGTTTGTAGAAAGTTCACAGTTCCTGTTTCCTTGCTTGTCCACATTAAAATAAAAAAGCTCTGATTACTCAGAGCTTTTTATCTTGGATTAGTTTCCTAATCAAGTGAAATTAATGTCCACCTGATACGGCGTGGCTCACATCTCCAACGTGATGTGAAATCCAACCTGCGTCATATAGCCATGCTGTTGAAGGCTCTAGGAAGAACATAATGCCCGCCAAACCAACGAGTGCCAGTACGATTGTGTACGGCAGTGCCATGATTACCATGCGGCCGTAAGACAAGCGAATTAACGGTGCTAGAGCAGATGTCAGTAGGAACAAGAAAGCCGCTTGACCGTTTGGTGTTGCAACAGAAGGTAGGTTAGTACCTGTGTTGATTGCTACTGCAAGTAAGTCAAACTGGTCACGAGTGATTACGCCATCAATAAGCGCTGATTTCACTTCGTTGATGTAAACCGTACCTACGAATACGTTGTCCGATACCATAGATAGTAGGCCGTTCGCGACGTAGAACATCGCAAGCTGTGTGCCTTTGTCTTCAACGGCCAATACAGCGTCGATAACTGGCTTAAACAGTTCTTGGTCGATGATTACCGCAACAACGGCGAAGAATACCGCGAGTAGGGCAGTAAACGGCAATGCTTCCTCAAAGGCTTTACCCATCGAGTGTTCTTCAATCACACCCGTGAACGCAGTCGCAAGGATGATAACTGAAAGACCGATAAGACCTACAGCTGCTAAGTGCAGAGCAAGACCAACGATTAACCATACTGCAATGAAACCTTGAACCCATAGTTTCGCAACGTCTTGGTTAGTACGCGTTTTGCGCTCTTCTTTGTCGAATTCGACTAGGATCTGACGTACGGCATCAGGCAGTTGCGCACCGTAACCAAATACCTTGAATTTCTCAACTAACGCACAAGTCAGTAGACCGCAGAAGAATACAGGTAGCGTTACTGGTGCCATACGCAGTAAGAACTCACCAAATAGCCAACCAGCTTGGTCTGCAATGATGAGGTTCTGAGGTTCACCTACCATTGTTGTTACACCACCCAGTGCCGTACCGACACCTGCGTGCATAAGTAAAGAACGTAAGAATGCGCGGTAGTTTTCTAGGTCATCACGAGTCAGCTCTGAAATGCTGCCATCTTGGGTGTGGTCGTGATCGCCAATTGGGTTACCTGAAGCTACCTTGTGATAAATAGAGTAGAAACCAACGGCAACACTGATTACAACCGCGATAACCGTCAGTGCATCAAGGAATGCAGATAAGAATGCTGCCGCGAAACAGAAAGCAACAGACAGTAGAACTTTAGAACGGATGCCGAGCAATATCTTAGTGAAGATAAATAGCAGTAACTGCTTCATGAAGTAGATACCAGCAACCATGAAGACCAGCAATAGCAGTACTTCGATGTTAGCCACTAATTCATGTTTAACTTGCTCGGGGGATGTCATGCCTATGGCGATGGCTTCAATAGCGAGTAAACCACCAGGTTGTAGAGGATAGCATTTAAGTGCCATCGCTAAAGTAAAGATGAACTCTGCAACGAGTAGCCAACCTGCAACAAATGGGTCGACAAAGAAGAAAACAATAGGGTTGATGACTAGAAAAGCGATGATTAGAACTTTATACCAGTCTGGCGCTTTACCAAGGAAGTTCTTGATAAATGCGTTTCCGAGTGACATCGGCATGATCAAATTACTCTTAAATGTTGTTACGAATAGACACTGCGTGTGCTTGTATCCGTTTATCGGCGATTAATTATTAGATACAACCCGAATCAACAGCGACTTAGAAAAACAACATTACGTAAAATGTGATGTGGCCTTGCCAAGTCACTCCCTGAGAAAGACAAGCACTCCGTTACTTTGGTCGCCACTGTACTCCTCGAACAAATTTAGTCAATCATTATGTTTATATTGATAAAATGCTTAGTGAGTTTTAGATCAAAAACGCGATCAAAGTTGGGTTAGCATATCATGATAGTTGTAAAAAAATCCATTATATACCCCGGCTGGGCTGAACGCAGAGAATAAGATAATTTGTGAGTTTAATATGAAGGTAAATGACATATTATTTTTGCATTTATAAAAACTTAGTTTTTACTGTTGGCTCTTTATTTATGGGAGCTATGTTTAAGCGGATTCTACTAAATTATGTATTTATTCACTTTGCCTTACCTTATCAACTATGCAAACGTTCCTTTTAAATTAGTGTTATTACTCTAGTATAAATTTGCGAGGAGTTTACTGTAGGTTTGTTTCCGAAGCGTTATAAGTAGTGGTATGATGAGTTTATCTGATCCCCCTATAACTAGAATATACGGACACAATTAATGGTCATTAAGGCAAAGAGCCCTGCAGGATTTGCGGAAAAATACATTATCGAGAGTATTTGGAAAGGGCGCTTCCCTCCGGGTTCTATTCTTCCGGCAGAAAGAGAGCTTTCAGAACTTATTGGTGTGACTCGCACCACTTTACGTGAAGTATTACAACGTTTGGCGCGTGATGGCTGGTTAACTATCCAGCACGGCAAACCAACCAAAGTTAACCAGTTTATGGAAACCTCTGGTTTACACATTCTAGATACGTTGATGACGTTAGATGCAGATAACGCAACTTCAATCGTAGAAGATTTACTTGCAGCACGTACAAATATCAGCCCGATTTTCATGCGTTACGCGTTTAAAGCGAACAAAGAAAACGCAGAAAGAACCATTATTGGTGTGATTGAATCTTGCGAAGCATTATTAGCCGCAGAGTCTTGGGATGCATTTATGGAGTCATCGCCATACGCAGACAAGATCAAACAACATATTAAAGATGATGGTGAAAAAGACCCAGCTAAACGTCAAGCGACGCTAGTGGCGAAGACATTTAACTTCTACGATTACATGTTATTCCAACGTTTGGCTTTCCACTCGGGCAACCAAATTTACGGTTTAATTTTCAACGGTCTTAAAAAGCTGTATGACCGCGTTGGCAGCTATTATTTCTCTAAACCTGAAGCTCGCGATTTAGCGCTGAAATTTTACCGAGATTTATTAGAGGTTTGTGAATCAGGCAATCGTGAACAGATTTTGGTTGTGGTTCGTAACTACGGCGTTGAAAGTGCGCAAATCTGGAATCAGATGAAGACTACACTGCCAACTAACTTTACTGAAGACGATAGCTAATCTAACGGTTAAGTTTGTTGAATAATCATAGTTTCAGAAAGCCCATCAAATGATGGGCTTTTTTATTGTCAGTTGTATTGTCAGCAGTAGATAAGCAAATTAGCCGATCTCGATGGCTAAATCGCCGTCAATGGTTGAAGAACAGGCGAGTACATAGCCTTGTTCAATTTCTTCTGCCGTCAATGGGTCTGAGCTGGTGGAATTGACGCTTCCTTCGGTGACTTTACACTTACACGAACCACAAATACCACTTCGACAGGCGATGATGATAGGAAGTTGTTCGGCTTCTAAGCTATCAGCTAATGTAGCGCCGTGTTTGGCTTGGAAAGTCTTGCCAAAGCTTTCGACCGTGACAGTCGCTTGCTGATTGTCGCTTTGCTTTGGTTGAGATGAGGTAACTGGCGTAAAGCTTTCCTGATAAAACTCGCTCATATCAAATTGAAGCTGCTCCAAGTAACCTTTGCTATCGAGCATGAACTGTTCTGGGCCACAAAGATAGGCGGTTCTTTGCGCGAAATCCGGAACAAGTTTTACCAACCAATTAGCATCGAACCGACCTTGATGGTAGGCGGTGTCAGTGGCGTCTTTGAGCAGAAGATGTAAGTGGAAGTTTGAATATTCACAGTCCAGTTGTTCGAGCGTAGACAAAAATAGGGTTTCGCTTGCGCTGCGGGCAATGTGGACAAATGCAATATCAACACCCGGTTGCTGGGAAAGCCAGTAGCGTGCCATGGCATAAACAGGCGTAATACCGCAACCCGCACTGATGAGTAACGCCTTATTGTTGCGTGGCTGATGATCGATACAATTGAAATCGCCAGTGGGCGCAAGGCATTGAACTGTGTCGCCAACGGCTAGAGTATCAATGATGTGGTTAGATACTTTGCCACCTTCGACGCGTTTGACGGTTAGTTGCAGCATATCTTGCTTAGGTAGAGAGCTGATCGAGTAAGCCCTGTATTCTAGTTTTCCGGCTATTTCAATTCCCACACTAACAAATTGCCCAGGTTTGAAATCAAAGCTTTGCTTGTTTTCTGCGGCGAGTTTGATGCTAACGCTATCGGGCGTTTCTTGGATTTTATCAACGCAAATAAGCGTGGATGGCTTACTATTTGGCCATTCAAATGTCATAAAAACCTCTCGGATGAGAGGGGGCTTTAAGCCCCCAAAAAGTTAAGCAGCAAGAATGGTGTCTAGATCAGATTCAACATTTGAAATTGCGCGCATGTCGAACTTTTCTTGGATAATGGCAAGTAGATTATCGGTTAGGAACGCAGGCGCAGTCGGGCCTGTGTAGATGCCTTTAACGCCAAGAGCGAACAGGGTCAGTAAGATAACAATGGCTTTTTGCTCGAACCAAGAAAGTACCAATGTAAGTGGCAGCTCGTTGATGTCACAGTCAAACTCTTTTGCTAATGCAAGCGCCAATTGAATGGCTGAGTAGGCATCGTTACATTGGCCAACATCAAGTAGACGTGGAATACCGTTGATGTCACCAAATTGGTTTTTATTGAATCGGAATTTACCGCAAGCTAGGGTCAAAATCAGTGTGTCTTCTGGTGCTTGTGCCGTGAAATCAGTGTAGTAACTGCGCTCTGCTTTATCGCCATCACAGCCGCCCACAAGGAAGAAGTGGCGAATGTTGCCCTGTTTTACTTGATCAATAACAGCAGGCGCAGCGTTCATTAATGCGTTACGGCCAAATCCGACAGTAATCATTTGTTCAATTTCATCATGTTGAAACCCTGGTTGAGCTAGAGCACATTCAATAACTTGGCTGAAATCATCGCCCTCAATGTGTGCGACACCCGGCCAGCCCACAATGCTGCGGGTAAATAAACGGTCTGCGTATTGACCGACATCAGGGTTAAGTAGGCAGTTTGATGTCATGACAATCGCACCCGGGAAGTTAGCAAACTCTTTTTGCTGGTTTTGCCATGCACTGCCGTAGTTGCCCACAAGGTGAGGGTATTTATGTAATTCAGGGTAACCGTGAGCAGGCAACATTTCACCATTGGTGTAGACGTTGATACCAGTACCTTCGGTTTGTTGAAGGATTTTCTCTAAGTCATGTAAATCGTGACCGGAAACAAGGATACACTTTCCTTTCACTGGCTTAACGTTGACTGCGGTTGGTTCAGGGTGTCCAAAGGTTTGAGTCTCGCCGTGGTCGAGCATCTCCATCACTTTGTAGTTCATTAAGCCGATTTGCATCGAGCAGTCTAATAGTTGACCGAGGTCTTCTGGGTCGGTACCAAGCCACGCCATGATTTGGTGATATTCAGCTTGAATCGCTTGGTCAGTCTGCTCCAATACGCGCGCATGTTCCATGTAAGCGGCAGCACCTTTAAGGCCATACAAACAAAGTAAACGCAGACCAATGACATCTTCGTGTACCGAGTCTTTACCGCGGTTCACTGCCACTTGAGGAGCAAAATCAAGGATAGCTTCTGCTGATGGTGGCAGTTCAAAATGTGCAACGCTAGGTGCGCTTTCAAGCTCTACATTACCCATAGCGGCAGCAGAGATAACGAGCTCTTTCAATTTAGCTTTGTATTGTGCTGCTTGATTAGCCAGTTCTAAGATACGTTCTGGGTCAAAGTTAACGTTGGTCAGTGTGGAGAAGAATGCACGTGGTGCCCACTGATCAATTTCTGCATCGATAATATTGAACTCACGCGCTTGATTAGCCCAATATGAGACGCCTTGTAAGGCATAAACCAGTACGTCTTGTAGGTCAGAAACTTCCGATGTCTTGCCACACATCCCCTGCGTGAATGAACAACCTTTGATAGTTGGGGTTTGAATCGTCTGTTCACATTGAATACAGAACATTGTAGCTCTCCAGAGTTATCGCCCATTTTAGTTTTAGGTTTGGGCTGTTTGTTTTAGATAACGCTGTAGAGCAGGGATTGTGCCAAAACTTAACTCTATGTTTTTATTGAATATTATTAGGTTTTGAGAAGGTGATTGTTGTAAAAAAGACAACATTAACGATGTCTTTTTTACAACAAGGAGGAGTTTAAAGGTTAAATTTCTTACCCATGCGATACAGGTTTCCTCTGTCCATTTGAAGAAACTCTGCTGCTTTTGCCCATACATTGCCCGATTCGTTCAAAGCGTGTTCAATCAATTGTTTTTGATAACTTTCAACCAGTTGGCGCATCGGCTGACTATCAGCAGGGAATAAGCTCGATGTGTTTTTTACAACGCCTGCTTGGTTGGGTAAATCGAAGTGATGTTGTTCTATAGTGGCGCTCTGCTGTTGTATCGCGTGTAGGGCCGCTCTCGTCAACGTATGTTCAAGCTCGCGAACGTTACCCAACCATGGTTGAGATTCAAGCATGGCCAAGGCTTTAGGGTGTACATGCAAGCTTGGTGAGTTAAATTGCTGACGAACTTTCTCTAGTAGGTAGCCAGAGAGTATGGAAATATCAGTTTGTCTCTCTCGTAGGGGAGGTACATGGATTGGGAACACATTCAGTCGATGATAAAGATCAGAACGAAATCGACCTTGCTCCACTTCTGTGGGTAAGTCTCGGTTGGTTGCCGCAAGAATTCGGACATTCACCGTTAGGTATTTATCACTACCCACACGTTGCAGCTCACCTTGCTGAATGACTCGTAGCAACTTGGCTTGTAACACCAATGGAAGTTCACCGACTTCGTCTAAAAACAATGTGCCGCCATCGGCAAGCTCGAATTTACCTGCGCGGTTGCTGTTCGCACCGGTAAATGCTCCTTTGACATGGCCGAATAGTTCGCTTTCCGCTAAGCCTTCAGGCAGCGCAGCACAGTTTACGTAGATCATTGGTTTGTCGGAGCGGTGAGATTGGGCGTGGAGGTTGTGCGCAACCAGCTCTTTACCCGTACCAGTTTCGCCTGTGATGAGTACGGCATAATCTGATTGAGCGACGGTCGCGATACTGGTTTTTAGTGCTTCGATTTGTGGGCTTAAACCAATCATCTCACCATGTTGCGAGCGCGCTTGTTGAATGAGAGTCTGAGTCACGTATTTTTGCTTTCGATTGGCTGAACGTAGCGCTTTGATTTGGCCAATATTCCTAAGGGTAGCCGCCGTTAACGCAGCGAAGGTTTCGACTGTCACCATATCTAAATTATCGAATGCACCTACATTGAGCGCATCCATGGTCAACACGCCTACTAAGGTATGGTCTACGTACAGGCTACAACCTAGACAGTCATGGACATCAATGGTTTGTTGCTCGGTAAGAAGCGCGCCGTCAAAAGGGTCGGGCAGTGGGCTATCGGCATCAAAACGAACAGGAAGCTTACTTGCCATGATTTGCTCTAACCTAAGGTGCTGTGAAGGGCAGAAGCGTCGCCCTAACACTGCGGCAGACAAACCTTCTACTGCAACAGGGGACAAATAGCCTTGCTCATCAAATACAAATAAAGCACTGGCGTCACAAGGAAATACTTGGCTAATACCTTGAAGCAGTCTTTGATATTGTTGTTCAGTAGATAGGCTAGAGCTGAGATTTAAAGAGAGTTGTAATAAGACTTGTTCGACAGAGGAAGGCATAGTGAAGCTCGTATAGATAATTTACTGAGCATACTATCAACGCGATGTGTTTTTCACATCGCTCAAATGGGTATGAATGCTATACGTTTGATGATGATCAAAAAGGCCTCGTCGAAACGAGGCCTAATCTAGATTCAGCAGTCAGAGCAATCTTCACTGCCGCCAGCTTCCATAAACCAGCTGGTTAAGTGGGCCTTTAGGTCCTTGAGCTCATCGGGGCCAATCAAGGCTAAGCCAAGATCTTCGGCGCGAGTGATATCGTTATAACGCAGTGGGCGGAAGCTCACGAGCATTGCGCGAGCTTGCAGGCCACCAAGTAGGTCGCGTAGCGATTCCAATTTATACAGTGTGTCGTCGCCATCATCGCGCATTCCTTTGGTCTTACATTCGATGATGTGTAGCTTGTTATTTACCACTGAGGCAACATCAAGCTCATTACGCACTTCACGGTCACCGAGCTGGCGATAAACCTGAACATTTAGCGAGCGGTCTTGAATGGTTGGCATATCTTGCTGAATTTGACGCACAGTACTGTGAACGAGCGTCTCAAGCCATTCACCATTTGAGAATCGGCGTGCTTCTTCGCTTTCAAAAGTGAGGATACCATTCTCGTAGGTAGCAATGTTTGCTTCCACTAGATCGCTCAGTAGCATGTTGAGCTCGCGGTAGCCTTGCTGTTTTTCTGAGAGTTCTACATCGAGCTTTTGCTCTTTACGACAAGTGGTCGCAAGGTAGTTTAGTGTCGCAAGGCCAGGGCCAAGTTCTAGTGCATTACTCGCCCAGCGTTCACCTAGCTCATAGAGCTTTTGGTCAAGCTGAGGTGGCAGTTCTTGCTCGTTAAACTCACCACGCGCGCCAAAAATAGTCAGGTAGTCTGAAATAGTGATACGGTCTTGAACTTGGGTATCTTCTTTACCATCTGGATACAGCCAACACAGGCGGTCGCTGTTTGGTTCAACCACAAAAATTGCCCAGTGGTAGCTACGAAATACTTCATAAACCGACAGCAAACGATGACGAAGGCCACAACTTGCGTTGAGTTTGACTTCTTCCCCGCGGGATTTTAGGTCTTCCGCTAATGCTGCTACAGACTGTTTAATCTTAGAAGTATTTGCAACGTTAGGGATTTGGTAAAACTCTGACGTGATATTACGTTGTTTCAATACACTGTGTAGACGTTCATACATTTCTTTTTGGTTTTCAACGCCAATAAACACAATGTGCTGACTAATCGTTCGATTGTCCAATAGTGGAGTGATCAAGCGGATAGGGTCTTGATCTATGATGCCAACATGAACTGCCATAATTGTTCCTCATGTTTGGCTTGCAATACAAACTGGAAGAAAAGGTGAAACGCCGCAAGCCATAATAACCATATAATGATGGCGCATATAAAAAACAAGGGCGATTAATAAAATTAATCGCCCTTGTTCAATTATTTACATAAAACTTGCGTGCTAGAGCTTGAAGCGATGTACCAATTCTCCTTGCTGATTAGCAAGTTGGGTGAGGTTATTGCTGGTCGCTGCAATGTCAGCCATTGCGGTGTAGCTGCTGTCAGCGATTTGGTTGATCTCTTCAATATTCTGGGCAATTTCAGACGCGGTTTGGTTTTGCTCTGCGGCAGCGGTTGAAATGTGACCACTCATCTGGCTGATTTCCATAATCAGGGATTGAATCTCTTCCATCGCACTGTTAGCACTCGATGCTTGATCAACCGACAAGGTCATATCATCCATACAGCTTTGAATTACGCTGTTGGCTGATGTAGAGCTGCTTTGCAGATTGCTGATCATGTTTTCAATCTCAGAGGTCGATTCAGTCGTGCGCTGCGCAAGGACGCGTACTTCATCTGCAACCACTGCAAAACCACGCCCTTGTTCACCAGCGCGAGCGGCTTCAATCGCTGCGTTCAGTGCAAGGAGGTTAGTTTGTTCGGCAATATTGCGAATCACGTCGAGAATCGAACCAATCTGACTACTCATGTTCTGCAGTTCTTTCACTGCATCAACGGATTCATTCAAGCGAGTCTCAAGCTGGTTGATGGTCGTAATGTTGGTGCTCATGATCTGACGACCTTGTTCCGACGCCACTTCCACTTGTTCAACCATCTGCAATGAGCTTTGTGCGCTTTGTGCCACTTCTTCAACCGAGTGAGTCATTTCAGTCATTGCGGTTGCAACACTCGCCGTTTGCTGACGTTGTTGGTTTAGCTGTGACTGCGCGTTAGACAATGTGCTTTGGTTGTTGTTAGCAGTGTGGGTGAGATTATCAGATGCTTCGTTAAGCCTAACTAGAATGTTATGTAGGTTTTCAGCTAGGTCATTAATATGCCCACTCACGCGGCTGAACTCGTTGTTGTAACGAACCTCAATACGTTGGGTCATATCGCCTTCGCTAAGACCTTCTAATGTCTTCAAGATACGAGTCAGTGGATCGCGCACGCTTTTCGCTAGGCTAAAGCCGATACCTGCTGCAAGTGCACCAACAACCAAACATAAGAAGATAGCGCGAACTAAACTTTCGTCGTAAACGTTGCCCGCTTCTACTAATGAATTGTTTAAACCGTTTTGCGCTGTTTCACTAAATGAAGCCAATAGCGCCATTGAGGTATCCACCTCTTTGGTTAGGTTAGCGATGTTTTCATACAGCGCTTCGCGTGAAATAAGGTAGCTGTTGTGTTGGTCTAATACGCCACCTTTTTTACCTATGTCCAAAGTGAACTGTTTCACCGAAGAATCGAAGGTATTTTTTAGTTCTGGCAATTGAGCCGTAAGGCCTCGGTATGCGTAGTTAAGGTGGGTAACCGCTTTTTTGTTTCTAGCCACCGCTTTTGCCACGAACTCTGTGTCGCTGCTTGCCAACGCATCAGAGGTGATCACTTCAGCATCTTTTAGCTTCACAAAGTAACTTTTTGCCATCACTTTAACTGCGATTTTATCTTGGTCGTCGATATACTCCTTCATTCCGACACTCAGTTCAGAGTGAAGGCGTTGGAATTGGCGAGTTGACTTTTGAACTTGTGCTTGGGCGGTGAACATATTGCGGTAGTTATCCATCGCAATCTGTGCTTCATCAAAGTAGCGTTGTTCGATTTGCTTAACTTGCTCTATACGTTCTTTCAATTCAGGATGGTCAGCACTAGCTTGTTCTAGCTGCGTCAAAGATTGATCGTAACGGGTTTGAGCTTCGCCAAACTGTGCGCGTATCACATCCATCCGCTCAAAACTTTGAGTGGTTAAATAGTCTTTGAAAAGTTTGTCGGCAGAAAGCAAATCAACGTTAGTTTGATTTGAATAAGACACAAGGGGCAGTGATGTATTGGTTACACTAGCAAAATTCTGATGTATAAGTTCCATACCACGCAATGCCATAAAGGTGGAAATTGCGAACATCAAAATGATCAATGCAAACCCAGCGTACATTCTCCTAATCACTGAGCCTTTCATAGACCTCTCCTAAATTTCATAATTAGATTATTGGTTATAAAGTACCAGACGCTAAGATATTGTATTGACTACGAGACACGCATTTTTTGACGCACAAGACAAAAATGACTCGACACAAATTATTTCGAAGCGCTAAATATTGAAATTGAACGCTGTTTTTAATTGTGATTTAAATCGGCATGACGCATACTCAATCACATCGCTAATCTTATCTCATGGAGTCCGGCATGGCTGAAGAAACCATTTTTAGTAAAATTATTCGTAAAGAGATCCCGGCTGATGTCGTTTACCAAGACGATTTAGTTACAGCATTCCGTGACATCAACCCACGAGCTCCAAGCCATATTTTGATTATCCCAAATAAGCTGATTCCAACGGTGAACGACATCGAAGCGGATGATGAGTTAACCATGGGGCGCATGTTTACGGTGGCTAAGCAATTGGCTAAGCAAGAAGGGATTGACCAAGACGGTTATCGATTGATCATGAACTGTAATGCGCATGGTGGCCAAGAGGTTTACCACATCCATATGCATTTAGTAGGCGGTCGACCTCTCGGCCCGATGATAGTGAACTAAACTTATTGGAAAGTGATCTGTCAAAAAAGCACGATCGAATGATTGTGCTTTTTTTATAACTACAATTTTGAATACGGAGTACGAATTGAACAATACTCTTCGACTCATACTGGCTTCGCTTAGTACCTTAACGCTTGCCGCTTGCGCGAATCTTTCTGCGGGTAATCTTTTTAGCCACTATAGTGCGCAAACTGCACAGGTTTACCAATCAGTAAAAGTGGGTCAGTACCAACAGGCAGAGCAACAGTTACCCGACCAAGTCGCGGGAGACATTTTAGATAATTTTGAAAAAGGCCGCGTGTCATTACTCAATCAAGATTATCAGCAAAGTCAGGCTGCGCTTGAACGAAGTGATAACGCCGTTCGTCAGCAACAAGACCAAGCGGTTGTTTCACTTTCTGAAACCGCGGTCAATGTAGGCTCTATCGCAGTAAACGACAACTTAAACTACTATCAGCCCGCAGATTATGAGTTAGGTTTTCTCCACCTATACTTAGGTTTGAACTATGTTAAAGCGAATCAGTTAGATGACGCTTTGGTTGAAATGCGCCGCGCTAACCAAGTTCAAGAGCGCGCTCGCATGGAGAGAGAGCGAGATCTGCAAGACGCTGAGCAACAAATGAAGCAGCAGGGGCTGACGCCAAACTTGGGCAGTGTGTTGGCCAAATACCCAGATGCGGGTAAAAGTTTACAAGCGGTGCAAAATGGCTACTTGCTTTATTTATCGGCATTGCTGTTTGAGGCAGACAATGATTTAAACAGTGCTTATGTCGACTATCGGCGAGCGCTGGCGGTGATGCCAGACAACCGAAGTGTGATTGATAGCACAATGCGTGTTGCTAAGCGGTTAGGCATGAGTGAGGATTTAACCAAGCTTGAAAAGCGGTATGGGGCTTATAAACCGTTAGCGAAAGGCAAAGCGCGCGTTATTGTGCTGCAAGAGCAAGACATTGTTGAAGCATTACAAGGTTGGAAGCTTTCTTTGCCTTTATATGACAGTCGCGGAAATGGCGCGTTGTACTCTTTGGCTTTACCTTATTATCCGACACATGCGTCGATTCGATATACGCCACTGGCGTTAAATCAGCGCAATGTGAATCAAGACCTGTTGGTAGATGTAAATCTAATGGCACAAAAGAATCTGTCAGAAAAAATGCCATCGATAGTTATCCGCCAAGCTTTGCGTGTCGTAGCCAAAGATAGACTACGTAAAGAAGCGGCTCAGGGCGATGATGTTGGCAACTTGCTGTTTAATGTTTGGAACACCTTAACTGAACAGCCAGATACTCGCAGTTGGCAAACGTTACCCGCCAGTGTTTACAGCTCAACGTCGGTAGTGTCACCGGGAGAGCAACAGCTTTTGGCTGGGTCTCAGGCGTATTCATTTAATGCGCAAGAAGGTCAAACCGTGCTTGTGTGGCTATCGCGCCAAGGCAATAGCGCCACTATTTGGCATAAACAATTAGGGAAACTGTGATGAAAAAATGGATATTAGCAATAATGGCAACCTTTGCCGTCGTCGGTTGCAGTTCTAATACCTCAGGGCTGCGTATTGATGGTGGTTCGCAAAGCGTGTTATTTGCCAACTCCTCGCTCGATCGTCGTTTGGCGGTTGAAGATATCACCACTACAGAAATGGATGGTCATACTCGCGGCATCGTAAGCCTAGCGAGTAAATCTAGCGGTGATCAGCATTTGTTGTATCGATTTTATTGGTATGACGATCAAGGGCTTGAAGTGGATACCAAAGTGGGTAATTGGAAACGTTTGATTATCCGCGGAGAAGAGATACTCACCATCTCTGAAGTGGCTGTGAATCCAAACGCGACACAATTTCGCGTTCAGATTCGTGAGCAGGACTAATTTCTGTCAATCGAAACGGTGTGGGCTGTTTGACGTCACATCGTTGGTTACAAATTTTCTGAACCATTCCTAGTGTGAGTGGGTCAGACTACGTATAAATTAATGAGAATACATTAAGGATTTTACAATGAAAAAGAGTGTTATTGCGCTGCTGGGCCTAGCGGTAATTCTAGGCGGCTGTTCAAACAAAGTAAGTTATGGTGATGCGCAAGCCGTAGAAACCACAACCATCGACTTTGGTTCAACGGATCTACAAACCATCGCAGCAGAGATGGTTGATAGCATGATGAACTCAGGTTCTGTTGCGGCTATCACTCGTGACTCTCGTCCGATTGTGTTTGTTGAGCGCATCAAAAATAAAACTAGCGAGCACATTGATACTGAATCGATTACCGACACCATCAGTACCAAAATGCTTAACTCTGGCAAGTTCCGCTTTGTAGACATGGGTCGTGTGGAAGCGGTTCGCGATCAGTTGAATTTCCAAAACAATGATGAGCTTGTAAACCAAAGCAATGCGATTCAGTTTGGTAAAATGGTCGGTGCTCAATACATGCTATATGGTAACTTATCGAGCATCGCTAAAGCCGCTGGTAGCGATAAAGACGTTTACTACAAGATGACCATGCGTTTGATGGATCTTGAAACAGGTCTTATCGAATGGGCGGATGAAACGGAAATTCGTAAGCAAGAATCTAAGAGCCTACTAGGCCTATAACATAAGGAGCGTGAAATGGCGCGAATGTCTTGGCAAGAAGCATGTCAGTTAGATAGTTCATTGGTGTCATTAGAGCGCTTCTTTTCGATTCCCCCTGATTATGGACAAACCTTAACAGGGGGCTTGACTAATCGTTGTTGGAAAGTGGTCACTCAAAGTGGCGAAGCCTATGTGTGGCGACCGACCACACCAATTACTCAAGCCTTTTCTATTTCCCGCTTTCAAGAGTATCAAATCTTATCCGCCATCCAAGAATCGCAGCTTAGCCCCAAACCGATATACATTAACGATCAAGGCTTGCTGGTGGAGTGGATTGAAGGTACGCCGCTGACCGATAACTTAAGCCTTGAGCTGATGTTAGAAGCGCTAAAGGCGGTGCACAGCGTAGACACAACACGAGTGCCAGTGGCACCGTTCAATTATACAGCTCGGGTAGATCACTACTGGATGCAGCTGAAAGAATCATTAAAGACCGAACGTTACCAAACCATTTATCGCGATTGGCGAAATGCGCCAAGCCTTGCGGATGTCGGCCATACCTTGTGTCATTTCGATTTGGCGGGCTATAACATGGTGAATACCTCTGCGGGGGCGAAAATCATAGATTGGGAATATGCGACGATTGCAGACCCTCGCTTAGATCTGACATTGAGCCTCGAAGTAGCAGATGCGAATAGCATCGATAACATTCATCGTTATTGTCAATTGCGTGAAATAGAAGGCGTAGATGATTGGGTTGAAGGGGTGCTCGCTTGGACCCCAAGAGCAACAATGATGGCGATGCTGTGGTATCTGCTAGCCTATCAGCTATGGGGTGATGAGCCGTATTTACGCCAAGCAGAGCAGCTTAGCGAACAGTTTTGCAAATGAGATCACTGTTTCACGTAAAGTTATTATGAATTTTACAATGCGATCTTTAAAACCCTGATTTTCGTGTTAGATTAAAATTAGTTTGTTGCAGTTTAGTTAGTCACTCTCGAACTCGTGTTAAAACAAACAGCATAATAAATCGGGGAAATAACATGATAATCTACCTTCACGGCTTTGATAGCACCAGCCCAGGCAATCACGAAAAAGTGTTACAATTGCAGTTCATTGACGACGACGTTCGCTTCATTAACTACAGCACGCTTCATCCAAAACATGATATGCAGCATCTTCTTAAAGAAGTTCATAAGGTGATAGCTCAATCAGATGACCCAAATCCGATTATTTGTGGTGTTGGCCTTGGTGGCTATTGGTCAGAGCGTATTGGCTTCTTATGCGGTATCAAGCAGGTGATCTTTAACCCGAATCTTCATCCAGAGAAAAACATGGTAGGTCGGATTGATCGCCCTGAGGAGTATGAAGACATCGCGACGAAATGTGTTGCTGAATTCCGAATGAAGAATGCCAAGCATTGCTTAGTCGTGTTATCAAAAGAAGATGAGATTCACGACAACTCAAAGAGTGCAGCTGAGCTTGAAGGCTACTACGACATTATCTGGGATGAAAAAGAGAGCCACAAATTTAAGAAAATCTCTCAGCACCTACAAGCGATGAAAGCATTCAAGCAAGCAAGTTAATTTCATCAGGCATAAATTGTTGCAAAAAAGCGACACAACTAACGTTGTGTCGCTTTTTTTGTTTTTTAGCCTATAAAAGTAGCAACTTAGCTGCTTATTAGCCTGTCGAAACGATTTTAAGCAAACTTTCCTGTGGGATTACGAGGGAGCATATTGGCGTTGCTGCATAAATCCCTAACTTTTATGCAGAGATTCGTGCAATCTATGGTTGCGCGGTGAGTTTTGCTCTATATAATGAGCAGAGTAAAAATTATTTGATAAATATCAAAAAAAATTGAGAGTGAGTGAAAAACTTACCCAAAACTTTGCCAAACCGAGCAAATAATTAACTTGGAACGAGCAAACGGCTCCTATTGAGCTTTTAATCCAATACGTAACTTGAAGTACCTCTATCGCAAACGAAGGCGAAGATTGATTAAGAATTCCATCAAATCGCGTAGCGCGGTTTGTACAAATTTAATGTTTATTGTTTTTAGAGGGTAGTTGCTTTGACACGAATTATCGTAGTAGGTGGCGGTGCAGGCGGTTTAGAGCTTGTAACTAAGCTAGGCCATACACTTGGCCGTAAAGGACGTGCTAGCGTAACTTTGGTTGACCGTAAGGCAAGCCATTTATGGAAACCACTATTACACGAAGTGGCAACAGGTTCGTTAGATGAAGGCGTTGACGCATTGAGCTACCGAGCTCACGCGAAAAACCATCATTTTGATTTTCAAATGGGTAGCCTAGCGGACATCGATCGCGAGCGTAAAGTTATCACACTAGCTGAGCTAAAAGATGACAACGGTGAGCTATTGATGCCAAGCCGTGAACTTGAATACGATGTATTGGTTCTTGCTATTGGTTCTACGTCGAACGACTTCAACACTCCGGGTGTTCGTGATAACTGTATCTTCCTAGATAGCCCTGAACAAGCACACCGCTTCCGTACTAATATGAACAACGAATTCTTAAAGCTACACGCTAAGAATGGTCAAGGTACGGTAGACATCGCTATCGTTGGTGCCGGTGCAACGGGTGTTGAGCTTTCAGCAGAATTGCACAACGCAGTGAAAGAGCTACGCACATACGGCTTCGGCGATCTAGATTCAAGCAAGTTGAATGTAAACCTTGTTGAAGCAGGTGAGCGTATTCTTCCTGCTCTACCAACCCGCATTTCAAGTGCAGCGCACCAAGAGCTGACTAAGCTAGGTGTAAACGTTCGCACGGCGACGATGGTGACACAAGCTGATAAAGATGGCCTAGTCACTAAAGACGGCGACAAAATTCCTGCACAAATCATGGTTTGGGCTGCAGGTATTAAAGCACCGGACTTCATGAAAGAGATTGGTGGTCTTGAAAGCAACCGTATTAACCAGCTTGTTGTGAAAGATACGCTACAAACCACTCGTGATGACAACATCTTTGTTATCGGTGATTTAGCTCAGTGCACTCAAGAAGATGGTTCGTTTGTACCACCTCGCGCGCAAGCTGCTCACCAAATGGCGAGCCGAGCGTTTTCAAACATCATCGCGAAGTTAAATGGCCGCGATCTAAAACCTTACGTCTACAAAGACAAAGGCTCATTAGTGTCGCTTAGCCGCTTCTCTACCGTTGGTAGCTTGATGGGTAACCTAACGAAAGGTTCGATGATGGTTGAAGGACGTATCGCACGCGTTGTGTACATCTCTTTATACCGTTTGCACCAAATGGCGTTGCACGGCGTATTTAAGACAGCTTTAATCATTCTAATGGGCCGCATTAACCGCGTATTGCGCCCGAACTTGAAGCTGCATTAATACCAATCAAACCTAATCGTTTGAAATGAAAAGACCTCCGCTTGGAGGTCTTTTTGTATCTGCTTGCTATTCACTGCAGCTGAAACTCTTTAACTAGGAATGATGGAATAAACTGCCCCTTGTTTGGGCTTACCATTAAATACAAAGCGATTCGCGGCGAGCGTTTCAAACGTAGCGCCGCAGGCAATAGCGAGGCGTTGGCTAGCCTGATTTTCTGGGTCACACACGATTTCTACTCGCGTCAGTTTTAAAATATCAAAACAAAACTCGACCAAAGCGTCGACCGCTTGTTTGGCGTAACCTTGTTTTTGATAGTCATCACCAATCCAATAACCAATGCTAGCCATATTGAAGGTTTGATACAGCTCGTTGATTGCCACCATACCAATCAGTTTGTCATCACTACGACGAAAGATACCAAATCCGTAGGCTTCTGATTTTACCCAGTTTAATCGAGTCGCTAGTAAAAATCGTTCGGCTTCAGAGTGGCTGAAATCGCTATGACACCAGTCTATCCATTGGTGCAGGCTAGGGGACTGGGCAACCAGTGTTTGCAATTGCTCACTACACTCGCCGCCGATGAGCCTCAAGACAAACTGTGGGGTAATGATTTGATAATCAGGACTCATAAGGTGTTCATCGCAAAAACAAAAGAGTTAGCACAAATCGACTCATTACTTAAAGCACGTTACTTAAAGCATGGCGCTTTATTGAAATGACTTTCGATTAAGCGTTGAGTGATTGGGTGCTCAGGACAGGTCAAAATGCTTTGTGTATCGCCAGCTTCCACTACGTTACCTTCATGCATCACCATCACTTTGTCGGTAATATGTTTCACTACGCCAATGTGCTGAGACACGTAAACAAAGGACACCCCCATCTCTTCTTGTAGCTCTAAGAAGAGATTGATGATCTGAGAGCGCATCGCCATGTCTAAGCCGTTTAACGCTTCATCTGCAACGATGATCGAAGGTTGCAAAATAAGAGCACGAGCAAGACACACACGTTGTTTTTGGCCGGTCGCCAACATTTGTGGATAGAAGTAAGCATGCTCGGGTAGCAAGCCAACTCTTAGCAACGTATCTTTGACACGACGCATGCGCGCCTCTGGCGGCATATTGGTGTTTCGCTTTAATGGTCCTTCTAAAATGCGACCGATTTGGATTCTTGGGTTGAGCGAGGTGTTCGGGTCTTGGAAGATCATCCGAATCAACTTACAGCGAGTCGAGTAATCTTTGTGCTCTAACAACTCGCCATTAACGCGAATTTCACCAGAGCTTGGTTCAACCATGCCCGCTAACATACGTGCGAGGGTTGATTTACCCGAGCCATTTTGGCCGATAAACCCTATGGTTTGCCCGGCTTCTAAGGTAAAGCTAACCGGCTTAACTGCGTGTTGTTCTTTACGGCGGAAGATACCTGAGCGAGTGACAAATGACTTGGATAAGTTAGTCACTTCGAGCAAAGCATTACTACTGGTCATGCTTTTTTCTCCATATTGAGCGGGAAGTGACAGGCATATTTATGATTCTTCACTCGTTTAGCCATTGGAATTTCGACGCACTGTCTCTGCGCGTAAGGACAACGTGGCCCTAATCGGCAACCGATAGGCAGATGCTGTAGTGGTGGAATTGTCCCCGGTAGTGATTGCAGTTTTTCTTTGTGAGGAATCCATTCCGAAAAATCAGGCATTGCTTTAAGCAGCGCCACCGTATAAGGGTGCTTAGGTTTAGCTAATATCTTATCGGTATCGGCGGATTCAACCGATTGACCACAATACATGACGGTAATACGCGTCGCCCATTGAGTAATCGTTGTTAAGTCATGACCAATCAACATAATGCTGGTGTTATGCAGTTGATTCATACGGCTCAGTAGGCGCAATATTTGCGATTGCGTAATTGGGTCTAAGTCGTTGGTTGGCTCATCGGCAATGAGCAACTTTGGCTTAGCGGCAATCGCCATTGCAATCATGATTTTTTGGCATTCACCGTCAGTCAGCTCGTAAGGGTAGCTACCCATGATTTGTTTGTGATCTTTAATACCGACTTTGTGTAAAAGCGCAATAGCTTGCTTTTTACGCCATTGAAAACGCTGCCACCAACGACCTTCAAATGAACGTGATGGTATCGCCTCAATTAGCTGCTTGCCGACCTCGTCGGACGGGTCTAAACAGGTTGATGGTTCTTGGAAGATCATCGCGATATCACGGGCAATAACACGACGTCTTTCACGCGGCGTTAATTGCAGTAAATCGATATTGCCAAGGCGCATGCGGTCAGCCGTGACGCGCCAGTTGTCTTTACAAACGCCGACAATCGCTTTGGCAACTAGGCTTTTACCTGAGCCTGACTCGCCCACAAGACCACGAATTTCACCTTCGTTCATGGTTAGGCTCATGCGGTCGACGGCTTTCACCATACCTTGTGGTGTTTCGATCTCGATGGTTAAGTGTCGAATATCTAATAATGGCATTATTCGATCCCCGCATTAAGAGCTTGGCGTACGCCTTCACCCACTAAGTTCACCACAATCACGGTACACATGATGGCAAGTCCCGGTAGGGTCACTGTCCAAGGTGCTAAGTAAATCAGCTCAACGGAGTCACCAAGAATCGCGCCCCATTCAGCGCTAGGCGCTTGTGCGCCAAGGCCCAAAAAGCCAAGAGCCGTGATATCAAGAATGGCAATTGATAAAGCGAGGGTAAACTCAGAGGCGAACACAACAAGAATGTTCGGCAGGATAGAGTTCCAAAGTAGGTAAAAATCATTCGCGCCATCTAAACGTGCGGCTAGAACGTAGTCTTTTTCGACTTCGGTGTGCACTGCAATATAGACTGAACGAATAAAGCGTGGGATTAAGGCTAAGCAGATAGCAAGCAATACGTTGAACTCGCCAAAGCCTAGGAATGCGACAAAAATAATCGCTAAAAGCAAAGATGGGATCGACATAACGGTGTCGAGTAAGTGGTTCAACGTACTCGACAGTAGCCCTTTGGTCATGCCTGCAAGAATACCAATTAGACAGCCTATTGCTGCGGCAATCACTGTGATGATGACCGCTGCGCCAAAGGTAAGCTGTGAGCCGACAATCAGGCGAGACAAAATATCGCGGCCTAAATCATCAGTACCTAAAAAGTAGTCAACGGTGCCCGCTGGATTCCAAGATGGCGGCAGCAAAAGCTCACCAGTTTGAGCTTGTGGATCGTGCGGCGCTAACCAAGGGGCAATCAATGTGATCAGAACAATGAGAACGAAACACCATAGACCAAACATCGCGAGGCTATTTGCGCGGTAACTGCGCCAAAACCGCTCAAACTGAGTCGGGATGCGCTCTTCTTGATAAACACTATCGGTTAGCATACCACTCTTTCCTTACTAACGGGTTGATCATCGCACCAATCAAATCAGACAAAATGTTGGCCGTTAAAACCAAGGTCGCGACGACGATAACGCCAGCTTGAATGGCTACGTAATCTTGGTTCGACAGCGCATCCAGTAACCAGCGGCCAATACCCGGCCAGTTGAAAATGGACTCGGTGACGATCGCTAAGGTAAGCATACTCGATAATTGCACGCCTATTTTCGGAATGATCGGCGGAATGGCATTACGCAGTACGTGCTCAGTAACGATCTCGTGAGTTGCTAAACCTTTAATTCGTGCCGCGCGGATGTAGTTTTTACTCATCACCTCAGACACAGAAGCACGCATTAACCCAATAACCTGAGTGGTAGGGGCAAGCGCTAACACTAAACATGGCAAAATTAGGTGATCAATAACACTTTGCAGTGCATGAGCTCGGTATTCACCTTTAGCAAAAAACGCATCGATAATTGCAAAGCCTGTGATGTGGTCGATTTGGTACAACAAGTCGTAACGGCCAGCAACAGGGAACACTTGGTAGTGCAGTGAGAACACCATGATCATCAGCAGCGCAACCCAAAATAGTGGCGCGGAATAGCCGGACATTGAAGTAAACGAGATAATAGTGTCTAGCCACTTACCTTGTTTCATGCCCGCAACAGTGCCGATTGGGATACCAATCAATAATGATAAAACGAATGCAATTAAACACAGCTCTAATGTGGCCGGGAAGACGGATTTTAACTCATCGATAATCGGCACACCGTGTTTGTTAACCCCAAAGTTGAGCTGCATAAGCTCACCAAGGTAGTGAGACCAACCTTGCCAGTAATCTTGTAATAACCACGGGGAGGTAGGATCAAGACGTAGCAGGCTGTAGCCGACGATGGTTAAGATCAGCAAAGTGATAATGAAAAGGTTGAGGCGACGAATAGTATACAGCAGCATTTATTGCACCCTTTCCACTAAATCAAACGGTTGAGCATTAAATGGACTCACTTTAAAACCGGTCAACGATTTGTCATGCGCTTGAAATTGCATGCCATGGTTGAGCGGAATGACAGGAAACTCTTGGTTTAAAATGTTCTGCGCTTGTTTATACAAGTTGAGTCGATAGCGTGTTTTATCCACTTCGAGCGCTAAATCAAGTAAGAAGTCGAAATCAGGATTACACCAGCTCGATACATTTAACCCTGCGCGTTCAGAATCGCAAGAAAGCAGCGGGCGTAGGAAGTTATCAGGGTCTCCCGTATCAGCAATCCAGCCAGTCAGATAAAGGTCGATGTTACTATCGCTGCTTAAATCATTGCGGTTGAATCGGTCATCCGTCATCAAATTCAGTTTGATGCCGATATCGGCAAAGTTCGCTTGGATTAACTCGGCCGTTTTGCGTGGGCTCGGGTTGTAAGAGCGCGGTTCAAGCGGTACCGACATATTTAGCTCTAGTCCTTTGCTATAACCCGCTTCACGCAGCAAGGCGATGGCGTAGTTGCGATCATAGCGAACTTGAATACTGTCGCCGTTATAGGCCCATGAATTCGGTGGCAATACCGAATAGGCTTGACTGCCTGTTCCATAGTAAACCGAGTCGAGAATGTTCTGACGGTTGATGGCATAGTTGAGTGCCTTACGCACTTGAGCATCATTTAGGGCAGGGTGCGATGTGTTGACTGCGATAAAGGAGATGTTCATCGCTGGTTTGGCTGTCAGCTCAATACCATCATGAGCTTCGATAGTCGGAATTTGACTTGAAAGCGGTGAGCTTAAAACATCACACTCATTGCGCAGTAGCTTCGCTAAAGTACCGGTACCACGGTGAGAAATATCGAATACCACTTGCTCCATTTTTGCGCGACCCGCCCAGTAGCCATTGTGGCGCTTCAAACGGACTAAATCATTGATTTGATAATCATCAAGATAAAATGGTCCAGTGCCTACAGGATGGCTGTCTAACATGGGCTTTTCGTCAGCGACTTGCAGTTGATTGCCATACTCTTTCGATAAAATCACTGCATGGCTGGTAGAAATGTTTGATAAGAAAGTGTTGTCAGGGCGAGCAAGGGTAAATTTAACCGTGTGCTTATCTATCGCCTCAATGTCTGTCAATAAGTTCTGAAAATCGATGCCGCTAAACCAAGGATACAGGCCGCTTCCTACATAGTGAAAAGGATGCGAAGAGTCTATGATGCGACGGAAGCTGAATACCACATCATCAGCGGTTAGGTGGCGTGATGGGGTAAACCACTCTGTGGTCTGAAAAGAAACGCCTCGCTTTAGCTTGAAGGTGTATTCCGTGCCCTGATCGTTGACTTGCCAGCTTTCAGCAATATTAGGCACAGGTTGGAAGGTTTCACCATCGAGCGTGAGTAGGGTATCAAACAATTGAGAACTGAGAGTTTCTGACGTAATGCCACTATCCACTAGCTGTGGATTGAACGTAGTTGGCCCGGCTTGTCCACAAAAGACAAATCCGGTTTGGCGCACTTTATTGTGGTTAATTTTTTCTCCACAGCCAGCCAATAGGCTAACCGCGAAAAAACTTAACGTCAGTTGTATGAATGCTTTCATAAGAATATGGGAATCGAAGCACAGCGGAACTCACCATTATGCCCCATCCCCCCAGTGTGTGACTACTAATTGTTTTTGCAAACCTAATTATTAATTTTAAACCTTTTGGTGCGACTTATTTGCTCAGTTTGGTGGCTTGCCGTGAAATCTTGTTAACTCTCGCGACTCAGGTCATATTTTCGCACCATTCCTCTTAATTGATGATAACTTAGGCCAAGCAATTCTGCCGCTTTGCGCTGATTAAATTTACTTTTTTTTAGTGCCGCGGTTAACAAGGTTTGGTCTTGCTGTTCTTGCCAAGCTTTATAATCTAGCGGGAAGCTAAATTCCTCAGTGGTCGTTTGCTGAGGGGCTTGATTGTGTTCCGTGTTGTTTTTCGGCTCACGCTGAAACGGGTCAAAGATGAGATGATCGATAGGGTAATCTTGCACGCCATGTTGATAGACCGCACGCTCTACAACGTTTTTGAGTTCACGCACATTACCTGGCCAAGGGTATTCCAACAACTGGCTCATGGCAGTTTGGCTAAAGCCTACAAAGTATTCAAAACCTAACTCGCGACACATCTTAATGGCGTAGTACTCTGCCAGTAAGGGAATGTCTTCTAGCCTTTCCCTAAGCGGTGGCAAGTGAATCACGTCAAAGGCTAAACGGTCGAGTAAGTCAGCGCGAAATTCCCCTTCATTCGCCATTTTCGGTAAGTCGGCGTTGGTGGCGCATATTAATCGCACGTTGGCATTCATTAGTTGGTGGCCGCCAACCCGTTCATATTGACCGTATTCAATCACTCTAAGTAATTTTTCTTGCACCAGTAGAGGAGCGGTGGCGAGTTCATCAAGAAAAAGAGTGCCATTTTCTGCTCGTTCAAAACGGCCTTTATGGCGCCCTTTAGAGCCAGTGAAAGCCCCTGATTCATGACCGAAAAGTTCGGAGTCGATCAACCCTTCGCTTAAGGTTGAGCAATTCAGGGAGATAAGGGGTTTATCCCAACGTTTGGATAAATAGTGCAAGCGCTGAGCAATCAACTCTTTACCGGTACCACGCTCACCAATAATCAGTACAGGGCGCTCAATCGCGGCTAAGGTGGATACTTTGTCCAATACCGCTAGAAAGGCTGGGGACTCACCAATTAGGTTTTGCTGCATTGACTTTATCTCACTTGGTAAATTTTACCTATAGTTGGTCAAATTTATCACAAAGGCAAGATGAAAGATGATGAATTATGATTAAGTTACTGTTTTTATTGGGATGTAAAGTTGGCACGCGACTTGTAATGTATCTAGCAGATTGATTATCTTCGTTCAGTTATGACCAAGTAAAGGAGTCACCCATGGGTATTTTTTCTCGATTTGCAGACATTGTGAACTCAAATATTAGTGCTCTACTCGATAAAGCGGAAGATCCTGAAAAAATGATCCGTTTAATCATTCAAGAAATGGAAGACACATTAGTTGAGGTTCGCACTAACTCAGCTAAGGCGATTGCTGACAAGAAAGAGTTGGCACGTAAGGTTGAGGCCATTGAAGAGCAAGTTAGCGATTGGGCTGAAAAAGCAACGCTGGCATTAAGTAAGCAGCGTGAAGATTTGGCTCGTGCAGCGTTGATTGAAAAGCAGAAGTTGCAAGATGTATTGAAAGGCCTGCATACCGAACAAACGCTCGTTGAAGAAACCATCGAAAAGCTAACCGGTGAAATTGGTAAGTTAGAAAGTAAAATTACCGAAACCCGTGCGAAGCAGCAGGCGATTGTGATTCGCACCCAAACTGCCACCAATCGCCGTGACGTTCAAAAACAGCTACATACAGCACGAACTCATGAAGCTATGGCGAAGTTTGACCAATATTCACGTAAGATTGATGAGCTAGAGGCAGAAGCGGATCTTTACGCAAAAACAGGTCAAGGTAAGTCACTCGACCAAGAGTTCGCTGAACTACAAGCTCAAGACGAAATTGAGCAAGAGCTAGCAAAATTGAAACAGCAAATGGAAGAAAAGAAATAAATTATTTTGCTGCGACAGAAGCCCGAACACAGCTGGGTTTCTGTCCTAAGAGCCATTAGAGCGAATTTTAGGAGTTGTTTATGTCATGGTTTTGGATCGCGTTACCACTGATCGTATTTATGATCTTTGTAGCGCCAATATGGTTGATTTTGCATTACCGTAGCAAGAAAACCTCAAGCAGCGGCCTTTCTCAGGAAGACTACCATCGTTTAGAGAAGCTCTCTAAGCAGGCGGAATCAATGCGCGACCGCGTTGACACGCTAGAGCGAATTTTGGACTCGGAGTCTCCAAACTGGAGGCGTCGCTATGAGTAGAGAACTGTATCGAGATACGGCCAATGGTAAGCTATCTGGCGTGTGTGCTGGTGTTGCCCACTACTTCGGAATGGAAGTATGGCTAGTTAGAATCTTAGTCATTTCTGCGTTTTTACTCGGGGGTAACTTTTTAGTTCTACTCGCTTATATTGCGATGTCGTTTATGTTGGAAAAGCAGCCAGCTAACTACGTTGAGAGCATCAAGTCACAGCAAGAACATAAGCTAAAAAATAAGCCTTGGCAGGCAGGGCAATCAGCGGAACGTCTGCTTGATACTCTAGAGAGAGACATGGCTAGCCTCGAAGGTAAGGTACGCGATATCGAAGCTTATGTAACTTCCGATACCTTCAAAGTGAATCGCGAGTTCAGCAAGTTATAACCCTTCTATTGAGAGGTGCATTCGCATCTCTCAACTTCTTCATTTTTCACGATTATATCAATAGGACGTGTGGCGGACTATTTAACGGTCAACTATGTTTGATAGAGGCTTTTGCTCTCAAGCGATAGGGATGACCAATTATGCGCACAATTCTTTTGCTCTTTTTTGCCTTTCTTACCCTTTTGGGGTGTAGTGAGGAGCTTCCTCCAATTCCTGAACCTGATTCTCGCCCAGCTAAATTATTCTCTGTGTCTGTTGGCAATTCGCAGTTTCAACGCCAGTTTCCTGCCACCACAGAGGCGGGGGAGCGCGCAGTGTTGGCCTATAGAGTACCCGGCCAAATGCAAACTATCGATGTGGTCGCAGGGCAAATGGTGAAAAAGGGGGAAGTGCTGGCAACGCTCAATCCTGACGAGTACCAGTTATTGGCTGATCAGGCGCAAGCGCAGTTTCGCTTAGCTGACGTTCAGTATCAACGCTCTAAAAAGCTACGCCGAGATAAAGTCGTGTCAGAGCAAGATTTTGACCAAGCTAAAGCGAACCGAAATTCAGCAAAAGCAACACTCGATCAGGCAAAGGCTAATCTTGGTTATACAAAGCTTGTCGCCCCTTATGATGGCACAATCTCTCTAATCCCTGCTGAAAACTATGAATACATCGCAGCCAAACAAGGGGTGATGAATATTCAGACCAATCGTTTAATGAAAGTCTCCTTCCAACTTCCAGATCATTTGTTGACCCGTTTTACGGAAGGGGTGGATAGCGAAGCCTACATGGTATTTGATGCTTTTCCTGCCAACCAATACCCGCTGACCTTTCAAGAAATTGATACTGAAGCCGACCCCAAAACCGGTTCTTACAAAGTCACTATGGTGATGGAGCGACCGGAAAATGTCGGCATATTGCCGGGGATGTCGGGTGCGGTAACCGTAATAGCGGCGTCTTCTACCGCGACCAGTATTCCAGTCTCTGCGCTGTTTGAAGAAAACGGAAAAACCTGTGTGTGGCGGGTTAACCCTGAAGGTATCGTAGAAAAAGCTGCGGTGGAGCTAAATGATAAGCGACAAGTAGTGACTGGTTTAGCGGATGGCGATCAGATTGTCATTTCCGGTGTCAGTGGCATTACCTCCGGCATTAAAGTGCGTGAATGGATTAAAGAGAGAGGGCTGTAATATGAAATCAAGAGTTTGGTTTTTTCTCGCAGCCGCAATGATTTTATCCGCTTGTGGTGGTGAACCTCAGTATGTAGATTTTGGCGCACCAAAAGTGAAGGTTGTGACCTTAGGTTCGAATCAAAAGAACGATAATTTGTATTTTCCTGCGGTGGCTCATGCCGCAGAAAAGTCACATTTGAGCTTTCGTGTTGCTGGTGAAATCAGCCGCGTCTTCGTCAAAGAAGGGGATAAAGTCACCCAAGATATGGTTTTGGCACAGTTAGATCCGACTGATTACCAATTGGAGGTGGATAACGCCTCTGCGCGTTACAGCGTTATCAATAGTCAATACAAGCGCTCAAGCCCGTTAGTGAAGAAAGGGTTATTGGCTAAGTCTCAATTTGATGAGATAGCGGCCGAGCGACAAATCGCCTATGCCGAACTGCAACTCGCTAAGCTGCGTTTATCTTTCACGCAAATCAAAGCGCCAGTGGATGGCATTATTTCACGGGTATCGGTTGATCAGTTTGAGAATGTTCAGGTAGGCCAACAGGTGGTGAACATCCATAGTTTAGATAGCGTAGAAGTATTGATTCAGCTGCCAGACAGAATTTACGTCAATCAACCAGAGCAAGACAAGCTGGCGCAAATTGATGCGGTGGTTAAAGTGCCAAGCGGAAACGAGTACCACGCTACCATCAAAGAGTTTACCACTGAGCCAGATCCAAACACTGGCACCTTCAACGTGACTCTGTCACTTCCAATGCCTGAGAACGAATACATCCTTGATGGTATGGCGGTCGAAGTCACTTCAAAAAGCGAGCAGGTTGGATTGGATCTTAAACAGGGGGTAATGATACCAATCGAAGCCATGTTTAATGCCGATGGTGATGATATTGACCGAGCGAATAAGTTTGTATGGGTGCTTAACCAAGACAGTACCGTAAGCAAAACCAAAATAGTGGTTGGGGCGGCAAGCCAAAATAGCATTCAAGTTTTGTCGGGATTAGACCAAGGGCAGCAGATAGTGATCGCGGGCATTAGTCGATTACGTGATGGGATGCGTGTTGCACTAGCACAGGAGGCGGCCAATGAGTAATCAAGTAGAGCAGAATAATCCGGATGATAGCCAAACGGGCATTGCCGCGTATTTTATTCGCAATCGTGTAATTAGTTGGATGATAGCGCTGATCTTTTTGATTGGTGGTGTCGCTTCATTCTTTGGCTTGGGGCGGTTAGAAGACCCAGCGTTTACCATCAAAGATGCCATGGTGGTGACATCTTACCCCGGAGCAACGCCTCAACAAGTGGAAGAGGAAGTGACTTACCCGCTAGAGAAAGCGATACAGCAGCTGACTTACGTGGATGAAGTGAACTCGATTTCTAGCCGTGGTTTGTCGCAAATTAGCGTTTCAATGAAGAACAATTATGGCCCCGATGATTTACCGCAAATTTGGGATGAGTTACGCCGCAAAGTGAATGATTTAAAAGGGACGTTACCGCCCGGAGTCAATGACCCTCAAGTGATTGATGACTTCGGTGATGTCTACGGGATCTTGCTTGCGGTCACAGGGGAAGGGTATTCATACAAAGAGCTGTTGGATTATGTAGATTATCTGCGCCGCGAACTTGAGTTGGTGGATGGGGTTAGTAAAGTCTCTGTCACGGGGCAGCAGCAAGAACAAGTGTTCATTGAAATTTCGATGAAACGATTGAGTAGTCTAGGGCTTTCACCAACAACCGTATTTAACTTGCTTTCAACGCAAAACGTCGTCTCATCGGCTGGAGCGGTGCGAATTGGCGATGAATATATTCGTATTCATCCAACCGGTGAGTTCCAAAATGTAGAGCAGTTAGGCGACCTGATCATCACTGAAAGCGGTGCTCAAGGTTTGATTTACTTACGTGATGTCGCCAGCATCGAACGTGGTTACGTTGAAGTACCTAGCAATATCATTACCTTCAATGGTCGGCTAGCACTTAATGTTGGGGTCTCATTTGCACAAGGGGTCAATGTTGTTGATGTTGGTACTCGATTTGACCACCGCCTTGCTGAGCTGAAATATCAGCAACCAGTGGGCATTGAAATATCAGAAATTTACAGCCAGCCAAAAGAAGTGGATAAATCGGTCAGCGGTTTTGTTGTCAGCCTTGGTCAAGCGGTCGCCATTGTTATCATCGTGTTGCTGTTCTTTATGGGGCTACGTTCAGGCTTGCTGATTGGCCTTATATTGCTGCTTACCGTATTAGGTACATTCATTTTCATGAAGTACTACCAAATCGACTTACAGCGCATCTCGCTCGGCGCATTAGTGATCGCGCTAGGTATGCTGGTGGATAACGCCATTGTGGTGGTTGAAGGGATATTGATTGGTACCCAAAAAGGGCGAACGAGAATGCAAGCGGCGACAGATATCGTCACTCAAACCAAGTGGCCTTTGCTTGGTGCGACGGTGATTGCGGTTACCGCGTTTGCACCGATTGGTCTTTCTCAAGATGCAACGGGTGAGTATTGTGGCACCTTGTTCAGTGTATTGCTTATCTCCTTAATGCTCAGTTGGTTTACGGCGATTTCACTAACGCCTTTCTCTGCTGATCTGTTTTTCAAAGGGCAAAAGCAAGCGCAGCAAGATGAAGATAGCGACCCTTACAATGGTGTGATCTTCGTGGTGTACAAAAACTTCTTACAGCTTTGTATGAAGCGAGCCTGGCTGACAGTCATTGTGTGTGTGTTGGGTTTGTTTGCCAGTGTTTATGGGTTTACCCATGTGAAACAATCTTTCTTCCCATCATCGACGACACCGATGTTCCAAGTGGATGTTTGGTTGCCAGAAGGGACAGATATACGCGCGACCAATACTAAGCTGAAAGCGTTGCAAGCTTGGATTGCCTCACAACAAGGCGTCGAGCATGTGACCACCACCGCTGGTAAGGGGTTACAACGCTTCATGTTGACCTATGCGCCAGAAAAAAGTTATGCCGCCTATGGTGAAATTACGACCCGTGTTGAGAGCTATGAAATCTTGGCCGATCTGATGACGCGTTTTCGCGCTTATGTGGAATCGACCATGCCTGAGGTCAACTATAAGCTGAAACAGATCGAGCTTGGCCCTGGTGGCGGCGCGAAAATTGAGGCCCGAATTATAGGTTCAGATCCGACTGTGCTTCGCTCCGTTGCGGCGCAAGTTGAAGATATTATGCATGCCGATCCCGGAGCAACTAATATTCGTCATGATTGGCGCGAACGCACGAAAGTACTTGAGCCGCAGTTTAATGAAAGCCAAGCGCGCCGTTATGGTATCACTAAGTCAGACGTGGATGATTTCCTTGCGATGTCATTCTCTGGAACGTCGGTTGGTGTCTATCGAGACGGTACGACCTTGATGCCGATTGTGGCTCGTCTGCCTGAGGAAGAGCGGGTCGATATTCGCAACATTGAGGGAATGAAAATTTGGAGCCCAGCGCTAGGCGAATACATTCCGCTGCAACAGGTGACGCTAGGCTACGATACGCGTTGGGAAGACCCAATTATTGTGCGTAAGAACCGTAAACGCATGCTCACAATCATGGCTGATCCGGATTTGTTAGGAGAGGAAACGGCCGCGACATTACAAAAGCGGTTACAAACTCAAATAGAGGCGATAGAACTACCGCCGGGTTACTCGCTAGAGTGGGGCGGTGAGTATGAATCATCGGGTGAAGCTCAAGCTTCCTTGTTCACAACCATGCCGTTGGGCTATCTGTTTATGTTCCTGATTACGGTGTTCTTGTTCAACTCGGTGAAAGAGCCTTTAATTGTTTGGCTTACTGTGCCTCTGGCTTTGATTGGGGTAACAACGGGCTTACTGGCTCTTAATACGCCATTTGGGTTCATGGCGCTACTCGGTTTCTTAAGTTTGTCAGGGATGTTATTGAAAAACGGTATTGTTCTACTCGACCAAATTGAAATTGAGATGAAATCGGGTAAAGACCCTTATATCGCAGTGGTGGATGCAGCGGTTAGCCGTGTTCGACCCGTTTGTATGGCGGCGGTAACAACGATATTGGGTATGGTACCTTTGTTGCCTGATATCTTCTTCAAACCCATGGCGGTTACTATTATGTTTGGTTTGGGCTTTGCGACCGTACTGACATTAATCGTGGTACCAGTGTTGTATCGTATGTTCCATCGATTAGCCGTTCCAGAGTAAAAGAGTAATATGACAACGCAAACCTGCGCATGGGCGCTAAATCACCCGCTAGAGAAGGAATACCACGATAGTGAATGGGGCGTCCCTGTTTATGATGACAAAACATTATTTGAATTTATCACCCTAGAGGGAGCGCAAGCAGGGCTCAGTTGGATAACTATCTTGAAAAAGCGAGATGGGTATAGAGCTGCATTTGAAGATTATGATTTGCATAAGTTAAGTCAACATGGAGAGGTACGTGTAGAGCAAATCATTGCTCAGTTTGATGTGGTTAAGCATCGGGGCAAAATTGCTTCCGTATTTACCAATGCGCAAGCAGCGCTGGCGTTGATTGATGAATATGGCAGTTTATCCAACGCGCTTTGGTCACAAGTTGGCGGTGAACCTACCGTCAATCATTGGCAAGAGATGTCTCAAGTTCCTGCATCCACAGAAACGTCAAAAGCGTTGAGCAAGTTTTTGAAAAAGCGTGGCTTTAAGTTTGTTGGTGAAACAATCTGTTATGCCTTTATGCAAGCGGTAGGTATGGTTGATGACCATCTTGATGGTTGTCCCAGAAAAACAGGGGCTAAATAAGCCCCTGATTTTTATCTGCTAACTTGTTGCGGCTTTTTCTAGAATAAGTGCGTTATATCGCTCAAAGCCTGCTTCTAAATCGGCAATTAAATCGTCGACGTCTTCTAAACCAATATGTACACGGACTAGTGTCCCTGAAAAGTTAGGGTTAGCGACTGTGCGTAATGAGTTAAAACTTTTTGGCTCGTTAGCTAAAATGAGGCTTTCAAACCCGCCCCAAGAGTAGCCCATACTAAAATGTTTCATGCCATCAAGCAGTGCGGTAGTGGCACGTGGGTAACTGGTTTTTAGTACAAATGAAAATAGCCCATTACCGCCACTAAAATCACGCTCGAAGAATTGGTGGCCGGGACACGTATCCAGAGCAGGGTGGCGAACATGGTCAACTTCTGGTCGAGACTGTAGCCATTGGGCCACTTTTAAGCTGCTTTGCGCATGTTGGCGTAAGCGAACATCTAAAGTGCGAATACCGCGCAAACCTAGATAGGCATCATCAGGAGAGACGCATTGACCCATTAGGTAGCTTTGTTCACGCAATTGATCCCAACATTTTTCGTTAGCGACAGCTGTTCCTAGCATCACATCAGAGTGGCCAACAATGTATTTGGTGGCGGCTTGAATTGAGATATCAACGCCGAACTCAAACGGGGAGAAGTTCACACCCGCGCCCCATGTGTTATCGAGCATCACGACGATATTATGCTGGTGAGCAATGTCCGCCATGGTCGGAACATCTTGCACTTCCATCGTGATTGAACCCGGAGATTCAAGGAACAGAACTTTTGTGTTCGGTTGAATGAGCGTTTCAATCTCTGCACCAATCATTGGGTCGTAATAGGTCGTCTCTACGCCCATTTTCTTCATGATCTTATCGCAAAAATCGCGAGTCGGTTCGTAGCAGGTATCCACCATCAAAATGTGATCGCCAGTTTCGACAAAAGATAAGATGGCATTAGAAATGGCCGCGGTGCCACACGGGTATAGTGCACAACCTGCACCGCCTTCAATCTCAACCATTGCGTCTTGAAAGGCGAAGTGTGTGTTGGTGCCGCGACGGCCATAAAAGAGTGTTTTGTTAGCGCGATTAACGGTGGCATGATGCTTTTCAGCCACAGTATCAAATACTACCGTTGAGGCTCTTTGTACTGGGGGGTTAACGACACCATTTGTCCATTTTTTGTCACGACCTGCGGTTACATATTTGGTCTGCTTACCTTCTGACATAAGAATTCCTTGTCTCTGTTTCGAGTTGCTCTATTTAAACCACGCTGCACCACGAATAGCAAGGAATTGAATAGCTTGCGGCCGGATAAAATGTAAAACAAGTTAATCGCCTACAATAGCGGATTAAACAAATAGAACACGCGCTCAAGGAAACGAGAATACAAGGTGCGCTGACGCCATTGAGTCATATCGACCGTATGGGACTGCTCCATATAGCCTTTTTGCAGGTCGTACATTTGTTGGGTAAAGTCTTGGTCATCAATGGCTAAGGTAAGTTCGAAGTTAAGCCATAAGCTGCGCATATCCATGTTAACTGTGCCAACTAAGCAGAACTGCTCATCAATAACGACCGATTTGGTGTGCAATAGACCGCCATAAAACTCGTAGATCTTTACTCCAGCTTCCAGTAGTTCACTGTAAAACGCCCGAGAAGCCCATTGGACCATAATTGAATCATTTTTATGTGGAATGATGAGTTCGACTTTAATGCCTCGTTGTGCAGTCATTTTAAGCGTTTCAAGCAGATCGGCGCTCGGTACAAAATAGGGCGTTGTAATACGTACCGATTGATTGGCTTGGTTTATCGCTAACGTGAGCACTTGATAGATCAAATACTCTGGCATACCAGGGCCTGATGGCACGACTTGTACTGGATGTTCTGAAGCGAGAGTTTGGCACTGTGGGGTAGGAGGAAAAGCACGTTCACCTGTTTCTACTTCCCAGTCCCAACTGTGCACCGCAGAAAGAACATTGACCGTAGGGCCAGTAATTCTCACCATGATATCAATCCATTGACCGACGCCAGAATCTTGCTTGAAGTAGGCGGGATCAACCATGTTCATTGAACCGGTATAGCCAATGGTTTCATCAATAACGATGATCTTGCGGTGCTGTCTTAGATCCAATCTACGCAGGAAAATACGCCATGGGCTTACTGCTAATGCTTCGACTACTTTAATGCCAGCGGTTTTCATTTTCCCGACCCAAGGACTGCGGAAAAAGCGTGGGCTACCGGCAGAATCGAGGAGGAGTTTAATTTCAACGCCACGCTCGGCTGCACGAATAAGAGCGTTACCCACTTCATCAGCCATGCCGCCGGGGTGCCAAATATAGAAAACCATGCGTATCGAGTGTTGCGCATGGTCAATATCATCAATCACCGAACGCATGATCTCTTCAGGAGATTGTTGTAAAGAGAGCTCGTTGCCGCTTAATGCAGGTAAACCAAGACGATTATTACAAAGCTCATCGATGCGATAGATGTGACGGCCGAATTTCTCTGGCGAGTGGGCGGAACAATCGCTAAGGCTTGAAAACCATTCTGCAAATGGAGTTAGCATTTCTTTAGCGCGTTCAGCGCGCTTTCTACCTAGGTTTAGCTCACCGAATAAGAAGTAACAACCAACCCCTACAATAGGGATGATGTAGATAACCATCAACCACGCGAGCGATACACTCACCGCGCGGCGTTTTAATACCACTCGCAAGGTGACACCTGCGACGAGGATCCAGTACAGCACAATGCTAGCTATAGTGACAAAGTGATAAAACTGTTCCATATCTCAGCCTAAACAGTGGGGTGACGGTTGCCTGTAAGTGATTGTTAAATAGTAAGCTGTTTCTCGCGATCTTCACAGTAAAAGCTTCCGCTATTCATCATTTTTAAAACATGGGGGATTTGGGAGGCTGAGGTTTGTGTTGGAAAAAGTGGATTTGTGTTATGAGAATGTAAAATGCGATAGAAATCGTTTTCTCTGCTTAAAAAAGCAGCATTTAATCGATGTGGTAAGGGTTTTAAATAGAAAATAGAACTCTTGGGGTTCCAATTTTAATCTCAAACTGTTTTACTTGCTACAAATCGAGCGTCACTTATATTTTATAAAAGTGTAAACTTAAATTTACACCCACATTTTAGACGCCTACCTGCAAACACAACAATGGGTATTAACACTATGGCGAGTAACTCAAGAGGCCATTTCTCATCGAAACTGGGCTTTATTATGGCAGCCGCTGGTTCAGCTGTCGGATTAGGTAATGTTTGGGGCTTTCCGACGAAAGCCGCGAGTAATGGCGGCGCAGCATTTCTAGTCATCTATTTAGCAATGGTCTTTTTGATTGCATTTCCAATGTTGGTGGCTGAGCTAACGGTTGGCCGATATGGACAATCTAACCCAATTTCATCGCTGCGTAAGGTATGGACTAAAAATCGCACGGCGGCGGGGCTATTTGGTTTAGTCGCCATGATTGCCGCTTCGATGATTTTGAGTTTCTACTCAATTCTTGCGGGTTGGTTGATGGGCTTCTCAGCTGCTCCAGCGCTCGAGTTCATTGGTTTTCAGTCAGCTGCAGATTGGTTAACCAATTTTAGTGGTAGCCGTAACGTTGTTTTAGCAGTGCTGTTTTCTTTGCTTACCATTTACGTTGTTCAAAAGGGTGTCGCTGACGGTATTGAGAAGTGGTCATCTCGCTTGATGCCTGTGTTATTCGCGTTGTTTGGTGTGATGATCATCTATATCTTCACTCAAGACGGCGCGATGGAAGGTCTCAATATGTACCTTGTGCCAGATCTTTCTCATGTGACACCAAGCTTGATTGTTGATGCAATGGGTCAAGCGTTCTTCTCGCTATCTCTAGGTGTTGGCTCCATGATGGTGTACGGCTCATACCTTAAGAAAGATGTGAACATTCCAAAAACCGCTGCTCAGGTTGCAGCAGTAGATACGGGTGTTGCATTCGGTGCTGGCCTACTGATTTTGCCTGCGATGTTTGTGGCGAGAAATAATGGTGTAGAAATCTTTACTGACGCTGGTGAGCTAAAAAGTTCGGGCGATTTAGTATTTGCTGTGTTGCCTTCAATGTTCCATTCGTTGGAAGGTATTGTTGGGGTAGTTGTCGGAACTGGCTTCTTTATTCTTATGGTGATTGCTGCTTTAACATCTTCTATCTCTATGCTTGAAGTACCAGTATCGTGTGCTCAAGACGAACTTAAGATGGATCGCACCAAAGCAACTTGGGTTATTGGTGGTGCTATCCTAATTCTAAGTATTATTATCTCGCTAAACTTTGGTTCGCTGTTTGGACTTGTGGCTGATATCTCGACTGTTTATATGCAGCCGTTACTGGGGGTGGTATGGGCAATCGTAGTCGGTTGGATTTGGAACCGAAACAAGCTATTGAATGAGCTGAAAGAAGGTAATCCTGAAATTGAGCAAGGGTTGTTCTGGAAGATTTGGCCTTGGTACGTACGCATTGTTTGTCCTGTCGCTATCTTAGCCGTGTTCATCTTCTCAATTATTTAGTGAACTCACTCGCAAAAAGCCTCTAGTATTAGAGGCTTTTTTTATATTAGTTCAATTGCGTATCAAGTTTGCCTGAATTGGGCCGATAACATGACACTGACCTATTTTAAATTTCCTGGTTAGCACAAATCCCCATTTAAATAACAATTACAATTTAGAAGGTAAGCGGAAGTGAATCTATCAGTTAGAAAGAAGTTGTACGCCGGCTTTGGAAGTATTTTGGCGATTCTAATGATTATGGTTTCGATCATCTGGAGTGAAGTGTATTCATCGCACGCAGTGGCTGATGAGATTCGACAAGATGACGTGCCAGAGTTAGTGGGTTATCTAACCATGATTGATAACGCTGGCGATGTGTACCGTGATGCGACTGGTGCAGTCACGGGGGTAAAAGGGGCGTTAGAAGCATATTACGCTAACAAGCAAGAGTTTGCGGATGATGTCGCTCTGCTTAAAACGCTAGAAACCAAAGGTGGCAGCGATTATCAGCAAGTAGTGAAAGTTGAAGGCTTGATGAAGGCCTTTACTTCTGATTTTGAAAACAACATTGTCCCGTTGTTAGAAAGCCGCAACTATACTCTTGCGGCGGTCATTCCTCTGCTTAATCGCGGTTATCAGCAATACTTAGTGCCGATTGAAAACATTTTAGATGAAGCGACATCGGCTGGTGAAGTGAGCTCTCATGAAGCGCTGGTTGGTTTGAGTGATTCATTTGCCAAAATTGAATACACCATCATGGTGCTCTCTTCGATTGCGATTGCCCTGACTTGTGTTATCGCTTACATCCTATCTCACTCTATAACCACTCGATTGACCAAATTGGATGAAGTTGCACAAAAAGTCGCTGATGGCGATCTTTCTACCGAAGAAATTAGCGACAATTCAGGTGATGAGTTGTCAAACCTTGCGCGTTCAATCAACCGCATGCAAGGTTCATTAGTCACGCTGATCGGCTCAATCTCAACCGTTGCTTCAGAGGTTAAGCATGTGACAGGAGAGCTATCTTCAGTAAGCGGCGACATTGTGACTGGTGCTTCTTCACAAGCGGATAAAGCCAGCCTAATCGCAACCGCAGCAGAAGAGTTAAGTTTGACCATTTCGGAAGTGGCACAGCAAGGCGCTGCTACTTATGAAGAGTCTAAGCGCTCTGAGCAATCGGCGGAAGAAGGCCGCCAAGTGATTGTTGAGATGGTGAGCAGCATTCAACAAGTTAGCCAACAAATGGCAGATATGTCCTCACAGATGAACCAACTTGGTAGCCATGGTGAAAAGATTGGTAGTGTCATCAAAGTGATTGAAGACATCGCTGAACAAACTAACCTATTAGCTTTGAATGCTGCAATTGAAGCGGCGCGAGCTGGTGAGTTTGGTCGTGGTTTCGCGGTTGTAGCCGATGAGGTTCGCGCTCTTGCTGAGAGAACGACCAAAGCGACCCAAGAAGTTTCAGGGATTATCCAAGCGATTCAAACAGGCACTCAAGAAGCGGTGACCTTTACAGAAGATAACTGCCGCTTAGTTGAAATTGGCGTAAGTCAAAGTTCGGGTGCGGTTAGTGCGTTAGAAGAGATTGTCTCGGGCGCTTCTCATGTTCAAAGCATGATCAATTCGATTGCGACTGCTGCAGAAGAGCAAACAGCAGTAACCAAAGAGATTGCGGCAGATATTACTTCAATCAGTGACATTTCTACACGCTCACTGGAACTTGCGAATAGCAGCTCTAGCCGTGTAGCAGGCTTAAATGACCGCGTTTCTGAACTTGAAGCCTTAGTGGGTAAGTTCCGCCTAGCGTAACTCTCTACTATTTGCTGAGATAGTAATCAAACAGCTGATTTATAGTAAATTGAATGAGCCAAACTCCTGACTGGGGTTTGGCTCATTTTGCTTTAGGTATATACTCTTGCACTCCAAAGTGGAGTGGCTTCATGTTCGATATTCTTTTTACCCATCCTCAATTTGTTGTAATCAACAAACACCCTAATGTCTCCGTACATAGAGATGACGGCGATACTATGTTGGTCCAAGAGGTGGCGAACCAACTGGGAGAATCTCAGTTATACCTTGTTCATCGGCTAGACAAAATGACCTCTGGTATTTTGTTGTTGGCGCGAACTGCCCAAGCAGCGAGCCTGTTGTCGCAAGCTTTTGCGAATAGACAAGTAGAAAAGTTTTATTTGGCAATTGGCAGCAAGAAGCCGAAGAAAAAACAGGGATTAATCTCAGGGGATATGGAACGCTCAAGACGCTCTGCTTGGAAGCTACTAAACAGTCAGATTAATCCGGCGGTAACGCAGTTTTTCTCGTTAGCGGCAGAGCCGGGCGAGCGACTGTTTCTTTGCAAACCTCATACGGGTAAGACCCATCAAATTCGTGTAGCGATAAAATCAGTGGGTTCTGCCATTGTGGGTGACCCTATATACAACCCATCCTCCCATTCTGATCGAGGCTATTTGCACGCATTTGCTCTAAGATTTTCATATTTAGAGGATACATTTGAATTTATCTGTGACCCCCGTGACTATCAAGCGTTGGGTAGTAAATGGCATCAATCAACGACAAGCGAAGGTATTGACCAATGGCTGGAACCTTGGAGCCTAACATGGCCGAAAATCAACAAATCATAGAGTCTATGCAAATAGAACAGCTGCCAGTGTTTTTTGAACATCTAAATGGTCAGTTAACCGACGCGCCTAATGAAGTTCGCCGTCTTTTCCATGGCCGTGGTCGCCATTGGCCGGGGCTTGAGCAACTTACTTGTGATTGGTTGCAAGGGCAATTAATCGTAAATTTGTTTAAGCCAGTATCGTCTGAGTTTTTAAATGAGCTTAAACAGGGGCTAATGACATTAAGCAACAGTGCGTTATGGCAAGAGAAACAGGGCCGTTCAATGGTGCTTCAGCATCGTTATACCGATGGTGCGCCATCAGAGGTTCTGGTGGGCGAGTTAGACTCAAGACCTGTGGTGATGGAGTCTGGCCTGAAGTATCAGCTTGATATCGGCCGTAACCAGAATTTTGGCTTGTTCTTAGATATGCGATTGGGCCGAGATTGGGTTAAGAAAAATGCCCATCAGGCGAATGTCCTCAATTTGTTCGCTTATACCTGTGGCTTTTCAGTGGCTGCCATCAGTGGTGGCGCGGATAGCGTTGTTAACGTGGATATGGCAAAGTCGTCGCTCTCAAAAGGGCGCGAGAACCATAAAATTAATGGTCACAACATCAATCAAGTTCGCTTTTTTGCCCATGATATTTTTAAGTCTTGGGGCAAGATTAAGAAAGCCGGCCAGTACGACTTGATCATTATTGACCCACCGTCGTTTCAAAAAGGTAGCTTTGCACTGACCAAAGATTATCAAAAAATCTTACGTCGCCTACCTGACCTTCTAGCGGATGGTGGCCAAGTATTAGCATGTGTTAACTCGCCAGTGGTTAACTGCGACTTTTTAATTGATGGTATGAAACAAGAGGCGCCGACACTTCAGTACGTCGAACGACTGGATAACCCGCCAGAGTTCCCAGACACGGACGACCAAGCAGCGTTAAAATGTTTGGTGTTTAAAAAAGCCTAAGTGAAATAAGTAAAAAGCCCCGAAAGGGGCTTTTTTCATTTAGAGGTGCGAGCCGAGTTGTTGCTGCATGATGTTTAGGTATTTGTCGTTTAAGCCGCCTTCGACGTTGGCGTGTTTCAACTCTTCTGAGTCATTAGACAAGAATAGGAATTTCTTTCTGTAATGGGTATTGAGCGGGACTTTATTGATCTCAATGCCAACCGATTTAGCGACGCAGTTAATCCAAACATCATCGGCGTTCGGGCATAATCTGATAGCAAGATCGGTGTCTTTCAGCGATTTTCGTTGCTCATTAGCCGGGAAAAATGTCCCTCCACCAGAGGTAATAAAAGCATCTCCCGCAGTTGGCTCATCAATTTCAAAACTCCAATTGGCGTAAGGGAGTGGTTCATTATTTTTACCACGTTGAATTTGATGCGCGCGGCAACCAATGATGGCTTCAGGTTTTTTCTGGTGTTGTTTGTATAAGCGCTCTACCAGATCGTAAGGATAAAGAATGTCATCATCGACTGTGATGATGTGCATGTCTGGTGCAGAATCGATAGCAGGAAATAGCTTCTTATAAGATCCAGTGTTAGGTGTGAACTTAACCGTTAAGCCACGTTCGATCTGACGTTTTAGCGTTCCGGGCAGCGTCTCCATGGTAAATTCATTTTCATCCAACCAAAGCACAATACTGTTAGGTTTGATGGTCTGTGCGCCTAAAGACTCGATAGTGAGATAAACCAAACTCACGCGCGATGAGTAGCTGGTTAAACTAATCATGATGTTATGCGCAGAGTCGGGGTTGATCAGTGATTTTTCCGACTCTAAACATGAATGGGTGTAGCGATCGATTAATACTTGTTCTTTTACTTTTGACTCAATTGCGATGCGTTTTGATATATGGGAAAAAATTTTACTAATCACGGGCAATCCATTTATTTACACTGACGTTTAAAAGAAGGTGTATTAACTTCTTTTCTTCTATTAATCAGCGCATGTTCCCAATGGTGAGTCGTAAAATAAACCTCTGTACTATACCCGTTTAATATCAAATGAAACTTAAGACAGACCATTTCACTGATTACAATTTGTAGTGATTTAGATCACTATTTGAGAGTTTGAAAGCCAGAGTAAATCCGAGTGAATGTGGTAAACCAGCATGCCGCCCCAAATAGGTAAGCAATGATCGCGAAGTGCTGCGGCAACAGACAAAACAGCACAAAGCAAGCGATGGTCTCGGTGCCTTCGGTTAAGCCACTCATATAGTAGAGCGACTTGTTTTGATAGGTTGGGTTCTCAATGCCTCTTTTCCCTGCCATCACCGCAAAGGCCAAAAAGCTCGATCCAGTGCCAATAAAAGAGAAAATCAGGAAAGCACCGGCAATAGCGTTACTTTCAGGATTGGCGAGAACAAAGCCAAACGGAACCAAGGAATAGAATAAAAAGTCGAGGCTAATATCTAAAAAACCGCCAGCGTCGGTAATTCCTTGTCGTCTCGCTAGTGCGCCATCAAGGCCATCACAGACCCGATTACCAATAATGAACATGAGCGCTAGCCAATATTGTTCAAAAATAAGCGCGGGTAGTGCCAAGCAACCTATAGCAAATCCAAACAAAGTGGTTGCGTTGGCTGTCACTCCCAGATGATCGAGTAGAGATGCCATTTGAGTTAAAGGCCAACGAATGGCTTTGATACTGAATTTATCCAGCATGTTGGTTCTCCTTTGGCCATTGATAAATGGTGCCGTTACTTGGCGCATCATCTCGGTCGTGAGTTACGAGCAGTGCAGGTATATTGGCTTGAATGAGTTGTGCGTACACCCAATCACGAAATTGCTCGCGCAGTGACTGGTCCAGCTTACTGAACGGTTCATCCAACAGTGCGACTTTGGGTTGAGCAAGTAGCATACGCAGTAAGCTAATTCGCGCTCGTTGCCCCCCTGATATTTGCTCGGGAAACGCATTTGCAAGTGATGTGAGGTTAACCTTGGCTAAGTTTTCTAATGCTAACTGCTTTCTTTGATTTCCTTTTACATCATTGGGCAGTGCAAAGGCGAGGTTTTGCCACACGTTGAGATGTGGAAAAAGTAAATCGTCTTGGAATAGCACGCCGACGCCTCGCTCATGGGGCGGTACTTTCGTAATATTCTGTTCGTTCAGCCAGACTTCTCCGTCGTAACTGAAGTCTTTGTTTAAGTGGCCTGCGATAACATTCAATAGCGTTGATTTACCACAACCACTTGGTCCCATCATACAGGCCACTTCTCCCGGTTTTACCGAGATACTGAAGTCTTGAATGAGCGCCTCTTCGGAACGCTTATTGATGGAAAGGTTTTTGAGACAAAGTGTCATGACCAAGAGTTTCCTTAATTGGCGTGTAGGTTCGTTGTCTAGCTTTGTGGCTAATGAGCATAGAAATCATGAAGAAAATCAGTGGCAGGATTGCTTGCCAGATTGCGTAGATAGCGGTGACTCGGCGATCAAATCCGCTAGATAGCGCAACCGCTTCGGTGGTGATGGTTGCAACGCGTCCCCCTCCGAGTATCAATGTCGGTAGGTATTGCGCCAAGCTGACGCTTGCACCAATTGCCCATGCGTACAGCAGGGCAGGGAGCAAGATTCGACCTTTAATCATGACAAAAGCGTATAACGGCTTCTTGCCCAAGCTCAACGCTGTTTTGGTGAAGTTATCATTGTAGCTTCGCCATGGCCCGTCTAAGGCGAGATATACAAAGGGAAAAGCAAAAAACAGATGTGACCAAATCACCCAAAGCATAAATTGGTCGCTATCCAAATAGAGGGTGGTAATTTGCAGACCGAACAACAAAGAGAGTTGAGGCACCAACATGGGTAAGGCAATGATGTAGTTTGGCAGTGAGAAGCGATGTTTGACCCGATACTCTTGGGCGATAATTCCCATGAACAGGGCTAAGAATGCAGTGATTACCGCGAGCAGCAAACTTTGTTCGATAGTTGGCCATATATTCTGCCATTCGAACTGCCAAAAACGTAGGCTATATCGACTCGGTAGCAAGTCGGGAAAACGCCAACGGTGAGCAAAGCTCCACAGCAGCATAATTGGCAACATGAATAGAGCGAGTGCAGAGATCGCCGTAATAAAGGATTTTCCGGGTAACGAAAATCCATAGCGGCCAGAGTATTGCCATTTATTTAACTGCTGAGTTGCCAGCTTTTCAACGCCGACTACGAATAACAACAGCGCACTAGCGATGGCAAACAACACCATGGCTCCAGCTGAGGCTCTAGGTAGTAACGTCAAATCAGGATCACTAAACCATTGCCACACTAGCACAGCAAAAGTAGGTGGGTTGGTAGGACCAAGAATTAAACTTAAATCCACCACAGCAGCACCGTAGGCGATGACTGCAAATAAAGCGAAACGCATCTTGTTGAGCCACTGAGGGAATACGATTTTGAGCCACATTTGCGAGGGCGAATAGCCTAAGGCACTAGCAATGTGATGCGTTTTGTCGAGATTTAACTGCAGTAAGATAGGTAAACTCATTAAGAGTAAAAACGGCACTTCTTTCATCGCTAGTGCAAGAGTTAGCCCGATTGCGTAGGCATCATTCACAAACCAAGCGGTTGTTTGGTTGTTTGGCGCTAGATTAAATACTTCGTGCGCAATTCGAGCAAATACGCCGGTGGGAGCAAGCAAAAACGCAAAGCCGATGGCAAAGGCCACATGGGGGAGCGCCAATAAAGGTGACAGCATGGTTTCTACTTTGCGCCAATGGCGTGAAAACCAGAGTTGCTGAATGATAGCAAAACACACAAGTGCTGCGAGGTATGTACTGGCAATACTACTAAACAATGTGAGAAAAATGGATTGCGCTACGCCTGACCAGTCGAATACCAACGAATAAGCGCCGAGGGAAAGCTGTTCTAACCCTATTGGTGGTATGTAACCAAATGAAGAGAGCGAGACGCCAATAAGCCCTGGGGCCACTGGCGCAATACACACAATAATGAGGATTAAATAGCTCGCTCTAAACATCTGGCTCTCTATCTTTCTTTTTTGGTACTTATTGGCCGTAGCGCTCTAACCACGCCTTTTCTAACGCTGGTTGCCAACTAGGGTGCGGCTCAGCAATAGAAGTAAACAGCTTAGTGTTCTTCGCTGTTCCTGTTAAATGTTGATTTTCCAGCACGGATGGATCACCCCAAATGGCCAAGTCACCTTTGCGTGACTGGGCTTCTGGGCTTAAAAGAAAGTTAATCACTACCTGAGCGCCAGCTGAAGCGTTTGAGTTCCATGGAATAGCAAGGAAGTGGATATTGGATAACGCACCTGCTTGCATTGCATAGGTTTTGGTTGTTTCGGCTAAATTACCGCTTACTTGGGCAGAAAATACGGCATTTGGATTAAAGGTAACGGCCAAATCAAGCTGACCATCATCGAGTAATTGGAAGGTTTCAGTTGAACTTGCTGGAAACTGCTTACCCTGACGCCAAGCCACTTTGTGGAATTGATCGAGATATTGCCAAAGAGGCGCTGTTATCGCCGTGAAGTCTGCTTGCTCAACCGGTTTACTGAGTGCAGGGGCATTAGCGGTTAATTCGATAAGTAATGCTTTTAAGAAGCTTGTTCCATGAAATTCTGGCGGCTTTGGGTAGCTGATGCGGTTAGGAAAGGCTTGCGCGTAGCTCAAAAGCTCAGCAAATGAAGCAGGAGGGTTGTTGAGTGTTTGAGTGTCGTGAATAAACACAAGTTGTCCCACGCCCCATGGTGCTTCTAGGCCCAATGTAGGCTCAGAAAAATCGGAGTCAACAGGCAGAGTTTTGTCGACGAACTGCCAACTAGGCAAGTTTTCTACAAAAGGACCGAACAATAAATCGTTATCCTTCATTGATTTAAAGTTTTCGCCATTGATCCAAACCATATCGACACTGCCACCGTTGTTTTTGCCTGCCGCTTTTTCTGCGATAAGGCGTGTAGTGGTTTCAGCGATATCTGTCACCTTAACGTGTTTTAGCGTAACACCGTACTTTTGCTTTACTTGGTTACCAGCCCAACGAATGTAGTTATTAATTTCTTGGCTGCCACCCCAAGCATGAAAATAGACCGTTTCGCCTTGCGCTTGTTGTAGCGTCGCTTGCCAGTTTGTGTCTGAAGCAAAAAGTGAAAATGAAGTGATTAAGGAAGAAAAGAGTATCAACAGCCTTGTCATAATGATTCCTCGACGTTGTTAAATTATGAGTCTGTATTGCTAGACCGGTGTCGTTCAGTTTTCTATTCATTATGACGGAAAAATTTTAATTTTTTTATGTATTTGGCATGATTGTTATCTAATTGTATGCGTTTTGTGCGCTGGCAATAAAAAAGCAGCCAAATTGGCTGCTTTAAGTTTGTCTGAGTTCTATTTGCGGATTGCTTAGTTTTTCCAATCGCTTAACTTGAATGTTAGCGTGTGTTTTTCACCCGCTAAAACAAGGTTTTCTTTCGTTAGCGTCATTTCGCTCCAGCTTGATAATGTCGTAGCGAACTTGTGCTCGATTTCGTTTGCTGGACCCATGCAAAGCTTCATGGTCATGCCCATTTTATCGATACGGAATTGGTTCATATCTTTAAGTTCAGCAAGGCCAAAATAGTTATTGCAGCCAGCATTACCATTTGCAGTCATCTTTTCGCCAACTTCTAACGTTGGTGCTTTTGCTTCGTCACCTAACGCAAGCTCATCGCCGTCAATGCTGACCAGTTCCCAGTGATGATGTTGTAGATCTGAAGCAGTAATCTGTTGAACTTCATCACCTTGGCTTGCACACGCTGTTAGTAAAACAGGCAGAGTAAGTGCAGCAACGAGTGTTTTTGAGCTAAGCTTCATAGTAATAAACTCCAAAAAAGTGTTTGATGACATAGTGTCGTGGCGCAATTATAGGCTAAGCAATTGGTATCGTGTCAGTTTTTGGTCATGGTTGTGTAGAGTTTTATCGAGAAAATGGATGTAAACAAAATGGGGTAAGGTATGCAGCAGCTAGAATTTTTCACCATTCCCAACCCGTGTGTCGGTGTCTGTTCAGTGGATGAAAAAGGATACTGCCAAGGGTGCATGAGAAAACGTGAAGAGCGGTTTAATTGGCTCAGCTTCTCTCCTGCAGAACAGCTGCACATCATTAAGTTGTGCCGTCAACGATACAGACGGAAAATGTCCTCAAAATCAATTGATAGCAATACACCCACTGAGCCTCAGAGTCCTCAACAAGATTTGTTTTAACCCTGTCCTTTAATGTTTACTTCAATCCCCATTGATCACTGACCCATCCACCCGCATTTTCATCAAAGTGACAGCCTGAAAAACGATGGTTGCGTTCAATGCTTTTTTCACACTCTGGTTCTGAATCGATAAGCTTTTGAATATGGTTGGCCATAGGATCGCCGCTTTGCAGTCGTTGCTGCCTCGTCGCAACTTCTTTGATGATTTGAAGGCGGTACGAATTGCTAGCACGTTTCATAGCGGATGTCCTGTGTTGGTTGACCTTTAGAAAAGTTAGGACTGGAAAAGATCTTCGTCAAATGCTCCGCAGACTTTTTTTCTAATTTCTAACCCAAGTCGAAATCAATACCGAGATAAACACCGAGTTAATGCTGTTTTAAACCATATATTTAACTAATTTTCTGTGCCTCAAATATGAAATAAAAGATTCATATTTGTTCAATATAACGGGTTTGCGCAAAGCGTCTTTTGTTTAACCAAGGCGAAAGAATAGCGCTTAGGGCAATTGTCTTTAATGATAATTGTTTGCATGGATTTAAGTGCTTTAGTCAACGAATCAAGTGATATGTCCGCATGATTTTGATATTACGCGTAAAATATTTATCTGGTCGTACCTGTTAATTAGAGCCTTTGCGTTAAACGAGAGCAATTACTCTAATTAATGGTTTTATAAAGTGAGGCAGTTATAGGACATTTACCACGGAATAAAGTTCTGTAAAATATCAAACAAAACGCCGTAAGGATTAAGGCTGAGCGCCAAGGTTCGGTGTACAAACAGATGTTTTACAGGCATGACAATGACTAATAAATTTACGCTCTCTAACTCTGCATTGCTTATCGGTGCAGCGCTTATCTCTGCTCAAGCAAACGCAGCAGGTTTCCAACTGAACGCTCAATCTGCAACAGGTATCGGCCGCGCATTTGCCGGTGACGCAGTTATCGCTGATAACGCGTCAGTAATGGCACGTAACCCAGCCGCGATGGCCTTATTTGATGAAACAGCGCTTTCTTTAGGTTTTGAAACCATTATTACCGATATTGAAGTGAAGGATTCCACTTATACGTATTTGGAGTCGATTAAGCTTACCAATCCAAATCGCGGCCCTCAATATGTAACGGAAGAGTCTAATTATGACAATGCGGGTGGAACGTCTATTGCGCCGAATATTCATTTGATCGTTCCAATTGATGAGACATTCGCAGTTGGCGTAAACGCTTACTCAAATTTCGGCACTAGTACAGAGTTTGATTCTAGCTTTGCTGCATCAGAATACGGCGGTACAACCGATGTGATGAGCATGAACATTGGCTTATCAGGTTCTTACCGCTTGAATCAGCAGTGGAGTTTTGGTGCAGGTCTTGACCTTATTTACGGTAAAGGTGAACTAGAGCGCACGCTAAACGATGGAATTATGCTTTACGGTGGTGAGACTGGTGCGTCTGCATCTGCAGACGGCTGGGCGTTAGGTTTTAACCTAGGTACGGTTTATGAGCTGAACGAAAACAACCGTTTTGGTTTCTCGTACCGTTATTCCCCTGAAATTGAAGCGGAAGGTGAGGTAGAGTATCTACTGTCTGGCTTAGGTAAGGTAGAAGACACACTGTACTTATCGTTGCCACATATGGTGGAGTTCTCTGGTTATCACCGCATTGAGAATAGTAAATTTGCGGTCCACTATAGTGTTCAATATATTGGTTGGTCGGTATTTGAAGATTTAGAGGCTGAGAAATCAGGCGTACTGAATGAGTACAAATGGCAAGATGGTATGCATTACGCGATTGGCGGTACGTACTATCTGAACAATGATTGGACGCTGCGTGCAGGCTACATGTACGACACCAGCGCGCAGGACGAGCTGACATCTGTTTCTGTCCCAGACTCAGATCGCCAATGGTTCTCTGCTGGCTTTACATATCACATCAATGCGGAATCCAATATCGACTTTGGCTTTACTTACTTAATGGGTAAAGATGTAGACGTACACGAAAGTTTAGAACTTGACGGAATGTTAGTTTCAGAGATCACTGCCACAACACGCGCCAACGCCATTCTTGTTGGTCTGCAGTACAGCCGTACTTTCTAATTCTGTATAGATAATAAAAAACCTCGCAATTGCGAGGTTTTTTAGTTTTGAACTTAGTTGGAGCAGGTCGCTTCGCTGATAAACTCATCGGCGGTTAACTGGCCGCGGCTGTTTCTCATCTTAATACGATAGCTTAGCCCTGCTGCAAGGTTCTGCTTTGTATCTTTGTTACTACAGTAGTATTGCTTACTGTTGGCAATAACCTGAGGAACGCTTTTCGCCCCTTTTTGCTCTTCGTTGTACACCATCATGATTTCAATGGTTGAGCCTTTGGCGCTAGCACGCATAATCGATAGCGGGCCCGCTTCGATAGGCAGTTCAGCAGCTAAAATGCTAGCTCGGTTATTGGCGAGCAATTCTAGTTGTTTTTGTTCATCTGAGTTAGATGCACAGCCCATGACACTCGCGCCAATCAGTGTGGCGAGTAAGATATGTTTTCTCATTAGAATACTTTTTTGAATGGTTTCACAATCACAGATTGATAAACACCAGCATCGATGTACGGATCCGCATCTGCCCATGCTTGAGCTTGCTCTAAACTGTCAAATTGTGCAATCACAGTTGAGCCGGTAAAGCCGGCTTCTGCAGGGTTCTCTGTATCGATAGCTGGCATTGGCCCAGCGGTGAGCAATCGCCCTTCATCTTGTAATTCTTGCAGGCGCGCCAAATGAGCAGGGCGCACACTCATGCGTTTTTCTAGCGAATTTTCTACATCTTGAGAAAAGATTACGTACCACATTTGTTTGTCCTTATTCGTGGGCTTAGGTTAACACTCTACCTCAGCTTGCTAAGGTTTTTGAGTGCAACCGAGCAAAATGTGAAATATTCCTCGAATTGCCAGCTTGTTAGTAGAGTGACAAGCGAGTAATAAGCTAGGCCTGAATCACTCTTGGTTTTCCGTCACTATCAATAGCGACATAGTTAAACGTGGCGTGGCAAACCATAAAGCGGTCTTCAATGCCGTGCTCTTTAACGGGTTTAACCCATACTTCCAACTCGATGCTCATCGATGTGCGGCCAATGCGCGTGCATTCACCGTAACAGCAAACGACGTCGCCAACTTTGACCGGCTTTTTAAAGGTGATGTCTGAAACAGAAACGGTAACGATACGACCGCCAGAAATCTCCTTAGCCAGTATCCCGCCAGCGAGATCGAGCTGAGACATGATCCAACCACCAAAGATGTCACCATTGGCATTGGTATCAGCTGGCATAGCAAGCGTACGAAGCAGCATTTGGCCGCGAGGAGATGAAATTTCTTGGCTCATTTAGACATCCACAACTTAATGATGTCAGTTCACATGATGAACTGCAGGTTTGACAGAGAAACAAAAAGCGACCTCTTGGTCGCTTGACGGTGAATTATACCCAAGATGAGGTAAAAATCATCTGCTTGAATTAATTGTTCGGTTGTTGTTTCTCTTTTGCCATCTGTTTGTAGATGTAGAGTCCGGTGAGCAGAGTAAAACCAAAGGTCGCAGCAAGTAAGCCGAACACTTTAAAATTAACCCACACATCAAGCGGCAGTTGAAACGCTACGTATAAGTTCAGACCAGCACACATTGAAAAGAACAGGACCCACGCCCATGTTATTTTTGTCCAAGTGCTATCAGGTAAGGTGAGCTTTTTTCCAAACATGCCTTTTACTGCTGATTTACCCAGGATATGACTGACAGCAAGGCCGAGGGCGAAGATTGTGTACACGATGGTCACTTTCCATTTGATGAAGTTTTCATCGTGGAAAAATATCGTCATACCGCCAAAGATGGCCACCATGAAAAACGTAATTAATTGCATCTTTTCTACTTTTCTGTACAGAAAGAAGGTAACAGCAATTTGAATGGCAGTCGCGATGATGAGCGCCCCAGTGGCGACGTAAATATCTTGCAGCTTGTAGAGTGCAAAGAAAACAATCAGAGGAAGAAAATCGAGCAGTTGTTTCATGATGGCAAATTATTCGGAATCAAACTACTTTCAGTCTAATCAAATCCCTGCACAAAACAAATGTTGTCTAGTGCGCTGAGCTAACTGATTGACGCTTCGCGCGAAACTTTAGGTATCAAGTTTTTTACCTCTTCTAGATAACCTTCATCGCGTAAGTTGTCTACCGTGCCGATAAGTTCATCGTCAGACATCGAAAAACAGCTCGATTTCCCTGTCATGATGTTCAACGTATGGTGATATTCATCGTTATTGAAGTGACCCATTCTGTCGACCAGTAAGCTTTTTACGCCCAAATGAATTAGGTGGTAGTAGGTCTGTCTTTCTAGTTCCATAACCTTAACCTCATACTGCTGGCTAGTGATGCTATTGGGCAAGCATATTCAATGCCAGTAAAAAATCTTACGTTTGGTAAGGCCAGAGAGGTGTGAGAAATAAAGAGGTGTCAGTATGATTCTCAAAACGACAATCATACTGACAGCAACTTATGCAGGAGTGCTATCTAGGGCTTTTATTAGCGTCTCTTTCAGGGCGAGTTTACTGGTGGGCTTCACTAAACGACCATCCATCAGCTGTTTGATTTTTGCTACCTCCGGTTCGCCGGATTCTCCCGATAGTGCATAAATTGGGATCTGCGGGTAGTTTTCTCGGATAATTTGTGCCGCTTCAAACCCGTTCATGATAGGCATTTGAATGTCCATGAAAACTAAGTCAATGGCATTATTCTGGATGATTTCAACGGCCACCTTGCCGTTGTTTGCCAAGATCACATCGTAACCCAGTTGATTGAGATAGAGTTTAACCAGTTCACGCTGTACTTCTTTGTCATCAACCACAAGAATAGTGTGATAGATACGCTCCGTATGAGGCTCAGTACTCGCAATGGATGGAGTAAGTGTCGGCGAAGCTTCTTCTACATTATGGCGATGAGGCGTCGAAAGCGTGCCAACAGGGAAGGTTAGGTGGAACTCTGTAAATTCCCCTTCTTTTGAATAGCATTGAATGGAGCCGCCGAAAGATTTCATCACACGTTTACAATAACCAAGTCCTAGACCACTACCACCACTTTTATTGTGCGAGAAGAAATCGTCAAAAATGCGGTTGATCAGTTTCTCAGGAATGCCGGGGCCAGTATCGCGGAAGATAACGTAATTTTCGTACTTGCCTGCCATAGTGCGGATTTCTATCTTGCTCTCTGGGTAAGAATCGAAATAGTAAATCGCGTTGCGTAGCAGGTTAAAAAGAACAAAGCTAAACAAGGTATCGTTCATCTTCGCACGGAAGTCTTGAACGGTCACCAAGCTCACTCGCTGACGAATTTCATTTGAGGAAAACGCATAACGTTCGACCGCTTGATGTATCGATTGCTTCATTGACGTTTCGACCGCCGGCTCTTGTTCAAGGGTGGCGTCGTTGACCTCTCTTAGGATGATATCAATCAGCTGGCGACCTCGTTCGATAGCCATTTTTCCTTTAGTCACTTCAAGTTCGAGTTCTTCACTGGTTGCGCCTTGTTGAATCTTTTGGCTTATCGATTCAAATTGCAGTTGAACTTGAGCCAGTGGATTACGCATCTCATGGGCGATTGAATTCGCTAAGGCTTGAGATTGGCGGACTTTTCTATCGGCATTGATATAGCCTTGAGCGATTTTCAGCACTTTTTGCAGCGCTAATACTTCTTCACAGTAATAAAGGTGTCCATTGCGCTTTTTACGCGCGAGTAGCAGGTGCGTCATGTTGTCTTGGTAATCAAATATCGGTAGCACCAAGGCGACATTGTCGCTTTTCATCTTTTGGTACAAATGTTCGAGTACAGGGTTGCTGCTTGATTCGGTGAGAACGATTTCTTCTATTTCTTCATAGATGAGCACGCTGCTTTGGTTAAACAGTTGCGAGGTATAAACCTTCTCTTCATTTAGGTTGGAAATCAGTTGTAGATCGTGCTCTGAAATGTCCAAAGTATCGGCGATTTTAGTAATCGCTGCCGATGTAGAGCGTTGAAACTCGTTGCTCAATGCACGAATGGTTTGATGCGGCGCTTTCATATTGCCGTAAACCAATCGACTGGTGTACTTACCTGTTTTACGCAGCAGTTTGCGCCAAGCAAGGCCGGAGAACAAACAGCTCACGAAGATGATGGCCGAGAAGTCGAAAGTAGAGACTGAATTGATGACCAAAGAGAGCGGGACGGCTATCGCAATACTGGTCAAAACAACGGAAAGGACAGAGTAAAGAATGTGGCGATTGCTATAAAACCGTGAGGTCATCAACGCATAGCCCATCAATAGCATTTCTGTAATCGACAGGGTTGGCGGTAGCCAAGTTAATGAGAAGTTCTGCCAAATCAGAGGAACAATGCCGTTCACTAGGATAGTTGAGACCATGAACACGCCGATGCCAAATAACATATAGAGCGATTTAATATGTTGCAGTGGTCTCGCTTTACGAGAATAAAGCAGGATGTTTCTAAGCGACATGCCAAGCAAGGCAACGATCGAGAAGAAGAACCAAATGGCTTGCTCGCCTAAATGAAGGTGGAAGTTACCGATACTTTGGATGGTTACGCCAGTTACGGTAGGGCCTACATCTGCGTTCCAATAAAGCGCGAGTACCGTCAAGATTAAAAATATCACGCTCTGAATAGCTTGAGGAATCGGCTTATCTATATGTCGAACTAATTTGGTGGTGACGAGAAAGGCGAAGGAAAACGCACAATAAGAGGCGAGGTTAGCAAAAAGTGCCATGTTGAGAATGAGTGACTCATTCACTTCTACCAGTAATGGGGAATAGAAAAAGGCGTTACTCAAAACCCAAGCTAGAATCGAAAATGTATAGCAAACATAAGGGATGCTGATCGCTTTCTCGTAAATGCCGCGTGAAATTTTGATTGAATGAAGAAAATAAATTGCCCAACCGAGTACGATTAAACAAACGGTAGATAACAGTAAGAAGATCGGATGTAAAAACGACTCAATCATAGCCAACCTCATCACCTAGCAACGATTGCTGCGGAGGTTTTGGCATCGACGACACCTGATAACGATTAAAACTGCTCAGAGCCGAGTCTAAGCATTGAGATACAACTTTCATTACGCCAACTATTTCATTTATTGTTTTGATTGCGGTTTCTGGTCACCGCTTAGCATAAGTTATCTATAAACCCTATGAGTTGTAAATAGGTGCATATTACCGCTGGGGGCTATTTCGCGTTTAAATCTTTGCGGCTTATGTGTTGTTGCTTGGTTTTTTGTAGCCAATTCAAATCGGTTTACGAGATGGAACGGCTTCACTAGCTGTTTGCATCAGAGAATGTGCACGCCCTCCAAGTCCCCAATGTAAGGATTGTGGTACTATGTATTAAGGTATGTTGTTTGGTTAATAAAGATGAGTTCTCAATCCTATTATTCGAAAGCGAGCACACAAGCACTGGAAGTGTTAACAGGGCTGCATGGCAATCGCAATGTCGTCGCAGTGCAGCAAGCACAGCAAAAGATCATTCAAATCGTTGAGGAAACAGCGGAAGAACTTAGTCCGGTATTTCATCAGTTTCTCGAAGCAACACTGAGTTATCGTCAAGGTGATTACAAAGTCGCAATCGAGCAGTATGAGGCTTTGCTTGGTGCGATTGAAAAACCAGACGAATTTGTTCTGTATCCTTACGTGTGTATTTATCTCGCGACGATTTATTCACGCTTAGGGCAAACCTTTCTTTCACAACACTACTTTACATTGGCAGAGAAAAATCTCAGTGATTCTGATGCCAAATTGGTACTGTTTTTAAACGTGAACTTGGGTGATATCTACCTGCAACTGTCTGAGTGGGATAAAGCGCTTGAACACAGTTTAAAAGCTGTAAACGTCGGACAGAAGTCCGACAACCAAGAAACTTTTGCTCTGGCGATGGTGAATGCTGGCCTTGCGTACGCGAAACAGGGCATGCATACCGAAGCGGAAGAGATACTACAGCGCGCGCAGCTATTTACTGAACAACATGGCCTTGACCATTCTCACACTTATGTAAAGTTGTATCAGGCTCAGTGGCAAGAAACTCTGGGTGATGCTGCGGCGACTCAAGCGGCCTATCAAACCGCATTTGGTTACATCAAAAAAATCGGTGACGCTTTTTTCCAAATTGAGTTTTTTGAAGCGTATGCCAACTTCCTTTACCAGTCTGGGCAATATAGCAATGCTATTTCGTTCTGCCGTCAGATCTTCATGAGCCCAATGTTGCAATCGCATTCGCATAGTCTGTTGAAACTATATCGAGTAATGTCTGACAGCTGCCATCAGGTGGGGGACCTAGCCCAAGAGAACAAATACCTGCGCTTGATTCAATCACTACTCGATAAAGAGCTCGTCACGCGCAAGAAGAATGAAGTGGAATACATCAACAAAGTGGTTCGCTACGCTGAAAGCGAGAACCGCTATAAACAATCGCTATTGGTGCAAGACAGATTAGCGGGGCTAAGCGAGCTTGGTCAGTTGATTTCCTGTTCTCGCGAATCGGAGCAAGATTTCCTAAAGATCTTCAATGCGATCAACCAAGTATTGCCAATTTCGGCGTTTGGCTTGTCGTTTTATGACAAAGCGAAAAACGAATTGGAGTATCGCTATATGGTGGAAGAGGGCAAGTTCTATGACCCGTTCACTGTTAGTTGCGACAGTGTATGTCGTATTGGCGTGTACAGTGCAGTTAACCGTAAAACCGTTCGGTTAGACACTTCGAGTAGAGCCGAGGTCAATCAATACCTTGATGTTCAATGCCATGATGAAGATGTTTGGTTACATCACGATGAAGAAGAGCAGCCATTAGCATCGGTGATTACCACGCCAGTCTTATTTCATGATGAGTTGCTTGGCGTTATGACGGTGCAAAGAAATCGTGGCTATGAATATAACCAAGCCCATGAGCAACTGGTAGAGCAAGTCGCGAGTTATTTGGCTGTCGCTATTAGTCATGATAAACAAACCATTGAATTGGAAAACCAAAATCAGTATTTGGAGCAGATTTACCATACGGATCATCTAACAGGATTAAAAAATCATTACGGCTTGTTGCAGTGGTTAGGTGAAAATCATCAACCTAAGCCAGATTGTGCGCTGTTAGTGGCGTTGGATGGCTTTAAACGTTTTAATGCTGAACATGGCCGTCAGGCTGGGGATGAAGCGCTGGCGGAGTGCACGCGTTTACTTAAAGACAGCATCACCAGTGATCTCCATTTATTCCGCACTCACAGTGACCAGTTTTTAGTGCTAGGTGTACAGCTTGATAAACAGCAGGCTTTGAAAATAGGTCATCAAATTCGCACCACGATTAAGCAATACTTCACCATGATGTATGGTGATGGTGAAAAAACAGTGCTGACCAGTACCATAGGCATTGCTTTCTTTGCTTCAGATTCAAGTAGCGCACAGTATGAGCAACAGTTGTCTTATTTAGAAACGACGATGCATGCGGCCAAGCAAAGACGTTGCGATGGTGTGTTTTGCGTAACAGGAACAATGTAATAAAGTTAGTATAACCAACTGATTTATATGCATTTAGTCTAACTATGTAAAAAAATAATAGTATTCTAATTAAGTGTATAATTCGAGTATTTTGTTGATATTCAAAATATCATGCTGATTAATGTGTTTGTTATTGAATTTAACGCTATCATTTGGCGGATTTCAGCAAAACTATCTGATTGTTTTTTATGAATAAAGTAAAAACAAGTTAGAAAAAAGTTGGCGAAAATCATGAGCTTGGCATACACTTTCCAAGTAATATCGATATGTCATTGATTGACGAGGCGAAATGCTTTGGCGCTGTCTTTTGACAGTGATGTTTAACACAGCTTTTGAGGAAAATTCTATGGCGCTCACAAAAGCCGAATTGGCTGAGAACCTATTTGAAAAGCTTGGATACAGTAAACGAGATGCCAAGGAGACGGTTGAGGCATTTTTTGAAGAGATTCGCAAGGCACTGGAAAGTGGCGAACAAGTGAAGCTTTCAGGATTTGGTAATTTTGACCTACGTGAAAAGAATGAGCGTCCAGGACGCAACCCTAAGACGGGTGAAGACATTCCAATTAGCGCGCGCCGTGTTGTTACTTTCCGCCCGGGCCAAAAATTAAAAGCTCGCGTTGAGAATATCAAGAAAGCTTAATAACACGATATCACATGGATTCGAGTAGCAGCTGCTTTGTGCCGCTGTTGCATTGTTAGGTGGCGTTGATTATACAACACTGCCTGACAATTTAAGTAAGAGTGAAAAAAATACCCAAGCATTGGCTTGGGTATTTTTTTATCTGGGACGTATTATCTCTGATGAGGTATCCCCATCTGAGATTAGTCTCGTTTCCAAAGGATATGACAGAACTTATGTTCAGGGTCGCGACTGATCAGCAGTCGTGCGAACACATCATCCAGTACATCATTTTCTTCATTAACAAGACCAATACGAACCTCGGCGTATGTTTCTTTGTCGACTTCAAAGCCAACGTGCTCAACCCAGTCTTCGCCAGTTTCTACAAGCTCAGCTGCGCCACGGTCTTCAAACTGAGCGGTGAACAAAATCACATCAGCGGCTTCAAGGTTATCTGGTGCCATCTCAAGAAAGATGTCGTATGCGGTATCGATAACGTCGTCGTATGAAATCAAATCAGACATTAGGCACGGCTCATGTATTTACGTTCAGTTGTATTGACGATGATACGATCACCTGTCGCGATGTACTCAGGTACTTGCACAGAAAGGCCTGTTGCGAAACGTGCAGGTTTAGTACGAGCAGAAGCAGAAGCGCCTTTAATTGATGGATCTGTTTCTTCAATCACTAGTTCAACCGTTGCAGGCAGTTCAATCGCAACAGCAGTGCCGTTGATCAATACAACATGAACACCTTTGATCTCTTCAGTGATGAAAAGTAGCTCATCTTCGATATCATCTTTCTTGAAAGTGAACTGAGTGTAGTCTTCATTATCCATGAAGATGTACTCATCGCCATCAACGTAAGAGAAAGAGACTGCGCGTTTGAACATGTCAACGGTCTCTACTACGTCGTCAGACTTAAAACGCTCGTCAGAACGTGCACCTGTGTTTAGGTCGGTACAGCGAAGCTTGTAAATTTTAGCGCCGCCACGACCACCTGGTGTGGTTACTTCGATATCTTTAATTAGCAATGTTTTGCCATTTGATTCAATCGCAAAACCTTTTTTAAGCTCACTTGCCTTAGGCATGAACAGATTTCCTTCATATAGGTTGTAAGGGCGGCATTATATACCTAACCCAAGTGTAGATGCTACGCTGACATTCGGTTGGCTGAATCTAAAGCACAAGCTGGTAATTGCACGGTTTATCTTGATTGATAAACCTGAGTGAGCGAACATACTATTTAATGACTTCTAGCAATTTGTTTTTTTGTTTCAATGATTTTATCACCAATAGACCCTAAGCAACCTTTACAGCCTGAGTATCAAGCCGCCATCAAAGAGTTGGTCAGCTTTTTACGTAGTGGTGTGGGTAACAATCTCCATAGTGTGTATGTTTACGGTAGTGTGGCGCGAAAAAGGGCAAAGCCTCATCGCTCAAATTTGGATATTATCGTTGTGACTGAAAAAGACTTTAGTGAAACTCGCACGACAGTCTTTAATACCGTTCGATGGCGCTTTCAGAAGTCTTACCCTCATATCAAAGACGTCAATTTTAAAACTGGCTTACTCAGTGACGTCGCTTCGCTCGATAGTATCTTTTCATGGGGATTCCAACTTAGACACTGTGCGGTGTGTGTTTATGGTGAAGATCTCTCTGAATGTTTTGGTGATTACGAACCAAGTTGGGAGATAGCCAAACAGTGGAACATGGATTTGGAAGATTGGCTGGCGGTTTATCGTAAGCGATTTGCTCAAGCGAAAGATGAAGCAGAGCAGGTTGCGGCTCAGGTTCAAATTGCAAAAAAACTGTTGCGCGCAAGTTATGGTGTCGTCATGCCAAGAGACCGTAATTGGTTTGATGACCCTATTGAGTGTGGTAAGAAATTCTTAACCTATCATCCAGATAAACAAGTAGAAATTGAGCGTTTGGCGATTTTGTTATCGGGTCGGTTAATTGCGAAGCGGTCAGTGCTTGGTATCGTTGATTCATATGGCCTCTGGTTGGTCAAACTGTACAAAAAAACCGAATTTAGAATTGGATAATTCGGTTTATTCACTCGTAGCACAGATCAACAGCTTAGATTTGTGCTTTCTATCAATATAAAATGCCATTCCCTAAATCTGTACTTAAATTGACCTGCCTCACAACCGCGTCAGAAATTTTGTTTTATTATCAAGATTATAATAATTTCTTAATATTCTAGTTTGAAATGGAGCCGCGGTTATTTCGTTTATGAGCGTAAAAAAACTCCACCAAGCAATGACCTCCCAATTGCAAGCCATTCGAGAAGGGCTGCTATGGATTTTGCCTTGCTTAATGATCTTGTCATTGATTTTATTTGTTGCCTCGATCGGAGAGTTTGTTCTTGGAAGGGACGAACCTTGGGTCAAAGTGTTGTTCGAGCTTTACTACTTCGTAAATGACCTCTTTCCCGTTTTATTAACCGCCGCGCTCGCATTTATCTTAGCGATGCGATGGCGATTGCCCAGACCGCCTATTGCTCTAGTCTCAATTGTCTATCTAGCCCTTTTTAACCAATTATTCAGTTTTACAGGTAGCACAGTTGTTTTTGAACTCATCATTTCGATGGTCACGCCGCTCTATGCCGTTCCCTTGATCGCGTACTTGTACAAAATACGTTGGATGAAATTTGTGACCAATAATCACCTTGGGCGCATTGTAAAAGAATCCCTCAACCTTATTTTACCGACCCTGATTGTGGGTGTGTTGGTGATGTCAATCAACGCATCGATTATCTTTTTGATCGAAGCAAGCCACATTCTTAATTTGTTTACGGTTAGCTACAGCGAATCACCGCTAGAGTTTGGCGTGTTGTTTGCGATGGTTAACTCATCCTTATGGTTTTTTGGTATTCATGGCTACTACGCCTTGTTGCCATGGGTAGACATTCTCCAAGGCGCTGTCGAAGTCGCAAACCATGAGATTTTGACGACGGGCGTGACTAACAGTTTCGTAAACCATTCGTTTATGGCCGTGTTTACCTTTTTGGGTGGCGCAGGTGCGACTTTGGGTTTGAGCTTTGCCTTATTGCTGTTTAGTAATAACCGCGCGTACCGTTTAATCGCGATTGCTAGCTTGCCTCTTGGCTTACTCAATATTAATGAAGTTCTTCTGTTTGGCTTACCGATTATTTTCAACCCGCGCTTGTTCATTCCGTTTGCTCTGGCTCCGGTTGCAAACACCATCGTGGCGTATTTTGCGATAAGTTTAGGTTGGGTCGCTGCGCCTGTAACCGGAATGCCATTTAGTAGTCCCGTATTCGTAAACGCTTGGATTGTGACGCAAGGTGACCTAAACGCGAGCCTCTTACAATTGGTGAATATTGGCGTGTCACTGCTAGTATATGCCCCTTTTGTGTTGTCGCTTAACCGCACCACCAGTAACAAAACCATATTATTCTCATCGCTAGATACCACTTATTCTCGCCGTCATGAGGAAGCGCTGACGTTAAGCGATGATCGCGTAACTAAAATCGTGAATCAGAGCCACAAACAACAGACCTTAGAGCAAAAACTGCATAGCTTTAGCGACAAAGAATTTTGCATGGAGTATCAGCCGCAAATATGTCGTGTTACCGGCCAAGTGATGGGGTGTGAAGCATTGATTCGTTCGGTAGACGCACAAGGGAATATCGAATACCCAGGTGCATTCCTACCGTGGTTTGAACAAGCGGGTTTAATGAAAGACATTGACCGCTGGGCGGTGATTCAAGTTGTGCATGATATCAAAATAGCGATGGCGGAGGGCTGGGCTGTACCAACCAGCGTTAACCTAACACCAGAAACGTTATTAGATGAAGATTTGATGCAGCAACTGGCCGCTTATATCAGCCGAGTGGGTGAGTATGTTCATGTTGAGATTACCGAGGAAACACTACTTAAAGATAAAGAGCGAGTAACCAAATCTTTGCATGCGCTGCATAAGGTTGGCGCTAAGGTTTATATCGATGACTTTGGCTCAGGTTTCTCTTCGCTCAGCTATCTAACCATGTTCGATGTGGATGCAATTAAAATTGACCGCAGTTTCATCAGTGCCATTGAAAACACCAAAGGGCAAAAGGTGTTTAATGGCTTGATCAGCGTGGCGCAAGACCTCAATTTGGCGGTAGTGGTTGAAGGGGTTGAAACTGAGGCTCAGCTAGAGCGTATTCCTCTGCGAAATCATTTAGCGATTCAAGGCTGGTATTTCAGTAAATCAATGCCATTGGCTCAACTGCGTCATTACGTCACTCAGCGTAAAAGCCGAGAAGAGCCATTAGAACAAGCCTAACTGAGGCTCACTAAGCGTTTTAAAGTCTATTCCTACAAACGGAAGAATCGCTTCGGCAACCGGCTTAAGCTGTTTATCGATGTAGTGTTGATAGTCGATGGCGCTCTTTAAGTAGTCTTTCGGCTCTGGCCCATTAATGGTAATCAGGTATTCGATACGGCCTTTGTTTTGATATTGCAGAGGTCTTCCTAGTTTGCTGTTGATCTCATCTGCCATACGCGCGGCACGTACCTGCGGTGGCACATTCTTCTGGTAATCATGCAGTTTGCGTCGTAGGCGCTTTTGATAAACCAATTGATCATCAAACTCACCTGCTAACGTTTTTTCGACAAAATCGCGCACGTACTGGCTCGGGTTTTCACCGTGAAATACCATCCGGTACAGTTTCTGCTGAAAAGTTTGCGCCAGTGGCGTCCAGTCTGTTCGGGCACTTTCTAACCCTTTGAAGATCAGTCGCTCTGAATCGCCATCACCAATCAAGCCTGCATAACGTTTTTTCGACCCCGTTTCTTGGCCGCGAATAGTTGGCATCAAAAACTTCTTATAGTGGGTTTCGTATTCAAGTTCGAGAATGGAGGCGAGGTTGTATTCTTCACGAAGGTGAGTTGTCCACCATTGGTTGATATCTTTAACCAAAGCATGACCGATCTCATCAGCTTGAGCTTGGTCGTAGCTTCCATTTAGCGATACAAAGGTGGAGTCGGTATCGCCATAGATAACTTGATAACCTTTTTGCTCAATCAGCCGCTTAGTTTGTTTCATGATCTCATGCCCGCGCATAGTGATGCTAGAAGCAAGGCGCGTATCAAAAAAGCGGCAACCTGATGAACCGAGTACGCCGTAAAAAGAGTTCATGATGATTTTTATCGCCTGAGAAAAGGCCTTTTCGTTGTTCTTTTTCGCTACATCCCGCGCCGCCCAAAGCTTTTCGATCATTTCTGGTAAGAAGTGCTTCGTGCGATGAAATTGTCCTCCTCGAAAGCCTGCAACGGCTTGATTTTCATCTTGGCCGAGTTCGAGCTTGAGCCCTTCAATTAGCCCCATTGGGTCAATAAGAAACGAGCGTATGATCGAAGGGTAAAGGCTTTTGAAATCAAGCACCAACACTGAATTATAGAGGTTTGGAATAGAATCCATCACATAGCCGCCCGGGCTAGCGAGCCAGTTTTCTGGATGTAAATTGGGTGCAATGTAGCCCGCGCGATGTAAGCGAGGTAAGTACAAATTGGTGAAAGCGGCGACTGAACCTCCAATACGGTCGAGTTCAACGCCGGTTAATTTAGAACGCTCGATGGCAAATTCAATCAGATGAGTGTGGGCAAATATCTTATTTACCAACACGCAATCTTGCAGATTGTATTTTGCCAGTGAAGGTTTGTCGTGACGGAACATCTGATTGATTTCATCCATTCGGTCATGCACATTGTGGATTTGTTTACCTTCACCTAATAATTCTTGAGAAACCGCCTCTAGTGACCAACTGCGAAAGTGATAAGTGGCGGTTTTGAGTGTATCAATGCCATCCATCACTACTCGGCCCGGTATAGAGATAAAAGCTTGCTGGGTTGTGTTGGAGGTTCGAAAAAAGCTTGCTTGCTGCCCGCGGCCAAGAATCAATTTCATCTGATGAAATTCAGCTCGTTTATGCAGTAAGCGGAAATCAAAGTCGATTACGTTCCAACCAATGATGACATCAGGGTCAAATTGTTCAAACCAAGCCATCATTGCTCGTAATAGTTGTGTCTCGTTGGCTACCCACTCAACTTTAGTATCACAAGGTTGCTCTTCGCCAACCATAATGACCCGGCTATCCATTGGGCTATCGAGTCCAATTGAGTACAAAATACCTTTTTCTGAGCATTCGATGTCCAGCGAAACCACATTAAGTGTTGGTGTGTAGTCCGATTTTCGGCATTGGCTTTGCTGAAAGCGATGATATCGAGGCATCGCGTGGTGCTGACCAGTGAACTCGATACCGCCCTGAATAAAGCGCTCCATTAAGTAGCGATCAGCAAGACGAATATCGTTTTCGTAGCTGACAATATCGTGTTGTAACAATCGCTCTGCCAGCTGCTGAGATTGGCGGATAGTTTTGGTGTAACAGGCCGTGAGCGGTGTTTGGTCAAAGTGCTGTAGCGGTAAAGTTTTAAACTCTGCGGATATTGAATGCTGTTTGGCAATGGCTTGAGCGCTTTCATGTTGCGATTGAGCAATAAAAAACACTGGCTTTTCTTCGTTGATCAGCAGCTGAGTTGGCCCATTGTCAGTGGTGAGCCAAAGTTCAATTTGTGTCGTGCCAGAAACGTCACGAGTTTGGCGAGTCAGCAAAAAGCCTTGTTGAATAGTCAACGAAAAGTCCTTGGAGCAAAGTGGCAGAGCCAAAAAAGAAAAGAGCGGATGTGACATCCGCTCTCTTATTCTAGCAAGGGGTTAAAAGTAAATATAGCCAGTGAGTTTAGCGGTTACTTCTTCTTCGCCCCAATGCAAATAGCTTACTTGGCTTCTTAGCGCCACATTGCGGTTCAAACTCCAATGCCAACTAGCCGTCGCTTTTGCATTTTGGTCTGCGTCAGAGTCGGCGAGAGCGAGGTATTGGCCTTCTAAACCGAGTCGATGATTATCACCAACTTGCATTACCACGCCCGCTTCGACACCTGCACCAAATGTTGCTTGGTAGCCAGTGAGCTCGCCGCCACTGATTTCAGCGGAGAGTAGGCCGTAAAAATGGAGTGATTGGGCATCGCCCCACGCTTTACCATAGCCGCCTTGGCCAAACCATCGGCTTGCCATCTTACCTTCGTTTGGCATGCGGTCGTAACCTACACGAGCATTCCACGCAAGACTATCGAAAACGCGATTGCTTGGGGCCAGTGCCATGGCGTCTATAAGATAAAGGCGGTCAAAGCGGCTTGTTCCTTCTTCATCAACACTGATTTGAGTATCGAGGAAGCTGATTTTAGCACCAGGAATAAAGCCTTGCTGTGAATCAAGCAGGTCATGATACGCGATGCGCCACTCTAAAGTCGCTTTGTCTTGGTAGTTATCACTGTATTGGTAACTTAGACCTGCGCGAGCTGAGGCATGGCCTTGCTCTGGAGAAACTTCGGGCTGTGGAACCGGTGAAAACGGCGAATCAACTTTTATTCGGCTGCGTTGGTAGAGTAGCTCTGTGAGTCTTTTCGCGGTTGGATCGCGTTCTAAGCCTAAGTCATAAAGTTCAAAGTTAAGCCATTCGTAGGCAAATTCCAAAATAGCAGCGCGCTGTTCTTCACTGTATTGTTCTGGTGATGGGAAATCACCTTGCTTTGCTGCAATCGCGGCATCAAATAGGGTTTGGTCGATTTCATTCGCTTGGTGCAACAAGCGTGTGCCAAATGATTCGCGATATTTTGGTGGTTCAATCAACCCTGCATTGCTTAGCGCTTCAACGGTATCTGACGGGATGGCATGCATTGGGAACTGGTCAACAAGCTGGATATCCTCACGTGCTAGCTCAAGTAGTCCAAGCAATTGATATGAACAGTTTTCATCTAGGAAGTAGTAGTCGAACTCAGCTTTTTGCATTTCCCATAAGTGCAGTAGCACTCGCTCAACCTCTTGTTCATTCAGTTTGAGTTTGTACTCCCAGATATCTCTCGATTCAATATCGTTGTACTCACGAACCTTTCGGTAGTACGGCATCACGGTGAAACGACCCGGGTAGCTACCAACGAGACCTTTGATGGCATACAGCGCAGCGTTGTCTTGAGTTTCCGGCTCCGCCGCAAAGTTAATCGCAAACGCTACCAACTCTTTGTGGCGAGTTTGATCTTTGGCGTCAATTCTAAGTAGGGAATGGCCAAACATCGATGAAGGGTTGTTCATAAACGCGGTCGGAAAAACGAGAGTCATTCCCTCTGGGTCAAGTACTTCACGCCATGTATCGAGCTCTTCACAGTTCAATTTAGCGATTCGGCCTTGTTTTGATTCCAACCAAGTGTAACGCGCAGGGAATTCACATCGTGCAACTTGAGCCAATGGCTCATCGGTTTGATATAGCGCCTCGATGGTGGCTTGAAGTTCTGCTTGAGGTGAAGTTTTGCCGTTTTCTGCAAGAAAGAAAGCTTCGCTATCAACGGTACTTTTATAGCTAGAAAGCGTTGCGGGTAGGTAATGACCAAGCTTAAGCCAATAGTTATCTTCGGCAAGCTGTTCGACATCAAACGAAGCAGCTTGAGCGAGTGAAGAGAGTGTCCAGCCGCAACTTAACAGTAGGGCTTTAGAGAGAGCAGAATAGTTCATTCAATTCCGTGAGTATCAGTGTGAATAGGCAAAAGTTTTAATAAATGAAAGCCATTGCCTATTGACGCTAAATCAGAACGAAAAAAGTGCCCTAAAAAGGGCACTTTCTTAATTGAACCGAAATTCAATTAGATCGCGTAACCAGCTAGTGTAGCGTCAGCTGCAACTAGGTTGTTTAGGTTTGCGAAAACTTCTTCAGAAGTTACGTTTTCAGACTTGAATACTTCAGCGAAGTTTTCTTGAGCTAGAGCGTTGAATGCTGCTTTGTCTGCTTCTTGTACGCCCCAAACTTCAGATAGAGTTGCAAGAGTCTCACCTTCGCCTTTAGCGATGTCGCGAGCTAGGTTATCGATGTTGCCGTCGATGAACATTGCAAGTTTTTCAGAAGACGTGATAGTACCGTTACCGTCACAGCCAAGAGTACCGAAAGTGATACCGAAAGTTTGGTTACCAGAAGTACCGTTAGTAGTAGCACCTAGTACTTTGAATACTTTGCCTGATTTACCATCAAAAACCATAGTACCTAGACCACAACCGATGTCTTGGTCAGCCATAGCAATGTTTGACATTGGAAGAGTTGCAGCTAGAGCAGCCACCGCTAGAAGCTTTTTCATAACATATCCTTAATTTATATTAAAACCAGCATAAACCTGCTGATATTTATAATTCGGCGTTTAAAAAACACCAAGCGCAAAAATAAATGAAAAGTGTTTCAGTTTCAATCCATCGGTTGAAATTAAACGAGTTGAATAATCACAAAATGAATGAAAACTTGTGATATCGTCTAACGTATTGATTAGTCGCATATTTGCAATTGACGCGTCAGAAGTGAAAATTAGTTCTTGCTAAACTTTGTGTTTCGGCACATATTCGGAGTAATGAAATTTTCATTTTTAGGTTAAACTAGGCAACTGAATTGTTATCTACCTAAACAGGTAGGTGCAGAGCCAAGCCAATTAATAAGTGTGGAGATACAAGTTTGATAAGTGTTTTCCTTGTAGATGATCACGAGCTGGTTCGCACAGGGATACGACGTATTATTGAAGACGTCCGTGGAATGAACGTGGCAGGGGAAGCTGAAAGCGGTGAAGATGCAGTAAAATGGTGTCGTAACAATCATGTTGACGTCATTTTGATGGATATGAATATGCCGGGTATCGGTGGCTTAGAAGCGACCAAAAAAATCCTGCGTTTCAATCCAGATGTAAAAATCATCGTTTTAACTGTTCATACGGAAAATCCGTTTCCAACTAAAGTGATGCAAGCTGGGGCTGCTGGTTATTTAACCAAAGGCGCTGGCCCTGACGAAATGGTCAATGCAATTCGTGTGGTGAATAGCGGCCAACGCTACATTTCACCTGAAATTGCTCAACAGATGGCGCTAAGCCAATTCTCTCCAGCATCGGAAAATCCATTTGCCGATCTGTCAGAGCGAGAGTTGCAGATCATGATGATGATAACCAAAGGCCAAAAGGTTACTGATATTTCAGAACAGCTAAGCCTGAGCCCGAAAACAGTGAACAGCTATCGCTATCGACTGTTTGCTAAGCTCGATATCAATGGTGATGTAGAACTGACGCACCTTGCTATCCGACATGGAATGCTAGATACCGAGACGTTATAGTGGGTTTGTCCTTTGACTCAACTGCTTTTTTAAAGACGGTAACCAACCAACCCGGCGTATATCGAATGTATAACGCCGAGTCGGTGGTTATTTATGTCGGTAAAGCAAAAGATCTTAAAAAGCGCCTTTCCAGTTACTTTCGTAGCAAAGTAGACAGTGAAAAGACCCGCGCGCTGGTCAGTAATATTGATAAGATTGATGTCACGGTAACTCATACCGAGACAGAAGCGCTCATCCTTGAACACAACTACATCAAGCAGTACTTGCCTAAGTACAATGTTCTGCTGCGTGATGATAAATCTTACCCCTACATCTTTGTCAGTGTTCACAAGCACCCGAGACTGTCGATGCACCGCGGCGCTAAACGTCGTAAAGGTGAGTATTTCGGGCCATATCCTGATTCCGGAGCGGTGCGAGAAACACTGCACTTGATTCAAAAAATCTTTCCTGTTCGTCAATGCGAAGACACGGTTTACAGCAATCGGACGCGTCCTTGTTTGATGTATCAGATTGGCCGTTGTGCAGGCCCGTGTGTCAGCAGCATTATTTCAGACGCTGAATACCAAGAGTTAGTGGATTATGTGCGCTTGTTCTTGCAAGGCAAAGATAAGCAAGTGTTAGAGACGCTAGTGCATAAGATGGAACAGGCGAGCCAGCAGCTGAAATTTGAGGATGCAGCGAAGTTTCGCGATCAAATTCAGGCCATCCGCCGTGTGCAAGAGCAGCAGTTTGTCTCAGAAGATAGCATGGACGATATGGATGTTCTGGGTTTTGCTCAAGAGAATGGCATCGCATGTATTCATATATTGATGATTCGCCAAGGCAAGGTGCTGGGCAGTCGCAGCCATTTTCCTAAAATTCCCAACAATACCACCTCGGAAGAGGTGTTCTATGCCTTCTTAAGCCAATACTATTTGAGCCATAACGAAGCGAGAACTGTGCCGACCCGTATTATCTTAAATTCGGGCTTGCTGGATGACACAGGATCGCTGCAAGAAGCGCTCAGCTCTATTGCAGGGCGAAAGGTACATTTCCATGTGAATCCTACCGGAACAAGAGGCCGCTACTTAAAGCTTTCTAATACCAATGCCCTGACAGCGATTACGACCAAGATTAATCATAAGATGACCATCTCTCAGCGCTTTAAAGAGCTGACGGAATTGTTGGCGATGGACTCGATCAATCGGATGGAATGTTTTGATATCTCTCATACCATGGGCGAAAGTACCATTGCGTCTTGTGTGGTGTTTAATCAGGAAGGGCCAGTAAGGCAAGAGTATCGACGTTACAACATCACTGGCATTACTGGTGGTGATGATTATGCTGCGATGGGGCAGGCGTTAGAGCGTCGTTACTCCAAGCAGTTGGATGTTGATAAGATCCCAGACATCGTGTTTATCGATGGCGGTAAAGGGCAGTTGAACCGCGCACACGAGATCATCACTCAATATTGGGGGGATTGGCCGAAGCGTCCTCGTTTGATTGGTATTGCCAAAGGTGTGACTCGCAAACCAGGTTTGGAAACTTTGATTACCACTGACGGTGATGAGTTTAATTTGCCAAGTGATGCGCCAGCGCTGCATTTGATGCAACATATCCGTGATGAAAGCCATAATCACGCCATTGCTGGACATCGAGCGAAACGCGGAAAAACGCGTAGAACCAGTGCAATAGAAGGCATTGAAGGTATAGGGCCAAAACGCAGACAAGCGCTATTGAAATATATGGGCGGATTGCAAGAGCTAAAACGTGCGACTGTTGAAGAAATCGCCAAAGTACCTGGTATCTCTCGATCTTTGGCAGAAAACATTTATCAAGCATTGAAACAATAGAAAAAATCCCGCACCATAAGGGCCTGTTTTTAGGCAGCAAACAGTGCATACGCAAACAATAAGAGCCAAATAACTATGCGTTTCAATATCCCAAACATTCTTTCACTACTCCGACTGTTCTTAATCCCAGTTTTTGTTGTGGTTTTTTATCTCCCTTACAGCTGGGCTCCGTTTGCAGCGGCAATGGTGTTTTGGGTAGCAGGCTTTACCGATTGGTTAGATGGTATGCTTGCGCGCAAGCTTGGCCAAACCTCGCGTTTTGGTGCGTTTATCGACCCTGTGGCTGATAAAGTGCTGGTGGCAACGGCTCTGATTCTAATTACCGAACATTACCACTCTATCTGGATTACTATTCCTGCGGTGACCATGATTGGCCGTGAGATCATCATTTCAGCATTGCGTGAATGGATGGCAGAAATTGGTAAACGCGCAAGTGTGGCGGTCTCATGGGTTGGTAAATTTAAAACGTTGGCACAGATGTTTGCACTGTGGGTGCTGATCTGGCGTTATGACGATTGGATGATTTGGGTAGGTTATGGTGCGCTTTATATCGCAACGGTACTGACTTACTGGTCAATGGCTCAATACCTGATGGCAGCCAAAGATGATTTACTAAGCGAAGAGCACCAATAAACCCTTAACGTTTCGTCGGTTCTATTGGGTTTCCAATAAAAAGACCTGCTGTTTCAGCAGGTCTTTTTTTTGTTTGAAGCAACGTGTGATTAACTCGCCGTGGTCGTTCCTTGAGAGGTAAAGATCTTTTCATTTAATCGTTCGAGCGTCAGCGGTTTTGCAAAAAAGTAGCCTTGTAATAAGTCGGCGTCTAATTGCTTGAGTTTATCGAGGTGCTGCTGGGTTTCGACACCTTCAATTGTAACTCGCAAGCCCAGTTGATGCCCCATCAATAAAATGGTCGAAACGAAATTGAGTTGAGTGTCATCATTAACGATATCAGCCACGAACGAGCGGTCAATTTTAATCTCATCAACGGGTAAGCGCTGTAATAGGGATAATGATGAAAAGCCAGTGCCAAAATCGTCTAAAGACAGGTAAGCACCGGCTGCTTTTAACTCTTCTAGCGCCAATAGACAACGAGAAAAGTCGGATATCGCCGCTGTTTCAGTGACTTCAAAGCAGAACTTTCTCACGTTTAACTTATGGTGGTTGATAATGCTTAACACATCGCTGGCAAAGTTCTCTTGGATAAGTTGTTTGGCGCTGATGTTAACTGAGATGTGCTTCATCGCTTTTAAGCTTGCTGAGGCTTTTATATCGTCACAAATCTTGTGTAATAGATAGTGGCCTAAGTCATTAATTAATTGGCTTCGTTCTGCTATTTCAATAAAGCGAGTAGGAGGGATATACCCCAGTTGAGGGGAATGCCATCTTGCTAGCGCTTCTACCCCCTCGAACTTATTACTGGTTGGGTTGTATAGCGGTTGGTAGTTAAGCTCGATTTCATCATTGCTAATAGCTCGCTTCAGGTGATGTTCAATGGTGGCTTCATCAACTAATGCACTTTCTTCTTGATGGTTAAAGCATACCGGAGACGCATTCCCTTGACGTTTGGCTTGATACATCGCCATATCCGCGCGCTTAATTAAATCTTCAGCGGATTCCGCATCGAGAGGGTACATTGCGATACCGATACTGCCTTGTGCGGTGATTTCAATATTGTCGCACACCATAGGTTTGGCGATGGTGCGCAAAATATCGTTAGCAAGTTGGATTGCACTTTCGTGTTCTGCCACATCGCAGAAAAACAAAAACTCATCGCCACCAAGGCGTGCAAGCTGGTGATTTTCTCCTAGATAGCTTTGCAACTCTTTCGCCACATGAACCAGCAACGCATCCCCAACATGGTGACCAAAGGAGTCGTTAATCATTTTAAAGCGATTGAGGTCCATCATCATGACCGCACGCGGGTAAGTAGGGTGTTGTTCAATGTGTTGGCTGATATTTTCTATGATCATCCTACGGTTTGCGGCTCCGGTCAGCGCGTCGTAGTAAGCCATGCGATGTATCTTTTCTTGGCTATTCATCTGCTCGGTAATATCGCTGATCGAGCCGATGATTCGCACTGGCGACCCGTTCGCTTCATAAACGGCGGAGCCACTTGCTTTAACCCAAATGTAGCGGCCACTGTTTTTGCGTAATCTAAACTCGACTTTGAACGGGTGATGATCGGTAAGATGCCCTTGGATGCTCTCTTCAATGCTAGAAAGGTCTTCAGGGTGGATAAGTTCCACAAGTTGGCGTAAACCGAAGACAGACGTAGTTTTTGATGATGTATCGCCGATTATTGATAACATGCGAGCATTCAAACGAAACTGTTTCGTCTTTAAATCCCATTCCCAAATGCCATCGTTAGAGCTGTTCGATACCACTTCAAGTTGCTGCAATAGCTGTTGTGACTTCTGCTCTTTTTGATTGCTGGTGGAGACCAGTTCATCACGTTCAATAAACAGCGCCAACATATCTAGATAATTGTTAAACGTATCTTGCGGAATGATCTTATGTTGCTGGGATACGCGATCAATTACCGCGACCAATTTCCATCGATTTTTTTGACCGGTGGCGATAGGCAAAATGGTCGCCACATAGTGCGGACAACCTTGGAGGAATGGGAACTCTTCAATTCTGTCGTTAAGCCCTGAATCTTTCGGAATAGGTGTTGGCTGAGTCATACCCGCTTCAGCCCAGCTTTCAATACAATAATCCTCGTTATTGGACGAGGCTAAACAAGCCCAGTCTAATCGACTGCCGTAGAGGCTTTTCGCATCTAGTATGGCGTTAAAGCCACCTTTGGCTTGCGAGTAAAAATTGTCGAAGATTTCCGAAGTCGAGGTTTGTGTACTTTGCGATATAGCAGAGCGAATTGAATGGGTTGCTTCTGCATCATCCTTTGCCTGATTGCCACATGAGCTGCGGCGGATGATTTTTTGTGGTTGGATATAAATTTGAGAAGAAAAAGCGACGCCATTAATACGAGATACAGCGCGGTTGAAAACATGGGAGGTCAATGCTTCTAGCTGCTGATCAACCGTCGTTAGACTAGGGGAAGTATGTTTGCCTGCGAAGATGTTATCTATCCCCACCACGGCGATATCTTCTGGCACTCGGAACCCTAAGTGTGTGAGCTGCTCAATCATGCCTAATGCATTGTGGTCGGTCGCACAGATGATGGCGCTACATGGTTGATTACGTTGCTGAAAAAGGACAGCGCCGTCTCGTCCACCCGCAAGATAGCAATTGTGTACCGAAAACAGCAACTCAGGATCAAATGGCTCAGTGATTTGATTACGGTATGAGTTATAGCGCTCTCTGATGTCATTGACATTGAGGTCGCCACAAAATCCTATCTTTTGATGGCCTTGCTCGGTGAGCCACTGGTAAAGCTCGGCGACACCTTGAGTTTGGTCGCTATAAAATTGCTCAACGGGGAGAGGGTTGTAGCTTGCTCCCATCGAGAACACGGGAATATCTTGTTTTATGGCTTGCTCAACAAGCCGATGGGTGGCGGAGTGGAGTACGACGATAAGTGCATCGATATGGGCGAGGGACACATTGAGTGCAAAGTCTCTTTTGTCGCCGGAGCGAATAAAAATAAGATTAACTTCATGTTCGCTGGCAAGTTTGCGTAAGGTTACGTTTATCTCACCCATGTAAAAGCCACTTAACATTGGCATTATAATGCCGATCGTTGGTCTGTAATCGTTTCGTTGATTTCTCATAACTTGAATACCAATCGAGCTCCCCGCAAGCATTACGTTTTGGAGCTCCATTTTAAAGGCGATTGAATAACATTGCATCGAATCTGTAAACTCGCTCACGAAGCGCGCGTGGCCAGTAGAATGGCAAAAGAGTGTGTTCAACAGTAATCGGCTTGTATTTTTGCGATTTGATGACTAAGAAAAGTACAAATTAAAGCGCCTTTGAACGTAATTTGCTCAAACGATTAGAAAAATTAAAATTAGTGTTGACTCGTTAGTTCGAATCCGTAGAATGCATCCCGTACCCAAGAGGAACGCGATAAACGTTCTGGGATACGAAGGCGCCTTGGCAGAGTGGCTATGCAGCGGATTGCAAATCCGTGGACCTCGGTTCGACTCCGGGAGGCGCCTCCATTTTGCGACACTAGCTCAGTTGGTAGAGCGCAACCTTGCCAAGGTTGAGGTCACGAGTTCGAACCTCGTGTGTCGCTCCAAATTAAAAGATAGCGATTAACCAAAATCGATATCTAGATGGTGTTTTACTTACTTCAGTAAAGGCCTCACAAATTTAGATTTGTGTGCCCTGGTGGTGGAATTGGTAGACACAAGGGATTTAAAATCCCTCGACGTTCGCGTTGTGCCGGTTCAAGTCCGGCCCGGGGCACCATCTAAACCTTACATTGCGACACTAGCTCAGTTGGTAGAGCGCAACCTTGCCAAGGTTGAGGTCACGAGTTCGAACCTCGTGTGTCGCTCCAAACAGAAAGCCTCGACTAACGTCGGGGCTTTTTTGTGTCTCTTTAGCGTCATGATCTCCTATTTCAGTAGCACTTTTTATGACAACTCTCACAGCATGATTAAGCGCTAAACAGCGAATAGTTAAGCAGATTCATTTAAAGTTAGCGCCATTTTAGCGAGGAAACTAATGAAACAGCGCGCTATTTTTATGATTCAGCACACACGCTTAAGAGTCGCTGTCGCTTCCCAAGCAAAAACAATACTAATCCCCCATAGAATCGAATAAGATCAATTTTGCAATAGATGTAAATCTTTATTTCAATTAGATAAACATCAATAAAATATTAATGACATTTGGCATTTCAGCGTGCATTGATAGGTTGAGAATGAAAGCACTGTCGATTTTTATCGTAATTCAGGCTCTTTTCCTTTCTCCAAGTTTAAGAGCTGAGTCACTTGCAAGTTATCCAGTTGGTTGGGAATCATGGACTGTGGTGAAAGAAACCATGAATTACCCAGCGGATACCGTTTTGCCTGCAGACGCTTCACTCTTTTTTCAACAAACCGTTCAAGCATACAGTTGGATTAATGATGGGCAGGGCTCTCCTGTCACCATTCGAGTCAACCCTGAGAAGTTGGATGAGTTTCTTACCCAAGGGCCATACAGTGACGGTCCAACCGCGGTGGCTTTTACTGAACTGCCCGGCATTTTATGGGTAACAGAGCATATCGGCGGCGAAGCTATTTATGGCAGTTACAATATTAAAGGCGAGGATATAAGCCATTCTCATCCCACCTTAAAACCCAGTTATTGCCAGAGTTGTCATAGCACTTATAAGGATATTTGTGTGAACGGAATATGTACTGACCTAGATCGAGTTGGAGTGAAGTAGGTAGAAGGTAAGCACAAATGATCAATGTCGTAAAAAGGCTGAGTATTAATCAGATGCTGTTGGTTTCGCATCTGTTATTGGCGTTGCTGATCATTAGTGGTCTCAGTATGGCGCGTTTTGATAGCGAATGGCATCGCCAAATCGACTATTCTGCGTCACTCGCAAAGCAATCTCTCCACCCTCACGTAAACACGTTCTCTACTGCTGTTTCAGGTATTAATTACGCCAACTTAACCATGCCACAAACCATTGAAGCGTTAGCTGTGGTAGATGATATCTTATTTGTCGATATTCAAGGCACGTCAGATTATTCCGGTCAATCCGTCCATGTTCGCTACTTGCCGATTGATAAAGAAGTATGGCGCGCTGATGTTGAACCACAAGAAATTGCCTCCGCACAACAGCGTGTGGAAAAACTGACGGCGTTGCTGAAAGAAGTCGAAAGCTTCAACACCATTAAAACCCGTAAACTGAGTTATTTACTCAACAAAGCACAAGCTGAGTACCAAGCACTGACACAAAGCTACAGCCAAGAAAAAACAGCCACTGTTAAATGGCAAAAGCCAACCTCAACGGATGACAATTACTTCTTACAAGAGCAAGGATATTTACTCCATGTGCTGCTTCCACTGAGAAATAAAAATGGTGGCGAGTTATGGGCGGTGATTGATGCCAGTAAGCTTGCCGATATAAAGCTTACTCTGATGAAAGATATTGTCTTCGAAGCCTTGCTGGCGGTGGTGCTTTCAGTCGCCGTGGTATTGTGGGCAACTCATTGGGTAGTCGCGCCGTTGAAAAACCTAGCTAAGAGTATGAGTGGTGAAGAGACCTACAGCAATATTAAGGATTTACCGGAACTGACACGTTCTGATGAAATTGGCCAATTGGCACAGGCATATAAAGGACTGCTGCTTAAAATAGATCGACAAATGAATTCTCTGCGGGCGAAATCGGATGCGGATCCACTGACTGGGCTAGGTTCGCGATACAAATACGCACGTACCTCTCAGCCTTATATCAAAAACAACGTTTTACAAGGTAAATACGTCGGCTTGATGATTATCGATATCGATAATTTTAAAGCATTTAACGATATTTACGGCCACATGCAAGGGGATGCGGCTTTGGCAACGGTCGCTTGCCATGTTCAAAAAGCGCTGACTAACGTCGATATGGCCTTTCGCTACGGCGGCGAGGAATTTGTGGTGTTATGTGCGCGTCATGATCGTAATGAACTAGAGCGCGTTGGTGAGTTGGTTAGAAGAGCGATTGAAGACTTGAATGTTGAGCATGTAGGTAACGGCCAACACGGGAAAATAACCATATCGATCGGTGGAGCATTAGCTCAGAAAGAGGCGTTAGGTAAGGAAGAAAGCACTTATGAGCATTTAGTCGAGTCACTGTTCGCAACTGCGGACAAAGCGCTTTATGAGTGTAAAAGCGCTGGCCGCAATCGCGTGGCATGGGCGAGTGTCTTTAGTGCTGATCTCGCTGTCGAACCTGCTTAAATTACAGCGTGATCAAACGGTAGATTTTGCCACTGTCTGAACTGAAATAGATCTCACCATCTTTAGATACTTCAATGTCTCTAATTCGTTCGCCTAACTGTTGCAAAATGCGTTGTTCAGAAATGATGTTACCTTGATCATCTAGCTTAACCACATTGATGTGCGCAAGTTTTAGTGCGCCGATTAATAAAGCGTTGTTGAGCCTTTTGTGCTTGTCATGACGATATATAGCGAGAGACCCGGGCGCGATGGAAGGTATATAGACTTTCAGCGGAGAGACAATGCCTTGTTTTTCTTTCGCTTCTCCAACTGCAATAGGCCCCCAATATTCTTTGCCGTGCGATGTAATTGGCCAGCCATAATTCTTTCCTTTGTCGATGATGTTAATTTCATCGCCACCTCTTGGACCATGCTCGACCGACCATAATCTATCTAATCGCTTGTCAAATATAAGTCCCTGCGGATTCCTGTGACCATAACTCCAAATGGCTGCTTGAGCGTTGGGTTTTGTTATAAATGGGTTATCACTTGGAACTGTACCGTCAGGGTTTAATCTGATGATGCTGCCCGCGTGAGTGGTTAGGTCTTGCCCGTTGTCGCGTTCAGCGCGATCCCCTATGGAGAAGTAGAGATATTTGTCATCAAAAGCGATTCGGCTGCCAAAGTGGCGACCAGACGTTGAGCCAGATTGTGCAGTAAATAAAACCGTGATTTCACTTAGAGAATCTTCATTTAGCGTGGCTTGCGCCAGCGTGGTTTCAATGGCTCCATTCGAACGCTTTGAATACGTGAAATACACTTTTTTGGGGGCGAAAGGGGAAAGCGCGATATCTAAAAGACCACCTTGCCCAGTAACCGCGACATCAGGTAGTTGATAAATAGGCTGGTAACGCTTGTCTGATATGTAAAGTATGCCTATTTGCCCATTACGTTCACTGACGAGCATTCTATTTTGATCAATCAGTGTTAGCCCCCATGGGACATTGAGACCGGAGTAGATGGCTTCTGCGTTCCAGTTATCCGCTTTTAAGTGATTGACCGTATTGGCATATACAATGCTGGGTGTCGTTGCGAGTAAAACAATGAGTAGTAGCCGATGAAGTTGAGCCATAAATATCATCCTTGTTGGTTTTCTTGATGTATAGCTTAGCAAAATGCTCTGTCGGGATAATTATTCACTGTTTTTATAAAATAGCTTGATCTGTTCAATTGATGAGCTATTATGACGAAGTGTCAAAAATGACGAGTCGTCATAAAAACGAGTTCGGAGCGTGTTTCGAATCGTGTTACAATATAATGGTTAGGGAGTAACTTAAGACATAGGCTTGGTAGAACATGTGTAGCTGTAAAAATGGGAAAAGCGAAGGCTGTATATTGGGATTAACCAAGAAACAGCAAGCCATTGCAGATAGAGAGATAGAGCTCATATTGCTGGCTAAGTCTCTTGTTCAAGAGCAAGGCTTCGGTAACTTGACGATGGATAAGCTCACCGCGATGAGCCCTTATTCTAAAGGTACTATCTACAATCATTTTTGCAGCAAAGAAGATGTGATCATAGCGTTATGCATTCATTCACTGAGAACCGAGTCGTTGCTATTTGCTCGTTCGGCTGAATTTGAAGGCAGTTCGCGTGAACGAGTGATTGCGATGCACGTAAGCTATCGTATTTATGCTCGAATGGAGCCTGTGCTATCTACGTGCGCTATTATGGCTAAGAGCCCATGGGTACTAGAAAAAGCTTCCCCAGAGAGAGTCAAAGAACTGAATGAGTTGGAAGAGCAACTTATTGATTACGCAGACGACCTGATCAATCGTGCTGTCGAATCAGGAGATTTAAAATTCTCTCCTGGTATTGGTTCTGACTCTATCGTCTTTGCCAACTGGTCAATTGCATTTGGTTCAAATGCTTTAGCCCAGAACGCATCAAACAGCCGTTGTATTAAGCGCATTCAAGATCCGTTTTCTGTATTACACAATGCCAATATGTTGCTCGATGGTCTCGATTGGAAACCACTGTCTACCGAGTGGGACTACCGTAAAACATGGCAACGTGTTGAAACAGAACTCTTCAATGATGAAATCGAATATTTACACTCAGTTGGACGTTAATCGCTTAAGCGAGATGGATACGTTCTAACGAGTAGATAATGAGGTCGGGCTGTTTATCTTCGACCTTTTATTTTGCCATTCGGTGACGATTCGTCAGTTTTTGATGCAGCTTCCTTGTTTGCTAGGAAGCTGATCGAGTTTATTCAAAATCCAGCGAATTGCTGGATTCTAAATAAACATAATTGACGAAGCGTCACAAATGGAGAGTGTGATGAACGCAACCAATCCCAATTCAAACGCATGGTTTACTTGGCCTACTCGATTCACCTGGTGGGTAGTTACGGCCATGATAGGCTTGATAGTTGCAGCGACCATAGGCGGTAAAAACCTCTATTTTCGAGGTGATTACGACATCTTTTTTGATGGTCAGAATAAGCAGTTAATGGCCTTTGATGAAATCCAAACGACTTTTGCTAAATCCGACAATTTATCCATTATCATTGCGCCTAAAGATCGCAATGTATTCACTGAAAGCACTTTAACGCTGATTCAGCAGTTCACTTATGATGCATGGCAAGTGCCGTATGCGAGCCGAGTGGATTCTCTAGCAAACTACCAGCATACCGAAGCGGAACAAGATGATTTATTAGTTGAAGATCTCCTGTTCGAAGATTATCCGCTGACGCCAGAGCGTATTGAACGAGCGAAAAATATCGCCCTCAACGAACCGGTTATTGTTGATTCTATGATCTCCAAAGCGGGTGATGTTTCGGTGATCAACATTACTGTGCAACTTCCTGAAATCGACAAAACAGCGGAAACCATCGAGGCAGTCGCTTATACCGACCAACTGATAGAAAAATATCAGCAGCTTTATCCTCAAGTAGAGTTCCATAAGGCGGGCATCATTGCTCTGAACGATGCATTCATGGTGGCAGCACAAGAAGACAGTGCGACGTTAGTACCCAGTATGCTGCTGGTGATATTGGTGTTCTTAACCATCATGTTGCGCTCGTTTGTCAGCGTAGTCGCCACGCTGATTGTTATCATCACATCGGTTAGCTCCACATTGGGGCTGTCTGGCTGGGCAGGAATGTTCTTAAGTACCGCAACGGTCAATATTCCTACCTTGGTAATGACACTGGCTGTGGCCGATTGCGTGCATGTTATTGCGACTATGCGTCAACGTATGCAGCATGGTGATAGCAAGGTTCATGCAATCAACCATAGTGTTGCGATTAATGCGATGCCGATATTGATTACCTCAGTGACCACCGCGATTGGTTTCTTGATGATGAACATGTCAGATTCTCCGGTGCTACGTGATTTTGGTAACTTAGCAGCATTGGGAGTCATGATTGCCTGCTTGTTGTCAGTTACCTTACTCCCAGCGCTGCTTAAGATTTTACCTATACGCGTTAAACCATATGCGCAGGGCAAAGATGAACCTCGTACCTTTATGGATGGCTTGGGTGATCTTGTTGTTGCAAATCGAAAACTGCTATTGCCTGTATCGGCATTGGTGATTGTTGCAACGGCAGCATTAATCCCTCTTAACAAAGTGAATGACGAGTCGGTCAAATACTTCGATCAACGTAGCGAGTTCCGTCAAGCCGCTGACTTTATGGAGGAGCGAATCAGCGGGATGACAAATATCAGCATTGCGATAAAGACTGCTGAATCGCAAGGCATTTCAGACCCAACGTTCCTCAGTACTTTGAATAGCTTTAGTGATTGGCTTCGTGACCAGCCTGAAACTGACCATGTTGCGACACTGTCAGACGTGTATAAACGTCTAAACAAAAATATGCACGGGGATGATGAAAGTTACTACCGTTTGCCACAAGACAGAGAGCTAGCCGCACAATATCTGTTGCTGTATGAGATGTCCTTACCGTTTGGTTTGGATTTGAACAACCAGATTAACGTTGATAAGTCATCTGTGAAGTTGGTTTTAACCACGGATAATTTAGGTAGTGTCGAGCTGGTCGATTTAGAGAACCGTATTTACGCTTGGTTTGCTACTCATGCCCCTCAATACGAAGTGGTTGCGTCGAGCCCGACCTTAATGTTTGCTCACATCGGTGAGACCAACATGGCGAGTATGCTTTCTACCTTGCCAATCACTTTAGTACTGATCTCCGCTTTAATGATTTTCTCTTTGCGTTCACTGCGTCTCGGCGTGATCAGCTTAATGCCTAATGTCGCTCCAGCCATCATAGGTTTTGGGTTGTGGGCGTTATTGTCGGGTGAAATTAACCTTGGCTTATCGGTAGTGGTGACTCTGACACTCGGTATCGTTGTGGATGACTCAGTGCACTTTCTATCGAAATATCAACGCGCTCGCAAGATGGGGCAGGATGCGGAACAAGCCGTTCGCTACGCTTTTCACACCGTAGGTCGAGCTTTATGGATTACCACGGTGGTGCTCGTAGCAGGCTTTAGCGTGCTGGCTATGTCTACCTTCCGCCTCAATGCCGATATGGGATTACTCAGTGCCATTGTTATTTTTATTGCCTTGGTAGTGGACTTTGTATTCCTACCTGCGTTGCTGATGAAGTTTGATAAGAAAAGCTACCCGCAACCTTCGCAGCAATCGACACCTCAAGTAGAACCTTACCCCACTCAACATGCTGACTCGCGCGCTTAAGCGAGAGTTTGAAAAGGACGACACACTATGAAATTTACAATTAAATCAATCGTAAACAGTTTAGCGCTAGCATCGCTACTCACTATTACAACAAGCTTTAATGCTATCGCAGATGCACAGCGAGGCTTAGAAATCGCCCAAGAACGTAAAGTGAGAGACCAAGGTTGGGGTGACTCGGTCGCAACAATGGAGATGATTTTGCGCAATGCTTCAGGAGAAAGCAGCACTCGTTTAATGCGTTTGAAGTCGCTAGAAGTTAATGATGATGGTGATAAAGGGCTGACCATTTTTGACGAACCTAGGGATGTGAAAGGCACGGCATTTTTAAACCACTCTCATGTGGTGGATGCTGATGATCAATGGCTCTATTTACCTGCGTTAAAACGAGTAAAGCGTATTTCATCGCGTAATAAATCGGGCCCTTTTATGGGCAGTGAATTTTCGTATGAAGATCTCAGCTCATTTGAGCTAGAAAAGTACAGCTTCAATTTGGTCAATCAAGAGCAGTTTGAAGGACAGGATGTTTACGTGTTGGAGCAGGTTCCTACGGATAAGTATTCTGGCTATACCAAGCAGATGGTATGGCTCGACACGGAGCATTATCGTCCGCTTAAAATCGAATTTTATGATCGTAGAGGCGCATTACTGAAAACGTTAGCGTTCAACGATTATCAGCTGTACCTCGATAAATATTGGCGTGCTCATAAGATGAAGATGGTCAATCATCAGTCGGGTAAAAGTACCGAGCTTAATACCAGTGATTTAGCTTTTCAGACTGGCCTTGAAGATAAAGATTTTCAAAAGAATATCTTGAAGCGTGTGAAATAGGTGAAAGGTATGGTGAAAAACAGTATTAAGGTTGGCGCAATGAGCGCTAGCCTTCTTATCGCCAGTGGTTTATCGGTTCCCGCATGGGCAATGGATATCGCTGGGCAGGTCAATCTAGAACATCGACAGTTTTTCCAACAAGGCCTGCAAGGACAAGATGAATATCAAACATCACTTGTCGTTGAGCCTGAGTTTTACTGGGAGTTACAGGAAGGAGGCGCAAGTTTTACTTTTAGGCCGTTTTTTCGTTTAGACAGTCTCGATGAAGAGCGTACACACGGTGACATTCGTGAGGCGCTGTATTTAACCTATTGGGATGATTACGAACTAAGAGCTGGGATTGGTAAGGTCTTCTGGGGAGTGACCGAATCAGCCCATTTGGTGGATGTAGTTAACCAAACCGATGAAGTGGAATCTGTCGATGGTGAGCAGAAGCTAGGTCAACCCATGGTGCATTTTACCAGCATCAAAGAGTGGGGCACCGTTGATGCGTTATTGACGCCCTATTTTCGTGAGCGAAACTTTGCTGGTGTTGATGGGCGATTAAGGCCGCCGACCGCGGTGACGGGCGAGGCGAAGTACGAATCGAGCCGAGAGCAAAAGCATGTGGATTTCGCACTGCGTTACAGCGTGATGCTGGATGATTGGGATGTAGGGCTGAGTTATTTTCAGGGGACGAATCGAGATCCCTATTATCAATTCAATGGCCAAGAACTTAGCCCATTTTATGCGCAGGCAAAACAAGTGGGGCTTGATGTCCAAGGTATTGCTGGCGATTGGTTGTGGAAGCTAGAGTCTATTTACCGAGATAGCCTAGATCATCACACTGCCTTGGTTGCCGGTTTTGAATACACTTGGGTTGGCGCACTTGATTCTGTGTGGGATGTCGGGTGGATAGCTGAATATCTGTACGATAGCCGCGGGGTCAATGCTCAGGGCATAGGGCAAAATGATATTTTTGTCGGAACCCGATTAGCGTTCAATGATGAAGATGGCACAGAGATACTGTTTGGTATTACCCAAGATTTGGATAACAGCGATGTGTACAACGGCAAGTTGGAAGCGTCGAGTCGATTAACCAACCAACTTAAATGGCGTGTTGACGCATGGCTATTTGAAAATGAAACACCATCAGATTTACTTTACTTCGGCAGAAAAGATGATTTTATCCAAGTCGCTCTGGAGTTCTATTTTTAATCGATAGTGACCAATTTGTTTAGCGAATAACCGCAAGGCGAGGAGGCTTTGCGGTTTATGAAACGTTTTGTGCATAAGCCCCATGAAATAGAAGGTTTTTTAAGTTAGTGTGGAAGTCATAAATAATAATTATTAATTGGCTACGGCGTATCGCTGTCAGTACTCAAAGAGGTACTCGATGAACTCATTCGTTTGGGATAGCTGTTACGAAACTGGTATTGGACTGGTGGACGAACAGCATCAGGTCTTGGTTGATATCATTAACCGCTATGGAGCATTAGTAAAAGAAAACAGTATTTCCCTTCAAGATATACGCACTATTTTGTTTGAGCTGTCACGTTATTCTGAGTTCCACTTTCGGGAAGAAGAAAACTTGATGCGTGATAAGGGCATTTACTCTGAACATCTCGATAAACACATTAAGGTTCACCGAGCGTTTATGACTGAGATCTTCAGTATGCAAGCGTTTATCAGTGAAGAGAATAAACAAGCGTCTGAGTTGCTGCTCAACTTCCTCATCCATTGGTTGGCTTACCATATCTTGGGTATCGATAAGAATATGTCGCGCCAAGTTGAGAAGATAGATCGCGGGGTTGACCCTAAGCTCGCTTATGAACAAGAAGAAAAAGCCCAAGACAATAGTACAGGGCCGCTTGTGAATGCCCTTACCGGTTTGTTCGATCAAGTTTCAGAGCGCAATAAAGCCTTGCTTGAGCTAAACCAACGTTTAGAAGAGATGGTTGAAGAACGTACTCATCAATTATTAAAAGCCAATAAGCAGTTGGAAGAACTTTCTTTAACCGATTCTTTGACTCAGTTGCCCAATCGACGCTGCGCGATGCGTCAGTTGAGACATTTTTGGCAACTAGCGGAAGAGAAAAATGAACCTTTAGTCGCGATTATGATTGATGTTGACCATTTTAAAGAGGTTAACGATAGTGCTGGTCATGATGCAGGTGACCTAGTGTTACAAGAAATCGCGCAGATGCTCAAAGATCATTTTAGAAACGATGATGTGGTGTGCCGGTTAGGCGGCGATGAATTTTTCGTTATTTGCCCAAACACTGATCAAGCGGGTGGGGTGCATATTGCTAGTAAAGCACAGGAAAACATAGCGCAAGTACAACTTGATCTGGGTAAAGCGTTTTGGCAAGGAAGTATTAGCGTGGGAATTGCAGAGCGAAGTGATGATATGGACAGTTTCCATGATCTGATTAAGCTTGCGGATAACGCGGTATATCAAGCCAAATCGAGTGGCCGCAACCGCGTATCTGCGTGGCTTAGCGTTGAGTAATAACGTTAGATGAAGAGTAAGGGCTAGATCAATCTAGCTCTTTTAACATCCACACATCACAACCACCATGTTCCGTTTCTGCTAGCGGAGCACTGAGATGTTCAAAACCGAGTTTTTCATACAGAGCAATGGCCGCGGTCATTGATGCGAGTGTATCTAAATAACACTGGGTAAATCCTTGCTGCTTGGCAAATTCAAAGCACTGCTCGCTGAGCTTTCTTCCCAAACCGTGTCCACGACCTTGTGGTAATAAAAATAACTTTTTCAGTTCACAGATGCTGTTTGACCCAGCAAAAGGGGCCAGCCCACAACCACCGACGATTTCTCCATTTACCGAGGCCACCAGATAGAGGCTTTTGTTTGACAGCGTGTAATGATGGCTCATCGCTTCAACTTCTATGTCTGACGGGCCAAATCCTTCGCCAACGGCGCCAAACTCCTCACCTACAGCTTTGATTATTTGGCAGATTTCATGGTCATGTTGGGCTTCAATCGGAGTGATAACCAGCGACATAATTGCTTCCTTAATTGCTCTATTTCACACTGGATATGGGTACAAAACTGCGGACAATCAACATTAGAGCCGAATTTTTACACAAAGGCGGTGAGAATACAGATTTCAGATTGGATTTAGACACGGCATTCGTTACTATGTAAGGCTATTTGAAGACCCAAGATCCCGTATGGGACGCTTATGGACACTACCACTTATGCTAAGGCCAACCTTAGACATAGGTAGATGAGGAAACGATGCAACATCTAGAAGAGATCATTGCTAATGCGAACGCAGCAATCGAAGCTGCAGATTCGCTAGTCGCACTTGATGAAGTGCGTGTTCAGTATCTAGGTAAAAAAGGTGAGCTAACGGCTCAACTTCAAAGCCTAGGTAAACTGCCACCAGAAGAGCGCCGCAGTGCTGGTCAAGAGATCAACAAAGCGAAAGGCGTTGTTCAACAAGCTATCGCAGCTCGTAAAGACGCACTACAAAGTGCTGAACTAGAAGCTAAGCTAGCGGCAGAAACTATCGACGTAACATTACCAGGTCGTCGTATCGAAAACGGCGGTTTGCACCCAGTTACGCGCACTGTTGAGCGTATTGAACAGTTCTTTGGTGAACTAGGCTTTAACACTGAGTCTGGCCCAGAGATCGAAGATGCATTCCATAACTTTGATGCGTTGAACATTGCGGAAGATCACCCAGCTCGTACTGACCACGATACTTTCTTCTTTAACCCAGATTTGATGCTTCGTACTCACACGTCTGGCGTTCAGATTCGTACAATGGAAAATGGCAAACCACCATTCCGTTTCATCGCACCTGGCCGTGTTTACCGTAACGACTACGACCAAACGCATACGCCAATGTTCCACCAAGTGGAAGGTATGCTAGTTGACGAAAACGTAAACTTCGCACAGCTAAAAGGCATCCTGCATGACTTCCTATGTAACTTCTTTGAAGAAGAAGTGGAAGTGCGTTTCCGTCCATCTTACTTCCCATTCACAGAGCCTTCAGCAGAAGTAGACGTGAAAGGTAAAAACGGTAAGTGGCTAGAGGTATTAGGCTGTGGCATGGTTCACCCTAACGTACTTCGCTCTGTAGGCATTGACCCAGAGAAATACTCAGGTTTCGCATTCGGTATGGGTGTAGAGCGTCTGACTATGCTGCGTTACGGCGTAAACGATCTACGTGCGTTCTTCGAGAACGATCTTCGTTTCCTAAAACAGTTCAAGTAATCCAGAGGCAAATCCTATGAAATTCAGCGAATCATGGCTTCGTGAGTGGGTTAACCCTGCGGTATCTACTGACGAACTGACACACCAAATCACTATGGCTGGCCTAGAGGTAGACGACGTTCTTCCTGTAGCTGGCTCTTTCACTGGCGTTAAAGTGGGTAAAGTTGTCGAATGTGGCCAACACCCAGACGCAGACAAGCTACGCGTAACAAAAGTAGATGTTGGTGCTGAAGAGCTACTAGACATCGTTTGTGGCGCATCTAACTGTCGTCTTGGCATCAAAGTAGCGGTTGCTACGGTTGGTGCTGTACTGCCAGGTGACTTCAAAATTAAAAAAGCGAAACTACGTGGTCAACCATCTCACGGCATGCTTTGTTCATTCACTGAACTAGGCATCGACGTAGAATCTGATGGCATCATGGAACTAGCAGAAGACGCAGTAATCGGTACCGATTTCCGTGAATTCCTAGGTCTTGATGACGTAACCGTAGACGTAGACTTAACAGCAAACCGCGCTGACTGTTTCAGCATTCGTGGTCTAGCTCGTGAAGTTGGCGTATTAAACCGTGCTGACGTAACAGAGCCATCTGTAGAAGCGGTTGCTGCATCAATCGAAGATACTGTATCTATCGAAGTGAAAGCACCTGCGGCATGTCCACGTTACCTAGGTCGTGTAGTTAAGAACGTAAACGTTCAAGCTGAAACACCACTATGGATGCAAGAAAAACTGCGCCGCTGTGGTATCCGCTCTATCGACCCTGTAGTCGACATCACTAACTACGTTCTTCTAGAGCAAGGCCAACCAATGCACGCATTCGATCTCGCTAAGATTGAAGGCGGTATTGTGGTTCGTATGGCTGAACAAGGCGAGAAACTCACTCTTCTTGATGGTAACGAAGCTGAGCTAAATGCAGATACTCTTGTTGTAGCTGACCACAACAAAGCACTAGCAATCGCTGGTATCTTTGGTGGTGAAGAGTCTGGTGTAACGACTGAGACTAAAGACGTGCTACTTGAGTGTGCATTCTTCGCACCTGACCACATCCGTGGCCGTGCGCGTAGCTACGGTATGCACACTGATTCTTCAATGCGTTTTGAGCGTGGTGTGGACTTCGCACTACAAGCAAGCGCAATGGAGCGTGCAACTCAGCTGCTTGTTGAGATCTGTGGTGGTGAAGTTGCTCCAGTGGTTGGCGTTGAGTCAGAAGCTGAACTTCCAAAAGCAAACAAAGTATCACTGCGCCGCACTAAGCTAGATAACCTACTAGGTCACCACATCGCAGATGCTGATGTGGTTGAAATCCTAGAGCGTCTAGGCCTAACTGTTGAAACAACAGCAGAAGGTTGGGCAGCAGTTGCACCGACATGGCGTTTCGATATCGCAATCGAGCAAGATCTGATTGAAGAAGTGGGTCGAATCTACGGTTACGACAACATTCCAAACCAGAACCCTGCTGCTGCACTTAAGATGCACAACCACGTAGAAGCGGATCTGCCACTTAAGCGTGTTCGTAACCTACTGGTTGACCGTGGTTACCAAGAAGCAATTACGTACAGCTTCGTTGAGCCAGAGCAGCAAAAACTGGTTGTTCCAGGTGTTGAGCCATTAATCTTGCCATTCCCAATTTCTGCGGATATGTCAGCAATGCGCATAGGCCTAATCCAAGGTCTATTAAACACTGTGGTTCACAACCAGAAGCGTCAACAGCCACGCGTTCGTCTATTTGAATACGGCCTACGTTTCATCCCATGTGAATCTGCTGAAAACGGCATGCGCCAAGAGCCTATGCTTGCTGGTGTTATCGCTGGTACTCGTAGCGAAGAGCACTGGGACATTGAAACCAACACCGTTGACTTCTTTGATCTTAAAGGCGACCTAGAGGCTGTTCTTGAGTTATCTGCTAACGAAAAAGCATACTCTTTTGCTGCACTAACAGCAGAAGACAAAGCGGCGAACCCAGCACTTCACCCAGGCCAATCAGCAGCAATCATCTTTGATGGCAAGCAGGTAGGTGTGATTGGTACTGTTCACCCAGAACTAGAGCGTAAGTTTGGTCTAAACGGCCGTACTATCGTATTCGAAGTAGAATGGTCTGCAATCAACACTAAAGTGATTCCAGAAGCGGTACAGCTTTCTAAGTTCCCATCAAACCGTCGTGACATCGCGGTAGTTGTTGACGAAGCAGTAGCTTCTGGCGACATCGTTGCTGCATGTCTAGAGCAAGGTGGTGAGTTCCTGAAAGATGCGAAACTGTTCGACGTTTACGTAGGTAAGGGCGTTGAAGAAGGTAAGAAGAGCCTAGCAATCGCACTGACGTTACAGTCAGTTGAGCGTACGCTAGAAGATGCAGACATCGCTGGTGCGGTTGATGCAATCGTTGCTCACGTATCTGAGAAGTTCGGTGCGTCACTGCGTGACTAATCACTTCTGATTAGATAGAAAACCAAAGGCCTCGCATTGCGAGGCCTTTTTGTTTGGAGTAAATAAGGAGTAGCGGCTAACTCGTAATTGAACAGAACCTTGTCAGTTACATTGATAAATTAGCGAATAACTACAGGTATGGTCATTTAACACTTCGTATAGTTTTGATAATACAGTTCAGATTGTGAATATTCGATGTTCTACAATATTCACTAATCTTCTTCTCTAATTAGCCTTTTGGTTATTCGAAGGTTAACTATACTTACATTAAGGTCAAACATTGATTATTTGTTCACCTTTGCTTATTGCAAGCGCATAGGAAACATTTCGTCTGTACTCTTTCTATAACTATCGACTAAATCCACTAGCAGTTTGGCTGCATGATCATTTAATGCGTCTATATCTTCTAGCAGTTCTGTTGGTGTACCTGATATCAACGTGTTGTAGATGTAGAAATGGTAGTCAACTCTCGTTGTAGTTTCGTTGGAACGCTGAATTACCGCATCGATTTTTAAATTAAGAAATGCTTCGTACAGTACAACACACTGTCCATTGTCCAGTTTTTGTGTGAACAGGTGCACCCTGAACCCACCGTAATCATACTGGTTGTACCCTTTAGAAATAATCCGCGACCAATGCTCGTTTCTATCAATAACTTCCAAGCCGTCGATAGAATCTAATCCATGTTGCTTCACCGCGACCATTACCTTTGCATCCAATTGAGGTTCAGACAATAACGAAGAAAGGCATGTCGAACCGTGATGATAACTGACAATGTGAATGGTTTTTAGAGAGCCTACCAATGGGCTTGCGCCGACAATACTATCGTCGGCACAGGTTTGCGATGCTATGACTAAGTTCAAGGTTATAGTAAATATACTGAGTAACGTTCTTGTTTTTATCATTACCAAGTGAGCATCTCCATTATATATCTAAGATCGATTTTTACTTCAGGATAGCAGTGAGCCATTGCATTTTATTAGTCATAAATAAAGCAATTCTCATCACATCCTTTTGCATGCCAAAATGTTTATTACTGAACATTCTGTTTATATAGTATTGTGAGCTATCGTACCGTTCGTAGTCTTTTCCGTATCTATGTTTTTATTACGTTGCTATCGTACATTATGAAAATCAATCAATATAATGCTATTTTATGAATCGAAAGAGATATTCGTGAGAAACCTACGAAAAATATCCGTATAGCAGTCATACACATGGATTAAATTAATTTGGTCTCTTCTATAACGTTTGAAGGACTCCGTTCGGCGGAGCTATGAAGCAATGGGGCAGAAATGAGTCAGGACTTTTGTCCTATATCTACTAAGTTAGATAAGGCAAATATCGAAGACCTACATCGTAAATATTCAGGCTAAAACACAGCCGTCCACCTCAACTTCCTTGATATTCTTTATCTCCTTCGGACACTCTATAGTCTTAAAATACCAGTTAAACAGTATAACTCATTGTAAATTCACAGTTTTAATTGTGAGAGGCAGGTTTTTCTGGAACGTCAGTCAAGGTAATTTGCACGTAAAACATGCAAACTACGCCTAAGTAAATTCAACTGGTTTCTTATTCTGTGAATGATATCAATACGATTCAGCCATTAGCCATCGGGATTGACTTGGGTACAACCAACAGTGCCATTGCCGTATGGCAAGGTGACAGCGTAGAGTTTGTGCCTAATAGCTTAGGTAAATACCTTACACCATCAGTGGTGGCGATTGATGAAAATGATGCTTTGTTAGTCGGTGAAGCGGCTAAATCTAGGTTAGTCACTCAGCCTTTGAGCTCGGTCGGCTCGTTTAAGCGTTACCTCGGGACAAATCGTAAGTTTAAATTGTCCAAAAAAGAGTACAGCGCAGTTGAGCTCTGTTCGCTAATTTTGTCTTCATTAAAACAAGATGCTGAAGCGCATTTGTCACAACTTATTCAAGATGTGGTGATATCCGTTCCTGCTTATTTTAATGACACACAAAGAAAAGAGGTCAAAGCTGCGGCACAACTTGCAGGGTTAAATGCGGTAAGGCTAATTAATGAGCCGACCGCAGCATGCCTTTCTTATAGTTTACACAAGCAATCACAAAGTCGATTTCTGGTATTTGATTTAGGCGGAGGCACCTTTGATGTCACGGTAGTAGAGAACGCAGATAGCTTCATCGAAGTTCGAGCTTCTACAGGAGATAACTTCTTAGGCGGAGATGATTTTACCGAAGATTTGATTCATGCCGTGTTGGATAAGCTCGACCAATCTCTGGAAGAGTTGCCATTGGCGTTTTTATCATCACTACGCTCAAGTTGTGAAGTGGCAAAGCATCGTTATAACGATGGTGTCACCGTAGATGTGCCAGAGCCTTTTGCGCAGTCGATGAGTTTTAATAAACCAGAGATGGATAAAATTTGGGAAAACTCTTTGAGCCGAATTGTGCGCCCATTGAAGCAATCTTTGACGGACGCTCGCCTTGAATCTAAACAGATTGACGAACTGATTTTTGTCGGCGGCTCTACTCGTCTTAAAGTGGTTCAACAAGCTGCAAACCGTTTGTTAGGCCGCTTTGGTCACAGTGAGATTGATCCTGATCTAGTGGTGGCTCAAGGCGCAGCCATTCAAGCAGCTTGTCGCCTGAGAAATGAGCACGTTAGTGAGATTATCTTAACTGATGTGTGTCCATACAGTTTGGGTATTAAGTGCGTGCGTGGCGATCGAGACGGAGTATTTTCTCCAATTATAGACCGCAACACAGTAATTCCAGTATCAAGAGTAGAAACCTTTTCAACTTGTTATGACGATCAATCAGAAATCCGAATCGCCATTTATCAAGGTGAACGTTTGTGGGCTAAAGATAACATCTTTATTGATGGCTTTGATGTTGAAGTGCCTAAAGGGAAAGCTGGGCAAGAGCTGATTGATGTTCGTTTTAGCTATGACATTAATGGCTTGTTAGAAGTCGATGTTACGCCAAAATCGACTGGTGAAACGGTGAGCAAAGTAATTGATAAGTCGCCTGAAGGGATAAGCCAAGAGCAAATCGCTGCCAGTCAAGATAAGTTAAGTCAGCTTAAGTTTCATCCAAGAGAGTCAGTTCCAAACATTACTTTACAAGAGAAACTGCATCAGCTTTATGCCGAAAATACAGCGGAACTACGTGGTGTAATTGAGCAGTTTATATTCTCGTTTGAGTCAGTTCTAGATTCGCAAAATGAACGAGAGATAAGAGAGCATAGAACAGAGATATATCAACAGCTTGATAGGTTAGGTTTTAAGTAAATTATGAGTATTCCAAAGTTAGATACGGTTCAGTACGAACCATTTTATGCGTGGTTTTTTGCTGTTACGGCGCCGATGCTACTGCTTAACGACAGTTCTCAGCTTAATGAAATATGGATGTACGAGAGCAACAAAAATCGCACTCTAGAAGAAAGCCGAGAAGGTATTGATGAATCTTGGGGAATTAAAAGTCGCCAAGAGCATATAGAAACAATCAACCGATTGATAAATTTGGATGTTCATGGTCATGGTATTAGAGATGCGTTTGATCGAATTGCATTCAGTGGCCCTCAAGAGCTTGATGAACTTGAGCAACGTATGACGAACGAGCAGCAAAGGAATGAGTTTAGGTATCATCGAATGACTTATGATCTCGTTGGAGATGCTCGTTTCTTTGGGTTTGATTTAGCGCGAGCTTCATTCCTCACTCGTCATGCCACCATACTGCAATGGCTTTCTGAAGAAGAAATCCTGTTTTATTTATCGGTGATCGCTCATCGAGTTCAACAGCTTTTTCCTGATTGGGATACTTACCATAAAAGTTATGTTCTCGGTCGTAATTGGTGGTGTTATACCGTCGAAGACTATGGTCCAGAGTTGATCTTGAATAAAGGTGACTTCGGTGGATTTAATGCCTTCTTTGAGCGCTTAACTCAGCCTAGAGCACCGGTATGGAGTAGTCTACCGTTTGATATGGTTCTTCCTCGCTATGAAGCGCCGGCATCATTATTTGAGCAAGAGCAAGAGGGGAGTGAGGCATAATGGATATTTGGAATATTCTCGGTATTGCTCAAACAAATGATGAGAATGAAATCAAACGTGCTTATCGCGAGCAACTAAAACATAATCACCCAGAAGTGAATCCCGAGGGATTTAAACGTTTAAAAGAAGCGTATGATCAGGCCCTTAAGTTTGGCGTGGTCGAAACAACGGTTCAAGCATTCCCCGAACGAGAAGAGAATAAATCGCCTATAGAGGAATATAAGCTCTCCTTTGACCAGCGTTTTTTGGATACGAAAATTCGCTTTGAGATAACTGGTTGGCAACAGTGGGCAGAGAAATTGGCCTTACTCGACGTTTCTTCTCAGCTTAAGATCTCGGATTATGCCTTAGCCAAAATCATGGATGCACGTTGGTTGCCCGGAGAGCTGATTCATTGCTTTTGGGAAATTTTTGATTGGCAGCGCTTAATGAAAGGCTCTGAGCGAGACCAAGATTTGGCGGACTTTCTTGTTTATTGGGGGGGGATAAAAACGCAGTTTCCTCTAGAAGCTTTAGCAGAGTTTAGTGCTGTTCAGCAAAGGGCCATTTTGTTGCGTATAAGCCCGCTGTCATTTTCTGTTACTCACTGTAATCCTGATAGTTTTTCATACTGGTGGCACACTCCGATGCCATCACTGACGGTTTATCACCCAACGCAATACTTGTTCTTTTTAAAAGGCTGCAAGTTAGACGCAAGATGGCCAAAAGATTGTTTACCAGAGGTAATCGAGCAACTACTAAAATTGCATAGTACGGCTTTGGCTTGCGATGATTGGTTGCTGGTTGCTCAGGCAAGTAAGCAAATCGGTATAAAAGATCTGCTTGAACGATCGCTTGCGAAAGTGCTGGAACTGAATGCCAGTAACTATGGCTATGTAGCGGATTGCCTCAAAGATTGGTTTGATGGCCTAAACCAAGATATTTCTATGGCAATGGCCATTATTGCCGCTGATGTTATGCAAAAACCTAAAGGTCAGTGGATGTTTAAAACTCATTGGCAGAGTAAACACAGTAAAGAAGATACGCGTTATCAAATACTGAATGATTGCTTAACCTCTGAAGAGTTATATGCCAAAACAATGCGTCCACTGGAACATGACAAGGTGCAAGATTTAAGTGATGAGGCGTATTTGTCGGTTTGGAGTGGTCTGTTTGGCTCTGCCCATGACCTAGAAGCGTCGCTTACAAGAGTGACTAATCAACAGACATCCAGCGAATGTGATATTGCATATCAGGTAGTAACACATTGGCTAAGTCATAAAAAAAACCAATTGGCCTACCCTGAATGGTTAGAAGAGGTTGCTTTAACGTATGCTTCTAAGCAGTGGTTTGAACTTGAACCACTCACCGAGGAACAATTAGAGAGTTTGTCTGCCGAGCAGTGGCGAAGTTTTTACTATCGACATCCCCTAATGCCAGACCAATGGTTTAGGCAGTTAGAAGCCCATAAAGTACTTGACTACGATTACTTCTCAGAACAAGACTCCGTAGCTAGTTGGCTTGCTCGGCTAGGTTTTTACCGGACATACATCCCTGGTTATGAGGTGCTTAGTCCCTTGGCTGGTCAGAGCTTTTCTCACGATATTGATTGGCTATTGCACTACTACCATTTGACGCCTGAGCCACATAAACGTGAGGTTGACCTCCCTCCTTCATCATTAGATGGTGTCGGCGAATGCCCATTGGTTGCTGCTAAAGCGTTTATCATCGATTCGGAAAATGACAATTTCGAACAGTTTATCGATATGAGAAAATTTGGTGATCAATATGTACTCAAATCGATTGTGGAATACAAAGTAAAACGTATCGCTGAAAATAATGACTTGCAGCAACTAGCGAAGGAAGCGTTAACGAGTGGAATTTATTTGGCGGCATTGACTCGGAAACTACTTATCAATGACAAGTTAGAAGAAGGGGCGGCTTGTTTAGCACTTCTAAGAGCAAAAGCGACTGATTGGCCATACCTTGATATGTGTATGGACTACTATAGATATTCACTTGAAAGAAGATTGAAGAGCAAGGGCATTAGTATTGCTGAGTTTTCGTATGACGAGACTTCGTATCTTAATGCAATTTGCTATTTCAATATTACTGCGCAAATGGTTCCTAATGAGTTCCTTAATAGCGAATTGTCACGTGGTAGTTACCAATACGCAATCAACTACATTGTAACTTTGGTTTATGCAGGGTTAGACAACCATAATTTTGATCTTTCTGGCGTAGAATGCTTGGTCAAGAAGCGTGAAGAATTCACCGATGAACAGGCAATAGTAGCCGAGGTGGCACTGTACTACTTAGATAAGGCGTTACAAAAAAATCTTGAAGCAGACATAGAGAAAAAAGGCAGTAAAGTGAAATCTCATAGTGTTGGCCTATACGCTAAATTAGCGCTGGCTAATACGGTTTTTTATGGCGTATTCCGCAATCAAGTTATGAGTGTTTCCGAACTTTTCTCGACTCAAAATATGATGAACTTGTATGTGAGTTCAGGGTTATTTTTGTTCTCATTGTTAATGTTTTTCTACGCTTATGCCAAGAGCGCTAGATCGAACCGAAACGTCGTTGTTGTTCTGTACCCAGTGACCTACGTGTGTTTGCTTTGGTTTGGTAGTTTGTGGTTGGGTATTCTACAGGGCTTGATGTTGCTCTTATTTGCGGTTTGCATAACCAAGTTTAATTTAAATGGTAAGTGGGAAGCTTCAACCGTCAAGAAGAGAAGAGTTCCACTGTTTGAAGAACTTTATGATAGCAAGATAGAACCGAAGCTATTTAAGGTTGACTAAATCGCGAAGCATCAAATTTTCCAATCAACTTGTTCAGATTCATCAAATCACAAGGCTTAACTTATTCAGTATTGTTGTGGGAAATAAAACGAATTAGAGGAATCCCATATGAAAATACTGACACTAGACCAATTGCCACAAGGTGGATTTGCAGGCTTAAGTGAAAAACGAGTGGTCACCGATAAGCGTGTGTTTGGCCCTTACAAACATCCGGCCGCGAGCAATGGAATGGGTAGCTTTGTCTATCTGGCGGATGCGAATTTTCACCCATATGGTGAAACGGGAATGCATCCACATAGTGAAATTGACGTGATTAGTGTGATGGCTAAAGGTCGGGTGGAACATCAAGGTTCGTTAGCACATGGAGAGGGCTTAAACCAAGGGCAAGTTCAGGTACAACGAGCGGGAGGGGAGGGCTTCTCTCACAATGAGGTTAATCCTGATTCTGTACCTAATCAGATGATTCAGATTTGGGCACTGCCAGAGCAATCTGGTGAACGGGCAGGCTATAAACTTTACACTCCACAAGTGAATCAACGAACGCGAATCTATGGCGGCAGCCGAGAGCAAACTGAGACCTTCTATAGCCAAACCATTATCGAGATTGTAGAAGCAGAGCAAGGCTATACCACGGTGCAGTCGGGCGAGGTAATGGCATACTTAACTAAAGGCAGTGCTGAAGTGAATGGCGTAGCGATTGAAGCGGGTACGTTGGTAACAGCAGAAGGCATCGAGTTTGTCGCGATATCAGATGCGCAGCTGATCTTGTTCTATGTTGAAGGGAGTTGATTATATAAGCCCTTGAGTGCCTCGATGGACGCTCAGGGGCTTTGAGATAACATTTACAGCTTGTGGTGTAAGATCCACTCTTTGCCGTTGTCGCCGCGATAGAACTTCTCTGAATCAACAAAACCAGCGGCAATAAAAAAGTCATAAGCGGGTTTGTTTTTTACCGGAATAGTCACGCAGACAGAGTTACTGTCCGGGCTTACTGCATAGGCGTACACAAACAACTTTTGCAGTGCTTGTTTGCCATAACCTTTGCGTTGATGATTCTTATCGATAACGAAATATTTGAGGCCTAACTCATGACGCTCTGCGAATGTCGCGTAGTGAGCAAAGGCTTTATCCAGCACCAAATAACCAATCGCTTGTTTACCAGAGAAGAGGGTCAGGATGACCTCTAATTTAGAGCGATCGTGATAAGCGGTTTCAAATGGAATATGCCACTCTTTTTGATCAGGTAGCACTTCTATTTCCATTAAGTTTGCAAAGTCTTTCAGCTTTGCTTGTTTGATGGCGATCATATGACCTCATTTATACAACAAACTTACTTGTCGAAGCGCGATATGTTTCGAACAAGCACGATACCTGTATGATTTAATTAATAGCAAAACTATCGATATAGTGTCTTAACAGGCATAAAAAATGGCGACATATGTCGCCATTGTATCATCAGTCGTTTTATAAACGCGAGGTATATCAAACGATAGCTTGTTGCTATTGATGTATTAGCAGATAACCTTGATCGCTAGACCACCTTGAGAAGTCTCACGGTATTTCGCGTTCATGTCTTTACCCGTTTCAAGCATCGTTTCGATAACTTTATCTAGCGATACTGTTGGAGCTGAAGAACGACGAAGTGCCATACGAGTAGAGTTGATTGCTTTAACAGCAGCAATACCATTACGCTCGATACATGGAACCTGTACCTGACCAGCAACAGGGTCACATGTTAGGCCTAGGTTGTGTTCCATAGCAATCTCTGCTGCCATACATACTTGCTCTGGGCTACCGCCCATAAGCTCAGCAAGGCCAGCCGCTGCCATAGAACATGCAACACCAACTTCACCCTGACAACCTACTTCAGCACCTGAGATAGATGCGTTACGTTTGTATAGGCCACCAATCGCGCCAGAAGCTGCGAAGTAACGGATGTAGTCTTTCTCTGTTACTGTTTGGATGAACTTGTCGTAGTACGCCAATACAGCAGGGATGATGCCACACGCGCCGTTTGTTGGCGCTGTTACTACACGGCCACCAGCAGCGTTTTCTTCGTTAACAGCGAAAGCAAACATGTTGACCCAGTCAACCACAGACATAGGGTCGTTAGTGGTTTTTTCAGAGGTTAGCAGTTGTTGGCGAAGTGCAGCAGCACGGCGAGGAACACGCAGTGGACCAGGAAGAATACCTTCCTCGTTCATACCACGTTCCATACAATCGCGCATGGTCTTCCAGATGTTCGCAAAGTAAGTGCGAGTCTCTTCGTCTGAATGCATCGCGTGCTCGTTTTTCATAACTAGCGCGCTGATTGAAAGACCGCTTTCTTTACAATGCGCCACAAGCTCTTCTGCAGAAGTGTACTCGTAAGGCGACTTAATTGGGTTCTCTTCAGACTTACCAAAGTTCTCTTCGTCAACGATGAAACCACCGCCGATAGAGTAGTAAGTTTTTGAGTATGCTTTTTCGTCATCGATCCAAGCGTGGATCTGCATGCCGTTTTCGTGCAAATCAAGGTTAGTAGTATGGAAGTTCATACCACCATCTTTCGGGAACGATACTGTGTGACAGTGCATGCCAACAGGAAGGCGTTCAGTTTCCTCTACGCGAGCGATAAAGCTCGGAATAGAATCGATATCTACTCTTTCAGGGCTATTGCCAGCAAGGCCCATGATGATTGCGATATCTGTGTGGTGACCTTTCCCTGTCAGTGATAGTGATCCATAAACGTCAACGGTGATTTTAGTGATGTCGCGCAATTTTCCCATTGAACGAAGATCATCAATAAATTCTTTACCCGCTTTCATTGGGCCTACAGTGTGTGAGCTAGAAGGACCAACACCGATTTTATAGATGTCAAAAACACTAATCATATCGATTACCTCAGAAGTAAGCCCCCCAAAAATGGGAGGCCCTTTATTATCATTATATTCTTGGTTTAATCACCCAAAAGTATGGGAAATTAAAGAGCGCTGTAGATTACAGAAGTAATTGCGCCAAGACCACAGATAACTGTGAAAATCTGTACAGGTGCAGAAGTTTTGTACTTCGCCATCGATGGAACTTTTTGCATTGCGAATACTGGCAGCAAGAACAGGATAGCAGCGATCATTGGAGCGCCCATTGTTTCAATCATACCTAGGATGCTTGGGTCGATGATTGCAACAATCCACGTTGTAACAACGATAAATAGTAGAGAACCTTTTTCGATTGCACTTACAGGTGCAGATGAGCGAGATTTGATTAGACCTACTAAACCTTCGTGAGCGCCAAGGTAGTGACCGAAGTAGCTAGAAGTGATAGCCGCAAATGCAACTAGAGGACCTAAGTAAGAAATCAACGGAGACTCATGTACGTTTGCAAGGTAAGAAAGTACAGAGATGTTTTGTTCTTTTGCTACCGCTAACTCTTCTGGAGAAAGAGATAGAACAATAGAGAATACGAAGAACATTACAAAGCCCATTAGCATCATTGCTGCGCCACCAGTGATAGCGTCAGTTTTCTTCACTGCGTTGTCACCGTGAACGCGACGTTGCTCTTTAGAGAACTGAGAGATGATTGGACTGTGGTTGAATGAGAACACGATGATTGGAATTGCTAGCCAAACAACAGATGGCATTGCAGACCAGTCTGGTGCTACGTCTACCATTGAAGTGTTCCAGTCAGGAATTAGGTAGAAAGACAGCGCTAGTAGGATGAATACTAGAGGGTAAACCATTGCTGAAGTTGCTTTCAGCATTAATTCTTTACCAAACACTACACCTGCAGTCATAGCAGCAATCAGTGCACCAGAAAGCAACCAGCGAGGAATAGATTCCATACCCATTTGGTTAACTAGGAATGAGTCAACTGTATTAGTGATACTTACACCGTAGATAAGAACGATAGGGTAGATGGCGAAGAAGTAGGCAAAAGTAATAAGGTTTGCGCCAGTCTTACCAAAGTGTTCTTCCACTGTGTCAGTGATATCAGCTTCAGGGTTTTTCGCAGAAAGAACGAAACGAGCTAGAGATTTGTGTGCGAACCAAGTCATTGGTGCTGCGATTAGAGCAAGGATAACTAATGGCCAAAAACCACCGATGCCCGCTTTGATAGGAAGGAAAAGTACACCCGCACCTACTGCTGTGCCGAAAAGCGACAGACACCAGGTGAAATCTTTGTAAGTAAACTTACTAGACGATTGTTCGGCATTCGCCGAAGTAGTTGTTGTATTCATTTTGGATTACTCATTTTAGGAACAGGAAATAAGTTGAGTGCAATTCTGCATAAATTGATTACACAAAAATTAGATCTAAATCATAAATTGATAGGACTAATAATATGATATTTCAAAAAGACGTTTCTTGTCACGAAATCTACGTGCCACACGTGATTTTTGCTAATCCGTAAAATTAGAAAATCTAATGTGATGAATGGTTAGTCGAAAGTGATCTTTGGGTAAACGTTTGCGTGCTGCGAGGTCAATTAAACTAATGTGTTTAGATGTTGAACAATAGGGTTTGTTGTTAGTAAAGCTATATAAAATTTACTAATAATACGGAGATTTTCAGTAGCACGCTGGTTAAGTGTTGGTGGAATATTCATCAATCCAATGGCTTGGGTAATTGACGCTGTAGAGCATGGATTATTTGCGCCGTCATTCCCCATATGAAATGGCGCTGATAATTAAGGGCAAATACTCGGTGATGGTGGTCTTTAAAGCGAAACATTTCGCTATGGAGATGGTCAGGGTTGAGAACGATATCGACGGGTACTTCGAATATTTCAGCGACTTCGTTTTGATCAATCTTGGCTTGGTAGTTTGGTTTAATAAATGCCAAGTAAGGGGTCACCGAAAATTGACTAACTGTTGGCAGCTCGTTCATCTGGCCAAAAATCTGAATAAGGCTTGGGTTTATTCCCGTCTCTTCTTGGGTTTCGCGTATAGCGGTGGTCACGAGAGATTTGTCATCGAGTTCATATTTCCCTCCGGGAAAGCTAACCTGCCCAGGGTGATGTTTTAAGTGTTTCGCCCGTTTGGTAAACAGTACATGCAGCCCGTTATCTCGCTCTACAAACCCTATCAATACAGCGGCTTTTCGAAGCGCATTTGGGTTTAAATGATTTAAACGTTTTAGTGACTCGGAGTGATACTCAACAGGTGTGTTCAGCTGAAAGCTTTGGATTAAGGTCTGTCGGTTGAATAACTGCGCCACAATAACTTCCTTTGTTGATTTGAAAAAGCCCGCTTTATGAACAATGCTTTGCAATATAACAGGGGCTTCAAGTTGCTGAATTATTAACCAAGTCATTCGTTTTTGCCATCGCAAAGCGTTTTGATTTAGCGATACAGCGCATGCAGTACCACAATAAATCAGTCGGATATATTAAGCATAATATCAATCGAAGTGTGTAATAAGTAAAACACAGCGTGCAACATCAGACAGGCGAGGTGGGCAAATGAAGGGAATCATTTTTACCGAGTTTATGGATTTGGTTGAAGAGAAGTTTGGTTTAGAAGTACTTGATAAAGTGCTGACTGAATCGGGCGATGAAGGGGTTTATACCTCGGTTGGTAGCTACGACCATAAAGATTTGGTCAAGTTGATTGTTCAGTTGAGTAAGGAGTCCGGCATTTCACCAGAGGACTTACAAAAAGTCTTTGGTCAATCGGTGTTTAATAACCTCTATTCAACATTGCCACAAAGTGCCAGCTTGGCGGAATGTAAAAACAGTTTTCAGTTTGTTCGCTTAGTAGAGGACTACATCCACGTCGAAGTTAAAAAGCTTTATGCGGAAGCAAACCCACCAAAATTTGAGTTTATTTCAGAGACAGAGACGGAATTAGTCTTCGATTATCGTAGCGCACGTTGTATGTCTCATGTTTGTCTTGGCCTCGTGGCGGGGTGCGCCGATCATTTTGGCGAAGAGATTAACATCGAAATGGATGAGCAATCTTCAGATAACAGCCATGTTAGATTTCGCTTATCGTTGGTAAGTTAGTGTTTGGAGTAGCCTGTTTAGATGGATGATAAAGGTTTTCTTGAGCGAAAGGTAAAGCGAGAGGTTGCAGCGCGCAAGCAAGCCGAGACGCTGTTGGAGCAAAAAAGCCTCGAGCTGTACGAAGCCAATCAGCAACTTAAGCTAGTACTTGGCCAGCTTGAATCGCAAAATTTGCAAGGCTTGAAAAAGCTCGAATTTGAAGGGCAGGTGAGTGAGGCTTTGATTCATTTTGGCCGCGCTTTTTTATCGCGCAGTTTAGACGATGGATTGTTACTTCGATTTTTAGAGCGACTCTCAGATAACACTGCGTTATTTACGCCAAATATCTATTTGCTACCCAACATACTTTCGACCGTCCTCGGTACTGAATTTGGCGTAATGTATGATGCGCCACCGAAGGAGATCAAACCTTACAGCTTTTGGGTCGAAAATCGTCTTTACGTACCGCTTGAAGTTGACCATAAAGCAGTTGGGCAGTTTAGCGTTGAAATAACGGACATAGAGCCTGATTTTGCTGAAAGCCAAATGACCTTAGTGGTTGAGCTAATTTGTAGTGCGATCAGCCGACAAAATATGGTCACCAAAACCCAACAAGCGCGTAAGCGAGCCGAGGAATCAGAGCGCTCGACCAAAGAGTTTGTTGCGATGATAAACCATGAGCTGCGTACACCGCTTAATGGCTTGTTGGGCAGCGCGGAGCTTTTGGCCGATACAAGCCTAAATAGCGATCAACGGAATCTACTCTCTAATTTAACCCATTCGGGTGACATGCTTCGCCACATCATTAATGACTTGCTCGATTTTAGTAAGATGAACGCAGGCATGATGGAGCTGTTTCCTAGCCAGTTCACTTGGCAAGAGCTTAAAGCTATGCTGAACGGTATCTTTGCACCTAAGGCCCAAGAAAAGCGCATCGCCTTTTTACTAGAAGAAAGTGGTGATATACCGGGGGCCTTTGTGGCTGATTTTGAAAGGTTGAGCCAAGTATTGGTCAACCTGATAGGTAATGCGATCAAGTTTACCTCATTTGGTAAGGTCGAAGTATTGGCCAAATGGGAAGATGACCAACTTAAAATTTCAGTGGAAGATACAGGTTGTGGGATTCCACAAGAAGCGCAAGCTCAATTGTTTGACCCGTTTGTTCAAGCGGATAGAACCGCAAAGCGTAACTTTGAAGGCACAGGCTTAGGGCTTGCCATCTGCTCAAATTTAGTTCAATTGATGAAGGGCACACTCGGTTTTGAGAGTGAGTTAGGCGAGGGGAGTATTTTTACGGTTTGTTTACCTTTAGAGTTGGCAGAATCCGTCGAAGTAACCACCAAAGAAACTGAACTCACTCACCCCGTCAAGGCATTGGAAAGTCTAACCATCTTGGTGGTGGATGATATTCGTATGAACCAAATCATCATTAAGCAAATGCTGAAGAAATTTTCAATTGAGCCCGATGTTGCGACCAATGGTTTAGAGGCGATACACGCCGCCGAGAAATGCCAATATGATTTGATCTTTATGGATTGCCGTATGCCAGAAATGGACGGCTTTGAAGCGACAAACTATTTGCGAGAACATGACTATCAAAGCCCAATTATCGCGCTAACCGCTGGTACAACGCTTGAAGAGCGAGAGCGGTGCATCGAAAGCGGTATGGACGATATTCTAACTAAGCCCTATACCGCTGTAGATTTGAAATCCATGATTCAAAAATGGATGTAAGTCTTTTATCAATGATCCGCGAGCACGGGTAAGATTCGACAAAGCTTATCGAGCGTCTCTTGATATTCAGCATCACACTGACTGTCAGCCACTAAGCCGCCACCAGCCCAAACATGCAATTGTTGTTGCTCCGCTACTAGCGTGCGAATGGTAATGCTGGTGTCCATTCTGCCATGGCGGCTAATGTAACCAATGCTGCCGCAATAGGCGTTGCGACGATGTGGCTCAAGCTCTTCTATGATTTCCATTGCTCGCACCTTTGGCGCGCCAGTTATCGACCCTCCGGGAAAGCTTGCGCGTAAAAGATCTACCGGACGATACTGCTCATCTAAAGTCGCAGTAATGGTACTCACTAAGTGATGCACTGCGGGAAAACTCTCAATATCAAACAGCTTTGGCACGGCGACGGAGCCCGGCTTAGCAACCCGTCCGACATCATTACGTAGCAAATCGACAATCATTAGGTTTTCAGCTTGATCTTTCTCTGCGTTGGCCAGCTCGTTGGCAGAGGCTAAATCTTCTGCTTGGTCCTCAAAACGAGGGCGAGTCCCTTTAATTGGTTTTGTTTCAATCTCGCTTTGGTTAACTTGCAAGAAACGCTCGGGGGAGACACTGAGAATCGCACCATGTGGAGTGCGAATAAAAGCGGAGAATGGTGCTTGGTTAAAGCGTTCGAGCTTATTGTAAGCAGTCCATTCACTACCTGTGTATTCTGCGGTAAAACGCTGGGCTAAGTTGATTTGATAGCAGTCACCAGATAACAAATATTGCTGCACTTGATTAAACTTGGTTTGGTATTCTGCTTTGGTCATGTTTGATGCCCAATCGCACACCAGCGAGAACTCTTGATGAGTCGTCGTGGCTTGATTGGTAAGCCATTGCCAATGCTCTTCTACGTCTACACCGACAACAAATGCTTGTTGCAGTTTATGGTCAACTACCACAGCCCACGAGTAAATGCCGACCATCATATCGGCACTTAATAAGTCATGTTTTGCCACACTTGGCATATGCTCAACACGGCGGCCAAGATCGTAAGCGAAGTACCCCAACGCGCCGCCAATGAATGGCAATTCACCTTGGTAATCGAGATCTGCAAGGTAGGTTTGCTGCACTTGTTCAATCAAAGTGAAAGGGTCATCGCTTGATTGGTAATTCTCTTGCTCACTACGAACGGTCGTCTTATCACCTTGGGTAATGAGAGTTGCTACAGGTTTGGCGACTAAAATGTCAAAGCGACTATCAACGTGTTGCTCGGATGCAGAGCGTAACAACATGGCCCAATCTTGCTGCTCAATTGGGGTAAAAAGCTCAAGGGCGAGGTGGTTGGTGTAGTTAATCTGCTTGATTTGCAAGCAATTTGGCTGACTGTTGTTCATTTGTTTAATTTGTGACAAAGAGATCGTTCGCTTCATGGCGTGTTGAGGAAAGCAAGAGTATCATATCCCTATCAACCCCCGCTACACCGAGATTTGGCTGATAATCGCAGTGACGCATTATCTAAAGCAAACGATTACCGCGGGAGACACGGAAGCAAAAAAGAGGCAAGTAATGACAGTAATTCGCAAGCAAGATGTGATCAGCAGTGTTGCTGACGCACTTCAATACATTTCTTACTATCACCCGCTTGATTTTGTTCAAGCGCTGGAGAAAGCCCATCAACGTGAAGCTAGCCAAGCCGCAAAAGATGCGATTGCGCAGATTCTGATCAACTCTCGCATGTCCGCCGAAGGGCACCGACCAATCTGCCAAGATACTGGAATCGTAACCTGTTTTGTTAATGTTGGTATGGCGGTGCAATGGGATGATACCGACATGACCATTCAACAGATGGTCGATGAAGGTGTGCGCCAAGCTTACACTAACCCAGATAACCCACTGCGCGCTTCGGTGTTAATGGATCCTGCGGGTAAACGCGCTAACACCAAAGACAATACGCCAGCGGTAGTTCACATCAACATGGTTCCGGGTGATAAAGTTGAAATTCAAATCGCGGCCAAAGGCGGCGGTAGTGAAAACAAAACCAAAATGGTGATGCTAAACCCTTCAGACGATATTGCTGAGTGGGTTGAAAAAACGGTACCACTGATGGGCGCAGGTTGGTGTCCACCGGGTATGTTAGGTATTGGTATTGGTGGTACCGCTGAAAAAGCAGCAGTACTGGCTAAAGAGTCGCTCATGGAGCACATTGATATTCATGAGTTGATCGAGCGTGGTCCACAAAACGCAGAAGAAGAGTTACGTTTAGATATCTTTAATCGAGTGAATAAGTTGGGTATTGGCGCGCAAGGTCTTGGCGGTTTGACCACTGTGGTTGATGTTAAGATCAAATCGGCACCGACTCACGCGGCATCAAAACCTGTGTGCATGATCCCAAACTGTGCGGCGACTCGTCATGTGCACTTCACTCTTGATGGCAGCGGCCCTGCTGAGCTTACTCCTCCTATACTGGAAGATTGGCCAGACATTACTTGGGAAGCCGGTGAGAGTACGCGTCGCGTCAATCTTAATACCGTGACAGCGGAAGAAGCTCAAGAGTGGAAGACAGGCGAAACATTGCTTCTATCGGGTAAAATCCTTACTGGTCGTGATGCCGCGCATAAACGTATTCAAGGCATGCTTGAATCGGGTGAAGGTTTACCAGAAGGCGTCGATCTTAAAGGCAAGTTTATTTACTACGTTGGTCCAGTGGACGCGGTTGGCGATGAAGTGGTTGGCCCTGCAGGTCCAACAACCTCGACGCGTATGGATAAGTTTACCGACATGATGTTAGAGCAAACCGGTATCATGGGAATGATTGGTAAAGCGGAACGTGGCCCTGCGACGGTTGAATCTATTAAGAATCATAAAGCGGTTTACCTGATGGCAGTAGGTGGCGCGGCATACTTAGTAGCGAAAGCGATTAAGAAAGCACGCGTGGTTGCATTTGAAGACTTAGGTATGGAAGCAATCTACGAGTTTGACGTAGAAGATATGCCAGTGACAGTGGCAGTGGACTCTCGCGGTGCGAACGCCCACCAGATTGGCCCAGATACTTGGAAAGTGAAGATCCAAGAGATGGAAACCGAGTAACCTGTGACAAGGTATTGAAATATTTACCTCGTAATTGACAAAAGTGCAGCAAAAGCTGCACTTTTTATCTATATACTGATTATAAAGGTTTTTATTGGGAGGGCGTAATGCCTAAGTTCATTCAATTTCTTCAAATTCTCATCGTCGCTGTGGTTGGCTTTTTTGTCGGTTACGATTTGATTCTGCACGGCATCAGCATTTTTAATCAAAAGTACGTGGTCATCAGCTGTTCACTATTGTTGTTACTTGAGATTGCATTGTTTGTTATCTACAAACTGATTGAAGATGATTAAGCCATTTTAACTAACTAGAACTCAAAGCCCGCAATCACTTGCGGGCTTTTTGTTTTCTCGTCACTTAATCAGTGTTGGGTCAAACACAGTGGAGCGGTTGCGGCCGGTTTCTTTTGAGAGATACAGCGCCTTATCGGCGTGTTCTAACCAAGTCAAATGGCTAACCTGATAGGCTGAGATTTCGCATATCCCTAAGCTAACGGTGTATTTTACCGAGCATCCTTCATATTCAACCACTGAGCTTTCAATTCGCTTACGTAGCCTCTCGGCAAAATAGAGCGCTTGGTTGGCACATGTGCCAGGTAAAATGACCGTGTATTCTTCACCACCATAACGGCCACTGATGTCTGAGGCGCGAGAGGCTTTTTTCAACTCTTGTGCGGCTTTACGTATCACTTCATCACCGACGGTATGGCCATAGTTGTCGTTAATTTTTTTAAAGTGGTCGATGTCAAAAATGACCACCGAAGAGACGATACCCGAGACTTGGCACTTCTCAAATTCATGCAGTAAGCAGCTTTCCCAGTAACGACGATTGAACAATTGGGTCAGGCCATCGGTACGGCTTAAGTCAGAAAGTTTTTGGTTAGAGTTCAATAAATGCAGTTTATTGCGCGCTATGTCAGTCACGTCGTTAATCATGATGCTGACATGGGTCACTTCTCCGTTCACCGAGGTCAAAGGCGTAAAATTAATGTTCTGATGCATTAATTCCATGCCGTTAGAGAGCGGGCTAAAGTATTTAAACTTAAACAGGTATGGGCGGTCTTCCCAGCATGAGAAACTGCGGCTTTTAAGTGCAAACACACTATCGATTTTGCGGCGCAGCCATTTTTCAGGTAGGTCGCTCACGCATTCAAATAGGGATTTCCCGACGATTTTATCCGCGCGGATACCACTGTATGCCTGCATAAAGGAGTTCCATGCGCATACGTTGAACTCTCTATCGATAACGATTAATCCAGCATCGAGTTCACTAAGGATCTGCATGGCCCAATGCAAGTCGGCAATTTCGTTGGCGTTCATATTAACGTCTCCAAAATAGAGGCAATGACCTTGAGAGATTCGCCATCCATCAAAAAGATGGCATCGCAGGCGATATCAAGGTCTTTACTTTGGAACACGAACTCGATGGTAAAGATGTCTTGCTCGTAATTGGCTAAAAACTGGCTACTGCTTAAAGAGCCTTGCAGTAATTCTTTCTCGAGTACGATGGGTGGTCGAAGCGAGACTGCAATGTCCAATTGACGACTAAATGAGACCAAAAAGGAGGAAACAACAAGGTTAGAGAGGTCTAAGATAATTTCGTTAATTGAGCTTTGGGAGTCGTCGACGATTTTATTGGGTAAATCGGATAAGCCGTCACCATGAATACAAACTAAGGCTTCACCGCTAATGCCATTACCGACAAACCGCTGGCTAATAGCACGATAATTTGAGTTGCTGATGATGTCTTGCATGGTCATACGTAATTCAGACTGATGCAAGGATGCGACGTTGGGCAGCGGCATTTCAATAAAGCGCCCAAGTTGTTCAGAGATCAGCGCCGCACTGGTGCCCAGTGCCACGTTACTCATTTCTTGGATATAACCGATGGTATCGATTGATTTAGAGGTTTGTGGCTGAGGTTTTGGCATTTTAGCCGATGGCACGAGGTACTGGTCTAGAATCACCGCTAGCTCCATGGGGGCAAACGGTTTATCTAAAAAAGCTTTGGCGCCTAAGCTCATGCAGCGTTGTTTTGCTTCACTTTGAATGTCAGCTGATACCACAATAATATGAGTGGGATGGGTGCTGACAGGCAGGGCTGCCATGGTCTCGAACCCATCTAATACTGGCATGGTGAGGTCGAGAAACATCAAATCTACCGGGTGTGCTTTGAGGAGTTCTAATGCTTCTTGGCCATTTTCTGCTTGATAAATGGTAATATTTGAAGATAAATCAATATGCTTAATGATTGATTTTCTTGCGATCTTGGAGTCATCACAGACAACGATATTCATTGAACTAACATACTTATGGTCGTGGGTACAAAAGCATGCTCGTAATCCCTGTTGCAGCAGTTATACGCTGCCCATTACGTTAACAACGTAGTCTTTCTTAATCATCGGAAATTTACGGCATAATGAAATATGAATGAAGGTGCGGCTAGCTATTCATTTTGGATTAAGGTTACTGAGGTTATTATTCATACCAAAGGGCTAAGACGATTAATTTAGACCGTAATCACTTTAATAATACGAGATATTGAATGAACAGAATTAAACAAGAAGTGAATGATTTCATCCATCGTAGTATGGACTCTCACGTGCGCATTGCAGTGACGGGGCTTTCTCGTGCCGGTAAAACCGCTTTCATTACTTCACTGGTTAATCAGTTACTTCATACTTCGACTCATCATCAGTTGCCACTACTTGCAGCAGCACGGGATAAACGCATTATTGGCGCGAAGCGTGAACCGCAAACCAACATGATGGTGCCGCGCTTCGCATACGATGAGGCGATGGCTGAGCTTCAATCTGATGTTCCAGCATGGCCTAAACCGACCCGAGACGTGAGCGAGATTCGCTTAGCGATAAAATATAAGCCAACCAAGAAAACCAAGAAGTTACTGGGTAGCAATGCCACGCTCCACCTAGACATTATTGATTATCCGGGGGAGTGGCTACTCGACCTTCCTTTGCTTGATATGGACTTCGCTCAGTGGTCAGAAAGCCAGTTTGCTGCGATGAAAGGCCAGAGAGCTGAGTTAGGCAAAGAGTGGTTAGCGCAATTAAACACATTAGATCTACATGCTGAAGCTGACGAGAAACAGCTGCAAAACTTGGCAGAATCGTACACGCAGTATCTCCATGCGTGCAAAGATTCAGGCCTACACTGGGTACAACCGGGGCGATTTGTGTTGCCGGGAGAGCTTGCTGGTGCGCCAGTGCTGCAATTTTTCCCGTGTCGATTTGATAGTGAGCAAAAGCCGCAATCAAACAGCAACTTGGCATTGCTAAAAGCGCGTTATCAGGAGTACCAACAGAAAGTCGTGAAGGCGTTTTATAAGCATCATTTCTCAACGTTTGATCGCCAAATTGTGCTGGTGGATTGCCTACAGCCATTAAATGCGGGTCATGAGTCATTTCACGACATGCGTTCAGCACTCGAGCAAATTATGCACAGTTTCCGTTATGGTCGAACTGGGATGCTCAGCCGTCTGTTCTCACCAAAAATCGATAAGATTTTATTTGCCGCGACCAAAGCGGACCACGTGACGCCTGATCAACACACCAATTTGGTGTCATTGCTTCAGCAAATGGTGCATCCAGCATGGCAAACGGCGTCGTTTGAGCATATCGATATGAGCTGTATTAGCATGGCTTCCATTCAAGCGACTAAACCGGGCTTCATTGCTCAAAATGGTGAGTCGCAACCCGCGTTGCAGGGCACTACGTTAGCTGAACAAGCGATGACGGTTTTCCCGGGTGAAGTGCCTAAAAAGCTACCACAAGCAAATTACTGGCAACAAAGTGGATTCGAGTTTACCGCCTTTAGGCCATTGCAAAGTGATGTGGATGATCCTTTGCCGCATATTCGAATGGATAAAGCGTTGGAATACTTAATTGGAGACAAGCTGAAATGAGTCAATACAAACAAAAACAAGTCTTCACTCAAGATTTAGATAATGATGAAAGCGTTCAAGTAGAGTTAACGGCGCAAAAGCAGTTCGAACAACAAGACAAATTTGTTCCTGCTGAAATTGAAGTAGAGCAAGAGCCCGAAGCGGAACAACAATTGGAACAGATTATTCGCCCGAGCAAAGGCCGTAAATGGTTCGGCGCAGGACTACTACTGAGTTTTTCCGGTTTAGTGGCATGGCAGGCGGTTGATACCGTCATTACTGCGATACAAAGTGCAGACTGGTTATCACTGGGTTGGGCAGGGTTCATCTCTGTTCTTGCTGGCCTTGGCTTAAGCGCCATCGGTAAAGAGTTATGGAAACTGAAAACGTTACGCCATCACTTTAGTGTCCAAGAGCAAAGTGAAGCGCTACTGACCAGTGATAGTGTCGGTCAAGGTAAGGCATTTTGTCAGTCGTTAGCAAAGCAGGGGGGTATCAAAGCTGAGTTGCCAAGCTACGACAGATGGTTAAATGCAGTGAACGAATCCCATAGTGATGCTGAAGTATTGGATATGTACGATGCTATGGTGGTTGCGGAGCAAGATAAGCTCGCGACCAAAATCGTATCACAACATGCTACTGAGTCAGCGGCCTTAGTGGCGATTAGCCCGCTAGCGGTGGCTGATATGTTGCTGGTGGCTTGGCGAAATTTCAAAATGATCGATAACTTGGCGCAGGTCTATGGCATTGAACTTGGCTATTGGTCACGTTTGAAACTGTTTAAAGCCACGCTCATTAATATGGCGGCAGCAGGAGCAAGTGAGTTGGCTATTGATGCCAGCATGGATTTGATGTCGATGGATCTGGCGGGCAAGGTTTCTGCAAGAGCAGGACAAGGCCTAGGGGTAGGTATTTTGACTGCTCGCCTAGGCTTAAAAGCCATGTCTCTATTGCGCCCTATGCCTTGGCATAACGACCGAAAAGTTAAGCTATCGGCGATTCGTAAGCAAATCGTCGCGAAAGTCGCGGCAATAAGCATCAAATAGCACGAATGTGAAGCAAGTAATATCGCTTTGCTTGACGAGGATCTAGGCTTAGGGGAAACTACTGTCAACTTTTTCTGACACCTTAATCTTGGAGCATTTCAGTGCGTTTAGAAGTTTTTTGCGAAGATCGACTCGGCTTAACCCGCGAGTTGCTCGATATACTTGCTTCAAAAAGTATTGATTTACGTGGTATTGAAATCGATGTCTCGGGCATCATTTATCTAAACTGTCCCGATATTGATTTCGATACCTTCAGCGAACTAATGGCAGAGATTCGCCGCATCGCTGGTGTAAAGGACGTGCGTAAAATCCAGTTTATGCCAATGGAAAGGCATAACACTGAACTGCTTTCTTTATTGAACAACCTTCCAGAACCCGTATTGGCGATTGACCTCAAGGGCAACGTTGATATGGCCAACCACGCAGCCCTTAGCCTGTTTAGTCGCGAAGAGCAGGACGTGATCTCTTATCCAGTCAGTCAATTGATCTCAAGCTTCAATTTTGCTCAATGGGTAGAGGGCAACATCACTCGTCAGCGTGAAGAAATCGTCATTAATGGCCTTGATTACGTGATGGAAATCATGCCGGTTTACATCACTACAGAATCGAATGAGTCGATTTTGGCCAGCACGGTAATGATCATTCGCTCGACGCAAGAAAAGAGCTTAGCGGCCGACTCGCTTCCAGTGCACAACAATTTGGGTTTCGAACATTTTGTTGGTGTATCTAATCGCCATAAAGCACTGATTAGCCAAGCTAAAAAACTATCTGGTTTGGAGCAGCCTCTGCTTATTCAGGGGGAAACGGGCACGGGTAAAGAAATGTTGGCGCGTGCGTGTCATAGCCGTTCAAGCAGAGCGAGTGCCCCTTTCCTTGTGTTAAGTTGCGCCTCTATGCCTGACGACGTCGCAGAGACAGAACTATTTGGTCATGCGCCGGGTTCATTTAACCATCAAGAAGGTCATAAAGGCATTTTCGAACAAGCGAATGGCGGTACTGTCTTCCTTGATGAAATTGGTGAAATGAGCGCCCATTTGCAAATCAAACTGTTGCGTTTATTGCAAGATGGTACTTTCCGCCGTGTGGGTGAAGAGCACGAAGTGAAAGTGGACGTGCGCGTGATTGCGTCAACCCGACATAATTTGGCTGATCTTGCCGAGTCAGGTAGCTTCCGAGAAGACCTGTTCTATCGATTAAACGTGCTTACTTTGAACATTCCATCTTTGCGTGACCGTGCCAATGACATTGCGCCGCTACTGGATTTGTTTGTTAGTAAATACATCAATCAGCTTGGTATTGCGAAGCCGCGCCTGAACGTTGACCTGATTGATCAGCTGTCATCGTACAACTGGCCGGGCAATATGCGTCAGTTAGAAAATATGGTACTGCGCGCGCTCACTGAGTTAGAAAGCGATACACTAACCATTGATTTGTTCCACTTACCTCAAGTTGAAACGTCAGTCGGTGGTGGCGTAAGCCTAAATCTAGATGGCTCTTTGGACGAGATAATGAAAGAGTATGAATCTCAAGTCTTGGAGCGTCTTTATCAAAACTTCCCATCAAGCCGTAAGTTGGCTAAGCGCTTAAACGTCTCACATACTTCAGTAGCAAATAAGCTACGAGAATACGGAATTCGTAAAGTTTGATGTCTAAAGTCAGTACCCCACAGCAAATGTATGAAGTGGATGGTGACATCATAGTACGCACTGCTGAGGCAACGGATGCGTCGATGATATGCGCTTACTTCATTGAGAACCGCCGTCACTTACAACAGTGGGAGCCTAAACGTGAACCTGAGTTTTTTAGTCAAGCAGGTTGGGCTCAACGACTCATAAAGCTCAGTGAGCTGCACAAGATGGGGCTGGGTTTCTATCTTTTAGTTCTAGATAGAGAGTCGGGCGATATGCTTGGAACTATCTCATTTAGTAATCTGGCTCGTTTTCCATTTCATGCGTGTAATGTCGGCTATTCACTTGCCAAAACCGCTCAAGGCCGAGGTGTAATGACTCGTGCGCTGACGCTGGCGACTCAATATATGTTTAGCATTCAAAACATGCATAGAATCATGGCCAGCTATATGCCCCATAATCAGCGCAGTGAAGCGGTACTAAAGCGTTTAGGTTTTAAAGAAGAAGGCTTTGCAAAAGATTACTTACTTATCAATGGACAATGGCAAGACCATAAACTGACGTCATTGGTTAACCCTAACTGGAAAGCGGCAAGTTAACGATGGAAAGATTGGAAAAGCAGCTCAACTTGTTAATGGAATTAGATAAGCTGAAATCGGTTTTGCGCAGAACTCGCGTGAAAAGTGCGGAAAAACGTTTAGAAAATAGTGCTGAACACAGCTGGCATGTGGCGTTGATGGCTATTCTTATGGAAGAACATGCCAATGAACCCGTCGATATTGCCCGTGTGGTTAAAATGCTTCTGTTGCATGATATTGTTGAAATCGATGCAGGCGATACCTTTGTGTATGACCAAGTGGCTTCAGAGCAGCAAGAAGAGAAAGAACTGGCGGCAGCACAACGCTTATTTGGTTTGTTACCCGAATCTCAAGGTGACGAGCTAATGGCTATCTGGCTTGAGTTTGAACAGGCTCAAACCGCAGACGCAAGATTTGCTAAAGCATTGGATAGAATTATTCCAATGCTTCTTAATTATCATAATGACGGTCAAAGTTGGCGAGAGCACCAAGTCACTAAGCAACAAGCGTTGACCGTTAATCAGAAAATAGAACTTGGCTCGACCGTGTTATGGGATAAAGCCAAACAAATGATACAAGATGCCAGCGAAAAGGGCTGGCTAAAGTCGTAATCGAGGAACTTTGATGTCGTACTTACCTTTGGAACAATACCAAAGAAAATGGATTTTCACGCACCAATCGATGCCTATACCAGAGCAAGATCTTGCGGCGATCAAGCCGATGGATCAAGCAAGGGCGGCTCAGTTATGGAAAGAAAATATCAGTGCTCAAAGTCCTGATGCAGATCGTTTAAGCAGCAGCGATTGGCCTAGTAACGATAATAATTGGCAGAACAGCGTTGATTGGATGGCTGCTTGGGAAAATGACGAGCAAGGCTTACCGGAAGAAGTGTTGCAACATATGGATTGGCAAGATGACGTAACTGTATATTTTTGCTACGAAAAATATAACGTCATTGAAACCAAGTGGATCATATTTAAAAAGCATTGGAAAAACTTCCTGTTTTACGATGATGGCCCAATTCTGATTGGTCGCCGTCGTAACGAAGCACTTTGGTTTGATTCAGAAGGCCAAGTTAAGTTAGGCAAGCGTAATTAAGCCACTTACCATCGAGTAAAAATTAGAGCGGCGAATGGATAAAAAAGATCCATTCGCCGTTTTTTATGGGCAAATGATCAAAAAACGGATCTTAATTGTTTTTGTAAATCAATGATATTTTGTGTGATTTTTGTCCCATAACTTAAACTAAAATATGCACGATCTGTCTCATTTGTTATCATATTTTCTTAGTTATCGCATACGGTATGTAAGCGAAATATACGTTTAATGGATTGTTAGTAGGAAAGTGCTGTGGAATCGTTGTTAGTACAATTAAAGAAAGATTTTTATACGCATATCAGTTCGTTACAAGCGTATACTTTGCCGCAAACTAAGCCAACTCTTACGGTTTTGACTGATGAAGAGTTGAGAGAGCTAGAGCACGTTTGGGTTGAACTTTCAGTATGGCAACGCCAACAAGCGCACTAATCGCGTTTTAACGATTTAAAAATTTTTGCCGCCCCAGCTTATGAAAATAGGCTGGGGCGGCGTCGTTTCTGAGCAAAAATATGAGTTTAGGTGCCCATAGACAAAATTTAACTTTAATTGTTATATTATAACAAATGTGATCTAACCATTGAATTCTGAGGTAATAGTCCTCATAGTTAGTCACGAAAGGCGTTTTAGATGAATGCGATAACAAGAAACGAGATTCAAGTGAGTATAAATATGGCGGAAGTACGAGCCAGAGTAGATTTTAAAGTCGGCCTCAACAGCAGCATCGACGCAGAAATTCTTTCTTTTAAAGGCCTAAATACAGACAAAGAACACGTAGCGGTCATCTTTAAACAGGCAGACCAAACCGATGCAGTGCCGTTGGTTCGTATGCATTCTGAATGTTTGACCGGTGATGTTTTCCATTCCTCTCGTTGTGATTGCGGTGAACAGTTAGATGAGACCATCAACAAGATGGGCGACGCGGGCGGCATTATTCTTTATTTGCGCCAAGAAGGTCGTGGTATCGGTTTGTACAACAAGATAGATGCGTACAAACTACAAAGCCAAGGCATGAACACTTATGAAGCCAATAACCACTTAGGTTTTGGTGATGATTTGCGAGACTTTACTGAAGCTGCGCAAATGCTGCTTGCGTTGGGTGTAACTAAGATCAAACTCGTTACAAACAACCCGAAGAAAGTCAGAGAACTCAAAGAGCATGGTATTGAGATTGTTGAAGTTGTTAATACCCTTGCTCATGTTAAAGAGGGTAACGAGAGTTACCTGCAAGCCAAGAAGTCTCACGGTAAGCATCATTTAAAAGTGTAGTTGTCACTTCTCTAGCACGATAAAAACCTCATTTTTATGAGGTTTTTTTGTATTCTTCTTGAAAATAAATTGTAAATAAGTATTATCCCCTCCAGAAAGTGCAAATGATAATAATTAGCACTCAATAACAAGAAAGTGATATACAGCTCAACAAGGACTTTTTCAATGAAGGTAAAATCAGTCTTAGCGCGTTCAATCGCGACTTCTCTAGTACTCGCAAGTAGCACAGTATTTGCAGCAGATGTAACGAAGGAGCAGGTAGTAGAACACTATGCTGACCTTGCTCATGCCGTATTTGCTGATGCATTGACGACCGCCAACACTCTAGACCAATCAATCGAATCTTTTCTTGCTGCACCATCAGCAGCAAAGCTAGAACAAGTAAAGCAAGCATGGCTTGATTCACGTGTACCGTACCAACAGTCTGAAGTTTTCCGTTTTGGTAACGTGATCGTTGATGATTGGGAAGGCCAACTTAACGCATGGCCGTTAGATGAAGGTCTTATCGACTACGTAGCATCCGATTACCAATATGAGTTGGGTAACGAAGGTGCAACAGCGAACATCGTGGCAAATAAAGAGCTAATGATTGGTTCAACAAAGTTAGATGTTGCGAAAATCACCCCAGAACTGATTGCTGATCTTAATGAAGTTGGTGGTTCTGAAGCGAACGTAGCCTCTGGTTACCACGCGATTGAATTCCTACTTTGGGGTCAAGATCTAAACGGCACTAATGCAGGTGCCGGTGAGCGTGCTTACACAGATTTTGTTGTTGGTGCTGAGTGTACTAACGGTAACTGTGATCGTCGTGGTGAATACCTACGCGCAGCGGCAGATCTTCTAATTCAAGATCTAGAGTGGATGGAGAAACAGTGGTCAGCGTCTGAAAAAGGCAACTACCGTGAAGAGCTAGTCAATGGTTCGGCGGAAAATGGTCTACGCAAAATGCTATTTGGTATGGGTTCACTTTCTCTAGGCGAGCTAGCGGGTGAGCGTATGAAGGTAGCTCTAGAAGCGAACTCTACTGAAGATGAGCACGATTGTTTCTCAGATAACACGCACAACTCTCATTACTACAATGAGCAAGGCATCTATAACGTCTACACTGGTACATACGACAAAGCAGACGGTACTAAACTAGAAGGCCCAAGTATTTATGACTTGGTAGCAAGTAAAGACCAAAAAGCCGCAGACGAGATTCAAAAGCAATTTGATAATACTCGCGCCCAAGTTGGTGAGCTAGTGACTGCCGCTGAGAAAAACAACCAGTTCTTTGACCAGCTAATCGCAGCAGGTAATGAGCAAGGTAATGCGCTTGTGAACAAGACAATCATGTCACTTGTTGCTCAGACTGCTTCTATCGAGCGCGCTGCGGGTGTTATCGGTATCGATAGCCTAAACCCAGATACGGCCGATCACGAGTTTTAATGCGATTTAACGTAGTGCTCTAACTGTATCTCGAATCAATAGAGATGGTTAGGTATAGAAAGGGCTCTTATGAGCCCTTTTTGTTTTTAATCACCCGAACAAAATTAACTATTACTCATAGGGTGATGATGTCAAAGAGATCACTGGAATGAAGTTGTACATGAATTTCTTTTTCGCCTTGAATAGGCGCTTATCTATTTTACTGGTCGCTGGGCTATGTTCATTGCCTAGTGCTGCAAACGAGGTTAAATCTGGCGGTAATACTTCGGTTAAAAAAGAAGGTGCAAACGCATTTTCATTGCCTGCCCGAAACTTACCAATGAGTAAGCAACTCGATTTTAGCGTCGGTAACAGTTTTTTCCGTAACCCTTGGGTGCAAGCCCCAGCATCAACCGATGCGCGCGACGGTCTAGGCCCACTATTTAATACTAATGGCTGCCAAAACTGTCACATTAAAGATGGTCGTGGCCATCCCCCAGAAAAAGGCGATCTACACGCCGTGTCTATGTTAGTGCGTTTAAGTATTCCTGCGATGACGCCAGAGCAAAAGAAAGCTTTTATCAAAGATGGTGTCATTCCTGAGCCAACTTACGGTGATCAGTTACAAGACTTTGCGCTGCAAGACAAAAAGCCGGAAGGCAAAATCAATATTTCTTATAGTGATGTACCTGTAACGTTTGCTGATGGAACAGTCGTTACTCTTCGTAAACCGAATTTGACCATTACGCATCTTGGCTATGGAGCGATGCACCCTGACACCATGATGTCTGCCCGTGTCGCGCCGCCGATGATTGGTTTAGGCTTGTTAGAGAGCATTCCCGATGAAACGCTGCTAGGGTGGGCGGACGAAGAGGATGCGAATGGCGATGGCATCTCAGGCAAAACCAACAAAGTGTGGGATATTGAGAAGAAAGGTTTCTCAATTGGTCGCTTTGGTTGGAAAGCGGGTCAGCCGAGCTTAATGCAGCAAAATGCCGCAGCATTTAATGGCGATGTCGGCTTAACTAGCAATCTATTCCCAGTTGAAAACTGTACAGAGAAGCAGACCATCTGTCAGGAGATGCCACACGGCGGTAAACCAGAAGTCAGTGACAATATTTTAGACTTCGTTGAGTTCTACTCTCAACACTTAGCTGTGCCAACTCGTCGCAACGTCAATGATCCTCAGGTGATAGCGGGTCAAAAGCTGTTTAAAAACATTGGTTGCGACAGCTGCCATAAAACAGAGGTGAAAACTGGCCATCGAGAGGGTTTGCCTGCGATTTCTAATCAGCTTATTCATCCTTATACTGATTTACTGTTGCATGATATGGGCGAAGGGTTGGCGGATAACCGACCTGAGTACTTAGCAACAGGAACGGAGTGGAAAACACCGCCGTTGTGGGGACTTGGCTATACCCAAGAAGTGAACGGCCATACCTTCTTATTACATGATGGCCGCGCGCGTAATGTGATGGAAGCGGTACTGTGGCACGGTGGGGAAGCAGAACCTGCAAAGCAAAAAGTGCTAAAGCTTAATAAACAAGAACGTGAAGCGCTGGTTGCCTTCCTAAACTCGTTATAAGGATTAGAGATGAAACTACAGTCACTCTCGATATTGGTGTTAGCGGTGCTTACCGGTTGCCAATCTACATCTCAAGCTCTCCATGCTGATCAATCTAGCCACATCAGTCAGGCGGTTTACTTTGTTGAGTTTGACGCCGCACAAAAGTTTGATGCCCAAGCGGCTAAACTCAAGCAGAGTCTAATAGGGTTTTGTGCAGAAAGTACTGACATTCAAACGGTACAGGCTCAGTGGCATTCAACCATGGAGTCTTGGATGGCGCTACAAGGGCAAGAGCGAGGTCCACAAGCGGCACTCGCCCAAAGTTGGAATGTACAATTTTGGCCAGATAAAAAGAACACCACTGGTCGCAAGATGTCAGCGTTGATCAAACAAGATAAACAATGGCAGACGAGTGAAATAGCGAAACAGAGCGTGACAGTTCAAGGCCTAGGTTCGATTGAATGGCTGCTTTATGACAAGCAATCGGATATTGCGACCAATCAAGCGACTTGCCACACAGGCGTTGCGATCAGCCAAAACTTAGCCAATAACGCCAAAACCATTGCGAGTAGTTGGCAACAGAATCCATGGTTAGAGCTAGACCAAAAGGGTTGGGATTCTGAGTATATAGCGCTGTTATCTAATCAGCTTGATTACAGTATGAAAAAACTCAGCCGTCCACTCGCTAAAGTCGGTAAGCCGCGTCCATATTTTGCTGAGTCTTGGCGATCGAAAACATCCATGTCTAATTTAAAAGCCAATATCGCCGCCATGCAGTCGTTGTATTTGGCGAACGGTCAAGGTTTGGATAATCTTCTGCGATCACGAGGAAAACAACAGCTCGCTGACAGTATTGTTCATCAGTTTAATTACACCTTAGAAACTTGGCCAATAGAGACAAGTTTGTTTGATTTACTCCAGACAAAGCAGGGGTATCAAACCGTTTTAGCGCAATACAATAAACTAGAGCAGCTTAACTACCTCATTCATGAAGAGGTCGCGATAGAGCTAGGTGTGGTTATAGGATTCAATGCAACCGATGGTGACTGATAAAACGAGAAGAACGCTGCTTAAGGCTGCGTTATTTGGCTCTGCGACGCCATTTTTACCTTTTGGTTGCGCATCGACTTCGGTGTCTGGCAATGAAGCTCTAATTGGCTGTGCTATCAAAGGCAGAGAGCAGTTTTCTGTCGTCGTCGCTGATCAATTCGGTATGCCTATAAGGCAGTTACCTTTACCTGCTCGCGGGCATGGCATTGCAACCAGCACTAAAAAAAGACATGCCGTTGCATTTGCTCGTCGGCCAGGTGAGTTCTTCATGGTGTTTGACTATCAAACAGGAGAGCTCGTTTCCCTTCATAAAGCAGACTATAATCGCCATTATTACGGGCATGGCGTGTACTCGCTAGATCAGTCGCTGCTGTTTGCTACCGAAGGAGAGAGAGGCTCAAGCAGGGGTATCATCGGCGTATATGATGTTGAACACGGCTATAAAAAAGTGGCCGAATTTACCGGTTTTGGCCTTGGACCACATGAAGTCATCATCATGCCTGATAGCACCTTAGCGATTGGCGTTGGGGGTGTGCATACCAATGGTCGTCAGCCTCTAAACTTGGATGTGATGCAGCCAAGCCTGAGTTATGTTAACCAAAACGGGGAATTGGTTGAGCAAGTGTCGTTACCTGATCATCATCTTAGTATTCGTCATTTAGCCCATGATGGCAGTAAAACTGTACTTTGTGGCCAACAGTATCGCGGTGAGCCGGATGAGTATCCGGCGCTACTGGCGATGCATACTGCAGGTGGTGAAATGCAGTTCCTTGAAGCCGAACCAGAACAGTGGGCGAGGTTCAATCATTATATTGCCAGTATTGCCGCGACTGAAGATTGGATCCTTGCGACTTCGCCGCGAGGCAGTTGCTATGGCATTTGGTCTAAGAGGACTATGCAATTAATGGAACTAGCACCACTTCCTGATGCTTCGGGAGTTGTCGTGCAAGATAAAGCGTTTAGAGTAAGCTCAGGAGCTGGTGGCGTTATCACTCAGTATAATCCTGACAAAAAGTCTCAAATCAACTCAGGAATTCAGTGGGATAATCATTGGACGGCAATTATATAATTATCTATTTGTCAGTAACTTACTGTCACCATGATTATTAAGTGATTGATATTTCATTCTCAAAAACAAGTCATATAATTGTTCAAAAAATCTGCCATACTTTAACTAGCAATTGACAGAAAGTGAAAGTAGAGATGTTAAGGAACAACGTAGTACTTTTAGTGCTCATCCTAATGCCCATGCCTTCATGGGCATTATCGTATTTTGAGCAAATTGGTTGGGTCAATGACCAAAGCCAAGTCCCTTCGATGATGCAATACACCGATGTGGTTGAAAGCATTTACCGAAATAATGGTGAACATCTAGTTTGGTTCGATCTACAGCAAAGTAGCCAACTAGAATTTCAGCTTGAAGTGATTCAAGCCGCGAATTTTAGCCCGTTGTTTTCCCGTAAGCTGAACCACCTTAGATATCTACGCAAAAGTAACCGTTGGTATGAATATGATTTGTTAGCCACGGATACGATGCTGGCTTACATGGTTTATGCCGAGCAAGCAAAACACAAAGGGATGGAATGGTTCTTTGAATCTAAACTGACGCAACCGCTGCCACCAGCGAGTGACGAAATCATTCTCGCTTTACGCGCGTCAATTGAAAGTCAGCAATTAGGCGCTTTGATTGATGCTTATACACCGGACGGGGATGGGTACAACGCGTTAATTCAAGCTTATTTGCATTTAGTGAAATTGCATGAAGAGCCGTTGCCTGCTTACCATCAGCACGAACGCGTGCTGCGAACAGGTGATTTACTCCCTAACCGAGAAGCATTACTTAGTCGCCTCGCTGTCCTCGACATTAACATAGAGAATGTTGATCGTAACGTAGCGTATTATGACGCCACGTTAGAGCCGGCTATCAAATCGTTTCAACGTATGCATGGCCTAAATCCAGATGGTGTCATTGGTCCTAAAACGGTGAAATGGCTCAATCGTTCGATTAAAGAGCGCTACACAACATTAGCGTTGAATGCAGAGCGCGCTCGAATGTGGCCAGAGCAGCGAGACACCATCATTCTGGTTAATGTACCAAGATTTGAGATGACCTACTGGCATGATGGCGAAACTGTATTTGAATCGAGAGTGGTTGTCGGACGAGAAGCTCGCAAAACGCCAGTGATGACGACTAATTTAGATTCAATTGTGCTTAATCCCACGTGGAATATCCCGTGGAAAATCATGGTAGAGGATATTATCCCGAAAATTAAGCAAGACGCCGCCTATTTGCAACAGAAGAACATCGCCATTATCCCAAAATGGGGATCCGATGAAGTCATTGATCCGGCTGAAATTGATTGGCAACACTTAAACCCAGAAGCCTTTCCTTATCGCATGCGTCAAATGTCCGGAAACTACAATGCGCTAGGCTTATACAAGTTCAATACGCCGAATCGACGTGCCATCTATTTGCATGATACTCCAAGCAAGTCTCTCTTTAACAAAGAAAGCCGAGCCTTTAGCTCTGGGTGTATTCGGGTAAAACACGCCGACAAGTTTGCCACCTTATTGATGGAGAATCAGGGCTTAGACATTGAACGTATTGCTCAAGCAGAAGGGGAGCCAAATAAAGCGATTCCGCTGCGCCGTCGCATTCCCGTGCATATTATCTATCAGACTGCATGGTCAGAAGGTGGCGTTGTTCAATATCGTGACGATGTATACAGTTTCGACCGCTAAGAGCGGCAATGAAGCGGCAAAGATGATCTTGACCTAAATTTTGCATAAAGATTATTTAAGAAAAATTATCAATTAGTTCAATAATTAACCGTGAATGACAAAATTTAGACGCATAGTTAGCACGGTTTATGCATTTGCACTTATCACAAGAGTTATGTAGTGTCCTCGACGACACAGTGTAGAAATAGATTTGTGAAGGTGTTTTATAGTGCAAGTTACGCGTAGAAATTTTGTTAAGTTGGCAGGAAGTGGTTTAGTTGTCGCAAGTTGTGCTCCGAGCGTAGCATTGGCATCTTACCCAGATCTTTCTCGTTCGCTAGCGTTAAATAATATTCATACTGGTGAAGCATTAGAAACGCGTTACTACGATGGTCAAGATTACCTGAGAAGCGAGCTGTTTCGTTTAGATCACTTGTGTCGTGATTTTAGAAGAGAAGAAGTACACCCTATGGATAAGCACCTGTTTGATCAGATTGCTCTTATCCAATCTCAATTAGGTGTGAGCTCTGAAGTGCAAATCATCTCTGGTTATCGCTCTCCGGCAACTAACGAGGCATTACGTGCCAAATCGAACGGTGTTGCAAAGAAAAGCTATCACATGCTGGGTCGAGCGATTGATTTTCGTTTAGAAGGCGTATCACTAAAACGCGTGCGCGATGTTGCCCGTGAAATCAGCGCTGGTGGCGTTGGTTATTATCCAAGCAGTAACTTTATTCACATTGATACCGGACCTGTTCGCTACTGGTCTTAACACACCACCATAACTAATTGATTAACGACGCGGCTATTGCCGCGTTGTTTTTTATGGCCATTCTTGAGCTTGGTTCTCTATCGTGTCATAGTTCTGCCAGATTCGACTTTTATATGGAAAGGTTTCGTTATGTCTCTTAAGTACCAAGTGGTGCCAGTCACTTCGTTTTCTCAAAACTGCTCAATCGTGTGGTGTGATGAAACCATGAAGGGCATTGTGATTGACCCAGGCGGCGATGAAAAACAACTCGCGATGTTGATTAAAGAGCTTGGCGTTGAGGTTGAAAGTATCGTTCTTACTCATGGTCATTTAGACCATGTTGGCGGAACTGAGCCTTTAGCCGCGGCGCTAGGTAATACGCCAATTATCGGCCCTCATAAAGACGATAACTTTTGGTTACAAGGACTAGAAGGCCAAAGCCAAATGTTTGGTTTCCCGTTAACCACTCCGTTTGAACCGACACAATGGCTAAATGAGGGTGATAAAGTGACATTCGGCAATGTGAGTATGGATGTTTATCATACGCCGGGTCATACACCAGGCCATGTTGTTCTTTACTCGGAAGAAGCTAAGCTAGCGTTTGTTGGTGATGTTTTGTTTAACGGCAGTGTTGGCCGTACAGACTTTCCAAAGGGCGACTTTAATACTTTGATTGATTCGATCAAAACCAAACTGTGGCCGTTAGGCAACGAAGTTCGCTTTGTTCCAGGGCATGGTCCGGAATCCACCTTTGGACGAGAACGTACGTCTAACCCTTTTGTGGCTGATGAAATGCCACTGTATTAAATACTTAAAGGCCGCAATCGCGGCCTTTAATTTACCTGCCTTATTTCATTAGGTTTGATTGGCAGCTAAATAGCGCCGGACAAGGCCAACAAACTCTTCCGCAGACCTATCTAAATCGCTGGTGGAAATAAACACGTCGTAGTCGAAGAAATTACGTTGGTAGTGCATTCTATTGGCGAGCATCGCTTGTAAACCGGTATACACCGTACCATTCTCACTAGTATAGGGATGAGAATCTAGCACCAGATCTTCGAATTTAGCTACGTTGCTGTTTTGCTGTGTACCGAGGTAGAGCAAAGCCCTTTGCCCAAGTAAAACCTCGGTGGCTACTCTTGGGCATATTGCGTCTAAGTAGGGTGAGTAGCTTTTCAATTTGATGCCAATCCATGGCAGTGATTGATACCAACCTTGCTGCTGGCATTGGCAAATTCCCACTTTACTTATGTTGCTCCACTGAACCACCCAACCTCCTTTAGATAAATGTTGCTGAAAATGGCTAGAGGTGAGGGTGTAGCGCACGGTACTTTTCAGGATCAGCCCGTAAGCGAAAATAGAAAGTATCAATAAAAGCAGCAAGCCAATTAAGAACTGGCGAACATCGTTGGCAAAGTATGCCATCATCCCCATACAAGCCATAACCAAAATTAACGCCCAGCGAAAATGTCGAGCGCGAGAAAACAAGCGATGGTTGATGAGATGAAGTGTGGGCATAATTTAAGCCTAATCAAACAAACCTATGGTTATATATTCAGTATAGGTAAAAACGATCATAAGCATTATTGATTAAATTCTAGACTTACACGACATGTTCGGGTGTTTTTGTCCCAGAATCACGTTGTTACCCTATAAAAGGGGGCAATTTTTTGGTATAAATCGCGCTTCAAATTTTCACCACTGCTCCGTATGCAGTGAAATGGAGAAACACTCGATGAGACTTGCTCATAAGCGCAAAGTGCAGCTGAAACTGCAAAAGCACATTAAAGCGACAGTTGCGAACATCCAAGCAACTAAAAAAGCTAAGCCTGTAGTTGAGAAAAAGGTCGCTGTAGCACCAGCTGCGGAGAAAGTTGTTGTAGCTAAGAAAGCTGACGTAGCTCTTACGCCTAAACAGCAACAAGTACTAGACATTGTTGTTAGCAATGCTGAGGGTATCAACCCTAAAGGTATCGGCCTAGCCGCTGGCCAAGAAGAAGCAAAAGCAGCTTCTTGGGCGACTGGCGCACTTAAGAAACTACTAGAAGAAAATCTAGTAGCGAAAGAGCAGCTATCAGGTAACAAAGTTATCTATAAAGCTCTTTAATTCGTTAGCCATACGATTGCAAAAAAGCCTCGACACTGTCGAGGCTTTTTTGTGTCTGTAGGGTTGGTTTACAAAAATTAAAACGCAACATCACATTTATTCAAATAACTGCAAACTTTATTTGGTTTTTCTACGTGCGTATTTATTCGTCATATAGATTGCACGCTCTAAATAAAAACATATTTTAAATCAGTTGTATAAGTCCATTATTGGTTTATGTACTACGTATAACTACGTATATGTACGTATAACTTCAAAATTCATCTGTTAATTTCCTGCGTGTTCACGCCGATTTTTTATTGCTCTTTGATGATTCATGCTGTCAATGAAACAGGATGTCTCTACAAAGAACCTTATAAGAAAGGACGTAAACATGAGTCTTATAAAACAAACCATTAAACGTGTAATGAAAGGAACCGCAGTCGCGGCAACGCTAGCGATGTTTGCCGTTACAGCAAACGCAGCAGATAAAGTCTACAGACTGAAACTGGCTGAAACTTGGGGACCTAACTTCCCAATCTTTGGCGACGCGACTAAGAATATGGCTAAGATGGCCGAAGAAATGTCTAATGGTCGCCTGCAAATTCGTATCGATTCTGCCAACAAACACAAAGCGCCACTGGGTGTGTTCGACATGGTGAAATCTGGTCAATACGATATGGGGCACTCCGCTTCTTACTACTGGAAAGGTAAGGTGCCAAATACGCTTTATTTCACATCAATGCCGTTTGGTATGCTGCCGACCGAGCAATACGCTTGGTTCTATTATGGTGGCGGTATGGAACTGATGGAGCAGGTGTATGAACCTCACAACTTGCTGTCATTCCCGGGTGGTAATACTGATACTCAGATGGGCGGCTGGTTCCAAAAAGAAATTAACTCAGTAGCGGATCTACAAGGTCTGAAAATGCGTATTCCAGGTTTTGCGGGTGAGATACTGGCAGAGCTGGGTGCGAAACCAACCAACATCGCACCGGGTGAGCTTTACACATCACTAGAGCGTCGAACCATCGATGCGCTAGAGTGGGTTGGTCCGTCTCTGGATTTACGAATGGGCTTTCACAAAATTGCTCCTTATTACTACACAGGCTGGCACGAGCCGGGTACAGAGCTGCAATTCTTAGTCAACAAACGTACGTGGGATCGCCTACCAGAAGATCTACAAGCCATCTTACAAGTTGCGATGAAAACAGCCGCTTACGATATGTACACCCAATCGAAACATGAAAGTGGTAAGAACTGGGCGTCTATCCAATCAGAATACCCGAATGTTCAGGTAAAAGATTTCCCTGCGGAAGTGATGACGGCATTACGTGAAGCGAATGATCGCCTTCTAAAACAACATGCAGAGAAAGATGAGTTGGCAAAAGAGATTCAAGCTTCTCAAGCTGAATATCTAGAGCAAGTTCGTCCTTGGTCAAACATTTCACACCGCGCTTACCTAAATAGCCAAGCACAATAATCTTTCTGGTAAGTGGTGACAATGTCACAAAAAGCCCAAGAAACTTAAACCAACGCGAGATTGGTTCTACAACGATGAAGCTCCGCCTTGAATATCAAGAGCGGAGCCATTTTCAAAATTCCATGGAGTTAGGGATGAGAAGTCTTATTTATATAGAGCGAATCTTCAATCGCTTTGGCGATTTCCTCGGCTGGTTATCCAGTATCTTATTCATTCTTCTGCTCGCCAATGTCGTGTACGACGTGGTGATGCGTTATGTGTTCAATGATGTCTCTATTGCCTTCCAAGAGATGGAATGGCACTTATTTTCAGCTGTATTCTTGCTCGGTGTGCCATACGCGATTAAAGCGGGTGGACATGTTCGAGTGGACTTGTTCTACGAGCGCTTATCGAACAAAGCTCAAGCGATCATCGATTTGCTCGGTACGTTGATATTCCTATTCCCATTTTGCCTATTGGTGGCATGGTACGGTATCGACTTTGCTAAGGAGAGCTACTCGCTTGGTGAAACCTCGGGCGACCCAGGTGGGCTACCTTATCGTTGGATCATTAAAGCGATGATTCCATTATCGTTCTTTTTTATGGCAGTGAGTGGCATCGGCTTGATGCTGCATTCTCTAAATAAAATCGTTAACCCTCATCTACTTCAAAATCACACAAGCAAATAGGAGCTGACAATGATTGGTATTGTAATGTTTTTCGTTGCCCTGTTTGCGTTGCTTCTAGGGTTTCCGGTTGCCTTTACCTTTGGTGGTATCGCACTCATCTTTGGTGTTTGGGCCGAAGGCATGGATATGTTTGCCTTTATGCCGTATCGGATTCAGTCCATCATGGAAAACACGGTGTTGATGGCTGTTCCACTGTTTGTATTCATGGGGCTCGTGTTACAGAAAACACGTCTAGCTGAACAGTTGCTCGAGTCTATGGGTAAGTTGTTTGGTGGCGTACGCGGCGGTATTGCCATATCAACGGTGTTGGTTGGTGCATTGCTTGCGGCTTCGACAGGCGTTGTGGGTGCATCCGTGGTGGCGATGGGGTTAATTTCGTTGCCTGTCATGCTGAAATATAACTATGACAAAGGGCTCGCGTGCGGCACTATCTGTGCCTCGGGGACACTGGGTCAAATCATTCCGCCGTCTATTGTTTTGATTCTACTCGGTGACGTATTGGGCGTACCAGTGGGCGACCTTTTCCAAGCAGCTGTATGGCCGGGGCTAGTATTAGTTGGCGCGTATGTTGTTTATATCCTTATTTATGCCAAGTTAAACCCTGAAGCTGCTCAGCCTATTGAGCGTGATGAATCAGTCAGCCGTAAACAAGAAGTGATTGAAGCGCTAAAAGCTGTGATTCCGCCTTTAGCTCTGATTATTGTGGTGTTGGGTTCTATCTTTGCCGGTGTTGCAACGCCTACTGAATCTGCGGCTTTAGGTGGTGCTGGCGCTATTGTGCTCGCGGTACTGTATAAGCAGTTTAGCTGGAGAATGGTTTACGATGCAGCGAAAGAGACCGTGAAAGTGACCGCCATGGTATTCGCGATTCTACTTGGTGCGACAGCATTCTCGATGGCCTTTACTTATACAGGTGGCGATTACCTAGTGGAAGAGTGGATGCTACAGCTACCGGGTGAGAAATGGGGCTTTTTGATCATCACAATGCTAGTGATTTTGATTCTTGGCTTCTTCATTGATTTCGTTGAGATTTGTTTCATCATCGTTCCGATTATCGCTCCGGTTGCAGAGTTAATGGGGATCAACATGACATGGTTTGCCATCTTAATCGCGATGAACTTGCAGACCTCTTTCCTCACGCCGCCATTTGGCTTTAGTCTGTTTTACCTCAAAGGTGTCGCTCCGGCAGGCGTGACCACCCGTGACATCTATCGAGGGGTAATGCCTTTTATCGGTATTCAGATAGCCGTACTCGCTTCATTGCTGGTGTTCCCAGAATTCTATGGAATGTGATCACAAAGAGTGTTGTTAATGACATGTAAATGATAGAGTTAAATGGCTTGCTTTACGCAAGCCATTTTTGTTGTTGCACGCTTTAAATTCATTGAGAGGAGACGGAATGCCTCTTAAAGCCAAACTGATATTATTAAGTTTATTGCCGCTTTTACTGGTTACCGCCAGCATGAGCTGGATTGCTGTATATCAAGCAAAAACGTTGGGTGACAAAGAGGTAGAGATATTTCGCTCGGGGTTAATTCAGTCAAAAGAGTCGGCATTAAAGGACAGTGTAGATTTGGCATTTGATGCGATTTCACATGTTTACAATGATCCCAACCTCGATGAAGTGACGGCCAAAAATGCGGTTAAGTCCATCATCAGTAAACTCAGGTATGGCAGTGATGGCTATTTCTTTGTCTATCTGCACGATGGCACTAATCTTGTGCATCCAATCATGCCTGAGCTGCAAGGGCGTAACTTACTGCATATTCAAGACGAAAATGGTGATTTCTTAATTGTCGAATTGCTGAAACAAGCTCGCTCTGGTGGCGGTTTTCATCAGTATCTTTGGCAAAAACCTTCGACGGGCGAAACAGTACCTAAGCTAAGTTACGCTGCGTGGTTAGATAAGTGGGACTGGATGATAGGCACTGGCCTATATATTGAAGACGTCACCAAAGAGGTGGCAAATTTACAGTCGGCGGTTAACAACAACATTGAGACGACTTTCTTTTCTTTGATCGTCATTGTGGTGATTACTGTCGCGGTGATTGTGGTGATTACGTTAGCGGTCAATATGCATGAACATCGTATTGCGGACAAAAGCTTAAAAGAGCTGGCGCATAAAACCGTGATGTTTCAAGAAGATGAGAAAAAACATCTGGCTCGAGAGCTGCATGATGGCATTAACCAATTGTTGGTTTCAAGCAAGTGCCATTTAGAGCTGCTTAGCCATAAACTTGAAGACCAAGCGCAGCGGCAATATTTGAATCAATCGCAACAGTCATTGATGATGGCCATTAACGAAGTGCGCCATATTTCTCATAATCTGCGCCCAAGCGCGTTAGATGATATCGGCTTAGAAGCGGCAATGAACACTTTGCTGCAAGATTTTCAGTCTCACTCTGGCTTAACCGTCGATGTTTCTTTTGATACCCAAAAAGGCAAATTGAAATCAGAAATTGCTACGACCTTGTATCGAGTCGCGCAAGAGTCATTGACCAATATAGAAAAGCACTCTCAAGCGTCTAACGTGACGGTGATATTGCAGCAAATTGAAAATATGCTGCAATTGATTATTCGCGATGATGGGGTAGGTTTTGATGTGGGTTCTACACTTAGAAAGACGGGAATAGGTTTGCGCAATATGCGCGAGCGGGTGGAATTTATCGGCGGTGATTTTGAGTTAGATAGCGAACCGGGGTTTGGCACTGAAATTACCGTATTACTCCATTTAGAAGGGATCACCTATGGATGAACCGATCAAGGTCGTGATTGTTGATGATCACCAAGTGGTACTCGAAGGGTTTAAAGCGCGCTTGAGTTTAGAAAGCGACATTGACGTCATTGGCACTGCCAGTAATGGCGTTGAAGCGGTGGAAGTGATCAAAGCATTGAACCCTGATGTGGTGCTGATGGATGTCAGTATGCCATTGATGAATGGCATTGATGCGACTCAAGTGGTCAAGCAGGAACGACCAGATGTAAAAGTGTTGATGCTGACCATGCACGATAACCGCGAGTACATTATGAAAGTGATGCAATCTGGCGCGGTGGGGTACATGTTGAAAGAAATTTCAGCGGATAAAATGGTTCAAGCGATTAAAACCGTGGATCAAGGCTCTACTTACTTTTGTGAATCGGTCACTCAGACTCTGTTCTCTCAACAGGTGATTCCCGCAGCGCAGAAGCCGAACCCGCTAAGCCGCAGAGAAGAAGCGGTTCTCAAACTTGTCGCACAAGGACACAGCAGCAAGAAAGTGGCGACTATCCTCGATATTAGTTATCGAACGGTCGAAACACATCGACAGAATATCAAACATAAATTAGAGCTGCATAGCACGGCCGAGTTGGCCAAATACGCTGTAGAGCAAGGGATGATTTAGGCAAAAAATACCCCACCGAAGTGGGGCTAAGCTAAATAGCTCTATTAAGGAGGACACCTGATAACATCGATGGATGTTCATAAGCGATTAGTCATACGAGATATGACCAATGGCTTATGACTCTAAGAAAAACCAGCACCGAACGGCATGAAGTGCTGGTTTTTTGTTAGAACAAAGGTGTGTACTTTGTTTTATGGGTTGCGTTTAAAGACTTAACGGCGGTTAGCCATGCGTTTAAATTGATGGCGGCGACCACGTAATGTCATGCCCATTCTCATGATGTTTTCTGGTGGAGCAATGCCGCTGTAGCCACCGTCGCCAATGTGAAGTACATCAGCACCCGCGGCTTTAGCTGCGATGGTGACTTGCTCGATGTAGCTTTCAGTTGCTCCTTCTTGAGACGTACCGATTGCGAGCATACCTAACATATTGGTTTGGTGTACTGCATCCATCATCTGCTTCGCTAATTCTGGCCCGACACCTGGGGTAGTGTAAGGGGCAGGGAACATCATGATATCGGCGCCTGCTTCGGCAAAGGCTGGCACGATATTGAGGTTGTAGTCATTGCCGACACCACCGGCGTGCATCTTACCTGCAACAATGAGCATTTCAGGCGCAATGGTACGAACTAAAGTAATGGCTTCGAGAATGGTTTCTTGCGAAACACAGTTGCCCGGGTTACCTGTTAACATTACGTAGTCTAAGCCAATTTCGACCGCTTGTTTGACGCTACGTTCTGTTACTGTTCTACCTTCTACAAGATGGGTTACCCCTTCAGGTACTGGCTCTAGGTTACAGCCGATGAGACGACCTGTTTGCTGTTTTACCTGATCGATAGTAATAAAGGCATCTGGGTCATCCGTCAGCACTTTGATCTTTGGGTCAAACACATCTAGGCAGTTCAGGGTGATCATATCAGCCCCGAATGCTGCGGCGATCTCCGCGCCCGATACCATATCGATGGGCGGTGTAAGGCCAATGACATTTTCGACCATCATGGTTCGCCCCTCTGAGAGGCGAATTGCATCGACTAACTGTTGACGATCGGCAAGGCGAAAGTCTTCGGCGTTGTAATCAAAAATACGCTTTTTCACGACTTATTTTCCTTTTAGCTCTTTATGAATAGCAATGACTTCTTCTGTCACTTCACGGCATAGCATGGTGGTCATGATATGGTCTTGAATATGAGTCAGAATTAGCGTCATTTTTACTTTACCCGCACCCTCGTCAGACCCAATTAGCTCAGTTTGAGACTTGTGGACGTCTTTCAGTGCTTGATCACCTTCTTCCATTTGAAGTTGGGCTGCATCAAATTCCCCCGCCCTTGCACTACGCATCGCGCCAATGAATGCTGAGCGGGCTGCTCCTACATGACACAGCAGTGTCATGAGGAACTCTTCAGTAATTTCGTGCACTGGGCTTGGGCTAGTTACGGCATTCATTAAGTTCTTCCTCGTTTGTTGGTGTAGGGTTCGCCGCTTCAGCCATTGCTTTTTCTTCAGCCAGTAACTGCTTTTCGTGAACTTTTAAGAATGGGTAGAAGACCACCATACTCACGGTGAGACATACCAGAACAACCAGCGCTGCGGTAATCGAGTTGGTTGCGATAACCGCACCAATTGGAGCAGGCATTGTCCAAGGTGGTAGTGCGATGATGCGAGATACCATTTCCGTTTTGAATGCCATCCAAACGATTGAGGTATTGATGAACGGAGCGACAACCCAAGGGATAAAGTAAACTGGGTTCATTACAATCGGAGTACCAAAGATAACCGGTTCGTTAATGTTGAACGCACCCGGAATCACAGACATTTTACCGATGGTTTTAAGCTGAGTGGCTTTAGAGCGCATCATTAGTAGAACTAGGCCAAATGTACCGCCGGCACCACCAACAAAGACAAAGAAATCGACCAGTGGGTTTACAAAAATCTTCGGTAGCGCTTCACCGGCTGCAAGTGCTTCTTGGTTTAGGCCAAGGTTAACCAACAGCATTGGTGCGATGATACCGCCAACAACCGAACCACCGTGGATGCCGCTAAACCATAGCAATTGAATAAGCATTACTGCTAGAAGTGCAGCAATGTAAGAGTCTGATGCCAGCACTAACGGTTTGAACAGTTCCATAATCGCAGATGGGATTTGCAAACCATAACCGCCAAGAACAGCGTTGATAGTCACTACGATCACTGAGATAAACACAATAGGGATCAGCAAATCGAAAGAGGCAGAGATTTTTGGTGGAACAGCATCAGGCATCTTAATACGAATGTTGTATTTGATAAGTAGACGCTGCATTTCAGGAACCAGCAGACCACAAAGAATCGCAGTAAAGGCACCAGAACCACCTAGATACGCTGCTGGTAGTACGCCACCAACATCTGCCACGTTAACCATAGGAGCAGCTGCAAGAATAAAGGCAAACATAGCTAGCATGCCGGTGTTCATTGGGCGCAATTTGTAAGATTCCGCCATACTAAATGCAATACCAAATGTGGCATAGACGGCGAAGATACCCATGCTGACTTGGAATGGGGCTAGGATATTATCGCTACCTAATAAGTTGATAAGGTTGTGCCAGCCTTCGAAGAAGAAACCGCTGTCCGCTGGTGGGAAAGCAAGTACCAAAAGAAGTGAGCCAACAATTAAGAACGGCATTGCAGAAACGAAGCCATCTTTTACCGCGGTGATGTGTTTTTGTGCCGAGATTTTGCCTGCGACTGGAGCGACGACGTTCTCGACAAAGTGCATTGTTTTATCAAATACAGACATTGTGATTCTCCATTTCTAACGTGATTTGTATAGTTCCATGGCTTGGCCTAATACCGCTTCACCATTCAGCATTCCGTAGTTCATCATATCGATAAGGCCACACTGCTTGCCTATCGCCGTTGCTTCTTGCTTAAATTCTTCGAATCTAAACTTCACTTGTGGTGCGACTAGGCAAACATCACATGCCTTGATGCAATCTTCGAACTCCGATACCGAGTGGGCTGATATTTCACATTGAATATTTTTAGTTTTAGCCGCTTGTTCCATTTTGGTGACAAGCATGCTGGTAGACATTCCGGCTGCACAACAGAGAAATATCTTCATCTTGCTGCTCCTCTAACTTGCGTTTGTGATTAAACATTAACCACTATAGAGATTAAAGAAACCGGTTACCGAAACCGGTTACATTGATGCGTCTAATATCACGAAAAACAGCTGTTTAGCCGAAAATAGTGTTTATTGGATCAAATTTTATAGATTAGAAAAGATAGGATAGAGAGGTAGGGCGTTGGTAAATAATGGCTCTGTTAATAACAAAGCCATTAAATAGACTATTCCCAAAGAGAACGGGTGGAGGCTCTTTCGATTAACTGACCGTAAATGACTTCAGGATCGGGTTGTGGTGCTCCGCTGAGAATTTCCTGCGCGACCGCCATGGCTCTATCAGTCACTTCGCGGATTGGCACATCGACCGTTGTTAGCGGTGGATCAATAAATGGCGAACAGGCATCATTATCAATACTGACAATTGAAACGTGTTGTGGGACCAATATGCCATGTTCTTTTAATGCCTTAATGCACCCTACAGCGATATCGTCAGCCGCAGCAATAATCGCACTACCAAAGTGATTGCTTTCCAGCCATTTCTTCGTCGCTTTATAACCTTCTTCAAAGCCGAAGTTCGACTCACATATTTGGTTAACTAAACCTTGCTCTTCATGTTGTTCAACGTATTCCAAGAACCCTGCCAAGCGCATTCTAGAGGTCGGGGTGGTGGGCTTTGGTCCCATGTAAGTGAGGTTCTTGTGGCCGAGATCAACGAGGTGCTTGGCGGCAATTTGTATCGCGTTTTTTTGGTCAAACGAGATGGAATAGCCTGCGGATTCAGGTAGTAGGCGGCCGACATTCAAAAGTGGCACATCGATAGATTTGCTAAGAGCAATCACTTGCTCACATGAGAGCATACGACTGTACAAAATAATAATGTCGCAGCGCTTTTCAACCAGCGAGTGGACAGCTTTCAGCTCATCCTCGGCATTATTATGGCCATCGGCAAACAAGAGCTGCTTGCCCATTTTTTCAGCGCTCACCGAGGCTTGTTTCAATAGGTTACCGAAATATCCTCCGGTAAAATCAGAAATGACTAAGCCAATACTGTTGGCACTTTTATTGGCTAGGGCTTGTGCAACGATACTTGGGCGATAGTTGAGTTCTTTCATTACCGCTTCTACTTTCTCGCGAGTGCTAGCACGAACTTGTCCTGTGCCATTAATCACTCTCGATACAGTCGCCTTGGAGACTCCAGCGACACGGCATACGTCGTTAATGGTTGCCATTTGAACCTCTAAAATGACTTTTTTATTATCATCGAATTAATAGCATGGATTGGCGTAACATGAATAGGGTTAAGCCTGAGTGAGAGCAGGGATAGTAATGAACAGGGAAGTAGGTCACACAAATTCACCTTAATCATTAAATGTAATTAATGTAAGTAGCGCCCCAATGGGGGAGACGAGGTGCTACAATGCGCTAAAGCTAAATAATAATGATTACAGTGATGATGTCTTCAAATACAAAATACCACGCTCACTTCTATTTTGACCAAGCCACTTGTCAATATGCAGAGAAAATTCATGTCAGAGCGAACCAAGAATTGGGATTAAAAGTCGGCCGTTTTCATCGTAAACCGGTAGGACCCCACACGATGTGGAGTTTTGAAATAGACTTCTCTCAAATTCAATTTGAGCAGGTAACAACATGGTTAGAGCAAGTTAGGGCGGGGCACTCTGTATTGGTTCACCCACTTACAGAAGACGAACTGCGCGATCACACCGATTCTGTCCACTGGTTAGGTGAGCCAGTTACACTCGATTTATCGATTTTCAAATAACCGCTTAATTCAATTTGTCGTCACGACAAATCATCCAAATTGCACTTAATTAGAGGGCGTTTTATATAAAGCGCCCTTTAACTGCACGAGTGCAAACTAATGAACCAACTCATCGATGCGTTAGCAACCCAAGGCTACTATATTTGGGATGATTTCCTTTCTCCTACCGAGGTTGCGGCGTTGAGGGATTGTATTCCAGAGGATTGGAAAAACGCGCGTATCGGTCGTAATGATGATACCCAACGTGAAGAAACGATTCGTAGCGATAAAATCCAATGGTTGTCATCCGCGATGGGTCATCCCGTAGGGCAGTTTTTGGATAAAATGGAGCAAATCCGCCTAGAAGCGAACCGTCACTTTTACCTAGGTTTATTCGAATACGAAGCGCATTTTGCCAAGTATGAAAAAGGTGACTTTTACCAAAAGCATTTAGATTGTTTTAAGGGCAATGAAAACCGTCGTTTGACGACGGTATTTTATATGAATGAACAATGGGATGAGTCGGATGCCGGTGAGCTGGTAGTCTATGACCTTGATGACAATCACATAGCCACAATTCCACCTAAATCGGGGCGTTTGTTTGTGTTCCTATCTGAGCAATTCCCTCATGAAGTTTTACCAACCAATGCTGAGCGCTTTAGTATCGCAGGTTGGTTCCGTATCAATGGTGTAAAAGACAATCAACTCGATATCGCGCGCTGATTTAAGTTTTCCGTGTCTAGAAAGGGATTTTGGTAAATAGGTATCAACGATTGAATGTATAGATTTAATCGTTTTTACCAATTTATGATGAAGGGCTATTCTACTGCTAACGAAACGAATTACGGGTGTGAACCACTCGATTAAACTAATTAGCGGAGAATCGCCATGACAAATCAAATTAACTTAATCGGTCTTGATAGTGAGCAAGCTTCTGATCTAGCGCAGCAACTTAATCATCTACTGGCGCATTACCAAGTGCTGTATATGAATACGCGTGGTTACCACTGGAACATCAAAGGCCAACAGTTTTTTGAACTGCATGTTAAGTTCGAAGAAATCTACACTGATTTGCAAACGAAAATTGATGAACTTGCAGAGCGTATTCTGACGTTAGGTCATACCCCTGTACACAGTTTTAGTCGTTACCTAGCAGCAAGTGAGCTGCACGAGCATGAAAACGCGACAACAGGCTTAGATTGTGTGAAAGGTCTGGTGGATGGCTTTAGTCTGTTACTTACAAAACAAAGAGCTATTCTTGAAAATGCTGGTGATGCGAATGATGAAGGTACAGCGGCTCTTATGGGTGACTACATCCGCGAACAAGAAAAACTGATGTGGATGCTTAACGCGTACTTGCAATAATGCACATTAGTTACATTAGAAGGGGAGCTTAGCTCCCTTTTTTGCTGGTGTATTAAGTGCAAAACCGTGGAGTGCACGTTGTATTGTGTTTGATTTAACGCAGACGATAGAGTCTGGTCTACGATATATCTGGCCGCTCGAATGGCAGAGAAACTAAGCGTTTTGAGCGAGTTCACCCGATGGCACTAATACAAAGTTACGTTTAATCAGTTGTTTGTGGTTATTTTATCACCTAGATTGTTAATGCTAATTCTGTTAGTTTAATGCGACTTAATATGTAATATTTCTTTACATTTAGTCGTTAGCTAGAGGTTAGCCACGATTGTAAATGTGAACCAAGACAGATAGCCCACATGCCGAACAGTAACGTTGAAGTTTCAGATCAAGACATCGAAAAACTCGATAATTTACTTAAGAATATTGACTCAGAAATGGCTGTTTCCATGTCTTATGCTCGTCGTGCGCAGGGAATTACCTTTGAACAACTCGAAAAACGAGTCTCGGGTATCAATGGATCAACCCTAAAGCGCTATATGCAGCAAAGCTATCCGTCTATGCGGCCTATTCACGTCGTCGCGGCGATGTCTTGGGTTATGATGGTTCCGATGACGAGTTTCTACTACGGTTTAAAGCTAAAAGAGCATTATCGTGGTATGGATGACAAGGCGATTGAAGCCCTGTTGTGTATTGGCCGATTACCTAGTGATCAGTTTGATGTCTTTTTGCAGCTCGTGTGCAATCTAATGGACGCTGACTCGAGAGCTGAATTTCTGCAATACCGCGCTAAAGTCGAAGCTCAAGTGGGGTCGTTAGACAACTATAACGAGCTACTTCCGCCGCCGGTGTTAGACGTCAATGCCTTCGCGATCGATTATTATCGTTCGATATCGATAACCGCGAAACGATTTAGAGAAGAGAACAATATCTCTATAGAGACTTTGTCTCGGGTGCTGGGGATTTCTACATACCAATATTCAATCCTTGAAGACATCAATAAAATAAAAGACTTCCCGGTGGCGATAGGTTTTAGAGTTAAGCTAGGCTTTCATCTTGATTCACATGCAGATTTTTCAAGTGAAATGCGCCAGTTCCCTCAATTTCATGGCCTACGTCAAATGCAGCATGTACGAGATTCGTTGATTGTTGAATCGTTGAGAAAATTAGATTATTCTCATAAAAATAGTGCGATCCAAATACTGACAACACTATCAAAAATTTACACGTAATTCGTGACCTCTCCTGTCTCAATGAAAATAATCAACCCAAAATACGCAGAACTTTGAGTTGATTATATATTTTTAAAAGTTAAAAATAATACTCAGTTATTTAGGTTAAACTTGTTAACGTTTTCTTAAGCTCTATTAAAGATGACGCTTGAGCGATCATGATGGCGGCCACTTTGTCAGGGTGTTGCAAATGAGCCAAATGGTCGGCATTTTTTAATACGACAAACTGACTGTTTTTTAATTTATTTGCGAACTCTAAAGCAATATCTGTTGTTACATAGGGGTCATATTCTCCGACACAGACAGTGCTTGGTATTGAAATGTTTTCAATATTACTCGGGGTATGAACTAATAGCCGTACTGAGTTTTCAAAAAATACATCTATTCGCTCTTGTTCGAGCTTAGCGACACCTCTTTCAGTTGCCTTAATGATGGCGTTGTTTCTGGGAATGTCGGGATGGTTAATAGTCAATGATTGGGTAAAGGTTTGCGCAAAATCGCTTGGGCTTTCCATGGCTGCGGCAATCATTTTTTTTGTTGCAAGTCGGCCAGAAGTCGGAATGCCGGGTACGCCACCGAATATGGAAAGAGTCAGTACATTCTTCCATAAGTCGCACAGTTCTACGGCAATGGCTGTGGCGTAAGAAAAGCCAATCACATGGGCACTGTTTATGCCTAAATAATTGATTAAATCGAGTAGCATCGAAGTTTGATCGCGGATACTGATTGTTGAGTCTAGAGGTTGGGTTAAACCTGTCCCAGGTACTTCAATCGTGATGCAATTGAGCTTGTTAGCAAATGACTTGGAAAATGAATCGACACTTTCGATTTCTTGCAATGCCCCAAGTAAAAAGATCACATGTTGGTCAGAGTCTTGGCAAGGGTAGAAAGAGTAACGGTACTGGTTTCCATTTAAAACGGCAGTATTAATTTGCATAGTGTGCTCCTTGTGTGAAAAGTAAACACAATATAAAAGATCGAATAATTAGAATTAATGTTCAGGCTAGGTATAAAATGAGAAATGAGAGACTAGAGCAGTATCTGTCAGAGGCAGATCAGGTTGTTAAAGATTTCATGGCTGAGCTTTTAGAAACGTTAGGTAAGCAAATTAACGAGCACAAAGAGCCAGTTATAGATTTGCAATATTTTGGCGCAGATTTAGAAATAAAGTTACGTGGTTTTGAAGGTGTCTATGGTGACACTAAAAATAAGCAAGAGCATGATGACGCAGCTTAATATTGGAAGCTAATCAAAGTTAGTAATAATATTAATGATATTATTGTAGACCCCAATTGGAATAATAGTTTTCAAATTACGATATAAAAAAGCCAGCTTTACGCTGGCTTTTTGCTTTATTGTCGTTTGTGCTTTGGTACGTAGTTCAAAATCGAGATTGGTACAGGCTTGTTTGGGGTAAAGCCTTCTACTTCGCGGCGCTCAATTAAGTGCCCTAAGCGACTTTCAATCATACATAGGTTTTTGAAGTTGTCTTTTGATACTAAAGAGATTGCTTCCCCTTGCGCATCTGCGCGGCCAGTACGACCAATTCGGTGTACGTATTCATCAGCAGGGAAGGGAAGGTCATAGTTCACCACGCGTGATAGTTCATCAATATCAATACCACGAGCGGCAACACCGGTCGCGACTAAGTATTGAATCTTGCCTGATTTGAAGTCTTCAAGTAGTTGCGCTCTGATTGCTTGGCTTCGACCGCTGTGGAAAGCTTCTGCTTGAATATCACGTTTTTCAAGCTGAGAAACGAGCTTAGCGGCGCCGTGCTTGGTTTCGATAAAGATGAGCGCTTGGTCCCACTGATTTTCTTTAATCAAATGGCTCAGTAGTGCTGATTTTTTGTCTTTATCGACGGTGATAAGCCATTGTTCAATATTCGCTTTAGATGCTGCATTCGCCGCAATAGTGATCTCGAAAGCGTTATGTACAGCTGTTTTAGCCAGATCGCGAACCTTGTTCGATAGGGTGGCTGAGAACAGTAGGTTTTGCACATCTTCAGGTAGGCGAGCGATGATCTTGTTGATGTCTTCAATAAAGCCCATGTCCAGCATTCGGTCTGCTTCGTCTAATACTAAGACTTCGACTTCTTCAAAGTAGACAGCGCGTTGACCATACAAATCAATAAGACGGCCGGGTGTTGCAACCAAAACATCCACGCCTTCAATTAAGCGTTGCTTCTGCGGCTTTTCATCCACACCACCAAATACAGCGGCTGAAGTAAGGTTAAGGTGTTTACCGTAATCGGCAATTTTTGATTCTACCTGAATCGCCAGTTCACGGGTTGGTACGACGATAAGAGCACGAATGCGCTTTTTACGTTGTGTTTCACCTTGGCTGAGTTTCTCAAGGATTGGCAAGACGAAGCTTGCTGTTTTACCAGTACCAGTTTGCGCAGCAGCGATCAGATCACGGCCTTCAAGGGCGACAGGGATTGCTTTCGTTTGAATAGTGGTGGGTTTTTGATAGCCCAACTCTTCGAGTGCGCGTGTAATTGGTGAGCTTAAACCGAGTTTAGAAAATGTCATGAGAGACTCATAGGTACTGAATAAAGGTTCGCATTCTACCACGAAGCGATAAGCTTGCCACTAAACCGTGAGTTAACTTTGCTGGATGAATGAACAGTATTTTCTTGACTCCTAAATATTGGCTTATATACTGATTATATAAACAGGTATTAAGGAGGTGTCTTATGTTGTGGGAAACCATCGAACGCGTAAATCGTTTACGTCAACAAGCGCTAGCGAATCCTGAATATTTGAAATCCGCTCAAGCGCATCAAAAAGCACTAGAAATGCAAGATAATCAGTCAGGCTATACGGCTAAATCTCGTCGAGGTAAGGCGACAGGCGAGAAAAAACTGGCAGACATTTACCAACAAGTTGAGTTTTCAGTTAATCCATCAGGGCGTGAACACTAGTCTTTAATCGCTCACAGTGTCATATTTTCTCAAATGGGGTGCAATGCGCCCCATTGTTGTTTTGAGCCCATTTTGACCAATTCCACTCTTTTTTGCTTATTATTAAATTTGCTTATATATTCACTGCCGCTTTCCGAGTAATGTCACTTTTAGTGCGTGTGCGCTAGGTGATGCATTTTTGGCTGACTGAATATCCATTTATGGTTAATAAATCTGCATTTAACTTGTTTAACTAGTTATTTTTATCCTCTTAACTTTATTTTGCAGTCGAAAATATTAGAATGTTCGTTGGGGATTGATCGAACACAATGAAATAGTTGTTATTGTCACTTTGTTCGAGACTTCGATCACAACCAGTCTGCGCATATTGACAAATTGCACGTAAAATCCCCCCAGGTTGAACGATAGGTAACCACATAATAATGAACAATAAACTTGGGTTAGGCTCCCTAACCGCAATTGTAATAGGCTCGATGATAGGTGCAGGCGTATTTAGCTTGCCACAAAATATGGCGGCTATTGCAAGCCCAGCGGCTGTAATGATTGGTTGGGCAATCACTGGTGTTGGGATGATCTTCCTTGCGCTTTCATTTCAACGACTTGCTTTTCATCGTCCTAATGTCGATAGCGGTGTATTTGGTTACGCCAAAGAAGGTTTTGGAGATTTTGTTGGCTTTTGCTCAGCATGGGGCTATTGGTTAAGTGCCATGTTAGCGAACGTTTCTTACTTAGTTATTGTATTTAGTACTCTTGGTTTGTTGTTTGATACGCCAGATAGTGTCATTTTTGGTCAAGGTAATACATGGGTTTCGGTGCTTGGTGCTTCTTGTCTACTTTGGATGGTGCACTTTTTGGTGCTGCGTGGGGTAGAAACCGCAGCCATGATTAACCTTGTTACCACGTTTGCTAAGTTAGTTCCTTTACTTCTCTTCATTGTTGCCGCTCTATTTGCCTTCAACCTCGATACATTCACTCTCGACTTTACTGGTGTTCACTTTGGTGATGGCCACTCTTTATTGTCTCAGGTTAAAAGTACCATGTTGGTGACTGTGTGGGTGTTCATTGGTATTGAAGGTGCCGTGGTCGTATCAAGCCGTGCTCGCGATAGAAAAGACATTGGCCGTGCGACAATTCTAGGTTTGTTAACTGCGTTATCCATTTATATCTTTGTTACATTGCTTTCTATGGGGGTGATTAAACCAACAGAGTTAGCGGAGTATCAAAATCCATCAATGGCGAAAGTGTTGACTGCGATTATTGGCCCTTGGGGACAGTACATCGTCAGTATAGGTCTGTTAATTTCGGTTTGTGGTGCATTTTTAAGTTGGACGGTACTGGCTTCTGAAGCGCCGTATTTATGTGCTAAAGAAAAGATGTTCCCTAAGTCTTATGGTAAAACCAACAAGGCAGGCAGCCCAGTGAAGCCATTAACACTGACCAACATCTGGATTCAGTTCTCACTGATCGCGGTAATGTTTGCCGGTAGCACTTATGACACCTTGTTAGTCATTGCATCTGAAATGATTTTGGTGCCGTATTTCTTAGTTGGTGCCTTTGTTCTTAAGATTGCTATCAGTGAAAAGAACCGTGGTAGCCTGTTATTTATTGGTGTCGGTGCTTCAGTTTACGGTCTGTGGCTATTGTACGCGTCAGGGTTAAACTACTTACTTCTATCCGCGGTTTTGTATGTGCCGGGCATGTATTTCTACATACAGGCTAAGCGAGAGCAGGGCATTCATCCATTTAGAGGCAAAGAGAAGCTAGGTGCTTGTGCTATAAGCTTAATGGCACTCTTAGCGGTTGGTATGGTCTGGCAAGGTTCTCTAAGCCTCGCGCTTTAAATGAAAAAGCCTCTACTTTGAAAGTAGAGGCTTTTTTTAACTTCTGGCCGCCGCTCGTTTGCGCAGTCCTTCTATTATCGTAAACAACAAGCCTGCCCATATTAAGCTAAAGCTAACTAGCTTCACCTCATCGAACAGTTCACCAAACAGAAATACCGCCAAAAGGAACTGAATACTTGGTTCGATATACTGCATAAGCGCAATGCTCGACATGCTGGTAAGCCTGATGGCGATCGAGTAGAAAATCAAAGGCAGCAGTGTGACTGGTGCTGCGCCAACATAAAGCAGAAATGTAGACCAATCTGCCTCAATCGCCAGAGTGCCATGAGCGGTATGTTTATAAACCAAATAGCTTAGGGCGAATGGGGTAAGCAGTACTGCTTCCATTAATAAGCAACGAGCCCAGTCGTAATTGGTTTTCTTCTTAAACCAGCCATATAAAGTGAAAAATATCGCCATCGTTAATGCCACAATAGGCAGTTCACCATATTGAAACACTTGATAGGTTAAACCTAGGCTTGCTAGCGTTAAAGCAATACGCTTGCCGTTGGAAAGTTGCTCTTTAAGAAAAATAACCCCTAGTGCCGCCATAGTCAGCGGGCTAATGAAAAAACCTAAGCTAGCATCTATGACGCGATCATTGGTCATCGCCCAAGTGAAGGCAGTCCATGATATACACATAAATAAGCTGGCAAAAAAGGTTTGCGCTAACGAACGTTTATCGGCAAACAGTGCGGCAAAGTGGATCTTTTCACCTTTGACTATCCAGATGATGAGGGCTGCAAAGGGGACGGACGCAATTAAGCGCATCGCTAATAGCTCGTCCATAGCGGCGTTAGGCAAGAATTGATAATAAAGTGGTAGCAAACCCCATAAGGTGAAGGAGAGTGCAGCCATCGCGTTACCATAGCGAGATTCAGTCATGTTTGTTTCGGCAACCAGAAAAGGAATAGGCGGCAATTCTATGCTTAATTCTTATAAAGTAAAGTGATGGTATTATAGCTTTGTTAATGGCGAGGTGACTTTATAAAACAAAGGTTTGGGTGAGGTTGAAATTTACGCCATTTCAAATAATTACTGTTATTGTGAAGCTAAAGTTTTGTTTTTTATGGCCGATAGTTATAATTAATCAAACGATGCGAGTTAGATCGTATTGTCTACTGGATTAAACGAGGAATGAGTCATGAACGACTTGGAACAAAAACGTAAGTATTACCGACTGAGGTACCCTCGTCGTGCAATGCCGATTGTTCGCTTTCACGACGAATTGTTTCACGTTAGCGAAGTATCAGAGAAGGGCATTCGTATTGTTATGAATAACCTTACGACTTTGTATAAGGGGCTTTCTCTATCTGGTACGTTAAGCTTAAACCCAGATTGTAAAATACCCGTTGAAGGGTCCATATTGCGCTTTGATAAGAATGAAGTGATTTTGTATTTGAACAAAGGACCTTCATTTAAACACATGGTGCAAGAGCAACGACATATTCGTAATAAATACCCAGCGTATTTTGCAAGGTTAAGAGCAAGTGCTGCCGCTTAGTTTGGTTTAAGGTAATGAGAGTTTAAAGACGTCGCGAAATGCGGCGTTTTTTATTGCAGTGTATAAGAGTGTTGCGTCAAGAATGGAATTGACCGTAAGCTTTTATCAGGGCCTTAAACGGTGAAACCCCAGAGGTGGTAAGTCTCTGGGGTTTCGAATTTTTAGATGTCTCGGATGGTAAGGCCGATAATCTTTATGCAAAAGGTTGGATTAAATCCGATTAATTCCTAAAAGGAATTAGATGCGGATGAAGTCCATGTGCTCAACTTTTGGCTTGTAAGCGTGACGTTGTACGTCTTGTGGCTTAACCTTAACTTCAGCACCGTCGATAACTAGAACGATACCTTCGTAGAACTCAGGCTTGTCCATTTGGTTAACAACTTCATCGTGGTTAAGAACGATTGATACTGGAGCTGCCTCACCACCGTAAACGATAGCAGGGAATTTACCAGCGTGACGTAGGCGGCGGCTCGCACCTTTACCTAGTTCAGTACGTACTACTGCTTCAAATTTCATAATATTACTCTCGTAAAATGTAATCTTAATTTCACAACATAATGCGACCTTATGTTGTGGTAAACCGCTGAAGAACAATTGGTAGTTACTCTCACAGCGAGCGCGGATACTATCACTCTCTCGCTATTTGAGCAATAGTTTTGCGGCTCAAAGGCTGATAAATACTATGGCTTGCTTAAATTACCCGCATTTTAATCCAAATTCGTTTATCTATGTAGAAAATCGTTCTTCATTTAAAGGTTAGAAATGAACTGAATCTGAATGATTACCTCACCCATGGTTAAGTATCAGCGCGTTAATCTCATTACCAAGTTAAACCAGTTTCGGCAATTAAGCCTTGAGGAGTCAATCATGGGACCAGTTAGTGTAGTCGTTATTACTTTAAATGAAGAGAAACGAATCGGTCGTTTGATGGAAGATCTAAGTAATCAAACCCATCGCGATTTTGAAGTCATTCTTGTGGATTCAAACAGCGAAGATAAGACCTGTGAAGTCGCTCAGGCCTATGAAGCATCTTTACCGGAGTTAACCGTACACAAAATGGATGTACGTGGCGTCAGTTTAGGTCGCAATACAGGCGCAAGTTTAGCCAAGTATGAGCGCATTTTGTTTTTAGATGCGGACGTTCGTTTAGACAGTACCTTTTTGGCAAAGGGTATTAGTCAACTAGAAGAAAAGCAGTTAGAAGTCGCTGGAGTGTATATGGGAGCCAAAGGGTTACCGTTGGTACATAAATTTGGCTATGGATTATTTAATCTAGGCTTGTTTGTTACTCAGTTCACTTTCCCAACAGCGGTTGGCGCATGTATTTTCTCGACGCGTCGCGCTCACGAACAATTGGGCGGTTTTGACCAGCAAATTACTTTGTGTGAAGACTGCGATTACGTTAAACGAGCAAGTAAAACATGGCGTTTCCGTTTCTTAAACTTAACCTTCGGGTTTGACCCTCGTCGCCTAGACCAAGATGGCGTATTTAAAATGGGTGCGACTTACTTGAAAGCCAATGTGCGTCGTTTCTTCTGTGGTGAGATGCGTAACAACGAAATGGAATACAAATTTGGTCACTACAAAGAACAGTAGTGAAGGCAGGTTAGTGTCATGTTTGAAGGGATGAGTCTATTTATTGGGGCATTGTTGGATGCACTTATCGGCCCCAATTTGTTTGTACCCGGCGAACCGTTTTTAATTGCTGCTGGGTATCAACTCCATCAAGGTATTTGGACGGGGGTTTTGGCCGTACTGCTCGGTGGTCTTATTGGTGATCAAGCCAGTTACTGGATAGGGCGGTATGTAGGCACGCCAGCTCAGAAAAAACTGATAGCTTGGCAGCCGAAAACCCGTCGTCCAATCGCTCGTTGCCGTCATCTTATGTATAAAAAAGGCAACTATGTGCTGGCGTTTGCTCGTCTACTAGGGCCGATTGCATGGGTTGTTCCTTTTATCGCAGGGACGAACAAAGTGGCATGGTCGCGGTTTAGTCTATTTGGTTTGATAGGGCTATTACTCGGCGTTGGTCAATTTGTTATGTGGGGTTACCTGCTCTCATACGGCGTTGATAAGTTTCCATTTATTCAGCAAGCCAAAATATTTGTGGTTGAACATCAATACAGTCTGATGGCCATTGGTGCAAGTTTACTGTTTCTTTATGTGGGTCGTAAGCTTAAGTGGCGCTTGATGTTTACCAAATTCACTTTGGTGTTTTTTTCGCTGACTTTGTTTGCTAATTACAGCCATTTTTTCTGGTTGTCTGATGATTTTCAGAAACAGCCAACCAATCCAGAAGTAGAGTTGACTTTGGTGAGCCCATCCGAGTTGGATTACCGCGTTTACCCGGGGAAATCTAAGGTGTTTGACGCTCAAGCCATTAACGTACTGTTCTACGGTGAAAACCCGCGTCAACTGATGCTTGAGTTAGGTTGGGTTGAAAACCAAACCTTCTCTCGGAATGACATTGAATGGCGTGATTACCTTAAATTGTTACAACAAAACACGCCACCAGTATCGGACCTATTTTGGAATCAGCAGCCGCAGCAAATGGCTTTTCAACTGCCGGGTGATTTATTAAAGCGCAGCCATATTCGTTGGTGGAAAGGAGGCGTTGATTCACAATCTAAGCAGACCATTTGGGTGGGAGCGCTAAGTTACGATAATGGGCTGCAGGTAACGCCATATTCAGGGATTGTCACCATATTGCACAGTATTGACCCTAACGTTGATCAAGAACGAGATAGGTTAGCAAAGCTAATTACTCAGCATGCGCCAAATCAGCGCGTAGATTTCCAATATCTGGTTAGCCCAATCACATTGGATGAAGAACATGACTATTATACTGACGGTAAAGTATTGGTGGTAAAGCCGATGCCAAGTATTTAATTGTGATTACGAACATACATATCGCGGAAAACGGAAGGTGTGACTCCCTTTACCAACTTAAATTGACGGTTGAAGTTAGAGAGGTTGTTAAAGCCACTTTGTTCAGCGATAAGAGAGATCGCCTGTGTGGTATTGACTAGTTGCTCGCAGGCCTTTCCTACTCGAAATCGTTTTAAATGTTCTGAAAAACTCTCCAAAAAGTGCCGTTCAAAGAGTCGATATGCAGAGCTTTCGCTAATATGTAAAGCTGCGCAGAGATCTTTAATTTTTATCGGTTGGGCGTAGTTTTTTTCGATGAATCGACGTGCAAGTTCAACGCGTTTTCTTGACTCTTGATCCTGATGGATGTCATGCAATCCGTAAGGTGTCGCAGATAGCTTCTGGGCATCACTATCATCGACCAAAACCATCAAAGCTTGAAGTACTTTCATTAGTCTGTGATGAGTAGGCAGGTCTTCAATGTCATTGAGCAATTGGTACGTTTGTTCGGCGGCCTTTTTACTAAATAGCAGTCCATATGAGGCCCGCGTTAGTAGAGTTTTTACCGCTTTTAACTCCGGCATGACACTAATTAATGCTTCAATCCACTCTAGTCTAAACCAGAGTATTAAAGTGTAGTATCCTTCGTTCGCATCTTGCCTAACGTGACCATTCAACATATGGGGTAGGCCCGGGCCATATAACATCATACTGTTGTGAGTAATTGCATCTACACTGTCTCCAGCGAAGTAATTGCCGCAAAACACATCATCAGGGTCTCGATACAATACCAATTCAAATTCGGAGTGATAGTGCCAAGGGCAGGCAAATTGGTCTTTTTTCTGCTTACATTGGTATTCTTTGATAATCCAATTAAAGTCGTCGTTGTTAAGTACGTTCTCTATCTGCAGTTTCATTTACTACGTCCCTGTTTTGTCTAATGCACATCCTATTTTTTTGTGCATAACCTGTCAAAATGCAAATCAATATTGAATGAAAAGTATCATTTGTCGGTGGCAAGTCATTAATAAATTCTATAGAGCTTTGATTACACTGAGCGCCTATTAAGGCTTAAAGCAAAGTGGGAGAAAAGTATGTTCAGAGATTTCATTAAGGAAAGAACCGCAGTTATTTTTTTAGTGATGGCGTTTGTTTCCGGCATTTGCGGGTCGTTTTTCTACCCTCTATCTAGTTTATTTATTATTGAAGGTTTAGGAGCTAGCCCCGCGATGCTCAGCGCTTATATGGTGCTGACAATCTGCACATCTGTTGTCGTTTCTCAGTTTATGGCGGCGCAATCAGACAAAGGTTGGAACCGGAAAACAATACTTGTAGTTTCGTTGTTGTGTTATCTAGTTACGGTGTTGGCATTTAGCCTTATAGATAATTACTACTTGGCCGTTGGATTTTCGATTGTGTTTGGTAGTGTTAGCGGTGCGATTTTTGGTCAATTGTTTGCTCTAGGTAGAGAATATGCCGATGAACATATTGAAGACTCGACAAGTTTTTTATCGACTATGCGCGCTGGGATAGCAATTGCATGGGTTGTAGGACCTCCTATTGCTTTTAGTTTGAAGGGAACGTTTGGTTTTAGTGCTTCTTTTTTAGTCGCTGCGGGCGCAACCATATTCACGATAGTGCTAACTTTCATCTACATCCCAAGTAGTGTGATAAAAAAGGCACAACCTGAGCCGACAGAACAGAGCAAGTTTACTTTTAACAAATCTATTATCTTGTTTTCAATCGCTAGTGTTTTGATGTTTACGGCCAATAACCTTTATATAACCAGTATGCCTTTATATTTCACTCAGGAGTTACTTGTTGATGCAAGTTGGGTCGGATTTATGTTTGGTCTAGCAGCGTTTTGTGAGATTCCAATTATGATGAAAGCGGGGCGACTAGCGACTCAATTTGGCACTATGAAGCTCTTAGCGTTTTCTTTGGTATGTGGTTGTTTGTTCTTTATCGGTATGTTGAACGTTACCCAGATGTGGGCTCTGCTAGCGTTACAAGTGATTAACGGCATTTTTATTGGGTTAACTGCTACGTTAGGTATGGTTGCGATGCAGGATATGATGAAAGAACATTTAGGTACGGCCTCAACGCTGTTTTCCAATTTACTACAGGTTAGTATGCTTGCCGCGAGTTTGTCGGTTGGTATTGTAGGTGAGTTATATAATTACTACGTTGCATTTTATATTTGTCTAGTTTCTGCGGCTTTAGCGTTATTGCTCATGTTTTATTTTGTTGTTCAAGAAAATACTCTAATCAAGACACAGTTGACGCAACAAGTTAGCTATTAGTCCTTATTCAGCTACGCAGGGAAGGTAACTGCGCGGTTTCTTCCCTCGTTTTTAGCTCTATATAACGCGCTGTCAGCACATTTGATTAAAGTTTGAGGGGTGGTGGATTGTGTTGGATACACGGTGCAGCAGCCGCTGCTTATGGTAACGATGTCACTATCAACTTTCGGGTGAGATATTTGACAAGCGATAACCGCAGCGCGGATAGACTCTGCTAACTGCTTTGCTTGGTTGGCATCACCATAGACAATAGCGGCGAACTCTTCCCCTCCGTATCGACACGCAATGTCACCATTTTGGTCACATTGTAATTTGATGGTCTTGGCTATTTTCCGCAAGCATTCATCGCCCGCACAATGGCCCAGTACATCGTTATATGCCTTGAAGTGGTCGACGTCTAACATCACGAGCGAAACCGGTTTTTGCTCGCGCCTTGCCACGTTAATCAATAATCTCAGTTTAGAATCAAACTCGCGGCGATTGTATAGGTTCGTTAAGCCATCTAGCTTTGCCATGCTATACATTTGTTCGCTTAATGTTTCGGGTTCGATGATACCAAATAGAAGTGAAGCGTTACCTGACTCGTTGGTCTCTAATACCCTTGCTCGACTGGTGAAATAGAGGGTTTTGCGAGAGATAGGATCAAAGTAGGGGAAGCTATTCATGTATTCATCTATCTGCCCACTTTTCAGTTGTTGGTAATCCTCAAAAATTTTCTTTGCCTTATCGGAGCATTTGATCGCAACATTCGAGTTATAGTCGCCGGCAATGGGGCAGACTTGCTGTACGGAGTGAGCAATAGTGGAGGAATCAAGCGTGAAGGTGTCACGCATGGTTTGGTTACAATAGAAAAGGTTGGGGCAATCATCGAGATCGATGATCCACCATGACAGTTTAGAAAAATTCAACAACTGCTCAGATGCCTTATATAGCGCTTCTACTCGCTCGTTTGGAAACATAATTCGATCTACTTTACTGCTTAGTTCGACAGACAGTTAGCCATGATGTCCACTGCAATAATTTGTTTTATATATATTAATGTAGATTATAAAATGAAAGTTAGTGATCTAAGCAAGGCAATCAAACGGCAAGAATTTTTAGTCTTATAATTAAGACAATTATCATTTTGTTTTTCAGCGGCCATCTAAAACAAAAACGTCGGCATGGGCCGGCGTTATTTTTACTAATTTTATTAATGACTTAGTTTCATGGTGAGTACGGTTTTGAGGCCGCCCATAGAGCTTCGGCTTAGCTCAATTTGGCCTCGATAACTGTGTACCATTTCACTCACTATGTTTAAGCCTAAACCCGTACCAGGAGTGGTTTCATCCAAACGTACTCCACGCTTGACTACTTGAGCCAGTTTTTCTTCGGGTATGCCTGGGCCATCATCTTCGATAATGATATTGACGTTCTCTTGATCTAGGGTTTCTGCGTGAACGCGAATAATACTTTGCGCCCAGAGGTAACCGTTCTCTAACAAGTTACCGACCATCTCATCAAGGTCAGTAGGATCAATTGATACTTCTAACTCAGAATCAATTTCATTAATCAGCGTGATGCCGCGATCGGCATAGACTTTATCAAATGCCATTGAGATTGCATCGATACGCTGAGAAGGGTTCGCTCTAACGGAAAGGATGTTCTTTGAACCTGCCATACGAGCTCGGCCTAAATGATAGTCTATTTGATTTTGGATTTGATCTAACGGCGGCTGAAGATGCTGCTTTGTGTCATCGCTTAATGTTGCGACTTCATTTTTCAATACCGATAGCGGTGTTTTAAGCGCATGAGATAGGTTACCAGCGTGGTGGCGCGCTCGATCAAGTAGCTCTTGGTAATGAAATACCAGCGCATTGAGATCGGAGACCACAGGTGCAATTTCGCTTGGGTAATCATCTTCGAGCTGAGTTTTGTCACCACTACGTAACTGATTTAATTCTCGGTGCATTTTGGTGAGTGGGCTTAATGACCAAAATACTTGAATAACGATCACCGCCATTACGCCAATATAGAGAAGGAGCAGGATGATCCACAATTGGCCCATCAACTTATGCAGAGTGTCTTCTAATGGCTGTTCATCAATACCAATGATGATATGTATTGGGCCATCATAATCTGGAAAATAGAGCGTAGAATCTACGTATATTAGGAGTTCGTCTCGTGCGCCGAACGCTTCGGTTTTGTTATCTCTAAAGGTGATTTGGCGATCCCATAGTGAGCGAGAGCGAATTTGGCTATGTTCTGTTTCAGCTGACCAATACAGCCCACTGTAAGGGTGAGAAAAGCGAGGGTCTGAAAGTTGAGTTGAAAGGGTGAGCTCACCAAATTCATCCACTTCAAGGTTGCCAGTGATTTCATCTAAATAGATATTGAGTTGAGATTTTGCATCATCAACCATGTAGCTATTCACTTGATTGGGGACGGTGACCCCCGCCGCGATAATCATGGCAGTCAGCCAAACAATAGCCGCCAGAACGAGGCGGCTTTTGAGGCTTAAACGTTTAAAAAGAATTCCTGCTTTATTCGGCATTCAGTTGGTACCCAAGCCCGCGAACCGTTTTAATCACATTAGGTGCGATTTTCTTACGAATTCGACCAATAAATACTTCAATAGTATTTGAGTCACGATCGAAGTCTTGTTTATAGATATGCTCAACCAACTCGGTGCGAGAGATAACCTTATCGGCATTATGCATAAAGTAGGCAACCACCTTATATTCAAGTGCAGTGAGCATGACTCCTTCACCTTGCCACATCACTTTTGAGGTTCGGGTGTCTAGGCTTAAATTACCCACTTGCATCACTGGAGAAGCATTGCCCGATGCTCTGCGCAGTTGTGCGCGAATACGAGCGGTAAGCTCTACCATCTCAAATGGCTTGGTTAGGTAATCATCCGCGCCAGCGTTTAGGCCTTCGACACGTTGGGTTAAAGTATCGCGGGCACTGAGAATAATAACGGGTGTGTTGATGTTTTCATCTCGGATGCCTTTTAGCACGGTAAGACCATCAAGTTTAGGTAAACCTAAATCAAGAACGATGGCATCCCATTGCTCAGAAGTCGCACGATAGAGTGCGTCAATACCATCTTGAGCCAGCTCAGGTACCCAACCTGTTTGCTCAAGCGTTTTGAGAATTTGTTCGCCTAAACGAGGTTCATCTTCAACTACGAGTATTTTCATTATTATTTATCTTCTGTGTTTTTTAAGGCTTGCTTGAAATTACGCCCTTTAATGAGCGTCATTTCAAGGGTTTGAGCGTTGTATTCCACTTTGATGATGTTGTTGTTGTAGTTGAGCTTTAGCTCATAAACCCAAATGTCATCATCTTCTTCTAGCTCGACTTTGATGATTCGGCCATGTAGATCGCGCTCAACGGCTGCATACATCTCGGAAAAAGGACGGATATAGCCTCTTTTTACCGCGCGATAGACTTCATCTTGGTCTTCTTCAAATTCAATCTTTGTGCCTGGCTTTTCGACATCGCGAACTAACGCATGACCATCGCCTTGATGGTCAGCCAAGCTTGGGAAAGACACAGCCGCGCATCCTGCAAGAGCTATTGTCAGAATCAATTGTTTATTAAACATAGCGTTACCTTTCCACAAAATCATAGAACCATTATAGGATGTTGAACATGAATACAAAGTGAATCATGAAGGAAATTAGTTCATCGTCGCTAATAGTTCAGTCGCTTGTTGACGCATTTCTTTGCTTTCTTTGACCAAGTCTGGGTCTTCGTTTTCTGCGATGATTTGGTCAAAGTGAACGACTGCTTGTTCTAAGTTCTCGCGGCTTTCATCGTCAAGTAAGCCAACATACTGTTCGCCGATAAAGAAATAGACTTCTGCTAGGTGAAACTTGTGCTTAGCCGTTGGCTCTAGCTCTATGATTCGTTTGGTTATTTCAATGCATTCACCATTCATGCCTTGAGTCGAAGTTAGAGACATGTAGAGGTTCATACATGGAATATTGTTTGGATCGATTGTTAGCGCATGCTCCATCAGTTCTGCGCCGCCTTGGTCATCAATGTCAAGGTGTAAGTAAAGCGATGCTTTTTCTGCGTAAGCGGCGACGAACTTAGGATCGAGCTCAATGGCTTTTTCAAAATCTGCAATGGCTTGGTCGGAATCGCCGTATTCAAGGTGAACCAGTTTGTCTTTGTTGTAGGTGTAGTCGTAACCAAGGATAAGCCCGCGTTGATAGTAGGCTTGTGGGCAATCAGGATGCGCAGCAATGTAGTTGTTTAATAGTTCTAGTCGAACTGATTCAGGTTGAGTGCGAAGCGAGTCTAAAAATTGGTTGAATGATTCCATGTTTAACGCCATTGAGTTGTTTGTATTGTTATTGAGACGCTATTAAACAGGGTGGAAATCCCATTGTCTAGAATAAAATCAATGATATAGGCTCAAATTAATGAGCCTATATCATTGTTATTGGCTTAGTTCATCAGCAAAGATTTTGTCGCGCATTTTCCAGAATCGGCCGGATTTACGTGCAATGACAAATTGAGGGGGACGGAATCTGTGTTGATTCGCCGCCACTTTCGAAGGGGAGGCTTCTTCAAATGGTCGATGTCGATCGGCGAGGTGCGGCCTTACAAATTGGTCTTGAAAACGCTTTTTTTGTGCTTTGGTGGTGAGTGACCAAAACTCGTGTACTTGCGCTTGGTTTTCCCCGCGGTAGGTCACGCGCAATTGGTTTTTACCTTTGTCATCTTTAAAAGTGGTTAAGTCCATTTCTAAGCATTCAAATACTAAGGCATCTTTTAAGTTAAGTGCCTCTTTTAGCTTTTTGTCTGGATCAACTAGGGTTGCATCACACTCATGACAAATGCGCGCTGCGATGTCGTTGTCTGCACCACATTCACCACAATACTTCGCTCGGAAACGATAGCCGCAATGTTCACGTTCGCCAGTTTCATCGTCTTCAAAGTAACCTTGGCAACGACGGCCAAAATGCTCGATTAAAAAGCCATTACTGTCGAGTTTTCCCCAGAAGTTGTTGTTAAAGCCGCATGCAGGACAGGGGATAGTGATGATTTCGCTGTCAGAATCTGGTTTTGGATTACCTACTTCAGGTTGATAAAGGTCATAACTGTTGCCAGCGTAATCAAGCACCAAACATTCAGTTTTTCCTTCCGATAGACGTAAACCGCGACCTACAATTTGCTGATAAAGGCTCACTGATTCGGTGGGACGAAGAATGGCAATTAAGTCGACATGAGGGGCATCAAACCCTGTTGTTAGTACTGAAACGTTAACCAGATATTTGATTTTACGATCTTTAAAGCGTTGGATGATGTCATCACGCTCTGGCGTTGGCGTATCACCAATCACGATGGCTACTTGTTCAGCGGGCAGTAATGAGTGGATTTCTTGTGCGTGACGTACCGTTGCAGCAAAGATCATAATGCCTTGTTTATCTTGCGCCATTTGAATGATCTGCTGAACAATTTGCGGAGTTGCTCGCTTAGCTTGATCAATCACCATGTCCATCTCAGATTCTTTATATCGACCTGTGGATGCCGGTTTTAATTGGGAGAAGTCGTAGCTTAGAACTGGCGCATCCATCATGCGAGCCGGTGTTAAGAAGTTTTCATCCAGCAGATAACGAATAGGCAGTTCGAATATACAGTCTCTAAAGAAACGAGGATCTTCACTGCGCACTTGACCGCGTGTGTGATATTGGTAAATCCAACCTACGCCTAAGCGATAAGGGGTTGCGGTTAAGCCAAGTACCTTCAAGCCGGGGTTTAGCTCGCGCAGGTGTGAAATTACTTTTTGATAGCTGCTGTTTTTGTCTTCTGGGACTCGGTGGCATTCATCAATGACTAACAGAGAAAATTGATCTTTAAACGCATCAAGATTGCGCACTACTGATTGTACTGAAGCAAACACCACTTGTTGGTCGGTTTCTTTTCTGCCAAGACCGGCGGAGAAAATTGACCCTGTTAGCCCGTAACCTTCGTACTTGGCATGGTTTTGTTCTACCAGCTCTTTTACGTGCGCCAATACCAATACTCGCCCTTTGGCTAAACGGGCTAGCTCTGCAATCACAAGGCTTTTTCCTGCCCCTGTCGGTAACACGATAACGGCAGGAGTAGAGTGTTTACGAAAATAATGGATAACCGCTTTGACGGAATCCGCTTGATAAGGGCGCAGGGTGTACATAAATTCTGTGAAATAGCTCAACTATTTAGATTAAGCCGATTATAATACCTCAGCTAAGAGAGATGAGGTATTCATGCGTTTAGATAAATTTTTATGTGATGTACTTGGTGTCACCCGTAGAGAGGCGACTCAAATCCTAAAATCAAAGACAGTTACGGTCGATGACGAGATGGTGAAGAGTGGTTCAACGAAGTTGACCGAAGACAATGTGGTTGAATGGCAAGGTCGTGAACTGCAGCTTCATGGTCCTCGTTACATCATGCTTTATAAACCAGAGGGTTTTGTTTGTTCACATGAAGATGGCAGCAACCCAACCGTGTTTACTCTGTTAGATGAAGTCAAAATGGATAAGCTGCATTTTGCTGGCCGCTTAGATGTCGATACAACCGGTTTAGTTCTGATGACCGATGATGGCCAGTGGTCACACCGTATTACGTCACCAAAGCACAAGTGTGAGAAAACTTACCGAGTTTGGTTGGCAGACCCTGTTCAGCCAGATTATGAAGAGAAGTTTACGCAAGGTATTCAGCTGAAGAGTGAAGAAGGTTTAACGTTACCTGCGAAACTTGAAGTGCGAGCGGAGAAGGAGGTGTTGTTGACCATTCATGAAGGTAAATACCATCAAGTAAAACGCATGTTCGCTGCGCTTGGTAATAAGGTTGAATTCCTTCACCGTGAGCGAATTGGTGAGATTGAGATGGATGAGTCTTTAGAGCTAGGTGAATATCGTTACCTGACTCAAGAAGAAGTCGATTCTATCTGGAAATAGCTTCGTTTAGAGAAATAATCACGCCGCTGGGAAATTGTTTGCTTCCTACTGGGAACTAGTGTTTTAGGCATGAATCAGCGATTATATTCGATTAAAACAATAATAAAGCTGGAAGAGCTTTAGTCTCGAAATCTGTTTGGTTGCAGCAAGGAGCGCTGCATCGCATTCGCAACCGAGTAGGAGACGTATGTCGAACACTTCAACATCGCAACAAAATACACCGCAGATCAGTTTCCTTTTATTTCTCGTTTTAGGTGCAATTGGTGCGCTTACGCCCCTTGCTATCGACATGTATTTGCCTGCAATGCCGACCATTGCTCGCGATCTAGGCGTCGGGGCAGGTGATGTTCAATTTACTTTAACCGCCTATACCGCCGGATTTGCATTAGGTCAGCTGATTCATGGCCCATTAGCAGACAGCTTTGGCCGCCGACCAGTGCTTATTTTAGGCGTGCTATTCTTTGGCTTGGCTGCTGTTGTCAGCGCCACGACTCACGGTATTGATGCCCTTACATGGGTGCGGACTGCGCAAGGTTTTGCAGGCGCTGCTGCGGCGGTCATCATTCAAGCAGTCGTGCGTGATATGTTTGATCGTGAAGATTTTGCCCGTGCCATGTCTTTCGTCACCTTGGTGATCACCATTGCACCGTTAGTTGCGCCTATGATTGGTGGCTACTTAGCCATATGGTTTGGCTGGCGTTCGATTTTTTGGGTGTTAGCGATTTTCGCGGCGGTTGTGATTGCATTAGTGCTATGGAAAATTCCAGAAACACTCAAGGTGGAAAATCGTCAGCCACTGCGCTTGGCGACGACATTGCGCAATTACGTTCGTTTATGCCGTAACCCTGTTGCAATAGGCTTAATTCTTTCGGGTGCTTTTTCGTTTTCCGGTATGTTTGCCTTTTTAACCGCAGGTTCATTTGTTTACATCGACATCTACGGCGTGAGGCCAGACCATTTCGGTTATCTGTTTGGTTTAAACATCATTGCTATGATTATTATGACCAGCATTAACGGCCGTATGGTTAAGAAAGTCGGCTCTCATGCCATGTTGCAATTTGGCCTCTGGGTGCAGTTGTTAGCTGGCATCGGCTTGTTTGTTGCGTGGTCGATGGATCTCGGTCTTTGGGGCATCGTGCCATTTGTAGTTTTATTTATTGGTACACTATCAACCATAGGTAGTAATGCGATGGGGCTGCTATTGAGTGGCTATCCAACTATGGCGGGAACGGCCTCTTCATTAGCGGGCACGTTACGTTTTGGTATTGGTTCTATCGTCGGTGCGATTGTCGCCGCTCTACCAAATGGTGTGGCTTGGCCAATGATTATTGTAATGACGGCATGTTCTTTATTGTCTGCCGCATTTTATTGGATATTTGGAAGAAAGGCTTAATGTCTGAATACACAGTAGAAATTCAAAAGTTAGTAAACAGTGCTCTAGCAGAGCTTGATGAGTTACATAAAGCAGGTAAAGCGGTGAATGCACCGGTTGCCAACAACCACTTTTTAGTGCGTTGGGTAACTAAAGCGTTAAAAACGCAAAGCGGCCACCGTAGTGTGGTTGCCGATCTTACTCGCTGGCAAAAAACAGGGCGCTCGAAAGGTAACGACGCTAACTTAATGTTTACTTTCCAACGTATCGCTAAGTTTTATGGTGAATTTTTCCCAGAAGGCGAAGCGGAACGTGTGATTAAAGATAGCGATATTGAAGCGTTTCTTGACCAAATGGAACAGCAGGGCTGGGACGTCTCAACATCGGAGCCAATTGTCGGCGCAGGTAAAGTGCAAATTTACACCGAAGGCCAAAACTCTTTGGCGCTGTGTGCCGACCAATGTGACAACTGTTTTGATGGCGAAGCGCTTGTAAAACCGATGAGTTGGTTTGTTCGTGGTCATCATGCTCAGTTTATTGAGATGGCGACCAACGCAGGCTTTATGCTGCACAAGGTGACTGACTATAAATCTAACGTGAAATACCACGGTGAGTATGTCATCTATCCGGGCAATAAGGGCAGCCAGCTCGCTGAGATTCCGCTGAGTTATACGGTATAAGTTGCGCTAGTGCACTGAATAGACCTAAGAATAACGCTCCTTTAAGGAGCGTTATTGTTTCCTTCTGCTTTATTGCATATCGCTTTAATCATGCCCTTAAAAATGAACAGGTGCGCTGGCATCATGGCAAACCAGTAAAGTAATCCTTTGAACCCTTGCGGGTGCCACCATGCGGTGACATTGACACTTCGATGTTCGCCATGATCTTGAATGGTGAATTCCAATCGCCCTAAACCGGGGCCTTTCATGCCAAACAATAGCGAGATAAATTTTTCTCGTTCGCAGCGGATGACTTTCCACGAGTCAATGAAATCCCCAACTCGGAGTTCTGGTCCTTCAGGTCTGCGGCGAATTGGCTTTTGACCACCAAAGAAAATGTCTAACCATTCTCGCGTTCGCCATAAGCCATTGGCAAAGAAATAGCCTTCTTCTTTACTACCAATTTTGCTAACGACTTGCCAAATCTCATTGGCCAATGCGGAGGTTATTTGGCTTTCTCCGGTTTGTTTTGGGTAATAGCCATAACCAGATTGCCAGCGTTTGAATGCCGTTGGATCAAAGCCCCATACGTTACTTCTGACAAACTCCCCTTCGCTTTCGATACTTTGCTCCACCATCTCTTTAAAACTGATCATCTGTTGGGGGAATTTCGATTGGATATCGGCACTGTTGGCAATGAAATCATGTTCAAGCCCAGCCATTAAGGCTTTACCAATACTGGCAGGTACAGAAGTAACAATGCCAAGCCAATGTGATGCCATGGTGGGTGTCAGTAGTGGGGTTGACCATAATCGATATGGGCGGTTACTGGCCTGACATAAAACTTCAAATTGATCTCGATAGCAGAGGGTATCAGGCCCGCCAACTTCGAATAGTTGGTGCTGGTTTGGTGTCGATTTTGCTAAACAAAGCAAGTAATGGTTAAGGTTTTGTAGCGCGATAGGGTTGGCTTTAGAGTCAACCCATTTAGGGGTAACTAAAACGGGTAGGTTGTAAACAAAGTCACGCATAATTTCAAATGCGGCGGAGCCCGGGCCGATAATGACACCTGCGCGTAGTTCCGTAACAGGTATATTAGCTTGGCGAATGATTTCGCCCGTCATTTGGCGTGCTTTTAGGTGCTGAGAGTCGCCTGTTTGTGGTTGGATGGCGCTGAGATAAACTACATGTTCGACTTTGGAGTTCTTTAATGCATCTCGGAAATTTTCTGCTAGGCCAATTTCATAATCGACGAAATCATGGCCATGCGCCATGCCATGAACTAGAAAATAGATCAGATCAAATTGTGGTATTAGTTCAGCCGTTGCATGTTTATCCGCTAAATCTAAATAGCAGATTTCAAGATTTGCATGTGGCAGCGCTCGTGCGGTGAGGTAGTCGATTTGTCTTGCTGCCGCTGTGACTTGGTAGCCCTCGTCGCATAGTAAATTTAATAATTGAGAGCCAACATAACCTGAAGCGCCTAAAACTAGGACTCTTTTCATCGGGACACCTACTATTTATGTGGTTGTTTTTTATGCGTCATTCTATAATAGCTTGCTGATTTGGTAATTGTACCAATCAATTTTCTTTTGAGGTTGTAAGTGTCTTTGTTTTCACAAGTTTTTGACCACACTAAAGGCGATTTTTTGCGTCGTCTTATCGCTATTGCCTTACCGATTACTCTGCAAAGCATCATGTTTTCAAGCCGAGGCTTGGTCGATGTATTAATGCTAGGCCAATTGGGTGAGGCGGAAATCGCCGCCATTGGGGTTGCGGCTCGTGCAACGTTTGTTACCACCATCATGTTGGTGGGTGTAACAACCGGTGGTGCGATGTTAACAGCGCAATATTGGGGCGCTGGTGATCGCCAAGGAGTCAGAGAAAGTACCGCGTTGACATGGTTTGTCGCGAGCTTGTTTGGTTTACTGACTGCACTGATTTTTATCTTAATCCCAGAGCAGATTATGGGTTTAACGACGGACTCGGATGAAGTGATTCAGTTGGGCAGTCAATACATGGTGATTACATCGGTAACCATGCTAGCGGTTGCTTGCGTTGCAAGTATGGCGGTGGGTTTACGTGCGATGCACAAACCGGGTGTCAGCACTTTCTTCAGTGGTATCGGTATTTTATCCAATGTTTTTCTTAACTGGATATTTATCTTCGGTAAGTTTGGTATTCCGCCGATGGGCATCAAAGGCGCAGCGATTGCGACTGTGCTGAGTGGTGCTATTGAAGTCGCAACCTTGTACGGTTACCTGCACTTTAAAAAGCACTTACTTGCCTTCGGCTTAAAAGATATTGGGGCGACGTTAGTTTGGGATAAAGTTGTTCGATTTTTAAAACTCTCTATGCCGACGACTTTTAACTTCCTTGCTTGGGCTGGTGGATTGTTTGTTTATCATGCGATCATGGGACAGTCTGGGGTGCAAGGTTTAGCGGCGTTATCGGTAATGACGCCGGTGGAATCGATCTCTTTGGCACTTTTGATTGGTATGTCGAATGCCGCAGCGGTACTGATTGGTAATCAAATCGGGGCGAAGAAATACGATGAAGCGTTTTACCAAGCAATCGGCGTAACTTTGCTGAGCGTACTAGTGGCAGTTGTCGTATCGCTGCTATTGTTCTTAGTGCAAGGCTTGGTACTGGATTCGTTCAGTGCGTTAAGTGCCGAAACCAGAAGCTTAGCAGACAAGTTCATCGTGATTTTGAGCATCGGCATTATCTTACGCTCAGTACCGATGACCGTCATTGTTGGCGTTCTTCGCGCGGGTGGGGATGTGAAGTTTTGTTTGTATCAAGACCTTATTGCTCAATGGCTGATTGGTATTCCTGTTGCTGCATTTGCTGCCATTACTCTTGGCTGGCCGCCAGAGTGGGTTTACTTACTGTTTTTGACCGAAGAAGTGATCAAATGGGGCGGCTCAATCTGGCGCATGAATAGCAAGAAATGGCTAAAGAATTTGATTGAAAATTAGATCTAAGATGTCGCTTATATGCAAATTAATGCGTTTCTTGTGATCTGGTAGTCAAAACGCTTCCTACAGAGCCTGAATTAGTGTAGATTCACACTCCTAATTTATTCTTAAGTGAGCGAGTAATGTTACGGCTAACAGACCTTTGTAAGGGCTATGTAGATGGTGGTGAGTTCCACCCCGTTTTACAAGGTGCTGAATTGTCGTTGCAACAAGGTGAGCAAATTGCCTTAATGGGCGAAAGTGGTTCTGGAAAGAGTACACTGCTAAACCTTATCGCTGGCTTAGATGTTGTAGATTCAGGCCAAATTGAGTTCTCAGATTTTATCATGCACGATGGTAAAGAGAGTAAGCGCACTGCTTACCGCCGGAACAACATTGGCCTGATTTTTCAGCAGTTTAACTTGCTGCCTACCTTGAATATTGCCGATAACATCCGTTTTTGCCGTCAGTTAAAAGGCTTACCTGAAGATCAGGGCCTATGGCGTCAAATTCTGTCTGCTTTGGATCTTATGCCATTATTGGGGCGTTACCCTGAAGAAGTGTCTGGTGGTCAGCAGCAGCGTGCTGCGATTGCTCGTGCATTATACATGGAGCCGAAACTACTGTTGGCCGATGAGCCTACGGGTAGCTTAGATGAACGTAATGCAGAAGCGGTAATGCGCCTACTCACAACGTTAACGAAACAGTTAGAGTGCACTTTATTCCTTGTTACTCACAGTGAAAAAGTTGCTCAACATATGGAAGGTCGCATTAGACTACAAGGAGGGCAACTGCATGTTATGGCCCGTAGCTAAAGCCCTACTAGGTCACTACAGACGTTACCCTTTTCAAATACTTTTAGTCTGGCTTGGTTTAACGCTCGGTGTATCACTACTCGTTGGTGTTACTGCCATTAATGAACATGCATTGCAAAGCTATTCGCATGGGGAAAAACTATTTTCCAACCCTCTCCCTTACCGCATCCGTCCAAAGCACGAAACCAACCAAATTCCTCAAGGTTATTACATCCAACTTCGTCGTGAAGGCTTTAATCAATGCGCGCCATTTAAAACCGCACGTTTAAGCACGGCATCAGGCACAGACCTTATGTTGATTGGCCTTGATCCTGTGGCGATGCTGCAACTGCAACCGGGCGTTACATTAAAAGATTTACCTACACTAAATCTAATGAAGCCACCTTATCCTATTTTGGTAAGCAGTGATTTGGCCGGCCACATGGGTTGGCAAGACAATGGTTACATTCAACTGGATGATGGTAGCGAACTTGGCCCTATCGTGTTGGATAAGCAGGGCATGCTAAATGGTACTCGAATCATTGCCGACATGTCGCTGCTACGTATGTTGCAACGTGGCTCAGGGCTCAATGCTATCGCTTGTGGTGAAATGCCAAAAGATAAGTTAGCACGCCTAAAAGACAGCTTACCTAGTGGTATGACGCTATTTCGTAGCTCTGGCTCTGAGCTAGAATCACTGACTCAAGCATTCCACATGAACTTGAGCGCAATGGGTATGCTGGCCTTTTTGGTTGGATTGTTTATCTTCTATCAAGCCATGTCGCTTTCATTAACCCAACGTCAGCCTCTAGTGGGTATATTGCGTCAAACGGGTGTGTCTGGCTGGCAGCTAACGAAAGCGCTCTGTTTAGAGCTTGTGGTGTTGGTGCTCGTGAGTTGGTTATGTGGTAACGCGCTTGGCATGTTGCTCGCCAATCAATTGATTCCAAGTGTATCTGCGAGCTTAGGTGATTTGTATGACGCTAACGTCGGTTTATCGATAGATTGGTCGTGGCGCTCAAGTTTATTCAGCCTTGCTATGTCGGTATTGGGTGCATTCTCGGCTTGTGCGTGGCCATTAGTACGTTTACTTCGTTCGCAACCTATTCGTCTGACAACGCGTTTATCTCTATTACGTTTTACTGGCACCGAATTTACCGTTCAAGCTTTGATCGCTTGTGCGCTTTGTGTCGCTGCAATTGCCATTTACCAAGCGCCTCAATCTCAAGAGTCGGGCTTTGTGATCATTGCGCTGATGCTATTGAGTGTCGCTCTGTTCACGCCATTCTTAATCTGGCGCTTATTCATCAGCTTCACTTACTCGATGCGTTGGGTAAAAGTGCGTTGGTTCTTCTCTGATGCGGCTGCGAGTATGAGTTACCGCGGCGTTGCGACCATGGCATTTATGTTAGCAATGGCTGCCAACATTGGCGTTGAGACTATGGTTGGTAGCTTCCGAGATACGACCGATAAGTGGCTTAGCCAACGTTTGGCGGCGGATCTGTACATCTATCCAAACAATAGTGCAGCGGCTCGCATGAGCAGTTGGCTGAGTAAGCAGCCAGAAGTGAAATCTGTCTGGTGGCGCTGGGAAAAAGAAAGTACGACACCTAACGGCGTCCTACAAGTCGTCAGTTCCGGAGCATCAGAAGGTGAACTTGATGCGCTTACCGTGAAACTGGGTGTGCCGAATTATTGGTATCACTTGCACCACTCGAAAGGGGTGATGGTGAGTGAATCGATGGCAATTAAACTCAACATTCGCCCGGGTGATTACATCAATCTGTATGGCAAGTTGGGAGACGGTTGGCAAGTTGTTGGTGTGTATTACGATTACGGTAATCCATACAATCAGGTGTTATTGTCACACCGTAACTGGTTATACGCCTATGCAGGTAACGGTAATGTAGCGCTAGGCGCGGTGCTCAACGATGGTGTGCCATCAGTCGGCTTAAAACGTCGGATGGAATCTGTCTTTAGGTTAAGCTCAGATAGGATTTACGACAACAGTAGTATCCACAAGCAAGCGATGCGGGTATTTGATCGTACGTTCTCTATTGCAGATACGCTGGGTAACATTACCCTTGTGATTGCGATATTCGGTATTTTCTTCTCAACGGTGGCTGGGGAAGTCTCAAGACAACGGCATGTATCCTTACTGCGATGTTTTGGCTTGTCGGGCAGAGAGCTCATTGTGATGGGCAGTATGCAGCTGTTTGTATTTGGCGCTATTTCTATCATTGTCGCTATGCCGTTAGGCTTAATGCTCGCGCATTTGGTGGTTGATATCGTTATTAAGCAGTCATTCGGTTGGACGCTTCAAATTCAGTTTATTCCTCATGAATACTTACAGACGGTCGCGCTCGCTATGTTGTCACTGATGGTGGCTGGCGCAATTCCTGTCATTAGGATGGTTAGGAACACACCAATGAAATCGCTAAGGGACGCGTTATAGATGACTAAAAAGGTTAAGGGACAAACCGTAAAACTTGCTTCGGCAATATTAGTGTTGACGCTGATATTATGTGGTTTTATCTATGACCGATTTAGTTCAGACAATGTCTTACCTTCAGACAGTGAGGTGACGGTATTACGGATGAAAAACGCGAATGTGTTTGAACCTGTATTACCGGATAACCCTGTTATTCTTCCTAACGATTTTTCTTTTCAAAATGAGTACCAGCATGGCTGGTGGCATTTTTTTGCCAATGTGTCCGATCGCAACGGGACTAAGTATGGCATCCAATGGAGCTACTTTCGTATTGCCAACCAAGATAGAGACCGTTCGGGTTGGCAAAGTCCGCAGCTGTTTATTTCTAATATCGTAATCTCTAGTGGTAAAAAGGTATGGAAAGAGCAGCGTATTGCGCGTGGTGGTATCGGCCAAGCCGGGATGATAGCCGCGCCATTTAAGATTTGGATCGATAATTGGATGTGGCGCTCGTTGGGTAAAACACCGTTTCCCGGGCAACTGATCACAGAGACTGACACATTTAGCTTAAATATTCGCAGCAATACCGCTGGGCCGTTTGTATTACCCGGCGATAGAGGTTACGTGGCTAAGCATGACCTGTTACCGATAGCCTCACATAATGTCACTATGCCATTCTTAGACGTTGTTGGTGAACTTTCACTTGACGGTCAAGCACCTATCCGAGTATTTGGTTCTGCTTGGATGAGTAAAGAGTGGGGAAGTGGGCTTTTAGCCGAAAAGCAAAAAGGTTGGGATTGGTTTGTGTTGAATCTGGATGATGAAACAACCTTATCGGTAAACCGTTATCGCCATTTTAAACAAATGCCTCACATCTTCGGCACGCTGTCGACCAATGATGGAAAAGTTGTGCAACTGCAAGAGTCTGACATTCAACTAGAGCCTCTCAAGTTAACGACCTTGCCAAACAACAAAACGTTGCCGTTGCAATGGCGAATTGTTATTCCTAAATATCAAATCGATCTCACCATAAGTGCGGTCAATAACCAGCTATGGTTACCCTTCATCATCCCATACTGGGAAGGTCCTATCGAAACGAAAGGTAGCCATAACGTCACTGGCTTCATGCAGTTGACAGGCTATTGATATATCGACTATTAATTAAATAAGCGCTTTGTTTCTTATTTGTGAAAACAGAGCGCTTTTTCTATATTTTATGCGAGTAAACTAATCGCTAGTAGCCCTAATATACTGGGTTACACTGGACTTTCTAGCACGATTTATGCGGTATAATGGATAAATGGCTACGGAATATGCGCACAATTAGAGCGAATACATCGGAAATCCCGAGGTTAAACCTCTAAACAAGCGATTTTTCCTTGTTCGTCTAAGGCTATACACTCTCGCTATTCGTTGTTAATCGTTTATTAACATTATAAATATAAGGGACGATATCATGAGTGATATTATTCGCGACTTCTTTAAGATGGAGTCGGCAGGGGGAATTCTATTGGTGATTGCTGCGGCAATCGCGATGACCATTGCAAACTCACCTCTTAACGAGATGTACCAAGCTTTCTTGCACACCTATGTGTTTGGTATGTCTGTATCTCACTGGATCAACGACGGCCTGATGGCGGTATTCTTCCTGTTGATCGGTTTGGAAGTGAAACGTGAACTGCTAGAAGGCGCACTTAAGTCAAAGGAAACCGCTATTTTCCCAGCGATCGCTGCGGTAGGTGGTATGTTGGCTCCAGCATTAATTTACGTTCTATTTAACATTAATGACCCTGAAGCGATTCAAGGCTGGGCGATTCCTGCCGCTACCGATATTGCTTTCGCTCTAGGTATCATGGCGCTATTGGGTAGCCGAGTCCCTGTTAGCTTGAAAGTGTTCCTACTTGCTTTGGCGATCATTGATGACCTAGGCGTTGTTGTTATCATCGCTCTGTTCTACACAGGTGACCTATCAACAACAGCATTAGCGATTGGTTTCGCTATGACATTGTCATTGTTCCTATTGAACTCTCGTCATGTGACTAAGTTACTGCCTTACATGATTGTCGGTGCGATCTTGTGGGTAGCGGTACTGAAATCTGGCGTGCATGCAACGCTAGCTGGTGTGGTAATTGGTTTCTCTATTCCGCTTAAAGGTAATAAAGGCGAACGCTCGCCGCTGAAACACATGGAGCATGCGCTTCACCCATACGTCGCATTCTTCATCTTACCTTTGTTCGCTTTTGCTAACGCAGGTATTTCACTAGAAGGTGTGTCGATTGAAGGTTTGACCTCAATGTTGCCGCTAGGTATTGCGATGGGCCTATTAGTTGGTAAGCCTCTAGGTATCTTTACCTTTAGCTGGGCTGCAGTGAAAATGGGTGTTGCTAAGTTGCCTGAGGGCATTAACTTTAAGCATATCTTTGCTGTGTCTGTGTTGTGTGGTATCGGCTTTACCATGTCGATCTTCATTTCATCACTGGCATTTGGATCAGTGAATGCTGAATTTGATACCTACGCTCGATTGGGTATCCTGATGGGCTCAACCACAGCTGCTGTGTTAGGTTACTTCTTATTGCACACGTCACTACCTAAGAAGTCATAACCGCAATTTAAATAAAACGCCTCGGATATTCCGAGGCGTTTTTGGTTTTAGCGATTTACTTTTCTATGACGGTGAAGATATTCCATTCTTCAACCACTTCTTCATCTAACCCCACAACAGTGGCAGTAACTTTACGATTTCGTGCGTGGGAGACTTCATCATTGCCAGTGGCTTCAAGTTGAGTGTCACCAAAGCCGACAATCGTTACACGTTCATCATCAATTCCGTTAGCGACTAGCTCTTTCTCTACTGCCATTGCACGGTTTTTAGACAGCACAAGATTGTACTCAGGGCTACCGACTTTACTGGCGTAGCCTTGAATCTCGATATTGGCTGAGGTGTACTTTTTCAAGAAGTCCGACATGCTTGCGATTTGATCTTCAAACACGGGGTTAATTTCATAAGAGTCGTTGGCAAAGAGGATACGTAGTTGTCGTAGATCTTCGGTGACTACGGTTTCTCCACAGCCATCATTGTTGACTAACGAGCCTTCGATTGTACCTACGCATAAGTCTCGCGCATTGACCACGCCATCTCTATCATCATCTATTAAATCGGCTATTTGGTCTGCTTTTGGGGTTTCTATGTAATCGTATTCATCTTCATAAGGCGCAGATTGGCTGCTACAACCTGCAATTAACGCAACGGAGATGAGTGATAATGCGAATCCATGTTTCATGATCAGTACTCCACTTTTTGAGTCCACTCAGATGGCACATCAACCAATAGGGCATCGAGCAAATTACCAGTGGCATTCATAACACGATATTTGGCGTATTGTTCGGCATAGTGAGCATCGAGATAATCTTTACGCGCTTCGAACAGCTCATTTTCGGTATTGAGCAAATCGAGTAAGGTACGCTTACCAATCTTGTATTGCTTCTCGTAAGCGATCACGGTTTCAGAGGCAGAGTCAACGTGATCCGCGAGGAAGTTCTTTTGTTGTAACGTCAGATCTAACGCGCTCCAAGAAAGTCTCAATCCTTCTTCAACTTGGCGATAAGCATTGTCACGCAAGTCTTTTGCTTTGTTTAGTTGATAGGCTGCTCGTTCTGCTAAGTCTTGGTCGCTACCGCCGTTATAGAGGTTGTAGCGCATTCTGAGCATTGCGATAGTTTCATCACTTGAGCCTTCTTCACCACCGGCGTCATCTCGCCAAGACTGGCTCGCTTCGATGGAGAAAGTTGGGTAGTAGTTACCTTTTGATTGATCGTATTGGAATCGAGCTGCATCAACATCGGCAACGGATACTTGAATTACTGGATGTTTCGCAAATGCTTCATCGATTGCTTCATCGACCGTTAATGGCAATTTAGTTTCGTCGGCACGAGGGTAAATGAGACCAAGTGGGGTTTGACCGACAATGCGCATAAATTGTGTGTGGGTGTCGATTAAGTTGTTCTGCGCCGCAAGCAAGTTACCATGTGCTTTCGCGATACGCGCTTCAACTTGAGATACATCTGCCGTAGAGCCAATGCCTGAGTCCGCCCGCTTTTTAATATCTCGGTAAATATCTTTGTGCGTGGCTAAGTTGCTTTCTGATAGCGCAAGGACTTCCTCAGCTTTTACCGCATCAAGGTATATTTCAGTCACTCGCAGCGCCATGTCTGATGCATCCGCAATCAGTTGGAGTCGAATGGATTCTGCTTCTGCAGCTGTTCGATCCATATCATTGAGGGTAGCGTTTCCGTCCCAAAGCAGTTGAGTCAGGCTTAACGTGGCTTCCTTTCGAGTTAGGTCAGTATCGTCTCGTCCGGTTGAATCTGCAGGGTTGATTCTTTCATATCCTATACCTGCGTCTAAATCTAGGCTCGGTAAGTATGCACCACCTGACGCATCGTTAAGTTTGACAGCACTCTGATATTCATTGAATGAGCTTTTGAGCTCGGGGTTGGTTTTGAGTGCGATGGCGACAGCTTGCTCGAGGGTTTGACCATGGCTGTTAAAACTGGCTGCGATTAGGCAACTCAATATTAATGGCTTATTCCAACTCACAGGACTCTCCTTTTTTGAGGTACTGGCTATAGGATTAGACAGATGCTTCCATACGTCAGCAATATTTGGTTCAGCTATATAAAGGTTAGTTGAGTATTTGAAAAATGGAGAATTTTTCTCAGTTTTGGACTAAAAGTTTTGGACTAGACAATGGCTAGTACTTACGTTTGAAGTAAAAACAGATTGTTAAAATGAGCTTTATATCATCACTGCAAAAAGAAATGGGTAGGCTGCTGATTTTGTATCGCTTTTCTCGCGTTGCTGATCCTATATATCCTTAGTGTCGAGCTGTAGGCTTAAGCCATCGAGGTTATAAATAGATTTATTAAAAATGATTGCTAGATGATGTCAGTTTGTGTTACTTTCGCGCGCAATCTCGGAAGTGATATTCAATTGCCTCTGGGGGAGACGCGTAATGAGCATTCGGGCTGAGTGAACGTTACGTAGGGTAGGTATCGATAATGCCTTTATCGATAGACGGGATACTAATGTCGCTAACGTGACATGTGAATGGGAAACCCAACATTGAAATCATTAAACAAACACACTCTAATCAGCTTTGTTCTTCCTAAATGCCCTGTTCTTCAGAGCAGCAGCATTACTGAACCTTGATCTATCTCTCTGACATGTAATCCATCTTATCGATGGGTCTGATTTCGCATATTTAAAATTTGCGAAAGGATTGTTGTATCTCACGTTCGGCCATTGAATGCCGAAGGGAATAATTACATTTCAAGGGAATAGATATGAGCACAGCCTTTGAAGTCGATACGCCAAGTATCGCAGCCCCATTTTCTACTCAAGTACCGAAAGTAGAAGGTGTTTACGATCTCACGCTGGACCAAATTTTATTGGATCAACAAGAGCACGAGTCACAAGTTCGTTCTTATCCAAGGCGTTTACCCATCGCCATTAAGCAAGCTTATGGCGCTTTGGTTGAAGATACGCGCGGTCAGCTTTTCTTAGACTGCTTAGCCGGTGCCGGTACGCTTGCGCTGGGTTATAACCACCCAGAAATAAACCAAGCGTTAAAAGAACAGCTTGATAGTGGTCTTCCTTACCAAACGCTCGATATTACCACCCAAGCGAAAGACAACTTTATTAAACGGGTGAAAGCATTTCTTCCTCAAGAGTTTGCTCATAACTCAGCGATTCAATTTTGTGGCCCATCGGGTGCAGATGCCGTAGAAGCGGCGATTAAACTTGCCAAGCAAACCACTGGCCGAAATACCATGTTTGCTTTTCGCGGTGCATACCATGGCATGACAAATGGCACGATGGGAATGATGGGGAATCTTGGGACTAAAGCGCGTCGCACTGGCTTAATGTCTGACGTGCATTTCATGCCTTTCCCATACAATTTACGTTGTCCATTCGGCCTTGGTGGGGATGAAGGTGCGAAAGCCAGTATTCGTTATATTGAACGTCTATTAAATGACGATGAAGCGGGCATTATGAAGCCTGCCGCGATGATTGTAGAACCTGTGCAAGGTGAGGGTGGTGTTATACCAGCACCTGCATTCTGGCTACGCGAGTTACGTCGTATCTGTGATGAACATGGCATCCTATTGATTTTCGATGAAATTCAATGTGGTGTGGGTAAAACTGGTTATCACTTTGCCTATGAAGAGTCGGGCATTCAGCCGGATATTCTTTGCTTATCAAAAGCGATTGGTGGCGGTTTGCCGATGTCGATTTTGGTGTTCGATAAGCAAATCGATACGTGGTTAGCTGGTGAGCATACCGGTACTTTCCGTGGTAATCAGTTAGCGATGGTATCAGGTGCGAAAGCATTGGAGATCATCGAGCGTGATAACTTAGTTGAGCACGCAAATGTTGCTGGCCAGTATTTGCGTCATGGGCTAGAGGCTCTTCAACAACGTGTTGATTGTATTGCTGAGGTTCGTGGTAAAGGGTTAATGCTGGGTGTTGAGATTCGTAAGCCCGGTACAGAGCTAAACAAGTTCGGTGAGCCAGTGGCTGATGGCGAGCTTACTCTTGCCATTCAGCGAGCAGCGTTAGAACGCGGTTTAATGGTTGAAAAAGGTGGCCGCGAAGGGGCGGTGATTCGTTTTCTACCTCCAATGATTATCTCGTTTGAGCAAATAGATTTTGCACTGCGAGTATTGGAACAAGCTATTTTGGCCGCGGGAGGTCATCGACGAGAGTCAACTGAGCGTCAAGATAACTGGCGACAGCACTTTATCCAAACGGGCGAAACGGGCGCTCAGCAGTACGCACAGCTGATGCAGCAAACCACTTTTGCCATGCAGTCGGTATTCGAGCAAGTCGAGAAACCATACTCTGGTTTAGACCCAAAGCGGCTTGAACAAGCAATTAAGAGCGTTGATTTAGACAGCCACGCTGAGCTAAAGCAGGTGATTGCTGATACCACAGACTTAGTGGTTAAGAACTCTATCTTCGTTCAACATCCAGATTGTATCGCGCACTTACATACGCCACCTCTAATGCCGTCCATTATTGCTGAGTCGATGATAGCGGCGCTTAATCAATCAATGGACTCTTGGGATCAGGCATCTGCGGCGACTTACGTTGAACAGAAAGTCGTGGACTGGGTGTGCGATAAGTTTGATTTAGGCGATCAAGCTGATGGCGTATTTACCAGTGGTGGTACGCAAAGCAACCTCATGGGATTGCTGCTCGCCCGCGATTGGATTGCCGACAAAATGGCAGGACATTCAATTCAAAAACAAGGGCTTCCTGAGTTTGCGAACAAATTACGCATTCTATGCTCTAAAAAATCTCACTTCACTGTGCAAAAGTCAGCCTCTCTGTTAGGACTAGGTGAATATAGCGTATGCTGTGTTGCCGCTCACCCAAATGGCACGATAAAAATCGACGCACTTGAGGCAGAAATTCAAAGCCTGCTACAAGAGGGAATGATTCCGTTTTGTGTTGTGGGTACGGCAGGTACGACCGATCATGGCGCAATAGATGACCTCAATGCTATTGCTGGTTTAGCACGCCAGAATGGGTTGTGGTTCCATGTTGATAGTGCATATGGTGGTGCGTTAGTTCTAAGCAGTCATAAAGATCGACTAGCCGGTATTGAGCTAGCGGATTCAGTGAGTGTCGATTTTCATAAGCTGTTTTATCAAACCATCAGCTGCGGCGCCGTGCTTTTAAAAGACAAATCGAACTTTAAGTATCTACTTCATCATGCGGACTATCTAAATCGCGAACACGATGAGTTACCGAATTTGGTCGATAAGTCGATTGCAACCACTAAACGTTTTGATGCACTGAAAGTGCTGATGACGATGCAAAATGTGGGACCAAACGCTCTTGGGGGGATGGTCGATCATTTGATTGAACAGACTCAGCAAGTCGCAAATCTAATTCGAAACCATGAAGGTTTTGAACTGTTGGCTGAGCCGTCACTGTCGACGGTATTGTTCCGCGCCAACAACGCTACTGTCACGGATCTAGACACCTTGAATAAAACTCTGAGATTGCAGGCGTTAACACGCGGAATTGCAGTACTTGGAGAAACGGTAGTAGATGAGAAGTCAGCACTTAAATTTACTATCTTAAACCCGTGTTTGAAGATTTCAGATTTTGAATCTTTACTAAGTAAAATCAATACTCTAGCACTTGAGCTAGCAGAATAAAGGTAACGAAACTATGGCTATTCTACAGATTGGTGCAGGCGGCGTTGGCTGGGTAGTTGCACACAAAGCAGCTCAAAACAATGACGTTCTGGGTGACATTACTATCGCATCTCGCACTGTTGCGAAATGTGAAAAGATCATCGAATCAATCAAAGGTAAAAACAACCTAAAGGATTCAACTAAGAAGCTTGAAGCGCGCGCAGTTAACGCAGACGATGTTGATGCACTTGTTGCGCTTATCAAAGAAGTTCAGCCTGATCTTGTTATCAATGCAGGCCCTCCTTGGGTAAACATCACCATCATGGAAGCGTGTTACCAAGCAAAAGTTTCTTACCTAGATACATCCGTAGCGGTTGACCTATGTTCTGAAGGTCAACAAGTGCCAGAAGCTTATGATTGGCAGTGGGGCTACCGTGAGAAGTTCGCGGAAGCAGGTATCACTGGTATTCTTGGTGCGGGTTTCGATCCTGGTGTGGTTTCAGTATTTGCCGCTTACGCAGTGAAGCACCTATTCGATGAAATCGATACCATCGATGTTATGGATGTTAACGCAGGCGATCACGGTAAGAAGTTCGCAACTAACTTCGATCCTGAGACAAACATGCTTGAGATCCAAGGCGATTCTTTCTACTGGGAAAATGAAGAGTGGAAACAAGTGCCTTGTCACTCTCGTATGCTTGAGTTCGATTTCCCTAACTGTGGTACACACAAAGTTTACTCAATGGCGCACGATGAAGTTCGCTCAATGAAAGAGTTCATCCCAGCGAAACGTATTGAGTTTTGGATGGGCTTTGGTGACAAGTACCTGAACTACTTCAACTGTATGCGTGATATTGGTCTACTAAGCCCAGACCCGCTAACATTGCACGATGGCACCGTGGTTCAGCCTCTTCATGTTTTGAAAGCTCTACTTCCAGACCCAACATCACTTGCTCCGGGTTACACGGGCCTAACGTGTATCGGTACTTGGGTACAAGGTAAGAAAGACGGTAAAGAGCGCAGCGTATTCATCTACAATAACGCCGACCACGAAGTTGCATACCAAGATGTAGAGCACCAAGCGATCTCTTACACAACAGGCGTTCCTGCAATCACGGCGGCACTTCAGTTCTTCCGTGGTGAATGGGCGGATAAAGGCGTGTTCAACATGGAACAGCTAAACCCAGACCCATTCCTAGCGACAATGCCTGAAATCGGTCTAGATTGGCATGTTCAAGAGCTAGAAGCAGGTCAAGGTCTTCCAGTTATTCACGAGCTGGAAAAATAAGAACCTGTTTCTTGTTTTGATCGCTAATTAAAGGGGACATGGATTGTTCCCTTTTCGATGATGCTCGCCTTAAAGCTTTGGTATCATTTATTTTGATTTTGTCACTCACTGCGTTTGAACAGGACAAAGTCAAAATAAATCACACCAAACTTGTTTAATTTACCTTTCCATCTTTAGATGCTGCTTGAGCGCGTATAAAAAATGACATTTAAGAAAGAAGAACTTAAAACCCCATACTTTATGATCAACGAAGATAAGCTGATTGAGAATCTTGAGAAAGCAAAACAGCTTAAAGAAATCTCTGGCGTAAAGTTGGTACTGGCGCTGAAATGCTTTTCGACTTGGGGTGTTTTCGACATCATTAAACCATACTTAGATGGCACCACCAGTTCTGGTCCATTTGAGGTAAAGCTTGGTCATGAAACCTTTGGTGGCGAAACGCATGCATACAGTGTGGGTTACAGCGAAGATGATGTTCGTGAAGTGGCGGATATTTGTGACAAGATGATCTTCAACTCACAAAGCCAGCTTGCTGCCTATCGTCATATCGTAGAAGGCAAAGCGTCACTTGGCCTTCGTTTGAACCCGGGCGTAAGCTATGCAGGGCAAGACTTAGCTAACCCAGCGCGTCAATTCTCTCGTTTGGGTGTTCAAGCGGATCACATTAAACCAGAAGTGTTCAATGACATTAATGGCGTGATGTTCCACATGAACTGTGAGAACAAAGATGTGGATGCCTTTATCGGGCTGCTTGATTCTATCTCTGAGCAGTTTGGTCAGTATCTAGATAAGCTGGACTGGGTGAGCATGGGTGGTGGTGTATTCTTTACATGGTCGGGTTATGACATCGAGAAGCTTGGTTTAGCATTGAAAGCATTTGCCGAGAAACATGGCGTGCAAATGTATCTAGAGCCGGGTGAAGCCATCATTACCAAGACGACTGATCTTGTGGTAACCGTAGTAGATATCGTAGAGAACGTGAAGAAGACAGCGATTGTTGATTCAGCAACGGAAGCGCACCGCCTCGATACCCTTATCTACGATGAGCCAGCGTCAATCTTAGAAGCCTCTGATGACGGTAAGCATAACTACGTGATTGGTTCATGTTCATGCTTAGCGGGCGATCAGTTCTGTGAAGCGAGTTTCGAGCAACCATTAGAGATTGGTCAACGTCTGCATATCTTAGACAGTGCGGGTTACACTATGGTGAAACTTAACTGGTTCAATGGCTTACGTATGCCATCAGTTTATTGTGAGCGTTCGAATGGTGAAGTTCAAAAGCTGAATGAATTTGATTACTCAGACTTTAAACGTTCACTCTCTCAGTGGAGTGTAAAGTAGTGAGATTCCGCTACAAATAATTTAAGAGCCCGCATCATGCGGGCTCTGTTGTTTCGTTTATCTCGTTGTTTTTATTCGGTTGTTAGGCCAGTTTGAAGCTTACGAGCTTTTCATCAAGCTCTCTGGATAGTGCCGCTAAGGTTTCACTTTCACGCGCCAAATATACCGCTGCTTGTGACATTTCAATTGCAGAGTCATTGATGCCATTGACGTTGCAGTTCATATCTTCTGCCACTGAGCTTTGCTCTTCGGCGGCTGTCGCAATTTGGCTCGCTTTGTCGCTAACGTGTTGAATATGGCTGACTATCATATCCAAATCAGAACCTGCTTTTTCTGCGAGATCAACACTGTTTCCCGCTAAGCTCTGGCTTTTTTCCATTGCTTCAAAGGTCGAGATAGCCAAGCTTTGAAGATGATTGATCGTGTTTTGAATCTCGTTGGTTGAATCATTGGTACGGCTAGCTAAGCTACGAACTTCATCTGCGACGACAGCAAATCCGCGGCCTTGATCGCCTGCTCGTGCCGCTTCAATTGCTGCATTTAAAGCCAGCAGGTTAGTTTGCTCTGATATACCAGAAATCACAGCAGTGACGTCACCAATTTCCATTACGCCTTCTTTTAGTTTGGCGACTTGTTCAGAGGCATTATGTAGCTCGCTAGAAAGAGATTTAATGCAATCGACGCTTGAGTGAACGTCTTTGTCACCCAACCCAGCTTCGCGGTTCGCTTGATGAGTGTCTCGGGCTGTGTCTTCTGCGTGATGAGCGACTTCTGCAACGGTTGCACTCATTTCATTCATAGCGGTAGCTAATTGACTTAGCTGATCTTGTTGGGCAGAAACTGCATGACTGGTTTCTTCTGCCGAGGATGCAATTTGCGAAGCGGCGAGGGCGACGTTTTTTGAACCTTGCACCGAATCGGCGAGCGCACTTCTTACCGAAGCAACGCTTTCATTGATACGCTTGGCGACAACACCAATTTCATCTTTTCCTTTCACTGGAATTTCAGCGGTTAGGTCTCCTCGAGCGATGAATTCCATAGCGTGATTGATTTCATCCAAAGGACGAGTAATTGCGCGAGTGATGATAACACCAAGCACTATCATTACGGCGACAATGCTTAATGCAGCGATACCCATGCGAAGAACTTGGTCAAAAATCGACGCTTCAATATCATTGATGATCATTCCTGAACCGACTACCCATCCCCATGGGGCAAAGCCTTTAACAATAGAGAGTTTATCAGCAGGAAGCCCCGCTGAGTCTTTCCAAAGATAGGTAACTGAGCCTGATTGACCACCTTTGGCGAGGTTGACCATGTCAAACCAAACTCTATCTTCAGCAACATTGGCATTCCCAAGCTGTTGGCCGTCTAACTGTGGCTGGACAGGATTGACAAGTACGATGCGATCCTCATTCATTACAAAGACATAGTTGTCGCCATCGTAGCGAATTGCTCGGATTACCTCTTTGGCTTTATCTTGAGCTTCCGCTTCAGGTAGCGTTTTGTATAACACATCGATTTGTGCGAGAGCTGAGTCAACTACGGCATAAAGTCGAGCTTCTCGCTCGGCAATAAGGTTGTTTTTGAGAGTATTACCAGAGATGAATAATAGACAAAGTGAACCAATCACGCTGGCAATGATCATGGTTGCCAGCTTTTGGCTGACTTTAATATTGCTTAAATATTGAAGCATGTCTCGCTCCTTGCTATGACGTTGAAAGCATCTACTACTTAATGGCTATTTGTGAGTTATCTAGATAAATTCTGGTAGGAAATAACACGGTTTTGCGGAGAAATTGTGACTTTGTTAACTTGGGCAAATTTTTGACAAAAAAAAGGAAGCCATCGGCTTCCTGATATTTTTATTGGTACGATTTATAAATTATTCTGTGATGACGCGAGTATCTTCGCTCAGAGCCTCAAGTTCATTGGCGACATCTTCAATTTTAATGTCAGTCGGTAATCGCATAGCGATATTGGCGGTAAATAAACTTGAGCTCACGCCACCACCACCAGCGATGAATACTCGTTGGCAATCCATATCCAGTATGTTGATACCTTGGCCATCAAGAACATGGGTAATTTCGTTAACAATTCCCGCGCGATCGTTGGCATCGAGTCGGATTTGGTAAATGGTATCGATATCGTGGCTTGCACTGTCTGAATCTGAAATTTTCACCAGTAGTTCAGGTTGGGCAGTAAACGCTTCTTGTACGAGCTGGGCATTCTCCTCAGGAAGCTCGATTTTAATCACTGCAGCGACTTGATTTTCAATGAAGTTCACTTTGCTGATTAGCCATTTACCCCCGTTTTCATGGGTGATAGCGGCAAGTTGTTTGATGGTTGCAGGGGTCGCTTTTCCGACGAAATTGACGATGAAAGTAGTATTCATACAGGCCTCCTGAATGCAAGCGCGGTGCGTTATTCAATAACAACGTTAACAATGGCTTGTCGTTATTGGTATAAATTCAGTGTAGAAGCGGAGGCGAGTTAAGGTTTGATATAGGTCAAGAATTTGACCTAATCGTTACGACAGTTATCGAATATCAAACCTTAAGCACAAAAAAAGCGACGTTATTGCGTCGCTTAGTATTTGATTTATCGCCAATTAAAAGGTGATTTCTAGCTCTACACCGTAGAACTGACTGTCGTATGACGCACCAGCATCAAGAGCGAATTTCGCCGCTTCTTGATTGCCAAACCAAGGCTTGCTGCTAAATTGAAATTCAGCGCTGCCGCCCCAGGCATCCGTCACCCAACCGTGGATATGACCAACCGGGTTTAGGAAGAATAGGGTAACACCACCCATGGTTTGTGAGCCCCATACTTCGCCGCCGGTTTCGACGATCTCTTGCTCTGCTTCAAACATCAGCTCACCGACAACGGCACCAAAGAATGGTGTGATAACGATATCCTGCCATGATGGTACTTCAGCGAACGATTCAACACCGTACTCCCAGAAGAAAGTAGAGAGCACAGCAGAGTATAGGAATGAGTCGAATTCGTTAAAGCCTGCGTGACGAGCTGCTGTGTAGTAAACACCGCCAAAGTATGGGTGAGCAATGTAGTTTAGGAAATGCTCATCGCGATCCCATACTGGACCCGCTGTTACATTGTCTTTCCATTTCTTGCCTAGGTTGCCAAGATCGCGATCTTCTTCATCCCATTTGGTGATAGATTCTGGTAGTAGCGTCATTAGACCCACGGTTGCAACACTTAAACCTAGTACGGTGTAAGTCTGCTCTTTTAAGTACTGCCAGTCACGCTGGTCTTGAACTTGCAAGTATTTAGGTAGTGGTGGTTCTTCGAGTTTCAGCTGATCCTCTGTTAAGCTCAAAGCAAATGGATCTGCAGATTGAGAATAGTGATAGGTGCTGTTATAAAGACTGTAGTCTTCGTTTTGATCCAATGTATATGAGAACTCAATATGTTGGTTCGAATCAAACGTGTTAGCGTTAGCGCAAGCTGATAGTGACAACATCAAAGCAGCGATGTTTTTATTAAGCACGGAAAAACTCCACAGTCTTATACTCAAAGAGTAAAATATGAGTATTAAAATTATCTAGTAAAGATGGATTATGGCAGTTAAATATCGAAAAGGTCACTTTAACGGCCAATATTGCTGCTCAAATAGAGATATTCGTGTTGAAACAAGCATCTAAAAATGAGCAGAGCATCAGTTATGACGATCCAAATCACAATTATCCAATAAAGTAACGGTAATAGAAACCGCAAATTGATTTAAACGACGATTGGATCGGTTTTATGCTCCATATTTGACCAAGCGATTGGCAAACAGCGTACCGATTATATTTATGGTTACGTCGAATTTAAAGGAAAAATTATGTTAAAAATCGCAATGTTGAGCACAGGTGAAGAAGTCCTTCACGGTGACATTGTAGACACTAACGCAGCATGGCTATCAGAACAGTTTTTCCAAAAAGGCTTTGCGTTGACCAAGCGAAGTACTGTCGGTGATACCTTAGGTGCACTGACTGAAGAGTTGCTCATGCTTAGCTTTAACAACAACGTTGTCGTGGTTAATGGCGGACTTGGGCCAACCAGCGACGATGTGAGTGCAGAAGCGGCTGCCAATGCAGCGGATGTTCCTTTAATACTTCATGAGCAATGGCTTGAAAGGTTAAAAGAGTTTTTTGCTGCTCGTGGTGTCACCATGCCAGAAAGTAATCGTAAGCAAGCGATGTTGCCGGAAGGGGCGGCATTTATCGACAATCCAATCGGTACTGCGTGTGGTTTTAAAGTGATGATTAACGACTGCGCGTTCTATTTTACTCCGGGTGTACCGAGCGAGTTTAAGCGCATGGTATCGGAGCAAATATTGCCTGATCTCGCGCAGCAATATCGCGACGTTAAGGGATTAGATTGCAGTCGCCTTTACACGTTTGGTACGTCTGAATCGGCACTATCGGACAAACTTGATAAGGTGCAGTTGCCAGAAGGCTACTCGCTAGGTTATCGCTCATACCTGCCATATATTGAAGTAAAGCTATTTGGCCCGAAAGGGGATCTAGATACTCGTCTTAAGCTGATGCAGTTGATCTTCAAATTGATTGAGCCAAATGTCGTCAGTGTCGATGAGCCAATGCAGTCTCACGTTGGTCATCTTATATCAGAACGTAAGCAATCTATTGCGATTGCTGAACGCTCTACTCTTGGTCAGTTGGCATGTTGGCTTCATTCAGATGAACGTTCGGCAGAGTACTGTGGCCACGGATGGGTATTAGGTGGTCAGGTGGAAGTTGGCGCTAATGAGAATGATGCGTTGGCTGAAGCATTTGCGCTAGCTGGGGCGACGAGAGATAAATGTGCCACGGATATTGCGATAGTTTCTGGTCGCTTGCTGAATCGCAGCTTTACAGTGGCTTTAGCGACACCCGAAGGAGAATGGGGGCAAACATTAACCTTCAATCGCACCTATAGTCGCGATGATCAAGCTTTGGTTATTACTACGGTGGCTGCGGATATGCTTCGCCGCTATTTGTCAGGGCGTACCATGTTTGCCAACTATAGCTCATTGACCAGAGAGAAAGAAATGTATGTTCCGCAAAGCATTTTAGGCTCGGGCCACTGAAGATCTTTGCGCGGGTTTTAGGGTTTTATTCGCCGACTTATAGAGGCTTAGAATAAAATCTTCTAAGTGTTATCTTACTGATAATTATGTATTAAAAATTAAATCTTAGTTTTGAGACTGCATGTAACGGAAATTGATCTTACACTATTGATTGGCGCAGAAATGCTCACAAGGAGGTAGTGATGTTTCCCCAGTCGAAAATATTGGTGTGGTATCAAGTCGCGAGTCAAAAAGTGGTATTAGGCGAGGCGTTTAGCTCGGGAAATTCTGATGTGCACTCTATTTGGCGAAACGCTAAACGAGAAAACCAACTCGATGAAGAGATGGGCTACGGATTGTCGTTATTCGATGATGATGGTCGTGAAGTGGCAGGAAAAGTGGTATCTGTTGCAACAGCAGACAACGTTCTTATGGGATTCACAACCAAAATGAATAAAGTAAGCCTGTAATTGACACCCAGTTGAAAGAAGCGCGCTGATCAGCGCGCTTTTTGTTTTATAGGACTTTTAAGCACTTTTCTGGTGGCAAGCTTAACAAGGTGTTGGCAAAGTTAATCTTTTCATCACGCCATTTGAGTGCCGCTTCATGATTTTCGTTTGAATGGCGATCGGCTTCGAAGTAACTACGTTGTGGCAACCCATCTGCGGGTGTCATGACCATGCTTTGTTCATTCACTCTGAGAGTAAACAAGAACTGCCCGCGTTGGCCAAGCTGTGCCGCAGGGTGGTGGAGTGTGGTATCGCAGCAGTATCTTTTATCGCGTAGTGCTCGGCATGTGTACTCAAAGGCATCTTGAGTACCACGGCCTGGAAATGAAGTGTAGATGCTAATGCCATCACGTTGCAGTATTTGGTTGCCCGCAGCTAACTCAACGGCGTATTGAACCAACCTAAAACCCAGCACTAATCCACCAACACTCGAAATTCCGCTGTATTGCAACGCACCTTCTATATTGAGTTTTAGCTTGTCTTCACCTTCATACAAGTAGAGGTCTGGGCTTGCCCATTCGCTTTTGGGGATGAGCAGTTGAGTTATATCTGATGATTCCATTTGATTCTCCGCTGAGCATTTTGTTGTAGCGATTAATTTATACGAATGGTAATCATTATCAACTTATATTTATCGTAAATGCGCTGAGCGACGAGTTGAATTAACCAATGGGTATGAAGATACAAATAGAAAAAAGGCCAGAGTTAAACTCTGGCCTTGATAGGAAGTCTTGTTGTGGTTAAGCGCGTTTTTCTTTGAGCTTATAGACCACTTCTTCAAGCTCTACGTCTGTTTTGGCTCGGGTGACGCAAGGTAATACCTCATCACCTTGGGTATAAGCCATTGCAAAGCCAACGTATTCAACTTCTCCGGATTTGAGTTTGCAGCGACATGCACCGCAATGACCATCTCGGCAGTTGTATTCAGCGTCAATACCAGCGTTTTCTAATGATTCCAATAAAGTGTTGGAAGCATTAGAAGTGATGGTAACTTGACCGTTGACTTTGATGTTAGACATTACAGTTCGAAGTCCTTGAAGTCGTCTGCTTTCACATCACTTTCAATCTGACCGACTAGGTAAGATGAAATTTCTGCTTCTTGCGGAGCAACTTGAACGTTATCAGAAGATAGCCAAGCATTAATCCAAGGAATTGGGTTAGAGGTCGCTTCTGGGTAAGCAGCACCTAGGCCAACGGCTTGCATACGAACGTTAGTAATGTACTCAACGTATTGGCAAAGAATGTCTTTGTTTAGACCAATCATAGAGCCATCTTTGAATAGGTATTCTGCCCATTCTTTCTCTTGTTCAGCTGCCGCTTTGAATAAGTCAAAACACTCTTGTTTAGCTTCTTCTGCGATTTGCATGAAGGTAAAGTCATCTTGACCATTACGCAGTAGGTTAATCATATGCTGCGTGCCAGTTAGGTGAAGTGCTTCATCACGAGCGATTAGCTTGATGATTTTAGCGTTACCTTCCATTAGCTCACGTTCTGCGAATGCGAACGAACAAGCAAACGACACATAGAAACGAATCGCTTCAAGTGCGTTAACAGACATCAGACAGATGTACAGCTGCTTTTTCAGATCGTATAGGCTGATCTTAACTGATTCACCAGCGATTTCATGCGTACCTTCACCGTAACGGTGGTAGTCGTTGGTCATCTGGATCAGTTTGTCATAGTAGTGCGAGATATCTTTAGCGCGCGCTAAGATGTGCTCGTTTTCTACGATGTCATCAAACACAATGCCTGGATCATTCACGATGTTACGAATGATGTGAGTGTAAGAACGTGAGTGAATTGTCTCAGAGAAAGACCAAGTCTCAATCCAAGTTTCTAGCTCAGGCAGAGATACTAAAGGCAGTAGCGCAACGTTCGGGCTGCGTCCTTGAATAGAATCAAGCAGCGTTTGGTATTTTAGGTTAGAGATGAAAATGTGTTTTTCATGATCTGGCAGTTTGTTGTAATCGATGCGATCGCTCGATACATCCACTTCTTCAGGACGCCAGAAGAAAGACAGCTGTTTCTCAATCAGCTTCTCAAAGATTTCGAATTTTTGTTGGTCGTAGCGCGCTACGTTAACCGATTGACCAAGAAACATTGGTTCTTTTAGTTGGTCATTTTTATTTTGGTTAAAAGTACTGTAAGCCATGATGCCTCAATTCCTTTTAAGCCCCTCCACTTGGTAATCAAGGGTAGGGGCGATAGTTCTGTTTAAATCAATACCGTTTTAGATAGAGCAGGGTATTGGTTAGATCTTACAACCGCCGCCAGCGCAATCGTCATCAGCGGGTTGAACTGCGTCTTTTTGGTCGTCTTTCGCGCCATCACGAGTGTTATGGTAGTAAAGCGTCTTAACACCGTATTTGTACGCAGTCAGCAGATCTTGAAGAAGTTTCTTCATCGGCACTTTACCGCTCTCGAAACGAGAAGGGTCGTAGTTTGTGTTTGCCGAGATAGCTTGGTCAATAAACTTCTGAATGATACCCACAATATGTAGGTAGCCATCGTTAGAACCGATATCCCAAAGCAGCTCGTAGTTGTCTTTTAGCTGAGTGAACTCAGGCACAACTTGCTTCAAGATGCCATCTTTAGAAGCTTTCACTGATACGTAACCACGAGGTGGCTCAATACCGTTAGTTGCATTTGAAATCTGTGAAGAGGTTTCAGATGGCATTAGTGCGGTAAGCGTTGAGTTACGTAGACCATGTTCCATGATCTCTTTACGTAGCTCTTCCCAGTCGTAGTGCAGTGGCTCGTCACAAACAAGATCAACATCTTTCTTGTATGTGTCGATTGGCAATAGACCTTTCGCGTAGTTTGTTTCTTCAAACAGTGGGCACTTGCCTTGCTCTTTCGCTAGTGCAACAGACGCTTTGAGTAGGTAGTACTGCATCGCTTCAAAAGTGCGGTGTGTTAGGCCATTTGCACTGCCGTCCGAGTACTTCACGCCATTCTTCGCTAGGTAGTAAGCAAAGTTAATCACACCAACACCTAACGTACGACGGTTCATTGTCGACTTGTATGCCGCTGGTAGTGGGTAATCTTGGTAATCAAGCAGTGCATCTAGAGCGCGAACAACCAGTTCTGAAAGCTCTTCAAAGTCGTCTAGCTCTTTGATTGCACCTAGGTTAAATGCAGATAGAGTACATAGAGCGATTTCACCTGAATCGTCTTCTACGTTTGCTAGAGGCTTAGTTGGCAGTGCGATTTCTAAACATAGGTTAGATTGACGAACTGGCGCGACTTCTGAGTCGAATGGGCTGTGCGTGTTACAGTGGTCAACGTTTTGAATGTAGATACGACCTGTTGATGCGCGTTCTTGCATCAGAAGGGTAAACATTTCAATCGCTTTAACGGTCTCTTTCTTAATTGAAGGATCGTTTTCGTATTTCACGTATAGACGCTCAAACTCCGCTTGGTTTTCGAAGAATGCGTCGTATAGACCGGGTACGTCAGATGGTGAGAACAGGGTAATGTTACCGCCTTCAACAAGACGTTGGTACATCAGTTTGTTTAGCTGTACACCGTAGTCCATGTGACGAACACGGTTCTCTTCAACACCACGGTTGTTCTTAAGTACCATTAGCGAGCGAGCTTCGCCATGCCACATTGGGTAGAACACAGTTGCAGCGCCGCCACGAACACCACCTTGTGAACAACATTTTACCGCTGTTTGGAAGTATTTGTAGAATGGGATACAACCGGTGTGGAATGCTTCACCACCACGGATTTCAGAACCCAGCGCACGGATACGACCGGCGTTGATGCCAATACCAGCACGTTGAGAAACGTAACGAACAATTGAGCTAGCCGTTGCGTTGATTGAATCTAGGCTGTCACCACACTCGATAAGAACACATGAGCTGAACTGACGAGTAGGCGTACGTACACCAGACATAATTGGTGTAGGTAGAGAAATTTTAAATGTCGATGTCGCATCGTAGAAACGTTTGATGTAGTCAAGGCGCGTTTCTTTAGGGTAATTAGCGAACAGACATGCAGATACCAAGATGTAAAGGAACTGAGCACTTTCATAGATTTCACCGCTTACACGGTTTTGAACAAAGTACTTACCTTCAAGCTGCTTTACTGCTGCGTATGAGAAGTCTAGGTCACGCTTATGGTCTAAGTAAGCGTCTAGTTCGTCTAGCTCAGCCTTGGTGTAATCTTCAAGAATGTGCTTGTCGTACTTGCCCATGTCTACGAGACGTGAAACATGATCAAACAGCGTTGGTGGCTCATATTGACCGTACGCTTTTTTGCGTAGGTGGAACACCGCTAAACGCGCTGCTAGATATTGGTAATCTGGAGTTTCTTCAGAAATCAAATCGGCTGCAGATTTGATGATTGTTTCATGAATGTCAGATGTAGTAATGCCGTCATAGAACTGAATGTGAGCTTTTAGTTCTACCTGCGAAACTGACACATTATCTAGACCTTCAGCCGCCCAAGTGATTACTCGGTGCAGTTTTTCTAGATCAATGTTTTCTTTACGGCCATCACGTTTGGTGACGGTGAGTTGTTGGTTCATTCTGCTTTATTTCCCTAACAAAACTGATGAAAGCCTTGTTTTAGTGTAATTTTTGTAAATCTAATACTGGCTTTGTGATCGGAGCCCATATTTATATTTTAGTCTAAACACAAGATATAGGGGGTGATCTGTTTGCGGATTACAAGATAGTGCTATAAGCACGTTTTTTCAAGTTGAAGATCTTGGATGAGTTGTGGATAACTGACAAATTACAAAATTCCAGTAAGTGGATACTAACTGATGAAAATAGGCGGGAGTTGGCTGTAGAAAATTACCGTTTTTAAATCGGTTTAATCTTAACCTTATTTGAAAAAAAATCTCTTGATCTTCACGCAAATTTTCGAGCTAAATTTTGACTGTTTAAATTGGAATCAAACGCACGAAAATCGTGCAAAAATCGACTAAAAAAGGCGGCCACTCTGTGATACCGCCTGTTTCGATTACTCTTCGAGCAACTTAGAGTTTCTTGGTGTGAACGATGTAATTTACGTCAACATTGCGACCCAATTTATAAGTGTCAGTCAGTGGGTTGTAAAGTAGACCGGTGATACCTTGTTCAGTAAGATCTGTTTGATCGATCATTTTGATCATTTCAGAAGGGCGGATGAATTTTTCATGGTCATGAGTGCCTTCTGGAACGATGCGCAATAGCTTCTCTGCGCCGACAATCGCAAAAAGATAAGATTTAAAGTTGCGGTTAAGGGTTGAGAAGAAAACATGACCGCCCGGTTTGACTAAAGCAGCGCAAGAGGAGATAACCGATTGAGGGTCAGGCACGTGCTCTAGCATTTCCATGCAGGTGACGACATCGTATTTGCCCGCATTTTCTACCGCGTGGTCTTCGATGGTGCTTTGGATGTAGGTAAGCTTGGTGCCTGTTTCGAGTGCGTGTAGGCGAGCAACCTCAAGTGGCTCTTTGCCCATATCAAGCCCCGTTACTATCGCGCCTTCTTTTGCCATGCTTTCCGCTAAGATGCCACCACCACAGCCAACATCAAGCGCCGTTTTACCAAATAGGCCACCTACGTTATCCATCACGTAATTGAGACGCAGCGGGTTGATTTGATGTAAAGGTTTGAATTCACCTTCTAAATCCCACCAACGCGATGCCATATCCTCGAACTTTTTAATTTCGTTTGGATCTACATTTTGTGTTTTAGTCATGTTCCATCTATCTATTTGGCAAACTTGAAGGGCATTATAGCGGTTCTTAGCCTGCTCTCCATACTCAAAGTAACTTTTCTGTAAAGGTGTTGAAAATATAACCAATAATCAGCGGCATATGCAGCATGTGTGCAAATTCTCAGCATTTGAATCGCAACAAAGCTCACAACCTGATAAAAGGAGAGGGAAAGTAATGCCGAAGTAACCATAAGTGTGTTATATTTTTTGGCCTTGTACGTATCGAACATACGATCAAACTATAGAGGGATAATGGCTCTATGAGCGATCTAGCTAAAGAGATCACGCCCGTAAACATTGAAGATGAGCTTCGAGGTTCATACCTAGACTACGCGATGTCAGTAATCGTGGGTCGTGCTCTTCCAGATGTGCGTGATGGCCTAAAACCAGTACACCGCCGCGTTTTATTCGCGATGAATGTACTAGGTAACGATTGGAATAAACCATATAAAAAATCTGCCCGTGTCGTGGGTGATGTAATCGGTAAATATCACCCGCACGGTGATAGCGCTGTATACGATACTATTGTTCGTATGGCTCAACCGTTCTCACTACGTTACATGCTGGTCGATGGCCAAGGTAACTTTGGCTCGATTGATGGTGACTCCGCGGCAGCAATGCGTTACACCGAAGTACGCATGGCAAAAATTGCCCACGAATTACTAGCAGACCTAGACAAAGAAACAGTTGACTACGTACCTAACTATGATGGTACGGAGCAAATTCCAGCGGTTCTACCAACGAAAATTCCAAACCTATTGGTAAACGGTGCTTCAGGTATCGCAGTAGGTATGGCAACCAACATTCCACCGCATAACCTTGGTGAAGTGATCGATGGTTGCTTGGCTTACATCAATAATGAAGAAATCACAATTGATGAGCTAATGGACTACATTCCTGGTCCAGATTTCCCAACCGCAGCACTTATCAGTGGCCGTAAGGGCATCGTTGATGCTTATAAGACCGGTCGCGGTAAGATTTATATGCGTTCTAAAGCGGAAATCGAAGCTGACAAGAATGGTAAAGAGACCATTATTGTTACGGAAATTCCATATCAGGTGAACAAAGCTCGCCTAATCGAGAAGATTGCTGAGCTAGTTAAAGATAAGAAAGTAGAAGGCATCAGTGCACTACGTGACGAGTCAGATAAAGACGGTATGCGTATTGTTATTGAATGTAAGCGTGATGCAGTGGGCGAAGTGGTTCTAAACAACCTATACGCACAAACTCAACTGCAAACGACTTTCGGTATCAACATGGTTGCGCTGAACAATGGTCAGCCTCAACTGTTCAACCTGAAAGATATGCTTAAGTGCTTCGTCGATCACCGCCGTGAGGTTGTGACCCGTCGTACTATCTTCGAACTGAAAAAAGCTCGTGACCGTGCCCATATCCTTGAAGCACTTGCGCTTGCACTTGCGAACATCGATGAAATCATCGAACTGATTCGTAATGCAGCAACACCAGCAGAAGCGAAAGCTGGCTTGGTGGCTCGTGGATGGGATCTTGGCAATGTAGCAGCAATGCTAGAAAGTGCTGGTAATGATGCGGCTCGTCCTGATTGGCTAGAGCCTCAATACGGCATCCGTGATGGTCAATACTTCCTAACGGAAACCCAAGCACAAGCAATTCTAGACCTACGTCTACACAAGTTGACTGGCCTAGAGCACGAGAAGATTCTAGACGAATACAAAGCACTACTAGAAGAAATCGCAGAGCTAATGCACATCCTTGCAAGCACAGAGCGCTTGATGGAAGTGATTCGTGAAGAACTAGAAACCGTTCGTGATGCATTTGGTGATGTTCGCCGTACTGAAATCACAGCCGCTAGCCATGATATCGACATGGAAGAGCTGATCGCTCGTGAAGATGTAGTGGTGACATTGTCACACGAAGGTTACGTTAAGTACCAAATCCTAAGCGACTACGAAGCTCAGCGTCGTGGTGGTAAAGGTAAGAGTGCGACTAAGATGAAAGAAGAGGATTACATCGAGCGTCTGCTTGTTGCGAATACTCACGATAACATCTTATGTTTCTCTACTCGTGGTAAGACATACCGTCTGAAAGTGTACCAATTGCCTCTAGCAAGCCGTACTGCACGTGGTAAGCCAATCGTAAACATTCTTCCGCTAGAAGAAGGTGAGCGTATTACGGCAATCCTACCGGTATCTGAGTTCTCCGCAGATAAGTTCATCTTTATGGCGACTGGTGACGGTACCGTGAAGAAGACATCTCTGGATCAGTTCTCAAACGTACGTTCTAACGGCCTAATCGCGGTTAACCTACGTGACGATGATTCGCTAATCGGTGTGGACATCACGACCGGTGAAAGCGATATCATGCTGTTCTCGAAAGCAGGTAAAGTGGTTCGCTTTAGTGAAGATAAAGTACGTGCGATGGGCCGTACCGCAGCAGGTGTTCGCGGTATGAAACTCGCAGATGACGACCAAGTTGTTTCGTTGATTGTTCCTTCAAATGAAGGTGACATTCTAACGGTGACACAAAACGGTTACGGTAAGCGTACTGAACTTGCTGAGTACCCAACGAAAGGTCGTGCGACCCAAGGCGTTGTTTCTATCAAAGTTTCCGAGCGTAATGGCCCAGTAGTTGGTGCTGTTCAAGTGGAAGAAGGCGATGAAATGATGATGATCACTGACGCAGGTACGTTAGTACGTACACGTGTTGCTGAAGTGAGCCAAGTTGGTCGTAACACTCAAGGTGTAACACTTATCCGTACAGCTGAAGATGAATCGGTAGTTGGTCTACAACGTATCGATGAGGTTGAAGAAGTTGAGCTTGCTGAAGGCGAAGAGGGCGAAGTAGCCCAAGCGACTGAAGGTGAGCAAACAAGCGAAGGTGATGCTCCTGCATCAGATGACGCAGCAACCGAATAATCGTCTAGATTAGCGTTAAAAACCGAGCCAATGGCTCGGTTTTTTTATATCTGAGAGAAAAGGAATGGACAAAGATAACAATATTTGATGAATTAGTGGTCTATTACAAATAATTAACAAAAGGAGTTTGTTAATGGGATTCGACGTCTGGGCTCTATATTTCATTGCCATCTTGGTGCTCACGGCTTCTCCGGGGCCAAGTTCATTATTGTGTATGACTAAAGGTGTCACCAACGGCTTTAAAACCGCATTGTTTACCGCTTTAGGTAGCTTGACCGCCATTACCCTCATTTTAACGCTATCTTTTACTGGTTTAGGCCTTGTGATCGCGTCGTCTGAACTGCTGTTCAACATTATTAAATATACTGGCGCAGCCTACTTAATCTATTTGGGCATTAAAGCATTAATGTCTAAGCAACAAGATTACGAAATGCAAGGCGAGCAAGATAAACAGCAACAGTCGCTATTCAAGCACTATGCTTCGGGCTTTATTGTCGGTAGCAGCAACCCCAAAGCAATTCTCTTTTTTACCGCTTTATTTCCTCAGTTTATTCAGCCAGAAGCGCCTTTGTTCAATCAATACGTGATTTTCGCCGTTACTTTTATGGTAATGGAGTTTGGCTGGTTGGCCATTTACGCGTTTTTAGGCGCAAAATCATCGAGTTGGTTGTTCGCAAAAGGCCGTGCGCGAATCTTCAATCGAGTGACTGGTGGCGTCTTTATTGGTGCAGGTACTCTATTAACTACCGCTACAAAGGCATAGTGGGTCGCAATTTATAAATTCCATCTTTGGTATATTCGTACGCTTTAATGCGAAAGGAGATGACTATGCCAGATGGAATGGGAACACCGATGGCCATATCAAATTACCTCGGTGTTTTGCTTGTTTTATTGTTGTCATACCCAGTGGTGTTGGTAGCGGCGAACATGATTGCCTTTGGTGATGTAGCGAAGAAGCGTTGGTCGCGTCGAGTGAATTGGTTCTATGCAGCGCTCGGTGTGATAGCGTTTGTTATGCACATGCAAACTGAAGTCGTTTACGGACGTGAACTCTATGAATGGCTAGAGAGTCAAAAGTAATTATTTTTGTCGTTATGATTTCATAAAATAAAATCGGATTTATTTTTACGAAATACCTTGTTTTACAAATGGTTATATTTGCACGTTTGCGCAACAAAAGTGCGTGCAATTTCACATTTTTGCGGCTAATATTCGACCTCCCAAAATTTTGGTTAGTCACAAAAAATGAACATCTCCCTAAAACAAAAACTAATTGGTGCTAGCTTATTGGCGGTTTTGCTAATGGCGGGTACTCTTACTTGGCTTTCAGCCGACCAGTTATACCAACAAACGCGAAATGGTATTTATTCACGAGCAGAAAGCTTGTCGAATACCGCTGCGATTGGTATTTCAGATTGGATTTCTATTCGACGTAATATTGCCACCGCTTTTAATGAGCACAGCACCGAAACTGACGTAATCCCATTTTTAGTTCAAGCCCGTAACGCAGGCGGCTTTGACGATATCTTTTTAGGTACGCCTCAAGGTGACATGCTTCGTTCTCATCCAGAGCGTAACCGCGCGGGTTATGACCCTCGTACTCGTCCTTGGTACATCGATGCGAATAACGCGGGTCGCCAGATCATCACTACCGCTTACCAAGATGCAATTACTAACGCTTTACTTGTAACCATTGCCGAACCTGTTCGTCATAATGGTCAAATGGTAGGTGTAGTAGGTGCTGATGTATTAATCGATCAATTGATTGCTGATGTGATTAGCCTAGATGCGGGCGAAAATGCCTATGCTATGCTGATTGATAAGCAAAATGGTACGTTCTTGGCACACCCAAACAAAGCGTTATCACTTAAGCCGACAACGACATTAGCAAGTGATCTGACTATGTCAGCTATCAATGCTGCTGAGCAATCAGGTAGCATAGAGATTATTTTGCGTGAAGGTAAAGAGAAGCTGTACTACTTCAAGAGCGTTCCAAATACCGACTGGGTATTCGCGGTTGAAATGGATCGTGAAACAGAACAGGCAGGACACGCACAACTTCTTTCAAATCTACTTATTACAGCGGCAATCATCACTATCTTGGTGGTTATCGTAGTATCTTGGTTAGTGAGCTTCTTGTTCCGCGATTTGGTGCGAGTTTCACAAGCATTAGATGAAATAGCGTCGGGTGAAGCAGACCTAACTCAACGTATTACACCGCACAGTGATGACGAAGTAGGCCGCCTCGCGATCAGCTTCAATACGTTTGTTGGCAACATGCACCAGATGGTAACCAACTTAAGCAAAGTATCGGCTTCGCTTTCTGAGCAGTCAAAAACAACCGCACAGCAAGCAGAAGAACGCAGTACGCGTATTCGTACCCAGCAAGATGAAATCAACATGGTAGCAACGGCGATCAACGAGATGGCTGCGGCGACACAAGAAATCGCGGGTAATGCTGATAATACAGCGCAAAGTTCTTCAGAAGCGGTAGGCGCATGTGTTCACGGTGGTTCACAAGTGCATCAGACTCAATCTTCTATCCAAAATCTTGCTCAAGAAGTGCAAGTGGCGACAGAAGTTATTCAAGAGCTTGAAACGCACGGCAATAGCATCAACACGATTCTATCGACGATTCAAGGCATTGCTGAGCAAACTAACTTGCTAGCATTGAATGCGGCGATTGAAGCGGCGCGTGCGGGTGAGCAAGGCCGCGGTTTTGCTGTGGTTGCTGACGAAGTTCGTGTATTGAGCCAACGTACCCATGCGTCGACTCAAGAAATTCAGCAAATGATCGAAACGCTGCAAAGCACGACGGTTAAAGCTGTAGGCATTATGGGCGATAGCCGCATGCTAGCAGATACCAGCGTTGCCGATGCCGATAGCGCGTCAGCAAGCTTGACGCAAATTCAAGCAGCGGTTGAGGTGATCAGCGATATGGCAACGCAAATTGCGTCAGCAGCAGAAGAGCAAGCGTCAGTGACTTCTGAGATCACGCGTAACACGGTTGGCATTCGTGATGTATCGAACGATCTAGCGAACGAAGCGCACGATGCAGCAGAGCAAGCGGCACACCTATCGTCACTTTCTCATGAGCTAGAACGCGAAATTAATCGCTTTAAGCTGTAATCAGCGAGATACGAAAAAGCCCCAACAATGAAAATTGTTGGGGCTTTTTGTTATTGGGCGATAGCAATTTGCTATCGCCACTCATGCTAAATGTCGTGTAGGTTACGCTGCTTGAGAAAACTCAGCGATGAAGGCATCTTTACACTCATTGAATCGGTTCACCAGATCATCAATATCATCTTGGTTGTATTGCTTAAGACCACTCGCGACCATGCGTTTTACGCCTTTACCGACTACTTCACCATCTTGGATAAAGTCGAAGTTTAGTGTAACTAGACCTCGTTTACCTTCAACATCGAATGTCGCACCGGCAAACGTTACTTCTGGCGCAGTTAGGTCTAGGTGGTTGAACTCAACTTCCATGCTCTCGTAGATAACAAGAGGACGTTGGCAGTTAATCATCATCTGTTTCTCTTCCATTAGAGGAACCATGATGTGAGGGAAGTTCATACCAGAGAACTGTACGTAGTTGGTGACTACGTGCTCAATGAATGCAGCATCTTGGCTAACGGCGCCTTCGCGGTTCATATGCAGGTATTCTTTACCGTTAGCATCCACAACAGCTGCTTCTTTATCGCATTTGTTTTCGATATGAAGAGCTACACCGTCACTGACCATTCCTGAGAAATCAAAACGCATTTTTTGACTCACGCCTTGCTTAGAAAGCAATACAGCGAATAGCAAATCGCCAGGCACGCAAAAACGTTTGTTGTCTTCGTCATGGATAGGGTTGAAATCGCCCGCTACTTTCTTAGCAAAGTGACTTGCTTGTTGACGGGTAAATTGGAACTGGTTTTCTTGTGTAGAAAAGTACGGTGTTAAAAACATATCTTACGCTTAGTAGCCAAAACTGCATGCGATTATATATGAGTAACGGATTTCACTGGTCAATCCAGTAGGAGAACTAAGGTTTTGGATATGAAAAATACAAAGGCCAATGTCACTTGGCCTTTGTATTGCTAGGGGACGCGTTATCGCTTAGCTATCACTTGGCAGTAGCTGACTAGGCATAAGGCCATTGTGCACGGCTAGTTTTAGTAATGCATTGGCCTTTTCTATGTCTGGCGCAAAGTAGCGGTCTTTATCGTAAAAGGAAACCTGCTCCCTCAGTATTTGTTTGGCTTGCTCAATACGCGAAGAAGACATGAGCGGGGCTCTAAAATCTAACCCTTGTGCGGCTGAAAGGTACTCAACGGCCAAGATGCCGCGAGTGTTCTCGGCCATATCACGGAGTCGACGGCCAGCAAATGTCGCCATCGAAACGTGGTCCTCTTGGTTGGCTGATGTCGGTAAGCTATCAACTGAGGCAGGATGGGCGAGCGTTTTGTTTTCGCTTGCCAATGCGGCTGACGTTACCTGTGCAATCATAAAACCACTGTTTACACCGCCATTATCGACGAGGAACGGCGGTAGTTTACTTAACGCACTATCAATCAGCAGTGCCATTCGGCGTTCCGATAAACTGCCAATTTCCGCAATGGCTAAAGCAAGGTTGTCTGCTGCCATCGCGACTGGCTCGGCATGAAAATTACCACCGGAGATGATGTCTCCATCTTCAAAGAAGACTAATGGATTATCCGATACGGAGTTCGCTTCTATTTGTAAGATGTCCGCAGCATTGCGAATTTGTTGTAAACATGCCCCCATGACCTGAGGCTGGCAACGTAATGAATATGGATCTTGTACTTTTTCGCAGCAGGTGTGTGACTCGCCAATTTCACTGCTATTTTCGAGCAAATGTCGATAAGCATTGGCTGCATCCATCTGCGCTCGGTGTCCACGTACGCGATGAATTCGTGGGTCAAACGGGCGACGACTACCTAGAGCAGCTTCCACAGACATTGCACCGCATACGGTCGCAGAGGCGTAGAGATCTTCTGCCGCGAACAGTCCTTCTAGCGCAAACGCTGTTGAAGCTTGTGTGCCGTTCAGTAGAGCTAAGCCCTCTTTGGGCGCTAGGGTAATTGGTTGAATACCCGCGATGGTGAGGGCTTCAATACCTGAGATTACCTTGCCGTTATGGCGTGCTTGGCCTTCACCTAATAGTACGGTGCTCATGTGGGCAAGGGGGGCTAAGTCACCCGATGCACCAACCGAGCCTTTTTGCGGCACGCAAGGGTAAACTTGAGCATTAACCAACTCAATGAGCGCTTCAATAACCGACAAACGGATCCCTGAGTAGCCTTTTGCTAGGCTGTTGATCTTCAGTACCATCATTAAGCGGACGGTTTCATCGGACATGAACTCGCCAATACCTGCAGCATGAGATAAAACAATACTCTTTTGCAGCACTTCTAAATCTTGTGGTGCGATGCGTGTGTTGGCTAGCAAGCCAAAGCCTGTATTGATGCCATAAACGGTGCGGTCTTCAGCGATGACTTGCTCGACAACTTGGGCACTCTTTTCAATCGCTTCGTGCGCACTTGAGTCAAGCGTTAAATTGATAGGGGAGCGGCTGATTTGACGTAACTGTTTGAGTGTCAATTGCCCTGGGTGCAGTATTAAATTCAACATATCCATCCCCTTATCGCAGTTTAGCCAGTTCTTGATTCAGCATCGGCAGATCGAGCTGCTGATCGGCGGCGCACTGTTTAGCAATGTTATAGCCTGCATCAGCGTGGCGCATAACGCCTGTTGCCGGATCATTATGAAGGACTCGTGCGATACGCTCTGATGCATCGTCGCTGCCATCACAACAGATGACCATGCCGGAGTGTTGTGAGAAACCCATACCCACGCCACCGCCATGATGCAACGAGACCCAAGTTGCGCCACTTGCTGTGTTTAACATGGCATTAAGCAACGGCCAATCGGATACCGCGTCAGAACCATCCATCATGCCTTCTGTTTCACGGTTAGGGCTGGCAACAGATCCCGAATCGAGGTGGTCTCGCCCAATGACTATCGGTGCTTTGAGCTCGCCGCTACGTACCATTTCGTTAAACGCTTGACCTAAACGTTCGCGGTCTTTTAAGCCAACCCAACAGATTCGTGATGGTAAACCTTGGAATTGAATGCGCTCTCGCGCCATATCAAGCCAATTGTGGAGATGAGGGTTATCTGGGATAAGTTCTTTGACTTTTTGGTCAGTCTTGTAAATATCCTCGGGATCGCCAGAAAGAGCAGCCCAACGAAATGGCCCGATACCTTCGCAGAAAAGAGGTCGAATGTATTGCGGTACAAAGCCCGGAAAATCAAAGGCATTCTCAACGCCTTCTTCCAACGCCATTTGACGGATGTTGTTGCCATAATCAAGGGTAGCGGCCCCACGTTGTTGTAGATCCAGCATCGCTTTCACTTGTATTGCCATTGATTGCTTGGCTGCTTTGACTACTTTGGCTTCGTTGGTGGCACGCATTGCCTCTGCATCATCCATGCTCCAACCTAACGGCAGATATCCATTGAGCGGATCGTGGGCAGAGGTTTGGTCTGTTACTACATCGGGCGTAACCCCCAACTCGACAAGTTTAGGGAAGATTTCTGCGGCATTACCGAGTAGACCAACTGAGATAGGTTCTTTAGCGTTATTAATCAGCTCAAGGGCTTCATCTAAGCTGGTGGCTTTTTTATCTACATAGCCAGTGCGAAGACGATAGTCTATACGGGATTCGTCGCACTCGACAGCTAACATCGAAAAGCCAGCCATGGTTGCCGCTAAAGGCTGTGCACCGCCCATGCCACCAAGACCACCGGTTAATATCCAGCGACCACGAGCATCACCATTAAAGTGCTGCTTGGCTACCGCGACAAACGTTTCATAGGTGCCTTGTACAATTCCTTGTGAACCTATGTAGATCCAACTCCCAGCGGTCATTTGGCCGTACATCATTAAGCCCTGTTTATCGAGCTCATTAAAGTGTTCCCAGTTTGCCCAGTGAGGAACAAGATTCGAGTTAGCAATTAGTACGCGCGGAGCGTTCTTATGGGTAGGATAAACACCCACTGGTTTGCCTGACTGTACGAGCAGGGTTTGGTCTTCTTCAAGACGTTCGAGTACTTCCACAATCTTATCGAAACACGCCCAGTTTCGCGCTGCTCGTCCAATACCACCATAGACTACTAATGCGTGGGGGTGTTCTGCCACATCTGGGTCTAAATTGTTCATTAGCATACGTAGCGGCGCTTCGGTGAGCCATGATTTAGCATTGAGTTTTGTGCCACGGGGTGCGCGTATAGTACGCGAGGTATCGAGACGCTTTAAATCAACTTGGCGTTCCGTCATGAGAAGACTCCTTGTTATTCTCTATTTTTCTGAGAAGGCATTGGCGATATCCCAACACAACCTTGCCGCCAAACGCGCGGTTTGACTATCCACGTCATAGGTGGGGTTGTATTCGGCGATATCGGCAATCACCAACTTTTTCTTGTAATGTAGGATACGTTCTAGAAATAGATTGATAGTGTCGAGGCTAATGCCTCTGGCTGCCGGTGCGCTCACTCCTGGAGCAATGGCCGCCGGGAATACATCTAAGTCGATGGTTAGATAGATGTAATCGCAGTTATCGATAAAGTGTTGCAGTTGGGTAAGGTGATAAACGTGGTTGAGATGAGACAGATCTTTGTCCTCTACGTACCACACGCCAAGTTCATCCGCTTTATCAAACAACGCTTTGGTATTGCTGGCTCGGCTGACTCCTAAACAGGCGTAGTGAAATGGCCATTGTTTTTGATCGCAATAGTGATGAATTTGATTAAATGGAGTGCCAGAGCTTGGCTTTACTTCAACTTGCGGATGTTCAAAGGCGCGTAAGTCAAAATGGGCATCGAAGTTGATGATGCCGATGCGCGGGGCTTTGTTTGGGTTTAAAAAATCGAAGTAACGGGCTAAACCTAAAAAAGACGCCCACGCGACTTCATGACCACCACCAAGAGTGATGACAGGAGTAGAGCGAAGTGCGGTTGCGATAACGTCAGCGCATTGCAATTGGGCTTGTTCAAGTAGATCATCTTCGCACACGATGTTACCAAGATCGATAATCGCACTTTCTTTATGCCATGCCATGTTTGCTAGCGCACGACGAATAAGATCTGGCGATTTACGCGCGCCAATTCGTCCTTTATTGCGTGCCACGCCGGCGTCACATGCGAAGCCTAAAATGCTGACTGCATTGTGGTAAGGTTGGAGCTGGTCAACTTGCATGGTTTTAATCACGCTATGGATTCGTTTGCCAAGCGCGCCGTCTTCTTCGTCAACACGCCCTTGCCAATGAAACTCTTGTTGGGTGGTCAGGTTAGACATAATCCATTTTTCCCCCGACGATGCGCGCATGTAGTCGCGACACGCCTTGCAGATAACTAAAGTCGGCAGGATGGTCGATATCCCAGATAGCGATGTCTGCCTGATAGCCAACTCGTAACTGCCCGGTTTGGTTGGCTAATCCTAGAGCTTGCGCGGCATTGGATGTTACGCCGCGTAACGCTTCTTCTGGTGTTAAACCAAACAAAGTGCAGCTCATATTCATCATCATAGTTAAATCTGCGAAAGGTGACGTACCAGGGTTGATATCGGTGGCGACTGCCATAGGAACTTTATGCTGACGAAGCAGTTCAATAGGCGGCTGCTGGGTCTCTTTTAAGAAGTAGAACGCACCAGGAAGCAGCGTCGCAACCGTTGGGCTTTGGGCTAAGGCTTTGACGCCTTGCTCATCCAGATACTCTACATGGTCGACCGACAGTCCTTGGTATCTCGCTGTTAAAGCAGAACCACCGAGGTTAGATAGCTGCTCGGTGTGCCCTTTAATCGCTAAGCCATGTTGCTTGGCAGCAATAAACACCTGCTCGGTTTGAGCGAGATTGAAACCAATAGATTCACAAAACACGTCGACGCTCGTTGCGAGGTTTTGTTCGCTAACCGCAGGGATGATTTCGTTACATACATAGTCGATATAGGCGTTTGGATTATTTGTGTATTCGGGCGGCGTAGCATGAGCTGCTAACAATGTCGTGGACACATTGACTAAACGGTGGTCTTGCAACGCTTTGGCGGCACGGAGCATTTTGAGCTCGTCTTGTAACGTTAAGCCGTAGCCGGATTTGATTTCTACTGTGGTCACGCCGCAGCGAAGTAGACCATCTAAACGTGGTAGCGCCGATTCAATCAATTGTTCTTCACTGGCAGCTCGGGTCGCGTTAACGGTAGAGAGGATTCCGCCCCCATTGGCAGCAATGTCTTGATAGCTCATTCCGTTAAGGCGCATTTCAAACTCGTTAGAGCGATTCCCAGCGTAAACGAGGTGTGTATGGCAGTCGATAAAGCCGGGAGCGACTAGACGCTGAGCACAATCAATGATTTGCGTAGATGGGGTACTTGGAAGAGATTGGCCAATAGACTCAATATAGCCATCTTTGATTTGCAATGTCGTTGGCGCTGAGATGGTATAGCCAAGAGCGCCATGCTCCATCGTGACTAAGCGAGCGTTCGAAAGCCAGTATTCGTGAGTGGTGAGTAGAGCATCCTGCACAGTATCAATCCAAACAATTAAATGTATATACAAATTATTGAATCAGATAACTGGTTTGATCAAGTTAGATGTGTCTAAATTGTGATCAATAAATAGGATGAAATGCTATATCAAAAGGTAACTTTAGAACTTAATTTATAGCGAGATCCCGGGTGGTAAAGCAGTGCAAAGCTGACTAAATTACGATCGCTCCACGTTCTACGTTTAAGTTGTAAACAAGCGTCATTAGATGTCATTTGTAGGGATTTCTGAACAGACGCTGATGGAATGATGGCTTCGACACTGTGTTCTATCGCACTTAGGGGGCAATGCTCGAATAGATACTGCGTAGGCGTAATTTGACTGAAATCTTGTTTTAGATATTCAGGAGCAAACTCAATATTGACCCAACGGCATTCAAGCTGAATGGCATGATCGTTTTCAAAGTGGATGATTTCAGAGTAAAAAACAGGGCTGCCTAACATAACACCAAGGCGAGTGGCGACGTTTTCATCAGCGATTATTTGATGCTGCGCTTGTATGGTGTTGTGGTAACGATGACCTCGAGCCTTTACCTCTTCAGCGATGTTTCGAATATCAACCAATGGAGATTCTGCTTTATGAGTGGGCGCGCATACGAAAGTGCCAAGCCTTGGTTTTCGTTGTAATCGCTGTTCACTTACCAGATCACGAATGGCTTTGTTTACTGTCATACGACTGACTGAGAATTGCTCCGTCAGATCGAGTTCGGTCGGTATTCTATGTCCAATTGGCCATGTACCCGATTCAATATTATTGAGAATGTAGCTTTTGATTTGTTGATATATCGGAGTTGCCATGAGTTATACAAAAAGACTTAATTGAATACACAAATGGTTACTTAAATGAAGAGAAAAAGCAAGAATTGGGTAAGAGCTGAGCAGTTGAATGTGGTATAGCACACTATTGGCGGTAATGACTTGAACTCACCCCTTCGGTGGGCAACTATCGGCAAAGATGAATTATAAACAAAACAGATAAAGGAAGAGCTCATGCTTGGGAAACTAAAGGCCTCTTTAGGTATTGGTGCAGCTAAAGTAGATACGGTACTGGAAAGTCTGTCTGTCACACAGGGGGACTTACTAAAAGGTACCGTTCACATCAAAGGCGGTGACGTCGAGCAGACCATTGACGCGATTCAATTGAAATTATGTACTGAAGTGAAAGTGGAAGGTGAGAACGGGGTTAGCTATCAAGATTTTTCGCTGGGCGCACTGCAAGTTGTGACCCCATTTGTCATTCAAGCGAATGAAACCAAACAGATCCCATTTGAGCTTCGACTGCACGATGAAACGCCAGTCACGGCTTTAAACGCAAGTAAAAACCAGTGCCATGTATGGGTAGAAACGACGCTAGACATTGATTTCGCCATTGACCCTAAAGATAGAGATTACCTTGAAATTCTTCCGCTTCCGGCTGTTGCTAAGGTAATCAATGCAGTACAAAGTGCCGGTTTTAATATGGTTAAAGCTGACGTTGAGAAAGGATATTTAAATGGTGGTCACTTCAAGTCTCAATCAGGCTGCTACCAAGAAATAGAGTTTCGCGGTGGTGGTTTCTTGAACAAGAAAGAGATAGAGCTTTCGTTTGTATTAGCGGGAGAGCAAGTTCATTGTTTGGCCGAAGTCGAACGCTCATTGGGTTTACGTGGTGATCAATACGTTTCGTTCACTTTACGCAAAATTGCCTCAGATGCTGAAGTTAGTGCCGCTGTGTCACGCGTATTATCGATTTAATAAGTTGAAATTTATTGTTGAGCCTCGCATAAGCGAGGCTTTTTTATATCGGTTAGCCACTAAATCGGTATCGCCATGATAGCGTGAAAGCAATATCGGTGCTGTTATCATAATTAATGATGTTTTCGTTAGCAGAAAACTCAATGGCAGAGTTTTCGAGTTGATAGCGATAACCCAAGGTCACTTCTGAGGCCATTTCACCAAATTGATCTTCGCCTTCGGATACCCGTTGGAAAAACATCGCTTCTGCAATCAAATAGTGGTTCTCAAACCACTGATAACGATAACTTGCGCCAAATGACCAGTTTTGGTCTGTGTAGGGGAGAGATTCAAAATTGGTGTCTGAGTCTCTAAAAGTGATACTCGCCATCGCATCAATGGCGTGATTACCGTTGTGAAATCCATAGTTTACTTGGAGAGCTTGTTCCCAATCACTGCCATAAAACAGCCCGCTACCAAACCCGCTATAGTGAATGGTTACCCCGACAGAAATAGCGTGATGTTCTGTCTGGTACATTTGATACTGTAAGTAGCTGTAGATACCTTGGCTGAGGGTTGAACCTTTAAAGTTGGTTTCTTCAATGCCATAAATCGGCATATCAATCACAAATCTATCTTTGTGCACTTCAGTACGGCCATTTTGATCGATGTTAAACCAGTCGTGAAATGAGATGGTAAGCCCGTCGAGGTAGTTATTCGCGGCAAAATTCCAACGATAACCCATCTCTAACTGCCATGTGTCGGTGAGCTGCCATTTACCACCAATGGCAATTTGGGTTTGGTAATAATCTAGGGTGTAGTATTCGGTTCTTGCCCAAATGCTGGCGGCGGTTGCTGTGCCATACAGTTCGACCGTATCGAGTGGCATGGCAAATCCAGAACGTATTTGAGGAGCAAGCCCATTGGTCAACAAAGGGGCTTGAGCGTAGGTTTTTAATGGCCCGTAGTCGTTGATGCTATCAGCATATACTTCAGATGAAAGCAGCAGCGAAAGGCAAAGTGCGAATCGCAAAATCTTCATATTCATCAAATTTTATAGTTGTTTAATTTAACTATAGCTGATTGCAAAAAGTTGGATTGATAAAATTATTAATTGGAGTTTTCGGGTACAAAAAAGGGGGCGAAGCCGCCCCCATTTTTCCATCTTATTATGCTGCTGATAGGTGAGTAGTGATGTAGGGTTGCCACGCATCTTGATAAAGCTGGCGTGATTGTCGGCGCATATTATTGATTTGTGCGACTTCGAACTCATTGATTTCGCGTTTTTCAACATCAGCGCGGCGTTCTATCTGTTGAATCTGCTCATACAAATCATGTTCTGGGCCAGATTTAACATCAGCGATGGCTTTTAAATGCAGTTGTACTTCCGCCACAAGGTTTGTTTTTGGCAACTGAACCAGTAGGTTCAAATCGCGATAGCCTGATGGAGCGGGCTTTTTAAAGCGGTTTTTTACTTTTACTACCGTGGTCTCTCGTTCTAGCACTTCATAAACTTCCATTAAGCTAGCGACATCATCAGCAACGATGGTAGCGCGGGCTAAGTCAGTAATGCGATCTACTTGACCATCAAGCTCCAATGCGATTTTTTGCTGTGCGCGGTCAGAAGACTTAATGCCAGCAAAGTAAGCATTAGTGCCAGTGAGTAGAGCGGTGCTTTTACAGATAGTCTCTAGCTCAAACTGAGCTTGGTGCGATTTGCTGTAGAGAATATCGAAATCGGAATACGGTTGAGTAGGTGTTGCGGCAGTAGATTGAATGCCATAGAGGCCGCTCAAATTATGTTTGAAAGCTTTTGAACAGACTTGATTTTGGTTAGCTGAACGGCTGCCATCATTGTTTGGTGCAGCGACAGGTACAGCGGCAAAGGCTGGAGTACGGCTGAGCATTAAAAGCATCAGTGCCGTTGTACGTAGGAATAAGCTCATTCACTCTCCTCGGATTTGCGTTGCTTAGTAAAAAGGGCATTAAAAAAGAATCTGCCTAAGCGCGGCGGTTGGACAATTTGATGTCGTCCTACATTATCAATGGGGGTGAAACTTTTAATATCAAGGCTATGTAAAATAACCGTTTAAAATTTTGAGCTTCATCTCATTGCTGTCTGTTTAGAAACCAGATTTCATGCTTGGTTCCCTAAACAGTGATTCCAATTATAAGCGCTGATTCTGAACCTAATCTGAATAAGCTGTTTATCTCTGATTCGCTTTTCGATAGGCTTACGTTTCAAAAAGTCAGCCGAGAATAACAATGAAAGATCCAGAATTTTGGCACAACAAATGGGCAGCGAACCAAATCGGATTCCATCTAGAAGATGTCAATCCTCTGCTCATTAAATACTGGCCTGAGACTCAACCTCAACGTGATGACCAAGTTTTTGTACCACTGTGTGGTAAATCGGAAGATTTGGTGTGGTTAGCGATGAAGCATGAAGATGTGCAAGGGGTGGAGTTAAGTAACATTGCTGTGCGTGCATTTTTTTCTGAACATTTTTACACGCCAATGGTGACGCCAATTAATGGCCAACACGAGCTATTTCAGTTTGATGAGTTATCGATTTATGTCGGTGACTATTTTACTGCGCCGATCAGGCCAGTTGATATAGTCTATGATCGCGCATCTTTGATCGCTTTGCCGGAAGAGATGCGAGTCGCTTACGTTGAAAAAATCAAAAGTGTGCTTAAACCGGGCGCGCGCATCCTTTTAGTGACACTTGATTACCCACAACAGGAAATGGCTGGGCCCCCTTTCTCTGTGACAGAGCATGAGGTGTATCAACACTTCGGTGAGTATCAGATCACCAAGTTATATCGCGATGATGCGGATGAACATCATCCTAAGATTGCGAAAAAAGGCTTATCTCGTTTTGCTGAAGAAGTGTATTTGATTCAAGCTTAATTCCGAGTAAATAAAAACGCTTGCCAATTGGCAAGCGTTTTTGTGTTAGAGAGTAAAGGCGGTATTAATAAATGACTTTTACTTTGTTGGCTGCCGTGATCGCGTCATTGACTGCGTTTTCAATTGAATCACGACGTGTGATTGCCACACCTAGGCGACGACGGCCATCAATATCTGGCTTACCAAATAGGCGCAGTTGAGTTTGAGGTGTTGACACTGCATCAGCCATACCTTCAAACTGAATATCTTGTGAGGTTCCTTGACCAAGAATAACCGCAGATGCACTTGGGCCATATTGTGTTATGGCGGCAATTGGCTGTTTGGTAAAGGCGCGAACGTGTAACGCGAACTCAGACATATCTTGCGACATAAGAGTGACTAAACCCGTGTCGTGTGGGCGAGGGGATACTTCATTAAAGATGACAGTGTCACCTTTAACGAATAGCTCGACACCAAAAATACCGTAACCACCAAGCGCGTTAACGACTTTTCCTGCGGCATCTTGCGCACGAGATAGAGCAGTATCTGACATGATTTGTGGTTGCCATGACTCGCGGTAATCGCCATCTTCTTGTCTATGGCCAATCGGAGCACAGAAGTGAACACCATCAACCGCGCGTACAGTCAGTAGGGTGATCTCGTAATCGAAGTCAATAAACCCTTCAACAATCACACGGCCAGCGCCAGTGCGACCACCTTCTTGAGCGTACTGCCATGCTTTTTCGACGTCCTCAGGTGTTTTAATTACGCTTTGCCCCTTACCCGATGAGCTCATTACGGGTTTACAAACACAAGGAATTCCTACCGCTTCTACAGCGGCTGAGAAATCTTCAAAATTATCGGCGAAACGGTAAGGTGACGTTGTTAAGCTAAGCTCTTCTGCTGCAAGGTGACGAATGCCTTCGCGGTTCATGGTTAGCTTGGTTGCGTTAGCGGTAGGGACAACGTTCAAGCCTTGCGCTTCGAGTTTGACTAGCGTGTCTGTCGCAATTGCTTCTATTTCAGGTACAACATAATCCGGTTTTTCTTGCTCAATCAGAGCCGCTAGCGCATCGCCGTCCAGCATATCAATAATATGGCTGCGATGAGCGACTTGCATTGCAGGTGCATCGGCATAGCGATCACAAGCGATAACTTCTAAACCAAGGCGCTGACATTCGATCGCGACTTCTTTACCAAGTTCACCTGAACCAAGTAGAAGAACGCGAGTAGCATTTTTACGAGTTGCGGTACCAAACATAGATAACCTTTCTTCTGCAAATAGGAAAAACTGCCACGAATATTACTGAATATTTACCAAAAAGCAAACGTTTGCGTTGTGATATAACAACGGATTACAGAGAGACAAAACCTGACTTGAAGCACATTTTTCTAACAGCTTGAATTATGAATTGATTTTCATTGATCTAACGCCAGACTCTGGCTGCAAAACAGGAGGATGATAAAAAGCTATTAATATAATCTCAGGAAGAGTTGTGGCGTCATGCGTTCTTATTTGAAATACATCATACCAGTGGTTATTCCACTGCTGATTCTTTTAATGCCGTTAAGTGCGTTTCCATTTGAAGGAATCACCGTTCTCCAGCAGCGAGTTATCGCGATCTTTTTACTCGCTGCTCTTTGTTGGGTATTCGAACCCATTCCTATTTACGCAACCTCAGTGGTCATCATTGTCTTAGAGCTTCTGATGCTGTCTGACAAAGGCATCATATTTTTCCGCCTAGACCAAGGTGAAGCGCACTTCGGTGAGTTGCTAAAGTACAATGAAATCATGGCAACCTTCGCCAGCCCAATCATCATGCTATTTTTGGGTGGTTTCTTCTTGGCGATGGCGGCAACCAAGTATCGATTAGATGTCAACTTAGCGCGTGTGTTACTGAAGCCATTTGGTACCAATCCGAAATATGTGATGCTGGGTTTGATGCTGATTACCGCTGTGTTCTCTATGTTTATGTCAAATACCGCAACCACAGCGATGATGCTCTCTATTTTGACGCCGGTTATTGCTGTCTTTGGGCCTAAAGACCCAGGGCGAATTGCTTTTGCATTGTGTATTCCTGTCGCTGCTAACATTGGTGGTATTGGTACACCGATCGGTACGCCACCAAATGCAATTGCTCTGAAATACTTAGTCGGTGACAACTTCATCTCGTTTGGTGAATGGATGGCATTTGGTGTGCCATTCGTGATTGTGATGATGGCACTGGCTTGGTTCTTAATTGACAAGCTTTACTCGGCAGAGCAGAAAACCATTAATTTGGACATCAAAGGTAAGTTCTTAAAAACGCCAAAAGCGATTGCGGTTTACATTACGTTTGGTTTGACCATTTCACTGTGGTTGATGGGGTCTGCCCACGGTATGAACTCTTACACGGTGGCGTTAATTCCTGTTGCCGTGTTCTCTTTAACCGGCATCATTAATAAAGAAGATTTGAAGAAAATTTCTTGGGACGTGCTTTGGTTAGTATCGGGCGGTATTGCGCTTGGTTTAGCACTGGATAAAACTGGCTTGGCTAAGCTGGTGGTTCATAGCATTCCGTTTGATCAATTCTCACCTTATATCGTGTTATTCGGCGCAGCATTCTTATGTTTAGTGATGGCGAACTTTATGTCTCATACCGCAACAGCGAACTTGCTGATGCCGATTATGGCAGCGCTTGGCTCTTCTATGGTGTCGCTTGCGCCACTTGGCGGTGAGATCACACTGATTTTAGTCGTTACTTTTGCGGCCTCGCTTGGTATGTCTCTGCCGATCAGTACACCGCCTAACGCATTGGCACACGCGACAGGTCATGTACAAAGTAACCAGATGGCGCGGGTTGGTGTCATTTTAGGTGTGGTAGGTGTGTTGCTTAGCTTTGTATTGGTATGGGTTTTACATGCAGTGGGGCACATCGGCTAGTGTTGTACAAAGCAGATTTAAGGACCCTAGTCGACCGCTACTTTAGTACGCCAGAGCGCACAGTAGTGGTTGACGAAGGCGCAACCTTGATAGAGCAAAATGGCTGTAATGAAAGGCTTTATTACGTGTTGGAAGGCGAGCTCGTTGGCTACTATTCTGAACGTGGAGGAAGCCGAACTCCGGTGTTTTATGCCAATGAGGGTGCATTTATCGGGGTACATAGCTTCTTTTCAGGCACAGGCGAAGCGTCATCAACGGTAGTAGCGAAAAGCCAAGTTAAACTCGCTTGGATAGATCAAACCACTGAACCCGTTGAAGAGGAGAGCTATGGCCCGTTAACCGCGCAGTTTATGCCGGTTATTGTAAATGAGCTATCACGCAGACAGAGGCGCGCAACGCAAGAAGCGGTCGCAAAAGAAAAAGCGCTCCAAAAACTCAATCTCGCTGAGCAGATGACCACATTGGGTCAGCTTGCCGCGGGTATTGCTCATGAACTGAATAATGCTATTGGTGTGGTGAGCAGCAAGTCTGAGCGCTTAGAGGGCGTCATAATGGAGCTGCTAGAAGAAGTTCATCCAGAGGCGAGTCAGTTCTTCGATTATGGCTTAATTCAAGGGCAGAAAACCTCTTCAAGTGAAGCAAGGAAACGCGGCAAGCTGTTTGAGGAAAAATACAACTTAGACAAAAGCTTGGCGAAAGAGCTTGCTCGAGCGCTACCCAGTGATGAGGTATCGAAACATTGGCTTAAAAGCCCCGAACAAGCGATTCGCTTTTGGCAGATGGGGCGAGATTTGCACGATTTACGCATCGCTTCTAAGCATACGGTGGGTATTGTTAAGTCAGTTAAACAGCTCGGCCGCGCAGAAATTGATACCGAGCAAGAACTTGATATCAATGACAGTATTAACCGCGCAGTTGCCTTGCTACAAAGCGATTTACGTCGAGTTGCGGTAAGGATACGTCCTGCGGAGTTGCCATCATTTAGAGGCTCACAAACCGAGTTGGTCCAAGTGTGGGTAAACATCATTAAGAATGCGTGTGATGCCATGGCCAATACTAAAGAGCCTGAAATTGATATTCAGACTCGCCAGAACAAAAACCGAATTCTAATCACGATTGCCAATAATGGGCCTGAGATAGATTCGGTAACAAGACGGAAAATTTTTGATCCAAACTTTACCACCAAGAAGGGCGGTTTATCGTTTGGACTTGGTTTGGGGCTTTCGATTGTGCGCCGAATCATTGCGGGTTACGGCGGCACGATTGCTATCAAAAGTGACCCAGAACAAACCCTATTTAGAATCAAATTACCTATCGAGGAAGACCATGGATAAGCTGAACGTAATTTGTGTGGATGACCAAAGAGAAGTGCTTAGTGCGGTATTGCAAGATCTTGAACCACTGAGTGATTGGTTAAATATTGAAGATTGTGAGTCAGCGGATGAAGTGCTTGAGCTGATGGATGAATTGGACGCAGAAGGTGAGAGAATTGCTGTGCTCGTGTCAGACCATGTGATGCCGGGCAAAACCGGTGTTGAATTGTTGTCGGAAGTGAGCCGCGATCGTCGATTCTTATTGACCAAAAAAATCTTGCTGACCGGACAAGCAACTCATACTGATACCATCAATGCGATAAATGCAGCAGGCATCAATCAGTACTTTGAAAAACCTTGGCAAGCGGAGGTGCTTGTTGCTGCGATTCGCCGTTTAGTGACGGAGTATATTTTTGATGTGGGGCTAGATTACACGCCATATCATGCCCACTTAGATCAAGAAGTGGTGCTCGCTAAATTGCATTAATCGTTTGATGATTCGACCTTTAAAGGCCTAAATATAATTAATAAATCTATTAATTATATTTAGGCCTTTTTGATGACGAATTGTCTGAAACTCATGCAAAAGCATTATTACCGATAAGAATATTGGTGAATATGTAGTAATTTTTGCTTACAAACACATCAATCAGTGATTAAACAGAAGAATTGTGTCTCAGAGATGAATATAATCATGGTCAGCCTTACAGCCGCTAAGATAATATTTATAAATGCAGTACGATCCTAATAAATCAATTAAAATTCCAATTAGCACGCTGAGTGTAGGCATGTTTGTGACTGCGATTGAAGACAGCAAACGTGTTAACTTAGCGAATGCAGGTCGTGTCTCTAACGAAAAAGCGATAGCTCAACTTAAAAAAAATGGTATTAAATTCGCATGGGTTGATCAAAGTTTGTCAGCCAAAGGGTGTGTTTTTAATCCCGCGCCATCCTCGCAAATCCAAGAGAACGACGAAGCAAGCTCACCAAATTCGGCAAAGCCTAAAAAAGTCAGTCGTTTTTCTCATCAAAAACGCGCGTCAAAAATCATTCGTGAGGCGAAAGGTCTTGCTCAGAAGCTGATTAACCATACCTTTGAAGGTAAGGTAATTCAGGTTGATGAAATTGAAGAGTGGGCGGACGATGTCATTGAATCGGTACTTGTTGATTCTGATGCGTTGCAATGTGTTTCTGCTTTGCGGAATAAAGATAAATACCTACTAGAACACTCGGTGAATGTCGCATGTTTGTTGGTAACTTTTGGTAAGCATTTAAAACTGCCACGAGAAACGCTTAAACAGATGGCGATTGGCGGCATTATCCATGATGTCGGTAAAATCAAAGTGGATGATAAAGTGCTGCACAAACCTGCGCGTTTAACCGCGGAAGAGTTTGAGCACATGAAGCTTCACCAAGTGTATGCTGCCCAGATCATCACGAACGTTAATGGCTTGAGTGATATCTCTCGTGATGTGTGCTTAATGCATCATGAAAAGTTAGATGGCTCTGGTTATCCTGCGGGTTTAACCGCTGAGCAAATCCCAATGCATGGCCGAATGAGTAGTATCGTAGATATCTATGATGCACTGACTGCGGATCGATGCTACAAAAAGGGCATGAGTTCAGCAGAAGCATTTAAGGTGCTATTAAGCTTAACGCCAACGCACTTGGATAGAGAGTTGGTCTACAAGTTTATCAACTGTATCGGTGTGTACCCTGTTGGTTCAATTGTCGAACTAAGCGACGGCCGAGTAGGGATAGTTTGGACGGCCAACCATGATGACCCGCTGAAACCAGAAGTTAAATGTTTCTATTCGCGCAAGTATAAGCGCTACGTTGAAGTGGCGTACGTGGATTTGAAACACAATCCAGTGAAGATTGAAAAAGCAATTGCACCACATAACCTTGAAGTGGATGCTCAGCCATTTTTCGATTTATAACCAGAGATGTAAACAAAAGGCGCTGATTCAGCGCCTTTTTTGATTGTTTTGGTTTTAGATTGCGAGATACGCAACGGGAATATCAGGATTGATAGCTTCCAATGTTGACTGAGTATCCGCTAGGTGGCTGATACTGCCGTCTGCCATCTCAGCAAGAGCTGCCGACTCAATATCTTCAAGAGATTGGCCATCAAGTAGCAGTTGGATGATAGCCACTTGCAGTGGAGGTAAGCTTGGGTTGAATGCCGCGTTCTCAGCGTAAGCACCAGTGTATAGGCGGCCATTGCTTAGGCTTAATGCTACACCGCTAAGGTTGTGGGTGTAAGGAGCATGGCTGCGGTTTAACGCGCTGAGTGCTTTTTGAATCAGAGGATCATTTTCTTCGCTTTGCTTACCGTGGTCGGTAGACGCCATTAGACCAGATTCAATACCAAGATCGGCAGGGCCAAATGACTCAGGCAAGTACTCTTGTAATGATTTCTCATCACGCTGAGGCAATTGAACCACAAGCTCTTTTGCTGTGGTCAGCTCATTCATGAACTGGCGGCAGTGACCACAAGGGCTGAAGTTGATCGTGATGTCAGAGATACCTTGCTCGCCTTTCATCCACGCATGGCTGATCGCTGATTGCTCTGCGTGAACCGTTTGTCCTAGCTGCGCACCTGAGATCTCGACGTTAGCGCCAAAATAAAGCTTGCCAGACAGACCACGTACAATCGCTCCAACATAGAACTCAGAAATAGGTGCGTATGAATAAGCGGCGGCGAACGGCAATAAAGCTACGCGAAGATCTGCGTCGCTTAAGCCAGAAAGCTCTAGTAGCTGTGAATATTGTTGCTTTGAAAACGTTGCATCGAAATCGTCGCTTAACACGATCGAAGAAAGAAAGTCGCGAATTTGGCTTGGAGTATCTGCCAACGCTTGCTCTAGGCGGCTTCTCATATTGAATCCTTGTTTCTCTATACGGTCATACCGTTCGCTATTGGTATTACATTCTATGATCGGATAGAGAATTTACCGAGCGTTTGATCACATTTGTGTATGTAACGTTGTTTTTAGTTGCATTGTTAGGGTGAGGTCACACATCTTTATAAGAGTGTAGTTACATATTTTACTCACAGAGAACCTATAGCCTTATACCTATAACGATGCATAAAGTCTCTTGCTGTCGCGTTTCAAAGTTGCGTGAGAGGCTTGTTAACGTCTCCCACGTAGAGAGACCTTACGCTATCGATTGGTTTAGGCTTTTGTTTGCCTTGATTCGTTTGCGAATCAGCCTTTGGGCTGGGCGTTCTATCAAGTGATAACTTAAGCTCGATACGATAAGGCTTAGGGCGATAAAAACCGCAATGACTAAGAAGCCAGTTTGCCAGTCTTGTTGTTGATACCACCAATCCAGAGGTTCGGGATAAAAGCGATGAACGATTTCTACACCGGCTAACAATATCACCGCGTGCCACAAATAGAGAGAGTATGAAACATCTCCGAGGTATTGCGTTATACGATTGTCGATAACCTTCATTAACCATGTGCGAGAGTTGGTTTGTATCGCGCCAATTCCTACCAGTAAAACAAGCAAAAAATAGGTGATCATTAAGGTAAGCGTTGTCGCTTTGAAATGCATCGCGGCGAATAAGCTCGCAATGATGACAAGCAACCAAGTGCTCCCTTGCAGTTTATTTAACGGGAGCTGATCTTTGCGTGAGCACATCCATGCGCCAAGCAGAAATCCACAACAGCCGCGAATAAATCCATAGGCATGCTTGGTGTAGTCGAGGCTTGCTGCTTGAGAGGCCATGGAGAAAATCAGAATCAAGCATAATGCCGGCGTTAGCAAAGATTTAGCCGCTGGCTTAAACAGCATGACAGCAAACAATGGGAAGAATAGATAGATGAGCCACTCGATGCTCAATGACCAAGAAGAGATGTTCCAACTGAGCATCCCTCCGTCCATGCTTTGCATCATTAACAAGTTTGCCATGATGGCATTACCACGGTTAAACGGTCCTTCAAAAGGTGCATTCCCAATCATGCCCCAAGATTCAAACAATGGCCCCGCGTAAAAGGGAATAGTGTGCATGGCTTTGTAACTTTCCCAACCGATCAGGGCGAGTAAAGTGACTAAGAATAAAGGGTACACACGGCTAAAGCGCAGTGACATAAAGCGCCACCAGTTTTCAAATGTAACGCCTTGCTTAAATCCTTGCTGGTAAACATGAATCATCACGTAACCACTTAGAATAAAGAACAAGTCTACCCACAAATAACCGTTTTCAAGAAACTGAGTGACATCGGCGATTGGTTGTTTGTACTGAGGGAATAAAATAAGTCGAGCGTGATACAGAGTGACAAACAGAGCAGCGAAACCTCTTAATGAGGTCAAGAGAGGCAAATTACTTGGCGTTTGGGTATTCAATTCAAGGCGTCCTATACGGGATTTGCATGCAGAATACCGAAACGGTGATGGGATGTATTAAGCCGTTACTGTTGTAATTTATAAATTTTGTGGTCGGTCGAGAATATGTGTAATTGATAAAACTATCGGCTGCATATGAGCAGCCGATTATTGAGTTAAATCAAGTACATTGCCAATGCAAAGAAGCTTGGGGCGAGTATCGACGTGATGACGCCACATACCACTAAAGCGAGCGAGCTAAACGCAGCATCTTCCCCGTTCTTTTCGGCGCAAGTCGCCGTGCCCAGCGCATGGGAAACTGTGCCCATGGTTAATCCGCGCGCGATTGGATGGGTAATGTTAAGCAAGTTGTAGATAGGGTAGGCGAGTATCGCGCCAAACAGGCCGACGATCAGAACCAGAATCGCAGCAATAGCTGGTTCACCGCCTAAGTTGCTGGCCACTTCCATCGCGATTGGCGTGGTAACCGATTTACCTAACAGACTTGCGATGAGTGCAATATCGGCTTTTAGCGCCACTGCAATCATACTCGCTGTCAGCATCGACATAATACTGCCCACGCCACATGCCAACATGATGATTCGCCAGTTCGAACGAATTTGAGGTAACTGCTCATACAGCGGGTACGCCAAAGCAACCACCGCGGGTTGAAGTAGGTAGCTTAGCCACTGGTTTTCTGCGTAGTAAGCTTCAAAAGGCACTTTCATGTAGGTAAGCAAAGGAATCAGAATCCCTACACTAATCAGCAGCGGGTTCATTAGTGGTGAACCAATCTTGCGGCTCACCCAGCGAGCAAAAAAGAAAACAATTACGGTAATCGGTAACCACATCATTTGTTACCTCTTTTCAGTAAGCGATCAAGCATTAATCCAAGCAGCACGAGAACAATGAGAGTGCCACCTACTGCACTGGCTAGAACCGTCAGCGCATTGGCAATCAGCATGTCGAAGTGGTCCATAAGACCGACACTGATTGGAACAAAGAGCAGTACCATATAGCGAATGAAAAGATTAGCACTAGGTTTGACCCAATCAGATGGGACAAGGCCACTGGCCATCAAGCCGAAAAGAATCAGCATGCCGATGATACTGCCAGGAATAGAAGTTTCTAGCAGATGTTGAATGTTAATACCGGCCAAGAGGCAGAGGAATATCAGCCCCATGGACACAGCGTATTGGAGTATATTTTTAGCCATACTTTTTTAGCCGTAAGCAATGAGTTATCGAGTTGTAGGGCGCTTGAGGCTAAGAGTTAATATCAATTGTTATTGGTATTAAGAAACAAGCTTCTCAACGTATTGGTACACGGATTTTAATAGAGTGATTTTCTTTGTATCACTTTCATGTTCGTGAACTAAGTTTTCAAGATTTAGCATATAGTCGTCTATGCGACTTTGGAAGTAGTCTTGGCAGTGATTTGCCCAGCGTTGCTGCTCTTGTTCATCTAGTGTCCACGGGTAATGACGGGCGCGGTAGCGGAACAGTAAAGGTGCAATGCGATCGTCATTAAAACTAATGTCTAATGCGGCTAACTGATTCGGATCGGTTTGGCGCACGATGTCCATTGCTGCTTTGTCTGCTGGTGAGAAGAAGCCATCATAAAGCATGCTGTCGACATCACTCGACTTTTCGTACTCTCGTTCAATGTTGTACAAGCCGATTAACTTTTCGCGAATCTCAGGGTTTTGTCTGATGATCTCTAAGTTCTTAAGACATAACTGGCGATCGATGCCGATCTTCTCCGCATTCTCAGCGGTCAGTGTTTTGGCTGGCGCTAAGATAGGGCACTTATTCAAGTGTACCAATTTCACTGGTACTGGCAGTTCATCCGCCGCGAGATCACTGCGCTTGGTGTACATACGTTGATGCAATGCCTCGACATCAAGGTCAAGCAGTACTTGCGGATCTTTGGCTAAATCGACTGTAATAACGGCATTCTGATTGGTTGGATGCCAAGCGACGGGCACAATCCAGCTGGTGTAATTACACTCACGACCTAACATGCCAGAGACATGCATTAGCGGAGTCATATTAACGATATCGACTAAGTCATTCAGCTTGCGCTTATGACGCATATTTAAGAAGTAATCGAATAGCTTTGGTTGCGCAGCTTTGACTTTCTTTGCCATTTCAATTGTTGCGATAACATCGGCCATCGCATCGTGAGCATTCTCGTGTTCGATTCCATTTGCGACAGAAAGGTGCTCTAGCTTAAAGCTTGGGTAACCTTCTTCGTTTTCTGGCCACACCACACCTTCAGGGCGTAGTGCATGGCAAGCGCGCATGACATCGAGCAAATCCCAGCGAGAGTTGCCGTTTTGCCAGCTCCAAGCATAAGGGTCAAAGAAGTTGCGATAGCACGTATAACGTGTCACTTCATCATCAAAACGAATGCTGTTATAGCCTAAATTGATGGTGTTAGGCGTGGCTAACTGCTCATGAATTTTGGCGATAAATTCTGGCTCGGGTAAACCTTGGCTTGCTGCAAGTTGCGGCGTGATTCCGGTAATGAGCGCCGCTTCTGGAGAAGGTAAGTAGTCAGAGGGTGGTTGACAGTAGATAACCAGTGGTTCACCGATAATATTAAAATCCATATCAGTGCGAACGCCCGCAAATTGGCTTGGTCGATCTTTCGCTGGGCTTGTTCCCCACGTTTCGTAATCAAAGAAAAAGAACGTAGGCTGGTGGTCTTGCTGCATTATTTGTTTACCAAGTATCTGAAAACTCATTTGGTATTAGACCACTGAGCGCGCGCTAAGGCAATGAAACTCACACTGATAGCCTAAAATGTACGCCTTTGGTCCTCTGACGTTTGCTAAGGCAGCATTAGGCAGTTCACGATTGAGATTATCAGTTTGTAATCATCGCTAAATGGGAACGACATTCGTAGCGGCGTTGTTATCACCAACCTATGAGCCGTACGACAAATCTATGTTTTTTATCAACTAATGGTTGTGGTGGGGAGTTCAGTTTGGCAGCATTTGCCACCATATAATCAATGTTAGGAAGCAGTAATGACATCTGTAATGGCGTATTACCAACATCGAGTCGATGGCCCAGAGTTAGTGAATCATGAAAAAGAGCTAAGAACGTATCGCGATCTGGTGGAATTGTTCGATAACTACCCATGGGCACGTGAAATGGAAATGTTTGAAAAGTATGAAGAGGGCGGCGGCTTTTACTTTGTACTTGGCGATGAAAATGGCGTTCATGCGACCTACCAGTATGTGCCGATGGAGCTGAATAAAGGTTGGCTTGAAATCAATGTGTTGCTAAAAGAAGGCTTCTTGTTCTTTGGCAGACAGAAAGCGACCAAAGATTTTGATATTGTCAGCCACACTGAAGCGAAGCAACAAATCAAAGAGATGTTCGAGTATTCTATCGAGTCCCTTTACCGAAAGTATAAGAAAAAATAAGCATAGAAATTCTGTTATACAAGTTTATGTTACTTCTAACATAAACTTAGGCTTAACTAAGCCCGCAGCTGAACAATGGAGAAAACCTTTTGAGCGAGCAATCAACCATCGTCATTATTGAAGACGAGCCATCAATCGCAGATAACCTGATTCATGTGTTGGAGATGGATGGCTTTGCCACTCAGTGGTTTGCGACTGCAGGCGAGGGCTTGTCGTATTTGCAGAGTCATTCACCTTGTTTGGTTGTGCTTGATGTTGGCTTGCCCGATGGTAATGGCTTTGAGCTATGTAAAACGATTCGTGATTTTTCTGCTGTGCCTATCATCTTTTTAACGGCGCGCAATGATGAAATCGATCGTGTGGTTGGCCTAGAGATTGGTGCAGATGACTATGTCACTAAGCCATTTAGCCCACGGGAGATGCTTGCTCGTATTAAATTGAGAATTAAAGCCCGTCCTGCGATTGCTGAAAGTGTAGAGGTTAAGCCATATGAAAAGCTTACTACAGCAGATGATTTGCAAGCGCATAACTTTGATTATGGCGTCGCTGGGCAGATGCTTGGGCTGACCGCCGTTGAGTTCAAAATTCTGCGTAAGTTGATTACCGTGGCGTCTAATGTGCTGAGTAGAGAGCAATTGATGGTTGCCGCCGATATGGCGCCAGAAGCCGCTTACGAACGTAATATTGATACTCATATTAAGGCGATTCGTAATAAGCTAAAGCCATTTGATATGGCTGAGCGAATCTGCACGAAACGGGGCTTCGGTTATTACTATTCAATAAAGGGTGAATAATGAAACGCTGGCCCAGAATTCCGCTCGGACTCAGATTGTTTTTCCTTTACTTCCTTTTGGTGGGGATGACGGCTTACATGGTAAGTAAAATTGTCATTCAGGAGTTAAAACCGACCGTAAGACAAACGACTGAAGAAACCCTTGTTGATATGGCGAATTTGATTGCTGTATTAGCGGAAGAGGATGTCGCCAATGGCAAAATGTCCGAAAGCCGATTCTCCAAGTTGCTGACCGCGTATGGAAAACGAGAACCCAACGCGCGTATTTGGGAGATTGGTAAAAAGGCCATCAACCATCGAATTTATATCACGGATAAGAACGGCATCGTGATAGCGGACTCTTGGCAGCAAGATGTCGGCAAAGACTATTCGCAATGGAATGATGTTTATTTGACATTGCGCGGCCAATACGGTGCACGCAGTACCTTTGAGAATCCAGAAGACCCTTTATCAACGGTTATGCATGTCGCAGCGCCGATCTACCATCAAGGTGAAATCATCGGTAGTGTTACTGTCGCAAAAGCTAACCGCTCAGTTCAACCATTTATCGATCTATCCAAGCGCAATGTATTGTATTGGATGGTGCTGATGAGTGGTTTGGTGTTGATTGCGGGCGCTTTGTTCTCATGGCGGGTGAACTCTGCTCTCTACAAGTTGGAAGATTACGCTGAGAAGATGGGTGAAGGAAAGAAAGTCTCTAAACCCGAATTTCGTGTGTTTTATGAATATGGCACGCTCGCCAATGCGTTAGAAAAAATGCGTAATCAGCTAGATGGCAAGCAATACGTAGAAGAATATGTTCAGACTCTTACTCATGAACTGAAAAGCCCGATATCAGCCATTAAAGGGGCAAGTGAAATTCTACAGATGCCGTTACCTGAAGAAAAAATCACTCGCTTTGCCAATAATATCGAACGAGAAAGCGACCGAATGCAATCTTTGGTCGATAAGCTTTTAGAGTTGGCAAGGTTGGAAAAGCGGCCCCAGTTAGAGCAAGTTGAAGCGCTTAATGTTCATCAAACCATCAATGAAGTGATTGTTGCTTCTGACGCGCGTCTGACTAATAAACAGGTGAGCTGCGCTTTAAGTGGTGACAAAGCACTGTTTGTTCAGGGAGATAGTTTCCTATTCAAACAAGCGCTATTTAATCTTATGGATAATGCGCTCGATTTTGTATTTGTTGACGGCGAGATTAGGTGGAACATCGAGGAAAAAGACGACTTGCTGGTGGTTTCAGTGTTTAACACTGGGCCACAGATTCCTGAATATGCCATGCCGAGGTTAACGGAGAGGTTCTACTCTTTGGCCCGTGAGAATGGTGTAAAAAGTACCGGTTTAGGGCTTAATTTCGTCGAGCAAGTGGCTAAATTGCATCATGGTCAATTGTGTATCGAGAACCAAGAGCATGGTGTAAAGGTCTCGATGTGTTTTGAAATGGCATAGCGGACTTTCAAAACTCCATACAAACTCCACATTAGCTCCATATCTACTCCAAGTGGTTGTTCTAAATTAGCTTCATCAAGTTAATTTAGGCAACCAACCATGAAAAAAATCTTTTCTAACCAACTAGGCATGAAGTTTGGCTTTGTGCTGTTCCTATTCTTGTTATTGCAAATTCCAGTCAGCATGGTGAGCAGTCTTATCTCGGAGCGGGAGTATCGCCAAGAAACTGTACGTGAAGATATTGCGCGCAGTAGCAGTGGCGAACAACGCATCATTGGGCCGTTTATTCAGGTAAAGCACATAGAAACGATCACCCATGAAGAGAAAACTTACCAAGTTAAGCATCAAGAATTCATTTTGCCAGACACGTTTGATATGACTGCGCACTTGGAGAGTTTCGAGAAATATCGTGGTATCTACAAAGCGCGATTATTTAAGGCTGAAAACAGTTTACGAGGTCATTTTGATCTTGCCTTGCTTGAGCAAATCGCCCCGAATGCAATCGAAAGCTTGACTATGGTTGTCGGTGTTAAAGATAGCCGAGGTTTGGTTCAACTAAATAAAATGACCCTTAATCAGCGCGACATAGAAATCGAACCCGGTACAGGAATAGGGCATCTCGCACAAGGCTTTCATACACAGCTAGATATACACCAACTTAATATGAACAAGCCGTTGGAATTTGATCTGAACTTTGTGTTGCAAGGCATGGGTGAACTTCAAGTGACACCTATCGGTAATAACACCACGGTTCAGCTGTCATCAGAGTGGGCACATCCAAGCTTTATTGGCGATTATCTACCAATTTCATCTGATATTTCAGAGCAAGGCTTCAGCGCAAAATGGTCGAGCAATAATTTCTCTACCAACATTTCTCAATTGTTTGATAACTGCGTGCGCAATAACGACTCTTGTTACGAGCTAGACCGTCGACAAATGGGCGTGGCGCTTATTGATGCGGTTGACCACTATCTAAAGTCATATCGTGCGGTGAACTACTCGCTGTTGGTGATAACGTTGGTGTTCGCGAGCTTCTTTTTATTGGAGCTATTCCAAGCGAAACCTATCCACCCTGTGCAATATGGTTTTGTTGGATTAGCACTGGCTCTGTTTTACTTGTTACTGATTTCAATGAGTGAACATCTTGGGTTTAACTGGGCTTACGTATTATCGGCCATTGCTTCTACAGGCTTATTGAGCGTATATGTTGGGGGGATGTTGAACAATAAGAAGCAAGGCGTGTTTTTTGGGTGCAGTTTATTGTTCTTGTATGGATTGTTGTTTGGTCTGCTGCTCGCAGAGAGCTATGCACTTCTGATGGGTACGCTACTTTGCTTCGCTATTCTGAGTTTGGTCATGGTGTTTACCCGCAATGTGAACTGGTATGAACGAACTGCAAAAGTCGAAGGCAATAGTGAGTCAACGAAGGCGGCGTATGTAGAGACAAGCAGTCAAAACGAAAGCAATGCAGAGGAGAATCAAGCCGAGGAGGGGAATGATGCAACTGAAACTTCAAAGTAATAGCCGAATGCTTGATGAGTTGGAAGATGTGATAAAGCATCCGGTCAGATACATTCACTTTTCTCCGTTGCATGCAGTAATGAGTATTGGGCTTTTTATGTTGCTGGTCTTTGTTGCAGTATGGGTAAAAGACAGTTTTGTGCGCCCAACTCTCGGTGATGTTTTGGTGGTGATATGGCTCTATCACGTGTTCGCAACGGTGTTTAATGTCCCTGCTCGGTTACTTGCAGCAGTCGTAGTCGGTATTGCGTATTTGGTTGAGCTTGCTCAGTTGTTCAATGTTGTCGACCTATTGGAGATTCCGATTACTTCGCCATTGCGCATCATCTTTGGCGCAACGTTCGATTGGTTAGACCTAGTCGCGTATACGGTCGGTGGATTGCTGTGTGTTTTGATTTCGAGCTTATGCGTGAATGTTGGAAAGGAATAAGTCAGTGAAGCTGCCAATAGAACGCAGGTACCTGCGCCGTAAAATCAAACAAAGTTTATTAGAGAAGGTCGTTGAGTGGAGTCGTCGTGTTGACCCGTCTTAATCAGTAGGCTATCGCTTATATCATCAAAAGGGGGACTGTTTGCAGTGCCCCTTGCTGTTTTTGTCAGGCTATCTAGCGTAACTAATAAGGCAAAGGCTGATTGAAAGGCAGATTATATTTTTTATGCTGGGTATGGGGAATAAATCACACTTTGAGTTCTAATGAATATTTGTTGCACTTGATTAGCTATTTTGCGTGATCGTGTTCATGTAAATGGGGTTTTTATTGAGCTGTATTTGATTTTTGATGCAATAAAATGCCCATAATAATAGTGAAATTCATTAGACCTCAAAGGATATGTTTCTTCACATGATCACATCAGCCCCTTGGGTGCTGTATCCTGAAATTGCAGATAACCCAAGCCGAGAATGGATTTTTCGGCAACCAAATACCACTGATGGAGACGATATTTACCAGTTAATATCACAGTGCCCCCCTTTAGATGTGAACTCTTCCTATTGTAACTTTTTGCAGTCTACTCATTTTAGTCGCACTTGTGTTCTGGCTGAACAAGATGGGCAAGTCGCGGGTTTTGTATCGGGCTATCTCAAGCCTGATGAACCGGACGTGTTGTTCATTTGGCAAGTTGCTGTGGCTGAGTTTGCAAGAGGACATGGGTTGGCTTACCAAATGCTGCACTCGTTACTCAGTCGGGATGGGTTGCAATCAGTTTCAACAATAGAAACGACCATTACAAAAAACAATAAGGCGTCATGGGCACTATTTGAAAAAGTGGCCAAAGAACACCGAGGTGGCAAGATCACCACATTCTTAGATAAGACTCTTCATTTTAAAGATAAACACGATACGGAATATCTGTATCGAATTACGCTCAAGTAACCAAATTTAAAGGATTTAAACACGGTTCTATCATGGATATTTTTAACAGGCAGGAATCAAAAGTTCGTTCGTACTCTAACAGTTTTCCAGTGATTTTTAAGTCGGCAAAAGGTTGCTGGCTTGAGACTGAAAGTGGAGAGCGGTACATAGACTTTCTTGCTGGTGCGGGCTCACTTAATTACGGACACAACAATTCACTTATAAAAGAGTCATTGTTGGAGTATATCGAGAATGATGGGTTAACCCATGGCTTAGATATGCATTCACAAGCGAAGGCAAACTTCCTAACCACATTGGAAGCGTTGATTCTCAAACCGCGTCACCTTAATTATAAAGTTCAGTTCACTGGCCCGACAGGCACTAATGCAGTGGAAGCTGCAATTAAGTTAGCAAAAAAAGTAACGGGTCGTAGCTCCATTGTTGCGTTTACTAATGGCTTTCACGGCTGTACTGCGGGCGCTTTGGCCGCGACTGGCAATCAGCATCATCGTCAAGGCGCGGGTTCGCCACTAAACAATGTGACTCGAATTCCCTTTGAAGGTTACGCTGGAATTGATGGCCTTAAGTTGTTTGAAACCATGCTCAATGATAACTCGGCAGGGATTGAAAAACCGGCTGCTGTGCTATTAGAAACCGTACAAGGAGAAGGTGGGCTTAACGTTGCGTCAACCGAGTGGTTACAAGCTCTCGACAAGCTTTGTAAATCGCAAGACATTCTAGTGATTGTCGATGATATTCAGGCAGGATGCGGACGTACAGGTACGTTCTTTAGTTTTGAACCATCAGGCATTCAACCCGACATTGTAACGCTCTCTAAGTCCATTAGTGGTTATGGCTTACCCATGGCTTTGGTGTTACTGAAACCTCACTTAGATCAATGGCAGCCTGGGGAGCATAACGGTACGTTTCGTGGCAATAATCACGCGTTTGTTACCGCAACAAAAGCGTTAGAACTTTATTGGTCGAACTCTGATTTTGAAAACCATATTCAACGTTGTTCCAAAGATGTCGAGGCAGTAATCAATCGTTGCATTAAGCAATATCCGTCCATGTTTAACAAGCGTAAAGGGCGCGGAATGATGATTGGCGTAGAATGTAAAAGTGGTGATGTCGCCAGTGATATTGCAAAACATTGTTTTAAAAACGGCATGGTGATCGAAACGGCTGGGCCAAATGATGAAGTGGTGAAATTTTTCTGCCCACTCACCATTACACAGCAAGAGTTAGTTCAAGGATTGAACATATTTGAAGCAGCAGTAGAAACGGTTGCTGCCAAGCTTTACAAGCAAGCCTCTTAACAAGGAAGAGTTATGATCGTTAGAACATTAGAAGAGTGTCGTAATAGCGAGAGAAGAGTGGTGTCTGATAATTGGGAAAGTGTGCGAATGCTACTCAAGGATGACAACATGGGCTTCTCATTCCACATTACTACCATTTATCAAGATACTGAAACCCACATCCACTACCAAAACCATTTAGAATCGGTTTACTGTATGAGCGGCGAAGGTGAGATTGAAGTGGTGGGCGGTGAGACATACCCAATTAAGCCGGGCACGCTTTATATCTTAGACAAACACGATGAACATTATCTTCGTGCATATAAACACAAAGACATGGTGATGGCTTGTGTGTTTAATCCGCCCATTACTGGTGCCGAAGTGCATGATGAAAATGGTGTCTATCCTTTAGTGGATTAATCCCTTCCTTGGTAATGATTGATAGCCGCACTCTTTTGAACTAATAAGAGTGCGTTATCTTTCTTGTAATCTCGTTTCCTTGGTTGGTCAGAGATAAGTATTAACTTTGCTTATCGTAGGGTTTCGATAACTCATTTTTGCTATAAGTCGAGGCAAAGTGCTTTTGTATTGGTTATGGTATTGGATTGTCGCTCAATGTGTTTTAAAGGATGTGTTATGGAAAGGACTCAATACAATGCTAGCTGCTTGTGTGGCAAGGTAAGCTTAAAAGTTAAGCCAAAATCCAATCATTTTATGGCCTGTCATTGCCATACATGTCAAAAATGGACTGGTGGGCCGCAACTCGCTATTCCTTGTGGGACCGAAGTGGAGTTCGAAGGTCAAGAGTATATTACAGAGTTTGCTTCATCGGGATGGGCGACTCGGGGTTTTTGTACCCAATGTGGCAGCCATTTATTCTATAAGCTAAACCACAATGGCGAATACAATATTCTCGTTGGTTTGTTAGATATTGATAAGCAAGCTCAGCTTGAATTAGCTATACAATATTTCATTGATTTAAAACCTACATTTTATTCTTTAGACGCAGATTGCCAAACGATGACGGAAGCTGAGGTAATAAAGGCGTTCACATCTTAACATTGCGAATACACTTTTTAGGTCAACCCGCTGAGCTTATCTATGATGATTAGGTCATTTATTAAGCCTATGCATAGGTGAGAAACGAAAGCCGTAAATATCGAGTATCTTAATTTTTCGTCGCATTTATTTTTTATTTGATTTTATACCCTTGGCATTTATGAGGCTTGGTTGTGTTTATTGAACAATGAGTTAGGCTAGTTGGTCAAAGCTTGTTCAAGTAGCTGAATCTCATCAATAGCAACCAAGGAGTGCGTTGTGTTTACCACTAGGGAAGCCGAGTCTAAGGATTACGAATTTCTATACGATTTAAAGAAAGCGGCTGAGTTTGAGCCTGTCGATCAGGTATTTGGTTGGGACGATGTCGTACAGCAAGAGATTCATCGACAAGAATGGGATGAAGCTAAGCCGACGTTGATAGAAATCAACGGTACTCCGGTAGGAAGTTATCTTGCCCAAGTTCGCTCTGATCACGTTTATTTCGGTCGTTTTTTCCTTATGCCAGAGTATCAAGGGCAAGGTCTAGGCAGCGAAATTCTCAAACACGTGCTTGGCTTTGCTCAGCAGAAAAAGCTGCCGATTAAACTCCGCTACTTGCAAGGAAATCGTGTCGGTCAGCTGTATATGAGGTTTGGCTTTAGGGTGACTCATCAAAGCAGTCAGTTTCTTCATATGACAAAACCTTATCAATCGGAAAGGGAAGTTTCTGCGGTTTAGTCTAGCCATCAATCAAAGTAAGAATGATAAGAGGGAAACTGAATGAATGTATGGATATTAGGTTCTGGTTTGTTAGGGTTAGCTACTGCGCTTATTCATCTCTTTGCTGGGCAAGTTGATCCCGTTAGACCGTTTCTCAAATCTTCATTGGATGATGTGCCCAAAGCGACGCTATTAGCATGCTGGCATTTGGTTTCCGTCACTTTGCTTGTGTGCTCAGTAGCACTCATTTATGTGGGGTTGCATGGCCTCGCTACGTTTTATGTTTCAACATTGTTGATAGGCGTTCTGCTCGTCGTTTTTTCAGTCGTGTTTATTCTTGTTGGGGGGTATTTCTTTTCTTTCAAAGGGTTCATCAAACTCCCGCAGTGGATTTTACTATTACCAATTGGCGCTCTGGCTATAGCGGGATCAGTGATCTAATTTAATCTGACTATAAGTTTGAAGGAATTTATTTACCTTGCATGAAGCTTAAAGGTGGTGCGCCAACTTGCTTTTTGAAGAACGCAATAAAGGCGCTGTCTGAAGAAAACTCCAAATGATGCCCAACATCACTCACGGCTAACCCTTGTGAAAGCAGCTCTATTGCTTTAATCAACCGCCATTGCTGACGCCACTCTTGATAGCCCATGCCTGTCTGTTGTTTGAAAATACGAGTAATGGTTTTGGTACTTGCGCCGATAGTTTGTGCGAAATCATTAAGCTGTGGGGGCTGATAGGTCGGCTCAGTCAGCTGAATAGCGAGTTTATTTAGCCTCCTATCTTTGGGAATAGGTAAGGTAAAACAGCTTTTTTTCGCTTGATTAAACTCTTCCCAGAACAGTGCAACACTGTTTACTGTTTCGTTTCTAGGCTTATCCCATGGCCACATGGCTATCTTATCGATTAATGCTTTTAGTAAGGCATTCACATCAATAACGCTTACTTCGTTAGGAATATCAAACGCATGACAATCGAAGTAAATGGATCGATAAGCGACCACATTTGTCATAATGGCCTGATGTTCAGTTTGAGGTGGAATCCACATGGCTTTGGTTGGCGGGAGAATGCTCATCGCCCTCTCAAGCTTTACAGTCATACAACCGGACGGGGCGTAAAGTAATTGCCCCTTATTGTGCTGATGTAGCCCTGAATCATGCTTGCCAACCTCGGCCGCAATGCCAACCACAGCGGATGGGATCTGGTCTGCGTCAAATTTAGTATTGTCGTCAATAAATGCCATTTGTCCGATATTCGATATATTTAGTCTTTATGTTGTTAATGGTCTTAGTTTAGCTGCCCATATACTTTGCGCCAAGTTAACAACGATAAGGATTAAAAAATGAAGCGAAAACCTAGTTTGAGCCTCATGGTATTACTGTTGATGTTTCCGCAGATCGTGGAAACCATTTACAGCCCAGCGCTGAGCTCATTGGCATCAGCTTTTATGGTCACTGAATCGCAAGCGGCGCAAACACTATCAATCTATTTTGTCTGCTTCGCTTTTGGTGTGGTGACTTGGGGAATAGTGGCAGACAAACTTGGTCGCCGCGTAACCATGTTGATAGGCTTAGTCATCTATGCGCTTTCAACAGTGATAGCTTATTTAGCAACAAGTTTTGAACTCGTTATGTTTGCTCGGGCTATGAGTGCTTTTGGTATTGCGGTCGGCTCGGTTGTGACACAAACCATGCTGCGCGATGCGTTTAGCGGAGAAGAATTGGCAAAAGTATTTAGCTTAATGGGTATGGGGATTGCGATCAGTCCAACCATTGGTATGTTTGCTGGTGGTCAGTTGACTTTCATCGGTGGCTATAAAAGTGTATTTGCGGCGTTATTTGTTTTGGCGTTGTTGTTCGTTTTATTAGCAACATTCAAGTTGCCAGAGACTCAACAACATCGCTCATCGATCAAAATAGGTCAGTTAGTTTGCCAAATGGCGGGTGATCGAGCGATTTGGAAAAGCGCTCTGCTTGTCGCGATATTCAATATTGCGCTGTTTTCATACTATCAGTTAGGTCCTTTTGCGTTTAAAGCGATTGGCTTAACCTCGCGAGAGTTTGGCTACAGTGGTGTTGTATTAGGGGTTGCAACTTTATTCGGTAGTTATGTTAATCGTTACATGCTGGGGCGTAATATTCGTTCCGAAAGGCTCATATTGATCGCCGCTGTTCTATTGCTATTGGGCGCAATGGGAGTAACGGTACTGATGGATAGTGTGTGGTTTTTACTACCGATGACATTCGTCGTGATGGCTTTTGGTATTGCTATCCCGAACATATTAAGTAGTGCCTTGAGTCACTACAAAGCGTACGCTGGTAGTGCGGGTGCAGTGTTTGGCCTGATGTACTATTTAATGATTGGTGCGGGGCTTGCGATATCTGGCGCTTCCCATCATTTAGGTATGGTGCTACTGGTTTGTGGCCTATTGGCAGCGCTAATCACTACGACATCGATTAAAACGAATCAATAAGTTTTGTGCTCTGTGGGTTGATGGTCTGTTACACTGTACTTTTATTGGCTTAACAGAGGAAAGACCATGAGCCAAGAGCAACCCAATAACCCATTACATGGACTGACGTTAGAGATGATTCTCGTTCAGTTACAAGAACACTATGGTTGGGAAGGGTTAGATGAACGAATTCAGATTAACTGCTTTTATAGCAATCCATCGATTAAATCGTCGCTGAAGTTTTTACGCAGAACGCAATGGGCGAGAGACAAAGTAGAAGCACTCTATATTGAGACGTTTTGTTAACGCTTATTGTTTGAACTTTGCAACAGCACCGAAATCCTATTCGGTGCTGAGTTTTTTAGGAAGTAGGTAATGAATTACTTCGAATCTCCTTTTCAGGGTATTCCGCTCGAAAAGCAGGTGACTAACCCTAATATCATTGTAGGCAAGCACAGTTACTATTCAGGCTACTATCACGGACATGGCTTTGACGACTGTGCTCGTTACTTAACCCCTGATCGCAATGATGTAGATAAGCTGATTATCGGAAGCTATTGTTCGATTGGCTCTGGCGCAGTGTTTATGATGGCAGGCAATCAAGGCCACCGTAATGATTGGATCAGTACCTTTCCTTTCTTCTACCAAGAGAATGAAAACTTCTCAGAGGCAGACGATGGTTTTTGTACAGCGGGAGACACCATCATTGGTAACGATGTATGGATCGGCTCTGAAGCCATGATTATGTCAGGGGTTACCGTGGGTGATGGCGCTATCATCGCTAGCCGAGCTGTTGTGACCAAAGATGTCGCACCGTATGAAGTGGTAGGCTCTAACCCTGCTAAGCATATTAAGTTTCGATTCAGTGAAGCAGAGATCGCAATGCTGTTAGAGATGAAATGGTGGGATTGGTCTGAAAGTATGCTTAAGGGCGCGATGAAACTGCTATGCTCTAGTGACATTAATGGCCTTTACCAATACTGGGTAAATAATATTAAGCGCTAGTCAGTTATAGATAGTAAAAGAGCGACGTTAATCCGTCGCTCTTTGTGTATAATTGATATTATTTCAATACCATGCAGCGCTTACAGTGAAGCTTTTTTCGCTTCTGCTACCCAAGAATCAAACAATTGTTGGTTTGCTTTAATCCAACCATTTACGTGAGATTCGATATCCGCTGAACTGTTTTTACCTTGACTCATCATCATGTTTTGCGCACTAACATCATTGATGTTTAGTTTGATGATTTCAAACAGTTTTGCCGCAGCAGGGTTTTTCTCTGTGAACTCTTTGTTCGCAACGATGCGCATCGAGTTCATTTCGAAACCGTAGTTCTTGCCGTTCTTTAGCGTTGTATCTACGTCTTTGCGTTCACCCGGAAGAGCAGAGAATGGAACTTCTAGCCACACTACGTCTTTACCCGGAACAAGCACACCACTTACCCAGTAAGGTGTCCATGTGTAGTAAAGAATTGGATCGCCTTTCTTATAGCGAGAAATGGTGTCGGCGATGATCGCAGCGTAATTGCCTTGGTTGTGCGTAACCGTGTCGCGTAGTTTGTATGCATTTAGCTGTTCTTCGATAACCAATTCACAGCCCCAGCCTGGGTTACAGCCTGTTAGGTCAGCTTTTCCGTCGCCATTTGCGTCGAACAGTTTGGCAAGCTTAGGATCAGTAAGTTGACCGATGTTGGTGATACCGTATTTTTCAGCGGTTTTTTTATCGATTAGGTAACCTTGCGCTGCGCCACTCACGTACTGACCTTGGCGGAAGAACTTCTCATCACCGCCTGACATCGTATATTTGTCAGCGTGAAGAGGGAACCAACCTACAGCGAGGAAAGTCGCATCACCTTTTGCAATTGAAGTGTAGCCAACGTTATAGTCAACTTCTTTAGTTGGCTTAACATCGTAGCCGAGTTCTTCTAGAGCACGGTTAACAATCAAAGTTTGAAAAGTTTCTTCAGCAACGGTTGATTGAACGGGTTGTACCGTTACGCCTTTCCCCGGCAAATCATTTGCCAGCACTTGAGTGGAAAGCGTCATTGACGCTAGTGTTCCCGCTGTTAGCGCTTTCGTCCATGAATTAATCATTGGTTGTTCTCCTAAGGTTTAATTCTGATTGGTTTGATTTATTTGTACGTTTGATAAAGAAAGAGATTGGTCCGGTGTGATACCAACGCAGTTTGGTATTACCGGCATTAACGCCAAGCTCTTGAGTAATTCGGTCAAGCAAGATTGCTAAAATAACGATGCCTAAACCACCGACAGCAGCTAATCCCATATCTAAACGGCCTATGCCGCGCAGCACCATTTGACCAAGCCCGCCAACAGCAATCATAGAGGCAATAACCACCATTGAGAGTGACAGCATCAAGGTTTGGTTTACACCAGCCATGATGGTTGGTAAGGCTAAAGGCAGTTGAATTCTGTAAAGCATTTGCTTTTTGCTCGCACCAAAAGAGTGACCAGCTTCGATCAGTTCTTCGGGTACTTGTTGGATACCAAGGATGGTTAAACGAACCACGGGTGGTAATGCAAATATGATGGTGACCACAACGCCGGGTACGTTACCAATACCAAACAGCATGACGATAGGTACTAAGTACACAAACGCAGGGGTGGTTTGCATCGCATCGAGGATAGGTCTTATCACTTTTGCTGCGGTATTACTGCGTGCCAGCCATATCCCGAGCGGTAAGCCGATGAGCAGACAGAAAAACACAGAGGTTAAGACTAAAGCGAGGGTTGTCATCGCCTCAGACCAAGCACCTATCAGGCCGATAAATATCAAAGAGACGAATGTGGCCGCACCTAAGCGTATGTTTGAAAACTGCCATGCTAGAAGAAATAGAATAAGCAGCATGAAAGGTGCAGGGGTAGAGACTAGCGCTGTCTCAAAAGAGGACAGGATGAAATCAATAGGTACACGAATCGCTTGAAAGACGGGGCGACCATGTTCAACTAACCAGTTCAACCCAGACTCTACCCATGAATCGAGCGGCAACACGGCATCTTGGAATGGGTTCATGATGTCAAATGGAGTTTCTTCCAAGACTTCAGAATTTAACCAATCGCTCGCAGCAGAGGAATCAGTCGTCGTTGCCCAAGGATCACTAGATTGAGTCGTTGTTGTAGCCCAAGGGTCATTGTTTGTTTGTTCAGATGACATGCGGCTTAGTCCTTATCCAACGTTTGAAGAAGACGAGATTTCGTTACAACACCAAAGTAATTACCTTGATCGTCAACCACAGGTACACCATAAGGCACACCAGCAACGACACTCAAAATATCGTTGATTGCATCATCAGGATTTAACGTTACTTCGTTTTCAAGTTGAGCACTGACCAGTGAACGGTTTTCTTTGTGTGCAGCGCGAAGAGACTCAAGAGATACGATGCCCGAGTAACGGCTCGATTTATCAACAACGATACCGTAGTCACGATCGTGATCCATTAGTATTTGCATCGCTGAACCGGGGCCATCATGTTCAGATTTCTTAAATACAGCCGTTGGCTTTTTGCGGGCAATGTCTTTTGCGGAAAGAACGTTAGCGACGTTGACGCCGCGGAAGAAGGCTTCTACGTAATCATTCGCTGGGTTATGTAATATTTCATCAGGCGTGCCGACTTGCACCACATCGCCATTTTGCATAATGGCAATGCGATCGCCAATTCGCATCGCTTCATCTAAATCGTGGGAGATGAACACAATAGTTCGTTTATCGTCATTCTGTAATCGAAGCAGCTCATCTTGCATTTCGGTTCTAATTAATGGGTCTAGGGCAGAAAACGCCTCATCCATTAACAAAATGTCAGGGTCACAAGCCAGCGCTCTAGCGAGGCCAACACGTTGCTTCATACCGCCGGATAGTTCGTCGGGGTAAGATTCTGCGTAGGCATCTAAACCAACGCGTTCAAGTGCGTTTAATGCTGAGCTGCGTCGGTCATCGATACTCACTCCTGCTAGTTCGAGACCAAAAGCGGCATTTTCAATCACTGTCATGTGAGGCATCAGCGCGAAGTTTTGAAATACCATTGAGATATTGTTGCGTCGAACTTCTCTCAATTCTTGCTCAGAGATGTGTGCGATGTCGTTGCCTTTGAAAAAGACACTGCCTTTGGTGGGTTCAATCAAGCGGTTGAGTAGGCGAACGAGAGTAGACTTTCCAGAGCCAGAGAGGCCCATGATGACAAAAATTTCGCCTTCGTTGATGGATAGAGAAACGTCATTGACGCCGATTGTTAGATTTGTCTGTTCAAAGATTTGATCTTTCTTGACGCCTTTTTCGATCAATGAAAAAGCGCGTTCAGGTTCGTCTCCAAATACCTTATACAGTCCCTTAACTTCCAGTATGGGATCCATGTAAATCGTCCTTTGTATGTTCTTGTTTAGCGGAAAACGTTTTGTACTCTAAGTAATTTATGGAAGAAATTCAATCAAGACTGCAAAGTTAGATAAGAATTCAATCGATGAAATCGCGTAATTTAGTACTTAAGTTCAATATCGATACTTCGTCTAAGATATTGTTTTTATGTGTTTTATTGTTTGAACTCAGTGTCTATAGAATATCGTGGCAATTTTTTTATAACTTTTTAGTTTAAAGGTGGGGATTTTGCTCAGGTATTAGGAATAATTGACCATTTTGATTGATTGTTAGAGTTCGAAGTATTGGTTTGAGAAAGGAGGTCTAATCAGTGAAATCGATGGCGAGTGCCGTACCACATATTGGAATGTTTCTATCTATAGGCAATGTCATAAAAAATTCACTCAAATAAACAATTGCTTATGGGAAACTGTCCGGCAGATTTGGTGGCATCGTGTTACCAAAAAGTAGTGTGTTTGGGTGAAGTTTGGTCTAGAAATGGTTCTTCAGTACACGAAAATGAGCCCGTCATCGGCAACGATAGAGGTAAGAACGTTACTGCTGATGCTGATTGTAGTATTCGCGATCAATACTCCTCTGGGTATAATTAAACGCGAAAAAATTGATGCTTTTGAGCAACAAGTTAAAGTTGCGAGCGAAACTTTTCAGCTGCGCAAAGATATGGTGGGAAGCTATCTTTCTTTAGCAAACTCTACCGTTACTCAACACTACTTTTCTGATCCTGATCCCTTCAACGACCTCGCTCATCAGTTACTCGAGAATCAGAGTTTAATCTCCAGTATTTCCATTGTCCCTCGCTATGCGAGTGCCAATAAATATGGTCTTTTGTTAAGTTCGTATCTTCAACTTGAATCAAATAAAACCACTACAACAAACAAAACGTTTTTCTGGCCAGATGAAGGTATTTTCACCGAAGTTGCCCCCATTTATCTCGATGATGTCCATGTAGGGTATTTGATTGTTGAAGGTTACGTTAGCGAATTTGCCAATAGTTTTCGCCAAGATACCTTGATGCTGGATTTAGCGGGTTTTGTCTACTCTTCAAACTATGATGGCATATCACAACTTGCACTGTTGCCTGAGCAATACAGTCCCATCGTCGAACAACTTTCAAGGACGCAGAGAGAGGCAGGGGTACTTGATATAGGTGAGCATACGGTCATATATCGTCACAGTGTCACAATAAATGGTCAGCCAAGTTATTTAATAAAGTTGGTTCGAAACGACACATTGATCCCGACGCACGTGTACTTACTAATGGTATTAACGGTCGCCACCATAGGCATTAGCTACTTCCTGTATCGTACCCGCAAAGACAAGCAAGAATTGACTAAGATGACGTACACAGATGAGTTGTCAGGATTGCATAATCGCCATTATCTAAACAAAGTCACTAGACAAAGCCTAAAACCCAATAAGTACTATTTGGCCGTGTTTGATATTGACCACTTTAAGTTAGTCAATGATAAGTATGGTCATGATATTGGTGACCAAGTGATACGTCGTGTTGCTCAAGTGATTAAGCGCCGTATCCGTATTAGTGATTTTGCATTTCGGATCGGAGGTGAAGAATTTTTAGTCGTGGTTAAGACTGATTGTGCTGAGGTTGCAAGCCAGATATTTGAACGTATCCGATTAGATGTAGCAGAGATGGAAAGTGCCCCTCAAGTCACCATATCTGGTGGCGCAAGTCGCTTGGCGAGTGGGTTAGGGCAATCTATTAAGCAAGCTGACAACCTGCTTTATCAAGCCAAGAACCTTGGCCGAAATTGTATATGTTTCGAGAGTGTTGATGTGTCGCTTGCAACGTTCGCAGACTATAAACAAAAAGACCAGCGTTAATGCTGGTCTTTTTGCGTTTTAAGAGATGACTACTTAGGCCGTTTGTTCTTCTGCCTCAGGTTGCTTGTCACCTAACAGGCGGCTCGTGATTGTGCCAGCTGTCATTGCACCTGAAACGTTAAGCGCAGTACGAGCCATATCGATCAATGGTTCAATTGAAATAAGCAGCGCTGCGATAGTGACAGGTAGCCCCATCGCTGGCAGTACAATCAGGGCAGCAAAGGTAGCGCCGCCGCCTACGCCTGCGATACCAAAAGAGCTAATGGTGATAATCGCAATCAGTGACAGGATAAAGTTGATATCCATTGGGTTGATGCCCATAGTGGGTGCGACCATTACCGCAAGCATTGCTGGGTAGATACCTGCACAACCATTTTGACCAATGGTTGCGCCAAATGATGCTGATAGGTTCGCAATTGCTGGTGGTACACGTAGCTTAGTGATTTGCGCTTCAACGTTCAGTGGAATCGTGGCTGCCGAGCTACGCGAAGTAAACGCGAATGTAAGTACTGGCCAAATTTTCTGGAAGTATTCTTTCGGGCTTACACCCACGAATGCAACCAGTACGCCGTGAACAACAAACATCAGTGCGATAGCAACGTACGAGGCAACGATGAAGCCAAGCAAGCTAAGAATGTCTGATGCGCTTGATGTTGCGACAACTTTCGCCATCAGTGCTGCGATACCGTAAGGTGTTAGCGCCATAATCATTTTAACCAAACGCATAACGATAGACTGAATCACTTCCACAAATGTGCGGATAGGTGTTTCTAGTTCTTCTTTTTCTGCCATCACTTTGCGTGCTGCAATACCAGTGAGCACACCAAAGATAACCACAGCGATGATAGAAGTAGAGCGAGAGCCCGTTAAATCCGCAAATGGGTTGGTTGGAATAAAGCTCACTAACATTTGCGGGATGGTTAAGTCGCTTACGCGACCAGCGCGGCTTTCAAGAACTGCAATACGAGCGGTTTCGCGCGCACCTTCTGTTAAACCTTCAGCGGTAAGACCAAACGCTTGAGTTACTGCGATACCAACAACCGCTGAAATTGCAGTCGTGATCAGTAGTACTGAGATAGTCAGACCAGAAATCTTGCCCAGAGAGCCGCCTTTTTCTAGCTTTACAACCGCGGCAATCATAGAAACAAGCACCAGCGGCATGATGATCATCTTAAGCAAGCCAACATAGCCGCGGCCAACGACGTTTACCCAGTCCAGTGTTTCTTTAATAACAGGGTTGCCTTCGCCAAAAATAAGCTGTAGTGCTAAACCAAAGCCACTACCTAGTACAAGACCAATAAGAACAAGGCGTGAGAGAGTATTCTGTTTACGCTGCTGTCCATACAGCACAAATAGAATGCCGACAAACACCGCGAGTGATGCGATAGCTGCAAATGACATAGTGAAAAATCCTTACCGAATAAAAAATAGCCAATTAATATGGCTGATATTCAAATGAATTAGGTTGGAGATCCTAGTGAATACCGAAAAGGTAATGATTTGTTACGTCAGTTTGAAATAAGAAAACTGCATGAAATATGAAGAAAGGTTATTAAAAAGAACGCCAGTCTATAAATTGCGCAATTTGCCTTTAAAGTACCGACATTATTGATACTTTTTCAGCAGTGCTAGCATCTCAACTCGGTCAAGACATTGAACTCGTTTGTTCGAATATCCAAATGAGGCATAGAGCATGGCTTTAGCGACGCTACTGGCTTCGATAGGAATAAGGTTAGCCAGAGGGCCCAACATCAGTGGTCGTAACAATTTGAATGACGTTTGGACGAGCGCCTCATCTTTTCTTGGGACGTCACGCAGACCTTTGAGAGGTCCTGGGCGGACGAATATAACCTGTTCAAAACCCATATCGCTCAGTGCAAGTTCCATTTTCCCTTTGCAGCGCAAATAATGGGAAAGCGAACGAGAGTTTGCGCCATAGCTAGAAACAACAGTGAGGTGTTTAACGCCCACCAGTTTCATCGTTTGGGCGACTTCACGTACAAGGTGAACATCAACTTGCTCCAGACTTTGGTTCGACCCCGCCTGTTTCTTCGTTGTGCCTAAACAAATATAACCTTTAGTTGGAGCGGGCGAATCATCCTGCCATTGCGTGATCTTGAGTTCTTGATGTTGGATAAGCTCGAGTTTAGGGTGAAAGAAAGGCAACGGTTTACGGCTTAAGGCATAGATATGATCGATCGCGGTTTCTTCTAACAGCATTTTTGTTAACTCGTTGCCAATTAGACCTGTTGCTCCTGCGATCATCACGATGTTTTTGTCCATCTATGCATACCTTTTGTCTTTCGTCCTTCCGGTCAGAGTAAAAAATGGCTAAGTTGATGTCTATGACGAAGAGCAAAAAACGCCAACTTTAGGTTGGCGTTAAAACGATGAGATTAATCACCTCAGAGTTAGGTGAGGCCGAGAGGAATTGACCTTTTCTGGTTTCGTTTTGTTTTTTTCGCTCGGCTTTTGTTTTTTCGATTGGTAAGCATGTTACATCCTAATGCTGAAAGACACTTTAAGTCTGATGCACCAAACGCGCCATGTTTAATATTACGTCGAATCAGAGATTTATTGGTGTTAATGGCTTAGGTTGTCAAATTGACTTTCAGAGTGGGAATCGATAAAGAAACATATAAATCGCGTATAAATACCAATTAATCGATTGATTTTACGATAATTATGCGACGAGTACGCTAGTAAAATTGCGGAGAACAGCGGTACACTCTAAAGGTTATGCGGTTTGCGTAAGATGCACTGCAAAGGAATACAGGGACGTTAAATGAATATTGATATGAGTGCGCTCGCACCATCGCAAGTCTACCATTTACTGACACAAACTATCGTACCGCGTCCTGTGGCGTGGGTACTGACTGAATCAGGTCAAGATAATTTCAATCTTGCCCCTTTCTCTTATTTCACTGCGATTTCGAGTGAACCTCCCTTGTTAATGTTTTCCGTGGGTAAAAAGCCAGACGGGGAACTTAAAGATACCGTCCGTAACGTCATTGAAACGGGCAAGATGGTTATTCATATTGCCAATGTTGATTTAGCACAGCCGGTAACGGAAAGTGCGGCGACACTAGAACATGGCCGTTCGGAAGTAGTTGAGAGCGATATTACCTTAGCCTCGTTCGAGGGTTTTGAATTACCGCGTGTTGCGGACTGTCCGGTAGCATTTGGTTGCACGTTATATCAAGTACAAGATATCGGGAAAACGCCTCAAACCTTGGTGTTTGCCGAAGTCGAAACTGTGTATATCGATCCTGATGTCATCAATCAAGATGAGCAACGATTAATTATTGATGCGATGAAGCTCAATCCGCTTTGTCGTTTGGGTGGCGGAGAATACGCCGTGTTACAACAAACTTTCACCATCGCAAGGCCTCAGTAGTACCATGTTAGATAAAACGCATTCGGATGCCATTTGGCAGCAAATTAACAACAAAACTAAACCTTTAGGCTCGTTAGGCAAACTAGAAATGGTTGCGCACAAATTGGCATTAATTAAGAGCCAAGGCTGTAGTGAACCCGCGACAACAATTGAGGTACTTAAGCCAACGGTTTTGGTTTTTGCCGGTGATCATGGTATCGCAGAAGAAGGGGTCAGTGTTGCGCCTAGTGAAGTTACACAACAAATGGTGCACAACTTCTTAGTCGGTGGTGCGGCGATCAATTGTTTTTGTCGAGCCCATGAAGTCGATATTAAGGTGATCGACGCTGGTATTTTAAAGCCAGTTGAAAGTGATGCACCGAACCTAATCTCCAAACGTCTGGGAGAGCGAACCAATAACTTGGCTCATCAAGCTGCGATGACCAAAGAGCAAGTAGAGCTAGGGCTTGAGTATGGCCGCGATGTGGTAAAACAAGTGATAGCCGATGGCTCAAACCTTGTGATGTTTGGTGAAATGGGTATCGGCAACACAAGTAGCGCAGCGGCTATATTGGCGGCGCTATCTCGACGTAGTGTGGAAAAATGTGTCGGTTTAGGCACAGGCATTGATGGCCAGCAAATGCGTAAAAAGCGTCAACTGGTTCAGTTAGGTGTGAATCGCTGCCGTGGACAAAACGTCCATGAGATTTTGCGCCAAGTAGGCGGTTTTGAAATTGTACAAATGGTGGGGGCTTTCTTAGGTGCGGCTGAAAGCAATACAGCTGTTATTGTCGATGGCTTCATTGCAACGGCAGCGGCTTACGTAGCTGCGACGATAGAACCATCTTGCCGTGAGTACATGATTTTTGCTCACCAATCGCATGAGGCAGGGCACAAATTGATGCTGCAAGAATTGGCAGGTACGCCGCTACTGGATCTCTCCATGCGTTTAGGCGAAGGCACCGGAGCAGTACTGGCTGTGCCAATTATTCGCGCTACCGCCGAGTTTTATAATAATATGGCCAGCTTCGAGCAAGCTGGAGTCAATATGTAATGGCATCGAACTTACGATACCAATTAGAACTTTTCTGGCTGGCATTGGGTTTCTTTTCTCGAATACCTATTCCAGCCAACACCCCTTACAGTGAACAACGCATGAACCAAGCCGGTCGATACTTTGGCTTGGTTGGTTGTGTTATTGGCGCAATTTGCGCCGGGGCTTACTTTGCATTCTCATTGCTGTTCCCTGTCTCGGTTGCCGTATTTCTCACCATGGTGTTGAGCCTGATGCTTACTGGTGCGTTTCACGAAGACGGGTTAACTGATATGGCCGATGGTATCGGTGGTGGAATGACGCTTGAAAAACGTTTGACCATTATGAAAGACAGCCGAATCGGTACATACGGTGCATCCGCATTGGTCATGGCACTGTTGGGCAAATTCATTCTGCTCACGGAACTGGCTCAATCTAGTAATGTGATGGTCATCCTTTTTGTGGCTTACACTATAAGCCGTTGCATCGCGGCAAGTTTAATTTTTGATATGGCTTACGTGAGCGATCCTGATAGTAGTAAAAGCAAACCATTGGCCAACAGGCAAAGTCAGTCTGAGCTAACCATTATTGTAGCAACGGCCATATGTGCCAGTTTATTGCTCGAGATACACGTTGCTGTGAGCATTTTGGCTGCTGCGTTGTTGTTTCGAACGTTATTTAAACATTGGTTGAACAAGCGCTTAGGTGGCTTTACTGGCGATTGCCTTGGTGGTGCGCAGCAATTGACAGAGCTGCTTACTTATCTTGTTGTATTAGCGTGGGTGTCATGAGTATTCATTTAGTTTTAGGCGGAGCTCGTTCAGGAAAATCGAGCTATGCAGAGTGGCAGGTTATTGAGCAAAGTCATTTAAAACGCCACTATATCGCGACTGCGATCGCTTTTGATAAAGAGATGGAGCAGCGAATAGCTCATCATCAAGCTGGGCGAGACGAAGGTTGGCAACTGCATGAATGCCCACTCCAAGTCGCTTCACTGCTGCAGTCGTTTACAAGTGATGATGTAGTGCTAGTAGATTGTTTAACCTTGTGGCTTAACAATGTCATTTTCGCGGATGGTAACACCGCTTCGAGCGAGCAAATATCCTCAACGGTTGATCAATTGGTTATCGCATTGCAAAACACCAAAGCGGAGGTTGTGCTTGTCTCCAACGAGGTTGGACTGGGTGTGATACCAATGGGTGAAGTCACTCGTCTTTATGTCGATCACGCAGGATGGATGAACCAAGCGATCGCTAAAGTGGCTAATCAAGTGACGTTCGTGGCAGCAGGTTTACCAATGAAGCTAAAGGGATAGCATGGTCAAGACCATTAATATTTATCTGTTGAGGCATGGTAAAACGTTAGCTGAACCTAGCTTGTGTGGTTCAACGGATGTATTAGTTAGTGAACAACATCAAAATGAAATTGCACAAGCCATCATGGCGAAACGCCTCGATATTCAACAGATTGTGACTTCACCGCTACGCCGTTGCCGTGATTTAGCACTCAAGCTAAAGTATGGTTCATCGGCGGAACTAACTGAACACAATCAACTCAAAGAGATGCATTTTGGTGATTTTGACGGCGTTCCCTTTGAGCAGCTCAAATCGCAATGGCCGTTGCTTGATAAGTTTTGGCAACAGCCAGCTCAGGTCACGCTACCAAATGCTGAACCCTTGCCGGAGTTTTACCAACGCGTCTCGTTAGCATGGCAGCAGTTAATAGAAGAATCTGAACAAGACACCTTAGTGGTTTGCCATGGTGGAACGATACGTATGATCCTCTCAGACATACTGCAAGTTGATTGGCAGAGCCCCACATGGTACTCACGGTTGCACATTGGCCATCATTCACTAACGCATATTAAGATCACTAAAGCAGAGCAAAATTATATCCAAGTGTGCTCAATAAGCGCGCCTCTGAGTTTTGAATAAAGGAATTTGAAATGACAGCAAGTTGGAATTTATCTATCGCATATCAGAGCTTATCTGATGACAAAATTGCTCAAGATATTGAGCTTATTCAACAATGTATTGAAGTGCTAAAGCTGCATGTTGAACGTCGTGATTTGGCAAGCGTGACGCAAAATGCGATTCAAACTAGAGAAGCGGCAGGTAAGTTACTGGCGACGATCAATACCTTCGCTCAATGCCATGCATCAGTGGATGCGACCAACGGTGAAGCAAAAAGCCTTATAGGTAAATTAGCCAAGCTGAGCTCGGAACTGTCCCAAGCTTACACGCCATATCAAGATATTTTAGCCAATGCGGATTTGGAGTTTATTCAGCAGGTACTTGACCATGAGAGTGGTGATGTTTACGGACAAGCATTTGCGATAGCTTGTGACCGCAAAGTCGCGGCAACAAAGTTAGCGGTTCAAGAAGAACAATTGCTTGCCGCGATGAGTGTTGATGGTCGCGATGCATGGGGACGCATGTACGATAACATCACTGGTTCACTACAGATTAAACTTGATGATGGGACTGAACTTGGTTTTTCACAGGCTGCGAGTATCTTGTATGGCGTGGAGTTTGATAAGCAAGAACAAGTGTGGCGAGGCATCCAAAATGCGATGTCCGAGAATCAACACGCTTTCGCTGCCATCTTAAATGCGCTTGCGGGCTGGCGATTAACCGAATATGAAAAACGTTCTAATCTCGTTGATGTGCATTTTCTTGACCCAAGTTTGCATGATAGTCGAATCGAACAACCGACTTTAACGGCGATGATGGATACCGCGAAAGCCAATCGAGACGTGGGGCAAAAAGCGGGTTTATTGATGGCTAAAGTTCATGGTCTAAAAGAGATGAAACCGTGGAACCACTTAGCGGGTATGCCTAATTTGCTGCAAGATCAGGCTACGGTGGAGTACAGCTTTGATGATGCCATTGAAGTGATCAAACAAGCGTTCGCGACGGTAGACTCTGAAATGGCAGAGTTTGTACAAACTATGGTTGATAATGGTTGGATTGATGCCGATCCAACGCCAAATCGACGTTTAGGTGCATATTGCACCAAGTTTGCTGCAACCAGAACACCATTGGTATTTATGACTTGGGGTGGCAGCCGCTCTGATCTTATGACCTTAGCGCATGAGCTTGGCCACGCGTTCCATAACTGGGTGATGCGTGACATGCCACTTTGTCAAACTCGTTACCCAATGACTCTTGCGGAAACCGCTTCAATTTTCGCGGAAAACATTGTTCGTGATTACTTGCTAGAGAAGGCGAAAACGCGCGAAGAAAAACTCGAGATGCTGTGGGAAGAGCTCTCTTCTGCGTATGCGTTGATGATAAACATCCCGGTACGTTTTGAATTTGAAAAACGTTTCTACCGGCAGCGTAGTGAAGGGGAGTTAGATCCTAGCCAATTGTGCGAACTGATGAGTGAAACATGGCAAGAATGGTATGGTGACTCAATGCAAGAGACTGACCCATACTTCTGGGCGAGCAAGCTGCATTTCTCTATCTCTCAAGTGAGTTTCTACAACTATCCATACTTGTTTGGTTTCCTGTTTAGTAAAGGCGTGTATGCGCAGAGAGCCGAGAAGGGGGATAGCTTCTATCCTGATTACGTTGCATTGCTGAGAGATACCGGCTCAATGATGGCGGAAGATGTGGTGGAGCGTCATTTGGGTATGGATCTGAGTAAAGCGGATTTTTGGCAGCAAAGTATCGATATGGTGGCTGAGAAAGTTTCTCATTTTGAGGCTTTACTCGCGCAACCGAGCTAATCGAATCGCTCAACCCGCCCTAGATCAACAAATCGTCATTTTATCTTATGATACTATGGCTTAGCAGAGCATTTGCTCTGCTAATTTGTACAGCATACGCTTTCTATTCTGCACGAGCGATCTCGTGCAGCGCGACAATTTTATATATTTACGATGAAGCACGCTATTTCTATCAATAAGTGCGATCGCGACGACAAAAATTGTCAGAACATTTCTTTAACATACCGCTGTGCAATAAAGGAGTAGCGCATGACGAAGACATTCTTTCGCCAATCTTTTCTTTTTGACAGCTTAGACTTAGCAAATGAAGCGGCGGAACAAGAAAAAACCGTTGCGGCAGGTACAAAACTTAAACTGCATCAACGTGGGGTACTTGAAGTTATCCCTGCCAATTTAGATGAGCACAGTAAACATATCGTGATCTCTTGTGGCGTACATGGTGATGAAACTGCGCCGATGGAGCTTGTCGATCGTGTGATTGAAGATATCCAGACCGGATTTCAGCCTGTTAACCATCGTTTGTTATTTATCATCGCTCACCCAGAAGCGACTAACGCGCACACTCGCTATATCCAAACTAACCTCAATCGTCTGTTTGATGATAAGGCCCATGAGCCGTCTAAAGAACTAGCGATTGCGGATCAGTTGAAGAAAGTTTTACAAGATTTCTTCCGTGGAACTCAGGAGTCTCAGCGTTGGCATCTTGATTTACACTGCGCCATTCGTGCGTCACGTCATTACACTTTTGTGGTGAGCCCTAAGTCTCGCCATCCGGTTCGCAGTAAAGCACTGATGGATTTCGTGCATAGTGCTCATATTGAAGCCGTACTGTTCTCTAATGCACCATCCAGTACCTTTAGTTGGTACAGTGCCGAGCAGTTTGCTGCACAAGCACTTACCGTAGAACTCGGCCGCGTAGCTGAAATTGGTAGCAATGATTTGAATAAGCTTGTCGCCTTTGATTTGGCAATTCGTGATCTGATTGCTGCAACCGAGGCTGAGCATTTACCTCGCAAGCCAATCATGTACCGTGTGAGTCGTACCATCGTGCGCTTGCATCAAGATTTTGACTTCCTATTCAATGACGATATTGAAAACTTCACCTCGTTTAAGCATGGTGAAGTGTTTGGTCATGATGGTGAAAAGCCACTAATGGCTAAAAACGAAGGGGAGGCGATTGTTTTCCCAAATCGTAATGTCGAGATAGGTCAGCGAGCGGCATTGATGATATGCCCCGTTCAAGTTCGTTATGAAGCCGGTCAAATCGTCTACGATTAACTGACTGATTACACCTTTTACTTTCTATTCAAATGGCTTAACGGTATCGTTAAGCCATTATTTTATCTATCGTCATCAATTGGATTGAACGCTACACCCGTTATGGAATTTTCCCAACTGCTGATACGCAAGCGTAGTCGATGGCAGCGCTCTATCGTTATTCTTACCATGACACTTCTGTTAATCAGCAGTGTTTATCTCATGGTTGGAGAAATCTTCATCAACCCTTTTGCTGAACTGACCCAACTGCAACAACAATTGGTCGCGCAGCTACGTTTACCGCGTTTACTTGCTGCTATCGCGATTGGTGCTTCTCTCGCGCTATCCGGCGCAGTGTTACAAGTGTTGCTTGGTAACGTATTGGCTGAGCCGGGCGTACTGGGTATCTCAGGTGGTGCGAGTGTGATGATGGTGTTGGTGATGTTTTTCTTTCCAATGCTCGCTACGCCACTTGGCTTTATGCTTGCTGCTATCGCGGGTGCATTACTGTTTACGCTAATTTTGGTCTCGATGGCAAAAGCGATGCGTTTAACCACCACTCGATTGCTTTTGGTCGGCGTTGCGCTTGGTATTTTAGCTGGCGCTGCGGTCACTTGGGCTTTTTACTTCAGTGATGATCTGAGCTTACGCGTTCTTATGTATTGGTTGATGGGCAGTATTGGCGGTGCGAGCTGGTATCATCACGTTGTCACTTTGGTGATAGTACCCGTTATGGTCTGGCTGTGCTTTAAAGGCCCAGTGTTAGACAAACTGATGATGGGTGAGCTACACGCGAAACAATTAGGCTTAGACGTTGAAAGCCTACGTTGGAAGCTGATTTTAGCCGTATCTGTTTTGGTCGGTGGCGCAGTTGCGCTCGGGGGCATTATTGGTTTCGTTGGTTTAGTTGTACCGCACTTGCTTCGTATGGCGCTCGGTAGTGAGAATCGATTTTTGCTACCAATTTCAGCGCTTGCAGGCGCTTCATTATTGGTCTTTGCAGATATTATCGCTCGCACTGCGCTTGATTCTGCTGAGCTGCCGCTGGGGGTGGTGACCACCACCATCGGTGCACCGATCTTTATTTGGATGTTGGTGAAAAATCATGATTCACGTTAATTCTTTATCGGTCGGCTCTCGCTTATTACCACTCTCTTTTTCTCTTGAACAAGGGGAGATACTCCACGTCATTGGCCCAAATGGCAGTGGAAAAAGTACCTTATTGATTGCGCTATCGGGGCTGCTATCGTTTGAGGGTAAAGCGAAAATTGGCGAACTCGATGTTGAGTCTGCATCGTTAGAGGCGCTATCGAATAGTCGAGCATTTTTAAGTCAGAGCGATCGCCCGGCATTTAATTTAGAAGTATCTCAATATATCGCGTTGTCAGTTCCCGTAGCCGCAGATGTCGATGAAGTGAATCGCGTTGTCGATGAGTTAGCCGGAATACTGAATATTCAAGATAAGTTACATCGATCTATCCATCATCTTTCCGGCGGAGAATGGCAAAGGGTGCGCTTATGCGCCATTTGTTTACAGATTTGGCCGTCTCTGAATCCTCAGGCAAAACTGCTCGTGCTCGATGAACCAGCAGCACCTTTAGATATCGGCCAAGAAACCTTGCTTTATCGGTTGATTGAACGCGTTGCACAGCTCGGTATAACAGTGGTGATGTCTAATCACGATCTTAACCGTACATTACAATTTGCCAATAAAGCGTTATTACTTAGTAAAGGCGTATTGCATTCAACAGGTGAGGTAGAACAAGTGCTAGAGCCGAATCAACTGAGTGATGTGTTCGCGACTAAGGTATCTAAAGCACAAGTAGGGGATAAATCCGTTCTGATTTTTGAATAGGATGGGCTTAACCAGAGATGGTTAGAGATCAAGCCAATATTCAAAGCAGTCAAGGTTGCTTCCTTGAACATGAGTAAAGCAAGTTAGACGCTTTTTCTGTTTGAAGTCATGATATGACAGCACACGTTGTGAACCGATATTCTCCACCGAAGCAATCGCTACAAGGCGTGATAGATTGAGCAACCTTGACTGTTCTATTAGCAACGCCACACCCTGTTTTGCGACGCCTTGACCTGTAAATCGCTCGCCGATGCGGTAGCCTAAAAACGCCTTGCCAGAACGTCTATCAATATTACTGAGATTGACCCTACCCAATATTTGTTTGTGTTGGTCAATAAGCAGGTAGGGCGCGCCGAGGCCTAATTGTTTATCAAGCAATAGATTCGCAATGTGGATCTGAACCCCAGTTAAGTTATAGAAATCCGCTTCCCTTGGGCTGATATGCGTTTCAAACCAGCTTTGATTAGTGAGTTCAAACTCCAATAGCATTTTCGCATCATTAATCTCGAGTGGTTTTAGCTCAATGTATTTGAGTAACATGCCTTTCCTTGTTCCTTTTTCAATAAGCTAAAACAAAATAGCCGCCAAATTGGCGGCTATAAACACAACAGAATGAAACCTACTTGGTTAGAGGTTCAAGGTCGGCTGGGCGGTAATATACAGATTTTAGTACTTTACCCGCGCGAATGGTTTTCGCTTCAGAGACGAAATCTTCAGCACATTTTGCAATTACGTAATCGCCTTTTTGTACCGCCATCAGTTTGATACCTTGCTTGGCATAATGCGCTTCAGTGTCCGCGTATTCTTGCTCGTTGCGACACACTTTGCTCATGTTGCTTGAGTGAACTTCATCCCAGCATGGCACAAAATCAATACCACGGTTAACCGCTACGTTGAGTAGGAGATCGATGAGGTAGTTGATTGCGAGGTTATCTTCAATTTTATCGTGACCAAGGTGTACAAGACGACCCATTAGAACGTAAACACTGTCGATGATGGCATCCGCTTGCTCTGTTTTGCAATCGGCTTCTGCAAGTTCAGTGAGTTCTTCGATAGCGAGTGAAGTGTGCAGCGTATCGGCTTTGTCGTCTAAGCTCTCTGGTGAGGCAACTGGCAGATCAAATGTACTGCGGAACTCGGTGATATCACGGTAAAGGTGATCAAAAATCTCTTTAGTCAGTTTAGATAAATGCATGTGCTTAATCCGGCAAAATTACAATCGGGCAATACTAGCAAAGCCTTTAGGCTGCTGCCATGGTGAAGGATCAAATAGTCGGTTGTTCGAGTATGAAATCACAAAACCTCACCAATAATGTTACTCGAGAGGCTTAATAGTGTGTGATCTAGCCGAAAAGATACGGGAAAAGCGCTCGTTTCTCATCTGATGTTAATGCCTGTACTCGTGCGATGTTGGTGTCAGGTATCGCCTCAGGGTTGGGATAATGTTTGAGAACTTTTTCCATGCTCTCTTCACGAATAAGGTGAAAGATAGGGAAAGGGGCGCGGTTGGTTAGGTTGTCGGCGTCATCAGGTTCGCTGTCCGCAAAGCAATAATCTGGGTGAAACGTGGCAACTTGGTAGATGCCTTGCCAGTTTTGTTGCTTAATCAGCGCTTCAACCCAATCAATGAACATGTTGTAGTCCCAAAAATCACTAAGTATGTTCGGTACGGCGACCAAGGTGGTTTCAAGTTCTTTAACTGGGGTATCGTCTAGACGAAGTAATTGATTGAAGATGTCTTCAAGTAACTTATCTTCGGATTCGGCTTGGCTAACAAAAATGTCGATTTGATTGTTTCGTTGAGGCTTTGCAGCGAAAGGGCAAAGATTAAGGCCAATAACCACATCATCGAGCCATTGATTGACTTGCTGAGCGACCAGTGCGTTATCTGTTGTTGAGCTTGGGTGTGTCATGGTGCTTCCATTTTTTTGTTTGCGGCAAGGATAGCAGTTTTTGTTGTTCTAGGCTGAGCTTTTGAGTGATGTTTTAATTGCGCAGTTAAGGCAAACATCACAGCATATAATACGCTTCCCCCCGTCATCACCCATGCCCATCCTCCGTGCTGCCAGCAATAAATAAGGAAGAATCCACCAAGGCTACCCCCGATATAGTAATGAACTAAATACAATGCGGTCGCGGTGGCTTTGGCACGCTTGGCATGTTGGCTTACCCACGCATAAGCGAGCGTATGGGTAAAGAATGCGCCAAAGCTGATAAGTAATAGCCCCAAGATCATTACGCTCAGTTGATCGACATACGCAACAAGCATTCCTAATAAGCTGATCGCTGCCCCAATGATCATGCCATCGACTGGGTGTTTGTTTTGCTTCCATTGAGCTGTCAGTTTTGAACTGATCGTGCCACCCAAATAACAAAGGAAAATCATGGACGCGAGCCCTATAGGTAGGTTGTGAGGCTCTGACACAAGACGAAACGCCATAACAGAATAGAGATTGACGAACAGCGCAAAGTTGACCGCTCCGATTAACATCGCAATGCGAAGCACCGGATTGGTAAGGTGCGAAAGCAGCGCGCGATTGTGGTAGCGCATCATGCCACCCTGCGGCTTAAAGTGACGTTGGATAGGTAGGTAATACCAAACTAATGCACTGCCAAGTAATGTAATCATTGCCATCGTAACCACGGCGAGTTGCCAGCCAAGTGCATCAGTGAGTGTACCCCCTAAAATTCGCCCAGAAATTCCCCCCAATGAGTTAGCGGCTATGTATGTGCCGATGGCATGGGCAAACGCTTTCGCGGACAACTCTTCAACCATGTAGGCGACCGCAACAGAAGTAAATGCCGCCAATGCTATCCCCATCAGCGCCCGACAAACGACTAGAGCCAGTAGGCTCTCGGTGAGCAACATAGTAAGGCCGATCATGGGCATTGCCAGTAAACCCATCAACATTACTTTACGGCGGCCGATACGCTCAGAAGCCACCGCCCAAGGTACTAAGCAAACAGACAAGGCGAGAGTTGAAGCGGCAAAAATCCAGTTAACTTGGGTTTCGGACACTGAAAAGTATTGCGCCATATACGGCAGCATAGGTTGGAATAAATAGAGATTACAGAACACGATAAACGAGCCCAATGCGAGGCTAATCGTTACGCGTTTGTATTGAGTAGTGCCGAGTTCAATCATAGTCACACCTGTTCGTTGCTGTGATCAAAGTATCAGCGCCATCTGGATATATAAAATATATTAAACTTATCGTTACGATATATTAAGTATATAGAATGGAATCAAAACAATTACGCCACTTTGTTACTGTTGCCGAACAGGGTAATTTTACACACGCGGCTAAACGGCTACACATCGCGCAGCCAGCACTGAGTATCTCAATCAAAAAATTTGAGCAGCAATTAGGGGTGACTTTGCTGCGGCGTAACGACCGGAAAATTGAGCTGACAACAGAAGGTAAGTTGTTGTACGAACATGCCAAACGTGTTTTGCAGCAGCTTGACGACGCAGAACTGGCAATGAAAGAGCTAAAGGGATTAGAAAAGGGGGAGGTGCGATTAGGCACGCCAAGCATGATGGGCTCATATTTCTTCCCAGAAATACTGATGGCATTTAAAAGTAAGTACCCCAATTTAAAGCTCACGCTGGTTGATGCAGGGACTAGCTCGATTCGAAAAATGTTACTCGATGGCGAATTGGATATCGGTGTGATTCAAAGTGATGATGTGCCAGATGGTTTAGAAACAGGTCATATTTTACAGTCGGAGATGGTAGCGGTGGTTTCTCAAGATCATCCGCTGACCGAGTTATCGCACATTACTTTTGAAGAGTTCTTCAAACATGAGCTGGTGATGTTCAAAGATGGCTATTTTCACCGCGACTTTATTGAAAACGAAGCAAAACAGCATCAGCGAGAAATGAAATTCTCGTTTGAAACGAATCTGTTACCCATGATCCTGAAGATTGTTCGTAATGAGTATGCTATTACCGCTTTATTAGAGTTGGTGACGAAACACGAACAGGGTGTGGTGGGTATTCCCTTTGAACCACCGATTAAGCTCGATTTGGCGCTCGCATGGCGTAAAGATGGGTATCTTTCAATTGCGGACCGAGCATTTATTGAGTTTGTGCACCAAAATTCAGCGCAGTAATTTCGGCATAATTCACGAAGTAACAATCAAATTTGACCGCAAATTAACCGACTTAATAAATCTTGTGCTTGATCAAAGTTAAGTGGCGGAAATTTATAAATCATCAACTCAAGTAGAGTTAGTTGACGACTAACTCATTGAAATAGGGGACGAGTCGTACAACACAATAAGGATGTATGATGCAGCACTTTTACAATTATGACTTAACCGACGAAATAGGCGATCGCGAAGTTGTCGCGGTTATGTGCTCCGGTGGTTTTACATCGAGCATGATGGCTCAACGCATGCAAAAGCATGTTGAACAACTAGGCTTACCCATCTATGTCATGTATGCCTCGATTCAAGCGCTAGAAACCGAAGATTTCATGAGTAACTACGGGCGTAAAATTCGAGTCGTGTTTGTATCCCCTCAAGTACAACATTATTTTGAGTATGCCAAAAAGGCCGTGGCTGATTATGCTATGGAACTGATAAAAATCGAGTATAGAGACTTCGGCACCATGAACTATCAAAAACTGGTGGCGCAAGCCCAAGATGTGATGGAGTCTCAAACCGTAGCGTCTTGATTGTCCTTAAGTAATCGATGGAACCTAAATCGCTATGAGCCTTTGCTTATAGCGATTTTTTGCTATTGGGCGCAATAAATTTAGGTATTGCATTGCAAGAGTGGCGTTTCAAATTAGCCATCACCTGTCAACTGGTAGATATTAACTAGATGTCTGTCGCTAAAAGGCCACAGCCGTCTAGTGAGTTTCGGGCTTTAGGGATATTACTGAGTGGAACTCAATTTAATTAACTAAAGAGGAATTATCTATGAAAAGAGGCTTTGATTTAATCGGCGCACCATTTAATCAGCTGGGAATTTTTGCAACAGAGCAAAACACGGTTGATGGATTGCGACGATTAAACGAGACCTCTTGGATAGGCCTTTCAGACTGGCTTGAGGTGAGAACCACTCGATGGCAGGCAGATATCATCGATCGAGGTGATATTAATGCCAGTGAGCCCGTTAACGCCTTGATCGCTCGCCGAGATAAAGAGCAAGCGTTAGCTGAGTATTCATCGATGTTGCATGCCCAAGTATTGCAAAGTTATCAGGCTGGTCGCACTCCGGTAACGATTGGAGGCGACCACTCTATCGCGATAGGTACAGTGCAAGCGACACTGGACTACTTTCAACGCCAACAAGGTAAGCGTGTCGCCGTTATATGGGTTGATGCCCATGCCGATTGCAATGACAGCCTAGCAAGTAACTTGCATGGTAAACCACTTGCGCTACTAATGGATAAGTACCCGCATAATGGTTGGCAAGTGAAACCAGAATTGGTGCTAAATCCCACCGATGTGTATTACGTTGGTGTGCGAGATCTAATGCCAAACGAGCATGAGCTGATGACGAAACATCAAATGGTCAACTTCGATATGAATACCATTGAACGTATAGGTATCAACGGCGTTTTAGAGCAGTTAGTTTCCATTGTTGATGAGCGATATGACGCGGTTTATGTATCGTTTGATTATGATGCTCTAGATGGAACGCAGTTTAGAGCCTGCGGCACACCAAATGTTGGTGGTCTCTCTGCTCGTGAAGCGCTGCATTTAGTTCATGGCTTATCTCGTCATGAGAAATTCGTCGGGATCGATTTTGTCGAGTATCTGCCTGAGTTAGACAATGATGAAGTGAGCAAGGAGCTGATGATCAAGCTTATCGACGCAGTGTGGGGCTTCACCATGTAGTGAGTGATGCTTGGCATCTTTAACGCAATAGGGAGAGCTTGGCTCTCCCTATTTGATTAAAACTTCACCTTTAATGTAAATCTAACTGGAAGGCGAAATAGTTTGGTTAGCTATTGTACATCTTCTCAAAGTTACTCGCGTTCCAACCAATCATATAGCGGTCGCCAATCTTTAATATTGGCAGTGAGCGAGCACCAATAGCATCGAGCTCTTTTCGGCCGCGCTGCATTTTTGCATTGGTTAATCGGTATTTGTAGCCTTTTGAATCAAGGTAGCGCTGTGCGTCTTTACAGTGTGGGCATTTATCTTTTACGTACAGAACCAAACGTTTCATCGATATTTCTCTTACTGCGGCTGAATTGGGCGCAGAGTATATAACAAACCACTGATAATCCCTAGCTGATGATAGCTAATGAATACCGAGCGAAGATAAGGTAAACTTAGCGGCCTTTAAACACTTCCCATACGCTCGATAATGAACACATTGCTGCGCTACCTGCAAGGTTACCCCGACCATATTCTGACCCCTGTTGATCAAATGCTCCAAGCGGGCACTTTTTGCCGTTGGTTTGAGCGTCGTTATCCGCAGCAACATCCAATCCAAAGTGAAAAAGCGTTGTATGAATATACGATGGCGATTAAGAACCAGTATATGAAGAAGACCGCACCATTAAGTAAAGTGGTCTGGGATAGCAAAATACACCTCATCAACAACGCGCTTGGATTACACACCTATTCGAGCAAAGTGCATGGCAAGAAGATCAAATCGAAGAATGAGATTCGCATTGCTAGCATGTTTAAACAAGCGCCCGAACCTTTGTTGAGAATGCTGGTGGTACATGAACTGGCACACTTAAAAGAGAAAGAGCACAACAAGGCTTTTTATCAGCTTTGTCGTTATATGGAGCCTGATTATCATCAGTTAGAGCTTGATGCGCGACTATTTATGATTTACCGAGAAACAAAACAATAATTCACTTATGACTCAGTCAAAAAATAAGCCAAATCGAAATAAAACCAACCAAGCCAATAAAGCAAAGGCGACACCCACGACCATGGTGGTGAATAAAATCGCAGGTAAGGCGGGTTTACATAAGCGCAATTTGCACACGGGTCGTTATGACTTTGTTCGATTAGTGAAAGCGTTACCCGAGCTAAAATCACACCTTGTTAAAACGCCAAAAGGGGACAGTATTCGTTTCGACGATCCCATTGCGGTAAAACTGCTTAACAAGGCATTGCTTGCAGAGCACTATGGCGTTGAACAATGGGATATACCGCAAGGTTACCTTTGCCCCCCAATTCCTGGGCGAGCAGACTACATTCATCGCTTAGCTGAGATGCTGTACAAACAAGTATCTTCAGACACTAAGGTGAGAATGCTGGATGTCGGTGTTGGTGCCAACTGCATTTATCCGATTGTCGCCACAACACAATATGGATGGGAATGTGTTGGCAGTGATATTGACCAAGTTTCTGTGAACAGCTCAAACTTAATTGCGACTAATAACGCCGTGTTAAAAGGCGATATTGAGTGTCGCTTACAAAGTAATAGCCGTTACTTGTTCAAAGGGATTATTCAGCAAGGTGAACGTTACCATGTCACTACTTGTAATCCACCTTTCCATAAGTCTTTAGAGGAAGCAGAGCAGGGTTGCGTTAAGAAACAAGCGAATCTGCAGCGAAACAAAAAACAGCGTGGTTCTGGTCCATCACAATCATTGAACCAAAACATGAAGAGTAAAGGCGATAAGCCACTGCTTAATTTTGGTGGCCAAAAGGCTGAGTTGTGGTGTCCGGGAGGAGAGGCGGCGTTTGTGAAAAATATGGCTTTTGAAAGCCGCGACTTTGCTAAACAAGTATTATGGTTTAGTACGCTTATCTCGAAAAAAGAGAATGTTCGCTGGCTGCGTAAGAACTTAGAGAAAGCCGGTGCGAAAGAGGTCAACATTGTTGAGATGAGCCAAGGACAAAAAATCAGTCGGTTTGTTGCTTGGACATTCCATGATGAACAACAAAGGCTAGCTTGGTTAGCTTAACCCGAGAATCACAGTGAAAAGCGCGGAATTTCCGCGCTTTTTTACATTTTTGTTTACGAATGCAAAGAATGTAAATTCAATGCTAATGATAGTAATTATCACTTATATTACCGCGCAGAATTTGAAGGCAGATTAGTGGTTCTGCCTGCTCGTAAATTGGAGATAATTATGTTTACTAAGAGTCCGTTGGCGCTGGTAATTGGTGCGATCATCGCAACACCAGTAATGGCTGATAGCACAGCAACAGATGAACACATGGTCGTGGAAGGTCGCGAATACGGTTACAAAGCAGAGAGCAACTCAACTGCAATGCGTATGGAGGCGACTCAACTAGAAACTCCGGGACAAGTTGCTGTTATTGGTGAACAGTTAATTGACGAACAGCGTGCTAGCACTCTTGGTGAAGTCCTAAAGAACGATGCATCAATTACTGCAGGTTCTAAATCTACTAACCGCGAGCGTTTCAACCTACGTGGTTTCGAACTAGACAGCGGTTCAAGTTACCTACGTGACGGTGCTCAACACTGGTCTCATTACCGTCAACCAATTGAGCTACTAGAGCGTGTTGAAGTGCTAAAAGGTCCTGCTGGCCTTCTATACGGCGAGTCAACGCCGGGTGGCTTAGTTAACATGATTTCTAAGAAGCCAACTTACGAGACGCAAGTAAATGTTAGCCAAGATATCGGCTCTAACAACTACACGCGTACTATGGTTGATGTAAGTGGCGCGTTGAACGAAGACGAGTCACTGCGTGCTCGCGTTGTACTATCTCAAGAAGATCAAGATTCATGGCGTACGCGTTTTGATGGCACTGATGTTCAGACTGAACGTTTCGTAGGTGGTCTATTTGTTGATTACGATATCAATGAAGATGTCATGCTTTCTTTCCATTACGACCGTACTCAAGAGCAAGGTGATCTAGACAACGGTTCTAAGATTGATACCGCGACAGGTCAGGTGATTGATCCTTCAATCGTAAATGATCAGAAATTCGCGATGACAGACAATGACATTACTAACTACGGTGTTGCAGTTAGTGCATCACTGAACGACTCATGGTCTGTTAAATCGGGTATTAGCCGTCAGTTCTACGAACGTCAACGTACTGAATCAGATAACGTTCTTGATAAAGTTAAAGACAGCAATGGCGCAACGGTTGGCTATGGCTACCGCGCTTATGACCGTCACGATGAGTGGACATTCGACACTGCATATGTAGATTTCACAGGTGATTTCGATGCGCTAGGTGTTAACCACCGTCTTCTTGTTGGTGCAAATGGCCTACATTACGATTACAAGCAGTTGTTCTCTTCAACTTACGCATGTCAAAGTGCTAACCAAGGTGATGCACGTCCTGAATGTGACGGTGGTTTCTCTAAGCCAGATGGTCTGCATTACAGTAATGACGACTCTCTATCTCATTCTAAAGAAAAGCACTACGGTATCTATGTACAAGATCTCGTAACGTTTAACGACCAATGGCAAGCGTTAGCGGGTGTACGTTTTGCTTACGATAAAACGACGTCTAGCAAGAATGTAGAAGCAAGCTACAACAATGTACTGCCTAAGCTTGGTCTGATTTACTCTCCAGTAGAAAACGGTTCTATTTACCTGACTTACTCTGAGAGTTTCGAACCGGTTGCAGACATTAGCGATAGCAATGATGAAAACTTTGGCCAATCACAAGATCCTAAGAAAGGCACGTTATACGAGCTAGGTTCTAAATGGGAACTGTTTGATGACCGTTTGTTTGTGTCTGGCGCGCTATTCCATATCACTCAGTCAAACATGCAAATCACGGAAGACCTAGGTTCAAGCCAGACACGCACTACACAGGTGGGTGAGCAGGTTCACACTGGTGCAGAGCTTTCTGCAACGGGTTACGTGACAGAATCGTTCTCTGTAAGCGCATCAACAATGTTGCTAGATGCTGAGTTTAACAATGACCCAGAACTAGAAGGTAAAACACCAGCAGATGTTGCTGAGTTTACTGCAAGCATCTGGTCTACGTACTCATTTAACAATGGTACTGACGTAAACCTAGGTGTCTACCACGTGGGTGACCGTTGGGCTGAAGATTCAAACGAGTTCAAGAAAGATGCATACACTCGTGTTGACCTAGGTGTGTCGCATACACTGAAGTATGATGAGAACCTTGAGTTTATCGCACGCTTTAATGTAGAGAACTTATTTGATACCGACTACCTTGAAGGTGGCAGCACGAAAGGTGTAGTTGTTGGTGAAGGCCGTAACTACATGGCGACACTTCAAGTAAAATATTAAGATAAGTCGCAAAAATAAAAAGGGGGAAGGGAGACCTTCCCCCTTTACTCGTTGGCAAAACTTGCAAAAATCGCTACTATTACCAGCTTGTTGATAACGAGAATATTTATCAACTCGCTCTTTGGGAATTTTTTGAACCTCAATCTGGCCTAAATCAATTGTTTTTAGGCGAGGTTAGTTGATGTAATTGATTACGACTATGAACCTAATAAAATCCAGTTTAGCTCTAATTGTAGCGGCGGCGATTGCTCCGGTACACGCTTCAAGCTTAGACAATGCTCAAGCTATTCAAAGCAAGACCAACTCGGCGTCAGTGGCAAGTCAAAAGCGTATTGATAAAAGCGCTGACAACACTCTATCTTTAAGCGCAGAAATCGAACAACTTCAGGAAGAAGTGAAAAATCTTGAAGTTTACCAATCTCACCTTACGGCGCTTATAGAGAACCAACAGCAAGAAGTGTCGAGTATCGACGCTCAGATCAAAGATATTAAGTTAACGCGTCAAGGTGTTGTACCACTGATGTATCAGATGGTTGACGGGTTAAAGACCATCGTTGCCAACGACACGCCAATCAAAAAGCAGCAACGTGAAGAACGTATTGCGAAGTTAGAAAGCTTGATGACTCGTGCCGATGTGAGTGACGCTGAAAAGTACCGTCGAATTTTAGAGGCTTACCAGATTGAGCTCGACTACGGAACTAAGCTGGGCGTTTATCAAGGTCAAATTACTACAGATGGTGAAGCTCGAGAAGCTGATATTCTTCATCTTGGTCGCGTTGCATTGGTTGCGCGTAGCTTAAACGGCAACCACTACTGGGCTTGGCAACGTTCTACCAGCGACTGGCAGTCGGTTGACTCGTCGCAAAAATCTGAGCTTGATAAAGCTTACGCTATTGCGTCTAACCAAGTTGCACCAAGTCTCATTACTCTTCCTGTATCACTGATTAAAGCGGAGGCGAAATAATATGAAACTTAAATTGATCGCTTCGGCACTGATGATGGCTTCTGTTTCGTTCTCTAGCTTTGCAACGACTGAGTTGGTGAAGCAAGCCAAAGTAGAAAACAACCAACAAGCGCAACATAACCGAACTCGTGAAGCGGGTTTCAAAGCCACTGAACAAGAGCTTAAAACGCTGAAAGCTCAATTAGTCGCGAAACGTAATAAGCTTCAAGCGCAAAATGATGAGTTAGCCGCCAAGTTTAGTGAAAACGAAGATGTGCTTGCGCGCCTTGAAGAGCAGTTACGACTCGAAACGGGAAGTCTCGGTGAAGTATTTGGCGTGGTTCGTCAAAACGCGAAAGAGCTGCAAAGTGAACTGGGTCGCTCAGTAACAGGCGCCGATGCTCAATCATACAACCAACAAATTGATGATGTTATCGCTGCAACGACATTGCCTTCAATGCCGCAGTTAACTGCACTTTGGAAAGCGATGGATCAGCAGATCAAAGCAAGTGGCGAAATCGCGATAACGCCGGTGGCATACATTGACGGTGAAGGCAAAACACAGCAAGTTGAAGCTGCTCGTTTGGGTGCGCTTGGTTTAGTAGGTGAACAAGGCTACCTATCTTGGAATGGCGCACGCGGTGAAGCGAAATCATTCATTAAACTGCCAGAAAATGGTCCAACATTAGCGTCGGTCTCTGCGCTGGCGAATGGTGAGGTTGCAAATATTGTTCTTGACCCATCTCGCGGTGTAATGCTTGAACAGTTAGCTTTATCTCCAAGCTTCTCTGACCGTCTGCAAGCGGGCGGTGTGGTTGGTAAAATCATTCTAGGCCTGTTGGCAATTGGTGTGATTATTGCGTTAGTTCGTGGTGTAAGCCTATCTGTTGCTCGTCAGAAGATTCGTGCTCAGCTTAAAAATCCAACTGAGCCTGGCGACAACCCACTTGGTCGCGTTCTTGCTGTTTACGACAAAGAACAAAATCGTACCGTTGAAGCGCTTGAACTTCGCTTATTAGAAGCGGTAGTTGATGAGCAAACTAGCCTTGAGAAAGGTTTGTCTATGCTGAAACTACTCGCGGCTCTTGCGCCAATGCTTGGTCTTCTAGGTACGGTGACAGGTATGATTGAAACCTTCCAAGTGATTACTCAGTTCGGTAATGGCGACCCTAAAGTGATGGCGGGTGGTATTTCAATGGCGCTGGTGACCACGGTACTTGGTTTGATCGCAGCGATGCCTCTATTACTTGCACATAACATCCTAAGTTCTCAAGCGGAAGGTATTCGCAATATTCTTGAGAAACAAGGTATCGGTTTGGTCGCGGAGCAAGCAGAGAAAGCGACGCAACCTAAACAAAACGAGCCAGTGGAGAACGCTGCGTAATGGAAGCCCTTTTTTCAATCTCTTGGTTGCCTAGCGCATTGCAAACCAGTGATTGGCTTCTCTCGCTACAAAGTTTCATGGAGCAGGGAGGCCAAATACTTTGGTGGCTCGGTGCTGTGGTTTTGGTTTGTTGGTTATTGATTATTGAGCGCGTGCTGTTCTTAACCATTGAATATCCAAAGATGCGTTTGCAGTGGATTCAAAAATGGCATCAGCGCAAAGAGCAACATTCTTGGTATGCACTGTCAATCCGCGATGGTTGGATTGCCCAAGCGCATATGGCGCTGTATCAGAACTTAAACTTCATCAAAGTGTTGATTGCGATCTGTCCAATGCTTGGTCTGCTCGGCACTGTTACCGGTATGATCTCAGTGTTTGATGTTATGGCAAACCAAGGCAGTAGTAATCCAAAGCTAATGGCTTCAGGTATATCACTCGCAACTTTGCCGACCATGGCAGGGATGGTTGCCGCGCTGGCGGGAATGTTCGTTCATGCTCGTTTGGCTAAAGCGTGTCAAATCAGAGAAATTAAATTAGAGAAATCTTTAAGGAGTCAGCGATGAGACTCGGTAGACGCCAACATAATCAAGATGAGGCTCAAATCGACCTCACGTCGATGCTTGATATCGTATTTATCATGCTGATTTTCTTTATTGTGACCAGTTCATTTGTTAGAGAATCAGGGGTAGAGGTTAATCGCCCACAAGCTTCAAATGTCGTCAGCCAAAAAGATGCAGGCATTTTTGTTGCAGTAACGTCAGCCAACGACATATATATCGACAAACGTATTGTTGATGTAGAACGCGTTCAAGCGACACTGGAACATCTGTTGTTAGATAAGCCAGATGCTTCGTTGGTCATTCAAGCGGATGAGCACGCGTACAGTGGCACGGTTGTAAAAGTGATGGATGCCGCGAAAGGTGCGGGGGTTAAAAACATCGCGTTAGCAGCGGAGAAGCAGTAGTGAGAAGGTTACTAATCTCATTACCTATCGCAGCATCATTTGCTCTGATGCTATTCACCTTTATGGCGTGGATGGTCGATAACGGCCATCGACGTGCCCCAGAGCAGAGCGAATCGCTGAGTTTTAATATGGTGATGGTTGAAAATGAACAGGAAGTTCAGCGTAGGCAACGCACCGTACCTGAGCAGCCAAAAGCCCCAGAAGTGCCAGAGCAACAACCGGTTTCGCAAGCAAGAACTCAAGTAAGCCAAGTATCGCCAATGGCAATGCAGCCTACTTTAGGCCTGAATACCGCGATAGATGGTTTAGCGATCAGTGCTCCTACATTCGGTGATTTTGGTGTTAACCAACAAGCGATGCCTTTGTATCGTGTTGAGCCACGTTATCCTGCTAAAGCGCTTAAACGTGGTGCCGAAGGTTACGTGGTGTTGAAGTTCACGATTGACCCAACAGGCCGACCAACAGACATTGAAGTTCTTGATGCTAATCCTAAGCGTATGTTTGAAAAAGAAGCTATGCGTGCGTTAAGAAAGTGGAAATATCAGCCTAAAGTCGTTGATGGTAGTTCGCTTGCTCAAGTAGGACAAACCGTAAGATTGGAGTTTAAACTAGCAAAATGATCAGAAAAGCAATGATTGCTGGTATGATTTGGTTCGCGTCAGCGACAAGCTTTGCTAATGAGTTAAGCCAATATACCGCGATTCGAGTTCAAAAAGCGCATCAGTTAGCGCAGGATGAACAAGTCAAACAAGCGATTGCCAAGCTAAAAGAGATCGACACGACTCGAGAATACGATAAAGCCTTCGTGGCGCGTATGCTTGGCGTGTTTTATTGGCAAGATGGCAAAACCAAATCGGCGATTAAACAGCTTGAATACGCAGTAAATTCAAATCAGCTCAAAGACGAGCAAGCGTGGATTGCACAACGCATGTTGGCTGACTTGTTGGTGAATGACCAACAGTTCAAAAAAGCGTTGCCTCACTACTACAAGCTCGTTAAGAGTGTGCCCTCAGGGCAAAAGGGTGATGAGCTGTGGCTAAGGATTGCTCAATCCCATTACCAGATTGAACAGTTCAAGCAGGTGATACCGGCTGTTGATAAGTATCGCCGTTATCAACGTAAAGATGAACTTCAGCCACTATCGCTCAAACTAAGTGCGCAGCTTCAACTACAGCGTTGGAAAGGTGCGATTCCTACTTTAGAACGTTTGATTGCCCTACAACCTGACAAAGTGAACTGGTGGCGTCAGCTAGTGAGTTTGCAAATGCGTGTTGGGCAAAACAACGCGGCGCTTGATACGCTCGCATTAGCCAAGTTAAACGGCTTGCCTTTGAGCCAGCAAGACAGACGTTTATTAGCCCAATTGTATGCGCAACGTGGTATTCCAGAACGAGCAGCAAAAGAAGTAAGCCAGTTGGACGCTGCGAAAACGGATATTGACCTTATCGTTGCGCAAGCAACGTATTGGCAACAAGCTAGAGAGTGGGATAAGGCGATTGACCAATGGAAGTTGGCCGCACGTAAGCGTGCTAAATACCACTGGAACGTAGCTCAGCTATTGGTGCAAGAGGGTCATTATAAGTCGGCGCTGAGTGCTTTAAACAAAGTGCAGGGCAAGAAATCTCAAGTTGCATTGGCGAAAACGCGTGCTTACTACAAACTTAATCAGTTAGAGAAAGCCTTAATTGAAGCGAAAAAAGCAGAAGCGATAGCGCCTTCGAAACAGTCGAAAAGTTGGATTAAGTATTTAAGCCAGTTACGCAAAGCGAAAGCGACTCAAGCAAGTTAACCATGTGCTGATTAGCTCGAAAATGCAAAAGCCCGCTCAACGAGCGGGCTTTTTGTTACTTATGCTGAAAGGCTAAACATTATTTAGGGACTTGGCATATGTATTCTGCGCGCCAAAGCATCGCTTGGGCAGAGTTCATATTGTTGAGTAATTCTTTACCCGTCATTTGAGGATAGGCATGTTCGACTTTAAGCTCGTCACAATCGGTCGATTTTTGATAGGCGCGCACATGAGTAAACGTGCTGGAAAGGTTGTTCGACAGCATAGATTTAGAAAGGCAAATGCCAAAAATATCGCGTTTCATTGTCTGTCCCTCTGACAGTAGCAGCGTATTTTGTTTGATTATCGCTGAGCCAAATAAAAATTACATTGCTCAATAATTATACTGCCCAATTGCATGCTTATTGAGAAAATGCGCAAAAATAAGTGTGACTGAAATCTATATTTAACACGTAATTAAAGGCGTATAGATCAGCGACAGTAGAGCTCGCACGGAGTGTCACTGAAATTTTAATGATAATACCTCTTCAAAATGAACGGCCTAAATCCTAAACGTCACTGATAGATTTTCGAATATTGTGAAACCCTACATGTGTGTGGTGCTGCGCTAATTTCTTGAATCTTTAGTACAATCTTTAAAGCTGCGAGTGCCTATTGGTAAGATTTAGGTATAAAATAAGCCATAGAGCACCAGATATTTGGTGGAGTTTGATTGAATTTGGGAGTCAAAAGTAAGCAATGGAATATATTGCCATTATTGTTGTCGTTTTTGTGGCCTTCTATTTGTATGTCCAAAAAAAGTATCTCACTCAAGATGAGCTAAAAGACAGCGCCTACAAAAAGAAAGGCGCACTGCTAAATAGTAAAGAGTCAGCATTCTATAACGCATTGACGACTGCAGTAGGTGATCATGGTGTGGTGTTGTCAAAAGTGTCGATGGCAAAAGTATTAACCCCTCAAGCCACCGACAAAAAACGTTGGTTCATCGCTCATAACCGTATTGCTAAGAGTCATTTTGATTTTATTGTCTGTGATCCAAGAACATTAGACGTGCGCGTCGCGATTGAGCTCGACGATGGTGCTGCGCTGAACAAAGGCAAAATGGACAGGCAAAAGCTATTGCTTCATGTTTGTAAGTCTTCCGGTATTCCTTTAATTGGAGCAACGGTTAAGCATAGCTATCAAGTGGGTAAGCTGCGTCGATTGTTAGCCGCGCATATTGATTTGATTGAACCTGATAAAGAAGTGCGTTTTTGTAAACGCTGTGGCAGCCCGATGGTGGTAAAAACCGCTGCGCAAGGAGAGTTTAAAGGACGTCGATTCTTTACGTGTAGCCGCCAACCACAGTGTACTTACACAGAAAACTACAACGTCGTGTTTGAAGACTTCGACAGCTAAGATCTTTTTCTACACGTGGATGTATACCGATTCAAAATACCTAAGAGCTAGCGAGTTCTAGCTCTTGTTCACTGCCTATCATGACTTGGTTTCGGCCATTCTTCTTTGCTTTGTACAGCTCAATATCCGCCTTTCTCAATACTTACTCTAAATCGTTAAAATGATCGCACTGATAAACGCCAATGCTCGCTGTGAGTGAAATAGGGCAATCTTGTTGGTTGAATCGGTAATTCTCTATGGCTAATCGAATATGCTCAGCTTTAACCATCGCCTGCGCAATGTCTGCATTGTGTAGCGCGATACAGAACTCTTCGCCACCAATTCGATAAACCAAATGCTCGTCGCTGAATGCATCAATTAAAGCCGCTGTTTGGATCAGTACTTTATCGCCAACATCATGGCCATGCATGTCATTAACCTGTTTAAAGTAGTCGAGATCCAACACCAGTAAAGACATGGGCAGTTTTTTGCTTTCTTGACGATAGCGATGGAAGTTATGAGCTAATGCATGGCGATTATACACACCGGTCAGTGCATCTCGGGAGGCAAGTTGTCCTAGTGAGGTTTCAGAGGACTTGCGTTTCACTTCGAGTATATGAGCGGTAACCCAAATACAGATGTAACTCATGATGAAGTTGATCAGTAAATAAGCGTGAATTTCACCTTGATGTTGATACATCTTAAAAATGACACCGCCTGTCACCGCTGCGAAGCCAATCAGGCAAAGAATAAAGCTTTGGCGTTTCTCAACGAAAATGTAAAACATGATCGGGAAGATGCTCGCCCATAAATATAAGCCGTGATAAATGGTGTGTCTGAGTATTCCAAACAGCACCAGCATGACCATCGCGCCGGAATAAAGTAACGCCAAGTTGTTTGAGCAATCTTTGCGATAGGTTTGCGAGCTGACAAACAAAGAAAACAACGCAAAAGATGCGTTAGTCATTGCTGTGGGTAAGCAATCTGTAATGGTGTAATCGAGGTAGCTTGCGACGAAAAATGCGCAGGATAGCAGCAGGCTCAACCAAAATAAAACAGCTCGCCGAATATGGCGAGATGGATTAAATATGTCGAGCTCCATAATAAGCGTTCCTTGAGGCGCATATGCCTAAATTTGAATACCGCTAAATAGTATGCTTTTGGCGAGGGGAATCAATAGCAGATCTGAATTAAGATCACATATTTTCAACTTTAACCCGCTGAAATTCAGGCATTTTATGAAATGACTCGAAATTACAACCGGTTTAGTGAGAGTTAGGTACGATTGGGTCTAGTAATTCATAATTAATTGTTGTTAATCGAAACTCTATCAATAACGTGGAGTTAAGCCGTAATTTACGGTCAATGTCGGCTATTTATTCACCGATAACCACGTTTTTAATTTAGTAATTTTGCGTACGTCAAACATCATTAATCCATTACAGATGATCAGGCTTAATGATACGCCGATAGCGGCACCAATCTCATTGTAAAGTGGGATGAGGCTAAATAGCAGAATAAGGTTGACGGTGACCGCAATGGAGAGTGAACGCAATGTGCGGCTTTCGTTATTAGTCATGTTCAGCACTAATCCTACCGACCCCATCATCAAACTAATAAAATGACCAAAGCATAAGATGATTAACGCTGGATAAGCTGAAAGGTACTCGTCACCAAACAACAGAGAGATCAGTAATCCTCCCCCAAAGACTAAGACAAGAAGAATTGGTGTTGCCACTAAGACAGTCAGTCGAACAGCGCGGGTGAGCATAGCTTGCGTTTGCTCAATGTCGCCACTTTTGTATAAACGAGCGATATTGGGCATAAGCACCGGGCTGATTGAAGAGACGACGATACTAATTAACAGCACTGCTTGAGTTGCGACGCGGAAATAAGCCACAGATTCAAGATCGGATAACCATCCAAGTAACACGATCGCCAATTCAGAGTTGAGTGTGCTCACAAAAGTGATAATTGCAAACGGGAGTAGGGCTTTACTCCATTGCTTAGTTTTGAATTCAGCTTTGGCCGGTTGGCTGTTTTTCTTGATGACATAACGCACCAGCAAGAAGCTCAAAATACAGGTAAATAACAGTGCAACGACCGAAATTTCAATCAAGGTTTTTGAGGTGAGCGGCCTATCGGTGATGACAAAGAAAAGCAAAGTAGACAGGGTAATAATAGGCGCAAGTAACTTAGAGGGTATTTGTGCTAATACCGGTTTACGAAAGCCATTCAATACGGCATCTTGCTGGTAAGCGATGCCTCTAAGCGGGATCACCCATACTGCAATGAGCAACAACGCCGCCACATAGGGTTCAAAATAGCCAACGTAAGCGAGGCCAAGCATGATGAGTACAATAATGGAGGATACGAGGAAAACGAAACCTCGAGACCACAACAGAATTCCGTATAAAAGCGGCCATTTCTTTTCTAATTGAAAATTGGCGATCTCACGTACCATTAGTGCGGGCAAGCCCGCGATGACGGGAATACCTGCGATAGTGACAATTGAAAATATGTAGGTATAGATGCCGTATTGCTCTGCGCCAAGAAAACGCGCAAAGATAACGCCGGATACAACGGAAATGCCTTTACTTAAAAACTGTAGGCCAGCCGTTCCAAAGAACTGTTTTACAAACGAATTCATTACTCAATACCACTCACAATCAATGTCAGTCACTCTTCGAAGATGGCCTAACGAACAGGTAGTTTTTAATGCAGCTGTTAGATTAGTTAGGGAAGTGTTTTCAGTGTCATCTAGTTAACAGTGAGTACTACCCGTGTCACCCAAAAGAATGATAGTTCGGGTAATACTACACATTTATCTGTCTGATATTTGAGACAATTAATGAATGGCTCAGTTATACCAAGCTAAAGGGTATCAACTTTGATCATGGTGTCATTGGCGAAAGTGGTGGCAGCGAGTGCTTGCACTTCTGGCATCGGAACGGGTTTAGAGTACAAGTAGCCTTGAATTAAATCACAGCCTAAGTCTAGCAATACCTGCTGCTGCTGTTCACTTTCAACGCCTTCAGCGATAATTCCGATATCGTTTGAGCGAGCAATCGCGATAATGGTTTTAACGATATTGAGGTTACTGCGGCTGTTAAGCATGCGAATAATGAACGAGCGGTCAATCTTGATCTCACTGATTGGTAGCGCATTGAGATAGCTAAGCGACGAAAAACCAGTGCCGAAGTCATCTAATGAGATACCAAAGCCGAGATCTTGTAGGCGTTTCAAGGTTGGTTGAACAGCTTTTAGGTCTTCAATAAACACGTTTTCTGTTAGCTCTAAGATAATTAAGTTACTGTCGAGGTCGTAGCGTTTGGCCGAGTTAACAATCATGTCTATGAAACCTTTGTGCAGTAGCTGCTTAGGTGAAATATTGACCGAGACCGTGACCGGATCATTAAGGCTTTGATTGAGCTTTTTAGTATCACGACAGGCACGTTCAAAGACGAACTCGCCAAGTTGTAGAATGGAGTTGTTCTTTTCGGCGATATCAATGAACACCATCGGTGAGACGAAACCAAGCGTTGGGCTTACCCATCGGCATAGCGCCTCTACACCGACCATTTTGCTGGTATTGGCATTGATTTGCGGTTGGTAGTGTACGTCAAGTTCTCCGTTTGCTAGCGCCGACTTAAATTCATCTTCAAGTAAGAAGTTGTTTTCAATTTCGTCACTGATCTTCTTGTCGAAGAAAGTAATCTCACCTTTGCCATATTTTTTCGAGCGTGTCAGGACAATATCGGCTTTGGACATCAAGGTTCGTGGTTGATCACCATCAGTAGGGAATAATGAAATACCGATGGTGGCGTTAAGCTCTGTCGTAATACCATGAACAATGAACGGTTGTTTGAGGCAAGCTTGCACGCGCATTGCAATGGTATGCGCTTCGTTGTCACTGGCGATTTCTGGTATACAAAATACGAACTCGTCCCCACCAAATCGTGCGACGGTTCCTTTGCTTTCAGTGAGTCGGCTAAATCTCTGTGCCACTTCAACCAATAATTTGTCACCTACCTCATGACCGTATTTGTCATTGATACGTTTGAAGTTGTCTAAGTCAACGAACAAGATCGCGAGTTTTTTCTCTAATTCACGGCTACGAATGATGCCGTGCATGGCTTGTTTCTCAAGCAAGATTCGGTTTGGTAAATGGGTAAGTGCATCATGTTGTGCTTGGTGGCGGAGTTGCTCTTTCTTAACCTCCAATTGATTGAAGTCATTGGCGATACGATTTTGGAATTTTAAGAATCGGCGACCTAAGTAGTTGCTAAGTAACAACGATAGTAGGGTGAGGATTAAAGCCAAGGTCAAACATAACGCAATGACCTTAATCAGTTCCATTTGATGCTGTTCTTGTAACTGCTCAAGTTGCGTTTCAATTTCACCATGTACTTCCTCAATATAAACACCAGAGCCCAATAGCCAACCCCATTTTGAATCGAACTTCATGAAGCTGACTTTTTGTCCGCTTTGCAGCGAGTCAGGCTTATAGATTGAGTCATACTCCACATGGGAAGAGGTGGTGTTATTGATGGCAAAAGTTCCTAGGGTTTTTGTAACAAGGCCATCAATGCGCTCACCCAGTAATTCTGGTTCTTTATGAGCAAGTATGGTGCCGTCTTGGTCGAGAATGAAGATATAACCAGTATCTCCAAATCGGTAGTTTGATACCCAATTGAGAATGTTTTTCTTTATTTCGTTCTCAACTTCATACACATATTCTCCGGTGCCGATAAACCAATCGAAAGGTTCGAAATATTGGCCGTAGCCAATCTTTTCAAACTCACCGTCTTGCTGAGGTTTTTTAAACCACCAGCGGTAAAAAGCGGCGCTATTTTTGGAGTTAGCAATGGCATCGATGTGTTGTTTAAGGATAGGGACGCCGCGAGAGTCGGTACTTTCAATCATTTGCAGACCTTCACGCTCCGGTAGTAAAGCGTGCATGACACTGACGCCATCCATCTGATATATGAAGAAGTATCCGCGGCCATTATTAAAGCGAATGTCTCTTAGCGCATCGCTGATTAGTTTTTTAATCTCATGCTCGGGCTTATCAAGGTTCTCTTTGTATATCGCGGTCGCGATTTGATGGGCAGTTTCAACCTGTTGTTTGATCTCAGATTTTAGAATAGAGACCGTTTGCTCTCTTTGATAGTTAATTTGTTCCGCAGTGCTTTGCACTCGTTGAGCAATGATCTCTTTTTGTTTTGCTAAGTTGTTATCAATTAGGTTTTGCTCAAACTCGGTCGCACGCTGTTGGCTGCTATTAATGACAACCGTTAATAGCATGGCAATGAAAATTAGAATAAGGACAAAAGGAAGAGTTTTAACAATGTTAAGAAGCTTTTTATCCGTCAGTGCCGTCATTGAACTGTCCGCCCCTTGGAGCTGTTTTAATCACGTTGTAGGCTAGCGCGATTACATGCTTGATATTAATAATAAAATTTCACGTTAAGTGTGATGTTACTATATGAGTAACTCATTAATGTTAGGGTAATCACGTAATATGTCATTCGGTTTACTGTAAAGCTACATTTTGCGATCGTAGTCCGCTCAGCTTCACTTATTTTTCATCTACTTAGTCGGAATCTACTGTTACTCTAATATGCAACTAATTCTACATTTGTTGGTAGGTGAGAGTGTGATGCTTTTATTCACACTAATGATGCTTTAGCGAGGGATAGTCGAACAGCATGTATGTTATAGGCTTGGATTTTGGCGGTAGTGCAGTAAAAGGAGCGGTGATGAACACGCTCGGAGAGCGGCTAGAAAAGTTCTCACTGCCTAGCCGAGTAAACACGTTAGAACTATGGTTTGAATCGTTCGATGAATATGTTCAATCCTTTAGCCAGCGTTATGCCATTCAAGGTATTGCGATCAGCGCTTGCGGCGCGGTGGATGTTGAGCGTGGAATTGTCCATGGCGCGACGTTACTGCCTTATATTCATGGCGTCGAATTAAAGCAGGCGTTTGTCGACCGTTATGGATTATCCGTTGAAATTGAGAATGATGCATGTTGCGCAGCTCTGGCAGAGAGTGAATACGGAGACTTTGCTCATTCTGAACTGTTTTGTTTGGTGGTTATCGGCTCTGGTGTTGGCGGAGCGATAGTCAGCAAAGGAGAAATACAAAAGGGGCATCATCTGTACGGTGGAGAGTTCGGTTATTCGATTCTGCATTTTACTGAAGGCCAGCCTCAAGTGTTATCGGAACTAGGCTCGACCCGCGCTCTGGTAAATCAAACGGCGAAAGCGTTAGATATTGCCAAGTCAGAGCTCAATGGATTAAAGGTATTTCAAATGTATGATGAGCAACACCCAGTAGTTGTTCAAGTGGTTGAACAATGGGTAGAATACCTCGCTCAAGGCCTATTCAATGTTCAATACACGGTTGATCCTGAATACCTTATTCTTGGTGGAGCAATTAGCCAACGCGCTGATCTTATCACCATGTTAGAAGGTAAGTTTGCGCAGTTTTCTGAGAAGATGCCTTACTGTCATCTGTGGCCAAAAGTCGTTGCCAGCAAATTTGGTAACGATGCCAATCTTATTGGCGCAGTTGTGCATTTTAAGCGCCGTCAGTCTAGCTTTTCTTAGGAGTTGTTTTGCCAGAGCTCAAAACCGTCAGTTTGTTTTTTATTACCGCGATTGCTGAAATTGTTGGTTGCTATTTACCTTTCCTTTGGTTGAAAGAAGGTAAATCGATTCTATTACTCATCCCGGCAGCCGTTAGTCTCGCTTTGTTTGCATGGCTTTTGTCATTGCATCCAACCGCGGCTGGTCGCGTATACGCAGCTTATGGCGGCGTTTATATTTTTGTGGCGATTGGTTGGTTATGGGTAGTTGACGGCATTAAGCCGACGCTCTGGGATATTGTGGGTGTATGCGTGGCCATGGTTGGTATGGCTATCATAATGTTTGCGCCACGCGTGAATTAAATGGGGCTCACGCAGATAGAGATGAAAACGGCCTGAAGATTCAGGCCGTTTTTGTTTGTTAATTGCTCATTATTTAAAACAAACTTGCGCCCAACGAGCAAGGCCAGCGGTTACTGAGCCAAAGTAGTTACCCGCGACTAATGGCACGTTTGGCAATACAGATTGCACCGTAGCTCGTAATAAAGGAGAGCGCGCCGAGCCGCCAGTCATATAGATTACGTCCGGCTGAGTTTCACCAAGCTTTACGGCTTCTTCGACTAGAGCTTTAATCTTACTGGTTGGTGGCTCAATCGCATCGTCCATTTGTTGTCTCGAAACCGGCAATTGGATCACTTCTTTTGCAAGCTCTAACTGAGCGGTAAATTCCTCTTGTTCACCTAATGCAATCTTGGTGTTCTCCGCTTGTTTAATTAGCGCGTAGCCGAGGCTATCTTGTTGCATCTCAATTAAGCGTTTGATCAGTTCCGGCTGCTGCGATTCTTTCATCAGAAGATTCAATTCCTTCAAGTTCTCACGAGTGTAGAAAGCGCGCTGAGCTTGAACATCGTTAATCGCAATCGGGTTCCAAAACTGAGTAATGGGCGCGGGTAGGTCATTCATTTTACGCGAGTTTGAACCAAACTCTTGCATAAAGCATTTGAAGGCGGTGAAGATATCGAGATCGTTACCGCCAACCAATTGACCTGTGTGGCCTAATAAAGACTGTTCGCGTTGCTGCTTGCCAAACCATGATGGCCCCATGTGTAAGAAAGAGCAGTCGGTTGTACCACCACCAATATCAACCACCAGTACTTTTTTATCTTCGGTTAGGCTCGCCTCGTATTCTAGGCCGGCGGCAACAGGTTCAAATTGGAACTCAATTTCTTTGAATCCAGCTCGGGTCGCGGCGCGTCTTAAGATGCCTTCCGCCTGTTTGTTTGAGGCATCGCCGCCGCGACCTTGAAAGTTAACAGGGCGGCCAATCACGGTTTCAAGTATCTCTTGCTGCAAAGTCTGTTCGGCACTGCGCTTAATGTTGCTCATCATGGCGCACACGATATCTTCAAAAAACGACAGCTGTGCGTCTCTTAGCCCCATCGTACCCAAGAACGATTTAGGCGACTTGATGTAGTAAACGTGTTTAGGGTCATCTAAGTACTCATTCAGCGCTTGCTGACCAAACTTAATGTCTTGCGCATGTACGTCGAGATCTTCTTGCTGGTTAATGCGTAGTGCGCGTGACAAGACATTTCTTCCGATCTCATCAACGGGTTGGATGTTTAAGCAGCGAAACAAATACTCTGAGACACTTTCTGCTGAAGGCGCGCTTAATGTTGAGGATATATAAAACTCCTCGTTATTTAAGGCAATGGGCTCAACCTTTTGATTAACAATGTGCGCAACCGAACAGTTAGCCGTTCCGTAGTCAAATCCAATAGCCATTAAAAGACCTCATCTAATGATTTTATTGCCGTAGTCGGCGGGCGAAGGGCGTAATACTAAAGGTTATACCGGTAGTCGAGTCAAGCCATTTACCGGTAAATAAATTCAAGTGCTCAAAAGGGCTACAGAAGAAAAATGTGATCAAACTGGACTACAGAGCAATTTATAAAATCAATTAATGTAATTTAGTATCATCTATGTAACAAATGAGTGCTAAAACAGGATAAATCTAGTAACAGCAACTAAACTAATCCAGTAGCCTAGGTAGTTTTAAGGTTTGATTCTCTCCTAGCAGCTAAAGAAATTAATGCGTGTGGTCATGATTGAAAATATGACCATGCGCTCATCGTGTTTATTGGGTGGACTAAAAGGATCGGGGGTCGCCATGGGTTTCGGTACATTTATTGCCATGGGCAATGTGGCAAGTGGACAAATCATTGCAATCGATGCGGATGGGAATATTCGCATACTTCAGCAAGGAGACTCCCCAAGACCGGGTGAAGTGCTTATTGCACCTGATGGTTCAGAGCTTAACCCTAATGAAGTCGCTATACAGCTTGTTGGTGAGAACAATGAGACGTTAGATGTCACTCAAGAAGTAAGTGATATCATCGCTGAAGTTGAGCAAGCGTTAGCGGACGGTGAAGATATTACACCGGGAGAGGGTGAAGAAACCGCAGCAGGTGAAGATAGTGGGTCCAGTTTGACCGATTCGGGAACGGTCGTTCGTGATGCTGCAGAGTTAATTGCACAAACTAATTTTGATACCCAAGGGTTCGATGCCCCTCAAATATCACAAACCCAAAGCCTATCCTTGCTTGAGCAGTTCCGTTCTTTCCAACAAGATCCAATTTTCGTTGATTTCACCCTGACCCCAGAAGACGACAGCGTTAATGTGTTTACCGACGAAGACACACCACTTGATGGTCAGCTAGTCGCCACAGATGCTAACCCTAATGATGTTCTGACCTTTTCGAAACTTTCTGACCCAACCAACGGTGACGTAGTGGTGAATTCCGATGGTTCATGGACATACACACCAGATCTGAATTACAACGGCCCAGATTCTTTCAGCGTTACAGTTTCTGATGGTAACGGAGGTTTTGACAACCTCTTGATCAACATTGGCGTTAACCCAGTCAATGACGCACCCAATTTCGTAGATGGTGAAGAAATTCTACTTGGTGATATTAATGTCGTTACCAAAGAAGATGAGCCAATCGGTGGCACAGTTGATGCGACAGATGTGGATGGCGACGACCTAACTTACTCAATTGAAACTCAGCCAGCGAACGGCAGTGTCACTATCGACCAAGATGGTAATTGGGTGTTCACGCCTGATGAAGGGTTTAACAGTAATAGTGATGATATTTCACCAGATAACGCTGATGGTGTGGATGATTCTTTTGTCATTCAAGTGTCAGATGGTAACGGCGGTATCGACCTTGTTACGGTCAATGTCGAAGTCGAGGCCGTTGCTGAGCTATACGTTGAGTCTGGTGACCCTGTCACCGAAGAGGAAGGCGCATACTTATCGTTCACCGTCGGCATTGACGAGATTGTTAAACCAGACGTTGTGCTCGATTTAACCTTGGGTGGTGACTCTGACACCGCAACTAAAGGCGTCGATTATGAGGATGCACTGTATGTATCCGATGGTAACGGTGGCTTTAGACCTATTGAAGCGAGTGACCTATTACTTGAGTCAGGCGAGACGTCGATTGAAGTCTTCGTGAAGGTATTTGATGATCACCTGTTGGAGGGCTCTGAGTCTGTTACGTTAATTGCGGAGACCACCAACGATCATGTAGAAAATGACTCTGCCAATGATCAATCATCGATTGTCGATGAAGATGGTACCGACCCCGACAATCCAAAAGATGCAGTAACTGTTACCTTAACTGGCCCTGATTCGGTCATGGAAGGTGACCTTACTACGCCTTATACCATTATGTTGAGTGAATCAGCACCAGAAGGTAGCATCATCACTCTAAGCTACAGCTATACCAATGCAGATGGTAATGATATCACTGAAGTCAGTCAAGTGGTTGTAGGCCCGGGAGGTGTGATTCCCCCATTTAGCATTCAAACCACTCAAGATGAAGAGTATGAAGAGGGGCAAGGTTATACCGTATCGGTTGTGTCGGTCACTGACCCCGGAGGTACCGATCTATTCGAAACCTTGACGCTCACCGATGCGAACCAAACCACGTTAATCGATGACAGCAAAGATAACCCGCCAGAAGCGAAGGACTTCACGGTTGCCTTAGATTCTAATGGTGGTGCTGCTATCGTGTTTGATAGCGCCACACCGTCACAAGACCAAATTTCTGATGAAGAAGATGACGCCGCCGGTGATACAGTTCGAGTGGTCATTACCGATTTGCCAGACTCAGGCACATTGCTCTACAACGGTGTGCCGTTAACTGAAAGTGACCTAACTCAGTTTGATGCCAACGGAGACGTTGTTGGCCCCCTTAACACGTTCGATCCGAATGGCTTTACCTACCAAAATGACGATGAATCGACCGGTTTCTTCTTAGGTGTTGATGAAAGCCCAGATGGAATGACTGGCGATGAGAGCACAAGTAACTTTCTTAACTGGGGTGAACCAGTCGATGGCGATCCAACCAAACGTGAACTTCGCTTTGAAGACAGCGATGACGTTATCACGATCAGTGCCATTTCAAACAATGATAAACCGTTAACCCAATACTTTGGCGATAAAGGCCATGTGGGATACGGCTTAGGTGTTGGTGGCGGAAACGGTATCAACCAAGGTGAAATCATTCAAATTGATATGGCGGATAGACCGGCGGAATCAATCACGGTCGGCCTAGATGGCATGGGCGGCTGGTTCCAAGAAAATCACCCGTCACACCCAACCATGGTACAAATTACCGTTTACTTAGATGATGGCAGCACCATAGTAAAAGAAGTCACCAAGCCGCAAGGCGAATCAAGTCTCTTCCAAGAAGTCACTATTTTGGCTTCTGAATCGTCCGATGATGCGAAAATTACCAAAGTTGAATTTACCACTATTGGTGATGGTAACTGGGAGCTTAAGTCGTTTGAGGCGAACCCAAGTGATGACACCATTGATTACCGCGCCGTCGATACCGATGATAATGTCAGTGAAGAACGCACAGTAACCTTTGGTGAGGCCGATAACGCACCACCAGTCGCAACCGATGACCCAGTAGCTTTCTCAGTTGCTTTAGGGGAATACAACAGTAACTCTTGGCAAGATGATGGTGCTGGGATCAGTGCCAGTTACCAAGGGGAAGACCGAGCTATTAGCCAAAGCGGCGTAAAACGCGGTGTTGCAGGGGATGAAAATGGCGGCCCAGGCGCTCAAATACAGTTCAACCGAGCCGAAGGCGAGTCAGAACAATTTAAGATTGAATTGGATAAACCCGTCACCGAGTTTACCTTCTCAGCGTCCAATCTGTATCAGAACGAAGGGGGGCGAGGTAATCATGAGCAAGGTAAATGGGTGGCCTATTTAGGTGATAACCCAGTTGCTAGCGGCATGTTTGTCGCTAATGAAGGTCGCAGTAACGGTGAGTACACCTTCGACAGTGACGCACTTGGCGGTGTTGCGTTCGATAGCATCGTATTTGAAGCGGTCGATTTTGTTGATGAGCCAGCTCGTGGCAGTGACTCTTCAGATTACTTTTTGACAGGTTTCACTGCTTCTAGCAGTGGCGCTTATGCGGCGAACCAAGGAGAGGAGTTTTCGATTCCGATTACCGAATTACTAGGTAACGACGCCGATCCTGATGGCGACAATATCCGTTTTACCCATGTATCTGAGGTGAATAACGCTGATATTCGCATTGAAGATGGTATGGTTTACATCGACTTAGATGACGATTTTACCGGCCCAACTTCCTTTGATTATGTGATAACCGATGATAAAGGCGGCTTTAGTGAAGCGACGGTCTCAATCATTGTTAATCCATTGCCACAACCTGTCGCCGTCGATGGTGTTACACTACTTGACGATTCCGTGCAGGAAGGTGACAACCTAGTGTATCAAGTTGCCCTTAAGGATGGTCCGCTTGAAGAAGGTCGTTACGATGTCACCTTTGGTGACCCAAGTGACACCGCGACCGATAGTGATGTTGATTTGAGTCAAGCGCAGTTTACTCACGGCGTTACTTACGACCAAGGTACAGATCAACTCGTTGTGCCAATTGGCGTCAGTAATTTCTCGGTTATCATTCCAACCATCGTAGATGGAATTTATGAGCTGACAGAGGATTATACCTTAGCGCTTGGCTTGCCGGGCGATGCGCCAATTGAAGCTTCTGGTGCCATTGAAAACGTCGATATTCCGGAAGTACAAGTGTCTGACAACGTTCGTGTCAGTGAAGGCGATAGCGCAGTATTTACGGTTTCACTTACAACTGAAACTGAAGTTGCAACCACCGTTAATTTATCTCTCAACCATCTATCTACTGAGCCTGATGACGTCGGCAACATGGTCGTTGAGCACCAAACTCCATCAGGCTGGCAAACCTTAACCGTAGCGCCAAACGGCGATGTAGTACTGCCAGCGGGCGTAGATGAAGTTCGCGTTACGATTCCAACTACAGATGATAACGGTGCACCAATTTACGAAGGCGTAGAACGTATTGAGCTTCTCGCTGAGGGTGTTGACGGGGCGACGGGTAACGATTCAGGCCGAGTTTCTATATTCGACGATGGCAGTTACGGCCCGCAAGGACCAAATTCTGGTGATGATGATCGACCGGTTATTGACTCGATCAGCGCGCCAACCGTTGAAGAAGGTGGCATGGCTGAGTTTGATGTGACAATGTCGAACCCAAGCACAACGCCTACTAATATCGTCATGTCACTCAACGAGGGTAATGCGACGTCGCCTGAAGATTATGAAGGCGGTCAAGTTGTCGTAGAGTATGGCAATACCACACAAACCCTAGATATTGATAACAGTGGTCAGTTCCGTTTTTCACTCCCTGCAGGTGAAACAGACTTTACTGTTAAAGTGCAAACCAACAATGACAATGTGGCCGACGATGGCGAGCAATTCCTGCTTGATGCCCGAACTCAGTACCAGCAAGGCAGAGAAGAAGGTATTGCGACGATTGCTGATAACGAAGCTCCGAGTATTGACCTAGACGGTAGCCAATATCAGATCGAATTTGTAAGTGAAAATGCCGGCTATAAAAATGTCTTTGGTTACTACGTTTACGATGAAACCTCAGATACGCAGGAGCTTGTGATTCTACTGGATAACTCACATGACTCACGTGACAACGGTTTCGACCCAGTTCTTGGTCAATTAGACTCGTTAGACAACGTAGGCTACTTCTTAATACCAAATGGCGGCAACGCTATCGCAAACGCACCTGACAATGCGGTGTTTACGGTTAATGACGCTGGTGAACTGCTGATTGACGGTAATGTCGCTCCAAATCAAACCGTCTACTCAACGCATGGTGAAAACTCAACCTTGCGTGTATCAGAGGGTAACGACGGTGAAACGGTTCTGAGCTTTGATGACCAAATAGGTCATCCGAGAGATGATGACGACTACGACGATCTCGTCATTAAAGTCACTAAGCTTGATGACAATTTAGACTATCAAACCACCTTTACTGAAGGTGATGATCCGGTCTCTATTGCTGACATTGATGCGGACATCTTTGATGACAAAGACAGCATCAAATCAATGGAAGTAACGTTAACCAATAAGTTTGCTGATGACGCATTAGTGCTGCCTGCCAACACCACAGGCTTCACTATTACCCCAACAGTGACTAACGGCACGATTGTTCTGTCTATTGTGGCCGACGACCCGGATGGTTTATCAGCCGATGCCTTTGAAACGCTGTTGAAAGGTATTGGTTTTGAAAACAGCAGTGAAAACCCAGATGAGAGCGATCGCATCATTGAAGTTACAGTGACAGACAATGCGGGTAACGTGTCAAACACTGCAACCACTACGGTACAAGTTATTGAAGTGCCGGATCTAACCGTTAAAGAAGACGCAAGTGGCGATGAAGATAATGCAATCCCACTTACGATTACGTTACCGCAAGATAGCTCGGTAACGGAAATTCAAATCAAAGGTATACCGGATGGTTCGAGCCTTGAAAGCAATGGCAACCCGATTGCTATCTCAAATGGCACGGCATCGCTGACACCAGCTCAGCTTAATGCGCTCACTATTACGCCACCATTGCATAGTGATGAAGATTTCAGCTTGGATGTAGATGGCTTTACCGCAACTAACGAGCTGATCGAGCAACATCAAATTGATGTGGATGTCAGTGCGGTAACGGATGCTCCAACATTGGAAGTTGAAGGCGCAGACATTCTGTCGTTCCATAACTTCGACTCGATCGATTTAGGCGATAGATCATGGCGCGGTAATGTTGATTCTAATGAATTAACGGCGGCGGACACCGTGGAAGGTATCGCTGATGGAGCCGAAGGTACATGGGGCACAGAAAATGATCGTGGAGGCCGCGATTACACTGAGGTGGGGCAAGAAAATGTCTACCGTGGTCGAGCAGGAGATCCCGACAACAATGTATTCGAGTTAGAAGGCCGAAATGGCGATGACAACTTATTTACCGAGTTTACCGGTGAAGCGGGCCATTTCTACAATCTGTCGCTAGATGTCGCTGCCCGCCGAGTTGATGACTCGCCAATGACCATCTTCCTTGAAGACAGCCAAGGTAACCGAACGATCTTGTTTGAATTTGACGACAGTCAAAATCGAGATTGGAATGACGTGTCCGTGAATTTTGCAACACCAGCTGACGGTGATTACAAAATTGTGTTTGAGTCTGAAACTTCAGCCAACAGCTATGGTGCGCTGCTTGATAACATCAAACTCGAAACATTGGACAACGTTGGTTACGAAGACAGCTATATCCCACTGAGCGACATTAACGCGAATCTTGTGGATACGGACGGTTCAGAGCAACTTACGGTTGAACTTGACCTTTCCGAACTTCCAGCGGGTTCAAAAATCAAAGCGCCAGATGGCTCAGTGCATGACCCTGATGTCGATGGTTTAGTTGATGTGAGTGCATGGAGCAGTAATCTTGATGATCTGTTCGTCATGTCACCTGAACCGGGTACGTACCCGCTAGATGTGATTGTGACTTCTCAGGACAACGCTCCGGGAGTTGAAGAATCAGTTAATCAAATCATCAATGTCACTGTGTTGCCAGTGTTAGATGCACAAAGCAATGAGATTGAAATAGTGGAAGATGACGTCCACGTAATCACCCTTGCAGAGCTAGGAGTGACCGATACTGACGCCACCTTGTTTATTACAGAACTCTCAGAACACGGTACTTACGAACTGCAAACAGCACCGAATGTGTGGGAAACGGTACAAGAGCGCGATCGAATTGATGTAACGGATATCGACGCGGGTAATTTACGCTTCACGCCATCCGAAGATGAGACAGGGTATAACACATATCCTGATGCCGGTGAGGGTAACTTAAAACAAGACTACTCGAGCCTGACCTTTGTATTGGAAAAAGGCGATGCGCGCAGTGACGAAATGACGCTGACCATCGATGTCACTCCAGAGGCGGATATTCCAAACCTAACCATCACAACGCCAGATTTAGTGCTACCAGAGCAAAGCTTCACCATGCAGCGTTGGACGGGCGAAGTAATTGCACCAATTTATGGCCTCGGCAAAGGGGTGGACAGTACAACCCTCATTAATGAATTTGCTGACTTAAACTCAGCTGAAGCGTCAACATCAACCATAGATAATCTACAAGATACCGCCAAATATGCCACGGTTGCTAATACCGCAGTACTTGTGACGGGCTTAGTTTATCTAGAAGCGGGGCAATCATACGACTTTGTTGGCCGCGCCGATGACAGTATGGCAATCAAAGTGGGCGGTGAAGTGGTCGATGAAGCACGCTGGGGCGTTAATCGTGGCGAAATTCAAGGCGATGCTTTCGTACCATCAGTCAATGGTTACTACCCAATCGAGGTGTATCACCATAACCAAAGTGGGCCGGGTAACTTCAATATTGACGTGTCCATTAATGGTCAACCGCCAGTTGATCTCAGTAATAGCAATCTATCTGTTGTACCTGACGAAGCTGCGCTTGATGCCACTGATTTACGTACATCAGAGCTACAAATCGTCGATGGCAAGCACGTATATGAAGTGTATGGCTACAACGAAGGGGAACAAGATACTGAAATTCCATTGTCTGATATTGAAAGTTCGCTGAACGATCTCGATACCTCAGAAGAGCTGACGGTATTACTCAGCGGCCTGCCAAAAGATGCGGTAATTAGTGACGGAACGAATAGTGTGCCAGTGGGTGACAGTGGCGAAGTGGATGTGACCGATTGGAATCTTACCGAGCTGACAATACTGCCACCGGTTGGTTTCCATGGTGAGTTCACTATTGACATTACCGCTACAGCGGATGAAATCCATTCGTCCAGTGAAGCGGAAGCTTACGGTTCTATTGAAGTTGTGGTGCATGAGAATCAAGCCACGGTAACCACGTCGAATGTACACCTTGTTGATGAAGACAGCGGCGATGTCGCTGGTAATCTGCTTAACGATGATGTTGACCCAGATAACGTGCTTTATGTGGCGTCAGCAACTGTTGGCGGCGTCAGTTATAACCTTGGTGAGACCATTTCACTGCCTAATGGTGCGGGGTCTTTCACCCTGAGTGAAAATGGTGATTACCTATTTGAGCCGTCAGAGCACTGGTCTGGCGTATTGCCTGAAGTGGTTTACACCACCAATACAGGTGCGAGCGATACGTTGAACATCACCGTGACGCCTGTTGCAGAAGTACCAGATGTGTCGATAGTGTTTGGTGAAAGTGAGGTCAGCAATGGCAATGTTGATACACCAGTTACCATCACGGCAACAACAGCAGATACAGACGGTAGTGAGCAGATTCAATCTGTGATTATTGAGGGATTACCAGTTGGCGCTGTAGTGACTGATGGTCAAGGCGCGCCTGTTGGGCAAGCCGGTGCAGATGGTTGGGAGCTGCCGGTTTCCGGTATTGCTATGCAGCAATATGACTTGGTCATTACGCACCCTCAAGGTTCAGTGTTAGACATCGATGTGACAGCAACTTCAAATGAAATGGCGAACAATGATAGTGAAACCACGACTGAAAATGCTGCATCACTGCAAGATATCTACGCCGATCAAGGTGGTGAAACGCCACAAACCTTAATGAGCATAGTGCTCGACTCATCGGGCAGTATGGGTAGCAGACCATTTAGCTCGGACAATAACAATCCGGATCAAAACAAAACCCGCATGGAGCTGGTATTAGAAGCCAGTATCGCTCTGCTGGAAAGCGTTGAGGTACAAGAAGGCTCGGAAGATGTACTAGTCCAGTTGATCGACTTTGATGCAAAACATGGTCATCGTAATGGGTTGGATGCAACCGATGGTTCTGCTAACGACAACTATGACCAACAAGCATCGGCGTTGCCTTGGACAAATGTCACCGACGCAATTAGCACTCTGCAAGGCGCATTATCGGGAATCCAAGCAGGGGGCTATCGCGGTCCATTTGCAATCGGAGGTTTGACCGATTACGAAGAAGCGGTTCATGCGGTGATGAATGGTTACCAAGATGCGGCTGTATCAGGTTTAACTAACACTAATGACCAAATCTTCTTCCTTAGCGACGGGTTCATGAATCAGGGCTGGGATAGTGCGACAAACACTGCTTGGGACACCTTCATTGATGGCAAAGATGTTATGTCTGTCGGGGTTGGCCGACGAGGAAGCATATCAGATGATGATTTAAAAGAAGTCGCGGGTGCAGATGGAAAAATCCTCTTCATTCCTGACGCTCTAATTAAGTCTGAGCTGCCTAAACTTCGCCCAACCATCGGTCAAATGGGTGCGCTGCTTGCCATGATTACTGGCCTTGATGCAGTCGCAGTGGTGTTAGACCCTAGTAAGCTTGAAGTGCTACAAAAAGTAGATGCAGATGGCACGGTCACACGCCCTGCGATTGACGCATCGCTTGATAATGGTGAGTTGGTCATTGACACCGAACATGGTGATTTACGTATCCGTGAAGATGGTTCGTATTTCTTCCAACCAGATCCAAGCGCAGATCCAATAGCGGCTAATGAAGCCATCGGTTACGAAGTGCTTTACTCAGTCACCGATGCTATGGGTGAAGAGTCACAACATGTTGTTAGCCTTAGCGTCAGTGCTGATGGTAGTGTCAAAGCCGATTCGTACAACATGAACGGTTCGACGGGTGATGATCACATCGTAGGTACGGATAACGATGACATCCTAATGGGCCATCAAGGTGATGATATCTTAGATGGTGGTTTAGGCGATGACTTCCTATTCGGTGGTGCGGGTGACGATATCCTGATTGGTGGCCAAGGTAACGACATACTGTCGGGTGGTGAGGGCAGCGATACCTTTGTCTGGTTAGATGGCGATCTTGATGGTGGTTTAGATGTGATTACAGACTTCACTGTCAGCGAAGACAAGATTGATATCTCTGATCTATTACAACCAAATGAAACCATGGAGCAACTACTTGACGATATTTCTGCAACAATAGTGGATGACAATAACATTCAGCTCACGATTGACCGCGGCAACGGCCAAACACAATCAATTAAGATTGATGATTTGGTTGACCAAATTGATGGTATCGACGGCAGCGGTGGCCCATCAATCACCGGAAATGAGCTAACTTCTCTGCTTAATGAGATCATTAAACCGCAAGAAATGTAGCTTAAACATTCAACAAGTCTAATCCAAAGCCCGCTTAAGCGGGCTTTGTTTTTTTACGCACTCAAAATACATAACAATGTTTGTTTTGTGTCGTTGTTGTAACGGATTTATGTGAATACTCTTAGGATATTGTTTGCATAATAATGTGATCCAAGTAAATTTGTGCACCAGCTCTTGTAATTGTTACAAAATGCTACTTATTTGATTGTTAATAGTTCTTAATGCCTTGGTTGCAAGGTGTAATGAAGTTTTACACTAAGCTAGTTAGGGGTAGGGAGACATATATTTCACTTAGATAACTAGCGTTCAGATAATTGCCAAGGAAACGCCAACTCATCGCGCGCGGCACAGATAAAATCGCTTTATATTCGCAATTTACAATCAACCTCCGTCGTGCACTGACTGCTTTATCCTAACGTTTGTCGGACATTAGCTTTCGAAACTGAAGCAATCCCTACAGCATCCAAGTATTTCTGGATAATGTTATGGAAAAAACAATAAGAATCCCGTTTGTTGCGCGAATACTCATCCTTCGCCAATTTTTATGGGGCGCCGCGTTTTATGGTACTTACGTACTACTAACTAAATACTTTCTTCAAGAGCTAAACTACAGTGAAGCTGATACCATCATGATGCTGGGTGCATTTGGTGCGGTTGGTCCGGTGTTCTCGGCTGTTGGTGGTTGGGCGGCTGACCGTTACATCGGTTCATTTCGCGCAGTGTACATTGGCTACGCAATCTATACGTTAGGCTTTGGTCTTTTGGGAAGCGCAGCATCCACTTATAACGTCGGTATGAGTATATTCGCCATTGCCTTAATCGGTTATGCTCGTGGTTTGTCTTCAACTAGCCCAACGGTACTGTTGGGTAACTCATTTAAAAATGAAACTAATGAAGCTTTCCAACAAGGTTTAACGTTTAACTACTCAATTAACAACCTTGGCTCTTTCATTGCTAAGTACATCTTCCCATTCATCTTGGTGTACATTTCATACAACGGAAACTTCTTTATTTCGTGTATTTCTATCTCATTAACACTTGTCTTGTTCTTCTTGTTCCGCAAGCAGTTAGTTGAAGTGGGTAACGATATTGATAAACGACCTGTGCCAATGCAGCATTGGGCGATTTTTATCGTAGGATCTTTAGCGATGCTAGGCGTGGTTTACTTCATGTTCTCTAACTTGGATATGGGTAAAAACATTCTTTACGCACTGGGTGCAATGGCACTGATTTACTTTTGTTTTGAAATCAAAAAGGCTGCTCCATACTTCCGCTACAGAATGCTTGCCGTATTAGTGATGCTAGTCATCTTGATTTGTTACTACTTCTATTACGGTCAAATGCTGACTTCAATGAACATGTACGCGATCAACATGATGGATGACAATTTGTTTGGCATTATTCCAATCAAGCCTGAGTCTAATGCTGCGTTCAACCCATTGTGGGTGTTCTTACTTGGTGCGCCAACTATGATGATTTACGGTTGGTTGGATAAGAAAGGTATTGAGATCAGCATTCCTTCAAAATTCGCTGCGGCGTTTATTGCGAGTGCGATTGCGTTTGCGATTCTTGGTCTTTCTACTTCAAGCATTGATGAGAACGGTAAAGTTGCAGCAGATTGGATCTTCTGGACACACTTCTTCCAAGCAGCAGGTGAGTTAATCGTCGGCGCACTAGCGGTGGGCTTCATCTTCAAGATGGTACCAAAGTACCTGTCGGCGTTTGCCATTGGTTTACGTTCAATCACGCTGTCTTTAAGTGGTATCTTGGCAGCAGTGATTTCGACCAAAATTGCATTACCAAAAGATATTGAGCTTACAACTGAAGTGGTACAGAACGTTTATGGTAGCTACTTCTACAATTTGGCGATGATGGCTGTGGTAGCTGCGATCGTCACTTTGATGCTATCTAAAGTGATTTCGAACCTAATTGCCAAAGGTGACGAACACGCAGAAGATCAACAAGTGGAATACACTGATCAAAAAGCATAGTTACTAAATATAGAGTCACTACAAGAACAGTGATTCAATAAACTTTATACAGTGCTAATAAACAGCCCGATTGCATGCTATCAATCGGGCTGTTTTTATTATGAAAGTGCTTAGGCAAACAATTAAAGCGATTGTTCTACTTTTTGAGCCACATCGGTTGATATCCAACGCTTCCAAACATCAGGATAGGTTTCAAAAAAGTAGTACATGGCTTCTTCAGCATCAGCTTGGTTGTCTTCCATCCACGCCAATAGTTCACTCATTATTTGGTTGGTATACCCGCGCTGCTCAAAGTAGGCAAACGCAATAGGTTCAGCGACAGCAAACTCTTCGGTAGTCAGCGTATAAACTGGGGCAGAAGGGTACATGGTTACTTTAGGGCTAGGGCACTCCGGTTGAGTGGTACAGTTTCGAAATTCCTCGATATCCGTACCACTACCAAAATCCACTTTGACCATAGAATATTTGCCCAATACAGAGGTTGGTGACCAATAATAGCCAAACCATGCCTTCTTACGGTCGTATGCTTTAGCAATCGTTGCAGCTAAGGCCGCGCCAGAGCCAGGGTCGATCATCTCGAAGTTATGCTCTTTTAGGCCGAGAGCATCAAATAGATGACCAGAGGTTATTTGGCATGTCCAACCGGCGGGGCAGCTATAAAATGCGAACTTTTCATCGTCTTCTGGGTGTTCAAACACGCTGGCATGTTTAATGACGCCTTCGATGGTTGTCATTTCAGGGTATTGCTCAACCAAATAGTCTGGCACCCAAAAGCCTTCTTCTCCGCCATCTAAGAATGCCTTACCTGCTAGGCGCAAGCGTTTGTCAGCGATGCCTTTATCTAATGCGGCTTTAATGCCGTTGGTCCACATTTCTGGGGCGATGTCAGGCTCACCTTTTTCAATCATTGACGTACCTGTTGGCACCGTATCGCCTGGCAGCAGTTCAGCGCTGCAACCAAGCCCTTCGTTTAAAATAAATTGATCCACGTGGGCCATCAGGCTTGCAGTGTTCCAGTTCATATCAGCGATGGTGAACTCCCCACATTCTTCTGCGAGAGATGGAAATGAAAGGCTTGCGAGCAGAGCAGCTGAGAGCGTTGAAATGGGCATCCTCATCGGCTTGATTCCTTTTATTGTCAGTTACTTAAATAATAAAAGCAGAGAATGAGTGAAAGTAAATGTTCGCTTCGATGATTTTAATAAAAGCAGCCATTAAAGAATGAATTTGTGATGATGAATAAGCGAGATACTGAGTATCACAACGCGGTGACGAATGCTTATGAAGTAGTGAAAAATCAAGCATAACGACAAGAAGAGTTCGCTAACAAAAAGCATTAACAACAGCGAGCGAAAAGGAAAAGGTAGAACGAGTGGTAAGCCAGCTTAACAAAGGCGTCGTAAAGATAAAATTATGGCATTTTTAATGCAATGAATTAGTTAGCTAAGTAGCAAACTCCTTAACGCCTTTAGAGTCGTTTTCATTTTTAAGAAGATGTTTTGCTGGGTAGGGCAGGAGAATAGATACAAAAAAGCCCACTATTCCTAGTGGGCTTTTTCAAAATTTGGTGGGTCCGGGCGAACTCGAATCGCCGACCCCTACCATGTCAAGGTAGTACTCTAACCAACTGAGCTACGGACCCAAATTTTGTTCACTGCATTTCTAACTGAATAAAAACGCTTTTAGGAGTGGTGGGTCCGGGCGAACTCGAATCGCCGACCCCTACCATGTCAAGGTAGTACTCTAACCAACTGAGCTACGGACCCATTCCTAAGAACGAGATGGATATTACCCACAGAGGCCCAGTGGTGCAAGCGTAAATTCTCGTAATTTGAATCGTTTGGCGCACATATGTGCTGATTGTTGGTTTTTTATTCGAGATGATGATCAGAGTGTGCGTACGATCACGCACACATGACAATACCTTGAGTAGGGTTATTGCCCTCGGCCATTAAACATCACCACTAAAGTCATCACAATGATGCTCGCATCCATCATTAGCCAAGACTTAGTTGAGCGCAGGGCGAGTGCGTAGCTGTGGTCAAAGCCTACTTTTCTTCTTACATCATCAATGCAGGTATCGTAACCTTGCTTGACTTGCGCGAGGCCGGTGATTCCCGGCATCACGCCATAAGTACGATCCGCAAAATAGGGGATAGCTGTCTCAAGTTTGTTGTAAAAGCTTGGTCTCTCTGGGCGTGGACCAATTAATGACATTTCACCTTTGAGCACGTTAAGCAGTTGAGGTATCTCATCTAGACGGGTTTTTCTTAAAAATCGGCCGACAGGGGTAATTCTAGGGTCGTTGCTGGACGCCCAAACCGCGCCAGATCGTGCTTCCGCATCTTGATACATGGTGCGAAACTTAATGATATCGAAAAACTCCATTTTATCAGGCGTCGACTTACCAACTCGTTGCTGGCGATAAAACACAGGGCCTTTAGAGGTTGTTTTTATCGCGATGGCGATGAGGGGCATTATTGGTGCGAGCAAAACTAATGCTGCAACAGATCCCAAAAGATCAAACAGTCGTTTGGCCACCCATGTGGTAGGTGGCGCTGTGGTATGAATAGCGAAGGTTGAAAGCATAATCACGTCCTAATTGTTGTTAATTTTATTCCAATGGCCAGTTTCTAAACCGAAGAGATAGCGCAGGCCCCCGACCAGATTGACAAAATGGCCGACGACTAAATAGGTTAGAAGGCGGCAAAGCTTGTGTTTGAATATATTAGGTAAAAGGTGACCAATCAGCGCAATCAGGTAGAGCGTAATTTGTGCAATAAATGCCGCCAAGAACCACGGGTTACTGCTAAGCAACAGGCTACAAACTAGGCTAATGATCATAAGATAAGGGGTTGCTAGCCTTAACCCTTTTCCTGAGGCAAAAGCGAATGCGACGCCGCGATATTTGGGTAAAAACAAATCGGCTAAGTGAATAGCTTGCTGCATGTTGCCGGCTGAGATTCGTAACCGGCGTTGAATATCTTTGTGCAGTTGTGTGGGTTCTTGCTCAATTGCGACCATCATAGGTTCATAAACGGCAATATAGCCTTTACGAATGATCTGCATAGGCAGGACAAAATCGTCGTTAATGATGTCTTGCGGTAGGTTTTCAAAAAGATGAGTACGAAAAGCGAATAGAGCACCATGTGCGCCAATATTTGCACCAAGCTCAGACTCACCCAGTTGGTTTTTGGCTTGATAACGCCAGTATTTATCTTCCCCATCACTTCCGGCTGTCATTAAACAATATTGACTGTTTACTACACCTACTAGGTAGGTTTGAAAGTGTTTATCCGCAAGCACTAGAGCGTCGACCGCTACAAGAGAAGACACATCGCTAAACACCGTAATATCTGAGCTAATTGTAGGCATTAGATGGTTGATCAGAGCTACTTTGCCTCGGTTTTTCTCGTAGGCCAGAATTTCAAAATGGGTATCGCTACATATTGCTTCTTGAATCGTTTGTTGGGCGATGTCGACGGTATCATCAGTGCACCCATCACAAGCGATTATGACCTTATAATGGCTGCTAGGGTAATCAAGCGCCGCTAAGTTACGAATTTTATCGGCTATCCAGCGCTGCTCATTGTAGGCTGGCACGATGATCGTTACCGAACGACGTTGTCGATCGGTTTTATTGTTTTGATAGCCACGAACTTCAGAGTGGTGATGTTCTTTTCTCCTTGAAGCGAGCCAACGAAGTAAAAGCGGATAACCAAAATGGTGATAAATGATGAGCATCACCGATAGTCCAAACAAGGCTTGTAATACGATTTGATTCATTGCCTATGCCTCCATCTGAATCGATTGATAATCGGATATCATTTTGGTGATGTTGTTGTGCTCAAGTACAAAGGTTCGCGGCTGAACCACCGTGTTAGCGGAGAGTTGTTTTAAGATTGCAGCTGCCAAACGGATAGGGTTATCAGGTGCAAAGCTCATCCCGGTATGTGGGCAGAGAGTTTCGTTACTCGCACCTACATCTGAGGCCAGTGCTTTAATGTTACATGCCTGAGCTTCTAACGTGGCGAGTGGAAATCCTTCGCAGCGAGAAGGGAGGCAAAATAGGTCGAGAGATTGATAAAACCTTGGCATATTGTCCACTTGACCTAGCCAAATTATCCGCTCAGAAACGCCACATTGAGCTGCGAGATCTTTAAGGGTGTGTGCTTGGCTGCCAGAGCCTGCAATCGCAAGATGATAGTGTTTTGGCAACATCGTTAGCGCTTGTATAAGCACATCATGACCTTTGACATGCTCAAGCCGTCCGGCGCTGCCAATGATAACCGGCTCTAATGGTAGTCCAAGTTGTTGTCGCGCCAGTGATTGAGAAGCGGGCTTGAAACGATCACAATCGATGCCGTTTTTAATCACGCGGGTTTTAGGATAATCGAATCGCTCGTCGAGCTTCTGTTTTACTAGCTGAGCATCCGCGACCAAAAATGGCTTCGCCAGTTTAAGTGCTACGCGTTGAACGAAGGCACGTTTTGGCTGAGTGAGGTGCCATGCATCGTGTTCAGTGTGAATTCGGCACGCTACATGGGCGTTTTTGGCGGCAATTCCTGCATAAATTAGTGGGCCAATATGGTGTGTGTGCACGACATCAGGCTTAACAATTTCAAATAGTTTATTAAGCGTACGATAGCACTGGTAGCTGAGACCTTGCGGTTTATTGAGAAACAGCAATTGATGCTTGAACGGCTCTAATTTTGGCCAGTGGGCGATCGCTGAAAGTCTGTCTCCCTCAAGGCTGACAATTAATATTTGCTGGTTGTGTTTTTTGTGGTGGAGTATTTCCAATACTAAAGACTCTATGCCACCGGGCTTTAAGTGTTGCACAACATGGATGTGCAACGTGCGCTTGGAACTTAACGATGTATTTGAAGCAGCGTTTGCCAACCGTTTTAAGATATTATTTTTCGTCTTTATCATATTGCTCACCTAGAATTTAAATCGCAACCAGCATTGGGTTTGAACGTTAAAACATAGAGTTGCAGAACATGTGCCAAGAAAATTTATTTTTCATTTCAATTGCTTAACTCGGTGTTGCTCTGTTTTCTGAGTCATTTTTCATTTTGAGAAGCGAGTTGAGATTCGCGGAATAGATGTTATGACCGGAGCATTAAGAATCTCGACGATTTGCTCAGGTCGGCGAATACTGGTATCAAAAAGTTCAAGCAAGATGGCAACGCCAATACCTAAGGCAATACCAGCGACTAAGCCTGCTAAAACGTAAAGAATGGTCGGTAAATTGGCCGGCGCACCGGGCGTATAGGGAACGTCGATGATCTTGATTCGCTTGTTTTCTTCAAATTGCCCCAAAGAGCCGGTTAGCTGCGCCATTTCGTAACGCTCAATCAGTTGATCGTAGAGCTGACGTTTGATCTTCACTTCTCGCGCCAGTTGATGCATTTCTTTCGCGGTATCACCAAAGCGCTGCGCTTTTTGTTCTAACTCTTGAATCATGGAGCGCAAGCTTTTGGTCTCCTCAGTCAAAGATTCAAATCGTCCACGCACCAGTTGTAAACTGTGTAGCTGGGTCACTAACAATGGTTGAACTTCGTTGATGTTAGAAAGGGTGTTGCTACTGGCAATGTCCCACAATTGACCGCTTGAGATATTGGGTTGCTCGACTTCGAGCAGTCGGCTGCGTTCGTTCTCTAAACGGGTCAGTTCTCTTTGCTTGGCTTGAACCGCGCTATGGCTGTCGGTGTATTTGGCTTGTAGCAACGTGAGCGAACTACGAATATCGATGATTTGATCTTCAATTTTCCCGATTACCGGATTGGTTTTAGAAAGTTGCTGATCTAAAGAACCTAAGCTTTTCTCCACGCCGGCAAGCTCAGCTTCTTTCTCCGCTAAGCTTTGTTTTAAACTCGCAAGTTGTGTCAGGGCTTGGTTTTGCATCTCGGGGGTAACGGCGAGGTTACGGTTTCTGAAATTGGCCAGTTCGGCCTCGGCAATGTCGAGTTCTTCACGTCGCTTGTTGATATGTACGGTCAGGAACTCACTAGAGTCACGAATTGACGAGCGCTCTGGTGCGAGCAACTGTTCAATGAAATGATCACTGATAGAAGCAAGTAACGCTTTCATATTACTCGGGTCATCAGACGTAAGTTGTATCTTCAGAAAATCTTTGCCGGGTTGGGAAACCGACAAACTGGCTGAGAGCTGTGCGATAATGCGTTCAATGTCTTGTGGGGAGCTTTGTGGTGAAATTAAACCTTGCTCGGTGGCAACGGCACGCAAGATATGTCGGCTTTTGAGTAATGTGCTTAGAGCATTTAAGCGTTCTTTTAGCATGGTAGAGACCGCAAGATCTTCGAGAAAAGGATTCATTTTGGCGGTTTCTTGCACCAACATACTGGTGTGGGACACATAAGTTTTTGGCGACAGCTTTGCGAGAGTCAGCCCCACCAAAGGCAAAACCAAGATGGGGATGACGATAACATAACGCTGTCGCCACGCCGCGTTAAGCAGCGTGATGATTCTTAACGTTAGCCCATTCATAGTTGGTCCAACATACGTTTAACGAATTCACCGCGACACTGCCAACTGTCTTGAGTGACAATGTCACTTGGGAGTCGAGGCTCGTAGGTGGCGAGTTTCAGTGCGCCACTCATTTCGTGTGCAGTTTCAACGATATTAATGTACTTGCTGTAGGGTTGTAGCGCAGGGAACGGCGTTGAAATGACAGGTGCTCCCACCGCTAAGTACTCGAGCAATTTAAGGGGATTGCAGGCATTTATCTGATTGTTTGCTTTAAAAGGCAATAGGCTTGCTTGCCAGTGTTGGCTATAACTTGGCAATTGATGGTGCGGTTTAGGGCCAAGGTAATGTACGTTGTCTAAACGTGGCAATGGGTAATGATTTAGCTCATTAGGGCCAATAAAAACGAACTCCCAGTTCGGCAAGTTAATCGCGACGTAATGGATTAACTCGTAATCAATCCATGTTGATAGGCTGCCGTAAAAACCTGCAATGGGTTTACCTGACTTAGGTAAGTCGTTTGCAGGTTGGGTTGGAGTGGTGAATAGATCAACATCCACGCCGTGCGGTAGTAGTTGGGTTTTGCAATTGGGGAACTTAGCACATAGGTTTTCACTGGCGCCAAAGATGATATTGGCTTTTTTGACCAGCTCTTCCTCGTGTCTCGCCACCGTATTATGGTCTACACCGCTTAAGGCAGAGAAGTCATCGCCACAGTAGTAAACCACTGCGTGCTCATCCAAATGACCCACTAAATCCGCAGCGGTCGGAAGGGATGACCATAGAATCGGTTTGTGAATGTTGTGGTTTTTTAAAATCGGTTTTAGTTGGCTAAGCATCATTTGTTTGGCCATCTGTCTAGATAGGCCAGATTGCGGCGCAGGAATAGTGCGCAAATTCACCACAGAGATGTTAGTGGGGGTATCTTCAAAACGGTCAAACCCTTGCTTACCATGGCCTAGCAGTTTGCTTGCGGCTCGTTTGCAATCGTGTAAGTTGAATCGAGGTTGGCGCAGCCCGATAGAGTTCACCCATATTACTTGTCTGTCTTTCGCTAGGTATTTCACCAAGTGCTGAGTGCTTGATGGTAGACCACCAAAGTCTTCTCCAAAAACGACCATATCACGCATGAGTTTGCTCCTTTAGTTGGCGAACGACTTTAGCTGGGTTGCCTGCTGCAACCACGAAATCCGGTAAGTCACGGGTGACGACACTCCCCGCAGCAACGATAGTGCCTTGGCCGATGGTGACGTTAGGGCGAACGGTAACGTTGGTACCAAGCCAAGCGTCACGTTTAATGAGGATGTCACCGATGTTACTTTCTTCATCAGGCATGCCTTCTGCGCGTAGTTGCGCGTCTAGCGAATGACCTGAATAACCAAAAATAAAAGCGCCAGAGGCGATGCGAACATTGTCCTCAATGATGACCTGTGAGCCGACTGCAATGGTATTTTGCCAACCGATGTCGACGTTATTACCAATGATTAAGCGCGGTTGTTCGGTTTGTACTCGGCCGCTAAAGGTGGTTTGCCCAGAAACTCTGCAATGGTCGCCAAGTTTGATGCTAAGGGGCCCAGTGACCAATGGAATGCCGCCATATAGGTAGAGACCACTGCCGAACTGAGCGAGCCTGCCTTTGAACGTAGGGGTGAAAAACGCCACCCGTAGGAACGTCTGCCAGAACATGGACACGATTTGGTAGATCGAGTACATGAGTTTGTTGAGCCATTGAGGCGTGGGCAGCCCGGCGCTACGCACTCGTTTCAGTAGAGTAAATAGCGAGCGAAATCTTGGGTTAGGGTGGGTTTGAAGCCATATCTTAAATTGAGTTGCAGACATCATTGCCTCTTATCGTATTTAGCCAATCTAACCACTTTGTTTCATATTGCGTGCCATATTAATAAGTCAATGATTTCAGGTGCTTAACTGAGTGCTATTGAGCATGTTTAATTTGATTCTCATTTTGAGAATGGTTTTGAACAATGTGAGCGCTGGAGATGGCAAGCGCTGCAAGGATGTAAAGAGGCCAATTGAAGCCTTGGGTGAGGAAAGTGCCGGACACAATCACACCAATCAAGCCCGCATATACGGCATAGACATTGGCATGAAGGTAAGGAGAGTAGTTATTTGGATTGAGTGACAGTTGATAAATAGTGGCGCGGCTGGTGCGCAGTAACGAAATGATGAGGCCAATAAAGACCGTAAGGCCGAGAAAGCCTGTTTCTGCGAGTACGCCAAACCAAGTACTGTGAACCGCATGATTGAGCCCATCCCAGTGCGGAGAATAATAGAAATAATTAACGTAGAAGTTGTCCAATCCCACGCCGGTAAATGGGTTTTCGAGTGCCATTTTAAATGCCGCTTGCCAGGCATAGATCCGTCCCATCGCAGAGGCGTCTATTCCTTCTTCGGCGGCGCCGCCTGATTGTCTGTCAGAAATCCCCGCCATGGCAAAGAGAAGGCCAGCTGCGACAACGCCAAGCGTCACTAAGAGTACTTTTGATCGAATGTACTTAAGGCCAAACATACCAAATACTGCCAGAGAACCTAGCAAGCCGCCACGGCTTTGGGTGGCAATCACTGCTGCCATGGCTGCTATGGTACAAACCAATCCGATTATCCGAACAAAACCAATGTGTTTCGTCATAGTAAGGCTGATGGCAAAGGCGAGGGGGAACATCAATACTAACGCGAGGTCGTTGGGGTCACCGAGCATTGAACCAAGTTCACGGCCAATGGTAACGCGTGAACCTTCAACCAAGCCTATCCCGTTTACGGAATTAAATAGCGCAACGGATGAGATAAGGATGCCGGTCACAACAATCATCAGTGACATGCGCTTAACCATCATCTGGCTGTTAACAAGCCACGTAATGGCCAGAGTCATCACGATGATCTTCCAATAAATGCCTTTAAAACTGGCGATTGCCATGCCTCGATTGGAAGCAAAGAGAATCCCTACAATGACCAACAACCAAAACAACGCCATCCACGTTAGGCTCGCGTGCCAATACACTTTGAGCGAACGGCTAATCAAAATGTGCCACGATAGACCAGCAAGTGCGCCAAGTGAAAGTAACAGTGGAATCTTAAGCGAGTAAAGCTGGGCAAACGCCTCGTGAATGCGAAAGAAAGAGAACAAAACAAATAGCGACACAAACCAAAAGGTTTGATTGATGACAAACAAAGCTCCAATAGGCAGCAGGGCGAGAGCGACCACCACCACAGGGTTTGGAACGATGAACCACGCGCAAGAGATAAAGGCGCAAATCAGTAATATGAGAATCGCGTGTTTGTTCGCTTGTCGCGGAATGGGTGTGTGGGTTGAATCAACAGGCGAGATCATGGTCTTGTCCCTATGTTCTGCCTTACGTGTTTATCGCTGTTAAAAAGTTGATAGCGATAAGCGATAAACGCACTTGCCCCGAAGCAACTGGCGGTGACACTCATCATCCATAATGGTTGAACCATGTAGGCGTTCATCAGTAGCGCAAAGGTTGTTAGCACGACGATCATAGCCAATGGTGCGAATTGGTAAGGTAAATACGCATGGCGTTGGCTGCAAATGGTGATTACAGAGAATCGAGCGAACTGTGAACCGGCCAAGATCAACACCATGTACCAGATGGTATCAAGAGATAGGGCCCAAAACAGGGCAAAGGTAATTCCGGTAATGAGCAAATTAACCAACAATAAGGTGTGTGTTTGCTTCGACTTTAGAATGCCTATATTAGTGAGCTCGGTGAGTTCTTTGAATAGCATTGCGATAAGAGCAATAGCTGTGAGAGAGGCCGCCATCTTATAATCTTCCGGCAGTGCAAATAGAATAAAGAACTGGCTAAAGCCTGACACCAAAAGGCTGAGAGAGCAGGCAAGCAATATTCCCCACTGGGTTTTGGTTGTGGTGACACTGTCACCATTTGAGCGCCAAATTTCAAATCTTTTTGGCATCCACCACATATGAAAAGGTTGTAATGCAATGCCTAATGCAAGGGCAAACTTGGCGGCGATGGCGTAAACGCCAAGTGTCGCCAAATCAAATTGGGCGGCAAGAACCCAGCGTTCTCCACCGTTTAAACCAAAGGCAATCAGCGCAGAAACCATCAGTGGCGCACTGTATTTGAGCATACCGAGTAGTTGCTGAAAGTTTAGAAGCTGCAAATTAAAGCGGTTATGGCAATGTAACCAAACAAATTGGCAGGTGGAGCAAAACACGCCGATAGCAAAAATAGTCGTGACATTGGGTTGCAAATATAGGCTAGCGACCACCAGAGACACTTGAAGTAGCGTAGTGACAACGCTGACTTTAAAGAACAGCCATGCCTTATTATGTAACCGTAACCATGCAAAGCTGATAGCCAGTGCGCTTTCATACATGACGACCCAACCGAGTAAGGCTTGCTGAACGGGCGAGATGACCGAGCTCGTCCAAGATAGAGCGGCGTATGCCAACAGCCCAAACATGCAGCACAGGGAAAGAGAAAGCATTAATGTGCTGTAGTAAAGCTGACTGGCTAGCTGTTTTCGTGCTTTGTCTCGCTTTAGAGTTGCGATGAAACGATATAAATTTTCATGCATTGCTACGCCAATTAATAAGCTGAAAAATACCGTCATGGTCGCTAGCAATTCCAACTGCCCGATATCGGCAGGGCTTAAAAAATGGGTCATTAGCGGCAAGGTAATAAACGAAGCTCCCTTGACCATGATTAAGCTCAGCCCATACAAAGCCATTTGCTCAAACGGTTTTATCGCATCACGCTTATTGATAAGCCATGATGTACTTCGCTTAGTATTGAGCGCACCAATGAGCGTTTGGACATGGTGCGACACTTTTTCTCTGTTACCCACCGAAACACTCATTGTGAATCCTTTACGGTAGACACGGTAGGGAGCACAGCTTCCGAGCTAGGGTTCTCGAACCATGACGCTATAGTGCTATAAGTTGCTTCTGCTCTGTACTCTTTGGCAACCTCAAGCGCGTTTCTCCGCAAGGTTTTGAGTTTAATTGTGTCTTTGTAGATGGTCAGTATTGCGCGGCTAAGGGACTGAAAATCGCGAGGTTGGTATTTAACACAATTAACGCCATCGGTGAGCTTTCCATCCCAATAGCTGCCATCTTGAGGGATCACCACACACATACCTGCTGCAAGTGCTTCCAATATCGATAAGCCGAACGGTTCTTTATGACTGGTTGAGATAAAAATATTACATTGCGCGCGAATCTCATCGAGGTTAGGTGGGTCTTGATGCCATTTGGTGTGCTTAAGTACCACAGGCGCAGTAGATACATCGACCGCACTATTTTGTGGTTTGATAAAGCAAATATGGCTCGCGATTGGTTGAATTTGATGGCTATATCGTAACGCGTTTACTAGTAGATCTAAGCCTTTCCATTTGAGAAGTGACGCGGCCCAAAAACAAACCGGAAAATGGCTGTGGCTTTGACTAGGCCAGCGGTCAATGCTGATCCCATTAACGAATTGAATGAAGTTTCTATTGGTCAAAAAACTGTTTTCTATCGCCGTAACATCGCTCAAGCGCAGCGTTTTACCTAGGTAGGCTCGAAGTGCCAAGCGAATACTGTATTTAGTAGATGGTAAGTAGAACACCTTGTCAGCTTTGGTGAGACACCAACCGATAGAACGAGAAGGCGCAACATTACCGTGTATAAATTGGAAAACAGGAATGTTGGTCAACCACTTAACGAGATAGAGTGGCATGTCTATACCCGGGCCAGAGGCGCCAATAAACCCGTTTACCTTTGGTGAGCGAAGTATAGCAATCAACAGCATCACACAACATAAGGCTTGGTTTAACCAATAGCCTATGCCTTGATAGCGGCGATTTAACCAAGAGATAGAACTCAATTTGACGATGCTAACCTCATGCTGTGTCGCAAGACCAGATTGAGACCAGTAGCTAGGGTCAACGGTTAATACCGTAAAAGAGACCTTACCATTGCTGCATTGGCTTAAAGCATCACTGGTTGCGATTTTTGAGCCCCCTTTGAAAGGGATAGGATCGAAGATCAGATGATGTAGCTTAACCATGATGACCTCCAATGTTTCTCTGTATACGCTTCAGCGCTTTTGGAACAGGGCGAAACACGTGGCTCAACGCCGGTGGTTGACGCTGTTGAACCATAAGCTGCTGATAGACGCGCTCAATACCGCTGACGTAATGTTGTATCGATAGTTTATGCTCGATGTGGTTCTGGCCTTGACGCGCGATATGCTGGCAGTGGTCAGGATGAGTAATGACGGTCGCCATCATTTTCATCATATTCATGTAGCCATGATTGGAGTAAAGAAAACCAGTTTTTGCGTGAGTGATGAATTCAGGTACGCCACCGACAAAAGGCGCGATGATCGGAATACCAGCTAAACCAGCCTCGGCGATGGCTAGGCCAAACGCTTCTTCACGCGCACCGCTGACAAAGGCATCACAGCCTTTCAGCCAGCCGATGACATTGTTTTGCTCACCAACAAAATGAACATTATCCACTAGACCTAACTGAGTGACCTGTTGTTGCAGGTGCTGTTTCTCTTCGCCATCACCAATCACTACTAAATAGCAATTTGGATGTTCAAGACGCAAGTAACACAGGGCTTGGAAAATACGATCAATACCTTTGCGATAAATTAAAGAGCCCACGGTGACAAACAAAGTCGAATTATCGTCGAGCTTGAGTTGTTGCTTAACATCAATAGCTGGTGTGTCTTGTAGCTTTTGAATGTTGAGTCCGTTGTGCACAACACTTAATCGTTTTTCGTTGTAGCCTTCATCAATCAACTGCTCAGAAATAGCGCGGCTCGCAGTGATGACATGAGGAGATAAATGCAGAGCGTGAGTGACGCGGTCACGCGCAGGGTAATCACTATGCAGATGCGTTACCAAAGGGGTAGACGTTATTCTGGCTGCAAGGCTCATCCATTGATTTGGGGCGGCACTGTTAACGTGAATTAAGCCAATGTTATGTTTGCGAATAATCTTTCTCGCAGTGAACACCAAGCGAGCCCATGCTAAAACGTTATAACGTGGCTTGTTCCAGCCTAGCAGCAGAGGGAAGGTTTCAAGTAAACAAGCCACACCATGAAAGGTCAGTTCTTTATGTAATGATGGATTATTGGTCCAAACAATGGCGTGGTAGCGGTCAGTATCTAGGTGTTGTATTAAATCGAGTAAGCAGCGCTCGCTACCGCGAATCCAATCTTCACCATAATGGACAAACAAAATAGGGGTTGGGTTACTCATTATATCGTCTAGCCTTACTGTCGTTATCAATACCACCAATAACGCAAAGTAAATGCCAATCAATAAGGATTTGTAATTAGCTGATTTTTATGTATAAAAGTAGTTGACTATAAATGTGAGAGTGTTAGTTCTCAAATTGAGAATCAGATTGGGAGTCAGAAAAAGGGCTTATTGCATAAAGCGACAGCATGTTTGGTATTACATGAGCGCAGCTATAGTGCTTCGCGATGGTATTGGCAGCGTTGACGCGAAGAGCCATGATAGCGTCTGGCGAAAACGCGAGATATTCCTTTAACGCCTCTTTAAGCTGCAAGCCATCTTTGACCAACAAACCGTTAAATGGTGAATCAATCAGTGTGGGAATATCGCCTACCGCGGTTGAAATCACATTGATACCTCGAGCCATGGCTTCGATGGCGACTAAAGGTAAACCTTCAAAGTCAGAGCTAATGATCAAAACGTCGACATTGGCCCACACTTGGTTCATCTGCTGCTGATGACCGTGAAAGGTTAAGTTGTTCGGCACATTTTGTTTTAGTTCGTTCGATAAAGGGCCGTCACCATAAATGTGAAAACCCTGCTCAGGGAAATCTCGCGCAAGTTGAACAAAGTGATGGGGGGCCTTTTCTCTACTGAGCCTGCCAACAAACGCAATTTCACTGCCATGGTGAAAGGTTAGATCGTCCGTATCAATGAAGTTATTAAAATGCTGAGTTCTACACGGCAGCTTATTAGCAATGGCTTGGCTGACCACAATTGAGGCGCTTGAGAACCACGCGGTGTAGCGGTCAAGCCAATCATACAGCTTTACGCGCCCAGTTGGTGTTTCTCCTGCATGATAGGTGGATATTTGGCGTACTCCAGTTACTGAGCGAGTGAGTTTGCCAAGGATACTCGCTTTATAGCCATGGCAATGTATAACTTGGGGCTGATAGTGTTTAACCAATTTGATGAGCTGAAAGAGCGGTTGAACATGGTTGTCATCAAGATAACCGTAGTCGAGTTGATGATCCTTTAGCTTCGCGATAAGCGGGCTCTCGTTTGCATAGCGATGAGTCAGCCACACTCTGACTTGTTGTCTATGCTTAACCAAACCAATCGCTAACTGCAAAAGGTGGGTTTCGATGCCGCCAAATTGGCGGCTATCCATGACTAACCAAATCTCATTAAACGAAATTTTGCTCATCTTCTGCTTCCCATGCCTGTTTTTTACGATAAACAGTGGAAGGACTGAGCTCTAATAACACCGCTGCATTGAGCACATTACCATCGCAAAAATCGATGGCTTGTTGGATCGCTTCACGCTCAATTTGCCACATAGGGCGAATCTTATTACCGGAAGAAAGCACGTTAGGCGAGCTTTGAACGTTATTGATCTCCATTTCAGCTTGGCTGATTTGCGCTTCTGCATGTGGCTGAGGAGGCGTTGGTGCAGGGCGGGTGCGAGCTGATTTATTGTTAACGATTTCGATCGGCAGGTGCTGCGCACTGAGTTTTTTGTCGTCGTTCAGCACCACAATGTTTCTGATGACGTTTTGCAACTGGCGCACATTACCGGGCCAAGCGTAGCGTTTTAAGATGTTTTCTGCGTCTTTGTTGATTGCTTTGAAAGATTTGCCATCTTCCTTGGCGTAGAGACGCAAGAAGTGATTGGCTAAGGTGACGATATCGTTCGATCTATCGCGCAAAGGCGGCATATCGACAGGCACTACGTGAACGCGGTAATACAAATCTTCGCGGAAACGGCCTTCTTCCACTTCGGTTAAAGGATGACGGTTTGTTGCGCAGATTATTCTTACGTCAACCTTTTGTTCACGGTTCGCGCCTAAAGGGGTGAATGTGCCGGTTTGCAGAAAACGTAAAAGCTTTTTCTGCATTTCTAAATCCATTTCGCACAACTCATCGAGGAAAAGTGTCCCACCGTGGGCCATGGTCGCAGCACCTTTACGATCGGTTGTTGCACCAGTAAATGCGCCTTTTACGTGGCCAAAAATCTCACTCTCCATTAGATCTTTAGGAATCGCACCGCAGTTAATGGCAATAAATGGCTTATCGCGACGTTTACTCTCTTTATGAATCGCTTCAGCGCAAACTTCTTTACCTGTACCACTTTCACCAACAATAAACACACTGGCAGTCGTGGGGGCGACCGAGTCAATAATCTTATACACCGCTTGCATGCATAGGCTACTGCCAATAAAACCGTGTAACTGGTTTCGATCGAATCGAGTTTCGATGTCTTCGACTAGATTTTCCAGTTTAGAACGTTGCAGATGTAAAGCGATGGATGTGTTTAAACGGTTCGCTTTGATAGGCTTTTCTAAGAAATCTTTCGCGCCTTTTTGTAGCAAGTTCACTGCGACATCAACGGAACCGTGCGCCGTTGCGATAATCACCGAGGTAGGGATTTGATTGTCGATGATCCAATCGAGAATTTCTTCGCCTTCCATGTCTGGCAGTTTAAGATCAAGGATTACAAGTTGCGGTGTATTGCGCTCAATAAACGCAATCGCTTCGCGTCCTGTCTCTACATGGAACAGATCAAATGGCTGATCTTTTACATATTGTTGGTAAAGCACAGCCAGTGATGTGGAGTCTTCAATCAGCAATACTTTCGGTTTCATCGGCGACATCCTTATTTTTATCACAGTGCGTTAATCACTGCGCCTAATCGACAAATCCAAGTGATTTCCGTTGTTCAAGTGCAGCAAGAGAGCGATGGGCAACATCAAGGAGCTCTTGATGGTATTCTAACGCCTCATCTGCTTTTCCAGCGGCGCACAAGTGCTCTATTTTTCGAGCTAAGTTGGACAGCACGCGATTGCCCAGAGCAAGAGATGAGCTGCCTAAAGTATGACTTTCGAACTCAATAACGCTTGCATCTTTTCCTTGAAAGGCACCATCGAGTACTTTCAACCGTGCTTGTGATTCTTCAAGGTAATGATCAATCAACATTGGGATCACATCCGCGCTGGTGTCGGCAATCATTTGTTGAATGATTTCTTCGTCAACTAGCTCTATATCCACAAGCCTCTCCTTAGCGGTCTCTGCGTATGAACAAGCAATTAGATGTGCATTAAAGTCCATATCAATTGCTTGTTAGTTTAAGAATAGATGAAATTTTTCAAATGGTTGGGTAAAAAAGATTCAGTTATTGATTTCTCAATACATGTCGCAAATTTAATAAGGGTTTCTGTCGCTAAGCTCTTTGAAGGAGTAGCGGCATCTGATGCAGTTTATCTATCCATTTCTGTTTTATTCGATTAGGTACCAGTGGCAGTCGTTTAATTTGCCGACTTATCTCGCTGGCTAAAGTCGGTTGATGAACACTATTGAGCACACTGCCGATGAGGTGAGTTTGATGCGCTTCAAGTAATTGTTTGGCTTGTTCCAATTGATTGTGCGTTGTGTGAGTTGCCAAGACGACCAATAGAACGAATTGGCATGCTTGCGCCACCGCTTGAGCAGGAATATTACCTCGGTTTACTTTGAGTAATGGTGATGTATCTATGACGATTCGGTCGTAACTCTGTAACCAATCTTCAATGTATTTCGCTAAGCATTGTGGATCGCTGTATTGCACCAGTTCCGACGGCGTTGAGGGTGTAGCTATACCAGTAAAAACTTGTTTGCTTGATTGTTGTTCAAGCCACGTTACTTTTGCTGAAGGGTGACCAAAGGTGTGATTTTCAGAGTCTGATTCTAAGTCGATAGCAAGATCATTGAAGCCAGAGTTGAAAAGGTTTAAATCGACGAGCAGCACCGAACGCCCCGCCAATAAGTAGCGCTCGGTTAGGGCGGTAGCGACTGAGGTGACGCCGTCACCTGAGTCGCAAGCAGTGACGCATAAAGAGCGACATTGTTTGGCTTCCGCAGCCAGAAAAATCTGCTCAATTTCTGTATGAGTGGCAGGCATCATGGCTATAGTGCTCCAATCAATACGATGGTTGTGGTGAGGCGCAAAATGTCTTCTAAGCCAACACGTGCTTTCTCCATCAAACTATCGCGGCGGTCGGGTACATAAATGGTGTCGCCAGCTCGTAATACAGGTAGCTTATAGATATTCGCTGTTTTGCTAAAATCGATAAGGTCAAAAGTACGGGCTTGGCCTTGGCAGCATGACATATTCACGACCGAGATTTTCTCCAGATAAGCGTTGTCACTTGGGCCACCAGCTTCGGCGATAATATCGAGAATCGTCATGTTGTCATCAAACACATAGCGCCCCGGGTTGTTGACTGCGCCAAGCACTCTGACGGTTGATTCTTTCGAGCGATCTAACCAAATTTTGTCTTTCTCCGGGATGTAAATGGTGTCGCCCATGGTCACTTTTGGTAGCAATGACTCATCACCAGTTTCAAAGTAGAGCGATAGGTTGAGCTTGCTCACCTTAGAGTAAGTTTTATCGCGATGGGTAATGCGGATATTGTGGATATCGGCATCTTTGGTTGGGCCATCAGCCGCAGAGAGAATATCGAGAAAATGCATCTCTTTGGTAAAGCGATAGCGACCGGGTGCATTCACTTGACCAAACACATAGATAGAAGCATCTGAACTTTGACGAACCCACTGCGATTTATTATCAGAAGGATCTTGTGGTAGATCGTGAACTCGCACTATCGAGCCGGCAGCAATGAGAGGTAGCTCGTGGCTCGGTGCGCCTTTTAAGATGAAATCATCCAAGTTGAAGCTAATTAACTCGCCATTAGCATCGACCACTTCAATCTTGGTGGTATCGGCACGTAGTGTCGGGCCGCCTACGTGGGCTAATAAGTGCATTAAGTCCATTTCGTCAGACCATTCGATACGACCCGGATGAACCACCTCGCCAATCACATTCACTGCACGGTCAGGAGAGATTTTCAACCAAGATTTCTCATTCATATCGGTTTTTTCTGGGACAAATATCGCGTCACCTGGGCCAATGGCTGGTGGTCGTTGGCCAGTAAGGCCTTCTGTGTATGCCGTTAAGTCAAATTTGATCACGCGTCCACTGGCTTTGATCAATCGAATCTGACGTGATTCGGCGAAACGAGTTGGACCACCGGCATTGGCGAGAATATCCATAAAGGATGCGCCTTTTTTACCTTCATACGCGCCGGGGCTAGCCACTTCCCCCATGATGTAGACAACATTAGCCCCAGCACGTATTTCTTCTTCCTGCTTTGGTACAAAGATGGTGGTTCCTTTGCTCAATTTAGGTAGCAAGGTTTTGTCGCCACTGTCTAAATAGAGTTTTAGATTAAATAGTTGAGGTTGGTTATTACTGATCACACGGATTTGTTCAACGGTCGCGTAGCGTGTTACACCGCCAGCACGCATCAAAACGTCGACCAAGTCGGTGTTGGGTTTGTAAGTGAACGTGCCCGGTGCGTTTACTTCGCCAAACACCTTGATTGCGGTGCGGCTGTCAGCACTGTCGCCAGCGTTGGCTTGTTTGTTTGCATCGAACTGTTGCTCGATATTGCCCACTAATGGCGAGGCTGGGACAAATAGGCTATCGAGTGATTTTAAATCGGGCAGGAGACTATCATCGCCAGAATCTAAAAAGGCTTTGTAATTGAAAGGAAACTTGTCTTTACCGCGCTTAAGCAACATGTTGTCTAGTTGCGCACCAGAGCGAAGCCCGCCAGCGGCATGAATCGCAGTTTGCACGTCGGCATTTTTCGCTAGCGTATATTCGCCGGGGGACTTCACGTACCCCTGAACAGAAACGAGAATTTGCTGCTCTGCGATATACACACTCGCGGTAGACAGGTCACGGAATGCTTTGTTCAACGCATTAATCACCGCTTCAGAAAGCTGTGGCTCGGTATAGCCAGCTACATATAAGGTGCCAACTTCAGGCAAATCGATACGGCCACGTTTATCCACTTGAAAGCCACGATTTAGTGATGACTCGCCCGGAAGGTTAATTTGTATTAGGTCACCCACTTGTACACGTTCTGTTGCAAAAGAGAACACAGAGTAGCTGAGTGTAAGAACAAAGATGAGTAGGGTATTAGTCCACTTCATAATAACCTCCTTGCTGATTTTGATTCGCGAGTTCCTTGGTGGCGATAACTTCAATGCTCACGCGGCGGTTGGTTAATCGAACGCCGTCAGATTCACCTTCATAAAGAGGGAGAGTATCGCCAAGCGAATGGGCTTCGATGCGTGATGGCGCTAAACCGAAAATCACTAAGTAGCGTTTAACTTGTTTGGCGCGTCCCATTGCGAGCTCTTGGTTGTATTGCGTTTCGCCAGTAGCGTCAGCGTGACCAGTCACTGAAAGGTGGAGACTTGGGTTCTGTTTTAGAATGTTGGCTGCTTCAGCGAGATGACCCATGTATTTAGGGTTTACTTCGGTAGAGTCATAAGCAAATTGGTTATCGACATTGAGTAAATTGAACAGTTGATCAATCACGCTAAGCTGCATTTGAAATTCATGTTCATTAACCGGAGGCACGCAGTTCGCTTGAGACGTAACGTAATCCAATTGACGTTCTAGTTCGCCAAGACGTTTGCGTTGAATAACAATGTCGTTGGCAGCGTCTAACCATAAGCCGCCTTCAAGCTCGCGGGCAATGCGATTTTGCTTTTCTAGCGCTTGTACGACCGCAGCAGGGAAACACCATCGCGCGCCTTCGCGTATTAAAGAATCAAGATGGAGTTTGGTGAGTTGCCAATCAAACCTTAAACCATGCTCTGGCCCAAGTGGCTCATCGGGCATGACAGGTGAGAAACTGTTGTCGATATAATTTTCAGCGATACCGCCGCGCCCTTCATCTGGAAAACTGGTACAACCGATGGTCAGTAAACCAGATGCAACTAGGGCTATGTATGGTGCGAATTTAACCATGCCAACTTCCTCTTGTTGTTATTATTGTTTTAGTACTTGTGAGAGTTCACAGGGATAGCTTGGTTGATGCGAAGCAGGGTCATGATTTCCAATGGCTGACCTTTAACATTTTCGATGCGCATGTTGCGTTCGCGTTCAACTAAACGTTTATAAAGATAAACAATTGCTCCGACGCCTGATGAGTCCAAAAACGTCACCTTTTCAAAGTCAATTTCCACTTCTGAATGGCTTTGGTCAGCGATGATTTGGTCAATATGAGGTTGAGCACTGCGGCTGCCGTCTGCATCTAAGTTACCGTTTAATTCAAGTGTTAAAACAGTGTCGCTTGCTTCAATAGTACGTAGTTCCATGGTGTTACTCCTTTCGCGTTTGAGTTAGATAACGCACTAAACATGCCAAAATTAAATTTCTTAATAATCAATCGCTTGAGGTGTCTGTGATGTCTGTTTGTCAATTTGACAAAGCGGATTCTCAAATTGAGAATCAATATCTATTTTGTAAATTTATATGCAACGTGAATGTTTGCAGTTGATTTTGCGATCCGTTCTGAGAGTAATTCATACTTTCAGTTGAATAAGTGACTACGATTACGTGTAACAATGGGCATACGTCTGATGGAACAATAGATTAGGTTAATTCGAATGCATTTACGTCTTACGTTTTTAGCTAGTCAGGTATTATTGATACTTCAAGCCGGAGCAACCGAACCTGCTACTTTAGAGGGCTATTTACCCGTGATGCAGGCCCATCAATATCAAGATGGGTTGAACGTGCACGAATATTGGCAAAGTGAAAAACTCGATGGCATTCGCGCAGTATGGGATGGCACAAAGCTGTTTACTCGAAACGGCAGACAAATTCATGCGCCAGCGTGGTTTATTGAGCCGTTACCTGATTACCCGGTCGAAGGTGAGCTGTGGGCTGGTCGCGGTAACTTCCATTTAGTGCAGCAAACAGTGCTCGATCATAAGCCGATAGACCAGTCTTGGCAGCAAATTGATTTTATGTTGTTCGATATGCCACATGCCGCCGGCGACTACCAAAAACGTTACTACAACATTGTTCACTACGTTACTTCTGTTGATCACAGCCACATCAAATACATTGAGCACACACCTATCACCTCAGAGAAAGAGTTATTCCAGTATTTGGATAACGTCAACAATGACAAAGGTGAAGGGGTGATGCTGCGTAAAATAACCAGCCGCTATCAAGCCGGTCGTAGCTCAGATCTACTCAAGCTGAAAACACACCAAGACGACGAAGCTCAAGTGATTGGTTATAAGGTGGGGCGCGGCCAATATAAAGGTATGATGGGGTCGATTTTGGTGAAATGGCAAGATGGAGTCGAGTTCTACATTGGCAGCGGATTTTCAGAGCAACAACGTAAGAACCCACCGCCCATCGGTAGCACGATTACGTTTCGCTACAATGGGTTAACGCAAAATGGTGTGCCTAAGTTTGCCCGCTACGTTCGAGAACGAGTTGAGTAGTGCGTTAATCCATTGCCGCTATGGCTATATTGCCTTTCCACTAGGGGCTTTTGTTATTACCAAGCTCTCTAGCGTAAGATCTACTGTCCAACCTTAACACCACATCGCTTAAACAATCCTTGCCAATACTGAACATGGTCAAGGGTCGCTTTGCGAAACGCTTGATGCGCTGACGCTAATGGATATTCATAATCAGGATGCGCTGATTGTAATAGTTGTGCAAATGGCTCTATTTGTAGATAGAGTTTATCTAAATTAGCTAAGTAGGGCTGAACCTTAGTTAGGAAGATTCGGTTAAACACGTTATTTAAATAGCGGAACTGCTTTTTGTCTCGGTTTGCTTGGCAAACTACCCGGCTATCATAGAAATTGAGCTGCTTAGTCACCGTATTCAAATAGGCCGTACTCAGCGTTAATGAATACCAAAGTTTGCCGAGCATCGGCGCTTTATCCAGTGTTTCTTGATGGAGTGTGATTGGTCGATAGCCTGCATCTTGGCTATAGGGTTGGTCAAATGAGCGTGAGGTCTGTAGCATGACGTCAAGCGCAGTAAGCAATTGATGAGGGACAACTTGCTGTTCGTCAGATAGCCAACCATTTGGACTTAGCTGATTTCTCATTGCATCACTGGCGAACAATAAGTTGGCAAAGTGCAAGGCAATGTGCTGCTGCTTTTGAACCAAAACGGTCTTCAGTTGATTGCGAAGTTCTAGGTCAACTTGTGGATCGTGTACACAATGGTTTAGCCCAGTGATCAGCGCATTTTGATAATCAAAGTCACGAAATGGGTCTTGTACCTTACCCAGCACAGAGTTCTTCTGAGCGATAAGCTCAAACAAGCCACATTTACGCAACTGATAGCTGTCGAGCAAGCCTATCGATATTGGTTCAATCTCTATATGTAGGTCTCGTTTTTCAGGTAAGGTGACCGTGTCACCTTTATCAACGACTAAAGCGTCTTGTCCCTGCACCGTCGCAATGCGTTGTAAGTAATCGTTGAACAGTTCGTCGTTGGGGGGCGTGCGAAACTCGCAACCCACGAGTGTAATAGTGAGCAGAACAACAGCGGTTTTCCACATCATGCGTTACCCATATAGATGATTCAATACACTTTAATACTTAACTATGGTGAGAATAGTTTATTTGGGGCAGCTAAATGACTTTGGCTTAGTACAAGTATGTAGCAAAAAGGCCAGCATTGCTGGCCTTTAGTAAGGAAGAGGATGGGAGTTTACTTAGCCGCGAGGTTCAGTTGAACGTCAGCGGGTTGCTTGTGCATCCAGCGCAGTCTTAAACCGAGCATGACCGCCGCTGATGACAAGCCAGTAATGAAGCCGATCCAGAAACCGTGAGCGCCCATAGGTTCTACGATCCAATCGGTCATACCTAATACATAACCCGTCGGTAAGCCAATAATCCAATATGCGATAAAGGTACGGTTGAAAATCGCCGCCATATCTTTATATCCACGCAGAGCACCCGCAGCAACGACTTGAATCGCATCGGTACATTGATAAATTGCCGCTAGCAGAAGAAGCTGCATCGCTAACGTAATTACCTCGGTATTATCCGTGTATAGAAGCGAAACTTGTTCGCGGAATACAACCGTAAATAAAGCGGTAATAAGCGCTAGACCTAAAGCAACTATCAAACCAACGTGTGAGGCAATTCGCGCACTTTCAACACTGCCTTGACCCAAGCGGTGACCAACGCGAATACTGGTGGCTGCACCAATACTCATTGGTAACATGAAGATCAATGATGAGAAGTTGATCGCTACTTGGTGCGCCGCAACAATTAGAGGCCCAAGTGGCGCAACCAATAGTGCAACCACAGCAAATAATGTCACTTCGAAAAACAATGCTGCTGCAACTGGAAAGCCGAGTTTGAACAGACGAACCAGTGCTTTACCTTGTGGTGCGTGAAAGTGTTTAAACAACTCGATATGAGCAACACGTTTCGCGGTTAACACGTAGAGCAGCATTAGCGAAAACATGATCCAGTAAACAATTGCGGTAGCAACGCCACAGCCGACACCACCAAGCGCTGGCGCACCAAATTTACCGTAAACAAATATCCAGTTAAGTGGGATGTTACAAAGTAGGCCGATAAAGCCAATGAACATCGCAGGCTTAGTCAGTGAAAGGCCGTCGGTAAAACTGCGCAATGCTTGGAATAACAAAAACGCCGGAACCGCGTACATCACCGCATGCATGTAGCCGTTGGTTTTGTCGGCCATGACTTGTTCCACATCCATTAAATTAAGGATGGTTTGAGTTTGGAACAAGACACCAACGATCGGCAGAGAGATTACCAAAGCCATATAAATGCCTTGTTGAATCTCGTATGGGATCTGTTTGTAGTTTGCAGAGCCATTTAGCTGGGCAACAACAGGCACAAGCGCCATTAGCAAGCCAACTCCGAACAGAATAGAAGGTAGCCAGATACTCGCTGCGATAGATACTGCCGCCATGTCGGTTGCGCTGACGCCACCGGCCATAACGGTATCAACAAAGCCCATACCAGTTTGTGCGACAGAAGCGATCAATACCGGTGTAGCCAACTTAATGAGCGTGTTGGCTTCTTGCTTATAACGATGCACGAAAAAACTCCAAAAAAGGGAAGAACAACATTCGTGTTGCTGTGTCTCAATGACGGCCGCATTATACAGAAACAAATGACTAAAAGTGATCTTTCAATGTGAAGTGAAGCGTATTTGGTTTTGTCGCTACACAGGCTACGAAAATTACGTTAATTTATGCTCATCACGAATAATTGGGAATCTTCATGTTTACAGGAATCGTTCAAGGTATGGCAAGCGTCGTATCGGTGGAAAAGAAGCAAGACTTTCAAACTCACACGGTTAAGTTAACCGATGAACTCGGCGCAAACCTTGCGATAGGCGCTTCGGTTGCTCATAACGGTTGTTGTTTGACGGTCAGTAAAATTGAAGGTGACCTGGTGAGTTTTGACCTCATGCAAGCGACGTTAAAACTGACCAACTTAGGCGAAGTTGAATCCGGCAGCTTAGTAAATATCGAGCGTGCAGCCAAGTTTGGCGATGAGATCGGTGGTCATAGCATGTCTGGTCATATTTCACTGATGGCGACGGTTGTCGATGTGATTGACTCACCAAACAACCGAACCATTTGGTTTGAGCTGCCAAGCGATAGTATGAAATACGTGTTGGCAAAAGGCTATATTGGCCTTGATGGCTGCTCCTTGACGATTGGCGAAGTAAACGAAAACAAGTTCAGCGTTCATCTTATTCCGGAAACGTTGCAACGCACTTTATTTGGTCAGCGTAAAGTAGGGGATAAAATTAACGTCGAGTTTGATCCTCAAACTCAAGCGATTGTCGATACGGTAGAACGTGTTCTGGCGGCTAAACAGTTAGGCTAGGGCTGAACGAAACATAAAAAGAGCGCTTTTCAGCGCTCTTTTTTGATGGGTTTAGAAAATTTGTTCATCATCCGCATCGATAGAGAGATCGATACGATTCATTTGCTCATTAACCACTAGATTATAGTGAACGGCATTACAACAAGCTGGGCAATCATCATAGAATTCTTGATTGCCATTGGAGGCGTCGAGGGTGATACCAATAGAGTGGCCGCAGTGAGGGCAAGATACCTGTTTCTCAGTGAAGTTACGCATGGACATTACCTCTTTAAAGACTTCAAGTTGCTAGCTGAAAGTGAGAGATTTCACCTAGCGCTTAATTAAATATTATCGATAGAAGTTAGTAATGGACGTGAATTAAGTACAAAGTTTGACTAGCGACAGAAAATAACAATAGAGGTGGTTTAAAAACCACCTCTATTGTTGCAAAACGTTGCTAAAACACTTTGAAAATTGCTTAAAAAGCCTGAATTCGTTTAATTAAGGATTCAGCTTGCTCAAGGTAATGACCACCAAACAAATTGTAATGATTAAGTACGTGGTACAGGTTATAAATCGGCATACGTTGTTGGTAGCCCGAATCGAGCGGACTGACACTTTTATAGCCACGATAAAACTCTTGGTTAAAGCCACCAAACAGTTCGGTCATGGCGAGGTCACACTCTCTGTCGCCCCAATAGCAAGCGGGGTCATAGCAAATTGGCCCGAAAGGCGTATTGGCAACGTTTCCATACCAAAGGTCACCATGAAGTAGTGAAGGGCGCGGTTGATGTGAGGCGAGTTGTTCTCTAATAACCTGAGTGAACTCATCAATATCGACAAGTTTAATGCCTTTTTCACTCGCTAACTGCAATTGCCAACCAATGCGTTGTTCGGCAAAGAAGCGGCACCATTTTTTGTCCCATTTATTGGGCTGAAGGGTGTGCCCAATGTAGTTATCTTGGTCAAACCCAAACTCTTTTTGTTCACCCCATAAATGGAGTTCTGCCAGCTTTTGCCCAAACGCATAACTGTTGTCTGAGTCATCGAGATTTTTCGTCGGTAAATAATTGAGGATAAGGAAGGAGTTATGTTTGCAGTGTCCAATATGAACCAGCTCTGGCACAAACACGGTAGAAGTATCACGCAGCGCTTTGATATTGTCAGCTTCAACTTGGAATTGAGGTAGGAACTCACGCTGATTGATCTTGATGAAATAGCGCTGCTCTCCATCACTGATCATATAAGATTCACTAATATCCCCGCCACTCAACCTCACCTTCTCATGGATGGTGAAATCAAACATCAAGGTTTCAGACAATTGCTCTGCGATCGCTTGCCACATAGTACGCCCTTCAATCAGATGATGACTGGAGTAATTGTAGGTCATGCTTTGATTAAAAACCGAACGATGCAGCAAAGAATTCAACGATTTGGGCTGAAATAAGCAACTGCATTTATAAAGTGTGAAGAACATCAATAGATTAAGATATCTTGCGGAAGGTTGATCTGCATTCCGTTAAATGCACGCGAGAACTGATATGTTTTCGCTTCGTTTCTATATTTGTGTTGTATTTATAAGCAACTGGCACCAGAGTCATTGTTAAGTGACTGAACAATGCCGTAGTATAGGCAAGTCATCTAAAATTATAATTAATGGAGAGGAATGTGGTTGTTGATACTGATGGCTATCTAGCTCTTGTAGAATATCTTGCATCAAACCTTGATGTGTTCGCTGCTGACGGCGATACAGGAACAGAAAGTATTGAAGATGTTGTCACTGATATGGTGGCTTCCAATATTATGTCTATTTTCGAGCAAAACCCAGAGCTGCATTCAAGTGTACGTTTTAAGCTTCTTAAAGAAGCGGATTCTGTTGTTGCCGATCTTGGCGAAGTCCTTGCGGGTGTATGGGGTAAACCAGCTGCCAATGAGCAAATTGCCTTTCTTGATGAATACATCGCGCTAGTAAAAAACCTGTTTGACAGTGCAGTCGCTAAATACGACTGATTCAAAGGTTATAAAGGCGGGGACATTACCCGCCTAAACTGCCAGAAATTCCCCGCCCAATATGGGTTATCCAATCTAGAAATAATCACCCCTTTTGACGTAGAAGCATGCATAAACTGCTTGTTGCCTAAATATATGCCAACGTGCCGAGTGGTATAAGACGTCTTAAAGAACACCAAATCGCCTACTTTAGCTTGGTCATAATCCACTGCTCGTCCAATTTCTACTTGTGTCTTTGTGGTTCTAGGTAAGTTGACTTGTAATCCATTTGAGTAAGCCGTTTGCACAAATGCCGAACAATCAACACCATTTAGGCTTGTTCCACCTAAACGGTAGGGCGCACCTTGCCAAATTTGGTACACATCCATCAGCTTCTGTTTGGTTTGTAACTCTTCCGGGCTCAAACTGGACTGGTTACTGCGCGAAAAATCAGGGCTTGAAGAACACGCGACTAACAACCCGATGGCACAAATTGCCGACACACCGCGTGATAGATGAGATAGAAGATTAAGAAACATAAAGTATTTCATCGTCCTTAATGACATTTAACTGTAATAGTCCGGCCATACACTGCAAAAAATTGACTTAAGTATTAAACATAATTGCATAGTAATGGAATCTAAAAAAAATCAATTTTCACTCTCGCTGATCCAATCAATCAGTGCGATTTTTATTTGCTTCGCACTGCTCATTACCGGGCTATCAGTATTGAGCCAACGAGGATTAGAGCGAGTAGGTGTTCAATTTACCGGGCTTTCTGACCAAGCGTTACCTCTTTCTTTAACAAATGCGAAGCTAACGCAATCTCTATTAGAACAAGCAAAGCAGCTAAGTTATGCAACTCAAGTGAGTTCGGAGCAAGAACTACAGACGCTAGTGAATACAATGAGTGTATTGAGCGAGTCATCATTGCAATATCGCAAACAGGTCAACGAAATACTAAAAACCTTACCGCAAGTCGTTAGCCAACAGCAAAAACAACAGCTTCTGCAAGATTCTGAGCAATTAGAAACGTTATCCGATTCGATTTTGTCAATGCAACAGAGGTTACTTGCCTTGCAAGGCGAAATTGACAGTAAAGTCGGTGAGTTTCGGTATGGCATTAGCTCGATTGGCCCAGAAATGAACCGAATTTCTTCATTTTTAGCCATCGAGAATCCAGAATCTTCCGATGCCGCAAACCGTTTTATCGCCAGCGCGAGTTCAATGGAAAGCACTTTTCTTATGCTGCTGATGCAACAAGATCAAGACAAAGCACGTAAAGAGCTCAAGCAGATGAAGTATCGTAATGCCGCCATCAATCTCGCATATGATGATTTCAAAGAGTGGCACCCTGAGGTGACTGAATTTTCAAGCCTGACTGCGCCCTATCAAATGGTGCAAGCTGGATTTTCGAAAGATGGCGTACTCAATCTCATCATGACCAAGTTAGAACTGGCTGAGCAGCAGAATGATTTGCTAGCAGAGGTTCGCGTTAAAACGGCGTCTGTGGTTGAAACGTTAAATCAAATATCAGCAAGCTCAGAAAACCTCATTGTTCAGAGCGAGCAAGTGGTGAAGGGTACGATCACAACGATCACAACAACGCTGATTAGCTCGACGATTGTGATTGGCTTGCTGGTTCTGGTGGTTTGGTTCGGGCTAAAACGCTGGGTTCAATCAAGCTTAAAGCAAATTATCAGCCATTTATATCTAGTCACAAAACATGATTTAAGCGGTAAAGTGCCGATGACTGGGCCAAACGAAATGCGAGAAATCGCCGAACATTTGAATGAAGTGATTGTTTCAACCGGCGATTCTTTGCAAAGCGTGACTGAGAATAGCCAAACGCTTAATCAATCGGCAGCCGATAATTACCGCGCGGCAGAAAAGTCCAAATCCAGCTTAGCGCGTCAAAATCAATCTCTCACTGATATGGTCACCACGGTAAATCAATTGGAAGCGTCAATCCGCGAGATCGCCACAGTCACCAATGAGTCCTACGACGAATCAAAACAGGCGAAACAGCACACAACCGTTGGCGTAAAAGCGATAGAACAAAACCGCACCCGCTTAGCGTCATTAGAAACGACGCTAAATGACAATGAAAAAGCAATGGTGAAACTCGACAAGCGAGTCAATCAAATCAATGAGATGGTGGATATGATCTCTGGTATTGCAGAAAACACCAATTTACTCGCATTGAATGCCGCAATTGAAGCTGCTCGTGCGGGTGAACAAGGGCGGGGATTTGCAGTCGTCGCAGATGAAGTGCGTAAGCTAGCCAGCGATACGTCGGAGCAAACAAGGAATATTCAAGTACGGATGAATGATTTGGTTGTGGCGGCTGAGCAGTCTCGTAAGGCGGTCGCGGACTCTCGTGAGGAAATGGCGCAGGCGCTCGTTTCTAGTGAAGAGGTCAAACACACCTTTGAAGATATCGATCAAGCAGTCAGCCTAATTGGTGCGCGATTTGAACAAATATCGGTGGCGACTGAAGAGCAAGAGCGTGCCACCGCGGATGTGAGTCGCTCAATTAGCCATGTTTCAGAGCAAGGCGATCAAACTAACTCGCAGTTAGTCACGATGCTAGATATTTCGCAAAAAGTGTCTGACATTGCTAAGTTGCAAACTAACATGCTAGAAAAATATCAACTGACCAAATCCATGATTTAAACTGGTGCAAGGTGCGCCAAATAAGTAGAAGGGGACATTCGTCCCCTTATTTTTTACGAAAAGGTTGGGTCAGCATTTTGTCTAGCCACTGCTCGCGCGCGGTTTGGAAATAGGGCAGACCAATGGTGGCGTTATCATGACCCGCTTTGGGTTGGTCAATGTAAGTGTTAAACATCTGGTCCCAAATCGATAAGAAAAAACCAAAGTTTGAGTGGGTTTCTTTTACCTCAACGGAATGATGCACTCGATGCATGTCGGGCGTTACAACGATTTTACGAAGCCATTTATCAAGGGATAATGACAGTTTTGCGTTGCTATGGTTAAACATGGCACTGGCGTTTAACAATACTTCAAACACCAATACTGACATTGGGTTAATACCTAACATGACGACAACAGCCATCTTTATCCACATCGAAAGGAGGATCTCAATTGGGTGAAATCGTGCGCCTGTGGTGACATCGATGTCTTGATCAGCATGGTGCATTCGGTGCAAACGCCAAAGAATCGGAACACGGTGGAAAACTAAATGCTGTAAGTAAATGGCTAAATCTAGAAGAACCACTGCAATCACAATCTCTAATGCCATGGGCAGCTCAAGTTGGTTAAGCAAACCGAAATGGGATTTTTCTGCCCATACCGCTGCTTCAATGGCGAGTATTGGCATTAACAGCGTCAAAAACAACGAATTTAAGCCGACTAAACATAGGTTATTGAGCCAGCGTTGCCATTTAGATTGGGTGAGTGTTTTACGCGGTAACACCCATTCCCATAATGCGCAACTGAGCAATACAATTAAGAATATAGACAGGCGAATAACATCAGCTTGTTGCATTTAAGATCCTCACTTGCAACTTCAAATAGGGTGAGTAGAATCTCACGCCTTACTCGTTTCTATCATTATCGACGATTCACTATGAGAATTCACGGATTTCACCATCTATACCAACTTCGCCAACAAAACTCGACCAAAGCATTTGCTGCGCGAGGTAGTAAAGTAGAGCGCTGTCAGTACTGCCAAGTGGCACAAAAACATTGTATCTGTGGGTATCAGCCAGATGTTGATAGTGATGTGGCAGTGATGCTGCTCGTATCGGAAAACGAGGTGTTTAAGCCGAGTAATACCGGCCGCCTAATTGTCGATACCATAAAAGAAAGCTACGTGTATCAATGGAATAGAACAGAACCTGATAGTGATATGTTAGCGTTGATTCAAAACCCACAGTATCAACCTATTGTCGTATTCCCTGATGAGTACGTAGAAGATAAACAGCGCTTAATGGCTAAGCAGTCGTTGCCGTTAACGAATGGCAAAAAGCCGCTATTTATCTTTCTTGATGGAAGCTGGCGCGAAGCTCGCCGAATCTTTCGCAAATCGCCATACTTACAAGATCTACCGGTGTTATCTATCCAACCTGAGCAGCTTTCTCAGTACCAAATGCGTAAATCTGATAACGAACAACACCTTTCAACAGCGGAAGTTGCTGTTTTAATTTTAGAGGCGGCGGGAGAGTTAAAAGCATCGAACACACTCGAACAATGGTTTGCGGTTTTTCGCGAAAGCTACCTGCTATCAAAGACTCGTCTAAAGCCCGATTTTACTCGTCCCGAGTTAAAACGCTACCTTGCCGCAAATCCGCACCATCAGGGTTGATTTTACATTTCATTTAACAGATAAACAGGGACAGGTCACGGATTGTGAGAATCGCTCTGTGGATAATGAGCGAGTTTAGATTTATGTATTTTTCTGGGAGAAAGTAAGATGTACTACGGCTTTGACGTGGGCGGCACCAAAATCGAGTTTGGCGCATTTAACGAGAAATTAGAACGCGTCGCGACAGAACGTGTCCCAACGCCAACCAGTGATTACCAACTACTACTTGATACAATCGCTGGCCTAGTGAGCAAATATGACCAAGAATTTCAGTGCGAAGGTACGATTGGCCTTGGTCTACCTGGCATGGAAGACGCGGATACAGGCGCGATCTTAACCGTGAATATTCCAGCAGCTAAAGGTAAAACTTTACGTAAAGATTTAGAGGCGATCATTGGGCGCACGGTCAAAGTGGATAACGATGCGAACTGTTTCGCGCTGTCTGAAGCTTGGGATGATGAACTAAAAGATTCTCCATCAGTACTTGGTCTTATCTTAGGTACAGGTTTTGGTGGTGGCATCATTTATGATGGTGCAGTGTTCTCTGGTCGTAACCACGTAGCGGGTGAAATGGGCCATATGCGTCTGCCTATTGATGCTTGGTTCCACCTTGGCGAGAACGCACCACTACTAGATTGTGGCTGTGATAAGAAAGGTTGTATTGATAACTATCTATCAGGTCGTGGTTTTGAGCTTCTTTATGCTCATTACTATGGTGAACAGAAGAAAGCGATTGATATTATTAAAGCGCAAGCAGAAGGCGAATCCAAAGCGGTTGAGCACGTAGAGCGCTTTATGGAGCTACTGGCGATCTGTTTTGCTAACCTATTTACTGCCAACGATCCGCACGTAGTTGTGTTAGGTGGTGGTCTATCAAACTTCGATATGATTTACGAAGAGATGCCAAAACGCATTCCTAAGCATCTTCTTTCTGTAGCGAAGTGTCCTAAGATCGTAAAAGCGAAACACGGCGATTCAGGCGGTGTTCGCGGTGCAGCATTCCTAAATATTAAATAATTGTATTTAGTTAATAAAAAAGCATCAGCTAATGGCTGATGCTTTTTTGTACATCTAATCCGAATCAAATGGGATTATTTCTTCTTACCTACACCAAGGTTTTCTTTTTGTTGTAGGGTAATTTTACCAAAGCCTAGCTTTCTAAAGTGGTTGTCGCGATAGTTGCGAACGGCTTTCGTATCAGAAATCGCTTCAATTTGCTGTTCCATCTTTAGGAACTCTGAAATATCAATACCTTCTGCTTCTGCTACCGCTTCATGAATATTGCGGTGCTGCTGGTATGAGAAAGTCAGCGTCTTCTCTTCGTCTTTGTAAGTATAAAGGATGGTACGAGCCATGGATTTCACTCTTAAATAAATTCTATTGAAACAAATAGTAGAGCCAGCGAAGTGCTGGCTCTCATCTAAATGGTGTTGGGCTAGATTCTGCCTTGAAGAGGGATGATTGTCACGCTTTCTCCCGCTTTTACTGTATCTACCGCAGGCGAGATTTCAATTAAGCAGTTGGCCTCGCTCATTGAGCGCAGAATGCCTGAGCCTTGTTTACCGGTAGTACGTACCAGTAATCGACCAGAGGCATCTAACTCATAGACACCACGACTGAACTCAGTACGACCTTGGCGAGAGCGCAGGTTTTCCGTTGCGATTGCGGTAACTTTCAATGGTTGCCAATCAACTTCACCCTGCATTTTACGTAATGCAGGTTCAACGAAGTTAATGAATGACACCATCACAGCAACAGGGTTGCCCGGTAAACCAAAGAACGGCTTGTCGTTGATTTGCCCGAAAGCAAGAGGGCGTCCCGGACGCATGTTAATACGCCAGAAATCGATTTGACCAAGCTTATCAAGTGCAAGCTTAATGTAATCAGCATCACCGACAGAGACACCGCCAGAAGTGATCACCACATCGGCTTGTGCGCTGGCTTTTTCAATCGCATTAATCATCACTTCTTCGTTGTCTTCAAGAATACCGAAGTCGATGATTTCACAACCAAGCTTCTCTAACATGCCCATAATAGTGTAACGGTTAGAGTCATAAATTGTATTTGGCTTTTGCTCACTACCTGGCGCTTGAACTTCATCGCCGGTAGAGAACAAGGCAACTTTCAGTTTACGCATAACAGGGCAGTGGCCAAAACCAAGCGATGCCATCATCCCCATTTCTGGTGACGCAATTCGAGTGCCTTGGGTAAAGACATCGGCGCCAATAGCAAGATCTTCTCCGGCTTGGCGAACGTTTTGCCCAGCTTGTATGTCTGCATCGCCAAAGGTTACCGCGTCACTATTACATTGCGCTTGTTCACGCATTACTACGGTGTCAGCACCTTTGGGCATAGGGGCTCCCGTCATGATTTTAACGGCTTGACCTGTTTGTAATTCACCCTCATATGCATGACCAGCCAGCACTTCGGCAACGACTTGATAACTCTCTCGCTCTAAATCGTCACTACGAATCGCAAAGCCATCCATCGCAGAGTTGGTGTATTGAGGTACGTTCACTGGTGAAGTTACCGCTTGCGCAAGCACACGGTTATAACATGTGTCTACGGGTACCGACTCGTGCTGCTCAACAGGGTTGACCAAAGAAAGGATCTTTTCTTGACCTTGGGTAACAGAAAGAAACGCAGGCGAAAGCGTATCGCAACATGCAGCAACAGATTTCTGTTGGCCATTATTCGCAACATAGCCGATCACAAATTGCGTAATGGCATCTAGGTCGTTGATATTGAGCTGAGGCAACTCTGAATCATTAACTTGGCTATCTGCTGCAATAGCGATGATGTTTTCATCGTTAGGGTAGAGCCATGGTTTACCCACTTCTTCGCGATGTAATTCAATTTTTGGGAAAGCAATGTTCTTACAACCCTCAACCAGAACTACATCCAGTTTCTGTTGGTCAAAGCGGCTTAATAGGTAATGGAACTCAGACTCTTCTTCCGGCGTTTCGGTCATTAATGCGTAACGATTACGAGAAGAGATCAGCATTTGGCTTGCACCCGCTTTACGTAGGCGGTAACTGTCTTTGCCCGGTTTATCAACATCAAAATTGTGATGGGCGTGTTTTAGCATGCCAATGCGTAGACCTGCTTCTGTCAACTTAGGCAGTAAAGCTTCAATAAGGGTTGTTTTGCCCGTACCAGAGTAGGCAGCAAAACCAAGAATAGGGACGATATGGTTATTGTTCATCGGATTGTTCCAAACTGAGCCAATTCTTGTGGCGTATTAAGATTCACAAAGCAGTCTAATGAGTCGCTAAAATCGACATAAGCGGTATTGCACTCTTTATAGAGTAGGATGATTTTTCTATCGCCACGTTCTAAAAATGCGGTCAGTTTTGGCAACACACGTTTATGGTAGAGCGTAAACACAGGTTGCTGATGGTCGCCATCGTGCGCAACCAAAATGTCAGTATCTGCGGTCACTTGAGAGCAAAATCTTTCCACGAGGTCGTGATTGATTTGAGGGCTATCACAAGGGACAAAGCCAACCCAATCCGTTTCGGCTTCAACTAACCCAGCGTGGATTCCGCCCATAGGGCCGGGGTAATCTTTGAATTGGTCTTGAAATACATGACCGTACTTGGCGTAAGCTTCAAGGTTACGGTTAGCGTTAATTAGTATTTTAGGGGTTTGTGGCGACAGGCGTTCAATAACGTGCTGTATGAGTGGTTTATTATTTAGTTCGATAAGACCTTTGTCTTGTCCACCCATACGGCTGGCTTGTCCGCCAGCCAAAATAACCCAACTAGTTTGCGTTGGAGGTAGCATAAGTGTTCTCTTGCTTCGCTTCGGTTATGATTTGTAACAAAGGAGACTCTACCAGAGTTGAGTCCTTGATCCACCATTGTTTACGACATAAGTCCGTTAAGGCGTTATTTTGATGGCTTGTGACCACAATGCTAGAACCACGGCTGATTAAGTCTTGAGCTAATACCACTAAGCGTTCAATCGACTCTTGATCAAGGGAAGCGCTTGGTTCATCCATTAGCAGGATCGAAGGTGTTAATATCCAAGCTCTTGCCATTGCTACACGTTGTTTTTCACCACCAGAAAGCACCGATATGTGCTCATCAGCCAGCGTTTCTAAACCCACTAAACGCAAAGCGTTGATAACCTTTGCGCGTTTGTCTTGTTGGGTATGTTTTTGGTAGCGGATACCGTAAGCAACATTTTGATATACCGTACCATCAAATAGGTAAGGGGATTGGTGCAAATAAACCACATCACGTCGACCACTTCGCGCAAAAAAGCGTTGGGCGAAATTGTCGTTCGGCGCAATAACTTTACCTGTGGTTGGTTTCAGCAATCCCGACAAAATTTTAAGCAGCGTCGTTTTACCCACACCATTCGCACCTTTAAGGTAGATGGCGTCGTTTGGGCCTATTGTAAGCTCAGGTATATGGAACAGAACTCGATCGTTAAAACGCATAGAGAGTTGCTGTGCAGCGATTTTAATTGTCATACAGCGCCTTAAGTTCTCAAATAGCCTTTACCGCGCATGCTAGTCAGCATGCAGTTCAGCACTAATGCTAATGAGAGTAATACAATTCCTAATGCAACACCTTGCGCAAACGCGCCTTTATGGCTTTCCATTGCAATGGCGGTGGGGATATTTCTTGTTACCCCCATAATGTTGCCACCGACCATCATCGAACAACCCACTTCTGTCACAATGCGAGAGAAGGCCGCGATGGTCGCTGCGAGTAACGGAAAACGCGTTTCCCAAATCATGGTTGCCGCCAAACGCGTCATGGATGCGCCAAGCGTAATGGCCGTTTCCACTGCGCGGCGATCACTGGATTGCAATGCGCCATGCATCATTGAAACCAACACAGGGAAACAAATCAGCATTTGACCAAATATCATGGCTTTTTGAGTAAACAGCATTTGCCAGTCACCCAAGGGACCTGAACGGGACAACAGCATATAAAGCAATAAACCGATGACCACTGTTGGCACTGCCTGCAGCGTATTAATTAAGGATAGCAGTAACCATTTGCCTCGAAACTCGGTGTAAGCGAGTACAAAAGAGAACAGAATTGCTGGTAGTAACACCAAGGTAATCGAGGTCAAAGAAACACTAAAGGAGACCGCAACGATCTCCCATAGTTGTTGGTCAAAGCTGACCAATAATGACAACGCATCTAAAGTGGTTTGCCACAGGCTCATACGTGATTATTTCTCGTTAGCGTTGGCAACAAACAGTTGTTTGCCATTCAGTTTAAAGCTGTTGATAAGCTCTTGGCCTTTAGGATTCACTAGCCAATCACTGAACACTTTTGCGCCTTGGTAGTTGATGGTTGGGTAGCGCTCTGGGTTCACCAGAATCACTTGGTAAGGGTTGAATAGCTTCTTATCGCCTTGGAACAAGATTTTAAGATCAAGCTTGTTGTTGTATGCCAACCAAGTACCACGGTCAGTCATTGTATAGCCTTGCATTTCTGAAGCCATGTTCAGAGTTGGGCCCATGCCTTGACCTACTGAGCGGTAACCACCAAAGTTTGGTTCGATGCTTGTTTGTTCCCAAATGCCTTTTTCTTTCTTATGTGTGCCTGAATCATCGCCACGAGAGACAAAAGTCGCGTTGCTTGATGCAATGTTCTTAAACACTTGAGCCACGTCTTTTTGATCAGCAACTTTTGCTGGGTCAGCAGTAGGGCCAACAATAACGAAATCGTTGTACATAAGTTTACGAGGTAGAACGCCGTAACCTTTCTCTACAAAGTTTGCTTCCGCTTTTGGTGCGTGAGTCATCACCAAATCTACATCGCCATTTTCCCCCATTTTAAGAGATTTGCCTGTACCAGCAGCGATAACATCGACTTTGTAACCGGTGTCTTTTTCAAATTCTGGTAGAAGGTAATCTAATAAACCAGAGTGGTAGGTACTGGTTGTGGTCGCCAAACGTACATGCGGTGCTTCTTCCGCAGTCGCTGAGTAACTTGCAAGGGCTAAAGACGCTGTAATGACTGTATAACTAATGGTTTTCATTGTTTTATTTTCCATGTTTTGCCTAATGCCATAAAAACTGGCTTGGTGCTTCCGACGTTAAATTATGTTTGATATCAAATCGCTGGGCGAGATCACAAAGCTGATTCGATGATCTGTGCGCAGGTACTTGCAAACTAGATGCCAAGTTTAAATGTCTCAATTTGCTTGTTTTTGCTACAAAAAATCTTCATTTCGGCTGGGATAAAATGGCTCATGAGACAATTTGTCTCAATTGTTCTCGATTCCTGCCTGATAAACTTGGTACACTCTGACCCAATCCCACAATAATAAGAGTAGAACTCATGTCGCCAACGATCGACGAAAATAAACTGTCCCAATACCAAGCGTTTTCAGTACTGGTGGTTGATGATGAAGTAGGGATGCAAACCATCCTGCAAAAAGCATTAAGTAAAATGTTTTCCAAAGTAGATACGGCAGGCAGCATTGAACAAGCTGAGGGTCTGCGCACATCAAACCATTATGATTTGATCATCCTTGATATTAACCTTCCGGGACGCTCTGGCATTGAGTGGGAAGAAGCCTTTACCGATGAAGATCGTAAAGCAGACGTTATTTTTATGACTGGATATGCGGATTTAGAAACCGCCATTTCTGCGCTAAAGCTTGGCGCGACAGATTTCATTCTTAAGCCGTTTAATCTGAGCCAAATGCTGCAATCTGTTCAGCGCTGCATGGACAAACGCCTTAACGAACGTTTGCAATATGCGCTTCGTCATGACTTTAATCGTCACATTACCACCGAAATTGTCGGCAATTCAGAGCGAACTAAATTACTTAAACAGCTGATTACCCAATTTGCTCCATCACGCGCTTCGGTATTGATTGAGGGTGAATCAGGTACGGGTAAAGAGTTAGTTGCCCGTGGTGTTCATGAAGCGAGCCAACGTAAAGGGCCGTTTGTACCGGTCAACTGCGGGGCAATAGCGCCTGAACTTCTTGAAAGTGAACTGTTTGGTCATACATCAGGCGCGTTTACTGGTGCGAAGAAAAACCGCGAAGGCCTTTTCCGCGTGGCGAATGGCGGCACATTGTTCTTAGATGAAATTGGTGAGATGCCGCTAGCGATGCAATCAGCGTTGCTGCGCGTGCTAGAGCAGAGAACCATTCGACCTGTAGGTAGCGAAAAAGAGATCACCGTTGACGTTCGAGTTGTCGCAGCGACCAACCGAAACCTTCAACAAGAAGTAGAAAAGGGTAACTTCCGCCAAGACTTGTTCTACCGCTTGAACGTATTAAAAATCGATGTAACACCATTGCGAGATAGAAAATCTGATCTCAATGATTTGGTGCCGTTCTTTACTAAAATGCTGTCTAAAGAACTGGCCATGCCTGATCCAAAATGGGCGCACGAAGACATTCAAGCCATGCATGACTATCAATGGCCGGGTAATATCCGTGAGCTAAAAAACTTGATTGAACGTTGCATTTTGCTCGGCAAGCCTCCTGCGCACTATTGGCGTGAAGTGGAGGGTATCCATGATAAACCGAGAGTATCGATGACGGTTTCTTCCGGCGCGCAATTGATTGAGCTTGAGCAACCCACCAAAGAAGTCGGCCAAGGTTACCCGAACTCTTGGACGCTGAAAGAAGTCGAAAAATCGCATATCCAGCAGTTGGTGGATTTTCATGATGGCAACAAATCTGCCGCTTCTCGTGATTTAGGTGTTGCGCGTAAAACGTTAGAGCGTAAATATAAAGAATGGGACGCTGAGGAATAAGCCGATGCCAAACCGCATTAACTTGATCGCTAAGTGGCGATATCGCTTCAAAACCATGGTGCGTTATCGCCTAATGTTTCTTACCTCAGCGCCTATTATTTTCACTTTGATTGCGCTGATCGGTATTACTATTTATTGGTCTATCCACTATACATGGCAAAGCGCGTTAGTGGATGTGTCCGAGCGTTTAGGTGTCGCGAACAACAGTGTTGTGTTGTTGCAGCAAAAGCAAGCCAACCATGTTAAATCTTTCGCCGAGTCTTATGATTTCCGAACTCGTTTGGCAGAGTCCCAAGACGATCAAGCTCTCCAACAGTGGGTGTCTGAACAAAAGAACCGCTACAACTTAGACTTTTTATACTTGCACCGCGATGAAGACATTTCTCATCAGGTGTTGACGGGGAAAGAGTCATTCTTTGATGTTCTTTCTGCTCAAGAGCTTAATAAGCTGGATAAGAACTTGGCGAAAAGCGCGCAAGTCGCGGTGTTAGATGAGCGTAAAGTTGAGCAGCGTGGGTTAGTTAGCCGTACCATCATTCCGGTGCGAGATAACAATTACAAGATCGTCGGCTTTCTTGATGGTGGTTTGCTGCTAAACAACAGTACGGTTTTAGTCGACCAAATACGCGACCTGATTTATCCATCAAGCCATGATAGCTTGCGCCCAATCGGCACGTTGACCTTGTTTTTGGATAACTTGCGCGTCAGTACTAACGTGCCATTAGACAGTGAGCAACGAGAAGGTCGCGCCATCGGTACTCGCGTATCGGATGAAGTGGATTACGCGGTATTAACCCAAGGCAAGCAATGGGTGGATAAAGCTTTCGTTTATGATGCTTGGTACATTACCGCCTATGAGCCGATTAAAGATCAGCACGATAAAGTGATCGGTATGCTCTATACCGGTTATCTGATTTGGCCATTCCTCAAGGCGTACATGACTAATATTGCCGAGGTTAGTGTCACCACATTAACCTTGCTTCTCATCTCTGGGGTGTTCGTTTATCGAGGCTCAAGAGACTTGTTTAACCCCATCGAACATATACACCGCGTAGTAAAGATGATTCAAATGGGTAAAGACACCCGTATCGGTCCTTTAGGCTTGGATGAAGAGCACGAATTGGCTCAACTCGCTAAGCAGTTTGATAACATGCTTGATTTGCTTCGTCAGCAAAAAAACGAATTGGAGCAAGCGGCCATTCAGCTTGAAGCCAAAGTACAACACCGAACGGCAAGCTTAGAAGAGAAAACCTCTGAGTTAGAGCTGCATATTCAGTTGCTCAACCAAACACGCGATAAACTGGTCATTCATGAAAAACTCTCGGCATTGGGAGAGCTGACCGCAGGTATTGCTCATGAAATCAATAACCCGAGCGCAGTGATCTTGGGTAACGTTGAGCTGATCCAGTTCGAGTTAGGGGATGACAGCGATCGCGTTAAGGATGAGCTTGAAGCTATTCACGCGCAGATCGACCGTATTCGCAATATCACCCGAAGCCTTTTGCAATATAGCCGACAGGGTGGCGTACAAGATGAAATTACGTGGCAGCACGTTAATCCGATTATCGAAGAAAGCATTACCTTGGTGAAAACCGGGAGCAAAAAGCGCGATGTTGAGTTTGTCTCTAACCTCAAAGCGCATACTTCGGTAGAGGTGAACCGCCATCAGTTGCTGCAAATATTAGTTAACTTGCAAATGAACGGCATTCACGCCATGCAGGGCAAAGGGAAACTGACCATCAGCAGTGAAGACTGGATTGAAGATGGGCAAGACAGAGGCGCGGTGGTGCATATTCAAGATGAAGGTTGCGGTATTAAGCCTGAAAACTTAAAGCGTATTTTTTCACCTTTCTATACCACTCGCCGTGATGGAACAGGGTTAGGTTTATCGGTTTCACAAAGTATCTTAAGCCAGACCGGAGGCGAGATTACTGTGGAGTCAGAGTGGGGCAAAGGTAGCTGCTTTAGTGTCTATTTGCCGAAAAAAGTTGAAAACAACATCGATCTACTGGTGACAACTCGTTAGCTTGTTGTTTTGATTGAACTAAATGAACGGCTCGCATTGACGAGCCGTTTTTCTTTGTTGTTATGGGCTGTTTACCGCGATCTTCGGCGGTTTAATACCATGTTGTTTGAACTCTTTCATTACGCGTAACGTTATGTCGGTTTCAAACAGTTTTTCATAAGCAGTATCAACCACATACGCTTTACAGGTTAACTGAATCGCTAAGTAGTTATCGGCAATGGTTTGCTTTACCAACACTGTCACAGGCTTAGGTAGATGAATGTAACGGCTTGATGACGCGGCTTCTTGAATCAAATCGCGAGCAAGTACGATATCTTCATCCATTCCGACGTAAAATGGGATGACAACCTGCATATCCAATGCGCCATAGTTACCGCTTACCGTAACCTCGTTAAGGAATCGGTTATTTGGAATAGTAATGATGTCGTCATTGAGAGTACGCATTCGTACTGAGCGAAGGCCAATAGCAATAATGTCACCATAATTTCCTTCAAAGGTGACGCGGTCACCGACTTGGAATGGTCGGTCAACCATCACCGTCATCCCAGCAATAAACGATGCTGCAAGGTCTTTCAGCGCAAAACCAACGGATACCGCTAACGTACCACCAATCAGGGCTAAGATTTGGTCGTTGATTCTAAAGCTCATCATAAACACCAAAATACCCGCACCCATGTAGATGAAAAATTGGGTAAAAGATTGCAGCTTTTGCAGCATCATTCGGTATTGAGCGAACTGGCTACCAATACTATCAACCAGTGAGTTTAAGAATTTTAGCAACAACCAAGTGGCAGCGATGATCAATAACGAGAAGAACACGCCGCTCCACCGAATCAAGCTGGCGATTTGTGAGATATTCTCAACGCTGGCCACTTCTTCGCTGGCAAAGCTCGGAGCCGAAACGAACACTAAAACGAAAAATAGAAATCTCATCATGTTACTTCACCAATAGATGTTGTCGGTCTAATACATTGGTAATGTGTCTAAACCAGTGGTCAGACACTCGAGCTTTGTCTTCACTCCATTCGATATACCCGCGGCTTTGGAAATAGCGCAGTGTGCCGGTGATTTCTGCGATACTAAGCTGAGTACATTCGGACAAAACTTCCGGAGAGGCGATCTCTAACTGCACAATAGAGCGTAGTACCGCCAACATTGGCTTAGGCATTTTTTCGAGTTCGATCGACTCAGGTGCGTGGAACAATCGTACAACGGCTTGGTCAGTTTCTTTATCTCGATTAAGCGATAAGCGGAAAAATCTTAGTGCGACGGTTGGGTTGCCGTCTGAATAGTGCCAAAGGATACGATAAAATCCGAGCTTAGCGCGCTCTTCTTCGGTGACTTCTTCTTGATCCCACTGCTTAGGTACGACTAAACCATCAAACGAAAGTGGCGGTTGCTCAGGTTGATTCACGCGGGTATCTAATAACTCACAGATCTGTTTTTCTGTCCATCTTGGTAGGAAGCAGACCAAATCAAACAACAAACGCTCACCACGCGCTCTATCCACAAAGCGCCAGCTTGCTTTTTCAATAGAAAAGATAGCGCGGTGATTCTTTTTAGAACGGCGCAGCAAGTTAGTCAGCTTCATCAAATCAGATAAACCACCAACCATCGGCTTAACCAAACGTTGAGCATTATCAATGGCAATAAGATAGGCCGTTTCACTTTTGCGCAAATGCGCCAAGATTTGAATTTCAGTGGCATCTTCTTCAAGCCCAATACTCACCGCAAGATGAGCAAGTAACTCTTTGTAACCTGAGTAAGGGCAATTGAGATAAATAGGCTCTGCGTTTTTCACCTTAGTCAGCAGCGAAGTAAGTAGCGTGGTACTGCCTACGCCGCGCTCGCCGCTTAAAACGCAAATAGCAGGGCTATCTGTCATCAGATAGCGATTCAGCTGCTTAACTTCCTCTCCTGCGTAGTCAATAAGTGTGCTGTGGTACGAACCCGGTGAAACCAGCTCGAACGTTTGCTCACCTTTAATGCGTACCAAGTGCTCGTGGCTACGGTTGAGGTTGGTTTGCTTCGCCACCTCAATTCTAAATAAATAAGCCAGAGCCTGACTGAACAAGGTGTAATTGGATAGCGCAGCGATAATGCGATGTTTAAAGTTATAAACAGTCAACCAAACCACCGCAATGGCGGTTGCAATGGTACGCAGCAAGTAAACGTTTTGTCTTGATACCGCCCAATTGACCCAAACAGGTTTATCAGACAGCTTTTCAATGGTTGAAAAAACCTTATCACGCCAAATGCCCAATACTGAGATGGTAATCAGTACGAACCAGAAGAACAACGCGCTGTAGATCCAATAATAAATGGTGCCTTTGCCTAAGGTATGCAGCGACAATTGCAAGATAACGCCAGCGATAATGGCGCTCCAAACGTAGCGGCGGATAGTTGAGAGGCGCAATGCAATACTCTCAGCGCTTGATGAGCGACTGTTACGGTAGGCAAATTCGAGTATAAAACTGATCGCAATTGAGCCACCAAGTACCCACCACGTAAAGATTTCGAGCAATATGAGGTGCTGCAGGCTAGGGATAGCAGCCAAAACTCTCAGTGACAAGGTAATGGCAATCAGCCAAGCAATTGCTCGATGTGCTCGGCTGATGTACCAAATCAAACGGACCCAAAGAGCAGGCTTAGTCTGGTTTTCCAACTGAGTTTCTCTAAACAAGTTAATAAGGCGCTGGCTGTTGGCTAACCACCATGTTAATCCGATATAGATGAAAAAGACTTTAAGCCCGGCCCAAATTACCGGAATAGGTGAAATCAAAATATCATTAATCAGAGATTTAAAGCTGCGGATCTGAAAGTAAATCAGGTATTCACTGTTGAGCTGAGTTAGCTTCCACTCTTGTTTAAATTGTGTCACTCCATATGGGCCAAACCCTGTGAGTTGATCTCTGACCGTTGCATCACTAAGTTCTAACAAGGCTTGTTTGCTTTGACTCAAGCTGCGTAGAGTCGAATAGCTTGATTGCACCAAATGCCAATTTTGCTCGTTGTCTTCTTGTCGGTAATGGTCTAGTTGTTGAGCGAAGGCGCTTATTTCACGGTCTTGCTGCGTCAAAGTGGTTGAGAGCAAGCGTCTGACATTGTTTCTGTCTTTGTTGCTCATAAACAAAGGCTCAGGCAGGGCATGAACTTGTGAGGCGATGTTCGTTGCTTGCTCAGAAACTTGTGGGGAGTATTGGTCGTCGTATTGCCAATTTGCGGCAGCTGAAAATGAACCTATGAGGCCCAACCAACACAGAAAGCGCAAAAATGTTCGCATAATACACTCTTGATTTAATTAATTAGATTTATTGTAGACCCTCTAAGCACTTAGCGTGGTTTAGCGGGCTTTTACAGCATACAAGATTGATAAACGTGAACAATACGTGGGAGTTAGAACGGGACTTTATTGACAAAGAAATGAAAAAAGCCAGCTGAAACTCAGCTGGCTTGAAGGAAAATTAGGCGGTTGTACTAGAAAGAGTATGAAACCGCAGCGCCTAATTGGTACTCGTTGACATCGTAAAAGTTGATATCAGAGTCGCCCACTTCATAAGAAGCGAGACCAAGTAGTGACACATCTTCCCATCCCATAAAGCCTTGATATTGATAAAGTGCGCTAAAGCCATATTCGCTATCAGTGCGTTTCTTGTCATCGAATAGTGGGTTAGCGCCATCAAACGCAACATTGTTGTAGAAACCTTGCAAGCCTAAGGCGTGGTTACCCATCACTTTCAAGTAAGTTAACTCGCCACCGATCGTCGTATTGCTAAACGCGTCACCGTCCGCAGAGAACGAACCATAATTTAGACGAGGCGTCAGCGTAGAGTCGTTGGTCAGTTGCATTTCGTATTCAAAACCCAACTCAAATCCAGACCCACTGCGTTGTAATAGATTGGTATCAACCGCAAGGCCTTCACCTGAACGCTCGCTGTCGACATCTTCGCTGTAGTAAAGACCTTCAAAACCAAAACCAGAGCCTGCGATATTGTCATACTCCAGTCTAAAGCCGCTGCTAGAGACTTCTGTTACTTCACGTTTTTGGTTAACAAGGTATGGATTAGCCCACGTTTCGTCTGCTGCAAGGGCAGTTAAGTAACTTACCGATAGAGTCGAATCGTCACTAAAACCAGTTCGGTAACCCAGTTCAACGGCTAGGTCTGCGCTGATGGTTTCTTCATTATTGGTAGAGATGAAAACTTGATGGTTGCCTTGTTGGCCAAAGGTGTAATTAAGCTCACCAATAATTTCTGGATTGAGTTCAGCTTCAGCGCCTAGTGTTTGTTCTGGATTATTCAGTTGAGTGTCATTTGCTGTATTCAGGTTACCGTCTTGAGAGAAGTAACTGATACCAAGGCCAATTTCGCCCCCAAAGCCTGTCTCTACTTCTTCCGCCATAGCGTGCGAGGATAGTGCTAGGGTAATGCTTACCGCGATTAGTTTTTTCATAGGGATTCCCTGATTTTTCTGTTTAGCGGTACTCTATTTAAAGTGACGTCAAATTAGTGTAATTGACTTTTTTTAGACATTTTCAAATGTTTTATCCGCCTATCTATTGGTAAAAACAAATCAAAGCTTGCAGTTGGTCACCATAATCAGTAACGTTGCGCGGTTTTATACTCTTATTCCATAACCAGCTAAGGTAAAGATTTTGATCTCCACAGCGAATATCACTCAACAGTTTGGTGCGAAGCCACTTTTTGAAAACATCTCAGTCAAGTTTGGCGAGGGCAACCGCTACGGCCTAATCGGTGCGAACGGTTGTGGTAAATCGACATTCATGAAAATTCTGAGTGGCGAACTTGAACCATCGGGCGGTAACGTAAGTTACGATCCAAACGAACGTGTGGCGAAGCTGAATCAGGATCAATTTGCTTACGAAGAGTTCACGGTAATCGACACGGTTATCATGGGTTTCAAAGAGCTTTGGGCAGTAAAGCAAGAGCGTGACCGTATTTACTCGTTAGCAGAAATGAGTGAAGAAGATGGCATGAAAGTAGCCGATTTAGAAGTTCAGTTCGCTGAAATGGACGGTTACATGGCCGAGGCAAAAGCAGGTGAACTGCTGCTTGCGGTAGGTATCCCTGAAGAGCAACACTTTGGCCTAATGAGCGAAGTTGCACCAGGTTGGAAACTGCGTGTGCTATTAGCACAGGTACTGTTTGCTGACCCGCACATCATGCTACTTGACGAACCAACCAACAACTTGGATATGGATACTATTCGTTGGTTAGAAGAAACGCTAAACCAACGTAACTGCACCATGATCATCATCTCGCACGACCGTCACTTCCTAAACTCAGTATGTACCCACATGGCTGACTTGGACTACGGTGAACTGCGTGTTTACCACGGCAACTACGATGAATACATGACAGCAGCGTCACAAGCGCGTGAACGTCTACTGGCAGATAATGCGAAGAAGAAAGCGCAAATTGCTGAGCTACAAACTTTCGTAGCGCGTTTCTCTGCAAACGCATCAAAAGCAAAACAAGCCACATCTCGTGCAAAACAGATCGATAAGATCCAACTTGATGAAGTAAAAGCATCAAGCCGCCAAAACCCATTCATCCGTTTTGAGCAATCAAAAGAACTATTCCGTAACGCATTAGAAGTTGAAAACCTAAGCCAAGGTTTTGAAAACGATTTGTTTGCCGACTTTAACGCGATTTTCGAAGTGGGTGAGCGTGTTGCTATCATCGGTGAGAACGGTGTTGGTAAAACAACGCTGCTTAACACTATCGCAGGCGTATTAGAACCACGCACAGGTTCTTACAAATGGTCTGAGAACTCAAACATTGGTTATTACGCACAAGACCATGCTGATGATTTCGAAAAAGACATGAACCTAATGGATTGGATGGGGCAATGGCGTCAAGAAGGCGATGATGAGCAAGTTCTACGTAGCTTCCTTGGTCGTATGCTGTTTGGCCAAGACGACATCAAAAAGTCGGTAAAAGTACTATCTGGTGGTGAGCAAGGCCGTATGCTTTTAGGTAAAATCATGATGCATAAACCAAACATGCTGCTAATGGATGAGCCAACTAACCACATGGACATGGAATCTATCGAGTCATTGAATACGGCACTAGAGCAGTACAAAGGCACATTGTTTTTCGTATCGCACGACCGTGTGTTTGTAGACTCTCTTGCAACACGTATTCTTGAAATTCGTGATGGTCAGATTCACGATTTCCGTGGCACGTACGCAGAATTCCTTAAAGCGCGCGGTATCGAAGGTTAATCGCTGACTGACGTCAGATAATGTTGAAAATCCCCTCCATGAGGGGATTTTTTATATCCGCCATTTACCTAAATAACGTAATATTTATCGGTACTTAAGTTTGTCATTAGTGAACTAAAAGCCACGAAAGTGCTAACGGGCTCACAGCAACAAATACTAATATAGCCAACGATGTAAACTTAGTGACATCATTGCGGACAAAGACGAAATAGACACAGTTAAAAAGCGCTATTTGCATGAATAAAAAAAGAAAACAGCTCACATTATTGATTTCTAGCTTACTTGCATCCGCGACCTGTATGGCAGCGCCGATTAAGTTGGATCTTTACACGCAAGAGTTCCCACCTTTACAGGTGAGAGTTGATGGGCAAGCAGATGGTTATACCATTAAGTTTGTACAAGCGGTGATTGATGATGCGGCGAAAACCTATCCAATGGAGGTCAATTCGTTACGTTTTGCACCTTGGAAGCGCGCGATTAAAAACACCCAACAACTTGAAAATGTACTCTTGTTCTCTATCTCTCGAACGCCAGAACGCGAAGCCTTGTACCAATGGATTGGTGAGGTTTCACCATATGAGGTCGCTGTTTATCGTAAAGCAGAAGGTCCGCAGGTTGCAGCAACGAGTTTAAGTGAGTTATCGCAATATCGTTTTGCAGCGCAAATCGCGAGCTCGTTTGAAGAGCTCATAACAAGCGAAGATTTCCACCACATTATTCCCGTTAATCAGGGCAAAGAAGCGATAAAACTGCTCAAAATGGATCGCGTGGATTTCGCACCCATGGTCACTGCAAGCTTCCCTTACCGCATGGAGCAATATGGCTACAACCCAAGTGAGTTCGTGGAAGTCGCTAAGGTGGACAAATTGTGTCAACAATTGTGGTTAGTAACAGGACACAACACACCGAAAGAAGTGGTTGATGCACTGAGTGCCAGTTTAAACAAATTGAAAAACCAAGGGTTACTACAACAACTGATCGACGATTATCAACCTGACAGCGCTGTAATGAAAAACTACCGTCAACAACGCTAGCTTAATGTTCTAATTCGACTTGTTGTTCTTTCACGTCATAACAGTAGTGTTTGAAGCGCTTAATCAGGAGCGCTTCAGGTAAGGGCTTATCAAACAAGTAGCCTTGGAACTGGTCACAACCGAGTTGTTTTAACGTCGCCAACTCATCGTTGTCTTCAACGCCTTCGGCAATCACCTCAAGATTAAGCTTTCTAGCGGTAAGAATGATCGTATCGACAATCGCTTGATCGTTTTCATCCAAGTGCAATTGAGTGACAAAGGAACGGTCGATTTTCAATACATCGGCAGATAAGTGTTTTAAGTATCGAAGTGACGAATAGCCTGTTCCAAAGTCATCGATCGAAATCTTAAGACCATGCTGTTTGAGCTCTCTCATCTTATCAATAGCACCTTCAACATTCTCAAGCAGCAAGTTTTCGGTAATTTCCAGCTCAATGTTCTCACCACTGATATTGGCGCGATTCAGAGCTTGGACAATATCAGATACAAAAGAGTGCTGAGCAAACTGCAAAGGGCTGATGTTAATCGCCAGTCGTTTAAATGAGTGAGGTAATAGGTCGTCGCGCTGCCATTGGGCGAATTGGTTAAACGCTTGGTTGATGATCCACTTACCAATGTTAATGATTTGCCCAGTCTCTTCGGCAACGGGCATGAACACACCGGGTGGCAGCAAACCTTTCTCTGGGTGATTCCAGCGAATAAGCGCTTCGACCCCAATGATTTCGTGCTTATCATTCACTTGAGGCTGATAAAACAGCTCTAATTGCTGACTATCCAGCGCTTCATGCAGCCCTTTTTCGATCTCAAGAAAAGAGGCTACTTGCGCTTGCATCTCAGCTTGATAGAGCATTGATTGGTTTCGCCCATTCGCTTTGGCTTTATATAACGCGGTATCGGCTTGTCTTAACAAATCGATGCTGGTTGAGTCTGCATTTGGGAATAGCGCTATACCTAGGCTCACGGTGCAATAAAGTATATGGCCATCGACATTGTACGGCTCATGATTAAGCGCGAGTAGGGCTTGAGCATGGCGATTCACCTCTTCAAAGTTTGCCTTGGGTAGCAGGATGGCAAACTCATCACCACCGACACGTGCTGCAGTCACATCTTCATTGATATTGTCAGACATTCGCTGCGCAATGGCCTTAACAAGGTTGTCACCCACAGTATGCCCAAGTGAATCATTAATGGTTTTAAAACGATCTAAGTCGACATAAATAAGCGCGCCGGTATGGTTTAAATTGGTCGCGTCTGAAATAGCAAATTCAAGTTTTTCAAGGAGCAAGCTGCGATTGGCTAACCCTGTCAGCTCGTCGTAATACGCCAATTGATTTAGTTGTAGCTCGGCTTGTTCGCGTTCTTTCCAAACCGTATGAAACGTGTTAGTCAGTTTACCCAGTTCGTTATCTTCAAAATGGCTAGGTGGTAATACATCTGAGCCTTTTTTTAGTGAGCCAACCCAATTGATTAATAAAACCAGTGGTTTAGATAATTTGAAGTAAAAGAAAATCAATAATATCGATGTAAGAAGCACGTTTCTAAGCAGATCAAACAGCAAAAGTTTGCTGGATTTAGCGATAAATTGTTTTGCGACTTCTTCGCCATCAACAGTCACCGTTAGTGTACCTACAACCGTATTGGAATTGGGTTGATGTAAAGGCGTTGAATAGTTTGCGTCTTCAGAGGTGAGGTATTGGGACAAATGGTAAGAAAAAACATTACTTTTACTTGCTGGGCGATTTCGCTCAGCCAGAACATCACCAAAGTCGTCAATGATCGTCACTTTACTGAGAGTCTTATCCATCATTAGACTATGGGCTACTTGTTCGGCAAGCTCCGCGTTTAAATGATAGGCCGCAAGGCTCGCGTTCGAGTAGCCTTGCAATAACTCAAAACGATAGCGCTGCTCTAAACCTTGCTGCTCCTGATGTATCCCCATCAATATTTGATAGAAGCTAAAACATAGACCTAAGGTGACGGAGACGAAGAAGACGGTTTTAGCTTGTCGAACGGCGAGTGAATTTATCTTTTGACTACTGAGCATAGAAAGCCCCCTGATAATGGTCATAGAGGTCACGGGTTATTGAAAGCAGTACTTTTACGCTATGTAAGAGACCATTTACGGTAAAAACACTAAACCGCGAATCTTTTATGTGACATCGTCCTTTATACCAATTTAAGTAAATCAATGGTATAGCGTTGCATGATAATTATCACATTCAGTTTACAAATAGTGTAGGGGGGCAATAATAAGATAGAGCTTCCCGCTGGGTTGATTAAAGAAAGCATCTAATAAAGGTTAAGAAAGCGGGAGCAAATACCTCCCGCTAGCAAACATTTCTAAGCTTAGAGATTTAGTACCTAAATTGAGCGACTATCGCATCCAGTTTAAGGCTAACTTGGCTGACCTGTTCGCTGCATTTCACAGAGCCCGTCACTTCGCGGTGCGTATCATTCGCCAGTTCGGCAATTTGGGTGATATTGCGGTCTATCTCGTTAGAAACCATGGATTGCTGTTCCGAAGCCGTCGCAATCTGGGCATTCATGTTAAACAGGTCTTCAATTTGTTGATTAACACTGCCAATTGCAGCAACCACCTGTTGAGTATCTTCTTTGGTCGCTTCCGCTTGCACTTGGCTCTCTGCCATGAGGCTAACCGTCTTATGAATTCGGTCAGTCAAATTACTGATTGTGGTTTCAATCTGACGAGTCGAGTTATCCGTTTTCATCGATAAATCGCGTACTTCATCAGCCACCACCGCAAAGCCTCGTCCGTATTCGCCTGCTCGCGCGGCTTCAATCGCGGCATTTAGCGCAAGTAGGTTAGTTTGCTCTGCGATACCTTGAATGGTGGAGATAACCGAGTTGATTTCGCGGCTTTGTTCTTCAAGCTGTTCAATAAGGGTTTGTGAATTGGCAATGTCATCCGCGAGGTTTTGCATGCTGGAACTTGCGGTATGGGTGATATCAAGCGCCTTGTGCGATTCTTCTTTCATTCGTGACGCATTGCTTGCGGCATGTTCAATATTAGACGTGATTTCATTGCTGGTTTGCACTAGCTGATTCACCGCTGTGGCGACCGATTCAGATTCAATCTTTTGCTGTTCGGCATTGTTCATGCTTTTCGAAGCGGCTTGCTCTGAACTGCATGAGCTCTCAGTTAAAACATTCTTAACATTCGCCACGTCTTTAATCAGGCCATGCAGCTTGCCCATAAAAGTATCGAAAGAGTTGGCGAGCTGGGCAAGCTCATCATTGCCAGTGGCATTCATACGTGCCGTTAAATCCCCAGTACCGCTAGCAATATCGCGCATCATGGAGTTGATGTCTTGAATACGGCGAATCACACTTTTACCAATGATCATCAACAAACCGGAGACAATAATGGCAAGCAGCGCTCCAAATAGGTGAAGTTGGTTTTTTACGCTATCCGATGCCGCGATAATGGCCGTTTCAAGTTCCCCTTGTAGTAGTAGGATCTCTTCCTCGGTTTTATGAACGGTTGCACGTAGTTCACCTCTAAGGCCTTGATTCGGAGTCAAACCGAGCACTATGTTTGCTTCAAACAATGACACCACCGCATCTTGATACTCTCTAAAGGCGATAGGTGCAGCGTAACCATACTGTTGTTGGAAGGCTTGCAACGCTTGAGAGAATGTAAGCTCGTTTTGCTCAGAAGTATAAGCGATGTATTGGAAGTCTTTCTCTAACAACTCGGACAGGGCGACTTTAGCACTTAGGTCATTCATCCCGATGATACGTTGTTTAAGCTGCTCTCGAGCATAAGAAAGTTTATTGATCAGTGAAACGCCACTTTGTTTGGAATCGATATACTCAACTTGCTTGACCATCTGCTCAAATTTTTCATGGTATTGCTGCAAGGTAGAGGAGATAACACTCATTCGGCCATCGAGAGGCAAACCGTTTTCTTCAATGGTGGCATTCAGTCCTGCTAGACGAGCGAGGAGTTTGTCGTAGGTAACATTAAACTTGTCGTGGTACTTAGTATCGTGACGGGCAAGGAAGTCTTTTTCATGTCTGCGTAAGGTGAGCAAATCAACTTCGGAGGCCATGTTTTCGACGGAAGCGACTTCTAGCCGGTGGAGATTATCTAAGCTGACTTGTTCAAATATGCCATAAAAGATTACGCCAATAATCAAAACGGCATTAATCGAAAGCAGTTTGGCGCGGATACTGAGCCCTTGTAAGGCTCTAGACGGTTTCAATGACTCGACCATGAGCACATTCCTCTAGCTGATGACGTTGGTGTTATTAACCGCTTTATTATTTCAATAACTAAATTTTGTGATGCGGATATTAAACTAATAGCATTAGAGGAGGGTTTTGCAACAATGAGAAACGATTATAAAGCCCTAAATAAATTAGGGCTTTGCAGAGATTTACTGTTGGCCTTTAACGTCAAACTTAATTTTTTCAGCACCAGTAAACACTTGGAAGCGAAGGCCCTTGGCACGCGCGATGGTCGTGATGCCGAATTTTTTTGCTAAATCTAATCCCATTTGTGTCACGCCAGAACGGGAAAGCAACACTGGAATTCCCATTTGTGCCACTTTTATCACCATTTCAGAAGTTAATCGGCCCGTGGTATAGAAAATTTTATCGTCGCCAGATTCTTCGTTAAGCCACATTTCGCCAGCTAGAGTATCCACCGCGTTATGACGGCCTACATCTTCAACAAACGAAAGCACTTGGTCATCTTTACAAATCGCACAGCCATGAACAGCGCCCGCTTTTTTGTAAGTGTCATTAAAGTGAGTTAATGCTTCTAACGCTGAATAGATTTGAGACTGTTTAAGCGGTGTTTGTGGCACTTGATAGTTCTCAAGTTGCTTCATCACGTTGCCATACATAGTGCCTTGGCCACAGCCAGAAGTGACGGTCTTTTTCTTCAATGCACCTTCAATATGCTCGGTGTTTTCTTTGGTAATGACCGCTGCAGTGTGGGTTTGCCAATCGATAATGACAGATTCGAGCGCAGCAGGATCAGATAAAAAACTTTGATTCTTTAGATAGCCAAGTACTAACGATTCTGGTCGCGATCCTAGCGTCATTAGAGTCACGACTTCTTTCCAGTTCAGCATCACCGTAAGAGGGCGCTCGCAAGCGATTTGCTTCGTCAGCTTCTCCCCGTACTCATCGAATACTTGAACTTCAATGGTCTGTAGTGGGTTTTCACTGGTTTTAATAATATTGGCTTTAACCACGAGTATTCCTATTAGTTTGTTATTGGCTCTACACGTTCAACACAAGTGAGGTGTTTTACAATTGAAACAAGCATTAAGCAATTAGCGTTCCTGATTTTGGTATTGATCATAGTTTAGCAACAAGCCGTCACGAGTTGATATTCCCATGACCAAATGAACATTACATTTTCATATACCTAATCCGCAACAAAGCAAACTGAACTCAACAGTAGGAACAGTTATTGCTTACAACGTCAGTATAACGAAAAAGTAGGTGTACCATGCCCAATAATAACCAAGCTATTCCACTTAGCAAAAATGAAGAACTTTGGCCTATCGAATGCGATATTGTTGCCCATGAGATAACCACTGGAATCTGGACGACCACACAAAAGCAATTAAAAGGCTTTAACCTCTCACCAGACGCGCATTCAGCGCAACTGGGGTTACTTCAATTACATCGAGACGAGCGTACCGACTATCGTTTTAATTTAAGCTCTCAGCAGCCTAAGCTATTCCTTGTGCTCGATAATTTAGAAGACAGCGACGAGGTTAATATCGTGTCACTGACCGCCTCGCAAAGTGTTGCAAGTCAGTATATGGATGGCGATTACCTTGTACTGTCGAATGATATGCCATTACCTGTGCAAGCTTGGATGGAAGCCTTCATTGGCCGACACGGCGAGTTGTTAGAGCAACGCCGTAAGAAACGTAAAGGGGCAGGTAGAGCGAGTGGCAACTAATTTTTTCTCTCGTTGGTCGAAAAGAAAGTTAGATCAATCTGAATCGGCACAAGAGGAGCACAGCCCTGAAACTCAACAAGTTGAAGAGCAAACCTCTGATGTTGAACAGCCTGAGCTTATCTCAGATAAAGCGCAGTCAAACGATACTCGTGTTGAGGATCTTGATTCAACACACCTAGAAGACGCGCCTGAAACAGAAGCCAGTTTAGGCGCTTTACTTGCGTCTGATACAGAGCAGCATCTAAAGAAAATGGCGATGCGTAAGTTGTTCATGTCTGAGTTTAATCAGGTGGATGCACTAAATGATTATGATCATGACTACAGCCAAGTGAAATCATTGTCATCTGAGATCGCAAGCCAGTTAAGAGATTGGGTAAATCAATCGCAAGAAGCTGACTCAAAAGAGACCGAAGAACCAGCTCGAGATACTGCGCAGAGTGAGCATGAGAGCAGCAGCATCGAACCTCAAGCAGAGCAACCAAGTTCGGTTGAGCCAACCACTATTGATGAACCAAGCGCTATCGAACAACCGACGCTTAACGAACAAGTGGGACAAAATATACCACACGAAAAATAGGTACATTTTGACTATTTCGCTCATTAGTCGGTTGGGACAATTTGTCTCAATCGACTTTTTTATATGTCCAGAACGTAGAGAGTTACGATAAACAACTGATTTTTATATAAATAAAAGTTGGTACAGCAATTGCTATAACAGGTGTAAACATAATCCGGTTTAAATCTGGAACTGAGCAATGCTTAAACAATTACTACAAGAAGCAACAACGAATAACGGTAAAGCTCGTCTTTACGCGTATGAAAATACCGTAGAGCTTAAAAACCTTATTCCACCCACAGTGAGCTATGAGAGTGGGGGCAATACATTAATTGTCGGCCCTACAGCTATCATCGAAAGTGCTGCGCAACAATTGAGCGAAATGCACAGCTTAACCCTCCTTTCGACAGATGGAGAGCAGGGCACTCATAGCCAACTCTATTTTGCTAACTCAGTGAGTGTTAGCGGCTTTCTAGGCACATTTAATGTCACTGTTGAAAATAATGGTGTTGAGAGCAATCTCGCTAAAGCCGCCATTAACTATGACTGTTTCGATATTGTGCTCGATCTTTGTCTCAATAGCTGTATGACAGAAGAAGTACCTGTACCGGGTTATTACCCTGTTGGTCGTGGTTATCCAAAGCTTGCTGAGGCTCTAGAAGAAATCCCAACCTTAATGGGTACATTCGATAAGCCAAAATTCTTTCGTCTAGATACCGACTTATGTGCACACAGTTCTCGTGGTGTGAAAGGCTGTGACCGTTGTGTGGATGCATGTCCTGCTGGCGCACTTTCTAGTCAAGGGAACGATAAAATTGGTCATCGCATTGAGATCAACCCTTACCTTTGCCAAGGCGTAGGGACATGTGCATCGGCTTGTCCTACCGAAGCGATTCATTACGCACTTCCTGAGCCTCAAGATACGCAAAAATTCATTGAACGCACGCTAGCTAACTATGAGAAAGCGGGCGGTGTTGATCCTATCGTTTTGATATGCAGCTCTCGCCATGAAAATTACAACGTAATGGCTCTTAAAGCATTGCCAGATAACGTTATTCCAGTGGTTGTTGAAGAACTGCCATCCATTGGTATTGATACTTGGTTTGCGGCATTAGTGAATGGAGCGACGCAAGTGCTGTTCGCTGCAAGTCGCTTTATGCCAGCAACGATTATTCGTGTACTTAGCAATGAAGTGGCGACGGCTCAAGAACTGCTTGGTCAGCTTGGTATTCAAAAAGAGTGTATCGACATTCTTTACCTAGAGTCTTTGCGTGAAGGCCCGCCAACACTTTGCACCGAGTCATTTGACCTTGCGTTAGGTGATCTTGAAGGGGATAAGCGTCAGCGGCTATTTACTGCATTAGATGCGCTGGCTATTTCACGTATTCCAGTTGAGAACGTCGTTGAGCTTGCGACTAACGCACCTTATGGTAACGTCGAGTGTGAGAGCAAAGACTGTACGTTGTGTATGAGTTGTGTCGCGGTTTGCCCAACCAGAGCTCTCCACACTGATGGCGTTTCACCTTCACTTAAGTTTGTTGAACAAGATTGTGTTCAATGTGGGTTATGTGCAAAAGCTTGTCCAGAGCAGGTTCTAACGCTTACTCCACGTATGAACTGGGATAAAGAAGCGCGTCAAACTGCTCAAGTTATCCATCAAGAAAAAGCCGCCGAATGTGTGCGTTGTCATAAGCCATTTGCGCCGCAGTCTATGATTGACATGCTGCAAGATAAGTTACGCGGTCACTCTCATTTCGCAGATGAAGCAGCAATTAACCGCATTGCGATGTGCGAAGACTGTCGTGTAATCGATATGTTTGAAGCCATGGCGGATGACCCAACAAAACAGTTGAACTATTAGGAGAGAGCGTAGTGAATCCAGAACAACAAAGTCTACGTGCTGACATCTACCTACTACTGGCGACGCTTTTACGCCAAAAGCCAAGCTCAGAGCTTACTGAGTTTTTAACTCAACTTGATATCGAGCCAAGCCAAAGCGATATGCAGCAAGCATGGCAACAACTTAAGCAAGCGGCATTGAATACAAATGACGAACAACTTACCGATGAATATCAAGATCTATTCATCGGTATTGGTCGTGGTGAAGTGGTGCCATTTGCATCATGGCATTTGACGGGTTCACTGATGGAAAAACCATTGGCAGAGATCCGCAAAGATCTTCAATTGCTTGGCCTAGAACGCGATGAGCAAGTGAAAGAACCAGAAGACCATATAGCGGCACTGTTTGAAGTGATGGCGGCGTTAACCGAAGAAGATGTAGCTATTCAGCAAGTGTTCTTCAATAAGCACATTGCACCTTGGTTTGTTGCACTTTGCGAGCAAATCCAACAAGCGAAAAGTGCACAGTTTTACTTAGCAGTGGCGGCGTTACTGCGCGGTTTTGCCACGGTCGAGCAAGTCCAATTTAGTCAAAACGTTCAAAGTACGAAAACCAGTTTAAAAATTGATGTGAAAAACGTGACTACTTACGAGTAGTTACACGGACGTCACGTCGATAAGAGGGGCTTAAGCCTCCAAAACACTACCGTAAGGTAAGGAAGCAACAATGAAAGATAATAATGAAATTAATTCAAGCCGCCGAGATCTTCTCAAAGGCTTAACAACTGCTGCCGTAGCTGGTGCGGTTGTCGCTGGTACAAAAGCGGCAAGCGCTTCAGAAACTGTAGATATTAAACAAGAAAGCGTGAAGAAGACGGGCTATCGCGAAACTCAGCATGTTCGCGACTACTATGACTCACTATAGGAGCTAACCAATGAAATTAGTCAAACGCTCCGATTCTGTGAGCAAAGAACAAAACCAACTTGGCGTATCTCGCCGTACGTTTATGAAGAACACTTCATTTGCGGCTGGTGGTGCAGTGGTTGGCGCAAGTTTATTCGCGCCGGGCATGATCAAAAAAGCTCAAGCGAAGTCGGTTGATCCAGATGCAAAAACTGAAGTGAAACGTACTATTTGTTCTCACTGCTCAGTGGGTTGTGGTATTTACGCTGAAGTACAAAACGGTGTTTGGACAGGTCAAGAGCCTGCATTCGACCACCCATTCAATGCTGGTGGCCACTGTGCCAAGGGTGCAGCACTTCGTGAGCATGGCCACGGTGAGCGTCGCCTTAAATACCCAATGAAGCTTGAAAACGGTAAGTGGAAAAAGCTCTCTTGGGAACAAGCTATCGAAGAAATCGGTGAGCAAACATTAAAGATTCGCCAAGAGTCTGGCCCTGATTCGGTTTACTTCTTGGGTAGTGCAAAGCACAACAACGAACAAGCGTACACCTTCCGTAAAATGGCGTCACTTTGGGGTACCAACAACGTTGACCACCAAGCGCGTATTTGTCACTCAACCACTGTAGCAGGTGTTGCAAACACTTGGGGCTACGGTGCAATGACAAACTCGTTCAACGATATGCACAACTGTAAGTCGATTCTGTTCATCGGTTCTAACCCAGCAGAAGCACACCCAGTAGCGATGCAGCATATCTTAATCGCGAAAGAGAAGAGCAACTGTAAGATTGTTGTTGCTGACCCACGTCGCACACGCACTGCGGCTAAAGCAGATCATTACGTATCACTTCGCCCGGGTTCAGACGTTGCCTTTATCTGGGGGATTTTATGGCACGTATTTGCCAACAAATGGGAAGACAAAGAATTCATCCGCCAGCGTGTGTTCGGTATGGACGAAATTCGTCAAGAAGTGGCGAAGTGGAATCCGAAAGAAGTTGAGCGTGTCACTGGCGTATCTGAACAAGACGTTTACCAAACAGCAAAATTACTGAGCGAACATCGCCCAGGTTGTGTGGTTTGGTGTATGGGCGGTACTCAACATACCACGGGTAACAACAATACTCGCGCTTACTGTGTGCTTGAACTTGCACTGGGTAACATGGGTAAATCTGGCGGCGGCGCAAACATCTTCCGTGGTCACGATAACGTACAGGGTGCAACTGACCTTGGCGTGCTATCTCATACTCTTCCGGGTTACTACGGCCTATCTGATGGCGCGTGGAAACACTGGGCTGGCGTATGGGGCGTTGATCATGAATGGATCAAAAACCGATTCGACCAAAAAGAATACCGTGGTAAGAAACCAATCAACAACATGGGTATCCCTGTGTCTCGTTGGATCGATGGTGTTCTAGAAAACAAAGACAACATTGAGCAGAACGACAACATTCGCGCCATGTTCTACTGGGGTCACGCAGTTAACTCTCAGACTCGTGGTCCAGAAATGAAAAAAGCGATGCAGAAGTTGGACATGATGGTCATCGTTGATCCATACCCAACCGTGGCTGCGGTAATGAACGATCGTACTGACGGCGTTTATCTGCTTCCTGCAACCACTCAATTTGAAACTTACGGTAGTGTGACGGCATCAAACCGTTCAATCCAATGGCGTGACAAAGTGGTTGAGCCGTTGTTTGAATCTAAGCCTGACCACGAAATCATGTACCTGTTGACCAAAAAGCTTGGCTTTGCCGATCAGCTGTTCAAAAACGTTCGTGTTGAAAACAACCAACCGTTGATTGAAGACATCACTCGTGAATTCAACAAAGGTATGTGGACCATCGGTTACACAGGCCAAAGCCCAGAGCGTCTAAAAGCGCACCAACAAAACTGGCACACGTTCCACAACACGACTTTGGAAGCAGAGGGTGGCCCAGCACACGGTGAAACTTACGGTCTACCTTGGCCATGTTGGGGTACACCAGAAATGAAACACCCGGGTACGCATATCCTTTACGATACCTCTAAGCCAGTAGCGCAAGGTGGCGGTAACTTCCGTGCACGTTTTGGTGTTGAATTTGAAGGTAACAACCTACTGGCAGAAGACAGCTACTCAGCGGGTTGTGAGCTTGAAGATGGCTACCCAGAGTTCAGCGATAAACTACTGAAACACCTAGGTTGGTGGGATGATCTGACTGAAGCAGAAAAAGCAGCAGCAGAAGGTAAAAACTGGAAAACCGATACCTCTGGCGGTATCCAGCGCGTAGCAATCAAACACGGTTGTATCCCATTTGGTAACGCGAAAGCGCGTGCGGTAGTTTGGACATTCCCTGACCGCGTACCACTTCACCGTGAGCCGCTGTACACACCTCGTCGTGATCTGGTCGCAGACTACCCAACTTGGGATGACAGTGAGTCTATTTACCGTCTACCAACGATGTACAAATCAATCCAAGACCAAGATAAATCAGGTGAGTACCCAATTATCTTAACCTCGGGTCGTCTAGTTGAGTACGAAGGTGGTGGTGAAGAAACCCGTTCAAACCCATGGCTTGCTGAACTGCAACAAGAGATGTTCGTGGAAGTAAACCCGAAAGATGCTAACGATCTTGGCTTCAAAGACGGTGACATGGTGTGGGTTGAAGGTGCAGAGAAAGGTCGTATCCACGTTAAAGCGATGGTGACACGACGCGTTCGTCCGGGCATGGCATTCATTCCTTTCCACTTCGGCGGTAAGTTTGAGGGTGAAGATTTACGTCATAAGTACCCTGAAGGTACTGATCCATACGTAATTGGTGAATCTGCAAACATTGCAACGACATACGGTTATGACCCTGTCACGCAAATGCAGGAAACCAAAGTCACCCTATGTAACATTCGCCCAGCGTAAGGAGTTAAAAAATGGCACGAATGAAATTCCTATGTGACACCAAACGCTGCATCGAATGTAACGGCTGTGTGACTGCATGTAAAAACGAAAATGATGACGCATTAGAGTGGGGCATTCAACGCCGCCGCGTAGTGACGTTGAATGATGGCGAACCGGGTGAAAACTCAATCTCAGTCGCTTGTATGCACTGTACCGATGCGCCTTGTATGGCGGTTTGTCCTGCTGACTGTTTCGAGCACACGGAAGATGGCATCGTACTGCATAACAAAGATCTTTGTATCGGTTGTGGTTACTGCCTATTTGCTTGCCCATTTGGCGCGCCTCAGTTCCCTAAACAAGCGGCTTTTGGTGAGCGCGGTAAAATGGACAAATGTACTTTCTGTGCAGGCGGCCCTGAAACTGAGCCGGGTTCAGTAGAAGAGCGTGAAAAGTACGGTGCTAACCGTATCGCAGAAGGCAAACTGCCGATGTGTGCATCGCTTTGTTCAACCAAAGCTCTGCTTGCTGGTGATGCTGAAAAAGTATCAGAGATCTTCCGTCAACGTGTGGTTCAACGTGGTGCTGAAAATGCGGGTTGGACAAACGGTGAAGATCTTTCATACGACGCGACTAAAAGCTAAGCGTGGAGAGAGGTATGACACATCTGTTTAAGCGTCTATCTCTTGCAGTGCTGCCATTATTGGCAGCGCTGTGTATGGCATTGTCGCTGCCAGCTTCTGCTGAAGATGCCAAATCTCCAGTAGTCGAGAAAGAGATGACTCAACTTGCGGGCGCTGATTTCTGGCGTGAAGTCCGCGAAGGGCAAGAAGGCTATACCACTTCTAAGTTTCCTGAACACGGTGTACTTATCAGTACTCCGGGAGAAACTTGGTTTGTATTAAAAGAGAAGTGGATGTCGCCTGCAGGCGCGATTGCCATTTTCGGTAGTATTGCACTGGTAATCATGGCTTACGTACTCGTTGGCCCGCTGATGCTAAGCAAACCGCGTACAGGTAAGAAGATGAAGCGTTGGTCTCGTTGGGATCGCGCACTGCACTGGAGCATGGCGTTTACCTTTTTGACCCTTGCATTCAGTGGTTTGATGCTGGTTTACGGTAAGCACTTCTTAAAACCTTACGTACCCAGTGAGTTTTGGGGCTTTATTATCTATACAGCCAAGCAATACCATAACTACGTCGGCCCATTGTTCTTTATTTTGCTGACGTTTGTACTATTGAAGTGGTGGCGTAAATCTATCTTCAACATGACTGACGTACGTTGGTTCATGAAGATGGGCGGTATGGTCGGTAAGTATAAAGGCACGCATCCATCTGCTGGTTTCTCTAATGGTGGCGAAAAAGCCATTTACTGGTTACTGATCGTATTTGGTGCGGTAGCAGCGGTAAGTGGTTTGATTCTAGACTTCCCAATTTTTGGTCAAACACGCCGAGATATGGAACTTTCAAACCTTGTGCACATGGCATCAGCTTTAATCCTGATCTGTGGTTTCATTTTCCATATCTACATTGGTTTGTTTGGTATGGAAGGCGCACTTGAAGGCATGGTGACAGGCGAAGTTGATGAAACTTGGGCGAAAGAGCACCACGACCTTTGGTATGAAGAAGTGAAAGCAAAGCAAGCAGAAGGCGCAGAGCCAATCACAGCAACAAAAGAAGCGAAAGGAGAGGTCAATGAACAAACCTCATAACGGGATTTGGGTAGCGTATATTCTTAGCTGCTTTACGCCTTTTACTTTCTTAATTTCTGGCGTGATTGCGATTATTTACGCAGGTTATCGATTAGATAAGAACGAAGACAGCGAAGTAGTGAACTCACACTACTATGGTTTAATTCGTACTTTCTTCTTGTACCTTACCTTCTTCGTAGTGTTGATTGTGACCATCGCAACTTCAAATGGCCTTTTGGCAGGCATTGAGCGTTACTGGTTCCATAACCCGATTTTGGACAAGGTGGCTTACGTGATACCCATTGTTGGTATGGTGTTCGCAGCATTGGCGATTTTGATTTGGTTTGTGCGTATGTATCAAGGCATGCAGCAGCTTAAAAACGACCAACCTCATCGACCATCAACTGGTCCAAACCTATAAACTCAAAAGCCCCGAAAGGGGCTTTTTTGACGGTATGAGTCGACTAGCTATCGCTAACCGCAATGACCTTTTTTCGCTTGTCCGGGAGGGCAAAATCCCCAATCACCATCTTTGTTATGATGATCCTCATCTTTGGTCGATACTTTTATCTCGACGTCATCAACTTCACCTTCCACCCGAGTTAATTGGCAGGCCGACAAAATAAACACTCATAGAGCCACAATTCCGAATATTTTCATACGCATACCTTTCCTATGCTTACGACTATGGTCTAAACCCTTACAGCTACTGTTGTCTCTATTTCAGTGTTAATATTAATTATGAACGCAGCTAACAAGGATTGTGTATGGATTTCCCTTATCAAAATATTGTAGTACTTACTGGAGCAGGTATCTCTGCTGAGTCAGGCATACAAACCTTTCGCGCCTCTGACGGGCTATGGGAAAATCACCGAATTGAAGATGTCGCGACGCCAGAAGGCTTTGAGCGCGATCCGGATCTGGTTCAAGAATTCTATAACCAGCGACGTCATAAGCTGCAGCACTCAGATATTCATCCTAACGCTGCGCACAAAGCGCTCGGGGAGCTAGAAGCAAAACTGCAAGGCACAGTGACTATTATCACGCAGAACATCGATAACCTGCATGAGCGTGGCGGTAGTGAGAATGTGATTCACATGCACGGCGAATTATTAAAAGCTCGCTGTAGCGAATCCAATCAAGTCATAGACCATAACGAAGACATCCAAACCGGTGAGCTTTGCCACTGTTGTCAGATCCCTGCACAAATGCGTCCTCACATTGTTTGGTTCGGAGAGATGCCTTTACGTATGGGCGATATCTATTCTGCGATTGAGAAAGCCGATCTGTTTATATCAATAGGCACTTCGGGTGTTGTCTACCCAGCGGCAGGGTTTGTTCATGATGCCAAAATGCATGGTGCCCACACGATTGAAATTAATCTAGAGCCAAGTGCGGTGCAAAGCGAGTTTGAAGAAAAGCGCTACGGAAAGGCGAGTATTGAAGTACCGAAACTGGTCAATGAGTTACTTGCATTAGATAAGGCCAAAAGCGCGTAAACCAAATACGCATCAAACTGTTATCGTACCCATCAGATCGAATTAAGCCTCTTTAGAGGCTTTTTTCATTTGATACATACTCAAATCGGCTTTTTCTAACGCCTGTTCTAAGTTCTGCTTAGTGCCATATTGAATGCCAAAGGCGAAACTAATCTGTTCACCTTCGAGAGTTTTGGTAATGTCTTCTACGTACTCTTGACCACGGCGAGGATGGGTGAGGGCGACAAACTCATCGCCGCCAACACGAGCAATAAGCTCATCTCTATGGGCTTGATCTTTTAGTACCTGGGCAAAGCGAATGATCATGAGATCCCCAACCTTATGACCCTTGGTATCATTGAGTTTCTTTAGGCCATTTAAGTCGAAATAAACCAGATCAAAGCAGTCTAAATCGGTTGCTGTAAGCTTTTTACGGTTATATAAACCTGTCAGCTCATCTTTAGTGGCTTGCTCTCTCAATTTGGCACTGATCTCAGTCAGACCAAAGGCAATAATCAAGAACGCCAGCTGAATCAAGCCATCTTCTAGAAAGGTATCTAAGAATTCAAATGGGTCTAAGAAAGTATCAACCACCGCTAACTCGGTGAACACATCGTAGCCTTTGTTAAACAGCAAGATGGCGGCACCGATTTTCAGCTTAGCGTTAAGGCGAATGTAGTCTCGACCGATATAGGTGATATAAATCAGAATCGCGAACGTATTGGCTTCAAAGAACAGATCGTAAGTGGAGTCGATATGAAGAACACTGCTCACCATAAGCATAACGGAGAGTACGATGAGCATTAGGCTGATAAGCAGTATGTACGGGTTTTTCTTATACATTGCGAACCTATAACAAGTATTTCTACCATTAAAGCTACTTGAAGTTCACATAAAAGAAAAGCGGCCGAAGCCGCTTTTGTTAAGTAATTTGTGTAAATTGTAAACGTTTAGTTTTCAACTTTTAACTTTTGGAAGTACTCTTCGTAAAGTGCGCTTGCTTCGCCCACTTCATCTTGCCATTCACCGCTGTCCATCACCTCTTGAGGAGGGAAGATGCTTGTATCGTTAGCAAACTCTTCAGGCAGAAGCTTAACCGCACCTGCAACTGGTGTTGGGTAACCAATCTCTAGGGCAATCTTAGCTGCGTTTTCTGGGCGTAGTAGGAAGTCGATCATCTGATGCGCAGCATCAACGTTTTTCGCTTGCTTAGGAATCGCTAAGCTGTCCATCCAGAAGATAGCGCCTTTCTCTGGCCAAATGATGTCGATCGACGCACCTTCTTGACGCGCCATGTAAGCCGAGCCATTCCATAGCATACCCAGTGATACTTCACCCGCAAGGTAAGGGTTAGCAGGGAAGTCTGAGTTAAATACTAATACGTTCGGCATGAGCTTCTTAAGCTCTTCGTACGCGGCTTTGATCTCATCTGGATTTGTGGTGTTTGGTGAGTAACCAAGCTTAGTCAATGCGATATGGAAAACTTCACGTGAGTCATCCATTAGCATCAGTTGGCCTTCCCACTTGCTATCCCAGAAGTCGTCCCATTTAGTAACAGAAGACTTGTCTAGCATCTCAGAGTTAATACCAATACCGGTCGCACCCCAGATGTAAGGGATAGAGTAGTTGTTGCTAGGATCGAAAGGTTTGTTTAAGAAGTTTTCATCCAGCTCGGCAAAGTGAGACAGTTTTGACTTGTCGATTTGTTGTAGCATGCCTTCTTTGCGCATTTTAGAGACAAAGTAAGTAGACGGTACTACCAAATCGTAACCAGAACCTTGAGTTTTCAACTTCGCGTACATGCTCTCGTTCGATTCGTACGTTGAGTAGATAACCTTGATGCCAGTTTCTTTTGTAAAGTCTTCAAGAACTTCGTTTGGAATGTATTCCGACCAGTTGTAAAAATACAGTTCTTGATCAGCCGCCATCGCTGGAGTTGCGATTAGAGTGGCTGCGCAAAGCGCGCTTGCATAGAGTTTACTTTTCATTATGTTTCCGTTTTATATTCCTAAGTCAGCATATTACCAATCCTGATAATATTCTCTGAGGTAGGGGTGTAACACAGTAATTTATCGTGAAGATAAACGCAGCAAGCGGGAATTATATCAGCCGGAAACGAAAATAGGCAGCTAATGCTGCCTATTTTCGAGATTTAAGATGGTTTATTGGCCAGCTTTCAGTTTTAAGAAATACTCTTCGTATTTCACTGTCTTATCGCCAACCGCATCTTGCCATTCCACACGGTCAAGATCTTCTTGAGATGGGAATAATGGCGCAACATCCTTAAATTTCGCGTTTGATTCAGCAACCGCTGTTAGGTAGCCCGTATCACGCGAGATTTGCTCTGCAATTTCAGGACGTAGTAGGAAGTCGATCATTTTATGAGCCGCTTCTACGTTTTTCGCACCAGAAGAAATCGCGAAGTTATCAACCCAGCCGATACCGCCTTCTTTAGGGAATACCAGTTTAAGGTTCATGCCCTCGTTTTGAGCGGCTGCTGCGCTGCCGTTCCAAAGCATACCAACGCCAACTTCACCAGACATGTAAGGCGCGCCTGGGTTGTCAGAGTTAAATACTAGAACGTTTGGCATTAGTTTTTGTAGCTCAGCGTATGCTTCGTCAATCTCTTTATCGTTTGTGCTGTTACCTGAGTAACCTAGCTTACGCAGTGCGATGTGGAACACTTCACGAGTGTCATCCATCAGCATCAATTGACCTTCTAGCTCTGGGTTCCATAAATCAGCCCAGCTGTTGAAGTCATTTGGATCGTACATATCTGCGTTTACCGCAAGGCCAGTGATAGCAACAACGTGTGGGATAGAGTAGTCGTTGTTCGGATCGTATGGCTTATCCAAGTAGTTTTTGTCTAAGTTGTCGAAGTTAGACAGCTTTGACTTATCGATTTTCTGCAACATGCCTTCATCGCGCATTTTCGCCACGAAGTAAGTTGAAGGTACTACTAAGTCGTAACCTTGGTTATGCGTCTTTAGCTTTGCATAAAGGGTTTCGTTCGACTCGTAAGTCGAGTAGATCACCTTGATGCCCGTTTCTTTGGTAAATTGTTCTAGGATATTACTGTTGATGTAAGGACCCCAGTTCATAAATACCAATTCTTTGTTTTCGTCCGCTGCCACTGAACCAGAGAACAGAGAAAGCGCACATGCACTACCAGCTAATAAAGTAGCCCATTTTTTCATTGACGTTAGCTCCAAACTAAACGTTGCTGTTTCATCTAAAATATTGAATTAACAGCAGTAGATAGAAAAACAGAATGACAAATGTCATTCTGTTTAGTGAAATTGAACGCGATTCTACTTTATTTTCTCTCTTGCTAGCAACTGAGAAGTGATAACAAGAACTAAAGAGACAATCAGCATTACGGTTGCGAGTGCATTCACCTCTGGTGAAATACCCACTTTAACCATTGAGTAAATCTTCAATGGCAAAATTTCATACGTAGGACCAGTCACAAATGAACTGATGATTACGTCGTCCAGAGACAGGGTAAAACTTAGTAACCAACCTGCAGCAACCGCAGGTTTGGCTAATGGCAGAATAATCTGTTTTAAGATTACCCATTCACTTGCGCCTAAGTCTTTCGCTGCTTCCAGCATCTTCACGTCAAAGCCATTTAAACGGCTATACACAGTGATAACCACAAATGGCAAACAGAATGTAATGTGAGCAACTAACAAGGTAAAGAAGCCTAGCTGCGCACCCATTACTAAGAATAGTGCAAGTAACGAGATCGCCATAACAATATCTGGCGACATCATTACAACAAACAGCATGCCATTAACTAAGCCTTTGCCTTTAAACGAATAACGGAACAGGGCAACCGCTGTTAAGCTACCAATAATGGTGGCCGCTGTAGCAGAAAAGACCGCCACATTCAGAGAGTGCCACGCAGCTTGCATCAAACTGTCGTTATTCACTAAGGTTTCGTACCACTTAGTAGTAAAGCCACCCCATTTCATACCGAATTTGTTTGCATTGAACGAGTTCACGATCAACACAATGATTGGCAGGTATAAAAACGCGTATACCAGTGCCATAAAGCTAAATCTAACTGTGCGTCCCATTAGTCTAGCTCCACTTTCTTGTTCAATAGCTTACCCGCTCTGTAGTAGGCGTATAACATCACTGCCATGGCAATAGTGAGTGCGATACTGGTCGCAGCACCAAATGGCCAATCTCGCGCATTGAGCACTTGGCTCTTAATCACGTTACCGATCAGTAGGTTCTTCGCGCCGCCCAATAGGTCAGCAATGTAGAACATGCCAAGCGCAGGGAGCAGAACCAACAAACAGCCACCGATAATACCCGGCATTGTTAGCGGGAGAATCACTTTAGTGAAGGTTTGAATTTTGTTCGCACCTAAGTCACGCGCTGCTTCAAGGTAAGTGTGATCTAGTTTTTCAATCGCGCTGTACAACGGCAGAATCATAAATGGCAACAGAATGTAGACTAAACCAATCATTACTGCGGTTTCTGTGTACATTAAACGCATTGGTTTATCGATGATTTCAAGTGCAATCAGCGACTTGTTCAACACGCCTTGTGTGCCTAATACAATTTTAAGGCCGTATGTACGGATCAGTGAGTTAGTCCAAAACGGAACAATCACCAAAAACAACATAATTGGACGCCATTTCTCAGGCATCTTCGCTACGATGTAGGCAAATGGGTAACCAATCACTAAACAAAGTAGGGTGGCGATAATCGCCATATAGAATGAATGCCAAAGTACTTTTGCGTACAGAGGATCCATTAAGCGTAAGTAGTTATCGAAAGTAAACGTCATTTCGATAAGGTTGGCTTCATCACGGGTTAGGAAGCTGGTACCAATGATCATGACATTGGGAACTAACACGAACAGTGTTAACCAACCTACAATCAGCGCGATGATAGCGTTTTGTAGATTAATCTTGTTGCTCATCGTTCAGTACTACCTCCCAGCTTTCAACCCAAGTAATCGCTACTTTTTGACCTAAAGAGTGGTCTACGTCTGGATCATCTTCGTTGAAGAATTCGCTTACCATGACACGCATACCTGATTCGAGCTCAATCACAGAGTCCAGAGTCATGCCTTTATAGGTACGTTCTCTAACGTGACCAACGATGCCTTTCTCTTCTGATTCTTTAATCTCTTCGATACGCAAGTCTTCCGGGCGAAGTAATACTTGCAATTTGTCGCCTGCTTGAACGTCTTTATCGTAGTAAACAACACATTCAACGCCTTCAACTTGAGCGCGAATACGCTTCTCGTCGATACGCTCAACTGTTGTTGCACCGAATACGTTAATCTCACCGATGAAGCGAGCAACAAATAGGTTCTTAGGCTCTTCGTAGATTTCACGAGGTGAACCATCTTGCTCAATCACGCCATCGCGCATAACGATAATACGGTCAGACATAGAAAGTGCTTCTTCTTGGTCGTGAGTAACGAAAATAAACGTAATACCCAATTGACGTTGAAGCTGCTTAAGCTCGATTTGCATTTGTTTACGCAATTTGTAATCAAGCGCAGATAATGATTCATCGAGAAGAAGAACCTTAGGCTTGTTGACTACTGCACGCGCGATAGCAATACGTTGCTGCTGACCACCGGAAAGTTGGTGCGGTTTACGTTGAGCCATCTTTTCAAGACGAACCATACGTAGCGCTTCCATAACGCGAGGCTCAATCTCAGCGGTAGCGACTTTCTGCATACGTAGACCAAATGCAACGTTCTCAAACACAGTCATGTGAGGAAATAGTGCGTAACTTTGGAATACAGTGTTGACATGCCTTTGTTCAGCAGGAACTTGAGTCACGTTCTGATTATCGAGAATAATGTCGCCATTATCCGCGGTTTCAAAACCTGCAATCATCCTAAGCACAGTGGTTTTACCGCAACCAGATGGACCAAGAATGGTAAGGAACTCACCATGGTTCACATCAAGGTTAAGATTGCCGATGATTTCCTTACCATCGAAACTCTTGCTAATACCAGATAAACGAATGACTGGTTGTTCTGCTTGTTGTTTAGCGTTCAACGTCTGTTTTTCTCCCACATCGGTCATTTTCAAATCGATTATTTTAATGACCTGTAGTTACACAAAATAGAGGCGCGCATCATAATCACCAATAGTGTGAAATCAAAGCATTTTCTTATTCTGATACAGAAAAAATTTTGCAGGTAAAAGTAAACATTCTTTACCATACTGTGTTTATGCCAAAGACATTGTGTCTAGCGGGCTAACAACTGCTTTGATCATCGAAAAATTGATGCTTAGGTCGCGCTTTTATTGGTTAATTATCAGCCATATAGTCAATAAAGCAAGCCGCGAATCAATAATAGATGGTAGAGTAGAGGGCTAATCGCTTATTTTAGCTGTACTCAATAAATCGTACTCTCGTTTAGTACGTACAAGTGATTGAGTTGATCAACAACATGACAGGCTTAACGCTTAGCGTAAAGCCGCGGAAACGAAAATGAACAAAGACATCGAAAAAGACTTTAACTTAGGTGGCAGTATCGAGCGCGCCATCTCTGGGGACTACGAACTCAAGGCTGGCGACATCTTCCGTGAGGCGTGGGGCCACACCATTAAGAACTTTTTGTCATTCTCTCCAGCCATCGTTGTGTTGATGTTTGTTCAGCTGGGCATCTTCTACGTAGCACTGAAATTGCAGCTCGGTGACCCAACCGTACTATTAACGGCGCTCACGTCACCGGAATCTGGCGCATTAACTCCAAACATCATGCAGGCACTATTTATTGCCAATTTCAGCTATGAAGTAGTGAGTGCACCCATTTATGCGGGCATTTGTTTAATGGCGATGAGCCATTCTGCCGGTTTATCCACTAAACCTCGTCATATTGGCAAAGGCTTGCAATACACTATCCCAGTGATTCTTGCGACATTGTTTAGTCTACTTCTGCAAGGCGTAGCGAGCATGATCTTGCCATTTTTATCTATGTATTTGTCGCTTGCGTTCAGTAACTCAATTTTACTGATCTGCGAAAAACAAGTGCCACCAATGCAATCCTTACTGCTATCACTGCGCGCGGTAAACAAAAAGATTTTCGTTTTAGCCGGCATTTACGTCATGGTTATGCTGATGTTTGTCGCTGGTGCGATGTTCTACGGCCTAGGTTTGATCTTCGTGCTGCCATTCTTCTTCCACGTGAAGGGCATCATCTATCGCAATATGTTTGGCATTAAGCTCAGAATTGTTGCTACCGATCGCCCTAAAGATGACGACGACAATAACGACTCACAGGTATTTAATGCGTAACTTTGAATCCTTAGCTGTTGCAGCCACTCTTGCTGTAGCTGTATTTGGTTACTACCGATATGAACATAAACTGGAGATTAATGAGCCTGCTGAGGTTTATCAATCTTCAATTATTGCTCACGCTGTTGGCGCGGCGCCTGACTTTGCAGCCATTCAAAATGTGCAGCAAAAGAAACAAGCGTTTTTTGATTACCTGACCCCAGGCATTGCGTTAGAAAACCAGCGAGTGATGAATGAACGCATTCGCTTAGAGCGCATTGCTCAACACTTTGAAGACAATAAACTCACGGGTGAAGATACCAGTTACGCCAAGCGTCTCGGTAAACTGTATCGATACGAGCTACCAGCGCAAGGCATCGAGCAAGCGTGGCTTAGTGAAATGCTACATCGCGTAAACGTGTTACCCGCTTCTCTGGTTTTAACTCAAGCAGCCAATGAGTCCGCTTGGGGAACATCGCGTTTTGCTACGCAGGCGAACAACTATTTTGGTCAATGGTGCTACGTGCAGGGCTGCGGTCTTGTCCCTTTGCAGCGTAGTGAAGGCGCGAAGCATGAGGTCGCCAAGTTTAGTTCGGTTCAAGAATCGATTCATCGCTACTTTATGAACGTCAACCGTAACAAAGCTTACTATGCCTTGCGAGAGATTCGATTCGTTCGCAGTGAAAACAGCCAAACTCTGGACGATACTAATGCGGCACTCGCTCTGACCGATGGCTTAGTTAAATACTCTGAGCGAGGTGAGGCATACGTCAAGGACTTACAGGCAATGATCCGTCACAATGATGAGTATTGGAAAGCCAACAAAATCGAATAATAAATGAAGAAAGTCTCGCTCACATTTTTAACAACAGCGCTATTAGGCGCTGTTTGTTTACCTGCTTCAGCTCAAGAATATATGTTCACCTATTCCAAGCTGTACACCCACATGAAGCAGAACGCGAAGGAAGGGCATGATGATGTCAAAGTCGGTTTTTTCTTTACTAACGCAGACACCAAAAAGCTTTGCCGAGTAGAAAAAGCTTGGATGGAAAAGGAAGAGCATTACGAAGAGTTGGTTATATCTCCAAGCCAGGAGGTGATTGTTCCGGTTGATGCGAATTTAAAACAAGCCAATCCTTTAGTCTTTGTTGATACACCACAAGATCAGCGCTGCGACTTTTCCATGGTCGTTATGACCAAAAATCCGTTACAAGGTAACGTGAGTTATCAGCAAATCGAAGCTCTGCTACCTCAAATGCAGTCCATTTTAGAGCAGCTCGGCGGCATGTTCGCGAGTTGGTTTACGCCGGATGTTGAGGGCGTGACGTTAGAGTTTGCAAAGCAACAAGGTGAAGTCTCGTTTTCTAATGGATTAACCAAACCTATTGTGAATGGCAAACTGCAAGTGGCATTAAGTGAAATCGGTGAGGGAGGCTACATGACGCTGCCTGAGCCAACATTGCGAGTATTACCGTATTTACCTGACGCGAAATAACGCGCTAATCGTCCAAAATTAAACGGATACAAAAAAGGTCGCTAACGCGACCTTTTCTATTTATTCGGCACCGACTATAGGTTTGTCACGTCAAGCTGAAGGCTTGGATCAAACTCTTGTACGCGGTCTTCATCATCAAACTGCTGTACTGGCATTTCTTCTTTATCGAAACCAATATCACCGCCATTGATTACGCCTGAATCACGGTTGATTGATTTAAAATCAAATAGCTCGTGGTCTGCAAGATGGCTAGGAACGACGTTTTGCATTGCACGGAACATGGTTTCAATACGGCCCGGGAAGCGTTTATCCCAATCATTTAGCATTTGCTTGATGTTCTGGCGCTGTAAGTTTGGCTGAGAGCCACACAAGTTACATGGAATGATAGGGTACTCGCGCATATCAGAGTACTTGATAATGTCTTTTTCGCGGCAGTACGCTAATGGACGAATAACCACGTGCTCGCCATTGTCTGATACTAGCTTAGGTGGCATACCTTTCATCTTACCGCCATGGAACATATTCAAGAATAACGTTTCAAGAATATCGTCACGGTGGTGACCAAGCGCAATCTTCGTTGCTCCTAGCTCTTTTGCCGTGCGGTACAAAATACCACGACGTAGACGAGAACATAGTGAACATGTCGTCTTACCTTCAGGGATCTTATCCTGAACGATAGAGTAGGTATCTTCTTCAACGATCTTATATTCAACGCCCAGTGACTCAAGATACTCGGGAAGAATGTGACTAGGGAAACCCGGTTGTTTTTGGTCTAGGTTCACTGCAACCAAAGAGAACGAAATCGGCGCGCTCTTTTGCAAACTCATTAAAATGTCCAACATAGTAAAGCTGTCTTTACCACCAGATAGACACACCATGATGCGGTCGCCATCTTCAATCATGTTGAAGTCTTGAATCGCTTGGCCTGTGTTGCGGCGAATACGCTTTTGAAGTTTGTTGAAGTTATATTGTTGAGCTTTGGTACGCTCTTGAGTTTGCTCGGTCATTTGCTTGCAGTCTTTTCTTGTCATCATTGTTAATGTGCAGATTCCAATTAGCTGGAATAACTACGAAGGGCGTATGATACGGATAAATACAGCAGATGCTAGTTCTATTGAACGAGTAGAAGAAAAAATCCCCTCAGCGAGGCTAAGGGGATTGGATGGGTAGGTTATATTGCGGTAGTTGGATCAAGCGGGCTTATGTAACCTTCCGGTTTTAGCGCCAATATGTCGCAGTTAATTTTATCAATCACATGTTCGGCAGTATTACCGATAAATACCGCAGACAAACCAGTTCGACCGGTTGTGCCGACAATCACCATCGCTGCGTTTAGCTTCTCAGCCGCTTCAGGAATGATATCTTCCGGCAAACCTTGTTCTACAATAGTTTGCTCTTCATCATAACCATGCTTTTGGCGCAACGCTTTCATTGCAGTGAGATGATGACCACGGACTGCATCGGTGTAGGTGGCTGGGTCAAATTCAGGCAATTCAACCGTAATGTTCGCCGGTGTTACCGGATACGCATTGATCAAGTAAGGGGACGCACCTAAACGCTCAGTTAAGCTCTTTAGCTGTTCAACCATACTGTCATTCAGACCAAGATGAGTGTCATTTTCTGATCCCACATGAACAGAGGCCAAAATGCTCGCATTTTCAGGCCAATCTGAGTTTTTCACCAAGAGCACTGGGGACGGACATTTGCGTAGTAGATGCCAATCTGTCGGAGTGAAGATGACCGATTCCAACACATCATGCTTACGCGTTCCTTTGATCACGATATCATGACCACCTGAATACACCTCAGAAATGATCGCTTCATAAGGGCGATTATGCCACACCACAATGACATCGAAATCAACACTGTCATTCACATAAGGCTCAGCGACTTTTCGCATCCACTGTTCACGCTGATGAATCACGCCCTTACGCATCGCGTTACGTTCATCGACCGATAGCATAGAGGTCATGTCGTAAGAGAAATCGTAAATAGATAAGAAGAAAGTGACGTGACTACGCGAGCGGCTTTTGGCAGCAAGTTGCATGGCTCGAGCTAGAGCGGGTTGTTCATCATTGTTGATGTTGGCAACAACTAGAATTTTGTTATAGATACTCATAGTAAACTCCTTAGAGAAGAGGAGACTTATACTTAAGTCACTAAGTTTACTGTAGCGTATTTCGATGAAGGTTTTTAGAAAAACTATGGGGAAGATTGAAGAAGTATGATGTAGCTCAGTTTAGAGCTACATCATTGATGTTATTACGATTCTGTAGAAACACCCGCCAATTGCATCAGTGCATCATGGTCAAGAATAGTGATGTACTTGCCTTTAACGCTTAAAATTTCTGACTTTTGGAAGCGGCCTAGTAGACGGCTAATGGTTTCAACGGTTAGGCCTAAATAGTTACCGATATCGCCACGAGTCATTGTTAAACGAAACTCGCGCGGGCTGAAACCACGTTGCGAAAAACGAGTAGATAGGTTGTATAAAAACGCCGCTAGACGCTCTTCCGCATTCTTCTTAGAAAGCAGTAAGATCATCTCTTGGTCGCCTTTAATTTCGTTACTCATCAGACGCATGATCTGTTGACGAAGCTTAGGCATTTTACCTGATAGATCGTCTAAAATCTCATAAGGAATCTCACAAACCATTGATGTTTCAAGGGCTTGAGCGAAACTAGGGTGGCTATCGTCAGTGATAGCATCAAAGCCCACTAAATCACCCGCTAAGTGGAATGCAGTGATCTGTTCATCACCTTGTTCAGTGATGGTGTAACTTTTAATCGTACCTGAACGAATTGCGTAAAGAGACTTCAACTCATCGCCAGCTTTAAATAGCTCTTGGCCTTTTTGAATCGGTTTTTTACGTTCAATGATTTGATCTAACTGGTCCAGTTCAGATTCATTTAACGTAAACGGAATACAAAGCTGACTAATGCTGCAATCTTGGCAGTGTATTGCACATCCGCCCGATTGAATGCGTTTTGTCGCAGGCTTTTCAGAAATCATAACAACCTTTCACTATTTGATATACATCAATATTTTATCACTCTTAACGCATAAAAGGTAGTGAAAAAAGGTGCTTAAAAACAGCAATCTATCAACGTGACATCAAGATAATGAGAGAACCATACGCTGTATATACGCCATACGTTAAGATCGCAAGTGCAGCAATGTTTCTAAATACGATTGATTGTTGCAGGTTATGTAGATACGAGGCTCCGTAGCCAACTGCGAGCATAGCGGGCAAAGTTCCAAGCCCAAATGCCAACATAATAAGTGCACCATTTACACTACCACCAGAGACTACTGCCCAAGTGAGCGTCGAGTATACCAAGCCACAGGGAAGCCATCCCCAAATAAAGCCAAAGTAGATCGCATGATGAGATTTTTTTAGCGGTAAAAGGGCATTTCCCGCAGGAGAGATTTTCTTCCATAGTGATTGGCCAAGTTTTTCAATCACCAGTAATCCTTGCCACCACTTAGCGATGTAGCAGGCGAGCAACACCATAAAGATGGCAGCAGCAATTCTGAGCCAAGCGAACGCGTAGGTAATATTGGCAATATCAGTAAGAGAAGAAACGGCACCGCCGACTAATGCGCCAAACAGCGCATAACTGAAAAGACGCCCAATATTGTAATAAATAGGCAGGCTTTTCGCTGGGTGAGCCTGACCCATGGATAATAAAGAGGCGATCCCTCCGCACATACCCATGCAATGACCCGCACCGACAAACCCAATAAAAAACGCGGCCAACCAATCGGCCGTCATAACTTAGGATTCTTATCGTTGGTTGGCTTTTGTTCGTCTTCATCAAACAGAATGTTATGACCTTGACGCTCTAGGTCTTCAAACTGCTCATTTTTCACCGCCCATAAGAACACTGCAACTGCGAGACACACCAAAACAATCGCAATAGGGATAAGAATATACAAGCTTTCCATTTATTTCCCCTGTTCCTTAAGTAGACGTAATGAGTTCGACACCACAATAATAGAGCTAGCAGACATGCCAACCACGGCAAAATAAGGTGCAACTAAGCCAGCAACGGCAAGCGGTAATATTAATAAATTATAACCCAATGACCATGCAAGATTCTCGGCAATAATGCGACGAGTTCGGAGTGTTAACGCTCGGGCTTTAAGTAACCTATCCAACTTGTCTCCAAGTAATACCATATCCGCTGAGGCTTTCGCTACATCTGTACCGCCTCCCATAGCAACAGAGAGGTGAGCACCAGCCAAAGTTGGAGCATCGTTAATGCCATCGCCGATCATCATCGTAATGTCATCATCTGCACCGGATTTAAGATAAGCCAACTTATCATCAGGTTTTGCGTCCGCAACGATATCCGAAATACCCATCTTACTCGCGACGGCTTGAGCATTTAGCATGCTGTCTCCAGTCAGCAAAGTGACTTTTATACCTGCGGCTTTAAACTGCTCTATGAGAGTTTTTGATTCACTGCGGATAGGATCGCGGTACTCAAATGTCGCGCTGTGCTGACCATCAATCGATAGATAGACTGAGTTCGCTTGGCCTAACTGTTTATCACCTAGTACAAACTCAGCACTGCCTATCTTAACCAACTGTTCATGGTAGTAACCTTGTAAGCCACTACCAATCACGTTTTCAACCTCAGTGAGCTCGATAGATGAGTTTGAATATGGCTTAAAGGCGCGTGCAATCGGGTGATTAGCATGAGACTCCAATGCCGCAGCTAACGATAGTAAATGGTCTTTATCATGTACATTGAATACTTTGACCGAGCTGATCTCAATATCGCCATGAGTCAGTGTGCCCGTCTTGTCGACGATAAGATGATTTACCTTACACAGTGTTTCAAACACATGGCTTTTACGAAGTAAGATACCTAAGTTACCCATGCGCGAAGTCGCGCACGTTAGCGCTGTGGGCGTGGCCAAAGAAAGCGCACAAGGGCAGGTGGCAACAAGCACCGCTAACATAATCCAAAACGAATCTTCTGGCTTTTGCTGTGACCAATATAACCAAGTGCCAATCGCGATAACTAAGATAGCCCCTACGAAATAGCGAGCAACAACATCAGCGATTTCAGCAATCTTTGGCTTAGATAACTGCGCTTCGTCTTGTAAGCGAACAATATTAGAAATCACTGATTCCGCTTTCGACGAATTCACCTCTAGTTCAAACGCTTCATCACCATTAAGCGTGCCCGCGAAAACGGCATCTCCTGAAATTTTAACCACAGGTAAAGACTCACCTGTCAGCATGGATTCATCCACATGGATACGGCCAGACAATACCAAGCCATCAGCAGGAATATGCTCTCCCGGAAGCACTTTAACTTGATCGCCAATACGCAATGATTTTACGGGGATTTGCTCGCCATCAAGTTTGGTTGCCATTGCAGGGATGAGCTTTAACAAGTTGCCACTCGCAGCGGCGGCTTTACGACGGGCACGCATTTCAAGGAAACGTCCAACTAACAAGAAGAACGCGAACATGGAAATGGATTCGAAAAACACTTCACCTTTTTCTGTCACCGTGGCGATTAAGCTGGCGACATACGCAAATATCATGGCAATAGAGACGGGCACATCCATGCCTAAGGTTCGACTACGAATGCTGCGCCAAGCATTCATGTAAAATGGCAATGCCGAGTAGAGCATGACAGGAGTCGCGAAGATCAGGCTGACCCAACGAAAGTAGTTTTTAAACTCAGTATCTAAGTCACCAAAGACTTCCAAATAAAGCGCCACAGCCAACATCATCACTTGCATAGTAGCAAGGCCAGCAATCCCCAATCGGTACAGGTATTGTTTCATTGAGCGATGGTACGCGGCTTCTTGCTGGTCTGCCTCAAAAGGCGCGGCTTTATAGCCAAGCTTATGGATAACAGAGAGCAGTTCACTCAATCGAGTTTTCTGTTTGTCCCACGCAAGAATCGCGCGGTTAGTTGTTGTGTTAACACGAATTTGAGCGACGCCATTAGTGTGAGAGAGCTGCTTTTCAATCAACCATGCACAAGCGGCGCAAGAGATACCGTCTAGTGACAATGTCACCTCTGCGATATTGTCGTTGTTTCGCACAAACTCTAATTGGACTTCTTCATTGTCGTAATGAATCAGCGCTTTGAGTTGCTCAGGAACAAGGTCGGCTTTTTCTGCGGGAGCAGTACGATATTGATAGTAGGACACTAGGCCGCTATCGACGATGGTCTGAGCCACCGACTCACAACCCGGACAACACATGTCCCGAGTTTCTCCGAGGATTTCTACTTTGTAATCCGTGTCGACTGGTACATCTTCACCACAGTGATAACACGATTTGCACATAAACGACCTAATTCAAAAGTGGAGTAGGTAAAGATGAAGGAAACGTAACACGCCCTTGAACAATCCATTGCCCATCATGAGGGCTTAATTTAACAAACCAAGGGCCTTTAATTTTGATGCTTTCATCAACCACAAACCGATAATTACCGCTAGCGTCAGAAGACAACATACGCACAAAATCTCGATCTTCTAACGTACGGTGCGCAAACTCAGCGGAGAGAGCAGGGAAATGATCTAAATCCCCTTTATCAAAGGCAATAACAACCTCTCGGCCTTTGGTCATGACACTTGCTTGCAGATTTAACTCTTTTGCTATTTTGATCTTTGAAAGGTCAATATTGATGCCTTTACCTTTTTTATAGTAATCCTCGGTCACGAGAGACACCTCGTTCTGAGCAAAAATCACCACCGTAATAATGGTCCAAACCACGACCGTAAAAGGTAATGCAATCAGAAACCACGGCCAAAACTGCTTATACCAAGGCTTTACCATAAAAAAGTTCTCAAATTAATCAATAAAATAGATCTAATATAGTGAAAAGACAGCCCCTAAGTAAGGGGCTGTAATAGGGTTTTACTCTTGTTCAGAGTTAGTCAGGCTCCATACATAAGCCGATACCAACTGAACCTTGTCCTCACCGAGGATATGTTGCCATGGAGGCATGACACCTGAACGGCCATTCATCACAGTTTCAGTCACCGCTGCACGGCTACCACCAAACAACCAAACTTTATCCGTGAGGTCAGGTGCACCTACCGCAGGGTTACCTTTACCATCAGTACCATGACATGCGGCACATACTACAAAGCGAGCTTTACCAGCCTCGGCATCTTTCGCATTCACAGAACGACCAGAAAGGCTTAATGTGTAGCTAACAACTTCTTTTACACCTTGTTCGCCTAGCGCATCTTTCCAACCTGGCATTTGACCAATTCGGCCTTGCATAACAGTCGTTACAATCGCTTGTGGCTCACCACCATACAACCATGCATTGTCCGTTAGGTTAGGGAAACCTGTTTGACCACGTGCATCTGAGCCATGGCACTGAGAACAGTTTTGCAAAAATAAGCGTTGTCCTACTTTAACCGCTTCAGGATCTTTATCGATTTCAGGGATTGATTTAAGAACGTCGCCACCGTCCACATAAGCGAGACGTCTAAAGGCTTCACCAAAGTAGGCTTCAGCATCATCCAGCTCTTTTGCGTATTGGTCCAACTGTTTGTTTTGCTGCGACTTCTGTACTGACTCTTTTGAAGCGGCGATGTTTTTCACCGTTTGATCCGAACTCTGCCAGCCAAGAACCCCTTGGAAACTGCCAAGCCCCGGGTATAACGTCAGATAGATTGCCGCAAAAATAAACGTGCCGACAAAAAGGTATGTCCACCATTTCGGTAGTGGGTTATTAAGCTCACGAATACCATCGTACTCGTGCCCCATATCAGCACCTTCTTCAACGCCCATGGTATCTTTTAAACACCAATAGAGCAGTGCTGCACAGCCTAGCAGTGTGCCGACCGTGATAATGATTATCCAAAGACTCCAGAATGTATCCATTACTTAGTCTCTCCTTGTTCATCGGTTGGCTTTTTCTCTTCGTCAGCAAACACTAGGTTTGCGGCTTCATCGAAGCGAGCTTTACGGCTCTTACCGTAAGCCCACCAAACAACGCCAATAAAACTAACGAAAAGCACTATGGTCCAAATACTGTGAATAGTACCTATATCCATAATCAGCTCCTTACTTCATCGCATGGCCAAGAGACTGCAGATAAGCAATGATGGCATCCATCTCTGTCTTACCTTCTACGTCTTTCTCAGCATTAGCGATTTGTTCATCTGTGTAAGGAACGCCAAACTGATCTCGGAACAGTTGGAGTTTCTTCTGCGTCAATTGACCATCAAGTTCATTTTCAGCCAACCAAGGGAAGGCGGGCATGTTTGACTCGGGAACCCAGATTCTAGGGTTAAGTAAGTGAACACGGTGCCATTCATCAGAATAACGACCGCCGACACGCGCTAAGTCAGGCCCTGTACGTTTAGAGCCCCATAAGAATGGATGTTCCCAAACACTTTCACCGGCAACAGAGTAGTGGCCGTAGCGCTCAGTTTCAGCTCGGAATGGACGAATCATCTGGCTATGACAAACGTTACAACCTTCACGGATGTACACATCGCGGCCTTCCATTTCAAGTGCAGTGTATGGGCGTAAATTATCCACCGGTTCGGTTGTCTGCTTCTGGAAAATCAGCGGGGTAATCTCCACCAAAGCGCCCAAGCTGATTGCAAACACAATCAAGATTGCCAACAAACCGACATTACGTTCTACAAGCTCGTGGCGATTGTTAGAATTATTACTCATTCTTAAATCTCCTTATGCCGGTTGTGGAATAGCTTTTAGGCTATTTTTAGGGGCAGTGATTGTCTTATAAGCGTTGTAAGCCATTAGGAACATACCCGCCAAGAAAATGAAACCACCGATGAATCGAACCGTATAGAACGGATAAGATGCTTGAACGGACTCTACGAAGCTGTATGTCAACGTGCCGTCTGAGTTTACTGCACGCCACATCAAACCTTGCATGACGCCCGAAATCCACATCGCAACGATATAGAGAACAGTACCAATGGTTGCTAGCCAGAAGTGCGCATTAATCAAGCTGACTGAGTACATACGCTCTTGACCAAATAGGCGAGGGATCAAATGGTAAACAGAACCAATCGACACCATGGCAACCCAACCTAGCGCCCCTGAGTGAACGTGACCAATTGTCCAATCCGTATAGTGCGATAGTGCGTTGACTGTCTTGATTGACATCATTGGACCTTCGAAGGTCGACATGCCGTAGAACGATAGTGAAACAATCAAGAAACGTAGGATAGGGTCATAGCGTAGCTTATGCCAAGCACCGGATAACGTCATAATACCGTTGATCATGCCACCCCAAGATGGGGCAAACAGTACTAATGACATCACCATGCCTAGAGACTGAGTCCAGTCTGGTAAAGCGGTGTAATGTAAGTGGTGAGGACCGGCCCAAATGTATAGCGAAACCAATGCCCAGAAGTGAACAATGGATAGACGGTATGAGTAAACAGGGCGTTCAGCTTGCTTTGGTACGAAGTAGTACATCATACCCAAGAAACCCGCTGTTAATAGGAAACCTACCGCATTGTGTCCGTACCACCATTGAACCATGGCATCTACGGCACCTGAATAGATAGAATAGGATTTACCTAAACCAACCGGAATCGCCATGCTGTTAACAATATGGAGCACAGCGACGGTAATGATAAACGCGCCAAAGAACCAGTTAGCCACATAGATATGGGAGGTTTTTCGCGTGATTAGCGTCCCGAAGAACACCACCGCATAAGCTACCCAAACAAGGGCGATTGCGATATCAATCGGCCATTCTAGTTCCGCGTATTCTTTACCTGAGGTATAGCCTAATGGCAACGTGATGGCAGCGGCGAGAATGATCGCTTGCCAACCCCAGAAAGTGAAAGGAACGAGAGGACCTCCAAATAAACGCGTTTGACAGGTGCGTTGAACCACGTAATAAGACGTGGCAAATAGGGCACTTGTACCAAACGCAAAAATAACCGCATTAGTATGTAGCGGTCTCAAGCGACTATACGTCAACCATGGTGTATCAAAGTTGAGCTGTGGCCACACGAGTTGAGCAGCGATCAAAACTCCAACCGCCATACCGACTATTCCCCATAAAATGGTGACTAAAGTGAATTGGCGAACAACGGTATAGTTGTAGTTTTGCTCATGCATTTCTAATTGGCTCATAATTGCATGCTTCCGATTTATAATGACTACACTTTACTTCCAGTACGACTCATGTCGTAATGCCACCCAAATCCTTAAGAAATACCTTAGTGTTTCAGAAGGTTAATTATTCTTTACGATTTTTATGAAAAGTGGCACTTTCAAGTTAAAACTATACTGCAATTAACAATTCAATGACAGAAAAGTAACCTTACTAACGGTCAGGTTTTGATTTTTATTTGAAAACTTTGAAGTTTGTTACACGGAGAACTCACTGAAATGGCAGCACAGAAGCTGACAAAAGCACGATTGATCCAAATATTAGTGATGTTAAGCCTGCTTATCATCGCGTTCTTTTGGAGAACCGCAACCCATTCACAACAAAACAAGGTAACGTGCAACTTGCAACAAACTTGTACGTTTAATGTTAAGGGCAGCGAGTTTAGCGTCGTTGCTAAACATGGTGTGATCTTTATTGAAACGCCCAATACAGGCTGGAAGGTAGTCAGCGAAGGTCAGCCGCTGGCGCTTATTCAAGAAGAAAATGTATGGCAATTTGAAGAACCAACAGTGAGTAGCTACGTTTTAGCGCTAACTCATAACCAACAAGCAGAAACCATCAAGTTGACGCTAAACCAATAAGCGTTGATTCATAATGAAAGTCTTTGAGATTTGTCGCTGTACAAATATCTGGGTCGAGTTCAGCCATTTTCAAAATCATATTCAACATAGCCGCCAAACTGGCGGCTATGTGCGTTTTAGCAGCGCTTCTGCGAGTAAAAGTACTGTAAAAATAACATGTTATAAACGATTATAACGCCCGTCCGCCATATGGAACCTGCCTACAACAACCTTTAAGCCACTGATTATTATTTAGTATTTTATAATCAAAATTAAACGGTAAGTAGCATATCAACATAAAGCCCTAACAATGTGACACAAAGCTAAATACTATGTTTTAGGGCGAATTTACTATGTTACATTATACCAAATGCGATCTATTATCATTCTCTTCTAGTCAGTTGGAGAATAATAATGCAAGTTTATCCACACATAACTGAAGCTATTCAGCACCCTCATATCATTGATATCGGGGATCAGGTTTATGTTGCAAAATTTGAATGCATGAAAGTGTATTCAACACTTACTGCGATTGATCATCTCATTAAAAAAGGCACTCTCAAAGTCGGAGACACCGTGGTCGATAGCTCCAGTGGTATCTATGCTCACGCCTTAGCGCTCGCATGCCATCGGTTTGGTCTGAAATGTCATATCATCGCATCTAAAACCGTAGATGACAGTTTCAAAACTCAACTGTCGCTACTCGGGGCAACCTACGAACCAGCACCGTCTGGTCAATCTCTCAAACTTGATCAAGAGTTTCGAGTAAACCGAATCAAACACCTTCTTGCTGAGTCACCAAATGTGCATTGGATGCAGCAATACCATGACGATATTCATTATCTTGGCTATCAAAAGTTTGCACAAAAGATTTGTCACAGCCTAGATCTCGTCCCTGACGACTCTCTAACACTGATTGGTGGAGTAGGAACAGGGTGTTCAACAGGCGGTACCGCACATTACTTACGTGGCCAAGGCATCAACCTCAATGTTCAGGGAATTCAACCGTTTGGCAGCGTAACGTTCGGTGCAGAATTTGTAGATGACCCTGAAGCGGTAATCGCAGGTATTGGCAGTGCCATTCCATTTAACAATGTTAGGCATGACATCTATCAAGACATCCACTGGATGAGTTTTAACACTTGTTTGAGCGGCACGTTGGCATTAATGAAAGAACATGCCATTTTCGCGGGCTTGTCTTCTGGCGCTGGGTTAACCGTCGCTCGATGGCTGCGTAATACTGGCCACAAATCGCCAATTCTTCTTATTGCTCCCGACACTGGGCACCGTTATTTAGAAGCAGTATTCCAACGCCCCCATCTTGCCGAACCCATTGATTCATTAGAACCGAAGAATCTTTCACACCTTTCAGAATTGAGCATGCCTTGGAGTGTCATTCCTTGGCCGCAACTAGAAACACACTTTACTCCCAAACATTACAAGAATAACCGTTTAGCAAAAGTAGGATAGGAAAATCACATGGCACATTTATTAGTACTAGAAAACTGGGTATTTGGAACAGGGCATTTGTTACCGAAAAAAATACGAGCACTAGGCCACAAATTCACCTTTGTAACGCGAAACAAAAGCCATTACTGTGACGATAGAACTAACAAGATTCATCCCATTTTTGAATTGGCCGATCACATACTGACATGTGAAACCAATGACCCAGATATCTTGATTCCTTTCCTACAAAAACAGCATGAAGTACTTAAATTTGATGGCATCTTAACTGTTTGTGATTACTACGTAGACGCTATTTCAGCTGTTGCTAAAGCATTAGACTTACCTCAAGCCTTTTCGTCAAACGTAGCGCAAGTAAGGAAGAAGCATCGCGTACGACAACTCATTGATGATGCAAACCTACCTAATTGTAAATATAACGTCGCCTACAACTGGGAAGAAACACTAAGCGCAGCTAAGCAATTAGGTTACCCCTTGGTTATGAAACCATCCGATTTAGCTTCTAGTGCGCTGGTTGCGCTTATCAATAATGAGTCAGAGCTCAAGCAAGCATTTTCTGATATCGATGAGATGAAAGTTAACTTTCGAGAGCAGAGGCGAGAGCCGTTATGGCTTTTAGAAGAGTACATGGCTGGTGAAGAGTACAGTGTTGAAGCCTGCACCTTCCGAGGTGAAACCACTATTTTAGGCATCACCGATAAGAGCATTACTGGTGAACCATTTTTCATTGAAAACGGGCACATGTTCCCCGCAGATATTGAAGAGAGCCAAGCCAAACAGATAACTGATCTGGTACTTAAAACCCTGAAAGCTGTTGGACATGACCATGGTCTATCCCATACAGAAGTGAAGCTCACGCCAGAAGGACCAAAGATCGTTGAGATTAATTCACGCCCTGGCGGAAACTATATAGCGGAGTTAATGGAGATAGTAACAGGGTTTGATGTATTAAAGGCGCATATTGAACTTGCGCTAAATATTAAGCCAGACGTTGAAACCAAAACTACCCAATGCCAAAGTGCCGCCGTTCAGTTCTACGTTCCTCATCAATCTGGCATCATTCAACAGGTCAATGGTATTTCAAAACTTGAGCAACATGACAAAGTACATCGTTTCCAATTTGAAGATCTGGTTGGTAAAACGGTCGAGCCTGCGATCGATAATGCGACCTACCTAGGCCATGTCATCACCTTTGATAAAAGTGGTAAGGGCGCTAGGAAAATCGCCGAGCAGCTAATCAATCAACTCAGTGTAGAGGTGGAATAATGCTTCAATTTCACTTCAATACTGTCGACGATATGATTAATGCGGCATTACAAGGTAAGCTTGGCGAAGATCCAAACCAAATTTATGCTACCGGTGCATTTGATATCGTTCAAACAACGCAGTTTCCTACTACGTCCCACCGCTACTTTAATCGATACATTGTGTTTAGAGTTGGAACGAGTTTTGGTGCCTGCTGCATAGAACAAAATCAAGTAGATCGAAATACCATCGCAAACCTGTCAGGGGAAAGCATCGCAACACTGCTCCAGCATGACTCATTAGTTGTCAAAGTTGCAGCTCTTGATGCCTATTTAGGTAACCTTACCCCCTTACGGAGTGAACCCATCGCTGAGCGAAGAACCTTAGAGTTGGGAACACCAATCGAAAGAGCCATCCAAAGAGATCGTTATATTGTTGAAATGCTGCGATGTAAAACCAATGAAACCGTTGGCTTAATTGGCGTTGTCAATCCGTTAGTTGAAGCAATAGCAGAGCAGGGCGCGATCTGCCTTCCATGCGATTTTAATATGGAGAAAACAGCTTCTGGCATTACTGTCGAAAAAGAAATGACTGCACTTTTTGAACGTTCAGATCAAATCATTGCGACCGGAATGACACTATCAAATGGAAGCTTTGACCAACTCGTTCAATGGTCTCGGGTATCAGGGAAGCCGTTAACCATCTATGCGCAGACCGGAGCTAACATTGCTAAGCAATTTATGGGGAATGGGGTACATAATCTACTAGCTGAAACCTTTCCGTTTTCTCAGTTTAGTGCAGAAGAAACGCCTGTTTACCAATTATTTAGCGTAAAGGCAGGCGATAGAGCTTCATGAATAAACACACCTTAAGCCCCGCATTAATGAGCCTACTATTTTACACGTTGTTTATGGTAGTTGGCTTCACTATGTTGATGCCTTTGGTGACGGTGTATTTTGTCAACGACCTCGGCATGGCAGCTGCGGTCGTTGGGCTCGCTTTAGCGGTGCGACAATTCACACAACAAGGGCTAAGTGTCATCAGTGGCTTTATCGCAGATCGCGTTGGGATAAAGCCTTTGCTCCTGTTTGGATTGCTCATTCGAGCGTTCGGATTTATCTTCCTTGCGTGGGCAACCGATACGTGGCAATTGTTCTTTGGCCTATGTCTCTCTGCAATTGGCGGCGCACTATTTGAAACACCTTACCAAGCAGCCATAATCAAGCTTACCACTCAAGAACAAAGATCTCATTTCTACGTACTCAGTAACTGGGTTGTGGGAGTAGGGACGACTGTAGGTCCATTGATTGGTGCTTTACTCATCGACATCAATTTCGCCACTGTTTGTTATGTCGCGGGCGGATGCTTCATCGTGAACTTTATTCTCGCTATAAAGACAATTCCAAACTCTCTCGACAATCCAGAAGAAGCAAAAGACAAATCCGGAAAATCAGATATTTGGAACAAAGAGAACAAGCCATTTTTCCTGTTTCTGATTCTAATGACTGGTTACTGGTTTGTATCGATGCAAATAAACATTACCTTCCCGCTATTCATAGAGCAGATTACCGAGGATCGATCAAGCGTAGGGATAATGTTCGCCGTCAGCGCTCTTATTACTGTAGTGCTCCAATATCCTTTAGTTAAGTGGATGCAAAAATATTGCAGTGATTCGAGCATCTTGATTATCGGTATTGCACTTATGTCTGTCGCTTGTTTATCCGTAGCGGGATTCGAGCAAAGCTATCTTCTATTCTTAACCAATGTAGCCATTTTCTCGATAGGAGCACTATTAACTAGGCCAACGCAACAAAACCTAACCGCATCGTTCGCTAAAAGTGACGCTGTAGCAAGTTTCATTGGCATCAGTATGTTGAGCCTAGCAATCGGTGGCGGGTTAGGGAACATGGTTGGCGGCTGGCTATATGATAAAGCTTTTTTAGAGCAGCCACCGACATTTCCTCAATGGTTACCTTGGGTTTGCTTCGCATTGATTGGTACAATTTGCGCTATCGGAATGCTTTATTTATTTGCAAGTCAAAGAGATAGAGCTGCTAGGCATGTTACCAACTAGAAATAATACATATGACACAATTTCGTTCATCTATATCATTGCTTGCACTCGTTCCATTTATCGCCTCGGCGAACACATTTACGATACAAGACTTAAAGCACCCAGAAATTGATAACTCACATTTTCCTTACGTGATCTCCGATGCATACCCTCATAGTGCAGAGACGATAAACACTTATCTGCAATATAGGTACTTCGAAACACCACTCAAACGTGAAGTTTTTGCCTCCAAATCGACCAATCCGCTCAGATTTGATGATGAATATCGAAGTGTTTACAGCTTGTATGAACACAAAGTAGAACAGTTTACTAACTATATTCAGATTACGATCCAAGGAGACTCATGTGGTGCTTACTGCGAATACTTCTCTAATAGCACATTGTTTGACAACTATAGCGGGCAACCAGTTACGCTAATAGATCTATTATCAAAAGATGGGCTTAGGCAACTAGAGAAGCGCATTCAAACCCTTAATATTGAGCGAATAAAACCGTATATTGCAAACGAACCTAGTAGCACCGCTGATGATTGGGATATTGCCACCTACAATATGTACAATGACTGCTATCAGGACATAAAAGCTTTTCACACATTAGACAAAGACACCCGTTTTTATACGCATGAGGGTACGTTAACGATTGAACACGGACGCTGCTCTAACCATGCATCACGAGCGTTAGATGAAATAGGCAACTTCTCCAATACATTTTCTTTTCAAGAACTCAGTCAATACATGACACACGAAGGGAAACAGTATCTTTCCAATCAGAAAGTAGCAAATTTACCTCGCAAGACACTTTACGGCGTTTACCACGGAAAGATAGCCAAGTACCCAATAACAATCGTGAGCACGAGATATGACGACTGGGTGTACTGGTACAACAAATATCAAACACCAATACGCGTATCGTTTGAAAAAGTGAGCGATACCAAACTTAGATTCGATGAAACTTCGGAGTCCGGAAAAATAGAATGGGCTGTAGAAAAAAAAGACCAAGAGTTTGAAGGCACATTCAATGACATCAGCCAGGACAAAATCATGAGGATCAGCTTCCAATAATCAGGTGAAGCAAACACAAAGAACGACACACATAAACGTGTCGTTTGAACACAGACATACTAAAGACAAAACCAAACCGCGGCTAAGCAATCAAAACACAGATGATGTTTTAATGATTGAGCAAACAGCCATTAATAATCAGTTATTTAATAATTAATTAAATAACTGATTATTAAGTATTTTATGGTAAATCAGTTATGTTAAGTGGCAGAACCAAAAAGCAAGGGCGTTGTGAATAGCAGAGCATTAGATTACGCATTCATGAACACACCATTTAACATAATATACATAATGCGAACTGAAATATAACCGAATTATCGCGCCTGTACGTGAAATCTATACTTGTTCTGGCAGTCATTAGCCTCAGATTTAAATCTGTGTACACTAAAAACCTCGCTAATTGCGAGGCTCACTATCTACTTAATCAGTTCCACTTTGCCTGGGTTCGAGTTTCGAACTTCCATTAGCGCGGATGGCGGCATCTGCACATTGGCAAACCAAAATGGTTTATGTTTATCAACAAAGACGCCACTGCGATCTAAACCATCAAACATTGAATACGTCTTTGCTTGGGCCAACGCTATCGAATGTTCGTTGCGCTCTAAAATTGGCAAGTCATCCAAGTCTTGTTCAAGCGCAAGTTTGAGATGAATGTTTGCCGGTTCCCATTCAAGCTCATTGATGATGTTACGCGTAATGGTTTTCTCTAACTTTAATATGGCTTTCGGTAACACGCTCATTATCGGTTTTACTTCAGCACACGCGTAATATTCCTCGCGCATGTTGTTATTCCTATAATGCTGCATGCGCTCAATCAGCGCGTCTTCAAAAATCTGAGGAAAATGGTTCACAATCGCAAAATGGCCGATTGTGCGTAAGATACCAAGCATGATGCCTTGTTCGGGCTTTTTAATTCCAGCTTGCTGCATTCTAAGCCGACTAACATTGGCAGTTAATATCGTATGTTGCCACAACTTAGGTGCGATTGATTTTGTTACGTTGTCATGCCATTTTAGTAATGGCTTGGCCATGAGAATTGGCATTAACAATCGACTGTTATCAATACCTAGCGTACCAATCGCCATTTTTATATCGACGATCTCGCGACTAGACTTCCCTAGCCTGCTACAAAATCTAGGATTGTTGACCAAGGCAATGACATTGTCATTTAGCTGCTTATCATTGGTGGTTAATGTAGCGAGTTTTGAGAAATTCAGTGAAGGAGAATAGGCAATCGATATGAAGTGACTAAGGTCTGGGAAGCGATTAAATAGCTGATAAGAATCTGAATTTTGTAGTCGTTCTAGAAACAGTTTTTCGGCGTATTTTCCGACATCATCAACCACAAACTTATAGAGGTTCTGGCGATCCGCTTGTTCCTTTCGGCGCTCTTTTACTCGTTCAGATTCGCATTCAAGCAGCAAACGTTGATTGTCTGTCACGCGCTCTTTTTCATTAAATATGACACTTTCACAAAAGTCAGCTTGCCGGCTAAGCGTTGCGTCAACATCGGATTGATCCAGCACGTACTTCATATTAACCAGCCATTTAGCATGGCGTTCTCGGTTAAGCTCGGTCACTTTTGTTGCAATAGCTTTCGCTTCGTCTGTGTATTTTTTGTTTGTAACTAGCAAACGGATGGCTCTTGATGGTCTCTTTTACTTTACTACAAATAAGTGTAACACATCGTTCACGTCACAGACCTTATGGGACAATGTGCAAGCGTATTAATTTCTCAGGATATTGATACTGGTAAGAGCTGCCAAGTTTGATTGCGTTTTTACTGATCTTGCAAACATGATGATCACCGTTCCCTTTTACCGACACAACCACCGCTTTGTTTTTCCGATGTTCCATCTCTATGTACACATCGCAAAAGCCAGTTAAGTTAACTTGCTTTTTTAGTTTGAGTTCTATCTTATATTTGATCTTTTTGGCGATTTTATTGCGTGCGGCGTCATCTGATAACACGGATTTGGAGAATAGAAAGATAATGATAAATATGAATATGCGCATTGCTTACCTCCAACATCAGATTACTATCGAACCTGCTCTATTGGTGGACTAAACAATGCGTATGCGGCAAGCAAAAGCTAGCAATGTAATTGAGAGTGATATTAGCCTGCTTTTTTTGAGCCTTTACTCGTGAAGCCTTGATGTGGAAAAACGTTACGAATTCGCTGCTGGATTTTCTTAGGCGTTTGGTTAGAGAAGACAAGCTTTGGACCAGTGCGAAGCATATAGACCTTTAGCTCACCATCAAAAGCTTGTTTAGCGCAGATCTCAGTAACATTTTGGCGAAACTTTGCAGGAAAGTGCCCTTTCACTTTATCAATTTCACCTTGCTTAAAGCTGACCTTTAAAACGGGTCTATCAATTGCTACCAACCAAAAGATGACGATTGCAGCAATGACGAGTACATAAACCATAGCGCTACTCCTTACTTTAGTCAGAGAAAAGTTTAGTCAGACAATAGCTTACTCAAATCTTCTTTTAAGCTAGAAACAGTTTGTGATGCCTTCTCACTGCGGGACGCTTCGGATAATAAGTATTCAATGGCATCTGACAGAGTACAACCTAGTTCATTGGCGCGGTAAGACAGCTTTTCCCATACTCGATAATCTAAGTCGATGGATTTTTTCTTAGTATGAATTTGCTCTGCGTTAAAGTGACGTTTGCGTTTGGCTCTAATCGCTTGCTTTAACTTGTTGTCTAACTCTGCAGACATGTGTAGCTCAATCCACTCCAGCACTTTTGTCGGATCATGTTCAATACCACGTAATGCTTCAACCGCCGCGCTATCTTCGCTGCTATCAATATGGCGAGTGATTTTTTCACCCTCTTTCCATTTCTTTATTAGGTATTTCCATTTCCAACCACATTCAAGGTTTTCAAGCTGCTGATATTTCATGATATATGATTCCGTTACTGGTAGAGTGACAGCGTAACCCAAGTCCTATTTTGATACAATCACAACCTGTGATTTAGCGACCAAGATCATTGTAATTGACCTAAGTTGTTAATCAATCGCAAAGCGCGAATTGGGAGTGTAACGTTGTCGCGTTTTTCTATATAATTTCTGACCTTTTTCAAGTAAATGAAAGTAATCCATGATTCAAGAAAACTGGCGTTCAGTTACGCCACAATACACTGATTTTGATGATGTTATTAGTACATTTGCCACATTACCGAAAATTGACTTCATCAATATTCAACCGCGACTTAAAAATGCGATCACTACATTTACTACTTTAAACGGCTTAAGCCGAGTTTTAGTCATTAATTCAACCGATAACGCATTTTATCGAAAGCTCATTGCGCACTCTATAAAGAACCAAACCAGTCAAGATGTCATTACTAGCGAGACGCTCGACATTCAAGCCCTTCTTGGTTGCTATCGCGCTGATGATAAAGGCGAACTTCAATTCCAAAAGCCGGGCTTACTTGACCAAGCTCCAAATGGCTATCTAGTTGTCTCGGTGAATTTGCTGCTTGCGAATCCTGCTTCGTGGCAAACACTTAAATCGGTGTTGCTAGGTGACAGTGTTAGCCCAATAAACAGCGACAAGAGCAAGCCTGCTTTAGACGTCCCTAGTAAGAGTTATCAAACGAAACTCATAATTGTCGGTGACCGTGACCAAATCGCCGAGTTAGAGTTCTTGGAGCCCGACCTTTATGCAGGATTGGCTCTCTATACGGAAGTCGAACAAGAAATTAACCTAACCTCACAAAGTATTGAGAATTATCTGGGCTATTTGGCTTGGTTAACTCAATCCTATCAGTTGCCTAGCTTAAACGCGGAGTCGATTCATCGCCTTATGGTTGCGGGGGCTCGTCTTACTGAAGACCAACGCTACATGCCATTAGACATCCTGTGGTATCTATCGCTGTTCGAGCAAGCCCAGTTGTTTACTTCTCAGCCTGAATTTAGCGCTGCCGATCTTGATAAAGCTATTGATGCGAAATACGCGCGTGAATCTTACTTACCAGAGCGTGCACTATCAGACATAACCGATGGCCAAGTTATTATTGAAACCCAAGGTGAATGTGTTGGTCAGGTCAATGGTCTCACGGTTATTGATGTTCCAGGCCACCCACTCTCTTACGGTGAACCAGCGCGTATCTCATGTGTTATCCACTTCGGTGATGGCGATATTTCAGACGTAGAACGTAAAGCTGAACTTGGTGGTAACCTACACGCTAAAGGCATGATGATCATGCAGGCGTTCGTAAGTGCAGCGTTAAACTTAGAAGAACCACTGCCGTATTCGGCCTCAGTGGTATTCGAGCAGTCTTACTGCGAAGTGGATGGAGATAGTGCCACGCTTGCAGAGCTATGTTCTTTTGTAAGTGCATTATCTGAGTACCCTATCGACCAACAAATTGCAGTTACCGGCGCGGTTGACCAATTTGGTCGCGTACAAGCGGTTGGTGGCTTAAACGAAAAAATCGAAGGCTTCTATCGCGTGTGTAAACACCAAGGCTTTACAGGTAAACAAGGCGTTATCTTGCCTAAGTCTAACTTGAAGCACTTAGCTTTAGATAAAGACGTCGTTCATAGTATTCAGAACGATGAGTTCCATATTTGGTCAGTAGAAACCGTTGACCACGCAATTCCAATCATAATGGGTAAACCATTCCGTGGTGATGACGAGACCAGTGTTGTGAGCAAGATTGCACAACGGATTGAGAATTTTGAACGACACGAACAGCCACAAGGTATCGTGGAACGTCTAAAATGTTGGCTAAATCGTTGATAAACGACTGGTCAGCGTTGTTTAGCGTACACGTGTTCACTAATATGCAGCTATCAAATATTGGAGTAATTGATAATGCAAAACAAACGTGACTCTTACAATCGCGATGATTTATTAGCTTCTAGCCAAGGTGAACTATTTGGCGAAGGCTACCCACAGCTTCCTGCACCTAACATGCTGATGATGGATCGCATCACTAAAATGTCAGAAACTGAGGGTGATTTTGGTAAAGGTTTAATCCTTGCAGAATTAGATATTACCCCTGATCTATGGTTCTTTGATTGCCACTTCCCTGGCGACCCAGTAATGCCGGGCTGTCTTGGCCTTGATGCAATGTGGCAGCTTGTTGGTTTCTACCTAGGCTGGGTTGGCGGTAAAGGCAAAGGCCGCGCACTTGGTGTTGGTGAAGTGAAATTCACGGGTCAAATCCTACCTACAGCGAAAAAAGTGACTTACGAAATTCACATGAAGCGCGTTGTTAACCGCCGTTTGGTTATGGGCTTAGCAGATGGTCGTGTGCTAGTAGACGGTAAAGAAATCTACGTAGCGAAAGATCTTAAAGTTGGCCTTTTCCAAGATACTTCGGCCTTCTAAAAGATTTAGTTTTTAGAGCGACTCACTTGAGTCGCTTTTTATTGAGCAAAACATTTAGTTATAGTGCGTGAGGTTGATATTAAAAAGCCCCTTTCGGGGCTAAAGATTCCTTTTGTTGTATGCGAAGAGCCTTAATTATTTATAGAGGCCAGCCTGTTTATCTTCTCTGGCGTCACGCCAACCGCCTAACCAATATGAACGAGCGTCCATCTGCTGGTACGGGCACGTTTCCATCGAACGGCCATTAACACCAGCTTTGTATCCTTGTGATTGCGCTCGTTCTAAGCGGTCACGCTTTTGTCTCTTCATAGTGTCGTCCTCATACAATAAGTGTTTTCTAACGTACTACTATTAAAATAGTGTGGAGGTTTTGTTTCTCCACTATTACAGAATCGACCAAAATCCGCCCTTTCTCAAGCGATAAAAAAAGCACAGCTTCATTTTTGTGAAGCTGTGCTCTAGTTTACAATTTTATCTGTTATTTTCTTCTAAAACCTAAGACACCTAACAGACCAAGTGCTAACCAACCTAATGAAGCACCTTGACGTTCAACCGTCACCTCTTCTTGAGGGCGAGATTGAATATTCGCAGCCGTAGTTCCTTGAATAGGAATTAGCTTAACCGCCACAACCTGTTCAGAGCTAGCAGCTCCACCATTACAAGTCGCGTCAATAGCATATGAGTCATAGCCGCCTGGGCAGTAGTACGCGGTGCCTGAAATGACACTGGCTTCGTTGATATCTGTTGCATCAAAAATACGATATGCGTTATTACTCTCAAGACCATAAGTTAGGTCGTCTAAATAATAAGCCCCATTTTTAAATGCAGCATTAGACAATGCTTTGCTTCCGATTACAGTGGCAAAAGCTCGTTTTGCTCGAGGTTTACCATTGTTACTCTCGTTATGACGCTCGAAGTCTATTTGACCGACAAACTCATTTTTGTCATTTAGTCCACCAGCTTGACCATTTGCGCCGCCAAAGAAGAGGCTGCCGGAAAAATCAGCGTATGAACTATCTGGGTTTGAGATATCATTTAAGTAAAATAGAGCGTTCGAGTACGAGTTTTGATTTGAAATCGCGTATTTTACTGTACCAACGGCAATACCATTGTTATTAGCAACATGAATGACCGAATTCAAATAATCATCGGACTTAAATCTATCGATATAGTTTGTAGTTATGTTTGACGGATCAGAGATATCGAAAACACTTGCTACAGGACGGTACCCAGTATCAGCATTGTATCCGACACCATAGCGCTTAGCATTGTGCAATGCGATGTCTCTCATGCTACCTTGCGCAATTTCATCACCACTTTTTACATTATTCTGGTCTGAAAACTCCCAGTTAGCACTAAAAGCTGTACCGTCTTCCCATACTGTTGCTTTTGAACTGTACTCATCATTAGAACCAATCTGAGTCGACAAACTACCTACAATGTATCTCTTAGTATCATCAAGCGCAGCCCAAGCATGTGATCTCTGAGTACTTGAATTTGCCAGCGCGATCAGACTTGTATCATCAAAAGCCTGATTTCTGACCGTGTTGTTAGCATTATATCGATTACCGATAACGTTGCCAGAAGCATCAAAAGAGTTGATTACTGCGTTTGTAGTAATGCTATTAAATGGACTATTGCTAGGGCTAACATAAGCGATTGAGTTATCTTTAGCGGTGTTTAGCTCGTAATCGTAGCCGGACCATTGTTCAAGCCCCCATTTAGAACAAAGGGAACTGTTGTAGCCAAGATAAGCATTACAATAACTTTCAAATTCACTTTGGCTGTCATCGTTTGCGAAGCCAAGGTTCCAAAGGTAAGGCATCTCATCTCTAAAGCTAAAACCTTCTGCCATTTTTTTAGTTTCAGCCGCGATAACAAAAGAATTAGCGTTAGCATCAGTATTACAATCCGTGCCAGAATTAGTCCAACAATCTGAACTCGCATCTTCTTTTACAGCCACGCCATAAGTAATAGCACCATCTACTGGTGTATATTTATGCACTTCATAGACTGCTGCCTGTGCGCCAAAAGATGCTGCGATGGTTGCGGCAAGTGCCGATACTTTTAATACGTTACTTCTCATTGATTTTTAACTTTCCTGTTGCATTGCTTCTAACTCTTCCCAGCGTTCAAAAGCAATTTCAAGCTCCTGCTCTACAGCAGATAACTTATCTAATATTGGTTGAGTCTCCTCAACGGGCTTGGTAAAGAAATCTGCACTGTTTACTGTTTGCTGCAAATCTTCAATATCAACTTCAAGTTGTTCTAATTTTGCAGGCAGTGCTTCAAGCTCGCGCTGTAGTTTATAGGATAACTTCTTCGACTTACTTTTTACCGGAGCAGTTTTGAGACTTGCCTCAACCACTTGCGGTGTTTTTGTTGGTTTTTCAATCTCACGAGACTGTTTTACCTGCGCACGCTGCTGCTGAGCATCATGATAGCCACCAGCAAATTCTTCAATAACACCCTCACCTTCAAATATCCAACTAGCCATTACTGTGTTATCTACAAACTGACGATCGTGACTCACTAAAAGCAACGTACCCTGATAATTGGCAAGCAAATCCTCTAAAAGTTCCAAAGTTTCGATATCTAGATCGTTAGTTGGTTCATCTAGCACCAACAGGTTATTAGGTTTTAGGAAGATTCGCGCCAATAGTAAACGGTTTTTCTCACCACCAGACAATGCTTTAACTGGAGTTCTCGCTCGATGCGGCGCAAATAAGAAATCTTGCAGATAACTTAACGCGTGACGCTGACGACCATTGACTGTCACCTCTTGCTTACCATCGGCGAGGTTATCAATAACCGTTTTTTCTGGGTCTAAGATTTCACGATATTGGTCAAAATACGCCACTTCAAGCTTCGTACCGCAATGTAAGCGACCAGAATCTGGCGTTAGAGAGCCAAGTAAAAGCTTTAATAACGTACTCTTACCGCAGCCGTTAGGTCCAATCAATGCGATTTTGTCCCCACGCATAATATTGAATGAGAAATCAGAAACAATCTGCTTACCATCAATGGCATAAGATACATTCTGCGCTTCAAACACAATTTTGCCCGAACGAGACGCATCATCAATTTGAATGTTCGCCTTGCCTTGAACTTCTCTGCGGTCACTGCGTTCTTCTCGCAGCTTCTTAAGAGCTCTTACGCGCCCTTCATTACGAGTACGGCGAGCTTTGATGCCCTGACGAATCCAAACTTCTTCTTGAGCGAGTTTTTTATCAAACTCGGCATTTTGCATCTCTTCGACACGAAGCATTTCTTCTTTATCGATAAGATACAGATCGTAATTACCCGGGAAAGAGGCAAGCTGACCTCTATCAAGATCGACAATACGTGTTGCCATCGATTTAATAAATGCACGGTCGTGAGAAATAAAGATAATTGAGCCGCGGAAATCCTTAAGGAAGCCTTCTAACCATTCAATGGTCGTAACATCCAAGTGGTTAGTCGGTTCATCAAGAAGCAATACATCAGGGTCACGAGCCAATGCACGTGCTAATGCTGCCTTTCGCTGCCAACCACCGGATAAATCCGTCAGCTTAGTGTGACCATCCAGTTTTAATGCATCTAAAACGTTTTTAATACGGTCTTCAAAGCGCCAAGCACCTGTGTGCTCAAGTTGCTCTTGGATTCGAGCCAGCTTATTGATGTTCTTTTCGCTTGGGTCTTCCGCAATGAGATCGAGCTGATCTTGATAGATCTTAAGCTGTTGACCAATCTCCGCTAAACCTTCAGACACGTAGTCAAACACCGTGCCTTCTTCATTACGCGGTGGGTCTTGCTCTAAACGCGAAACGACAACATCTTGGTTAATGGTTAACTTACCATCATCCATGATTACATCACCGGCGAGTACCTTCATTAAGGTGGATTTACCTGCGCCGTTACGTCCAACAAGACACACGCGTTCGTTTTCTTGAAGAGCAAAATCAGCGTTATCAAGCAATGGACGATCGCCAAACGCTAATAAGCCATTATGTATGGTAAGTAATGCCATTATTGTCTAACCAAATTTGTAATTGTTGTTTATCAAAAGGCCAGTTGAGCTCGCTCTGTTGGTATTTTAATACCGGAATAGTGACGCCGTAACGAAGAAACAGCTCGTTATCTAATGCGATATCGACCTTTTCCACTCGTTGGCTAATGCCAACTTGTTTGGTTAAATCAAATGCCATCTCACACAGATGGCACTCTTGCGTACTATAGAGGGTTATCAAGCTCAACTCCTTGTTATTCGCTTACTAACTGAATCAGCCTTTATGGGTCACGATCCAACAGTTGTGGATGTGCTTATTACGGCCGAAATCAAGTGGTAGTGTTTGAGAAGAAATGTTCTTCGCTTCTAGGCCAAGTTCAGCTAAAGCGTCCAAATCCATCTTAAAGTGACGCTTGTTGTTAGAGAACACGATCGTTCCCCCTTCACGTAGCAGACGCTTCAAGTTAGTCATCAGCTGGATGTGATCGCGCTGAACATCAAATGACTGCTCCATACGTTTTGAGTTTGAGAACGTTGGCGGATCGATAAAGATAAGATCGTAATTGCCATTCGCCTTCTCTAACCACTGTAGGCAATCTGCCTGTTCGTATTGATGCTGACGACCCACTTGGCCATTCAGTTTCATGTTGTCTCTTGCCCACTCAAGGTAGGTATTCGACATATCGACCGTCGTTGTAGAACGAGCACCGCCGCAAGCTGCATGAACCGTTGCAGAACCCGTGTAAGCAAACAGGTTTAAGAAATCTTTACCCTGAGCCATTTCACCAAGACGACGACGAGTGATCTTATGATCTAAGAACAAACCTGTATCTAAATAGTCATGTAGGTTAACAATCAGCTTCACGCCATATTCGTTAACTTCTAGTCGCTCAGACTCTTGAGAGAGTTTTTGATACTGGGAACGGCCTTTCTGTTTCTCACGCACCTTTAGGACAACTTTGTTAGCGTCTGTGCCTGTTACTTGAATTGCGGCACGAATGATATCCGTCAAGCGGCGCTTAGCCTTCTCTTCGGGAACATCTTTAGGAGCTGCGTACTCTTGAATAACAAGGTTATCAAGGTAAACATCGATCGCTACATTATATTCAGGTAGGTCTGCATCGTAGATTCGGTAGCAATCTAGTTGTTCTTTGCGCGCCCATTTACCAATTTTGCCAATATTCTTCTTAAGACGGTTAGCAAAGTCCGGTGCAACCGCAGATTCAGTGACATTGTCACCTGTAGTTTCCGCTGCACGGCTGGTCATAAAGTAATTCTTTTGGTGACAAGGTAACGCACCATTATTCATCTTGTATTGCTTATCAGCACGCATACGCAAGCAAGATAGCAGCTCGTCTGAGCTAGAGAAGATTGAAGCTTGGCAACCACCGAATTCGTTCTTCAGTTGTGCACCAAATGCTGTGTATAGCGCAATAAGGCCAGGATGAGTACCTAAACGCTCACCATAAGGTGGGTTAGATACAATCACACCGTTTTCAAAGCCTTCAGGACGCTTAAGCGTTGCTGCATCACCTAATTCAAAATGGATTAACGATTCAACACCTGCGCGACGAGCATTTTCACGAGCAACTTTTAGCACTCGCTCGTCGTTGTCAAAGCCGTAGAACTTAGTGTCAAGTTTTTTGACACCCTTTCGAGCTTGCACTGCAGCTTCAGATTTAATCTCTGCCCAAAGCTCAGGCTCATAATCATCTAACGACTCGAAACCCCAAGCTTGGCGTTTTACGCCTGGTGCCATATTCGCAGCAAGCATTGCTGCTTCGATGACCAATGTGCCTGAACCACACATAGGGTCTAGGAAAGGCTTAGAATCATCCCAACCACTACGCTGAATAATGGCCGCTGCTAGGGTTTCACGTAGAGGCGCTTTACCTGAAGCTGGTCGGTAGCCACGCTGATGCAGGCCACCACCGACCATATCAACACCTAATATGGCTTTATCACGGTGTAAACGAACGTGAATACGAAGATCTGCTTGATCTTTGCTGATCGAAGGTCGTGGAAGATTCTTTTTGTTAAAGCAATCCACTACCGCATCTTTTACTTTCATTGCGCCGTATTGGCTATTACGAATCTCACGGTTAGTACCATTAAAATCAACCACAAACTTCTTTGAGCTGTGGAATTGATTTGCCCAGTTCACTGCAGACGTTGCCAGATATAGGTCCATGTCGTCTTTACAAGTAAATTCCGACAAGATACGAACAAAGCGCGAAGCCAAACGGCTCCATAAACAACAGCGATAAATCTGTTCGTTGGTCGCTTTAAACTTAACGCCCGCCTGTACTGGCTTTGCATTACTGATCCCAAGCTTAGTAAGTTCATCAACCAATAGATTTTCTAGGCCATTGGAGGTAACCGCAAGATATTGATGCATAGTGTTCTTATGTTTGTAGAAAATGACCCCGCATTATACCTGACCCACCGCCGATTGGGTTAACTCATTCACACTTTTCTCTGCTTAATTGCTCTAGTTGCCTATTGGTTAGGCAATATCCAACCATTTTGTAAGTAAATCCTCACACCAAAACCTATCTACTGCTTTTACCTAACTTCGATACATAAAAACAATGGCTTTAGCGATAGTGAATGCTTATTCGCATCAATTTTGGTCTATACCAACCACCAATTTACAGTGTAATTTAATTACCAAATCACCTTAATTGGGGAACTTTCTCTAAATTGCCCCATTAGCAACTTGGTAAAAGTGGGTAAAAATAAGACGAAATTTAGCTTTGATTGGAAGCTTGTTCACATATGAGACACCCTATCTAGGTGCAAATCGGGCTCATATCGAACGACTTAGAAGACGAGTTAATCTTGCGAATGGTGATGATTGAAGTGAACAGACAGAAAAAAGTCGGCACTTAGGCCGACGAGAAATGAAACAAAAGGAACAAAATTAAGGAAAGGTTTAGCCAACCAATGCCATTGGCTGAACCAAGAAATGATGATTGATAACACTCATGCGGTCATGCATCACTTTAATCGCTTGACCAAACTGAAGCGATTTGTGACCATTTAGATTGAATTCGTCCAATTTAATTGACGCACACAAGCTTGCGCTATCACCTACTTCAAGCACAATAAAGGCCCCTTCACCATGGCTGTTAGCCAATTTAACGAAGTCGCCTTCCTCAGGAACACACGAACCGTCTGATAAACTATCAAAGAACCAGCTCTTAGGTTGGACCGGTTTATGGAATCGTTTTGCTGCCACACAATACAGAGCAAGCTCTGCTTGTCTTGGTTCGCTGAGGTTTAAGTGAGAGATTTGCTCTTTGTAAGTTTGGAATGCAGATGCGTCATCAACAGAGAATTCGTTGATGCCGATTGCACACTCTACAATGAGTTTTCGAGAAAGGTTGGTTTTGAATACCATATCGTTGCCCAGATCCAGCATCAGGTGCTGCTCCGAGTCATCGTAGTACCATGTCCATTTGTCACTTGGTTTTAGCATCATTCCAATCTCTATGTTTGGGTCGATAAAGGTAATCGTTTTATTACCCAGCCAACATTAAGCCAAAGTTTATGCACTGATTGGTAAAAAAAAAGAGGAAATGATGACTCATCTCCTCTTCTATAACACTTAAACACTTGTTCCGATCTAGAGTGACAGCGTCACCCTATTCAGCTGTTAAAGATTTTTAACGATATCTTTTACTAGGCCTGGACCGTGGTAAATGAAACCTGAATATACCTGAACTAATTTCGCCCCTGCCATCAACTTCTCTTTCGCTGATACATAAGAGTCGATACCACCTACACCGATGATTGGCATGATATCGCCAAGCACTTCGTGTAAACGGCGAACCACTTCGGTACTGCGTGATTGAACTGGACGACCACTCAAACCACCCGCTTCATTCGCATGTTTCATGCCTTCAACAATAGAGCGGTCTAGTGTGGTGTTAGTCGCGATAACGCCATCAATCTTGTTTTTAATGAGAGACTGACAAATTTGGCTGATTTCATCATCACTTAGATCCGGTGCGATCTTCAGCGTTAATGGAACATACTTATCGTGCTTTTCGGCTAACTCAGCTTGTTTTGCTTTTAGCTCAGCTAAAAGCTGATCAAGTGCTTCGCCATATTGCAGAGAACGTAGTCCCGGCGTGTTTGGTGAAGAAATGTTTACTGCAATGTAACCTGCATATTGGTAAACCTTCTCCATACAAATTAAGTAATCTTCTGCGCCCTTTTCAATTGGGGTGTCTTTATTCTTACCGATGTTAATGCCAAGTACGCAATCGTATTTCGCTTTTTTAACGTTATCGATGAGGTTATCAACGCCCAAGTTGTTAAAGCCCATTCGGTTAATAATACCTTCCGCTTCAACAAGTCGGAACAAACGAGGTTTGTCGTTACCTGGTTGAGGTCGTGGCGTTACTGTACCTACTTCTACAAATCCAAACCCCATTGCATCGAATGCTTCGATACACTCACCGTTTTTATCCAAACCTGCGGCCAAACCTACTGGGTTACGGAATGTAATACCCATGCATTCGACTGGACGATGTGGAAGTTGTTGACGGTAGAAGAGATCGAGAGGTGTGCCGGTAAAACGTTTGAAGTTTTGAATTGCAAGATCATGTGCCTTTTCGGCATCAAGTTGAAAAAAGCCAGTTCTGGCTAGACGGTAAAGCATTGTGCCTCCGATAGAAAAAAGCCCCGTATAAACGGGGCTATATTATTTACTCATTTGCAGAACAATTCAAATTTAATAACACTAATTCTCGCAAAGCGACTGAAAATTTTGCAAATTCATGCACCGAGCCGACCTTAAACTCATTGAGAATATTTTCCCAGCGGTGCAACGAGACTTCATTTGTAACAAGCCAATCTTCTAGCGCTTGCATTTCATCAAACTGCTCTGGCTTACAACCACAAGACAGAACCTGAGCGGAAAGTTGGCGTTGCTGCCAATCAAGATCCTCACGGAACGCCGCTCTTGCCAATGCTTGCCAGTGATTATCCACGGCTTGGCTATTAATTTGTTTCAAGAACCAATGCAACGACAAGCGATCGCCTAAGTTAAAGTACAATTTAGCGGTTTGTTCAACAGAAGTGCCTTTTTCACGGGATACTGTGGATATATCCAGTACCGAGTATAGGCTAGACAAACGAGCAACGTAATTAGCTAAAACAGCTGAGACCCCTTGCTCAATCCAATCTTGTGCCATTTGGTTATGCTCTTCGACTTCAGCTTCTACCAACAAGGTATCAAGCATTGCTTTAACTTTGTCGACATCAGCTTTATAGAGATCAATCAACTCATTGACCGATTGCTTGCCCGTACGATTACGAATCATCCAACGAGCCAATCGACGTAAGGTTCTGCGTACATAGAACATCATGTCGTACTGCGCTTGCGTTGTAGCTTGGTTATCCAAGTTACGCAGTTCAACCAACACATCCCCTAATCCGTAGATTTCTCGGGATGCCGCATAAGCATTGGCAATATCAACAACATTAGCACCCGTTTCTTCATGTAAACGAGTCACGAAGTTGCAGCCCATCTCGTTAACCATCTGATTAGCAAGTGCCGTGGCAATAATTTCAGCACGTAATGGGTGATTATCCATTTGCACAGAGTAGTTACGGCGTAACTCTGACGGGAAGTAATTGACCAGTTGTTGAGAGTGGAACTCATCATTGGCGATATCATCGTCAACTAATTCCTCTTTCAGTACCATCTTGCCATAAGCAACCAACACCGATAGCTCAGGTCTAGTCAGTGCGAAGCCTTGTTTTTCGCGCTCGAGCAAGGTTTCATCATCTGGGATGTATTCTAAAGCGCGATCCAAATGCCCTGCTTTTTCCATTGTATGGATAAAGCGGATCTGTTCTTTGACTAGAGAAACACCTTGATGTTCGGTCACCGAGATCGACTCCGATTGGCAGTAAGCATCATCAAGGACAATCTCACCAACTTCATCTTCCATCGATTCTAAGATCTTATTACGCTGTTTAACGGTCAGATCGCCATTCGCAACTAAGCCATTAAGGAAGATCTTAATGTTCACTTCGTTATCCGAGCAGTCTACACCGCCGACATTATCGACAAAGTCAGTGTTGACACGGCCACCCGCAAGGGCATATTCGATACGACCAAGTTGGGTCATACCTAAGTTACCGCCTTCACCAACAACCTTAGCTCTCAGATCTTTACCATCGATACGAAGAACATCATTTGCACGGTCACCTACGTCAGTATGCGTCTCCGTTGAGGCTTTAACATAAGTACCGATGCCGCCATTCCATAACAGATCAACCTGCATAGAAAGGATCATCTTGATTAGCTCATTCGGCGCTAGCGATCCTTTTTTGGTGCCCAGCATCTTTTGAATTTCAGGCGTCAAAGCGATAGATTTCGCCCGACGAGAGAAAATACCACCGCCTTTTGAAATAAGCTCTGCGTTGTAATCTTCCCAGCTAGAGCGAGGCAAATTAAACAAGCGATTACGCTCTTCCCAGCTTGATGCGGAATCTGGATTTGGATCGATAAAGATATGCATGTGGTTAAATGCTGCTTGCAAGCGCGTATGTTTGGATAGCAACATACCATTACCAAATACATCCCCCGCCATGTCACCAACACCAATCGCGGTGAAGTCGGTCGTTTGACAATCAATGCCCATCTCACGGAAGTGACGTTTCACCGATTCCCAACCACCTTTTGCAGTAATACCCATGGCTTTGTGGTCATAACCATTTGAACCACCAGATGCAAAGGCATCACCTAGCCAGAAGTTATATTCCGCAGAGACAGAGTTAGCAAGATCCGAGAACGTCGCTGTACCTTTATCGGCAGCAACCACCAAGTACGGATCATCTTCATCATGGCGAACCACTTGTTTCGGTGGTACAACTTCACCCTCAATTATGTTGTCTGATACGTCCAATAGTGCGCGAATAAAACGTTTATAACAGCGTTGGCCTTCAGCAAAAATCTCATCACGACTAGTGAGTCCTGCTTGGCGTTTACATACAAAACCACCTTTTGCACCCACAGGCACAATCACGGTATTTTTAACTTGCTGAGCTTTCACTAAGCCAAGAATCTCAGTACGGAAATCTTCTTGACGGTCAGACCAACGTAAACCACCACGGGCAACCTTGCCACCACGTAGGTGCACACCTTCAATATCCGGTGCGTAGACGAAAATCTCATACGCAGGTACAGGTTGTGGAATCTCAGGAATATCACGTGGTTTGAGTTTCAATGATAGCCAAGGCTTAACTTGCTTATTGTCATCTAACTGATAGTAGTTAGTGCGCAGCGTAGCCGTAATCATCTCCATGTAACGGCGAATGATACGGTCGTCATCCAAGCTTTCAACACGATCTAATTGCTCGGTAATGGCATTAATAAGATCCGTTTGCCCTTTCTGACTGCCCTTGTGTTTTGGATCAAAACGCTTAGTGAATAGATCGACCAAACCTTTTGCCAACTCAGGGTGATGATTAAGCGTATCTTCGATGTATTGTTGACTGAATGGGAAACCAACTTGGCGCATGTACCTAGCGTATGCACGTAGAATAGAAATCTCACGACCAGTTAATGACGCACCTAGTACCAAGCGGTTGAATCCATCGCTCTCTAGTTCGCCAGCCCAAATTGCAGCAAATGCTTGTTGGAAACGATCGCGCGCTTCTCGAAGATCCACGCTAGCTTCACTCTTATGCCACATCGAGAAATCAAGGATCCAATAGACTTGGCCATTCGCTTTGCGCACTTCGTATGGCGATTCACCAATCACACGCAAACCAAGGTTCTCAAGCATTGGCATAACATCAGAAAGATGAATAGGCTCATCACGGTGATAGAGTTTCAAACGTACAGCTTTTGAATCTGCGGCTAACTCTTGTGGGCGGTAGAACAGCATGCCGAGTTTATTGTCATCACTCAGGGCTTCTAGTCGTTCGATGTCTGCGACCGCCGAACCCGGCATCACATCTTCTTTATAAGAACGTGGGAATGCGCGCATGTAATCTTTCGATAGCGGTAAACCTTTACTTTCACCAAAGTTAGCCACGATCGCTTCAGACAAACGATCATCCCATGTAGACGATGCTTCCATTAAGTTCTGCTCTATTGCTTTAACATCAATATCCATGTTGTTGTTATCAACACGAACAATGTAATGCGTTCTGGCAAGCGGACTTTCAGAGAAATAAGTCGTGAATTCTACTTCTTGCTTGCAACCAAAATACTGTTTAAAGATTCGTTGTGTTTGACGACGAAGCTCAGTGTTGTAACGATCTTTTGTCACATACACCATACAACTAAAGAAGCGGCCGAATGGGTCTTTACGCACGAACAATCGAAGCATGTCACGGTCTTGCATTTGCACAACACCCATACCTACTTCAAGCAGCTCTTCTTCTTTCGCTTGCAGTAATTCATCTCTCGGGTAATTTTCAAGAATGTTGTTCAGTGCTTTGTAAGAGTACGATCCCTCACGGTATAAACTCGCTTTGAGGATCCGTTCTACTTTGTCGCGGATCAGCGGAATGCCTGCAACGCTCTGGTTATACACCGCTGAGGTGTATAGACCCGTAAATCGGTGTTCACCGATCACCTTGCCATTCTTATCGAATTTCTTGATCCCAATGTAGTCGGTATATGCTGGTCTATGGATGCGCGAGGCAATATTGCCTTTCGTCACGATAAGTAAGAATGGTTTTTTCGCTTCTAAACGTGCCGAGTCTGGGAAGTCAGATAGTTTTACACTTCTCACTCGGTTAGGGTTAGCAAACAGACCTAACCCTTTATCTTTGGTTGGACGCAGTTCAGTGTCACCATCTACTGAAACTAGGTCATATTCTTTATAACCCATAAAGGTGAAGTTGTGGTTACCCAACCAACGTAAGAATTCGATCGTCTCTTCGTAACGATCCCCTTCAAGTTCAATTTTACCTTTATGTTGTTCCACTTCACTGGTAACGGCAGAAAGTTTATCCACCATCTTCTTCCAATCTGCAACCACCAAACCGGTATCAGTCAAAATGGAAAGTAACTCTTGTTTCAAAGAAGCCATCTCTTCTTTGCTACTTAGACGGTCAACTTCAATGTGGAACAATGACTGCATCACCCCTTCACCACCATTAATCGCGATGATCTGATTTTGCTTATCGCGATCGATTTGTGTTGGGCCGTGCAGCATCAAATGGGAGGCAAGATCTAAACGGCTAAGTGCCATTTTAGCTGAGTCGACTAAGAATGGGCCGTCGGGAACAACAATCTCAACAATAGTGTGGGTAGATTGCCAACCTTGGCGACTTACTGTCGGGTTGAATACGCGCACCGAAATGTCGTCGGCTTTTTTTTCATTAATATGATGCCAGAGACTGACTACAGCACCATACAGATCAGATTCATTACGTTCGACTAGGTCATCATGAGAAATGTTGCTAAACAGATGTTGAGCAAGTTGAGTTACTAGAGGTCGCTGAGCAAGTTCGAGTTTGTCTTGAATGAGTTGATACACCTTTTCAAGCAGAACCGGCATTAGAGTTTCACGCGCGGTCATAGTCACACTCCACAATTAGATTTTTATATTTGTAGGGATGTTATAAGCACCATGTTTGTTGTAAGCATAGCGCTTAATACGGGTAATGCCGTTTTATTGTAAAAGCATTATTGTTAGATGGTTAATTCTTTTGGGTGAGAAATAGAGAAAATGTTTGAGAATGTGACTAATGTTCTATTTAAACTTCTATGAAATCAGTCGCTCACAGAACTTCTAACTTTATAAATTTGTTATTTTGGTCGGTTGTTAAACGAAATCGCCCTTTTAGGCCAATTTGCGTAAGAAAGGGTCTAAACCGAGTGGCAGGTAATTGCAGTCGTAGCCCATTTTCCGTCGTCACCAGCACTGAGCTTGCTGCACCGGAATAATGTGCGAGAAAGGTTTGATAAGAAATGTCTAATCGAAAGTAATAATGGTTCATTGAATAGCCAAAAACAACTTAACTGTATAAATAAACAGTGCCGCGTAAAAGCGGCACTGTTAGACTAATGCTTGAGCTGTTTGACTAAGATTCTAGCGCTTTTGTTACTTTTTCGAACAAGTCTTTCGCTAAGTTATCCATCGCTTTCAGCTTTTCAAGCTCTTGCTTAATTAACGCCTGACGATGTTCATCATATTTACCAAGTTTTAGCAGTGGGTCAACTAAACGCGAAGCAACTTGTGGGTTACTGCTATTTAGCTCACGCAAAATTTCACCTGCGAACTGGTAACCCGAACCATCTTTCGCATGGAAGTGAACAGGGTTCATATTTAAGAACGAGCCCACTAAACTGCGAGTACGGTTTGGATTTTTCAAGCTGAACGCTTCGTGGTTCATGCTCTGCTTGATAACTTCCAACACATTGTTGGCAGGGTTCGTGCCTTGCAGCGCAAACCACTTGTCCATAACTAGACCATCGTGTTTCCACTTGTCACTGTAATCAGCCATTAGTGTTTCGCGGCACGCTAACTTCGCACTGTTGGCAGCAGACATAGCCGCAATAGTGTCAGTCATGTTGTTAGCAACTTGGTACTGCTTTTCAGCCAAAGCGTTGCCTTGCTCAGTGTAAGCAAGATATGCCAACGCGATGTTACGCAGAGAGCGCTGACCAATTGCAGCATGATCAATACTGTACTCTTGCTGAGACAAGCTGTGGTAAATGGCACTCAACTCATCTTCTAAAGCAATCGCCAATTTCACTTTGATTGCTTTCAATACTTTCGCTACCGCATCAACGTCGACAGTTTTATACCAACCTGACACTTCATTGAAACTTGGTAATGATAGAACTTCTGCAATAAATGCAGGCTCTAATGAATCACTCAACAACACGCCGCGGAACGCATCGACAACGGCTTCAGGTAGCGCAACCTCTTCATTGGCTTGCACTGCGATAACATTCGAACGAATGTATTTCGCCAACAACATTTGGCCAGCATCCCAACGTGCAAATTCGTTGCGAGCATGAACCATCAAGAATGTAAGTTCTTCATCACTGTAATCGTATTCCAGTTTAACTGGCGCAGAGAACTCTCGTAGTAATGAAGGTACTGGTAGCTGCTCAACGTTTTCAAACACAAACGTTTGTTTAGCTTCAGTAACATCCAGAACATTATGTACTTTTTCACCGTTACAGCGTAACTCAATAACATCACCGTTTGGTGCATAGAGCTCGATATCAAAAGGAATATGCAGTGGTTGCTTCTCTTTTTGATCGTGTGTTGGTTCAGTTGATTGCTCAACAGTCAGTGCGTATGTTTTTTGGTCTGCATCATAGTCGCTGGTGACTTTGACCGTTGGTGTACCTGATTGGCTGTACCACAAACGGAACTGTTTCAAATCCACGCCTGTTGCATCTTCCATCGCGCTAACGAAATCTTCACACGTTGCAGCAGTACCATCATGGCGTTCGAAGTAAAGCTTCATACCTTTCTGGAAACCTTCTTCGCCCAATAACGTATGGTACATACGAATGATTTCACTGCCCTTTTCGTACACGGTTAACGTGTAGAAGTTGTTCATCTCAATCACTTTTTCAGGACGGATTGGATGTGACATTGGGCTCGCATCTTCCGCAAACTGAGGGCCACGAATAATACGAACATTGTTAATTCGGTTTACTGCACGAGAGCCTAAATCTGAAGAAAATTCTTGATCACGGAATACCGTTAAACCTTCTTTCAAGCTTAGCTGGAACCAATCGCGACATGTCACGCGGTTACCCGTCCAGTTATGGAAATACTCATGGCCAATAACCGCTTCAATACCTAGGTAATCGGTATCCGTTGCCGTTTGGTCATTCGCTAAAACAAATTTAGAGTTAAAGACGTTAAGGCCTTTGTTCTCCATCGCACCCATGTTGAAGAAATCAACCGCAACAACCATGTAGATGTCTAAGTCGTATTCAAGACCGAAACGCTCTTCGTCCCACTTCATTGAGTTGATCAAAGAAACCATTGCATGATTAGCGCGGTCAAGGTTGCCTTTATCAACAAAGATTTCAAGATCAACATTGCGACCAGACTGAGTCACGTATTTATCACGCAACACATCAAAATCACCTGCTACTAGCGCAAATAGGTATGCTGGTTTTGGATGTGGGTCTTGCCACTGAACCCAGTGACGACCGTTGTCTAATTCGCCTTCCGCAATACGGTTACCATTACTTAGCAAGTATGGGTACGCTTTATCGGCAATGACTTTAGTGGTGTACTTTGCTAACACATCTGGACGATCTAAATAAAACGTAATGCGACGGAATCCTTCCGCTTCACATTGCGTACAAAAAGCACCGCCAGATTTGTATAAACCTTCTAGAAGCGTATTCGCTTCAGGATTAACTTCAGTCACTACCGTTAATTCAAATTGCGTTGGTAGCTGGTGGATATGCAGACCGCCCTCGACTTCTTGATAGTCACTCCATGCTTCGCCGTTAACCAGTAGACTTTTTAAAATCAGACCATCACCGTCTAACTCTAAACTCGTACTCTCGGCTAATTGTTCGACTTTTGAAACCGCAGTCACGATGCTGGCTGTATCGAATAAATCGAAAGTTAAGTCAATATCGGTAATGGTATGAGACGGAGACTGATAGTCTTTGCGGTATTTGGCTTGAGGAGCTTGAGCCATGTCTAAATCCTTCTATTTGATGTTAAATTTTTTGTTGAACTAGCTTACCTCTCAACAAACAAAAAAACGAGGCATTCTCAACAATTACCTCGCTTTTTTACTGTAAACGCGTCTAACCATAAACGGTCTGACTAATTTTCAATCAAATGGCAAAACTATCTTATCCTGTTCAGCACCGCATACATGCCACCTTCTTCGGTTTCGATAGTTAAGGTGTCTCGGTTTAATGTGTACCGAGTACTGTGCTCACCTTTTTCGTACATTAGAACAAGGTGTTCACCTTCGGTGTAATACACCCCTTTGTGAATAGCTTCGTCGCCGTCGGAATTACTTACTTTGAAAAGGAATACAAAATCGGGTTGTAAGATTAAATCCATTTGGTCGACTTCACTGCCCAGCAAGTCATGTCCAGCTAGATGGGCACTCGACCACATTCCGGCTAACTTATTTGGCAGCGCTTTGGTAAACATAACGCCATTGAGATTAAGTAAGTTGTGATTGCCCGAGTAACTGTAAACCTGAGGGGCATCGGTATTTAGACCTAAAATCAAAGTATCATCATTGGCTGTGTATAAACCTTCCCAATGGTCTACAGTGTAATCGCGTTTCTGAATATCGATTTTAAAATTGTATTTAGAGTCTAAGGTGAGTTTGATGGCAAGAAAGTTCTCTTGGGAATCTTCAGGATTTGGGTTGACCAAATACCAATCTCCCAACAAGAATGGCTGGTCAAAATAGCTTAACGCATCCGCTTGTTTTTTTGCATCAGCCATGGTCAATGCGCTGAAACAAAGCAATAATATCCCTAAAAATCTCATAGTGCTTCCCCTCGTTTTTCTTTAAGCGTAGGCACATCTATACGAGAAAGCTAAAAAAATTTGATCTATATCACGTTATTTATTTGCATAAAAAAAGCGAGCTAAATGCTCGCTTTTTAATATTTTCTACTGACTATTTCAGCATATCAACCATGATAGCAACCGATTCATCTAAATATGCATCTGGTGCTTCGTAGTCTTTTGGCACATCATCTAAAGACTTAAACGGCTCTAATTGCTGAGATTTTTGTCGTTCGTTGATACGAGTCAAACGCAACTCATCAGCTTCATCACTCATTTTCTTACGTTCTTTTTCATTAAGAGAAATCGAATTGTCTTCTTTTTCTGCTTTGTAACGCTCGATGTCTTGATTAATGAAACCAAACTCTAGGTCATTAGCAATACGCGCTTGATGTGAAGCCGAAAGCTGAGCGATTAACTTATCGTTACGCTGTAACTCATCATATTTCGCTTTAGCAATGCTGTCCCAAGGCAACGCATTATCTTCAACGCTTTCACCCGTTTCACTTGGGTCAACCGGCGTTGGATAAGCGATATCTGGTGCGACACCTTTGTTCTGGGTGCTACCGCCATCAATACGGTAGAACTTCTGAATAGTAAATTGCACGTAACCCAGCTCTTTCTCATATAAATCATAAATATGATTCAATGAGCGGTGTTGCTGAACCGTACCTTTACCAAACGAGTTTTCACCTAAAACAATGGCACGACCATAGTCTTGTAAAGCCGCCGCAAAAATTTCAGAAGCCGACGCGCTGTAGCGATTGATCAGAACAGTCAATGGCCCTTGATAGCTAATCTCGCCATCTGTGTCTGAGTTAACACTCACACGACCATAAGAATCACGAACCTGAACAACCGGGCCACTTTCGATAAACAAGCCCGTTAAGGCAGTTGCTTCAGTCAGTGCACCACCACCGTTATTACGTAGGTCTACAATGATACCGTCAACTTTCTTCTCTTTAAGCTCATTTATCAGCTTGTTCGTGTCTTTTGCTAACCCAACGTAGAAACTAGGTACTTCAAGCACACCAATTTTCTTACCGTCTTTTTCAATCAACTCAGATTTAACTGCGCGATCTTCTAGGCGAACTTTGTCACGAACAATCGAAATAACTTCACTCTTGGCATCTTTACCTTCTGGCAAGATTTCAAGTTTAACCGTTGTGCCTTTCGGGCCTTTGATTAGCTGAACAACATCATCCAAACGCCAACCAATCACATCGACCATCTCTTCGCCTTCTTGACCAACACTGATAATGCGGTCACCTTCGGCAATTTGTTTGCTCTTCGATGCTGGGCCACCAGCGACTAAAGAGCGAATCACTGTATAGTCGTCGGTCATTTGCAATACTGCACCAATCCCTTCGAGAGATAAGTTCATCTCCTGTTGGAACTGATCGGCACTGCGTGGTGATAGATAACTGGTATGAGGGTCAACTTCACGGGCAAAGGCATTAATGTAAAGTTGGAACACATCTTCATTATGTGTTTGGCTTAAACGTTTCAACGCATTGTTGTAACGCTTACCCAACACCTCTTTGATTTCGTCCCAATCTTTGCCAGTTAGCTTTAAGTTAAGCGCATCGTATTTAACACGTTTACGCCACAGCTCATTAAGCTCAGTAGTATCTTTCGGCCACGCCGCTTCACTTCGATCCAATTCAATCGATTCATCAGTATCGAAAGTCATTTCAGTATCGAGCAAAGAAAGTGCGTATTGAAAACGCTGGTATCGACGCTTCATTGATTCATTGTAAATATCGAATGCGATTTGGTTGTCGCCTGATTTTAGCTGATCATCAATTTGAGTCGCCCACTTAGAAAAGCCGTCAATATCTGCTTGAGTGAAGATGTTGCGGTTGTAATCTAGCAATTCAACGTAACGTTCGAAAATCGCTTGTGAGAATTCGTCGTCAAGAGTGAAGTGTTTGTAATGGGAGCGAGTGAATCGGGAGGTAACTCGTTTGCTAGCTGGTTCATGTTGCGCTTCAGGCGCGAGAACAGGTAGGTCTTTTAACTCGATGTTTGCTTCGAGAGCTTGTGCTGGTGATGCTGCTAGCGCAAGGCTAGCAGCAATCAGCGAAAAGTTTAAACGGCATTTCATGCGTAGGAGATTCTCCTTTATGCGCGCAGGTGCTCCGCTTTCACAACCATTTGAAGGCCGTTAGACAGTTGAACTCGCACATCTTCCTTATTGATTTCTACGATAGTCGCAGCCATGTTTCCTTTGCCCATGTTCACGTTAACGTCATTGCCAACTTTTACTTCTTCAGCAGTTAGTGCACGTGTTTCCACTGGCTTTTTAGCTTTAGGCGCAGATTTCGCTTGTGGGCGACGAGCTTGAGGCTTCTTGCTAGCTGGTTTCGCTTTCGCTTTACCTTCTTCACGAGCTTTTTGAGCTTGCTCTTTCTTACGCGCTTGTACTTTCGCTTTGCTTTCAGCTAGTGCTGTTTTAGCGTGTTCAACGTGTTCTTCTTCTAGTTCACCACAAGGGTTACCGTCTAAATCTACACGTACTGCACCAGGCTTAACACCGTGTAGGTAACGCCATGATGAAGTGTATTGTCTTAACGCTGCACGAAGCTGTGTCTTACTTACTTTAGGGTCGTCTGATAAACGATCCGCAAGATCTTGAAAAATACCAATTTTAAGTGGCTTTGCTTCACCTTCTAAAGTAAAGCACTTAGGGAAACATTCAGCAATATATGCGATAACTTCTTTGCTGTTTTTTAACTTTTCAGTGTTTTCCATGTGGGTTCCTGGTTATTGCGGACTTTCCGCGAGCATTAAGATAAATATTTCACGTATTATAGTGACCTGAAAGCGAAAAACCACAGTCTAGCGCTAATTTATGCCTTGATAGCGTGTGAATTAAGCAGCTTTTCAACTTCAGTCATCAAAAACGTTAATCCTTGCTCATCAACTTCGCTAAATCGACCAATTTTTGGACTGTCGATATCGAGTACACCCGCTACTTTACCATCAATAGAAAACGGAATAACAATTTCCGAATTACTCTCTGCATCACAAGCGATATGACCTTCAAATTCATGCACATCAAAAACGCGTTGAACTTGGTTCGTCGCCACAGCAGTGCCACAAACGCCACGTCCTACCGGAATGCGCACACACGCAGGCTTACCTTGGAAAGGCCCTAATACTAATTCGTCCCCATCCATCAAATAGAAACCGACCCAATTAAGGTGCTCAAGCTCCATGTTGAGCAGTGCGCTAAGGTTAGAAAGGTTGGCGATAAGATTGGTTTCAGATTCCAAAAGCGCGACAGCTTGTTTGGTAAGTCGCTGGTAATGTTCTATTTTCATTATATTCCCACTAAATGACTTCTTGGGGTATTTCCCTATTAAATCCAAAGAGACTTCTCTGATGAATCTACGTACAATGCCGCACATTCAGAATAATAAGCATTATCACTTCAATGAGTAGTCAGACCAACACTATTAGCCGTTCTTGGCTGATAACACAAGTAAAAACACACAAGTCCAAGCTGTTGTTTGCTAATTTCATCGCGGTTGTGGCCACCTTAATCAGCGTGCCTATCCCACTGTTAATGCCTTTAATGGTTGACGAGGTCTTACTCAACAAACCAGCGACCGGGCTAGAGCTGATGAACATGGTTCTACCCGACTCTATTCAAACACCAACAGGTTACATCTTCTTTACGCTGTTTTTGGTTATCTTGATGCGCTCAGGTAGCCAAGTACTCAACATTCTACAAAGCCGTCAATTTACTCTAGTGTCTAAGACCATTACCTATCAGATGCGCGTTAAGATGATAGAAAAACTGGGACGCATTAGTATTCGTCAATACGAGACGCGTGGAAGTGGCGGCATCAATGCTCACCTGATCACTGATATAGAAACCATTGACCAATTTATTGGGTCTACGCTGAGTAAATTTCTAATTAGCTTGTTTACTGTAATTGGCACCGCCGGGGTTTTGCTTTGGCTGGAGTGGCGATTAGGGCTATTTATTCTGCTGGTTAACCCTGTAGTTATCTACTTTTCTCGTAAGCTCGGAAGTAAAGTTAAGCACCTTAAAAAACGAGAAAACCAATCTTTTGAGCGCTTTCAGAACCGTTTAGTAGAAACCTTAGATGGCATCTATCAATTACGCGCTGCGAACCGCGAGAAAGAGTTCTTAAATCAATTAAAGCAACAAGCTGATCAAGTTCGTCAAGATGCGGATAAATACGCATGGCAGTCTGAGGCTGCTGGCCGAGTTTCATTCCTATTATTCTTGTTAGGCTTTGAGTTGTTTCGTGCCATCGCGATGTTAATGGTGCTGTTTAGCGATTTAACCATTGGCCAAATTGTTGCCGTCTTTGGTTACTTGTGGTTTATGTTAGGCCCAGTACAAGAACTACTTGGCATTCAGTTTTCTTGGTATAGCGCCAAAGCCGCTCTTGGCCGCATCAATACATTACTCGACCTAGAAGAAGAACACCGCCCGCCGAGCAAGGTAAACCCATTTGTACAAGGCCAAGAAGTGGATGTGCAGCTCAACAACATCGACTTTTCCTACAATCAAGAGAGCAAGGTTCTCAATAACCTGTCGTTACATATCCCAGCAGGTAAAAAAGTCGCGTTGGTTGGCGCAAGTGGTGGCGGCAAGTCAACATTAATACAGCTATTGATTGGTGTATATAGACAAAACTCAGGAACCATTTTGTTCAACCACCAACCGACCGAGGCAATCAGTTTTGATGTAATTCGTGATCAGATAGCGGTGGTATTACAACAACCTATACTATTTAATGACAGCTTAAGGCATAATTTGACCCTTGGTGGTCACTATAATGATGAGCAGTTATGGCAAGCGCTTGAAGTAGCGCAGATGCAAGACGTTATCACTCAACTTAGTGACGGTCTAGAAACGCAAATTGGTCGCAATGGTATTCGTTTGTCTGGTGGCCAGCGTCAGCGCTTAGCGATTGCGAGAATGATATTGAGCGACCCGAAATTCGTCATTTTGGACGAAGCAACATCAGCGCTTGATACCGCGACAGAAGCCGCGCTGCATAAAACACTGAATGAGTTTCTCAATGGGCGCACCACCTTAATTGTTGCTCACCGCTTATCGGCGGTGAAACAAGCCGATTTGATTTACGTATTAGAAGATGGTCAGGTTACCCAAACGGGAACGCACGGAGAATTAGTTGAACAACAAGGCTTATACCAAACCTTATATGGCGCGATTCAATCACACGCGTAACGTTCTCCTTTCGCAGTATCTTGTCGGAGAGCGTTTATGAGCTCTCCAAAGCAAGAGCGTCATCAATCTGCGCCTCCAATTACTTCGACTACTCGTCTTTGCCAAGGGTGCGAGTTACCTATTGGCATTGTCGAAGTTAAGCGTGGAAAAAGCGCTTACTGCCCTCGCTGTGGCACTCAACTCTATCGCGGGGGGCAACCTTCCCTTTCTGGTAACCTAGCGATTGCATTAACATGTTTGCTGCTATTTATCCCTTCACACTTTTTCGAATTTATCAGTATTCGTCTATTTGGTGTGATGATCCCAGCAACATTGCCATCAGGCGTATTTACTCTGTTTGGCGAAGGCTTCGTGTTTTTATCTTTGCTGATTTTCTTTTGCAGCTCGATTGCGCCACTTCTAGTCTGCTCAGCCGTAGTCAGTGCGCATGCTGCCCTTAAGTTCCACCATTTTAAACTACTAAAAACATCACTCTGGATAATCCAGCATCTCAAGCACTGGGTGATGATAGATGTATTCCTAATTAGCGTTGCTATCTCATGTTTTAAGTTACAGGATTACTCTGACATCTTCGTCGGTCCCGGATTATACGGTCTGATACTACTGCAACTCTTCACCGTACTACTTGTAAGCCGAGTCAGTATCCGTCGCTATTGGGAGAGTTACCAGAGCGAGCGCAGCTTTGAGTTTCAGCAAAAAAACATACACTGCACCACATGCCATCTTTCTCAACCAGAAGCTGAGCAATGTGTCCGATGCGATACACCTTTATTCCACCGTGCGCCCCAATCCATACAAAAAACGTGGGCGTATTTAATTGCAGCGTCCATTGCTATTTTCCCTGCTAACTTAATCCCGATTTCCATTTTGCTTACTAACGGCAAGCGGCTAGAAGACACCATCTTCTCCGGTGTTGCAGCCTTGGTGAAAAACGGAATGACAGGCATTGCCATCATTATATTTGTCGCCAGTATCGTCGTCCCGGTCGCCAAAATCCTCGGCCTCGCTTATATCTTGTTAGCGGCCCACTTCAAACGACAAATATTTCACCGTCAAAGGATGATTATCTACTTTGTTGTGAAATGGATCGGCAAATGGTCAATGATGGATCTGTTTGTTATATCGATCATGATGACCTTAGTTGACCGCGGTCAAATCCTTGATTTTACACCGGGTTATGGCGCTGTCGCTTTCGGCTTTGTTGTGATATTAACCATGTTAGCCGCAGAAAGTTTTGATCCGCGATTTATCTGGGACAACCACTCAGAAAAATCCAACCAAACATCAGGTAATACCAAACCAACTTCTATTAACAATGAGTCTGTGAATGAGTAACCAAACGTCTTCGCCAACTTCGTATGCTCCCGATGTGAAGCGTAATAAAGGCATTTCCCCGCTTTGGATTTTGCCTATCTTAACTATGCTGTTAGCAGGTTGGCTGGTCTACAAGGCCATCCACGATGCCGGCCAAAGAGTTCAAATTCATTTTTCTGATGCGCAGGGCTTAGTTGCCGGACGCACCGCCATTCGCTACCAAGGTTTAGAGGTAGGTATGGTGCGCTCCATTAACCTTGGCGAAGATTTATCCAGCATTTACGTCGAGGCGGACATCTATCCAGACGCAACGCAATTGCTCACAGACAAAACGCGTTTTTGGATGGTCAAACCTACCGCATCACTGTCGGGTATATCGGGTTTAGATGCCTTGGTATCAGGTAACTACATTGCTATCCAACCTAGTGACGAAGGGAAAGAGCTCGAAACAGAGTTTGTGGCTTTAGAGCGTGCTCCGTCCGATTTGCTTGCCAAGCAAGGACTGAACATTAGCCTTAAAGCGCAAGATTTAGGCGGCATTTCGATAGGCTCGCAGATTCTATACCGCAAGATCCCTATTGGTGAGGTTTATAGCTACCAGTTAGACAAGAACAGTAAGAACGTCATTATTCAAGCGTCTATCCAAGACGAATACCGCTCTATCATTACTGATGAAAGCCGCTTTTGGAACGTAAGTGGCATTGGCGCAAATATTGGTTTTTCCGGCGTGGATATTCGCCTTGAGAGCCTAACATCTTTAATTGGTGGTTCTATTGCCGTTGATTCGCCAGACAAAGGCGAACCAGTGATGGATAACACATTGTTCAAGCTCTACCCAGATCTAAAAACTGCCGGTCGAGGCATCCCTATCAAGATTGTTCTACCAGACGACAACAAGATCAGCCCTTCAGGCGCGCCGATCATTTATCGTGGTTTGGAAATCGGCCAAATTACAGACTTAGCGCTCGATGAAACCCGAGAGCAAATTGTCGCTTCTGCCGCCATTGAACCCGCGTTTAGCGACATGCTCACCAGCGGCAGTCGTTTAATTTTAGAAGAAGCACAAGTCTCTCTGTCAGGCGTAGAAAACTTAACTAACTTAGTAAAAGGTAATTTCCTAACGCTCGTTCCGGGTGACGGCGACAAAGTCCGTACTTTTACCGCAATTCGAAAAAACGTATTTAAAAAACAGCAAGCGAAGTCGATTCCGGTTCAGCTCGTATCGGACAACTCGTTCGGCCTTGATTCAGGCGCAAAGATTCTTTACCGCGGCATTAAAGTCGGCAGCATCACTCAAGTTAATTTAGTCAATGACCAAGTCCGTTTTGATACTTTGATTGATAAGCACTATGCCCACCTGATCAAATCGCAAAACCGCTTCTTCGTGACTGGCAGTGCAAAAGCGGAACTGACGGAATCGGGCCTAAACATCACGGTGCCACCTGCCAAGCAGCTGTTGACTGGCTCTATTAGTTTCGTCAGCGAAGGTTCAGCTAAGCCGAGTAAGCACTACAAGCTTTACCAAAGCCAATCTTTAGCCGAACTGGCGAAATACAACTTGTCTGGCTCATATAAACTGACTCTGCTGGCAGATGAGCTGCCGCCAGTTTCGAAAGGCAGCCCCCTGCTTTACCGTAACTTGCAAGTTGGTAGCGTGGCTGATTTCAAACTGGTTGATGGCAAAGTGCTGGTCGCCGTGAGTATTGAGAATCAATACAAGCACCTGATTACCCCACAAACTGTTTTCTGGAATCGCTCTGGCGTTGAGATTGATGCGAGCTTAGCTGGCGTCAGCGTGAAAGCATCACCATTGAAAACCTTAGTACAAGGCGGGATCGCGTTTGATACTCTATCTGGAGTTGAAAACAAGCAAGGTGAACGTTGGTTACTGTATAAAGACTTCAAAAATGCACGTAAATCTGGACATGCGATTAGTCTCGTAGCCAGTGGCGATAGTAATGTTGGAGTCGGCACACCAATTAATTTCAGCGGCGTTAAAGTAGGTGAAGTGACCAACATTAAACCTAACTTTATCAATGGCAATGTAGACCTGTCAGCCCGCATTCTGCCTGAATACGCGGATAGAATCGCACGTTCAGGGGCGTACTTCTGGTTGCCACAGCCTGAAGTCGGCTTAAGTGGAGTGAAGAATTTGGAGAACCTACTTAGCCAATCCATTGCTGTGGAAGTCGGACACGGTGAAAAAACCAATACCTTCACGTTGCATGATCAACCAAGTAGCTCTGAAGGGGTTAAGTTTACGCTGCAAAGTGAAACTCGTGGATCGGTTAGTATTGGCACCCCTATCCTGTTCAGAGATATGGAAGTGGGCGTGGTGACTAATGTTGAACTAGGAGAATTTGCCGATCGCATCATTACATCGATTTCTATCGAGCCCAAGTACGCCTACTTAATTAGACAAAACACCGTATTCTGGAATACATCTGGCGTAGATGTTTCGATTGGATTATCAGGCGCAAACATCAAAGCAGGCACTATTGACAGCTTGGTGCGCGGCGGTATTACTTTTGCCACTCCAGAACAATCAGAACTGCAACCGATGGCGAAGTCAGAGCAAAGCTTCTTCCTCTACCCTGAGCCTGAAGAAAGCTGGAAATCATGGCGAACCGCCATTCCAAAGCCTTAACCCTAAAAACGCAGCAATCGCTGCGTTTTTTCTTTTCCGGACAAAGAGTGAACTGCAATTTTCAGTTAAGCACTATACAATAGCCGCCAGTTTTATTTGATCGAGATATTACCTTGCACCAGAACGTCTATCTACCTGAAGAATTTCTCAACGAGATGAAGGCTATCATGCCCGAATCACTCTCTATGGATGACTTTATTTCCGCTTGCCAACGCCCATTGCGCAAAAGCGTTCGAGTCAACACATTGAAAATCTCCGTTGACGAGTTTGTCGCTCGTGCAGAAAGTAAAGGTTGGCAGCTATCGCCTGTTCCTTGGTGTGAGCAAGGTTTCTGGATTGAAGCAGACGAATCTGAAGTCCCACTAGGTAACACTGCTGAGCACATGGCCGGCTTGTTTTATATTCAAGAAGCCAGTTCTATGATGCCCGTATCGGCATTGTTCGATATCGACCCGACTGAATACCAATCAGTGCTCGACATGGCCGCAGCGCCTGGCTCTAAGACCACGCAAATCGCGGCCTGTATGAATAACCAAGGCGTTTTGGTGGCGAACGAATTTTCTGCCAGCCGAGTTAAAGTACTGCACGCGAACATTGAACGTTGTGGTGTACGTAATGCCGCACTTAGCAATTATGATGGTCGTGTTTTCGGTGGTTGGTTGCCTGAACAGTTTGATGCCGTATTAATTGATGCGCCTTGCTCAGGTGAAGGTACTGTCCGTAAAGACGCGGATGCGATGAAAAACTGGAGCAAAGACTCCGTTATCGCAATCTCGGATACGCAAAAAGACCTTATCGAAAGTGCCTTCCACGCACTAAAACCGGGCGGCGTCATGGTTTACTCTACCTGTACGTTAAGCATTGAAGAAAACCAACAAGTTTGCCATCACCTCAAGCAAACCTTTGGCGATTTGGTCGAGTTTGACGATTTGACGCCCCTATTCCCTGAAGCAAAAACTGCTATCACAGAAGACGGCTTTTTGCATATTTTCCCACAAATGTACGACTGTGAAGGTTTCTTTGTCGCGAGGCTGCGTAAAACTGGCTCAGTAACACCGCCACCGGTTAAAAAGCGCCTTGGTAAGTTCCCATTTGCCAAAGCAAGTAACAAAGTCGCGCAACAGATTGCCGATTCATTAAAACAAACGCTCAGCATCGACCTACCAGGCAATAGTGACATCTGGCTGCGTGATAACGACGTTTGGCTTTTCCCACACGCACTTGAACCTATGCTGAGCGAATTTAAGTTCTCTCGTATGGGCATCAAAATCGCAGAAACGCACAAAAAAGGCTACCGTTGGCAGCACCAAGTTGCGACCACGCTGGCGACAGGTGAAGAAACACAAAGTGTCGAACTGTCTATCGAAGATGCGCGAGAATGGTATATGGGCAGAGATGTTCGACCAGAAGGCCAATCGGGTAAAGGCGAAGTGATCGTGAAGTTTGGTAACGATGTGATTGGACTAGGAAAGTGGGTAGGCAACCGAGTTAAAAATGGCCTGCCAAGAGAGCTAGTTAGAGATAAAAATCTGTTCTAAAGCTAAGAAGTTAGTTCCAAATTCCAACAATTTCTCGCGCTAACCAAATTTTGTACTACACTTAATTTATGAGTTAAGCAGTAATATCAAACAGTTAGCGCAGGCTCAGTAGAGCCCTTCCCCTAAGGCCCGGATCGGGATAAGATCTGGGCCTTTTTTTATCAGGCTATTTAAACGAGGCGAATACCCTCTTTTTCGATAGTGATTTTGCCTGCTTTGTATAAGCCACCGATGGTTTTTTTGAACGTCCCTTTACTGGTTCTGAACGCTGCAAAAATCGCATCTGGTGAAGATTTATCATTCAGTGGCAAAAAGCCATCTTTCTTTTCAAGTAGCTCGATAATCTTAGTGCTAAGATCATCCATCTTCGCCACACCAACCTTTTGCAGTGAAAGGTCGATCTTGCCATCTTCACGAATCGCTTTGATGTAACCTTTGACCTTTTTACCGATGAATAGCTTACCAAAAACATCAGAGCTAAAAATCATGCCCCAGTGTTCACCATTGATAATCGCCTTGTAACCAAGCTCACTACGCTCAGCAATCAGTAAATCCACTTGCTGGTTACGTGTGTAATTGGCTGGCGTGTTATCAAGGTGCTTGTTGAACTTAGTCGTGCCGACAATACGGCCTGATGCTTTATCAGTGTATACGTAAACTAAAATCGTCTGACCTTCTGCTAAACGGCCACGCTGCTCGCTAAACGGAATCAGCAGATCTTTGCTTTTAATGCCCCAGTTAACAAATGCACCCGTCGCATTAATACCTTCAATCTTCATCAGCCCCCACTCGCCGACTTGTGCGATTGGCGTTTCAGTGGTTGCGGCTAATTGGTTATCAGAATCAAAATACAAAAATGCATCAATAAACTGACCGACTTCTGTACCTTCTGGTACGAAGCGATTTGGTAGCAGACTAGAGCCAAATTCTCCGGCGTCCAAGAACAAGCCAAATTCGGTTTTCTTTACTACTTCTAGGTGGTTTACTTGCCCAACGTTAATCATTGTATTTTTTCTCTGTAACACATAATGAGGGCGATTATAACGAAACTCTGGTATGCTTGCTCGCGGTAATTTGAACAATTTTTCTAGGAGCTATCTTTGATTACCGTTGATAAACAAGACGGCATCACCCTTAAGATTGCCCATGCGATGGCTTCAACAAAGAAGTCCAATTTAGACCTCTACTTTTTCGTTCCTGGTGAGCTTGGCTTAACTCCAGACGTATTAAAAGAAAGTGATTTTTACTACAGCTCGATTGTTCAAAAACGTGCCTACTTCAGTGATAAAACCCTGCTGCCGCTCGTACATAGTCGTCTAGCTAAACGAGGTCGCCTTTCATCAACTCAATACCGAGTCAGTTTGAGTTTGTTCGCCTATCAATACGTTATCGCGCTTGATAAAGCGGTTAGCGAACTAAACAAACACAATAAAGATGAAGTCACTACAGAAGAAGTTGATGCAGTGATTGAACTGGCGATCGATATTCTTAAAAAATTACGCCGCAGTATTCCTTACGAAGAGAGCTTAAAGCGCTACTACGCCAATATTGATAACTACCTATCTTGGTACACAGAACAAAGGTTTTTATCTCTGGTGGCGCATATGCCACGTGATGGCGAATACAAAACGCTGAAAGAGCGCCTGATTACCATCGTTGAAAAAGAAAAAGCGCACCGCAAACTCAACAACTATAACTCGCAAGGTGTACGTGACGACGTCACGCGGATGAGTAATAAAATGCGGTTACTGCGTCGCCTCATTGAGCACCCAATCGTATTGAAAGAGCGCACCACCTCGCTAGGCAAAAACATGAAACGCGCGGTGAAAGGCATCGCGACAGGTTTTGTCATGGTGTTTGTAACCACAACGGCGATATTAGCTCGCGATTATTGGGGGGAAATCACAGCCTCTTTCATCATTGCGATGTCTTTTGTCTACGCGTTGCGCGAAATATTCAAAGATGACCTTCGTGACGTATTGTGGCGCTGGTTTCGTAAAGGAAAACCTAAGTGGCGTAAGCGTTATATCGACCCAACCACCAACAAAACGGTCGGCCAAAAACATGAATGGCTAGACTACACCACCCGTGTTGCGCTACCGGATATGATTAAGCTAATCCGCAAAAAGCGCGTGGTTCAACGTGAAGAACAAATTCTTCACTATCGGTCAGAAACGGAAATGTCTACATCGAAGTTTATGAGTGGTTATGAAGAGACGCGAGAATCTCTCCTTATAAGCATGAGACCACTGACACGTCTGATGGATAAAGGGGCCAACAAGGTCTATTTACTCAACAATGGTCAGGTGAGCAAAGAGTCGGTTGAAAAGCGCCATCTTATTAACCTCATCGCCAAAGAAGATAACTTTGATGGAAAGCCGGTTTATTATCGCTGGAAGATAGTACTAAACCGCAGCAAAGTGGTGGCGATTGAACAAATCGAAATTAACTCTGACGTTAACCCACTCGCTTAATCGAGAGCGTTAAGTCAAATACCGCCATCGGCTCATCTCCACTAATAGATGGGCAGGTGGCGATTATTTTGACCGCCTGATTGATTCGCTCACCCGAAGCGATAGCCTCATCTAACATTTGATCGATTAACTCCCCGTCGCAACAGGTAAAAATCACATCGGCTTCTGGCCGCTTAAGAAACTGACCAGTCACGGCTTTAAATGCAAGCGAGATTGTCTCCCCCCTCGCTTGAGCTTTGCTCATTGCCATAAAACCGCCAGCCACATCCGCACCAATAGCTAGCACGCCAAAGTACATACTATTGAGATGATTTTTCGTTCTGCGTTTTAGTGGAATCTTCACCACCACTTGCTGCTCGTCCAACGTGAGTATTTTCGGCCTTGATAACCAAATCATCGGCACTTTAAAAAAACCGAAACAATTTAAGTAGAAATTTGCTTTTGTTAATGGCGACATGCAACTCATCCGACCTGTTTCACACACTATCAATTGAATATCAATTGCTCACAAAGTCAACATAAATTTAACATTTATGAGAATCCAACAGTCATTCAAGGTTACAATGTCACCTATTCATTCACTTAGTTTAAGTTAAAAACGATAAGTGGTTTATTCCTCGGTGGGTTTCCGTTATCTTTACCGCTTCGCAATAAAAGAACAGGCTGTGGTATGCCACTTAAAACCGACGAACTAAGAACCCAACCTCTGGGACCAATGCCGACACCGGCAGAGCTTGGAAGCGCTCACCCAATTACGGACGACGTAGCAGATCGCATAGCTAATTCTCGCCGCCAAATCGAAAAAATTCTTAACGGACAAGACGACCGCTTATTGGTTATCGTCGGTCCGTGTTCAGTACATGACACTGATGCCGCTCTAGAATACGCCGAGCGTTTAGCCGCGATTCAAGACCAATACAAAGATCAGTTGTTCATCGTAATGCGCACCTACTTTGAAAAACCACGTACTGTCGTTGGTTGGAAAGGCCTCATTACTGACCCGAACCTTGATGGTTCTTACGCTCTAGAAGCGGGTCTACACAAAGCGCGTAAACTCCTACTTGATATCAATAAGCTTGGCTTAGCAACCGCGACCGAGTTTCTTGATATGATCACCGGCCAGTACATTGCTGACCTCATTACTTGGGGCGCAATTGGCGCGCGCACCACGGAATCTCAAATTCACCGTGAGATGGCGTCTGCACTGTCTTGCCCTGTTGGTTTCAAAAACGGTACCAACGGCAATATTAAGATTGCCATTGATGCTATTCGTGCATCAAAAGCCTCTCATTACTTCTACTCACCTGATAAAAATGGCCGCATGACTGTTTACCGCACCAGTGGTAACCCGTTTGGTCATGTTATCTTACGTGGTGGTGAGAACGGTCCAAACTTTGATGCTCAATCCGTTGAAGCTGCATGTAAACAGCTTGCTGAGGTCGATTTACCTCAGCGACTTGTGGTAGATTTTAGCCACGCAAATTGCCAGAAACAGCACAGAAAACAAATTGATGTCGCAAAAGATATCTGCGAACAAATCAAGTCTGGTAGCCGCTACATTGCCGGCATCATGGCAGAAAGTTTTATTGTGGAAGGCAACCAACCAATGGACGACATCACTAACCTAACCTATGGTCAGTCGATTACGGATCCATGTTTAAGTTGGGAAGACACAGCAAACATGTTGGAACTATTGGCGAACGCAGTGAAAGCTCGCCCATAACTTTGAGGATAACTCCATGCCATCTTTTGATATTGTTTCAGAAATCGATGCAGTAGAACTACGTAACGCAGTGGATAACGCATCGCGTGAGCTGTCCACGCGTTTTGATTTTAGAAACGTAGACGCAGAGTTCGAGATGCAAAAAGATGAATCTGTAAAGCTAAGCGCTGAAGGCGATTTTCAGCTAAAGCAGATGCGTGACATTTTACGCTCTCACCTAGCGAAACGTGGTGTCGACGCCGGCTCAATGGAAGCGAAAGACCCTGAAGCGACAGGTAAAAACTGGCACCAAGTCATTATCTTCAAGCAAGGTATTGATACTCCAATGGCGAAGAAAGTGGTAAAAACACTCAAAGATGCCAAGATGAAAGTTCAAGCTTCTATCCAAGGTGAGAAGGTTCGCGTAACAGGTAAAAAGCGTGATGACCTACAAGCCGCTATCGCTCTGATTCGCGAAGCTGAGCTTGGTCAACCTTTCCAATACGAGAACTTCCGCGACTAAAGCGCATTGAAGTTAAAAAAACGCCAACTTTTGTTGGCGTTTTTTATTTCTGTTTTAAAGAGTTGCAAGCTTCAAAAACAAATCCTGACCTCTCAATAATCGATACTTGGCGTTTTGAGGCGAAACAAACACAACAATACGTAACCCTTGCTCTCGCGCAAATGCCAGCTTCTCAGCTAACTCCCCTTCACTAGTGAACGCTTCGCGCTCAGCGTCTCGGCGCACAAGATCAATAAAACCAAATGGGCACGCCTGTTCGTGCAATACCAACTCTGCTTGCTGCATTAAGCGCATCGCTTTCATAGATAACAACTCAACGTCATCACCATACTCAAGCCAAGTGACCGTTGGCGGCTCACTGTTTGTTGTAGTCAACACCTGCTGATAGCTCTCTTCTAGAGCTTGTCTAGACGTGGCGGATTCCACCCCAGGATGAGAGAAAAAGCGCTCCCAGAACTTTCTTCGACTATCAACATCCGGCATAACCTGCTTGATATGATTGCGTTTTGATGAACTAAAATCAGCCAATATCGACAGGTTCTGAGATAACTGAGTTTCAAGCTTTTCACGAATATTTCGTACCAACACCGGCGAAGCACCGCCACTGGATATAGCAACCTGAATACGACCACGGTTAATCATCGAAGGAGTGATAAAGTCACAATAAGGTTGGTCATCGACAACATTGACCAGTAAACCCAACGCTTTCGCGTCAGCATGTACCTGATGGTTAAGATCTGGATTATCAGTTGTGGCCCAGACCTGAACATAGCGCTTGTCCATCATATCTTGAGAGTAGAAGTTTTGAATCCAATAACACTCTTGCTGATCAACCAGTCTTTTTAAATATGCTTCTATTGTCGGCGAAACTATGGTCACTTGAGCACCCGCTCGCACCAAACTGTCCACTTTCCTGCTGGCGACTTCTCCACCACCAACCACGAGAACTGGCTTACCTTTTAAGTCCAAAAACAATGGAAAATACTGCATACCCTTCCCTGAAAACTATTTAAATAAAATTAATTACCGAATTTCAGTACATTGCCAACAGTTAAAACCGAGATTCTCACGCACGATGATTTATCTTGCTAAATATAACCGGCGTCGTTTTATAACTCACCAAGTTCTTAAAAAGATCGACCCGATCTCGTTTACATATCATTAACAATTAGTCATTCTATTGGGGTAGATTTGTGATTCTTATCAAAATTCTTTTTAAATTATATATTTGAGAATCGGCAAATCCTTACCTAACCTTATAACGAGTTGATTCATAGAACCACGATTTTTAACGGTTTTTAAATCAAACGAACACAAAACATAACATATTTGATGCGACGTATCAGGGGTTACCTGGTTTAACAAGGATCATACAGGAAGGATACACATGGTAAATAAGCTCTCACTCCTTAGTACAGGCATTATTGCCGCTCTAGTTGTCACCGGTTGTGGTGGCGAAAGCTCAACCCAAAGTTCTGCTGAAGACCAAGCCAAAATAGCGTCATTAGAAAGCAAAGTGGCGGATTTAGAATCTCAACTTAGTCAAGCTTCATCAACCCCTGCTGCAACAGCGTCTACACAATCTGGTTCGACATTAGATAAAGTCAAAGCAGATAGTGTGCTTACTTGTGGCGTAAGTACTGGTCTACCTGGTTTCTCTAACCCTAACTCAAAAGGTGAATGGGAAGGTATCGACGTAGAATACTGCCAAGCTGTCGCGGCGGCCGTATTAGGCGATAAAACCAAAGTAAAATACGTTCCACTTACTGCTAAAGAACGTTTCACAGCCCTTCAATCGGGTGAGATTGACGTGTTATCACGTAATACCACATGGACTCTGCACCGTGATACTGCTCTGGGCTTAAACTTTGTTGGCGTAAACTACTACGATGGCCAAGGCTTCATGGTTAAAAAAGATCTTGGTGTAGCAAGCGCGAAAGACCTCGACGGCGCTTCAGTGTGTGTGCAATCGGGTACGACGACCGAACTAAACCTAGCGGATTACTTCCGTAACGAAGGTATGAGCTATAAGCCGGTAGTATTTGATACCGCAGCGCAAACATCAAAAGGTTTCGACGCTGGTCGTTGTGACGTTCTGACTACAGACCAATCCGGCCTTTATGCACTGCGCTTGAACCTTGCCGATCCATCGTCTGCTGTGGTTCTGCCTGAAATCATCTCTAAAGAGCCTTTAGGCCCAGTAGTTCGTCAAGGTGATGATAAATGGTTTAACGTTGCGAAATGGACGCTTAGCACCATGATCAACGCCGAAGAGTATGGAATTAGCTCACAAAACGCCGATGAAATGCTCAAATCGACCGATCCAAACATCAAACGTATTCTTGGTGTTGATGGCCCTAAAGGTAAAGGCTTAGGCCTTAACGATGACTGGGGTTATCAAGTGATCAAGCAAGTAGGTAACTACGGCGAAAGCTTCGAGCGTACCGTTGGTGAAGGTTCACCACTGGAAATCTCTCGTGGCGTAAACGCCCTGTGGAATAAAGGCGGCTTCATGTACGCTCCACCAATCCGATAACAACACAACTGGGCAGGCGAACTTTCGCCTGCCCTACATTAAACGGATTTTGAGGTTACTGCTGTATGAAACCTGATAACAATAACGTACCTCCTGCTAAACCTTCGGGTACGAATATTCTTTATAATCCCACCTTTCGCTCGGTCGTGTTCCAAATTATTGCGGTCAGCGCCCTAGCTTTTTTCATTTACACTATCGTTAACAATGCACTTACTAATCTAGACTCTCGCGGTATCGCGACTGGTTTTGACTTTCTTAATCAAGAAGCAGGTTTTGGGATTGGCCTAACCTTGATTGAATACGATGAAACCTTTTCTTACGGTCGAACCTTCGTTGTTGGGCTACTCAATACTGCGCTTGTCTCTTTTCTCGGCATCATTTTGGCGACAGTATTGGGTTTCGCAATTGGTATTGCACGGCTATCGTCCAACTGGTTGGTCAGTCGATTTGCAGCTATCTACATCGAGATATTTCGGAACGTGCCTTTGCTACTGCAAATATTTTTCTGGTACTTTGCGGTGCTTCAAGCCTTACCTTCTCCAAAACAAAGTATCAGTTTAGGCGAAGCAATTTTCTTGAATGTGCGAGGCCTTTATTTCCCTGCTCCCGTGTTTGAATCTGGCTCTTCTGTGGTTTTGTTTACCCTCGTATTTGGTATTGTCGCTTCAATAGTGATTAATATTTGGGCTAACAATAAACAAAAGCTCACTGGTCAACAGACACCAATGCTAAGGATCATTTTCGGCTTGTGTGTTGTTTTACCAATCGCGGCCTATTTTGTTATGGGTTCACCTATCTCGGCACAATACCCTGAACTCAAAGGATTTAACTTCCGTGGGGGTATCAGCATTATCCCAGAACTCGCCGCATTGCTATTAGCACTGAGTATTTATACTGCGTCCTTTGTAGCAGAGATTGTTCGCTCAGGTATTAATGCAGTAAGTCATGGGCAAACTGAAGCTGCAATGTCACTTGGCCTTCCTAGGGCTAAAACCCTTAAGTTGGTTGTGATTCCTCAGGCACTGCGAATCATCATTCCACCTCTTACTAGCCAATACCTTAACTTGACCAAGAACTCGTCGCTCGCAATGGCGATTGGCTATCCGGATCTGGTTTCAGTATTTGCGGGCACAACCCTTAACCAAACTGGTCAAGCCATTGAAATCATTGCCATGACCATGGGCGTATACCTCACGTTAAGCTTGTTAACCTCCGCGTTAATGAATATCTATAACCGTAAAGTCGCATTGGTGGAGAGATAGCATGAAACAACATCAATTCTTGCCTGACCTCCCGCCACCAGCGAATACTGTTGGTGCGATCGGTTGGTTACGTCGTAACTTATTTAATGGCCCTGTGAACACAGTAGTGACCATTATATTGGCCTATTTTGCTCTGTCAGCCTTATGGGGCATCATTGATTGGGCATTGTTAAAAGCGGACTGGATCGGTTCTACTCGCGATGCTTGTAGTCGTGAAGGAGCTTGTTGGGTATTTATTAGCGTGCGCTGGGAGCAGTTCATGTACGGTTTTTACCCACAAGAAGAGCTGTGGCGTCCTCGCCTGTTTTACATCACTCTTGCCATCTTTACGGTATTGCTCGCCTACGAAAAAACGCCCAAACGCTTTTGGATTTGGCTATTTTTCGTCAACGTTTATCCGTTTATTGTCGCTGCATTATTATACGGTGGTGTATTTGGTCTCGAAGTGGTTGAAACCCACAAATGGGGTGGATTGCTGGTGACCTTGATCATTGCTTTGGTCGGTATTGTGGTGTCACTTCCTATTGGGGTTGCCCTCGCATTAGGCCGCCGCTCTGAAATGCCCATCATACGAAGTATGTGTACTGTCTATATTGAAGTATGGCGTGGCGTACCTTTGATCACAGTGCTATTTATGGCCTCGGTTATGCTTCCGTTGTTCCTTGCAGAAGGATCTGAGACCGATAAGCTGATACGTGCCCTCATTGGTGTGGTTATGTTCAGTGCCGCTTATATGGCGGAAGTGGTTCGTGGTGGTCTGCAAGCCATTCCGAAAGGCCAATATGAAGCCGCTGATGCTTTAGGCCTCAGTTATTGGAAAAAGATGGGATTAATTATCTTGCCGCAAGCTTTAAAGATAACCATCCCTTCGATTGTGAACACCTTTATTGGCTTATTCAAAGACACCAGTCTAGTTCTTATCATAGGTATGTTTGACGTACTGGGTATCGGCCAAGCTGCGAACACTGACCCAGAATGGTTAGGGTTTGCAACCGAGGGCTACGTATTTGTCGCGTTAGTGTTCTGGGTATTCTGTTTCGGCATGTCGAGATACTCGATTTGGCTCGAAAACCGATTACACACCGGCCACAAACGATAGAACACAAGCAAGGAAGTATTATGACGCAACAACAAGAACTCATGATTCAGATTCAAGAGATGAACAAATGGTACGGTGAGTTTCACGTATTGAAGAACATCAATCTTGAAGTTAAAAAAGGCGAAAAAATCGTTATCTGTGGCCCTTCTGGCTCAGGTAAATCGACCATGATTCGCTGTATCAACCGCTTGGAAGAGCATCAAAAGGGACATATTTTTGTCTCAGGTAATGAACTGACCGAAGATCTGAAAAATATCGAGGCGGTTCGTCGCGAAGTGGGCATGTGTTTCCAGCACTTTAACCTGTTTCCGCATCTAACGGTTTTAGAGAACTGCACTCTCGCGCCTATTTGGGTAAAGAAAATGCCCAAAGAAGAAGCTGAGAAAGTCGCGATGCAATATCTAGAGCGGGTTAAGATCCCAGACCAAGCTGACAAGTTTCCTGGGCAACTGTCGGGCGGCCAGCAACAACGTGTCGCCATAGCGCGCTCTCTGTGTATGAATCCGCAAGTGATGTTATTTGATGAACCAACATCAGCACTTGACCCCGAGATGGTTCGTGAAGTGCTCGACGTAATGGTGGAATTAGCGGATGAAGGTATGACCATGCTTTGTGTAACCCACGAAATGGGCTTTGCCAAAGAAGTTGCTGACCGAGTGATTTTCATGGATGCCGGAGAAATCATTGAAGAAAACAACCCAATCGATTTCTTTGAAAACCCTCAATCAGATCGTACCCAAAACTTCCTAGCGCAGATTTTACATCACTAATCAGTCGCAATAATTTGTCACTTAAAAGAGGCAGTTTCACTGCCTCTTTTCCTTTTGCAAATAGCAGAGCAAATACGCAAACCATTGCGCTCTCCAAGCTTATTTTGCGACCTTAATCTATCCGTTTAAATTTTGAACGAACAGCCCCAAAAGCCGTGACCTTTGTTCACTCATAGCCGGTTTTCTCTCGCTCAGCGCCCTTTTAACATGACTTTTCAGGTATGATTAACCTTGATTAGAGTTTTTACTCAACCGTTACAAAATCAAACCACTATAAAGAGAGATTGCATGAAAAAACTAACGATCCTCGCAAGTACTTTGCTTTGCGCCAACGCGGTGGCAAATCCTGCTCCGGCAACGCCGGAAATGGTGACAGAAGCATATTCCGCGTCTATTCAAGCTAACCAAACTTATACATATGTGAGATGTTGGTACCGCCCAGCACACACCAGAAATGATGCAGCGACCAGTTGGGAGTGGGCAACCAACCCTGATGGTAGTTACTACACGCTAGATGGCTACTGGTGGTCTTCTATCTCACACAAAAACATGTTCTACACTGACACACCGAACAGTGAGATCAAACAAGCCTGTATGGATACATTGCAAGTAGACCATGACACCGCAGATGTACTTTACTACGCGGCAGATCGCCATTATTCATATAACCATGAAATCTGGACAAATGACACCTCGGTTCAAGAGACCAATAGTATTAACCGTATCGTCGCCTTTGGTGACAGCCTGTCTGATACGGGTAATCTGTTCAATGGCTCTCAATGGATTTTCCCAAACCCTAACTCATGGTTCTTAGGTCACTTTTCAAACGGCTTTGTTTGGACGGAGTATTTAGCAAACGAGGCAAAAGTTCCTCTACATAACTGGGCGGTTGGTGGTGCTGCGGGCACTAACCAGTACGTAGCAATTACAGGCATCTACGATCAAGTCACCTCTTACCTAACCTATATGGAAATGAGTAAGAACTACCACCCAAGTCGAACTTTGTTCACTTTGGAATTTGGTCTAAACGACTTCATGAACTACAACCGTGACGTCACAGATGTAAAAACAGACTTTAGTAGCGCGCTGATTCGTTTAACCGACGCTGGCGCAGAGAATATTATTCTTCTTACGCTTCCAGATGCGACAAAAGCGCCGCAGTTTAAATATTCGACTCAAGAAGAGATTGAAAAAGTTCGCGCTAAAATTGTTGAGTTCAACGAGTTCATCAAAGAACAAGCCATGTACTATCAAATGAAAGGTATTAATCTTGTTCTGTTTGATGCCAACGCGCTATTTGAAAGCCTAACCACTCATCCGCAGCAACATGGTTTTGAAAATGCAGCGGATGCCTGCTTAGACATCAACCGTAGCTCTTCTCTGGATTATCTATACAGCCACAGATTCACTAATGAGTGTGCATACCATGGCGCAGATAAATATGTATTCTGGGGAGTCACTCATCCAACAACCGCGGCTCATCGTTACATCGCTGAGAAAATCATTGAGAATGACTTTAATCAGTTTAACTTTGTGACTAAGTAAGAGAACCATTCAAAGCGCAAGCGTTATGCTTGCGCTTTTTGTTTGGATCGAGATCTAAACTTAGTGTTCATCTGCTTTCGCTCCGCACTATTACGTCTAACATTCGTTAAATTGTGTTACATCTTTACGAACACAGCGGTTTCCAATTCTATTATTATGTACATGAGGGACTTGATCTTTTGCCTTATCACCCTCATAAATGTAGCTATAAGCATTAAAACTCCAATGAGGAATACGATGAACAGTCCAATGTTTACCCGTTCTACAAGTGTGAACAACACACTTGAGATTAACAAAACGCTTAAAAATACGTACTTTTTGCTATCGATGACGCTAGTAACCAGTGCGATCGCCGCAATGGCAACTATGTCTATCGGCATTTCTCCATTTATGGCGATCGGTATGCAAGTAGCTGCTATCGCGATTCTGTTTTTCGTATTACCGCGTAGCATCAACTCTTCAATGGGTCTGGTATGGACTTTTGTGTTCACTACTTTAATGGGTGGTGCTCTCGGCCCAATGCTAAACTACTATGCTGCGCTTTCTAACGGCCCTGAAATCATTGCGCAAGCACTTGGCCTTACCGGCACAGTATTCCTAGGCCTGTCAGCGTACACAATCACAACTAAGAAAGATTTTTCTTTCATGCGTAATTTCTTATTCGCTGGTCTAATCATTGTCATCGTTGCAGCAATCATCAACATATTTGTTGGCTCGACACTTGGCCAACTTGCAATCAGTAGCATGTCAGCACTTGTTTTCTCTGGTTTTATTCTATTTGATACTAGCCGAATTGTTCGTGGTGAAGAGACTAACTACATCAATGCAACAATCTCAATGTACTTGAACATTCTAAACCTATTCACAAGCCTACTAAGCATTCTAGGCATTATGGGTGACGATTAATTCAATCGAATCTGATTAAAAAAAGCCCGATGGTTAATCGCCACCGGGCTTTTTTATTGTCTGTAGCTTGGCTCTAAGCTACCCTAATCCTGTTATTACCAATTGGATACACAAGATGTTTGAATACAACGGCAAGCAAATTGAAACTGATGCGCAAGGTTATTTGCTAGACCATACCCAATGGGAAGAAGGCATGATCCAAATTCTTGCTGAGCAAGAAGGCATTGAGCTAACCGAAGCGCATTTAGAAGTGGTTCATTTTGTTCGTGACTTTTATATCGAGTTCAACACTTCTCCTGCAGTGCGAATGCTTGTAAAAGCGATGGAGAAAGCGCACGGCCCAGAAAAAGGCAACAGTAAATACCTGTTCAAGCTGTTCAAACAAGGCCCTGCGAAGCAAGCGACCAAACTGGCAGGCCTGCCTAAACCGGCTAAGTGCTTATAAGTCTTCTCAAACTCGACATCTTATGACGATTATAAGATGTCGAAGCCTTTATACTCTTTGAGCTCTGTAGTTTCGCGATGCAGGCTATCCACTCGCGACATACGCGGGCCTTGCTGTAAGAACTGCTCCATCTGCTCTATCTGTTGAACGTTCCCTCTCACAACCACTTCGACATCCCCGTCCCATAAGTTCTTTGCGTAACCCGTTACGCCAAGTTTAAGTCCATGGTAAGCCGTGTTATAACGAAACCCTACCCCTTGAACGCGGCCAGATACGATAAATTTGATACATTGTACTTGCATCAATAGATTCCTTTCATGGTTATCTTGTCACCTGATGTTAGCAAGTTTTCTCATAATCTTGAGTGATCCCTTACCAGATATAGCGTATCGAGCTATATCATTTGCTTTTCCAACCTAGTTGCTCGAAAATAGCCAACCTTTCAAAACAATCAATTGAGTAAACCAATGACCGCAGCAATTTATTTAGTCAAAGGCCGTGATAAATCCCTCCTTCGCAGACACCCTTGGGTATTCTCTCGTGGTATTAGCAAAGTAGAAGGTGACCCTCAGCTGGGTGAAACGGTCGATGTGTTTGCTCACGATGGTAAATGGTTAGCGAAAGCAGCCTATTCTCCCCACTCTCAAATTCGTGCCCGAGTTTGGAGCTTTGAGAAACAAAACATTGATAAAGCATTCTTTGTAAAACGTATTCAGGATGCACAATTGCTACGTGAAGATGTGATTGAACGTGACGGCCTAACGGGCTACCGCTTGATTGCCGCTGAATCGGATGGCCTACCGGGTATTACTATCGATAAATACCAAGATTTTCTTGTTTGTCAGCTACTCAGCGCCGGTGCAGAATTCCAAAAAGCAACACTCGTTGAAGCGCTATGTGAAGTGTTCCCTGAGTGCAGTATTTACGAGCGCTCAGACGTTGCGGTTCGCAAAAAAGAAGGCCTGAAAGAATCAACGGGTGTATTGCATGGTGAAGAACCACCAAAATCAGTAGTAATTGAAGAGAACGGCATTAAGATCAGTGTGGATATCGTTGGCGGACACAAAACGGGTTTTTACTTAGACCAACGTGATAGCCGCCAACAATCGATGAAATACGTCAAAGATAAAGAAGTGTTGAACTGCTTCTCTTACACGGGTGGTTTTGGGTTGTATGCGCTTAATGGTGGTGCCAGTCGCGTTATCAATGCCGACGTATCTCAACCAGCCCTTGATACTGCCAAATTCAACGCTGAGCTAAACGAGTTCGACATTTCTAAAAAGCGCGCTGTGTTCTTAAACGCAGACGTATTCAAACTGCTACGTGAATATCGCGATCAAGGCACTAAGTTTGATGTTGTTATCATGGATCCACCAAAGTTTGCAGAGAGCAAAGCTCAGCTTAATGGTGCATGTCGCGGCTACAAAGATATCAACATGTTAGCTATGCAAATTCTAAAACCTGGCGGCACGTTGTTAACTTACTCTTGCTCAGGTCTTATGGATCAAGTTCTGTTCCAAAAAATCATTGCTGATGCAGCGGTAGATGCCAAGCGCCAAGTAAAGTTTGTAGAACGCTTTGAGCAAGCGGCAGATCACCCTACAGATACGGCCTACCCTGAAGGTTTCTACCTCAAGGGCTTCGCGTGTAAAGTTCTATAAAATACTTAGAAAGTTAAAGGGCCCGATGGGCCCTTTATTATAGGTAAGCGTAATTTACCAATGGCTATCTAATAGTGATTAGGTAAATTAATAAACAAATCATCCACCAGCGGTGCGATTACATCGCCTGATTGTGGACCTTCTGCTAAGCCATCTAATTGAGATGCGACACCCTCTAAAGTAATGCTCAACTGGCTATCTTCACCCGTTTCTATCGTTAGAGAAAGGTCGCTCTCTGATGTTTTCTCAAGGGTAATATTCGACAGTAGGTCTTGAAGCGAATCATCATTTGCTAAGAGATCTGACAAATCTAATTTGTCTTCTCCGAGGGTAAAGTCAGTCACGATATCATTGTCTGAGCGAGCGGAATCTCCTTGATCAACCCATTTGAAGATATCAGCATCTTCACCGCCAGTTAGAATATCGTTACCTAAGCCACCTATCAGAATGTCTTCACCCGACCCGCCGTGTAATGTGTCATTGCCCGAACCACCACGCAGGCCATCAACGCCGTCTCCACCATAGAGAGTATCATGACCAGAGCCACCGAATATCGCGTCTGCACCACCTTTGCCTAACACCACATCATCGCCAGCGCCTGCATGCGCGACATCAATATAAGCATTACTCACCGTCGACGTATTCAATGCACCATCTTCGCCGCCCCACGCAGGGTGAAGTAGATGGCTCTCGTCTGAACCATTCATGAAGTCAGCGATTTTATTGGCAGATTGAACTAAATTCGCTTCTGAATGAGCATTCTCATCTAATAGCGCATGGCTTTCACCAAGGTCGATATAGTCGTTCCCTGCACCAGTAAACACATCATCACCTGCATCGCCAACGTCAACTGCAATTCCGGTCTGATCATAATCACCTAGTTGATAAATCTGACTTTGACCAATCTCAGCGGCAGAAGCAGACCAAAGGTATTTCTCATGTCCAGCCATGTAGTGCACAGTATCAACGCGGTCACCATTGGATACCACATCAAAATCAACGCTGTCGCCTACATCCAGAATGTCTCCAACAGCATCCACTTCTCCGATCGCAATACGTACACTTTCTGTACGTTCAAACTCTTTGTCATCAACGGTTGGCAGCAATACAGAGAAACTGGTTACGCCAGCAGGAATAACCAGTTGGCCCGAACTATTCAGTACAACGCCATGAGTAAAATTCAGACCTTTTAAATTGATATCATCACTGGTTGTACCGTTTTCTAGTGACAATTGGAAATCAAATACTGTTTCTTGGGGAGCACGCTTATCAAGTTCAACTTGATAAACTAAAGTCTCGCCTTCATTCACTTCAGTCTCTTTCAGATCAATGTTGGCAACAACTGCCGCTTCAGGTAACGGGCTTACAATCACGCTGACTTGAGCTTCATCCACACCTCCTTGGCCATCGGAGATTTGATAAGTAAATTGAGTTTTGCCAACAAAGCTATCGTCTAAATCAAACTCAACGACATCCCCAACAATTCGCGCAACGCCATGTTGCTCCCCATTCACATAAGTAATGGTCAGTTGATCGCCATCGAAATCTTCATCATTTGCGAGAAGCTCGGCCAGCGGTATAGTAAGCACGTCACCTTGATTCACAGCGTAAGAACCATCGGATGACACTTCGATACCATTTAGGAAATAGTCTGACGAATCCCCTGACTGATCACCTTGCGCACCATTACTGTATTCCACCGCAGAAAAAACAATTTCATCAAATGCTTTACCATCTGTATCTATCTCAAAAGGTGTCTGAGCGGTGCGGTAAATACCATTAAACTGACCACTTGCGACTTCAACACCGTTTAAGTACGCAATCCATAAACCCGCTTCGTGGTTATCATCACCGTTACCCTCATTAGCGAACAGTCGACTTACCGTAAACTTCCCACTGGTTGCGCTTTGAGGAAGTTTGATACTCAATTGCTCAGATACATTCGCATCACGGTCATATTGAATTTGAGCTTCAGGACCATTGTGCTCAGCCCCCTTAGAAACCCCAACGACTCCGCGGCTATCAATATCTACCTCTGCATCTTCACCTTGATACCTTGCCGTGAGAATGACATCGTCCCAACCCGAGTTAGTGTGAACACCATCTGCGGTTGCATCCCCTTGAGTTAAGGTAAAAGCATTAGGGTCATTACGAGCAATCGGCGGGTTATTTTGCGTATGTATAGATGCTTGGTTGATAGATTGACTTGTTTGACTGGTTAAAGTGGTTGATTCCTTCGCTTGGCTATTCACTTAGCTATCCTTATTACTTTCTCTGAATATTCGCCTGCTAAGGGACGAGCTAAAGCAAACACGCTTCTAACTAAAGCTCATACCGCAAAGCAAACGTCGGTACTCAAGGCGCAAGAAATCAATCTACTCAGAATTTCTGAAGCAAAACCGCGACTATTCCTACTACTTTTTTATTATCGTCCTTAAGTATTGGTCGCTATTATCGGGCAGATAAGCTTCTCATATATAAGACTATTTCTTTAAATTTATAATATCTCCACTAGCAAGCTCATAATTTCTAATGCTTACTTAGGCCTTCGTTCAAGCTAGCCGCCATCTAGTAAGTGCCTATGGTGCTCTTCATCTATGAACATCGGTTGGAATGAACACATTTTTAGCTGCCAAGAAACGACAAAAGGGCCTTTCGGCCCTCTAATCACAGTCAATAGTCAAAACAACATCTAATCTGGCAAGTTAACAAACAAATCTTCAACTAAACCTTTTAATGCATCACCGGTTACCTGACCTGTGGCAATTCCATCGAACTGATTATTATGATTATCCAATACAATTTCTAAATCTTGCTGAGCGCCATTATTAAGAGTAATCACCAAATCACTGTCAGCCTCTTTCTCGATCTCAATAGTCGCTAGCAATTCTTCCATTGAAGCATCCACCGCAATTAAGTCGCTAACATCCAACTTGTCACTACCTAACTCGAAATCAGTGATTTGATCTTGTTCATCTATGGGCTGATCGGTATCAAGCCATTTAAAGATATCAGGCTCACCCCCGCCGCTTAAAATATCATTGCCTAGATTAGCCACAATAATATCAGCGCCATCACCACCTTGAATCACATTGTCGTTGCTATCACCGACAATTAAATCAGCGTGATCAGTGCCAATTAGACCAACGAGTGAATCGTTAATTTCATCCGCTAAGTAGGCCGTCGCCGCAACACCGCCTACTTCAAGCGTATAACCTTGGTGTGCCTCGTCGACTTTATCTTCGATCGTTGGCACATAAACATCAAACTCAGTCACCCCAGCTGGCACAATCACGTTACCTGCGCCATCCAGCTTAACTCCATTGGTGAAACGAAGTTCATCACTCACTTGATTTAGCACCAAAGGATCGTTAGCGCTAAATTCAAAATCCAATACTGTGTCATTTAACGTGGTTTTATCTAAATGAACTCGGAAAACAAAATCATCACCCTCTACCACCGCAACTGAAAGCGCTTCAACGTGCATCGCTTTTGCTTCTTGTGGCGCTGATTGAACAGTGACTGGAATCGTTGCAGGCGTTGATGCGCCATGTTCATCAATCACATCAAATTCAAACTGCAAAGAACCTTGATACCCCTGTTTAGGCGTAAACACTAAGTGATCATCAATTAATTCCAAACTACCGCTATTAGGGTCGATATTGAGATTACCGATATGCAAGGCATCGCCATCTACATCATCAGCATCCGCTAATAGAGTACTGACAGGTATGCGTAAGCTCGATGAATCAGCCACGATATAGCTACCAGAGCTCGACGCTTCAAAGCCAGCGATGTAGTAATCCGATGAATCGAGTTCTTGATCGCCCTGTATTCCATTACTGTACTCAGTCGCAGAAAAGACGATTTCATCAAACGCGTAGCCACCTGTATCAATATCGACTTCCATTCGACTGCCTCGACCGGCATCTTCGCCATCAAACGACCCGCTCGCCACTGCGACACCATCAAGATAAGCGACCCATGCGCCCGCTTCATGGTTGTTATCCCCTTCACCTTCGCTAGCAAAAAGGTGCGAAACGATAAAGCTACCCGAAGTTACGGGTGACTTAAGTTTAACGCTGAGCTTTTCAGAGACACCAGATTCTCGATCATACTGGATTTGTGATGTTGGCCCTGCCCAACCAGCACCATCTCGAACGCCTACTTCACCATTAGAATCTGCAACGCCACTATGAACCGCATCTCCATTTGCTTGTGATTTATCGCCAAATGATGCGCTCAGTTCTACCTCGTTCCACTCTTGGTTTTTACTGCCATCAGGCGTCATGTCCCCTTGTGAAACTTGGTATTCACTAATCTGGTTATCAACGGTAGGTGGATTATTATTGACGATAACACCGATAGCACTCTCACCATTGGCAATATCACCAACCTCGCCCACCACGAGCTCAATTTGGTCGTCAATTTCAGTGCCAGAATCATCCACTGTCGTTGGTAGGTGAACATCAAACTTTTCAACGCCAGCCGGAACAACTAAATGTCCATCAGCATTGACAGTAACACCATTGGTAAAGGTTAAGCCGTCAAGTGATACATCGTCAAAAGAAGCGTCTCCTAGAGGATTAAAAGAGAACTCGTATATAGAATCCGTCAAGGCTACTTTATCTAAAGCAACGGTATAAATAAGAACTTCACCTTCGTCTACGATATTATCTTTAAGTGATACAGCTGCAATCTTCGCCGCGTCTGGTATTGGGTTAACAATGACAGCAATGTTTGCTTCATCGTAGCCACCATGGCCATCGGTAATTTGATATTCCAGCTCCGTCCTACCAACAAAATCAGCATCCGGCTGAAAAACAACCTCATCACCTTCGATTTTTGCTTGTCCTACTGAACCATCTGCTTGAACGTAAGTAACCGTTAGAGTATCTAAGTCAATATCACTATCATTGTCCAAAATTTCTGAAATCGGGATTCTTAACTCTTGCCCTTGGTTAGTTGCATACGCACCGTCAGACGAAACATCCATGCCTTCAATGAAATAGTCCGATGAATCATATTCATCATCACCTTGTAGACCATTGCTATATTCAGTTGCGGAAAATACAATCTCATCGAACGCGATATCAGTGACTCCGTCACCATCTAGGTCACCAATCACGATATGCTGTTTACTACTATCAGTACCTTCAAAAGAGCCACTAGCAACGGGGACGCCATCAAGGTAAGCAATCCAACTCCCCGACTCATTGTTGTTGCTTCCCTTACCTTCATCTGAATATAGATTACTAATAGCAAACGTTGCACTGGTCACTGGCTCATCAAAGGAAATCGTCAGCTTTTCAGATTGCCCCGTGGCTCGATCATATTGAATCTGGTCCGATGGTCCTTGATATGGCGCGCCATCTTGGACGCCTAGCTTATCCGTTTTGTTATGATGTACCGTCGAGTCTTCACCGGCAAAAGAAGCGCTGAGCGTAAAACCAACTTCATTAGGGTTACTTGGATCTGAAATCCACTCGATCGCGGTACCTTTACCATCGTCCGACATATCGCCACGAATCACGCGAAAACCTTGCGGATCATCAACAGCGACTGGTGGATTGTTGTCGATGATTTCTACGGTCTGATTCGCATCCGTTGTATCTAATTGTTCAAAAACACTTTGCCCAGTTGATGGGTCAATAACATCATCAACAATGACGGTAAATGTTTCACCAGGGTCTGCTATGTTGTCAGGTAAAGCATCAACGGTGAAAGTGGCGGTTTGGCCATCGGCACCAATAATCGCTTCTACTGTTTCAGTAATATCATTGTTGTTTGCATCACTGTACGTATACGTCAGTTTAACAATACTGCCTACTGGTGCGGGTTCACTCAGTGATACCGTGAACTCAGAACTCGTTTCGCCTTCGCGAACGGTTTGAGGCCCAGTTAACGAAACCTCAACCGTATCACCCAATACCTCATCCTGAATAACGCCTTGGTCTGAGTCACGTTGATTAACCACCAAGTCACTGTCTGTTTCCGCAATCAAAGTGACTGTCTCATCACCTTCTTTAAACGCGTCATCATTTACTTTGACAAAGACCTCTAAAGAATTATCTCCTGCTGCAATGACCAAATCGGCCGAAGTTGCTATGCGGTAACCACCAGCGCCATCAGAGACATAAATGCTGTCTTCATAGTCTTCGCCTTTAGTTGCACTGTCACTACTATCACCTAAGGTTAAGGTCAATGCGGTATCTTCAGTCAAATCAGAATCTAGAGAAATGGTAAAGCTAATATAAGCATCGTCTGCTTCAGTGACAGCATCTCCGGCTTCTACATCTAGGTTGGCTAACGCTGGAGGAACAACAGGCGACGGGTCTGGTAAAATCGATTGCAGCTGTTGAAATAGACCTAAACTTTGAGTCTCAGACAATTGAAGTTGACTGGTGGCTGCAGTAATGAACTCCGTTGAAGCAATCTTCTCTGTTCCGTCTCTATCAATTGTCCCCGTCAAACCAATACTCGAACCCGCAGCTCCACCCGCGGCAGGAGCGAGCTCTTCATCAAACTGGGTTGGGTCTTGGCCTTGCTCAATTGCCTCAATAATATTGGCAATATCTTGAGTAAGATCGATATTTTCTCCCAACTGGGTGACTTGCTCGACAGACAGTTCAGCTAAATTTGGGGCTTGGACAGACTCCGTTAATTCAACGACGACTTCTCCCGGTAACGGCTGTTCGCCATTTTCTAATAATCGGATTTCTCCATTTAAATCGATCACCATTACCTGTCCTGCAGCAAGATTTCCTGCCGCAACAAAAGTACCAAATCCCATAGCCAAAGCCTCAATCAATATAATTATTAGCTAGCCAGAAAAATATTCCGACACCAACTTATAACAAATATAAAATTCACAGATTTCGTAAATTAACATTTGACCGATATATCAAAAAGGCATTTTTATTATTTTATTAACAAATTACCATGTTTGAGAATCCAATAGAAAAAGCACATAAAAACGCAGAGCAAGCAACAAGTTATGAGACAAACAACATCTCAAATTCGCGACACTATTTAATATCTTGTTAATTTTTAATCGCAATTTTCTCAGTTTTAATAAAACACACTCCTGTGATGCAATTGTTAGTATTTCAATTGGCCATTTATTAAATCTAATGTTAATTTAAGCCCAAATAGAAGGATAGATCTCATTAATGAGAACCAATTTTACGTAGTATCCCTCGCGCAAAGCACTTTGAGGAGAATAAAGTGAATTTACGAAAGTTCAGCACACTCAGCTTATTAATGATGACTAGCTTTGGTGCATATAGCCAAACTTTAGAGCAAGCCGTGGCATTAACTATTTCCAATAACCCTGAAATCAAAGCCGCTTATAATGAATTTATGAGCAAAGTTTATGATGCTGAGGCATCAGGCGGCGCTTACCTACCCAAAATTGATCTTGATGCAGGGATTGGCTACGAAAATGTCGATCTTGCCTCTGGGATCGAAAATGACCTAACTCGTAAAGAAGCAACATTAAGCCTGACTCAATTAATTTGGGATGGTTTTGCTACGGTCAACGACATGGACAGAACTGCAGCAGATGCTGAATCCGTTCGTTATCAACTGGTCTCCGACGCGTCAGATATGGCATTAGAAGTGTCTCGAATTTATTTGGATGCCACTAAAGCGCACGAAGTGTTATCGCTATCAGAAGCTAACCTTGCGGTTCACAAAAAGATTCATCACGATATTAAACGTCGGGTTGAATCCGGTATTGGCTCTACTGCGGATTTATCGCAAGTAGAAGCTCGCCTTGCTAAGGCTCACGGCAACCTTATTGCTGCGCAAAATAACCTCATTGACGTGCATACTCAATTTACACGTATCGTTGGCCAAGCGCCTCAAGGATTAATATTTCCCCGCGCGGACCAAAATGCCATCCCGCTCACATTGGATGACGCTATAGTGGAAGCGAATGACAATCACCCGGTCATTAAAATTGCTCAAGTCGATGTCGATTCAGCAAGATTTCAGTACGATCAGAGCAAAGGGGCAAATTACCCAACGATTTCAGTCGAAGCCGCACAAACATGGCGTGATGACGCTGGTGGCATTGAAGGGAGCAGCGATGAGTTTACCGCCATGGTACGCTTACGCTACAACCTATTTAATGGCGGTGCAGATGCCGATCGAACAGAGAGTGCTGCCTACCAACTCAATAAAGCGAAGGACTTTAGAGATCGCACATTCCAAGCCGTAGAAGAAGGTCTGCGCCTTTCTTGGAGCGCACTCGATCTTACCGTGCAACAAAAAGACTTCCTTGCCGATCACGTTGACTCAGCCTCAGAAACCGTTATTGCATACGAAAAGCAATTTAAAATCGGCAAACGCACCTTATTGGATTTGCTCAACACCGAAAACGAGCTATTTGAAGCGCGCAAAGGCTACCTAGATGCAAAATATGATGAGCAATACGCCAAATATCGCGTACTGAATGCCACTGGTGGCCTGATGAATGCACTGCGTGTCGATACACCGAAAGAATGGAACCAAGCGGTCGAGTATTAATATGATTAAACAGCTAATTTCTCTATCCATCATTGCACTTAGCGCCCACGCTCATGCAGACGAATATCAATATAAAGTTACGCCAAATGCTCAACAAGTCGCTGACTTACAAGACGAAGACAATGACGGCGTAATCAATGCCCGTGATTTATGTTTCGACACACCAAGCTTTGCCGAAGTCGACAATGATGGATGCGGGACAATTGTCAGTTCTTGGGAAGAATCTGGCCTGCATATTCTTTTCAACAACGACTCGAGTGAAGTTCAATCTTTCTTTGTTGGTCAGATTAAACAGATGGCAGATTTCTTAGACCGTTATCCTGAAACAGCGATAGAGATTCAAGGCTATGCCAGTGCCGTTGGTTCAGATCAGTACAATCTAGAACTCTCTAAGCGCCGCGCTGAAACCGTTGAACAACTTCTCGAATCATATGGCATCGCGAGCTCTCGCGTTACCATCGTTGGGTATGGTGAAACCAATTTAACTGAACTTGGCGACGACGAAATCAGTCATGCTAAAAACCGTAAAGTGGTGGCAAAAGTAGTGGGTCACAAGGGTAACGTAAAAGAAGAGTGGACAATATTCACTAAACACCCAAAGTAACCCCAAAATCAGTATCATCTAGGGAGCGCAAGCTCCCTTTTTTGTTGGTAACCCATCCATGTGAGTGTTACTCTTAAGCTGTCCTGTTTAAGAGAGAAAAGAGATGAGCAAACTAACGGCTGATATCGAAGCAAACCTAGCACTTTTTGTTGCTGAAACTAAAGAAAACCAACTTGTTTGGGGCCTAAGAAATAACGAAGAGGGCTGGCTTTCTTGTGATTCGACGGAGTTTGAAAACAGCGAAGTAATGCCATTCTGGTCTTCAAAAGAAGATGCACAAACACACAACGTTGAAGAGTGGGCTGATTTCGAAGTTCTAGAAATCCCACTGGACATTTTTGTTGAAGATTGGCTACTGACTCTTGCTGAAGATGGTGTCCTAGTTGGTACTAACTGGAATGCTTCGCTAGAAGGTAAAGAAGTTGAGCCAGCAGATTTGGCTAAGATGTACCTTTAATCGTACTGACTCTTTTGTAAAAACGCCGCATCGCGGCGTTTTTTTGTGCCGTAAAAGAAATACTCAATTTCATTCTCTTACGAGTGGGAGCTTACTCACAATTGCATCTATTGATTAATCCAATCATAAATCAACACGTTGTTCCGCGAACTAACCTCCCGTAAACTTGGCGTTTCATAAAGAAAACAACGAATAACGATGAAACGTCAACTGGCCAAACTTTTGAGTTTATCTTCCCTACTGCTCGCATTTAATACCGCAGCTCAGACTGAACGAGCGTTGTGGGAAGAAACCTATGCTAATGCTCTCAAGGATGATGAAGTTCGGGCTTTATCATTACTACAAGATCGCTATAACGCCCTACAACCCGGAATAGAAAAACTGTACATCAGCGGAAAACTGCATGGCTTTATGACCTTACACGGTCAGCCGTTTTATGGTACTGCAATTAATTTCGACCAGAACTACTCCGCACTTGAAGAACGATTTGTTAGTGCCTTAAACAGTGAAGAGAAGCTAGATTTTCTTCCCGCAAGAAAAAACTATCTGGCACTACTTCAATACGCCGATAATATGGATTCACTGGATGGAAAAATTCTATTTGAGTACCATTTATGTCGACTTTTAAACCGCCAAGCGCAGTACTTGCAGGCAAATACCTATTGCTCATCGCTCAACACTCATATCAGAGATGCGAAAAATCCCGTACTGCCAAAACACATGGCCTTACGAGTCATCGCTAACAACCAAGAATTCATCGGTAACTACCCTGCCTCACTGGCTACCTATCAAGAACTGTTATCTATTATTCCTCACTACGAGGATTCATCTGGTATTTACAACGACGCCGGTTTGTTACTCTCAACCTTGGGTAACTATGACCAAGCGAAAGAGTACATCTCCCATGCATTGAAAATTCGCAGTGATAACATGTCACCACTAAAACTCGCACAATCCCATCACAGTATGGGTAAGATTTTATTGGCGGAAAAAGAATACGAACTTGCGATTACTCACTTTATGCAATCGAAGTTAATCGTCAAAAAGTATAATCATCTGTACGGACAAACCTATGCAGAGTTAGGTTTAGGTAATGCCCATATAGCGTTAAAACAATACGAGCAAGGCAACAAATACCTACTGAGCGCATTGGAAAGTGCGACCAAACAAGAAAACGCCCAGTTAATGGGTGAAATATATCTAACACTGTCGGACGCTTATCAAATCCAAAACAACTACGACACCGCAGAAAAGTATGCGCTAGAGGTGCAAAACCTCGCCCAGTCAATTGGCAGTGAGCGATTAAAAAGCCAAGGTTTGAAAGAGTTAGCAGAGATCGCCGAAGCAAAAGGCGAATTCAATAAAGCGCTCGACTATTACCGCGAATATTCTCATGCAGAACTGATTAAACGTAACAAAGAAAACAATAATGCTTTTGTTGCGCTTGATACCGCACGTCGCAGTTACCTCACCCAGTTAGAAATCTCTAATCTGACTGCTGAAAAAGACTCACTCACTCAACAACTGCTAAAAGCTGAAAAGTACAATGAGCATTATTTACTAGCGATTGCTCTACTCATCCTGTTACAAGGTTTCTTTTTCCACTATCGCCGCGTAGAAAAAGCCAAAGTGGAACAGTGTGAACTCACTGGTGCTCTCAATAGAGCGGCCTCTATTCGCGAGATCAAACGTCAGTCTGCTTTGAATAACCCAGACTATAAACACGTTATTTTGCTGCTTGATTTAGATGACTTTAAGAGTATCAACGACGCCTATGGTCACCCAACTGGCGATAGAGCTTTGAGACACGTCACCAAAATCATTAAAAGTCAGTTATCGAACGGGGATATTCTTGGAAGGCTGGGTGGTGAAGAGTTTGTCGTATTGCTAAAAGAAGTGGATGAACTCGATATTCGTGAGCGTGTTGAACGTATGCACCAAGCAATCGCAAACACCATGTTTAAAGCAGAGAATAGAAAGTCACTAACCGTTACCGCCAGTTTTTCATTTTTAGCGACCTCGCGAGCGCTTAGTGACTTCGATGAGCTCTACTCCATTCTAGATCAAGCTCTCTATCAAGCGAAACAGAATGGTAAGAACTGTATTATTGATGCGTACAACGAACCTATCTATCTGTCGACGTCTGCTTACGTTCCAGTTCAGCCATCACCTGCGAACGATTAGCCAAGTAATCTGATAAGCCTATCTTGCGAAGATCGCAAGATGGGCAATCGCCACAACCATCACCAATGATACCGTTATAGCAAGTCAGTGTTTTCTCTCGGACAAGGTCGAGCGATTGGTACTGATCGGCCATAGCCCATGTTTCCGCTTTGTTCAGCCACATTAACGGCGTTTTAATTTCTAGCGCTTTATCCATGCCTTGCACCAAAGCATTATTCATTGCTTTAACAAAGTCATGGCGGCAATCAGGGTAACCAGAGAAGTCTGTCTCACACACCCCTGTAATCACAGTATTTGCGCCTATTTGATAAGCGTAGATACCCGCTAAGGTAAGAAACAAAATATTGCGTCCAGGCACAAATGAGTTTGGTAGGCCATTCTCTTGCAATTCATGTGAGACTTCGATGTCATCACGAGTCAGCGAACTAATCGCCAGTTCGTTAAGCAAGCCAACATCCATGACTTTATGAGCAACAACACCCAGTTCTTTCGCTAAACTTTGCGCAACTTCAATCTCAAGCTTGTGGCGCTGACCGTAGTCAAAAGTAATGGCATGAACTTCATCATACTCTTTAAGAGCTTGAACAAGACATGTGGTGGAATCTTGACCACCACTAAAAACCACGACTGCTTTATTCATTACTTTATTCCTTTTAGGCAATATCTAGGTATTTGTGAGTTTGAATAGACAAACGCCAGTTTCGAGCGATGCACGTTTCAATACACAACTGAGTAGCTCGAGGCTTTTGGCTAATGGGTTGCAGCGCTATCTGCGTTTTTTCACCAACGCCCGCTCGTGCAATTAGCTCATCTAGTTGTTCGATATCTTTACTCGAACCTACTGGGTGCTTAATTTCATCGGCGCGTAGCAATGCACTATCTAGTACAGGTAGCTTACCCTTCATAGCCACTTTAGGTGACACCGTCACCCAAGTATCGTCGCTTGCAACCACCGGTGATGTTCCACTTGTCTCGATTTGGCAACGGCAACCAATGGCTTCAAATGCTTGAGTTAGTGGAACAAGGTCATAAATACAAGGCTCACCGCCGGTGATCACAATGTGTTTTGCACTGTAGCCTTTTTGACGATATTGCTCGACGATATCTTGTGCGCTTACACTGCACCAAGTAGGAGAATCAGACGTTTTAGCCAATACTTCTTCCAAAGGGCGTTCGTCTTGAGGCGTCGCATCCCAAGTTTGCTTAGTGTCGCACCAAGCACAACCCACAGGGCACTCTTGCAGGCGAACAAACACTGATGGAACACCAGTAAACACGCCCTCTCCCTGAATCGTCTCAAACATTTCGTTAATTTTATACAAGGTACTTCTCTACTTACTTGTCTTGTAAATCCACTTAGGGGCGAGACCTTAAAGGAGTGTGCTTGCAAGATCAACCTCATCAATCGCAGCAACCACTTTGTCTCAAACTATATAGAACCGTTCCCACCACACTACTGCACCACATAACAATCGTTATACAGAAAAATTGCGAGCAACTTCAAAGACTAACGACTATTAATTATTTTTATCATCTCGAGTTGGACTTTTTGTTCATAAATGATTGTTTTTATGAAGATTATTGAAACTTAAATAGTTAAGATGCGTATGCAAACATATAAAATTAGGTACATAAAAATGCTTCGCAACTTATCAGTCAAACAAAAGATAACTTTGCCACTATTTGGCATCATAGCTCTATTTGCTACGAGCTCAGTGATTAACATTGTTACATCGCATAAACAAACAAAGCTGGATAACACGCTCCAACAAGTTGTCCTACCAACTTTGTTTACTATTGAAGATGCGTATCGGGATCTTTACCAAGCCACATCAGCTATCCAAGGTCTTATCTTGGCAGAGGACAACGCCGAGGCCATCGAATACAATCGCTTTGAATATGAAGATAACGCATACAAGGCGATTCCCCGCCTAGAAAAAACCATTGCTGTTGTTGACGCAGGAGTTATCCCTGAAAGCCAACGTAAAGAAGTGAGCAAGCTTGTCGAACTGGCAAATCAATGGCTAACCAGCTACGAGCAACTAGTAAACTCGCCACAATCGCAATGGCAAAGCCAATACCAAAATAACAAACAGCTATATGCCGATCAGTTTGTCGCTGTTCGAAAACAGCTCAACGTCATTAAAGATCAAATTGAAGAACAGCGAACCGTGATTCATAAAGAGATCGAACAAGCATCTAGCACTGCCGAACTCGCTCTGCAAGCGGGTACGATAATCGTCATCTTACTTGCGCTGGCCACTTGCTTTATCCTTATCCGTGCCATTGTTCGTCCTATTGAACACATCAAATCAGCAATGCACGACATTGCAGCAGGCGATGGTGACCTTAATCAAACTATCCAATCAGAATCGAATGACGAGATTGGCCAACTAGCACAAGGCTTTAACCAATTTGTCGCCAAAATTCGGTCGACTATTCAGCAAGTGGTTTCAACAAACGCAGCCGTGCGCAACGAACTTAATGCCATCACGACTATCTCTCAAACTATTGCGAGCCAGACAGCGCAACAACAACAAGAAAGTGAAATGGTGTCGGCAGCGGTCAATGAAATGCAGGCAACAAGCCAAGTGGTTAGTGATAACGCAAGTGAAGCGGCAAACGCAAGCCAGAGTGCGAACCTTGAAGTTCAATCCGCGAATGACACGTTGGATGCCACTGTTAACTCTATTCGTGCCCTTGCTAGCGATATCGAAAATGCAAGTACCGTCGTTCACAACCTTGATTCAGATGTTGGTAACATTGCCTCTGTACTTGACGTGATTAAAGGTATTGCAGAGCAAACTAACCTACTTGCGTTGAATGCAGCCATCGAAGCCGCTCGCGCGGGAGAGCAAGGTCGTGGCTTTGCTGTGGTAGCAGATGAAGTTCGCTCGCTAGCCAGCCGCACGCAGCAAAGTACTGGTGAAATCCACACTATGATTGAGAAGCTTCAGCAAGGCGCTCAGCAAGCCGTTAGTGTGATGGAATCAAGCCAAATAAGTAGCGCGAACACGATTGAATCTGCGGGCCAAGCAAGTCAATCGTTACAGGCCATTTTGACCGCTATTTCGCAAATGAATGATATGAATACCCACATCGCTACCGCTGCAAATCAACAAAACAGCGTCAGTGAAGAAGTCACTGAAAACATCGTTCGTATCGCGGGTAACAGTTCAAACGTTGTGAACATCGCTCAGCAGGCAGAAGATAAAATCGCCGAGCTAAACACTCAGTGCAGTCACTTGGATCACTTAGTGTCTCAATTTAAATGCTGATCATAAAAGCAATAACAGAAGGCCTAGCGAATGCTAGGCCTTTTTATTTGAATACGTAACTTACTTTCTTAATTCGATGCTTTAGACTGCAAACCTTGCCCGTTTTTAACCATAATCAATGCGCAGAACAACAATACAATTACTGGCCATCTTAACGCCTCAAGAATCAATGAATGCATATTGCTGTCACTGGTGTACCCGTGAAGTAAAGAGAACATTAGATTGACTAAAAGTAGCACCGCCAAAGTCACTATCAAGCGCCCTTTTTGCAGCTTGTGCTCGTTAGGAATAAGACGAGAAGCGAAAAACAAACTTGTTAATGTCGCAGCCAAATAAAGGAAGGTTGGCGTTGGCCAAAGCATAAGCACAATACCCCCAACTAACACCAATAACGCCCATGCGCCTTTGCTCTCTGTTAAACTGAAGTTGACCTTAGGATCTTGTTCGACTCGGACAATATGCCAAGCACATAACCATCCCAATACGCCACCCGCCATTAAATCCACCAAAAATGCACTTCCGCTGTAAAATTCAGCCACGCTCAGCCAAAGTATTAATAATAACGATAGGCCCGTATTGCGCCCCCAGCCCCAATTCAGTTTTTGCTTCAACACCGTAAAAACAACCACCCAAACGGCGAGGGTCACGTTAGGTAAACTGAACCCAGCTTGAGCACTTTGGTTTAAACTCGATAAATAAACATGAGGCGCAGGTAATTGCACACCTTGTTGTGCAACCAGAGCCATTATCATCGCAACCGAGAGCGTGAACATCAGCTTTAGGCTAAACGCTCGGCCAAATTGAGCATAGACAATCGGCATGACAACAATCAACAGCCATGGCGATGTCAATTCGAGCCCAGCGAAAATGACCGTCTCAACGAACGCTGCCAAATTGGAAGGCAGTTGGTTTACGCTCATTTGCAAAGTCATTAACCAAGAGAGTTCCAGTCGATTAAAGCTTGGGGCTGCCTCGACTAAATTATCCGCGTACTTAACAGATTGGTTCGTTGCCTGCTGAAACGCATCGACAACGGTATCCCACTGCTGAGGATAGCGATAAGCGCCAACATCAACTGACTCAGGTGCGATAAGTCTTGCTGCGGATGTTTCTACACCATAATGAGGAGCAAACCAGATCGGCAGAGGGTGCGAACCTTGGTTATCTTGACGACTGAACGCGATGATATCGGAATCCGAAATACAATCGTAAAATACCGCCTTTTCGTTGCGCGCCAATTCGTCACCCACCGTGACCACCAGCCCAGTTTCTTCCCACGCTTCACGCTGCGCCGTCTCTTGCGGAGTTTCTACGCCATCGATAGTGCCTGCGGGTAATGAGCTTCTTTGGGTAAGAATTTCATCCACCATCACCAAACGATTATCGGCCTTTATTATACAAACCGCGCCCTTTATCCCTGTTTCAGCCTGTAATGGCAGCGCCATCAACAAGCAAACCCAAAAGCTAAATATAATTCGACCTAGCAAAATACTCTTCTCACTGACTGATTGTTTTGATTAAGCAATCGGCTTTCTTAACCAATGAATATGATGGCTAAAGCCACTATCAAAATAAAACTCACACGCACCCTGATTAAAGTGCCAAACTTCCACGAACACCTCTTTAACTCCATATTCGCAAAAGCGCTGTTCTAACGTTTGGTATAACGCGCTTGCGATACCTTGGCCACGAAACTTGGGGCTAATATACAGCTCATCAACACTGCCCATTTGCACTGGTTGACTGACCGTCGATATCAACTCACAAAAATGGCCAGTAATAAAACCGACAATCTCATCACTAACTTTAGCGACGAACACCAAACAATCGGGATTATCCAAATATCGCGCGATGCTTTTTTCCTGCTCAATCTCCTCTGCCGTTTTGAAGCTGTCGGGCGCTTGAAGATGATGCTCATGATGCAACTCGTACATCAGATCATTGAGCATTTCCAAATCATTACAATGGGCGGGATGAATTAATGGTACTGGCATGGTAACTAGCGTGTGAAATAAAGCATTAGTTTGAGTGGTCACGCTCGCACAATCAATAGATTGAGACGTTTTTTTCGCGCTACATTCAAAGTCGGCAGCAATATCTCATCAAAGATGCGAAACAGCGAACCGCGATCATTTATCTCAATGCTACAACTGCACGCAATTTAATCAAAGAATAGGCAAAAGTGTGCGCTTGAGACGCAGGAATTACACGCACTAGCTGACAATCCTTGCTGGTCGGTCTAGCATGAAGCCAACTTCATTTTCGAACTTCGTAAAAAACATGGAACGCTGCAATACTTTTACTCGTCGAGCTTTAATCGCCATCACCACAGGCGCACTACTTTTAGCAACAGGATGTTCATCGAATCCAGAAACCGACGCATCTCATCTCACTTATCCACCCATCAAATACGCAACATACACATCAGACGGAGACGTTCTGATCGAAAGTTATAATGTTGTTCGCAGTGCGATTACTGATAATCGTTGGTTACCACTGAATGAAACTAACGAAATTAATCAGCAGCTGGATTCACTGTTTCCTGAACTCGAGCAAGCGTCCGTCCTAAGCTTTGACGATCTCGCGACACCGCAGTTTCATCAATCAGTAGAAAAACTGGTGAAAAGCTTTAGCTGCGAACTATATGCAAGCCAGCAGAGTAAAGACTCTGTCCAAATATGTCCGCCAAGCAACGAGATGGCCGCTAACGGCCTCAACTATCTGCCTTTTCATAAAGGCGCAAGATTTGAACAACGTTTGACGATACAGTCACTGAATTCAAACCAAGATATGGAAATGGATCTGTTCCTAAAAAGTGGCGCAGAGAAATCACTAGAAAGCCTTTGGGGCGCGGTTCATACATTGGGGCAGTTTAATAGCAGTACCTTGAGCCCAAACAATCTCGTGCTCACAGTCAATTTGAACGTACACAAAAAGTCCAATGCGGCATCTACTTGGCAGCCAATGCACCGCTCTCCACTGATTTTCTTCGTAGCACTACCTACAGTTGAAGAACTCTTAGCGCAAAGCAATGAGATAACAGCAATGCAATACGCCTACGAGCACGCCAAGTTACTGATGGTAGACAGCCGTTAGTCGCCAGCCACCCGTTGTTAACTTGCTTAAAAAAACAAAGGAGCTCATCGAGCTCCTTTTGCATATTCTAAATACCAGTTTAAGCAGAAACTGGCGTATTGACGTACTTACTCACGTCAACCTCATCAATCTGCTCTGGCGGTAGGTACTTATCCGCGTACTTCTTAAAGCCTCCACTGGTTAAGAACAGCTGGAACAAATCTTTGTCTATGTGGTTGTCATTCGCCATGTGGTGCAAAATATCAATCGCAACACTGAGTGGCTTGGCCTTTTTATATGGTCTATCTGCCGCGGTGAGCGCTTCAAACACATCCGCAATAACCAATATCCTCTCGGGAATGGACAATTGCTCCGCGGTCAATTTACGCGGATAACCTTTACCATCGAGGGTTTCATGGTGAGTAGAAGCATAACGCGGAACTCGAGACAGTTCAGGCGGGAAAGGCAACGCTTCAAGCATCTTGATGCCACTGATCATGTGCTCATTGATTTTGAACCTGTCTTCAGCGGTTAATGTGCCTCGAGAAATCGACAAGTTGTAGATTTCTCCATAATTGTATTGATGCTCTGGCACATCCATTTTAATGCCATGGTTCGGGTCAAACTCCATTGGTCTCACGCGATGAATGATGTGTTCAGGCCTATCAGATAGCAGAGACTCTTCAATCGGTAATGGACCTTGATTTGGCACTCGGGTCAGTTCCTCACACGGTGATAACCCAAGTCGATTATCAAAGTGACGCATCCATGTTTGACTCGCAATGTGTTTAATTCGCTCAACTTTGTCGTCGCTCATAAACTCGCCACCGATATTGGCGTTGGCTATAAACTCAAAGTCTTGCTGCAATTGAGCCTGTTTTTGGTGCCATGTTTCAAACGCTTGCGCCTTATCAACGTCACCATGCATCACACTACGCAAATATTCGATTTCGGCATCACGCCACAACACTTCAAAGCGCGTGCGAATCTCATGAATCCGATTGTAGTTCGCCTCTAACTTAGTGCCTTTATCTACCACATGCTCTGGCGTGGTAATCTTACCGCAATCATGTAGCCACGCTGCAATTCTAAACTCCCTTCGTTCATCATCATTGGCGAAGCGGAAATCTTTGAACTTGCTATCGTTTGAATCTTCAGCGATTTGCGCCAACATCATCCCTAGCTCTGGAACACGATTACAGTGACCCGCGGTATAAGGCGACTTATCATCGATCGCTTGCGCAATTAGACGGATAAACGCTTCGACGAATGCTTCACGCTCTTGCTGATGACGCTCAATTTCTTGCACCATCTCGCGCATTGAAACAGACAGTTCGTGCACTTCTTTGATCCGAGATTCAACCCCCGTCACCGCTTTAAAACGGCGCTGTTTAATTTTCAGTGTTTCCCCTCGCAAACGGGTAATTGGCCTAACAATTGGCGAGCCAAATAACCACGCTACCGGCAGAAACACCATCATAACCAACACAGTAAAACCGACGGACTTCATCAACCTAGCGATCACTTGATGAGTGATCACCTCGCTTGGGATGACAACCGCGAAGTATTCACGCGAACCACTGCTTGAAACAGGCGTAACATAAAAGAACTGCTCATTATTTCCCAATTGAATGACACGGTTGTGCTGAGCATTGTTTTGCGCCATTTGATAAAGGTCTGAATAAGGAACAAAACCGCCACGGGAGACATTTTGGTCTAACCATTTACTCTGCAATGCCTTATGTTGCAACGGCGTCACTTTTTGCAAAGCCTCGCGGATAATAGGAACCACTTGGGCATATTGAGGTTGAACAAACAGGTAAAATGGGACGGTTTCTAAATCAATCAATTTGCCGACTGAAAACGCATCACTGTTACTTACCCCGCGCATTTCTGCCAAGCTTAAATAGCCGTCGACAACATAACGAACCTTACCACTGAGCAATGCTTCACTGGCTTGCTCAAATGAATCGACACCAACAATGTTCGTCGATGGATACAGCTGATGCAGCAGCGTCTCAACGCCCCGCCCTCTGACCACCGCTACTTTGTATTTTCGCAGTTCGAGCCCACTGACTGGCAGTTCATGTTTAGCTAAAGCACTCACACCCAAAGGTGCAGAATAAAGCCTTACCCGATCAGCGGAGTGACCATTGGTTAAACTGGTTGCCGAATGAATAACGTCAAGTTCGCCATTTTCAAAACGCTTCACCAACTGCTGCGAACTAAAGCCGTTCACAAACTCAAACGTTATTCCGGTCATCTTACTCACGACTTCTAACAGCTCGATCGAATAACCCTGAGGCTCTCCTGCGTTGGCAAAATCGTAAGGCCCCCATGCATTTTGGTTCGATACTTTTAACGGCGGAAGCGCGTCGATTAAGGCTCGTTGATCAGCAGACAATTCGAGAGGCTCTGAGCGCGGGATCTTAATTTGCGCCTGCTGAGGTTGATTGGATGCAATCACTTCACCACTTTGTGTAAACAAGAATGCTTCGATGCCTGTATTTTCATCGATGCCCAACGCTTCAGAACTGATTTTTGAGCTGACAGAAGAGAGAACGATATCAACCCCAATCACTATATTATTACTGCGGGTTGAATAGGTTTGTCCGGTGATCTTAAGGTGTTTGAATAGGTAAGGTTCGGTTTTAAAGACTTCAGATTCGTCGGCGGAAGAAAACCAAGGCCGCTGAGTAGGATAATAATTGCTACTTTCGGAAGTCACGCGGGTACGCTCAAACGAGTCGGTAAAGTATTCCGTGGTGCGAATTCGTTCTCCTCGCTCGCTCTTTATTTTTATGATCACCCAACGATCTTGCTCGGATGCCATAATCCGCTCGCGCACAATGGGCGACGATTCCAAATTGATTATCTGATAAAAGTCTTCAAATTCATTGCCGTAATATAGGCTATAAAAAAGTGGATTATCGGAGAGCACTTGAACAAAAATATCACGTATATCTTCCTCACTAAACTGATGCCCTGCGGCAACAGAAACGCTACGCAATATACGGGCGCTGCTTGTCGCATTCACTTCAATTTGCTGAATGTACTCACTGATCTCAGCACTGGCCATCGTTAACTTCGATAGCACATGCTCTTCAGACATTTGGCGACCAAAATAGTATTGCAAACTGATCGCGAAGGTGGCGGTTAATACAGTAGCGAATATAAACATGCTACCGACAGTAAAGCGAATAGAAAACTTTCGAGCCGAACTTGACGTTTGGGTCATCAACTATGCCCTCCTTTGGCATCTTTTCGGGAGGTTCTTTATTGCACTAAACTCGCTGTTATTTTTTATATTTTCCGAGCTAGTGATACATCTTTGGCCTACACATCCATATCAGACCATATTCATAACTATAGAACTAATTCAGTATTGAACCGTATGCACAAAAGTTCAACACAACATCTCCTAAAACTTAATACCAATTGTAACAAAAGTGTCATATAACACTTTTTGCTGAAATCTCAGTGTCATTGTCAGCAATATTTTTAGAGTTTATACTCTAACTTTGCAATCAATAAGAATCGCGCTATGAAACTGCGTAAACTCTCACTATTAGTCAGTTGTTTAGGTCTATGGATACCAACAACGCATGCTGCGCAAATCAGCTTTGATGAAGCATGGCAACTGTTGCAACAAGACAACAACTCGCTCGCCGCGCAGCGAGCTAACGTCGAACGTTACCAGCATTTAGAAAATGCAACTGACAACCTTGATTTACCTCAGCTATCCATTGGCGCGAACTACACCAGACTAGACCAAGACGTGACAGTATCGGGCGAGCAGCTATTCGACAGTACAGGGGCTCATCTGCCCGCGCTTCCTCCGCAGCTTTCACCTATTCTTGCGGCACTAGGTTCTACCACCTCCACCATTACCGAGCGCGACCTTTTTACCTCATCCATTCGTGCGATTTGGCCCATCTTCACGGGTGGTCGAATCAACGCGGCTCAATCTGCCGCCCAAGGCAAAACAGAGCAAGCGCACAGTGAGTTAGCAATGGAGACTCAAGCTCGCTATGAGGATTTAAGCCAATACTATTTCAGTGTTTTGCTTGCAAAAGAAGTGGTACATACCCGCACGCTTGTGGAGAGCGGTTTAACCAAACACAGAGACAACGCCCTCAAGTTAGAGCAGCAAGGACAAATTGCTCGCGTAGAACGTTTGCAAGCAGAAGCTGCGCTAGACAAAGCCAAAGTTGAAACTAAAAAAGCGCAAAAGAACTTAGAGATTGCACAAGCGGCTCTAACCCAAGTTCTTAACCAATCTCAGCCAGTAGAGCCAAGAGACACGCTATTTATCAACCAGCACCTTCCTGCACTAAGCACCTTCGTTGATCAGACTCTAACAACCTACCCGGGGCTTTCACTGTTAGATGCCAAAGAGAAACAAGCGCATAGCTTAATTAAGGCGGAAAAAGGCAAGTTCTACCCTGAGGTCTATTTGTACGGTGATTACAGCTTGCATGAAGATGACTCGCTTGCTGCGCAAATGAAACCCGATTGGATGGTGGGCGTTGGCGTGAATATTCCATTGATTGAATCAACGGGCAGAAGTGAGCAACTTAAAGCAGCGCACAGTGCTGTTAGCCAAGTAAAATACCTTAAAGCCCAAGCTAAGCAAGACCTTGCGGTACTGGTACAAAAAACGTATTTAGAAGCACAGCAAGCACAAGAAGAAACCATCGGTTTGGAATCTAGCTTACGCTTAGCAAAAGAGAACCTTAGCTTGAGACAAAAAGCCTTCTCTCAAGGGCTTTCAACCTCGACGGACGTTGTTGATGCTCAGCTCTACTTAGCCAGTATTCAAACCCAACGCTCAGCGGCAAGTTTTAACTATCTCATCTCACTTTCCAGACTGCTTGCACTTTCAAGCCAAATGGACACTTTCCCTCAATACCAGCACAAAGCGATGACAACCCAAAGCGGTAAGGAACAATAATGAAACACGCTAAAAAACTGTTACTTTCAGCCACCGCAATCGCTATTACTTCATGGGTTGGATACAGCTTCTATCAAGCATATCAACCCAAGCCAGTTCGTTTGCAAGGCCAAATCGAATCTCAGCAGTACAGCATATCCTCTAAGGTTGCTGGCCGAATTGACCAAGTTCTGGTGAGAAAAGGTGACATCGTAACAAAAGACCAGCTCATTTTTACGCTTCACAGCCCAGAAATTGAAGCTAAGCTAGAGCAAGCGAAAGCCGGAGAAAAAGCAGCTGACGCTTTAGCGAAAGAAGCTGAAAAAGGCGCTCGTGCTCAGCAAATCCAAGCAGCGAAAGACCAATGGCAAAAAGCCAAAGCCGCCGCCAACCTGCTAGAAAAAACCTACTTACGCGTAAACAATCTGTATAAAGATGGTGTGGTTGCCGAACAGAAACGTGATGAAGCGAAAACCCAATGGCAAGCAGCAAAATACACTCAAAGCGCCGCTTACCAGATGTATCAGATGGCCAAAGAAGGCGCGCGTGATGAAACCAAACTCGCCGCTGCACAAAAAGCGTTGATGGCAGCTGGTGCGGTAGCAGAGGTCGAAGCCTACGCCGCAGATACGCAAATTAAAAGCTGGTTTAACGGCGAAGTGTCGCAAGTATTGCTGCAAAGTGGCGAGCTCGCGCCACAAGGCTTCCCTGTTGTGACCGTGGTGGACACGCAAGATTCTTGGGCTGTATTTAATGTTCGAGAAGATTGGTTGAAGCACTTTAGTAAAAGCAGCGTGTTTAACGCTTACTTACCCGCGCTAGATAAGTCGATCGAATTTAAAGTGAATCACATCGCCGTAATGGGTGATTTCGCCACATGGCGTTCAACCGATGCTTCTCAAGGCTTTGACCTAAGAACGTTTGAAGTTGAAGCGCGTCCGACTCAGCCACAACCTGAGTTACGCATGGGCATGAGTTTAGCGGTTGAAATTCAATGACCTTCAGCAACGATTCACAGTGGAACATTTTAAGGCGCGACAAATGGTTATTGTCGTGCCTAACTTGGGTACCAATCCTACTCAGTGTTTCGATTTGGGCAATATTCTCGCAAGGTATTGCCCGTAACCTGCCTGTTGGCGTGGTTAACCTTGCGCCCAGCGCGTTGTCGCAAACCTTGATCCGCTACTACGACGCGAGCCCTACGATGGCGGTGACAGCCTCATATCAGAGTATTGAGCAAGCCAAAAACGCGCTGGTTGAAGGGGATATTTACGCTTATGCCATCATCCCTGCCAACTTTGAGCAAGATGTGCTTAAACAATTAGCGCCCCAAGTCAGTGTTTTTTACAACAGCCAAGCCATCTTGATCGGTAAGCTACTCAACTCTGCATTTTTGCAATCTCAAGCGACTTTCAATGCCCAGATATCGACTTTTTCACAACTAAGTCATGGCAATCAAACCCTTTCATCCGCGATGGCCAAGGCAGTACCCATTCGCAGCCAAATTACCCCGCTGTTCAACCTAAATAGTGACTACGCCCAGTTTTTGGTCTCAGCCGTTATCCCTGCGCTATGGCAAATTACCGTGGTGGTATCGACGATTCTTATCCTGGCAGCAAACTTACGTCAACGCGGCTTAACCAATTGGTTAGGTAAGCAACCTTATCGACGATTGGTCATCACTTTAGCGCCGTACTTGCCTGTGTTTGCCTTACAAGGGTTCGCTTTCTTAGTTTGGTTCTATCAAGGGTTCGATTGGCCTATCAATGGCAGCTTAGCGTGGCTTACCATAGGAATCGTGGTCACCACCCTCGCCTGCGTCATCATGGGCAGCTTTTTCTTTTTTATGACCCTTGATGCCGCAAGAGCCATGAGTTTTGCTGGCGCATTTACCGCCCCGAGCTTTGCTTTCATGGGCATTACTTTCCCGGTAACCGATATGAACGGCTTCGCCCAATTTTGGCGTAGCTTACTGCCTATTAGCCACTATATTGAGCTACAGGTTGGTCAAGTAAGTTATGGCGCATCAGCGCATCATGCACTGGTTCAGCTTTTGCCAATGCTCGGTTACCTATTCCCCATGCTGCTATGTATGGCATTAATTCAAAAACACTTACGCAAAGAACCCTTGGTATGACCTTCATTCAGCTAATAAAATCTGAGCTCAAAGCGCTATTCACCAATCCAGTGGTGGTCTTAACCGTATTTGGTGGCGTACTGTTTTACTCGTTCCTCTATCCAATGCCTTACAGCCATCAAACACCACGCGAACAACAGATAAGTGTGGTTAACCTTGATGGAAGCCAAACCAGTTACAAACTTGAGCGTATGGTCGATGCCACGCCGCAAGTGGCTGTCGTTCAACGTGACTATACGATAGAAAGTGCGAAGCAAGCCTTCCTTGCGGGAGATATCAGTGGAATTTTGGTGATTCCTGAGCATTTCTATAAGGATCTTTTGCTCGGTAAAAGCCCTAAGTTAGCCTACGCGGGCGATGCCTCTTACTTCTTGGTCTACGGCACAATTGTTGAGGGTTTAGCTCAAGCGGGCGGAACGCTAGCGGCGCAAACTACAGTCAGTAAACTTGTGATTGAAGGCACTCCTTTATCTCAAGCAGCACAGCAATATACTGCCACCAAACTCAACCTGAAGCCTACTTTTAACCCGAGAATGGGTTACGTGGATTACGTCGTACCAGCGGTGTTCGTGTTGATCTTACAGCAAACTCTGGCAATGGCTGCAGGGCTGATGGGCGGAACGCAAAAATACGGTAAGGGCTATTGGTCTTCGGTTTCTACTCGCCAATTACTGCTAGTACGTATAAGTATTTTAACAGCGATCTATTACCTACTGAGCATGTACTACTTTGGCGCAAGCTTTAGCCAACATGGCATTAGCCAATTAGCCCATGCGACTGAGTTACTTACGTTATTGCTGCCATTTTTGATTGCCTCGAGCGCAATTGGCATATGGCTAGCGTCAATCGTCCCGCGCCGAGAACTGGTTACTTTGATTGTGCTGATCAGCTCTATGCCTCTCATTTTTAGCGCCGGTTTTATTTGGCCAATAGAAGCGATCCCCTACCCAATTGTGTTCATTTCGAATTTGTTCCCGAGCACGCCTGCTATTCAAAGCTTTTTAGCGCTCAATCAAATGGGTGCAGAGTGGGGGCAAATCAAAGTTGGCTACACTCAGTTATGGTTACAAGCCATCGTATGGGTAATGATTGCGGCGCTAAGTTATCGCAAAGAAAAACTCAGCGCTCTGGTTGAGTAATCAATAAAATAAGAGGTCGATTTAGAAGCCGCGCTGTTTCCAAAATCGGCCTTCGTCTCGAGCGACGACTTGGAAGGTCTTTTCTGCAATGACTTTTCCATCCAGTTCAATAGACATACGCCAAGGGCCGTAGTTGGATTCTAAGCCATCAATGGGACAGAGTAATTGTATGGTATCACCTAGGTAAAAATCCCAATCATTGCTTCCAACGTGCAGTTCACCATCAAAAGGGGCAAGCAATTGTCCTTTTTTGCCAATCACTCCTGGGTGATCAATCACAAACTGGATCACCTTCCCTTTCGCTCGTTTGATGTTGACAATAAAGCCAAACTCTACGTTTTCATCCGCACTGACCGTTGTCGTAAATTGTTGAATTTTGGGTAGCGCTTTAGCGCGAGAATCCCACTTGTCATAGATGCCATACGAGGTCATCTCTACAATTGGCGTTCGTTTTGCCATGTTTGCCACCTTGCCTTCATATTATTAATGGTTGCGGGCTCTACGCCATGAATACTGCCAAATTCGCCGCTGCATACCCGTACTTGAAACGTCACATTCAGCTGTTTGGCTAACCGAAAATAAGGCATGATTTCCCAACGACGTACAAACGTATTCGATACCACCACATCCTCGCCCTGTTGTAAGGCCAACTGAGTTTGCTCGAAACACCAAGCATGGGCTTGCTTAAGTTTTAGCGGGTCAAACTGATATTCACCTTGCTCTGTCACAAAGAACATATCCGCTTCAAAGTGATGTGCATCTATGCGCTTTGCCGCTGTACTTTTCCCTGAACCCGGAATACCGCGAATAAGCGTTAATGTTGGTTTCTTTTTCACTACAGGCTTTAATCCTCGGTATCTTCAAGCGGTTAGTATACTGAAATTTGTTATCGACATCTCATAATGATTATTGTAAGTTTAGATGTATAGACGTCTAGAAATACGCTTTAGGGAGAAAGCTGTGCCAATTAAGATCCCCGATCAACTACCTGCATCAGACGTGTTGCGCACCGAAAACATCTTCGTGATGTCTGAGACTCGCGCATCCACTCAAGGGATTCGTCCGCTTAAGGTACTGATCCTCAATCTTATGCCGAAGAAAATTGAGACGGAAACTCAATTTCTACGTTTGCTGTCCAATAGTCCGCTGCAAGTGGATATTGAGTTGTTACGCATCGATAACCGACCAAGTAAAAACACGCCAACGGAGCATTTAGACAACTTTTACCGCCAATTTGAGATGGTAAAAGAGCGCAACTTCGATGGTATGATCATCACGGGTGCGCCACTTGGTTTAGTGCAATTTGAAGATGTTATCTATTGGGAGCATCTACAAAACATCATGAATTGGGCCAAAGACCACGTGACCTCAACACTTTACGTTTGTTGGGCCGCGCAAGCGGGTTTAAAGCTGTTGTACGACTTACCCAAGCGTACTCGCAAAGAGAAGCTTTCAGGGGTTTATAAACATCAAACCCATGACCCGTTCAATCCAATCCTTCGTGGTTTTGACGATGAATTTTTAGCTCCGCACTCGCGTTACGCCGATTTTTCATCAGAGTATCTCGCAGAACATACTGACCTAGATATTCTCGCAACATCGGATGTTGCCGGCGTGTACCTTGCAGCGACAAAAGATAAGCGAAATGTATTTGTTACTGGTCACCCTGAATACGACGCCCATACGCTTCACAATGAGTACGTTCGTGACTTAGGCGAAGGCATGGAGCCGATTATTCCAGTCAACTATTATCCGAATAACAACCCCGACAACGCCCCTCGTGCGAGCTGGCGGAGCCACGGCCACTTATTGTTCGCTAACTGGTTGAACTACTGCGTTTATCAACAAACACCATTCGACTTGGAACACTTCAGCGAAGATAACTTCACTAAAGATGATTAGTCACTCTCAGGGCTATGTCGAATAGCCCTTTCTTACATTTGATGCTGTCGCTTTGATCGCATCAGTTCAATAACTCACTCCCGTCGCACATATCGTAAACCCTATACTTGAGATAAATTTTCCGTGGAGACTTTCATGCTCAAGTTAAGCGTCATTGCATTGACCACACTCTCTTTAACTGCCTGCGTAAGCGTAACCGAAACGACCAAAACCGAAATTCAATCAGAGCCACAAGAGCGCGCTGAAGCTCGTCTTGCATTAGGTATGGGGTATCTTGAGCAAGGCAATATGATCAAAGCACGAGAAAATCTTCAAATCGCACTCAATCACGACCCGACTTTTTACCGCGCCCAACTCTCTATGGCGCATTACTACGAGAAAGTAGGTGAAGACGAGGCTGCCGAAGGTTTGTACAAACGCGCACTTTCTCACCACCCACGCAACGGGAATGTTCTCAACAACTACGGTACTTATTTGTGCAAAAAAGGGGAATATGAGCAAGCGGATGCGTTCTTTAATCGTGCAATCTCTCAGCCATACTACTACCTCATTTCTGGCAGCTACGAAAATGCCGCCTTTTGTGCATTAAAAGCAGGCAACCGAGAGCAATCTATCGAGTATTTCAAACGCGCGTTAGACCATCAACCGATGCGCTATCGTTCGACGCTTAACTTGGCCAAGCTGGAAATTGAAGAAGGTGATTTAATCAACGCTCGGATTCGCTTGATGCAGTTCACCCAGAGCTATGGCCTCAAAAAAGATGCGCTACGTTTAATGGTTGAGCTGGAAGATAAGGCTGGTAACCAAGGTATGAAGCAAAAATACCAAGATCAGCTAGACAACCTAAGCTAGCTGAAACAATAGTTCGATACACAGGCCGCCTTGCGGCTTGTTGTACGCGTACACGTGACCGTCCATCAGTTTCATTGACTCTTTAACAATCGCAAGCCCTAGCCCGTAACCACCAGACTGTTTATCGCGCGCAGTGTCTAAACGAGCAAATGGCATAAAGATCTCTTTAAGCTTGTCTTCATCAATACCTTTACCGTTATCTTCCACCGCAATCACCAAATAGGTTTGGTCGCGATACGATCGCTGCATGGTTTTAACGTCAATGCGGGCATCACTCCCGGCATATTTAATGGAATTGGTAATCAAGTTTTGTACGCAGCGCGCCACTAACCTTTGGTCAGCCAAGGCATGGGGAAGAAATTCATTCAAATTGGACAGCAACGTCTGGTTTGGCTTAAGTGCAGGACGGCTCTGTGCGATAACGCCATCAATACACTCTTGCAAATTGAGCTCTGCCATCTCGACTTCATAACGGGCGTTTTCTAAACGGCTGTACGTGAGGATCTCATCAATCAAGCTGTCCATCACTTCCACTTCTCGCTCTGCGCGTTCAACCAAATGAATGTCACTTGGTTCAACTTTATACTTAAGCAAATGAAGCGCTAAGTTTTGTCTAGCCAAAGGCGTTCTTAACTCATGAGAGACATCCCGGATAAGCTGCTTTTGCTTATTCGCAAGGGAATGAATTTGCTGACTCATGTTATCGAAGTCTTGTGCTAGCTCATTAAATTCACGGGTATTGGATTGCAGCTCTGATACCACGTTAACGTCAAAGTCACCCATTGCAACTCGGTGGCTGGCTTCACGTAAACGATCGAGTGGCTTCTGCAACTGGCGAGCAATGATCAACGAAAACAGTCCCATGATGGCAAAAGCAATCACGAACTTGCTTACCATCAGATAATTCAGAAATAGGTGTGCTGGATGTAACTCACTAGGTAACTGAATAACCAGCAAGTTTTCACCAATCAAAGGTTGGCCGATCAGAGGCTTGTTGACCCTATCATTCATTAAGTCATCGAGCTTACGCAAAAAACGCAGCTTAAACTCAAAATGAGGATGCATTTTACGGTGGGTCAGTGGTTGTTTGTCGCTATCAAGTACAAACAGATAGAAAGGCTGTGCTCGCTCCCAATCGGCAAGCTCATCCATATCCCCCGCTTCTATCAACACATTAGCTTGATGAGCCAAATCTCGCATTTCTGCTTTAACGCTATCAGGCAACATTAAGGTGGTGCGAACTAGCGCTTTTTCAGTGATGCCTTGAAGCAATAAAATCGATAAAACCACCAGCGACATGTAGCTGAATAAGTTGAATGCTAAGCCATCTTTGCGTTTTTCAATAAACGAGGGACAACGAAATAGCACAGGTTAGTCTCGTACCGTTTCGATAAAGCTGTAGCCTTTTCCACGCACGGTTTTGATATGTTGCTTGGACATGCCCGCCTCAACCAATTTTTTACGTAGGTTACTAATGTGCATATCGAGGTTACGGTCAAAAGGACTCAGTTCTTTCTTAAGCACTTCTATCTGTAATTCAGCTTTAGAGACCACAACCCCTTCATTGCGCATCAAGTAGCCAAGAAGATCCGATTCTGTACCAGTAAAAGGCAGATTATTAATGGCATCGCAAAATTCCGTCTGATTCTGTGCAAGACCATTTTGACGCTGCTTTTCCAGCCCTACACGGCGGAAAATGGCTTTTATTCGAGTAATCAGTTCAGGCACTTTAAACGGTTTTGCCATGTATTGGTCAGCGCCCGCTTGATAGCCATCTAGCATGGACGACTCATCGTTAAGTGCGGTCAACATTAAGATTGGAGTAGCAAAGCGCTGACAAATGCGACGCGCCACTTGCAAGCCACTCAGTTTTGGTAACATCACATCCAGTAAAACAAGGTCGACTGCGTTTTTTTCTAGAAACTGTAATGCCGTTTCACCGCAGTAAACACTCGATACCTGATAACCTTCTAAACTCAACACTTCACAGATAAGTTGGTTCAGTTCTACATCGTCATCAACAACTAAAATACGAGACATGGTTCACACAATCTAAATGAGAAAGGTTGTGATTCTAATCCGGAGATACTTTGGTGACAACAAAATAATGAGTGCAAATGGCATAAAAATACCCAACTAAATAGCTGGGTATTATATAGAGAATGACTTACATCATACTGTGTGATTATGGCACTTAGCCAACGCATACCAAGGTGACAAATCAATACAGCTAGAAGCCTTTGCTCAGTTAGACATTCAGTCCCGTCGCTTGGCCAACACGTTCAATTGATTCACGCAAATTGTCGCGAATTGTGTGTAACGTTTCGAGTTCTTCATCACTAAAAGGATGTTGCAATATCATCTCTGCGCCATTTTTACCCACGACTGTTGGTAAGCTGATTACCACATCTTTGATGCCGTACTCACCCTGCATTAGTGTCGCAACAGGCAGCACCGATCGTTCGTTGATTTTAATCGCTTGAATAATACGAAATACGCTCGCGGCAATACCGTGAGTAGTATTCTGCTTACGTTTAAAGATCTCATAACCCGCTTGCTTGACCGATTCTAGCAACTCATCTGCGTCTATGCGGGCAATATGGTGAGTATCGCAGTAATAATCTGCGGGTTGACCGGCGATAGAAATCAGGCTTTTAGGTGTAAAACAATGGCTACCATGTTCACCTAGCACATAGCCAAACACGTTTTTCGGATCAAGGTTGACTCGATTAGCAACAATCGACATAAGACGAGCCGTATCAATCACACAACCACTACTGATCACTTTGCTTGCTGGGAACTGGGTATTCTTAACAATGCAATGCGTCACAATATCACAAGGATTAGTCACTACGATTAGTGTCGCTTTCGGCGCAACACGCTCAATATTCTGCGCTATCTCGACACCAATTTTGCTATTGATTTCCGCCAAATCCATTCGGGTTTGGCCTTGTTTGATTTGCGCGCCCGCCGTGATAACCACAATATCGGATTCAATCAGGCTCAAATAATCATCGGTTGGGATAATATTGGTATTTTTTGAAAACGTCAGAGCGGCGGTATGACGAAAGTCATAAACTTCCCCCTCTGCTCTCTCGCGGTTTTGATCCAGTAGGACTAGCTCACTGACGCTACCTAACGTGAGCAGATAATTACATATACCTACGCCAACAGCACCTGCACCAATTACGCCTATTTTCATGTTTCGATCCTTGTTAACACAACTCTTTAAATTGTACTAACATTACGCCTTTAAACTCCAATATAATGTTGAATATTACGATTAATGCGAATCAAGTGACTAAAAATACCGCAATTTTAAGCATGTAGTTGGTCACTACTGTCACATTTCGATTGCTATTATCTACACTATCGCTACTACTTTGGAGCAAACATGCCAATCACCCTCATCGGTCACCGAGGCATCGCGGGGCATTACCCGGAAAATACCCTGATCAGTATTCAAGCCGCTATTGAACTTGGCTTAGAATGGGTTGAGTTTGATGTACAACCCACCAAAGATGGCCACCTTGTGGTTTGCCATGACCATACGATAGATCGTTGCAGTAATGGTTTTGGCCGCGTCGACAGCTATACCTTAGAACAACTACAACAATTCGATTTTGGTGGATGGTTTGCACCTAGATTCAATTTAGAACCGCTGCTGACTCTCGACCAACTCCTTACATACGCGCTACCTTTAGCGATCAAACTCAATATTGAAGTTAAACTCAATACTCAACAATTCAACACTGTGGCCAATCAGTTAAAACATCTATTAGAAAAACACCGTTTTCCAGCAGAGCGCATCGTCATCTCTAGCTTTAGCCACGAAATGTTAAGAGCCATCCACCAATGCGAGAGCGATTATCCAATCGCGGTTCTTAGCGATAAATTAACCGACGCAGACAAACAGTTGCTCAAGGACGTGGATGCCGTAGGATGCAACTTAGACATTTGTCATCTAAATGAAGACGAGATTAAGCAACTACAAAAATGTGGCTACAAAGTGTGGAGCTATACCGTCAATCAGCCTGAGCAAATAAAACATTTGCCTAGTCTCGATGGCATTTTTAGTGACTTCCCACAACGCTTCTTAACCGCTGACTAAGACCTGTCAATGATTTCAAATACCACTGTATGACACCATAAGTACTGTATATACAGTGGTTCACTCCTTCAGCAAATCATTCATTCGCAATTCCTCCCCCCCTCTCTATCAAAAACAATTAATCATTAAAATTCAACGCTTTAACCATAAACCTCAGTATGGAATGCAAATTTCTTGATGAATTAATGCACAAAAGGCTTGATCTCACCTCAAAATGAAACTACTGTATACACATACAGCATGTATATAAGGACAGTTAATTATGATTCAGGCACATACTCAATCTTTCTCAAAATACAATGTACTTGCACGACCAACGTCACCAATGAATATTGATAACGATATCCTGAATCGCTTAGCTGGCCTTTCGCTACAAAGTCAGTGGATCTTCTTCACCGCTCAATGCCCTCGCCCTGATTTCGCACAGTTTTCGGCATCAAACGTTAGCTGCAAAAAAATCATTCAGCTTAAAGATTCTAATATTCAATCTGAATTGGAAATTGTTATGAAAGCGATTAAATCGGGCAACGCGAGTGCCATTGTCGCATCGAATGCGATTGACCCATTAAACCAACGCCTGCTGACCGATTTAGCACACCAACATAACTGCGAGGTGTTTTTTGTTGAGGGCAGAGTAAACCAGTACCATTAACAAGCTCAGCAATACGTCTTTTAGCCTCTCTTACGAGAGGCTTTTCTTTTGCCGTTCATCCAATTTGAAAAAATAAAGCAAACGTTTGCTTTTTATCTGGAACACTCTTCTACTTCTGGTATCATGCGACTCAAATCTGTTATCACTTTCATGTAAACGATAGGAATATCTCATGAGTCTCGCTGATCAAGTCCTCGCCGTTAATGACGACCTACCTATTCGCACCGACAAACCTGTACACAGTGGCAAAGTTCGTTCTGTTTACTGGTTAACTGAGCAAGATAGCCAACGCCTAATTAAAGAGAAAGGTTATGATGTTGCACCGGATGCACCACTTGCAATCATGGTTATCAGCGATCGCATCTCTGCGTTTGACTGTATTTGGCACGGACAAGGTGGCCTAAAAGGCGTTCCTGGTAAAGGCGCAGCACTGAATGCTATCTCTAACCATTGGTTTAAGCTGTTTAAAGACAATAGGCTTGCCGATAGCCACATTCTTGATATCCCTCACCCATTGGTTTGGATCGTACAAAAAGCCAAACCTATCATGATTGAAGCTATTTGCCGTAAATACATCACAGGTTCAATGTGGCGAGCATACAGCAAAGGTGAGAGAGAGTTCTGTGGTATTGAACTACCAGAAGGTCTTGAGAAAGACAAAGCTCTGCCAGATCTGTTGATGACCCCATCCACCAAAGGCATTTTAAAAGGTATTCCCGGCGTACCCGAAGCTGACGATGTCAACATTACGCGTAAGAACATTGAAGATAACTTTGCCGCCTTCAACTTCTCTCAACAACAAGACATCACCAAGTACGAAAAACTTCTACGTGAAGGCTTCGGTGTGATCAGCGATGCACTTGCCGAAGTAGAACAAATTTTCGTTGATACCAAATTCGAATTTGGTTACGTAAACGATGCAGCAGGCAATGAAAAGCTGATTTACATGGATGAAGTTGGCACGCCGGATTCTTCACGTATTTGGGACGAAAAAGAATACCAAAACGGCAACATTGTCGAGAATTCGAAAGAAGGTTTCCGCCAGTTCTTGCTGAATCACTTCCCTGATGCGGATATCTTGTTGAATAAAGATCGCATGCCTGAACGTGAAGCACTCGCGCGTGATAATGAATTACCGCTAGAAGCATTGATGGATATATCTAAAACCTATACAGGCATCGCAGAGAAGATCACAGGGCAACCTATTCAGTTGAGTGACAATCCTAAGCAAGAGATTGTTGATATTCTGGCGAAAGAATACGGTCTGATCGATTAAGTTTGATTAACTGGCTCAAAGTAAAAAGCCTTCAACTCATGTTGAAGGCTTTTTTTATATCCACCGGCGAACCCGCTGCTTGTAATCCAAATATTCCGCACCAAACAGCATTTCTAGCGCTCTTTCTTCTGGCTCGATTTGAAACTTATTCATATAAAAAATGAACACTAATGGCATCACAAAACAGACGATGTTTTGTTGCCAATAAGCCAAACCAAACAACACCATGACTAATCCCAAATACATTGGGTTACGAGTGTAAGAAAAGATTCCTGAGTCGACCACACTTGATGCCTGTTCAACCTTAACTGGATTTACCGTTGTTTTCGCTTTGCGAAATTCAAACACCCCAGCTAGCCCGATCACCGTAGCGATGACAACCACCAACGCAAAGATGACCATTGGAAGGGGTAAACTCACTTCAAAGCCCATTAGCATATGATCAAGTTTCACCATAGCCAGCGCCAAAATTAAAAACAGCGCAACGGGTGGAATCTTTCGTTCCAAAAAAGTCATCGAGTTCGCCTCTTCCTTACATTCATCTCTTAAGTATAACGATCAACCGCCGCCTTGATGTAAAAGTCTGTAGACTCAGCTACATGATTTCCAATAACGCCTGTAATGGATGCTTGGTTTTAACGTGCTCAAAGCGTTTTACTTGGCTTCGACAAGAATAACCTGTCACTAAGCAGCGCTCAGCGGGTAGCTCTTCTAATCGCGGTTTCCAACTTAAATTGAATATGTCTTTCGACATTTGCAGCTTATCAACTTCGTGGCCAAATGTGCCAGCCATACCACAACACCCTACCGGAACCGTCGTCAACTGAGCCCCAAAGTGAGAGAAGATAGCTCCCCACTCTTTCTCAGCATTAGGCATTTTGGTTTTCTCGGTGCAGTGCGCCAATAAATACCATGGTTCATTAGCGTCTTCATGAGCTTGATTAAATTGCGCCAGTCTTGGCATTAACCATTCATGTACGGTCAGCACTTCGAAGTCACCACGCTTGTTACCGAGCACTTCTGCATACTCATCGCGGTAACACAGTACTAATGCGGGGTCGACACCGACCATTGGAATATTAAGATCCGCGACTTGCTGTAAGAACATCGCAGTACTGTGAGCGCTCTTCGAGAACTTATGCAAGAAGCCTTTAATATGCTGCGCTTTTCCGTTTGGCTTAAACGGTAGCAATATCGGCGTTTTACCCAACTTTTCGATCAGCTTAACAAAGTCTTCCACCACATCTGCATCGTAGTAACTGGTGAATGGGTCTTGCACCACCAGCACGTGGTTGGCTTTATCCTCACTCGACAGCGCCGCAAGCTCTTGCAGGTCAAACTGTTTAAGTTTGTTAACGCGTTTTTTCAGTGTCGGTACCGACATCAAAGGTGCGTCGATATAACCGACCGAGGCCGCAGTTAGATCTTGTACCCATTTTTGCTTGAGTACCGCATTGACAACCGTTGGCGCTTTCGCCATCAGCGGTAGCATGGTCTCAATGTTTGCCACCAAATAATCTTTTGCTGGGCGCTGATAGCGGGTGTAGTAAATATTTAGGAATCGCGAGCGGAAGCTCGGTACATCGACCTTAATTGGGCACTGACTCGCACACGCCTTACAAGCTAAACAGCCATTCATCGCTTCGTATACTTCATGCGAAAAATCGTACTCTTTGTTTTTATTGAAAGAGTTACGCACGCGGTCAAGCATACTTTTGATGGAGTTGGTGTTTTCTAACGCTTGTTTTTCTAAATCAAGAATATCAATACCTTGATCGGTCAACTGCCTTAACCATTCACGTACTAATCCCGCTCGACCTTTTGGTGAATGGCGTCGGTCAGCCAACACTTTCATCGAAGGACACATCGGTGATGCGGTATCGTAGTTAAAGCACAAACCGTTGCCGTTACATTCCATTGCTTGTTTAAAGCTGTCACGTACCTTCACATCGATCTGACGGTCATAGAATCCTCGTTTAGCATCGGTTACTTTAACCAATTGCTCATGGCTTTCTAGCGGCGTACAGATCTTACCCGGGTTCATTTTATTTTGTGGGTCAAACGCTGACTTCACTCGGCGCAGCTCTGTGAACAGCTCTTCGCCGAAGAACTCGGGGCCATACTCACTGCGGAAACCTTTACCGTGTTCGCCCCACATCAAGCCGCCATATTTCGCCACCAAACGCACAACATCATCAGAGATTTCGTGCATCAATTTTTCTTGTTGCGGGTCACACAAGTCTAAAGCTGGGCGAACGTGCAATACACCGGCATCGACGTGACCAAACATGCCGTAGTTCAACTGCTTTTCATCCAGTAGCGCTCTGAACTCAACAATAAAATCTGCGAGGTTTTCTGGCGGCACACAAGTATCTTCAGCAAAAGCCACTGGCTTAGCGCGACCTTTTGCTGCGCCTAATAGACCCACCGCTTTCTTACGCATGCCGTAAATTTTGCCAATGCTGGCAACGTCGTTACAGATCTGGTAGCCAATAATGCCTGCTTGCTCTGTGGCCAGCATTTCATCCAACTGCTTAGTTAGGCTCTCTACTTGCTCGCTGACTTGCACTTCATCTTGACCAGCAAATTCGACCATATTAATGCCAAGCATTTCCTTGCCCGGAACATCAGTGAGCAACTCACTCACGGTATGCCAGACAATGTCTTCTTTGGCGAGGTTTAAGACTTTGGAGTCGATCGTTTCAACCGAAAGCGCGTCGGCTTGTACCATAAATGGCGCGTTACGCAGTGCAGAATCAAAGCTGTTGTATTTTACATTCACCAATACGCGCGATTTAGGGATCTTAGTCAGATTGAGTTTTGCTTCGGTAATAAAAGCAAGCGAGCCTTCTGCACCACACAGTACGCGGGTCAAATCAAACTGGTCGGTTTGCGTATCTAGGGCATTTTTAAGGTCATAACCGGTTAAAAAACGGTTGAGAGGAGGAAACTTCGCTTCAATTTGGGCACGCTTGTCTCGGCACACTTGTTCGGTCACGGTCAGCGCATTGTGTGCATATTGACCGTATTCTGGAACACCCTTTGATAGATCGGATTCAAGTATCGAACCATCGGCGAACACTGCTTGGAGAGACAAAACGTGATCAGAGGTTTTGCCATATTTAAGTGAACCCTGCCCCGATGCGTCCGTGTTGATCATTCCACCCAATGTGGCGCGGTTACTGGTCGAAAGCTCAGGGGAAAAGAAGTAGCCATAAGGGCGAACAGCATCATTGAGCTGATCTTTTATCACACCGGTTTGAACTCGAACCCAGCCTTCTTTCTCGTTTATCTCAAGCACTTTGTTCATGTGACGAGATAAATCTACCACTACCCCTTGGGTCAGAGATTGGCCGTTTGTGCCCGTACCACCACCACGAGGAGAGAACTTCACTCTTTCATAGGCTGGTTTGACACTGAGCTTACCAATTAAGGCGACGTCTTCAGTGGTTTTCGGGTGAACAACCGCTTGCGGCAATAACTGATACACACTGTTATCTGTCGCCACCGCCAAACGGCTTGAATATTGGGTTTCAACATCGCCACTAAAGCCTGCCGATTGCAACTCTTCAAGAAAGTTAACAACGACCGGATCGACATCTGGCTTTGAATGAAGTCTTGGTAACATTTGCTTCCTGCCCCTACTACGCTGATCCATTCAGCATTGGGTTATTTTAATAATCTTTGAGTTTCGTCACTTTACAACATTTAAAAGGGTGATCAAAACAGAAATGCAATGCCACAATAGAATTTATATTCAATCTCGTACCAACTCTGATGTGCCACAACTCTTTTATCTTGGTTATCATCAGTGAACAATTTCAGGGAATTTCAGTTTGTCCTAGCCAAATCACTGAAATTCGCGCATTCTTTGTACTGAAAATATTGGATAGACAATAGATTTATTCCCAAACTTGGCTTTTTGAGCGAACTACCAATGAAAAAAAATAAAATCGTAACTACTGAAGACATTCTTCTAAAACTTTGCCAGTCGGTATCAGGTGTCCTCACATCAGCGACTGACTCTCAAGTTACTTACTCTGCCATGGTGCAAAAGATCAACAAAACCAGCTTAAAGCCAGATTTTGGTTGTTTCGTGTTGTTTGATGGTGGCTTCTCTGGTCTTGTTGTTATCAACTTCACCGCAAAAGCCGCGTTAGAGCTTTACACTAACTACATGCGTAACATGGGCATGCCGGCAGAAGAGCTAGCTGTTGTTCATACCTCTGATGAAGTGGGTGACGTTCTAGGTGAGCTAATGAACCAACTAGTGGGTGATTTCACTAACAAGATTCGCAAAGAGCTACACACGCACATCACGCAAAACCAACCTAAGATGCTATCGCTAAACAAACAGGTCATCCTGTCTGTTGATACCAATCTAGACCGCCCACAGGCGCGCCGTGTGACCTTCTCTACCGAAAATGGCAACATCTTCTACCTTGAGCTAGCAATGGACAAAACTGAGTTCATTCAGCTTGAAGAATTTGAAGTCACAGAAGATGAAAATCCAGATGACATCCTAGAACAAGCGCAACAAAAAATGCGCGAGAAAGAGCAACCTAAAGAACAAGGTGGCAGTGCAGCTGACGACCTGTTAGACGAATTAGGTATCTAAACACCTCTTTTGACGATAAAACAATGCTCTCCTAGATGGAGAGCATTTTTGTTTGGCCTTCAGTACTTGGGTTAAAGTTGCGAGCGAGCATTAGAAAGAGGTAAAATAGCCGACTTTGCTAATTTCATGAGTTTTGCTGTCATCGATGGATAAACAAAAAGCCCTCAAAAAAATCGCCAAATGTTTAGAACTTGGCAATTCAGCTAACGTCAATGAAGCAGCGAATGCGATCAAAATGGCGCATCGCTTAATGCTCAAATATGGCTTGGACAAAGATGACATCGAGTTCATCAAGATGGGCAAGACACAATCTACCCACCTGCTTCCAGCAAATACTAGCTCTACCTTGCTACGCATTATTCGCGGTATTAACACCAAATTTGGCGTAGAAGCTGTACTGCTTAACCATAAAGGTTTAAAGCGTGTTGAATTTATTGGCGAAGCAGACCGAGCTATTTTTGCCGCTTTCGCCTTTGATATTGTCTACCGTGAGCTTAATGAGCAAACCGGTAAGTTCCGCAACAGCTTTGCGGGTTCTGGCACATCGAGTACAGAAGTGACTCGCCGAGTGAACTCGTTTGTCTCTGGTTGGGTTGAAGGCGCACTAGAAAAACTGCCAATCATTTCACCGGATGAAGAATCCGCAAACAAAATCGAAGATTACATCGATAAAGAGTTCAAAAATATCGACCGTGAGACCTTCAAACAGCAGCTGCGTGAAGCGATGAAAAACCTCACTGACGATTACGAAGTGGGTCTAAAGAAAGGTCGAACCGTATCCGTAAGTCGCCCTATCGATGGTGCTCAAGCGCCTAAAATGCTGCGTTAAGGCGCGGCTTTCTGACGTTTGTGTTCATCATAAGTTAATCTTGTGTCAAATATAATTAAGATAAATTGACATAAGGAATGACATAAGGTTAATTAAACCCTATTCCACCTAATTTGATATCACATGGAGAAAATATCCGTGAAAAAAATGACTATTGCCCTAGCGATGGCTATCGCGTTAACTGGCTGTCAGGCGACGCAACGTCAAAACGCGACAACTGGTGAAACTGAAACTAACTCAGCAACCAAAGGCGCTATCATTGGTGCAATTGCGGGCGCGACTATCGGCCTAGCAACAGGTGATAACTCAAAAGAACGTGGTAAACACGCTCTGATTGGCGCAGCAAGTGGTGCGGCAGTTGGTGGTGGCGTAGGTTACTACTTCGACCAACAAGAAGCGGCGCTACGTAAAGAGCTAGTAAACTCTGGCGTACAAGTAGAACGTGTTGGTGAAAACCAGCTGCTGCTTCGTCTTGAAAACGGCATTGGTTTTGAATCTGCTAGCTACCAGCTTGACCCAAGCATCCACCGTACATTGCGTGGTGTAGCGCGTATCCTAGTTGAATACCCAGATACAAGCCTAGTGATCGAAGGTCATACTGACAGCACGGGTGCAGACACAATGAACCAAACGCTATCTGAGCAACGTGCTGAATCTGTACGTGGCTACCTAGTACAGCAAGGTGTTGCGGCAGGCCGTGCAATTTCTCGCGGCTACGGTGAGCGTTACCCATTATGCTCAAACGACACTCAAGTTGGTCGCGCGTGTAACCGCCGAGTTGAAATTAAGATCTTACCTCTGAAATAATAGGTAACCTATCTTACAAGCCGTTAGCTGTAATGAGTTAACGGCTTTTTTATTTTGGAGTCTCTTGATGTTAAAAGCCGCAATGTTAATGCTTGCGTTGATCTCTGCCAATTCATGGGCAATGAGCCAAGCGGAATTTGATCAACTTTTGCAACAAGCTGAGCTAAATAACCCTCGTGCTCAGTACCAAGTGGCTAAAGCATACCAACTCGGTGATGGTGTTGCCGCTTCAACTAATGAAGCGCTTTACTGGTTAGAACAAGCCGCAAATCATCGTTATAAACCAGCCCAAAGCGAACTGGTTGATTACTATCAACAACCTGATACTCAAAATATGAGTAAAGCAATGTACTGGCTAACAAAACTTGCCATTAACGGCGATGACCAAGCGCAGTTCGAATTAGGCCAACTCTACGAAAACCAAGGTAAACAACTCTCTGCTACTTCTCAGGCTAAAATTTGGTACCAACTGGCAGCAGAACATAATGCTCAAGCGGAAGAAGCCTATTCGCGAGTGTTAGAGGCAGAGTTTAACGCTCAGAGGGCAAAACAAGTCGCTGCCATCAACGAACTTGACCAACAGCTCAATGGTGCAACAACACAAACAGGCGCTAAAGCAAATCGTAATTCCGCTCCCCTATTGACACCTCTAAGTTACGCACTATTGGCTTTGATTGCGATTTTGGTTGCTGCGGTAGGTTGGCTATGGCGCTCAAGTAAAACTTCCATTCAACAACTGTCTAGCGATGCCAATGTACACTCATCGAAAAGTGAGCAACTCAAACAGCAAATCAAGCAACAAGAGTCGACATTAAAGCAGCAAAAGCGTCAGATGGAAGCCATGTACAACCAGCTGAAAAAACAACAACTTGAGCTTAAGAATAGCCATCAAACACCAGTTGCTAAGCCCGCCACTGCCAGTAGTTTAAGCCTAGCCTGCGCACTATTTGGTTTTGATAGTCATAAGCTGCCTGATGAAAAGCAAATTAAAGTTCGCTACAAGCAGTTATGTAAAATTTATCACCCTGACTTAAAAGGCAGTGATGAAGAAATGAAGAGACTGAATGGTGCTTTAAAATTAATACTAAAAAACGTTAACAAATAGTTACAGAAAAGCAAGTCTCGCTCGCAATTCGTTCGAAATATAGGCATAACAAGGGGTGCGCAATCGATCACCCTCCCAGTTACTGCAACAAATAGTTAACGTCAAATAACTAAATGTGCCATAATCAGTGTTGAAAATAACGCCTGGTGATAACGGTGGGAGCAAAACATGTACACTACAGAAGGCTTTTGCGATTGGTGTAAAAAACCAAGCCTATTAAAAAAGCACGATTATCTTGACGGTAAATGTCATTACGCTTGTCGTGAGTGTGATGATATGGCGACACTGGATGTGCGCCAATTCAATATTGCGGAAGCAAAGCTAATCGAACGTCAAGCGCAGTCAATGCGATAAAGCACCAAGGATGACCCTAAAGCCACCATTGAACGGTGGCTTTTTTGTATCCATCATCGCTTAGTCATCTACTACTCTTTCGGTGCGTCTGGTTGTTTTTCGGGAGCGGCGTGCTGAAATGCCTCTTTGGTCATTAAGCGCAAATAAAGTCGCTCAATGGTCGGGAACTCCGTGATATCGAGATTAAAACGCAGCGCGTTATACACTTGTGGCACTAAACAGACATCCACCAGTGATACGTCTCCACCGACACAATAGTTACCCGCAACCTTATGTAACTTTTCGTCGAGAGCCGTAAAGCCAACCCGCATCCAATGCTGAAGCCATTGTAAATTCTGCTTATCACTAAATCCCTGATTGGTTAAATACTGCTGAACACGTAAGTTATTTAACGGGTGAATATCGACCACGATATCTTGCGCTAAAGATTGCACTAAATAGCGCTCTTGCCCATGTAAAGGGATCAATTGTGGCTCAGGGTATTGTTCATCCAAATACTCTAATATGGTTAAGGACTGGCTAATAACAGTGCCTCCGTCGACCAATACCGGAACCAACCCACTGCTGTTGATATCACGAAACAACGCCTGATGTTGTTGTCCACCATCTTTGAGCAAGTTGATTGGCAAGGTTTCAAATGCTATCTGCTTTAAATTCAAAGCAATCCGAACTCGATAAGTGGCGGACGAGCGCCAATAACTATATAGCCTCATTGTTGCCTCACTACAGTTTGTTCAATCGCGCCAAAAATGGTGCAACCTTTGTCGTTTAACATTTCGATTCGAACATCATCACCAAAGGCCATAAAGGGCGTACTCGGCTCACCATTTTGGATGGTTTCCAACATTCTCAGCTCAGCAATGCAAGAGTAGCCAACGCCACCCGCCTCGACCGACGAACCAGACGCTAAACCTTGCTTATTGGAAACTGTCCCTGAGCCAATAATTGTCCCAGCGGTAAGTGGTCTTGTTTTAGCCGCATGTGCAATAAGCTCTGCAAAGTTAAACGTCATATCTTCCCCAGCATTCGGATAACCAAAAGGCTGGTGGTTATAGAACGAACGCAGCGGTAAGTGAACTTTATGATCCTGCCACGCTTCGCCCAACTCATCAGGGGTCACCGCCACCGGTGAAAATGCAGAAGACGGTTTAGATTGATAAAAGCCGAATCCTTTCGCTAGCTCAGCAGGGATCAAACCACGTAGCGATACGTCATTCACTAGCATCAGCAAGCGAATGGATTCCCCGGCTTGTTTAACGCTGCTGCCCATCGCTACGTCATCGCAAATCACAGCTATTTCCGCTTCAAAATCAACCCCCCAGCTTTCATCTGCTACACAAATGTCATCATTGGCACCAATAAAGGCATCCGACCCACCTTGATAGATCAGTGGATCTTGCCAAAAGCTTTCTGGCATTTCTGCGCCGCGTACTTTGCGCACTAGCTCCACATGATTCACATACGCCGAGCCATCTGCCCAATGGTACGCACGTGGTAATGGTGCTTCACACTGCTCGGTAATAAATGGCATCGCTTCCAACGAATGGTGTTCTAGAGCTTGAGAAATTCGATACAGTTCTGGCTCTACCTCAGCCCAGTTGTCGAGCGCTTGCTGCAAAGTCATCGCTATTTGAGGGACGGCAACACATTCCGTCAACGAGTGATTCACCACCACTAACATGCCATCTCTAGTATGGTTTTTTAACGTTGCCAGTTTCATATCCGCTCCTTGTTATCAATCTTTGCTTTGCCAACTATTCACATAGTCATGATTTTCAACTTGCTTTGCGTGCTCTGAACTTTCTAAAGCATGGCGCGTGTCTATCATTACCGCCACTTCATCAGTGCGTTTTTTCTGTTCCGCTTGGCCTGCGGCGAAAGCTTTAGGATGAGGGCCATGAGTAAAACCGGCAGGATGAAAAGTCACCATGCCTGCCGAGATATTGTCTCGACTAAAGAAATCCCCTTCGTGATAAAACAGAACTTCATCGTAGTCGTCGTTGTTGTGGTAAAACGGCACTTTCAATGCGCCGGGATCTGTTTCCATCGGCCTTGGAACAAAAGTACATACCACAAATCCCTGAGCAACAAAGGTCGTGTGCGCGGATGGGGGGAGATGATAGCGATGAGACATTAACGGGCGTATATCACGCCAATTAAGCTTAACCACCGATAAGTCACCATGCCAGCCCACGGCATCTAAGGGGTTAAACGGATAGGTAATCACACTCTGCTTACCATGGCGCTTTACTTTCACCTGCGTGGTGGTTTCGCTGTATTGCGCTTGAAACTGTTTATCGATTTTCGGCACTTCTAAAACCGCAGGGTCAAAAATAGCATGACGACCAACAAGCCCTTTGTCCGGCAAGTCGTATTCACCGCCGGTATTTTCAATCATCAGGATAAACATGGGCTCATGAGGGGCAAGACGCCAATTGGTCGAGCGAGGGATCACCACATAATCGCCCTCCATCACACTAAAATGGCCGTAGTCACAAAAGAACTCCGCGCTGCCTTGGTGGACAAACAACAAGTCATCACCATCCGCGTTTCTAACCAAATGATCCATTGCATGGCTGATTTGCCAAACTCGAAGTTTGCACTCTTGGTTGGAGAGCAAGGTCGGCACATCCCAAGGTGAAGGCTGATAAGCCTGCTCAACTTGGTTAAAATCATAGGCTCTTGGTCTAAGTTCTCCTTGCCAATTTGACCAAGAGGTTGGAGGGTGTTGATGATGAAAATGAGCCGCCGATCCATAGAAGCCCTGCCGCCCAGCTTCCCGCTCATACATTGCCTGTTTCGGGAAATCAGCATGAGCTTGTTTTGAACACACACCTTCTCGATGTGGATAAGCCATGTTTTTACGCATCCTTGAGTACCCCACGACGAATCTGGTCTTCTTCTATCGATTCAAATAGCGCTTTGAAGTTACCCTCACCAAAACCTTGGTTGCCTTTACGCTGAATAATTTCAAAAAATACCGGACCAATGACGGTTTGCGTAAAAATTTGCAGTAAAATGCCATCTTTCATCGGTGCGCCATCTATTAAGATTCGCAGAGATTTCAAGAGTTGCAAATCTTCGCCATGACCTGGGACGCGTTGTTCGATTTTTTCATAGTAGGTATCAGGGGTAGGCATAAACTCTACCCCACGTTCACTAAGCTGCTTAACCGTTTGATAAATATCATCGGTACTCATTGCAATATGCTGAATACCTTCGCCGTTGTATTCTCGAATAAACTCCGCAATCTGGGACTTATCATCGCTTGACTCATTGATTGGAATACGAATTTTCCCACAAGGCGCGGTCATAGCTCGGCTAACGAGCCCTGTTAACTTACCTTCAATATCAAAATAGCGAATCTCTTTAAAATTGCCGATGCGCTCATAGAAACTTGCCCACACATCCATTCGGCCTTGATTCACGTTGTGGGTGAGGTGATCAATCACCATTAAACCGGTTTGTGCCTCGGCAATGCGCTCATCGTGGTCAGGGTAAAAATTAAAATCCACTTGATAAATATTCTGTTCACCAAAGCGGTCAACAAAATAGATCAAGCTATCTCCAATGCCATAAATAGCTGGGATTGAAAGCTCCATAGGCCCTATTTGAGTCACATAAGCTTGTGCGCCCTGCGAGAGCGCGTGCGCCATTGCCTCACCGGAATCTTGCACTCTAAAGGCCATACCACACACAGACGGGCCATGCTCTTTTGCAAACGCTTCCGCTTGGCTATGGGGCTGAGCGTTAACGATGAAATTAATATCCCCTTGTTGATAGAGCCATGCCTGTTTTGAACGATGCTTCGCCACTTCAGCAAAGCCTAACGATGTGAACAATGATTTAAGTTGGGTGATACCTTCTAGATTTGCGGCGGTATATTCAACAAATTCAAACCCATTTGTCCCTAACGGATTGGTCAACTTTTCCATGCTCTATCCCTCTATTAGCCCTTATACAAACTTGTACCGTGAGGGGGAATTTTGGTAGTTACTGATGCGTTTTTCTGGCCGTTTAAAAGCGAAAGCAGCGTGTAAAATATAAAAACCAACAATATAACGCGTTGTTTTATAGATAATTTAATAATAAAAAGTGTAAGAAATGTCGTACAGTGCAATTAACCACTTGGTTAATTACACAGATTTTGAACTAACTTGAAAGAATCTGACTTATTTTTTTAGATCTTATGGTTTGATGTTCTGTATTGAAATACAATACTGCATTCCAATAACGTAATATCCGTTAAAGACAATGCCAAAAAGAAGCAAAGAAGATACCCAAGCGACAATCAACTTGATCTTGGATACGGCGACAAAACAACTACTTGAAAGTGGCTATGAAGCCATGTCTTACACTACGCTAAGTAAAGAGACGGGAATATCCCGCACTGGTATAAGCCATCACTTCTCGAAAAAGACTGATTTTCTTGAGGCTCTGCAGGCTCGACTGATCAAGCAATTTGCCGAACAGTTGGATTTTAAAAACAGTTTGACCGATTTTAACCACAGCTGGATAAATGGATTAGAAAAGAAGCGCTTTCGTGCCATCTTAACCCTTATCCTGTCTCAGATTGGTAAAGGTGAGCGAGAGCAGCAGTTTTCTCGCGGTTTCCTCAGTCAGATTACCCAAACCTCAATCACCATCTTTGGTGATGATGCACAAAAAACCTTAGATACCTTAGTCGGTATGAGTTTTATCGCATTAATCTAACCTGCAAATTTCTCGGCATGTGATTCCCATAACCTAATGCACACCAATCGCATGTCGAGATTATCCCCCAGCTCCTCCGACAAGATTCCAGATTTACACAAACAAAAATTGATTTAACGCAGTGTATTTGCCTAAACGAAAGCGGTAAGGTAACCGCCTCTGCTACCCTTTCGAGGCATTAAAATGACATCTATTAATCGTGATCGTTTGATCGAACACTTCTGTCAACTCATCAAAATCGACAGTGAATCTCTTTACGAAAAAGAGATCGCAGATACGCTTTCTGAACAACTTGGCCTAATGGGCTTCACTGTGCACAAACTTCCAGTGCCAGAGCATATCTCTAATGGCTACAACGTTTATGCTCGCCTAGAAGGTAAGATTGAAGACAGTGTTGTACTTAGCTGCCACATGGATACAGTAACTCCAGGTAAAGGCATTGAGCCAATCATCGAAGATGGCATCATTCGCTCTAAAGGCAACACCATTCTTGGCGGTGATGACAAATCAGGTATCGCAGCAATCATGGAAGCAGTGCGCTGCATTCAGGCTGAAAACCTAAACCATAAAACCATCGAACTGGCTTTCACCGTACATGAAGAAGGCGGCCTACACGGCTCAGAAAACTTCGACATGAGCTACATCACTTCTGATAAAGCTGTCGTACTCGATACTGGTGGCCCTATTGGCACCATCGTGAACTCTGCACCGGGTCAACAGAAGATTGTTGCAACAATCAAAGGCCGCCCTGCACACGCAGGCTTAGCGCCAGAAGAAGGCATCAGTGCTATTCAAGTTGCGGCTGACGCGATTACCCAAATGAAGCTTCTACGTATTGATGAAGAAACCACAGCGAACATCGGTATTGTGCAAGGCGGTAACGCAACTAACATCGTGATGCCTGAGCTTAAAATTGTAGCAGAAGCGCGCTCGCTAAACTGCGACAAGTTAACCGCACAAGTGGATCATATGATCAACACGTTCCAAACTGTGGCGGAAAAACATGGCGCAGAAGTAGAAATCGAATCAACTCGTGCATACGATGCGTTCGTTATTCCAGAAGATCATCCACATATTGAACAAGTGAAAGCATCATTCAGTGCGATTGGCGCAGAACCGTTCACTAAATCTACTGGTGGTGGCAGCGACGCAAACAACTTCTACAAGAAAGGCCTAACAACCGTTAACGTTTCTACGGGTATGTCTAAAGTGCACACCACAGAAGAATTCATCGCTGTTGAAGACATGGTTCAAATTACTGAGTTTGTAAAACATTACCTAACTCACTAATAGCGATTGGTTCCAAGAGACTAAAAGCCCCGAATACTAGGTTTTATCACCTATTCGGGGCTTTTTATTGCCTAGCGTATTGACCTTACCCCAAGGGGAAGCTTTACATTTAACGCTTGGAATCATTAAAGGTGGCACAATGCGCGCTCATTCATTGCGTACAATTTGCTTAATTTTGCTTAGCTCGCTGACATTTATTTTGTCTAGCGTGGCGTCTAGTGCGCCTTTAATGCCAATCCAAATGATGCAGATGAACACAGCGTCAAGTGCCAGTTGCCACTCCATGACGCATAATGGCGCTGACACCAGTACACCTGCCAATAGTGACAATGTCACACCAATTCAATCAACAATGCATCATTCCTCACCGGGCAATTCTCAGCAGTTTGCCGACATAGATTGTGAGACTAACACCAACCTTGACCATAACTGCTGCGATACCACTTGTATCACGGTTGTCGCGGCCTTGCTCCATCCCCCTGTATTGCCAGCGCAACACAGCTCAATGGTCGAGCTAACCCCAGAACAAGCGCGCTCAACAGTGCGTGTTTCGCGCTCTCTCTACCGCCCTCCAACACTTTAACTCTCCATTCAATTTCAACGGTTAACGGCACTGAAGCTGTTAGCAAGATTTTGTACGCGATTAATTACGTTTGATTCTTTCCCGCCTCAGGTTGAAACCCAACGCATTGGTTTTTAACCCGAAGCATTTAAGAACAACCACGCCATTAATTGCTAAATAATGGATGAGTTATCCAATGAAACATCACTTATTAGTGTTGGGTATGTACTGCGCCCTTGGTGTCTCGACGCCGGTTTTAGCCTCTTCAGTTGAGAGCCTCGCAGACACAAAAATAAGCCACTCACTTTCGCTAGAGCAAATCATTCAAATCGCCCTTGAACAAGATGGCACAAAAGCTCAGCTTACCGCGCAAACCGAAGCCACGTTAGAAGCAGGGTTAGCTAAAGCGACCTTGATGGACCCGACCATCAAACTTGGTGTTGGTGGCTTGCCAACCGACAGTTTTCGACTGGATCAAGACCCAATGACCAACCTCTCCGTTGGCTTAATGCAAAAGTTTGACCGTGGCAACACCACAGAACTGCAAAGCAAAATGGCCGGTTCTCAAGCCAATATCTCGTCAAGCCAGATTGCGTTTCGTGAACGTGAAATTATTACTCAGGTAACCCAACTTTGGTTAGAGCTTGGTTATGCACGTACCGCTGAAAAGTTACTTCATAAGCAGCATAAATGGCTTTCACAATTGGTCGACAACATGCAAGCCAATTACTCACTCGGGCTGAATGAATCACAAGACATTATTGCTAGCCAACTGAAAGTTAGCCAACTAGAGCAAAAAATCATTGCCAGTCAACAGCAGCAACAAGCGCTAACCGCTCAACTGTCAGAGTGGTTAGGTTATCAATGGCTCAACCAAAGCGCTGATTTAAACGCGAGTAATCAATTAGCATGGCAAAAGCTCACTGCGAGTTTGAGCCAAGCGAGCAAACCACAGGTATTGCAACAACGATTGCTCAACCACCCAATGGTACTCAACGTTGATGCCTCAATAGAAGTGGCGAAGACTCAAGTGGAAATAGCTGACCAAGCTTACTCACCTCAATTCGGGGTTGAAGTCATGTATGCCCATCGCCAAGCAAACAACATGAAAGGCGAGCCTGCGCCTGATATGGTAAGTGCGTTTATTACCATGGACTTGCCTATTTTCACCGATAACAAACAAGACAGAGCCTACGCCGCAGCTCAGCATCAAGTTGGTGCGGCAAAGTCTATGCGTGACGCCACGTTAGCCCGCCTATCGGCACAGCTTCAAAGCCTCATGTCTCAACGTGAACATACCTTAACCCGCCTTGCTCGCTACAAAACCACACTTGTGCCCCAGTCCAAGGCTCAACAACAAGCGGTAGAGCGCGGTTACCAAAATAATAGCGCCACGTTCAGTGACATTGTCACCTCATCCATCAACCAACTCAGTATCGAGTTAGAGCAACAACGCTTGATTACCGACCTTAACCTTATCAACAACCAACTCTCAGGTTTATTAGGTCTGTTTGATCACAGCTATCCATTAACTCAACAGCGCGAAAACCAATAGCAAGGAACAGCAAATGAAAACAACAAAAGTAACCACATTAGCCTTAGCTATCGGCGCCATTATGGGTGGTGTGATTGGTTTTTCTGCCAACCAATGGATTAACCCTCACACAGAAGAGGCATCGGTAAGCTCACAATCAAGCAGCAGCAACGAGCCATTATATTGGGTGGCACCAATGGACCCTAATTACAAACGCGATAAACCGGGTAAATCCCCAATGGGTATGGATTTGATACCGGTTTACGCAGAAGATGAAGCGACTGGCAGCCAAATGGCGGGCACCATTACTATCGACCCTGCGGTTGAGAACAACCTTGGTGTAAAAACCGCTAATGTGGTTATCAAACCACTACAACCAAACATTCAAGCCGTGGGTTACATAGCGTTTGATGAAAGCACATTATGGCAAACCAATGTTCGCACTAGTGGTTGGGTAGAAAAGCTGTATGTTAATTCAGCCGGTGAGCACGTTAAACAAGGCGACACGCTTTTCACCTTCTACTCGCCCGAGTTGGTTAAAGCACAAGAAGAGTTACTCAATGCCAAACGAACCGGCCGCAAAGGGCTTATTTCTGGCGCAAAAGAGCGATTATCAGCATTAGGAGTTGATAAAGCTCAAATCGAACGTATCTATCGCAACGGCAGAGCACTACAAAACATCGAAGTAAAAGCACTTGCAGATGGAGTCATTGCAACGCTAAACGTTCGTGAAGGTGGTTACTTATCACCGGCACAAACCGTTATCAGTGCCGGGCCGCTTGACCATGTTTGGGTCGATGTCGAACTGTTTGAACGCCAAGCGCATTGGATTACTAATGGTAGCAAAGCCAACATGAGCCTAGACGCACTGCCGGGCAAAACATGGCAAGGAACAGTGGATTATCTCTACCCTATTCTAGACCCAGCAACGCGTACATTTAGAGTTCGCCTTAAGTTCGATAACCCACAAGGCGAGCTCAAACCCAATATGTTCGCTAACATCGAGCTAACGCCACAAAGTGATCGAGAAGTCGTCACCATCCCACGCAGCGCAGTCATTCACTCAGGCGGCATGAGCCGTGTCGTTTTAGCGCTTGGAGAAGGTAAATATCGCTCAGCAAGAATCGAAACAGGCCGTGAAGCTGGTGAATTTATTGAAGTGCTAGAAGGCTTAACAACCGACGATAAAGTCGTAACTTCCGCTCAATTCATGCTGGATTCCGAATCAAGTCAAAGCGCAGATCTTTCAAGAATCAATGGTCTAGATGCCCCTGAAGAAAGTGTCTGGGCGAAAGGTCATATCACCGATTTAATGACCGACCATCGCATGATTACCCTTAACCATCAACCAGTTCCTGAGTGGAACTGGCCGGGCATGGTAATGAACTTCAAACTCTCTCCGCAGATAGACACTTCGTCACTGAAGAAAGGCAACGCCATTGAGTTTGCGATGGAGAAAGACCAAGACGGCCAATATCTGATTACCGAAATAAAACCTGCCCAAGCTGCTCCCAACCAAGTATGGGTCAACGGCACTATCACTATGTTAATGGCCGATTTTGGCATGGTGACAGTCAGCCATGAGCCCGTTGATGCATTGCAATGGCAATCAGGGGAACAGAATTTTTCGGTTGCAGAAGGGGTTGATCTTTCGCCATTTAGCGAAGGTCAGAGCGTGCGATTTCTAGTAGAAAAACAATCTGGAGAATGGCAACTCAGCGAGCTTAAGCCACAAGGAGAGCAACAATGATTGGTGCGATTATTCGTTGGTCTATTCAAAACCGCTTCTTTGTTTTAGTTGCCACTGTACTGCTCACTATCGCTGGGCTATACAGCGTGAAAAACACACCAGTAGACGCCATTCCTGATTTATCTGATGTCCAAGTGATCATCAAGACCAGCTACCCGGGTCAAGCGCCTCAAGTGGTCGAGGACCAAGTCACCTACCCGCTGACCACAGCCATGTTGGCGGTGCCGGGAGCAGAAACCGTCCGAGGTTACTCTTTCTTTGGCGATTCTTACGTCTACATCATCTTCAATGATGATACCGACATGTATTGGGCTCGCTCACGTGTGCTCGAATACCTAAGCCAAGTTGCACCAAATCTACCCTCACAAGCCAAGCCAACACTTGGCCCAGATGCAACAGGTGTGGGCTGGGTTTACAGCTACGTCCTACAAGATAAAACTGGTAAACATGACCTTGCTGAGCTGCGAAGCCTACAGGATTGGTTCCTTAAATATGAGTTACAAACCGTCTCTGGCGTTTCTGAAGTCGCCACCGTTGGCGGTATGGTTAAGCAATACCAAGTACAGATTGACCCTGCCAAGTTACGCGCTTACGACCTAACGCTACAGCAAGTCAATAAAGCGATTAATAGTGGTAACCAAGAGACAGGTGCTTCGGTTATTGAAGTGGCCGAAGCGGAACATATGGTGCGCACATCAGGTTACCTTTCTAGCATCGATGACTTGAAAGCACTGCCACTAAAGGTTACCAGTAAAGGCACACCGTTATTGCTAGGTGATGTGGCGGATATCAACCTTGGCCCACAAATGCGCCGAGGCATATCAGAGTTCAACGGTGAAGGTGAAGCTGTTGGCGGTGTCATTGTAATGCGCTTTGGTGAAAACGCTAGCCAAGTCATTACTGATGTGAAAGCCAAACTTGCGGAGCTTCAACGTGGATTACCAGAAGGTGTAGAGATCGTTACCACCTACGACCGCTCAACGTTAATTGATGCCGCGGTGGAAAACCTATGGCAAAAACTGGCTGAAGAGTTCATCGTGGTGGCCGTCGTGTGTGCCTTATTCTTATTCCACATTCGCTCGTCTTTGGTGATTGCCATCAGTCTTCCGATTGGTATTTTAGTCGCCTTTATCGTCATGCATTGGCAAGGCATTAATGCCAACATCATGTCACTCGGTGGCATTGCGATTGCCATAGGGGCCATGGTCGATGGCGCGATTGTAATGATAGAAAACGTTCACAAACATATTGAACGAACACCGCTGACGGACAAGAACCGCTGGCAAGTCATCTCTAAAGCAGCAGAAGAAGTTGGCGCACCACTCTTCTTCTCACTACTGATCATTACATTGAGTTTTGTTCCAGTATTCGCGTTAGAAGGACAAGAAGGCAAAATGTTCTCGCCGCTTGCTTTCACCAAGACGTATGCGATGGCCGCCGCCGCAGGCTTAGCAATTACCCTTGTTCCTGTCCTCATGGGTTATTTCATCCGCGGTAAAGTTCTCCCTGAACATAAAAACCCAATCAACAAGGGCTTGGTATCGCTATATCGCCCTCTACTCAATCTCAGCCTACGCTTTCCAAAATCCATGATTATGGTTGCTTTGGTTTTATTGGCGTCAGCGTATTATCCGACCAAGCAACTAGGCAGTGAGTTTATCCCTCCTCTTGATGAAGGCGATTTGATGTACATGCCAACCACCTATCCGGGTATTTCGATAGGTAAGGCGCGTGAGCATTTGCAGCAAACCAATAAACTCATCAAAACCGTACCGGAAGTAGAAACCGTATGGGGCAAAATTGGCCGCGCTGAATCAGCAACGGATCCAGCGCCGCTAACCATGATTGAAACCACGATTCAACTCAAACCGCGCGAGCAATGGCGTGAAGGCGTTACGACGGAGTCACTGCGTAAAGAGTTCGACAGCCTTGTCCAGTTCCCGGGGCTTACCAACGCGTGGGTGATGCCAATCAAAACTCGTATCGACATGTTGGCGACAGGCATTAAAACGCCAATTGGCATCAAGCTCTCCGGCCCTGATTTGAAAGTGATTGAAGGATTAGGTTCACAGCTAGAGCCCATTCTTAACGGCATTGAAGGTACAACGTCAGTGTACGCGGAACGTGTTGCTGGTGGCCGTTACGTCACCATTGACATAAAACGCCGCCAAGCTGCTCGCTATGGTCTAAACATCGCCGATATTCAGCAAGTCATCTCGACAGCCGTTGGCGGTATGAAAGTTGGAGAAACTGTCGAAGGGCTAGAACGCTACCCTATCAATGTTCGCTACCCACAGCATTATCGTGACTCAGTGGTAAAACTGCGTGATTTACCTTTAGTCACACCCAATGGTGCGCGTATCGCACTGGGCGATGTCGCTGAAATCCGCTACGAAGATGGCCCACCAATGATTAAGACTGAAAACGCACGTCCGAACGGTTGGGTGTTTGTCGATATCGAAGGGCGCGATCTCGGCTCTTACGTGCAAGAAGCGCAACAAGTTGTGGCTGAGCAGCTAATGCTGCCAGCTGGCTACTCACTGACATGGTCTGGTCAATACGAATATATGGAGCGCGCTAAACAGCGCCTTAGTGTAGTCGTTCCGATTACCTTAGCCATCATCATGCTGCTGCTTTACTTCAGCTTTAGACGTATCGGCGAAGTGATGATCATCATGGCGACATTACCACTGGCGATGGTTGGGGGCTTATGGCTAATGCATTTACTCAACTACAACTTCTCTATCGCGGTTGGGGTTGGCTTTATTGCCCTAGCTGGGGTGGCTGTTGAAATTGGCGTCATCATGTTGGTGTATCTCAACCAAGCATGGAATGAAAACAAACAAAATGCAGAACACGCTTCGAAAGCATTAACCGAACAAGACTTAAATCGAGCGATTAGCCAAGGCGCTGGCCTTCGTGTTCGCCCTGTCATGATGACCGTGAGTACAGTCATCATTGGCTTAATCCCAATTATGTATGGCCATGGCACGGGTTCAGAAGTCATGCAACGTATCGCGGCACCGATGATTGGAGGAATGGCATCAGCCCTTCTATTAACACTGTTGGTACTACCCGCAATCTTCAAACTTTGGAAAAAACGAGAACTGTAATGCAACGTCTAAAAGGAAATACTATGAAAACACTACTCATCACGGCACTAGCTCTTGGCGCTCCGTTAGCCATGGCTGAACAAATGGATCACTCTACAATGAATCACTCCGAGATGGATCATTCAAAAATGGACCACAGTGGGATGATGAATATGCCGGGCATGTCAGAAGTGGGTATGCCTGCCAAAGGCGCAAAACCGGACAAGGTAGTACACGTCATTTTGAGTGATGACAACACCATCACATTTAAAAAACCAGTTACCATCGAGCCCAATGACGTGGTGCAATTTGTCGTGATGAACACAGGTTCGCAAATCCACGAGTTCTCAATTGGTTCAACTGATGAACTTAAAAAGCATCGCGTAATGATGAAGCAAATGGCGGGAATGGAGCATGACACCAACAGCTCTATTGTGGTTGAGCCTAAAAAAGCGCGTCAGTTCTTTTGGCATTTCCACGGAAAAAAACACGTTGAAATTGCTTGCAACATCAGCGACCACTACGAAAAAGGCATGGTTAAAAAGCTAACCCTATAAATAACCCATCAAAAAAGCTCGCACATTTGTGCGAGCTTTTTAGTTAGCGATTTTTCATCGATGGATGGTCGTACATATCCGCCAGACTACTTTGCATAAATGGGTGACTAACCTTTAGCATCGTGCTCTGAGCCCCCACAATCCAATACCCGACAAACTTACTCGACAAGCCTGAAAAGTAGCTAGACCCTTTCATTAGATTTCGGCTGTAATCCTTGCTCATACCAATCGCAATAAACAGCACGACAAAGCTACTCACCAGACCAATCTTCAAATATCGTGATTTCACTACATGGAGTTTTTGGTTTTGAGCAATGGCTTTGAGTTCAAATGGGTAACCCGCGACACGCACCAAGGTGACAAAAATAAACACCAAAGAAAACCCTAACGCAATTGGCGGAACATAGGCGGCTTTCAAATAGCGCTCTGCTCGCTCTTCGTTACTGAGCGATTTGCTATATGCAAAGTGCGATACATTACGTTTAACCACCGATTTCATTTTACTTTCAACCAAGCGCTTAAACTGTGTTTCCGTCAGCTTAGTGGTATAAATCGGTGCATAATAGTCACCCATGATTTTCTTTATCATGTTCTGCACCGCAGCCAACTTAAGCACTTTCTGCGTCGTCACTTGCTTACGGAACATAGCATTGTTGAATGGTAGCTTACGCCCACTTGGATCACTTCTGAAAATCACTGTTTGTCCATTAAGCGCTGCTAATCGCTTTTTGCTCTCACTAGTCGATTGCTTTCTTTTCGGGTTACGGTACTCACTCAAAATATCATTAAAGCTAATCATCTGCTCTTGATAGTTCATGATATCGGATAGTGGTACTAGCGGCTCAAACCCTAGGCCTTGCGTGATCAATCCTTCTACTCGATATATAAACTTAGGGTATCGACTCAAGTCCCTTGGTGAGCCCAAGCCATAAGGAAAACCTGTTTTCTGGTGAGCATATGATTCGCCCCATTTAGCTCGGTCACTACGTGACACTTTCTCTATATGCTTTAACGCAATGGTATAGTCCCAATCTTCATCTCCGGGACAATAATTGTCGCTATCACACATCCCTAAAAAAGGTGCAGTATTAAAGTAAGTTAAGCGCTTAGGATCTTGAGTAAAAATCCAGTTTAAGTTGATACCATTTGAACGTTTCAAATACTCTAAGCCAGCAATCCCTCTTGATTTCAGCCTGCCTTTTTTCTTACTCCAACGATAGGTGGCGTAGTTATCACGTAAGTTTTTCTTTCTCACCCTACTTTTTTGGTAACGTTTCTGCGCTGCTTGCTCCACCTGATACTCAAGCGATTGATAACCACCATTATAAAATGTTCGTTCAGCCTCCTTTAGATCTTCGAACACTAACCTTGGCTCTAAAGCATGGTTAAACGAGGGTAATTTATATCGCAGCATGTCGTTATGAACCGCTACATTAAACTCAACTAACTTGAGATAGTCATTCAGAGCTTGATACATCTGCTGCTCATTTTGCTTGAAACGAGCACGAGTTAAATCATCGACCCAATGGAGACTTTTCTGTTTCCGAACGTAAGCTTCCGCTTCCGGCTTAAAACCCATACGCGCGAAAGGCTGAAAAGCTAAGTATGTGAGTGTGTCCATTTCATGGTTATAGTCTCGGCTTTGATTTATCTCTTTTAGCGGAATGTAGCGCTCTGGAAATTGAATCGCAAAGTCACGTTGTTCAATCATTAGGTGCGCTAGATTAGCTTTATCTTTATTGCCCTGTACCACCAGCTCAACAAGAAAGTTCTGGATAATATGTGCCGCAGGAACGGAACAGATTAGTATCAAAGCTAAGCGACTAAACTTTTTACCCAACTCTAACTGAACAGGAATCGCAAGCGATGCGATCATGAGTCCAAGGCCTACTCCACTTAGTGTTCGACCAAAAAACTCAACATCATCGAAAGTTTCTTGACTCAGCACCAACCCGGAAGATACGCCAGCAATATTGGCATTAAAGATAATTTCAAAAAGTAGATATAAAACATCGATAACGATGATGACTTTCAACCATTGCAGCTTTTTTGCTCGACTGTCGGTTGTTAGATGGTCTTGATAACTGCCATTAAGTTCAACTTTCTGATCATGAGCGGTATTGTTATACGCTCGAAACATACCTTGGAATATTTGCAAAACCAGCGTGCAAGTGAAAAGAAATGCCCCTACATACAACACGAACTGTATCAAGAGACTAAAGCTTGACTCCCAGTAACCAAAGGCCCTCGCTAAATAATACGGCGCGACGCCTGTAACCAATAACGCGCCGCTCTGCGTCTGCAAGTTTTCTAAGTGCTTTTTGAGCTTAAACTCTTTGATACGTGTCGTTAAGCGACCTATATAACCGTAAAAGCCAACCATAAAACACGCACTTAAAGCCAGACTGACGACTGAGAGTCCAATCAAACCAATCGCAACCGCATAAGCAATTAGAACCTGTCGCTTCTCACTCAACTGGTTATCCATTGACTTGGAAAAAGTTGGTGATGGTTTAGGCTTATTCACCAAAATATCAGCAGTGTTGCTTTCCAATGCCTCAGATTGTTCAATTCTCTCCAACTTCCGATAGATTTCTCTCGCCATCTCCATCACCTGCTCAAAACAAGCGCAGCTAATTAGCTTGGGTACGCAATAGTCAGGCGTATCTGTGCGTTGTTTTTGCATCAGTTGAAATACGTAATAGACGGGTAAGCAAGTAGGGAGAACGCCAAGCAATTGCTTTTTACTTGGGTAAGTACTGAGTGCATTAAGTCTCGCTTTAAGCGCTTTTAATTGGTCAGCCACGTATTGATCAAACTTCGCCATGCAGCCTTCGCTAATAAGCACTTTTTGCGGCAATTGGTGGCCTGAATGCGGCGTAGTAAGTTGTCTCATTGCCTCAATATCAGGGACAACCAAAAATTGTAGCTTCTCTCCGCCAATGACCTTGATTCTAGGATCAACCGTGGCTTGTACTCGCGTCATTTCCCCCGAAAACTTCCACCGTACCAAACGATCAAATTCCGTTGGAATCTCTTGTTGTTCTGTATAGAAAATCGCATTCTGCCACTGTTTCACTTCATGGCTAGCGAACAATGACTTGGAATGCTTGGCTTTATACTGAGTTATACGCTCCACGCTAGGCGTAATATGCTTAACCGCTACCGATTTCAAATCAATCTTAGCAGCGACGTCATAGGCAAGCGATGGGCCATAAGATTTAATGAAATCATTAGCTTGGGATTTTGATAATTCACCGATATCAAAATCGACTTCCATATGAAGCAAAGCTGGAGCACTACTAGATTCAATATCAATCGACTCAAAGAACGCGCTCTCTATATTCCAATTGTTAGCAATTAACTGATGGTACTGCTGGGTAATATCGCGAGAGAATTCGTCAAAGGAATCTTTGGCAAGTTGGGGCATTAAAAACGTTGTTCCATACTGCAATAATTTAAGATTTGCCCACCTTGCTGGTTTATAATAAGACTCGTTTAAGAAGCTCGGTTTATGGTTAGGACAAAATCGATTTATTGATAAAATTATATCCTAGCAACAATTGATATTTCAAAGAGTTATTAATTGACTGTCTCAATCTATGCGATTACTTAGAGATTGATTAAACTATGCTTATGCTACTTTTGACTTTCTCCACAAGGTAAAGCCGTTGCCCCATTACCTAACCATCGCCAGCGCTAACTTGTTTAACTTTGTTGCGCCGCCCAATGCCTTTTATGACTTTGAAAACATCTATGACCAAGCTCAATGGCAGGCAAAATGTGAGTGGACCAAACGTCAGATAGAGCTTCTCAATGCCGATATTGTCGGAGTCCAAGAAGTGTTCAGTATCGCAGCGGCCGAAACACTGTTCGCTGAATTGGGTTACCCTTATTTTGTCACCGTCGACACACCCCATGTTGAAGACGACTATATCTATTCTAAGCCCGTTGTTATGCTCGCATCGAGATACCCAATAACGCACCATCAAGCAGTCACACCACTGACAAGTAGCCCAGAGTTACCTGCGCCCAATTTTAGCCGTCAACCGATATTCGCGGTTGTTGATGTGCCCGTAATTGGCCATGTCGCGGTTTATGTCTGCCATTTAAAATCGCAACGTGGGACTGAACTTGCAGAGAGTTCAATAACGCATCCATTGCTTGCCTCTTGGCTCTCTAGCCAACAGCGAGGCTGGGAAGCACTCATGCTTAGATTGTTTATGGAACAGCAATATAGCCAATCGCCATTACCTACAGTATTGATGGGTGACTTCAACCAATCGCTTACCAGCGACACCACCAGCTTATTCATCAAGCCTGTCGAGAGTGAGCCTCTGACATTAGTGCTAAAAGACAGCTGGGAGGTTTACCAAACGCTACAACCTACAACCTCTCGCCCCGCAACCCATTACCACTTTGCTAAAGGTAATGTGCTTGACTACATATTGGTTTCGCAAGAGCTGCAAATTGAATCGCCCTACTCTTTGGTTGAGTCGATTGACTACACGACCTTAGATCATCATCTTATCAATCCAAGCTTTGAACAAGATAAGCAGGCCAGCGATCACGCCTTTGTCTCAGCCAAGTTTCAGTTCTCATTATAAAAATGGGCAATAAAAAGGCGCTTCCAATAAGAAGCGCCTTAGCCATTACGTTCAATGAAAATCTAAGATAACTTAAACATCGCCACCTTATCGGTCAGCTCTTGAGCTTGACCTTTTAGCTGACCTGACTCCACCGAACTTTGCTGGGTATCGACCACCAACTGATCGGCAACATCTTTAATTGAAGTGATGTTTTGAGTGATTTCACCAGTAACATGAGTCTGTTCTTCCGCCGCCGTAGCAATTTGCGTTGCCATATCGCTAATGAGCGATACCGCTTGATGTATTTCATCAAGCGCTGCGGTCGCTTGGTCTGCATCAACCACTGAGGTATTTGCGAGGTCTGAACTGCTGCCCATCAAACCCACCGCACGATTGGTGATCTGCTGTAGCGTATCAATCGTTGCTTTAATCTCTTCCGTTGAAGAGTGGGTACGCTGTGACAGTACACGTACTTCATCAGCGACCACAGCAAAACCACGGCCTTGCTCACCCGCACGAGCTGCTTCAATCGCTGCATTCAAAGCAAGTAAGTTAGTTTGTTCAGCAATGCCCTGAATTGTTGAAAGTACTGTAGAAATCTCTTGCGCGTGACGGTCTAGATCGCCAATAACACTGCTTGCTTGTTCAAGCTCATTAGCCAAGCTATTGATTGAGTCTTTGGTTCTCAATACTAAAGATTGACCAGAGTTAGTGCTCTCTGTCGAACCTTGTGCCGCTTCTGCGGTTTGCTCTGCGTGAGAAGCAATTTCACGAGTAGCACTGGCAAGCTCAGTAACCGCCGTAGCAACCATGGTGATTTCTTGTTGCTGAGCATGAATTTCAGACACTGCGTTTTGCGCACGCTGAGTACTGCTATCTGATTGCACATTAATAGATTCAGATTGTTCACGAATGTGGCGAATTAAATTCTGCAAGCTGCCAACGAACGTGTTGAAATTGTGAGCAAGCTTGCCAACTTCATCATCGTTTTCAACTTCGATTCTCTGAGTAAGATCACCACTACCATTGGCAATTTGCTCCAAAGCTTGAGAGACATTGTTTAGCGGTCTAAATAGGATATTACACAACAAATTAAACAACAGCGTACAAATTACCACAACGATGGCTGTTGCTAATATTTGTCCCCAAACCGCATCAAATAACGGTGCGACAAGCGAACTGTAGTTAAGCACGGTCACGGTAGTTAGCGATGTCCCATCAATATCTTGTGCATACAGTACAAAATCTTGACCATTAATATTAATCAACTCGTCTTTACCTGACTGAACTGCACCTTTGATAGTATTAAAGTTCAGACCAAGCTCGCTCACTGGCTTGTTTAAAAGCTTGGTATTTGAGTGAGTAAATACGTTACCTTGCTCATTAGCAATGAACATGTAACCTTCACCCGGTAAAATCACCGTTTGTAAGCTATTTAGAATATCCGTAATTTCTACGTCTGCACCAAGCACCACTTTTTGACCATGCAAATCGAGTGCTTTACCCAGCGAGACCACATTTGCGCCCGTGGCGGCAGCGACGGTAGGGTTATCCATGAAGACTTGACTAGGGTTTGCCATGGCATTGGTGTACCAACCCCATTTACGAGGGTCATCATTACCCGGCGGAAGGATCACACCATTTGCGTTATCTTGGCTGCCATCAGGGTAAGCCAAAAACACGTTATCAAATCCTGCCGATGTTTTTACTTGTTTAAGGTGAACGACGATTGCCTCTTTTGATACCTCTTGAGAAAGCGATGTCAGTGCCCTCTCTTTAGATACCAGCCAATCCGTTACATATTGGTTGTAAGACGCAGTCGTACTTTCTAAGCGCTGTTCAACCTCGATGTCCATTCTTTGTAATGAAGCATTGAACGACAACGCCTCGACCAACAGTCCCCCGACAATAATGGCCGTACTTGCTGATATCGCAAGCTTGTTTTTAAGTGATAGTTTCTTAAGCATCCGAAACCTTATTATGTTTTTAAATATGTATGGAGTTCCAAATGGAACAAGCGAATAAAAGGGGGCAACTATAATTTCTAGCCATAAAATAAATCATGACATAGGTCTAGATCTCAGAAATTCGCGACAAAAAATAACGCCATCTGTAATTTCAGATGGCGTTTATAGGGGATAAATGGGATGACGAGCTACCTATAGAATGTTTATAGATGGCTATTGAAGCTGCCCGACACAGATCGATTATTGGTGATAATCATTGCGCTCTTCAGCTTTATCAGAGTAATACTCAATAAATTCAAACTGCACATTATGCTTATCGACATAGTAAACATTTTTCCGGTGCGGATGTTCAGCGCCCCAATGGTCTAACTCAAAACCCGCTTGAGACAAGCGCGCAATGAGATTATCGACACTTAGCACAGCAATGCCGATATGTTTAACACCGGTAAAGCGGTCGGTCCACTCTCCTTGCGTACCCTCTCCCAATGAGTTCAATGCGATATAGGAACGGTCATCGCCAATATGATTCCACTCAACGGTTTCACCATCAATATTCTGATATTCACCACCTCCTCTAACTTCCCAAGATGGAATCGCGGCTAATAAGAACTGTGTAGTATGTACCATGTCTACTACTGAGATATTTGCATGTTCAACGTAACTTGTCATAAAAGTGCTCCTTGCGTTTCGATTATTCCTTATTGGATATAAACACTCTAAAACCTCAACTTAACCTGAGGTAAAGCACTTTTTTACGATTTCTGAAATACCTTACAAAAGAGGCGCAATTTAAAACGAGTCAGCATCAAAGCGAGCACGACGCGCCTGCGCTTGAGTACAATTTGTCTCGCTCATTAGTTCACTGAGTGTGATGGCCGGTTTGGCTTCAATCAGTAATGCCAATTGTTGTTCTATTGATAGAGATGGTTTTAGGGAACTTAGGTGCAACTGGACTTTATCTTGAATAAAGCGGCTGTCCGACTGCTGAGATAAGTGTGAGCAAAAGTCAGAGAGGAGCGAAGCTTCACCAATCAACTGCCAATGTCGCGAACGGCGCACGCGTTTCAATTGGCACTGATACTGATGAGCTAAGGTTCGAGCAAGCTCAAGTTGCTCACGGCCTATGCGATGAATTAATGAAGGTAATGAGATAGTTTCTTTCATAAAAACAAACACCGAGCGCAATCGCTCGGTGTCTTCTAGAATCAACGGCGTTTGGTTTTACCAAACTAAGGTCTATACATAAAACCTTATAAACAACGCCTTATGAACAGCTCGCCAAAAGCTGACGCTTACGAGGTTCCTGAATCAGTTTCCAGTGAATACCTTCAATAGCACCTGCAAATTTCCAAAGTAGCTTCACATCTACGTCACTGCCGTAAGTTTGCTTAACTTTAGAGAACACAGTTGGCGCGCCCATTTCGATAAATGTATCGACGTCATCAATGCCAGCTTTCTTAACCATACGCTCAAGGGTAAGCTGCATGTTCGGCAAATCACGTAAGCGACGGTTTGCTGACGATCGTTTAAATTTACGTTGAGAAACCGATAGGTCAATCGACTTCTTAACGATAACATCTAACTGTTCGTTTCGGGAGTCAAACAGCTCAGTAATATCGTAATAGTTTACTGTTGCTGTAGTCTGTTTTTTTACATGACGATATTTCTCACACCCTAAAGCGATCAGGTCATCATCCAACTCTTTACCACCGCGGATAAAAATGCGATCCGCGCTAAGTAATGCGAACATGGCGTCATTTTGGAAAAGGCCAGTTCCGCCAAACATTGAACGCTTCTGAAAGCTCCCATATTTGCCAACATACTGAATAAACATTTGGTCTGTCATATCCATTGATCCTTCTAATCTAGAAAAGCCCCGATTATTTATGATCACCAGATAGCAGCGTTTTAAGCGAAAATATTAGGTTGAAAATGTAGTGTATTTTATGAAACTTCAACCCTTAAATTTGATAGCTGAAATGATAGTTAACGAAACAAAATAAGTCTGGTCATACTTCACATCAATAAGACCTAATTTCAGGAAATATGAGACTAGAATCACATCCTAAAATAAACTTGACGCCATGCGTCAAAAAAATCACTATTCGACGCAGTTAAAACAACCGTGCGAATTGTCAGCAACTGGGAATGAACGATTGCTTGTTTGGTCGGAGAAACGGTACACTATGTGCCTATAATTCATCATTATTTATTTATGACTCATTTATCTTTTTATTGGCTGCCAAATAACCAAGATCTCATCATTCAGAGTCTTGAGAGCGAGTTCGCAAATTTCCTAGAGAACTCTATCGAGTCAGGCAAAATCAATTTGCCACCGATTTCCGAAGTTGTACTAAACATTCAAAAACTCTGCACGCAGGATTCCGCTACCGTCGTTGATATCGCTGACTGCCTAGTGGCAGACCCGGGCTTAACCGCTGCGGTTATTCGCGTGGCGAACTCAGTTATCTTTAACCGCCGCAATATTGAATGCACCGAAATCATTACTGCTGTTTCACGCTTAGGCATGTTGCGAGTACGCGATATCGTGACGGCACAGGCGATTGAACAACTTAAAAACTCAGTCAACCTGTCTGAAGAATGTAATGCCATCCTACGTAAGAGCGCGATCACTTCTAAAGAATTATCAGCAACAATGGTGATGGTCACTAAAGAGTTTAAGAACGCAGACCCGCAACGTTATGGCATGCTCGATACTGACAAAGCTCTGTTGACCGGACTACTGGCTGATATCGGCTTGTTTTGCATCGTAAACGAATACTACCTGTACTCTGAAAGAGGTAACTACCTTGATTGGGATCTAGCCTTACGTGTATTCGATAACCTCTGTTCTTCTGCAAGTGAACTAGTGTTGAATAAATGGGGCTTTGATGCTGACTTCGTTGACGTCGCAACCAACCAAAATAATCAGCACCAAGACGCCGATATTTCTTATCTTGATATCGCGCGAATCGCTAACCACATCCTGATGTTCAGACGCCAAGATGAAGCCATCGACGAACATACTATAGAAATAGATGTGACCGGCGCAGATGTTCTGTACAAACTGACTAATTTAGGTGATATTGAGTTCAATACGAAAATTGATGAACTTATCAGCGCCAGCGGCATTTAGTGATCAGGAAGGACCATGTTCTCAGGGATGTTATTTATCTTTACCCCACTTGTTGTGGGGTATTTTATATCGATTTCAAACCAACGCTTACTAGAAAGAATCAACAGTACCACCTCTTACCTTATCTTGGTGATCCTCGCTTTGATGGGCTTAAGCCTTGCGGCGCTTGATAACCTTGGGCAAAACTTACAAACCTTAATCAAATACACTGCCACTTTCTTCTTCTGCTTAGGCGCATGTAATATCGCAGTTCTGCCGCTTATCGATAAATTTTTGCCCATCGAAACTGACACAATCAACAGTAAGCTGCCTCTCTCAAGCATGGCTTTGGAATCTCTCAAGCTGATCTTAGTCGTCGGTGCAGGTCTAGCCGTAGGTCTTTTATTGCCTATCGACCTCTCGTGGGTAGATACAGCCAGCGAATGGATCTTGATCGTGCTGCTGTTTTTTATCGGTATTCAACTTCGCAACAGTGGGCTTACCCTCAAGCAAATCTTAATTAATAAGCAAGGGATGTGCATCGCCGCACTGGTTATCGTCAGCTCTATGCTTGGCGGCGCGATTGCTGCGCTCATCTTAGGTATCGATGTCTTTCGCGGTTTAGCCATGGCTTCGGGATTTGGCTGGTATTCATTAGCCGGCATTTTAATGGGAGATGCTTTTGGCCCTGTCTACGGTGGCGTCTCTTTTATGATTGAGCTGTTACGTGAATTGGTTGCGTTGGTACTGATCCCTATGGTGATTCGCACTAAGCCGTGTACCGCGATTGGCTATGCCGGTGCAACAGCCATGGACTTTACCCTTCCAGTGATTCAATCAACAGGCGGTGTACGCTGCGTACCCGTAGCGATTGTTAGTGGCTTCATTCTTAGTTTGTTAGTACCAGTATTAATGTTGTTCTTTGTCTCTCTTGCAGGTTAGATCTCAGGATTTTCGACAAAATGCGCTTACAATAAAGCAATACTTATAACAATTAGGAAACCTTGATGAAACGGATGATTACGGCATTAGCACTTAGTGCCCTCGCCTCTACCAGCTTTGCCGCTGATAACACTTGTTTAGCGAACAAATATGATGCTTACGTCGACGCCTCTATGCGTTGGTATCAAGATCTGGCGCAACTGACATCAGAGCAATACCCGGAACTTGCTGAAGTCAGCCAATGGTATTTGGAAGGCAGACAGCACCATTTTGCTCTCAATGCTGCGGCAGTGAAGCACTATCTTGAACAAGACCCAAATAAAGTTGCCACAGAGCGCTCGGTAGAGGGCTGGCTGCAACTCGAGCAAAAAGACATCAAAGCGCTTGCGAAACGTGATGATGAACTGGGTAAGATTGCCGAGCAAACCTTCGCTGACCGTCAATCGAAGCCTCATCCAAAAAACTACGAGCTTCGTTCCGCGTTAGCCGATTTGCTTAGCCATCCAAGTAAAATCGACAAGGCACTGCAACGCTACAATCAATCTGTCAGTGCAATTGCGCAAACCGAGTGTCCTTAAACGACCTATATCGACATATATATTGACCAACTTAAAACCGTTAGCATGCCTAACGGTTTTCTATTTATAACCTTCCATCTTACAACTCATTCCTTTTAGTGAACAAAATCAAACCGATTTGCTCCTATTTACTGAATAAGAAATCTAAGATTATTCAATTAAGGCGGGACATTAGTCCCATTTTCGTTTAGATTGTTCGGCTGCAACAAGAATGATAAGAGCAGTGTATTTGCATGGTATCGGAACAAAGAACGGCTGACGTGAGCTTCGAGAGTTTACTCCGAATCTTCACCGTCCCAGAAGGCCCAGACTCAACACTCACTCAAATTGAAGAAAAACTATCGCGTAACTTGAACAAGTTTTTGCGAGAGCACATAGTGGCAGAAGAGAAACCACTGCGTGAGATTGAAAAAGACTTTTCTAACGCCGCGATACCTGAGCAACCTGAGTTTGTCTCAGACCATACCCAGCACCTGCTTGATAATCTTGTATCCCACTCGGTACATACCTCTGCACCAAGCTTTATTGGCCACATGACCTCTGCCCTGCCGTATTTCCTAATGCCGCTGTCAAAGATCATGATCGCCCTAAACCAAAACTTGGTGAAGATTGAAACATCAAAAGCATTTACCCCATTGGAACGTCAAGTTTTGGGTATGCTGCATCGTCTCATCTATGCGCAGCAAGATGGCTTTTACGATAAATGGATGCACAGTGCTAATCATTCGCTCGGCGCTTTTTGCTCCGGTGGCACTATCGCGAACATCACAGCTCTTTGGGTAGCACGCAACAATGCGTTACGCGCTCGAAACGGTTTTAAAGGTGTAGAGAAAGAAGGCTTGTTCCAAGCCATGAAACACTATGGCTACGATGGCCTAGCCATTTTAGTCTCTGAGCGTGGTCACTACTCTCTTAAGAAGGCCGCCGATGTATTAGGCATTGGTCAGCAAAGCCTCGTAGCAGTAAAAACCAACAGTGATAATCGTATCTGCCCTGATGATCTACTCGCGCAAATACAATCACTAAAAGCGAAGAACATTAAGCCTTTCGCTGTGGTTGGCGTCGCGGGTACAACAGAAACCGGCACCATCGATCCACTACGTGAAATTGCTAAAATATGCCAGCAAGAAGAGTGTCACTTCCACGTTGACGCAGCTTGGGGCGGCGCAACCTTGATGTCTAACAACTACCGTCATCTACTCGATGGTATTGAGCTGGCAGATTCGGTAACCATCGATGCTCATAAGCAGCTATACATTCCGATGGGTGCGGGCATGGTGTTGTTCAAAGACCCTAGCGCAATGAAATCTATCGAGCATCACGCACAATATATTTTGCGTAAAGGCTCGAAAGATCTTGGTAGTCATACGTTAGAAGGCTCTCGATCAGGCATGGCGATGCTGGTTTACGCCGCGATGCACATTATTAGCCGCCCAGGTTATGAGCTGCTTATTGATCAAAGTATCGAAAAAGCACGTTACTTTGCGGAATTGATTGAACAACAAGCTGACTTTGAGTTAGTGTCTCACCCCGAGCTTTGCCTGCTAACCTACCGCTATTTACCTGCGCATATTAAACACGCGCTTGAGGTTGCCAATGCGGATCAGCGTGCAGAACTGAACGGTCTATTAAATGAATGGACCAAGTTCATCCAAAAACGCCAACGTGAGAACGGTCGCTCTTTTGTATCACGTACAAGATTAACGCCAGCGCATTGGGACCGCTTGCATACGATTGTTTTCCGTGTGGTATTAGCTAACCCGCTAACTACTTGCGAAATATTGCAAAACGTTCTGCAAGAGCAACGAGAGATCGCGAAACAAGCACCTAAGCTGACGCAAAAGATCGAGGCTCTAGCACAGCAAATCTGCGCAAAGTGAAACTTTCTTTCTGATTTGTTGTAACTTCATATCATTACAAGCCTCAATTTCGCTACTTTTGGGCGAATTCAAACTAAATTGTGTAGTTTTCCGAAAATTTTGTTTGAGGCTTGTCATATTCTCATCAATTGATTCGTATAAAAATTACTGGAACAGCGCGGGATAGGTTTATACTGGCTCAATGGCGCTGGTGAATAGAATCCAATCGAAGTGAACATTTATTAACTCGATTTGACGTGTAAGTTGTTGTCCAGCGAGTTGTTCTCTATACCCCTGTGAACACTATGAATACATTAGAAAAAATCCAAAAAAATCTAGAGAATTTTAGTAAGTCTGAACGCAAAGTTGCCGAAGTTATTATGGCATCCCCTCAGACTGCAATTCATTCTAGCATTGCAACATTGGCAAAAATGGCCGATGTGAGTGAGCCTACTGTTAACCGTTTTTGTCGCCGCTTGGACACAAAAGGCTTCCCTGACTTTAAACTGCACTTAGCGCAAAGTCTGGCAAACGGCACGCCTTACGTAAACCGTAACGTTGAAGAAGACGACGGCCCAGACGCGTACACCCATAAGATTTTTGAATCAACGATGGCGTGTTTAGATGTGGCTAAAAACAGCCTTGACCCTATGCAGGTCAACCGCGCAGTGGATCTTCTCACTCAAGCGAAGCGTATTTCGTTCTTCGGTTTGGGCGCATCTTCAGCGGTTGCTAAAGACGCACAGAACAAGTTTATTCGTTTTAATATCCCTATTACTTGTTTTGAAGACATCGTAATGCAACGCATGAGCTGCATTAACTGTTCTGATAACGACGTAATCGTGCTTATTTCGCACACAGGTCGTACTAAGAGCCAAGTTGAGATCGCGAACCTTGCTCGTGAAAACGGCGCTACGGTTATTGCTGTAACAGCAAAAGATTCCCCGCTTGATAAAGCCGCTTCTCTATCTATTTCTTTAGATGTTCCTGAAGACACTGACGTTTACATGCCAATGGCAAGCCGCGTTGTGCAAATGACAGTCATTGATGTGTTAGCGACTGGCTTTACCCTTCGTCGCGGTGCAGGTTTTCGTGAAAACCTTAAACGAGTGAAAGACGCGCTGAAAGACTCTCGCTACGACAAGCTTTCGCACTTCTAAACGCGCTACTTTAAACGCACGAATAAACAAACGGAGCCCATCGGCTCCGTTTTTGCTTTACTCGAACTGTCCCAAATTGAGGTTATTTCATATCCGCTATCGGTGGTGATAGCCCTCGCCGTCCTGATTCATCTACCACTTCGGCCAACGAGTTACGTTCAATATCAGCACTTTCACTACATTCGCCTCCACATTGGCATACCTGTTGAAGAATGTAAGTTAATCGTTCTTGCGTCAGTGGAAGTGGATTGCCTTTAATCGCGACAGATTTAAGCGCATCGTTAGCCACATCATCAAACGATGTGCTGCACACTCCAAAGCTATTTAACTTAGGTAAACCCAGCTTATCTAGCATCATATTTACCCAGAGTATGCTGTCAGTACGGCAGGCATTGGTTCGCCCAGTGAGTATTTGCGCCACTTTCTGATAACGCGCCAACACGTCAGCCCGCCCTGCATCTTGAGCCGCACGGATATTCTCTTGCATTACGTAAGGCGCAAGACGTGCGGTGATGACACTATGAGGCGCGGCAAGCTTTCCGCCTAATGCAGAGGCTAAACCATGGGCTGCCCCTAATTTAGCATTAGTGATTGCCATACCACCCAGCATGGCAGCAAAAGACAAATCAGAGCGAGCTTTGAAGTCATCTTGCAAACAGCCCGCTAAAATAGCACTGCTAAGACGCCTTAACCCCTCTTCACAAACCATATCGGTTAGCGGATTTGGATCGCCGCACACATAGGCTTCCATTAAATGGGTAAAGGCATCCATCGCCCCGCGACCGGAGGTATAGCTGTCAGTACCATAAGTGAGTGTTGGGTCAACGATTGCAACATCGGCCAACATATCCGGGCTACGCAAACTCACTTTGACTTGATCTTGCCCAGAGCGAAGCACAGCATTTCGCGTCACTTCAGAGCCGGTGCTCGCCGTTGTGGGAATAGCAATAAAAGGGATCGGCTTGGTTTTTAAAGGAACGTTGCGCCCGACCACTTCAACATAATCGTAAACATCGCCTTGGTTAGGGATGATCGCCGCTAGCGCTTTCCCCATATCGATAACACTACCGCCGCCTATAGCTACCACCATATCTGGCTTAAACTTACGCCCTGATAAAGCGGTCTCTTCAACCATAGTGATGTTTGGCTCGCCAGAAATGGCCACATGCTGATAGCGCATGTTTTGCTGTTTTAGATAATTGATTAATGGAGAGGCGCGAGAGGTGTTTTGTCCAGTGACAAGCAGTACGCTGTAACCAAATTGGTTGAGAACGGAGAGAGACGATTGCAACGCACCTTCACCAAAGATGATTCGTGTGGAGGTCATAAATTGAAACACAATTACACTCCTTAGGCTTAAATTGGGCTAAATCTAGATTGCCTTGTGGCAAACAAAAAAAAATTGACCTACAGCGCTTTGTCGAAAATAACCCTATTTATTTTGATGCTTTCGCGACTTGTCCCACGGCTTTAATAGCAACATATCCTTATTCTCGCCTGCTTTTTCAGCAATAGATTCTACCTATCAAATCAAGAGGCAAATGCCACTTTATTTTCCCTCTCGATTAATGCATAGTTGCAGCTATCAAAATAAAGGAGAAAGAGTATATGTTCGTAGTTATTTTCGGTCGCCCAGCATGTCCATTTTGTGTTCGCGCAAAAGAGCACGCAGAAACGCTTAAAGCAAAACGTGACGACTTCAACTACCGCTACGTAGACATCCACGCTGAAGGCATCTCAAAAGCGGATCTAGAAAAGACAGTGGGTAAGCCAGTAGAAACTGTACCGCAAATCTTCATCGATCAAGAGCACATTGGTGGCTGTACTGAATTTGAAGAATACGCAAAAGAGAATCTTGGTCTTTTCGACTAATCTCACACTGCGAAACAAATTATTAAAAACCGCTGCTTTTGCAGCGGTTTTTTCATATCTAACAGAAACTTAGATCAAAACAAGAGATTCGTTCACTGCTACTAAAAATAATAGTACTTTCTACTTATCTTTTTTATTTTTTCAGCTACAATTTGCACAACCTATACTTGAGCTCAAAAAATGGCCTTAAGTATTTTTTTCTGGCACAGACACAAGAATTGCCCCTGTGAACATTGACGTCGTACACTTGCTCGAACAAAACCCTATCCTCCTCATCTTTGTCGTATTGGCCATTGGCCTTGCTATCGGCAAAATCCGCTTCGGAAACCTTCAACTTGGTAACTCGATTGGCGTATTGATCACCTCGCTGATCATGGGTCACTTAGGTTTTACCTTTAACGCAGATGCCTTAACCATCGGCTTTATGCTGTTTATCTATTGTGTCGGTATCGAAGCCGGGCCAAACTTTTTTGGTATCTTCTTCCGTGATGGTAAGCACTACTTCATCCTCAGTATGGTGGTGTTGTCTACGGCGCTATTTATTACCCATTTCTGTAGCCGCTACCTCGGGTTAGACCTTGGTTTATCAGCCGGTATGATGGCTGGTGCTCTCACCTCGACTCCTGTTCTAGTAGGTGCGCAAGATGCTCTCAATACAGGTTTGGCGACATTACCGAGAAACATGGACTTTGGGCTTGTGCTAGAGAACATCTCGGTGGGTTACGCAATGGCCTATTTGATTGGTTTAATCAGCATGATCATGTTCGCCAAGTTATTGCCAAAGCTGCAAAAAGAAAACCTATCTGACTCGGCTCAGCAGATTGCTCAAGAGCGCGGTTTAGGTAGCTCGGGGCAGCGCAAAGTTTATCTGCCTATCATTCGTGCTTACCGCGTTGGCCAAGAACTGATCGATTGGACAGATGGCAAAAACTTACGTGAGCTAGGTATCTACCGCCAAACGGGTTGTTATATTGAACGTATCCGCCGTGGTGGCATTTTGGCTCATCCTGATGGTGATGCGATTTTGCAAGAAGGCGATGAGATTGCTTTGGTCGGCTTCCCAGATAGCCATGCTCGTCTTGACCCGAGCTTCCGCAATGGCAAAGAAGTATTCGATCGAAACCTACTTGATTTACGCATCGCAGAAGAAGAAATCGTCGTTAAAAGTGACGCTATTGCAGGTAAACGCCTTTCTGATTTGAACCTCTCAGAATACGGCTGTTTCTTAAACCGCGTAGTTCGTGCGCAGATCGAGATGCCAATGGACCTCGATATCGTATTGGCAAAAGGTGATGTACTGCAGGTTAGTGGTGAAAAGAGTCGCGTACATGGCCTAGCAGAAAAAATCGGTTTCATCTCGATTCATAGCCAAATGGCTGATCTATTAGCCTTCTGTAGCTTCTTTATTCTTGGTCTGCTGTTTGGTTTGATTACCATGACATTTGGCCAAGTCTCGTTTGGTCTGGGTAATGCGGTTGGCTTATTGCTAGCAGGCATTTCGTTGGGCTTCTTACGAGCAAACCACCCTACTTTTGGTTACGTACCTCAGGGTGCGCTGAACATGGTCAAAGACTTAGGCTTGATGTTCTTCATGGTTGGGATTGGCTTAAGTGCGGGCGGTAAGATGTTTGAACATTTATCGCAAATTGGCCCACAAGTTATCGGTCTCGCTTTCTTAGTCAGCGTGGTGCCTGTCGTTGCCGCTTATCTAGTTGGCGCCTACGTGCTTAAGATGAACCGTGCGTTGCTATTTGGTGCCATCATCGGTGCTCGCACTTGTGCACCAGCAATGGACATCGTAAACGACTATGCGAAATCGACTATCCCTGCTCTGGGTTATGCCGGTACTTATGCCATTGCTAACATATTAATGACCTTGGCAGGCACAGTGCTGATCATATTGAGTTAGCCCTCCGATAAGAATAGAAAATCCCCGCTCTGGTTAACCAGTCGCGGGGATTTTTTTAGGTCTATAGATTTAAAATGTTTGAGCCTAGTCGTTATGCTTGGGCAAACTCTTTACGTAGCTTCTTCGCGGCTGACACCATATTGGCAAGCGAGGCTTCTGTCTCTGCCCAGTTGCGCGTTTTCAAGCCACAATCAGGGTTTACCCAAAGACGCTGCGCCGGAATTTGCTCAGCGGCTTTGTTAATTAAGCCTTCAATCCATTCTTCCGTAGGAATATTGGGTGAATGAATATCGTAGACGCCCGGGCCAATCTCATTTGGATAGTTGAACTCTTCAAAGGCTTTGAGTAACTCCATGTTAGAGCGCGATGTTTCAATGGTAATCACATCAGCGTCAAGCGCAGCAACCGAATCGATGATTTCATTAAACTCCGAATAACACATATGAGTATGGATTTGAGTTTCTGGTTTAGCACTTGCAGCTGAAATCTTAAATGCATCCACTGCCCATTCTAAATATTCTTTATGGTCACGCTTTTTCAGTGGTAAGCCTTCACGAATTGCAGGCTCATCAATTTGAATAATGTTGATACCCGCATCTTGTAGGTCAGACACTTCATCACGCAGCGCCAGTGCAAGTTGGTTAGCAATCTCTTTGCGTGAGATATCTTCCCGTGGGAATGTCCAACATAAGATAGTCACAGGGCCTGTTAGCATGCCTTTCATCTGTTTGCTCGTTAGCGACTGAGCATACGTCGACCACCCAACAGTCATTGGTTTTTCTCGCTCAATATCCGCTACCACTATGGCTGGTTTTACGCAGCGAGAGCCATAGCTTTGCACCCAGCCAAACTTAGTGGTCTGAAAGCCTGCTAAATTTTCAGCAAAGTATTCCACCATATCATTACGTTCTGCTTCACCGTGTACTAATACATCCAGATCCAGAGCCTCTTGGCGTTTAACTGCGTCTTCGATATGGCCTTTTAATGCAATTTCGTATTCAGATTCCGATAACTTACCAGTACGGAAGGCACTACGCTGAACTCGGATCTCACTGGTTTGCGGGAACGAGCCAATCGTCGTCGTTGGGAACAGAGGCAAACCAAGCACTTCCGCTTGATGGGCTGCGCGTTCATTGTAAGGTGCACTTCGCTCCGCTAACGCTTTGGTGATGCCATTAAGACGCTGCTGAACTTGCGGCTTGTTTACATGAGTCGCGGTCTTACGTGCTTGAATTGGCGCACTGTAGGTATCACAAGCGAGTATCGCGTTTTGATCGCCATCTAATGCAGCACCTAGCAATGACACTTCCGTCACTTTTTGCTTCGCAAAAGCAAACCAGCTTTGCACTTCATCCGTTAAATTTGGCTCTAGCTCCAAATCCACAGGGCTGTGAAGCAACGAACAAGATGAACCGACCCAAAGCTTATCACCTAACTTGTCTTTCAGCGGTTGAAGTGTTTGCAACTGAGCAGAAAGATCAGCGCGCCATACATTGCGACCATTCACAACACCCGCCGAGAGTATCCAGTCTTGCGGAAGTTTTTCTGCCACCTGTGCCAATTGGTTCGGCGCAGCAGACAAATCCACGTGAAGGCCATCCACTTCCAGTTCAATAATGCGGTCGAGGGAGTCTACAACCGAGTCAAAATAAGTCGTCAGTAGAACTTTAATATCACTGCGGATCACTTGGTATGCCAATTTGAACGAATCTAACCATGGCTTCTCGAGCTCAAGCGATAAAATCGGTTCATCGATTTGTACCCATTCGATGCCTTGTTTAGCTAGCTTCGCTAAGATTGCTTGGTAAGCGGTGAGCAAACGTGGCAACAGCGTCAGGCGGTCAAAGCCCTCTTCCACTTCCTTTCCTAAATATAAGTAGCTTAGAGGGCCAAGTAATACTGGTTTGACGGTATGCCCCGCTTTCACTGCTTCGTTTACTTCTTCAAACAATTGCGGCCAGCTTACTTCGAAACTCGTCTCTTTTTTAAATTCTGGCACAATGTAGTGATAGTTAGTGTTAAACCACTTTGTCATGTCAGACGCTGCGCTGCCCGCACAGCCGCAATTTGCTTGCGATTGACCACGACCCACTCGGAACAGGGTATCAAGGTCTGGAAAGCCTTGATCATGACGCTTAGGCACGTTTCCCAGCAAAAGAGTCGTGGTAAGAACATGGTCATACCAAGCAAAATCACCTGCACTTACAAAACTCAAATTAGCGTCGGCTTGGGTTTTCCAGTTTTTCGCTCGTAGGTCCGCACCCACTTGTTTGAGTTCTTTCTGTTCAATCTCACCGCGCCAATACTTTTCTAGCGCAAATTTGAGTTCGCGTTTTTCACCAATTCGTGGGTAACCTAAGATGTGCGTTGTCGTAGCCATAATCCAAATCCTTCATTCAATATTTTATTTCGTATGTTTGGTTCAGCGCCCTTGCGTTGCTCGGTGGAGCTTTCTTAGAACCTATCGGGCGTCTGGATGGCTAAACTATCTCTCTTAGCGCCAAGATGAACAATGTCCAATTATTCAACTTGTTTATTAGAAAAATTCATAGTCACCATTCTTAACCTTGAGAAAAATAAAATAGACTTATGGACGTCTAGATGTTTACTTTTCTTAATGACAAAGGTAAGTTAGAAATATTCATGGAATGAAATACTGGATTAAAGGGATTGATGATAGAACTCAAGCATCTAAGAACACTCATCTCTTTGCGCGAAACGGGCTCATTAACCGCAACCGCAACCGCGCTGCATCTCACCCAATCAGCTCTGTCTCATCAAATTAAAGATTTAGAAGCACGTATCGGTGGTCAGCTATTTTTACGTAAAACACGACCGGTAAAATTCACCTCTGAGGGTGAAATTCTACTGCGCCTTGCTGACGATGTGTTACCTCGTTTGGCGAGAGCGGAAAATGAACTGGCAAGTTTAAAAGAAGATGTGAATGGCCGATTACATATGGCGATTGAATGCCACTCTTGCTTCCAATGGCTCATGCCCGCACTCAAGGAATATCAGGTGACATGGCCAAGCGTCACTTTAGATTTCTCATCAGGCTTTGGCTTTGAGCCTTTACCTGCTCTACTCAATGGCGAACTGGATTTGGTGATCACATCCGACATTCAACCAAGATCGGAAGTTCATTATGAGCCGTTGTTTGATTTTGAAATGCGCCTTATAACCTCAATCAATCACCCGTTGGCTGAGCTGAAACAGGTATCACCTGAACATTTAGCCGATCAAACAATGATTTCTTACCCCGTGCAAAAACAACGTTTGGATGTGGTGAAACACTTTCTACAACCTGCCGGGGTAGAACCTGCGAAATGGAAGCAATGCGATAACACATTAATGTTGGTACAAATGGTATCCGCTGGGTTAGGCGTCGCCGCATTACCAAACTGGGCAATCAGCGAGTTTTCTCGCCAAGGGTTAATAACCAGCATTCCGCTCGGGGATGGCTTACAACGCAGGCTGTTTGCCGCAACGCGCAATTCAGAAAAGGATAAACGCTACCTTCAGGCATTCTTTTCTACCGCTAAACAACAGTGTAAAGCCCATTTAGAAGGCATAAAGCTCGCCTAAGAGTAATTTGAAAAACGAAACCAACAAAAAAGGCGCTTAAAGCGCCTTTTCTCTTTCATCGTTCGTATGATTTAAATTGATTGGTGAGCGGGTCATATTGATAACCGAGTACGTCCAGTTTACCCACTACATTCTCAACATCCATCTCATACATGCTAACTAGCTCATCAAAGCTATCGCATTCTAGTCGTAGTTTTTCGTTAACGATACCTAAAAGAATAATGCTATCTAGGCTTCGGACATTGCTCAGATCCATAGCTCCACTCCTACTCTACCGACTTATCTTTAGCCTAGACCTAATTTGCCAAAATTGAAGTGAAGCGGATCTAAATTTTACAGCACTTGCGTAATGAAACCCGACGCGAGCAGCATAACCAAGCTCACGATCAGTTGGGCTTTCGCCACCGTTTTTTGCGTAAAGATGTGCCAGCACCAAACAACAACACCACTAATCAATAGTGCCAATCCAAACAAAATCGGCTGAGTAAGTTGGCTCAGTTGTTCTTCGCTTAAACCATATGCTTTGAACAGAACCGTCAAACTCATCAGCATGGCTGATACAACACCCGCAGCAGGTAGGATTTTATGGAAAGCTTGCAGGCGAGTACGAGCAACCGTCAGCAACACATGTGCAAACGACGCACCTAATAGTAAAACCTCGATAAATATCGCCATGCCCGCAGACCAAGAAGCCGCCTCACCAATCATTATGCCGACATAAGCAAGAGCAAGACCGTTAGCCAAATACATCACCCACAACGGGCCTGAATCACGAGTCTTTTTGGTTTGAACTTGGGTATAGAAATAACCCAACGCGAACACAACCATGATTGCTTGAATTTTCAACGATGCTACTGCTAACCACAAAATAGCAAGTACAGGTAATAGTTTATGTATGCGTCCTCTTTGTCCCGGACAAATATCCCCTTTGACTAACACTAGGGTTAAAACTAACTGCGCACCTAAAAGCATGGGTGCAAACATTGCTAACAATTGCTGAACCATGTGTGAATTACTCACTAAAATAATAATAGGTGCGGATTCTAACAAACCTGCGATTTTTCGCTATATGACAATGAGCTTCTGGTACACAGTTTAGAAGGTAAACAAGCGCAAAATTCGTTACCAAACGGCTATAGATACTCGTATCACAAGTCGCTATAATTCGCGCTCACTGGAATTAAGAGCAATATATGTACAACAATATCACGCCAATTCACGAGCATAAGAAATATTGGGCGGAGTGCTTTGGCACTGCACCATTTTTACCGACCAGCCGTAAAGAGATGGATGCCCTCGGATGGGATAGCTGCGACATCATCATCGTCACCGGTGATGCGTATGTCGATCACCCAAGCTTTGGCATGGCCATTATTGGTCGCTTGCTTGAAGCGCAAGGCTTTCGCGTCGGCATTATTGCTCAGCCAGAGTGGAACAATAAAGATGCCTTTATGGCATTAGGTAAACCAAACCTGTTTTTTGGTATTACCGCAGGCAACATGGACTCAATGATCAACCGCTACACTGCGGACAGAAAGTTACGCCATGACGATGCCTACACACCAAATAACGAAGGTGGCAAACGCCCAGATCGCGCAACATTAGTCTATTCACAGCGTTGTCGTGAAGCCTACAAAGGCGTACCAATCGTTTTGGGTGGTATTGAAGCTAGTCTTCGCCGTCTCGCGCACTATGATTACTGGTCGGACAAAGTTCGCCGCTCAGTCCTATTCGATGCCAAAGCAGACATCTTACTATTTGGTAATGCCGAGCGCGCACTCGTTGAAGTGGCTCACCGCCTAGCTGACGGTGAAGAAATCTCGACCTTAACCAACATTCGCGGTACAGCAGTAAACCTACCTTGTGAGCCAGAAGGCTACACCATCGTAGACTCTTCGCGTATTGAAAAGCCACGTAAAGAAGCTTTTATTCCGCCAAACCCGTATGCGGTTGAAGAGCAGTGCGATACCAAAGCAAAAACAGAAGAACCAGAAGCGAAGCCAATTACGATTCGCCCTTCTCGTCACGATGCAGCAACCACAGCGGTTCGATTACCGCCATTTGAAAAGCTGAACAATGACCGTATTTTGTACGCTCACGCTAGTCGCATCATGCACCTTGAAACCAACCCATATTCTGGTCGTGCATTGATTCAACGTCATGGCGATCGCGAACTTTGGGTAAACCAAGCGCCTATTCCTCTTTCAACAGAAGAGATGGACTACGTATTTGGCTTAACCTATGCCCGTGTTCCTCACCCAAGCTACGGTAAAGCGAAAATCCCTGCTTACGACATGATCAAAACCTCAGTGAACATCATGCGTGGCTGTTTTGGTGGTTGTTCATTCTGCTCAATTACCGAGCACGAAGGTCGAATCATTCAAAACCGTTCTCAAGAATCGATCATTAACGAACTTGAAGAAATCCGCGATAAAGTGCCGGGCTTTACTGGCACAATTTCCGACCTTGGCGGCCCTACGGCAAACATGTATCGCCTAGGTTGTAGCGACCCTAAAGCAGAAGCGAACTGTCGTCGCCCTTCTTGTGTGTTCCCGGGCATCTGTAATAAGCTCAATACCGATCACAAACACACCATCGACCTTTACCGTGAAGCGCGTAAAGTAAAAGGTGTTAAAAAAGTAATGATCGCCTCAGGTGTGCGTTACGACTTAGCGATTGAGTCGCCTGAATATGTCAAAGAGCTGGTAACTCACCACGTGGGCGGCTATTTGAAGATTGCGCCAGAGCATACTGAAAAAGGCCCTCTCGATCTAATGATGAAGCCGGGCATGGGTACTTATGATCGCTTCAAGGAAATGTTTGAGAAATACAGCCAAGAAGCAGGTAAAAAGCAATACCTGATCCCTTACTTTATCTCTGCGCACCCGGGCACTGAAGATGAAGACATGGTTAACCTAGCGCTATGGCTGAAAAAGAACAACTTTGAAACTGACCAAGTTCAAAACTTCTATCCATCGCCAATGTGTAATGCAACCTCTATGTATTACTCAGAGACGAACCCACTTAAGCGCGTTAAATACAAAAAGCGTGAAGAAGTGCCAGTGGCAAAAGGTGATCGTCAACGTCGTCTGCACAAGGCGCTATTGCGTTACCACGATCCAGCCAACTGGCCGATGATTCGTGAAGCGCTGATTAACATGGGTAAGAAGCACTTAATTGGTGATAAGCCGGGCTGTTTAATTCCTGCGGAAGACTCCGATGTGCTAACGCCAGCACAACGCCGTAAGTCTGGCCGCCACGGTTCACAACGCTTTGCCACTAAGCATACTAAAAACCAACCGGGCTTTAGCAAAATGAACGGTAAGCGAGGCGAGAACAACGGCCAACGCAATTCGCCTAAAGGTGGTAACGGCCAAGGTAACCCTAACAACCGCAATGGCGGCAAACCTAACTCTGGTGGCCAAAATCGTGGTAAAGGTAATCCACAAGGCGGGTCACAAAACCAAAATAACAACCAGAGCGGTTACCAAGGCAAAAACGGCGGAAGCACTAGTAATCGCCGTGGAACAACCGGAAATAATACCGGTAACGCGCAAGGTAAACGCAAACAGAGACAACGCTAATAATTCAGCGAATACTAAAGAGGCTGACCATATGGTCAGCCTCTTTCATTTCTATCAACTCATTGCGTAGTGCAACGATATCCGATTGAACTTAAGCGTTTTTCTCTTCAAACTCACGCATAAACTCAACCAAGGCTTGTACACCTTCTAATGGCACGGCATTGTAGATTGATGCACGCATACCACCTACAGCGCGGTGACCTTTTAATGATACTAAACCACGTTCTGCAGCTTGTTCCAAGAACAGACCATCTAGCTCAGGTTTCGCCAATTGGAATGGCACGTTCATACGTGAACGGTTTTGAGGGTGTACATTGTTGCGGTAGAAGTCTGAACCATCTACGTAGTTGTAAATCAATGCCGCTTTTTCACGGTTGATTTGCTCCATTGCCGCGACACCGCCCTGCGCTTTTAGCCATTTGAACACTAAGCCAGAGAGATACCAAGCAAACGTTGGTGGCGTGTTAAACATCGAGTCTTTTTCTGCCAAGACTTTGTAGTTAATAAAGCTTGGTACAACTTGGCTCGCAAGATCTAACAGATCGTCACGAACGATAGCGATGCAAAGACCCGCAGGGCCAATATTCTTTTGCGCACCTGCGTAAATCACGCCGTACTTGCTGACATCAATTTGACGAGAAAGAATATTGGAGGACATATCTGCAACGATCGGCAAATCGGTTTCAGGCAGTTCAGAAATTTCTACACCATCAATGGTTTCATTCGGGCAAAAGTGAACATACGCAGAATCAGCGGCGGCTTTCCACTCGCTAGTTGGTTTTACTGCAACTTTGCCATCAATGGTTGTTTTCGCATCGAAAACATCCACTTCACAATATTTTTGCGCTTCATCGATGGCGCTTTCTGCCCAGTAACCTGCATCAACGTAGGTCGCTTTCTTTTTGTCACCAAGAAGGTTTAAAGGCACCGCTGCAAACTGCGCTCGCGCACCACCTTGGCAAAATAGAACTTTGTAGTTATCTGGAATATTGAGCAAATCACGTAAGTCTTGCTCAGCTTGCTCGGCCACTTGGATAAACTCTTTACTGCGATGGCTGATTTCCATTACAGACGTACCCAAGTTGTTCCAGTTAATGAATTCCGACTGGGCTTGCTCCATTACCGCTTTCGGTAAAGCCGCGGGGCCGGCACTAAAGTTAAAAACGTCACTCACAGTTTCTTTCCTTGCTGGTACTTTATATAAGCTTCCATTAATACCACTTTTTTCAAGAGTTAAAAACAACAAAAGAGGTCTTAAGACCTCTTTTGGTTCGCTAATGCTTTTTATTAATAACTTTTCAGCTTATAGACCAAGCATCAAAGGTAATATCATGTCTTGCAAAGCAATTTTTTGGCCGCTTTCAAATTGTAGTTGACCATCTTTAAGCTCTGCTTTTAGCTGATAGCCTTTACCGACTTGCGAGACAAATTCCATCACAACACCTTCATCAACCGCTTGCCCAAAACTTGGGTTGTCCGCAACGAATTGATCAGAAACAAACGTGTCTACATGACCAGTAAGCTTAGGTAGTACGATCATTGGGTTCATCGAGTAACCATTTTCAAACTCTGGCAGCTCAATCTTCCAATTCGAAGAGAAAGTCCCCTCACCCATCTGCATGGTTAATTTGTTCAGCTCAACGTAAAAACCACGATTCATCATTGAATCGAGGGCATCCATAAACTGACGTTCACCTTCAACAGTACCTACAGGTGCGTTTTCATACGCAAGCATCAACTTTTCAAAACCCGTCGCATCAAGCTGACCAAAGGTCATATCAGCCGAAAATTTATCCATTTTATCGGTACCCATGATCACGTCATTTGCACTGATGGCATGGTTGCTATCTACACGTTGATTCTGCTCATCGTATTGCGCCGAGTAGAGGTATTGGCCTTGATTTATTTCAAACTCTTTGCCATTTTCCGGCGTCACAATGTTCATGTTTTCAATCAGCACAGACTGATCACCAATCCAGAAGCCCTTCTGCTTCTTACCGTTACCTTTCGCTGTTAAGCCGGTAATCATCCACTTTTCAGAAGTAGCGGAATCGCCCTGAATCGATGGAATGTTAAGCTCAAAATCAACTTCACCCAATACCGTTACATGACCTGTCAGTGTCGAAGGTGCGAACGAGAACATGCCCGCAGGCTCAGCCGACAACTCCGCTGCCCAGCTATCCAGTTTGAAAGCAAAATCGGTGTTACCGTTAAGCTGAGTATCCGTGTGTAGTGTCAGCTCAGGCCATGCCTCTGAAGATGAGTCCGCACTTAAGCTCAGTAAGCCATGTTTTACTTCGCTGGTGACTAGGATTTCGGTAGGAATATTGTCAGCTGCAAACATTTCTGCGGTGAACTCATCTTTAACCACATATCGAGTCACTACGGTTGAACTTAGGTAACCACGATCGTAGCTCACGATTTCAGCCTCAACGGCATCACTATTAAGCTGAGCCATACCGTCGTTAATTACGTTGTAGCCAATCTGACCAACCGCTAAAGGCCAACACAGCGCCAATGAAATTGCGCCGCCAATAGCGCCATATTTTTTAAGTTGTTGCATGATTTATTGTCTATGTTTTATTAAATATCAACTTACAGTCTACACGAAAAAACCTTGAGTTAAATCAGAGTATTGGTCAAATAAAGTGCCAGGCGATATTTCTATTAACTAGCTCTCAGCATATTTGCGACAAACTTGCTACCGTGTCTATATAAGCATCTTATCTGTTTGGAGTTTCAGTTAAGTGAACCAATATGCCGTACTATGTGTAGACAATAACCCTGTAAGCGTAGAACAGCTACGCCAAGAGCTCAGCTCCTTTTCATCACGCTTTGATATTCACAGCGCCGACACCATGGAAGATGCTCATGCTGCGCTGCAATACTGTCTCGATAATAGCCAGCCTGTCGCTTTGGTTATCGCCAGCCATCATGAAAGTTTTGATGGCGCAGATTTACTGATTCAACTCGACAAATCACCTCTTACTCAGACCGCGCGTAAGATTCTCATCAGTTGTGGCCAAGATATTCAAGCTATTCTTGCTGCGGTCAATGAAGGGCGGCTCGATCACTGTCTCACTAAACCTTTACAAGACAACTTAGTATTCAAAACCGTCAAGAAAGAGCTGACGACCTTTGTCATCGAACACGATAAAGAAAACCTGCTTCACTATAGCCAAGTGCTTGACCAACAAAGATTGCTGCGTAGCCATATTGATTTGAAGATGCAGTCCTACCAAGAGGGCTTTATCTCAGAACATCACCGCATGTCAGATGCTCAACTAGCGGAGCAAGTGATCGACAGTCTATTAAATTTCTTCTCTAACGAAGATGACACGCGAGCAGTCAGACGTTATTCGAGCGACCATTTACTGACCGTTGAAGGTGAAGAAAACCGCTTTCTTTGGTTCATTACCAGCGGTGAAGTCGCGCTATACAAAAAAGACGACCTTGGGATGCAGCGTGAAGTTGTTCGCCACAGTAAAGGTAATTTAGTTGGCGGAATGTCGTTTGTAACCGGCGAGCTATCCTTCTCCACCGCCATAACTTTGACAGATACAGAAGTCATTAAACTTGACCGTGCAGTATTCACCAAAGTGATGCATTCCAACACGGCGTTACTTCCTCTTTTCACCAACTTATTGTTACGCCATTTCAACCGAAGATTACAACGCAGTATCAACACCAAGCTTGAGCTACAAAAAACCCTCGAATCACTTGAAACCGCACATCAACAGCTCATTGAACGAGAAAAGATGGCCATGCTCGGTCAATTGGTCGCAGGGGTGGCTCACGAACTTAACAACCCAATTGCGGCAATACTGCGCGGCACTGAAACCTTAACGGACAATATTCACCGCTTAGTGGCAGACAGCAGCCGCAATGTGGTTGAGCAAGGCAACCAAATATTGACTCGCGCCTTAGCATCACGCCCTGAGTCCACCGCAGATGAACGCCAAAAATCCAAACAGCTCGAACTCCAAGTTGCCAATCGTCGTATCGCAAAAAAGATGGTGCGTTTAGGTTTAGAGCAAGACCAACAATGGATAGCTAAGGCGAAAGCCAATACCGATGCCGCAATGGCAGAGCTAAACGAGCTCGAAAACTTTCATCTAGCAGGATCAACTCTGCGCTCTATCAATGTTTGCGCTCAGCGCATTGCCGATATGGTGAAAAGCTTAAAGGGTTATGCTCGACCTGATGATGAAAAGTATCACTATGTCGATATTCATGAAGGCATCGAAGATACTTTGGTGATTTTTGAAAACAAACTCAAACGTCACCAAGTAGAAAAGAGCTACGCCCCCCTGCCCGAGATAAAATGTTTGCCAATTGCGCTGCAACAGGTTTGGACAAATTTGGTTTCGAATGCCATCGATGCCTTCCCTGAGCAAGGCTTGCTTACTGTCACCACCAGCATGGCAAACAAACAAGGCCAAACTTGGGCAGTCATTGCCTTTAAAGATAATGGTTGCGGCATATCACAAGAGCTTATAGAACAAGTATTTACCCTTAACTTCACTACCAAGAAGGAAGGAAATTTCGGCTTAGGTATCGGTTTGTCAGTATGCCAACAGATCATTCAACAACATGGTGGCACTATTGAAGTGGAGTCAGAACTCGGTCACTTCACTCAAATGTCAGTTTGGCTACCGATTGAAACCCCACCCTACAACAGCGAGGAAAACAACCAATGAACAAATACCTCATACTATGTGTCGACGACGAGCGAGAAGTATTAGATAGCGTCATTCAAGATCTCGACTGTTTTGAAGAGCACTTCTTATTAGAAGCGGCTGAATCTGTTTCTGAGGCAAAAGAGATCATTCAAGAGGCGGCATCGGAAGGCACACATTTGGCGCTTATCTTATGTGACCACATTATGCCCGAGCAAACTGGAATTAGTTATCTTATTGAATTAAATGAAGATAAAGAAACCAAAACGGCAAGAAAGCTACTATTGACTGGCCAAGCAGGCTTAGAAGATACCGTTGAAGCGGTTAACCACGCGAGCCTTGATTTTTATTTGGCCAAACCATGGCACGGCGATGAAATTCGCCAAATCGTCAAAGACCAATTGACTCAATATATGATCGCCAACGAACCAGACTTAATGCGCTGGGCTTCAGTGCTTGATACTGAAAAAGTATTTAATGCGTTGGCCGAGAATCGCATCAACTTTGGTGAATAATCGATTAAATAAGGAAGTTACATAGCTCAATATGGCATGGTGTTTGCTTAATTTTAGTTATTCCGACAAAACAATGACATTGTGCCGACAAATAGGTTATCAAAACGTTTAGGATAGCCGCTGCTTTAATGGCAAGATGTCGCCGAATAAAATTAGATAAAAGATAGGTTAATCTCCTTATGCGTAAATCAATCTTAGCTGCAGCGCTAGTGCTGGTATCTGGTCAAGCTTTGGCTCAAACTGACCCAAATAGCCCATCGGTAATGAGCAACTTTAGCTACGATTACATCGAGGCTCGTATTGGTGCTAGCCCAGGTACTTTCGGTGCTGGCATGAACAAATCGATCCACCCAAATGCACACGCAATTGGCCGTATCGACTCTGAATTCTCTGGTGACTTCGATGCTGCTGCGGGTGTGGGCTTCCACGCTCCTATCAACAACTGGGCAGACCTAACCGGTGAAGTACTGTTCCGCATCGGTGATAACGGTACAACTGGCACTGAATCAGGTATGGAACTGAACGTAGGTGTTCGCCAGTGGTTAGGCCCACAACTTGAAGTTGGCGGCAAAGCAGGTTACGTATCATTAGATAATAACGAAGATTGGGTTGGCTCAGCATACGCTCGCTTCCACGCAACAGAGCTATTTTCTCTAGGTGCTGAAGCGCGTTTGAACGACTTCTACGACGATCAAGTGATGTTCACTACTCGTTTTAAGTTCTAAACTTAAACACTAGACATGAAAAAACCGACCTTGAGGTCGGTTTTTTATTGCTTCTTATCAACCAAATACTCGGAGCTATTCGAGCCCCATCTGTTCAGCAATCGCTTTGATCTGTTCTAGATCCATTTGATGTACTCGAATCATCTGATTGATTTGGCTAATACGCGAGTTCGCGTCATCCTGTTTATCACACGAATCAGACTTCGCATCCCATGATGTGCCATCCAAATAAGCATCACACTGCTTCTTCAATGTCACTAACTTAGGTTCTAGCTCTTCACGTTCTTTTAGTAAGGAATCCAGCTCTTGTTTTACTTTCAACTCACGTTGAAACAACTCACGCGAGCGCTCTAGTAAAGTCACCTGCATGTCCGCTTGATGATTTAACTGATTATTTTGCTTATCCGCATCGGCGATACGTTGCTTTTGCTGATCGATCTGTTCTTCTAAAGAGATATTCACTTTTTCTAATTCAGCCACTTGCGACTGCATCGCCGCTAATTGCTGTTCGAAATCTTGTTGCTGCTTTGTCATTGCCAACTTAAGTTTGTTAGCCACTTCATCATCAACTTTCGCGACCTTCTGTTCAACTTTCACCACCAACTGTTTTTTATCTTGTTCAAGCGTTTGAACTTGTTTCTCTAGCTGTAGGTAAGTCTGTTGCCATTTATTAGCCGTCATTGATGAGCCAATAAGCCCGCCCAAAGCCAAACCGAGAGCACCCGCAATAGCAATATAGGCATAGGTGCGTTTATCACGCTGCTCAATCACTACTACATCTTCATTGTCATCGTGCTCATTATGTGTGTTCACGTTATCGCTCCTACTGACTTAGCGCATCAACTCAGTTACCACCAAACTAGCGGTATATAATAAAAAACCCGACACCAGAGTAACCACAACCCATTTTTGAACCTTTTCGTTGGTACGATAACGAAAAATTACAAACGCTAATGCAATAAGAAATACGATCGCAATCAGTCTTGTCATAGCCACTCCTTAGATGCCAGCACGCATAACCTTGGCGTGATTTCATTATTTTATACCATTAATCAAGGCGAAATGGTCAGAGCCAAGTCGTTTTCTTGTTGTAAATTTAGATCGCAGACCCACCAAACGGATAAGTTGGACAAATAGCATACTGTTGTCACTCAGACATCGCATTATATTTGGGGAATGGCTAAAATTGAGGTATAAACAGCTAACCCTTTTCTTTGAGGCAAACTAATGAAACCATTTAAACAAGAAAACAAAAAACGTCGTATCCTGAAAAAACTATTTCTAGGCGAATTCGCGATGCTAGGCTTTGATGTTAGCTGTAAGACAAACATCCAAGATTTCGATCGTTATGATGTGTTTGTTGATGAGTTCATCGACTACATCGATAGCCTAAGCCTATGTTTTGGCGGTGGCGGCCTTGAGTTGTTTGAAGGTTTTATCTGTGCAAACAAACGCTACCAAGACGTAACAGAAGAGCAAAAAGCACAAGTTGCTGCTTGGTTAGAAGCTCGTGAAGAAGTAAGCGCTGTGGAAACCAGCGAATTAGTAGACGCAAACTACTTCTAAGGTCGGCGCATCGTACGCATGCTTACTGACTGTTACCTTCCTATTGAACGGCGCTCATTGAGCGCCGTTTTTTTATACTTATTTATCGACATCAGATTTAGTCTCAAAAATCTGTTGAAATCATCAAAAATAGTGATAAAGTTCCCTCATCAATAGCCACCAGTGCTATTGACTAACATTCATTCGCTAACCCGAATGATTGTTCCGTTGAAGACTGCAGGAGAGTGGTTATTAACCAAATATTAACATTTGGTTAGACTAACCTACCGAAGAAGTAAATCTTTCAGGTGCTGCCATAGGTAGCAGGGACTGTAGTTGGAGGAACCTCTGGAGAGAACCGTACTACTTAGTTGTAGAAATCGGTCGCCGAAGGAGCAAGCTCAGCGCAAGCAGAGTGAAACTCTCAGGCAAAAGGACAGAGGAGTGGAAAGTTACATCCAGCGATCTGGCCTTGCCTTATTTGCTCATATTTGATGATCTTGCTGTCTCATGCGGCTTTATCTCGCCTTTCACTCTTCTCCTTAAAAAAGTTTTATCACTTAAGGGGAAACCATGGATAACCTTCAATCTTTACTAAAGACCATAGACAATTTTGTCTGGGGTCCACCATTACTTATTTTACTCGTTGGCACGGGTATCTATTTTACTTTTCGTTTAGGTCTACTTCAGTTTAGATACCTGCCTCGCGCGCTAAAAATGGTGTTTAGCAAAGAGGATTCAAACAAACAAGGCGATGTTTCAAGTTTCGCCGCACTATGTACAGCACTTTCAGCCACTATCGGCACGGGTAATATCGTTGGTGTTGCCACAGCAATCAAACTTGGCGGCCCTGGTGCTCTTTTTTGGATGTGGCTAGCTGCCCTATTCGGCATGGCAACCAAATATGCTGAGTGTTTACTGGCCGTAAAATATCGCCGCGTTGACGACAAAGGTGAGATGGTCGGCGGCCCGATGTACTACCTGCAATATGGCGTGGGCTCGAAAGCATTGGCAATAATGTTTGCCATCTTTGCCTTAGGTGTGGCGTGTTTTGGTATTGGCACTTTCCCTCAAGTCAATGCCATCCTTGACGCTAGTGAGATTTCATTCGGTGTATCACGTGAAATTTCAGCCAGTATTCTCACGTTATTAGTGGCGTTCGTGACCTTAGGCGGCATTCAATCTATTGCAAAAGTGGCAGGTAAAGTTGTACCAACTATGGCGCTATTCTATGTTTTGGCCTGCCTGAGCGTCATCATCATGAATGCCGATAAACTGCTGGATGCGGTAGAGTTAGTGATTGTGTCTGCTTTCACCTCTTCAGCTGCAACAGGCAGCTTCTTAGGCGCAAGCATCATGCTGGCAATCCAATCAGGTATTGCTCGCGGCGTATTCTCTAATGAATCTGGCCTTGGTAGCGCACCGATGGCAGCAGCAGCAGCCAAAACAGATTCATGTGTAAAGCAAGGCCTCATTTCAATGACAGGTACTTTCTTTGACACCATCATCATTTGTACCATGACGGGTCTAGCTCTCATCTTAACGGGCGCTTGGCAAAGTGACTTTGCTGGTGCAGCTATGACCACACACGCGTTCGCGGTGGGCCTTAATGCAGAAACCTTTGGCCCTATGTTGATCTCAATTGGCCTAATGTTCTTTGCGTTTACGACGATTCTAGGTTGGAACTACTACGGTGAGCGTTGCGTGGTATTTTTGCTCGGCACTAAAGCGGTGTTGCCATACAAAATCATTTTTGTCGCGCTAGTCGCTTCGGGTGCTTTCTTACACTTAGATATGATTTGGATTATTGCCGACATAGTTAATGGTTTGATGGCTATCCCTAACCTAATTGGTTTAATTGCCCTACGCCAAGTTGTGGTTGAAGAAACTAAATTGTTCTTTGCTAGTTCTTCCAACTCAAATGGCATCAACGCCGTTAACGCTTAATCAAAAAACGCGGCTAATCAGCCGCGTTTTTTAATGTTTATCAAAGACTACTCTTCAATCAGCAATTTCACGCCCAATGCCACCAGCACGGCACCTGTGGTCGCTTCCATTCTGCGCATAAACGTTGAGCTTTGTAACAGCCCCTTCGCTTTGTCTAAAGCGCCCGCTAAACCACACTGCCAAATCATCGCAATCACAAAGTGAATGGCCGCCATTAATAATGATGGCATGAATGCAGAGCCATTTGGATCAATAAACTGTGGCAGAAATGCTAAGTAAAATACCGCGGTTTTTGGGTTTAAAACATTCGATAAAAACCCTTCTCTTACTGAACGTTTCAAGTCAATTCCGCTGGATGCCATAGCGATATCCATCCCATCAGCTTGCCCTCGATATAAAGAGACCAAGCAACTTGCGCCCAACCAAATCAAATACGCGGCACCGACCATTTTCACCAATGAAAACAACTCAGCCGACTGGGCTAAGATGGCGGAAATGCCGACCGCAGAAAAAGTGGCATGCACAAACAAGCCAAGGCAAATACCTAAACTGGTCATTGCCCCATCTGCCAATCCACCACGAGAGGAGTTTTTAATGACTAACGCGGTATCTAACCCCGGAGTAAGAGTCAAAATGGTAATCGCGATAAGAAACGCTTCAAAGTTAACAATCATAATTAGACTTCCTTGTTGATGCTTTAATATACACAAGTTGTTCAGTTGTGAAAGCCATTCTTTAGTCGGTATTACATAAAGAAATCAGGGGATATTCCTACATAATACCTCTTACACGCTGCTATTCTCGGTATATTTATCAGATACTTGGATGATAATCATTGCCTTGCTACACTCTAGTCCTGTTTTATATCGCTTTTATTTACTCAGTCAGGGAAAGGCAAACACCATGAGCGCATTCGAAAAACTCGTCGAACATTCAAAAACCATTGATCACTTTAACCACTTAGCGTCTATTTGTGGCTGGGATCAAGCCGCTGTTATGCCATCGGGCGGCAATCAAGCTCGTTCAGAAGCCATGGCGCAGCTTTCAGTACACATTCACTCTCTTCATACTAAGCCAGAGCTTAATGATTGGTTTGCTCAAGCAGAGCAAGAAGCGCTAAGCAGCCAGCAACAATCGGAACTTCGAGAGCTAAAACGACAATGGCAACAGGCGAATTTGCTGCCTGAGAAGCTAGTGCAAGCTAAATCATTAGCTGGTTCTAAATGTGAGCATGCTTGGCGTACTCAACGCGGTGAAAACGATTGGGTTGGCTTTGAGAAAAATTGGGCTGAAGTGGTTGCCCTATCTCGAGAAGAAGCGCAAATACGAGCGGAAGCAAACAACCTAACTCCTTACGATGCCATGCTTGATATCTATGAGCCGGGCACTTCTTCTGCCGCACTAGATACGCTATTTAGTGATGTGAAAAGTTGGCTACCAAGCCTTATTGACCAAGTAATCGATAAGCAAGCAAGCGAACAGTTTGTTCAAGCGCAAGGCCACTACGCGACAGAGCAACAAAAAGCCCTTGGTCTTGATGTCATGAAGCTACTTCAGTTTGATTTTAACCATGGCCGTTTGGATGAAAGTGTTCACCCTTTCTGCGGTGGCGTACCTTCTGATGTGCGTATTACCACTCGTTATGATGAAGCCGAATTTGTACAAAGCCTGATGGGAATCGTACATGAAACCGGCCATGCCCGTTACGAACAAGGTCTGCCGAAAGCGCTTGCTGGTACACCTGCGGGTGAAGCTCGCTCAATGGGGATTCATGAATCTCAATCGCTATTTTTTGAAATGCAAGTTGGCCGTAGCGATGCCTTTATCGAGCATTTATCGCATTTCGCAGGTAAGCATTTCAACCTGCCAGATAGTGAACTGTTTTCACAGCAAAACTTCCAAAAGCTGTACACCCGTGTGAAAAAAGACTTTATCCGCGTTGATGCCGATGAGCTAACCTACCCTGCTCACGTTATCTTGCGTTATGAGATTGAACGAGATCTTATCAACGGCAACATTAAACATACGGATGTTCCTGAGCTGTGGGATAGCAAAATGCAGCAATACCTCGGTCTTTCAACCCAAGGCAACTTTAAAAATGGTTGTATGCAAGACATTCATTGGACGGATGGCGCTTTCGGTTATTTCCCGTCATACACATTAGGTGCAATGTATGCAGCACAGTTTATGGCGTCAATGAAACAAACGGTTGATGTAGACGGTGCAATTCGCTCTGGGGATCTTTCATCTATCTTTACTTGGCTGTCAGACAACATCTGGAGTAAAGGCAGCTTATTAACAACGGATGAGTTGGTAAAAGCTGCGACGGGTGAAACCCTAAACGCGCAATACTTCCAACAGCACCTTACTGCTCGTTACTTATAACGCTTTCCTCTCATTTAGCAGAGCGTGCTCATTGCGTGGCACGCTCTATTTTATAAGTCCTACCCGCATCACGCTTTATCTCTATCTATTGCCTTGGTGAATGCTATAGAACGCTTAATTTGCAACATTAATCAAGTTTTCAGATCTCAGCCCTAAAACATATACTCAACCAGTTGCTATAATGACCTCACTTCGGTTTATAGACGCTGCTGTCATAATTAGTTTCAAAGTAAACAATTACTTGTGCATAAATAAATCCAACAACTTCGTCAGCATTTATCCTAACAACCTAACGGTTATTTATCGTCTCGCCTTTAAACCTTATGTATTTTGGCCCCCGAACACGCAGTGGGCTTACGTTACTTTTGTCACCATTAAACAAGTATTGCGATGCCAAACATTACCCAAACAAACCTTCCTCAGAAAAGATCGAAAGGTAAAATTAAGCTTTCAAAGCGTAAAATCAAACAATTACGGGTACTTAATGGTTATAGCCAAGACTCTTTAGCCACCGCGCTGTATGAAAAAAACTATCAAGTATCTATCGCGACATTAAAACGTGCGGAAACAGGCAAAGAAGTCAGTTTTAGAGTGGCCAGTGAGCTAGCCAATTTCTTCAACACCACCATTGAAGCACTACTGCCAAGTAAGAAAAATCCCCCAATTGAAGCTCAGATTCAGCCGAGCAAAATCCACCTTTTTGCCATTTTGATCACCAACAACGGACAATGCGACCACCTCAGAGAAGACAACAGTCACTACATAGCGCATCATGTCGCCGAGCTGAAAGATAACAACTTAGAAGTTGTCGATATAGTCGGTAACTATATTGTTGGCTTTGGCTATTGTTACCCCGAACCAACTCTTACACCATTAGTTCTCAAAAAAATCTACAACCGGTATATTGGCTCTCACCACTGCTACGATTTAAAAATCGCCTTAACAAGCAGCAAAGTCGATAAATACCTTGCAGAATACGTCTCCGTCAATAACTTCGATTTAAACCAGTTGATTACCATTTTGCAGTCAACCGAACAATGTGGACTGCATATCTGTGACCCCGAAATCATCGCTTACACCAATTTTCATTGCCTTACTCACCCGAATGTAGATTCCGTTAAACCCTATTGGGGATTTAGCCATCATCGAACTTCCGTCATCGATACCTTTGGCAGAGATCAAGAGCTAATTCAATTTCTTAAACAACAATCAGACTACTTGAAAGCACCTCGTGGGCCTTTAATTGTTCAGGTATCTGGAGCAAGTGGCATCGGTAAATCTCACCTATGTGAACTGTTCTTGTCGTCATTAGAGTCAGTTGAAAGTGACCAAATTGTTCGTCTAAGCCCTCTGCCTTTCCCGTTTCAAAAGCGACCAATGATCGCTGAGTTGTTGATACTTGCACTGGACGTAAAAGCGCATTTCGATTTGCAATCGATAATCGAAAATATCAGCGAAACATTGCCATCATTGCCACCAAATCAGATAGACAAACTGCTCGCTTTAATTCGGCAGCCATGGAAGCAGAATGAACAGCGGCCTACACTTCCCATCACCACCGATATGATAAAACTCATCTCAGCGGTCATTCGAGCCAGCAGCCTGCGAGGGCTCTTTATCGACGACATAACCCTGTTCGATCAAGAAAGCATTCAACTCCTTCAGCAATGCCTAACGAATGAGATAGATAACTTCGTTTTTATTTTCAACACCAGTTCTGATGAAGCGTTATTCAAAGGAACGGTGTTGGAAGACCATCCTAAATACTTGCTCACTCCACTCACTCACTACGACTGCCGGTTATTAGCGGAGTACTGGACTCAGCAAAACGCCTCTAAACACTTCGTTGACCAATGTGCTGACATCGCTAAAGGCTACCCTAAATTTTTAAAACAGATGCTACTGAACAAAGAGCCGGTAGTGGAGTTAAATGCAGTATCGCTTACCTTTGTCGACCAACAGTTACAAGCTCTGACCACGCAGCAGCGCTCAATACTAAATACTGCAGTGATTCTTGGTATTAGCTTTTCAAACGACTTAATTGAGACTGTATTCCCTATGGCAGGGCCAGACATCGCCGCCCTTTGCCAATGCGCTTTGCTCGACAAAATCGGTCACCAAGAGTTTAAGTTTACCCACTCTGGGATCTACCAACACATCAAAGACAACATTTCGAAGCCCGATTGGATTGCTAGCAACAAACTGATCATCTCTGTATTAAGTCAATCTCCGAACAAACATGCTGATGGCCTCATTACGCTCGCCATCTGCTACAAAAATCTAGGAGATACTAATCAAGCAGCTCAGTACTATATTCAAGCGGCTAAACTGCTCAAAAATAATGGCCAATTTGATCAGGCTGCAGATTTACTTCATCAAATCGAACATACGCTACCGGGCAATTTAGGCCTCAATCAATCCATTGAGATATTACTGCTACAAGGCTCTATCTGCCGTTCGCAATGTGGTTGGTCATCCCCTCAACAAAAGATCATCAACGAACGTTTGACTATCCTACTCTCAGGCAATTCCCAGCACTCGAGCTTAAACAGCGTGATATTCAATCGTTGGTTAGAAAAGCTAATGGCGTTGGATCTCGTCGACGCTAAAGATACCGCGTTAAGCCTGCATGAAATCAGCCACCGCACCAATGATGATTGCGCTCGCGTTAACTCACTCATAGCTCTATCTAATACCTATTATTGGATAGGACAAATTGAACAGTCTATTGAAGCGGCAAACAATGCGTTACAGCTACACCAAGCCGAGCACCTTGAACGAGACTTAGCAGAGTTTGGCCAAGATCCTCGTGTGGTCGCTTACTTATTCTTAACACTGAGTTACTCCCGACAAGGCCAATTAAGAAAGGCAGAGTCCGCTATAAATAATTTGTATCAGCTTAACCGTCAAACGAACAATATATTAACCGAAGCGATTGCATTTCAAGCTCAGCTCTTCTACTACTTCCACTTAAATCAAATTGAGAAAGTCGAACACAGTGCCAATTGTTTACTTCATCTGGCGAACCGACACAATCTCCCTTTCTTCATCGGTATCGCTAAGCTATTTCTCGGTTGGTCATATGGCCATACAGGAAAAGTAGACAAAGGACTCACCTACATTCGAGACGCATACAATAATTGGCTAGCGAAATCTAGCCACCTTATATGCCATTCACTTTACTACTTATTCTCTGCTCAGCTGCTTTATATTGCAGAGCAATTTCACCCAGCACTGCTAATCGCACAAAAGGGCCAAACCTTTATGCACAAAAAAGGCGAGCTTTGTTATCTAACGGAAATTGACACACTAATTGAAAAAATAACGAGCAACGTCAGGCCGATGTAACCGTACACGGCCAGCCTCTAATCCATCCCAAATAGGACAATAACTATGGAAATCCTCAAGATTGAACACCTCTTTGAAATCGCAAATGGCTCTACATTACTGGCAAGTGGAGGGGGTGGCTCTATAAAAACGGCTTACGGGTTTATTGCAAAAATCGCTCAAGAGCAACAGCAAGGTAATCCGGTCAAACTGGCAAAATTGGATGACTTAAATACCAATGATTACGGCGCAGTAGTCGCAGCAATGGGCTCGCCGAAAAGCTTTGAGCGAATCGGTTTAAAAGGTGCGGAAACACGCGCATTCAGCACATTAGAGAAAAATGTACAACAACAAAACATCGCCGATAAACTCTCTTACACCATTTCAGTGGAAACAGGGTCTAACATCTTTGTTGCGATGCTAGCAGCGCTCAAGCATACACCCGCTATTCAATTAGTAGACGCGGATGGAGCTGGCCGTTCTGTACCAACGTTGAGTTCATTAACCTTTACTCAAGAAGTGCCCGCTACACCGTTCGTTTTAAGGCCCGCACATGAAAACGTACCCGGTGCGCAGTTTGCCAATGGCCTAACACTCAACCTTACCTCAGACAGTAATCCCGTTGAACAAGCGCAAATTACCGAGTTTACTATCCGTCCTATGCTGGCTAACCCAGACTCATTTGACGGTATCGGTGCAATTGCTGGTTGGCCGATGTCAGTGCAACAAGCAAAATCGGCACTAGTACCTAACACCATTTCTTTGTCTCGTGATATTGGCCACAGCCTTGCCACCAACAGTGACAACCAACCACTAGCCGCGCTGCGTCACTATTTAGCGATGCAACATGATATTGCCCTCACGCCACTGTTTGACAATGACCTACCGTGCATTGTCGATAAAGTGAGTGCAAAATCGGAAGGTGGGTTCGACTTTACAGAGCTGAGGTTCAAACAAACCAAAGAGATATTGAATGACCCCAATGCAAAAGAGCAAGAGATGGTGGTCTTAAACCAGAACGAAAACCTCATTGCTTGGAACACTAGCCAGCCAGCGCCTATCGACATGTGCCCAAACCTCATTTGTATGATTGGCAAAATCGACGCGGAGTTAATTGAAGAGATAATTGCACCATTAACAGAAGAAGATAAACAGCTCGCCTACCCTCATTTAAATAGCCTACACGGGTTATCCGTAGAAGATGTGAAAGAGAAACAGCAAGTTTACTTATTCTCACTGCCTCCACACGCCAAACTGAAAACCGAACAAGCGGTACAAAATTTTAATTCTATGCTGCAAAGTTTTGGTTACTTTGGGATCAACACCTGTGTTTAACAAATCAAACTAAATAAGGAAATATCACGATGACACACAAAAGAATCATGGTCATTGTTCCTGTCTCGAACCAAAGCGCTCAATCTTTTATCCCTGGCTTTGAGCAGGAAATCTCTCCTGTCCTCTCCCCGGACTTCTCCGTGGAGTATGTTGCATTAGATGAAGGTGCAACCCCTTTTATTCAAACTCGAACTGCCGAATTGTGGAACTCTCAACAGATACTTACTAAAGCGATTCAAGCGGAAAAAGCAGGGTTCGATGGTATCTTTGTAAACTGCTTTGGTGAGCCTGCAGTAGAATCATTAAAAGAAGCGTTGAGCATTCCCGTAGTAGGCGGCTTTGCCCCTGCAGCGATGAATGCCATGATGGTTGCCAATCGTTTTTCCATTGTTACCGTTGTTGAATCCGTCGTACCCATGCTTTGGGATTTAGCGCGACAACAAGATATCGCCAATCATGTGGCATCTATTCGACATGCTGATCTACCCGTCGATCAGCTACACGATACTGATAAACTCAAACAAAAACTGCTTGAGCAAAGTGCGATTGCAATTGAAGAACAAGGTGCACAAGCGATCATTCTCGGTTGTACAGGTATGCTTGAAGTACATGACTATCTATGCCAAGCACTAAGTCGCAAGTATCAACGTTATATCCCAGTTATTGCCCCTGTTGGTTCCGCTATTGGGATGTTGCAAAACTTGGTGAACAACCAGTTGAAGCCAAGCAGGTTGGCGTATGGAGAACCCACTGAAGTGATGCCTCTGTATCTATAATTGGCCAATACACGCCGCGCAAAGGAGTCATTTTCGGCTCCTTTATTTTTTAGTATTCACCACCTCCCGTGATAGGTATTTATAAAGTTGCCAATAGAATTAACGCGGAGAAGTGAACTTGATACTAACTTGATACCAACTTTGCTGATATTTTCAGTAATACTGCTTGGCATTCTCTTTTGAGCCGAAGTCACTGTCACTTTCCTCATAGAGTCGTTTATCACGCTAAGGAGTATAGAATGTCACAACAAAATGCAGCATCGAATGACTATGGCACGCTGATTTTAGCGCGGGACTTCACCTTAGAAGTCATTGACGCGTTTGAAATCATGAACTCTATCGTCGGCGTTCAATACACACCACTTGCGGTACAGCAGCAAAAGAGTGATAGCATTAATTACGCATTTTTCTGCCAAGCTCAAGCAACTCATCCCGGAGCAAAAGCCTACATGACTAAAGTAACAATAAACGCTTCACTTCCAGACGAAGATAAGAAAACCCATTATTCTATTACCCAAATAGAGCACCTGCTTCCTTAATTATTCAAAGACTAAAATAGCTGTGAAAACCCAACTTAAGCCAGATACAAAAACACCCTGCAAGCGTCATCCTAGCAGGGTGTTTATTATTCAGCGCTCGGCTACAGAACGTATTCACTGATAAAGCGGTTAAACTGCACAATATCGAAAGAGCCTTTTATTTCAAAACGCACTCTTCCCACTTCACTTAGATAAAGCTCAATCTCACAGTCCATATCGAATGTTCCAGACGTTTCGACAGAGAACGCGTTAATTTTGCTAAAAGGAAGCGAGGTGTAATCCACTTTCGAGCCAGTAATACCTTGTACATTAGCAGCGATAACACGCTTATTGGTGAACACCACTTGGTCGCGAATAGTCTTGAAAGCCGCGAAAATCTGCTCGCCATTAATCAAGAATTTATGGAAATCGTCTCGTGCTTTCTCTACTTCAATAGGCTTAAGCTTAAACACTGAGGAGTTATTGAAATCTATCATTTTATTACCTTCTAGCCGCTGTAATTAGGTGCTTTGCCGCTATTAACCAGCACGAGCACCGTTTGGAATTTGATTTTCTGGGCACGCTAAGCATGGCTGTAATTTGTCTTCGTAGCCAATATCAAACAACATGCCTTGTGATAACTCACCTGCCATTTTTCGTTCTGGAAGATTGACGACGAAGAGTGCTTGTTTACCTTCAATCTCTTTCGGGTTTTCACGCTCTTGTTTGATACCCGCCAGAATAGAACGAGTGTGGTCACCAAAATCGACAATCAGCTTCATCAACTTGTCTGACTTTTCTACTTCCAACACTTCAACAATTTCTCCAACTCGGATATCAAGCTTAGCAAAATCATCGAACTGAATTTCTGGTTTAATTGGTGCTGGTTTCATAATGACTACCTATGAATTATGATTTTAGATGGCTATTCATGTACACGTATTGCTTTCAAAACAACACGTTATAGAGTGGCCATTATGGATGTTATAAAACGTTTTGGAAGTAAAATTGGTCACAGAAGCGAGAATTGAGCTTGTCGAAGAGTAATAAGGCTTTCGGCTTTACGCTTTATCCCTTTAATTTCGTCTCGCTTAAAGTACGCTTCGGAAATCAGCCAACCACTTGTTGCCATACTTATTGCCACTCGCCGGATTCATCAACCAACACGTTCCCTTTGGCATCCCACACTTCCAAATCACCGAAGACAGAAACAAAATAATTCACGTCACCATTTTTAAAAGAGTAACCACGAAACATACACGGGGTTACACCATCTGCGCATATGGAATGCACTGTCTTACCGACCAACTCAATTTTATTGCCTGAGATTTTTGACTCCCCCGAGTAAAGCACGTTTTCACACGTCACCTCACCTTCCTCACACTGCACATTCACTGTGACAATGTAACTCTTGGTTTCTAAAGTCTCCGCACTTGCACTCGGAAAGAACGACATATTACTAATTGCGGTAAGCAAAAACGCGGTACTCAATACCCACTTTCGTTTCATACTCAGTACTCTCCTATGACTATTAACTGACCACCTTTCGATTCAAGCGCTAAAGCGAGATGCTGACCGTTTTTGGTAAACGCAGCCGAGCAAATAGAATCCAGCCCGCTGCCGCAGTCTACTTCTGGAAGCGTTTTAGCATTTGTGTTCGCTTTATCTTCAGCAACGGTCCAACCATCAGAAACTAATTGTCGCTTTACTTCTAAATAGCTTTTGCCCTCAAAGCTGCTCTCTTGAGCGATAGAGTGTGAACTGAACAAAATCAATAAAGCGATAATGCTCAAATGTTTCATTGATTACTCCCCTCAGCTTTAAACACCAAAGGCGCAACCAGTAGAGTTAAAACAAGCGCATAGAAAAACGGCAATATGGCAACAGACAACCCCATAACAAATCCATCCGCATCAAATGGATAATGACTTAATGTCAAAACTGCCCCATAGACAAATGTAAGAGTGGCACTGACCCACATGATTTTGGCCGATAGCTTAAACCGTTGCGTTATTCCTTCACCTGCAATTGCCAAGGCAGCAACCGCAGGTACTAAGGTACAGAGCAACGAGAAACCGTCAAAGAACTGCATCCAATCGTGCATTAGAAAGAGATGTGACAATACATAACCACAGCCAAGCCAATACACTGCGTAGCCCACTTTATTCATAACATTCCCTTCTTAGTTGGACGCATTACTTGAATGACATTGATTGGGCGTAGAAGGCAACTCAACGTTGTGTAAACCTACCCGCGCACCACAAGAGAAAATGTATTGCCCGCAGTGGTAGTTCTCATCGATGATTTTCACCTTTCCGTCTTGCACACTGAGCTCTAACTTACAGCTAATATCGTATTCTGGCTCTTGCTTCTCATAGACTAATTTATCACCAACTTTACGCATTTTGAGTGGCGCTGGGTCAGCGCCTTCAGTTGGGTCGCCGACTCCACAAATGTGATAATTCGCTCCCCACAGCAACGCATCGACTAGGTAGTCATCACCCTGCTTTACAATATTTATATAAGACTGTTTCATTTCAGACTGACCATCACTAAAGCTAGTAATCAAATCTTCAGTAGAAAAGCACCCTTGTAGGTCAGTTGCTTGAACAGAACTAGAGATTAGTATCGCAGGCAGAACAAGAGATTTAAGCATAATAGATAGTACCTTTAAGTTAAATTGGGGCGCGAAACAGATGCACTCCAACAACTCGATTTTGAATTAGATTATTGATTTTTCTTATAAGTACCATTGAAGGTAACATTCATTCCGCCACAGCTTACAAGGTCATCAGTGACGATGATTTCATCGCCCGCAAAGGTCATGACGAACTGGCATTCATCATTTTGAAAATGGATTTGATTGCCTTTCAGAGGGTATTCGCCATAAACATCACCAATATTTACTTGGCCTGTTTGTGCGTTCCCCACCCATACCGCAGAACCTGAAATCAAATAGTGACCATTAGGCTGACGAGTAATGTCAAAAACAGCGCCATGTTCATCTAATTGATCACCTCGGTAGCGTTTGTATTCGCCTGATAGATCCGAGCTTGCAAGGACTTGTCCAGTGATGAGCAATAAGCCAAGGCTTAACCAATTAATTTTCAATTTTCGTTCCTTAATGACGGTATACCTCTATCTTTCCCCACATTCATAGCAATAACGGTAATAACAACAATGCCATTGTCATTGCTAAAAATAGATACACATTAGCAAGAAAAGCGATTTTCATTCCTTTACTGTGTTTAACCAATTCACCCGTTAAATAGCAACGCTGGTAATAGAACTTACTGCACATTAATCCCACTAGGCAGACCATGAACAACGCCACTAACACCAATGCCCAATAATCACCAAAAGGCGCGATCAATGCGAGCACAACTGCCATGGCAAACACACAGCCGATCAGCATTAGCCACAGAAATAGAATCGATTTACTGGCGAAAAACTGAAACTTTTTCGCCAACCATTTTGGCAACGTTTCCATACTTGCCCCCTATCAAAACCAGAGCATATTGGACATGAAAAGCTGAGTTATTTCAATCAATTGCACTATTGCCATCCACGTAGGTAGCCAGATAATTGAATAATGTGATGTTCAGCCCATTCAAAAACGTTGCTACTCAATAAACCGGATATCGCTCATGATAAACTCATAAAAAAATAATCAATGATGCAACCCCTATGAGTTACAACAACAATTACTACATCATGCACGGCAATTACTCCGATAACACCGAGCCTTGGCAAGTCATCCCTACCGAGCAAACTGCACTGCGACGTTTTCACTTTCGTAAACTAAACCTTGAAGATGGTGCCGTTCATTTCAACGCGAAGTCCCGTCTCGCCCTTAGCGAAACCAGTAACCTATTCTGCACCCCTAGCTTATTATTTACCGAGTCATTTAAAGCCCAATTAGAACAACACATCTATGGCGGTCAATTATTCCCTGCGACGGTTGAATACAAAGGAGAGAATACTCAACAGCCATTTTTGCTACTCAACATGTACCAAGACCTCGATTGTTGGGATAGAGAAACATCTGACTACAAGGAGTGCGATGACGAAGACGATGAGCCCCGCGTCTATCAATATCGATTGGATGCAAACGTGCTCGATAAAATCGACGAAGATCAGCGCCTAATCTTTAAAATGGGCGGATGCGATCTAAGCCCTCTGTTTATTCATGAGAAGCTTAAACAGCAAATTGAACCGCTAGCGCCAAATCTTAGATTTATCCGAGTCAGTGACTATCAATTTGGCGATGAATACGAAGACGAATAAGCAATAAGAGTGACTACAATTTAAAAGTTCAAACTAAATAAACTTAGGTAAATAGAAATGCTAAATAAACTACTTTCTGCTGCGGTCATCAGTTTTGCGCTGCTATCTACTATTGTTCAAGCAACGCCGAGAGCAGAACAAGGCTGGCAACTCATTGAACAAGGAGCACTCCTTGTAGATGTCAGAACGCCACAAGAGTTCGAGCAAGGCCATCTTAAAAATGCGCTCAACTACCCTTTGTCTGACCTCGACAAACACTTTGCCAACATTAATAAAAATACACTTATCGTGCTGTACTGCCGCAGCGGCAACCGCTCTGGTCAAGCATATGATTACTTAACAAAGCAAGGCTTCACCAACCTTTACAATGCGGGTGGTTATCAAGAGATGCTGAGTAGCGAAGAATAAGAGGTTCGATCACTTTAGAAGGTGCGCGTACATATTGATGCAGTATACTTACGAAAGCACATAAATCTTATATTTAATCCATTGATACGTAATTTTACTTTTGAGCATAGGTAAGGTAAGCTTTTCGTTTCAGAATTAGACAGCTACGGTCAAAGTACGGTACTTTTCTATAACCAACTTAATTGGGTCTAACCCTGAAATTTACTCTGGTGACTGGGGTAGATAGCTTCATTCAGACTGATGTGGACTATCACGTGCCTGATCCTGTAATGGACCAAATTTCTTCTTTCAGCTCTGGTATCTGAATAACAATCTCGCTACGAATACCCCACATAATCATACCCTAACCGTTAAATTAATTCCTGCCCGGGCCCGAAACACCCTAATTCACAGTCTCAACACCCCAGGGTATGATAATATTTCCCCGTAGCTAACATCACTGGAGGTTGATGTTTTTGGTGGAGAGAGAGGACTATATATCTCCTCAGCTCCGAAATGCTAGATCAACGGTTGGAACAGGCAATAGAAGAGAACAACAACACAAATTACAAAGCTTATAAATCTGGTAAATTGTGTTCCTTCACTACTCACTTCGTATCTAACTAATATCGCTCCTACCGGCATAGTTCTATTGTTTAGAAAACACCAAACTAAAAATATCAGATATACAAAAATTAGTTGAGGCGCAGAAACTTCATTAATCGTTTTAATGCTAAAGACTATTGCGCTTACCCATGCAATAACAATCAGGCTGAATAGTGTAATTCTTACTGCTGTGCTTACACATTTTTTAGGCCATATTAGATCATTCATTTGTGTTTACAGGCAAAAATAGTAAACCAGTAAGCTAAGTGATGTTATTATCAGTCTAGAAAGCTGTTTACTAGCATTCATTGGTTCAAACTCAAATGAAATAGTTCCAATTGGAAGTTCTTTATCATATAAAAAGCTTCTGACAACTAGGGTCATATAAAGAGCCAGAAAGTGTGACACTTTAATTGTGCTGAAAGCCCCCCAATGCTCTACAGCCCTGAACAATATAAAGCCAATGAGGGTAAATACTATCAATAATCTTGACTTTTCACCTAAATATTTGTTTGGCCATAAGACCTTATTCTGTAGCACCTTGAACATATGATTTAAACTCTTCTTCTATAGCTTTATCTTCAGGCAGAACTTCGCCTATATCTCCAATACCCAAGGTATCAATATAAACATTTACCTTTTCTCCTTTACCCTTCCCAAGCGTCTCTACCAACATTTTACCCAACGTTCTAGAAAAAGCTTCTTCGGTAACAAATTTACCAATTTCTCCATTCAAGTATGCACTACCAAAACTAGTCCCCTGATTCAAAACTTCTCCGACAACTTTAATCTTATCGAGATGTTGAACATGTCTGACGTTACTCGCAGTACCATACGGGGTTAACAATAAGGCTCCATTTGCCAAAGTAGATGCATCATCCAATGCCTTAGCACTAGTTGCATCTATGAACGCTTCACTGGCAGCATTTTTCACCATATTACTATTAGTCGCCACACACTCTGGAGTAGCACATGAGTGATAATCTACCACGTAGGATTTTCCATCAATGATGTGTGATACTTGGTATGTACCATTCTGGGAATTTATCGGATTGCCTGTTAAGAATTCAATCTCAATCACTTTCGTTTCTGGAACGTCAAAGAAACTAAAGCCTAGATCTTGATCGAGCAAATACTGCTTCGCTGACTCATCTAAAGGAATCGACCTTATATCCTGAACAATGTAACGACCTTTTCCTGTTCCGTCTTGTGCTACGATCAATTTACCCTCGCTGGTATCAACGAAACTCTTATCGTCTACTTTAGAAGTATCTACAAAGTAGGGAGAAACACCTGAATCATACTTCTCACTTTCCTGAGCTTTGGTATGACGCATTGCATTTCGAATTTCTTCCGCTGTATATTTTCCATTGCTCTCAGCTGCTAGCGTATTGGCTAGCTCATATTCACGTTTACTTAAGAACCGATTGTCCACAGTCACTCCCGGTGTGTTGTGTTGAATGGCCGAGTTGACATTGTTTAACCAGATCAATGGCGAACTGTCATTGCCGATATGTTGGTTTACATCACCAGACTTATATTCACCAAGCCCATAATTTTCCAAAACAAACTTAAAGGAATCCTCTGCATAGTTACCGACTAAACCAGCATACTGCTCTTCATATTCTCCTTTTTCACCAATCCTACCTTGACTAATCGCTGCATGTGTACCTTCGTGAATTAAAGTATTCGAAGCATCGCCACCATTGGTTGTTTCGGCATCGTTCAATTCAACGATAGTCTTATCACCTTGAGCGATATGGTTACCCTTTGCTGTGTCACTAAATGCGACAACACGAGCCTCTTCAATAGTGATCCCCATCACTTGCGCATATGTTTGAACATATACCTCCGCCGCATACTGCTTAGCTTCAGGGTCTGCTGAATCAAGGTTATTCAGTATCTGTGCCGCTTCGGGGTTCGTTAGTGCAACTTGTTTGAGTACATCAAACTCTTTTTGCACTACATCTATGTGCTCAAACGTGTCATCGAGTGTCACTGAATCTTCCGTTAACACGTCCAACAACGATTTATTGCCCAAGTCGGTGCGTTTTATATCTTCCTTAATTCCAGCTCGGCCTTCCTCAGTTACAATACGGTGGTCTAAGGTCGCATCAATATTGCCTTGCTGACGATTAACGCTATACAACTCTTTTTCAGTATTAGTGACATCACGATTTAGACGTTCGATATCGCTTTGTTTGTCACCTATCTCAAGCTGACCTTGACCCACTGTGGCCAAAGTTTTGCTCTTGCTGATATTACTGTTGTTGGCGTACTGTACTGACGTGGTCGAGTTGGTAAAATCTAGCGACTTACTTGGCGTTTCCCCAGCGTTCTCACCCGGCTTACTTGGCTCATTTACCACCGAAAAATTCGTGCTCAGGCCGCCATTTTTGCTTTGCTCATAATGGCTGTTGCTTAGGTCTGCAAAGGTAAGCGAACCTGTACTTAATTTCAGCTGACCGCTATCATTACCCTGCTCATCTAATGCGGCAATTTTAGCCCCAGTAATATCAGTATTGCCGGCTACATCGATCTCCAGTTCACCGTTGGACGTAATACTACTGACCACGGTTTCCGTGGTTCGGCTGCGACCTTTCGAGAAGTTCACACCACCGTTACCACCGACCACATTGCCAGCATCAGTACTGATACCTGCGCTAAAACCTTGGCCTTTGTTATTGGCATTGTGATTGTCTTGGACTGAAGCCAGATTCAGATCACCACCCACAGTGAGTTGCGTCGAGCTGTCACCGTACACGTTACCACCTTTTATGTTGGTATCTTGCATGGAACTTATCGTTACTTGGTCACCATTTAGTTGACTGTTGGTGTGAGTGGTTGAGTTAGAGCGTTGCTTGTTTTCATTAAAGCTCGCATTAATACTTGGTCCACCAAACGTCGATTCGTGAATCGACATCGAGATATTCACCGAACCCGATTTCGAATCCGTCTCATTACGACTGGTATCTTGCGAAGCCAAAATGTTCACTTCGTTACCACTCAACGCGAGTGCTTGCTCTGCGCTAACATTCGAACCCTGGACTGTTAGTGTGTTGTTGTCGTTATTACCTGATCTTATGGTGACATTTTGACCACTTAAATTAGACGCCAGCGAAGAGGTATGTTCGCTTGAACTGTTGGTTTTGCTGGCTTCTAAATCGATGTTTAATCCAGCATTAAAACCATAAGTAGACGCGCTTTGATAAGTTGCTGCCGACTGTTTAATTAGCGCTGTAGTTTTAGAGGCGACATCTGCCGTCGCCATGGTTATATCAGCGATGAACCACGCTTCATCACTTTTCACTTCACCAATCAATGATTCCAGTTCAATAATGTCATCACGGGATACACCCGGCGCCTTATCAGCAAACTCTTGCTTCAACGTCGCCAGCGTCGTTTCTAACTCGGTGATTTGTTTTTTATACTGCTTGTAATCGCTATTGGCTTTTTCCAATTTGTCTTTAGAATCTTTGAGCGCTTGTGCTGACTTAGCCAACTCGACGGCTTGGTGCTTGACGACCAAGCTCACTTCCGCTTTGCCATGAACCTCTTCTGTTTGGCTCGCGTGAGTGTCTTTCGCTTCTTTAATCGTGACGTTGTCTTTCGCCGCCAGTGACATGTCGCCCTGACCTGATTGATCTGCATTGGCATGCAACTCAGAGCCTTCGACTAAGATGTTTGATTCGGCATCGATGGTTAGGTTATTGCCAGCCAGAAGTTGGCTGCCTTTATTTGTCTGGCTTTGGCTTTGCTCATCGACTTTGTCGTAGGTTGCTTCACCAATGGTGTATTTCACTTGGCCATTTTCGACACTTAGCCCCGTCAACACGTCCGCATTGAGTTTGACTTTTAAGGTCTCTTCACTGGAGAACTCTTCACGCGATTCTTTCGCGGTCAAGATCTCTACACTGCCCGTGTCCGCAGACAAATCAATGTTCTCACCCGCTTCCAGTTGCGAGCCCACCACTTTAACTGAACCCGTGTCAACCGTCAGGTTACCCGCCGCTTGAATAGTGCTCGCTTTTGCGGTTTGCTCTTGCACTCCGCTACGCTTTTTCTCCATTTCAAACAGACTGCCGCCCGTTAAGAAACTGGTTTTCTCACTCCACTCTTGGGCTTTCTTAAGCTCTTCTCCTGCGCTGAGTAACACTTGGTCTAACGCTTCAAGGTTTACGTTGCCCCCCGACACGACATTGCTGGCAATCACCCCAATGTCGTTACCCGAGTTGAAATTAACGTCGGCTCCGGTAATAACGTTAGCACTGTCGAGTAAGGTCGCCTCTCTCACACTGCCTTTATCACTACCACTTAGACCAGCAAAACCTTTTTTCACCGTTTGCTCACGGTCGAACTGTTTGTATTGCTGCGCTGCTAACACAATGTCGCCATCGGCATTGAGGTTAACGCTTTGCTCTGCATTGAGGTTAGCGCCCACCAAAGTGATGTCACTATCCCCACCCGCCAGTTGTTTGCCTTTAATTCGATTTGCGGATATTGAAATGTTATTGCCTGACAAATCAGCGCTGTTAACAGTCTCGTGGTAGCTTTCTTTGGTCGTGGTCGATGAACGACCAAACGACTTTTTATTAGTCGATTGGTGATAACGGTAGTCACTGTCGTTCACGGCCAGCACATCAACATCACCTTTCGCGGCGATAGCAATGTCATTACTTGCCTCCACCGACGAACCAATAAGTTTCACATCCCCCGATGCATCAATGGTGACATTATTACCCGCAATGCTGGAGCCTTGATGACGTTTGCTGTGGCTCTTATCCTGCGTGCGTCCATCTTGGCTTGCTAAGTATTCTTCATTCAATGCTGTCTCTATCGTGACATTATCTGCCGAAAGTAGCACGTCATCACTAGCCGCTATTTGTGTGGCTTTAGCTCGGATATCCCCGTCCGCAATCATGGACAATTTGCCGCCACTGCTCACCTGACCTTGCAGATGCTCGACCGATTTTTCATGTTGATGACCAAAGCGCGTTTTACCCTGAATCTCGGTAACCACCGCTTTAGAGTCAAACTGAATATCATTACCCGCAATCAGTGCAGCATCGCCTTGCGACGCAATTGTTGCTGAATCGTTGATAATGTTTTGACCTGCATCTATGGCTAAAGTACCCGAGGCAACAATGCCCGCGTTATTACCCACTAAAGTGTTCACCACTTTTTCATGCATGCCGTAGTTTTGCCCATCAAACAACACCTGTTGCTCAACCACGGTTTGGTTAATCACTGAACCCGACTCGCTGACCAGTTTCACATCTTGGCCACGAATGTCGCCACCAATGTTTTTGATATCTTGCTGCGCTTGAAGCGTCAGCGAACCATGGCTGGTTAAACTGCCATTGTCATTGACTATCTCTTGCGCGCTGACAATATTTAACCCGTTGTTTGCTTGAATTTGTGCATGTTGGTTAACAACATTACCCGCGTTAATATCGACTTGCTTGCCCGCAATCAGTGCTCCGTTGGTTACGTTATCGCGAGTGGTTTTCGCTAGATAAAGCTTTGGTGCCAACACGGTTTTACCGTCGACTTCAATCTCTTCCCACCACACGATATCAGACGTTAAGTTGGCAATTTGCTGCTCAGTAAGGCCCACACCAAAGCTCAACTTCAAATCACCACTGACCTGCGCGGCATTATCGATCAAATGCTGCATCTGCTCGAGATCATTGCCTACCGCGTCATTGAGGTAACGCTGACCCGTTTGCTCAAAAATAGCTTGGGTGATCACTCGGGTGTCGTAAAACGCATCGCCCAAAAACGTCACGTCTTTTTCAGGGTCAAAATCTATTTTGCTTAAGAAGTAATCTGAACCTAAGAAGTTGCCAATATCACTCAAGTGAGGATTGGTCTCTATGAGGTAGCGACCTTCCGGTTTATCGCTGATGACAAACAGTCCATTTGGCGCGCTCGGGATTTTATACTCAGGGAAAGCCACGCTGTTTTGGCCGGGTAACTCTATACCATCCCGATCGATGGTGGCCGCCGTGTGCTGCTTCGGTTGTTGAGTCGTTGCATCAGTAGCGTATTTGCCAGCATTTCCAGTTAACACCGAGTTATTAACTTGATTACTCGCATTAATTTGCAAATTGCCCGCGGCTTTAATGGTTGAGGAGTATGAACCATTAGTTGTGGTTGAAGTGTTGGTACCAGAAAGTCTTGCGGTAACTTCTGTCGTTTTATCAGACGCACCAAATGAGGTATGCTCGATATACGAGCCTGAATTTGACTGGTAACGAGCATAGCTCTTTACAATTTTGTCAACATAACCTTCATTGTTTAACGAATTTACATTAATGACAGCATCACTGTTCGCCGCAATTAAAGAGGCTTGATTGTCTAGATTTTGAGCATTGATCAATAAACTGCCATTGGCTAACAGTTTTGCAGGATCTCCCTGAACAATAGCTCGTACTATTTCTGTTTTATAGTGCTTCGTTGCGGTTTTTGCATCATATGTATAGGAGCATATTTGTTGGTCTTCAGCTCCCCCGTCTAACCCCCCACTACCATGAGCAGGTCTACAACCTCCACTTTTCAAGTTTACCGAGAGCTTGATAGCGCTAGGAACTGAACTGTGCGTTTGAGTGCTAGAAGAAGAACTCACCGCTAGACGCTTGTTCTCTATATGCTCAGCCGCGATACTTAATCCCGCACCCGCTTCTATCGAACCAGAGACATTTTCTACCCGCTGACTACGTTTACCCTCTGCATCACCCGCTATTACCAAGTCTCGCCCAGTCAGTATATCACCCTGCTGATTCGACAACGTATCTAGCGCATACAGCGCGCCATCACGCCCTGCATAAATCACCCCAGAGTTAGTTAACTTGCTATTGGCCTCCACCGTCATATCATTCAGCGCAATCAATGCCCCGACGTTGTTCAAGTTGTTAACTGTTAAGCCCAAATCATTCAGTGCTTGCAAGGTGCCTTCGTTATGCACCTCCCCAACTTGTAATACAGTGCTTTGACTGCCTGTAATTAAACCGGTCGCTTGGTTGTGCAGGTTGCTTGCCACCACTCGCACGTCTTGGCTAGATAACTCTCCGCTGTTTACCAATGCGTTAGCTTGCAAAGCCAATTGCTGACCAGCTATCACTTTGCCTTGGTTGTCCACCTTACCGCTGGCTGTCAGTTCAATTTGATTGCCCGCCTCTAACTGGCCCGTTTGGGTAACTTGGCTAGCTTGTAGTGCGATATCATGCGCTGCCTTAATCTCACTATGGTTATCGACTGTTGCATGGTTTATCACGATATCTTGTTGGCTTTCTATTGAGCCACGGTTAACCAAGCGAGTACCCGTTAAACGCACTTGCTGACCAGCAGAAAGCTGGCCAGTATTGGTGATAGTGTCGGACTGAACATCCAGTGCATCATTCGCACTCAACTTACTCGATGATGTAAGTTCGAGTTCATCGGCGTCAACTTGAGTTTGCTGAGCAACCAGTTTGCCTGAATGCACCAAGCGCTGCGCATTTACTTGCGCTTGCTCATGACTCGTTAAGTCGGCATGGGCACCTGTTTGCAACTCACCTTGTGTTTTGAGTGTTAACTTAGTCTTGGTGACCAGTTGACTATCGACCTGTAACTGCTGATTACCGTTCAACTCCGCCGTATCCGCTGCAATACTGCCGCTGCCTGTGATAGACAATTGCTCACCTTGCACGAGCAAGGTGTTTTTGGCACTTAGCTTACCGTCGTTCGTTAGCTGATTCAGTTGCTCAATGGTAATGTTATCAGCACTGATCTGGCTCTGCGCATCCGAGGCTAGATTTTGGGCTTGAATCACCAGCGTGTCTTCCGCACTGACGACCGAACTTGCCACATGTAACTGGTCAACACTGACGTTCAGATTCGCGATTGAGTCCGTTGGGTTTTCTGTACCCGCATGTATCTCACTGCTATTCACCTGCAAACGTGCCGCCGTTATCGCTACACCTTGTTCTGCCGCAACTTTTGTCTCTTCAAAGGCAATATCATCGGCTTGGAAGTTGGCCTTACCTTTGGCAAGCTGCAGATCGTGCGCCTTAATTGCTTGCCCGCTGGCTACTTGAATATCTTGTTCAGATTTAACTTTCCCCAGTACTACTTGCCCCGCCGCGTTGATGGTCAAGTCACCCTGCGACGTCGCTAAGTTACCAACATTGACTCCAACCCCCTCTTGCGTTGAAACCAACGTGATACGTCCGGCATACATACCACCCAGTGACGCTGTATCAATCGCTACCGTTGGTGTGGCTTGTTCATCCGTTGGAGTGCGTTGCTCGACTTGATTGGTTTGGTATTTAACTCGGTTGTTACCTACCACAATGGCTAAGTCTTGAGCGTGAATATCGGCAGTCACTTTTGCGGTATGCGCAATAATGTCAAAGTAACTTTGACGGCTCGCATCTAATCCTTGTCCCTGCACTACAACACTGCCTTGGGAAACATCAAAGCCAGACACTTGGCCCGCAGCAAACTCTGGCTTACCAGTTACTAAAGACACGCGCGGTGTATTGATAAAACCACAACCATCACAAGTAATACCATACGAGTTAGCAATTATAACGTTAGCTTGCTGGCCCAGTACTTCCGTATAGCCCTCTAACTGGCTTCGATTGGCTTTAACGACTTCGTTTAATATCACATCCGCGGCGCGGCCTTGCAGTTGACCGTTGGCTTCCACCACACCACCTAACTCAGAAACGGCAAACTGGTCAACTGAGTTATTAAGAATCAGGCCACTTTTATCAACGTTATATTTATCGAACTTGTTGTGAGACAGACCTTTTTGGTTTGGCTGCGCAATATTGACAACATCGACCCCATTCGGTGCTTTCGTGACAATCGTATTGGTATCATGAGCAACTACATTTGCCATAACCGGTTGCATATTAAATACATACAAGACCGAATAAATGAAAATGCGATTTAATGAAGTTATATGCTTAGCCATAACGTCGCCCTGTTTAAATTAAAATGAAATGTCGATGGTGTAATTTAGCGAGTAATCGTCTGGATTCAGACGATCTGGATGATCTATAGGAGCCCCTATAGACAATTGAGTACTAACGTATTTATTTCGTGTTTTAATGGCGAGGGCACTACCAATAAGCGAACCTTGCTCATACTGATCGTGCTTATCTTTTACTATTGCGCCAGTATCTATAGCAAGTTCTAACCTGACATCACCAATAATACCCACCTGACCAAACGAGTAACTAAGTTCGTTCCGCCAGTAATAACCTTGGTCTCCAGATATTGAGGCATTCTTAAAGCCACGAACTGAGTACTGACCACCGATGCTAATCCTTTGACTTCCGTACAAAGTATCATTACTCCACTGACCAAATAGCGTAGTTCTATATCCCAAACTTGACACGAGCTGAGTGCTGTAACTTGTCGTTAACGCTCCTTTGAAAAACTCAGCTTGAGGTAACCGATCATCATTACTTAAGCTTTCTTCTCCGCCAAACCAATCAGTCCCCCAAAATAGCTGTGGGTAAAGAGTGATAAAACCACTCCCGATTCGAGAGCTATATTCCATACCCGCCATTCCATGAGATAAGTTTCTGCTGCTGGCCTCAATAAGCGAACCCATCATGAAGTTTTTGTCTCTGCGATGACTTAAAGTTGTCGTAATTTTGGCTTTACTTTTGTTATCACGAAATAGCAGGTAGTTGAGCCCGACATTGTGAGTATTTGTCCGACCAGATGAATCTATCAGGAAACCATTGTGTTCAAATGAAGTAAGATAAGAAGAGTATGAGGAACGATAACTAGCATTCCAGTAACCATATGGAATATCTAAAGAAAAATTCAAACTTTCTGAATCAAAAAGATCTGAAGACTCCGCGCTCTTACTTCCAGAAAGAGTCCACTTCTCTAAGAGATTAAGAAGATCTCCTGTTTCAAAATATCCACTAACCTGCTGCTCCCCTGTATTTTCAGAACCACCGTTATTGTAACCAACACTAACAAACCAAGGTTTTCCTTCAGTACTCTTAATTTCAACAACACTAAAGCCTTGTTGTTCTGAAGGAACAATTTGAATTTGCGCGTTATAACGTTGCAATCGGTTAATTTGGTCAAGTGCTTGTTCGATGTCTCTCAGGTTTAGTAAATCTCCAGCCTTAACTGGATATGCTTGAGTAATCGCGCCTTGTTCTTTCCCATTCAACATTCCCTTCTCTACTTGACCTTCGATAATGATTAGCTCAAGAACACCATCACTCAAATCCTGCGGTGCTAAAAATGCCCGTGAAGTAACATAGCCTAACGAAATGTATTCATTAGTTATTACTCTTAAGTATTCGTTAATATCGGTAATAGATAAGCACGAAGGAACAAATTCTATTAGTTCAAGAAGTTCTTCACTTGAAAATAGCGTACTACCTTTAAACTCGATTTCTTTTATTTCAAAGCATTGATGACTATCTTGAGAAGGTAATTCTGGTAGTGGTTCAAAGGTGTTTAAGCGTTCAATATCTTGTTCCGAGCTTTCAATATTCTTTAATCGCTCAGCTTGTTCTTGCTCAATTTGGTCTCGAGCATTAGGCGACAATAATGCAACAGATGCACTAAACGCACTTGACGAAAAAAAACAAACCACTAAATAAGTAGACAAACAGCTTGAACGCTTGGGCATTAACCAATCAATCACAGATTTCACATACATTTATCTTATGAATAATTATCCAGGCTAATTACTACTAAAGTTCATTGCAATACAACTAATATAAACTAAATGACGTATGTCTAATTCGCCTACACCCTACACCTCAAATTTCCAACACTCGTCGTAAAAACAATTTAAAATATTATTATCAATTACATTGCTGTTATTAACAATACTCTCAGCAATCATGATCGATAATTGAATTCAAATAAACAAAATGACACCCTGCAATAACCAGAGCAAGTTTTCAGACCGACGTTTTATATAAATTATTGAAACTTATTTTTCTTAGATAGCTCATCTTACAAACACATCAACAGAGAGAAAATTCGTCATCTTTGCTATAAATCTTGAAGTGATAAATTGTTTCAATTATGAGATGTGGTATGTTACTGATCTTATTAAAACAAATCCTACCATTATGAAAAATTCGCTATTTCGCTTGGGTGCGCTCGCTCTAATCGCATCAAGCTTTTCAGCCTATTCCGCTGAACCGATTCTAGAATGCAGTAACCAAGCGACGGAAAAAGCAAGGGCTCTGTTTCTCGACCATTACCAAAGAAAAGACTACGACGCAGCGTACTATGCGCTCTATTTATATACTGACGCCTGCCCTAATCAATTTGGTGCATTAGCAAGTGAGCAAGCGTTATGGCTGCTAAGCGACTATGCATTGGTTGCGACCAAGTTTGAAAAAGCGGAACGGTGTAACCAAGCGTCAGAACTTATTCAAGCAAGCTCGAATAACCGAACCGAGGGTCTAGAACGCGCCTTTCAAACTAACCTTAGCCTTTGTTCAGTCCAGCAACTAGAGAAACAAACTGAACAATATTTTTCTCGCAGTAGCTGCGCTCACGACAAATCGATGCTCACCCTACCCGTGAGCTGGCAAGCTCGTTTCGCAGGCTATCAGAACGTGGAATGTATTGGTCCTAAGACCCTCAAGCCTAACGAGCAATTACATCTATTGGTGAAAAACGAAACTGGCGGCTTAGATAAAGTAACCATAAAAACCGACCAAGCTATTGAAGGCGAGCAAACACGACTACTCTTCCTCGATGAAGATAAGCCGGTGATATTAGCAAACTTGTTTAACCCAAAAGGCTCAGAGACACTTCAACCCGCAGATAAACCGATTGAGTACCTTACCGCAAGGAACGCTCAGCCAAGCCCGCAACAACTGGCGCAGGTTAAAGCCATCAATAAAGGGATGAGTTTGATTATTGCGGATAAAGGCGCTCAAGCCTCGCAAGAATATATGGAGAAGATGAAATCGCACGTCGCGTCCGATTTCACTGTAAACTCTAACGCCACTTGGTACGGGAAAGAATTGGTCACCGAGCAATCTTTCTCATCCTCCACCAGCTATGTTGTCGCGCAATACGATGGCCAAGTGAAAGTGATATTTTCTCGAGTTTCCTCTCCTGAGATACGTCAGTTAGATTTACTGACTGGTGAAGAGTCTTTGTTATATACCATGCCAGCCGATGTTCAAGTATCCGCTGTTTCAGGTTCTAAAGTCTACCTAACCTATTATGATGACCGACTAGACGCGTGGGAAATCGACCTTGGCCAAGACGAGATTAAAGCGCTACCCACCGATAACCCGCCTAACAAGATCACAGGTTATGCGAGCGATTTTGTCCCATCTTCTGATGGCAAAGCTTATATTACGGCCAGTGACAGTGCCCTAAAAGTTGAGAGCAACCAACACGATTCAATTATCATCGATGATGTCTACAACGGTTGGGTGATTAACAATCTTGGGTGGGGTATCGACAACTACGAGTTTTACTTCGATAACTCATCGGCTTATGCCTGCATTTGGCGAGCAGATTTACTAGAGAAACGGTTAGAACGAATTGTGCCTATTGAAGATGCAGTAAGACCGTATGCGTTTCGAATCGGTAATGTCCCTTATGTGCTTTACTCGCGCTACTGGGAGAAGAAGCTGTTTATTGCGAGCCCGAAACCAACCAATTAACTCTCCATTAAGCCAAAGACCCTAAATAAAGAGAGCAGTGAAATCGCTGCTCTCAACCTATCGAGTAACCTTCACACCCTACTCTACACCCCGACTCGCGGGTTACGTCTCGCGAATGGCAGTTATTGATTGATAAAACAGCACGTTGACGCTAAGTTGCAAATTAAACGACTTTATTAATACCAACAACCAATGACTGATTACCACCAAGCCGCTGTAATACAAGCTGGCCCGCACGCAATTTGCGTCGCTGAACCCGGCTTTGAGAGCTGCCCTGCGAAATACACCATGTGTTTCTTTATAAGAGAGAAAGCCAGTTCGCTCGGTGGCTGTCAATCACTTGCATTTACCACAGCCTTTCGAGGAATTCCTCTTAATGAAACCATAGGCCACTACGTATTAAGAACCAATCGTAAATTCACTTTTGAGTACTTTCCAGCCAAAGACATCGCCCAAGAAATCAGTATCAAGAAAGTCTATGAAGATGGCCATAAACTTAAATATATGGTAATTTTTCAAACTAATGATGGGGATTACGGCGGCTTTGTAAAAGCAAAAGAAGAGATTAGCCAATTGGATGAGGAAGAAGTTTGGCAGAACATTGTTGAAAACAATGCCTTTTTGCTGCCAAACGATCTCGCGCTACTGTTTGAAAACGATCCAAACCACGGCTAACTCAGCCATTTCTTAGTCCGCTTGTTTATCTCATTATTTGGTAAACATACTTGCGATGGCTTCTTGATCAACATAATGCGCATAGTTAGAGATTGAGCTCGTCACCGATTGGTCTGCCAACAATTCTTGCATCGCTACTTGGCCAACAAACTCAAACGCTCGTTGAATCGCTAACGGATCTTGGTGCATTGCGGTCACCACTTGCTCAGAACAATCTTTTGTCAGTAAGCGTGTCATCAACTTCGCCACACTCTTATCCATTTCGAGACGGCTATCTTGACTTACTGTCGCAAACTCTTTCAACTCAGGATGAGCTGCCATTGCATAAAAGACCCACGTCGCAAGCTGTTTACGCTCTTTTCCATTCAGCGAGTCTGCTAAGCAGATAGAGAGATCATTAACATTCGCTTGAACAGGTGCAACGAGAGCACAAGACAGAGCTAATGCCGCTGCGGTAAATACCTTTTTCATACGTAATCCTTAGTAATTGGTCAGAATGACTCTATTTAGATTAGTCCAAATCATTGATAGAAATAATAAAAAAGGATTATGCCACAGCATCCAAGCGAATTTTATAAATCATCCACAAAAATTTGCGGCCTAGCTCTCTGTTTGGTTGATTAGCGATTCTGGGTCGAAGCGCTTATCTCGGTAGTAGAACTGCTTATCCCTCTCACCAATCTCTCGCAGTACCTTACAAGGATTACCAACCGCCACCACATTGGCTGGGACATCTTTCGTCACAATGCTGCCAGCGCCTATTACGCTGTTTTCTCCGATCGTCACCCCTGGCAATACCACCACATTCGCACCTATCCACACATTATCTTGAATAACGATGGGGATATTAAATTGAGCCGCTCGTTTGCGAGTATCAGGGTCTATGGGATGACCGGCCGTCGATAATGTCACATTTGGGCCAATCATTACGTAATTGCCGATGGTGATATAGGTATCATCGACCAAAGTAAGATTAAAGTTAGCGTAAAAATAGTCACCAACAGATGTATGTCTCCCCCAGTTTGCTCTTAACGGCGGCTCAACGTAACAATCTTTACCTGCACTGGCTAAGATATCGTGCAGAAGCTGGCCCCTCTTTTCCGTTTCTGAAGGTCGTGATTGGTTATAGTCATAAAGGCGCTCCATACAGGCTTTTTGCTCTTCGATGAGCGCACTGTCTGCGCAGCAGTAGATTTGTTGGCTATGGATTTTGTGTTGAACAGACATCAGTTGGCTACCTTATGTTTGATTTAGTCCTCAGTGTAATGAAAACGAACAAAAAACAAGCATAAGGAGCGATGAGATGCGACTAACACCAAAAACAGCGTTAGTCGCTCATTCAGATTACAGAGATAAGAACCTTTCGCGCTCTATTTGGTACAAGCAATGTGGCGCAAGCTCGTGTTCTTCTGGTAGTCGAGGGTGAATGAAGTCGTTACAGGTGTTGACCATCCCTAAACGGGTCATGACTTCTTGTGAAGGTAAGTTTGTTTTTGCTGTAAATGAATACACCTGATCAAAATCAAGTACGTAAAACGCATAGCGCAATGCTTGTTCCGCCGCTTCTGTTGCGTAACCTTTATGCCAGTGAGATTTGGATAAACGCCAACCTATTTCTACAAATGGCGCATTCGGTAACCCACTGTTCTTATCTTGATAATGCAGACCGACAAAGCCGATAAACTGAGACGTCGCTTTATGTTCAACCGCCCACAAACCCCATCCATTTTCATCAATTGAGGAGCGAATTTTATCCGCTAATTCATTACTCTCTTGTGCAGAAAGTGGCTTCGGGAAGAATTTCATCGTCATTGGGTCAGCGCACATGCGCGCAAAATGAGGATAGTCCTCATCTTCCCATTGTCGAAGTATCAGTCTTTTTGTTTCCAGCATCCGAGCCCTACCTAATTTAACAATGAATAGGCCGCGGTTTGCTTTCTCATGCACTTTCGTATTAGAAACAACACCAGCCCAAACAAGCAATTAAATGAAACTGCTTTAATATCATTATCATATCAGTGACTTGTATTAATACTGAGGAAAAATGTTAATTGAAGTCCAAAAAAGGGACTCTACACACATAAGTTACCACCGTTTTCATGGCAAGCACTCAATAGCGTAACCCTTTTGACACGCCAAAAAAATGCCATGCGTAAATCATCTAAAATTAGGCCGGTTTATAGTGGATTCAACCAACTGAAAGAACGCGTTAAAAAGGCAACCGCGTCTTGTTCAACAATATTGCCATGGGACATCACAATGCGTTTTGGCTGCCACGCTAAAATCGCGCTGACATGTTCCCTCGCCTCTCGCTTACTAAACGAAAAGGTGAACCGCCAATCAATCGGCATTTTTCCATTTGGTGCAACAATCCCCACTAATCTGCCAACACACCGTTGAAACGGAGTGAGTTTACTTGGTTCAAAGTTTTCAATCAGATCGGTAACAATCAAAGTGGATGATGGCTGATGGAAGAAAATGCTCTCTTGCATCGCTGGCGAACCTGTGAAAAACAGATGGGATATCGACTCTCCCCATGGTAATAACGTATCGCTATCTAACACGCGATCAAACTTAAGATCTTTTCGTTTATTGATGACTTGCTGAGTGCCGAGTGTCATTGCTAATGGGTAAGCAACTTGCCACTCGCGTAGAAACAGATGGTGTAAATGGTTTGGAGCAACGAGAAAGGCTACCGTTCCCAGTTTATCAATACGATGCTGGAGTTCATCGCTTATCCGAATAGGGCTGTGAATCCATAAACGGCCATCGTCTAGACGAACAATGGTCATTCTGGTCGAGAAAGGAAATGAGTAAAACGAAACCACTTCTCCTTCCACTATCCATACATTGTTATCGAGCTGCTGCATTCAAACCTCCTTTCAAAGCCTAATCATCGCTTATCAGTGAGGCCAGACGCCCCACTAGACTGAGATTAAGCGTAAGTTGTCTAACGCCACTTCTGACACTCTTTGATAATCAATTTGGCAATAGTCCTGCTTATCAATTTTACGTACCGGAATATCATAGAAACTCAGCGCTTGTTTCGCCTCATCAAAATGATAATGGACCTGAGGAGAGAGCATCACGAGAGACACTTTTCGCCCAAAATCCTCCAAGAAACTTGGGGTAGACAATAGCGTCACTGCAGAATACATCACGTAATAAGGCAGTTGGTGTTGATCAAAATAATTTTGCATTGCTCGCGCGAGCAAACTTGAAGTAAAGCCACCGACGCACATCAGTGCTATCACTTGCCGATCACCAATATCTTGCTGAGTTTGGTGGTCAAACGGCGATTCCATTACGTTGTCCTTAACTGTATCGAATTCAAAATCGTGATAAGGATCAATATTGAGCCCGAACTCAGCAAGCGCTTTTACTAACTCGTGGCCAATTAATAGACGCATGTCGAAAAAATAACCGGTTTAGCATATAGCATCCATTATAGAAATGGTTGACAACGTCAATTTACACTTCTACCGAACCCCCTAAAACCCTCAGTTTACCGTATAACTACCAAGACAATACCAAGCGTGGAGAACAGCCTAAGCCGGCTTGATTCCCGCAGAATGAAAAGCGAACAAAATTTAGGATAAAAGTCATTTGAATCACAGCGCAGAATGCAGTTAAATGTCTCAAAAAGTAGACAAAATAATTCACTAATCTTAGAGCAATCCTTTGAATAAAATACTTTCACTCGCTTTCCCACTGATCATCTCTCAACTGATTGCTATGGCATTAGTGCTTACTGATGTCTGGATGATGTCCCAACTGAGCATCGCGGCTCTCGCCGCAGGCGGTTTAGGGGCATCTATTTATACCTTTGTGTTTATTATTGCCGGAAGCACTATCGGCTGTGTCGCAAACCTCATTGCAATTGCCTATGGTCAGAGGGTCGCTCGCCCTGACTTTGGTAATCAACAAATCCGCCTCAACGTTAAAGGCGCAGTACTGCTATCCGTTATTCTTTCTTCACTGCTGACCATCAGCTTTATATGGGCTCCAGAATTACTGACGTTGGCCAAACAGCCAACCGAACTCATTGACCCTGCAATGCAATATATTGGCGCATTAAAATGGGCTATGCTTCCGTCCCTCCTAATGTTGGTATTGAGAGGTCTCACCAGCGCCTTTGGTAATGTTCGTTCCATTATGGTGGTCTCTGTCGCGACGGTGTTACTCAATGTACCCATCAGCTACGTGCTCGCATTTAACTTTGGTTTCGGGTTATCTGGTCTAGGGGCTGGCACTGCATTAGCTGCTGCCATCACAACTGTGCTTTACGCCTGCTGGGTATTTAGCCGCGACGAGTACAAAGAATTTGCACCTTGGCTCAACCTTCATGAATACTCTTTTTCTTCCATGCTGCCGCTACTGGGCATGGGGCTACCTATCGCACTTGCGGCGCTGTTAGAACACGGCCTAATTTACGGCGGAACATTAATGGCAGGTATGATTGGCGTTGCTTCATTAGCGCTACATCAAATACTGCTACAATGTTTAAGCTTTACGTGGAATGTCAATTTTGGTTTCTCGCAAGCGGCGGCGATTTTAGTCGGACAGCAATATGGCGCGGAAGATTACCCTGCAATTAAGCTGACGGTAAAACGCAGCTTCTTTTTAACCTCAGTCATCAGCATCATCATCGCCGCAGGTTTTATCATTTGGCCGCAATTTATTGCCAACCTATTTAGCCTTGATAATGCGCTCACCACACTGCTCGCCAGCGTTCTGTGGGTGGTTGCGCTATCATTTATTGTCGACGCATGGCAGTTACTCGCCATCAACCTACTTCGAGGTATGAAAATCGTCGTCGGTCCAACGATAATTACTGCTATCGGCTACTGGGTAATTGGCATACCTGCCGCTTGGTGGCTCGCAAGTCACTTCGATCTCATGGGCATCTGGGCAGGGATCGGTATTGGGCTAGGAGCAACAGGCATTATGCTACTGGCCTTGCTGTTAAAAGCACTGCATAAACATCAACCAATAAGCCATGTGCAGGCTAACTCATGACTGATTTGGATATCGAGTTTGAACACCTATGGCTAGAGCTTTCAGCCCAGCGTTGGGTAATGGTCGAGCGGTTTCTATTTAACTATTATTGCTTTCGCGAAGGCTACCTATCAAAGCAAGGTAAACCGGATTGGGAAACCGCACGTTTATCTGCAGCAAAAGCCGATGGCTGCACATCGATTAAACATGCGGAACTTGAGCCTATCGTGCCCTTAACCGTTATTATTGGCGAGCTAAAACGCTATGAGCGCGATGGTGAATTAAACCGACAGTCGACGCGTCGAGTCCTTGATAGCCTGCTTGATTTTGCTGTCATTACCAAACAACAAAAACAAACCTTACGCCAGCTTGGCCTTGCGGATTCAATGCCAAAGGAGTGGTATACCAGTACCACCCGCGATCCTTATGCCCGCTTTGCAATAGCCGGTATTCAGCTCCCTTAACGCCTCTGATTCCATTAAGATCAAGTTAAGATTTTTGACTCTGTCGCCCAGTTCCAAAAAGTCATTTCTAATTCAGAATAACATGCTGGGAGTTGCTACCCTTTTGGCAGTTTTCATTTACCTAAGCCATTAGCTATTTGGCTAATGAGCGTTATGGTGCATTAAGGATTCGTTATGACAAAAAGATATTTAGATTGTTCAGCTTCAGAAATCAAACAGCTTCAAGGCCAATCTCTCCTAGACTCTCTTCGCATGAGTGAAGGTCGCATCATCATGGCCGAAACTATTGGCGCGTTACAGCCAATGCTGCTCTCAGTCAGCAACGCAGAATTAGCCGCGAGCCAAGGTGCTGACTTACTTCTACTCAACCTGTTCGATGCGGACAAACCTGAAATCAAAGGTATGCCTGACAGCATCGAGCCTCAAAACTTACTCTCTGAATTGGCGCATTATACTGGCCGTGCAGTTGGCGTTAACCTTGAAGCGGTTGCCCCTGACTTTGAGCCAACCCACCAAGAGTTCTGGCAGGTATCCGCTGGTCGTTTAGCCACCGGGAAAAACGCCAAAAAACTGTATGACATGGGCGCGCGCTTTATTACCGTGACAGGTAACCCGGGCAATGGTGTGAGTAACGAAGCCATCTCACACAGTCTGAAATCTATCCGAGCGTCGGTTGGCAAAGACATGGTATTAATTGCGGGCAAAATGCATGCTGCTGGCATTCTTCGCTCTGGCAGCGAGAAAATCATCACCAAAGAGGATGTTAAAGAGTTTGCCGACAATGGCGTAGATATTGTGTTGATTCCTGCGCCGGGTACAGTCGCAGGCATCACGACGGAATATGCTGCCAGCCTGATCGATTACGCACATGATATTGGCATTATGGCGATGACGGCAATTGGCACATCGCAAGAAGGGGCTGGTATTGAAACCATCCGCCAAATCGCGTTAATGAGTAAGATGGCTGGCGCAGACCTACATCATATTGGCGACACTGGCTGCGCGATTGGTATTGCCGCACCAGAAAACATTCGCGAGTACAGCATTACCATTCGTGGTGTACGCCACACCTATACACGTATGGCTCGCTCAGTGTGTCGATAATAAAAAGCGCGTAACCCTTAAACGAAAAAAGCCAATCTCTCGATTGGCTTTTTTATCTAATGCGGCAAAGAATTACTCGCCTTTGTAAATACAACCTGCGGTGCAAGTTTCTTTAATTTCCACTTTGCTTAACAGTGGCAGTGATGGTTTTAGCTGCTGCCAAATCCACTTTGCTAGCACTTCGCTGGTCGGGTTTTCAAGACCTTCAATGTCATTCAAATAGTAGTGATCTAAGCGGTTGTATATAGGTTTAAACGCCGCTTTGATTTCAGCAAAGTCCACTACCCAGCCTGTATGGGGATCAACTTCGCCTTCTACATAAAGACGAACTAAAAAAGAGTGCCCGTGCAGACGACCACATTTGTGCCCTTCTGGAACGTGAGGCAAGTGGTGAGCGGCCTCAAACATAAACTCTTTGTACAATTCTGTTTTCATCTTAATTCTCAGGCTTTATAAAAGTGACGCAATACTAAGGATTTCAACCAGTGCTGACAAGTCAATCTCCCCACATCCCCTTATTTCATCGATTGCTCAAGCTCGATTTCGTCCAGTTTCTACTCATAAAACAAAGCCATCACTGAAAATAATGAAATTATCGCAAGCATTTTGACAATAAAGGTTGAAGCATTGGATTTGACAGGTAATATGGAGGTTCGATTAAAAAATATCGCCAACCCAATGTTTTGACGAATTTTTGGCCACATCCAACCATAAATCGTCGCCAAAGACATTGGGTTGAATTTTTACCTCAATGGAGATTATTTTAAACATGACTTACGCGCCTGTAACAGACGTTTTGAGCGGTAAGCTAGCAGTAGACAGTGAAGTCACTGTTCGCGGCTGGATTCGTTCACGTCGTGATTCCAAAGCTGGAATCTCTTTCCTTGCCATTTATGACGGCTCTTGTTTCGACCCGATTCAGGCCGTGGTCCCAAATAATCTAAATAATTACGAAGACGAAGTACTTAAGCTAACCACAGGCTGCTCTGTTGAAGTAACTGGTAAGATTGTAGAGTCTCCTGCTAAAGGTCAAGACTTCGAGCTAGCAGCCACTGACGTTAAAGTTGTGGGCTGGGTTGAAGACGCAGATACTTACCCAATGGCAAAAACTCGTCACTCTATTGAGTACCTACGTGAAGTGGCGCACTTACGTCCGCGCACTAACGTCATTGGTGCGGTAGCACGTGTACGTAACTGTCTATCTCAAGCAATCCACCGCTTCTACCACGAGCAGGGTTACTTTTGGGTTTCTGCGCCACTAATCACAGCTTCTGATGCAGAAGGTGCTGGTGAAATGTTCCGCGTATCTACGCTAGACATGGAAAACCTACCTCGCACAGAAGAAGGTAAAGTGGACTACAACGAAGACTTCTTCGGTAAAGAAACCTTCCTAACGGTATCTGGTCAGCTTAACGGCGAAGCGTATGCTTGTGCGCTAAGCAAAGTTTACACATTCGGCCCTACTTTCCGTGCTGAAAACTCAAACACTAGCCGCCACCTAGCGGAATTCTGGATGGTTGAGCCTGAAGTAGCGTTCGCAGATCTAGAAGACATCGCTAAGCTGTCTGAAGATATGCTGAAGTACGTATTCAAAGCTGCACTTGAAGAGTGTCGTGATGACCTTGAGTTCTTCGCTCAACGCATCGATAAAGAAGCAATCACTCGCCTAGAGCAATTTGTTTCTTCTGACTTCGCACAAGTTGACTACACAGATGCAATCCAAATTCTTCTAGATTCTGGTAAAGAGTTTGAGTTCCCTGTTGAATGGGGCATCGACATGTCTTCTGAGCATGAACGTTACCTAGCTGAAGAGCACTTCAAAGCACCAGTTATCGTTAAGAACTACCCGAAAGATATCAAAGCTTTCTACATGCGTCTAAACGACGACGGTAAGACAGTTGCAGCTATGGACGTTCTTGCACCGGGCATCGGTGAAATCATCGGTGGTTCACAGCGTGAAGAACGTCTAGACGTTCTAGATGATCGCATGCGTGAAATCGGCATCGACCCAGAGCACATGAACTGGTACCGCGACCTACGCCGCTACGGCACAGTGCCACACGCTGGTTTTGGTCTAGGTTTCGAGCGTCTAGTGTCTTACGTAACAGGTATGGGTAACGTTCGTGACGTGATTCCATTCCCACGTACTCCACGTTCAGCTAACTTCTAATCTGAACGAATAAGACTATTTAAAGCCCTCTTTTTAGAGGGCTTTTTTTGTTATGCTACGTTCGCCAATCCACAGCTTTAGTTACTATTCCCCTACTCTTAGTCAACAAACTTCAATAATGGCTATGAGATCACTTTCTTTCTCACAACGTATATTACATTTAGCTCAGGTTCTATAATTAACCTATCGTTTAATACGCTTGCGCTAACGAGACCAAGGTTGGTCAATAAAGTCAGCAAATAACTGGTGAGAATAACAATGAAAAAATACGACGAATCCAATATCGAATATAAAGGTGAAACCAACGGCGTGCACACATGGTCTACCCCTTCAGGCCAACCGTACTACTGGCACCCTGATTGGCTGCACATTGCTGAAGATGCAACCGGAACACACCCTAAAGAAGAAATTGCGGTGAAAACGGATGAAGCTCCAACTCAAAAGCACGCGGTAAAAGCGATTTTGAGTCATTTGAATAAATGGGCAAGTGATAAGATGTCATCAAACCCAGATTTCGAGACAAATGCTCACGAATCAGAAATTGACCTTAAAAAATAATCCGTGGTGAATTAAAAATCTAAAAAGCCTCAAGAATTACACAAACTCTTGAGGCTTTTCTCTATAGGGTCATTCCGCACAACTTAAAAGTTGAATTTATAAATAGAGCAAATGCTTAATCAGTACCAGCACCCATTAAGCATGGTTTTCTTCGTTGCACCATTGGCTACCATCGTACTTTAGTAGCGCTTTATGAACCAACACACCACCAAGCATCTCTGAAATCGCCATTTCAGCATCATGCTTACTCATGTGCTTCATCATATTTTTTCTAAGTTTGAGCAGCGGTTCTAATGCATCTTCACTGTCTTTACCACTCATGATCACACTAATATAAATTCGAACCAATTGCTCAAACATCTCATCTTTGTTAATGAGTGAGAACCAGGATTGACGAAATCCTTCGACACTTGTTTTATCGAACTTTTCTCCGCTAATTTTACGAAATTTCTTCGTAATCACTACGCCAAAATCTTCCTTGGTTGGATAGTAATTCTGCATGGTGGTCTTAGGCACACCACAAGCATCGGCAACACTGCGATGGGTGATATAATCCCAACCTTTAGTAATAAACAAATCAACGATCATTGCATCAAACTGTGCTTTATTACGATCCTTCTCTTTCTGTGAAATCCTCGGCATTACGACTCCTAACTCTATTTGGTATTTATACCCAATAAACTCTATTTTTAAATTAAATCTATTTCTTTTTAATCAGTAACTTATGAGCACTCCAAGGTATCGCGTTCAGTATAATACAGTTATAAATTAAGGTGAATGCCTAAAAAGTGTTAAAGCAACAAGTTGCACTTAATCATTTCGGCCTTGGGCGCGTAAGCCCGCTTCCTTTGCTCAAACTTCTTCATCCCTTTGCTATAAACTCTAGCTCAAAATGACTAACCGTCCCTCAATTTAGCTCCCAAAAGCAGTGAGCTATTTAGCTGTTGTACGTCAATCAAGTAAAACTGAGCTTTTCACCCCATAACCATTCCTTATAGATACACCAAAATCCCCGATGGGATATGGCCTTAACCCTGAGTTTTCTGCAAAAACTGCTTATAACTAAAACTTTAAAAGTGATGGAAAAGTTACGAGTAATTGGATAAATCACTGCTATGCAAATAGATAAATTCCCCCCTTAATCCGAAAACAAAGCAGACTAATGAATAAATTTGCATTTTATTTGTGCTAGCTGTTGTCAGTATGGCTTCATAAAGGTATAAATATTCGAAGTATTTTTCCCTTCGACTTTACATGGATGACGATTATGTTTGAAAAAGTAGTAGCTGCACCAGCAGACCCTATTCTCGGGCTTACTGAAGAGTTTAAAAAAGACGCGCGCGCTGAAAAGATCAACTTAGGTGTTGGCATTTACAAAAACGAGCAAGGTGAAACACCCGTCCTCGCTACAGTAAAAAAAGCAGAAGCAGCACTGGTTGAAACCGAAAAAACCAAGTCATACCTAACGATCGAAGGTACGGCGGAATACGGCCTAGCAGTACAAAAACTACTATTCGGTGAACAAGCAGAAATCGTCACCTCTAAACGTGCGAAAACCGCACAAGCTCCCGGTGGTACTGGCGCTCTTCGCGTTGCTGGCGAGTTCATTAAACGCCAACTAGGCGATGTGAAGATTTGGATCAGTAACCCAACTTGGGCGAACCATAATGGCGTATTTACCGCTGCTGGTATTGAAACCGCGCAATACAGCTACTACAACGCTGAAACGAAAGACAAAGACTTTTCAGCGATGCTGGCTGATTTAGAGAAAGCAAACGCAGGTGATATCGTTCTTCTTCACGGCTGCTGCCATAACCCAACAGGTATCGATCCAACAGCTGACGAATGGGAAACATTGGCAAAACTGATTGCTGAAAAACAACTTCTACCTCTGTTTGACTTCGCATACCAAGGTTTTGCAACGGGTGTTGAAGAAGATGCCGCTGGTCTTCGTACTTTTGCTAAGTACAACAAAGAGATCCTAGTTGCTAGCTCATTCTCTAAAAACTTCGGCCTTTACAACGAGCGTGTCGGCGCGTTCACGCTAGTGGCAGAAAGTGAAGAAACAGCAACCACTGCGTTCTCTCAAGTTAAAGCCATCATTCGCTCTATCTACTCAAACCCACCAGCGCACGGCAGTGCAGTTGTGACATATATTTTGAACGATGCCGATCTTCGTGCAGAATGGGAAGCAGAAGTAAAAGAAATGCGTGACCGCATTCAAGAGATGCGTGAACTGTTTGTCGCTACATTAAAAGAGCAAGGTGTCGATGCAGACTTTAGCTTCATTGAACGTCAAAACGGTATGTTCTCGTTCTCTGGTCTAACAAAAGATCAAGTAAACCGTCTAAAAGAAGAGTTCGGTATTTACATTGTTGGCTCTGGCCGTATCAGCGTAGCGGGCATGACCAAAAACAACATGCTACCACTATGTAAAGGTATCGCTGCGGTTCTATAACACTAAGCGACCACCTAATAGATATTGAGCCAGCACTTTGCTGGCTCTTTTTATTTAGAAATGGACTCTTAACGACACACCACCCTCATTGGTGGTACTGTCACCAGAATTTCGATGCGTATAAAATCCGCCAAAGCTAATTCGCGGAGAAACCCGATAATTAGCGCGTAATGAGTAGGCATCGACGTCAATAATATCACTGCGATTCCATTCAACATCAGCGATGGCACTCCACCTCTCATTAAGCTGGTAGATTAAACCTAGCTCACCGCCCCACGTAAATTCGTCACTGCTAGACAAGGTGGTATTGGTTAGATCATTGGTCTGCTCAGCCCACTGCATACCAGCCTTAACTAACGCCTGCATCGCGAGATTTTGAGCGAGATTAAACTGCAAACCAGCGCCGGGTAATAAGGTGTAAATTTCCGTCGTGGTTTCGTCAGGATGAATAAACCGCGCCGAATAATCGAGACTAGCAAGCAAGCCAAAGCTAATTGGCATAACGCCTCCGACGCTCAATGCGGTCACATTGCTGTTTGTCCCAATATCATCGTCCAATGCCCCTGCCGCTAAATCCGCGTAGAAATACTTAGGTGGATCAACCATCGCCACCGCAGGCAGCGAGGCGAGACCGAACATACAACAACCGAAAACGGGCAATGCTTTGAGTGGATTTATGCGCATAACTGACCTCACACTGTTTTTGATCAGCGTAGTGCACAGTTAAGAAATTCGCCTATAAGCGGTTATATTTATGTGGGTTTTGTGGCAAAAACGCAGTAGTAAAAATAAAAAAGGCCCAAATAGGGCCTCTTAAAAAGTAATCATTAATTCATCTTGTTGAAGATTTTGAATATCCACTTTTGAACGTTTTTTTAATCGCTCTATTTGTTCTTGTTCTAGCTCGTATGGCATGACAAGTTTTATTTCGTGAATACCCTCCGTTTTTGCAAGCTTTAACAGCGTATGAATATTCGATTCATCACTTCGACTCGCAGAGAGCGACTTCATGGCTTGATTCCATAAACGCTCTTCGGCCGTCTCTTGTGATTTGATACCGTCTTTCCATGCTAGCCCAAAGATAGGTGCAATAGAGCTAATTGCTTCGAGAAATGTCCATTTCTTACTACAAGAAGCGCCTAGAAAAGAGGTGTAATCAAATACCACACATGCCTTGCCTTGATGTTCCATATCATCCCCCGTGATCGCGGCAACACAGTGAATTTAATATCGGACATCATTCTTCATATAGCAATAGGATATAAAACAATAGTCTTTTATACCCCTAATTTCAGCAGAAAAGCTATATAAAAACCAAAGCGGTAACAAACCGTGAACAAGACAATTATATAAGGAATCAGTTGCTTAATATTTACGCTACCAAAATAATCCATTCCAAAAAACAAGAAAGGATCCCATCCCGTTAAACGACATTGATGATGCGACTCGCTTTTTTGTACTGAACTCGCCAGCCCTTCCAGCGTGGGAGCTCCCACCTCTTAGGGTCGCCTTTTCTTAGACCGTCTCGGTATATTACGTAAACTAATTTTTTATCCGCATGATATTCAACATCTAAATTTAAATCCCCGAGCAAAAGTGTAAACGGATAGGTTTGAGCAAACTCTTCATACTCCCAATATGGGATTCCCTCGAACTGAAAATCGTCATCACTGAATAACTCAAGATCTTCCATGGAGTCCAGTTCTAGCATGATTAACTGCTCGGTAAACCAGCTTTCAAAAGTTACTTGTTGGTGATCTTTTACCTCGTCGCTCAAGCCGAGTTCAACGTATAAACGCCAATGTTCGATTTGCTGTTTACGCTGCGAATAAAACCCTTGCAGTGCATCACCACTTTTTACAGCCTCTAGCATTGGCTTAATCGCCAACGCACCCTCGGCTTGTTGCAGCTCCCGAGCAATAACCCGACCAGCGTACACCAAGTGCATCTCTACTTGAGTAGAACCATCTTCACAAACCGTTTCACCTTGCTGCCATTCGCCAATATCTAACGCCTTCATCTGCTCGAATGAAAATGGCATCATCTGCGTCGCTAAGGTGAGTGTTTGTTTTACTCCTCGCCCCGGTAAACTGTGAGTATCTAATACAATTGCGCCTTCAGAGCGCGCTGAAAAGCGACTTTCTCTGCCTAGCACAACTTCTAACCCGCCATTACTGAACGCTTCTTGCCTGCGCTCACGTCGCACAAACACCAACTCTGGATGCAAAGTAGCAATGGCGTTTACCCATTGGCGATGCTCATAACGAGATGCTACGTCTAGTTGTGGTAACTCAAACACCTCACGCATCTGAGATGATAACGCTCTCGCTTCATTCAGCGCCTCGTTATCCACATCGACTCCCGGTAAGGTTTCACCACGAATGATTTTTATCGCGAGTTGGCCGTCACAACCCAGCGGCTCTTGCAACGCTAGTTGCTCACGAAGTTCTTCTCCGGTTTTTAACCGATACAATTTGCCGGGCGTTGCTAATATTGCCGTATAGTCAATCATCACTTCTTGCAACGCTTTGGTTGGCATGCGTGTTACAAGGTCAGCCAACAGTGCATCAATAGGCAGCGGATAAATCTTTTTACCATGCTCAGTTGCGAACCCTTGAGGCGTAATGGCGTTCATTGCCAGCAATAACGTTTTCGCTTGTTCCATTGATCGCACTGGTAAAGGTTGTAAAAATTCCAATTGATCTAGAGCTATACCGCAACTCGCTGAGGCCAGCATCGCCTCCGTTAGTGACTCTCTAAACATTTCAGGTGGTGTCACTTCGCTTAGTGCAGCGTGTTCACCATACAGGCGAATGCAGAGACCATCCATGACACGGCCTGCTCGGCCTGCGCGCTGCTTAGCACTAGATTTTGAAATATGTTTCAAGCTGAGGGTTGTGCGCCCGTTGCGCTGCTCGGTTCTGCGCTCTAAACCTGAATCAATCACCGCGACAATGTTGGCGATGGTCAATGAGGTTTCGGCAACGTTTGTGGCCAGTACCACCTTGGTTTTACCTTGCGGATTTAACGCAATATCACGCTGTTGGTTAGTGACCGACGCATGAAGCGGCGCCACGATAATCTCTTCAATATGACTCAGTGCCGATTGGCATTGTGCTATCTCCTTTCTTCCCGGTAGAAAGACCAGAATATCCCCCTGACAATCAGGTAATAGTGCTTCCACTTCTTGGCGTATTCTTTGCTCTAAATGACGCGCATCTGGCAGTTGGCGAGACTCCTTCGCTCGATGGCCAATCGCGACATCATAAACACGCCCTTCGGCATGCAGCCTTTTCGCGCCCAGATACGCGGCAAGTTTTTCACCCTCTATGGTTGCCGAGGTCAACACTACTCGATGCTGTTTGTTCTGTTTCAACAACGCTACTAATAGGTCGGTATCCCAGCGACGTTCATGAAACTCATCCACAATGATGGTAGAAAAGTCACTCAACTGGTTTTCACTCATCCACCGTAGCGCAACCCCTGGAGTAACAAACATCACTTGTGTTTGCTCGTTAGCACAATGATGAAGCTTTATTGAATAGCCAATGCTCTCTCCTATCGCCTGCCCCGCTTGTTTAGAAAGAAACTCCGCCAAAGAGGTACAAGCCAAACGCCTTGGTTCAACGACCAACACTCGACCATACTCTGCAGCCCATAGCGGTAAGCGTGTGGATTTGCCAGACCCGGTTTCGGCTTCTACGATAAGGTCGCTCTGTTTAAGCAAGTTTAAAAAATCAGATTTTAAGGAATCGATAGGAAGTTGGAGCATAGTTAATAGAAAGGAAGCAATAATTGGCGTCAGTATAACACGCTGAAAAGTGAGTTTTTTAACTCACCCCATTCTCATAGGTAAATGATCGCACTATTCCTCTAATCAATCTCTCACTCTGCGCTGTGATTGTTGTCGAGATTACCCATAGCAGTTTACAATAGTAACAATTTCCCTGTTCCCCCTGCCCAACTATGGGTCGAAATTAATAGGTTCGTAATGAATAACGACAAACGCCCTTTGTATATCCCTTTTGCTGGTCCTGCGCTTCTTAGTACCCCCCTTCTTAATAAAGGCAGTGCTTTTACTGCTTCAGAACGTATTTCTTTTAACTTAGAAGGTTTGCTGCCAGAAACCACTGAAACCATCCAAGAACAGGTTGAACGCGCGTATCAACAATACCGTAGCTTTGAAAGTGATATGGATAAACATATCTACCTACGTAACATCCAAGATACTAACGAAACGCTTTTCTACCGTTTGGTACAAAACCACATCACCGAAATGATGCCTATCATCTACACGCCAACGGTTGGTGCGGCATGTGAAAACTTCTCTAACATCTACCGTCGTGGTCGTGGTTTGTTTGTCTCTTACGCTAACCGTGAGCGTATGGATGACATTCTAAACAACGCGTCAAATCACAACGTAAAAGTGATCGTTGTAACGGATGGTGAACGTATCCTTGGCCTTGGTGACCAAGGCATCGGTGGTATGGGTATTCCAATTGGTAAGCTATCTCTGTATACCGCTTGTGGTGGTATTAGCCCTGCTTACACTTTGCCGATCGTACTTGATGTGGGTACGAATAACCCGCAACGTCTTGCTGACCCAATGTACATGGGCTGGCGTCATCCTCGTATCACAGGTGCGGATTACGACGCGTTTGTTGAAGAGTTTATTCAAGCGGTTCAACGTCGTTGGCCGGATGCTCTTATTCAGTTTGAAGACTTTGCTCAGAAAAACGCAATGCCGTTACTTGAGCGCTACAAAGATCGTATTTGTTGCTTCAATGATGATATTCAAGGTACAGCTGCGGTTACGGTAGGTTCGCTATTGGCAGCATGTCAGGCAGCAGGCAGCAAGTTATCCGATCAACGTATCACGTTCTTGGGTGCAGGCTCCGCTGGTTGTGGCATTGCAGAAGCAATCATTGCTCAGATGGTTTCTGAAGGCATTTCTGATCAGCAAGCTCGTTCTCAAGTTTACATGGTTGACCGCTGGGGTCTGCTACAAGAAGGTATGCCAAACCTTCTCGACTTCCAACAGAAGCTAGTTCAAAAATCTGACAACACTCAAGGTTGGGAAACTGACAACAACGCTTATTCGCTACTTGATGTCATGCGTAATGCTAAGCCGACAGTACTTATCGGCGTATCTGGTGCACCGGGTCTATTTAGTAAAGACGTGATACAAGAAATGCACAAGCATTGCGAACGTCCAATTATTTTCCCACTGTCAAACCCAACAAGCCGTGTGGAAGCAACACCGAATGACATCATTCGTTGGACAAACGGTGAAGCGTTAGTCGCAACTGGTAGCCCATTTGATCCTGTGGTTCATGATGGTAAAACGTACCCAATCGCACAATGTAACAACAGCTACATCTTCCCAGGCATTGGCTTAGGTGTGTTGGCGGTTTCAGCGCGTCGTGTAACCGACGAAATGCTTATGGAATCAAGCCGCGCGCTGGCTACGTGTTCACCACTAGCCATTAATGGTCAAGGCGCACTACTGCCGCCACTGGAAGCGATTCATTCTGTGTCGAAGAAAATTGCCTTCGCAGTCGCGAAGAAAGCCATTGAACAAGGCGTCGCATTAGAAATTACCGACGAAGCACTGGAAGAAGCGATCGATGCTCACTTCTGGCAACCTGTGTACCGTCGTTACAAACGCACAGCTTTCTAATCTCCCTACTCAAAGCCCCTTATCTAGGGGCTTTTTGCTTTGGTCATAAACATGTTGGAATTTTTAGCCCCTGCGGGGCGTTACATCGCCCCATACTTAAGTGAAATATCTACCGCTCTTATTGCTTGTGCATTAGTAATGTTTGGCGGTGAGATCAACGCCAATCTGCGTCGATTGCTACGAACTCAGAACTTTGTCGTAAGAACGGTAGTCTTTGTATTGATTAATGCATTTGGTTACGGCTTAATCATAGTAAAAGCATCCCCTTACCTAGCGCGGACATTACGCGACTTACCTTATGGCATGATGTTTTGCATAGTATTGACGAGCTTTATTTTGATAGGGCTTTGGGCACAAAGGAATCGACAAATCTAGTGAGAAAGATTTTTTACCACCGCTCTCCTAAATCCCGCTTTCTTGTTCGATGCAAGAAAGTACTTTGGACAATATTAGTATTGGCCATATTAGGCGTTGCCGCTGTTATCTCAATTGATCGATGGGTGAGTAATCAAACTCAGGGTCAACTCTATTTCGACGCGAGCGAAGTGAAGCCTCACGAAGTCGCTGTCGTACTAGGTACGAGTAAATACTTAGGCCGTACCCTAAACGAGTATTACACCAACCGAATCGATGCCGCTATTGCACTTTACCAAGACAAAAAAGTCAGTAACTTCATTCTTAGTGGTGATAATGCCCATCGCTCTTACAACGAGCCATGGACGATGAAGCGTGATTTACTCAAAGCTGAGATCCCAGAAGAACGTATCTATCTTGATTATGCTGGCTTTCGTACTCTCGATTCCATCATTCGCGCAAAAGAGATTTTCGATACCGATAACTTTTTGATCATCTCGCAAAAGTTTCATTGTGAGCGCGCGCTGTATATCGCGAATTATCATCAAATCAACGCCCGCTGTTTTGCTGTCCCGGGGCCAAGCTCTCACTCAGGATTCAAAGTCCGCTTTCGTGAGGTGTTCGCCCGTACCAAAGCGTTCATCGATCTTTATTTAATTGGTACACAGCCTAAATTTCTTGGCCCTAAAGAGCCCATCTCTAAAGCTGAGCCAGTTTCAGACACAAGCCAAAGTGCCGCTCAGCCGACAATCGCTGAATGAAACCCATTAAAAAGGTGACTCATGGTCACCTTTTTAATGTTCTAATCTCTTAGCTTTCGAATCCTTTTACTTTCTAACCAATCTGCTGCTAAACCATTGCTTCGGATGCGCGGTCTGCGACTTCCACTCGGTTACGTCCATTACGCTTCGCAAGGTAAAGAACTTCGTCAGCTCTTGCCAACATATCTGTTGGGCTCTCGTCACCTAAATCAGCAACACCTAAACTCGCGGTCAACACTTCACCATGTACCCAAATGTGCTGCGCAATTTTACGGCGTAAGCGTTCCGCGACAATCACTGCTTGGTCAAGGGACGTGAATGGGCTGAAAATGACAAACTCTTCACCACCCCAACGCACTAGGCGATCGGTCACTCGCAGCTGACCTAGAATCACCATAGTGAACTCACGTAAAATGTCATCACCCATTTTATGACCAAACTGATCGTTAACCTGTTTAAAGTGGTCAATATCGACGTAGATAACCGACAGTTCTAAGTTACTGCCATCGGTTGCGACGAATTCTTTGTCTAACCATTCGCGAATCGAATGGCGGTTCATCGCCCCCGTCAGTGGATCATGATGAGCCATCTCTGCAAACTGAACGTTCTGTTCACGCAGATTACGGTTTAATGTTTTCAGTTTTTGACGGCGATGCTCTGTGTCTGCAATCAGTTTACGGCTGTGACGAATCTCATGGACGCTGTAGGTTATACCAGTGAGTATCCACATGATAAGTAGCCCCATCATTAGGTCTTCGCCAGCAATATATTCACCAATAAACTCTATGCTATTGACGGTTAATTGATATTTCCCTTCAGGGCTGCCAGAACCGGTAGCAAATTCAATACGATTGATGTTATTGAATTCTGGCGAGGAATGCTTAATCGGAATTTGATTATCCACCAGCCACCACGTAAGCACTTGAAGACTTTTTAAAGGAATCTCAAGTGGCTCACTATAATCACCAAGGCGATAGTCTAAACCATTGTATTTGTGCGTATACTCGTTATCGATCTTTGAATAAGCGGGATTAAAGTTGCGTAAATAAAAGCGCATTGTTGGCTTTTCATCGCTATCCACACGCTCAAAATCTATATCTAGACGCACAGTGTGGTAATCGGACAAGTCGATGCCTTTTGCCGCGTTTTCAGGTTGGATATGAATAGAAAGACCGCAATACGGCCATGCATAGTCAGGGCTATTTTGTAATCGGCACTCTAAAACGGTTTTATGTGGTGTTTGGGTCAGTGAGCTTGTCGAGGCGCCTTTTTGAACTTGGTCGTTAGTTGCGACATATTCAAATTGATGGGGACTAATCTTAAAGACTTTGGTATCGCCATAAAGCCAGTGTAACCATACGGCCGTCACTGAAAATATCGTCATGACGAAAACGAGCTTGTGAAAACTTTTCAAGGTTACTCACCTTCCTAACCAGCGAAATATGAGTCGAAAGACCCTAGTCATTGTTGTCCTATTTTTGATACAAAATGTACGATAAAAATAGTCTGTTGCACAGAAAAATTGCCGTTCCTAAATCAATAATTTTAACCCCATCGAATAGCGCTCAATTATGCATCAGTGCCACTTCACACATAACGGTTGTAGTCCACACGTGCGGTACTTTCTGATAAAATAACAGAATAATCATTAGGGTTTATTGACCCAGCCACTCAAGTGGTCAAATAAAGCAATAAAGAGCAAAGTCATGTCATCTATCGCCACCGGAACACTGCGTAAAATGCGCGGTGTGCTTGAAGACGCGGTTCACTACCATTTACCTGTCGGTGAACACGCTATTGATCTAAAACCCTTCCTTGGACAATCCATTACGCTTACCCACACCGGCAATATTTTTTGCCAGTCATGCGGTAAAAAAACCAAGAAGAGCTACTCTCAAGGCCATTGCTTTGTGTGCATGAAAAAACTCGCAAGTTGCGATATGTGCATTATGAAGCCAGAAACTTGCCACTACGATCAAGGCACGTGCCGCGAGCCTGAATGGGGCGAAGCGAACTGCATGGTTGACCATTTCGTCTACCTATCGAATACCTCCAGCTTGAAAGTCGGCATTACGCGTCATACGCAAATTCCAACGCGCTGGATTGACCAAGGGGCAACTCAGGGCTTACCTATTTTTAAGGTGAAAAGCCGTTATATCTCTGGTCTGATTGAAGTAGAGCTCGCTAAACATATCGCAGATAAAACCAACTGGCGAACGCTGCTTAAGCAAGACGGAGAGCCAATGGCGCTTGAAGCGAAATTTGCCGAATTACTGCCATTAGTCGAAGAGAAGATCGCGCTAATCAAACAACAATTTGGTGAAGATGCGATAGAAATATTGCAAGACTCCATCACCGACATTCACTATCCGGTGACGAATCATCCAACCAAAATCATCTCTCATAACTTCGATAAGAATCCGGTTGTATCGGGCAAAGTTGAAGGTATAAAGGGTCAGTATTTGATTTTAGATACTGGTGTTATCAATATTCGTAAATTCACTTCTTACGAAGTTGAAGTGTCCGCTGATAGTTGATTCATCGCTAAGCCGCTCTTTAAGAGCGGCTTTTTTAATACAGCGCATCGAGCGCAGCGAAGAGTCCATCAATTTCTTCGATGGTGTTGTAGTGCATCATACCTATACGCACTACCCCGCTACTCTCTTCTAGCCCTAATTGACGAATCACACCTAAGGCATAAAAATGGCCACTCCAAACACAAATATTAAATTCCGCTAGATAACGAGCAATTTCCATTGGGCTATGACGTTCAAAAGTCAGTGCAAATGTCGGGGTTCTTAAGCTGCTTTCGCTATCATTAATACCCCAAAGCCGCAGATAAGCTCGCTCATTGACTCGTTGTAGAAAGTGATCGCTCAACGCTTGTTCATGCTGATTATAAACCGCATAAGATTGAGCCAACTTATCGCGCAACGCAGACTCAGGATTTCCCCATTGAGCAAGGTAATCGACGGCCGCCACCAAACCTGCCAACGCTTCAAAACTCTGCGTGCCCGTTTCAAATCGTCCCGGACCAATATTAGTGGCAGGCTCGACTTTATAGGGCAATAAAGTGTGTAGCCATTTAGGTGCTACATAGGCTATCCCAACGTGTGGCCCGAAGAATTTATACGCTGAACACACCAAAAAATCACACTCTAACTGCTGTACATCCACTAGATGGTGTGGTGCATAATGAACCGCATCAATGAAGACTTGCGCACCGTACTCTTGTGCTTTTCGAATGATTGGCTCAACATCGACAATACTGCCCGTCGCATTTGATGCTAACGTCACTGCAACTAAGCGCGTCTTCTCATTCATCAGTGACAGTAAGTGAGTCACATCTAACGTGCTCTCGTCACTATTGATGTTGGCATTGAGCACCTTAACATCCTTGTCTTCTGCTGCTTGCTGCCAACTGCTCACGTTTGAATAGTGATCGAGAGCAGTAACAATCACCTCATCTCCTTGTTGCCAGTTGCGGCTAATTGCGCGGCTAAGAGAGAATGTCAGTGAAGTCATATTGGCACCGAACACCACATTATCGGCGCTTTCGGCATTAAGCAGTGCTTTCGCGCTCGATCTTGCGCTTGCCATCAGCTCATCCGTTTTGCGACTGGAGAAGTAATGACCACCTAAATTAGCGTTGTAATGTCCAAGGTAGTTTTGCATGGCTTCTAATACCGAGAGCGGCACTTGAGAGCCTCCTGGGCCATCAAAGAAACAGACGTCACGCCCATTGTGTTGCTGATTTAACGCTCCGAACTGAGCGCGAACTGCGTTAAGATTGAAGCGCATTCACACCATCCTTAGCAGTTAACACGAACACATCCATATGACCTTCTTTGCCATGCTCTATAGCGCGAATTGGGCAGGCGTTATGCCAAAGTTTACCGTCAGCTAATAAAGCGACTTCACCATTTTCCAACACTTTGCGGAAAAACGGCGCTTCATGATTATCGTTATACAACATGATTTCACCGCCGACGATATTGTGTCGGTCAATACCAATGAGCGCGATGTGATCGAAGCCATCTTGGTGAACGCCCTCAGGGGCAACTTGGGTTTCATCAAACACCGCAGTGATACGAATCTGATGGATCTCAATTTCTTGACCATTCGGCAGTTCATTGCTTTCAACAAACAATTCACACATCTCACGCATCCCTTCACTGTTAATCGTTTTACTCAGTAAGGGCTCAAACTGACGAACGATGTCGCCTTGGAAATGGTTGATTTGCTCAGATTGGACGAAATCATGTTTATCCGTCGCTACAACGTTACCGTCAATAAACTGCACCACTGAATAGCGACGTAAACGATACTGACCATCTGCATGCTGAGTATGAGGTAAAGAGGTAAAGGTGGGAGAAAGTTGATGGATCGCTTCGCGACTTAATTGTGTCAACTGCAATGTGTTTTCATGACCGTGTAGCATCATCGACTCCTTAATGAATACGCTCAATTTAACAATGTATTTACATTTTACTATCACGCATAAATTCTAGTCAGTCAACTTTTTGCGATATATAACTCCATCAAAAAAGTTAATTCAGAAAATAACACCACCAAAGCTATGCTAGTCAGATTTTATGACTAAGTTATTCAACTGCATAGGCGGATTTTTGGAGTTCTTAACTAGGAAATACCTCGATTGTCTATTGTTTCAGGGTGTTACATCGTGTTCGTCAGTTTCAACCACTAATGCAACTGGTTCTAAGCTATAGCGATTTATTTATCCATTCAGGCTTGAATGCGCGTTTCCTATCCCCATTATTTTTATTACAATCGATTCTAATTCCCAAACAGTGATCAATAGCGATAACGCTATATGTAAAAATGGAGCGCCAATGAGCAACGTAAAACACTGTAACCTACTTATTCTTGGTTCTGGCCCAGCGGGTTACACAGCAGCGGTCTACGCCGCACGTGCAAACCTTAAGCCTGTTTTGGTTACAGGTATGCAGCAAGGTGGTCAGCTAACGACAACTACAGAAGTTGAAAACTGGCCCGGCGACCCTACTGGCTTAACCGGCCCTGATTTAATGGAGCGCATGAAAGAGCATGCTGAGCGCTTCGAAACGGAAATTTTGTTTGATCATATCAACGAAGTTGATTTCAGCCAGCGCCCTTTCAAGCTAAAAGGTGACAGTGCCGAGTACACTTGTGATGCATTGATTATCTCAACGGGTGCTTCGGCGAAATATCTTGGCTTAGAGTCAGAAGAAGCGTTCAAAGGTCGCGGCGTGTCTGCGTGCGCAACTTGTGACGGTTTCTTCTACCGTAACCAAAAAGTCGCGGTTGTTGGCGGCGGTAATACCGCGGTTGAAGAGGCACTTTACCTATCTAACATCGCATCAGAAGTTCACCTTATTCACCGCCGTGATACATTCCGCGCAGAAAAGATCCTCGTTAAGCGTCTGATGGATAAGGTAGAAAATGGCAACATTATTCTACATACCGATCGTACTCTTGATGAAGTGGTTGGTGATGACATGGGTGTGACTGGCGTTCGCGTTAAAGACACCAAATCTGATGCTATCGAGCAAATTGATGTCATGGGCGCGTTCATTGCGATCGGCCACCAGCCAAACACAGGCATTTTTGAAGGCCAATTAGCAATGAAAGATGGCTACATCATTGTTAACTCAGGCCTAGAAGGCAACGCAACACAAACCAGTGTTGAAGGCGTATTTGCCGCCGGTGATGTAATGGACCATAACTACCGCCAAGCAATTACCTCAGCGGGTACAGGTTGTATGGCCGCCTTAGATGCAGAACGTTTTCTTGATGGCTTAGCTGATCAAAAGTAACTGCCTGACATAATTTAAAACAATGATTTAAGCCCCGCGGTACTCCAGCGGGGTTTTATTTTGTATAATCGAGCGTTCACAAGTCAGAAAAAGTGAAATCTGAGCCATCGTAAACATAACAGTGCGCTTCAGGTTACCTATAAAAACAGCAGTAAGCCTTCATAATGGATAAAAATAAACAACGCAGCTTGAACAAATGGCTCAGACAGCAAAGTAAACTGGCGAAACGCTGGTTACTGGCCGCGGTCGGCCTCGGTGTGTTATCAAGCGTGTTTTTACTTGGGCAAGCGGCCTTACTTGCCTCAATACTTCATCAGCTGATTATTGAACAAGCCGATAAATATTCGTTACTCCCTCAATTCGCCGGATTGGCTGCACTGATCTCGCTAAGAGCGCTATGCTCTTGGGGGCGTGAAATTGCCGGCTATCGCTGTGGTGAACAGATTCGTACTTACATGCGACAGCTGATTCTCGACAAATTACGTGAATTGGGCCCAGCCTACATAAAAGGTAAGCCCGCGGGTACTTGGGCAACCCTGATACTTGAGCAAGTTGAAGAGATGCACGATTTCTTTGCCCGTTATTTACCACAAATGTCACTCGCTGTGATTATCCCTTTCATCATTCTCGTTGTGGTGTTTCCGGTTAACTGGGCAGCAGGTTTCATCTTCTTACTGACGGCACCTCTTGTGCCTTTATTTATGGCGTTGGTTGGTATTAAAGCGGCAGATGCGGGGCAAAAAAACTTTAAAGCCTTGCAACGACTGTCCGGCCACTTTTATGACCGTCTGCAATCCATGACCACCATTCGCCTGTTTGATCGCACCAAAGCAGAAACTGAGTTAATGCAAGGCGCATCTGAGGTATTTCGCTCACGCACGATGGATGTGCTCCGCATCGCCTTCTTGTCTTCTGCGGTTCTTGAGTTCTTCACTTCTATTTCCATTGCCCTAACTGCGGTTTATTTTGGTTTCGCGTTTATTGGTGAACTCAACTTTGGTTACTACGGAGTAGGCGTAACCTTGTTTGCAGGTATGTTTATTCTTATTCTCGCGCCAGAGTTTTATCAGCCACTGCGTGACCTAGGGACTTTCTACCACGCGAAACAGCAAGCGGTCGCTTCAGCGGAAAGCATTGTCGACTTTCTTGAAACCGATGTTACTGCGGTGAAGTCCGGTCAAACCTCAATGGAAGTATCTCAAGGGGTCGAGATTAAAGCGCAAGGTTTAGAAGTATTTAGTTTAGAAGGCAAACGCCTCCTAGGGCCCGTTGATTTTACCCTTTCAGCAAAACAAACAACGGCGTTAGTTGGCCCAAGTGGCGCAGGCAAAACCAGTTTAGTAAATGCGATTCTTGGGTTCTTGCCTTACCGTGGTTCTCTTCAAATCAATGGTATCGAACGCACAGAGCTTAACCTTGAGCATTGGCGCCAACAAATCAGTTGGGTTGGCCAAAACCCACTTCTGCTGCACGGTTCAATCCGTGACAACATCACGTTAGGCAAACATGAAGTGGATGAAAAGCGCATCGAACAAGTGCTCAAAGACTCGTTTTCAGACGAGTTTGTTTCTCAGCATGGCTTAGAGTATCCGATTTCTGATCGCTCAGGCGGCTTATCAGTCGGACAAGCACAGCGACTTGCACTTGCAAGAGCGATGCTACAAGACGGCGAGTTTTGGCTATTAGACGAACCAACAGCAAGTCTCGATGCACGTAGCGAGCGTCTTGTAACTCAAGGTCTTGAAAATCAAATCAAAGAGAAAAGCGCGCTTATCGTTACTCACCAACTTGCCCCACTACAAAGTGTTCAGCAAATTTTAGTGATGCAAGATGGTCAAATCATCCAACAAGGCGACTTTGCCCAATTGTCACAAGCAGAAGGACTGTTCCAAAACATGCTCAACGCGAACCAAGCCCTGCAACAACAAAATGAGGGCAGCCTAGATGCGTGATTTAATTCCATATCTCAAGCTCTTTAAAAAACATTGGTTTGGTTTGTCTCTTGGTATGTTCCTATGGTTCTTAACCCTTTTCGCATCCATTGGCCTACTTTCCCTTTCAGGTTGGTTCTTATCCGCAGCTGCTGTTGCAGGATTAACCATTGCGCGTGAAACCTTTAACTACATGCTACCCGGTGCGTTTGTTCGTGGCTTTGCCATGGGTCGAACAGCGGGGCGTTGGGGAGAGCGCGTAGTTAGCCATAATGCGACATTTAAGCTACTAACTGACCTGCGTATCTTCTTCTTTAAGAAGCTTGCGCCATTAGTACCGGGCAAAGTATCTAACCTACGTGATGCTGATATTCTCAACCGCATCATTGCGGATATTGATGCGATGGATCATGTCTATTTGCGCCTAATTAGCCCGGTTATCATTGGCGTTATAGGGATCGCTACCCTCACTGCAGTGTTGTGCTACTTCGATCCAGAGCTTGGTTTAACCCTTGGCGGCATCTTGCTGGTATTGGTACTGTGCTGGCCTGTTTTGTTCTACAAGTTAGGCAAACGTAATGGTGCTGAGCTAACTCAAAACAAAGCCGATTTGCGCATCAATACACTTGATTGGTTACAAGGCTACAGTGAGTTAACGATTTTTGGTGCAGAACAGCGCTACCGTGATGCCATCTACTCGGCGCAAGAGAAGCTGCTTAAGAACCAGTTCGTTAACGCCCATTTTGCAGGCCTTGCTCAAGCATTATTGATGCTTGCCAATGGTTGGACATTAGTGTTGATGCTATGGTTAGCCGCTGACGGGGTTGGCGGTGGACAACCTGATCCGCTGATTGCCCTATTTGCTTTTGCTACCATGGCCAGTGTCGAACTGTTAATGCCAATCGCAAGCGCTTTCCAGCACTTAGGACAGACGCTTACTTCGGCACGTCGACTTAACGACGTGATTCTAGCCGAGCCTGAAGTGGTGTTTAACGAAAAACCCGCAGAGCTAGATCAAGGTTTTGGTATTGAATATCGCAACGTTACCTTCACCTACCCTGATGGCCAAGCACCAGTAGTGAAAGATATTAACCTTGTTGTGCCAGCAGAACATCGCCTAGCAATTGTGGGCCAAACCGGCTCTGGTAAATCGACATTGCTTCAACTTCTCACCCGTTACTGGGATACCAATCAAGGTGAGCTGCTGATTGGCGAAAAACCACTTAAAGAGTTGTCTGAATCACAACTGCGTTCAGCAATGACCGTTGTTAGCCAGCGCGTGGACATCTTAAATGGCACGCTGCGAGATAATTTGATCATGGCAAAACCTGACTCGACTGACGCAGAAGTTTCAGCCGCGATTGGTAAAGTTGGCCTTGAGAAACTTCTCGAAGGCAAAGGGTTAGACGACTGGCTAGGTGATGGAGGCCGTCAGCTTTCTGGTGGTGAGAAGCGTCGTATTGGTATTGCACGCGCGCTGTTACACAATGCGCCTATTCTGCTACTCGACGAGCCAACTGAAGGTCTAGATAAACAGACTGAGCAGCAAATTATGCGTTTGTTTGATAAACATTTTGTTGGTAAGACTGTCGTATTTATTACCCATAGATTGGTCGAACTAGAAAAGATGGACAGCATCTGTTTGGTTGAAAATGGCGAAGTGGTCGAACACGGCTCGCACCAAGAGTTAATCGCCCAACAAGGCCGTTACTTCCAACTGAATCAAACATTATAAATCTTTAAAGCCGAAGTGTTAGCTTCGGCTTTTTTGTATCAAATCTTTATAAAATAATGACTTGTACCAAAGTTATTACCCTTCCATCCTGCTATCATATGCAACATTAATGTTCTGAAAGTAGTTTAACAGTTACAGTGCCGAATATACCTTGTATCACAAACTTCCCAGAATACTGCATAACAACATGAATTAAGCCTTTCTAGATGGGTTCACATCGCGTTTACCTAGAGCCTGTTTACTGACCTTAGCAATAACCTTATTTAGTAGATTATCCCTTATGAAACATCTCTTACTAGCTATCGCTGCTATCTGCTCGTTCTCTGTAATGGCCGAACAAGAAGTCGATTGCAGCAACCCTGTTACTACCCTTGATTTTAACTACTGTTTGGGGCTAGAGGCAGAACAAGCCTATCAGCAGCTTGACCGTTACTGGCAAAAAAGCCTAGAACGAAACAGCTTTGACCCAACCCTCGTAGAAGAAATGAAAGTGGCCCATGAAAAATGGCATGCTTACCGTCAGTCTCACTGTGATTCCATTTATACCATGTGGCGTCAAGGCACAATCCGAAACGCTAAATCACTAGACTGCCGTATCCAATTAACCAAGCAGCGAACCCACATTTTGTGGGAGAATTTTTTGACCTACGCAGACAGCACACCGCCAGTGCTACCAGAACCAAAATAGCCAGTAATAATGAACAACAATACTCTTCCTAAAACACAGCGAACCCCTTTAAACGTCGCGATTGCTTGGATCGCGCTGCTCTGTATACCTTTAGCCATGTATGGTTTCTTCATCGAGTTTGTGCCGACAGAGACGGTTAATAAAGTAGCCAAAACTTTATCCGTCATTTTGACTATCGTGATTTTGATCTTCTTCCGTAAAGGTGTCGCAAGCAAGATGATGTCAAAGCGCAAGGTATTCCAAGCTATTGAGTTTGGCTTTCGAGTACTGATGATCGCTTACACCCTACACATTTGTTTTGCTTACAGCGTCCCGGGGCTTCAAGCACGTCTACTAGGGAAACAACACGCGAATGTACAAATTGTTGTTCCTAGAGAGAATCACGCCACTCGAGAATGTGAGTTCGTCATCGAAAACGATTATTTGGAGCCAACGTTGCACGGCTATGTCTGTATTTCAGAAACCAGCTACTTAACCAAAGACCAAGTGTACATATTATCTGGCTATCAAAGCTCGCTAGGCTTTTATGTCAAACATGCCGTACCCAATTCAGCGTTTAAGAAAATCTTACAAGAAATTAAGAAAGAACGTGGGACAGTTCAATCATGAGAGTTTTAACCAGCCTATTATGTTGCCTGCCTTTGATTGCGATGACAGCAAGTGCAAGTGATGACTTCTGCTCCAAACAAAGTGATAAGATCATCAAGCAGCTTTACCCAAACTACTCGACTCAAGATGAGTATTATCCAAAGCTCAACGATAAATTGGATCGCTCGTTAGCTTCTATCGAATGCAAAGTGTGGCCTGCAAACCCTAAATTGGCAATCCTTGCTCTTAAAGCGGATCACCCAAACTCTTCTGAGCATTCTCGCGCAGCTGAGACGTCTGATCTGGTACTTATCATGGCCTCGACCGAAACAAATTCAATACTAAGCGTTCGCAAAGAAGACGATGCACTGTTCTCTGACGCCATTTATGTTTCTGACATCGAGATAGATACCGCCTATTACAAATTGTCGTCTGATACCGTTGCGTTCGGTATTAAAGTATTTCGAAGTGGCAGCTCCAATGTTTACGCTTTACATAACAAAGCCCTATCACTTTACACCTACAAACAAGGGCGCATCGTCAAAGTGTTGGACAATATGTTGGTACAAAATCTTGGTGGCGAATGGGACACACGCTGCGAGGGAAAATCGAGCGAAGATAAACGGATTATCATCGTCAAAGGCCAACAAACCAAAGGCTATGCTGATTTGTTAGTAAAAACCACCACCGTAGACCGCATCACTAAGCTCACTAACGATGAATGCAACCGCATCATCACCAATACCAGTAAGCAACAAACCACATTGAAGTTTGATGGTAACGCTTACCTCGTGCCTAAGCCGTTACAAGGGTTCTAGCATGTTTAGTAAGCTTTATTTCTATCTACAGCAGCGCAAAGTGCTGTTCGAGGGCAAGCAAGACATTACGCCTCAGCTAGGCCGACAGATGTTTAACAAACTTAACTCTGGCTATTACACCGAACAAGAAGAAGCGCTAATCCTAAAACTTCTGGTGAAAAAATCATTCATCAGCAAGCGTCATGGCGAATACGAGTTTATCAAGAAAGATAAACCCTACGTTCCGAACCGAATCTCACGCAATATGAGATTTGGCATGTTTGTCTTTGCTTTAGCACTTGGAGGTATGGGCCTTTACGCTTGGCAAACTGGGTATTTTTACTTACCGGGCAGACGCGGTGGTACTGATATCGTGGGTAGTGCTATCACGCCATTCGTGACAGCAATGGGCTGTTTTTCTTTGCTGGTATTCACGGCGATCATCGACCACTACGACACCAGAGACAACGAATACGTTTATAACTTTATATACAAAACCTTGTTTTTCTTAGGCTGGGGGATGTTACTGCTCTCTATCATCCTTGGGAATAGGGTCTAAGCCATGAAACAAATCCAGATACTCACTTTAGCTACGTTACTCTTCGGTATCACCCAAGCTAACGCTCAGCAACTCAGCATCGATACCCGCTGCTTCATGTCACCAGACGAGAAGTTAAAAGTAGAGTTTAAAACTTATCAAGATTCAGACATCGGCTGGGTGGGTGGCCAACTTCGATACCACACCTCTCAGCAATATATCCCATTAGTGTTTAAGACCAGTGAAGTGGTCACTGAAATTCCTGATAGACCATGGGAGTTTAAACATACTTGGCTTGAAATTGTTGATGGCCAAATCAACGGTAGCTACCAATACCATAGCCAAGGCGCGGTGGTGTTTAACTTCTCTTACCGACCTAGCGGTAGTGACCAAGTTTTCGACTTATCCAAAAACTCTCACTCAGTGGACCAAAATGGCCACTGTACGTGGGAAGCAATGTCAGAGTAACCATAATGATTGAACAAAGATTAGAGCAACTAAATGCAACCTTAGCTAATGAGCCGAATAACATCCCTGCCCTTTACGAACGCGCGCTGTGGCTTGCGGGTGACTACATCGCCAACGATGAATGCCTTTACGATGAGCATGCCCAAAACTACCGCCAATCCCTAGAAGACTTAGATAAGATCATTGAGCTTGATCCGAAGCACGCTCTTGCGCAGTACCACAAAGCTTGTATCTATTTTTCTCTTGATATCGACGATGAAGAAGCAGAATCACTTCTCTATACGGCACTTGAGCTAGAACCGAACAACGTTGACGCTATGTACAAATATGCGGAAGTCATTACCTACAATGGTGAGAACTCCGATCATGGTGTGGCTTTAATGGATCGAGTGATTGCTATTGACCCAAGCTCTAGTGCCTACATGATGAAAGGTGTTTACTTAATGGGTGATGCGGAATACAACTTCATCATTTGTGATATTCCGCAAGCATTGGATACGCTTCGCCTCGCAATCACCAATTTTGAGCACGCCATCAATCTAGACCCAGAGGCGCACAAAGAGTACGGTTTAGAGAAAATCGAAGAATGTTTAGCTCAGATAAAAGCGAACTCTTAACGAACTAAATTGAGTTCAGGAAATATCGCTATTCAACTAACTGAATGGCGATACCCGAGTTCATTCATGAAGTTCATATTGGACTCATCCACAAGGAAGCGGTAATGAAGAAAGTCATCTTTCTGTCGGTGTTATTGATCGTATCTAATCTCTTTTGGCTAGGAACTTTGGTTCTTAAGGCCATCGATTTAGGTGTGACTCAAACCTATCAGCAAGCCAGTTACGAAACCGCAGCACAGGCGCTCAAACAGGCTATTGTATTGGCTAAACATGACCTGATTGGTAAAGATGCTGAGCAGGTTATCAAGCTAATCCCGCGTGATGTTGATGACTTTGAACCCTTCATCAAAGAAGGTTGCCTCTACTATTCTGAGATCTGCTTGAAACTCGATGAAGCCCAAGTGATTACCGACATCACACTGTTTGATTCTCACTGACATTTATCGGACACAGTAGACAATAATCTCGTTATTCTGAACCATCACTACATCCCTCTTCATTCATCATGAATTAAGGAACTTCGCTATGGCCGCAACAAAAATCAAAAATGTGATCTTCGATATTGGCAACGTCGTGGTACGTTGGTCGCCGCTTGAAATCATCCGCCTGACATTTGGCGATAACATTGATGCGCCCGCCAAAGCTCGGGAAGTATTCCAACACTCTATCTGGATGGATTTGAACAAGGGTCGCTTAACTGAAGACCAAGCTAAACAAGCCTATCAACAGCAGCTTAATTTCAGTGAGCTTGAAAGCGAAAAACTGTTCTTTAACGTGAGACAAACTCTTACCCCGCTATATGGTTCTCAGCAATTAATTGAACGCTTAAAGCAGGCCGGTTACGGCGTTTATGCGCTGACGGACAACGTCACAGAACTGGTCGATTACTTAAAGCAACAGTACGACTTTTGGCCTCTGTTTGATGGTGCAACAGTATCTGCGGATGTAGATATGCTTAAGCCCCAAGCGGAGATTTACCACCACTTATTACAAAGCAATAACTTAGTTGGTGAAGAGTGCATCTTCTTAGATGACATGCCGCACAACGTTGAAGGGGCAAAAGCCGTTGGCATCGACGCTATTCAATTTGCGCATGCGCATCAGGCGGAACAAGAGCTAAAAGAAAGAGGATTGGCGTTCTAATTTGTTTCGTGCATGCCAGCGCTGATTCATTAAATTGAAGACAAGAAAAAAGCAGCCATCTGGCTGCTTTTTAAATATTGAATCATCTATTAACGATGCTTGCTACGTGCACCTGGCTTACCTGCCGACGATTTAGCTGGCTTACGACGAGCTGGGTTGTTACTGCGACCTTTTGGTGCATTCACACGCTCTTCGTGACGCTTAACTGCACGACGAATCTTCTGACTACGAGAACGCTCACGTTTGCGAGAGGTATTCTCTTTGCTTTCGTCAAGCATAGTTTGGCGCTCTGGACGAAGCTCTACCAGTTCACGTAGGTAGTTCACTTCTTTCAGAGTCAGCTCCATCCATCCACCACGAGGCAGTTTCTTGTCTAGGTAGATGTCACCGTAACGTACACGTTTCAGACGGCTAACCGTTGTCTCTTGCGATTCCCATAAACGACGAACCTCACGGTTACGACCTTCGTTAATCGCTACGTAGAAAGTGTGGTTCATACCCTCACCGCCTGCGTAAACAACATCTTCAAAACGCGCCATACCATCTTCAAGCTCAACGCCACGAACTAAGTTCTTCACCTTTTGTTCAGTCACTTCACCAAATACGCGAACTAGGTATTCACGTTCAACTTGGCGGCTTGGGTGCATTAGACGGTTTGCTAGTTCACCATCAGTAGTAAACAGAAGTAGACCTGATGTGTTTGCGTCCAAACGACCTACCGAGATCCAACGAGAACCGCGGATTTTTGGTAGACGGTCAAACACGGTACGACGACCTTCAGGATCGTGGCGAGTACACAGTTCACCCTCTGGCTTGTAGTAAGCAAGCACACGACAAATCACCTCTTCCTGCGCTTTTACAGAAACAGTGTGACCATCGATACGAACGATAGCATTATCGTCTTCTAGTCGTTCACCCAGCTTTGCAACGATACCGTTAACACTTACACGGCCCGCTTTAATCAACGCTTCTAGTTCGCGTCGTGAGCCATGTCCAGCTCGGGCTAATACTTTCTGAAGTTTTTCGTTCATCAATTTACCTATGTGTCGTCTTCGCAGACGTCGAATGAAATACGCGACTCAAATTCGCGGCCGCACAATATAGCAAAATACTGTGATGAAAGCATCAAATTTAGCAGACAATAAGTGACTATTCGAACGGTGCTGGATCACCTGAACCCACACGAGCAATCACAGGCTCATCATCGCTAAAATCAACCACTGTGGTTGGCTGTTCACCTAAGTAACCACCATTAAGAATCACATCAACTGCGTGTTCTAGCTTGTCACGAATATCTTCCGGATCGGATTCAGTGACTTCGTTACCCGGTAGAATCAAAGACGTCGACATTAATGGCTCGCCCAGCGCTTCTAGTAGATCCAGCGCGATACGGTTATCCGGAACACGAATACCAATGGTCTTACGTTTTGAGTTCATCAAACGACGCGGCACTTCTTTAGTACCTTTAAAGATAAAAGTGTACGGCCCCGGCGTATTGTTTTTTAGTAGACGAAATGCGGTGTTATCAACACGCGCATACAACGAGATTTCAGATAAATCGCGGCAAAGCAAAGTAAAGTTATGTTTCTCGTTTAGACGGCGGATCTGACAAATTCGTTCTAATGCTTGTTTGTTTTCTAGCTGGCAGCCTAATGCGTAGCCAGAGTCAGTTGGGTAGACGACTACCCCGCCATTGCGAATGATTGCTACAGCTTGATTAATCAAGCGAGCCTGTGGGTTCTCAGGATGAACGTAAAAAAACTGGCTCATGGTAATTCCTCATTATCGAGCCTCGCGGCTCTATAGTTATAATACCCAGTAAAATATAAACACGGCTTACTGGGCTTTCGATATTACTCTTGCTGATCAATATCAGCCTCGGTTGGTTCAATACCCCAATCTTTCCAGACTGGTTCTACACCTTTCGGTAACCAAAGATTGCGACCTAACTCCATCCATGGGGATGGGTAGTGGAAGTCGCTGCCTTGAGAGGCTAATAGTTTGTATTGTATAGCATAATCTGCAAGGTTGCGTCTTTCTTGTTGCGCTTGTTGAGGTTGCGCAACTTCCATCGCTTCGCCACCTGCTTCAACAAACGCTGAAATCAGACGTTTAATCCACTTAGCTGTAAAGCCGTAGCGCCCCGGATGCGCCAACACAGCTTGACCACCAGCGGCTTGAATGGCCGCAACCGCCTCGGCCATTGAGCACCATTGCGGCGGAACATAACCCGGATTATTACGAGTTAAATACTTCTTAAAGACCTGCTGCATGGTTTTAGCATAACCATTATCCACCAGCCATTTAGCAAAGTGAGCGCGTGTAATCGGTGCATCTCCTGCTATCTGCTGAACTTCTTCTAAAACGCCTTCTTGAGTCGCTTTTTGAAGGCGATGGGCAATCAGAGCAGCCCGTTCACTACGATAATTCTTTTGCTGCTCAATAAGGGCTTGCAGCTCGGCTGCATCAGGGTCGATGTTTAAACCGACGATATGAATATCTTTGTTTTGCCACACGGTCGAAATTTCAATGCCATTGATAATGGTCAGATCGTAATTATTGTCGGCCACATATTGCTTCGCCTCTGCCAACGCTTCGACGGTGTCGTGGTCTGTAATGGCGAGAACATCAAGCTCAAAACTCATCGCTCGTTCAATCAACTCAGGGGGAGTCAGCCGACCATCGGATGCTGTGGTGTGACTATGTAAATCAATTCTCATGTTCTAATTCTTATTTAGGTGAAGGCGATCCAATAGTGAGATTCTATTCGACCGATCACGACATTGAGATATTTTGGGGCTTGACAGCACAACAAAATACTAGTTAACTAGTACGCAAATACAACGTATTAAATGAACCTAATTCGGTAGACACGCTATGTTACAAGAATTTAACCAACAGCAAAATGTGAAACTTGATCTGAACTGCACGAAACAGCAGAACGCAGATTTAGTTTGGTGGCGCACTTGGACAAGTTCTTGGTGGGCTAACGTGTACTTTTAACAACACTTAAGTGTTAGAAAGATTGCCAAAGCCCGCTCAACCAGCGGGCTTTTTTGATTCCATTATTTACTTCCGATAAACATACTTGAACTGACTGGCGAAAGATTCAGCAAAACGAACAAATTCTAGATTGGGGTAACGTTTGCTTTATGCGAGTATGTAGATAAGGAAGAATGATTAAAACGATAACGAAAAGGAGGTCTTGTGAACAAGGCCATTGAAATTCGAAAGCTAGGAAGTGTAGAAGTTATTCAAACTGAGGTTCCCTACTCTCAGGATCCAACGCATTTATTCCACACTTTGTGTGAAAACAAAACCGACAGCTTATTGCTAGAGTCGGCTGAAATCGATTCTAAACAAAACCTTCAAAGCCTATTGATTGTTGACTCCGCGATTCGCATTGTTTGTTTTGGTCACACCGTAACAATGACCGCCCTCACCGACAACGGTCAGCACTTACTGGAACACATTCAAGCTAACGTCACTGAATCTGTTACAAGCCAATATCATCAAGGTGAATTAACTCTTAAATTTAGCGCACCATGTGACACATTAGATGAAGACTCTCGTCTACGTGAAGCGTCTTCATTTGATGCCCTGCGCCTTATCCAACACAGTTTTGATTTAACCAACCAGCCGAAACATGCTCTGTTTCTCGGTGGCTTATTTGCTTACGATTTAGTGGCAAACTTTGAACCACTGGGCGATGCTCAAGCAACTAACCAGTGCCCTGACTACGTGTTTTACGTTGCAGAGACATTGCTGGTGGTTGATCACCAAGCTCAATCTTGTTCACTGCAAGCAACGCGCTTTACGGAGAACGCAAGTGCTGAACCATTAAAGCAACGTCTCAATGAGATTGACCTTGCCTGCCAGCAACCTAAAGCCTTACCAGAGCCGCAAAAACTGACCGACGTAACAGCAGTGCCAAGCATCGCTGACCAAGATTTCTGTGAAATCGTGCGAGACCTTAAACAGTTCGTGGTAAAAGGCGATGTGTTCCAAGTGGTGCCATCACGTCGATTCACGCTGCCATGCCCTTCTCCACTAGCGGCATATAAAGCGCTAAAACAGAGTAACCCAAGCCCTTACATGTTCTACATGCAAGATGAGCTGTTTACTTTATTTGGCGCGTCTCCTGAAAGCGCATTGAAATACGAAACGCACACTAACCAAGTCGAGATTTACCCAATCGCAGGTACGCGCCGTCGTGGTAAGCACCAAGATGGTCGCATTGATTTTGATCTAGATAGCCGCATTGAGCTTGAACTGCGCAGCGATGTAAAAGAAAACGCAGAACACATGATGTTGGTGGATTTAGCACGTAATGATGTTGCTCGTATCTCTCAAGCAGGTACTCGCCATGTTGCTGACCTTTTGAAAGTTGACCGCTACAGCCATGTGATGCATTTAGTCTCGCGCGTCGTTGGTCAATTACGCGAAGATTTAGATGCACTGCACGCCTACCAAGCATGCATGAACATGGGCACATTAACTGGCGCTCCGAAAATTCGCGCAATGCAGCTCATCCGCGATGTTGAGCAAGCTCGTCGCGGCAGTTATGGCGGCGCTGTAGGCTACCTTACTGGCGAAGGCACATTAGATACCTGTATCGTGATTCGCTCGGCTTACGTTGAAAACGGCATTGCTCAAGTTCAAGCAGGCGCTGGGGTTGTCTTCGACTCTGACCCTCAAGCCGAAGCAGATGAAACTCGTGGTAAAGCGCAAGCGGTTATCTCAGCCATTCAATCAGCGCATCAAGCATCGGCACACAAGGAGTAAACCCATGGCGAACATTATTTTTATCGATAACTTCGACTCGTTTACTTACAACCTTGTGGATCAGTTTCGCTCGCTAGGCCATCAGGTGACAATTTATCGCAACCACATTGCCGCACAGGCAATTGAGCAAGCAGTTAGCAAACTGGACAACCCGGTCATTCTGCTTTCTCCCGGCCCGGGCGCGCCATCAGAAGCGGGCAACATGCCTGATCTGATCCAACGCCTAAAGGGCAAAGTACCAATGATTGGTATTTGTCTTGGTCACCAAGCGATTGTTGAAGCCTACGGCGGTAAAGTCGAAGGAGCTGGCGAGATTGTCCATGGCAAAGTTTCCATGATGGCGCACCAAAATCATGCAACTTACCAAGGTTTGCCGTCACCACTGGCCATTGCTCGTTACCACTCTTTGGTGGCGACAGAAGTACCGAACAGCCTAACCGTCACAGCGGAAGTCGATGGTCTCGTGATGTCAGTAGTACAAGAACAAGATAAGGTCTGCGGATTTCAGTTCCACCCAGAATCCATTATGACCACTTACGGTGCAACCCTGCTTGCGAATGCCATTGATTGGGCATTGGATAGTTCATCCACGGACAGCAAAATCAGTAACGACAAAAAGACAGACAATAAAAAGGATTAAGGAACAACGTCATGGAACAGATTATTAATAAACTATATGACCAGCAGTCACTCTCTGAGCAAGAGAGCCAACAGCTTTTCGATATCATTATTCGTGGCGAGTTAGATCCAATCCTAATGGCTTCTGCGCTGACTGCATTGAAAATCAAAGGCGAAACGCCAGAAGAAATCGCAGGTGCGGCTAAGGCACTACTGGCGAATGCCAATCCATTCCCACGCCCTGACTACGATTTCGCAGACATTGTTGGTACCGGCGGTGATGGCCACAACACCATCAATATCTCGACCACTGCCGCTTTTGTTGCAGCGGCATGTGGCTTAAAGGTTGCTAAGCACGGCAATCGCAGCGTATCAAGTAAATCAGGTTCTTCAGACCTACTCGATTCGTTTGGAATTGATCTGGCGATGAGCGCAGAAGACACCGCTAAAGCGGTTGACGATATTGGCGTTGCTTTCCTTTTTGCACCGCAATATCACGGCGGCGTGCGCCATGCGATGCCAGTGCGCCAAACTATGAAGACTCGCACTATCTTCAACATTCTGGGCCCACTGATTAACCCCGCTCGCCCTAACATCGAGTTGATGGGCGTTTACAGCGAAGAATTAGTACGCCCGATTGCAGAAACCATGCTAAAAATGGGTATGAAACGCGCAGCAGTAGTCCACGGTAGCGGCCTAGATGAAGTCGCCATTCATGGAGCTACGACAGTGGCTGAAATCAAGAATGGCGAGATCGTGGAATACACACTCACACCAGAAGACTTTGGCGTTGAAAGCTACCCGCTAGAGTCAATTAAAGGCGGCGACCCGCAAGAGAACAAAGCAATCATCACCAATATCTTAACGGGCAAAGGTACAGATGCTCAGCTTGGCGCAGTGGCGGTTAACGTGTCGCTTTTGATGCGTCTATTTGGCCATGAAGATCTGAAAGCCAACACAGCGCAAGCCATCGAAGCAATGAACTCAGGTAAAGCGTATCAGCTAGTACAACAACTGGCTGCGCGAGGATAACAGCACCATGACAGACCAATCTCAGCAAAACCAACTGTCGCAGCACGTTTCTGTAAAAGAAGCGCAAATGGCCGAAGTGTTAGCGAAAATCGTACGTGATAAATATCAATGGGTTGAAGCGCGTAAGCTTGAGCAACCTTTAGAAAACTTTAAAGCGGAGCTTGCACCCTCTGACCGAGATTTCTATCAAGCGGTCGGAGATGATCACACAGCATTTATCTTAGAATGTAAGAAAGCTTCGCCATCCAAAGGGCTGATTCGAGATGACTTTAATCTTGATTACATTGCTTCGGTCTATAACAACCATGCCGATGCTATTTCAGTATTAACAGATGAGAAATACTTCCAAGGCAGCTTTGATTTCTTACCACAAGTGCGCGGCCAAGTTCGCCAACCTGTGTTATGTAAAGACTTCATGTTGGATAGCTACCAAGTCTATCTAGCGCGACACTACTCAGCTGATGCCATTTTGTTAATGCTTTCAGTATTAGACGATGAAGAATATCAGCAGCTAGCGGATGTCGCCCATTCGCTCAACATGGGGATTCTGACTGAAGTCAGCAACGAAGAAGAGCTGCACCGCGCGGTAAACCTTGGCGCAAAAGTGATTGGCATTAACAATCGCAACCTACGTGATTTGTCTACAGACCTCAACCGCACGAAAGAACTATCTCCGACCATCCGCGAGCTAGCACCCAATGCAACCGTCATTTCTGAGTCTGGCATTTATACCCATCAGCAAGTACGTGACCTTGTGCCTTATTCAGATGGCTTCCTAATCGGTAGTTCTCTAATGTCAGAAGATAACTTAGAGCTCGCCGTTCGCAAAGTCACTTTAGGCGAGAACAAGGTATGTGGCCTAACCCACAATGATGACGCAGCAAAGGCATATCAAGCGGGTGCGGTATTCGGCGGTTTAATTTTTGTCGAACAATCGAAGCGCTACGTTAGCCCTGAAGAAGCACGTATCGTGATGAGTGGTGCGCCGCTTAACTATGTTGGCGTATTCCAAAACCATCCTGCTGAAATTGTGGCAGAGATAGCCACTCAGCTAAAACTCTCCGCGGTTCAACTGCATGGCGTAGAGTCACAAGAATACATCGAAGTGCTTCGCACCCAACTACCCGCCAGCATTGAGATATGGAAAGCTTATGGAGTAAGTGATAGCGCACCTACTCGCATCGCTCGTGGTATTGACCGCCACCTACTGGATGCTCAAGTTGGCAGCCAAAGCGGCGGCACTGGACAAACTTTCGATTGGTCACTGATTAGCGATGCCGAACAAACCATGCTTGCAGGCGGCCTATCCGCAGAGAATACACAACAAGCCAGCCAACTAGGCTGCTTGGGACTAGACCTAAACTCGGGCGTAGAAAGCGCTCCGGGCAAAAAAGATTCAACTAAGTTGCAACAAGCGTTTGCTGCAATTAGACAATATTAAGGAAGAGAGCAATGGCAAAGTTAGATGCCTACTTTGGCGAATATGGCGGTCAATACGTTCCGCAAATTTTAGTGCCTGCGCTAGATCAACTAGAGCAAGCGTTTATTGATGCACAACAAGACCCTGAGTTTCGCAGCGAGTTTATGGCGCTGCTGCAAGAGTACGCCGGCCGCCCAACAGCACTTACGTTAACTCGTAACCTGACTAAAGGGACTAAAACCAAGCTGTACCTGAAACGTGAAGATCTGCTTCACGGTGGTGCACACAAAACCAACCAAGTTCTTGGCCAAGCGCTACTTGCTAAGCGTATGGGCAAGAATGAAATCATCGCTGAAACTGGCGCGGGCCAACACGGCGTAGCAACAGCCCTTGCTTGTGCTTTGCTTGGTTTGAAGTGTCGCGTTTACATGGGCGCTAAAGACGTTGAACGTCAAAGCCCGAATGTATTTCGTATGAAGCTAATGGGTGCGGAAGTCATTCCAGTACATTCTGGCTCCGCAACACTAAAAGATGCGTGTAATGAAGCACTGCGTGACTGGTCTGCAAGCTATGAAGAAGCACATTACCTTCTTGGTACGGCAGCGGGCCCTCACCCATTCCCGACAATTGTGCGTGATTTTCAACGTATGATTGGCGAAGAAACCAAAAACCAAATTCTCTCGCGTGAAGGTCGTCTACCGGATGCAGTGATCGCTTGTGTCGGTGGCGGTTCAAACGCAATTGGTATGTTTGCTGATTTCATTGAAGAAGAAACCGTGCGCTTAATCGGGGTCGAGCCAGCTGGTAAAGGCATTGATACGGACCAACATGGTGCGCCACTAAAACATGGTAAGACGGGTATCTTCTTCGGTATGAAAGCGCCGTTAATGCAAGACCAACATGGCCAAGTTGAAGAGTCTTACTCTGTATCCGCTGGTCTGGATTTCCCATCGGTTGGTCCTCAACACGCGCATCTTAATGCAATTGGCCGCGCGGAGTACGACAACGTCACTGATGACGAAGCGCTAGATGCGTTCCAAGAGCTCGCTCGCAGTGAAGGTATCATTCCTGCGCTTGAGTCTTCTCATGCTTTAGCTCATGCGTTGCGCATGGCGCGTGAGAACCCAGAAAAAGAGCAGCTATTGGTGGTAAACCTATCTGGCCGTGGCGATAAAGATATCTTCACAGTGCATGCCATTCTAGAAGAAAAAGGAGTGATCTAATGGACCGCTATCAACAAATGTTCCAACGTCTTGCAGAGAAAAACCAAGGCGCGTTCGTTCCTTTCGTTACTGTGTGCGATCCAAATCCGGAGCAATCATTAGCCATTATGCAAACGCTGGTTGAGGCAGGAGCAGATGCTCTAGAGTTAGGTATTCCTTTCTCTGACCCACTGGCAGATGGCCCAACGATTCAAGGTGCAAATATACGTGCGTTAGATTCAGGCGCAACACCGGATATCTGCTTTGAGCAAATCGGTAAGATTCGTGCTCAATATCCTGAGCTACCAATCGGTCTTTTGATGTACGCCAACTTAGTGTACTCACGAGGCATTGATGATTTTTACTCTCGCTGCGCAAAAGCAGGTATTGATTCAGTTTTGATTGCAGATGTACCTACTAACGAAAGCGAAGAATTTGTTGCTGCCGCAGAGAAGCATGGTATTCACCCTATTTTCATCGCTCCTCCAACGGCAAGCGATGAAACATTGAAATCTGTTGCTGAACTGGGTGGTGGCTACACTTACCTACTTTCGCGCGCAGGTGTGACAGGGGCAGAAACCAAGGCTAATATGCCAGTGAACCACTTATTAGAGCGCCTAAATCAGTTCGATGCGCCACCAGCACTGCTTGGTTTTGGTATTTCTCAGCCTGAGCAAGTTAAGCAAGCATTAGAGGCTGGCGCTGCAGGGGCAATTTCTGGTTCTGCGGTGGTTAAGATTATCGAATCTAACCTTGAGCAACCAGAGCAAATGCTGAGTGAGTTAAAAGCCTTCATTTCACCAATGAAAGCCGCAACTCAAAAGTAATTCTGTAACATTGTTTAAAGATCGATTGCCCGCTCGTAATCGATCTTTTTATTAACATTCACCACACCAATCAACCCTCCCTTCCATACACCATTTTATAAACTAAGCACCTCAAACTTATAACAACACAAAGAGCAAACGTTTGCTTTCGTGCGAAATATCACCAAACACACAAAAAGCTGTTCAACTTTTAATCTTTGCCTCTTGTTGCTTATTGCTAATTGTAAAACAAACGTGTAAAAACCTTCTCGAAACAATTAACCAACACGACGAAAGCCGTTAGTAGTTAATTCTAGGAATTAAACATTTATTAGCACAGAGGTTATGGAAGTGTTAAAAGAAAAGAGTTTGCTAAGCAACATTGGCGTTCAAGTCGTCATTGCTATGATCATTGGTACTGCCGTTGGTGCCATGATGGGCCAAAGTGCCGCAATGTTCGCTCCACTGGGCGCTATTTTTATTAACTTAATCAAAATGCTGGTTATCCCATTGGTAGCGGTTGCACTTATCTCAGGTGCCGCTGGTCTTGGTAATAGCCAATCTGCAGGTAAAGTAGGCGTTGTTACCCTTGGCTACTTTGCTCTAACGTCAGCGTTAGCAGTAACACTTGCACTCGTTATGGGTACTGTATTCGAGCCGGGCATGGGTATCGACGTTTCTGGCGTTGAAGGCATGTTCTCATCAGAATACGCTTCTAAAGGTGAGCTACCTACTTTCTGGGCGACCATCACTGGTATGATCCCAACTAACGTTTTCCAATCACTGAACGAAGCAAACATCCTACAAATCTTGGTATTCTGCCTGTTCTTTGGTATTGCTATTTCTAAGCAAGACAAAGCCCGTCGCGAACCAATCATGAACGGTGTTAACTGTATCGTTGATGCTATGGTTTGGATGATCAACAAAGTGATGATCATTGCCCCTATCGGTGTATTCGGCCTGATGGCTGAAGCAGTAGGTACATTTGGTTTTGGCGCGCTAATGGTAGTGTTCAAACTATTCGTCGTTTACGTTGCTGCTATCTTAATCTTCGGTTTCGTTGCTTACCCACTGATGATCCAAATCTTCACTAAGACATCAGCGAAGAAATTCCTAACGGTAATGAAGAAGCCTCAAGCGGTTGCACTATCAACAGCATCATCAATGGCGACTCTACCAGTAACAATGGATGCATGTGAAAACGAGCTTGGTGTTCGTAACTCTACGGCTTCATTCGTACTGCCACTGGGCGCGACAATCAACATGTCAGGTAACGCGATTTACTACGGTTTGGTTGCTATCTTCTTCGCACAGCTGTTCCAAGTAGACCTAGGCATGGGCGCGTACATCGCAATCATCGTGACTTCTACGCTAGGTGCGGTTGGTCAAGCTGGTGTTCCTGGTCCTTCATTCTTAGTGGTAGCAGTACTGCTGGCGGCGGGTATTCCAATTGAAGGTCTACCACTACTGTTCGCTCTAGACCGTATCTTCGATATGATTCGTACAGCACTTAACATCACAGGTGATGCGGCATGTGCGGTAATTGTTGATTCTCTGATTGAAGATGAGCAACAAGTAGAAGAGCTAGAAAAGCAAAACGCTTAATCCCTTACAGCTCTAACAGCATTCTAAAGCCACTCCTCGGAGTGGCTTTTTACTTGCTCTAGAACCGTATCGAGACAGCGCATCATTCGTAAACATACATTATGCTTGGTCGAATACATTCTCTAACAAACAAGAAGTGATCTTTTGAGGCATAAAGTCTGTAGTATCAAGTTGGCCGCCGTCATCTTTGTATTCTATTTCATTCAATAAGCCGCTACCTTTGACGGTGATGTTCTTAATCCCCATTCGATCCAAGTCTTCCAAAGTATAGTACCAGCCATGTGTTTGCTGTTTGATCTGACAGCTATTCTCTATTGTCTGTCCGTAAGTGGTAATTTGTTGGTCGACGCCCATATGCCTAAAGAATGCCGTCTCTTTGGTTCGTAAACGATTTAGATAGGTCATAAATACAGCTTTATCGCTTTTTGGCACACTTTGTTGCCAAAGTTTATCCGTTTGCTTTGCACCACCGTGCCAACCAATCAATGAGTTGGTATTAATCACCACACTTTTCGCCGCAGGAAGTATGTAGTTAGCACAAGCAGAGAAGCACACCTCACTGATTTCGACATCAAGTTGGTTCTCTTTAACAAAATAACCAAACTCTATTCCAACCGCCATTTCGCCGCCAGTACTAGTAATCTTCAATTTCTTAATGGTTTTATCACTTTGCCTCACCATCCTTATTGCTTCTAGCACACCATCACCTGTGATCATTCCTTCATAAATCAACGTGTCGCCAGTTAGTAACAGTCGCTGACCTGTTGGGAAAACTGTCGGTGTGCTTTTGCAGCCCGTAGTAGTGCCCGCGAGTACCAAACCAAATAACGCTATGCCGACCAATTTCATCATCTTTTCCTGCCCTATTTCACTCTAAACCAAATGAGTCGATTTATAATATCCACCAAATTACCTGAGATTAGATAAAACCAAGCGCTTTGCGATAGAGGGAACAAGTTCTGTGTAATTGAGTTATCTATAAGCAGCGAGTTAGGCGTTAGACTTGGCCGTTCAGGCAATACTTTCTATCGTGTTTTCCCATATCGACTGCCTCTTCACACGATTGCAGTGGAGGGAGATCAAATAAGCCCATGTTTAAATACAACTTTTATATTTAGGTTATAAAACTATAGGTATAATGCCGACAATTATGAAAATGGATGTCTGGCATTATGGAATCACAACAAGAAAAGAACCGCCGACCACTTGCTGTTCGTAACCTTTCCATCGCGAAACGTATAGCGATGTGGTCAAGCAGTAAAAATATAACGCCCAATCAAATATCGCTAATGAGCATAGCCTTTGCCGCTTTAGGTTTGGCTTTTGGAGTTGGCTATCACTTGTTCCCGTCCGCTGTTTGGCTGCTGTTCATACCACTCGCCATCCAAATGCGTCTACTGTGTAATTTATTTGATGGTATGGTGGCTGTAGAAGGCGGAAAGAAAACACCCGCTGGTGAACTGTTTAATGATGTACCAGACAGAATTGCCGACCCCCTACTCATCTTAGCCGCTGGATTTGTTGGCGTTTCACAGTTTGCGTTGCCATTAGCATGGACAGCTGCGTTACTCGCCGTGTTAACCGCTTATATTCGCGTGCTCGGCGTTAGTATGGGTTGTGAGGCGGACTTTAGAGGCCCAATGGCCAAACAACATCGCATGGCACTACTTACATTGGTTTGCCTACTCATGTTTGCCAACCAAGCCTTTGATCTTCTCCCTGCTCCATTTATTTACACTATGGATGCCACGCTTGGTGTGATGGTTGTTGGCTGTTTGTACACCTCATGGCGCCGCTTAAAAACCATTTACGATACCAAAGCGAAACAAACCAAGACCGAAGCAGGCACTGGCACCGATACAACCTCTGAAAACAACGTAGATACCGCGAGCTAAAATCCATGATGACTATACCTACCCATTCGCTGCATATGATGGCGACAATTATCTTAGTTCTAGTAGTTGGAACGCTCGCCTATTTGTATTTATCACGACGCCATCCAGACAAAGACTATCAAGAGCTGAAACTGCGTATTCGTTCATGGTGGTGGATGATTGGCATTGTGTTTGTGGTGCTTTACCTACCCGTCCAATACACTCTCATTTTCGTCGGCTTTTTAAGCTTTATGGCGCTCAAAGAGTTTCTCTCTATTGTGCCTACCCGTATGACCGATCGCCGCGTGATCTTTTGGGCTTATCTTTCTATCCCTTTCCAATACTACTGGTTGTCCATTGGTTGGTACGGCATGTTCATCATCTTTATTCCGGTGTACATGTTCCTTTACCTACCGATGGTGGCGGTATTAATTGGCGATACTAAAGGCTTTATTCGCTCGGCGGGCATTATTCACTGGGCTTTGATGCTAACGGTATTCTGTGTCAGTCACATGGCTTACTTACTCGTATTACCAAGCAAGAATCCTGATGCCGGTTCGATGGGGATGTTGCTCTTCCTACTTGTCTTTACCCAGTTCAACGACGTGTGTCAGTACGTTTGGGGCAAGAGCTTCGGTAAACATAAAATTGTGCCAAAAGTGAGCCCAAATAAAACATGGGAAGGCTTTATCGGCGGCGCTGCTACCATTATTACCATTAGTTACTTTGTTGCACCTTACCTCACTCCACTGACTTCACTGCAAGGCATGGTGGCTGGTATGATCATTGCATTTAGTGGCTTTATCGGTGACTTAGTGATCTCTTCGGTTAAGCGCGATCTTAAGATTAAAGACACCAGCCAGTTCATCCCTGGCCATGGTGGTATCTTAGATAGAATCGACAGCTTGATGTTTACTGCACCGCTGTTCTTCCACTACATCTACTACTTGTACTACTAGGGGCTAAATATGAAGATTTTTAAGTTTCTATTTGTGCTGCTGCTGGTCAAGCCGTTGGTGTTTATTGGCTTGGGCCTTAACGTCATTCAACGACAAAATCTGCCAGAGAAAGGCCCTGTGATTGTCGCCGCCAACCACAATAGCCATCTTGATACCTTGGTGTTGCTCGCGCTGTTCCCAATCAGTATGGTGCACAAGGTTCGCCCAGTGGCTGCGGCGGATTACTTTCTCAAAAACAAGCTGTCTTCTTGGTTGTCACTCAATGTGCTCGGTATCATTCCTATTCGCCGTTCTCCTTCCAAAAGTGAACGAAACGCTGTATTTGATGAGTGCCACCAAGCACTGAAAAACGGAGACATCCTGATCATCTTCCCTGAAGGAAGCCGCGGTGAGCCAGAAGTGATGAGTGGTTTAAAGAAAGGGATTTATCACTTAGTCAAAGAGCATGACAACTGCCCAGTTGTGCCAGTCGTAATGCGAGGTTTAGGCCGCTCTTTGCCAAAAGGCACTGCGATGTTTGTACCGTTTAATTGTGATGTCGTACTTGGTGAAGGTATCGATAAGTTTGCCGATGCGGATGCTTTCCTTACAACCATGCAGCAGCAATACGATCAACTTAGTGAGCTATGCATCGTGACAACACTCGGTGATGAATAGCGACGTTAACCCAAAACAAAAAACCCAGCATCACTGCTGGGTTTTATCATTTCTTACCACTTAATCATTATAAGAAGTGGAATGTCGCGTTAAGCGTAAAGGTGTTGATGTTGTCACTCTCGCCTTCAACTTCTACCGCAAAGCTTTGGTAACCAGCACCAAGTGTTAGACCCGGTAGCACAGAGTACTCTGCACCAACACCGTACATGATATCGATGCCATCATCTGAAGGGATGCTACCAAAGTTACTGCTGTAACCGATATCGTAAGAGTGTAAGCCACCACGCGCGTAAACATGTAAAGGACCAAAATCAATACTTGGCTTAGCAGCAAAGTAAAGTGAGCTTGCGTCCGCTTTTGCAGTGATACCTGCACGTGGAGCAGAAAACTCTACTTGACCAAAATCCCAGTAACCTGCTTCTAGGCCGATGAATGGTAGGATACCCGTACCAACATGCACACCGTATGCTGTGTCATTCTCGCCTGAGAAATCAGATTGACCGCCTTGAACACCACCGTAAATCCAAGAGTCTGCAGAAGCAGTCGCTGATGCACCTAATAGCGCCAAAGCGATAAGTGTCTTTTTCATAATTAACCTTCTCTTTATCGTAATGCCAGTGAACGGCAAGGCTCTGCCGTTTCTCTGACATGGCTGTCTGTTGAGCAAAATAATGCAAATAGCATACCGTTATGACAGAACACTGTTAAATCTAAATAATCTAATCAGTTAGCGCCTAAAGACTATTCAATGAGCGCTGGCATAAAGGCAATTAACAGTTGTCGATAGCGTTTTTCACTCGCTTGTCAGACACTGGATATGGCGTACCCAACTGCTGAGCAAAGAAGCTCACGCGAAGCTCTTCAAGCATCCAACGCACTTCTTTGACGTTTTCCGGCACTGCCACACCTTTAGGAATCTTGTTCAGCAGCTCTTTATAATCATTCGCCACTGATTCAACCTTGAGCATGTGCAAACGGTCTTTATTTGGATCAATCGGTAATTTCTCCATACGACGTTCAACCGCTTTAAGGTAACGAAGAATATCTGGCAGACGTTTCCAGCCACACTCAGTGGCAAATCCTTTAAAGATAAGCCCTTCCACTTGCGCTTTAATATCAGACAGCGCAAACGCCATACTGAAATCAATCTTACCTTTAAGCTTCTTATTGATGTTGAATGCCGTAGTTAAGATCGTTTCCACTTGCTTAGCAATCTCAACCACAGTGTCACCGAGTTCTGCACGAATGTGTTCTTTCATCGCTTCGAACTTATCGGATTCCCAAACAAGGCCGCCCTGCTCTTCAATCAGCTTATCAACACCACAAGCGATACAATCATCAATCAGATCAAGTACTTTTCCGTAAGGGTTAAAGTACAAGCCAAGTTTAGACTTGTTCGGCAAGTTAGAGTGCAGATATTTAATTGGCGATGGTACGTTGAGAAGAATCAGACGTCGCTGACCTGCACGCATTGCAGTGTGCTGCTCGTACTCAGTTTCAAACAGTTTGATCTCAACACTGTCTTTGCTATCAACAATCGCTGGATACGCTTTTACATCGTAACCGCCACGTTTCTGTTGGTAGACTTGAGGCAGTTCACCAAAGCTCCAAGTATGTAAACCTTGCTGTTCGATATCATCGTCGGCCACTTTCGATAGGGTTTCTTGCACCTTATCTTTTAGGCTTTCTTTCAGCTCATGGAGGTCTTTATTCTCTTTGAGCTTACGATTGCGGTGATCGACAGCACGGAAAGTCACTTTCAAATGCTCAGGCACTTGCTCTAAGTTCCAATCCTCACGCAACAGCTCGGTACCTGTCATGCGGCGCAGCTCTTTCTCTAGCGCATCAAGCAATGGCATTTCCATTGGTGTTACGCGAGCAAGGAACGCATCGGCATAGTTTGGCGCAGGAACAAAGTTCTTACGCAAGGTTTTCGGTAACGACTTAATTAAGCTCACAATCAGCTCATGGCGTAGCCCCGGGATCTGCCAATCAAAGCCTGATTGGTCAATCTGGTTCAAAATAGGCAGTGGTACATGTACCGTGACACCGTCACTATCTTCGCCCGGCTCAAATTGGTAGCTCAGCTTCAACTTAAGCCCACTTTGATGCCAGAAGTTCGGGTAATCTAAATCCGTCACATGGCTTGCATCACCTTTGAAGAGCATTTCTTTTTCAAAATTGAGCAATTCTTTATTTTGCTGTGAGGCTTTCTTCCACCATGTATCGAAGTGCTTACCAGAAACAACTTCCGTACCCACACGCTGATCGTAGAAATCGAACAGTTCATCGTCATCTACCAAAATATCGCGGCGACGAGATTTATGCTCTAGCTCTTCGACTTCTTGCAATAGCTTACGGTTTTGCTTGAAGAAGGCATGCTTGGTTTCCCACTCCCCCTCAACCAATGCGCTGCGCACGAAAATCTCGCGGCTAATGACAGAGTCAATATTGCCGTAGTTCACCAAGCGTTTCGGTACGATAGGAATTCCGTACAGCATGACTTTTTCATAAGCCATAACTGCGGCACGTTTCTTCGACCAATGAGGCTCGCTATAGCTACGTTTAATCAGATGTTTCGCTAAAGGCTCAATCCATTCAGGCTGAATCTTGGCGATAATACGGCCCCAAAGCTTAGAGGTTTCCACCAACTCTGCTGACATAATCCACTTCGGCTGCTTCTTAAACAGACCAGAGGCAGGGAAGATATGGAAACGAGCGTTACGTGCGCCTTGATATTCATTCTTCTCTTGGTCTTTCATACCGATGTGAGAAAGAAGGCCAACTAAGATAGCCGAGTGCACGCCTTGGTACGACGCTGGCTCATCATTGAGTTTAAAGTCCATTTCACGCATGGCTTGGTGAATCTGGAAGTAAACATCTTGCCATTCACGCACGCGCAGGTAGTTAAGGTAATCCTGCTTACACTGCTTGCGGAACTGATTACCTGACAGGGCTTTTTGCTGCTTCTGAATGTAATCCCACAGGTTCACAAACGTTAAGAAATCTGACTCTTCATGGAAGAAGCGACGATGCTTATCATCAGATGATTGCTGCTTATCACTTGGGCGCTCACGCGGGTCTTGAATCGACAAGGCAGAGGCAATGATCATCAACTCTTTGGTCGCACCATATTTAGGTGACTCTAAAACCATACGCGCCAAACGAGGATCGATAGGTAAACGAGCTAACTGACGACCAATCGCAGTCAGTTTTTTCTTATCCCCTTCACGGCTATTTTTCGCATTTGAACTGATCGCACCCAGTTCTTCTAACAGACGAACACCATCTTGAATGTTGCGCTTATCTGGCGCTTCAACAAATGGGAATGCCTGAATATCACCTAGACCTAGCGCTGTCATCTGCAAGATAACAGATGCTAGGTTGGTGCGCAGAATTTCAGGATCGGTAAACTCAGGACGGGACTCAAAATCCTCCTCCGAGTAAAGACGAATACAGATACCCTCTTCCACACGACCACAACGACCTTTACGCTGGTTGGCACTGGCCTGAGAGACTGGCTCAATTGGCAGGCGTTGCACTTTAGTTCGGTAGCTGTAGCGACTAATACGCGCGGTACCCGGATCAATCACATACTTGATACCCGGAACGGTAAGCGAAGTTTCTGCTACGTTAGTCGCCAATACGATGCGACGCCCTGTATGAGGTTGGAAGATCTTGTTTTGCTCACCGGCAGACAAGCGCGCATAAAGCGGCACGATTTCCGTGCTCTTTAAGTTTCGTTTCGATAAAGCATCAGCGGTGTCGCGGATCTCACGCTCACCATTCATGAAGATAAGGATGTCACCTAAGCCTTCATCACACAGTTCATCCACCGCCTCGAAGATACCTTCAAGCTGATCACGGTCGCTGTCATCATCACCACGTAATGGACGGTAGCGCGTTTCAACTGGGTAAGTACGACCAGAAACTTCAATAATCGGAGCATTATTAAAGTGGTTTGAGAATCGCTCTGGGTCGATGGTTGCCGACGTAATAATGACCTTCAAATCAGGGCGACGCGGCAGTAACTCTTTTAAGTAACCCAAGATGAAATCGATATTCAGGCTGCGTTCGTGCGCTTCATCAATAATGATGGTGTCGTATTGATTTAAGTAGCGGTCGTGCTGAATTTCAGCCAGTAAGATACCGTCTGTCATCAACTTGATTTGGGTGTTGTCAGAGATTTGATCGTTGAATCGAACCTTATAACCAACAAACTCACCCAGCTGAGTTTCCATCTCCTCCGCAATGCGGTTGGCGACCGAACGTGCTGCCAATCGACGAGGCTGAGTATGACCAATTAGACCAAACTTACCACGGCCAAGCTCGGCGCAAATTTTCGGTAACTGGGTGGTTTTACCTGAGCCCGTTTCACCAGCCACGATAACCACTTGGTTTTCCTCAATGGCTTTGGCGATGTCATCTCGTTTCTGACTAACCGGAAGAATTTCTGGGTATTCGATAGTTGGCTGATACGCGCTGCGCTGCTCGACATCCATCATGGATTTAGCAATATCAAGCGCGATCTCATCAAACACTGCATTGCGCGCAGCGTCTTTCTTAATCTTGTTAGCACCTGCGATACGCTTACTTAAGCGTAATCGGTCGCGCAGCATGCATTGTTCAAGCGCTTTGCGCAGAGAGGCAGCACTGTTAGCTTGCGATTTTTGCTCTGCTGGCTTGTTTTTATTTGGCTGTGACGAAGTCAAAGCGTGTCCTATTCTTTGCTGTATCTAAAACTGGCGGGATTGTATCACAGTTTGCTAATAAAACGCCCATAAGTACCAGTGCTTATGGGCGTTAAGCAATCTAGGTTATAAGCCTATAACAACCAGCGGCTAAAACTCATATTGCAGATAAATTGTATTGTAGTTACTCCCACCTTTAATTCGGCCAAATTGGGAGGCTTTTTCAAAGATTGCACTACGGTGGTGAAGCGAATAACCAAACCACATGTTTTCCCATTCTGGTTGATTAAATAGCTGACCAACGTTCACATCTACAGAGAAATCTAAATAGTTGAGTAAGTTACTGGCGTTATAGCCTTTTCTATCCATTTCACTTTGTTCAATGTAGGTAATGTTGTCCACGTAAGAGAGACCTTCCGCAATACCCAAACGCCAATCAATAGGCCATTCGATGGTCACATAAGCCTTAATCGCAGCTACAAACTCAGTACTGGATGATTGAACCTCTGACGACCAATGATGCACGATGCCGGGAGTGAAATAGATATCTAACGGATAACCAAACAGTTCATCCGTTAGCGGATGACCATAAAACACTGAACTCAGTTGGTTGTTGAACGGATCTTTCTCTATGTTGAGCGTAAAAATGTCACCAATATTAGATGGTGTTCCCCAGCCGTGCGCCACGCGTAAATATGGTCGATTAGACAGCTCGGATTTGTACTCTTTGCTCTTGTCGTTAAAGAAACCAAAACCAACGTACACTTCGCTTTGATATCTATCTTCAACAGCAAGTGAATCGTATGCATTATCATCCAAACGCGTTACGCTGGTTGAACCGAGCAAGTAGAGGTTTGACGCGACGTGATAACGCACATCTAGCCCAATTTTGGCATCAACACCGCCGCCAATTTTCTCTCCCGTAGATTCATTAAACGCGAAATATTGGCTGTTAAAGTCCGCATCTTTGTATCGCAGCGTGGCAAATGGCTTGAATAGCCAATCGCCCTTATCAAATTCACCTCTTACCGTGAGGTTGGTGTGAAATCTTAACTCGTCATCGGTCATCAACTCTGTGTTTACATGCCACTGATCATCAAACTGATATTTAAGCTGGAAGCCATAATCCGCCGTATCTCCCTGCTCGGCGTTTTGCACTGATGCGGGAATATCAACAAAACGCATTCGAGTTAACAGGTTTAAATCTAATTGCTCTTGCTGCCAATCATAAAGGTGCACACCACCTTCTAATCCGTGGACGAAAACATAATCATTTTCTAAAAACATCATTGGGACAAAAGTACTGACACTTTGGTCCCCATCTTGACTAACAAAAGGAATGCTTGCGACGCGATACATGGCCGCTAGCCCCCATTCCTGTTCAGAAAACTGATGTTTATCTTCTGCACTTAACGCGCAGTTTGCGAAGCTTAAAAAGCACACTGGCAACAGCCAGCGAGTATTTATTGTCATTTTTTGGTCACTTAGACGTTATTAACGCGACTTTTTACTTATGTTTCAGGGCGATTAGCCGTTAAAATAGGATATTACGCTCTAATTACTCAAATAATTGTGAAAGTTTCCGAATTCAAGCATCTACTTAACCAACTACCCACCGACGCTGACCTTAATTTGGTGACTGGCGATGAGTGGTTACCAGAACGCCTAATTGCTACTAACCAAGTAGACGATATGCTGTTTCTGCAATTCGACAACGCCCCAGATGAAGAACAAGGTGAAGAAGAAGGCCGAGGCTTTGTTGAGCATGAGATTGAGTTAATTCGCGAACGCTTCGAACAGATCATAGCAGAAGATAGCGATGCCAAAAGTAAAGCTGATGCAATACTTGCATTGTTTTTAATGGGTCATGAGCGTTCTAGCTCGGAAATCGTCGAATTATTAGAAGCACCAGACTTAGAAAATGAATACGTTGAATAATTAGGATTTTGATGACAGCACATTCAACTCTCCCCCTTATTCTCGCAGGTCCTATTCTTAGAAAGACCACCGCTAACGAATTGGTTCTTTGGCTTGTCACTAGCCAACCTTTACAAGCCACATTTGAACTTTATGACGAAGCCAATCAAGGTTTGATTCACCAAGCTGAGTTTGATGTCTCTAATCAAATCCAAGTAGGCAAACATGCCCACGTTGTCTGTGCCCAGTTTAAAGGTGACTTTCCAACCAACGTTGCGCTCGGCTACGACATTCTAACCGCTCAAGGTCGATTAGGAGATCTAACCCCTGAGCTGTTATACCAGCAAGAAAATCGTCCCGTATTCAAAATTTCGACCAAAGCCGACTACCTATTACACGGCTCTTGCCGCAACCCTCATCACCCTAGCAAAGATGCGCTAGTACAAGCGGATTTAAAGGTCGCGAGCCAAACACTTGAACAGCGACCTGATATGCTAATGATGAGCGGCGATCAGATCTATGCCGACCATGTCGCAGGCCCAATGCTCGACGCCATTCATCAAGTCATTCAAATCTTAGGGCTATACGATGAAACGTTTACCGATGCGCCTATTACAACGTCTCAGCAGCTCTACTCGCACTCTTGGTGCTATTACCATCGCGATAAACTGTTGCCTAAATACCAACCCGAGCCTCGCTTACTCAATCGACTTTTCCCGCATACGCAAGAGCCTATTTTTAGTTCGCGAGAAGCAGAAAACCACCTGATAACATTCAGTGAGTTTTTTGCCATGTATCTCATGGTGTGGTCTCCGACTCTGTGGCGCTTTGTTAATCTGAATCGACTTGAAGAAGCGAACTTTGTTCAAGGTGGGGCGTTACTTTCTGCTGCGACTCAAAACAATTGGCGTGCTGAAAAGCCTATTATTGAACAATTTGTCGCAGGGCTAACTAATAGTCAGCGCTTAATGGCTCACATCCCGACTTACATGATCTTTGACGATCACGATATTACCGACGATTGGAATTTAACCGTCGGCTGGGAAAAGGCCGCCTATGAAAACCCATTTGCGAAACGCATTATCGGTAACGGACTGATCGCCTATTGGCTATGCCAAGGTTGGGGCAACGAACCAGACAATTTCAATCAAGATTTACTGGCTTTAGCCCAACGCTATGTCGCCACTCAGTCAGTACAAAGCCATGATGATTTTATCAATTACTTGTACAGTTTCGAACGTTGGCACTTCACCATTGATAGCTCTCCCAAGGTGGTGGTACTCGACACTCGCACTCGTCGTTGGCGCTCAGAGTCTCGCATGAACAAGCCGTCAGGACTGATGGATTGGGAGGCATTAATTGAGTTCCAACAAGAGCTCATGCATCAAGATAAAGTAATAATCATCTCAGCAGCACCGATGTTTGGCGTGAAATTTATTGAAGCGTTACAAAAAGGTATGACGTTGTTAGGCCAACCACTGCTGATTGACGCCGAAAACTGGATGGCTCATCCGGGCAGTGCGAATACTCTGTTAAGCATTTTTACCCACACCAAAACGCCAACTAACTTTGTGATTCTTTCAGGTGATGTGCACTACTCTTTCGCTTACGATATAAAGCTGCGTTTTCGAAAGTCGAGCCCAAACATCTTCCAAATCACTTGTAGCGGGTTTAAAAATCAGTTCCCTGAACCACTGCTCTCAACCTGTGATTGGATAGACCAAGCCATTTATTCACCGCGCTCACCGCTTAACTTCTTCACTAAACGTAAGCGATTAAAAGTGTATAAACGTGACCCAGATACTGAAGGTTCAAAGCGTTTGGTCAACGCAAGTGCGATTGGTGAACTCAAGCTAGATAGTCATGGAAAACCTAGCCAAATTTCGATTTTGACGGGCGAAGGAAAGCAAGTGCACTTTCCACCTATTAAACAAAACTTATAGCTGCCGACTTGTGATCCCTAACCTATGCCACTATGTATAGAAATAGACATAAATAAAAATGAGCAACGCGCATGCTAAATTCAATCACTAAATTATTTAAGCAACTACTCGAAGGCGAAGATCTCAGCAACAATCACCAAGCCGATGCCAATCTCGCCATTGCGTGCTTGTTATGTGAAGTTGCCGGCGCGGATCACCAAGTAGATGAAGCAGAGACTCAAGCTAAAATTGCACTGGTTGCTCGCCTACTCGACTTAGATGAATCGGGCAGTAAAGCTTTACTCGCTCGCGCTCAAAACCAAGCTAACCAATCCGCCTCTTTGTATGAGTTTACTTCGCAGCTAAGAGAAATGAGCCAAGAGACCCGCTTTGAGCTAATTAAAGCCATGTGGGAAGTCGCCCATGCCGATGGTGAGATTGATCCACTCGAAGACGCAGTCATTCGCAAAACCGCTGAGTTACTCTACGTAGACCACAGTGAGTTTATTCGCGCCAAGTTATCGGTCACTGATTCAAAGTAATTACAGCGAATATTTACAGTTTAAATAATACCAAAGCTAACTTGCCCTAGTTGTTGTCACAACTTCCAAGCAGAGTCGTAATCGCTTGTTTCAAAACCATTACGATATGATACTTTTTGCACTCCGCTAAATTGAGCCACATACAGGTTCAACGCATCAATCATTCATATCGTAATGAACGGGTAACTCAACTCATGCTTAAAGTGATATTTCTCATTGCTCTTGGATATCTTGTTTGGAAATTGATACAAAGCAAGAAAGCACCAAAACAATCATGGCGTGACAATGCCAAAGTCATTTCGAGTTCCAAGCAACCAACGACAAGCAATAAACAACTTATTAGCAACCATTTAGAATCAACAAAACCACTGTCCAATTACGTCGAACATACAAAGCAAAGCCATCTAGCCACTGAAAACGAAAAGAAAATGTACTTTGCTTTGCAAAAGGCGCTACCACCTGAATATGTCATTCACTGTCAGGTCTCGCTGATGGCCTTAGTCAAACCAACTGATTTCAAAAACAACTCGCGCACATGGGCGAAGCGGATGGACTACGTCATTACTGACAAAGCGACGAGAATTCTCGCAGTGATCGAGCTAGACGACTCTTCCCATAACAAGAAAAAGCGCCAAGAGAGAGATGAATACGTAAACAATGCCCTGCATGGTCATCATCCGTTGATTCGATTTCAAACCCAACGATTCTATGAGCCGTCTGAAATTGCACTTAAGCTAGAGCAACATAGTGAGATTCGCTGTAATTCATTGGAAGAACACTTAGCTTAGAGCAATACTTATTTTCTCGTTGATACCAAAAGAGCAGCCTTTGGGCTGCTCTTCATACGCAATAAGACAATAGACTGTTATCAATCTACAGCATGGTCAATGCTAGTTTTGCAAGATTATAGGCATCAACATAACCCGAGTGTTGACGCCCTTCCCACTCAATGCCCTTCTCTTCTTGCGCGGCTTTATGGCCAATGCGCTTATCTTTCAAACGGTTCTGAATACGATACAAAGTGGCAAGGTTAATAAACTCTTTAAAAGGCATGTCGATACCTTTTTCGGCACATTCTTGAGCAAGGATTAAGTCGTCTCTTCCCCATGCAGCGTAGATCTTATTGCTGCCACCGAAATTTTTAACCATCGACTTCATTACTTGCTCTAGCGGGCGGCCTTGCTTCTCAATTTTACGTGGCGTAATTCCCGTTAATTGGCTACAAAACAAAGACACTTCATCTTTTTCAGGCTTCGCGTAATATTGAGCGCGTTTAACAATCTCACCTTGGACCAAATCAATCTCGGCTAGGCCGATTTCAATGATCTCGCCAGTCGTGCCAACACCATCTTGGTTCCAGCAACACATTTCAAGATCAAAACATACGATACGGTTATGGTTCATTGCTTGCCTGTCGTCTTTTGGGATTTAGAATAAATCGAAGCGCAAAATTTTAACGTATTTCGCGCTCCAATCTCAAGGGTAGCCCTAAGCATTGCGCTTGCCCACCGCTCAACTGACGAGGAAATCAGCGAATTATCGCCTCGCAGCCTCAGGTGAACAAAAAACACCAACAATAAACGGCTAAAAACAAACCAAGTAACACCGTCTATACTGGTTTACGCTGCTTTTATACGGGCGCGAAGCCTTGAATATGTTAACATTCGCCCTTATTTATAGAGCAATGAGCAAGGGACACCCCTTGATATCTAACCTAATTTAAGAGATTCGCTATGATTGTCGATTTACAACTGATTCCTCAAACGTTCGATATGCTACACGCAGGCTTAACCGCTTCTAGTGTTTTGCTGCTTCTAGTTGCTGTTTCACGCAAATCTAAAGTGATCGAAAAAGTGGTTGAAAAGCCCGTTGAGAAAATCGTTGAGGTCGAAAAGCCTGTCGAGAAGATCGTCGAAGTTGAGAAAGTGGTCGAAGTCGAAAAAGTCATCGAGAAAGTGGTTGAAGTAGAATCAAAACTGGCAACTGCATCTACCGATTCAGCAATGCAACTGCTGTCAATCATGCAGCAAGAAGCGCGTTTAATCGACTTCCTTAAAGAAGATCTCACTTCATTCTCAGATGAAGAAGTGGGCGCGGCAGCACGCGTTATCCACACTGGCGGCCAAAAAGTACTGAATGATTACGTGACACTAAGCCATATTCGCACTGAAGATGAAGAAACTCGCATCACAGTAGCAGAAGGCTTTAACCCACAAGAAATTCGCCTAACAGGCAACGTAACAGGCCAAGCACCATTTAATGGCACGCTTGTGCACAAAGGTTGGAAAGCAACCGAAATGACCTTGCCTAAACTGGCAGAGAATTACGATGCGTCTGTTATTGCTCCTGCTGAAGTAGAGCTGTAATACAGCACTCCAGCAGCAAAATTAAGCACCAAAGAGAACACCATGCAACAAGCAAAATTTAGTGTTGGTATCGACTTAGGTACCACACACTGCGTTCTGTCTTACCTAGACACGACAGATGAAAACGCACAGGTTGAAGTAATGCCAATCGCACAGTTAACTGCGCCGGGCACAGTAGAAACTCGCAGCCAACTTGGCTCGTTCCTATATCAACCTCACGAACATGAGATGAACCCATCATCGCGCGTATTGCCTTGGTCTAGCGAGCCAACCGCACTGGTTGGTGCCATTGCGCGTAACCTTGGTTCTAAAACACCTATTCGTTTGATCGCAAGTGCGAAATCTTGGCTTTGCCACGGCGGCGTAAACCGTCGTGATGCATTTTTGCCAGCAGGTAGCCCAGAAGAAGTTGAGAAAGTTTCACCACTTCGAGCGACTGAGCTTTACCTAGAACATCTTAAACAAGCTTGGAATCATACTCATCCAGAGCATGACCTAACCGAGCAAGACGTAACGATTACCGTTCCTGCGTCATTTGACCCAGCCGCACGCGATCTTACCGCAGAAGCAGCTCGAAACGTCGGTCTAGCACACTTAACCTTGCTAGAAGAACCTCAAGCGGCACTGTACAACTGGATCGACAACAGCAACGATAAATGGCGTGATGAAGTCAGCGTTGGTGACATCGTATTAGTGGTCGATATCGGTGGTGGTACAACCGACCTTTCTTTAGTCGAAGTGACTGAAGATGACGGTAACCTAACTCTTAACCGCATCGCTGTAGGTGAGCACATCCTACTTGGCGGTGACAACATGGATTTGGCTCTCGCCTACCGACTAAAAACGAAACTTGCTCAAGAAGGTAAAGATCTTCAACCGTGGCAAGTTCAAGCAATGACACACGCTTGTCGTGATGCAAAAGAAGCGCTGCTTAACGATAGCGAACTGCAATCTGTGCCAATCGTAGTGCCAAGCCGTGGTTCAAAACTATTAGGCGCAACGCTAAAAACAGAGCTGACTCAACAAGAAGTTCAGCAAACTTTGGTTGATGGTTTCTTCCCTAAAGTTGCAGTAAGCGAGCATCCCGTACAAAAAGCGCGTGGCGCACTAACACAAATGGGCTTACCTTATGCGCAAGATGCTGGCATTACACGCCACATCGCTGCTTTCCTAACTAAGCAAGCGAATGCCCTTTCTGGTGAAGAATCTGCGCCTGCGCAAGACTTCAATCCATTTGCAAATATGCCGGGCATGCCAGGTTCTGAACCAGCTCCAAGCGCTGACTTCATCAAACCAACCGCAATTCTATTTAACGGTGGTGTGCTGAAATCTGGACTTCTAGCAAACCGTCTTGAAGAGACCATCGGTGAATGGCTAATTGAAGCAGATGCAGAGTTACCAAAACGTCTAACGGGTGTTGACTTGGATCTTGCGGTTGCAAGCGGTGCGTCTTATTACGGCTCTGTACGTCGTGGCCAAGGCGTTCGTATTCGTGGCGGTATTGCGTCTAGCTACTATGTGGGTATCGAAAGTGCGATGCCAGCGATTCCGGGGATGGCACCACCACTTGAAGCACTGTGTGTTGCACCATTCGGCATGGAAGAAGGTTCGAGTGTGGATGTGCCAAGCCAAGAATTTGGTTTGATCATCGGCGAACCTGTTCACTTCCAATTCTTCGGTTCAACGGTTCGTCGTGAAGATGAGGCTGGTACTCACCTTTACCACTGGGCGCCAGAAGAGCTTGAAGAACTACCAGAGATTCAAGTAACGCTGCCGGTTTCTGAAGGTCGTAAACAAGGTGAAGTGGTTCCTGTCACGCTCGCTTCACGAGTAACTGAGCTCGGTACCCTTTACTTAGAAGCCATCGCGGCAGACAACGGCCAAAAATGGCACGTTGAGTTTGATGTCCGTGAAGATTCTAAAAGCAACATTGAACAAGCATAATTAAGCCAATGGCACCCAAACTATGGGTGCCTTTCTTTTAGGTATTGGTCTGTTTGACCAAAGCAGAGGTTTGTATGGCATCTCCTCGTTTTCTCGTTGGTATTGATTTAGGTACGACAAACACTGTCGTCGCATTCTGTGAAATTACCGACGATCTGCAACACTCCCAAGTAAACCTATTCGACATAGACCAGCTGATTGGTCCGGGCGAAGTCGTTCGTAAGCCATTACTGCCCTCTTTTCGCTACCATCCAGCGAAAGGGCAAATTGCCTCCTCAGATCTTACGCTTCCGTGGCAACCAAGCCCCGTAAGCGGCGATATTGACCAAGTCATCATTGGCGAATGGGCGAGAGAGCTTGGCGCGAAAGTCGAAGGCCGACAAGTTTCCAGTGCCAAAAGCTGGCTCTCACACCAAGCGGTTGATCGCCATTCTGAAATATTGCCATGGGCAGGCGCTAGCGACGTTGAGAAAGTGTCTCCCGTCATCGCCAGTGCCAGTTACCTAAACCACATTCGCCAAGCGTGGAACTACCGCAACCCAAGTAACAAACTTGAGGATCAAGAAGTTGTCGTTACTGTGCCGGCATCATTTGATGAGACAGCACGAAAGCTGACTCTTGAAGCAGCAGAGCTGGCGGGATTACATAAAATCGTCTTGCTCGAAGAACCGCAAGCCGTCTGCTACGACTGGTACGCGCGCCACCAGCAAACTGCCGCAGAAGAGTTGCAACAGCTCCCCCTCATTTTGGTGGCAGACGTCGGTGGCGGTACCACCGACTTGAGTTTAATTGAAGCGACATTTACTCAGCCAGATGATCACAGCGAGAAAGAACTATCTCTAGATCGTATCGGCGTAGGTGAACACTTAATGTTAGGTGGTGATAACCTTGACCTTGCATTAGCCCATCTTGCAGAGCAACGCTTCAATCAAAGTAAGAAACTTAACGCTGCTAGCTTAACCAAGCTTATCCAACAAACCCGCAGAGCCAAAGAGAACTTGCTGTCAGCCAATGCGCCAGAGCAAGTAAAAATCACGATGCTGGGCAGCGGTTCGAAATTACTGGGCGGTACCAAGAGTATCGATTTAAGCAAACAAGAAGTGCATCAAATCGCCCTTGATGGCTTTTTCCCGTTAAGCTCATTCGATCAACTACCTGATAAGCGCCGCAGCGCTGTCGTAGAGTTCGGTTTGCCTTATGTGGCCGACCCTGCGGTCAGTAAACACGTTGCCGAGTTCTTAACCCAGCATCAACAAGTAAGCCATGCGGCACTAGGAACAGAAGCCTCGCAAGGCGCTGCGGTTCCTGTTGGTTTGCTACTTAACGGTGGTGTGTTTAACAGTGAATTAGTGACTGAGCGCGTCACAAGCCTTCTCTGCAATTGGCGAGGCGCTCCAGTCACCGTACTTGATAACCCGCACCCTGACTGGTCAGTGGCACTTGGCGCCGTTGCTTTTGGTAAAGCTCGCCGTGGGGCGCAGCTTAAAATTGGTGGTGGTGCAGCGCGCTCTTACTTCTTACATTTGCCCGAGAAAAACAAACTCGGCAAAGCGCTATGTTTACTCGCTAAAGGAACAGAAGAAGGCCAAGAAATCCGCCTAAGTGGTCGCCGTTTCTCACTCACATTAGGTGAACCTGTGCGATTTAACCTCCTGACCTCAACGCACGATTCGCTCACCAATAACCTTGCGATTCAAAATGGGGTCATGGCAGATATCGACCCAGACCTATTTGCGCCGCTGCCACCCTATATTTCAACGTTGGAAAGCCAAGGTGCTGAGCTGAAAGCCAACCAGAAAGAGCGTGTCGAAGTTCAACTCGCTTGCCAACTCACTGAAGTCGGCACGCTGAAAATGGAATGCGTTAGCGTTGAAGACGATAACCAGCGTTGGGAATTAGAGTTTGAAGTTCGCAATCAAAAAGCGGAAGACGAATCAAAGCATGAGCAACACCCGAACCTTATTCACTGTAAAGAGCTAATCGCGCGTATTTACAGTGGCAACAAAAAAAGCGGTGATGGAAAAGAGATCAAAACACTCGCTAAAGAACTGGAGCGAAAGCTAGGAAAACGCGACGAATGGGACTTCACCACTCTACGCCAACTTTTCGATAGCTTTGCTACCGGACGTAAACGTCGTCGCCGCTCTGAAGCGCATGAAAAAAACTGGCTCCGCCTTGCGGGTTTTGCGATGCGTCCGGGGTTTGGTGATGCCACCGATAGTTGGCGTATGGAACAAATTTGGTCACTTTACCAACAAGGTATCCAGTTTAAAAACCACCAAGGCTGGACCGATTGGTGGGTATTCTGGCGCCGCGTTGCGGGCGGCTTAAATCAAGAGCAACAAGAAACCATCTTAGCGGATATCGCCAAATATCTGCATCCGGGTGCGATGAAGAACCCTCAGTCGATGAAAGCGGCGCAAGAGCAAGGTTATGAATCTATGGTTCGCCTTGCCGCTTCACTAGAACACTTAGATGTTGAAGACAAAGTTCTTCTTAGCTCATGGTTCTTGAGCAAAGCGATGAACCATAACCAGTTCCAACAAGCTCACTGGTGGGCGGTTGGTCGCTTAGCCTCTCGTACTCCACTTTACGGTAGTCAACACAATGTCGTCTCGCGTGAGCAAGCCGAACAATGGCTGCCAAAGCTTCTCGAGCAAAACTGGCAAAAAGAGCCAATGATCGCCTTTGCCGCAGTGATGATATGTCGTAAAACGGGCGATCGTCTGTTCGACATTTCTGATCACTTCCGTGAACAAGTGATTGAAAAGCTCAAGCAAAGCAAAGTTCCAGATACATGGCTAGCACTGGTTAGTGAAGTCAAAGCGCTTTCTGAATCAGAATCGAAACGTGTGTTTGGTGATGCACTGCCAAGTGGTTTAACATTGGTGAACCAATAGCAATTGAGGCTGTCTATTAGGACAGCTTCATATTTGTAATACTTTGCACTAGATAGGGTCAAGGAAGCATAAATGCTTAAGGAACAACGCCATTTATTGATTGCTCAGATTTGCGCATTCAGCCTACTGTGGTTGAGTGCGATTTCGACTGTGCAAGCAAGCCCAACGGTTGCTTCCCCTATAATGCCCCAACCACACGCTGAGCACCTTAGCGATGGCACAGAGTGCCCTGATTCACCAGAGCACAAACGAGAAGTGAATCATCAAGGATGCTCATCTGTCTGCATTACTAAGTTGCCGAGTGAAACCGTATCGTTCTGTTGGCAGCTTGCCCCATCCACACTTGCACTGATTGGCCGAGAGCCGATCGGAAAAACGATTTCTCGCCCACAAACATTAATGCGCCCCCCAAAACGATTTTCCTAATTTCATTTGTCATCACTTATCAATCATATAATTAGGAATTACCATGAAAAAACTGATCACCGCATTCGCTGCATTACTGATTTCATTTGGCGCAAGTGCAACTCAATTCGAAGAAGGCACTTACTACACGACGATCAAAGGTCCAAAATCAAAATCACCAACCGTGACGGAGTATTTCTCGTTCTATTGCCCGCACTGTTTTCGTTTTGAATCTATCGTTAAGAACTTGAAACCAACGCTTGACCCAGAAGTCACCTTTGAAAAAGTGCACGTTGGATTTATGGGCGGAGAAATGGCGAAACCGATGGTGAAAGCCTATGCGACCATCGCAGAGCTACAGGTAGAAGAGCGTATGGTCCCTGCTATGTTCGAGCAAATTCATATCAAACGTCAGCCACCAAGAACTGAACAAGAACTACGTCAGGTATTCATCGACAATGGAGTAAGCAGTACAGCTTATGATCTTGCTTACAACAGCAAAGCGGTTGAAATGAAAATGAAAAAGTATGACCAAAAATTCAAGAAAAGTACCCTACGCGGTGTTCCTGCCGTTGTTGTCAATGACAAGTACATCGTAGTCGCTGACAAAATCCAAAGCTTTGATGAATACAACCAGCTAGTAAACTACTTACTTACGCTGTAATCAGTAAAAGCCAGAGCTTAGCTCTGGCTTAATTTTCAGCACCGTTTTTTCAATACAAAGGCAGCCATGATGCATTTAGAAAAGTTTGCAGATATCTATCAAAGAGCCGCAGAACGCAAAGGTGGCGAAGATCAACTTGAAATGCTGCTATCCCCCTCTTTGAGTTCAAGCGACATTCAATCGATCCCCAATGATCGCTGGTTGTCAGCATTTTCAATGAAAGTGTTCCAGTCGGGTATCTCTTGGAAAGTCGTTCGTAATAAATGGCCAAACTTTGAAGAACTGTTTTTCGGCTTCAAGGTTGAGCCATTACTTATGTTGTCTGACGAACAGTGGGAACATAAAGCCACTGATAAGCGCATCATTCGCCATCTGACCAAAGTAATGTCGATCGCTGACAACGCGAGAATGATTCATGAAGCCAGTATTGAGCATGGCTCGTTTGGCAAAATGGTCGCCAATTGGCCAAAAGAAAACATTACCGACTTGTGGCTATATATGAAAAAACACGGTAAACGCTTAGGCGGAAATACTGGCCCCTATGCTCTGCGCCAAATGGGGGTAGACACCTTCATCTTATCATCAGATGTAGAAGCGTATCTGCGCAGCTATAAGATCATAGAAGGTGGCAGGGATACCAAAAAATCACTGCAAGCTTGTAACCAAGCCTTTGCTCATTGGCAGCAAGAAAGTGGACGAAGCCTGACCCATATCAGCCAAGTTATCGCATTTAGTAGTGGCGATAACCGAGTATAATTCAATAACGCCAAAGCACACTTTGGCGTTATTCCTACTTAACGACATATCAACCAATGCGAGCAACTCGCGCTTCTGTTGCTCGGTTGTTTGTAATCGATAAATCCTCCCCGCGCAGCTCATCCTTTGGTTTAACCGCTTATCGCTGAATTTGACCATTTGTCTCATTGGTCAGCCCCCTACTCATCACTTCCTTATTCTGGCATCACTTACCCAATACATTGTCTTAAGGATTCGAGCGATGAACACAGTTAAAACTCTTCTATCGGCAGCGTTAATCAGCGCAAGCCTTGTAAGCACTCCGCTACTTGCAAACCCAACACCAGAGATATTAAGCAACTATAACCTTGCAGCAGAAGGCGACGAAGCCATGGTCGATACCGTTTACGGCCAATTAAACCAGTTGATAGACCAGCAAGGCGCGAAGCCATTGACCTTAGTCTACTTAGGTAGCACTCAAACCATGCAAGGCCGCGATGCTTTTCTGCCTTGGAATAAAATGAAGTTTACTGAGCAAGGGCTTGCAACAATCGCGAAAGGTATTGGGTTAATTGATACTTTGCCTGAATCCATCGACCAACAACAACGCATACAAGGCATTCCTGAAGCCTATCTTGCTCAGGCGCTGGCCGCGACCACTTACACTTCATTACCCGATATGTTCAACCACTTTGAGCGCGGTTATGACATGTTCCTCACTCTGCTTGCTCAACCTCAGTTTGAACAGCAACCTTTTGCCGCAACCAGTTGGATTTATCGCTATGCCATTGAAGCTGCTCTAAGAGCAGAAGACTTACCTCAAGCCAAGCAATGGTTAACCACGATGGAAAAGCTCGACGTTAAAGATAAGCAAACACAGGCGATGCAGCAGCTAATGAGCAATCAAAGCTAAGGAGAGCCTCATGATTACGTTCAACAACATCCAACGTCATTACCAGCTAGGCAGCCAATCAGTGCCTGCGCTTAAGTCGGTTTCTGGCGAAATACAAAGCGGAGAGATGGTCGCGTTATGTGGGCCATCAGGATCGGGGAAAAGCACCCTACTCAATATTCTTGGCCTTTTGGATATGCAATACCAAGGCGATGTCACGCTAAATGGCCAAGCAATTCCTCGAGCACCTAAACAAGCCGCGCGAATTCGTCGCTCGCAAATGGGCTTTATTTTCCAGCGTTTCAACCTTGTGCCCGTAATGAGCGCACTTGAAAACGTTGCGTACCCGTTGATGCTAAACGGACTCGACAAAAAACAGCAAATCGCTAAAGCCACACGCATGCTCGATATGGTTGGCCTACAAGACTACATCCACCACCGACCAGACAATCTATCCGGCGGTCAACAGCAACGCGTCGCCATCGCGCGAGCAATGGTACATCGCCCTAGCGTAGTTATTGCGGATGAACCCACCGCCAGTTTAGACAGTAAAACCGCAAATCTGGTCGTCGACATCATGCGTGACTTAGGACACGAGATGAATACCACGTTTGTGATTGCAACTCATGACTCTCGCATGGCCTCTCGTTGCAACCGCACCATCGAATTATTAGATGGCGAACTGCATGCACACAACTCAAATTTAGGAGTGATCTCATGGGCAAGCTAGCTGCACTCTTAATCCCTGACTCCATGCGTTTGGCTTGGCTAAACCTACGCCGTAACCAACGCCGAAGCTCACTGTCGATTTTGATAATCACCATCGCGGTCTTCGCATTAACCAGCACCGGTGGCTTTGGTTTATACACCTATGACAGCCTTAAAGAATCAACAGCACGCGATATTGGTCATTTAATTATCTCCACACCCGGCTACTTTCAAAAAGAAGAAGAAACGCCGTTAGCCAATGGTCTAAATGAACCAACCGAGCTCATTCGCCGCATCATGGCATTCGACCAAGTTCGTGGGGTACAGCCGGGAATCGAGTTTACCGGACTGATCTCCAATGGCACTAAGTCGGCCATTTATGTGGGGCATGGTGTTAACGATCGTGAATTTGATATGAAAGGGCCATTTCTCGATGTGAAGCAAGGCCAAACGCTATCCAACGTCCGGTCGCCACGTTACGATGCCAATGCGCCTGAAGTGATGCTAGGTAAGGATCTCGCAAGAAACTTAAACGTATCAATCGGTGACTGGGTAACGTTACTCGCCACTACTGTCGATGGTGCGCTTAATGCTTATGATTTCCAAGTCCACGGTATCTACTCCACTGGAGTCCCAGAGCTTGATAAACGTCAGCTCTATATTCACATCAATAGTGCTCAATCATTATTGAACAGCGATAAAGTCAGCACTATCTCGGTGTTTCTGTTCGAACTAGAACAAACACAAACCATTGCTGAACACATCTCTAAGCTGATTGATGATAGCCAGAAGCTTCAAATCACACCGTGGCATGAGCGCGCGTTTTACTACCAAAACGTAAAAAATCTTTATGACCGTATCTTCGGCATTATGGGCTGCGTCATGGCCATGGTGGTATTTGTGGCACTGTTCAACACCATGACAATGTCGGTCACAGAGCGAACCCGCGAAATTGGCACCCTATCCGCGCTGGGCAGCTACCCGCGAGAAATCGTTAATGGATTCTTAAGCGAAGCAAGCTTGTTGGCGCTGCTTGGTAGCTTGCTTGGAACATTTGCTTCGCTCGGTTTAACTGCGCTGCTGATGATTTTTGACGTGCAAATGCCCCCACCGCCGGGAATGACCGAGGGCTACCCTCTCACCATTTATTTCTCGCTGCCACTGGCACTATTCGCATCATTTGGCGTTCTGACCATTTGCCTAACTGCGGCGTATATCTCCGCGCGTAACGGCGTGAAAAAACCTATTACAGAGGCATTAACCTATGTGTAAACCATCAAGCCTAATTAAAACCGCCATTGCTTTCTTCGCGCTTTGCCTTTCCATGTCAGCAAATAGCGCACTATTGACACAACAGCAAGTAGACTCACTGATAGAGCAAGCGGATAGCTACCGCACGGATCAAGAGTCCGCACAAATCATCTCTATTGTTCGCCTCTACAAAGACAATAAATTGGATAAAACACGCCAGTACAACGTCTATTCTCGCCCTGAGCGTGAATCTTTGGTGGTGTTCAAATCTGCGGTAGAAGCGGGACAAAAAATGCTGATGCTACAGGATAACTTCTGGCTACAAATGCCCAAAAGTCGCAGACCCATTCGTATTACACCTATGCAGAAATTGCTCGGTGATGCCTCCGTTGGCGATATCAGCACCTTAACATGGAGCCAAGATTATCAAGGTAGTTGGCAAGCGGAAGAAATCCTAAGCGACTACTCAGATGTCAGCTATGCCACTCACCGTTTGGAGCTCATTGCCACGACCAAAGGCGCAAGCTACCAACGTATTGTTCTCTGGCTAGAAAAAGAGAATGGTTTTCCTATTCAAGCCGACCTCTATTTGCGTTCTGGCAAGTTAGCGAAGCAGGCACAGTTTACCCGAGGTGTTCGCGACAATAGATTAGCGGTCACCGCCATGACCTTACTTGATGCTATTCAACCCAATAAAAAGACCGAGATTGAATACCAATCGATTAAGCCTTGGCTTTTAGAAGATAAGTATTACAACCCGAGCTTTCTCGCTCGCAACAATACTTCGGAGCTCTGATCATGAAAGCCTTGCCTCTGGTTACTCTTATTTTCGCCTGTAGCGAAGTTCACGCTGCCGCACCGATTGAAATAGATTGGGACTGGGCGACCTCAGTTCAACACACAGAGCACCAAGAGTCTGCGTTTATCTCTCCTGATAAAACCTCCTCGGTGAAGTTTGACGCCCTATTGGATGCTCAATTGAGCCTAGGTAACTGGAATGGCTTGTTCGCCATCTATGGTCAACAGCTCTACAGTTCAGCGCACTATCTGAATACCAACCACGAATACTCAGATGGCTGGTTCGAACAGGAGCACACCGACTTAATTATCAGAGAACTGGCTTGGCAGGGCGAACTTACTGTTGGTGATAACATTCTAGATGTCACCCTTGGTAAAGTGCGAGTGGATTGGGGCGTCGGCTATGGCTACCGACCGCTCGATTTTTTTAAGCCATACGCACAGAACCCAATTGGATTAAGTGTCGAAGAAGGGGCTCTGGTCGGCGCGCTCTCCTACTTTGATCAGCAAGGAGAATGGACGGCCATCTATACCAATTCTCATTGGTCTGATCGTGAAGAAAATGCGTTTACTGAAGCCAACCAACAACATGGGGTGGGATTTCGTCGCTATGTACTCTCGGGAAACAGCGAATATCAGTGGTTAGCCTACTACGATGATGTTCGCGAGGGGTTGATTGGCGCAAGTTGGGTAACTGTATTGGGTGAAGCATGGGAGCTGCACGCAGAAAGCAGTTGGCAAAACCGATACCTTCAATATCAACTTCCTTCGCAGCCCTATCAATCCACCGCGTTAACAGAACACCAAAGCGCTTGGCAAGGTTTAATAGGGTTCACCTATACCAATATGCAGGGCCACAGCTTGATTGGCGAATATTGGTACGACCAACGAGCATGGACATCATCACAATGGGATGAAGCCATCAGTCAAGCAGACAAACTTGCTTCCTTGCCTCATACGAAAAGCTTGGCTAGCTCATACGCTCAAGGCTTAAACCACAGTAACCTTGTTCAACATACCTTATTGCTCCATTGGAGCTGGGACACACAAGCATGGGCACAATGGCAAACCACCGATTCATGGCATTGGCTAACCGATTTCACGCCAACTCTTGATTTAATGTATGCCCCACAAGATGGCGGCATTATCGCAACCCAATGGCTTAACTATCAATGGCTTGATAACGGTGACGCATCAGTAGAACTGGAATTTAGCGCACGATTTTTGAGTGGAGATAACAAATCTTCTTATGCCCAGATCAACGATAGACGTACACTAACACTAACTATTAAAGGGAAATTCTAATGGTCAACTTCTGCTGGAAGCTTACTGGGGGTAAACGCATTTTTGTGTTAACCACCATATTTTGTTTAATCATCGCCGTAACGACGTTGGTCACTTGGGGCGGGCCATTTTATATACACGTATTGACTAGCCTAGGATTTGGCTATTCTGCCCTGCTCTCTTCTTATCTACTCTCTGTCGTTTTACCTCGGTTAAACGAACAGACCACCATTTTGCTCTCGCTAATCTCTGCCGTAGGGCTAGGTTCTATCAACGCATGGTTTTGGTTAGAGAACTCGTTTGAAATTGGGGTAAAAGGGCTGTTACCTACGATATTACTTGGCATTATCTTTACCGGTATTTGTTACTACTATTTTCATAATCGAGAGCTAAAAGCGCAATCTGATCGAGCTTTAGCTCAAGCAAAACAAAAACAGGCCGAACAGGAAAAGGCGCTCATCCTTAGCCAACTGCGCCAGATGCAGAGCCAAATTGAACCCCATTTTCTTTTTAATACTCTGGCCAACATCAGTGCCTTAATGGAGCAAGACGTTACCAAAGCCCGAACGATGTTAGAACAGCTTACCGAGCTGCTCAGAACCACTTTGGCCGTCTCTCGTCAATCTCATACTACGGTTGGCCATGAAATCCGTTTAATTGAAGCTTACTTGGCGATTCAAAAAGTTCGCCTAGACCATAGATTAACCTTCGCGATAAATATCGCACCTGAGCTACAAGAGATAACCATTCCACCGATGCTCATTCAACCCCTCGTTGAAAACGCCATCAAGCATGGGATCGAACCACAAAAGCGAGGTGGAACCATTACAATCTCTATAGAAAAAACCACCTCTCAACGCCTTATTATCACCGTGCAAGATGATGGTATTGGCTTAGATGCAAGCGCTCAGACAAAAGGTTCTGGCGTTGGTTTAAGCAACATAAAACAGCGCGTACACGCCCTTTATGATAACCATGCCCAAATGTCCATCCAACAACCAGAGCAAGGTGGATTCAAAGTCACTATCGAGTTACCGATAACAGAGGAAAAAAGCGCGTTATGAGTGCATACACCGCCATTATTGCTGATGATGAGCCATTGCTTCGTCATCATCTAGACCGCAGCCTTGCTGAAGTTTGGCCTGAGCTAGAAATCGTCTCTGCCTGTGAAGATGGCCAACAAACATTGGATCATATTGCCAAGTTTAAGCCCGATGTGGTGTTTCTAGATATACGCATGCCCGAACTTGATGGTATGGGCGTTGCCAAACAACTAAAAAGTTGCGCTCATCAACCCCTAATCATTTTTATCACCGCCTACGACGAGTATGCCATTCAAGCGTTTGAACAAAATGCCGCTGATTATCTACTTAAACCGATCAATGAAAATCGCTTATTAGAATGTTGCGAGAAAATTAAGCTACGTCTTGCGCAAGCAACCCAACCAGAATCGCCAGATCTAAGCGCATTGATGGCCCAAATTAGCCAACTTTCAACACCCGAAAAGACCTCATTCCTGACTTGGCTCAAAGCGTCTAAAGGCGAAGATATTCATTTGATCGCCACCGATGATGTATTGTTTTTTAAAGCGGAAGAAAAATATGTCTCCATTTATACCAACGATGATCAAGAGTTTCTTATTCGCACTCCTTTAAAAGAGTTACTAACCCAACTCGACCCAGAGCAATTTTGGAAAATACATCGTTCAACCGTCGTACGAGTCAGTGCTATTGATAAAGTCAGTAAAGACTTTGCCGGACGCATGTTCGTTGCGTTAAAGAGGCACAAACTTCCAGTAAGTCGTGCCTCTCAAAATCTATTTAAAGGGATGTAACACATCAACGCAAAACGGCAGTGTTCTGCGCTGCCTAATGCGAATTTGTGACCTAACGCAATCTCAACAGCGTAGCACTCGTACAGCGTACTATCGCCATCATCCTTTCGCTTTATGCCTCTTAACATCGCAAGCTTCAAGCTTAGTAAACCGCCACTTCGAAACCCCAACCCTTTCACTTCTGCCAAAACGTAAGGTTTTTAGGCTATTTTTGGCAAATTGAAACTTGTGATACTGCTATAAAACTGAAATCTAGCGCCTGCCATAATAAGCATCGAAATAAATAGTAAATTTTATGCTTGCGACTGAATCATAAGATTTATCCATTAAAACAAAAGATAGCCAATGCTAGGAGTAGCATTTGAGGACCACTCATGAAAAAGACATTACTTAGCACTCTAATCCTTGCAGGGATCACTGGAACGAGTTTTTCTGTAACAGCAGCAGAACAAGATGCTTTTAAGGTGAGCCCTTACCTACAAAACCCAACGACCACCAGCATGACAATTATGTGGGTCACGATGGACAACAAAGCGGGTGAAATCCAAATTTCGGGTCAAGATTTCAAGAAAGCAATGACCTCGAAACCTCTGTTAGCAGAAGGACTAGAGTACTTCCCAACCGAAGTCGAAAAATACTTTGAGAACAAAGCCGACGCACAAACACCTTATATTCATACTGTAAAAGTTGATGGCTTAAAACCGGGGACCAAGTATCAATACACTGTCAAACAAGACGGTGAAACATACGATGCGTACTTTACAACTGTGCCTAATAAAGACAGCAGTGTACGCTTCATGGTTTACTCAGATTCAGAAACTGAACCAGAATCCACAGGGAAAACACGCCGTTGGTCTGAACCTTACGGTGATTTCAATCGCCAATACCTCGTCGATCAAACCATCGGCTATCAACAAAACATCCGCGTGATGTCAGAGCGTCAGCCAAACTTCATTGCCATTGCCGGTGATTTGGTCGAATCAGGCAATGAACAACGCGACTGGGATGAATTCTGGCGTCACAATGCAGGTGATTACAATAACATCGCCTCTTATGTACCTTTACTACCAGCAATCGGTAACCACGAAAACTACCCTGGACCTGATGGCGGTATGGCAGAGTACAATACTGAGCTTGCCCTACAAGCTATCGCTCGCTACAAAACTTACTTTGACTTGCCAGACAACGGCAGCGATGTGAAAGCCTACAAAGACCGCTATTACCGCGTAGATTACGGCCCAATTACTTACATCACAATTGATACGTCAGACGGCAAAGCCGACAAAACTGACAAGGACACTAACTGGCGTTTACCGGGTGAAAATGCACCTGACTTCAACCCCGGCTCAGAGCAATACAAGTGGTTAGAGAAACAGCTAGCGGACGCACAGAAGAACAGTCAATTTACCTTTGTGCAGTTCCACCATGTCCCTTACTCTGTCGGCCCGCATGGCTTCCCGACTGGCACTGAAGGGTTTGAAAAAGGCCAAGATAATCAATCAGGCGTGCCAGTACGAGTGCTGACTCCACTATTTGAAAAGTATGGTGTTGATGCGGTCTTTGCTGGTCATGATGAAATGTACGAGCACTCTTTAGTCGACGGTGTGCACTTCTACGATGCTGGTACAGGTGGTGATGGTCTACGCGGACCGTACTTCGGTAAAGATGGCAAATACAAAGTTGACATGGATAACCCATATCAACAGTTCCTTGCTCACCTAGATGCGCCAGAAGTATGGGAAGGAAAACAGCTTGTCAGTGGCGGTAAACACTATGGTCACTTGGAAGTGAATGTATTCCAAGACAAGCAAGGGACTTGGACAACTGAAATTTCACCCGTTTATGTGTTCCCGTTGATGGATAAACAAGGTGAAGTTACTGGCTGGGAACGCCGCGTGTATGATGACGTCGTAACCCTTACCGCTAAATAGCTTGCTGCTTGCGAATACAAGATTTTACTCGCATTGATAACAAAATCCCTCAACTGAGTTGAGGGATTTTTACATCTAGACCTTTGTACTTGTAAAGGGCTTAACTCAATGGTCTTAGATACGCTAAGAAGCGCTTCTCGGCCGATTTGAAGACCCACAAAATGATGAAGGTAAGCGCCATATAGAACATACCCGCAGCGATGAATGACTCAAATGGTGCATAAGCGCGTGAGTTAACCAATCGTGCCACACCTGTTAAGTCAAGAATCGTCACAATACCTGCTACGGCACTGCCGTGTAACATGAAAATCACCTCGTTACTGTAAGCAGGTAAAGCGCGGCGTAATGCACTTGGTAAGATAATACGGTAATAGGTTTTGGCTTTACTCATACCGTAGGCTTTCGCCGCTTCCACTTCCCCTTTTGGCAAGCCATTAATAGCACCACGAATAATTTCGGCTGTATACGCAGATGTGTTCAAAACAAAAGCAGAAAGGGCACAAAACCAAGCATGCTCCCATAACGTTCCCACGACTGGAAAGAATTGATCCATGCCGTAGTAGATTAAGTAGAGTTGCACTAGCAACGGCGTACCGCGAAAGAAGTAAATAAACGCCCAACTAGGAAGCATCAACAAATAGTTCGAACTGTTACGCGCAATTGCCAAAGGAATCGAAACAAACAATCCGATAACTAATGCTAGCCCCACTAACCATGCTGTAGTCCAAAGGCCTTCAAAATAGAGAGGCAGATTTTCGATAATTATGCTGAAATCCATCATCTACCTCGCATGAATTGAGAACTTACGTTCGACCAGTTTCAGTAAACCTGTCGACACGCTGGTGAAAAACAAGAAGATAATCGCCACGGCCATGTAAAAGGTAAATGGCATCTTGGTTGAACCAGCCGCAAGAGAGCTTACCCGAACCATGTCTTCTAGGCCGATAATAGAAACTAATGCTGTTGTTTTAAGCAGTACAAGCCAGTTGTTACCAAAACCCGGCAATGCATGGCGAACCATCTGTGGGAAAAGAATGCGCCTAAAGGCAAGAACCGAGCTCATTCCGTAAGCCTTAGCGGCTTCCAGTTCACCTTTATCCACCGCCATAATTGCGCCGCGAAAAGTTTCAGCCATATACGCGCCAAAGATAAAGCCTATCGTCAGAACGCCCGCGATAAATGGGCTCACTTCAATGTAATCAGGTAAATAAGCCGTCCACTCATGGCTAGGGTCGCTAGCGGTGAACCACTCGTTAATGTATTCGTTGATATAGTAAAGACCGTTATTCAGTAAGACTTGTCCACCGAAGAAAATCAACATCATCAGAACCAAGTCTGGAATGCCACGAATAATAGTCGTGTAGAGAGTCGCTATAGCGCGAGCCCAGCGATAAGGCGCGAGTTTGGCTAAAGCACCAAGCATGCCCAACATCATTGCAAGCAAAAGCGATAGAATGGCAACTTCGATTGTTACCAGAGCCCCTTTAAATATTGAGGCTTCGTATCCTTGAAGATCCAGCATAGGTGAGTTCCTAATCCCTAAACTCAATGGCCGATAGAGCAAGGGCTCTTGCCCTATCGACTATAGAAAGTGATTGCCGATGACTTCTAGGAACAAATCGGCAATCTATACGTTGTTGGCTTATTCGCCGTAAACGTCGTAGTTAAAGTACTTAGCCGCGATCTCTTGGTACACGCCTTTCTCACGCAGAGATAGGATTGCCGCATCAAGCTTCGCTGTTAGGTCTTTATCTTGCTTACGTACCGCAATACCAAAGCCTTCACCAAACCATTGAGGATCAGTTAGCGATGGGCCAACAAACTCGTAACCTTCACCACCATCTTTGTTAAGTACGCCTTCTTCAAGTGCTGACGCATCACCTAATACCGCGGCAATACGACCACTTGCAAGGTCAAGGTATGCTTCATCGAAAGAGCCGTAACGAACGATTTCAACTTTGTCGTAGTTATCGGTTAGGTACTTATCGTGTGTAGTTGCACGTTGAACACCAATCTTCACGCCATCTAGGTTTTCAAAATCTAAACCAGCACCCTTCTTAGCGATAAATTTGTTTGGGATCAGTGCGTATTTACCAGTGAAGTCAATTTTCTTTTTACGCTCTTCAGTAATAGACATCGCTGCAATGATTGCATCGTACTTACGAGCAAGCAGTGAAGGAATAATACCGTCCCAATCTTGAGGAACTATCTTACATTTCACTTCCATCTCTTTACACAGCGCATTGGCCATGTCGACATCGAAGCCTTTTAGCGAGCCATCGGCTTCTGTCCAGCTAAATGGAGGGTATGCACCTTCAATACCAAAGCGAACCGTTTTCCATTCCTTCGCTTGAGCCATACCCGTTACCGCTGTAACCGCAAGCGCTGCTACTACTAACCACTTTTTCATATCCATACTCCTGTGATTTCTTACTTATAGATGTTGTGTTTGTGCCACTTCCGCTTTCTCATTCAGAAAGCGTGGCTAATAAATCGATGATATAAATTGTTGTAAACGTTCAGACTCAGGGTTAGAGAATAGCTTGGCAGGATCACCTTGCTCTTCGACTAAACCTTGGTGCAAAAACATTACGTGATTTGAAACATCGCGAGCAAAAGCCATTTCATGAGTCACCACCAACATGGTGCGCCCTTCTTCAGCCAGCTCTCTCATTACGCCTAGAACCTCACCAACTAGCTCAGGATCGAGGGCTGATGTTGGTTCATCGAACAGCATCACTTCAGGGTCTACTGCCAGTGCCCTTGCTATGGCTGCACGTTGCTGTTGACCACCAGAAAGGTGTCCGGGGTAATAATCTTTGCGTTCATACAAACCGACTTTTTTTAAGAGTAGCTCTGCATTTTCAATTGCTTGCGCTTTCGGCACACCCAATACATGAACTGGGGCTTCGATCACGTTCTCAAGTACGGTCATGTGAGACCAAAGATTGAATCCTTGAAACACCATAGCTAAACGCGAGCGAATGCGTTGAACTTGTTTTTCGTTGGAAGGAACGGCTTCCCCTTTACGGTTATTTTTCATCTCGATCAATTCGCCATTGACCCAGATTTCACCAGCAGTGGGGGTTTCAAGTAGGTTGATACAACGAAGGAAAGTACTTTTGCCTGATCCGGAAGAGCCGATAATCGAAATCACGTCGCCTTTGTGGGCTTCTAATGAGATTCCTTTAAGCACTTCGTTTTGGCCAAATGTTTTATGTAAGTCTTTGATATTAAGCGCGGGTACATCTGTCATGCGCTGTCACTCCCTGTGTATTTGTATGATCAATCAGCGAACGGAGCCAATCAATCTTATGAGTTCCACTCATATTTCCACTCAAATTAGCACCACTCAAAAACAGATGCAACAAATTATTAACCTACACAAATGGGATATATAGCTATTTTATATGAGTAAAAATTCATCAATTAGATAAAATCACTTCACTCAATGAATAAAACCCAACAAAACGCACGCTCTTAAGCATACGTTCATGTTAACATTTTTGACATATAAACCACCAATAAGACTTGTTGCATAGTTTCAAACCACTGGACAAATACTCACCAAAGATCGCTTGCAAAAGTTACAATCTGAAATATTTTTTCAGCATCAAGGAAAAGACTAGCTAAAGATTAACCAAACTGCGTAGTTTTCTTTCACATTCTGTCATAAAGTGATCTAAATCAATCACTCCAAAGGGTTAGCACGTTAAAATCCGCTGCAGATAAAAGCCTCAAAAGCGTTCTTTTGTCGGGTAAATCGACTATGTTAAAGCACATAGGTGCCGTGCTTGAAGGCTGGCATCAAAAGAGAACTTTGCAGGAAGCTATAGCTTTTACGCCATCGCTTACATAACTCAAATAATAAGCGACCACAAAGAATCACTAACTTTTATATATGAGGAATCTATGTCAGACGCAGTAAATAAGCCGCACTCTGATTCGGATATCGAAAACAAGAGCTATCAAGAGCTGCACCGTCCAGCTTCTGAGTTTGCAAGTCGTTCCGACTACCTAGACCACGAACTGCAAATCATGAAGCCACGCCGCTTCGGTTTAAACCTTCCAGGTCGCGATTTCCGCTTCGAACTTGAAGATTTAGTCCCAGCGCTTGCAGGTACTATCGGCATCATCGCGATGTACTCGGCAGTAATGATGTCTTGGGCTGAAGGTCTAACCGCAGCTTGGGATCACGTTAATCTTGGTAAAGAATTCGCTATCGAAGTTGCGCGTGTTGAGATGTTAATTCCAGCACTTCTTTTTTGTATCATTTCTTCTGGTTTCCTCAACCCTCGCGCTAACCTAGCCGGTAACCACGGCCCAATGATTCCATTGATCGGTTCTATCGCTCTAGCGGGTGCTCACCCTCTTGCGCTAGCAATCCTTCTTGGTGTGTTCGGTCTGCTACTGAGTTACTTCAAAGGCGGTTCTAAACTCGTAAACCTGACCTCTGAAGGTACAGCCGGCGGCTTACTTATCTTCCTTGGTTTTACCGGTACGATGAGCCAAATCGGCTCGATTCAAGACTGGGCTGTAAGCCTACAATCAGCAGACGTTGCCTCTGGTAGCATGGGCTACGTTGGTCTTATCGTTCTTGGTATCACTATCGCGATTTACGCTTTCCTTGCGAAAATCAACATGCGTTGGTTAGCGATCCCAGTTTGTGCTTTCACTGGCCTACTTATCGCTCTAGTTCTTGGCGCAGGTTTTGACCTTCAGTTCGAAACTGAAATGGGTCTACCAAACCTAAACCCTGTTTACTGGTGGGGCAGCGAAACTGAAGGTTGGATGCTTGGTCTTCCAAACCTAAACCACTTCATTGCATCGCTACCATTTGCAATCCTAGCGGTAGCTATGTGGTCTCCTGACTTCCTAGGTCACCGTATTTTCCAAGAGCTAAACTACCCACGTAAGACTGAAAAAGTACTTATGGACGTTGATGACACTATGACTATGTGTTCTGTTCGTCAGATGGTTGGTACTGCGGTTGGTGGTGGTAACATCACTTCATCTTGGGGTACTTACATGATCCCAGCAGCAATCGCTAAGCGCCCTATCCCAGCAGGTGCGATTCTTCTTGGTGCTCTATGTATCATCGTTGCGATTCTTGGTTTCCCAATGGACGTAGCGGTATGGCCACCAGTAATGCGTGTTGCGCTTCTAGTAGGTGTATTCCTTCCTCTACTTGAAGCTGGTATGCAAATGGTTAAAGATACTAAAGACTCACAAGCAGCGGGTATCTGTATCTTTGCTTCTGTTGTTGCTAACCCTGTTCTTGCTTGGGCACTAACTATGTTCCTAGACAACAACGGTCTAATCGGTGACAAAGAACGTGCATCTCGCCTATCGTTTGCAGACAAGATTGTTATCCCTGTGGGTGTATTCGTAATCTGTCTAGTCGCAATGCTTGCGGTTGGTATGCTTGAAGGCCAATACGGCATCAAAGCGTGGCTATAATTTATAGTCTATAACTTGTGGGGAAAGCGCAAAGCGCTTTCCCTATTCTTTCAAAAAATTATCAACTTTTTTTATGATTTATTGATTTAGTTTAAGGTTTGCAATTTTTTTTTAGTTTACCCTTGAATCTATATCTTAAAGAACCCACATTATTGCTAGTGACAATTTCTATAGGTTTGTGATCGTTTGAAGTAAAAGATCAGTAAGGCTATACATATTGTTATTAATTAGAGTGTACTGTTCCTCTTCCCAGAGGATAGCTGGCTCAACGGCGAAACCAGTACGTGTTTTTTCTACTAAAAAGGTAGGTATGTCATGGCAGAGCAATTTGCTAAAGCTTGGGAAGGTTTTGCTGAAGGTGATTGGCAAAACGAAGTAAACGTTCGTGATTTCATTCAAAAGAACTACGCACCGTATGAAGGCGACGAATCTTTCCTAGTTTCTGAAGGTACTGAAGCAACTAACAAGCTTTGGGCTAAGGTAATGGAAGGTATCAAACTGGAGAACTCTACTCACGCTCCTGTTGATTTCGATACTTCACTTATCTCTACCATCACTGCTCACGATGCAGGCTACATCGAGAAAGACCTAGAGACTATCGTTGGTCTTCAAACTGAAGCTCCTCTTAAACGTGCAATCATGCCAAACGGCGGTGTACGTATGATCGAAGGTTCTTGTAAAGCTTACGGTCGTGAACTTGACCCACAAGTTTCAAAAATCTTCTCTGAGTACCGCAAAACACACAACCAAGGTGTTTTCGATGTTTACTCTCCAGATATCCTAAAATGTCGTAAGTCTGGTGTTCTAACTGGTCTTCCTGACGCATACGGCCGTGGTCGTATCATCGGTGACTACCGTCGTGTAGCTCTATACGGTGTAGATTTCCTAATCAAAGACAAAGTAGCTCAGTTCCACTCAACTCAAGAACAACTTGAAGCGGGTGAAGATCTACAGATGACTATGCAGCTTCGCGAAGAGATTCAAGAGCAGCACCGTGCACTAGGTCAAATGAAAGAAATGGCAGCTAAATACGGCTTCGACATTTCTGGTCCTGCGACTAACGCACAAGAAGCTATCCAGTGGACTTACTTCGGTTACCTAGCAGCTGTTAAATCTCAAAACGGCGCAGCAATGTCTCTAGGTCGTACTTCTACGTTCCTTGACGTTTACGTTGAACGTGATATTGCTAACGGTGTTATCACTGAAGAACAAGCTCAAGAAATGATCGACCACTTCGTAATGAAGCTACGTATGGTTCGTTTCCTACGTACTCCTGAGTACGATGAGCTATTCTCTGGCGACCCAATCTGGGCAACAGAATCTATGGGTGGTATGGGTGTTGACGGTCGTACACTAGTTACACGTACTAACTTCCGTTTCCTAAACACACTATACACAATGGGTCCTTCTCCAGAGCCAAACATCACTGTACTTTGGTCTGAGCAGCTACCTGACGGCTTCAAGAAGTTCTGTGCGAAAGTATCTATCGATACTTCTTCAATCCAGTACGAAAACGACGACCTAATGCGTCCAGATTTCGACAACGATGACTACGCTATCGCTTGTTGTGTATCGCCAATGGTTATCGGTAAGCACATGCAGTTCTTCGGCGCTCGTGCAAACCTTGCTAAGACTCTACTTTACGTTATCAACGGTGGTGTTGATGAGAAACTGAAGATGCAAGTTGGTCCTAAGACTGAGCCAATGACTGACGAAGTTCTAGACTTCGACAAAGTTTGGGCTGGTCTAGACAACCTAATGGATTGGCTAGCTAAGCAATACGTGACTGCACTAAACGCAATCCACTACTCACACGACAAGTACAGCTACGAAGCAGCGCTTATGGCTCTTCATGACCGTGACGTTCGTCGTACAATGGCTTGTGGTATCGCTGGTCTATCTGTTGCAGCTGACTCTCTATCAGCAATTAAATACGGTAAGGTTAAGCCTATCCGTGACGAAGATGGCATTGCAATCGACTTCGAAATCGAAGGCGACTACCCTAAATTTGGTAACAACGACGCACGTGTTGATGACATGGCTTGTGAACTTGTTTCTAACTTCATGGGTAAAATCCGTAAGCTTAAGACTTACCGTGATGCAATCCCTACGCAGTCTATCCTTACTATCACATCTAACGTTGTGTACGGTAAGAAAACTGGTACTACACCTGATGGCCGTAAAGCAGGCGCTCCTTTCGCTCCTGGTGCTAACCCAATGCACGGTCGTGATGAGAAAGGTGCTGTAGCATCTCTAACATCAGTAGGTAAACTACCGTTTGCTGACGCAAAAGATGGTATCTCTTACACATTCTCTATCGTGCCAAACGCACTAGGTAAAGAAGAGAACTCTCAACGTTCTAACCTTGCAGGTCTAATGGATGGTTACTTCCACCACGAAGCTGGCATTGAAGGTGGTCAACACCTTAACGTGAACGTTCTTAACCGTGAAACTCTAGAAGACGCAGTTAAGCACCCTGAGAAATACCCTCAGCTAACAATCCGTGTATCTGGTTACGCTGTACGCTTCAACTCTCTAACTGCAGAGCAACAAGCTGACGTAATCGCACGTACTTTCACTGAGTCTCTATAATTCTCAGCTGAATAAATAGTAAGAGCCCCGCTTTCTAGCGGGGCTTTTTTTTTGCTTCAAGCAACTCGCAGTTACGCACGATAAGACCTAGCGCACATGCCGAAAGTTTATTTGCGCTACTTCTCATTTTGTATAGTAAGATGGCAAGCTGTTATCTATTTGTCTGCACAGTTGCGAACTGAATTACCAATGAAATTATCACGTTACCTTCCCCTTTTATTACTCGCCTCTGCAGCAAGCAGTGCTTCAGAACGCTCAACCGTGACTTTTAGCCTCGACAATGATGGCTTATTTGGGGTTGATAAAGACTATACCAACGGTATTTTCCTTAGTTATACATCAGGGGCAATACAGCCCAACTGGCTTACAACACCTTTTAGCCTATCACTCTGGGGCGCGTCTTCTTTAGATAAAGTTGAATTTGTTCTGGGTCATAAGATGTACACGCCATCTGATATTGAAGCGACAGTACCTCTAGCCAATGACCGTCCTTATGCTGGTTTTTTACATGGCGAGTTAAATTACCTCAGCCTCCACCCTCAGCAAGCGCAGCGCTTCAACCTTACTTTCGGTACAACGGGTGAAAGTTCGTTAGCCGAACAAGCGCAAGATATCGTACACGGCATCACAGGCTCTGATGAACCTAACGGCTGGGCATTCCAAGTCGGTGACGAGTTTGTGGTTAATGCTGGCTATTTGAGCCACTTTAATTGGTATCGTGACCGCTCTATCGCCAATACCGATTTTGAAATCTCCAACGTTTCTGAGGTCAATGTCGGTAGTTTCCGTAGCGATGTGTCGACGGGCCTAATGCTACGTTGGGGTACTGATCTTGGTGGCAACATGGGTGCGGCAAACATCGATACCGAAAACCCGTTCCGACCAGGTATGCTAGGCGGTTCTACTAATGGCTGGTTTGTCTTCCTTGGATTGGAAGCCCGCTACCGATTTAATGACATCACCATTGAAGGTGATCGTCCGGGTATCACCCATCCAGAGCTTTATGAAGTAACGCTAGAAAATAACCAAGCAACTGCTGTTGCAGGCGTGGCTTGGTACAACCAATCTTTTGGCGCAAGTCTAACTACAACGGTCAAAACGCCTGACTACAAAGAAGCCACGACGTCAGTCTACGGTACTGGCGGACTTTCGCTATTCGCTTTCTTCTAAAGACGCGACAACCTCTCCTATTAAGCCACAGTACCAACTGTGGCTTTTTTGTCCACAAACCTATCATTTCGTTACATAATTACAGATAACCATTCTCATCTAGGGTGTATTTGACCAATAGTGGCAATTAATTGTGCTAGAAACATGGCAAGCCCTATTTATACCGCTTTTTTTGTAATAAAATGACATGACAATCACTTATAAGAGATGAGCTCATGTCAACAAAAGGTCGTATTCACTCCTTTGAATCTTGCGGGACAGTCGATGGCCCTGGTATTCGCTTTATTGTGTTTCTGCAAGGCTGTTTAATGCGCTGTATGTATTGTCATAACCGCGATACGTGGGACACGCATGATGGTAAAGAAGTGACTGTTGACGAGATCATTAACGAAGCAAAAACCTACCGTCACTTTATGAATGCATCAGGTGGTGGTGTGACTTGTTCAGGTGGTGAAGCGATGTTGCAACCTGAATTTGTTCGTGATTTCTTCCGCGCAGCTCAATCGGAAGGTATTCACACTTGTCTTGATACCAATGGTTATATCCGTAAACACACCGATGTTATCGACGAAGTATTGGAAGCCACTGATCTCGTGATGCTGGATCTTAAGCATATGCAAGATGAGATTCATAAAGACTTTATCGGCGTGTCTAACCACCGCGTTCTCGATTTCGCTCGCTACCTACACAAGCTAGGTAAAAAAACTTGGATTCGCTACGTTGTTGTACCAGGTTACACAGACAGCGAAGAAGCGGCACACCTTCTTGGTGAGTTCATTAAAGATATGGACAACGTTGAAAAACTTGAGCTTTTGCCGTATCACAAGCTTGGCGCTCATAAGTGGGAAGCATTGGGCCATGATTACCCTCTTGAAGGCGTTAACCCACCTTCAAAAGAGACGATGGACAAAATCGTTTCTATTCTTGAGCAGTATCATTCAAACGTTAAGTACTAAGCACGTTTTCACTGATTGATTTTAAAGGCCAACTCATAGGAGTTGGTCTTTTTGTTTCTACCTACCCTTAACTTGATCGAGTCATTACAAAAAAGTTTGTATTTTTACCATTAAATATGTGTTGAGATCATGTTTCACGTTAGCCCAAAACGATAACCTAAGCACATTAAAGATGTACTAGATTATACGAGGCCAACCTGATGGAAATGACAAATGCTCAACGTTTGATCCTATCAAATCAATACTACCTAATGTCGCAGATGGACCCAGAAAACAGTGATAAATACAAACGCTTACAAACTATTGTCGAGCGTGGTTATGCACTGCAAATGAATGAGCTCAACAAAGACTTTGGCTGTATCGAGCAAGCAGAATGTCGTGAAATTCTTGAAATCATGGAGATGTACCATGCTATGCAAGAATCAAACAAAATGTTATCCGAAGACGAACGTAAAGATGTAGACCAACGTCGTCTGCAGTTCCTTGGTTTTGATGCAGCAAGCGAATGCCAGCTGGTGAACTACGTTCGCTTCCTTGTTGATTCTGAAGGGCTCTACCCTCAGTTTGATAAAGGTGAACATCACTTCAACGCTCAAATGCCAATGCTAGCAAAATACCAACGTATGCTGAGCACTTGGAAAGCTTGCCCTCGCCAATACCATTTATCGGCAGCTGAATTCCGTCAAATCTTCAACGCGTAATCATACCGCGGTCATTGATTTCCTAAGGGCGCTCTTGCGCCCTTTTTTCTTTTCTAACTATGCAACAATGTTTTCCTAACTTTGCTCTTCCTTTGTCCATTTTTCGTATCTAAAGCTAAGCCATATTGCGTCTGGTCTGATCTCTCATTCTTGCGTCTACAAACGCAATTAAACACATATTTTTTAAGCAAAATTTGAAAAGCACACTAGGCTTAAAAATGAGGGAGCAAGTTATTAATGCGAGTGCTGTGTCAGTCAGACAGGTTCAGAGGGGAAATCATCATGAGTATTTTCGACCATTTTCAAGCACGCTATGAAGCCGCTAAGGATGAAGAACTATCTTTACAAGAATTCTTGGCACTGTGTAAAGATGATAAAAGCGCGTATGCAAACGCAGCTGAGCGTTTATTAATGGCTATTGGAGAGCCAGAAGTCATTGATACTGCGCAAGATCCACTATTAAGCCGAATTTTCTCGAACCGAGTTATTTCTCGGTACGATACCTTTAAAGACTTCTATGGCATGGAAGATGCCATTGAACAGATTGTGTCTTATCTCAAACACGCTGCGCAAGGTTTGGAAGAACGCAAACAGATCCTTTACCTACTTGGTCCAGTGGGTGGTGGTAAATCTTCACTGGCAGAGAAATTAAAAGCCTTGATGCAACAAGTACCTATCTTTGTTTTGTCTGCAAATGGTGAGCGTAGCCCAGTCAATGACCATCCGTTCTGTCTGTTTGATGTCAACGAAGATGGCGATCTGCTAAAACAAGAATATGGCATTGAAAAACGTTATCTACGTTCAATCATGTCTCCATGGGCCGCAAAACGTCTACATGAGTTTGGTGGCGACATTTCCAAATTCAAAGTTGTTAAAGTACGACCATCCATTCTTGACCAGTTAGCGGTCGCGAAAACTGAGCCGGGTGATGAAAACAACCAAGACATTTCATCATTGGTTGGTAAGGTCGATATCCGAATGCTTGAGCACTACTCACAAGATGACCCAGATGCGTACAGCTATTCTGGAGCTCTATGTAAAGCCAACCAAGGCTTGATGGAGTTTGTGGAAATGTTCAAAGCGCCAATTAAAGTGTTACACCCACTGTTGACCGCAACTCAAGAAGGTAACTACAACGGTACAGAAGGACTTTCTGCACTGCCTTTCGACGGTATGATTTTGGCGCACTCAAACGAATCCGAATGGCAAACGTTCCGCAATAATAAAAACAACGAAGCATTCTTAGACCGTGTTTACATCGTCAAAGTGCCGTATTGTCTGCGCGTATCGGAAGAAGTCAAAATCTACAAAAAGCTACTCGACCATTCAGAGCTTTCAAAAGCGCCATGCTCACCGAGTACATTGGAGTTACTATCTCAATTCAGCATCCTGTCTCGACTTAAAGAGCCTGAAAACTCGTCCATCTTCTCTAAGATGCGCGTCTACGATGGCGAGACGTTAAAAGACACCGATCCAAAAGCGAAGAGCTACCAAGAATATCGCGACTATGCTGGTGTTGATGAGGGTATGGCAGGCCTTTCGACCCGTTTTGCCTTCAAGATCCTGTCCCGTGTGTTTAACTTCGACCAAACCGAAGTTGCAGCCAACCCAGTACACCTGTTCTACGTTATCGAACAACAAATTGAACGTGAACAGTTCCCACAAGAAACCGCTGAGAAGTACCTTGAGTTCCTTAAGGGCTATTTAGTACCTCGCTATGTCGAGTTTATCGGTAAGGAAATTCAAACCGCTTACTTAGAGTCTTACTCTGAATATGGTCAAAATATCTTTGACCGTTACGTCACCTACGCTGACTTCTGGATTCAAGATCAAGAGTATCGCGACCCAGAAACTGGCCAGCTATTTGACCGCTCAGCACTGAATAATGAGTTGGAGAAAATTGAGAAAACCGCAGGTATTAGCAATCCGAAAGATTTCCGTAACGAAATCGTCAACTTCGTATTACGTGCCCGCGCCAACAACAACGGTTCAAACCCTGTTTGGACTAGCTACGAAAAACTACGCACCGTGATTGAGAAGAAAATGTTCTCTAACACTGAAGAGCTTCTTCCTGTCATCTCGTTTAACACCAAAACCTCTTCTGAAGACCAGAAGAAACATGACGACTTTGTCGCTCGTATGATGGAAAAAGGCTACACCGAGAAACAAGTACGCCTACTTTCAGAATGGTACCTACGCGTTCGTAAATCTTCTTAAATAGCGACGAAGCAGGCCATGACTACCGTTGACAGGTCTGGCTGTCAACGTGGTCAAGTACGATTGCAAATAAGAGGTGACTCATGGCGCAATTTATCGATAGACGACTAAATGGGAAGAATAAGAGTGCTGTTAATAGACAGCGTTTTATTCGTCGTCACAAAGAAAAAATCAAGGAATCGGTCGCCGATGCGGTGAATCGCCGCTCTATCACCAATACCGAAACTGGTGAAGATGTTGCCATTCCTCATAAAGACATCAATGAACCTGTTTTTCACCAAGGGCAAGGCGGTGTGAAAGAGAGAGTTCATCCGGGTAATGACCAATTTATTAAAGGGGATAAGATAGAACGCCCTAAAAGTGGCGGACAAGGTGGCGGTTCAGGTGAAGGGGATGCGAGCCAAGATGGTGAAGGCGAAGACGATTTTGTATTCCAAATCTCCAAAGATGAGTATCTCGATATTCTATTTGAAGATCTCGCGTTACCTAACCTAGATAAAACTCAAATCAACAAGATTACCGAATGGAAAACCCATCGCGCCGGTTATCAAACCGCCGGTGTACCTGCCAATATCGCTATCGTTAAATCGTTGCAACAATCTCTCGCTCGACGCACAGCAATGACGGCAGGCAAGCGTCGTATGCTTAACGAGCTTGAAGACGAGCTACAACGCATCAAAAACCAAGAGCCTGCGCAACTATTGGAGGAAAACCGTCTAAAAGACGAGATACAAGCACTTCGTAAGAAAATTGATAGCGTCCCGTTTATCGACACATTCGATTTACGCTTTAAAAACTACGAGCGCCGCCCTATCCCATCTAGCCAAGCAGTCATGTTCTGTTTGATGGATGTCTCCGGCTCTATGGATCAAGCGACCAAAGACATCGCCAAACGTTTTTATGTGCTGTTATATCTATTCCTAACTCGCACATACGAAAATGTGGACGTGGTTTTCATTCGCCACCATACCCAAGCAAAAGAAGTGGATGAGCATGAGTTCTTCTATTCCCAAGAAACTGGCGGCACGATTGTTTCCAGTGCGCTTCGGTTAATGCACGAGATCGTTGCTGACCGTTACCCTGTGGGTCAATGGAACATCTATGCAGCCCAAGCCTCAGATGGCGATAACTGGGCTGACGATTCCCCTCGCTGCCGCGATTTACTAATGAAAAAGCTGTTGCCACAATGCCAGTACTATTCATACATCGAAATCACGCGACGCTCTCACCAAACCCTTTGGCATGAATATGAAAAGCTAGAGTCTGAATTTGCCAATTTCGCCATGAAGAACATTCGCAGCGTCGATGACATTTTCCCAGTGTTTAGGGAATTGTTTAAGAAAGAAAATGCGTAGGGAGGCCACTATGACAACCAAAACAAAAAAGCCAACCGATACAGAAAATAAAGCGCTACCAGATGGACCAGACTGGACATTCAGCTTGCTTGAGCGCTACCACGTAGAAATCAAGCGCGTCGCTGAGCACTATCGACTGGATACCTACCCTAATCAGATTGAAGTGATCACGTCAGAGCAAATGATGGATGCTTACTCTAGTATTGGTATGCCCATCAACTATAACCACTGGTCATTTGGCAAAAAGTTCATTCAAACCGAGCAAGGCTACAAACATGGGCAAATGGGGCTTGCTTATGAGATTGTGATTAACTCTGACCCTTGTATCGCCTACCTGATGGAAGAGAATACCGTCACCATGCAAGCCTTAGTGATGGCTCATGCCTGTTATGGGCACAACTCCTTCTTTAAAGGTAACTATCTATTCCAAACATGGACAGACGCGAGCTCGATTATCGACTATCTGTTATTCGCTAAAAAATACATCGCAGAATGTGAGGAAAAATACGGCGTGCAAGAGGTTGAAGACCTGCTCGACTCGTGTCACGCACTGATGAACTATGGCGTCGATCGCTACAAACGCCCTGAAAAAATTTCGATTGCTGAAGAGAAGTCTCGCCAAGAAGAGCGTGAGGCGTATTTGCAATCTCAAGTCAACGATTTGTGGCGTACAGTGCCTAAATCAGCCACCAAAGAAGAGAGCATCAAGGAGCGTTTCCCTTCTGAACCACAAGAAAACATTCTCTACTTTATTGAAAAGCACGCGCCGCTATTAGAACCTTGGCAACGAGAAATAGTGCGCATTGTGCGTAAAGTGAGTCAATACTTCTATCCACAAAAGCAAACTCAAGTGATGAACGAAGGTTGGGCGACCTTCTGGCACTACACCATTCTCAACCACATGTATGATGAAGGTGTGGTCACCGAAAGACTCATCTTAGAGTTTTTACATAGCCACACAGGAGTAGTGGCACAACCATCTTATAACAGCCCCTATTTTAGCGGTATTAACCCTTACGCATTAGGCTTTGCGATGTTCCGCGACATTCGCCGTATCTGTGAAGAACCCACCGATGAGGACAAAGAGTGGTTCCCTGATTTAGCAGGTTCGGATTGGCTTGAAGCTGTTCACTTTGCCATGCGCAACTTCAAAGATGAGAGCTTTATTAGCCAATATCTATCTCCGAAGGTAATGCGTGACTTTAAGTTATTCTCAATCGTTGATGACGATAGAAAGAACTACATTGAAGTGAGTGAAATTCACAATGAGACGGGTTACCGTGCGATTCGTGAAAAACTCGCCGCGCAGTACAATTTGAGTAACTTAGAACCCAACATTCAGGTATATAACGTAGATGTACGCGGTGACCGTTCGCTCACCTTACAATATGTTCCTCATGACCGTATCCCACTCCACGAGAGCTCTAAAGAAGTGCTCAAACACCTCTACCGACTATGGGGCTTTGATGTCATTCTTGAAGAAGTAAAAGAGACTGGACGCCGGGAAATTATTGGTACTTGCCCACAACGAAACAATTACGACTCGTCGATTTAACCTCCTATCTCCCTTGCCTAAAGTTAAAGCCAGCCGATTATTTTTAGGCTGGTTTTCTTTATTAATCAAAGAGAAAAACAGCTCATCTACAGCCATATAAAATCAGACTAATATGCCGAATCATTATTATTGACTGACATCTCACTTAATACAGAATGTCGTTCACTTTATTTTCACATCTAATAGTATCAAGTTCGATAAAGTCAGCCACTTGTGAGCATTATGAAATCTATTAAAACCACTTTCGCCCTCTCGATGGCCGCGATGATGCTACTACTCAGCACCATTTTGGTCACCTATTCCACCATTGCGCTCTATGAAGAAAAACGCAGCTCAACAACTGTGGAAGCAAAGCAATCTCTCGCTGCACTCGACACCTTAGTGAGGTTTTGGGAAAGCAATAAGGTCGTTGAATTAGAATATATTCACGCCATGATCAGCGATCAAAATCTAACGGAATCTGAAGTTCGCAACATACTGCAAAAATCGTTGTCAGATAAAAGCTTACGCAATACCTACGTTGCTTATAACGATGGTCGATTTGTCCTCGATGATCTAGAGCAGCAGCAAATCGCGACATCGCAAGGTTACGATCCAAGGCAACGAGTTTGGTTTCAACAAGCAATTGAAGCGAATGCGCCAATACTAACCCAACCCTACGTGACCAACGACAACTCTCAAATTGTCGTGGCAACCATGGCAATGCCGCTGGTTATTGCGGGTCAAACTGTTGGAGTAATCGGTATTGATACCACTATAGAAAAGCTTCAACAATTACTGCGCAGTATCCCTGCTCCACCAGACGCACAAACCATGCTGATTGACCAAAGTAACCAAATTCTCGCTCACACATCGGATGGTTATGCATTACAAAGCACCGATTCAATTTCACCCGTTATTCGTCAACTGGCAGAAAATCGCTCTCAAACCGTCACAGATCGGGTAGAAGTCAACGGCGTTGACTCTCACATTGTCACCCTACCGTTACCGCATAACTGGACGCTGACCATGGTATTGGATCGTCAAGCTATGGTGACCCCGTTACGTGAACGAGTTCGCTCTTTGATCATATTCTCTATCGCTCTGATCATTTTTAGCACCATGACCATCATTTTTGTGGCAGGAAAACTCGCAAAGCCTCTGCTTAAAGTAAATCAGCTACTCGGTTATGCCGCTGATGGCGCTGGCGATCTCACGATTCGACTAGAATCAAAATCAAAAGATGAAGTCGGACAAATCAGTCAAAGCTTCAACCGTTTTAACCAAAAGCTCCAGTCAATGGTTAGAGAAATCAATGGTTCGATGAACCAAGTTACGGCGACGTCTAACTCAGTGAAAGATATTGCTAAACGTGCAGCCAATAACGTAGAAATGCAGCAAGTCGAAATTGAGAAAGTCTCTACTGCGGTACATCAAATGAACGCGGCCGCACAAGAGATTGCCCAGAACATTTCGCGCACAGCAGAAACCGCGATAGAAGCAGAGCAAAGTATCCGCTCTGGTAACCAAGAGGTCACAGCGACGTCGCAGCAAATCCAGTCCATGGCCGAGCAAATGCTAGCCACAACGGAAGCTGTTTCATCAGTCAGTCAACGCGCAGAAGAGATCAGCAATGTAGTTGATGTCATCAACACCATAGCAGAGCAAACCAACTTGCTTGCACTAAATGCGGCCATAGAAGCGGCCCGTGCTGGCGATAATGGTCGAGGTTTCGCTGTCGTGGCAGAGGAAGTACGTAACCTAGCACAAAAGACCCAAGACTCTACGGAAGAGATCCACAGCACCATTACTCGCTTACAAGAAGAAGCGCGCAGTCTTGTTGGAGTTATGCAGCAAAATAGCGAGATGACAGGTGAAACAGTCGCTCAAGCGACGCTCGCAGTGGAAAGGCTAAATACTGTTGTTACTGCAATTGAAAACATCTCCGAGATGTCAGCGCAGATTGCGTCGGCGTCAGAAGAGCAGCACATCGTATCGGCTGATATTGGCCGTAATATTGAAGCGATTCATGAGCTATCAAGAGAAGTAACTGACCAAGCACATCATACTGACGAAGCGAGTATCGAACTAACCGCCGCCGTCGATACCGCAACCAAGCAACTCAACCAATTCAAAATCTAACAGGCACAAAAAAAGGGTCTCACGAGAGACCCTTTTCTTTCGTGTTAGCGCATTATTTGCTAGCAATAATTGCTCTTACTGCTTCAAGATCTTCTGGTGTGTCGACACCTGCTGCTGGCGCTTCTTTCGCTACCGCAACATGAATCTTTTCTCCGTACCAAAGCACACGTAATTGCTCTAAGCACTCAATCTTTTCTAACGCACTTGGCTGCCAATTAATGTAAGTATTAATGAAACCTGCGCGGTAAGCATAAATACCAATGTGGCGAAGTAATGGCTGAACCACTTTGTTGTCACCAAAGTTATCACGATCCCATGGGATTGATGCACGGCTAAAGTACATCGCATAACCATCTTTGTCAGTGACCACTTTAACCGCGTTAGGGTTAAACACTTCCGCTTCTTCCTCAATTTCGACGCCCAGTGTCGCCATTGGTGCTTGGCTATTTGCCAAATTATCCGCAACTTGAGAAATAATAGAAGGTGGAATAAGTGGCTCGTCACCTTGAACATTCACGATAATGTGATCATCAGGAATGGCCATGAGTTTAACCACTTCAGCCAAGCGCTCAGTACCGGACTCATGATCTGGAGATGTCATGCAGACATCCGCACCGAAAGCTTGCGCTGATTGTTCTACACGCTCGTCATCGGTCGCGATAATCACGCGCTGAGCACCTGCTTGTAATGCTTGCTCATACACCCATTGGATCATCGGCTTACCACCGATATCAGCCAACGGTTTACCCGGCAGTCGAGTTGACTGGTAACGGGCAGGAATCACAACAGTAAAAGACATTATCGTCCCTCTTCCATACTCATTTGACGCGCTTCTGGCTCAAGCAATACTGGAATACCCTCTTTGATTGGGTAAGCCAGACGATCGACTTTACAAATCAGCTCTTGTTTATCTTTATCGTAAGTCAGTTTGCCTTTACACACAGGGCAAGCAACGATTTCAAGCAGACGGTGATCCATAATGTTCCTTTATTTGTTTAATTCTGTCTAAGATGCGCTGTTCATCTAGTGGAGCAAAAGTCGCCGATACTGGCAAATACCACCAGTTTTCTTTCGCCTGATGCCCACATTTAACCGCATCCTTTTCAGTCATAATAAGATGTTGACCTTTTTCAGCCAAGGCATCCAATTGCGATAGTTCAAAATCTTGATGGTCAGCGAACCCTTGCGTATGGGCCATCGTCGCACCAAGCTGTTGTAATGTATTAAAAAATCTCGGTGGATGACCAATACCCGCCATCGCGACTAAATCGGGCAATTGATCAACACTAGCTTTCTCACCTGTTTTAAGGTTAATCGCTAAGCTTGGCGTCAAACTCATCGCAATTTCACCTTGCTCGGCATGACCGCCGTTGGTGATGATAAAATCCACTTCCGTTAAACGGCTTACGCTTTCTCTCAGCGGCCCTAGCGGCAATAGTTGTTGATTACCAAATCGGCGCTTGCCGTCAACCACTGCAAATTCAATATCGCGCACGAGCGCATAGTGCTGCAAGCCATCATCGGTAATGATGATGTCTACTCCTAAAGGGAGCAACGCTTGCACCGCTTGCGAGCGAATTGGGTCAACCGCCACTGGCGCACCCGTGCGTTCAAAAATCAGCTTTGGCTCATCACCACTATATTGAGTGGAGGTATCACTGTTCACCAGCAATGGGTATTGCGGCGCTTTTGCGCCATAACCACGAGAGACCACTCCCGGCTTATAGCCTTGCGCTTGCAACATTTCAACCAACCACACAACGACTGGCGTTTTGCCATTACCACCAGCAGTAATATTGCCCACAACCACCACAGGGACAGGGGCACGATAAGCGCTTTTCTTTCCTGACTGGTATTGGCTGCGGCGAGAGCGGCTAATCACACCAAATAGCTTGCTTAGTGGCCAAAACAGTGGCCACAGCAAATAGTGAAACAGTGATGGCTTAAACCAAAGATTCTCAATCAAACTTAAGCACCAAATTGAATGCGATGTAATTGCGCATAAGCACCTTCTGGCTTAGCAATCAGCTCAACGTGGTTACCACGCTCGATCACTTCACCTTCATCAATCACCAGAATTTGATCCGCATTTTCAATCGTTGATAGGCGGTGAGCAATCACCAATACTGTCTTATCTTTTTGAAGCTCATCTAATGCCGCTTGAATCGCTTTTTCTGATTCGGTATCGAGTGCCGATGTTGCCTCATCTAAGATAAGTACTGGCGCATCACGCAGCAATGCACGCGCAATCGCAATACGTTGACGTTGACCACCAGATAGGCTAGCACCATTTTCACCAATCATGGTATCTAAGCCATCAGGAGTACTATTAATAAAGTCCATCGCATGAGCTAAACGAGCAGCGTGTTCGATTTGCTCGCGAGAATACTCATCAGCCGCAGCATAAGCGATGTTGTTCGCGATAGTATCGTTAAACAAATGTACGTTTTGCGATACTAACGCAAAGTGACTGCGCAGATTAGTCAGCGCGTAGTCCCGAATATCACGACCATCTAAGCTGATTGAACCTGAATCCACATCATAAAAACGTGTAAATAAGTTCGCGATGGTACTCTTACCTGAACCAGAACGCCCCACTAACGCTACCGTTTTACCTTGTGGTATATCAAACGAGACATTGGAAAGCGCAGGTTTCTCTTTGCCTTCATAACTGAATATAACTTCTTTCACTGATACGTCACCGCGAACAGTGTCGGCTTGGAACTTACCATTGTCTTGTTCGGTTTCTAAGTCCATCAAAGCAAATAACGTTTGGCTTGCCGCCATACCGCGCTGGAACTCTGACGTAACGTTAGTTAACGCTTTCAGCGGGCGCATCAAACCAAACATGGCTGAGAATACAACCGTAAACGTACCTGGAGTCAACGTCTCACGAATAGAATCAACACTGGCTAAAAATAGGACTGTGACTAGAGCAATCGATGCGATGATTTGAATCACTGGATTGGCAATCGCCTGTGCCGCGACAAGCTTCATCGATTGTTGACGCATTTGGTTACTCACAACATCAAACCGTTGACGTTCTACTTCTTGGCCACCATAACTCAATACCACTTTATGACCTTTTAACATCTGCTCAGCTGAAGAAGTTACATGGCCCATAGTGTCTTGCATATTTTTAGAAATCTTACGGAAACGCTTTGAAACCACACCAATTGCCCACGCGACAAGTGGCGCTACTACGATAAGTACCAAGGAGAGTTCCCAACTGTTCCAAAACATTAGAACAAGAAGACCGACGATGCTCGCACCTTCACGCACAATGCTCACCAATGCACGACTGGTTGCACCGGCTACCTGCTCTGAATCGTAAGTAATACGGGAAAGAAGGCCACCAGTCGACTCTTTATCAAAGTAAGAGACTGGCATGTGCATGAACTGGCTGAAGATTCGGCGGCGCATCAACATCACCACGTTGCCAGACACCCAGCTCAAACAGTAAGAAGAGACAAAGCCACTCAACCCACGGAGTACCATCATGCCAAAAATAATGGCAGGTAAAATACGAAGGAAATTAGATTCCGCATTACCGAAACCTTCATCAAGGAGCGGTTTAAGTAGCGATACCATGTAAGTATCGGCGATTGCGTTAATAACCAGTGCAACAACAGCTACGGCCAAACCTAGCTTGTATTGGCGAATGTAAGCCCACAAGCGTTTAAAGGTTTGCATCGTAGTTTCATCTTGATTCAGAGACATAGAATTGCTTTATTCTTTTACATTAATCTTCCTATTCTACTCGCTTACGCAGCATCTGCCTATACCATGCCCTCCCTTTCAAAGCCCTCAAGGTTGCCACTTGGCGATTTTTTCCTCGATATAAGATAGAGATTTGCCCATCTTCACCGGTGTCATACCAGATTGCGCCTGAATCAACATATCGTTGAACGACACGTTCATCAGGTAGCGCCCATCGACCTTGAAACGAACTGGAAGCAATCGCAATTTGGGGATTAACGGCATCTATAAAAGCTTTCGATGAAGACGTCCGACTGCCATGATGCGGCACAAGTAACACATCCACGTTCAAACGATCAGGCTTACGCACTAACATCCACTCGGCGATAGATTCAATATCCCCCGACAGCAGCACCGAGTGACCATGTAATTTGTCGTCAATTCGAATCACACAAGATTGAGGATTATAAGCACGGCTCACTACTTTGGGCGGCCATAACGCGGTTAACTCTAGTTGCCCCCATTGCCACCGTTTACCCTGAAGACACTCATCAAAGTTCCGTTGTTCAATCTTTTGACTTGATATCAGCTTTTGTATCGACCAATCTCGCGTCAAACTATTTAAACCACCTGCATGATCATTATCGAAATGACTGATTATCAGCGGATTGAGACTGCGTGTACCTCGTTTGGTCAGTAGCGGAGAAACCACACTATCGACATAGCTTCCTGCAGGCCAACTCGCTCCAGTGTCATACAGCATAAACTCTCCACCTTGTTGCACTAATACCGACAACCCATGCCCAACATCAAGCACATCCAGTCGCCATTGAGTTTGCATCAAGCCTTTTTCAGCCAAGCCACGAGTAGTTTCGTTGGGTAAGTTCGAGCCATCTCCTTGCATAACAGCATACTTCAAGCATAACAACCACAATACCAGCGACCTTTTTCCTACTTTGTATGAAACGGTAATCAAAGCACAAACGCCAATAGCAAGAAGGAGGTGTTCACTCGATATATTCACCCAGTTCATCTGGGCGTATTGTAGAGCGTAATCGACAGGTCTTAGGCTGAGCTCGACCCAATACCACGTATCTATGCTGGCTTCTCCAACAAGCAAAGTTATGAATAGAGCAATAAATATTAAAGGGACGACAACAAAACTAAACCAAGGTACAAAAACGAGGTTATAAACAAATCCCCCAAGTGATAAGCCATGGAAAAAATACGCACTTACCGGCAACATTGCTGCCACTAAACCAAACTGAATCCACACCGCTCGCATCCACAATGAATGCGCCTGTGTTTTTTTCGCAAGTAACCAAAAAATCACACCTACCGCATAAATTGAAAACCAAAAGCTAACCGAATAGATAGCAAACGGATCAACCACTAATACTAAGGCGATCATCAAAAGCCATTTGTAACTTGAACGAGTATGAATGCGCAGCAATGAGAAACTCATCACCAAGCTAAGCATGATTAAAGCGCGCACAGTGGTGATACCAAACCCAGCCAACCACGCGTACCCCAACGCGCAACTGAAACCAATCAAATAGCCACAATTTGGCCATTTCAATCCGACTCGCAGTAACATTAAACCTGCCGACCAACCAATAAAAAACGCAATACCAATGTGTAAACCAGAAATGGCAATAAGATGGCTTAATCCACTATGAGTTAATTGCTGCCACAAGGCATTGGAAAGTAAACTTCGATCGGCAAACGTCAATGCCATCATCAAAGGTTGACTATCTAAGTCATCCGTTAAGTTCAGCACGAGATCATGAAGATGTTGGTGGTATGAATAACGGCTCACCACCGCCATTGAACGAGAAGCCAGTACATACGAGTTTGCGACAACCCGCTGACTTATTGAATATTTCTCTAAATCAAACCCAACCTCATTCATCACACCAATAATGGGTTTCAACCTGACATGAGCGATGATTTCATCGCCCAACTTGAGCGGAGTAGGACTCACTAATTTCACTTTCGACTGAGAGAAATAGCTTAATCTTTGGCCATTAATGGATTTAACCTCGACAATGCCTTGAAAGCCGCGATTTATTGGTTTAAAAAGACTGTCAACTTCAGCATTTATGGTAAGATTCTGGCCTGCTCGATAAAGGGTATCTATTTGGTGGCGAATTAGGTTTCCATGCACAATGACAATAAACAACGCGGCAATGACACCCCAACCCCACTGAAGTCTTCTAAACTGAACACTAACGAATAACCATAATAGGCAAAATAAAAGCCAATTCCCGTTAGGCATCAGTGGCCAGTAAGCTGAAGTAATGATAACAAGCGCAAACGAAAAGAGCGTCCAATAGTTAAATAAGAGAGCCATATTTCCCTATGCCAAGAAAATTCATCAAACGCTTTATGCCTAACCATGAGACGATCAAGCGTCAAAAGGCATTAAAGATTTTTGGCAACGTACTTTATAACCCGAACTTATGGTGCCTTAATCGACGTTCTGCAGCCGGCGCTTTTGCGGTCGGCCTCTTTATGTCTTTTGTTCCACTTCCAAGCCAAATGATAATGGCTGCGGGGCTCGCCATTATATGCGGTGTAAACTTACCGTTATCTGTTGCATTGGTTTGGATAAGTAACCCCATTACCATGCCAGTATTGTTCTACTTTGCTTACAAAGTCGGCGCATGGGTAATGCACGTCCCTCCTCAAGCTTTTCATTTCGAGCTGTCTTGGGATTTCATCCTTAGCCAAATGGCAACCATTGGGCCTCCATTCTTACTCGGCTGTTTAATCTGCGGCGTAAGCTTTGCGATGTTCGGCTATTTTGGTATCAAAGGATTGTGGCGTTATTCAGTTGTGCGTAGTTGGCAAAAACGTCGTCTAAGATAAAACGTTATGTCGATGAGTTGGCGTAAAAAGCCCCATACTTAAAGCGACAAAACACCGATTAGCAACTTGACTGTTGAACAAGTATGAAAAAAGGACCTTTCGGTCCTTTTTTCTTTTTCGCTATCCTGACTGAGCACTTGTTTTCCCAATCAAGCCAATACCTGTGTTGATTGTTCTTACTATTTGGCACTCAGCACTGAAGCAGGGTTAAGCTTGCTTGCTCTAGAGGCTGGATACCAAGTCGCAAGTAGACTCAGTACAATTGCAGTACCAGAGACTAACAGCACATCCGTTGCAAAAACTTGCGATGGCAAGAAATCCACAAAGTAAATATCACCCGAAAGAAACTGATGGCCCACGGCGCTTTCAAGCATTTTGATCAAACTCGTCAGATTCAACGCCACAATCACGCCTAAACCACTACCAATTACGCTGCCCAACACGCCAGAAAAGACGCCCTGCCATACAAAAATACGCTTAACAAGACCGTCAGTCGCTCCCATTGTGCGCAATATGGCGATTTCGCCAGCGCGGTCTTTTACTGCCATCATCAAAGTGGACACAATGTTGAAACTTGCCACGCCAATCACTAATACCATCACCAAATAAATAATGGTTCTTACCAGCTGAATATCGCGATGAAGAAATCCATACTTCTGCTGCCAATAATTGATATACAGAGGGAGAGAAAAGGTATTGCCGACTTCACGTACGACTTGAGTTGCATTGAACACATCATCGACTCGAAGCGCGATACCCGTTACACCATCACCAATCCTTGCATACGTTTGTGCATCAGCAAGAGGCAACAACGCGAGGTTATGATCGATTTGACCATTCAAAGTCAGTAAACCAGCGACTTTAACTCTTACCCGTCTCGGCGCTTGCACCTTACTGGTGTTACCGGCGGTAGGAATCATCAAGCTTATGTAATCCCCCGCCTTCACCCCTAGAGTGTTAGCAACACCACTCCCCAAAATAGTTTGCTGCTCACCAGCATGAAAGTTCTGCCAAACGCTTGGGTCAATAAACTTGCTCAGGTTTGAAACTCGTGCCTCTAAACTTGGCTCGACCCCACGTACTTCTATCGCTTTCAGCTGTTGACCTTTCTCTGCTAACGCAGTGAACTTTACATAAGGCGCGGATGCTTCAACTGAGTGATGCTTCTCTGCGTGCTCAACCAACTCTGGCCAATCTTGCAAAGGCCCATGAATACCTCGTAGCTCACCATGAGAAATAACGGATAAAACGCGATCTTTAAGCTCTCGCTCAAAACCATTCATTGCCGATAAACCAATAATAATCACAGCAACACCGACCGCGATACCAATGGTAGATGAGAGCGAGATGAAGGAAACCATTTTATTGCGCTGCTTTGCGCGGCTAAAACGGCCACCAATATAAAGAGCTAACGAGGAAAACACTTACTCGCCCTCCACATTAACCAATAGACCATCTTGCATATGAAGCTGACGATCCATCTTAGCCGCCAGCTCGCCATCATGAGTCACGACTAAGAATGCGGTACCAGACTCGCGATTTAACTCACGCATTAAGTCGTAAATCGCCAATGCCGTCTTATGATCAAGGTTACCGGTTGGCTCATCGGCCAATACCAAATCCGGGCTGTTGACTAAGGCTCTTGCAATGGCAACACGCTGACGTTCACCACCAGACAGTTCTGACGGACGATGATCAATACGGTGAGCAAGCCCTACCTTCTCAAGTAATGCCTGCGCTTTCTGTTTAGCTTTCACTACTTTCATGCCACCGATCAGCAGCGGCATCGCGACGTTTTCTAATGCACTGAAATCAGCCAAAAGGTGGTGAAACTGATAAACGAAACCAAGGTGCTTATTACGCAAGTTCGCCTGCTTGTTGGAGCTAAGCTTTGAAAGCTCTTGGCCTAAGAAGGTAACATTACCCTCGGTGGCATCGTCTAACGCCCCCAAAATATGTAATAGCGTACTTTTACCCGAACCTGATGTCCCGATAATCGAGACTAACTCTCCAGCCTTAAGATCAAAACTCACCCCTTTTAAGACCTGAGTGTCTAATGCACCATCGTGGTAGGTTTTACACACGTTTTGACACTGTAATAAATCACTCATATCTCAAAGCCTCAGCTGGTTTTACGGAAGATGCTCGGTAAGAAGGGAATAACGTTGCGAGTAGGCTAAGCATCACCGCCAATGTCACTACAACGAAAATTTGTACAGGATTAATCGCAACTGGTAGCGAGCCGCCTACGGCAAACAAAGCAATGCCAGCACTCTCTAGCAGCGAATTTAAGTTACTCGCTAGCAATACGCCTAAAGCGCCACCAAATAAAGAGCCAATTACACCACTGCTCGCACCTTGTACCATGAAGATGGTCAATATTTGACGATCAGTCATACCTTGGGTTTTAAGAATCGCCACCTCAGCTTGTTTTTCCATTACCACCATGATGAGTGCAGAAATGATATTGAACGCAGCAACACCCACAATCAGACCTAGCATCAGTCCCATCATGTTCTTTTCCATTCGTACTGCTTGGAAAAGCTCTCCGCGCTGTTCACGCCAATCGCTCCACTGCCAGCCTTGAGGCAGCGTATTTTGGCTAAGCTCAGCCACGACAAACGGGTCATCAAAAAACAGACGCCAACCGCTGATGGTATCGCGTTTTAATCGCCCTAATCGCGCAGCATCATCAATGTGGGTAATCATTAACTGGCTATCGACATCAGAACCAGTGTTATAAATGCCCGCAACCGTAAACAGACGCTGGCTCGGCATTCGCCCTAATGGGGTAAATTGACTAGCACTGGTTACCATCAAGCGCACTTTATCACCGGGTCCAACATCTAATGAACGCGCAAGCGTGCTGCCAAGCAATACTCGATATTTACCTGCTTGCAAATTATCTAGATAACCTGCAATAAGGTGTTGTTGAATGGGATCGTCTTCACTTGGGTCAATACCAATCAATAAACCGGCGGCCAATTGTTGGGAACTTTGAATCACAGCCTCACTGCGCACAATCGGCTCTGGCGCTTTAGAGGAAAGCTGCTGAAGAAACTCTGGGGCTTGCGCCTCTGCTGGCGTACCACCCTGCTGCGAAACAACAGCCTGCGGCAATACACCCAAAATTCGCCCTTTTAGTTGAGCTTCAAAGCCATTCATTACAGATAACACCGTAATTAATGACATAACGCCGATAGTAATACCCGCTGTCGACATATAAGAGACAAAACGGCTGAACCTATCACCAGAGCGGCCACGTAAATAGCGCAACCCGATAAAGGTACTGACAGGATGAAACATAAACAAAACCAGAAACTTGTAATAGCGACTACTGTACCTATTAATCGAGAGCGCTTATAGCCCTAAATTGCTAATAAGTGGTCAAAAATAGGTGATGAAAGACAACCTTTAAACCTTACGACGTTTAAACGAGCGATTATTGAGCTCAATCCGGAAGCTAGGTAGCAAATCACCGTAACAAAAGGCGTATCGCTTGATTAGTTGTAAAGTATGACGATAATCAGAGTGTTAATAAAAGGAAAAGTTGCATGTCAGACCAAGAATACTTCACTGTACACCACCAGTTGACCGTCAATGTCGAACCTTTGGCTGACGATTTTTGTATCCCATCGTTAGATGACTTCCAAGACGAGATACCTGCACCCTTTATCGTTGCCAGTGAGTTTAGTTCTTTAGACCAACTCAATGACGCGGCTCGTGCTGAGCTAAAAAGCAATGACTTCAAACATGTGATTCAGTTGCTTGATACCCAAAACTCTAAGCTCAACCTTTTATTGACCTTCATGTTGTCGCAGCAAGACAACCCTGATTTCCGCCACCAAACCACTTCGTTTGGTGCTAGCCAGTTTAGCTATAAAAGTGCGCAAGGTTTAGAACAAGGCCAAAAAGTGCGAGTTAAACTATTCTTAGACCACCCTGCTGCTGCGATCTATTGCTATGGTGTTGTATTCGACACTCAGGTGGATAACGACGAGACCATCATCTCAATCAAATACGAACTACTGCGCGACCAAGACCAAGATTTATTGATCAAAGCTGCGCTGTATCAACAACAAAAATTATTACGACAACGCTCGCTCAATCGCGAAAAATAAAATCATCATGTCTAAACCATCTTTACTGTCACTGGTTAATCCGCAAGGTGCTGGTGACAAAAAACAGGTCGGAAACCTTACTGGTGCATCGCTTGCGCTCGCTATTGCCGAACTCGCTGAACAACACTCTGGCCATACGCTATTGGCAACGCCTGACCCTCAATCAGCTTTAAAATTACAACAAGAGATCGAACAGTTTACTCAACATGAGGTCGCGCTGTTTCCAGACTGGGAAACTCTACCTTACGATAACTTTTCACCTCATCAAGAGATTATCTCTGAACGTATCGCACGCTTATATCAGCTGCCTACGCAAGCGAATGGCATTACCATTGTACCGATAAGTACGCTTTTACAACGCCAATCACCGCGTGATTTCCTTCTTCAGCATACCCTGATGGTGAAAGCGGGCGATCTCTACTCGCTTGAAAAGCTGAGAATTCAACTAGAGAAATCCGGCTACCGCCATGTCGATCAAGTGTTTGGTCCGGGTGAATATGCAAGCCGTGGGTCAATTATTGATTTGTTCCCAATGGGTTCCCATGCCCCATTCCGCATCGATTTTTTTGATGATGAAATCGATACAATCCGAACCTTCGACCCAGAAAACCAGCGCTCTATTGAAGATGTAAAAGAGATACGTCTACTGCCCGCGCATGAGTTCCCAACCTCAGAAGCGGCTATCGAAGATTTTCGTATTCGTTGGCGCCAGCGCTTTGAAGCACGCCGCGAGCCTGAATCTGTCTACATGCAAGTGACCAAAGGCACTTGGCCTGCGGGAATCGAATATTGGCAGCCCCTGTTTTTTGAACAAACGGAAACGCTATTCGACTACCTTCCAGAGCAGAGTCAATTGATCACTTTTGGCGATATTGAATCGGCGATTGATACCTTCCTAGCTGACGTCGATTACCGTTATGACCAACGTAAAGTCGATCCGCTTCGACCGCTGCTACCACCGCATGAATTGTGGCTTAAAAAAGATGAACTGTTTTCACACCTGAAAACCTTCCCACAAGCTCAACTCAACATTGAACCGCTAACGGAAAAGTCCGGACGGGTAAATGCAAATATTCATGCTCTGCCAGAGCTTGCGGTCCAACATCAAAATAAAGAGCCAATGGCGGCTCTGCGTCAGTTTAGTGAAAGTTACACTGGCAAGATTATCTTCTCTGTTGAATCAGAAGGTCGTCGCGAAGCGTTACTAGAGCTGTTACAACGCATCAAATTACGCCCTATCGAATGTGAAGATTTTTGTGCAGCGTTAGAGCATAAAGAGAAATTCACTTTAGTGCTCGGGGCGGCTGAGCATGGCTTCCTCTACGGACAAAGTAGCGATGAGGTCGAGATTGCACTCATCTGTGAAAGCGATTTGCTCGGCGATCGCGTTATTCAACGCCGTCGCAAGGATCGTAAGACCACCAATAGCGATGCAGTCATCCGCAACTTAGCGGAGCTTAAACCGGGGCAACCCGTAGTCCATATCGACCACGGTATCGGTCGCTACATTGGCTTACAAACGCTCGAAGCTGGCGGCATGACGACAGAATACGTCACGCTTGAATATCAAAACGACGCCAAACTCTACGTACCTGTTGCTTCACTGAATTTGATTAGCCGTTATTCGGGTGGCGCAGAAGAGAGCGCACCACTACATAAGCTTGGTGGTGAAGCTTGGGCGAAAGCTCGTCGCCGCGCGGCAGAAAAAGTTCGAGACGTGGCAGCAGAACTGCTCGATGTTTACGCCAAACGCGAGCTAAAACCCGGCCATAAGTTCGCCCTAGACCGCGGCCAATATGCCACTTTCAAAGCAGGTTTCCCATTTGAAGAAACCGACGACCAAGCGATGGCGATTAATGCTGTGCTGTCAGACATGTGCCAAGCGAAAGCAATGGATCGCCTAGTCTGTGGTGACGTTGGCTTTGGTAAAACAGAAGTAGCGATGCGCGCAGCCTTTGTCGCGACCGATAACGGCAAGCAAACCGCAGTGCTGGTGCCGACTACCCTACTCGCGCAGCAACACTTCGAAAACTTCCGCGACCGTTTCGCTAACTTACCGATTCGAGTTGAAGTGCTTTCTCGCTTTAAGAGCGCAAAAGAACAAAAGCAAGTACTACAAGATATTGAAGACGGCAAAGTCGATATTATCGTTGGTACTCATAAGCTACTTTCTAGCGACATTAAATTTAAAGATCTTGGTCTACTGATTGTCGATGAAGAACACCGTTTTGGTGTCCGTCAAAAAGAAAAGATGAAAGCGATGCGTGCGGATGTCGATATCCTTACGCTTACTGCGACCCCTATTCCGCGTACATTAAACATGGCGATGAGTGGTATGCGTGATCTGTCGATTATTGCGACACCACCAGCGAGACGCTTAGCCATTAAAACCTTTGTTCGTCAGCGAGACGATGCGGTAGTGCGTGAAGCAGTACTGCGTGAAATTATGCGTGGTGGTCAGGTCTACTTCTTGCACAATCAAGTAGAAACCATAGAGAAAGTTGCCGCTGACTTAGAAAAACTTATTCCAGAAGCTCGCGTTACCGTTGCGCATGGCCAAATGCGCGAACGTGAACTAGAGCGCGTGATGAATGATTTCTATCACCAGCGTTTTAACTTACTCGTTTGTACCACCATTATTGAAACGGGTATCGATGTCCCGACAGCAAATACCATCATTATGGATAGAGCAGACCACCTTGGCTTAGCGCAACTACACCAATTGCGTGGCCGTGTAGGTCGTTCGCACCACCAAGCCTATGCGTATCTGTTAACGCCTCATCCAAAGGCAATGACAAAAGATGCCATCAAACGTTTAGATGCCATCGCATCTCTGGAAGATTTAGGCGCAGGGTTTACCCTTGCGACCCACGACTTAGAAATTCGAGGGGCGGGTGAACTGCTCGGTGATGAGCAAAGCGGACAAATTCAATCGGTGGGCTTTACGCTCTATATGGAAATGCTCGAACAAGCCGTTGAAGCTCTTAAAGAAGGTAAAGAGCCATCACTAGATGATCTACTCAGAGAGCAAACTGAAGTCGAAATGCGCTTGCCAGCACTGCTACCTGATGATTATATTCCTGACATCAACACTAGGCTGTCAATGTACAAGCAAATTGCAAGTGTTGATGACCTTGAAGAACTGAATCAACTGAAAATTGAACTGATTGACCGCTTTGGTCTTCTACCTGATGCAACCAAAAACTTACTGTCTGTTGCTGAGTTAAAACTCGATGCAGCGCAGTTAAAGGTGAAAAAGATAGAAGCTCATGACAAAGGTGGATATATTGAGTTCTACCCAGATGCTGAAATTAACCCAATGTTCCTAGTGAAACTGCTACAATCTCAGCCTCAAAAATTTGCAATGGATGGACCAACTAAGTTCAAGTTTGCGATACCATTAGTAGATAGACGTAAACGAATTCAGTTTGTTAGTGACATGTTGGACGAATTCCAACAGAATTTATTACCAAAGCAAAAGTAAACATTACGGGTGTAAGTCACCCCGATACGGAGTTGTAATGAAAAATCTGATCCCACTGCTACTCTTCTTTGTTGCGATGCCAAGTTGGGCTGCGCGACAATTTGATATAGAAGTGATCATTTTTAAACGTGCAGTGGATGCCGAGCAGACAACTGAGTCTTGGCCAAACACGTTACCAAGCATTGATATGACCAACGTGGGAAGCTTTAGTGATGCAAACTATCGCTCTCGTAAAGGGGCATGGATGCTTCCGCATTCTAGTTACCGACTAACCAATCAAGCTCAGAAACTGCGTAACCACGCAGGCTTTCAAGTGTTAATGCATAAAGCATGGCGTCAAGGTGACCGAGGTCGTCTATCTGCGCCAGTTTTCCGCATTACTGGTGGCAAAGACTACTCAGCACAATTTAACCGTGATGGTTCTCAAAAAGGCTCTGTGAACGAGTCTGTAATTGATGGTGTGACAGAGCAATCAATCCCTGGCCCACTGTTTGAACTGGATGGCAAGTTCCAAGTCTATGTTGAGCACTACTTATATGCTGATGTAGAACTTGATATTAAAGCGCCGAGTGTGCGAGACGTGACGTTGGAAGACCGTGAAATCACCATTAGCGATATCGACAATGCTAACAATACTGTGCAATCCGGTTTCATGACTGAAGTAACCCCAACAGTGCATAAGGAAGAGTTTCTGAAAAGCTACCGCATGGATCAAAAGCGTCGTATGCGTAGTAGTGAAACTCACTTCCTTGACCACCCTCTTATGGGCATGATCATTCAAGTGCGCCGCGTACAATAATCACGACGTCAAACCCACAATCTAAAAAGCCTGATAACCCTATCAGGCTTTTTTTGTACTAATACTTTCCGCCATTAAAACGTCTACAAAAAAGCCCCAGTTGCTGTATAGCAACTGGGGCATTAAATCTTAATCAACGTTAGCTAATTACACTAGCTCGTTTTGTAGCCATGGCCAGCCTTGCTTCTTACGGCTTAGCGTATTTTCCATCATCAGCATGCCATCTTTCTCATGCTTAACTAGCTTCTCTGCCCACTCACCTTTGTACAGTAGACGAGTTTGCGCTGTAGTGATATCAGTTAGCATTACAGCAGCAAATGCTAGGCCTTCTTCGTTACAACGACGTTCAAGGTCAGCGTCAAGCTCTTCAATCATGCCGTCAACTTGCTCTAATGTTGCAAGCTCAACTTGACCAACAACAACGTCACGACCGTTGAATGGGTAACCTTTTAGGTCTTTCTCTACAAGTTCAGCTGCTGATAGACCTTCGATGTTTGTTTTCGCGATTAGAAGATCTTTGATGAACGTATCTACGTCCGTTACGCCTGCGATTTCAGCAAGCTCAGCCACTGCATCTTTGTCTTTTTGCGTACAAGTTGGAGACGCGAAGCCTACTGTGTCAGACAGAATTGCAGACATCATCAGCTTAGCGATTTGAGGAGTGATTTCATGACCTTCAATCTTAAACATGCCGAATAGTACTGTGTTTGTACAACCAACAGGCCAGATCCAAGCTTCCATTGGGTTCACTGTCATCACGTCACCTAGACGGTGGTGGTCAACGATACCTAGGATTTCAGCTTCAGCCACGTCATCTGGTGCTTGAGCTAGATCTGAGTAGTCTACTAGCCAAATTTTCTCACCAGCTACAGAAGTGCGTAGTTCCGGCGTTTCTGCGCCAGCAACTTCTAGGATGTGCTGAGTTTCGCGGTTGATTTCGCCTTGACGGATTGGCATTGCTTCAACGCCACGAGCTTTTAGTAGCTCAGTTGCTACTAATGCACTACAAATACTATCACTGTCTGGGTTTTTGTGACCTACAACTAGAATCATCTTTCTTCCTACTTAAAGCTTATTTCGCCTCTTAAAAGGCATTTACTCACAAAGGCCGTTACTTTACCTGATTTAAAAAATTTGTCATTGGTTAGAAATAAGAAAACTGTAACCACTCTATATTTGATGCAATCATTTTCTTATTTTCAGACGAAGATTTATCGACAATATTCATCCCATAAAAACAAAAAGCCCTCAAACGGGTATTTGAGAGCTTTTGTTATATAGCTATCTTGTTTTATTGCTTAGGCATTAATACCGCTTCAAAGGCTTGAGCATTTCGCAAGAAAGGCAATATCACCGCATCAACCGATGCTTTGGTCGCTTTCTCATTAGCGACAATGCCTGAGCGAACTAAATCTGGGCTATCAACCAGCATGTAGCTCTTTTCAAGTGCATCTAACATGCCCAAGTCAGAACGAATATAACGATCCATTTGGTCTTGACGTTGAATACGTTTATTCACCAGAGCTTCACCATCTACGCCCTGTTTAGACACTTGCTCTAATACTTGATGAGTTAAAGCAAGCAGCTCATCAACCCGTTCAGGTGCACATGAAAATTGAATTCGACCTTCCGCTTGAACAGAGTCTGCATCTTGCCAGAACCAGCTAGATACACTGTAAATACCTGACGCTTGCTCACGTAATTTTAAACGCAGTTGCTCTTGTACTAGCTCACCACCCATTTCTAAATAATAAGCGTTGTCTGGTCTCCACTGGCTATCCATGGTGAGGTAAAGCTCAACTTCTGCTCTCGGCTCTAATGATGTTTTAGCGGCAAATCGCTGCTGCGGCGAATGCGCTTTTATCATTGTTGGCTCACGCTCTTGCTGACGAACTGGCACTGATGCGAGGTATTTTTCTGCTAACGTTTCTAACTCGCGCGGTGCAATATCACCTACGATGAAGTAAGTAAAATCTGTTTTATCCGCCACATAGTGCTGGTACACATCTGAAAGCTCTTCTGCACTAATCGTCTCTACTACATCACTGTTTTCACTATAGACCGTTTCAATACCTGGATAGCGCAGTTCTGATACGTCACGAACAAACTCATCTTCAGCATCTAACCCCACTTGTCTTTCTTCAACTCGGTATTGGTTCAGTGCTTTTTCTGATACAAGGTTCTGCCCTAGTTTTAGGTGGAACAGAGTGAACATTTTGCTCAAACTGTCTGTCTTCGCCCAACCAGAGAAACCTTGTTGGTAATTGCCCATCAACGTCGACATCACTACGGGGTTACCTCTAAAGATGGTTTGCAGATCTTGCAGTGGCAATTCACCCACACCGGTTTCATCGACAAGGTATGTTGCCATACGCAATTTATGGTAATCCTCTGCGGGGATAGAACGTAAGCCACCCTTGGTCAGCGCTTTAAAATGAACCTGACCAGGATTGCTATCACTGTAGCGATAAATCAACTTACTACCATTGCTTAAGCGATACTCAGTAAGACGATATTTCGCCCATTGCTTCTCTTTCTTAACCGTGCCTGATGTTAAATCCAAAATAGGTAATTGAGCGCTATTCTCATCAATAGACCACTTAGGTTGCGACTTAGCCATTGAGTTGTTCCACCACGACTCAACGTGATTAACAGGTAATGCATGCTGCTCTTCATTGGTTGGATAGGTAGTCAGGAGCAAGCGAGATTGGGGCTCAAATATAGCTTTAAACTGCTGATTCACTTCTTCGCTCGTAATCAAGCTAAGCAGTTGTTGATTCAAACGATATTGATCTTCAGGGTTAATCAACCATTGTCCACTTGCCGCAGACATCATCAAATCACCCGCTAAATCAATACTGTATTGCTTGTCATCTTTGCTTGATTCAACCAATCGTTGCAGACGTTTTATCTCTCCTTTCACTTCAGCATCACTAAAGCCATGCTGTTGTGCTTGAGCGATAAAATCGAATAGCTGCTGAGTAGCGTCTTGATAATCCGGCTGTGAAAGTTGCAGTGAAAACACAGATTGGCTAGTTTCACGACCTAAGTTAGACGAATAGAAGTTGGCCGAGCTGATCGAATGCTCGTCGTTTTGCTCCCAACGTTGAAGACGAACATTCAACAAACGCGTCGCAATTTGGCTAACTAAATCTTGACGATATCTGGCAACGGTATTTTCCGGCTCAAAGTCAGAGAAAAAACTGAGCTCGACTGACGGCGTTGAAATACCCGGCTCGCTCACGCTGGCCGTTCGCCAATGTTTTTTTAATGGAATACTGTAATCGACACTTTCTAGCTCTCTTTCAGGCTTAGCTTGGGCCGAAAGTCTTTGTTGTACTTTGTTTAGAATGAGCTGCTCATCAATATCACCAACCACCACGATGGACATATTATCGGGGCGATACCAACGGTGATAAAAATCGGCCACTCGATACTTAGAAACGGTTTTTATGGTCTTTGGGTCACCAATCGGGTCGCGTTCAACATAGCGAGAGCCTGCCATCTCGATCGCACTTTTCTTATCACCTAGACGCAACATAGGCCCAAGTCGAGCGCGCCACTCTTCAAGCACAATTCCTCGCTCGGCATCCAAATCACCTTTCAGCATAGTCACGTTACCCGCCCAATCGGTTACGATATCTAGTGCAAGATCAATGGTCTTCTCATCATTACTCGGCAAATTTAAGGTATAGACCGTGTTCTCAAAGTCAGTGAATGCGTTGATGTCTGCGCCAAACTTCATTCCCGCTTTTTCGAGCTCAGAGATCACTTGGTTGCCCGGATAGTTTTTAGTACCGTTAAATGCCATATGCTCAACAATATGGGCAACACCGCGCTGATCATCATCTTCGTTCATCGAACCAGCGTTAACCACGAAGCGGATATATACTCGATCTTCTGGAGTTTTGTTATCTGCAATGTAGTACTTGAAGCCATTATCTAACTCTCCAGTCATCACTTGAGGATCGAAAGTCAGATCTGTCGGAAGGTTTTGTTGTTGTATGCTCTTACAACCCGCTAAGCCAATCACAAGACTTAGCAATGCAATTTTATAGTTCTTCATGCGTTTAATATTGCTTGTATTTTTGAATTTAATACCAACTCAGATTGAGCGGTCGCTTGTTCTTTGTGAGTAATTTCTACGACACGAGTCGCGTGTAATTGCTCGGCGATCACTTGTTTCATCTGAGCGTAACTCTCTGGGTCCAATGCGGACAAAGACTCATCTAAAAACAGCCACTTAGGTTTATTGACTAAACATTTAGCCAACATGATCTTTTGTAGCTCACCACCAGATAATCTTTGTTGCCAATTGCTGATACTGTCGAGCTCTTCAACTAGCTCTGGCAGTTCAGCAAGATGAAGCGCCTCCACCAGTTCTTGGTGTGCACCATCAAACTCTTGTTTTGGATAAATAAGTACTTGTTTCAAGCTCGCATTCGGCAAATAAGGCTTTTGTGGTACAAACATGCAATCGTCTTGTGCTGGCATTGAAACCTGCCCTGTGTGATAAGGCCACACACCTGCAAACGCTCTAAATAAAGTGGTTTTGCCGCTGCCTGATTTACCTTTAATAACGGTCGAGGTAGTAATTTCACCATTTTGATGCTTCAAGAGATCTTTGTAGCTCGGAGTGTATAAAGTGAAATTCGACCACATCGGATTATCCGACACACCGATATCGCTTTGCTCAGGCAATGTCTCTAACTGAGTCTCAAAGGTTATCAAACGGTCCGTTACTGCTTTCCAGTCAGCGACTGATTCATAAGAGTCCACAAACCAACTGAACGCTTCTTGCACACGATAAAAACCCGTAGCGGTTTGCATCATGTCACCTAGCTGTAATGCCCCACTCATCAAGCGTGGCGACGCCACTAAATAAGGGAAAATACGGGCTATTTCGTTATAACCACTGTTGAACGCACCATACTTCAGTTTCATTCCGGTTAGGTGCTGCCAGTTATGCCAAATCTTGTTAAACAACTGTTGAGTACGCAGGTTTTCTGCCTCTTCGCCACGTTGCAAAGCGATAGACTCAGCGTGCTCGCGCACTCGCATTAGGTGGAAACGAAAGTCTGCTTCGCTCTTTTCTTGTTCAAAGTTAAGTGGGATAAGTCGTTTAGCAATTTTGTGCGTTAGCCATGTTCCGATGACTGAGTAAACAATCGCAACCCAAACCATATAACCCGGAATAACCCACTGACTGCCGGCAAACTCAAACTCTAAACTGCCAGATAAGTTCCATAAAATAATGGTGAATGAGAACAAGCTCGTTATCGTTCTCAGCAGCCCCAACCCCATTGACAATGTTTGGTCGCAGAAGTCGCGAATATCCTGCGAGATACGCTGATCGGGGTTATCACTGTTTGGGTAAGCGAGCTGATGACGATAAAGGCGCTGCCCACCCATCCAGTGGCTTAGGTAAGTATGAGTTAGCCAACGACGCCAACGAATACGCAATGTTCGCCTCAAATACTCTTCGGCTAAATCAACAATGGTATAGCCGCCCATGATGACAACGAACGTTGCCAACATTGACCAGAAATTGTGCCACTCTTCGTTTTGCATCAGGTTAAAGAAATCTCGGTTCCAATTACTGTAAAGTACCGCGACTTCGACAATCAGATAATTGAGCGCAACCACGCTGAGCAATAGTGCCCACGCGACACTTTTTTCATTGCTAGCCCAGTAAGGTTTGGTTAACGCCCACACCTGATGCATGAAACGTTTGTCTCGCAAGGCGAGTAAATTTGGGTTTGACATAAATACCTACAAACGAAAAAGCAATCAGTCGCTTAGCGCCACTGATTGCTGAGAAATACCCGTAATTTTATTTATTAGAAATTCACGCGCTTAGAACTGGTAACCAAGTTCTAGCCAGAATTGACGACCAGGAGTGTAAAGACCGTATTCAGAGTCAACACCACCTTTGATTGCCGTTTTACGGACTTGGTTTAGCACGTTAAGGACATCAAACTGAACATAAACATCGTGAGCACCATAGATGGTTGGCTGCCAGCGTAGACGGCTGTCCCACTGAGTATGTGAGCCGAAGTTGTAACTCTTGTAAAAGTTATCTTCTACGTGCTCATAACCTTTGGTTGGCGCTTTAATAAAGACTTGGTTTGACCAATTCAAATCGTATTCTGGAACTTGCATATCCAAGTTAACTCGCACCACCCATTCTTCGGTGCTGCTATTAATTTTTTGCTCCATCTCTGAATACTTCATCTGTTCACCATCGAGGTAAACTAACTCGTTCGGATCCAATCTTTTATCGATATCTGAGCGATCTGACACCAAATAATCCGCACCAACGGAACTGTTCCAATAAGTTGGTCCTACAGCAAATGGCACTGTATTGCTCAGTTGAAGAGTGTAAATATCAACATTGAAATCATCCATGTTGGCAAACACATCAACTTTATTTCCGCCAATATCAAACTGACGAGATTTGATTGAGTCTTTGTTTTTGCGTTTCACATAACGTGCGGTCATAGTGAACTGACTGAAATTATGATCAACACCGAGCATCAGTTCATCAGCATGAGGCGTTTTAAGTCCCTCAATTTCTGCATAGTTACGCGTATGATCATCATTGAGTTTTAAAATTTCACCCGCAAGCTTCATTCCGGCAAATGAACGACCGTAATAACGGTTTAAGCCCAAATTCAGTCTAGTTGTTGGCATTACAGTCCAACTAGCAGCAAAACGCGACGCGACGTTATTGTTGTCCAAGTAGTCATCGCGGTCGTACCTTACACCCGGTCTGAATGTAAAATCTCCCCACGTAATTGAGTCGTCTAGATAAAGTGCATAATTACTATAGCCAGTATGGATATTGCCCGCGCGGATAACCGAAGTTTCATCCAAGAGCACGTAATCAAAATCGCTCATCTCAATGATATTGCGCTTCTTGCTCTCTTTATCACGACTAAAATCAAAATCAGTTTTCTGGTAAGACGCTCCCATAGAGACACGGTGGTCAGTTTGGCCAAACTGCAACGTATCTAAGGCGTAATCCAATGCGTAATTGTAATTCTGCTGCGTTAGCTGACTATCACCATGACCGCCCGTTTCGAACGCCATATCGGTAGAAAGATCGTTGCGAAACTCTACGTAATTTGAATTGGTTTCAGTTGAGTCAAAAATATTGTCATACGCCGCAGTGGCGGTTAGCCAGCCGTTACCTAGATACTGATTCCAGCGAACTGTTGTACCATAGGCGGAATGCGAATCTGTTGAGTTGCTATCAATGTTATCAGCAAAGTATTTGCCTTCTTGATAGTCCGAATAACGAAAACCCACTTCTAATGTACGATTCACATCCGGAGTCCAATTAAAGTTCGCCAGCCAGTTATCTGATAAGCGAGTGTGATCTTGTTTATCTGTCGCCCCCTCTTTAGAAATCATTCGTGTTTGCTCAATGGCTGACTCTCGGCGACTAAATCCAATCACCATACCAATCTCGTCAGTCAGGCCCTTTTGAACCGCTATCGAATAGAAATCTTTGCCGTAGTTCGGCTGAAATTCAGCATCAGAGCCATTCGGAACTTTACTATCGACGTGACTTTTAATGTGCTCATCAACTTGCATCGATGCCCATGAAGAGCGAGTGGTACGATAACGAGCTTGAACCCCGTCATTACCGTCGTACTGGCGAGTTTCAGCAACCACTGCACCACCAGTAAATCCACCGAATTTGGCCGGTACATTACTGCTATATATCTCGATACCTTGGAGTAAATTGGCATCTAAGTAATAAGCTTGTTCTGAACTTGAGCCAGGAATCGTCTTCATTGCGCCATCAAAAAACGTTTGCTCTGGATCGAGATCATTGTTGACATTGATACCATCAATCAAATACGCCGTTTGCGATGCATCAGCACCGTTAATTTGAACAGATTCAGGCTTAATCTCACCAGCTTTAAAGCCATCGGCATTACTTTGAGACAAGCGAACGCTCGGATTCATTTTTATGTAATCGCTCAGGTTACCGTTGCCTGATGGTGTCGATTCGATTTGTTCAGAATCAATAGTTTGTTTCGACGAAAGCTGGTCATCACGTTTATCAGTAACGACAACCGTAGCCGCATTGGTAGATTCAGTTTGGTTCGTCGTTTCCGCTTGTACCACTACTGGTGACAAAACAGCAGCCACGCAAAGAGAAAGAATAGAAGGTTGTAAATGGCTCATGATTTGTAGTTATCAATAACAACTTATTAAGAATGATTATCATTAATGCTATCAATAAGATTTATGTTTTGTAAATACAAGATAAAACCATAAAAGCCACTAAATTTGATTAATTCACAAGCAACATATGTTGATTAATTGTTTTTGTGCAATGCAAATTAAGATTGAAATATTCACTTAGAGCGTTTTAGGAAAAAACCTGAGAGCAATACCACACCGTTCAATAAAATCAGAAAAACAACGTAGGTAGAAACAAATTATTAACAATAATTAGAGTAAATAATTTAATTTATTTTTATTAACTGCGTCGATATTAACCGCCCCAAATAATGCAAGCGTTTGCTTTTTCTCGGATATTTCCATTATTCATGCATAAAACTCGCATCAGTCTGCTTTGAACCGGAATTAAAATCACAAAAAACAAAGGCCGCGAGTGTAAACACTCACGGCCTTCAAAAAGAATCATTGACTCACGTTTATTTATGGCGTTCCTGTAACTTGTTAATCACATCATTGAACGACAAGCCCTGATCTTGCAGCAAAACAAATAAGTGGTATATCAGATCTGCTGACTCACAGACTAACTCCGCCTTGTCACCCGACGTCGCTGCAAGCGCGACTTCAACGCCTTCTTCGCCCACTTTTTGCGAAATACGCTTGGTGCCACGGGCGTACAAACTGGCTGTATAGGAAGAATCAGGATCGGCATTTTTGCGCTCCGCCAATAGTTGCTCCAACTGATGAAGCCACACCATCTGAGACTCTGCTTGCTTGTCAGCATCCCAGCAGGTTGTCGTCCCTGTATGGCAAGTTGGCCCAATCGGATTCACTTTAACCAACAATGTATCGTTGTCACAATCCAAAGCTATATTAACTAGGTTCAATACGTTGCCTGATGTCTCGCCTTTGGTCCACAGACGTTCTTTAGTACGAGAGAAGAATGTCACATGGCCTGTTTGCGCAGTTTTACTGAGCGCATCTTGGTTCATGTAGCCCATCATCAATACTTGGCTTGATTGATTGTCTTGTACAATTGCCGGGATTAAACCGCCGACTTTTTCCCAATTAATTCGCTCACTCAAGGTAGCGATATCACTTGCTTGAAAACTCATCGTTTTACCTCTACTGGTCGTGTCGCCACACCTTGTTGAATTAAGAACTGCTTTAGCTCGCCGATATTAATCACTTGCTTGTGGAATACAGAAGCCGCTAATGCGCCATCCACATTGGCTTTTTGAAACGCTTCAGAGAAGTGCTCCATAGTGCCTGCGCCTCCAGAAGCAATCAACGGGACATGACACACTTCGCGAACCATATTGAGCTGTTCGATATCGTAGCCGTTACGCACGCCATCTTGGTTCATCATGTTCAGTACAATTTCACCTGCACCACGACGCTGCACTTCTTCGACCCATTCTTTGGTTTGCCATTGCGTTGCTTTAGTACGCTCTTCATCACCAGTGAATTGATAAACTTGGTATTTACCTGTCTCTTTGTCGTAGTACGAGTCGATACCAACCACAATACATTGCACACCAAACTTATCAGCTAAATCGGTAATCAACTGTGGGTTTGCAAGCGCCGGAGAGTTAATCGACACTTTATCTGCACCGAATTCTAGAATGCGAGCAGCATCGTCCGCTGACTTAATACCACCAGCCACACAAAAAGGAATATCGATAACCTCAGCGACGCGTTTAACCCAGCTTTTGTCTACCACGCGGCCATCACTTGATGCGGTAATATCGTAAAACACTAACTCATCCGCGCCTTCTTCGGCGTAACGTTGAGCCAAAGGAACGATGTCACCAATGATTTCGTGGTTGCGGAACTGAACGCCTTTCACCACTTGCCCGTCACGGACATCTAAACAAGGAATTATTCGCTTTGCCAACATGCAAATGCCTCCTCTGCGGTGAATTTACCATCGAGTAATGCGCGGCCAACAATCACGCCTGCAACGCCCGACCCTTTTAGCGCTTCTATATCCGCTAGGCTGCCAATTCCGCCAGAGGATTGAAACTGCACTTGTGGGTATTGCTGACAAAGGTCAACGTACAGCTCAACATTAGAGCCTGCCAACGTACCATCACGAGAAATGTCCGTGCACAGCACATGTTTAAGGCCGACAGTAAGGTAATCATTAATCAAGGCTTCAATCGTTACGCCCGAATCTTCTTGCCAGCCTGAAATGGCCACGCGTCGAACGCCTTGCTCGTCGATGTTAATATCAAGCGCTAGTACTATTTTCTCAGCGCCATATTTTTCCATCCAACCTTTGACTAACTCAGGTTGCTTAACAGCCGTTGAACCAACAACCACTCTCTGAGCGCCCGCTTCTAATAAATCAACCACATCTTTTTCAGTTCGAACCCCCCCGCCAATTTGAATGTTTGCGGGAGTGCTAGCAAGTAACTCAGCGATCAAATCAAGCTGTCTTGCCGTGGTATCTTTTGCGCCCGTTAAATCAACTAAGTGCAACCAGTTAGCACCTGCTTGGTGATACAGATTAAACTGCTCTGCTGGGTTTACTTTATATTCCGTTACTTGGCCGTAGTCTCCTTGATAAAGGCGTACCACTTGTCCTTCAATAAGATCCAGTGCTGGTATAATCACGTTTAAGTCCCTTTATAATTCCAAGAAGTTTTTAATCAATTTAGAGCCCGCTTTGCTCGAACGCTCTGGGTGAAATTGCACCCCATAGTAATTGCCACTTTGTACCGCCGCCGTAAATGGCTGGCCGTACTCACATTCGGCAATGGTGTAGTCACCAACAGACATTGCAAAGCTATGGACAAAATAGAAATACTCATCTTGCGCAATATCTTTAAACAGCGGGTGCTCTGGGCTTGGTTTAATTGTGTTCCAACCCATGTGCGGCAACGGCAAATCACCCGTTTGCATTAACTTGACCTCGCCTTCGCAAAGGCCTAAGCATTCCACTAACTCATCCGCTTTCTGCCCTTTTTCTTGAGATACCTTGCCCAATAACTGCATGCCTAGACAGATACCAAGCAGCGGCTTTTCAACCTGCTTAACGAGTTCAATCAGGTTTCGTTGCTGTAGGTTTTGCATTGCTTCACTAGCTGTCCCTACCCCAGGCAAAAACAACTTGTCAGCACTAAGTACCACACTTGGGTCTCTTGAAATCGTTACCTGATAGCCAAGACGCTCAATAGCAAATTTAACCGAAGAGATGTTGGCGCAACCTGTATCGATAATGACGACTTTCTGTTCACTCATAATCCTTCCTCAGCCCTACAGCACGCCTTTACTACTTGGTAGTTCGTTGCCTTCTACTTTAATCGCTTGGCGCAGGGTACGACCAAATGACTTAAACAAGCTCTCTATGATGTGGTGATCGTTATCACCAGCAGAAGACAGGTGAAGCGTACAAGCTAATGTATCCGTCAGCGAACGGAAGAAGTGCACCACCATTTCAGTGGAAAAATCACCAACTAACTCGCGGCTAAACTTAGCATCAAACTTTAGGTATGGACGGCCGGATAAATCCAACGCACATTGCGCCAAACACTCATCCATTGGCAAACTGAAACCAAAACGCCCGATACCACGCTTATCACCCAGTGCATCTTTTAATGCCTGTCCTAATGCCAGTGCGGTATCTTCAATCGTGTGGTGGTCATCAATGTGTAAGTCACCTTCGACCTTACATTTCATTTGGAAGCCACCATGAGTTGCGATTTGATCCAGCATGTGATCGAAGAAACCTAAACCAGTGCTGATTTCGTTACCGCCTTGCTCATCTAGGTTGACCATTACTTTAATGTCGGTCTCTTTGGTGGTTCTCACCACTTCCGCGATACGAGCCTTGACGGTGAGATCTTTAAGAATCTGTTTCCAGCCCATGGTTTCTGGGTTGTATTGAATGCCTCGTATTGCCATGTTTTCAGCAAGCTCAAGGTCAGTTTGTCTGTCACCGATCACCACCGAGTTTTGGAAATCAACTTTGCCCTCTTGCAAGTACTCTTTCACCATACCCAAGCGTGGTTTACGACATGCACAGCCCTGTTCTTCAAAGTGTGGACAAATCAAAACATCATCAAACACCACGCCTTGTGAAGAGAAAATCTCCATCATCATGTTGTGCGGTGCATCAAACTCATCTTGAGGATAGCTATCTGTACCTAGACCATCTTGGTTGGTCACCATCACTAAACGGTAGCCAGCATCTTGTAGTGATAGCAGGCTAGGAATAACAAACGGCTCTAGCTTGAGTTTGTCTAAACGGTCTACTTGAAAATCCACCGGAGGCTCAACAATTAAGGTGCCATCACGGTCAATAAAAAGAATTTTTTGCTGTTTGCTCACTGGAATATCCTTATTTCAAATTATCTCTATAGTTAGCCGTAGTAGTTGCGAATAAAGCCCAGTGTTTTCTCACACTCATCTCGGCTACCAACACTAATGCGCACACAGTTTTCAATCGGTGAATTGCGTAAAATGATGCCGCTGTCCCACGCAGCCTTAAACAGGCCATCACCATCAGGGAATTTAACTAACAGATAATTGCCCCAACCTTCGAACACTTCTAGCCCAGCAATCATCGAGAGACCGACTTGCAAATAGGCTCGGTTGGCATTCAGATCCAAAACCTGATACTTAGCACGAGCTAAACCTGCCTCCGATAAAGCTTGAGTGGCGAATTCAGCGACGGGCACCGGCACCGGATATGGCGCAATGACTTTAAGTAGTACATCGATAAGCTCTTGATTAGCTAATGTAAAACCACAACGTAATCCTGCTAAGGCAAATGCTTTAGAAAGCGTTCGTAAAATCGCCAAGTTTGGATATTGCTCTAGGAGATCTACCGTCGAAGCTTCTGGGCAGAAATCGATATAAGCCTCATCCATCACGACAATCGCTTTGTCTTTTGTCATTTCTAACAAAGAGACGATATCTTCACGCTTAACTAAATTGCCTGTCGGGTTATTTGGGCTACAAACGAACACCAACTTGACGCCATCAAGGTTTTGCTCGATGGTAGGCAAATCTAATTGCCAGTCTGGTGTAAGCGATACGGTTTTACGCTCGACACCAATGGTTTCTGCGCTGATGGCATACATACCGTAAGTTGGTGGGCAATATAAAATTGAGTCTTCACCCGGCTCACAGAAGGCACGAATTAAAAGTTCGATACCTTCATCTGCGCCGCGAGAGGTCAACGTTTGCTCCGGTTTTACCCCTGCATAAGCGGCGTAAGCTTCGATCAGTTCTTTGGGCTGACATTCGCTGTAGCGATTAAGGCGCGCAAAATCTGTTTTGTATTCGTTATTGAATGGCGATTCATTAGCGTTAAGCCATACATCACCACTGCCACCAATACGACGAGCCGATAGATAAGGTGTTAATTTTTGAACTTGTTTACGAGCGAGCTTTTCCATGACACCCCTCCTACTTCTCAGTGCGATTGAGCTTTTCAACGCGAATGGTCACTGCACGCTTGTGCGCATCTAAGCCTTCCGCTTCAGCCATGGTGACAACGGTAGGTGCAAGGGTTAGTAGACCATCTGCCGTTAATTCTTGTACCGTCATGCGCTTAGAGAAATCCGCTAAACCCAAACTTGAGTATGTGCGGGTATAACCATAAGTTGGCAATACGTGGTTTGTGCCTGAGGCATAATCACCAGCAGACTCTGGCGACCAATCACCTAAGAAAATTGATCCTGCATTATCTAATAGAGGCAAGAGTTCACGAGGATTCTTGGTCTGCACGATTAAGTGCTCTGGGCCATAGTAATTTGAGATAGAAACCGCTTGAGTGAGCGAATCTGCAATAATAATCAAGCTAGACGCTAAAGCTTGTTGTGCGATGTCTGCGCGAGATAGCGCTTTAAGCTGCGCTTGTACTGCATCAGACACTTGATCAGCTAATACAGGTGAAGGGGTTACCAATACCACTTGAGAATCAGGGCCATGTTCGGCTTGGCTCAATAGATCTGCCGCAATGAAATCTGCATCTGCCGTTTCATCAGCAATCACCAACACTTCCGATGGGCCGGCTGGCATATCAATCGCCGCACCGCGAAAATCATTACTTACTTGGCGCTTAGCCTCTGTTACGTACGCATTACCCGGCCCAAAAATCTTGTCTACTTTAGAAACCGTTTCAGTGCCGTAAGCCATTGCAGCGACAGCTTGGCCTCCACCAACGTTGTATACTTCATCAATCTTGCACAGCTTAGCGACATACAAGATCTCATCAGCAATGGGTGGCGGTGAACAAAGTACAACCTTTTGACAACCTGCAATTTGTGCAGGGACACCAAGCATCAATACCGTTGATGGTAGCGGTGCGCTACCACCCGGAATATACAAACCCACTTTCTGAATTGCGCGCGTTACTTGCTCACAAACAACACCCGGTTGAGTTTCCACTTTGATCGGTTGCGGCTTCTGCGCTTTATGGAATTTAGCGATATTGCTATACGCTTGCTCCAGAGCGGCTTTCATCTCCGGTGTTAATCGGGCAGAAGCTTCATCAATCTCTTGGCTAGAAACTCGAATCGACTCCGGTTTTACACGATCAAACTTTTCCGTTAATTCAAGCAATGCTTGGTCGCCACGAGCACGTACTTGCTGAATCACATCCGATACTGCTGCGGTAATGTTTGCACCTTCAGTAATCGCTGGACGCTCTAATACCGAATCCTGCTGCTCTTCACTTAACGATTGCCAAACAATGGTTCTCATCGCTTTACTCCATCATTTTTTCAATAGGAAGAACTAGAATAGAGCTCGCACCGAGTGCTTTTAATTGCTCCATCGTTTCCCAGAACAGGTTCTCTGTACTCACCAAGTGAACCGCTACTCGTTGCTTTTCAGCTGACAAAGGCAACACGGTTGGGTCTTCTGCGCCCGGTAATAGGTCTTTGATTTGCTCCAGCTTTTCAACGGGTGCGTGCAGCATGATGTATTTCGATTCTTTTGCTTGTTGTACGCCCTGCATGCGAGTCAGCAATTTATTGATTAGCGCAAGCTTATCGGCGTCAAACTCACCGGTACGTTGAATTAGCGTTGCTTTAGAGCGGAAGATAACTTCAGCTTCTTTTAGGCCATTCGCTTCAAGCGTTGCGCCAGTAGAAACTAAGTCAGCAATCGCATCGGCTAAACCAGCGCGAGGCGCAACTTCGACTGAGCCAGTTAACATACATGTTGAGAAAGGCACACCTTGCTCATCCATGTAGGCTTTGAGAAGTTGAGGATAAGTAGTAGCGATTCGCTTGCCGGCCAAATCTTGAGGGCCGTTGTACTTTTCCTCTTTATTGATAGCGATGGATAAACGACAACCACCAAAATCTAAACGACGCAGCTGTACAAACTCGTTTGGCTCACCCAAAGCTTTGCGATCTAGACGAACTTCTTCGAGCTCATTCTCGCCAATAAAGCCAAGGTCTACGACACCATCCATGATCAAACCAGGGATATCATCGTCACGAACCAGTAACAAGTCGATTGGCATATTTAGTGAGTGAACAACCAGACGCTCACCCATGATGTTAAATTTGACGCCGCACTTTTTCAGCAGTTCTTGACACTCTTTGCTTAGGCGACCTTTCTTTTGAATTGCGATTCTTAGGCGTTGTGTTTGCATTGCATTATCCCTGTGCAAATATTTGATATTTATAAACTTTTAAAACATTAGAAATTAAAAAACCCTCGGAAGATGTTGGTCTCCCGAGGGTTAATCTTAAAATCTTTGATTTCTGCCTCCGGGAGTTTCCTGCCTCCCGGGTATGCGTACATCTCCCGAAAGACTAGACTGGGTGATGGTGATGATGAATGTTCATTACAAATTTACGCATACTTATTTAAGCTCTTTAGTTTCGCTTGGTTGATATCCACACTAACCAAGCCGTTAACTTTTTTCAACCATTAATTTAAGATTTTTTCCATTTCACTTAAATCCAGCCACAAAGGCCATCTTTTCAATAAGAAATAGATACAAAAAAGGCAATGAATACTCGTGTTGTGAATAACACATTTAGCCAAACAAGCGACGCTTCATCCCTGCCCTTTCTAATATTCGTGTCGTAATCTCTTCCACAGACAAAGAAGAGGTATTGATGTAAGGAATCGCTTCACGCCTAAATAGCGCCTCGACCGTATCAAGCTCTAACTTACATTGCTCAGTACTAGCATATTCGCTTCCCGAAAGACGATTTTCACGGATCTCATTCAAGCGCTCAGGATTAATCGTTAAACCAAACAGCTTGTGACGATGAATTTCGAACTCAGGTAATAAACGCATCATTTTGACGTCTTCAGCAATAAACGGATAGTTCACCACGCGTAAGCCAAATTGCATCGCCATATATAAACTGGTTGGGGTTTTACCACTGCGTGAAACACCAAGCAGAATGATATCCGCCTCATCTAAGCCTTTCAGCGTGATGCCATCATCATGAGCAAGGGTGTATTCGATAGCCGCGATACGATCAAAATAGGTCGCTGAGTCTTTGCCCACGCTGCGTGAACGCTGCATTTTAGGTTGGGGAGCCATCTGAATATCGTTTTGCACTTTTTGCACGATACTTTCTAGCACGTCATAACAATAAGCTGACGAATTAAGCAGCATTTTACGAATTTCAGGAACCACAATAGAGATAAACACCAATGGTTTAACACCATTTTGTTGGTAGGAAATTTCAATTTCTTTTAGGACATCGGCAGCTTTGTCTTCACTTTCAACAAAAGGAAAGGTTTTCTCATTAGCTTCGAAGGGGAATTGACCCAGAACAACATGCCCTAACGTCTCACATGTTATGGCCGTTCCGTCAGAAACATAGAATACATCACGACTTTGGCTAATTCTTTGCATTTTTGTTTATTTTTTCAAATTCATTTGAGTAGGATGCTTTACATAATATTAATAAATGAGTTTGGTTTTCAGTTACGTCCCCCACAGCTTTTAAAATTCTTCGGAGTTTTTTTAAGTCGAAACGTAATCGTTTGCCTTTCATATCAACCACGGAAAGTGGTGATGTTTACTTGCGCCGGAAAATTCGTCTCTTCTCCTATGGGACGTTGTAGTTAATCGTATTAGCTGCAATACCCTTATATGGGCTAGACGTTAAGTCTCCAAAGACATTGACCAGTAAAATGAACAGCCACCGTCCAAGGTTGACCCTTACCCCTACAAGAAAGCTGCTATGTTTCTGGAGAAATAAATGCAAAAGAACACCCTCTGGTTCGATGGACTATCCATGGATGACGTTGACAAAGTCGGCGGTAAAAATGCTTCACTTGGCGAAATGGTTTCTAACCTAGCCAACGTTGGTGTATCTGTACCAAACGGTTTTGCGACAACTTCGTATGCGTTCAACCAATTCCTTGACCATGAAGGCTTGGATGAGCGTATTCACCAATTACTTGATGAACTGGACGTTAACGATGTAGAAGCCCTGCGCAAGACAGGCGCCACCATCCGTCAATGGGTATTAGAAGCCCCGTTCCCTGCGGATCTTGAACAAGACATCCGCGATAACTACCAACAGCTGACCGACAATCATCCCGAAATTTCTGTTGCAGTGCGCTCTTCTGCCACCGCAGAAGACCTACCGGATGCATCATTTGCCGGTCAACAAGAGACGTTCCTAAACGTTAAAGGCATTGATGCAGTTTTAGAAGCCACCAAACACGTCTACGCTTCACTGTTCAACGACCGTGCCATTTCATACCGTGTCCACCAAGGCTTTGACCATCGTGGCATTTCTCTGTCAGCGGGTGTTCAGCGCATGGTGCGCTCGGATAAGGCCTCTTCTGGCGTGATGTTTACCCTAGATACTGAATCAGGCTTTGACCAAGTTGTATTCATCACCTCTTCATGGGGCTTAGGTGAAATGGTGGTTCAGGGCGCAGTAAACCCTGACGAATTCTACGTTCACAAACCAATGCTTGAAGCGGGTCAACACGCTATCGTTAAGAAGACGTTCGGCTCTAAACAGATCAAAATGATCTACGCAAACAGTCAAGAAATTGGTAAACAAGTGGAAGTTATCGATACTTCCGCAGAAGAACGTAATGCCTTCTCCCTCAATGACGATGAGATTAAAGAGTTAGCCAAACAAGCGGTCATCATCGAGAAACACTATCAACGTCCTATGGACATTGAATGGGCGAAAGATGGTATCGACGGTCAGCTTTATATCGTGCAAGCACGCCCTGAAACCGTTTGTTCTCAAAGCGAACAAAACGTCATTGAACGTTACGAACTCAGCAGCAAAGCCGAGATTAAAGTTGAAGGCCGTGCTATCGGCCAACGCATCGGCAAAGGCCCTGTACGCTTAGTGGATTCGCTAGACCAAATGTCTCTAGTGCAAGACGGAGATATATTGGTGACCGACATGACTGACCCGGATTGGGAACCAGTGATGAAAAAAGCCTCTGCCATTGTAACAAACCGTGGCGGCCGTACTTGTCACGCTGCAATCATTGCTCGTGAACTGGGCATTCCGGCTATTGTTGGCTGTGGTGACGCTACCAGCAAACTGACAGATGCTGAAACGGTAACGGTATCATGCGCAGAAGGTGAAACAGGTTATGTTTACCAAGGCGAACTCGACTTTGAAGTCAGACGTTCTTCTGTTGATGAATTGCCGCTACTGCCAACTAAAGTGATGATGAACGTCGGTAACCCAGACCGTGCATTCGACTTCGCTCAAATTCCAAACGAAGGGGTTGGTCTGGCGCGCCTTGAGTTCATCATCAACAAGATGATCGGCATTCATCCTAAAGCGTTATTGAACTTTGATCAGCAAAGCGAAGAGTTAAAAGCTGAAATCAGTGAGCGCATTCGCGGCTACAAAGACCCAATCGATTTCTACGTCAGCAAACTGACTGAAGGCATCGCGACCATCGCATCGGCATTTTGGCCAAAACGAGTGATCGTTCGTATGTCTGACTTCAAATCGAACGAGTACAGCAACCTAGTGGGGGGTAAAGATTACGAACCTCATGAAGAAAACCCTATGTTGGGTTTCCGTGGAGCCTCGCGTTATATCTCACCGGTATTTGAAGACTGTTTTGAACTGGAAACCCAAGCGATTAAGCGTGTGCGTAACGATATGGGTCTCAAGAACGTTGAAATCATGATTCCATTTGTTCGAACACCGGGTGAAGCTGAATCAGTTATCGATCTGCTGACTAAGTTTGACCTACGTCGTGGTGACCAAGGGCTCAAAGTCATCATGATGTGTGAACTGCCATCCAACGCCGTTCTCGCTGACGAGTTCTTAAAGTACTTTGATGGTTTCTCCATTGGCTCAAATGACATGACCCAGCTTACCCTTGGTCTGGATCGTGACTCTGGCGATGTCGCTCACTTATTTGATGAACGTAATCCAGCAGTAAAAGCGATGCTTAAGATGGCCATCGATGCCACAACCAAAGCCGGTAAATACGTCGGTATTTGTGGTCAAGGTCCTTCGGATCATGATGACCTAGCTGAATGGTTAATGCAGCAAGGTATTAGCTCGGTATCATTGAACCCAGATACGGTTATCGATACTTGGTTGAAACTTGGCAAAGTGAGTAATTAGCGCTCTGCTAGCGAATCGAAAGCCCCAAGGTGAAATTGGGGCTTATCAAACAAAAATCCCCAAGCCTAAGCTCGGGGATTTTTATATTAGAATCAGCAATTATTACTTTAAAAATCGGTGCCTATCGCTTAACAAGCCGCCATTTTCGATTTCGAAATCACTGATAGCGCCACACATACCGCAACGAATGCAACACTTGCTGCTGCAAATGAAATCGCTACCGATGCTGTGAAACCAAGAGCAATAAAGCCAATACACGATACAAGCGCTACCGACAACGCATAAGGCAGCTGAGTTGCTACGTGATCGATGTGGTTACAACGAGCACCTGTCGAAGAAAGAATTGTGGTATCTGAGATTGGAGAACAGTGGTCACCAAATACTGAACCAGCCAGCACTGCACTTAACATAGGCAGCATTAGCGCTAGGTCAGTCGCACCTGCCATATCACCAGCAATTGGTAACATGATGCCGAATGTCCCCCATGAAGTACCCGTGGAGAACGCCATTAAACCAGACAGTAGGAACAAGATAACAGGAAGCCAATGAGGACCAATGTTGCCTTGAGCCAGAGTAGAAAGGTAGCTACCCGTTTTCATGTCGCCGATAACAGTACCAATCGTCCATGCGAAAACTAGAATCAGAATCGCACCGAACATCGACTTAGCACCAATCCATAGCGTGCGGATAATCTCAGTCAACTCGATACCCTGCTTAAGTACAGTAAACAGTGCAACCACTAGGCCAACCACGCCACCGTAAATTAGAGAAGTACCAACGTCGGTATTTTCGAATGCGCCTAGGAGTGCGAATGCTTTGCCATCCGCTGCTAGCGCTTGACCGCCTGTATAAAGCATTGAAGCCACGGTCGCGATAATCAAGAACACGATTGGCAGCACGAGATCAGACACTTTGCCTTTCTCGCTTTCGCGAATATCTAGCTCTTCATTCAGATCATGGGCTTCCGCCGTATCATTTTCTTGGTCTTTATCAAAGCCACGGCCTTGTGATGCTGCAATCTCATGATCGCGCATCTTGCCGATGTTTAACCCAAACCAAGCAACCGCGAACACCATTAGTAGCGCGAAGATTGCATAGAAGTTCATTGGAATAAGACGAACGTAAGCGCCTAACGCTGAGTAATCTTCAATGCCATGAGAAACCAGAATACCACCAATAATTGTCATGATGTACGCACCCCAGCTTGAAGCTGGCATGATCACACACATCGGCGCAGCCGTGGAGTCAAGAATGTACGCGAGTTTAGCGCGAGAAACATAGAAACGGTCTGTCACTGGGCGAGAGATAGCACCCACTGCAAGGCTGTTGAAGTAATCGTCGACAAAAATGAATACGCCTAAGAAAGCCGCTAAAAGTTTAGAGCCACGTTTACTTTTTACGCGAGACTGAGCCCATTCAGCAAAAGCTCGCGTACCACCAGATAATGTCAGCAGCGCTGTCATCATACCAAGTAGCAGTAAGAAGCCAACAATACTCATGTTCCACATATTTAGACCGCCGTCTTCAACGAAAACGCTCAAAACAGTCGTCTTAATGTAGCTACCTGCATTTAAAGCAGAGTAATCAGCGAGCAAGATAGCGCCAAGTACAATACCTGCGCCCAAAGAAATCAAAACACGTCGTGTAATAATCGCAAGACTCAATGCCACAATAGGAGGCAAAAGAGATAAAGGAGATGATGCAAAATCAATTAAATTCATGATCTTCAAAAACCAGTAATAAATTTGGTTAGAGATCTACTGCAGATTCATTAAAGGAAATCGTTTCCTTAAAATGAAGTTGAACATAGCGACAGGGAAGTGAACACTCCACCCAACCCTACAGTAGCGCTCCATAGTTATACAAATAATAGACTATGGCAGTGTTACCCCTATTTGAGTGCAACACCAGCAAGTGGTTTGATAGACCGTGCTCACTTCGGCGAAGATGACCGTTCACGTTTGTTCATTGGCATCACCCCAACAAACGTTAATTATCCATTTCGCGCCTCTACCGCATTGACCAAATATTAAGCTACTGAAAAGTCATTTTTCAGCAATTCAACCAGTGCAATGCATTAGGTACGAACTATTGTACTTAACTCACCCACTATTACAATACATCGCTCTCAGAAAATGTTGATATTTTTATCGCTTCATCGCTATGACTATGATTCCACGCACTTTGCCTAAAATTCCACAACAAAACGATATACCAAATCGAGCACTGAGAAACGTAGCGATACGACTTGTTCACATTGGCTGCGAACCATACGCTTGTTGTTTAAAGCAAAAGCGATATTTATAAATACTGTCGATATTTAATGAAAATAGTTGTCATTGACACTTGATGATATGAAACCGCACACTACACTTAACTCATCGAATTGAATAAGTCATTACTCTATAATAATTGCAAAAAAACCGTGAAGTACGCAGTAGTGTAATTTTTCTTTTATATTATTCATTAATTTTTATTTTCTTTTTCTTTAATCGAACTGTATTATCCTATTGTCAGGTTTAATATTTATCCGTTGATAATTTATTTGTGAGATCACTATGTCGGAATTAACTAAAACTTTATTGAACATTCGCAGCCTACGCGCATTTTCTCGTGAACTAACTCTTGAACAATTAGAAGAAGCTTTAGAAAAACTGACTATTGTTGTTTCTGAGCGTAAAGAGTCAGAAGACGCTGAAAAAGCAGCACAAGCTGAACAAGAAGCTAAACTGGCTGCTATTGCAGAACAAATTTCTAAAGACGGTATCGATGTTGATGCATTAATTAATGCACTGTCTGGCGAAAAGCAAACTAAAGTAAAAGCAAAACGCGCTCCTCGCCCAGCAAAATACAAGTATGTTGATCCAAACGGTCAAGAAAAGACTTGGACAGGCCAAGGTCGTACACCTTCAGCAATTCAAGCTCAACTAGACGCTGGTAAATCTTTGGATGATTTCCTAATCTAATTGAGATGCGATTTTAAAAGCGGCTAAGGCCGCTTTTTTATTGTTACCAATTATTAATTAAATAAAAAAACCTCAGCATTTGCTGAGGTTTTTTTATTTATCAATGTAGCGTCGGTTGCTTAGCGCTCCCAGTACGCTTCCTCTAGGCTGTCTTCACGTTCTGGCAGGCCACGAGATAAACGCGGTGAATGCTGAACTAATACTTCATAACTTGCACGGTTAGAATATTTACAAACTTGCGAGAATGAAGAATAAGTCAAAAATGAGTAAGCATGCTTGCTTGAATTAGGCACATTCTCTCTGTGGTATTTATTTGCCGCCATATCATGCAACAATGCAGACAGAGCAGCATCACCTGCACCATTGGTATTTTTAATCTTTTCTGGACCACCCATATAAGGAGCAATATGAGAGTAAACTTTTATTGGATTCTCACACAAAGCTTTAGACGCTGGGCGGCTGAATTCGTAACGATTAAATTCTGCAATTGAACCTGGTAGTAACGGTAGAGAAGTTTGGCGCTTCGCTGACTCTTCAGTATAACCCGCCATAAATAAACCCACAGGACCTGCCGTACATAATACCAAATCAACCCATTCCAGTGTTTTATCCGAAGCAGCTAACGGATCCGATTCACCGGTTAATGCCTCTGCTTCATCTTCGTTCATTGCGACTACAGTGACATGGTCACGTAAAAAGTCTTGCCAGAACTTAGGATCATCTTGAATAACGAACTTAGTACCTAGTGTTAATACTACAGGCACGTCATATTTCTTGGCATATTCGATGGCGCGCATGGTTGCATCCGGCATTGGGTCGCCTTCTTTACAACGCACTAAATAAGCAGTTAATACTAATGCAGAAGCAGTCTTAAATATTTTTTCTGGGATGTTATCTGGGTGAAGTTGGTTCATTTGACCTTCGCTAATTGCGAAAGTACGTTCACCATCTTCGGTAATTAACGCAAAGCAGCGACCAATTGCACCTTGTACACCTTGCAAATAATTTAAATCCATACGGCTAGATGTATTACATAGGTAGCGGTAACCGTAGCTGCCAATTTTAATATCTTGGCTCATCACGCCTAACAGTGTTGAACGGTCATCGGCCAGTACCGAGTAGTTATGCAGTGTATTGCCAATCGTGCCACCAGCATATTCATTGGTAATGAGCTGTTCCTGTTTTAGCTCGTTATATAACGCTTCAGCAGTTTGATCATCGATTACTAGAGAGTGTCCCTTACTCAGTCCGTATTTCTCGATAAGTTCGCTACCTACTTTCGCTTCGATATCCACCAAAGTTTGGTCAATACCAATAATATGAGTGCGCGCCATTTTTTTACTTTCTTGCGCTTGGCTGACTAATGGATCGCGAGCATGAACAGGAAAGTAGTGCTTTGATTTACGTTGACCAGGAAATTTCATAACTATGATTCTGTTTAAGATCTGAATAAGGGATGACAGGAGGCCGGATTCTACCGCGCTCGCCTAAGCGCGGCAACAAAAGGAATTATAGCAAACGTTTAATTCAAGTTCTGCTGACGAAAATTAATCGTTAAAGGCAAAATAGTGGTTATTCGCCTTCCATAAATCCTAAGTCTGGTAGTCGCTCTAGATGCTCGTTGTAGCGCTTCAAATTGAATTCTTGACCATTCTTCATCACGTCAAAAATTTCAATTGATACTGCACAAGCCATCATTGCGATCGCATCATCACGGCTAGTACCCGTCATCATTAAGCGCATCAACGTCTCTTTAACTTTAATTGGATTACCATCTTCAAGTTGGTTTTCAATAATCTCAATCAACTCGCTTTCTTGGAAGGTTTGGTTCTCATCACTCATGTGTTTTTACCTGTTGTACCTTGAATTTTGCACACTATGCCATATATAGCCTCTCATAGTGATCAAATACTCTAGACAGGCTAGCAAACGGTCACAAAATGGCCGATTTTCGAAGTGTGATTTCGATCTCGGATCTGTCCCCTCTACGCGCTTTCTGTTAGAATCTTCGTCCAGTTAATTTTAATGGTGTTTAGTAATGTCTGAGAACTGTACTGATAACAGTCAAAAGAAAGTAATTGTCGGCATGTCTGGCGGTGTTGACTCATCGGTTTCTGCTTACCTACTTCAACAACAAGGCTACCAAGTTGAAGGCTTGTTCATGAAGAACTGGGAAGAAGATGATAACGAGGAATACTGCACAGCAGCAGAAGACCTTGCGGATGCTCAAGCAGTATGTGACAAACTTGGTATTCATCTACACACCATTAACTTTGCAGCAGAATATTGGGACAACGTATTCGAATACTTCTTGGCCGAGTATAAGGCTGGTCGTACTCCAAACCCTGACATCCTGTGCAACAAAGAAATCAAATTCAAAGCATTCCTAGAGTTTGCAGACGAAGTACTTGATGCTGACTACATCGCTATGGGTCACTATGTGCGTCGTTCGTTCCCTGAAAATGGTGAACTACCGCAAATGCTACGAGGCGTTGATAACAACAAAGATCAAAGTTACTTCCTTTACACGTTGAGTCATGAGCAAGTTGCACGTAGCCTATTCCCTGTTGGTGAACTAGAAAAACCTGAAGTACGCCGAATTGCAGAAGAGCAAGGCCTTATCACTGCGAAGAAAAAAGACTCAACGGGCATTTGTTTTATCGGTGAACGTAAGTTTACGGATTTCCTATCTCGTTACTTACCCGCTCAACCTGGCAAAATCGAAACGCCTGAAGGTAATGTCATTGGTGAACACCAAGGCTTGATGTACCACACGCTAGGCCAGCGTAAAGGTTTACATATTGGCGGTCAAAAAGGTGGCGGCGGTAACGAAGATCCATGGTACGTTGCTGACAAAGACTTAAAACGCAACGTATTGATTGCAGTTCAAGGCGCTGATCACCCGTTACTTAAATCAAATGGTTTAGTAGCAGCGCAGCTTCACTGGGTTGATCGCACACCAATCAAAGAGCCATTGAAGTGTTCGGTTAAGACGCGCTACCGTCAAACGGATATCCCGTGCACTATTATTCCTGTTGACGATAACTCAATTAAGGTTATCTTTGACGAGCCACAGGTTGCAGTGACACCTGGACAATCAGCAGTATTTTATCAAGGTGACGTTTGCTTAGGCGGCGGCATCATCGAAGAACGAATTTAAACGCAAATTTAGGAGTACCGTTACGTGGCTAACACACTTTATGACCGCACTATTGCATTTGCTGGCATTTGCCAAGCTGTTGCTCTCGTACAACAAGTAGCAAAAAATGGTTATTGTGACACTGACGCGTTTGAAACTTCACTAAAAGCGATTCTGAATACCAACCCAAGCAACACTGTGGATGTCTACGGCTCTGAGTCAGACCTACGTGTTGGTTTGGAATGTTTAGTTAAAGGCATTGATAGCTCGTCAGCAGGTAGTGAGATCACTCGTTACATTATTAGTTTGATGGCGCTAGAACGTAAACTAATCAGCCGTAACGATGCGATGTCACAACTGGGTGACCGCATCTCTATGCTTGATCGCCAAACTGAACATTTCGACCTAACTGACGAGCAAATGATCAGCAACCTTGCCAGTGTTTACCTCGATGTCGTAAGCCCTATCGGCCCTCGTATTCAGGTGACGGGTACGCCTTCAGTGCTGCAGCAGACCGCCAACCAACATAAAGTTCGCGCCCTGCTGCTTTCAGGCATCCGTAGCTGCGTATTGTGGCGACAAGTAGGCGGTAAACGACGCCACCTAATCTTCGGTCGCAAGAAGATGGTCGAACAAGCTCAGATACTTTTAGCTCGAATGTAATCCAATAGCTCGCGCATCGCCGCGAGCTACTTTTTTATACCAACACCCTTTCTTTCAAAATAAGAGCAACGCAAACGTTTGCGCAATATTCGTGACAAACGCGTTTGTAATTGGTATAAAGCTCACGAAATTTAGAAACTCAATTCAGGAGAACACCATGGAACTGTCAGCATTGACTGCTGTTTCACCAGTAGACGGCCGTTACGGAAGCAAGACAATTGCCCTTCGCAGCATCTTTAGCGAATTTGGTCTACTTAAGTACCGCTCTATCGTTGAAATCCGTTGGCTACAAAAGCTTGCGGCAACTGACGCAATCGCAGAAGTACCAGCATTCAGTGCGGAAGCTAACAAGTTTCTAGACGAGCTAGCAGCAAACTTCTCTGAAGAAGACGCAGCTCGTATCAAAGAGATTGAACGTACGACTAACCACGACGTTAAGGCAGTAGAGTACTTCCTTAAAGAGAAAGTGGCTGGTGTTCCTGAGCTTCACGCAGTAAACGAGTTCATTCACTTTGCATGTACTTCAGAAGACATCAACAACACGTCTCACGCTCTAATGCTAAAAGAAGCTCGTGATGAAGTGATTCTTCCTGAAATCCAAAACATCATCGACGCAATCAAAGCACTTGCTGTTGAGTACCGCGACATTCCTCTTCTATCTCGTACACACGGTCAGCCAGCTTCTCCTTCTACTATGGGTAAAGAAATGGCAAACGTGGCGTACCGTATGGAGCGTCAATACAAGCAAATCGCTAACGTTGAGATTCTAGGTAAAATCAATGGTGCAGTAGGTAACTACAACGCACACCTTTCAGCTTACCCAGAAGTTGACTGGCACCAGTTCTCTGAAGAATTCATCACTGAATCTCTAGGCGTAACTTGGAACCCTTACACAACTCAAATCGAACCTCACGATTACATCGCTGAGCTATTCGACGCAGTTGCTCGTTTCAACACGATCCTAATCGACTTCGACCGTGACGTATGGGGCTACATCGCACTAGGTCACTTCAAGCAGAAGACAATTGCTGGCGAAATCGGTTCTTCAACAATGCCACACAAAGTTAACCCAATCGACTTTGAAAACTCTGAAGGTAACCTAGGTCTAGCGAACGCGGTATTCGGCCACCTAGCACAAAAACTTCCTGTATCTCGCTGGCAGCGTGACCTAACGGACTCTACGGTTCTTCGTAACCTAGGTGTGGGCGTTGGCTACGCGATCATCGCATACACTTCTACTCTGAAAGGTATTAGCAAGCTAGAAGTTAACCGCGAAGCACTACTAGCAGAGCTAGACAAAAACTGGGAAGTATTAGCAGAGCCTGTACAAACAGTCATGCGCCGTTACGGCATCGAAAAGCCATACGAGAAGCTAAAAGAGCTAACTCGTGGTAAGCGTGTAGATGGTGAAGCAATGCGTAACTTCATTGACGGCCTTGAGCTTCCTGAGCACGAGAAAGCACGTCTAAAAGAAATGACGCCAGCAAACTACATCGGTCAAGCAATCGAGCTAACTGATAAGCTGTAAGCATTTCATTCTGAAATAGCAAAAGGGTTGGTACGTATGTATCAACCCTTTTTTGTTTTACTCTACTTAGACTTATATTCATTCACTGCTTTTCAAACAAGATAGTTATTTGCCCAACCTCTAAACCAAATTTTTTGATTTTCGCGAGATTAAACACTCGTGTGTCATCTTGCCTGTATAACCAGTCTTCAAGCCGCACTTCTATTTCCGAATCATCCCACGGAATCACTAAGTCATAGCTCCAAAACATAGCATTGCCCACTTCTTTCCCCTTAGCGACTCCGACAACGTCACTGGCTCGACCTTGGTATGAGCCATCGGGTAATTTGTCGATATACCATATTCGTTGAGATTGCTCGCCGTCATCAAATAGGAAATCTTCCACCAAAGTTAATTGGTTTTCGACAACAGTGCCGACAATGACCACCTCAAATGAGCGCGTTTTCTTGCCAGAGTAATCCTGCACCATTCCCCACGCTTGGCTTTGCCCTTCAAAATAACCAAACAAATCCAGTGGAAGTTTACTGCCTTGGTAGTCTTTCAATTGGGCACTACACCCAAACAAGATAAGACAAAAAGCAAGCACTACCCCTATACGCATAACCATGATTTCGTCCTAATTAGTTCCTGCCGATTAACTGTTTTCTGAGATCAGCAAATTCCGTTTTAGGTGATAGCCAAATACCCACGAACGCGTCGTTAAGTTGTTCGTTTTCGATATCACCAAGTAATTGCGTCCCCTCACCCGCAGAGGAATAAATAAAATGACCAAATCGCCCATCGGTAATATAAGTCAGATTTTCACCCCGCTTAACGCTAGGAAAGATGTCAGATAATTGGGTGATCCATTGGGTCACCTCGGTTCGCCCGTAACCTTGCTCTATCCATTGCTCTTGTGTGGCATCTAGAAGCTCTTTCTTGGAAATATCACGACGATAGTCAATGCTCAATGCGAGTGGATGCGGCGTCACATCTGGGCTTTGAATATATAAACCAGACGGCGTTAGTAGCTTTGAACGATAAACATCAAAAAATAGAAATGAAAGTTGAGCTTCTCCTACAAGAGGCCAATCTTGCCAACCTCCTTTATCGGAGAGCTCACTGGCACTGCTCAACGGAGCAAGTAATAACGTAGTCAACGAAGCTTTACTGAGCCAATTTGTCCTCATCATGATTCAACACCTTTAAAACCAAATAAATAAACAACATCCATTCAACAAATAAAATGGTTAAGGTGATAAGAAGAGAATGATTGAAAGTAACGGCGCCAAGTTTGAAACCGGCGAAGTAACTCGCTCCCCCTGCAAGACCACCAATCATAGATACGATAAAGGGAGGATAATGGCTCACTATTGGCACAATAAAATGGACATACCATATAAAGATCGCCCACAGTGCAATGAGCCATGTTGGTAAGAAAGAGCTAGCAAAGATAAATAGACCCACTGCCATATTGAACGTATCAAGCACAATGCCCGCTAACCACAAGCCAACCAATGGCTTCCATGAGAAACGGCCTGAAAATAACGCGACAGCGGCTGTCGCGATAACACAAATGATGGTCAGCCACTGAAATTGAGCATTACCCCAAACAGCAATAAACCAAACCACCTGAAACCAAGTAGACACACAAAGTAGCTTAACGAGTGGCCGGTTTAACACGGTTAAGGCCTTTGAAAGGTCATATGAACAGTGCTAATGCTTTGCGCTTTAAAACCGCCCTCACAGTAGCTAAAGTAATAATTCCACATGCGAACAAAACGTTCATCAAACCCTAAACGACCTACCTTATCGAGCTCTTGATTAAAGCGTACAGACCAGTCGTTCAACGTCTTCGCGTAGTCCTTACCAATATCAAATAAGTCCCTCAAGACTAAATCGGTCCTGTGAGTAGAAGTCTGGGTTAAAGCCGTTATCGATGGCAAAAAACCACCAGGAAAAATGTATTTTTGAATGAAATCAACATTATTACTGTATGAATCGTAACGTTGATCCGCGATAGTAATGGCTTGGATTGCCATTCGACCTTTAGGTTTGAGTAAAGACTGACACTTTTCAAAATAGGTCGCCATGAATTGCTTACCTACCGCTTCGATCATCTCAATAGAGACCAGCTTGTCGTATTGCCCTTCTAGATCACGATAATCTTTTTTCAATAGCGTAATCTGTTTCGTTAATTCCAGCTCTTGGATTTTGGCCTGTGCATACTCGTACTGAGCTTGAGAGATGGTCGTGGTCGTCACTTTACAACCGTAATTCTGCGCCATGTAAATCGCCATTGAACCCCACCCAGTACCAATTTCAACGACATGGTCGTCTTTTGTCAGCTGTAACTGCTGACATAAGCGCTCCATTTTGTTGATTTGGGCTTGTTCTAACGAATCTAAGGGACTTTGATAGATACCAGATGAATAAAGCATTCTTTTATCTAGAAATGTTTCATACAAGGCATTACTCAGGTCATAGTGCTCGCGAATATTTTTCTCTGAATTGACGACCGTATTACGATTAAACCAATGAGAGGCTTTGGTAGCGAGTACCGACAGCCAAGTCATTCTACTTTCAATGCTATCAAGCGCTGATAAATTACGTGCCATTAACTCCATGAGGTCTGTTAAATTTGGGCTATCCCACCAGCCGTCCATATAGGCCTCACCAGCGGCGATACTGCCCCCTTTTAACAAACGTGAATAAAACTGCGGGTGTTTCACCTCAATAACCGCTTTTAGTTGATTATCATTATTGCCACCAAAACTCTCTCGATGAACTGCCTTACCCTGTCCGAATTGTTCAACCACCGTTAACGTTCCGGCGGTAATTTTCGATAAGCATGCGAATGCAAAGCTTCTTGCGCTCTTTTCAACTGTCGATAAATGGCTTGGAAGCGTCATTGTTTGTGTTGTCATCATCTTCTAAGCTCCTTTGTTGTGCTTTGAAATGGCAGCCCTGTCTGACTTAGGATGCGAATAAAAAGGTGCGCCTTTCATCCACAATTTGAATGCATGCCAATAAATGCCAATGGTCACTTTTACTGCCATGATGGGCGTAGCGATCAGATGTCTGATTAAGGTTTTTGAATTCAACGGTTGTTTCTTCATCATGAGCGTCGCATCAAACTCTTTTTCTTCGCGATGACACTCAAGATGAACATTCAAACGTTGGTTGAGCGGCTTTGTTTTCCACTCGTAGCGCTGCTGTATCGGGTTAAAAGGCGAGACATGGAACGCTTTTTCATGCTGCCAGCGCCCGCTTTCAGTAGCAGGAATCGCGTAGTAATGCCTCTCGTTCCATGGGGTATTGCTGACCTCAGCCAATAAATAGCGCCAGTGTTGTTCTTCATCGTAAAGGTAATAAAAATTGACGGGACTAAAGTAGATGCCCATGTAGCGTAGATGAATCACCGCCTCAACCCGGCCATTCAGTCGCTCACCCGTTAATTCAAACACTTTGTCTTGAACGGCGAGTTTAAGCTCGCCAGTGCCGAGATAATCATCTCTGTGAAATCTTGCCCAATGCCACCACTTTTCACCCATTCCCCAAACTTGATTAAACACCTGTGGTAAGTGGTCGAGATCCAAGCAAGGCATAAATAACGGGTAATTTAAGCTATGAGCCACCGGTGAAAAGCGTCGGTGACGCACATTCCCCACTAACAAAGCTGAGCGCCCGATATCCTTCATGCTAAGCCGCTCCTTGCACGTGAGAATCCAGCGTAATATTTTCTATCTCACGCACTACATCCAACGCACTTTTTACTCCATCTTCATGGAAGCCGTTGTACCAATAAGCCCCACAAAACCATGTGTGGAACTGACCATTAATCTGAGGTCGCTTGTGCTGTGCAAGCAGTGTTTGTTGGCTAAACACCGGATGACTATAGTTAAAAGTCGCTAGAATTTTATCGTCATCGATACAATCCGAACTATTGAGCGAGACACAGAACGTCGTTGGCGCTTCAATGTGCTGTAAAATATTCATGTTGTAGGTGAGCGTTGGCGGCGAATCCTCCCCCTGCCCCGATAAACGATAATTCCAAGCTGCCCAAGCGGCTTTGCGCTCAGGTAGTAAAGAGGTATCGGTATGCAGCACCACTTGGTTCGTTTGATAGGTTAGCGCACCAAGCACTTCCAGTTCTTCACTGGTCGGTGACTGCAACATGGCGAGAGCCTGATCGCTATGACACGCAAAAATGACATGGTCAAAGCTCTCTATTTGCCCGTTAACCATGAGGTGGACACCTGATATATCTCGCCAAACAGAAGAGACTGGACTGTTTAATTTAATACGATCTTCAAACCCCTGAGTCAAAGCAGGTATGTACTGCTTTGAGCCCCCTTTTATGACATACCATTGCGGACGATTAACCACATCTAGCAAACCATGATTTAAAAAGAATCGAGCAAAGAAACCCAAAGGAAATGCGCGCATATCCGCAAGTGTCGACGACCAAATAGCAGCGCCCATCGGCAAGATATAGTTGTCACTGAAGTAGTCAGAAAAGCCATTTTGATTTAAAAACTCGCCAAGTGTTTTTTCTTCTTCGGTGCTGCATTCGGCTTGCTGTTTGACCAGCTTGTTAAATCGCAAAATCTCATAAATAAAGTAATAAAATTTTGGTTTTAACCAATTGCTCCGCTGAGCAAACAAGGTAGAAATAGTGTGGCCGTTATACTCCAGACCGTTAGCTCTATTGGAGACACTAAAGCTCATTTCAGTAGCAATACCTTCAACGCCTACCTCATTCATCATCCGAATGAAATTAGGGTACGTGCGATCGTTATAAACAATAAAACCAGTATCGACGGCGTACTTCTTCCCACCTTGTTCCACGTCCACTGTAGCTGTATGTCCCCCAATATAATCATTGGCTTCAAACAACGTAATGTCATGCTCTCGATGTAGGTGATAACCGCAAGTTAGCCCAGATATCCCTGTTCCTATAATGGCAATTTTCATTATTTAGTCCTTAATTAACTTGGCAGTAATGACGCTTTGCCACTGGTAGGGCAAACTGGCAATAAGTCGTAAAAGTAGAGTGAATCGTTTGGGAAAATAAATGAATGGCTTGAATTGCTCGATCCCTTCGCGTATCGCATTAGAGGCTTGGCTTACTGTAACGATGGCCGGCATATCGAAGGTGTTTTTGTCTGTCAGTGGCGTTTTAACAAAGCCCGGAAGCACAAGACTTACGTGCACACCTTTTGGCTTTAGTGTCGTCTGCAAAGTGCGAACTAAATAGCTCAGAGCGGCTTTCGATGCCCCATAAGCTTCGGCGCGAGGCAATGCAACCTCACTCGAAATGGATCCAATAACAACCAGCTGATGTCCCTTTTGAAAACGTTGTTGAGCCGCTTCTATCAAGTTAACAACACCCAAGAAATTCACATCAAAAACTCGTCGAATCAGCTCCGAGTTAAGTTGGCCACCATCAATATATTCACAATCCCCCGCATTTAGCAGCCAAATGTCTGGGGTCTGCCTTAGCTGGGCTAACGCATCATGTATTTGCTCACGATCTGTCACATCAAATTTCAAAGTGGATAACGTAGAGTACTGAGCAGCAAGCGCATCAAGCTTCGCGCGATTGCGGCCACATGCCACAACATTGAAGCCTTGATTGGCGTAATCTCTGCACAACTGCTCACCAATGCCTGAGGTAGCTCCGGTTATAAATACTGTCTTCATTGCCCAAGCCTCCTCTTGATTGCGCGAACCACGCTACCTAGCAAAGGCAGTTGCTCATAAAGCATTTCACCAAGGTCAAAGTAGTCTCGGTGATGAATCACTTTTTGATCGGCAAACGTTAGGTGGGTAACTCCATGAACAGAAATGGCACGCCCTGCGTTCAGCTTTGGGTGTTGCAAATCCATCACCCAAACAATAAATCCCTTGTTTCCTGACTGATGCGTTTCACTGATATGGAACACACACGAGTGCACATTTTGATAAAGGTTTTCAAAGTAACGATAGAGGCTCTCTCGGCCTTCAATTCGGTGAGCGGCATCTTCAAATACCACATCGGAGTGATAGATATCCTCGAGTAGATGAAGGTGTTCTCCATCTAACTGCTTATACAATTCACTAACTGCAACTACGTCCATTAACTTCTTCCATTGGTTGTACGAAAATTTTATTTGTACAATATAAACACTGTAGATCAGTGCTCAAAGTTGTACAAATATTTTTTTGTACAACAATCGATGTTACGGAGCAGAAATCGGAAGGATCAAAAAAGGCTTGGTTAAAAACCAAGCCTTTCTATTAGTTAGTGTAGATTAAAACCCACTGCGTAGTGCGTTTATGCGCTTATCAAGCGGTGGGTGACTCATCAATAATTCAGTCATAGAACGTTTGCCATTAATACCAAACGCCATCATAGAACCTTCTAGCTGAGATTCATGGCTCACTTTCAAGCGCTCAAGTGCAGCAATCATTTTCTCTTTACCAACTAAGCGAGCTGCACCGGCATCAGCATGAAACTCACGATGGCGGCTGTACCACATTGTGATAAAGCTTGCTAAGAAACCAAATACAAGTTCAAGCACCATCGAAACACCGAAGTAAACCATCATATTGCTACCTTGGCCTTCTTCGTCGCTGTTATTAGACGCAACGATGTTAGCAATAAAGCGCGATAAGAAAATAACAAAAGTATTCACCACACCCTGCATTAGCGTCATCGTAACCATGTCACCGTTGGCGATATGACTCACTTCATGAGCAAGAACCGCTTCTGCCTCATCGCGTGTCATGTTGTGCAGCAGACCAGTCGATACCGCTACCAATGAATCATCTCGCTTAGCACCGGTAGCGAATGCGTTGATATCCGCGGAATCGTAAATCGCAACCGTTGGCATACCAATGCCTACTTGCTCAGATTGACGACGAACCGTTTCCAGTAGCCAGTGCTCTGTTTCGTTACGTGGGCTTTCAATCACCATACCACCCACTGAACGCAGTGCCATGCCCTTAGACATTAGTAGTGAGATAAATGAGCCGCCAAAACCAAACACCGCTGCCATGATCAACAGGCCAAACAAACTGCCCGACTGCATACCGGTGACTGCGTAAACAATATTTAATACAACGCTAAGAACTAGCACAACCGCTAAGTTAGTGGCTAGAAATAACATTACTCGCTTCATTACTTTTCTCCGAAACAGGAAGCTTTAATTATTCAGAGCACTTATAGTGGGTTTTATATCAACTATACCTACTCAGTCGCCGATTCTTAATACGGCTTTAACAGACCAACTTCGCTAAATCACTTAACTCATCAGTTACGGTATAAATATAGTCTAATCACTTTAAACACAAGCGTTGGAAGCAAATTGATACATTTGTTTTCATCAAGTCTCAATCCTTCGCTGTAAATCGGTCTCATTCGCTGTCTGAGCCTTCAAACTCTTTAGACTTTGGTCGTATTGTGGTTGAGACAAAAACTGCTATTTTCCTAAAGAATAAACAATTCGTTTGAAACGAAGGAACGTTAAAAATGGCTGAAACTAATGACTATCAAATGGCTATCGACCTATTGTGCTGCCACCTAGGGTTAACAGAAGATGAAGCAAAGCAACAGCTGGGCATTTCGTCAGAGCAAGTGTTGCAAAAGCGTGTCATTGAAACTCAAGCAGCATTAATGGGGCTTAACAGCGATAAGTAATCGGCTAACGAAACCGCCGCTAGCTCACCTAGCTGTGACAATAAAAAAACGGGCTGCCATTTAGCAGCCCGTTTTAAGTTCTTTTCAATCAAGCCTTAATTAATGGCGAGACATCAATATATTTAGCAAGATCTTTACGCTTCACACTTGGTACGTACGGGATTTCACCAATTTTAGGCGCATCGATTTTTTGCTCTAGCATTTCAATGATTTCAGCGTAGTGCTCTGTGCCAGGGTTAATGCGGTTAGCGACCCAACCAACAACATTAAGGCCATCAGCTTTGATTGCATCAAGTGTCAGAAGCGCATGGCTCAAGCAGCCGAGTTTAATGCCTACCACTAATACCACAGGTAAGTTTTCTTGCTGTACCCAAGTAGAAAGACAATCCGTATCTGAAACAGGAACACGCCAACCGCCAGCACCTTCCACTAATACGATGTCTGAATTTTGCTTATGTTGCGCCAATGTTTTACTTAATACAGAGTAATCGATCACTACGTTTTCACGCTTAGCAGCAATGTGCGGAGAAGCCGGTAGCTCAAGCGCATAAGGGTTGACTAGATCGTAATCTACTTCCACCGTTGCAGCGTTTTGCAGATACAGCGCGTCCGAGTTACGCAGCCCCTGCTCTGTCTTATCGCTGCCCGCAGCGACAGGTTTATAGCCAATCGTATTTAAGTTTTGTGCTTCTAAAGCGTTTAGAATCGCTTTTGAAGCAACAGTTTTTCCAACATCGGTATCCGTACCAGCAATAAAAAATGCATCAATCATAGATTAATAATCCCCAAACAAACCTGATATGTTGCGGGTAGAAGACCCTGATGGTTTTTTTCAAACGTTTGATATTCTCGCTCTACTTGTATGAGTGCCTGACGACTGGTTAACCCTTGAGATCGCCCATTCGCATCGCTCACCACGTAGTTCGCACCTATGCCTTTTAAATCTCGCATCAGTGAGAAAGCGCGATCATACCAAACCACTATGGTTGGCAAGTCTAAGTGATGGTTTTGGCAGTGAGCTTGCGCTAACGCAATTTTTACCTGATTGAGAGAGACAAAGTCATTCACGTGTTGATATGTATCAACTTTTCCCCATGCATTCTTGAGCTCAATAAGAGAGCCATCCAACAATGTTGAGAACAGCGCTTGCCCGTTAGGCTTCACTACTCGGCGTATTTCTTTCAGCGGCACAGATAAATCATCACACCACTGTAAGGCCAAACTCGAAAAAACATAATCAAATTGATCGTCACAAAATGGTAAGTCTTCTGCATCACCACAGCGATATTCGATATTGCTTGTCCCGCACCTTTGCTTCGCTTTATCGAGCATCGCTTGCGATAAATCACAGCAAACGACCTGCGCTCCTCTATCAAGTAACCGCTGACTAAAAAATCCCGTGCCGCACCCAAGATCGAGCACTCTTTTTCCGGTTAAGTTTTGGGGTAAATGTTCAAGCAACCGCAAGCCAACGTTACGCTGAAACTCAGCATGATTGTCATAACCTTCGGCCGCTTTGCTAAAAGCGGCGGCGACTGACGCTTTACAGGTTTGATTGACCATTAAAGGAGATGAATCAACTAATACTACTTGTGCCATCCATTAGTTCCTTGTTAGTAATGGGGTTATCGCATTCGCCAGTGCACGTATTTCAGCTAAGCGATGATTCGCCGTTAAAGTGATGCGCAGCCTTGCCTTACCTTTTGGCACCGTTGGCGGACGAATTGCCGTTAACCAAAAGCCCAGTTCACGAGCCTTTGCTGCAATCTCTAGCGTCTTCTTCTCATCACAAACCATTAATGGCTTTATTGGGGTATTTGTCGCGACAAACTCATTGCAATGTCCAAACTGACTATCGTAGCAATGTGACAGTTCAACAAGCTTATCTCTTCGCCACTGCTGAGTGGATATAAGATCAATCGCGGCGCTTAATGCATGGGCTTGAGCAGGAGGAATGGCGGTTGAATAGACATGATGGCGAGCAAACTGCGTTAGGTAGTCGCCAATGGTGTGATTACACAAAATCGCTGCGCCACTTAGACCAAACGCTTTACCAAAGGTGACGACCAAAATATCCGGAGTTACTCCTGCGACATCGCAGCTGCCTTTACCCTCATCACCAAGTACGCCGATACCATGGGCATCGTCCACCACCAGCCAACAATGTTGACTGCGTAGTCGCTCGAGCTCTCGCAGAGGCGCTTGGTCGCCATCCATGCTAAAAACACCCTCAGTAACCACGAAAGTATTAGTAGTTGCGTCAATAAGCTGGCTTGCATGCTGTGAGTCGTTGTGACGAAATCGGCGCATGTTTGCAGGGGACAACATGCCCGCCTCCATTAGCGAGGCGTGGTTTAGCTTATCTTGCAGTAGAGCGTCTCCACTTTCTAACAAACTAAATAGCAACGCTTGATTTGCCGCGAAACCGGAGCTAAATAGCACCGCTCGCGAATAGCCAAGCCAGCTACACAGCTTCGCTTCCAGCTCATGATGCGCTGGACTAAACCCCGTCACCAAGGGAGATGCGGCACTACCATTACCGTAAAGGTCAATGCCACGTTGCCATTCTCGGCTGAGCATTGCGTCTGCGGCAAGCCCTAAATAATCATTATTGGAGAAGTTAACCCAATACTTTAAATTCGAAGACATGTGGGCTTGATTGCCATCTTTGATAGCTGATAGCTGTCTTGTTAAACCGGACGACTCTCTCTTAGCCAACGCTCGTTCAAAACGTTGGTTAAACGCTGGCATCATAAAATAGATCGTCTGCGGTTGGTCTTGCGGCTACACGTTCAACAACGCGATCAAGCAAATCGTTCTCTTCGATTTCGTCTGGTTTTTGCGAAACTTGCTGACTATTGATGCCAAGTTTATTGAACAGCATCATATCTTTATCTTCGGAAGGGTTTGGCGTCGTCAGTAACTTACAACCGTAGAAAATCGAATTTGCACCCGCCATAAAACACAAGGTTTGCATTTGCTCGTTCATGTTTTCACGACCCGCTGATAAGCGCACAGCGGAAGCTGGCATCATGATGCGTGCGATGGCTATCAAACGGATGAAGTCAAAAGGCTCAACGTCATCAACGTCTTCTAATGGCGTCCCTTTTACCTTGACCAGCATATTGATAGGCACACTTTCAGGGTGAGTCGGTAAGTTAGCCAGTTCAACTAACAGGCCGGCGCGATCGCTGGCGCTCTCTCCCATACCAATAATGCCACCAGAGCAGATTTTCATTCCGGCATCACGCACATGTGACAGTGTATCTAAACGATCTTGGTAAGTTCGAGTAGTAATAATGCTGCCGTAAAATTCGGGAGACGTATCCAGGTTGTGGTTGTAATAATCTAGGCCGGCATCAGCCAACTCTTCCGCCTGTTCCGACGTTAACATACCTAGTGTCATACAGGTCTCTAAACCCATTCCTTTGACACCTTTGATCATGCTCGTCAGATGTGGCATGTCTCGAGCTTTAGGATTTTTCCACGCAGCCCCCATACAGAAACGAGTTGACCCAGCATTTTTAGCTTTTTGAGCCGCATCCAACACACGCTCGACTTCCATCAAGCGTTCTTTCTCAATGTCAGTGGTATAGCGAGCACTTTGAGGGCAGTACTTGCAATCCTCAGGGCATGCGCCAGTTTTGATTGAAAGTAGCGTGCTCACTTGCACATGGTTGTGCTGCTGAAATTGTCTATGAGTTAACTGCGCTTCAAACAGCAAATCCATAAACGGCTTATCCATCAGTTGGCGAACTTCTGCCACTGTCCAGTTATGACGAACTTCCACGTGCTTTCCTTTTATCTTTCTATTGAGTAGCAGCCAATCTGCATTTGCAAGCTGTTACGTTTAACACTTGGCTAGTCTACTGACAGCATGTAGACTGTCAACACAATAAAAAATCAAAAGTTTACATTTGATTATTTTTTAAACAAACCTCACATTGGTAAGCTTCATGGACATCGCTTTCGATCGCCGCCATATCTGGCATCCGTATACTTCTACAATCACACCTCTGACCTGCTATCCAGTGACTCACGCTGAGGGTGTTAACCTTTATTTAGAAGATGGCACCAAACTTATCGATGGGATGTCTTCATGGTGGTCAGCCATCCATGGTTATAATCATCCAGTGCTAAATAAAGCGGCACATAGCCAAATAGATAAAGTCTCGCACGTCATGTTTGGTGGCATTACCCACCAACCAGCGATTGATTTGTGTAAGAAATTAGTCGCTATGACCGCCGATAACTTACAACATGTTTTCTTAGCCGATTCAGGCTCAGTCGCAGTCGAAGTTAGCTTAAAAATGGCATTGCAGTATTGGCACGCAAAAGGGGAAAAGCGCAGTCAATTTTTAACGCTAAGAGATGGTTATCACGGTGACACCTTTGCCGCAATGTCTGTCACCGATCCTGATAACTCAATGCACTCACTCTACAAAGGCTTTTTGCCAGAGCACATTTTTGCCACTTCGCCAAAAACAGGCTACTTCGATCCGTGGGATGAAGAAGACATCATTCCATTCAAAGCTCAGTTAGAGAAACATCATCAACATATTGCAGCGGTGATCCTTGAACCTATCGTGCAAGGCGCAGGCGGCATGCGCATCTATCATCCTGAATACCTGAGACAAATTCGAGAACTCTGCGATCGTTATGGCGTATTGTTGATTCTTGATGAAATCGCGACAGGTTTCGGTCGCACTGGCAAACTATTCGCCTATGAACACGCCGATATACAGCCAGATATACTGTGTTTAGGTAAAGCCCTAACGGGTGGCTATATGACACTATCCGCTACTCTGACCTCAAAACATGTGGCCGATACGGTATGTGGTGGTGAGGCTGGTTGCTTTATGCATGGCCCAACGTTTATGGGTAACCCACTAGCGTGCGCGGTAGCGACAGCAAGTATGACATTGCTTGAGGAAAACCAATGGCAAAGCCAAGTAAAAAGTATAGAGCAACAGTTTTCTCTATTACTGCCAGAGCTACAACATCACCCTAGAGTTAAAGACGTAAGATGGCTTGGCGCAATTGGTGTGGTAGAAACGCACTCTGCAGTAAATATGGAAGAGATCCAGGCCCATTTCGTGCAACAAGGGGTATGGATAAGGCCATTTGGCAAGCTCATCTACATGATGCCGCCGTATATAAGCAGACCAGAACAAATCTCTACTCTAGTTGCATCAGTAGTCAGTGCACTCAGCAAATCAAATTGCTTCATCGCATAGATGCGAAAAGGGTTGGAAAACAACCAACCCTTTTCGTAACATAATCTACTGCCGAAACGATTTAATCTTGATCAATCATCCAACGGCGAAATTCTTTTCGCTCTTCTTTGCTTGCTTTAGTGTACCAAAGCTTAAGCTGGGTAACAGCATCACCCGTAACGGTGATTTTACCGTCTTTTGCAACGGAGACAGCGGCTTCATTAATATTCATCGCACCAGAAGAGGTTAAAACAATACCGTTGTTCTTGTTGTACAGTCGTATCGCTTCTTCAATATTTGCATAAGGGAGTAGGCCAGGAACCCCCGGTAAAAGCTCTAGGTCGTATTCTGTTGGTGAGCCGTTGTTGCTTACTTGCCATTCAACATTACCGGCATCAAACTTCACTTTGGCAAGTTCATAGGTGCGGTAAGTTTCGATGCCAAGCTTGTATGAATCAAGCTCATTAGCCACATGAATACTTACAACGTATGGTTTTGAAGTATAGGTTTTCTTGCTTGAGCCAGACTTCAACGCTTTAGAATACTCAATAACTATCTGGTTCTCACCAGCAGGAAGTTCAATGCTGTCTGCGTTCTGAACGCTTTTACCATTGAGCGCTAGTACATCAATGCCACTTTCAAAACTAATGTCTGCGGCTGCCGCATTAAATGAACAACCAACTAAAGCTGCTAGTAATAACTTTTTCATTGTCTTCCTCGATAAAAAAATAAAGCCACCTAAGTGGTGGCTTTATCATAATAACTAATATTGAAGCTATCTTAGAAAGATACGCCCATACCAATTACGAATGCAGTGTCTTGGTCTACTGTTTCGCCAGCATCGTTAGTTTGCTGTGCATCAGTAAAGCCAACTTCAGCGTAAGTCCATACGTTTGAAGAGAAGTTGTAAGTACCGTTTAGGTAACCTTGGTTAACATCATCGCTGTTAGCAATGTCGTTACCAAAGATGCTGTAACCAGCAGCTAGAGTTACTTTCTCGTTTACTGTGTAAGTAGCAGCAAGGCCGATAACGTCACGCTCAATGTCTGTTGCGTTTGGTTGTGACTCAGTAGACCATGCGTAAGTTGCCGCTAGTTCGAATGCGTTAATTGTGTAACGACCTTCAAGGATGTAGTGATCTTCTTGAACTACACCTTTATCAGTAGAACCGATGTAAGATGTGAAGTCGAAATCAGCAACACGTAGACCTAGACGTACGTCAAACTCTTTGTCGCCATCAACGCGGCCGTTTGAACCGTTTTCGTAAGCAGAGTAAGAAGCACCTGCGTAGAACATTTCGCCGTTGTCGTATACGTATTTAACAACTTGAGAACCGTAGAAATCAGAATTTTCTACTGCACCAGATAGACCAAACTCGTAATCAGAACCGATACCAGAATCATCACGAATTGTGTACTGCTTACCGAAAGTAAGAGTGTGACCGTTAGTCATAAAGCCAACGAAAGCTTCATCTACAGTGATGCCTTCGTTGTCTGAACCGTTGTCACCATCGATGTTTAGTGCACCACCAACTGTAAAGTCTTGATTTACATCGTAAGCTAGACCGAAACCGAAATCTGCATCATCAACAGCTAGCTCAGCATCTGTATCTACGTCATGAGCTTTGATGTAATGAACATCTAGGTCACCGTTTACAGAAAGAGTAACACCGTTGTTGTTGTATACTTCTGCAGCGCTAACTGATGTTGCTGCTGCTAGAATTGAAAGAGCTACTAGAGTCTTTTTCATGATAATCCACTGCCTTTTCATAGATTGTAGGGAATTCCTTATCCGGTTCCCTTTCAAAATGTTGAAGATGATTCTTACTCTCGAGGGCTCGATATCACTTCAACTCAAATTCGCGGTCTAGATTGCAAAAGATTATTCGGACTGTCAAATATTATAAAAATTGCAGATAAAAAAATATCAAATCATTTAAAAACAAGCACTTACACAAAAGTTACATACTTTTTCGAGTAACTTCTAACCTTTATGAGTCATCTATCAACAAATGAATTGCATCGCACTTTTAGATGATTAGTCTGAAAAAATGAGATTTGCGTCGCGCTGGCAGAATTTTAGCGAAGTTAAGGTGAGTTTTTAGAGTTCTATATTTTTTACTTTTAGAATTAAATCTAAGTTCATGAAGGTTCAGTTTTTTTTTGTGAAGAAGATCTATCTTTTAGAGGAAAACGAATCTGATTCGTGAAGTACGTAGCATTGGATATGTGTGGTACTATCAGCTCCCCGCGATCGAGGCAGCCGTATGACGAACACTAAAATACAACAATCTATCCGCCAAAGTTATCAAAACCTGCAGTTTCAATTGGAAAACTTTGTACCGCGTCGAGCGCAAAATTACCTCGTTGCAGAGATAGCCAAAACGCTGTGCGGCGAGTATCACAAATCTAATCGCATTATCGTCGCAGAAGCAGGAACCGGGATTGGCAAATCACTCTCCTATTTAATGTCAACGATTCCAGTTGCCGTACTCAATAACCGCAAAGTGGTTATCTCTACCGCTACAGTGGCATTACAAGAACAGCTCATTAATAAAGATCTACCACTGTTTCGTCGCATCACCGACCGCGAGTTCTCGTTTATTTTGGCCAAAGGCCGTCAGCGTTATTGCTGTGCCGAGAAGCTTGCCAGTGCTTGCGGCGCAGATGGCGGACAATTGGCGATGTTCGAATCAAAGCCTAAGCAAAAAGACATTGAGCTATTGCAAACCATGTACAAAAGCCTCAGCCAAGGAAAATGGGATGGTGATAGGGACTCGTGGCCTAAAACTATTTCTGATGAAATCTGGCGAATGATCGTGAGCGACAAACACAGCTGTAACAACAGCATGCCAGCACACAGAGGCTGTCCGTTCCAAAAAGCTCGTTCAGAGCTCGATAAAACCGATGTCATTATTGCTAACCACAGCTTGGTAATGGCCGATGCCGATCTTGGTGGTGGGGTAATTTTACCCGAGCCTGAAAATACAATTTACGTTTTCGATGAAGCCCATCACCTCCCACACGTTGCTAGAGATCACTCAGCCGCCGCAGCTAGCTTAAAGGGTGCGGCGTCTTGGCTTGAACGATTGAATCAATCCGTGACCAAATTCGCCAACCTCGCCGATGAAAAGCGCGTTGGTCGTTTTCGTAATGAACTGCAAGATTCCGTTCAGCAGCTTATCCCTTCGCTTACTCAGCTTGCATCGAGCTTTGATCCTGCCCATTTTGAAGAGAATCTTTATCGCTTTGAGCATGGTGAACTCCCCTCTTGGCTAGAAGAAGAAGCCAAACAGCTCAAGCAACTTTCTCATAAAGGCGCTCAAGCGACGGCAAAAATCGCCGACCTGATTGCTGAAAGGGTTAAAGATGGCGAAGTATCTAGCCGATTGGCAGAACCTGCTCTAGCAGAAATCGGCTTCTATATTCAAAGAATGGATAATTTAGCCCAAGTATGGAACTTGATGGCAGAGCCACAAAGAGAGAAAGGTGCGCCATTGGCTCGTTGGTTAGAGCTCGACCAAGAAAGAGAAGGCGATTTCATTGTTAATGTCTCGCCACTGGAAGTCGGCTGGCAATTGGATCAGCAACTTTGGAGTCGCTGCCTTGGTGCTGTACTTACGTCTGCTACCATGCGCGCGCTGAACTCGTTTAGCTTTTTTTGCCGCCAAGCGGGGATCAGTGAAAAAGCAGAAGATGGCACTCGTTTTTTAGCCTTAGCGTCTCCTTTTGATTACCAAAAGCAAGCGCAGCTCATTGTGCCTAAGATGAAGTACGAACCTCAAGCACCTGAGTTTACGGAATATCTTATCGATATTCTGCCTAACCTAATTGAAGACAAACAAGCCAATTTAGTTTTATTCTCTTCTTATTGGCAGATGAATCAGGTTGCTGAAGCGCTCGATAGCCAATTCATCAAAAAAGGTTGGGCGCTACAGATCCAAGGTAAAGAGTCGCGAGGTGAGATACTCAAAAAACATAAAACCTTAGTGCAATGTCAAAAAACCAGTATTTTATTTGGTACTGGCAGTTTTTCAGAAGGCTTAGATCTTCCGGGTGAGCTTTTAGAAAATTTGATTATCACTAAAATTCCATTTGCTGTACCGACCTCGCCGGTTGAACGCGCGCACGCGGAATACATCGAAGATAAAGGGGGTAACCCATTTATGCAGATCACTGTTCCAGAAGCAAGTAAGAAGCTCATTCAATCAGTCGGTCGATTACTGCGAAAAGAGCGAGATTCTGGTAAAGTCATCATCCTTGATCGCCGATTGGTATCAAAGCGTTACGGCAAATCATTGTTAGATTCATTACCTCCGTTTGAGCGAGTGATCGAATATTAACCTTGCCCAATTACAATAACCATAATCAGAAGAACACACATCTTGATGGAAATGATTGAGCCAACCATGCTGTTGGTTTTGGCGCTGGTCGCTTTTGTTGCTGGATTTATTGATGCGGTTGCCGGAGGCGGCGGCATGCTAACAGTGCCTGCTCTACTCTCTTTAGGGCTTCCTCCGCATATCGCCTTGGGTACGAACAAACTAGCTGCCACCTTTGCCTCTTCTACGGCTGCATTTACTTATTACAAAAAGCGCTTGTTCAAACCAAAGTGTTGGGGACGTGCGTTTATCGCCACTTTGATTGGTGCAACTCTCGGGACACTGTTCGTTGATTGGATCCCAACCCAATGGCTAGAAAAGTTGTTGCCGCTGGTCATCTTAGCCGCCGCTGTTTACACCATTTGGCATAAAACGCCGAAAAACAGCAGTAATGAAATGCCTCAACCTTGCCCGACGTTTAACAAAAAACAATATGGCCAAGGCTTCGTACTTGGTTTTTATGATGGTGTCGCCGGCCCTGGCACTGGTGCATTTTGGACTGTCAGCTCAATGGCACTTTATCGCCTCAATATTTTGCTCGCCTCCGGGTTAGCCAAAGCAATGAACTTCACCAGTAATTTCACTTCTTTGGTCACCTTTGCCATCTTAGGCCACATCGATTGGGTTCTTGGGTTAACCATGGGGTTGTGCTTAATGGCCGGCGCATTTGTGGGGGCCCATTCTGCTATCCGCTTTGGCGCTAAGTTCATTCGCCCTGTTTTTGTTACCGTAGTCAGTGTGCTTGCGGTCAAACTTGCCTACGATGCGTGGTTTGTAAACTTATGAGTCAACTAAAACAGCTCAGCACAACATTGGAACAGCTTGCTCAACAGGCTGCGCAATTAGATAGACAAAGAGGCGAACATCACCTCCCTCTATTCGATGCGGTGTTATTCCATTGCAAAGCTCGATTAGTCGTCCCTTGTGTTAAGGAAACACAAGCGACATTAGACACAATTATTCGTGAGCAAGATAGCGGCAAGCTCACCCCAATTCGAGCGGAATATCTAACTGAACGGTTACTTGCGCAGATTTCGGCGATTCAGAGAGAGCTCGCGACACAAACCATTCGTAAAAGCGAACCAAAACACAAAAGTTACTACCAAAAACCGATCAATGTTCTCTATCAGGAACTGACTCAGCATCAAGAGTGGGAACGACGTTTAATGGAAATGGTACGCGACAAACAAATGGCCTTGCAATACGCCTCCCCTTTTCAGCAGCAGCAAGCTCAACAGGCGTTGTTGACTACCGAACAACGCTTGAAACGCTGCCAGGAAGCGAAAATCAAATTAGAAAAACAAATCACTTATAGAGAGAGAAATCAGTAATTATGTCTTCAGTGACTCCTAGCCTTGATAGTGCGCCTGACGAAGTAAAACTGGCAGTAGACCTTATCTATCTACTAGAAAGTAACCAAATTGACCCCAAAACTGCACTTGAAGCGATAAAGATCGTCCAATCTGATCTCGAAACCAAACTAACTAAAGAGGCGTAGATGTATCAACTCAGCTTCGACCTTTCTCAGTTTCTTGCTGACTATTGGCACAAAAAACCGACCATAATCAAAAATGGATTCGCCAACTTTATCGACCCAATCTCAGCAGAAGAACTGGCAGGTTTGTCGATGGAAGAGTGCGTTGATTCTCGCTACATCAGCAATGCAAATAACGTGTGGCAAGCAACACATGGTCCCCTAGACGAAAACCATTTTGCCACCTTACCAGACACTCATTGGCAGCTGATTGTTCAAGCCTGTAACCATTGGCATATGCCCAGCGCCGCACTGATTGAGCCATTTCAGCAACTCCCTCAATGGCTATTCGATGACCTAATGGTGTGTTACTCAGCCCCCGGTGGTGGTGTTGGTCCACACATCGATCAATATGATGTGTTCATTATTCAAGGTCACGGCAAAAGGCGCTGGCGCGTGGGCGATATGGATAAAGGTCAGTATCAAGAAAAGATTCAAGCTGGTGCCCTGCGTCAAATTGAGTCCTTTGACGCCATCATAGACCAAGAACTGGAACCGGGAGATATCCTCTATATTCCACCTGGCTTCCCTCATGAAGGCACAACTCTTGAGCCAAGTTTGAGCTACTCAATCGGTTTCCGCTCTCCAAAAGAACAAGAATTACTGAGTAATTTTGCTGACTACATCCTAGCCAATGATATTGGTGACGTGCATCTACACAATCCACAGCAAGCTGCTCAACCTAGCTATGGCATGCTGACAGCTGAAGACAAGCAGCATCTAACAACAATGCTGACTCAAGCTCTCCAATCTGATTCTAAACTTGATGACTTTCTTGGCACCATGCTGAGTCAATCACGCCATCAGCTAGACATTGTCGAGCCTGATTCACCTTACTCTCAAGCAGAAGTTGAGCACATACTCTCTCAAGGAGTCGAACTGCATAAAGTCTCTGGCTTGAGAGCAATTTATCATCAAGACTCACCGTGCACTATTTACATCAACGGTGAATCATTCACACTAGACACTTGCGACCAAGAACTTGCAATGCAACTTTCTGATCGCCAACTATTATCCCTTCAACAGCTAAGCCAATTGCCTAAAATAACCAGTATTAAAACTCTGCAAGAGTTACTCAATAAAGGCTATTGGTTTATACAGGAAGAGTGCCAAGAGGAAGAATAATGAAAGTAGTTAGCTTTAATATCAACGGCTTACGCGCAAGACTACACCAGTTACAAGCTTTGATAGATAAACATCAGCCAGACGTGATCGGTCTACAAGAAATCAAAGTCCATGACGAAGCCTTTCCTATCGAAGATGTGGAAGCAATGGGCTATAAAGTTTACTTTCATGGTCAAAAAGCACATTACGGTGTGGCTATGCTGTGTAAACAAGAGCCTATCTCTGTACAAAAAGGCTTTCCTACCGATAGTGAAGAACATCAAAAGCGCATGATCATGGCGACTTTTGAAGATCAACACGGTGACAAAGTGACAGTACTCAATGGCTATTTCCCTCAGGGGGATAATGTAAACCATGAGACTAAATATCCTTATAAACGTCAGTTCTATAAAGATCTCATGAACTACCTCAACGAATATCATAATAACGATGAGAAGCTCATCGTTATGGGTGATATTAATATTAGTCCAATCGATTCAGACATCGGCATTGGTGAAGCAAATAAAAAGCGTTGGCTAAAAACCGGTAAATGTTCTTTCCAACCAGAAGAACGTGAATGGTTAAAAACATTAATGGATTGGGGATTTGTTGACACCTTCCGTCAATTGCAACCAGAAGTAGAAGATAAGTTCTCTTGGTTTGATTACCGTTCTCGTGGCTTCGATGATAATCGTGGCCTGCGCATTGATGTTATTTTAGCCACCCCTGCATTAGCAACTAGCTGCGTTGAATCGGATATTGATTACCCGCTTCGTGGTATAGAAAAACCGTCTGATCATGCGCCGATTTGGTCTACATTCAAATAACACTTCAAAAGTAATGGGTTTCTTAAAAATAAGAAGCCCATTTTAACTATCTGAATATCATGAAATAAAACTTACCGCATGATATTTAAACGCAAAAACATAAATTCCCCTCTATCGCCTATTTACTAATCACGATGTTAGGATTGCGTTAATTTTATAAATGCACCCTAATACCTATGACTAAACCACTGTTAAATTGGCCTGAACTGTCTCCTTTTCGCCGCGAAGTTATCTTGGTTCTACTTGGTATCGGGCTATTTTTAAACTTATTAATTCTGGCAATACCTATATATAGCTTGCAGGTTTTTGATCGCGTTCTCACTAGTAGAAGTTTAGATACCCTGCTATTAATCAGCCTTATCGTTCTCTTTCTTCTAACCATTCAAGCCACACTTGAAATATTAAAGAACAAATATCTACAGCATAACGCAATAAAATTGGATGCCTTAGCGAGTTCAACACTCTTTAAAATGTCCACAACCCGTCATGAGGGTAAAAAAACACATTTAAGTGACATTAAAGAATTGAAAACGTTTTTCCAGTCACCTGCTTTCTCTGTGATGTTCGATATTATCTGGATCCCGCTGTTCTTAATCGTGATGTTTATTCTCCATCCTCTAGTAGGTAGCGTCGGACTGATCGCGGTATTGGCAGTAAGCGGTTTCTCTGTGTTTTCTCACTACAGCAAAAAACAACAACTTGGCGACTCGCAAACCGCTACCTTTGCATCGCTTCAAGCACAAAACGAAGCGTTATCTCAACAAAACAACATTCAAGCACAGCATTTGTCCGAAGGACTAACCGCTCAATATCAACACCTGACCGCAGAGCGAATTTGGCACGAAAGCCAGCTTAGCCAACGAGCAAATTTGCTTAGCTCAAGCGCCAAATATCTACGCTTTGTATTACAGATGGTTATCATGGCAACGGGCGCAATCTTGGTCATCAATAGTAGTATGTCGGCCGGTGGGATTATTGCCGGTTCTATTTTGATGTCACGAGCACTACAACCCCTAGAGCAGTTAGCGAGCGCCCTGCCCGCATGGCAAAGCTCTTTACAAGCGAATCAACGTGTAACGGCTTTTTTCAGCGATAAGTCACATCAAGAACCGTCGACTCAGTTCAGTGACATACAAGGTCGACTACACATTGATGGCGTGTCATGGCTCGCTGACCCACGCCAAAAGCCCTACTTAAACAACATCCGGCTTCGGCTAGAGCCGGGAAATCGAGTCTTAGTGACTGGCCCAAGCGGCAGTGGTAAAAGTCTACTGTGCCAAATTTTGGTCGGGCTCATTCCACCCAACAGTGGCCGAGTCAATATTGATGGTGCATCGTTACCACAATGGTCATCTCAACAACTGCAACATGTCATTGGCTATGTACCGCAGCACATTCAATTTGTCACCGGCAGCATAAAGCAAAACATCGCGCACTTTTGCTCTGAAATGAATGATCAACAAGTGATCGCTAGTGCGAAAAAAATCGCTATTCATCATGAAATTTTAAAGCTTCCTAAAGGCTATGACACCCTCATAGGCGATAAAGGGCAGCCCATTCCCGTCGGGCTAATGCAAGGTATCGCTATCGCTCGAGCGCTCTATTTCAAGCCAAAGCTAATCGTTTTGGATGAGGCTAACGCCCACCTAGACAGCCATAGGCTAGCCGCCTTTCATTGCTTACTTGACGAGTTAGCAACTCAGCAATGCGGTGTTGTATTAGTGAGTCATGATCAAACACTCTCAAAACATACCGATTGGTTAGTCGAGCTCAACAATGGCGAGATAACTTCTGCGCGACCTGCCACCAAACCAAAAGTCGCAAACGCAAACAAAATGCCACCACTGAAAGAGGCCATCGCCAATGGATAATCACTACCACACCATTAGTGCGAAGGGCATTGAGTACAACGATCAGCGCCATGTAGCATTTGATGCAGTGCGCTACACAAAGCAAGCCTGTATCGCACTGATTGTCATGTTCGTTTTCTTCTTGCTTTGGGCAAGTTTCGCCAAGTTAAGTAGCGCAGCAATCGCTCCAGGGATCATCGTCGTTGAATCAAAACGAAAGCCAGTTCAGCACTTTGAAGGAGGCATCGTAAAACAAATTCATGTCTCTGATGGACAGCGGGTTTCGCAAGGTGAACTGCTCATTACACTCGATGCATCCCGAGCGGAGGCGTCGCTATTTGGTCTTAGGGCGCAATGGCAAAGCGATCTTGCAAGGCTTAATCGCCTGCAAGCAGAACTTAACAACCTCAAACAAATCGATTTTGACCCAAGACTTCTTGCGCGTAAAAACGACGCTCATATCAGCTCGGTTTTGAACACCCAAACCCAATTGTTCGAAAAGCGCCGCTCACTGCGTAGTGGTGAAGATAAAGTTCTAGCCGAAAAAGTCGCACAAGCAACCCTAGATTTACAAGGATTACAACAACGGTATCAGGCAGATCAGCAAAGCCTTATTTACCTAAGCGAGCAACTGACCATGCATGAAAAGTTGCTAGAAACAGGTAACACATCCAAATCTAAGTTGCTCGATCTCAAGCGTGAGTACACCGACCTCAATGGTAGTCTGGCGGAACTGAAAGCTAAGATCAGCCGTGCTCAGCGAGCAGTATCAGAAGCAAAATTACTCGACACTAATGCAGACTATACGTACGCAAAACAGCTGGGCGAAGAGATTCAGCAGTTAGAAAAATCCATCAATGAAACCCACGAAGCAATGGCAAATGCTGAACAGATACTGAAACGTGTCGAGATTAGAGCACCTCAAGCAGGCATCGTGGTTGGGTTAACCGTGTTTGCTTCTCAGTCTGTGGTGCGCGCTGGCGACATCATCATGGAAATAGTGCCACAAGAGGATTTACTGGTGGTTGAAGCGCTCCTCAAACCAGAAGACATCGACGTCGTCTACCAAGGTTTAGCAACCGAAGTTCGTCTCTCGGCTTATAACTTCCGACGAACCCCACGAGTGCGTGGCGTATTAACGCATATTTCTGCTGACCGTATCACAGATCCTGAAACGGGTTCTTCAGCCTACCTCGCGACCATTGAGTTAAATCAGCAAGATCTCAGCCAACTCAACGACGTCCAGTTATATCCCGGTATGCCTGCAGAAGTCATGATCTTATTAAATCAACAAACCCCGCTGGACTATTTACTTAGCCCGCTATCGGTCAGTGCTTATAAAGCGATGCGAGAAATGTAATTTAGGGCAATACCATTGATACCCTGCCCTTTGCTGTAACCAAAGGGTATCGCACTTACATAATAAAGAGAAAAGCCAAACTTATCGCGAGGTAAGGACGGAAAGCTGCAGGTCTCAGAATGTTTGAGATGGCTGAGCCGCCTCAGATTAATCATTAAATTGATTGAGGAACTTTTCATGACGTTAAATAAGAATGAGTCTAACACCCACGCTAGCCGTGTTGACATGGTCGATATAGCCGAAGATGTCACACCGCACGTAGACGACACCGATATGACCGTTGGAGGTACAGACGGTCACGATACGATTCCAACTCAAGCTGGCGACGATAGAGTTGCGAGTGGCGGCGGTGACGATTTGGTCATTACTGGTGCCGGTGATGACATCGTTATTGCAGGTAAAGGTAATGATAGTGTCATTGGGGAAAGTGGTAACGATGTGCTGATTGGCGACCAATTTTCTGGTTACCACTACAACGATACGAGTGGCGAATACGAGCTCGATTTCTCCAATGCGGTCACAGCAGACTTAACGAAAGCCAAAGTTTACAGCCCAGATGGCAGTGAAGCTCAGCTATTTGAGAAGAACGGTACATTTGGTGTGCTCGGTAATGACGAAAGTGGTCGTGGTGGTCAAATTGGTTACAGCTTCGAAGATGAAGGCGAGCAAGGTGACCGTAATGGTGCGTCTGAAGTACTTTCCATTGCTGTTGACGAACACAGTTACGGTGCAAAAGTAGAACTGAGCCGTCTGTTCAAAGACGAAGGTAAATCAGATGGTTCTAAAGTTCGTGATATCGATGAGGTTGCTGTCTGGACAGTGCTTCGTGAAGGCGTTGTCGTAGCTCAAGGCTACGTTACCGCTGGTGAATGGGATCAAGCGACACTAGAAGCCTATAGTTTAGACCCAAACACAGATAACCTCAAAGTACTCGATAATGGCAACGGCAAGCATAGCGGCGAGTTCCAAATTACGCCTGAAGATGTTGGCTTTGTCACCTTTGATGAAATCCAGTTTTCAGCAGCTGTCGGTCACTACGACAAAAATGGATATGGCTACCTAGACTCCAGTGATTTTATGGTAGGAGAAGTTCAAACGGTACAGCTAGAAGCGGAAAGCCACGATAATTCTGACTTCCTACACGGTGGTCAGGATGATGACGTACTTATTGGGGGGCATGGAAATGATGTTCTCGTTGGCGATGATGTCTACGATTTTTACCATGCACCAAGTATTGATCTTACTGATGCTCGCGCCGTTGACCCTAGTGGGAGCGCGGGCAACGTTACCGAACAAAATGGCAAAATTGGCGTAGAAGGTAATGGAGAATCGGGTAACCCTGACCAATTGGGCTACAGCTACGATCCAAGTACACGCGAAGGTGAATCGGAGCAACTGGTTTACAACCTCTCTGAAGACGCAGCAGCAGCGCAAGTTCGAGTCGACCGTTTATTTGCCGATGAAGCGAGCAACGGAACCAATGAAATGGGCGTATGGACAGTGCTGAATGATGGCATCGTCGTCGCAAGCGGCTATTTCACCGCCGCGGAAATTGATGGCCAATCGTTGGATACTTACGATGCAGAACTGATCAACAACATCAAAGTGCTTGATGGCGGCGACAACAAATCAGGTACGTTCGAGATTACGCAGCAAGACACCAATGGCCAACCTTTTGATCAAATTATATTAAGTGCAGCTGAAGGCGTATTCGATAAAGAAGGTAATAAGCTAGACTCAAGTGACTACTTCGTTGAAGAAATCAAAGTCATCAATCAAAGTGATCTTGATGGTAAGGTCGAAGGCAACGATTGGCTGGATGGCGGCGCTGGCGATGATTGGCTAGATGGTGGCCTTGGCCAAGACGTTCTATTTGGAGGCTCTGGTAACGATATTATCTTTGGCGACCACCAAGATGCAACGATGACAGCCCCCTCTGAAGAAAACTTAAGTCAAGCTATCGCAGTAAACCCAGACGGTTCTATCGATAAAGCGGCCAATCAAGATGGTGTTTATGGCGTAGATGGCAACCCTGAAAGTGGTGTTCCCCAACAAATCGGCTTTAGCTTTCTCGACAGCGGGGGGACTGGCGATAAAGAAGGCGAATCTGAGGTACTTTGTATTAATGTAAACTCAGATACCGTGGCAGCAGAAGTCGCGGTTGATCGCTTATTTGCAGACGAAGCCTTTGACGGCACTAATGAAGTTGGTGTTTGGACCGTTTATGACGACGGTGTCGAAGTGGCAACTGGTTACTTCACCGTAGGTGAAGCTGATCCTGCAACCCTTGCCACCTATGGTATCGACCCGCAAGCGGACAACATCAAAGTCCTACATGAGAGCGATGGCAAATGTTGTGGTAGCTTCATCATAGATCCAACCGACACAAACAATGCCAGCTTTGATGAGATTCAACTTTCTGCCGCTAAAGGAACATTCGATAAATCTGGCTTTGGCGTAGATATTGATGCCAGTGACTACTTCGTTAATGAAGTAAAAACCTATCAAAAAGATGATTTATTGATTGGTGGTGAAGGTGATGATTTCCTCATCGGCGGACAAGGGCTAGACGTGGTTGATGCAGGCAAAGGCGATGACGTTATCTTCGACAATGGCAACGACTTCGTTAATGGTGGAGAAGGTTTTGACGTAGTCACCGCAGAGACTTCGGTTCACAGTGTCGACTTTGCCATCACCGATACCTCAAGACTACAAGGTGTAGAGGCCGTTATTGGCTCTAGCCAGTCTGACTCGCTCACGCTTGACCTTGATATCGTCGCGAACTCTGGACAAGCTTTCTTTGCAGCGAGCATCGAAGACGTCAACATCATCAATTCAGATTACTATATCGAAAATGCTGAAATCGTTGATGTCAGCTCACTTGATAGCACGGTTCATAAGTTCTTAGACATTGATAGCTCTGTGTATCACTACACCTTTGCTAACGGCGATGAAACCGTCTCTATCTACAGTGATGTTGAGTGGGCAGATCTTGATGCTGAATTTGGCGTTTAGCGGTTAATTTCCAATATTCATATAAACAAAAACCGGTGCTTAGCACCGGTTTTTATTCGTTTAATCCAGTCTAGATTAAATGGCGATGAAATCAGACTCAGCCGCAGGATTAACATCTGCTTCGTAATCTACACCTTCAACACCAAAGCCAAATAGCTTCAAGAACTCTTCTTTGTACTCAACGTAGTCGGTAAGTTCTTTCAGGTTGTCAGATGTGATTTGTGGCCATAGGTCACGACAGTGTTGCTGAATGTCATCACGCAGTTCCCAATCATCTAGACGTAGACGATTTTGCTCATCCACTTCTGCTGCGCTGCCATCTTCTTTGTAAAGACGCTGGCTGAACATACGGAAGATCTGTTCCATACAACCTTCGTGTACGCCTTCTTCACGCATCTTCTTAAACACCATTGCGATATACAAAGGCATTACCGGAATTGCAGAGCTTGCTTGAGTCACGACTGACTTCAGTACTGCTACGTTTGCTGTACCGCCAGTTGCGCCAAGTTTCTCGTTTAGAGCAGTAGAAGCACGGTCTAGGTCCATCTTCGCTTTACCTAGCGCACCATCCCAGTAGATAGGCCAAGTTAGCTCAGTACCAATGTAACTGTAGGCAACTGTCTTACAACCTTCAGAAAGTACACCCGCATCAGACAGAGCGTTAATCCAAAGTTCCCAGTCTTCACCACCCATTACAGTAACGGTATCTTTGATTTCTTCTTCAGTTGCAGGCTCAACGCTTGCTTCAATGATCACGTCTTTGTTGGTATCAACTGCTGTCGATGTGTATGTCTCACCGATTGGTTTTAAAGATGAACGAACGAGTTCACCTGTTTCAGGCATTTTACGCACTGGAGAAGCCAATGAGTAAACCACCATATCTACCTGACCCAAGTCTTCTTTGATCAAGTCGATTGTTTTCTGTTTAGCTTCGTTTGAAAACGCATCGCCGTTTAGGCTTTTTGCGTACAGACCTTCTTCACGAGCTAGCTTTTCAAATGCTACTGAGTTGTAGAAACCCGCTGTGCCAGGTTTCTTTTCTGTGCCTTCTTTCTCGAAGAAAACACCAATCGTTGAAGCGCCGCCACCAAATGCCGCAGCGATACGAGAAGATAAACCGTAGCCACTAGATGCACCAATAACAAGTACACGCTTAGGTGCGTTTGCGATAGGGCCTTGTGCTTTAGTGTAAGCAATTTGTTCTTTTACGTTTGCTTCACAACCCACTGGGTGCGTTGTAGTACAGATAAATCCACGAATTCTAGGTTTGATGATCATATTCAACTTCCTTAACAAAACCCCGCTAGGATAAAAGTTTCCCCGCCAAATCGCATCTTATTTCTGTAAAAACCACCAATAATTCGAAGTGGTTGGAGCTGTTTAGGCCATTTTCGAATAGAAAAAAGGCATCCTTGCGGATGCCTGAATGCCAGTTTCTCAATAGAAAGCTCTATTTTGTTTTGTTAAGTAAAAACTAAGCGACGCTATTGAGTGGTGGCTTTTGCTCACTTGCTTTGTTATTCGCTGACTTAAGCTCTGAATGAGTACGAACCTCACTCATATCATGGCTAAAGTGGTCAACTTGGATCGCTTTATAGCGAAGCTTGTCTGCAGCTAATACTTGTTCCATCTCTTGCGTTGTGATGACTTCGTTATCTAGCGCCTGCTGCAAACGCTCGGTTAATGGGCCTTTGCGAGCAACCTTGCCCTCCTTGGCCGCTTTAAACATTTTACGCTCTACCGGCTTCACACCGTACATTGCGATGAATGCTTGCTCCATCAAACCGACGCTATCATCCTCATCACTGCCGATGTAGCACAAATTAGTCAAACGGTCTCGTGCAGCGCCCGGCGTCATTAAACTTTCTGCCAGCCTTACCGTAAGGTCATCACTTGGCTTGGAGAAATGGTTACCCAGTGGAAAGTTAATTGCGCTAAGAATGCGACCGACACTCTTCTGCGGATAATTCTTATACGCCTGCTTCAAGGACTTGGCACATTGATACAAACAATGCTGAACTGCGTAATGTACATAATCAAGATCTTGCTGTTGACGGCCATCATCTTCGTATTTCTTCAACGCCGCTGATGCCATATATAGGTAAGCCAATACATCACCTAAGCGAGCAGAGATCATTTCTTTACGCTTTAGATCACCACCAAGTGTCAGCATGGCTACATCAGCGCTTACTGCTAATGCTTTACTCAAACGCGTCATTTGTTGGTAATAGGTTTTGGTTGGACCACTCATCGAGGCAGAAATAAACTTAGACCCTGTCAACGCAGCCGTTAGCGAGCCAAAGGTGTTACCTGTCGCATGGCCAATGTGTTTAAACAAAAGCTCATCAAACTGCTTAGCCGCTTGTTGTTCATCTGGGTTTGCCGCCGCTTCCATCTCTTTCAAGACATATGGATGACAACGAGTCGCGCCTTGCCCAAATATCATCAAGTTTCGAGTTAAGATATTTGCCCCTTCAACGGTGATCGCAACCGGGATACCCAAATAATGCGTAGCAAGATAGTTCATTGGGCCATCTTGAATCGCTCGGCCTGAATGAATATCCATAGAATCGTTGAGAATGGTTCGAGCCATTTCTGTCATATGGTACTTAGCAATCGCAGTGACAATGCCCGGCTTCTCTTTAAGATCGAGCGACGTCGTTGTGAGGGTACGAGTTGCTTCTAGTAGATAAGTTAAGCCACCAATTCGCCCTAGTGCTTCTGCGACACCTTCAAACTTACCAATCGACATACCAAACTGCTTACGCACATAGGCGTATGCACCAGTAGTACGAGCAGTGAGATGGCCGATCGCTGTGCCAAGCGCAGGCAAGGAAATACCGCGACCTGCAGATAAACATTCCACCAGCATGCGCCAACCTTTACCCGCATACTCTTGGCCACCAATCAACCAATCCATCGGAATGAACACATCGTTACCACGGGTTGGACCATTCATAAATGCAAGGCCAAGTGGGTCATGCCTTTCACCAATCTCTACTCCTTGATGATCGGCGGGGATCAGTGCGCAAGTTATACCAAGCTCTTTTTCACCCCCCAATAAGCCTTGAGGGTCGTTGAGTTTAAACGCTAAGCCAAGTACCGTTGCGACCGGAGCAAGTGTGATATAACGTTTGTTCCAACTTAAACGAATACCTAATACCTGCTCACCATTGTAATCGCCATAACAAACTTCACCTTGATCCGGTATGCCACCCGCATCCGATCCAGCTTCAGGGCCTGTTAACGCGAAACAAGGGATATCTGTACCGTCCGCTAAACGTGGTAGCCAATACTCTTTCTGCTCTTGCGTCCCATAATGACTCAACAGCTCACCCGGCCCCAATGAGTTTGGCACCATCACGGTTACCGCAGCACTAATGCTACGAGTCGCAATACGCGTCACAATGGTCGAATTAGCTAACGCAGAGAACTCTCGACCACCAAACTTTTTAGAAATAATCAGCGAGAAGAAACGCTCTTTGCGCAAGTACTCCCATACCTCCGGCGGTAAATCGCGATCGTGTTTAACAATTTGGTGATCATTGAGCATCTCAAGCAGAGTTTCTAACTCGTTATCCATAAAGGATTGCTCTTCAGCGCTTAATGTTGGTTTCGGATATTGGTGTAGGGTTTGAAAATTAGGCTTTCCAGAGAAAAGTTCCCCGTCCCACCAAACACTACCCGCTTCCATCGCTTCTTTTTCAGTTGCAGAAAGCGGTGGCAATACCTGTTTAAACAGTTTAAACGCCGGATCACTTATCCATTTTTGTCTTAGAGAGCTCATAACCATTTCCTTTTGTTCACGTTCGCCATCTTTGTTGTGGCTTTGTTTTATCTTGCGATGAGTTTTATTCTGCACTGACACCCGCCGCTAAATAGGGAATCAACCTATCTAACAAAGCTTGGGCATCGACACTTTGTTGGTAATCATTACTGGCAATTTCTGCCAGTGCTTGGCTTGAAGCCATAGTGAATACACAAGTACCGAGAGTGAAATGGAGCCGCCAAAATAGCGCCTCACGAGATAAATTGGGATTAGCTTTCATAACCGACAGAGTAAACAGCTCTAAAGTATCGCTATAACGAGTGGTGATAAACCAACGCAAATGGCCTTGAACGTCGGTATAACCGCGTCCGATTAAAGACATAAATTGATTAGCGCCGTTTGGACGTAGGTTATCTAGAGACATCAAAGGGGCGCGTAAAGCCTCAAACACCTGATTCATTGTGTAATTTTGACTGAGGTTCAGCGTGATAAGACCATCAGAAACCGCAGGCATAAATGCCTCTAAGTATCGATTCAACACCGCTCTGACTAACGTTTTCTTATCACCAAAATGGTAGTTGACCGCCGCTAGATTAACGCCAGCTTTGCTGGTTATTGTTCTCAAAGACGTGTCATTAAAGCCATGCTCTGCAAACAAAGCTTCTGCGACGTCTAGAATTCTCTCTTTAGTAGCGTTGCGGGTTGCCATTTCAATCACTCGTATTAAACACCTGTTTGAAATATACACCCCACCAACAAACTTAACAATCAGTTAACATCACATTTTCTACAACTGGTCTGACCTTCTTTGATTTACTCGAGGCTAAGGTATTGAAAGGAAAATAAATTAAAAAAAATTAATTTTTTATTGAACTGTTTTGGATTTGCCCAGTCTGAATAAGTGTAGATAGCAGAGCATTCAATGTTTCGCTGGCCGCCAAACAAGTTTATTACTGAATCTACTTCCTACTTATTTATGTACGCTGCTTTTTCAAATTAACTCCTAATCTTGTATACGCCCAGAACCTTTTTGTTCTGGGCTTTTTTTTACTCTATTCCAAGTAAAGCCGGGAGCAAAGTGAGCATCAAAAAGCCCGTCAATATCGAAAACAAAAACGGTCAATACAGCGAAGAAACTGTACTGACCGTGACGGATGTGGACGAATAAAAAGATGGGATAACTATTTTTGAGTAGAGAATATCCAGCGGGAACTTAGGAAATAGTTGCTCAACATCCCAACTAATATACCGATGACTAAAGCACTATAGACTACGACTTTAGAAGGACCGAGAAACCAAACGACTAACTGAAAAGCCACTAAGTTAGGTACGGCAGAAAAACTTGCCCCACACATAAACTTCACCCATTGCCCCAAAGGTTTGCATTTATCTGACTGACAAAAGGTAAAATAACGGTTGCCTAACCAGGTTACCGTAGCGGCGCAAATAAAAGCTATGATACGCGCAGGCATAATAGGCAAACCCAGCAAGTAAAACATCAGCGAGAAAACCAAGGCGTCAGCAACAAAGCCAACACCTCCGACTAACGCGAATTTAATTATCCGCGGGGTCATTGACCACACCGGTAAAGATTACGCTTACTTCCGCCCGTGTATTCCACTACACAGTCCAGTTGATTCTCAGCAATCACATCCTGCACCATTTCAGGTTCGCCGATCAGTTGGAAGTGATCCAAATTAGCCAGTAACACGTTGTCATCTAAGCGTTTAGCCTTTCCAGAGCTATAAAACTGCCCTGAAAACGGACGATGACCAACGTAGTAAGTCGCAAGCTCTGTGGAAGCTGTTTCAAAAATCACTTTATCGCTTTTCTTGTCACCCTTAACCAATTGGATAAACACCACTGCGATAATCAACAATACCGGAGCAATACTCGCCACACCTTTAAACCAAACTTGGTCACGCTTGACATCAGAAAGCAAAATGCTGATCAGAAGGCCTAGCGCTGGTATACCTGGCAAAATGTAGGCAGGGAGAATGTTTCCTGAAAAGGTAAACATAATCAGTGGTGAGACTAACCAACAAACCAAAAAGCTAACAATGCCATCGCGAGTTTGAATCGTTGTTCCAAGTGCCTTACGTTTACGCCACATCAAGACTGGCAATACAAAAGACCATGGCGCTGCTGCATAGAAGAAGAATAACCAGATGGTTCCACGTACTTCATCATGTGCTGAGCCATATAAGTCCCCTTCCCAGCCACTCACCAGAAAACGCTTAAAATGCTCACCCACAATAAAGTAATCTAAGAACCCTGGCGTCGCTTGCTCAGCGAGGATATACCAAGGTACCGCGATAGCGAGCATTCCCACTGTACCCGTGACAATAGGAAAACGTTGCCAAAGTACTTTAAATGCCGCCACAAAGCCGTGCTGCATAATCAACCATGGCATAACGGCAATACCCATGATGACAATTATCAACGGACCTTTAGCGAGCAAACCCAGCGCCAGACCAAAAAAGCCTACATAGCCCCACTTACGATCGCCCTGCCAACAAAAATAAAAACCAACCATCGCAATAGTCATCGCCAAAGTCAGTGCCATATCTGTCATCACCGCACCCGCAGCGATAGCAAAAATGCCGCAAGTCGCTAACACGACACTGGTAAGCAATCCGCTAAAACCAACTCGACGCGAGAAATACGCCATTAATGCAATGACCAAGACACCAGCCAACCAATGAGGCGCTCGCACGGCAAACTCGTTAACGCCGAAACTTTCAATACCTACCGCACTCATCCACGTAAATAGCGGTGGCTTACCCCAAAATGGCACGCCGTAATCAAACTGCGGCGTTAGCCAATTGCCAGTATCAACCATCAATCGGGCCATTTCACCATAGCGAGCTTCTGTGGTATCCATCAAAGGGTACGCCCCTAATGAGATAAGGCGAACCAACAGGGCCATACCTAAAATTACCCATAAATGGACTTTATTAAAACTCACGCGCTTTTCTCCACAGATTTAAATTTAGGCATTGCGGGTTGCTCGTTAACCGATTGAACAAGGTAAAGAGGTCTTTTTTTGGTTTCGATGAAAATGCGGCCAATGTACTCACCTAGCAAGCCAATACTCAGTAACTGAACGCCACCTAACGCCAGTTGCACCACCATTAAAGAGGGGTAGCCTGTCACGGGCTCACCAATGAGTAAGGTTTTCAGTACAACCACTAGGCCATAAAAGAAAGTGCCACCCGCAATGAGCGCACCAAGAACCGTCGCTAAGCGTAAGGGGCGAATAGAAAATGACGTAATGCCATCCATCGCCAACCCTAGCAACTTAAAGTAGTTCCACTTCGTTTCACCGCAGTAACGAGCATCGCGCTCAAATTGCACTGTCGTCTGTTTAAACCCCGGCCAAGCAAAAATACCTTTCATGTAGCGGTTACGCTCAGGCAAGCGATTAATGTGGTCTACTACTTCACGGCTTAATAGGCGGAAGTCACCAACATTTTCTGGAATGTCAGATTTCACTAAACTGTTTAGCAGACGGTAAAAAATGGCTGCAGAGCGTTTCTTAAACCAAGCCTCGCCATTGCGCTGCTTGCGCTGCATATTGACCACATCAAAACCTTCACGCCACTTATCTAGCATCTCAGGGATCAGCTCTGGTGGGTCTTGAAGATCCGCATCAATAAGCACAACCGCTAGGCCATTGCTGTACTCAAGTCCCGCGCTCATCGCAGATTCTTTACCAAAGTTTCGGCTTAACGAGATACTGCGAACTAGACTGGTGGTGGACTTGAAAGTTTCAACAACTTGTAAACTGTCGTCACTACTACCGTCATCGATGTAAATGATTTCACAATGGTCCTCGATACTATCAAGCACCTTGGTTAATCGAGCGTGTAACTCAGGCAACACATCCGATTCATTAAAATACGGAACGATGACAGACAAGGTGATGGCAGACTCAAAGTGTTTGGGAACAGGCTTAATAAACTTCATAGTCACTACTCTTGTTGCTAATCGGAACTAAGTCCTTTAAAAATCACGCTATAAAGGACGCTATGTGATTAACCTACAAGAAGGAGTGTGAAAACTCTGTTGTTCACATTTTTTCTACGCTGAGTTTGTTGCTATTATGCCGACGACTCTAGCCACAGAAACAAATAAACTGCTTTTATAAATCAACGAGGTAGCGGATGAACAAAGTGCTATTAGTAGAAGACAACCGTGAAGTCGCAGGGATTCTATTCGATTACTTTGAATGCTTGGGAATGGAGCTCGATTACGCCGACAATGGAGAGCTGGGCTTGCAGTTGGCATTAGAAGGCAACTTTGATCTCATATTACTCGACCTCATGTTACCTCGCATGGATGGCTTAACAGTGTGTAATAAATTGCGTGAAAGCGGAAACTCAACACCTGTTCTTATGCTAACGGCTCTCGATAATCGTGAAGACATGCTAAGTGGCTTTCAGCATGGCGCGGATGATTACCTAACCAAACCCTTTGATTTAGAGATTCTTGAGGCGCGCATGACTGCGCTTATCAAACGTTACCGAGGCCAAACGGCATCCAGCACGTTAGAAGTTGGCCCGATTAAGATTGACCAAAAAACTCGTCAAGCCTTTAGAGAAGGTCGCTTGTTGGCTCTTAACCCAACGACATACACCATCCTAGAAATGCTCTGTATCAAAGCGCCTGAACTGGTAACAAGGCAAGAAATCGCAGAGAAACTATGGGAAGAAAAAGAGCCTAATAATGATGTATTACGCAGCCATATTTATCAGCTACGTAACCAACTTGATAAACCTTTTGACAAGCAACTATTGATGACGGTGCCAAAATTCGGTTTTCGTTTGGAGATAGACTAACTTATGCGTATGCTCCGCAGCTCAAAATCTCTAACAGGTCGTTTAGCCGTCTTCTTTATCGGCCTATCTTGCACCGTGGGCGTTGTGACATTCATGGTTTTTCTCATGGCCTTACAATGGTCAGAAGACCGAGTGGGTGAACGCCGTATTTTACTCGACAGAGATATTGCTGCTGAGCGTTTTATTAACGGTGAAAATGGCAAGATCCGCATAGACATGCTGACCGATGCCTACAATGACTTATCCCTTATTCCAAAAGAATATCAAGATTATTTAAGAGACAAAGAGTCCTTTGTTGGAGAGGTAGGGTTTTGGTATAACCCGGACTCATTAATGATCTATAAAGGCCAATATGCTCATGATGGAGAAATGCACGATCTCATCTTGCTTTCTTTAATGGACAAAGTTGAGCTGTCAGATAAAGAAATCATATATTCCGGTCTCATCGTAATCAGTTTTGTTTCCGTACTGATGTTTGCCTTTGGCACGTTGCTCTACCGATTATCAAGCCAACTTATCGAGCCACTTAATGGCATTGCTCTTCAATTGGAAAACCAAACCGGAGACAGCGCCGCTGAGTTTACCATTTCACCGGAAGCCTCGATTGAGTTTCAAACTCTGACGACAAAACTCAACCAGTATCGTAGCGAACTCAACCATGCACTAAAACGCGAACAAGCCTTTGCTCGCTATGCAAGTCATGAACTGCGGACACCATTAACCGTGGTAAAAGGCGCGACAAAATTACTCGAGCGCACCGAAACCAAAACCTTCAACCTTCGCCAAATTGGCCGCATTAGTACCGCGACCGAGCAAATGATCACTATGGTCGACGCTTTGCTTAGTATCGTGCGCTACGAGCGCAACGTTGAAGACGCCCCTTTGCGCCAAGTGCCGGAACAAGAATTCTCAACCATCATCACCGACAACAGCTTACAAGCAACCGAAAAACAGCTGCAAGTTGAGCTAAATATCGATAGTTTGCCCCAAGTTAGAGCGACTGAGCCTGTGATGCACATGGTATTAGGGAACTTAATTCGCAATGGCATCGCAGCCACTTCAAGCGGCGCCATCACCGTGAATATTAGCGAGAATCACATACAAATCATTGATGATGGCCCTGGTCTAACCTCAATCCCAAACAAAGAGGGGCATGGTTTAGGCTTGCTGATCGTTGACGACTTATGCCATCGCTACGAATGGCAGTTTTCACTAAGTAATCACCCAAATCGGGGCTGTATCGCCACTATTCAATTCTAAGGTTTAGAGTCATTCTAACATTCAAGAATATTGTAAGGTGGAGTAGAATACTGACATAACACTCCACCTCAGTTAATCATGAAGCTCGCCGATACCCCTATTACCCAACACCAATTCGCTGGTATTGATTTCTACCTTAAGCGTGACGATAAGTTACATAGTCACTTTAGTGGAAACAAAGCGCGTAAACTAATGAGCTTACTACATGATGACTTTCCATCTGTTCGTACTCTGATTGGTTACGGTAGCCCGCAAGCAAATTCGTTGTATTCACTCGCAGCCTTAGCAGCAATAAAAGGATGGCAGCTGGAGTTCTACGTTGACCGTATTCCTGAATGGCTAAAGGGGAGCCCAATAGGCAACTACCGCGGGGCGTTAGAGCTAGGGGCAAACATTATTGAGACAGCTTCCCATCAATGTCATCCATGGGACTACATTAATCAAGTGCGCCAACCCGATGATACTTGCTTAGTCGTGCCAGAAGGCGGAAGAAGCCAAATAGCCGAGCAAGGCGTGAAAGGTCTAGCGAATGAAATTCTAAGCTGGGCACGCTTCGAAAGTGATAAGCAATTTGTGGTTGCTCTTCCCTCTGGTACAGGCACAACCGCCCTCTATCTGCACAAACATTTGTCACCCCATGGCATTAAAGTGCTTACCTGTGCTTGTGTCGGAGGTAATGATTACTTAACCAAACAGTTTTTAGAGTTAGGTGAAAGCCAACATCCTGAACTCTTGTCACTGAATCGTAAGCACCACTTTGGCAAACTATACCAAGCGGATTACCAAACTTGGCAAGCTTTGCTAGAGCAAACCAGTGTCGAGTTCGATTTACTCTACGACCCTTTGATGTGGCAATGTTTGCAGCAATGGCAGCTAAGTAATCAAGATAAAACCATCCTCTATGTTCACCAAGGGGGAACACTTGGCAACGAGAGTATGCTGCCAAGATACCAAAGAAAATTTGGAGACATCTGATGTACAGAATCTTTAGCCTTATCGCATTGTGCCTTTTTTCAATATCAAGCTTTAGCGCAGACAAGGTAGTAAAAACACCCATCAAACCCGTTGTTGTGGTTGACAGTTCTTCAGCTTCGCATCGGATCTGTTACTACCAAGGTGAAGCCTACTCACTTGGCGCAGTGATTAAAGTTGATGATTACCTGCTGCGCTGCCAAGCCGAAAATGACTTTGAGACCAACAGCGCTGTTATCTGGGCTGCACTCGAAAAATAACCAAGCCGAAAAACATCACGTAAATTCAGTCAATCGGACTAGAGCACATTACCGCCCAATAACACGTATTTGGTTTCTAGGTATTCTTCGATGCCTTGCTCTGCCCCTTCACGGCCAAGCCCTGATTGCTTCACACCACCAAATGGCGCACTGGCCGATGACAATAAGCCTTGATTAAGCCCGACCATACCCGCCTCTAAACGGTTGGCTAATCTCAGGCAGCGGGCAATATCTTGGCTATAGGCGTAAGCTGCGAGCCCCGATTCTGTCGCGTTAGCGCGTTCTATCACCTCTTGCTCGGTATCAAAGCGATACAACGGCACCATAGGGCCAAACGTTTCTTGTTGGCTACACAGCCACTCATCATTGGCATTCGCCAATACTATTGGAGCCAACAAATTACTCTGACCACTCGGAATCGAGCCAGAAAGTAACTCACCGCCTTTTTTTAACGCATCTTCAACTTGTTGCTTCACTTTAATCGCCGCTTCAAGGTGTATCAGCGGCGCAATATCAGAATTGTCTAACCCACTCCCAACTTGCAACGTGGCTACCCTAGCAACAAGCGCATCAGAAAAAAGCTGATAAATACCGCTTTGGACAAAAATTCGATTGGCGGCTACACATGTTTGTCCACTATTGCGAAACTTAGCGATCATCAAACCATCTAACGCTTGTTCAATATCCGCATCATCAAAAACGATAAACGGAGCATTCCCACCAAGCTCTAGTGACAGTCGCTTCACGTTTGCCGCGCTTTGAGCCATTAATAACTTGCCTACATTTGTAGAACCGGTGAATGACAGCTTGGTGATCTGGTCACTTAGGCACAACTGTTGACCAATTTCCGGCGCATCGCCACACACAACTTGCAATAACCCTTTAGGAAAACCGGCGCGCTGTGCTAACTCCGCAAGTGCGAGAGCGGTAAATGGTGTATCTGGCGAAGGTTTTACAATTACACTGCAGCCTGCAGCAATCGCTGGTGCACATTTACGAGTCATCATCGCAGCAGGAAAATTCCAAGGCGTAATCGCCGCAACAACACCAACGGGTTGCTTCTCAATCAAGATTTTAGAATTAGGTAGATGACTCGGCACTATCTCGCCGTTAATACGGGTCGCTTGCTCAGCATACCAAGCGACAAAAGAGGCAGCATAGGCTATCTCCCCTTGCGCTTCTTTTAACGGCTTACCTTGTTCAAGCGTAATAATGCGGGCTAAATCATCACTGTGTTGCAAAATTAACTGATGCCATCTGCGCAACATGTTACTGCGCTCAACCGCTAAACATTCTCGCCATAGCTCAAATGCCTTTTGTGCACTTGCTATTGCCCGCTCAATGTCAGACGAGTCAAGGTTTGGTACATTCCCTAAAATGCTTGAATCGACAGGGTTATAGACTTCCTGAACGTCTGGTTTGTCGAGCCATTGACCATCAACTAGGCATTGCTGCTTAAACAAACCTAAATCACTGAGTTTTTGCATGAGTGATACCTTTACTTAACTACGCTTTTCACAAGAACGAAATTTGAACCCACCAAATATGCAACTAATATTATATATATGAATCCACAATATAATCGAATATAAGATGATTCAACGCACTGTAGGCCTTTGCTTGCTGCTACTATTCAGCACTTTGGTACAAGCTCAGTCTCAGACAACCAAAGAAGAAATAATATTAGATTATGGGTTAGTGCTTCCCATCCCTAATAGTGTGGACGTTGATCGTGAGATTGCGAAACTTGGTTGGGTATTGTTCAAAGACCCAAACTTATCGTCAAACCAAGCAGTGAGTTGTGAGAGTTGCCATGATCTTAGCAGCAACGGGGCAGAGCCTACAGCGGTTTCTACTGGCGTAAACGGTCAGGGCATCCGCAATTCAATTACGGTATTCAACACTAGCTTAAATTACCGCTTTTTTTGGGACGGTAGAGCCAACTCTTTAGAAGAGCAAATCAATGGCCCTCTCACCAATCCTGTTGAGATGGATTCGAACTGGAATGATGTAATTCGCTACATCAAACAATCCACTCGCTATAGAGCAATCTTTAAATCCATTCCAAACTTTGACATCAACCAAGAGAACATTGCCTTTGCGTTGGCCGAGTTTATGCGAGCGTTGCAAACCCCAGGTTCTCCTTTTGATCAATACCTCAATGGCAACCCATACGCCATATCTGATCAAGTTAAGCGCGGTTGGGAAACCTTCCAAACAGTCGGCTGCGTGCAGTGCCATCAAGGCACAAATGTCGGCGGCAATATGATCCAAAAATTCGGTTACTTCACACCACAATTAGAAACGGAAGATACAGGGCGTCACCTAGTGACTAAAGATGGATTAGATAAATTTTATTTTCGCGTCGCCAGTTTACGTAATGTTGCCCAAACCCCACCTTACTTCCATGATGGCAGAACCGAAAATCTCACTGACGCCATCCGAATCATGGCCCAAGGGCAACTCGGTATTACTATGGACGATAATACCGTTAGCGATATAGAAGCCTTTCTTAGCGCCCTCTCTGCGCCTAGACCGCTAATCTTACAGGAGTTTGAAAATGAGTAGGTCTCTACCTATTACCGCTTTTATGATCGTGATGATTGTCGCCGCCCTTGCGCTTGCAGGGCTGAATTACCACTCCAGTCGATTGCTTGAAAACTATCAGGCGGAAGCCAATAAAATCAGCCATGACTTACTTAATCACAGAGACGACATCTTAAATTACGATAGCCATGATTCACGCAAGCACTTCCAATTAACACAAAAAATCGTTGAGATTGAAAAACGCTCGCTCAACTTGAAAATACAAGCTTCCAAAGCGCATTGGTTTGAGCTTGGGCACAACCATGACAAAACGCTTTCTACCCTGTCTCATTACCACCAGCAACTTAAGCAAATTACCTCAAAGTTAGATCTATTGGTTGGGATTCAAGTTGCCAAAAAGTACGCAGAAATCTCCCTCAATTCTCTTTTTGATAAAGCAATACAAGGCATCCCGAACGACCAAGGCATCAATTGGCAATTTGTCTCTTTCATGCAAGAAAACCAGCTCAGTAATCATGTCAAACACCCGCAAATTAGTCAGTTTTCTCAGCAGCTTCAAGTTATTGAAAGCAGAAGAAAAAGCTTGAGCCAAACGGTTTTGAATGAAGAACATAAAGCCTTTATCGAACTCACACGTAATCAACTGCGCCAACTGAGTCAAAATGCCCTCAGCCTAACTTGGCTACTTGCTTCAACAGCAATAATGCTTTGTTTAGGGCTATTTATGTATTTGGGCTACCGACGTTATCGTCTGCTCAATCAGCTAAATCAAGAGTTGGAATTTGCTTCAGATAAAGCACACAAGGCCGCAAAAGCTAAATCGCAATTTTTAGCCACCATGAGCCATGAGCTTCGCACACCTATGAACGGAGTACTTGGGCTAGCGCAAATCATTGCCGTGGACACCAAAGAGCCCGCGACTAAGCAAAACACCAATATTATTTTAGAGTCAGGACAGCACCTACTCACGGTGATCAACGACATTTTGGATTTCTCCAAAATTGAAGAAAACAAGCTCACTTTAGAAAATGACGATTTCTATCTTAATCAAGTTATTGCGCCCGTCATGAGTGCCATACAACCATTAGCAGAAGAAAAGCACATCAAGTTTGAATTTAATCAGCAGATAGAACCCAATCGATTTTTTAAAGGAGATAGAGCGAGACTGCGTCAAATTCTGTTTAACCTAGCTGGCAACGCGGTGAAATTCACTCATCAAGGTGGGGTGACCATCAGCGCCAAACTCACGCCAGCGCCAAATCATCAGTTGCAGCTAGCCGTCTCAGATACCGGAATAGGTATTGCCGAAGAAAAACATGGTGCGATATTCAAATCCTTCGAACAAGCGGATACTTCAACAACCCGCGAGTTTGGTGGTAGTGGCTTAGGCCTTGCGATTGTAGAGCGCCTTACCCACCTTATGGGCGGTACGATTACTTTAGATAGCGAAATCGACTTTGGCAGTACCTTCACCGTCACCTTACCACTTGAAACAGGGCTTTGTGAGCAAACAATTGAAAATGAAGAAACACTGTTTACACCAAACCAAGCAAGACCGCTCAATATCTTGCTTGCAGAAGATAACCGAGTGAATGCCATCGTGGCGAAAGGATTTTGCGCCAAATTAGGCCACAGTGTAGAGATAGCAGAAAATGGATTGGTCGCGACTCAAATGGCCAAAGCCAAGCAATATGACCTCATTTTAATGGACAACCACATGCCCGAGATGAGCGGGGTTGAAGCTACGCGTTTCATTCGTCAGCAGCTTAATATAGACACGTTAATCTTCGCCTATACCGCCGACGTATTTAGAGAAGCCCATGACGATTTTATTCAAGCCGGAGCCGATCACGTACTGACCAAGCCGCTGCAACATGAAAGTTTTTGTGATGCTCTGATTAGCTTTGCTCATCGCATTCAATCTCAACAAAGCATAGAGACAACCACAAATGAACCAAGCAACGTTATCGCCCTACACCGAGCGCCAACATCAGCCCTCCCCCTAACTGAAGAAGAGCTAACCAAGAGTGAACTGCTCAGTGACATCAAGCAAGATGTCGATACTTACCACAGCATTATCAGTACACTAATCGCAGACTTTGAGCTCGCCATCGATGAGCTGATTGATGCGTATTCTGAGCAAGATGCCGACCAATTACATAAGACCTTGCACTGCGTAAAAGGCATCGCACTCAATCTACAACTCGATAATCTCGCTCAACAAACACTCATTATTGAACAGGCCGTTCTTGCGGGCGATATTCCCGATATAGAGTCATTCCAAAAGTTGATTAACCGCTTATCCGTCAATGTTCATCAAAGTAATCGAATCATCGAACGACTTGAAGAAAACAAAACCGTCGTTGCGATGAATCCGAATCGCTAACCACTAAACAGAGCACTAAAGCGCGGAGATATAGTTGGGTTTATCTTGATACAAACGTTCATCCGCGAGTTTTATGGCGGCTTGTAACTCTTCACGCCCTGAAAAGGTCGAGACGCCAATCGAGGCAGATATCCACTCATCCTGCAAGGTGAGCTCTGCCGGCGTTTGGCTACGAATATGATTTTTAAGATGAGGTACAAAGGATTTTATTCTTTGTTGACCAAAGCTTGGAGCAATCACGATAAACTCATCGCCCCCCATCCGAATAACAAAATCAGACGAACGAAAACCAGATTGCAAAGAGTGCGCAATAGCTTGAATGGCAAGATCGCCAATATGATGTCCGTAAGCATCGTTAATCGCCTTAATCCGGTTACCATCGACGCAAAATAGCGCACATTGTTTATGGCTAATCAACTCTTGAGCCAGTTCATCCGACTCCAGAACCTTACGGTTATAAACTTGAGTTAAAGGATCATACAGTGCGGTTCTAGCGACCATTTTTACTCTATCGACTTTCGCCACATAAATCGCTATCGCAATAAATAAGCTCGAACTGAGCAGCACTAGCAAGCCATATCTTAACCAAAGCTCCACCAAATCTTTGTAAACCACCAATGATTTGATGTTGTCGAGCGTATAAGAAAGCTTTGTCGAATGCCACGTGGGCTTACTACCCAGTACAAGCTTAATCAAATGACTTGCGCGAGAGTGGGAGGAAACGTCGTAAACCGCATCAGGTAGAACCGTATCCACAATGACATCACCAATCACCTTACCGTTAGCGGTGATTGGCGCAAGTAACGAAATGATCCAACGCGCTTGGCTATGATCATAATATGGGTGACCAATAGCGACACCATCTTTGACGGGGTATGCTCCGGTGTACTTCTGGCATACCTTTTTCAGCAAGCAGTAACTGGATTGGAAGGTTCGCTCATACTCCTCTGGATTAAGCTCTTCACTTGAGTTCGATAGCAGTTGCTTACCCTTTCTAAGTCGAATTCGAACTGGCGTATCCTCGTCAAAAAAGATGGGATTTTGCTGAGCAAAATGATTAACCAACGAGAGCGCTTCCTTGTCCTGCCATTCTCCTGTGCTGTTGAAAAGTACATCATCCAACCGCCCTCGCTGACTTGAAGGCTTGAACAACTCAGCATCGCTCAATATAAACGACAGCAACATGGCAACTTTCGCGTTGGCTTTAATATCTTCTTGAAGCTGATTTGAGACATAATGAAACTCGTTCATTTCATCTAAAAAATCAAAACGTATCGTCACTACGGTAAAAACAGCGAGTACCACAAAAGAGAGAGCCAGAATGAACTTTTGCTTCATTAAACGTTGCATTCTTGCGCCTCATTTTGCTCAGCATAAACGCGAAGCAATACATCAATTGGCATCGGTTTCGCAAATAAATACCCTTGCTGAACATCCACACCAAATTCAGTAAGTGCCAGTTTTTGCTCTTCTGTTTCAACACCTTCGGCAACAATCACCGTATTGTCGACCTTAGCAAAACTGATCAAAGATTCGATCAGCTTCTGTGAGCGAGGGTCGTTAAACATGTCAGTGACAAACGCACGATCAATCTTAATCTCATCAACCCGTAACTCACCCAAATAGGCAAAAGAACAATACCCTGTACCAAAATCATCCAGTGAAAGTTTGTAACCATAAGACATCAGCGATTTAAGTCGGGAAAGAGTCTCGCTGTCTTTATCAAGGAAGATGTTCTCTGTGACTTCAATGGTGACTCTTTCCGGATCAACACCATGCCCTAACACGATATCATTCAATCGCTCGACAAAATCGGCTTGGTCGATACTGATAGGCGACATATTGATTGAAACAAAAAAGTCACGTCGACCCAATGCGGTGTCCAACATTGGCAACTGCTCACAGACCAAGCCTGCTACGTGCATATCCAATTCATAAATCAGAGCGCTGCGCTCCGCGATAGAAATAAACTCCATCGGAGAGACCACGCCAAACTCACACGAATACCAACGACACAACGCCTCAAAACCATGCAGTCGGCCGCTGACAGAACATCGCTGCTCTTGAAAGTGCACTTGAATCTCGTTGCGTCCCAATGCCAACGGTAGTTGGCTTTCTAAGCTTTGGTCGCGCGCGACTTGTAGCCCAATGGGTTCGTTATAAAACTCAATCCACTGATCATCGCGTTTACGTACATCTGAAAGTGCGATACCTGCCATCTTTATTAGCTCAAACATATCGCTTGAATCACTCGGGTACTTGGCAACACCAACATTGAACTTAATGTCTAAGTCTAGCCCTTTGTAGTTAAGAACATTCGGTATCGTTGACTGAATATGATTGATGATATCATCACATTCGTTCCCTGCCCCGCATGGCACCAACAATACAAATTCATCCCCAGCAAACCGATACACCCTGGCCCCTTTAGCCTCAAGTGAACGTAAATGTGTCGCGACATGATTCAATGCCTGATCTCCGCAATCAAAGCCATATAAATCATTGATTCGTTTTAATTTGACTACATCCAAAAAGGCCAAATATAAACGCTGCTCGCCCATCACTACCCATAGCTGAAACTCTCGTTCAAAGGCGCGGCGATTGGCTAAGCCAGTTCTATTGTCCACATAAGCCAAAGTGTCTAACTGGTTCGCTCTTTGTTTTAGCTCTTCGATTTGTGAGTGAATCACCTCCTGATAACGTTCAATCAGGCTGCGAACGAAATGGCTCATTCGATATGACATCGCGATCAAGATGAGAATAGTGATCACCGCGATAATACCAGTCACTTCTTTGACCGATTGATTGAGAAGCGTGAACGTTTTTGTATGATTTTCGGCTATATTTTGCGCTTCATCTAAGTAAACGCCTCCACCAACGATCCACCCAAACTCAGGTAACAATTGAACGTATGAAGTCTTTAAGTTGTTTTTAAGACCCTCAGGAGTAAAAGGTGCATTATAGGTGACATAGGCACTTTGCCCTTTTCCTGCGTTCTCAATAGCATTTAAAAACAAGTCGATGTACCTAGCTGGAATGCCCACCATTTCAGGGTTTATATGAGCCAGTATTTTCCCTTCAACACTGACAATAAAAATGTAGCCCGTCTCATCAAACCGATACTCTGAGATCCAATCAGAAACCCTTTTTTCTACTTCGCTTTCGATCCCTGAGATGCTGCGACCAATACCGATATAGGCATCGAACTCTTTGACATAAACGATGTAGCCAAGCTTAGACTTACCCATAAAATTCCACGCTACCTTTTGCGGCTGAGCGCAGTTCGGGATATAAGGCGATTGGGAAAACTCTCTAATGCTTTTTCCAATCGCACTCGGCACGTCAGGGTGCATCAATATGGTTTCATCTTCACCGCTGAACATAAAAAAGTACGCTTGTTCATTAGAAAAGCGTAAAGGGGTAAGTAGCGCTATCACGTCACTCAACTTCGGTGCCGCCCCTGCATTGGACTTTTGATCAAGGTAAGTATTCACCACACCGCTCGCCAGATTGATTGCATCTTTCAGCGCCGCATCAATCTGCTTGCGTTGAGTTGCAACTTGATAGCGAATTTCATGAGACACAATGTTTACTTGCCCGGCAACATGCTGCTTCTTTTCTTCTATCACTCCGTTGAAAATCGTCTCTTCAAAAGTACTAAAGGCGATTCGGTTATTTAAAAATAGAAGAGTCACCAGCACGATAGAGAAGATAGAACCCATCACGAATGGAATATCACGAAGCTGTTTCATCGAAGTGTTTTGCATAGTAATACTGCTATTTAAAATTGCCTTTAATTCTGCCTATACTCATTCGCACACGAGGGAACTTTGCATAAACATAAAATCGGTCGCCCTGCTGTTTAGCATGATAAAAAAACAACCGATAACCGGACTTAATGACATTTGATTTGTCGGTATAGCCCTTAGTCGAGTGAATTTCCGAGCGGTCATAGGCCAACATAATTATCTGATTACCCAGCCTTAGTTGACGACCAACCACCTTCCATTGAGATAAAATATTACCTTGCTTATCTCGCTTAGTATTAATTTCAATCGCACTACCACGAGAGCAAGTAACGACACTGCTGCCATTATTTTTGAACTTGAAACTCACTTGATATTCGCAAGTCATTCCTTCTAAATAAGCCACGTAAACAGCCATGAATAACATCGTCGCGAGGATTCCGCTCGCAGCAAACAAATATCTAGCCCATTTCATCCTGTTGACCTTCTGCATATTCTGCGGGAGTAAGATAGTTGAACTTTTCATCTGCTCGATAATTAAGTGTCACTCCGCCAACATCGCAAGCGATGTTGTTTTCCAAATCAACGCAATCAACAAACACCCATGATCGATATAAATAGAACACGATTGAAACAAGCCAAAATAATAGAAGAACGCCACAAACAATTGAAAAACCGTTCCATAACGGAGACAACCTGCTCTGTTGTTTAGTAAGCGGATGGCTTTCAACCGTCTCCACCACTGGCTTTGGCTCACACGGTGTCATTTCGAGGCGATAACCTAAACGAGGCACATTAATGATGCTCACGCCATCTAAGCTAACGATCTTTCGTAAATTAGAAATCGCGACAGCCAACGAGTTACAACCGATGCCTTCTTCTTTACCCCAGCCACAACGGACAAGTAATTTCCTTGAGACGACCTCACCACGGTGCAAGATCAGCTCTTTTAACACTATCGCCTCAGAGCAATTAATCGACATGAGCTGACCATTAGCGAACGAAATCGAGTTTCGACCTGGGTCTATTTGAAGCGTCATGTTATTGAGTTCTATTTTTTCCATATTTCTGTATTTAGTTCAGAATCACGAAACACTACCAGTTTATAAAATCAAATCAATTTAACGGAAAAATCCAAAATCCTCATAAATAGCTCATTAAACAATCACCTCCAGTGATACTTTTATTGATAATTAAACATATTTACAAACATTGTTCATTTAAGAGTCAAAACACATTGATGGACGTAATGGATTTATATTTTCCATATTAAAAAGTCGCAAATTGTATAGCTCAATTTACGCCTCAAATAAGATTCATTTAGAACACTAAGGATGATCATCCATTTGTGCTATTAAAAAAATGGCTCGTCATTTATGTAACACAACGGCAGTTGAGGAGGGATTAATTTATGCTAATTTAACCAAAAACACTTATATAACATAAGCTTAATAAGTCAAATTTAGATTTATTTAACTCTGTCTATTATAAAAACCAACTATACTTTTCAAATCAATGCCATTTGCATCAGTTATATTTTTAAGGCCAGCCATATTGCGGGCGTTATTTAACCGCTAACCACTGAGTAAAAAAATCGAAACAATTATCATCATTGATGTAAAAAAAGGCTCCGAAATCGGAGCCTTGATAAGTTGCTTATTGCGTTTAAGAATTCTCTAGTTTGTGCTTCAGTATACCAATTGCAACTCCAACCAAAACGCCAAAGGCAGTGAGTAAACCGACTTTAATTGGACAATATGGTCTGTCACCTTGAACTTCACCCGTCTGAGCATTAACTAGCACCTGATATACTTTTTCTTTGTATCGATAAGAAGTCACCCACACAGGCAAAATAAGGTGCTTAAAGGTCGCATTAGTGTAGACTGATTCAGTAGCGCTGATGCTCTGCTTATCTCCACCGATATCTTCTCTAATCACTTCATTAATTTTAAACTGCATACGATCTTTCGCATCTGAATAGCCTTGCTTAATATCGATTTGATAAGTCTCAGCTTGATAACCCTGTAAATAACTATCTGAGTAATCGACCATGCGGCTCAAATCCCATGGCTCAAGCTTATGCAGTTGCTTGGATTTTAGTGACTTAGTTGCCGGCACTAATACGTCATCAAAGGTAGTTTCAACGCTGCCCGAAACTTTCTTCCAACGAGTCTTCGTTTCAGTTTTAAACTCGGTCTTACCCTCAGAGTTCGTTACAGATTTGGTTACTTGGTAGTTGGTTCCTCTCTCACCACGATAGTCAGTTGCAACATCACAGTCGTAAGTCCAATACGGCAAGTAAATACCTTGGAAGCGTTCATAGTTTTTGGCGTGATTCTTTAGATCGTTTGGCGCAAGCCATAAGCCTTTAACCCAAGAGCCAAAATTACCAACCGCTTTCTCTCGATTAACTTTAAACGGTAGAATCCCTTGCGGCTTAATGCGCTTTTTATTCTCTGCTCTTGAAAGCACTAATGGTGTATCGCAAAACGCACAATGTGTTGCTTTAACATCAGTGCCAAACTCTGTGGAAGCACCGCAGCTATCACATGTTACTGTTAGTGCCTCAATTTGTTCTTGGCAAGATTCGTAGTTGTCTAAATAGTCCTCGAGATCAAACTCAACATGAGCATTAGTAGCTTGTAGAGGCTGCTCAATTTCCATTTCATACGAGCAGTGACTACATATTAAAGACGTGGTCCCCGGCTCATAAGTTAAATCTGCTGCGCAACTTTGACACTTTACATCCACTAACATCGCTTACGCTCCCGGGATTGGCGGAGGAGTAGCTTGAAACAGTCTATTGAGCTCTACTACATCACCAGCCTTCTCCCACGCGGCCATGCCTTGTTTCCAGACTAGACTTTCACGAGTTACCTGACCCGACGATGCTTGTTGCTTTAAAACATCAAGATTAAAAGGCCCTGTTTGCTGACCATTAACTGCAACAAAATATTCGCTTTGCGTCGGTAATGGCGGAGGTGTTACGGCCTGAGGAGCTGATTGCTGTTGAGTATTCTGAGGGTTCATAGACTGCGCCATTTGCTGAGCCATCGCGAAACCCATTCCCATTTCCATTCCCGCACTTGCGTTACCACCATTTTCAGCTGCGGTTTTCAACGCTTCTGCCGTTTGGTATTGGGTGTACTGGTTTAAGTTACCCAAAATCCCCATCGATGAACGCTTGTCTAATGCTTCTTCAACTTCTGGTGGCAAAGAAATGTTTTCAACCATGAACTTAGCAAGCGTTAAACCATATGTCGCAAAGTCTAAGTTCATTTTCTCTTGCATCAATAACGCAAACTCATCATAGTTCGCAGCCATATCAAGAACAGGTAAACGACTTTCACCCACAGCATCAGTAAAACGAGCCACCGCCATCGTTCTTAATTGGCCATGAATCTCATCAATTTGGAAGCAACCATCCGTACCCACAACTTGCTCTAAAAGTTTTAGAGGCTCTTTTACGCGAATATCGAAGTTACCAAAAGCACGGATACGTACTGGCCCAAATTCAGGATCTCGTAACATAATAGGGTTCTTAGTACCCCACTTGTTATCGGTAAACAATCGCATATTGATGAAATACACTTCGGCTTTAAACGGCGAATTAAAGCCATGCTTCCATCCTTTAAGTGTACTCAGGATAGGTAAGTTTTCAGTGGTCAGTTGGTACATACCCGGTTCAAAAACATCCGCAATTTGACCTTCGTTGACGAAAATAGCCACCTGCCCTTGCCTTACCGTTAGCTGTGCACCATTTTTTATTTCATTTTGGTAACGCTCAAAGCGCCATACTAAGGTATCGTTGCTATCATCAACCCATTCAATAATATCGACGAACTCACCAACGATCTTGCTCCAAAAGCCCATGAAACCTCCATTACCTAAGCCAAATTAGTATAGTTTTGTAGTTACTCGGTTTAACCACATGATTTATTGGGAAAAGAGTATCTGATACTCAAAGATTTAAGACAAGTGCAAAACCTAATAATAAGGTTAAATAACGAACTGACCGAATTAGAATGTCAGCAGCGAAACTATCTAGTATTGATGGGAAACAACAGGCATAAAAAAAGACGTCCTAAGACGTCTTTCTTCAAGAATGTGGCGGTGAGTGAGAGATTCGAACTCTCGATACGTTGCCGTATACACACTTTCCAGGCGTGCTCCTTCAGCCACTCGGACAACTCACCGAATCAAATTTTGGTTAGCGCTGTCGGCTAACGAGGCGCTAATTTAATGATTATAACCAGTTAGGTCAACCCTTAACGGGAAAAAATCACGATAAGGTGAGCTAACTGGTTACGGAGTAACTGATGTGACGAACATTCCACCAGCTACACTTGAGAGTAGTAACCCGGCACTTTGAACCATTTACGGCACATATCTAAGAAGTAACCATAAACCACGCCCATTCCGCACGATACCACTGCATTAGAGGCAACAGCCGTCATGATTTGATCCGAAGATGCACCTACAACTAACAAAATGCCCGCATAAACTGGCGATTGAAATAAAACGTAAGCAACGAGGTCCGAGAGGTTTTTCATACGACTTGAAGCAGACAGCTTTTCACCCTGTCGCAACACGAAATCTCTAAAAAAGCCGTATGGCCATGCGATGGCAATGTTTACGGGGATCGATAACGTTCGCGACGCTAACGACTGTTCAAACGTCATACCCGAAACAAAGATCTCTATGATCATGCCAGAAATAAAGCAAAACACCACCATGGCAAACGTATCTGCTGCAGCGTGGCGAATACAGAAAGGACCACGAACTTTCATACCAAAACCTCAAAACAAATCACTATTAACTACAACAAAGAACAATATAAATCACCATAATTATACGATCATGGCAGTTAGTTGCGCTATTAGAGCATGAAAATATTAGATTTAGATTCTATTTTTGAGTAAGTTTGGTAAATAAAGCACTGGTTTTGAAAATAAAACTAGAGAAAACGACTACTATTAGCCGTTCCCTCTAGAATTCATTGTAAGTTGAACCAAAAATGTAATTTATTTTCAGTAATCTTTGAGGAGAACCGTAAGAACATCGAGTTGATGTGCGGTTGGAAGCTCTTTATCTTCGAGCAGAGATGAAATTAATGCGATCAGGTTCTCAGTAGAATCATGAGCTACCGAAACGACATGCTCCAAAATCACATGAAGTATTCGGGAGACTTCATCATAAAGTTGGTCTTCCACCGCAATATATAAGGAGATAAGTTGCTGTTCTGTATTGAAATCATCTTTCACAGTTTTGGAAGTAGAGACCGAACCAAATTGATAGAGCTTGCTAGAGTATCGATGTAAGGCATCATCGAGTTCTTTTTCATTGATAGGTTTAGAAATGATGTAATCCACACCAGCGACTAACATCCTTTCTCGCGTTTCTTTAAATAGATCAGCAGTACAACCAAAAATGAGGGTATTGGCTTGCTTGGACTTAAGCGCTCTAATTTCGCTCGTCGCGGTAATGCCATCTTTTATTGGCATATGATTGTCCATTAAAATCAGATCGTATTGTCCACTTTCGACTTCTTGAACAGCTGCTTCGCCATTTTCAACGCAATGACATTCAAAGCCTTTACTGCTCATGAATGTTTTGATGATGATAGTGTTGGTTCTATTATCTTCAACGATCAACGCTTTTAAGCCGGTGTAATCAAGCTTGCGATGTTCTACTATTTCTAATTCACCCGGTGGGCAAATTTCCATATCAAGTAGAATATCAAAGGTTGTGCCCGCCCCTACGGTGCTTTGCAACGAAATATCACCATCCATCAACTCGGTAATTTGTTTCACAATCGCAAGGCCAAGCCCTGTGCCACCAAAGCGTCGAGTGGTTGAAGACTCCGCCTGTTCAAACGGGTTGAAGATTTTATGCTGAGCGGTCTTATCAATGCCGATGCCAGAATCTTTTACTTTAATGTTCAAGAAATTTCGGCCATCGACGGTGACTTCATCAAAATGCGCTTCAACCGAACCTGAAGCAGTAAATTTAACCGCGTTATTTAGGAGATTGAATAGCACCTGTCTTAAACGTGCTTTGTCCGAGCGGTACCAACGCTCTTTCTCCACGTGGTTAATAATCTTAAACTCCAATCCTTTCTCAGAGCACAAGGTGTAATACACACTGTTGATACTGCCAATAATAGATTCAAGTGGAAACTCAGCGCGCTCTAACTCTAAATGGCCTTGCTCTATCTTTGAAAAGTCCAATATCTCATTGAGGAGCAACATCATGTGATCCCCTGAATCGTATAGCGTTTTCAGGTGCTTACGCTGTTCATCATCCAAATCGGTTTTCAACAAGATTTGCGCCGTACCCAATACCCCATTCATTGGAGTACGAATCTCGTGAGAGATCGTGGCTAAGAAAGCACTTTTCGCTTTCGTTGAAGCTTGCGCTTTTCGCTTCTCTTGCTCCAGAAAGACGGTCTTTTGGTTGAATGCATCAATCAGATGTTTGATTTCATCCTTGCTTTGATAGCTAAAATCGATGATGCCGCCTTCTTTTGAGTCATCCACCTTTTTTGCAATAATCGCGATAGGCTCAATTAAATAGCGGTTAATCACCACGTAACCCAAAAGCACGCAGATGATCATGATTGGCATTAAGCCAAATTCGACCTTACCCACCAAGTCATAGACTTGTTCAGTCACTAAGCGTTTGGCGTTTACGACATCAATATTCCAGTTGAACTGACCAAATTGATTACGGCTAATATAGATGTCTTTAGTGATTTGGAAATTGTGTTCTGTAATCACATCACCGTAGCCATCACGTACCACGACACCTAAGTTATGCTCTTCTGCATGGAGGCGAACGAACTCAACCAAACTGACTAATGCGACATCTATCGTCGCAACTCCAGCAAACTTATCGTCAACATAATAAGGGGCAGACGCTGTGATCATTTGTACGTGCGTGAACGGATCAATATAGACAGGAGACCAACTGACTGTTCCCAAAGGTTTATCGACCACTGAAGTATACCAAGCCTCATTATCGTAGCCACCAGATTGTGGATTATCCCAAGAGTAGATCTGATCCACTACCCCATCACTCGCACGATTGAAGAAGAGGCTTTTGTATGGCGTTTGTTGATCAACCGAATATGGAATTGGCCACAAACCACCACTGACGGCAACGCCATCGACGACAGAAAAGAGAGAATGAAGCATCTCTGCTTGTAACGATTGAGATCTGCCCGTATTACCAATACTAACGATACTTTGTAGTATCCCAAGTGAGCTATTGAGTGGGGCCTCAATTTGGCTAGAAATGATTTTGGTTCGGGAATCGAGATTTTGCACCAATTGATCGCGAATTGGCGGTTCAACCACTAAATAACTCACCGTACCTACCGTCGCTAATACTATAGCGAGGTAAGCCGCCAAAGCTAAAATGCTTTTCCTTTTGAGCGAAGATCGTATTTCCATAACCAACTGAATTTTTGATGTTTATGAAAAATTATAGTCAATAGTTGGTAACAGCAACCTATTTTTGTGTGATTGGTGCTGTTACTATTGTTTTTTTGAATCTAGCTATCGGTAACCATTTTGATACTACAACAACTTCTTTCTTTGCCAGAGCTGCAAGATAAACTGATTAATGAAGCGAAATCTCGCGGTTTTATTACCGCTATGGCAGCCGCGCCTCACACCTTAGACCCTCATGAATGGCTACCATTCTTATGGGGTGGTGAAGAAGTCGCACCATTTCAAGATGGTGAACAGCTAGAGAGCTACATCGAGCAAATTATTGCGATTTGGAATGAATACCGCCCAGCGTTACTCAACAACACTTGGCAATGGCCGGATGGTTGTGAGTTAGACGAAGAAGAGATCGTTTCAGAGCAAACTCGTGATTTCTGCGAGGGGCTACTTCAAGGCTGGCAACTTGCACGTGATGATTGGGAATCAATCATGCCAGAGCAGAGTGAAGACAATGCCCTATTAGGTGGCGTATTGCTTTCTCTTAGCATGCTGTACGATCCTGAGACCTCAATTGCCACGCTAGCAGAGCAAGGTATTGAAGGCCTTGAGCAGTTTGAAGAGATCTTCAACGCTATGCCGACCATGCTATCAGGCTTAACCATGCGTGGCGTACAGCTGGTTGAAGCTAACGCATAAGCAGTTCGTATTTAATCTAGAAAGGGCTTCAGATATGAAGCCCTTTTTCTATTTTAACCTATCCCATTTAAAGTCTTCTATCCGCTCATCAGCGATATAAAACAACTTCGTACCCGGAGTAATGGCTACGTTGAGATCAGGGTTAAGCTCAATATTTTGTTCAGCCTGAATCGCGATTAGCGTTGCTTGATAGTCTCGCTTCATAAACATGAACACCTGCTCGACATGGGTTTCGCTCGCGTTTTTAGGGTAAAAAGTCGAGTACTGAGTCATTCCGCGCGTTGAAGCGAGTAGCTCTTGGTGCAATGCACTTGATCCTGGGTCTACCGCCGCCTTCGCGAGCATTTCTGCACCTACCGCAGGGATGCATTCAGCATTTGGACAATGTTGGCTTAGAAGCGCACTCAACGCCTCATCTTTGAAGTAAGCCACTAAATGGGCATCAGGATTGATGTTGGAGCAATACAAAGCTGAAGACAGAGTAATGTCATCTTCAAGGTTATCGACGATAATGCAGCTAGCGTCTGCGATACGCGCATTCGTCATCTCTTGACTATCGGTATAACTACTCACTTTAACGAACTCAATTTCGCCAGGGAGTGGATTTTCAATATCCGAACGAGAGCAAAGCACAATCGGACGATTGCCCTCTTCTTCATGTTGTAGCATACGAATCATATGCAAGGTACGTTGGCCATTCCAGCCTAATAATAAAATATGATCGTTCACACTCACTTTCCTCTTCCCTAACACTCCGGCACGCCAGTAATCGATAAGCCCTGTCGCGACTCTCCCTAACAAAGCAGCAAACAGTGCTAGCCCTCCAGGGATAACAATAAGCGCAACCACCCACTTACCTATATCGGATTGCGGCGAGAAATCACCATAACCAACCGTCGATGCTGTCACCATCAAATAGTAAACAAACTGACCAAAGCTAGAGGTCAGCTCATATTCCCCAGCCCAAATAAGCAAGGACCAACACACTGCAAGATAGAGCAGTAACAATAGTAATAAGTTGCGATTGGTGATGGTAAATAGATTTGCCTGAATCTTTCTTTTTAAATAGAGCCAAATCCCCATGAACCTTCCTTTTTATCTGTATCCAATCTTTTTATAGCAAATGGTGTTGGGTTTGATAACCGTTTGGTAATGTCTTGATAAAAAAAAGACCAGCCATAGGGCTGGTCTCTTACGTTTTGGGGTAATTACGCGTTACCCTTAACTTGCATATTCAGTTCTTCGGCAAAATCTAGCATACGATTCAGTGGGATAAGCGACTTCACGCGAAGCTCATCATCAACAAAAATCTCATGTTCTTCACCGCCATCTTTCAACGCTTTTTCGATAGCATGTAAGCCATTCATTGCCATCCAAGGACAGTGTGCACAGCTACGACATGTTGCACCTGCGCCCGCTGTTGGCGCTTCAATCAGCTCTTTCTCTGGAACAAGCTGCTGCATCTTGAAGAAAATGCCTTTGTCCGTTGCTACGATCATCTGCTGATGAGGAAGTTCTTTCGCGGCTTTGATAAGCTGGCTCGTCGAACCTACTGCATCCGCTAGTTCAACCACGCTTGCTGGCGACTCTGGGTGCACTAAAATAGCAGCATCAGGATAAACCGATTTCATCTTACGTAATGCGTCTGCAGAAAACTCATCATGCACAATACACTCGCCCTGCCACAACAGCATATCAGCACCTGTTTTATTGGCAATGTAAGAACCTAAATGGCGGTCTGGACCCCAGATAATAGGCTTATCTTCCGCGTCTAAATGCTCAACGATCTCTAATGCGATGCTTGACGTTACCACCCAATCTGCACGCGCTTTCACCGCTGCAGAAGTATTCGCGTACACCACGACAGTATGGTCAGGATGGGCATCACAAAACTCGGTAAACTTATCTGCTGGGCAACCCAAATCAAGCGAACATTCCGCTTCAAGAGTTGGCATAAGAATGCGCTTTTCAGGTGTGAGAATCTTTGCAGATTCCCCCATAAAACGAACACCACCGATGATCAGAGTGCTCGCCGGATGACGGTTACCAAATTTGGCCATTTCAAGTGAATCACCGACAAAACCGCCGGTTTCTTCTGCCAAAGCTTGGATTTCAGGATCGGTATAGTAGTGCGCGATAAGTACCGCGTCTTTTTCTTTCAAAAGCTGTTTAATGTTTTCGATGTGCGCCTGTTTTTGTTCTTGTGAGAGAGGCGTTGGCTTAGGAGGAAAAGGATAAACAGTTTCGATTGTATCTAGAATGTGACTCATTGCTTTGCTCTACGCAACTTCCGTTAATCCGAGTATTGTAACTCCGATCGACGTCAAGAATCAAAGTGCATTCAAAGCAAGCCAAGAATATAAAAAGAGATGCATAAGCATCTCTTTTTATTATTTGAGTTTTTCTTGAGCAATTTTAGCTGAAGCACTATCGGGGTATTCAGATACCACTTGCTGATAATACTTGTTCGCTTGCTCTGAATTGCTGTTTCGCTCAGCAATATCACCCAGTTTCACCAACGCATCAGCTCGCTTATTTGAGTCTTTGTACGCGACAACAGCGGCAAAGCTCTTAACGGCTTCTTTATCTTGCTTGTTCGCAAAATAGAGCTGGCCAAGCCAATAGTGTGAATTTGGGGTAAAACTAGAATTCGGAAAGTCTTTTTGGAATTGAGTAAAGGCCTCGATTGCACCTTTGTAGTCACGTTTTTCTAAAATGAGATCAACGGCGTTTTGATACGCAGTTTGCTCATCGACATTCGTCGTAAACGTGCCTTCCGTTGCGCTATTTTCTGCAGGTTGTTCTTGAGGTACAACTGCAGGTGCTTGATTACGAACTTTATCGAGTTCAATAAACAGCTCGCGCTGACGCTGCAACATTTGCTGCATGTCGTAATTATTCTTTTCGATTTGTCCACGTAGCTCGCTGATCTCAAGCGCCATATCATTCAATTGCTGCTGCATTTGAAGTTGAACACGATTGCGATTTTCTAGAAGGCGTTCTAAACGTTGGACGTCGGTTTCGTTGGAAGAGAATGAAGAGCTACTGGAACTGCTACCAATATCTGATACTGGAGCTGGTGCAGCGAACGCTAGGTTCGCTGCACTTGCCAGTAACGTAAGCGTAAAAACTTGCTTTAAGTTACTGAACATCAGGTCATCCCCGAATTAGTACACTAGAACTGCGCGGCGGTTCTTAGCGTATGCTTCGTTAGTTTGACCTAGAAGAAGAGGTTTCTCTTCACCGTAGCTAACGATAGAGATTTGATCTGCAGTTACACCTAGTGCTTGTAGGTATAGAGATACTGCTTGTGCACGACGCTCGCCAAGTGCGATGTTGTACTCAGGAGTACCACGCTCATCTGCGTGACCTTCGATAGTTACTTTGTGAGCAGGGTTAGTGCTTAGGTAAGCTGCGTGTAGAGCTAGAACTTTCTCGTAATCGCTGTCGATAGTTGCGTTATCGAATGCGAAGTAGATAGTTGAAGCTTTCATTGCTGCTTCTTTTAGCTCTTGCTCAGATAGTTGACCAACTTGATCAATCGGAGTCGCTACTGTGTTAGAAGAGCCGTTGTTAGTTTCCGAGCCAGAAGCATTTGCTGCGTCGTTGCTCGAGCTACACGCCGTTACCGCTAGAACTGGTAGTGCAATTAGTAGCCCTTTAAGAACTTTGTTCAGTTGCATTGTTATGATTTCCTTAATTATTGATACTTATTTGCTACAAAAACGGTGACCACGCAGGTGCACGGACGCGCCCATTTGTTGCCGGTAGTCGAGCCTTAAAACGCCCATCTATAGAAACCATCGACAGCACATTTGCTTTGTTATAGATAGAACTATAGATAACCATTCCGCCATTTGGAGCAATACTTGGTGATTCGTCCAACAGTGTTTTAGTTAAAATTTGCACCGAGCCTGTTTCTAAATCTTGCTTTGCAAGATTAAATCCAGAATTGCTGCGATTAACCATCACTAAGAAGCGACCATCAGGGGTAATTTGTCCCCCCAAGTTTTGACTGCCTTGCCACGTAATACGACTCGTAGCCCCGTCTGCCAAATTTACTCGATAAATCTGTGGTTTACCACCCCGATCCGAAGTGAAAATCAATGATTTTCCATCGGGATGCCAAAATGGTTCTGTATTATTTGATCTGCCACGCGTTATTTGCGTCAATTTACGTGATTTGATGTCGAACGTATAAACCTGCAAACTGCCTGTTTTCGACAATACCAAAGCTAACGTTTTACCATCAGGCGAGAATTTTGGCGCACCATTATGACGCGGGTATGACGTGAGTTTCTCACGCTCACCTGTGTAAATGTTCATCACGTAGATTTCTGCTTGGCCATTTTGGAAGCTAACATACGCTAACTTCTTACCATCAGGCGACCAAGACGGCGACATTAACGGCTGCTTAGAGCGCAAAACCAAGCGCTCATTGTAACCATCATAATCAGCAACACGTAATTGATACGGATACGAGTCTTTATCGTTAACCACTACATAGGCGATGCGAGTCAAAAATGCACCACGATCACCCGTTAGCTGCTCATATACCAAATCTGCGATACGGTGCGCATATTCACGTAAACGCTTTGCAGGGACAGTCGCACGCTTATTAAAAAGAACATGGTCTTTAGATAGAACCAATTCACCGTCCTCACCTAACGCTTTACTTTGGCCTTTGGTTAGTTGACCACGTGCAACGTCGATAAGCTGGTAATTAATAGCATAGCTACCGTCTGCATTTTGAGAAATAGTGCCTGTTAATAATGAATCAACGCCAAGTTGAGTCCATGTCTCAAAATTTACTTCACTCTCATTGTAAGGCGTTTGCGGCATTTTGCTGGTCGCAACAGGGCTAAACTTACCACTACGCTGTAAATCTGAAGCAATCACGCCAGAGACGTCTTGCGGTAATGGCGTATTCCCTTCCCATTTGAAAGGCACAATCGCGATTGGACGTGCAGAGTCGATACCATCGGTGATGACCAGTTCAAGTGCTGCATTAGCAAATTGAACGCTACTCGCCAAGACGAGCGTTAATCCTAATATAAGTCGCTTTAACACAAGCTAATCCTTTAATTAAAGTTCAACGGTTAAATTGATGTCTTTTAGTTTATTCACTACATCTCGATCTGTCGGTAGTGGAAAACTAGGTACTTGAGCGACCGCACGTTTTGTTGCCGAACAAACGCGGCTATCGCCCTCTAACACTCTAAGATCGCCAACTAGCGCGTCCGACCCGGTAGGAATCAAACGCAAGTTAACTCGACAAGACTTTCCCCGAAAGTACTCCTCTACCCTAAGATTTTGTTTTATCAGCTCCGTATATATTGCAGCGTAGCGGCTAATTTCGCTTGCCACAAATTGACCTTTCGCTTGGCTATTTTGCTGGTTTTCCGTTTCTAAGCCGGCGAAAATGTCATTTAAAGCGGCTTCTTGCTCTTTACGCTCACGTTCGATAGCCTCTAAACGCTCTTTCTCTATACGGGCTTTCTCTGCCGCCTCTTTGGCCGCTTTCTCTTTCGCTATGCGCTCTTTTTCCGCTTTAGCCGCAGCTTCACGCTCTTTACGCGCTTTTTCTTCAGCTTCTTTTGCCGCTTTTTCTTTGGCAATACGCTGCTGTTCTGCTTTCGCAGCTGCTGCTTCTTTCGCTTTGCGTTCTTCTTCCGCTTTACGAACCGCTTCTTCTTTCGCTTTACGCTCTTTTTCTAGCTTAGCCGCGCGCTCTTTTTCCTTTTGAACACGTTGCTCTTCAGCCTTACGTTCTTTCTCTTTTTGCACCCGCTGCTTTTCTGCTTCGCGGGCCGCTTTCGCCTCTTTTGCTTGCTGCTCTTTTAGCTTGCGAATACGTTCTTCTTCAGCTTTACGGTTTTTCTCTAGCTGCTCACTTTCTCGACGCAACTTATCAAGACGTGCCTGCTCTTTCTTAGCCGCAGCTTCTCTTTGACTACGAATTTGCTGAGCTTGTTGACGAACCAAAGCAGGGTCAATCACCACAGCCTCAACCATACGCCCTACCGGCTCAGGTTTAGACATAGTGAAATCCGTACCCCAAATCAGAGCAACAACTAGAGCCGCATGCAAAGCGACCGAGATGGCTATCGGCGTGCCTAAGTTGTTTGATTTTTTTCTTGTATCTTTCATGGAGTAATTGAACTTATTCCTTAATGTCAGTCAGTAACCCTACTTTCGGGATACCGGCGCGACTTAGTTCATCCAATAACAATACGATGTCAGCGTATGGCGTTGCAGCGTCTCCGCCAACAGCCACGGGCGATTTAGGATTGATGCTCAGCTCCGCTTTTACTCGAACAATTAAGTCTTGCAAAGAAATACCGCGCATCACTTCCTCATCGTTGACACTCAGACCTAAATTACCATCACGATCAATTTCGACGATAATAAAGCTAGCATCACTGTCTCCAGCCATTTCTTGTGCGGATTGCGCTGACTCAGTTTGAGGCAGCTCAACTTCCACACCTTGGGTAACGAACGGAGAAGTCACCATAAAGATGATCAACAGTACCAACATCACATCGATATAAGGTACAACGTTGATCTCGGCTGTCATCTTCCGCTTTTTACGTTGATAACCGGCCATGTGTTACTCCCTGCCCGCCATAGCCTGACGGTGTAACACACTGTGGAATTCTTCTGAGAAGGTCGCGTAGTTATGTTCTAGCTTAGAAACTTTGTTGCTTAAGCGGTTGTATGCCATTACCGCAGGGATTGCAGCAAATAGACCCATCGCTGTCGCGACCAACGCCTCAGCGATACCTGGCGCGACCATTGCAAGTGTCGCTTGCTTAACTTCACCTAGGGCGATAAAGGCATGCATGATGCCCCACACGGTACCGAACAAGCCAATGTATGGACTGATTGAACCAACGGTAGCAAGGAAAGGTAAGTTTGTTTCAAGATCGTCAACTTCACGCGCGACAGCGACACGCATCGCTCGGCCTGTGCCTTCCATAATGAAGTCTGGTGATGTCGCATTTGATTTACGTAAGCGTGCAAACTCGGTAAAACCAGAGTAGAAAATCTCTTCTGTGCCTGTTAACTCATCTTTGCGCTTTTTTACCGCTTGGTAGAGTACGGAGAGATCGTTACCTGACCAAAATTTGTCTTCAAAAGCTTCGGCATCTTTTGCGGCTTGAGAAAGTGCTTTACTGCGCTTAATGATCATTGCCCAAGAAACAATAGACATACCAAGAAGAAGTAACATGACCACCTTTACCGTTAAACCGGCTTGTAAAAATAGGTCAAGGATTGAAATATCAGCGGTCACTAGCAGAAAACTCCGTAATTATTGATTGAGGGATAGCCTTAGGCCTCATCCTTTGATTGTCGATACATGCTACCTTAACCATTGCTCTGCACAATGTTTTGCCATCAGGATTTACGATCTCCTGACAGAAAGTAAGGGAGGCTTTTTTAAGTTCAGAAATGGTGGTTTTCACAGTGAGCTGATCATCAAGTCGCGCGCCCTGTAAAAAGTCGATATCCATGTGTCGGACTACAAAACCCGTATTTTGTACCAAAAGAGAGTGTTGCGAAACATTAACCGAGCGCAAAAGCTCAGTTCGTGCTCGTTCAAAGTACTTTAGATAGTTTGAATGGTACACCACGCCACCTGCGTCAGTGTCTTCATAGTAAACCGTTACCGGCCATTCAAAGGCATTTTGGGATGATTGCACTAGCTCGTCCGACATTCTTACAAATAAGCCGTTACTATAACGCATCTCATTGAATTTTGTGCAAGTAGGATTGAACGATTTAAGATGCCCCCCAAAAAAATAACGCCAGTTTATAAAAACTGGCGTTATTAGATGACAATATGACGTTATTTTAAGCGCTTTGCTTACGTAAAGTAGGCGTAAGTAAGGTAACTCAAAATCGACAGACTAAAGTATGGGCTAAATAGAATTTGCCAATACCAGCTATGAGGCTTAAAAGAGAGTCCATACACCATGCTTGAGCAAATAGCCCAAATCATTAGCGGCGAAATGACACTATTAAAACCACCGATTGCAAATGAGTATGCTTCTGGGTCCCACATCACCATAGCAACATGGAAAAAGCCTAAAATAAGCGATAAGGCTCTAAGTAGAGCCTTATCCATAGGGGCATGCAAGCATGCCACCTTGTCAGCGAGATTACTCACTGTCTTTGTCCATCATTTCTGTGTGCTCTAGCCAAAGAGCGTTGATGATACCGAATGCACAAGCAAGTAGTACACCTAGAATCCATGCGAAATACCACATAGTAAATGCTCCTTAGTAAAGTGAGTTTTTGTTGTCTTCGATAAACTTATTATCCAAGCGACCAAACATCTTGTAGTAAGTCCAAGTTGTGTAGCCAAGGATAATAGGAACCATCACAGCCGCAACAGCTGTCATTAGGTTCAACGTCAACTCAGATGAAGTTGAGTCCCACATTGTCAAACTATGGCTGTACACCTCGCTTGACGGCATTACGAATGGGAACATTGCAAAACCAGCCGTTAGTACAACACCAGCGTTACCCAAGCTTGAGAATAGGAAAGCAAAGCCGCCTTTCTCAAAGCGAGATGCAAGCACAGCAAGTAGTGGCATTGCCACACCAAGAGCCGGTGCCGCCCACATTAGCGGGTATGTCTCGAAGTTGTTCATCCAAGCGCCCATCTCACGTACCACTTCTTTGTTAAGTGGGTTAGATGCTGCGTTAGTATCGATAACGCTAGTGATAACGTAACCTTCGATAGACTGAATCCAGAAGCCACCAGCAACAAATAGAGCAACCGTCAGTAGACCAGCAATTTGCGCGACGTTACGTGCACGAGCGTGAACTTCGTCTGTTGTCTTCATTTGAAGCCATGCTGCACCTTGCATCACAATCATGAACAAGCTTACTAGACCACAAAGCAGAGCAAATGGGTTTAGCAGTTCAAAGAATGTGCCGTGGTACGTTGGCATCATAAATTCGCTTAGCTTAAATGGAACACCTTGCAGAAGGTTACCAAACGCTACACCGAAGATAACTGGTGGTACAAAACCACTTACACAGATTGCCCAGTCCCAAGCATTACGCCAGCGAGGGTCTTCAATCTTCGAACGGTAATCAAGACCAACCGGACGCAGCCATAACGCAGCCAGTGTTACGATCATTGCTAGGTAGAAACCCGAGAATGAAGTCGCGTACACAAGAGGCCATGCAGCGAATAGCGCACCACCCGCCGTGATAAGCCAAACTTGGTTACCATCCCAGTGAGGAGCAATCGAGTTAATCATTACACGACGCTCAGTGTCATTTTTACCGATTACAGGTACAAGCGCGCCAACGCCCATATCAAAGCCATCAGTAATTGCGAAACCTACCATCAGAACACCGATCAGTACCCACCAGATAAGTCGCAAGATTTCGTAATCAAACATAATGTATCTCCTTACCTTACGCTTCTACTTGGCGGCTAACTTTGTCTTCTACAGAGTCAGCGTTTTGCTCAAAGTGGTAACGGCCTGTTTTCAGGCTGCTAGGACCTTTACGAGCGAACTTCAGCATTAGGTATACTTCTGCAACCAACAATACTGTGTAAAGCGCTAGAATCACGAATAGAGATGTCCAGATTTCGCCAGCAGTTAGAGAAGATGCCGCTACGTGAACAGGAAGGATTTCACCTACAGCCCATGGTTGACGACCGTACTCTGCTACAAACCAACCTGCTTCAATCGCAATCCATGGAAGTGGAATACTCCAAAGTGCTGCCTTAAGAACCCAAGGTTTCTGTTCGATTTTCTGACGACACGTTTGAATAAACGCAGCACCAAATACGAATAGCATGATGAAGCCACAAGCAACCATGATACGGAATGACCAGAATAGAGGCCAAACAGTAGGGATAGAATCATCCGCAGCCGCTTGAATTTGGTCTTCGCTCGCATCCACAACGTTGTCTGTGTAACGCTTAAGAAGTAGACCGTAACCTAGGTCACCTTTTACTTCGTCGAACGCAGCCATGTTTTCAGGCGTTTTCTCACCTGCACGTAGCTTCTCTAGTAGTTCGTATGCGTACATACCAGTGCGAATACGCTCTACGTGCTCTTCACGAAGGTCATGGATACCCGTAACTTGCTCATCGAATGAACGCGTAGCAATGATACCCATCACGTAAGGGATTTTGATTGCGTAATCCGTTTCCATTGTTTCTTGGTTAGGTAGACCAAAAACAGTAAACGCGGCTGGAGCTGGCTCTGTGTGCCATTCTGCTTCTACAGCTGCTAGTTTTACTTTTTGTACTTCACCAAGCTCATAGCCTGATTCGTCGCCAAGAACGATAGTAGAAAGGATTGCTGCCATACCAAAAGAAGCAGCGATTGCAAATGAACGACGCGCAAATGCAACGTCACGGCCTTTAATTAAGTACCATGAGCTGATGCCAAGAATAAACATTGCACCACACGTGTAGCCAGATGCTACTGTGTGTACGAACTTAACCTGAGCAACTGGGTTAAGAACAACCTCAGCAAAGCTCACCATTTCCATACGCATGGTTTCAAAGTTAAATTCAGCGCCAACTGGGTTTTGCATCCAGCCGTTTGCAACAAGGATCCAAAGTGCCGAGAAGTTAGAGCCTAGTGCTACTAACCAAGTTACAACTAAGTGTTGACGTTTCGACAGTCGATCCCAACCAAAGAAGAATAACCCGACAAAAGTGGATTCTAAGAAGAAAGCAACAAGGGCTTCAATGGCTAGCGGCGCACCAAAGATGTCACCGACATAGTGAGAATAGTAAGACCAGTTAGTACCAAACTGGAATTCCATGGTTAAGCCTGTGGCAACACCAAGGGCAAAGTTAATACCGAACAGCTTACCCCAGAACTTGGTCATATCCTTATAGATTTGCTTGTTCGTCATTACGTACATTGATTCCATGATGGCTAATAAGAAAGCCATACCTAGAGTCAAAGGTACGAATAAAAAGTGATACATCGCTGTTAAAGCAAACTGCAACCGCGACAGATCAACAATGTCAATCATGATAACTCCTATGTGTCGGCTGAATGACACGCTCTACATTTCTGCTTCCAATCTCGAAAGTTGAACGTTTTCGAGAAATGTTTATAAGAAAACATATTTGTTGCAAATATGTACTACATTGGTTAGTTAATTGTTAAGCATCAGCTAATATAGCTATGACTAATATTACTTGGAAAACCCGCTTGTTTCAAAAGGTTTATAGGGAAAATTCGCTTTGATCTAGATCAAGTATGATTTCTGAGTTTTGAGCAAAAAAGCATCACATTGATGCAGATCAATTGTAGAGGAGTATTCAGGTGACTAAATGGTGAAAATGCGACTCACAGAGGGTGAAAAAGCGCGAAAGGTATTAACATTCAACGATAAAAGGTTACTTATATATAAATTGGACAAATTTAATAAATGTGACCTGAAACACATGACTTACGTGCAAAGCTATTTTGTTAATGGCAAAAAGCTAAGTATTCATAATCTGTTGTATTTACTTATAAATACTTAGCTGCGCAAAATAAATAGCACTAGGAAAATTCTATTTATCTACTCCAAAATGTAAATATGCTCTATCTGTCGCAATTCGCCCGCGAGGGGTGCGTTGTAGATAGCCTTGTTGGATTAGATACGGCTCTAACACGTCTTCAATTGTATCACGCTCTTCACCAATAGCCGCGGCCATATTATCAATCCCTACCGGGCCACCACCAAATTTTTCCATTATCGCTAACAGCAGTTTGCGGTCCATATAATCGAAGCCTTTGGCATCGACATCTAACATATTCAGGGCTTTATCTGCGATTTCAGCGCTAATATGTCCGTTGGATTTAACTTCTGCGTAGTCACGTACTCGTCTCAACAGACGGTTTGCAATACGCGGAGTACCCCGTGCTCGACGCGCAACTTCCAATGCACCATCGGCTTCCATGGATAAACCAAGGCAATCAGCGCTTCTTTGAACGATATGCTGTAAATCTTCAACTTTGTAGTATTCCAATCGCTGAGTGATACCAAAACGATCACGCAAAGGCGAAGTCAGTGAGCCAGCTCGTGTTGTCGCCCCAATCAAAGTAAAAGGCGGCAGATCGATTTTAATCGAACGAGCAGCCGGTCCTTCACCAATCATAATATCCAATTGGTAGTCTTCCATCGCTGGATAGAGCACCTCCTCTACCATTGGGCTCAAGCGATGTATCTCATCAATGAATAGTACGTCATTTTCTTCAAGATTGGTCAATAGTGCGGCTAAATCTCCCGCTTTTTCTAGCACTGGGCCCGAGGTGGTACGGATGTTGACATCCATTTCATTGGCAACGATGTTAGCTAATGTGGTTTTACCCAAGCCAGGAGGACCAAAAATCAATAAGTGGTCGAGTGCTTCTTCACGTAATTTGGCCGCTTTGATGAAAATTTCCATCTGATCACGCACGTGATCTTGGCCTTCATAATCTGACAGTTTCTTAGGACGAATTGCTCTATCAATAACGTCCTCGTCTTTAAAGACCGGATTCTCTGGAGCGATGAGGCGATCGGCTTCAATCATTCAAATCTTTCCTATTACACCATGGATTTTAGAGCATGCTTAATCAGCTCTTCAGCACTCATATCAGGCTGCAATACCTGAGCAATCACTTTTGAAGCTTGAGTAGGCTTATAACCTAACGCAAGTAAAGCACTGATTGCTTCTTCTTCAGCATTGGTATTTGTCGCTTGCGGTACGCTATCAATCGGCGCAGCGTCAGTAAATGGCGTAAACAGATCGCCTGCGCTCCAGCCTTTGAGGCGGTCTTTCATTTCAACCACTAAGCGCTCTGCTGTTTTCTTACCCACACCCGGCAGTTTTACTAATGTGGAGATATCTTCGCGTTCGACACTGGCAACAAATTGACTTGCAGTCATGCCCGACAAAATACCTAAACCCAGCTTAGGCCCAACACCATTGGCTTTAATAACTTCACGGAATAACGCGCGCTCTTTAACGGTATTAAAGCCATACAGTAACTGCGCGTCTTCACGAACGACAAAATGGGTATAAATGATGGCTTCTTCGCCGACATTGGGTAACTCATAGAAACAGCTCATTGGCATTTGAACTTCATAGCCAATACCGTTGACTTCAATTAATAGTTCAGGCGGTTGTTTTTCAAGCAAAATACCACGTAGACGTCCAATCACAAAGAGACCTTTTGAAATTGCTGGTTTGAATAATAATGGAATGATGATAATCAATAACTGGATGGATAGCCAGTAAAAATCCGACTACCCAACAATAGAGGAAGGCTTAACGATAACGTCCGCGACGCGCGCCCGTTGCTTTACCTGCTAGTGCCACTAAGGTTTTGTTAGTATTGGCATGACAAATCGCCACACCCAATGCATCTGCAGCATCGGCTTGAGGTCTTGCAGGGAGTTTGAGCATTTGTTGCACCATATGCTGCACTTGTTCTTTGTCTGCGCCACCAGTGCCTGTTACCGCTTGCTTTATCAGACGAGCAGCGTATTCATGTACTGGTAAGTCGGCATTCACTGCCGCGACGATAGCACTGCCTCGTGCTTGCCCAAGCTTTAGAGCAGAGTCAGCATTACGCGCCATAAAGACTTGCTCAATCGCAAAAACATCAGGTTGAAACTGCGTGATGATTTCAGAGACACCCGCAAAGATTTGCTTTAAACGACCTGGCAGCTCTTTCTCTGAAGTTCGGATACAGCCACTGCCAAGGTATTGCAAATGACGGCCTTGTTGACGAATGACGCCATAGCCGGTGATACGAGAACCTGGGTCGATACCCAAGATGATAGACATTAATAACCTTACTCACTAACTGTTATTGCCGTAGTGTATAGCAGCCTCTAAAGAATGGCGAGAGCTCATCCCCCACGAAAAGCGAGGCTGTTCAATGTTTACCCTTTAGCCAACAGTGAGTATTGCCCTTGCGGCTAGTCCGCTTTCAAGCGTGACTTCTATCGCCGCTACAGGTTCTTGATTGAGCTTCTCGCCGCTCCAGTAATCATGCCAATCGACAGGATGATCAGCGGTCAAAGTCACTTCGCGAGCGGGTTGTTGGTAATTGAATAAGCAATGTAGGTCATTGTTATGCGTCAAACGCAAATAACCATGATGTAAATTCAAACAAGAAAACTTCACCGCGTCTTGGTTGCGGGTTTGACGTATCAAGAGCTTATCAAGGCTTTGCTTGGCAAATGGCGTCAAATCGCAGAGAGGATCGCCTGACATCAAAGTCCCTGCGCTGGCGAGCAATACCGTGCGATGGAAGTCGTAACTCTTTCGTTCCGTTGCTTGATTTGGCAGCGAGACAAAGGTCGCGCAATCGGGATCAATTTGCCATAAGCGGCGATGTTGCCAACTACGCAAAAATGTCTCTTTTGCGATTTGTTCGAACCTACGCTCATCCCGTTCAACATCATCACTCACGCGCATGATGTCGACTAAGCCAAGTGATGGCCACATAGGTGCGTTACAACCAAGTAGTAACGCATCCCCTGCCCCTTCCGATATTGCTTCCATACCCATTCGATATGCTTCAACACCAGTGATGCCCGATTGATAGCGAATCCCTTTGAGTGTCCCCCAGTAGTTGGCGTCCAGTTTAAATAGCTCAATGCCCCACTCATTACGCATGTGCGCGACCACTTGGGTAATGTGCTCTTGCACATCTGGGTTGGTCATATCAAGAATATACCAAGGTGTGCAGCGCCAGCCTGCGTAGGTCACTTCCTCGGCTTTCATTGGCTCACCTTTGTCATTATGGACAAACCAATCAGGGTGCTGCCTAAACAGTTCAGACTCTGCTTGTGCGATAAATGGCGCAAGCCAAATTGCGGGTTTCTTTCCTAACGCTTTAATCTTCTCGATGACCGTTTGAACACCTGAAGTGAATTTATCTGATGGTGTCAGCCAGTCGCCCATGTAAGCTTGGTAGCCATCATCAATGAGCAAATAGTCAAGCTTAGGAAAGCGCTCAGCCATCGCTGCAAGGTTGGTCAGTACTTTGTGCTCAGATACATTGGCGTAATAAGCATACCAAGAGCACCACCCTGTCGGTGCAGGTGCAACCACACCGTTTCTGATGGGGTGATGATTAGCAATTCTTTGGCTGTATCGTTGATACAGGCGGCTTAAGTTCGTGTCCTTTAATACCACTACCGACTCAAGATTTAATGATGACCATTGTTGAGGCAAGGTTTCCTCACCATCAATATAGGCGGTGACACGTTTCAAATTTTCCTGCTCTGCTATCGAGAAATAACCAGCAAAACGGTTGCAGGAGGTAAAACCAAACAAGGTGTAGCCGATGGAATCGCCGATCACTAAGTAATTGTAAAAGCGCTTACGGGCGTTAACTGGGTAGATTCGGTAACTCGTGCTGTTATCAGGACAACGACCAATATCTTGTAGATTGTCTAATTGCCCTTTGGTTTGCGCGAGCATCTGAAAACCGTCGCCATACAAGGTCGCTTGCTGCTCAACAACAGTATCAAGGTGAAATAGCGCGTAATCTGAACCGATAGGATCGTTAGATAAGCCTGAGTAGGAAAAGTGCAACTCGTTCCCTTGCAACGTCGCTTTCAGGTTCGCATTACTGATATGAACTTCGACCTGACAATCTAACACTATCGAGTTTGGCATGGTTACCTCAACACACTGATCCATTTAGAAGTATTACAGCATTGGGTAAGTTTGATGTCTATTTTGTCAGTGATACAAAACGTTAGGTATTTCACGTTTCAAATCGAATAGTTACTAAGTACCAGATTTCTATAATAAACAGATAAAAAAAATACCAGCCCGAGAGCTGGTATTCATTATCACTTTTTATCCACTATCGAAATTTAGTTAATTTCGATTGGACCACCAAATGAGGTAACTGGTGGCACTTTACCACGGAATTTCTCAAACTCAACGATACAAGTGTTTGCCGATGTCGCCTGAGCTAGCTCAGATGAACCGATATCCATTGTTAGCGTGTTTGGATCGCCGTAAGTACAGATAGCACCTTCTTTCTCATTTAGAGGGCCGTACCATGCACCTTCTTCGATGCGAATAACACCGCGTGGGTAGCTATCAGTCAGTACAGCACCAGCAAGTAGCTGACCACGGTCGTTGTACACGCGTACTAGATCGCCGTCTTTAATGCCTTTCGCTTTCGCGTCAGCTGGGTTGATGTACACAGGCTCACGACCTTTCACTGCGTAAGTGGCACGGAACTCTTCCGATTCACACATTTGCGAGTGTAGACGCTTGTCTGGGTGACATGACTGTAGCCAGAACGGGAATTTGTCTGAGCCAGGACCACCGTGTGAACGTTCTGTCTTCTCAAACCACATTGGGTGCTCTTGACAGTGTTCATAACCGTAGCGACCGATCTTACGTGACGTAATTTCGATGAAGCCTGATGGCGTACCTAGTGCGTTGATCTCAGGATCTTTACGGAAATCAGCGTGACGAACCCAAGGCTGGCCAACACCAAAATCTAGTACGCTCTCTTCCCAGAATTGATCAAATTCTGGCATGTCGAACTTCGCTTTATTCGCAGCACGACAATCATCATATAGAGAACGAACCCATTGCATTTCATCCATGCCACGAGTGTACTCTTTGTGACGGCCGAAACGACGTGTTAGTTCTGTAAAGATGTCAAAGTCAGTCTTAGATTGGAACAATGGATCCACTAGACGGTGCATTGCAATCAGACCTTTACCTGAGTAAGAACCGTAAACGTCAATGTCGTTACGTTCGAACTGAGTACACGCAGGAAGAACGATGTCAGAGAAGCGACAAGTCGCTGTCCAAGCAAATTCAATTGTTACTACAGTTTGTAGCTGTTTGAATGCTTTCTTCATGCGGTTACGGTCTTGGTGGTGGTGCCAAGGGTTGTTGCCCGAGATAACCATCATCTTGTAGCCCGGAAGCTTCACTTTAGAGCCGTTGTAACGAATCTCTTTACCTGGTTCTAGTAGACAGTCAATCCAGCGTGCAACTGGGATTGTCTTACTAAAGCCATTGAAGTCATTGTTGTCCCACTTGGGCTTATCATCTGGGTTACGAGGGAAACCACCCGGTGCCGCGAAGCCAGTTGAAGGAACACCGATACCTGAGTAGTGGTGACCGTAAGAAATACCGCCGCCCGGCAGACCGATTTGACCAACCATCGCTGCAACTACCGCTGCTGCCCAGTAAGGCTGCTCACCGTGCTCTTGACGTTGAATACACCAACCCATCAGGATCTGTGTACGACCGTTCACTAACATGCGTGCAAATTCACGAATCTTATCCGCTTTAACGCCACAGATTTCCGCGGCCCACTCAGGAGTCTTAACCACTTTATCTTTGGTTTCACCCTGAACGTACTTGATGAAATCATCGAAGCCTAGACAGTAAGTCTTAATGAACTCTTTGTCGTGTAGGTCTTCGTTGTATAGCACGTGCGCCACAGCAAGCATGAACGCCACGTCTGTCATCGGGTTGATGTACAGGTGATCGTTCTCTAGGAAACGTTGTGTCTTGTTCTTCACTGGGTCAACAGAAAGAACGTTGATTTCGCCTTTCGCAACTTTTTCTTTTAGTTGCTCTAGGTAAGGGAACGATTGGTGTGTCTCACAGTTCCAACCTACTTGTAGGTTTTTCACTGGGTCGTTCGCCCAAAGAACAATGTTGTCAGAGTTCTCTAGGATCTCAGACCAAGAAGTACCTTGTGCGTAAACTTCTGTAGAGCCAAGAACGTAAGGCAGAATTGTCTGACCTGCACCCGTCGAGTAGTCACCTACTTTCGTGATGTAGTTACCGTGCATGCCCACTGCGCGTTGCATGTGGCTGGTACAGCTGTGGAACTGACCAGTTTGACGCCAGCCTGTTTGGCCTGCGTGCAGTGCCCAAGGACCGTAATCTTTCTGTACGCGTTCTAGTTCACGGTAGAATAGATCAAGCGCTTCATCCCAAGTAACACGGATGAAACGGTTGTCACCACGTGTTTCAGCACTGTATTTGTGCTTCTTCAGCCAATCAAGGCGAACCATTGGATAACGAACACGTGAAGGGCTGTAAATAATACCCTTGATGCCGTTGATCATATCTGTCGGGTTAGTATCCGACTCAAGAGGCTTAATCTCTTGAACTTTACCACCGTAGATGTGGGCGCGGAATGCACCCCAGTGAGAACCTGAAACTTTCCAAGTTCCCGTTGTTTCTGCTGCGTTTGCTGATGCTGATGCCAATAAGCTTGGACCAATTACTGACGCTGCACTTGTGGTTGCTACACCTTTAAGAAAACTTCTTCGTGTAATAGCCATTTTCATTACTCCGTATGACGCTTATTAGTGGTGACCTTCAACAAAATCTGAAGAGTGCTTTTGTAGGTACTTAAGTACTAGCGCTTCGCTGTCTGTATCTAGGTTAACGAATGCAAGCATGCCGTTAAACATACCAGGCCATGTGTTCGCATCGAAGTGCGCTTCGTCTGGTTGAGTGTGACATACAGAACAGTTAGTGTTGTACGACTCGCTCGCTTTCTCCCAGATAGGAGTCACGTCATTAAGCATCGCTTCTTTCTTCATCCAAACTGTTGCGGTTACTTTTTCCCAAGGCAGACCAGTTAGTTCATCAACTTTCTTCTCGCCTTTCGCTACCACGTCGTCGCTTAGTGCTGCTTCTTTCAATAGAGAGCCTACTGCGATGTTCATACCGAAATCTTCTTGGATTACACGACCAAAGCCTTTCGCTTTACGCCAGCCGTCAATCTCAACTTTCATCATGTCGCCGCTTTCTTCAAGCATTGTTACAGTTGATGCTGGGTTTAGAAGACCCGCTTCTTGTGTCGCTTTATCATCAAAGTACATAGGAAGGTGACGAACACTCACAAGTGCGTTACCTACAGAGTAATCTGTGCTAGAAGCCAATTGCTCTAGCTCGCCCACGATACCACCGATGCTGTCCATACCCGCAGGAAGTTTGTGCGCGATACCTTTGTGACAATCGATACAGCTTTGATCTTTCTCTGCCGCTTGCTTCATCTGGATGCGAGCTGTAGGAGACATTAGATCAAAGTCCATTGATTCGTAGTTGTGACAGTTTTTACACTCTAGAGATTTGTTTGCAGAGAAACGATCCCATTCGTGTTTTGCTAGTTCGATACGACGCTCTTCGAATACGCCTTCTTCATCGTAGTTGCCAAACACTTGTGCAAATACTTCTTTAGAAGCCTGCATTTTACGTGCAATTTTGTCTGTCCAGTTGTGAGGTACGTGACAATCAGGACAAGTAGCACGAACACCAGAGTGGTTTTTCCAGTGAACAGTTTCTTGAAGCTCTACGTATACGTTGTCACGCATGGTGTGACAGCTAATACAAAATTCTTCTGTGTTAGTCGCTTCTAAAGCCGTATTAAAACCACCCCAGAAAATAACGCCAGCAACAAAGCCGCCCATAGTCAGCACACCAAGGCTGATATGAACCGCAGGACGCGTCATAGTGCGCCACAGTTTAATAATCATATTTTTCATGACTTGCTCTCTTAAAATTCTAATTTATAAGTGCGGTCGGAGGTCAAGGCTTAACCGTGAACGCCAGGAGGACCAAAGAAGAACACTTGTAGCGCCCAGACGATAAAACCGTAACCGCCTACGAATGCCACACTTAGAATTGGAAAAAGAACCACTGTGATGAAGAGGAAAGACTTCCACTCCAGCGAAGATTTCTCGCCTTTTTCAATTTTGTTAACATCACTCATACATTTGCCTATTGCGTATTTTGTGTTATTGGATAGCTCTTATAATCAAGCTATAAGTTTGACTATTTCTATTTAAAAATTTTAGACCATACCAATAGTAGGGTTCAATCAATTACTCCCTTATCCCGTCTGTTATCCAACACTTTTTTGAGGTCATCCAGATATGTGTTTGAATAAAAAATCATGTATAAAAAAGCGTGCATTTATGAAAAAATATTAATAATACTTTAGGGGTAACTCGGCCTCATTTTGCGAGCCATATCTCGCAGGAAAACAGGCAAAATAGAGAGTTGAATAGCAATAATTTTCATTCAAAAACAACCAACTGTTATAAAAATGTAAACTATCAGCATAGCGCAGTTTGAGTTATTCGCTAATTAGTATTCCGGGATAGATCTTCAAATTGAGGTACAATACGAAACGGGAAATTGGAGAGATTTTATGACGACTGTTGTCGATATTCCTTGGCCTATTTTAGCGCTGTTTTTTACCACACTAACAATACCATTGGGGCTAAGTCGCTACTATCAGTTAAAGATCGAAAAAGAACTTATGATCAGCGTTTCACGCATGACTTTGCAATTGATTCTTGTCGGCGTCTACCTTGAGTTTTTGTTCGAAATTAATAGCCTGTTAGTCAACCTTTTATGGCTTGCAGCAATGATTTTAATTGGCGCAAGCTCGATTATTAGTAAAACTCAGTTACCAATAAAACCCATTTTTACTTCTGTCGCACTTGGGCTTCTTGTTGGTCTAACTCCCGTGCTTTTTCTCATCTGTCTGGCCGTTGTAAAACCAACTCCGTTTTACAACGCGCAATATCTGATTCCTTTGGCCGGGATGTTACTTGGTAATTCATTAAGCGGGAATATCGTCGCGCTACAAAACCTTTTCTCGAGCTTTGAACAACGTAAAGCAGAGTATGAAGGCGCCATTTCACTCGGTGCTTCGCCTCAATACGCTACCCTACCCTTTGTGCGAGACGCGATAAGAAAGTCCATCGCACCTTCAATGGCAACAATGAGCACTAGCGGTTTGGTGACCTTACCGGGAATGATGACGGGGCAAATATTGGGGGGCGCAAGTCCTATGGTCGCGATCAAATATCAACTAATGATTATGATCGCTATTTTTGTCATGTTGATCATCGCAGTAGCCGTTACCTTGAGCCTAACCATCCGTACCAACATCACCCCGAGTGGTCGAATACTGACTTCGACGTACAAAAATTAACCAGTCATTTTCCCTAACTACGGCATTTGTAAGGTGTTATCCACAGAATCTGTGGATAACACTGTAACAGTATTGAAGATAACTCTGACAAGGAAAGTAAAAACGCGCCCCACCACAAATCAAAGCGTTCATTATTTCGCCATTCTGTTGTAATCCAATTGTCAGAATTGCTTTTTACACTCCCAACATATCGGATTAAGGGACGATAAAATGCAACAGGGACATCACAACATCGCACGTAGAAATATGGCGAATGGTTTTCTACTAACCGAGTTAGAACAGGAAGATCAAACGAACTGGCTAGTTGTCGAGCCAGCAGAGCTAAACGATGAGTATTTCGAACAGGGACAATTCAACTTGGACAACTGCTGAGCATAAAAAGGCTCGCATGGGCGAGCCTAATATCTATGCTAGATGCTGGTCGTCACGTAGATAAATCAGCCAGTACCACATACCTACAAACAAACCGCCACCAATAATATTACCTATCGTCACTGGTATTAGGTTGTTAACCAAAAAGCCCAGTAGATTCAAATCGGCGTAATCTGCGATATTCGCGCCCGTCATTTGCCAAAACTCTGCTGGAGCAAACGTCTTAATAGCGATCGCCATCGGCACTTGGAACATATTGGCAATGCAGTGCTCAAAGCCTGCCGACACAAACATAGCGACAGGTAAAATCATCACCATGATTTTATCGGTCAACGTGCGCCCGCTGAATGTCATCCAAACGGCAATACATACCAACACGTTACACATAATACCAAGCGCGACTGCTTGGAAAAAACCATGGTGTAATTTGTGCTGAGAAATCGCCATGGCGTTCAAGCCAACTTGTCCATGATCGAACATGTATTGCTTAGTTACCACCATACATAACACAAGCAACAATGCGCCAATACCGTTACCGATGTAGACAATAAACCAGTTCTTAAACAGTGTCTGCCATGAGATTTTACCACTTGCTCTGGCAACTAATGTTAATACCGAACTGGTAAACAACTCACCGCCGGTGACTACCACCAAAATGAGACCTAAGCTAAACGCGATACCACCAATCAAGCGGGTCATGCCCCAAGCCATCTCTGATGTGCCCGTGGTAACAGTGGTATAAAAGATAAATGCGATGCCAATATGAATTCCCGCAGAGATCGCGAGAAGAAAAGATTTAACCGGGTCTTTAGTTGCTTTACCAAGGCCGATTTCGGCCGCGCGCTCAGCCATTTGCGGCGGTAGCAATGAGTCAAATTGGTTAAGGTTCATGTTAGTGTAACATTTTGAAACAAGTGAATAGGAGGGCGCGGATAATCACTCGTATTCAGCATTTATTCAAGCACTAATTTTGTCGTTAACTAAAAATGTTTTTTATGAGAAGACAAACTGGAGTTATCGACGAGGACATTGCTATCAAAATACCTAAACGACTCATGCCAAACAGCAGCAAAAACCAATATATTCAATTGCTTATTTAAAATCTCATTTTTAGAAGTTTGCACTTTAAACTCATTAGGCTAATTTTTCATATTAAAAGCGATTTTTATGCAAAAATCTGCTTTTTTGCATTAGCTAACACTTCTCTCATATCAACATTGTCGAACGCTGTCGTTCGCAGTACTTTGGATAGGAAGACAAAATAAGGAATCTCTTATGAAATACTTGCCAGAACATCTTTCTGAACTCAACTTGCTACTGCAATTCGATATTAGTAGCTCCGCAACTGGCATTAAGGTGCACAACGATGCATCAGAAGAAATGCAGCAAGCCGTAAAAAAACTCTACGAAAAAGGACTATGTACATTGCCTGATGGCGGCTACCTGACTGATGAGGGTATCGAAGTCGCAGAACACGCAGACAAAATTCTTCGCGTATTAAAGTAATAGACACCACAAAAAGAGCACCGCATGCGGTGCTCTTTTTTGTTGAACAGTTCTCTTAAGCCTCTGTTCTATTCGCAAACATCCACTTATAAGGCTGCAATCGGTCATAACACCAATTAAACCCCGTCGCGTAAAAGAAGAAAAATACCAAGAACCCTGCTTCAAGCATCAAAGCAGACCCAATTGAAATCTGCAAAAACCACGCAATGGTTGGCACAGTAAGGAAAATTAAACCACCTTCAAATCCAAACGTATGCCCCACTCTTAACTTCAATGAACGATTAACGCGATCATGACCAAACCAGCGGTCAAAACCAATGTTGTAAAAGTAGTTCCACACGACGGTAAAAAGGCTCAAACCAATCCCCACAATAGCAAGCGATCCTGTCGCTTTACCGGTAATAACTGCCGCCGATGGGATGATTATGGCTAACGCCAATGCTTCAAATGTAATGGCATGGAAGATTCTTTCTTTTGTTTGCATCATAGTTCTCTAAATTATGCTCTATCAATAGACGCTATTATCATCGAGATATAAGATACTAAAAAGTCAGATACCATCAGTAAAAATGATATGTTTAGTATTGAGCAATTAGATGCGTTCATCCAAACCGTCGAGCAAGGTTCATTTTCCGCCGCAGCACGAAAGTTGGGTAAGGTTCAATCCGCCATTAGCCAACATATAATCAATATGGAAATAGACTGCGGCTATGAGTTATTTGATCGGTCTGGGCGCTACCCGTTGTTGACCCATCAAGGCCAGCAGCTTCTACCGCACGCTAAAGCTGCTGTTATCCAACATAAGCGGTTGATCAACTGCGCGCATCAACTTGATGGTCGGCAATATCAAGACATTACTTTGGCCATCGATGAAGGTATTCCGATGACGCAGTTATCCGTTGCGCTGCAAAGTGTGAGCGAGCAGTTTCCGATGATCCATTTCGAATGTTTGAGTGCATCCAGTATTGATATTCTTCAGTTAGTCAGAAATAAACGAGCAACAATGGGAATCATGTTTAGCGAAGCAAGCTTAGATGAGTCGCTAGATTTTGAAGGCTTAGGTAACGTCATATTCGATGTCTACGTTGCGAAGCATCACCCACTCGCCTCACTCACCATTCCTCACCTCGATACTTTGAGGCTGCATCGGCAAATCGTGATTCGTTCTAAATCCAACGAAACTAGCAGCTTTCAAAAAGCACATAGCCCAGACGTTTGGTATGCCGATAGTCACTATGTCTCACTAGAGTTAATCAGCAACGGTTTTGGTTGGGGGATGCTGCCAATCCATATTGCTCAGCCCGCACTAGAAAGCGGCCAACTGATACAAGTAAAGTCTGATTTCGAAAACCTTACGTGGCACGCCAATATCGACGTAGTACAGCATCAAAGTGTCAGTAACTGCACCGCACACAAGTGTTTGCGTAACCAATTAACTAGGCTTCATAATGAAGTATCGCTATAGGGATTGGAGTAAATAAATGAAAAATATCGTCATTGTTGGCGCGGGCTGGTTGGGACAGCCACTCGGCCATTGCTTAGCTAACTTGGGCCACACGGTTGTTGCCACCCGTACAACGCCATCAGGTTGCAATGAGATTGCGCAATCGGGCTTAAAATCGACGTTACTCAATCTTGACCATTCGTTGGAAGATGTCGCCAATACCTTAGCTTCGCTCAAAGCCGACCTGCTCTTTGGCTGCTTTCCTCCGGGATTTCGTAAAGGTAATGGTGACCAATACGCTCAGCATTGGCAAAAATTGGTCTCAGCAGCGAAAACCAACCAGGTAGAAAAGATCATTATGATCAGCTCAACCACGGTTTACCCTAACCTTGCCAAAGAGATGACCGAAGACGACGCTAGCTTAGATAAAGCCATTAGCAATCCAAGCTTTTCTGACAATGCCCGAGTGATGCTACTAGCGGAACAACACTTAATGGATAGTGGCATAGACTACGCCATCATTCGCTGTAGCGGCCTTATTGGCCCAAACCGCCACCCTTCTCGCTTTGTGAACAAGCTACGTCAGGTCAGTACGCAAGCCCCCGCTAACATGCTGCATCTCAATGATGCAATTGGTATCTCTGTATTTGCCGCGTCCCATTTCAATAAGCAAATCATCAATGCCACAACACCAAACACGACGAATAAAGCCGAGTTTTATCAAGCCGCGCTAGAGCGAGTACAAAGTGAAGATTCGCTTCCAGCCACGGTGGCTCAGGCCGACAAACGAATCATTGCCGATAAAGCCATCGCACATGGCTATCGATTCCACTTTCAACATACGTTAGAAACCATTTGAGGGCATCAAGATGCGTCTGTTCAAGCATATAGAAAACTTATGGCAGTACATGCAGCTAAACCACCAAATCGAGAAAGCAGACTGTATTTTCGTATTAGGTAGCAATGATCCTCGCGTAGCTGAACATGCAATTGACCTATACCATCAAGGCATGGCTGAGTACCTCATATTCTCTGGTGGTTTTGGCCGCTTAACTGAAGGGGTATTCGATCAAACAGAGGCCGAAACATTTGCGGCCATCGCCAAAGATCTCGGTGTCCCTGCAAATAAAATCATTATTGAAAACCAAGCAACCAACAGCGGAGAAAATGTCACGCTCACTGCACAAGTATTAGGAAAGCTTAAGCTCGATTTTCAACGCTTTATCTTAGTTCAAAAGCCTTATATGGAGCGCCGTGCCTACGCGACGTTTATGAAGCAGTGGCCAAATGCTATCGAAAGTGCCACCGTCACTTCTCCTGCTTTGTCTTTCGTTGATTACTTCAATGAAGATATTGATTTGTGTATGGCGTTGGAAGCAATGTTAGGCGACTTTGAGCGCATTAAAATATACCCAGAGAGAGGATTTCAGATAGAGCAACCCATTCCGGATGATGTAGAAGAGTCCTATCAGTTCATTTCTTCACGACTTTCCGCCTATCGATGATGAAAAAAGCCAGAGCAATTGCTCTGGCTTCTACTTTTAGTTTGAATTTTTTTCTATGTCATCAATGAGGGTATTTACTAAAGCCTCAACAAATGGAAGCTCATCTTCTTTGTCTCTTAAACCACCACCAATAATCTTCAAACTAGATGCAAACCCAGGCTTATAGACCAAATTCTCTCTAGACACTACAGTCTTCATTTCCTGCCCTTGTGCTAGTTTGATCTGATACTCAAATTCTGGGGCTGCTAACGAATCACTAGGAAGTGGAGTGGCGTCACCTAAAAATCGACGGAAATACTCGACATTTATCACAATCGAGTCGGCCTCTGGCGCTGTAGACAGTAATTGTTTTTCTTTAAGCTTTGTCTTTAGTAAGGATGTTACAAGTGACGTTAACTCCTCTTGAGTGTGATACTTAATTTCAGGCGTATGTTTGAACGTAAGATTTAAATCTAGTTCTTTAACGTTTATAGAGGAAGACAGAGTAACAGTTTCCGCAGGAGGTTGTTGCGGGGTACCGCCACACGCAATTAATCCAACTGAAGTGAGAACAATGACCAAGACTCTGGCTGCAAGTTTTTTCATTTTATAACTTTCCTTAGCTTTTATATTTAGGGGGTTAATTAATACAAAAGCATTAATTTGATATCCAGATACTAATCCATTCTCATCACCCAAATAAGATATCAGTCGCATATAAAACAACAGCTGTTATACATTTTACCTAAGAGCAAAAACAAAAAAGCCAGAGCAATTGCTCTGGCTTTACGTTATCGAGTTCGACTTAATGCACTGCGGCTTCTTTCTCATTCATGAAATCAAATTCTAATTTATCTGACTTCAGAGTGACCTTCACCGTACCACCATCGACCAATTCACCAAACAGTAATTCGTTTGCCAATGGTTTTTTGAGCTTATCTTGAATCACGCGTCCCATTGGTCGAGCACCCATTGCTTTGTCGTAACCTTTGGCGGCAAGCCACTTACGAGCATCATCTGAGATCTCTAGCGATACGCCACGAACATCCAACTGAGCTTGCAGTTCAACGATGAACTTGTCCACTACTTGGTGAATAACATCTTCGCTCAAGCTGTTGAACCAAATGATGTTATCCAGACGATTGCGGAATTCAGGAGTAAAGACTTTCTTAATTTCCGCCATCGCATCATGGCTATGATCCTGCTGGATAAGGCCAATGGATTTCTTCTCAGTCTCTTGGACACCCGCGTTGGTTGTCATAACAAGAATAACGTTTCTGAAATCCGCTTTACGGCCATTGTTGTCTGTTAGAGTACCGTTATCCATCACTTGCAGTAGCAAATTAAAAATGTCCGGGTGCGCTTTTTCAATCTCATCCAGAAGCACAACTGAATGCGGATGTTTAATCACTGCATCTGTTAACAAGCCGCCCTGATCGTAACCAACATAACCCGGAGGCGCACCAATTAGGCGACTTACTGAGTGACGCTCACCGTACTCCGACATATCGAAACGCAGCAGTTCAATACCCATCAGCTTAGCAAGCTGAACGGTCACTTCTGTTTTACCCACACCTGTAGGGCCAGCAAACAAGAACGAACCAACTGGTTTGTTGTCTGCACCTAGACCGGCGCGAGTTAGTTTGATTGCCTCGCTCAGTACATCGATGGCATTGTCTTGTCCAAATACCAGCATTTTCATCTTCTCATCAAGAGACTGAAGGATCTCTTTGTCTGTAGAAGAAACTGATTTTTCAGGGATACGAGCCATCTTTGCAACCATAGCTTCAATATCAGCAACGCCAACCGTTTTCTTACGACGGCTTGCAGGTGCTAAGCGGCTGCGCGCGCCCGCTTCATCAATAACATCGATCGCCTTATCAGGTAGATGACGCTCATTAATGTATTTCGCTGACAACTCTACTGCTGCACGTAGCGCTTTGTTGGTGTAACGAACTTCATGGTGCGCTTCATATTTCGGTTTCAAACCAATTAGAATCTTAGTGGTGTCATCTAATGAAGGTTCAACCACATCAATTTTTTGGAAGCGACGAGAAAGCGCGCGCTCTTTTTCAAAAATGGTGCTGTATTCTTGATAAGTAGTCGAACCAATACAGCGTAACTTACCGCTGCTCAGTAGCGGTTTAATTAAGTTCGCGGCATCGACTTGACCACCAGATGCTGCACCAGCACCGATAATGGTATGAATTTCATCAATGAAGAGAATCGCATCCTCTTCTTTTTCAAGCTGTTTAAGAATGGCTTTAAAGCGCTTCTCAAAATCACCACGGTATTTTGTACCCGCTAATAGCGAGCCAATATCAAGTGAATAAATGATGCTATCTTTGATTATCTCAGGCACTTGGCCTTCAACGATTCTCCAAGCGAGACCTTCGGCAATGGCGGTTTTACCCACGCCCGCTTCACCAACCAATAGTGGGTTGTTTTTACGGCGGCGACAAAGCACTTGAATGGTGCGCTCTAGCTCTTTATCTCGACCAATCAGTGGATCGATTTGGCCTTTTTTCGCCACTTGGTTGAGGTTTGTAGCAAAACTTTCTAAACGCTCTTCAGAGCTGTTGTCTTCACTTGGCGCTTCACTACCGAATGATTCAGAGGATGAGTCTTCTGCTTCACCGTTTGTTTTAGAAATGCCATGGGAAATAAAGTTAACAATGTCTAAACGGCTAATGTCATTCTTTTTCAGCAAATACGCTGCGTGCGATTCTTGTTCACTAAAAATAGCGACTAAAACATTGGCGCCTGTCACTTCACTGCGACCAGACGATTGAACATGGAAAACGGCACGTTGAAGCACTCTTTGAAAGCTAAGAGTTGGTTGAGTTTCACGTGTTTCGTCGTTTTCTGGGATAAGAGGAGTTGTTTGATCAATAAATACGTCTAGCTCATTACGCAAGGCGTCTATATCAGCTTGGCACGCAGTCAGTGCATCTCGCGCGGCATCATTCTCTAGCAAGGCTAGTAGGAGGTGCTCGACGGTCATAAACTCATGTCTTTTGTCTCGTGCACGGGCAAACGCGCCGTTGAGACTCGATTCTAATTCTTTATTCAGCATAAGGACCTCCTCAAAGAACAACTAAAGGGTTGTTCGGACAAGCGCTAAGCTTGCTCCATAGTGCAAAGCAGTGGGTGCTCATTTTCCCTTGAATACATAGTAACTTGCGCTACTTTGGTTTCTGCCACTTCCGCAGTGAAAGTGCCACAAATGGCCTTCCCTTCGTAGTGAACCTTGAGCATAACTTGTGTCGCTTGATCGATATCCATAGAGAAAAATCGCTCTAGAATCTCGATAACAAAATCCATCGGTGTGTAGTCATCATTATTCAAGATAACGTGATACAAAGATGGCGGTTTAACTTCTGTTTTCTCTAACTCCAGTAGATCTGAGTCTGGAGTTACCCATTCAAAATGCTTGCTCATGATTAATCATTGTTTAGAAAGTAACTGTGTTTAATTTTAACACTTCACCGTACGGAAATATTGGATAGAACTCTAGTAAGAGTAAAAAAAGCCCAAGCATTTCAAAGCCCATACTTAGAGACTAATGCAGCAATTGTATCGCTGCAAATAAAAGATTTCTATCTCGCGGCAAATACATGACAACTGATTAAAAACACATCAAATCACCCTAAAATTATTCAGTTTTTCTTAAGCAAATAGTGAAATCAGTTACAAATATGTAAACTTTGGAATGATTTTGTTTGTAAATAATTAGTAAGTAATACCTTTTTACTATTGACTGTCCCTAATCATTGACTACATTGGTCAAATAGTGACTAAAAATTTGGCAGCGCCTGAATTGTTATTCACTAATTCATCAACAGCACAGGAGTGTTGTTGAGTTAACAACATCAGTAAACAAAATGCATGAGGGATGTATAGCATGGCTACAGGTACAGTAAAATGGTTTAACAATGCCAAAGGATTTGGTTTCATTTGCGCAGAAGGTGACGACAGTGACGTTTTCGCTCACTACTCCACAATCCAAATGGACGGCTACCGTACACTGAAAGCTGGTCAACAAGTATTTTTCGAAGTAGAAGAAGGTCCTAAAGGATACCACGCTAGTGTAGTAACACCGCTGGAAGCAATGCCAGCTAAATAAATCGCTGCCAATGTCGAAACAAAAAACCCGCCTTTCGGCGGGTTTGTTCATTTTAAGCTTTGATTAACCGTTAATGATGGCGTTAAGTGTCTCACTTGGACGCATCAGTGGTGCGGCTTTATCAAATACCGGTGCGTAGTAACCACCTAAATCACCCACAACACCTTGCGCGCCGTTTAGCTCAGCAACGATTGCATCTTCTTTTGATGCAAGAGCTTGTGCAATTGGTGCGAACTCAGCAGCTAAATCTGCATCTGCAGTTTGCGCCGCCAGTGCTTGTGCCCAATAAGTCGCTAGGTAGTAATGGCTACCACGGTTGTCCAACTCACCCACTTTGCGTGATGGTGATTTGTTGTTATCCAAGAACTCACCCGTCGCTTTATCCAGTGCGTCAGCCAATACTTGAGCTTTAGCATTGCCTGTTACCGTGCTCAGGTGCTCTAGCGATGCTGCTAAAGCTAAGAATTCACCGAGCGAGTCCCAACGAAGATGGTTTTCTTTTTCAACTTGTTGAACGTGCTTAGGTGCAGAACCACCAGCGCCAGTTTCAAACAGACCACCACCATTCATAAGTGGGACAATCGATAGCATTTTCGCTGACGTACCAAGCTCTAAAATCGGGAATAAATCCGTGAGGTAGTCACGCAATACGTTACCCGTAACAGAGATAGTGTCTTCGCCACGCTTAATACGCTCTAGAGAGAACTTACACGCTTCAAGTGGTGCAAGGATCTTAATCTCAAGCCCAGCCGTATCGTAATCCGGTAAGTAAGCATTAACTTTTTGGATAAGCTGCGCATCATGAGCACGGCTTTCATCCAACCAGAATACTGCTGGTACACCTGTTGCACGAGCGCGCGTTACCGCTAGTTTCACCCAGTCTTGAATTGGCGCATCTTTCACCTGACACATACGGAAGATATCGCCTTCCTCTACGGCTTGCTCAAGTAGCACTGCACCCGATGCATCAACCACACGAACCGTACCCGCGGCATCAAGAATAAAGGTTTTATCGTGAGAGCCATATTCTTCTGCTTTTTGAGCCATTAGGCCAACGTTTGGCACACTACCCATAGTAGTAGGGTCAAATGCGCCATTCTCTTTACAGAAATCAATCACAGCCTGATAGATTCCGGCATAGCTACGATCTGGGATCATGGCCTTAGTATCTTTCTGCTTACCATCTGGGCCCCACATTTGACCCGACGCACGAAGCATTGCTGGCATTGACGCATCAACAATGATGTCACTCGGTACATGAAGGTTAGTAATACCGCGATCAGAATCTACCATTGCCAATGGAGGCTGAGTTTCGTATACCGCTTGCAGTGCGGCTTCAATTTCAGCTTTTTGTGCTGCTGGCAGGCTAGCAATTTTCGCGTAAACATCACCAATACCGTTGTTTACATCCACACCTAGCTTGTCAAATAGCTCACCGTACTTTGCAAATACGTCTTTGTAGTAAACCTTAACGGCGTGCCCGAAAATAACTGGATCTGACACTTTCATCATGGTCGCTTTCATGTGCAGAGAAAGTAAAACATCCTTCTCTTTCGCGTCCGCTATTTCTTGTTCAAAAAACGCAACTAACGCTTTTTTGTTCATCACTGAACAATCGATAATCTCTTTATCTTGCAGTGCGAAAGGTGCTTTCAGTTCTTTAGATGAACCATCTGCACCAACAAATTCAATTTTAACTTTGGTTTCACCAGAAACGGTGTGTGATTTTTCACTACCAAAGAAGTCACTGTCAGACATGCTAGAAACATGTGACTTAGAATCTGCTGCCCATGCACCCATTGAGTGTGGGTTTTTCTTCGCGTAGTTTTTAACTGAAAGTGGCGCTCGACGGTCTGAGTTACCTTCACGAAGCACTGGGTTAACCGCACTACCTTTAATTTTGTCGTAAGTCGCTTTAATTGCTTCTTCTTCGTAAGTGCTTGGCTCTTCCGGGTAATTTGGTAGGTTAAAGCCTTTATCTTGGAGTTCTTTGATCGCCGCTTTTAGCTGTGGAACTGATGCTGAAATATTCGGTAGCTTAATGATATTTGCTTGTGGTGTTTTTGCTAACTCGCCTAGCTCAGCAAGTGCGTCGCCAATACGTTGTTCTTCTGTTAGATGTTCTGGGAAGTTGGCGATGATTCGCCCTGCTAGAGAGATATCACGAGTATCAACATCAATACCTGAAGAAGCCGTAAACGATTGAATAATCGGAAGTAGCGAATACGTTGCTAATGCTGGCGCTTCATCAGTGATGGTGTAAATGATTGTAGGTTTTTCTGTAGGCATGAAATTTCCCTATTGTTCTTACAAAGCCGGTCGGATGAATGGCTCTGCATATGTGGTCGCTTACAAGCTAATTGCTTCATCCCCTCACTTGTCTGCGTTTTTGTGTCTCTTTTTTCGCTGTTTACTCAACAACATCCTTGAGAGCGTTTCGTTATAATTAAACAAAATCGATAGAATAGTCTATTATCTTGTGCGCCAATCCAGATTTTGGCGCGCAAATAATAGCTTAAAGCCGAATTTATTTAAACCAAATCATACACTTTATTTACATTTTTGCAGGGTAGTTAACATGCAGCCTCGCTCGCGTCGTGAGTCATCCAATACATCTTCTAAGCCACCAGCTAAGCGTTTCAAACGAAATGGCCCTGCCCGACCGCACTCTTCTACTCACAGAAAGAAAAAGCCGCAATCCAACAAGCCACGAGTGTCGCCACAAGATCGCAAAGTAATCATCTTTAACAAACCGTTCGATACGTTAAGCCAATTTACCGATGGTGACGGACGCAAAACACTGGCTGATTTTATTCTAGTAAAAGAAGTTTATGCGGCAGGTCGTCTTGACCGTGATAGCGAAGGCCTAATGGTATTAACCAATGACGGAATTCTACAAGCCAAGCTTACCCAACCTGAATCAAAATCTCCCAAGACCTATTGGGTTCAAGTAGATGGCGCGCCAAGCGAGCAAGATCTGGATAAACTGCGCCAAGGTGTAGAATTAAAAGATGGCATGACCTTACCCGCTAAAGTCGAAGTCATCGAACAACCACAAATTTGGGAACGCACTCCTCCTGTGCGTTTTCGTGCCAACATTCCGACCACTTGGTTAGCTATCACTATTATTGAAGGTCGCAACCGACAAGTACGCCGCATGACCGCAAATATCGGCTACCCTACGTTACGCTTAATCCGCTATTCAATGGGGGAGATAAAACTTGGTGATCTTCAACCCGGGCAATGGCGAGAAATCAAAATCTAAGCTTTCTAACTTAAAAGCCTCACAAGATGCCGCGTAATATCATGCGGCATCATTATATTAAGTCCAACTCTTATATTTTCCTGCTTATCGACAGTCAATTATCCATTAACAGCTTAACCAATTGGCCATTTACTCTAAGCAAGCTTTTGTCTCAAAAATAATCTCTTTCTATAGCTCGTCTCTCTACTATACTCAACTAAGTGCGCAATAATTGTGCTACTAGACGTGTAACGGATCGCACTACTCTAACAACGAAAATGAACAACCAATTAATCAGACAATGTTCAATGATCAAGGAGTATCTTCAAGGAAATATAGAGGATATTGAGCTCAACGATATTTGCTATTCCTACGATATTCTTTGCTACTTATTAAGTGACAAAGAAAGTCACAACAAACTCGTTGACCAACACGAAATTACTAATAGAACTATCGATAAAAAAATCGACATTATTTACCATTCGGCCAAGTTTGCTTTTGATTTGGATGTCGATGCGAATACCTATCGCAACATGGGAATCAAATACATTGAACTGCTGCGATTCAACACCAGTATAATGAAAGACATCACCATGAAAGATAATCTGACTGGTGCACTGACCTTTAATTACCTCAAATCACTCGAAGAACGACTCTCCAAGGAGCACTTCCAGTGCTTCTTCTTTGACTTAGATGGTTTCAAACTGATCAACGATACCTATGGGCACGATTATGGTAATCGCGTTCTCAAATCTTTCTCAGCGGCACTTGAACACAGTGTCCGTATTAATGACTTAGTGTTTAGGTACGGTGGTGACGAGTTCATCATTATTTTGCTGAGAAATCACATCGAACCACATCAACTTATCAATCGCATCAACGACCATCTAGACGATGACATTGCGTACAGTGTGGGCTGGGCATACAACGAGGATCTCGACCTATTTAAAACAATTAAAGTCGCCGACTCCTTAATGTATAAAGACAAAAGGAAAGTAACATGAAATTCGTTCTCTACAGTAGTGATTCAAAGCTAGGTAACATCGACATAAACTCACTTCTTAAAGCGGCCATCGAAAAGAACTCAAGGCTAGGTATTACTGGATTTTTGATGTCTCACTCTTCCGGTTTTATTCAATATATCGAAGGGGGTGATAAAGAGATAGATGACCTTTATGCGGTGATTTCCCAAGATCCTCGCCACACCAATGTAACCACACTCCTTGAATCGGACATTTCACAGCGTTTATATCAAGAATGGGATATGGGCCATGTCTACATTGATGACGATGAAATGGTTAGCATGCTAATGAAAACCGACAAACTAAAGTGGTTTGAGTACCTCAAAGAGCGCACCCTTTTCCTCTACCCTAACGAATTTAAAACTGAGCACACAGCCAGTAGCGCAGGCTAAGCCAATATTGCACACCTACTTAGAACTTGCATAAAAAAAGCCACTTGCGAGCAAGTGGCTTTTTCAATTTCATTTAACGCTGATGATTATTCTGCGTCTTTTTCTTCTGCTTTGTCTTTCGCAGCGGTTACTGCGATTGCTAGCTCTTCAAGCGCTGCTGGGTTAGCAAGGCTTGGCGCGTCAGTGAGTAGACAAGAAGCATTGGTTGTTTTCGGGAACGCGATAACGTCACGAATGTTCTCAGTGCCACAAAGTAGCATCACTAGACGGTCAAGACCGAATGCAAGACCAGCGTGTGGTGGCGTACCAAACTTAAGTGCGTCTAGTAGGAAACCAAACTTAGCTTGTTGCTCGTCTGCTTCAATACCTAGGATATCGAATACCGCAGATTGCATTTCAGCGTTGTGGATACGTACAGAACCGCCGCCCACTTCGTAGCCGTTTAACACCATGTCGTATGCGTTAGAGTTCGCAGCTGCTGGGTTCGCTTTTAGCTCTTCTGCCGTCACACCTAGAGGAGATGTGAATGGGTGATGCATTGCGTGTAGGTTGCCTTCGTCGTCTTCTTCAAACATTGGGAAGTCAACAACCCATAGCGGAGCCCAAGCATTTTCGTCTGTTAGCTCTAGGTCATTACCTAGTTTCAGACGCAGTGCACCCATCGCTTCAGATACTGTATTAGCTTTATCTGCACCGAATAGAATGATGTCGCCAGATTCTGCGCCAGTACGCTCTAGAATACCGTTGATCACTTCTTCATTTAGGAATTTAGCCACTGGAGACTGGATACCTTCCATGCCTGCTGCACGGTCGTTAACCTTCATCCATGCTAGGCCTTTCGCGCCGTAGATGCCGACAAACTCACCGTAGCCATCAATTTGCTTACGAGTCAGTGACGCACCACCTGGTACACGAATTACCGCAACGCGACCTTTTTCGTCGTTCGCAGGGCCAGAGAATACTTTGAATTCTACGTCTTTTACTAGATCAGCAACGTCTACTAGCTCTAGAGGGTTACGTAGATCAGGCTTATCAGAACCGAAACGACGCATCGCTTCAGAGAATGGCATGATTGGGAACTCGCCTAAATCAACATTTAGAAGCTCTTGCCACATATCACGAACCATCTTTTCAGTGGTTGCACGAACTTGCTCAGCCGTCATGAATGACGTTTCGATATCGATCTGAGTGAACTCTGGTTGACGGTCAGCACGCAAGTCTTCATCACGGAAACACTTAACGATTTGGTAGTAGCGGTCGAAACCAGACATCATTAGCAGCTGTTTGAATAGCTGTGGAGATTGAGGAAGCGCGTAGAACGAACCTTTGTGAACACGACTAGGTACTAGGTAGTCACGTGCGCCTTCTGGCGTCGCTTTAGTTAGTACTGGTGTTTCAATGTCTAAGAAACCGTTGTCATCTAGGAAGCGACGAACGAAGCTTGAAGCTTTAGCACGTAGCTTGATGCGATCGCTCATTTCTGGACGACGTAGGTCTAGGTAACGGTATTTTAGACGCTGCTCTTCTGAGTTCTTTTGGTTGAAGTCTAGAGGCAGAACATCGCTGCGGTTGATGATTTCAAGACCTTTAGCCAGAATCTCAACTTCACCCGTTGCCATGTCTTTGTTTACTTGGCTGTCTGGACGAACACGAACTTCACCGGTTAGTTTGATACAGAATTCATTACGAAGTGTGTTAGCCACTTCATACGCATCTGCCATATCTGGATCAACAACTACCTGAACGATGCCTTCACGATCTCGCATATCGATAAAAATAAGACCGCCTAAATCACGGCGACGGTTAACCCAGCCGCAAAGTTCTACAGTTTGTCCTGCAAGGGACTTGTTCAGGTGACCACAGTAATGGGTACGCATAATGAAATTCCCAATCTCTCTAATATTGTTAATACCATCTGCCGAACATCTTTTTCCGACAGATCAAAGTTCCATTTATACGCTGAAAGTCATGGAAAATCGACCATTCAACATACAATTTATTGCGATTTATCTTGCTTTGACGTTTTTTAGCACAACAAGTGTTCAAAAAACTAACCCGAGCAAGAAAAGTTGGCGCGATTATAGCTCGAAACTGTTCCAATCTACAAAACTCTCGTAGAGTATACGCAGGGAAATTGATGGCTAACTTATGATGGACTCTTTACCACTTCGACTAGGCTTGACCATGTGGTCACACAACAACTGGCAACAAGGCTTTTATGGCTCGGGCACTAAGCCTGCAGAAAGATTAGCCAAATACGCACAGGTGTTTCATACCGTTGAAGGCAATACCACTTTCTACGCAACGCCTAATGGTCAAACGGTAAAAAACTGGAAAGACGCAACTCATGAACAGTTTAAATTTACCTTTAAACTGCCAAAAGCCATTACCCACCAACAAATGTTGCGCGGTTGCCAAGCGCAACTGAAAGAGTTCATGCTAATCATGGCGCCACTGCATGACAGAATAGGTCAGTGGACCATTCAATTACCTGCTGCATTTGGCCCCGAACACCTCCCTCAGCTAAAACGTTTCTGTGAGCTGTTTCCGCCCGGTTTCCCAATTGGGGTTGAGGTTCGACACCCAGAGTTTTTTGCCAAAGGAGAGGCGGAAAAAGCACTCAACCAATGGCTGATTGAAAAAGGCTATGACCGCATCATTATGGATAGCCGCCCAGTATTTTCTGAAGTCGCTAAGCCAAGCCATCCTCACTATGAGTCCTTGCTTGATGCACAACAAAAGAAACCTCGTGTACCCGTACATGCCATCGCGACAGCGAAGCAGCCCATGATTCGATTTATTGGCTACCCAGAAGCTGCGCAAAACATCGCATTCTTCAAACCATGGCTAAGCAAATTACCCCATTGGATTGAGCAAGGCTTAACCCCTTATGTGATGATCCACACATCTGATAATGTCGTCGCGCCAGAGCTTGCGTTGCAACTCTACCAGCAGCTACAGCAGCAGACTGCCCTGCCCGATTTAGCTGAATTTCCAGCTCATGCGGGCAACAATCAAATCAGCATATTTTAACCAAAGTGACAGGCTTAGGTATAAAGCATGACATGGCGCGGTTTTTCTCTTAAAATACGCGCCTTTTTTAATGTCTGTCGCCCAGCGAAAATCGCTAGGCAGAATGAGAAACGAGTTATGAATCCAAAAAGCAATCCAGATACCATTTTTTCGGCGCCAATCGACAAAATTGGTGATTTCACGTTTGATGAACGTGTGGCGGAAGTTTTCCCGGATATGATTCAACGTTCTGTCCCGGGCTACAGTAACATTATCTCTGCGATTGGTATGTTGGCAGAGCGTTTCGTTAAGCCACACAGCAATGTGTATGATCTTGGTTGCTCATTAGGGGCTGCGACGCTTTCTATGCGCCGTCATATTAACCAAGAAGGTTGCCAAATCATTGCCGTCGATAACTCATCGGCTATGGTTGAGCGTTGCAAATTGCACGTTAACGCTTACCGCAGCGATACCCCGGTCAATGTAGTGGAAGCCGATATTCGTAACATCGAGATCGAAAATGCTTCTGTCGTGGTACTAAACTTCACATTGCAATTTCTATCACCTGAAGACCGTTACATCCTACTTGAAAAGATCTACGCTGGTCTGCGTCCGGGTGGCATTCTTATTTTATCTGAAAAATATGTATTTGAAGACCAAGTATCGAATGAGCTTTTGATCGATCTTCACCACGATTTCAAACGAGCAAATGGCTACAGCGAGCTAGAGATCAGCCAAAAACGCAGCGCGATTGAAAACGTAATGCGCCCAGATTCTAAAAAAGAACACAAAGAACGCTTTGCTAAAATCGGCTTTACTAGCTTTGATGTTTGGTTCCAGTGCTTTAACTTCGGTTCAATGTTTGCGATTAAATAATCGCAACTCAAAAGCACATGACGTAACCTGTTTCCCAAATGGAGGGGAAACGCAAGATGACACTTTTACACAATTAACTCAGCGATAAACTCACTATGTTTAACTTTGCAAATTTTTACCAACTTATTGCCCAAGACACTCGTCTTCAACCTTGGCTAAACGTACTACCTCAACAGCTAACGGATTGGCAAAACGCAGAGCACGGTGACTTTGGTCGTTGGGTTAAAGCACTGAACAAAATCCCACAAGGTGCGCCTGATCAGATTGACATTAAAAACTCGGTCACTCTCACCAACGACACCCCGTTCCACATTGGCGAACAGAAGAAATTGGAAAGCTTACTACGCACTTTCCACCCATGGCGCAAAGGCCCATATACGGTTCATGGCATTCATATTGATACCGAGTGGCGCAGTGATTGGAAATGGGATCGCGTGCTTCCACACATCTCTCCACTTAAGAACCGCAGTGTACTTGATGTCGGTTGTGGTAATGGCTACCACATGTGGCGTATGCTCGGCGAAGGTGCGCGTTTAACGGTAGGGATTGACCCATCGCACCTATTCTTAATTCAGTTTGAAGCCATCCGTAAGTTAATGGGTGATGACCAGCGTGCTCACTTACTGCCACTTGGCATTGAACAACTACCTAAACTAGAAGCATTCGACACAGTATTTAGCATGGGTGTGCTATACCACCGTCGCTCTCCTCTTGACCATCTGATTCAACTGAAAGATCAACTGGTCTCTGGTGGTGAGTTGGTACTTGAAACCTTAGTTATCGAAGGTGACGAAACCTCTGTGCTTGTTCCTATCGATCGTTACGCTCAAATGCGCAATGTGTATTTCTTCCCATCAGCAAAAGCGCTAAAAGTCTGGTTAGAACAAGTTGGCTTTAAAGATGTTCGCATTGAGGATGAAAACGTTACCTCTATCGGTGAGCAGCGCACTACGGAGTGGATGACACACAACTCGTTACCCGATTACCTCGATCCGAACGACCCATCGAAAACGGTTGAAGGCTACCCTGCGCCACGCCGCGCTATCTTAGTCGCGACCAAGCCATAAATTTATTCGCGGATTTCTCTCTACGCGAGAGATTTAGTCGCTAAAGTTGAATCACACCTACACATTTGACATTGATTTAACGTACAATTCTGGCCAGATGTTTAATCTATCTGAAAAATATAAGGATGCATTTTTTGCATCCTTATTTTGTTTGCAGTTTGGCCTTTAACTTCACACTATTTTTGGCAGAATCTCTCAGCAAGATCGTCAATTTATGTAGTTTTGCTTTGCTTGGTCTAAACTCAAAACGTTAATTAACTCATACTATTATCATTTAGTTGATGAAACGAGCTTCATCGGCACTAATAACAATAACTGTAGGCGTTTGAATGTTGATCCGATTAACCCCTTTTTTGGCTATCGCGCTTCTTTCCGGATGCACGCTAACCAACAGTGAACAAAACACCCAGCAAACTCTCACCGCCATCAATGCGGTAGAGACCAATATTTCAACTCAAATAGAGTCGCTCAATCAGCAATTAGTCTCTCAAGCGCAGCAAATCGAGCGCTTAGAGCAACAAGTGACTTCGCTCGACTCTCAAGCCCGCTCTTACCATAAAACGACGCTTGCTCGCATCAAAAGCCATGACTCTCAATCTGCCGCACCCGTCGTCAAAGCGACGCCAGCAAAAACATCTCAAAGTGTCGTGTTAGGTGAGATAGAAAAAGTCACCATTGATGCAATCGACCAAACATTCGAAGCGCGTGTAGACACAGGCGCAGCTACCTCTTCTTTAAACGCTATCGACATCGAACAATTTGAACGCAACGGTAAAAACTGGGTGCGCTTCCACCTCTCTGATGGCTCTACTCCAATGAACGACGAAAACTGGATTGAAGCACCCGTCATCCGTTTCGTGAAAATTCGCCAATCAACCAATGAAGAAGTGGAACGCCGCGCCGTTATCGAACTTTGGGTAAAAGTGGGCAGCATTCATGAAAAAGCACAGTTTACTTTGGCTGACCGTTCTCAAATGAGTAACCCAATTCTGTTAGGTCGTGAGTTTATTCGCGATATCGCCGTTGTTGATGTCAGCAAAAAATACGTTCAATCAGCAGAAGAACAGAAAAAATAAGGCTATTTATGACCTCGAAAGTCCCGTTTTATATTTCCGTAGTGCTGCTTATTATCGTCGGCATTACGCTCAGTATTTTTAGACACCAAAACTACGGTGTGCCATGGACACCAGGCGAAACACGCCAAGTATGGGATATTGAAGCGCGTGTTGAATTTGACGCACAAGCAAAACCGGTAAAAGCCTCTCTTGCAGTGCCGGATACACAAACGGGATTTACCCTAGTCAGTGAATCTTCTTCCTCTCCGGGTTATGGCGTTGCTTACGTTAACTCTGATGCAGGCCGCCGCGCAGAATGGTCGGTACGTCACGCTACCGGCTCAGAGACGATTTACTACAAAGCTCAGTTTTTAGTTGACCCACAAGCCAAGGTTGACCCTATCCCGCCGAGCGAAGAAATCATCACGCCTACATTTGATGGCCCAGCAGAAGCCGCAGCGATCGCATTGATTGAGCGAGCGAACAAACGCTCCGCAGATAACATCACTTTCGCGCGTGAGTTGATCAAACAGATCAACGATGGCGATAGCCAGAACGCAGCTCTACTGCTTAACAACATGTCAAAAGTCGAAGCGGTAGATAAGGTATTAGCGCTAAGCAATATTCCTAGCAAAATTGTTGGGGTTATTGAGCTAGAAGATGGCCGCCGCCGCCAAGCGATTCAACACATGAACCAAGTTTGGCAAGATGGTCAATGGCACCTATTCAACCCAAAAAGTTCAGCACAGACTATCGCGCCAAACATTTTAATTTGGGACGAATCTAATGTATCGCTGCTCGATATCATGGGCGGCAATAACAGCCAAGTGCACTTTTCTATGATCGCGCAAGAGGTCTCTCCTCAACAAGCCACATTAGATAAAGTACAAGCAGATGGCCTACTCAATCTATCGATTCATAGCTTGCCGCTAGAAGAGCAAGCGATGTTTAAGACCATCATGCTGATTCCAATTGGCGCTTTAATTGTCGTGTTCTTGCGAGTAATCGTCGGTCTTAAAACGTCAGGCACTTTCATGCCCGTTCTGATTGCAGTGGCGTTCGTTCAGACCCAGCTTGTCACCGGTATCATCGGATTTTTGCTGATTGTAGGTACGGGCTTGATTATCCGTAGCTATCTTTCAAGACTCAACTTATTACTGGTTGCCCGGATATCCGCGGTCATCATCACGGTAATCATGATTATTTCCGTCTTCACCGTGGTGGCGTTTAAGATTGGTTTGACCGAAGGTCTATCCATTACTTTCTTCCCAATGATCATCCTATCTTGGACGATTGAACGTATGTCTATTCTATGGGAAGAGGAAGGCCCTAAAGAAGTCATCATGCAAGGTGGCGGTTCACTACTGACAGCGGTTTTGGTTTACCTAGCCATGACGAACCCGTTCGTTCAGCACTTAACCTTTAACTTTATTGGTCTACAGCTGATCGTATTGGCAGGCATTCTGCTACTCGGTACTTACACGGGTTACCGCATCACTGAACTGCGTCGCTTCAAGCCATTAGCTGAGGACTAACCTATGTTTTCCGCTATCAAAGAGCGCTTTACTTCACCCTATAAGCTACGCCACAAGGGTATTATGGGCATGAACCAACGTAACCACAGTTACATTGGTCGTTATAATGATCGCTCTAAATACCCTTTAGTAGACGATAAGTTAAAAACCAAAATTATCGCCCAAGCAGCAGGTGCAACCGTTCCTAAGCTGATTGGTGTGATCAATAATCAAGCTGAAGTAAAAACCATCCATGACATGGTGAAAGAGTGGCCGGGTTTTGTGATTAAACCAGCCCAAGGCAGTGGTGGTAAAGGTATTTTAGTCATTACGTCTCACAAAGATGGCGTGTACACCAAGCCATCTGGATCGACGATCGGCAAAGAAGACGTGGAGCGCCATATCAGTAATGCCTTAGCGGGATTATTTTCTCTGGGCGGTAAAAATGATGTGGCTGTCGTTGAGAACCTGATTAAGTTCGACGACTGCTTTGACGGCTTTAGCTACGAAGGCGTGCCAGATGTCCGCATCATCGTCTTTAAGGGTTACCCCGTGATGGCCATGATGCGCTGCTCTACGGCAGCATCTGATGGCAAAGCCAACTTACACCAAGGTGCAGTCGGCGTAGGGTTAGATATAGCGACAGGCCGCGCCATTCGTGCGGTTCAATTTGACCAACCGATTACCCATCATCCAGATACTGGTAAAGACTTACTGACGTTACAAGTTCCTCATTGGGAGCGTTTGCTCATACTGGCTTCTAGCGCTTGGGAAATGACTGGCCTTGGTTACATGGGTACAGACATGGTGTTAGACAAAGAAGAAGGGCCAATGGTACTTGAGTTGAATGCTCGCCCGGGATTGGCAATTCAAATTGCTAACGGCTCTGGTTTGCTGCCTCGCTTAAAACACATCGAAGCAATGGGCACACCGGCGGAGTATCCAAAACCTGCCGAGCGCGTGGCCTATGCGGCAAAACAATTTGGTTCAAACCTATAATTTATCCAACACAAACCGTCTCTATAGGCCACTGATTTAGTGGCCTTTTTTACATTTCCAAACCATAGAAAACAACGATAAACATTAAAAAATTATCGTTTTACGATAATTTGTTATTGATCTTTATTTTATAAATCCATATTATCCCCCCATCCAATCAATACGAGGAATAATAAATGGATAACCTATCTGGCATTCGCAAAATCAGTCAACGCTTGCTGATCTGTCTTTGGGCTGTACTAATCATCAACCCAGTGTTTAACGCTGTTATGTGGTTTGGTGCTGTTTTTGATGTCAACAATGAGTTCTTTATGGCGGACTTTCCATACTACCTTGAGCTACCTCTTGATATAGGCCCAGCATTGATTGGGTTCGCTGTATCAAACATCACTGTAGTGGTTGCAAGTATGATCGTTTGGCAACTGATTACCCTTTTCCGCCTATACCGAGATGGCAAAATCTTCGCTATGGACAATGTAAACTGTTACCACAACATTGCTAACTACATCATTTTGTACGTATTTGCCGGTTTTGCTGTTGGATTATTAATGGGTCCAGCGTTAACCTATAACCTTGAAGAGACTACCGTGAGCTTCGGTTTAACGGATAGTGACATCACATTGCTTATCATCGGTATTATGATTCGACTCATCGCCAAAGTAATGCGTGAAGCGAAAGGCTTATACGATGAACAAACTCTGACTATTTAAAGTGATTTTCTATGCCTATCATCATTAACTTGGACGTTATGCTCGCCAAGCGAAAAATGCGCTCCAATGAGCTTTCTGCATTAATCGGTATTACTGAGCAAAACTTATCCGTATTAAAAAACGGGCGGGCAAAAGCAGTCAAATTGGCGACTTTAGAAAGCATTTGTAAACATTTAGATTGTCAGCCGGGGGACATTCTAGAGTTCGTTGCAGAAGCAGAAGAGAAATAAAACAACAAGTAAACGTGGTTATCCACGAGTATGCAAACATAAAACAAAGGGCACCAATCGGTGCCCTTTCGCTATTTAACTCACGGCTAAAGTTCTTCGATTAACTCTTGAACTTCCGTTTTTGCCTTTGGCTCTTGGCCAAAACCGCGCAAACCAACCACGTGTACGTGTTCATGATCTTTAAACACTTTACGAACCAGTTTATAGGTGGTGCCTTTCTCTGGGCTGATGTTCTCAGGAGCAGCGATAAGCAACTGCATATCCAAACGGTCACAAAGCTCGAATAGCGTCGAGATAGATTTCGCATCCAGACGCGCTGCCTCATCAAGGAACAACAAGCGACATGGCACGATATCTTTACTGCGCAAGCGGCGTGACTCTTCTTCCCAGCTTTGCACCACCATCAATAGAATCGACTGACCGGTACCAATCGCCTCACCGGTAGACAGTGCGCCTGATTCCGCTTGTAACCAGCCATCCGAACCACGGTTGACTTCCACACTTAGCTCTAGATAGTTACGGTAATCAAGTAGCTCTTCACCCAAGACTTGTGGTGAACGTTGACCCATATCGATATGTGGATTCACACGTTGGAATAGCTTAGCCATCGCTTCAGAGAAGGTGTAACGCGGGCTTTCAAACAGATCTTTATGCTGCTCTTGCTGCGCTGCTAGACCATGAAGCAACACTTCGTGGCTCTCACGTACTTTCACGTTTAGACGTACGCCTTTCACCTGACCGAACGAAATGTTCGATAGGCCTTGGTTCAGCATGCGAATACGGTTTTGCTCACGCTGAATTGTCTTCTTAATGATGCTAGCAACTGAATCAGAGCTAATCGCTAGACGGTTTTCACGCTGAGTCAGTTCTTCAGTTAGACGAGCCAGCTCTACTTCCATTTCTTCGATAGCTTCAACAGGGTCATCTGTACGAATAATGTCTTGGCGAATACGTTCACGTAGGTGTTGGTACACCGCAATGTAGAACAGTACTTTGCGCTCTGGATGAGCTGTATCTTCTGATAAGCGCAGCGCATCACGAAGGTCATCGTTGTCTGCCACAGCAAGACGAAGTGCACCCAATGATTTATCCGACATTGAACGCAGCTCTGCCGCTGACAGGTAAGCCAGTTCACGCTTGTGCAGACGACGCTCTACATCGTTCTCACGAGCTAGACGCAGAACTGAACACCAGCCCGCTTTCGCTGCAACCACGAAGGTGCGTAGCTCGGCATACTCTTTTTGAACTTTCTTAAGACGCTTAGCCAGCCCCTTCATCTCAAGCTCAGTTGAAGTGATGGTACGTTCGTATTCACTCTTACGATTACGAGAGCTGTGTAGGCGTTCTTGTAGCTCGTCACGACGACGCTGTGCACGCTCTTGTGCACCCTCATCAGCAGTAACACCAAACTCTTGCAGCTCTTGCTTGAACTCTTGAACTGTTTCTTGTTTAGCTTGATGTGAGCTCTTCAATGACGCCAATACTTGGTTGTACTGGTTCATCTGGCTTTGCGCTTGTTTCAGCTCTTCACGGCCACGTGTACGTGCCGATTCCGCCTGTACCAGTTTCGCTTTTAGCTGTTCGCTTAGCTCACTGCTCTTGTTCAATAGGTCAACTGAATCTGAGTACGCAAAGTAGTGACGACGCTCAACCAAATCTGCCAACGCAAACAAGTTTGTTTTCAGCGTTTGTAGCTCTTGGTCAGCACGTTGATAGTTCGCCGTTAGTGCATCAAATTGCTCTGGGTCAGCATCCAGCGCAGAGACAATTGATTCAAGCTCTTGCACGGCTTTGCCATGTTGAGCAATGAATGCTTTCGCTTGAGAAAGCTGCTCTAACTGCGCATCAAGCTCAGCAAAACGCTCGGCTAATGTCTCGTCTTCTACCAACGCCATGGTCGGCGCAAGTTTATCTAGCAGTGCGATGGCCTGCTTGCTCGCTAAAAGCTGACTGCGTTGTTGCTGTTCTTTGTTGTCGAGATCAGACAATAGACGCACAACTTGATTACGCTTATCACGTGCTTTTTGCAGAGCTTGCTCAGGATCTGATTCAAATGCGACTTGAATGTGCTTAGCGACAAAGTTGTTGAACGCTTGGTATAGACGCTGCAATTTCTGCGAATCAAACGCAGCTTTCGCATGCTGCTCAACCACTTCTTCACGCTCGTTACGTAGCAACTCTAAACGTTGTTCACGCGCTGCACGGCCAAACAATGGAATTTCAGGTAAACGAGAGTAACGCATTTGGCGTTGGTTCATACGAACACAAACAGCGCCTTCTAGCTCTTCAGCATCAAAACTGCTGTCATCAAATGCATCTACATCACCTTCGATGATGTAAAGGTCTTCTGGACAGTCGTCCAGTTCCACCAACTTCTCTTCGATACCCGACAGGTCAGAAACAACAATTGCGTGACGTGCTGGGCCATACATCGCACTGAAATACGGCGCATCATCAATCGTGATGTCATCGTAAATCTCAGAAAGCAGTACGCCACCAAGCGTATCCGCTAAGCCTTTCAGACGTGGGTCATTAGAGCCACCCGGTGAAGCGAGACGTTCAATCTCACCATCAAGGAAAGTGCGACGCTCAGCTAACTTATCTTTTGCGATAGATTGCTGCTTCTCTTGTTCAAGAACCGTCTGCATGTGAGACATGACAGCTTGGCTATCTTCTAGCTCAGCGCCACTTTGTTCACGCAGACTTTCTAGCGCATCACTTGCCGCAATCCACGTTGGTGCGATGGCTTCAAGTTTGTTGATTTCAACCGTTGCATCTTGTTCTAGCCGACGCTGTTCACTGCGCTGCTCACGCACCTCTTCCTGCGCCACTTCTAGCGTTTCAATTTGCATGGCGTGACGCTCACGCTCTTGCTCAAAACTTAGCTCATCGGTTAGTTGAGCTTGATGCTGTTTTTGGTACTCATCAGCCAATTGCTTTGCTTGGCGCTGCTGAGCAATAGAACGTTCTAAGTCACGATGCTGCGCACGCCATTGCTGCTCATTTTGTGCTAATTGCTTAGCATCACGAGCTTGGTTAATGGCTTGCTTAGCGTGATCAGAAGCTTGGTTACGCGGGCAATCGCCCACAATGTTTTGAACCAATTTAAGCGCAGTTTCAAACTGCTGAGCCGCAGCCGAAGACATATCCAATTTGTGTTTAAGCGCAAGAAGTTCAGTGGTTTGCTGCTGTTCTTTGTTCTTTAATTCACTAACTAGAGATTGCGCGCTTTCCGCTGTTAATGACTCATCATCAAGCAGTTGTTTCGCTTTATCTAACGCTTGCACCGCTTGTTGATATTGCAATGCACGAGTTTGCTGTACGTCTAGCGCTTGTTGGTAATCAGCAAGTTGTGTTTTTAGGCTATCAACTTCTTCTTCACTAACGGTGGCTTGCTCTTCAGCCATCAGAACGCGCTCTTGCGCTTCTTCAACCACCATTAGCTGCTCTTCAAGACGCTCGTTTAGCTCTTCCAAATCTTCTTGGTAGCGCTCGATCTTCTCTTGTTGACGCAATGCGTTTTGCACCAGTTGCAGATGGTCTGAAGCAGCTTGGTAGTCTTGTTCTAGTGCTGATTCACTCTCTACCAGAAGCTCTAGCTCTTCTTGAACTCGGTTCAGTAGCTTGTTCTGCTCTAGCAAGGTTTCGCGTGAGCCAAATAGTTCAGAGCGCAGCGATAGGGTTTGCTCTAGCTTGTTACGACGATCATTGGCGTGGCGCATGTAGTCTGCGGCAACGTAATTGGTCGATTCGGTAATCAAGTGTTTGAACAGGTCGCGATCCGCTTGCGTGGTTTTGATCGCCTCTAGCGTCATGCGGTTTTCACGCAGCGCAGATTCCATATCTTGGAAGGCTTTCTTCACGCCGCCATTTTGTGGCAACAAGTAATCACGTAGTGAGCGAGTAATCGCACTTGAGATACCACCGTACAGTGATGCCTCAATCAAACGATAGAATTTAGAACGATCTGATGAGTTACGCAGTTTCTTCGGAATCACACCGAACTCAAACATTTGCGCATGGTAATCCACAATCGATGGGAAGGCTTTAAACTGAACACCTTCGTATTGCAGCGCACTCTCTTTAACATCATTAATTTGACGTACACGAGCTTGCGTATCTGAAACGCTTTCAATCAATAGATCGGTCGGCTTCACATGGCTTGGTAGACCTTGGATAACAAACGGTTTGATATCTACTTTCTTATCACGGCCCGCCACTTGCTGCAGCTTCACCGCAAATAGCAAACGCTGATTACGCGAGTTAACCACATCCAGAGCGGCATAACATGCGCCCGGTTGTAACTTACCGTATAGGCCTTTATCGCGTGAAGATTGGCTACTGCCCGCTTCAGTGGTGTTGCGGAAGTGCAGTAACGTTTGGTCAGGAATCAACGCGGTAATAAACGCCGCCATTGTGGTCGACTTACCAGCACCGTTACCACCAGAGAGAGTGGTAACTAGACCATCAATATCAAAAGTGCGAGCAAAGAAGCCGTTCCAGTTGATCATGGTCAGCGATTGATATTTACCTCTTTCAATCATGCTTCACCTTCTAATTCTTGTTGTTCTTGATCGTCGGTTTGATCTTCTTCATTCAATAGACTGCCTTGGCTTGGCTCTTTGGTGTGCACCACTGCTTCACCATCACGAATCAAGCGTAGCTGTGCTTCACGCATATCATCGCCCACGCGAACATCTGCACCGAAGCGGAACACCGCTTCGCTGATACGGAACTTGCCCGTTTCACCGATGTTAATCACCATGCCTAAACGACGTAAACGACGTAGCGAAGTGCGCACTTTTTCGAACAGCTTTTCTTTATCTAAGTCTGAACCCGTTGCACGGTTGGTCACTAACTTCATCAACTTAGTTTCATCAGCAAGTTGAAGCAGCTCATCGTACATTTCTTGATTAGTGAAAATACCTTCGTGAGCCAAACGCTCAGGGCTTAAGTAAAGGAAACACAGCACCTTGCCCACCAGCATATCCAGCTCTGAGAGCACACTACGGCCAATCAAAGAAGTGGAACGCGGACGCAAGTAAAAGAAACCTTCAGGTGCTTTCACTAGCTCAGTGTTGTAACGCTGATAAAACAGTGCCAACTCAGTTTCGAAATCCGCCAGTAACGCGTGATTGTCTAAATCTTCCGTTGAAATATGACGCCCTGCTCGCAGCATGCTATCTAGCGCTGGGAACAAAGGGTTAGAAATTGCTTTTGCCAGATTCTCTGACATGTATTCATTAATATCTGTCGATGACATTTGCTTGTACCTTTGCACCAAATTCGTTGATCGCTTGCCAATCAGGCTGAACCGCTTGGTAGTCGGATTCTGAATAACCCAGACGTACCGCTTGGTCGACAACGATGCGTGCTAAATCAAAGTGATGAGTATGTGGGTGTTGCGCTAAGTAATCACGCAGAACGATGCCAAGATCGATTGGTGTACCCTGCTCTTTGTGTACTTTAAGCATGTCACCAATACGTTCAGACAACTCATCATTGACCTGTTGAAACTCTTCGTATTCGACTTCCATTGGCACTTGGCCTGTTACTTCATCGTCACGCAATACCAGCGCTTCATCACGCAGGTCTGACAGACGTTCAGCATCGGCATAGGTTAAGAACCATGGAGCATCGAAATAATCTTTAACCGACTGACGTAGACGCGAGCTAAACGCGCGGTTCTTATCCATATCAATTGCAGTACGGATAAACTTGTGTACGTGTCGGTCGTAACCAATCCAAAGGTCAATCGCTTGTTGACCCCAGCTAGTAATGCGGTCGAGCTTCATCTGCAAACCAAACAAGGTTTCTTCAACGAAATCGAGCTCTTCATCACCGTAGACAATTTCTTGGATATCTAGGATTTGAGTTTGTAACTCATCACCAGCAGCTTGGAGGGTGTCTTGTAGCTCTTTTAATGTGTTGGATGTCTCTGATAACAGAGCTTCACAGTTGTTGATGGCGTCTCGCCAGTCTTTATTTAGCAGCTCAGCAATTTGGTTTTTCACCGATTGCTGCTGCTCATCCATCACACGTTGGTTGAGGTCGATTTGATCAAAAATCTCACCCACTGAGTATTTTAAAACGCCATAAACGTTCTTCTTCCAGTGGCCTGGCGTACCGCCTTTTTGCGCCGCTTCAATGGCCTTCGCCATTTCATCCGCGACCATAGACAACTGAATAGAAAGCTTAAGCTTAGAGAATTCACGGTGGCGCACGTAGTAATCGGTAATACCAATCGCCAGCGGAGATAAGCGGTAGATACTCGCGCCGTCCGTAATTTCACTAGTAAAACGGCTAATTAAACGCTGCTTTACCATTTCATTGATGGCATTGTTGGCACGAAATGCGGACGCTTCGCCCGTATCTTCAAATAATCGAGTGACGATAGTAAACGCATCGTGGAGTTCACCTTCACCCAATTCTTCATCAAACCTTTCATTGCTAAGCACTGCGATAGCAATCAAGAAAGCCAATCTTTCATTGCTAAGGTTCAATGAGAAATCGTGTTGCTTAACCCAGCCAACCAATTCATCGATTGGCTGCTCAGCAACATTGAGAGTCATCTCACTCATTGTTATTCCTGTTTATGTTTCTTTCTTGCCCATACATGAATGTATCGGCCTAGTGAGAGGTATGGCTCTTGTCGACATAATTGTTGTTCTAAAGCCAATACATCTTCTAGCTGGTAATCGCCCATGTACTGCATATTCCCGATGTAGTCACTAAAGCAGCGAATGCCAGATTTACCGCAAATTTCAAACCCTGCGTCTTCAATCCACTGATAGACGTCTGCTGGGATTAAGCCTTTTTGCGGCTGTAATTTGAATCTCTTGCGGTGCGGCATGCCATCCAACACATGCGGAATATTGCCACACACAACGTTTTTGTAGACTAACCCATGGTGGTTATAGAACATCACTGAAGCGATACCACCCGGTTTCACCTGATCTAATACTTTCTCAAGTGCAGGCTTTGGGTCTGCTAACCATTCCATCACCGCGTGGAACATCATCAGATCCACTGGCTGGTCTAAATGGGCGTCAATCTCCTGCACCGGAGAATGAATCAGCCGATACTGCTCAAGCAGCTGGTTTTTTTCAATCTCTTGCTCTGCTAATTGGAGCATTTCAGAAGATAGATCACACAACGCGACTTGATGTCCGAGTTTGGCAATCTTTTGCGACATTTGTGCTAAACCGCCACCCGCATCCAACACTTGAAGCGTTGTCGAGTCAGCGTTTAACATATCTAGGGCTTGCTCAAGATCTTGCCAGACAATGACTTGGCGAATCTCGCCTTTGTCAGAGCCGTAAATATTTTTTGCAAATTTGTGGGCAATATCGTCGAAATTGCGGTCTTCAGTCACAGCAGCTTGGGTTATCATGTCTAATCGTGCTGCTATTCTGTCACAAGAAAGGCAGATATAAAGAGGGATTCTCTTAAATTATCATCAACTGGTGTTTTTTCGGACTATTTAAGTATGTTTGAGCTGAAAAAAGTCGTATCTTCGTTGCTCATGCCTTTACCAGCTATGCTGATTATCGGTTTTCTCGGGCTAATGTTGATTATGTTTACGAGAAAGCAGAAAACAGGCTGCTTTGTTGTACTTTTCTCCTTCATTGGGATTTTCCTAATTTCTTTCCAACCCGTCGCTTCTCGTTTGCTTGCACCGATTGAGCGTCAATACACAGGGTTCTTACCGGTCGATAAATCCATCGACTACGTTATGGTTCTTGGCAGTGGTCACGTGGTCGATGACCAAATTCCACCCACTTCTGAACTAAGTCGCACTGCGTTGATGCGCCTTGCAGAAGGCATTCGTATTTTACGTATCTACCCAGGGTCTAAACTCATCCTTTCTGGCTACTCTGGTGGCTCTGAGGTAAGTAATGCTCGCATGATGGCCAAAGTTGCACTGGCGCTTGGCGTTTCTAAGTCCGATATTATTTTGCTCGAAACAGCAAAAGATACGTGGGAAGAAGCAAGACAAGCCGCAGCCTTTGTACAGCGTAAAGAGCTGGTATTGGTCACCTCGGCAAGTCACATGCAGCGCGCGTTAAATGAATTTCACGCCGCAGGCATGCAGCCTTACCCAGCTCCAACCAATTACCTTGCACAAAATGAAATTCATCAGTTTTGGAGTAAATACACGCCAAAAGCTATTTACCTAGAGCAAACCGAGCGCTACTGGCATGAAACTTTAGGTACAGCATGGCAAAGCCTGCGTGACTGGGCTTCAGACTATGAAGAAAAAAGCTTAGAGTCAGCGGAAAGCCAGCTTTAAGCCCCCAGCAGATACAAAAAAACCGAAGCCATTGCTTCGGTTTTTTTATTGATTCGAGACTTAAGTTAGTCGCCTGCGAACATGTAACCTTCACCGTGGACAGTGACAAAGATTTGCGGGTTCTTAGGGTCGAACTCCATCTTCGCGCGCATACGACGAATCAATACGTCGATCGTTCGATCATTGGGTGCATCTACGCGATGGCTGATCATATTCAGAATACGTTCACGGCTTAACACTTGGTTCGGGTATGAAGAAAGTGCCACTAACAGTTCGTATTCTGCTTTAGTTAACTTAACTGGCTCACCATTACGGCTTAGCGCACGGCGCTGAACGTCAAACGTCCACTCACCAAAACGCACCGTGTTACCATCGTTTTTGCTTTGTTCAGCAGCAGAATCTGAGTTACGAGCAGAAGAAATGCGCCATAACAAGTTCTTAACGCGAACTAACAGCTCACGAAGCTCAAACGGTTTGGTTACGTAATCGTCTGCACCCATCTCAAGGCCAACGATCTTATCAATGCTATCCGTGCGTCCTGTTACCAAGATAATTCCAATGTCTGACTGACTGCGTAGTTCACGCGTTAACATCAGACCATCCTCTCCAGGAAGGTTGATATCAAGCATCACTAGGTCAATGTCGTTATTTTGTAGAGTTTCACGCATCTGCTCGCCACTTTGAGCTTCGCTTACGGCATAACCTTCATTTTGAAAGTAACCAACCAGCTTACTGCGAGTTACTGCGTCATCTTCTACTACTAATACGTGATAGCTCATCTAAACCACTTATTTTACATTGGGAAATGTTATCAAGTGTATTCTATTCATAATCAGTAACATTTCTAGTATTTGTTAAATTAAAATCAAGAAAGATGATTTTTTATTGATTCAAAACAAAATTAGCCCATCCGTTCACAATTCGCCATTTTTACTCACACTCTTACATAATGTGTGTTATCGCTATTCACTTTTGTCCGCTAGAATAATAAAGATAAGAAAATTAGGAGCATGTTTGATGCAAGAGCTAAAAGCGTTCAACGAAAAACGCGCTGAAATCTACTGGTGGTTCTCTAGCCTTTTCGCTAAAGAGTTGACTGAAGCTGACCTAGAGCAATACCAAAGCCCTGAAATTCGTGGCTTTCTTACTGGCTTAGGTGAAAACCCAACCCTTAAACCAGCGACAGACAAACTGATCGATGCATTAAATCGCCTGATTGACCGTGAAGACGCGCAGTTAGAGCTTGCGGCGGACTTTTGTGATTTGTTCTTAAAGTCAGATAAAGACTCTGCCCTACCCTACGCCTCAATGTACATTGGTAAGACGGGTCTATTGAACGATGAACCTGCAAAACAAATGGACGAGCTATTAGCAAAACATGGCGTAGCGGTAGATAAAAACCTTAATGAGCCAGCGGATCATATTGCCATCGAGCTCGATCTTCTGGGCAACCTTATTATTCGCTCAAACGAGTTAGAGCAAGAACGCCATTTAGAAGATGCGCTGCATGAACAAGAAGCGTTTATTCGTCAGCATATTTTAAGTTGGGTACCTCAATTTAGCGCGAAGAGCCAAAAATTTGATGAGTTCGGTTTTTATGCTGCTGTCACCGCGCTATTAGTTGCCTTCTTAGAGTTAGATTGCAATTATTTGCTTGGTGAAGAGTAACTCGATCACAAACACCGCTATAACCGTACAGGTGACGGGTAATTTTCGTTGCTCCTTTGAGCAATGCGGTCTAAAATCGTGATCGCAAACGATAAAAATCAAAATGTACTCAGGTACCTTTATCAATAATTATTAATTTAATTGTCTGAGTACATATAAACAAACCGCTGTAAAAGAGCGGTTTTTGTTTTTCTAATACTTACTGCCAATATGATTCTTTGCCAATCTGAACAAGTAAGTGACCGTTTATTTTAAACCTATAAACATTTACTTTCTCAGGTAGGTATTAAGTTATATACCTACGTGGCAGCTATAGATAGGACAGACCTTATGGCCACTATTAAAGATGTAGCACGCTTAGCCGGCGTATCAACTACCACTGTTTCTCACGTAATTAACAAAACCCGTTTTGTGGCTGAAGCCACTCAAGAGCGTGTGATGGAAGCAGTAACAGAACTGAACTATGCACCAAGCGCTGTTGCACGTAGCTTAAAATGTAACACTACCCGTACTATCGGTATGCTAGTGACTCAATCGACCAACTTGTTCTTCTCAGAAGTTATCGATGGCGTAGAGAGCTACTGTTACCGTCAAGGCTACACACTTATCCTTTGTAACACTGGCGGTATCTACGAAAAGCAACGTGACTACATTCGCATGCTGGCTGAAAAACGCGTAGACGGCATTCTGGTTATGTGTTCTGACCTAACTGAAGAACTGAGCGAAATGCTGGATCGTCAAAAAGACATTCCTAAAGTCGTCATGGACTGGGGCCCAGAAAGCTCACAAGCAGACAAGATCATCGATAACTCAGAAGAAGGTGGCTACCTAGCAACTAAATACCTTATCGAGCACGGTCACAAAGACATCGCTTGCCTAAGCGGCCATTTTGAAAAAGCAGCATGCCAAGAGCGTATTCAAGGCTTTAAACGCGCTATGGGCGAAGCTAACTTAGCCGTTAATGAAGATTGGATTCTAGAAGGCAACTTCGAATGTGATACGGCTGTACTCGCAGCAGATAAAATCGTTGCGATGGACAAGCGCCCTAGCGCTATTTTCTGTTTCAACGACACAATGGCACTTGGCCTGATGAGTCGTCTGCAACAAAAAGGCATTCGTATTCCTGAAGACATGTCGGTTATTGGTTATGACAACATTGAACTTGCTGAATACTTCTCACCGCCGCTGACCACTGTTCACCAGCCTAAACGCCGTGTGGGTAAAAATGCATTTGAAATCTTGCTAGAGCGCATTAAAGACAAAGATCACGAAAAACGTGTCTTTGAGATGCATCCAGAGATCGTTGAGCGCTGTACAGTCGCGAAAAAATAAATAAACTCTTGAATTGTAAAATAATAGCCGGCAGCACAAATGCCGGCTTTGTCGTATTTTTCGGCCAATATTCTTGCATTGAGATCACACTTGTTGCATAGTATGTGCACTTCGAACAACACGATTTTTAATCTGTAGCAGAGCAAATTAAGTCACGCACAGGGCAAACCATTCTGAAAAGATGGGACGCAAAGCCACCGGCCTACACATGAAACATGCATGGCAGCGGGGTTACCGATGGTAAAAAATGCAAACGTTAACCGATTACTGACAACCTTTCTGCATTTCTTTGCTATTCTCTCGGACCTGATCTGGTGGCGTATACTCATACACCGAGAAAGTACAGAATGGATAAACCAACACTTAAAGATTCTATGCGTCTATTTGAGCCGCTAGGACGAATCAAATCTCGCTCCATGTTTGGTGGATTTGGCATTTTCGCAGACGACACTATGTTTGCACTTGTCGTTAATGACAAACTTCATATTAGAGCTAATGATGCTTTAGCTGTTGAATTCAAGCAGCAACAACTTGAGCCTTACATTTATCACAAACGCGGTTTCCCTGTGGTAACCAAGTACTTTGCATTGAGTGATGAATGGTATCAAGACAACGCAGCAAAGCTCGAAGTAGCTCGCAACGCTCTTTCTCAAGCTAAGAAAGAAAAAACGACCCAAGCCAAGGCAAAACCAACGCGCATTAAAGACTTGCCAAACCTACGTTTAGCCACCGAACGTATGTTGAAAAAAGCAGGTATCGAATCCGTTGCAAACCTTGAGCAAACGGGCTCTGTTGAGGCATTTAAAGCGATTAAAGCAAGTCATGATATCGAAGTGAATATTGAGCTTCTATGGGCGCTAGAGGGCGCGATTAATCGCACTCACTGGTCTGTTGTTCCTCAAGAGCGACGCCAAGAGCTTCTCGCTCGATTAGGGCACTAAATAAAACCTAACTGAATTAGCCAGCGATAATCGCTGGCTTTTTTTTGAAAGTTTTTTATGACTTTGAAGTTCTTATACTTTAAGTGGTCGAAAAGATTGATTAGCAAACTTGATACCTAATACAAACATAGACCAAACTAAACATAAAAGAATAAAGCTCAGGGGAAGGAAGAGATGAATAAAAAACTGATATTAGGCATTATCCTTATCGCACTCATCGCACTGCTCATCACTCAATTTGGCGATCAGTTCACTCTCGAAAACGCCAAAGCACAACAAGCAGCGTTAGCCGATTTCATCAGTGAAAACTTCCTCGTTGCGGCAGCGATTTACTTTGCCACTTACGTCGCGATTACTGCGTTTTCTATCCCCGGGGCGGCGGTAGTCACTTTACTTGGTGCTGCCCTGTTTGGCTTTTGGACCAGTTTGCTATTGGTATCATTCGCGAGCACCTTAGGCGCCACTCTTGCTTTCCTAAGCAGTCGATTCTTGCTGCGTGATTGGGTACAAGGGAAGTTTGGTGACAAACTCAATGCGATTAACCAAGGTGTTGGGCGTGATGGTGCCTTCTACTTATTCTCGCTACGCCTTATCCCCGTATTCCCATTTTTCCTAATCAACCTACTGATGGGGCTTACACCGATTTCAACCGCTCGTTTTTATCTAGTAAGCCAAATTGGGATGCTACCGGGCACAGCGGTTTACCTTAATGCCGGTACTCAACTGGCACAAATTGAAAGCTTATCTGGCATTGTATCGCCGTCAGTATTGGCGTCATTCGCCCTATTAGGCGTGTTCCCTATCATTGCCAAATGGGTGATGGCGAAATTCAAACAGTCGCCTGAAACGCAAAATGGAGGCGCTTAGTGAAAGTTTACTCTGCAGCTAACCCGCCCGAAGCTCACATTGTCTGTGAGCTTCTACGATCGCATAACATTGATTGTGAGGTAAGAGGTGAAGGTATTTTCGGCCTGCAAGGAGAACTCCCCTTTGGTGAGACCAGCGAGCCTTATGTTTGGCTATTAGATGCAAGCCAAAGCGCGCAATCAAAAGCGCTTATCCAACAATTTCAACAAACTCATCACGATCAGCAACCCTGGCAATGCCAACAATGCGGCGAAAGCAATGAAGCTCAGTTCGCAATTTGTTGGCAATGTGGTGAAGCTTGTGCAGAGCCGGTAGCGCTTAACTCACAACCTGCTGCTGAATAAAGTTAATCGAGTGGTGATTGAACTCATCTGGGCGTTCAATGTTGCAAACATGACCACAGTTTTCAATTTCATGTAGCTGGCTTTTATGATGAGCGGCAACCATCTCTTTGACAGGTTTAATGAACATATAGTCTTTGTCGCCCATCAGATAAAGAGTTGGGACTGGTATCTCCTTCTCTTTAAAGTAACGCATTAGTGGGTTTACTTCAGAAGCTAACCTAAACCAGCGTTTAAACTCTTTCTGACACAACTTCTTCGCTTCACGAATAAATAAGTGACGTGATTGTTTCTGAGTACGTTGCGGCATCACAATGTAAGCAAACAAGCTATACAACCACATGTAAGGCACGATGTGTTTAAACATATTGCCTACCTTAACCAACACCTGAGAGCGCGTATCTAGGCGAGTCACTGCCCCACCTAAGACCATCGATTTAACTCGTTCAGTCGCAAGCTCCGCTAGGTTACGAACAATGATTGTTCCCAAAGACATACCGACAAAATGAGCAGACTGTATTTTAAGGTGATCCAGCACTTTTAAGATGTCCATCGTTACCGCTTTGAAGGTATAGCGATTAGTCATGAGCTCTTTTAACAATTGATTGGATTTTCCGTGACCGCGAAGGTCAATCAGCAACAAGTTAAAATGTTGCTTATACGCTTTGATTTGCTTAAACCAAATAGATGAACTGCCCCCAGCACCATGAACAAAGACTACCCACTCTTTGCTATCGGGGTGTGGATAGGTTTTATGAAACAGTAATTCGTTACTCGTCGACATCTATTATTATTCGAATGTTATCTAGAAAAAAGAAAAGCAGACTATCACAAAGTTGTGAATCCTTAATTCAGCTTAGGTCAATTTATGTGGAGTCAAGACGATAAAAATGTAAAAAAAGGCGTCAATAGACGCCTAATTGTTTAACTTTAGAGTATCGACTCAGTAGCGAAATGCGCTGTGATAGAGCGATAAATACTCGTCTGCGGCACGTTGCCAAGAGAACTCTTGTTCCATGGCGTACAACTGCAAGCGCTTCACTTCTTGCGGTTGTTGTGCATAAAGAAGTAGTGAACGTTGCAACACCAACAACAGTTCAATTGGGTCAGGATCGTTGAAGATAAATCCAGTCGCTTGATCAGGTTGCTGCTCGTAGTCAACCACACTGTCTTTCAAACCACCTACCCCACGCACGATAGGCAGGGTGCCATAAGCCATTGAATAAATCTGGTTCAACCCACAAGGTTCGAATTCAGAAGGCATCAAGAAGAAATCAGATCCCGCTTCGACCAAGTGCGCTAGCTGATTGTCGTACGCTTCTACAAACATGATCTTATCAGGATAACCTGAGGCAATATGTTTTAGATGAGACGCCAGTAGCGGGTCACCAGTGCCGACAATGGTCATCTGCACATCATGCTTTAAGAAACGCTCCAAAATAGGCAACAAGTAATGCACGCCTTTCTGGTTAGTGAGTCGACACACCATGCCATACATTGCCACATCGCGGACAGGCAAACCAACACGCTCTTGCAACGCTTTTTTACAGGCATTTTTACCACGAGTCATGCTTTGACGGTTGGCTTTGTAGTTGATTGGGATAAGGCTGTCTGTTTCAGGGCTCCAAGCCGAGTAATCGCAGCCATTCAAGATGCCCACTATATCGTCTGCACGATATTGGAACTCTTGCGCCATACCATGGCTACCAAGATCCGTTTTAAGCTCTTGAGCGTAAGTTGGACTCACTGCATTGATCTTATCTGCGGTCATCACCCCCGCTTTTAACATGGTCACATGAGTAGAGCTCACTTCTGCATCAGGGGCAAAACGCTGCTTCATTTCTGGTACAGATTGCAACTCTTCATAGCTGAACACACCTTTAAACACCGCGTTATGAATTGAAATAACGCTCTTGGTATTAGCAAAGAATGGATTCGCGTGATAACGATGCTTCAAGAAAAACGGTACGAAACCTGTGTGCCAATCATTGGCATGAACGATATTGGGTTGGAAACCCAGCTTAGGCAACATATCCAAGCTCGCTGCGCTAAAAAACGCAAATCGCTCACCGTTGTCTGGGTATGCTTGATTGTACTCTGAGTACATCTCTTCGCGGCTGAAATATTGATGACACGCAATGGCGTAAACTGGCGTTTCACCAACAGAGAGTTCACGAACTTGATAAGGTGTATAAGGCGCAAAATCTAGCTTGGTATCAAGCACGATTGGCGCATCATTTATATTTGGGATTTTACTATAGGCAGGAAGACAAATTCTTGCATCTTGATTTAGCGCTCGGAGGGCTTCAGGCAGTGCCTTGGCTACATCAGCCAAGCCACCGCTCTTGATTAGTCCTTCAACTTCCGAGGCTACAAATAGAATCGATAAATTCTCAGTAGCCAACTTTTTCTCCTTTAGCGATCACCACAATGCCATCCTCTGACACGTGGTACTTCTTGCGATCTTCTTGTAGGTTGACACCAATTTGAGTGCCAGGGGCAATGTCTGCGTTTTTATCAACGATCACGCGGCGTAGCACACAGCCCTCACCGACCTTTACGTCGCCTAACAAGATACTCTCGCTGATATCGCATGTCGATGCGATATTACTGCGGAAACCCAGTACTGACTTTTCAATACGAGAGCCACGCACCAAGCTACCATTACAAACCAAACTATCGATGATTTGAACACGACCGTTGTCGGAATCGGTAAACGTCGCTGGCGGCAACGGCGGGTAATAAGTATGCAGAGGCCATGTACGGTTGTAGAGCGAGAACGGAGCGTCTTTCTTTAACAAGTCCATATGTGCTTGCCAGTAAGCATCAATAGTACCTACATCACGCCAGTAGACTTCTTCTTTCTCACCTGTAATTTTGTTGGTGCTAAAGTCGTAAACAAATACATCACCACGAGGGAACATATTTGGAATGATGTCTTTACCAAAGTCGTGGCTCGAATCTGGTTTATCGGCATCTTCAATCAATTCAGAAAACAGTGTTTGAGCTTCAAAGATGTAGTTACCCATTGAGACCAAAGCGTGTTCTGCATCCCCCGGGATAGATTTAGGATTCTGAGGTTTTTCTTCGAAGCCAATCATACGACCTTCCGCATCGACCTCAATCACGCCAAATTGTGACGCTTCTGATAAAGGCATGCGCAGCGCAGAAACCGTCAAAGACGCTTCTTTATCTTTATGGAAATCCAGCATTTGCTTAATATCCATCTTATAAATATGGTCTGAACCGAAAATACAGACTTGGTCTGGTTCAGCCAATTCCATAAAGCGAATATTTTGATAGATAGCATCTGCCGTACCTTCGTACCAACGTTTTCCCGTACGCATTTGCGCTGGGATTGGGTCGATAAATCGGTCGGTAATACCGTTGATATTCCAGCCTTTTTTCAAGTGATGGAACAGGGATTGAGATTTGAACTGAGTCAGCACATAAATGCGCATTAAATCAGCGTTGATAAAGTTGTTTAAAGCGAAATCAATAAGGCGGTAGCTTCCGCCAAAAGGAACCGAAGGTTTACTGCGGGATTCAGTTAAAGGGCGTAGACGAGAGCCCTCTCCACCAGCAAGGATCATTCCTAAAACACCAGCCATTCGTTATTCTCCATATTATTTTTTTGCCTAGATGAGCTAATTGCTAGTCCATCTTTTTCCTTGTATTGGGATATACCCAGATTTTTAGGCGCTGTTATTATATTGGGCAGTTTCTACCCTTTCTTGTGCAAGCCGTTGTTTATTAAGTTATCGCATCTGAGAAAGAATACAATTTAAAATACGCTATACCTCTCGACGCTCACAGGTTGCTTTTCAACCACCTGACCTAGATCACATATTGACCTTTGCGGCATACAGCTTTTTAACATCACAAATACAAGCAGATGACCTCGCTCGCCTTGTTGTTGCAGGTTTTATAATACATTTGGCAAGTGTCACTTTTGTGACTGGCAATTTAAGCTGCGACAATGAATAGCTTGCAGAACCTCGTTCCTTATAAAGAGCTAATAATGCGAATTATCAGTTCAATATTGGTTATTAAAACCGCAAATTTTGCCCATAAAAAAAGCAGCGATTAATCGCTGCTTTTTTGCTGTCACTCTACTTTGAGTGGTTATTTCTTCTTCGCTGGCTTTTTGCGCTTGTCAGTGATTTCCCACTTACCATCGATATACAACGCAGTGTAACCAGAAGGCTTGCCATCCACCTCAGAGCGAACATAGTTCTCTTTTGACTTACGGCTAAAGCGTACAACCATTGGTAGACCATCAGGGTCTTGAGCTGGCGCTTCTGTTAAGTAATGGAACTTAGGCGAAATACGATCTTTAAAGCGAACTAACTCTTCCACTAATGGCGCGCGAGTTTCGCGTGATTTAGGGAATGTGCTGGCCGCTAAGAATAGACCTGACGCACCATCACGAAGAACAAAGTACGCATCTGAGTTTTCACATGGAAGCTCAGGGATATGCACTGGATCTTCTTTCGGTGGAGCAACTTCGCCATTCTTCAGAATCTTACGAGTGTTCTTACACGTTTCGCTGGTGCAATCCATGTACTTACCGAAACGACCATTCTTAAGCACCATGTCACTGCCACATTTGTCACACTCAACAACTGGGCCATCGTAACCTTTCACTTTGTATTCGCCGTGCTCTACCACATAGCCTTCACAGTTCGGGTTGTTACCACAAACATGTAGCTTGCGCTTATCATCAATGAGGTAAGCATCCATTGCCGTTTCACAAATTGGGCAACGTTTCTTAGCACGCAGAGCTGCTGTCTCTACGTCTTCCTCAAGAACATTAATAATGCCATCTTCATCACCTAAGTTGATTGTGGTTTTACAACGCTCTTTTGGCGGTAACGCATAGCCAGAACAACCTAGGAATACACCGGTTGATGCCGTGCGGATACCCATTTCACGCGAACAAGTAGGACACTCGATATCGGTGTAAACGATATGATTAGGCTTCATACCACCTTGTTCTTCGTCTTGCTCTGCCTGCTCTAATGCGCCAGAGAAGTCGGTGAAGAAGTTATCTAGAACGCCTTTCCAATTTGCATCACCTTCCGCAATTTGGTCTAACTTCTCTTCCATTTTAGATGTGAACTCATAGTTCATTAGCTCATTAAAGCTACCATCTAGACGGTCTGTAACAATCTCACCCATCTTTTCTGCATAGAAACGACGCTGCTCAACTTTTACATAACCACGATCTTGAATGGTTGAGATGATAGAGGCGTAAGTAGAAGGACGGCCAATGCCACGCTTCTCTAATTCTTTTACCAATGCGGCTTCAGTAAAGCGTGCTGGTGGCTTAGTAAAGTGCTGCTTAGGCTCTAAGCTTTGCAGATCAACTTTGTCACCGACTTGTACTGCAGGCAGAATTTGGTCTTCGTTTTTACCTAGTGGACGCTGTACACGAGTCCAACCATCAAACTTCAGAATACGACCTTTCGCTTTTAGCGTGTACTCAGCCGCTTTCACGCTTACAGTGGTTGAATCGTATTTTGCAGGTGTCATCTGACACGCAACAAACTGATTCCAAATTAGCGCGTACAGCTTGTGCGCATCTGCTTCCATACCATTTAGGTCGTCCGCTTTAACAGCCACATCAGAAGGACGAATCGCTTCGTGCGCTTCTTGTGCGCCTTCTTTGCTGCCGTAACGAATTGGATTTGATGGCAAGTACGCCTCACCAAATTCGTTTTCAATGAAACCACGTACAGTATCTACCGCTTCCGAACTCAAGTTCGTCGAGTCGGTACGCATATAAGTGATGTAACCTGCTTCGTACAAACGCTGAGCAAGCATCATGGTCTTCTTAACACCGTAGCCTAGACGAGTACTCGCTGCTTGCTGCAATGTTGAAGTAATAAATGGGGCTGACGGTTTGCTTGAAGTTGGGCGGTCTTCACGCTTACACACTTCATATTGCGCTTTCTCAAGCACTGATAGCGCAGCGTTTGTTTCAGCTTCATTGACAGGCTTAAACGCAACCCCGTCTTTCTGTGCAACTTGCAAACGGAAGTCAGTTTTATCTTGAGTTTTGGTGTTTGCGTGTACATCCCAGAACTCTTCTGGAATGAATGCTTTGATTTCTCGTTCACGCTCAACCAGTAACTTAACCGCTACCGATTGAACACGACCAGCCGATAGGCCGCGCGCTACTTTTTTCCAAAGCAGTGGGGAAACCATGAAGCCAACAACACGGTCCATAAAGCGACGTGCTTGCTGAGCATTAACACCATCCATGCTTAACTCACCAGGTTTCTGGAAAGCTTGCTGAATCGCGTTTTTAGTAATTTCGTTAAACACTACGCGTTTGTATCGCTCTTCATCGCCACCGATGATCTCACGAAGGTGCCAAGCGATAGCCTCTCCCTCGCGGTCTAAATCGGTTGCGAGATAAACGCTGTCTGCGTCTTTCGCCAGTTTCTGTAACTCGGCAACCACTTTCTCTTTGCCCGGCAGAACTTGATAGTTAGCATCCCAGCCATTGTAAGGATCGATGCCCATCTTCTTGATAAGCGATTTACGATCTTTTTCTTTTTTAATGCGCGCTTTTTCTTCGGCACTCATGCCTTTGGTTGAAATTGCTGCCGCTTTTTGGCCGGTGCTTTGCCCAGCAGTCGGGAGATCACGTACGTGACCCACACTAGACTTTACGATGAAGTCTTTTCCGAGATATTTATTGATGGTCTTCGCCTTGGCTGGCGACTCCACAATAACGAGTGACTTACCCATAACTGACTCAAGTGTCCTTTAATGACTTATGCGCTATAGCTTAATACAAATAACGCACAACATACTTCAAATATTGCTTCTTTTTTTACTATCGAGCGAGATGACGAGAAGATCAATATCTTTTTTAAATTTAACTTTTGACTGCTCGACAAATCGACGATTAGTCCGATAAGAGCGAGTCGCTGTAGTAACAATGATAGAAAGGACGAGGCCGAGAATTCATTGCGTATCAAGAAGTGCCACATACTAAACGGGACGATTACAATTCTGCCAACCCAGAAGACAGATTTATGTTGCCCGTCACAAAACATTTTCTTTCTCGCTATAAAGAAAAATCGCGCAAGTTATTGGAAATTTAGCCAATGAAGGCATACAATCGCCCGCAATTATCGCCCTATCAACAGGTATAAGTCATGAGCGAAAAAAAAGCTATTTCTCAGTTTGATCTGCTATTAATTGCCAACCAAATCATCCAAGAGCACGACGATTTTATCGAAGGTATGCGCGCTGACAGCGTAGAAGAAAAAGAAGGCGTGCTGGTTTTTAAAGGCAACTACTTCTTAGATGACAACGGTCTACCAACCATGAACACAACAGCTGTGTTCAATATGTTTAAGTACCTTGCGCATCATTTATCAAAAGAGTTTACGTTAGAAAAGTAAGCCGCCCCGCAAACAATAAAAAGCCAGAGCAATCGCTCTGGCTTTTGTTTTTCACCCCGATTCATCAAATTAGCAGCTTAGCGCAGCCAATTTATCGAAGTAGTCTGGGAATGTTTTCGAAGTACATTTTGGATCTTTGATAGTCACTGGTGTGTCACTCAGCGCAACCAAAGAGAAACACATTGCCATACGGTGGTCATCATACGTATCAACCGCCGCATGAGTTAACTGCGCAGGCGGAGTAACGATAATGTAATCTTCACCCTCTTCCACTTCTGCACCCACTTTACGAAGCTCTGTCGCCATGGCTGACAAGCGATCTGTCTCTTTTACGCGCCAGTTGTACACATTACGAATGGCAGTCGTCCCTTTCGCAAACAGTGCTGTGGTTGCAATCGTCATTGCGGCATCTGGAATATGATTGAAATCCATATCGACCGCATTCAATTCACCCACGCGAGAAATAACGTAATCGTCGCCCCATTCAATCTGCGCGCCCATTTTTTCTAGCGCATCAGCAAACTGAATATCACCTTGAATACTGTTTTTGCCAATCCCCGTCACCTTAATTGCACCGCCTTTTATCGCAGCTGCAGCTAGGAAGTAAGAAGCTGATGAAGCATCCCCTTCAACGAGGAAATCACCAGGGGCAACATACTGCTGGCCAGCTCTAATCACAAACTGTTGGTAATTGCGATTATCTACTTCCACCCCGAACTGCTTCATGATGTGCAATGTGATATCAATGTACGGCTTAGAAACTAACTCTCCGACAATATTGATCGTTACATCATCTTTTGCCAGCGGTGCCGACATCAAAAATGCGGTTAAGAACTGGCTTGAAATTGAACCATCAATCTCAACCGTACCACCTGCAAGGCCAGTACCTTGAATCTTAAGCGGTGGATAGTTTTCGTTCTCTAAATACTCGACATGAGCACCGGCTTGCTTCAACGCATCAACAAGGTGACCGATTGGGCGCTCTTTCATGCGCGGTTCACCCGTTAATACGTATTCGCCTTTACCCAAGCACAAGGCAGCAGCAAGTGGACGCATTGCTGTACCTGCATTACCGAGAAACAGCTCTAACGACTTCGCACTATCAAACGCACCACCTAAACCTTGGACTTCACATTCAGTTTTATCGGCAGACAGCTTATAAGAAACGCCTAACTGTGTTAGGGCATTCAGCATATGACGAATATCGTCACTATCAAGAAGGTTAGTAAGACGTGTAGTGCCTTTTGCTAGCGCTGCCAGTAACAGAGCGCGATTAGACACACTTTTTGAACCCGGTAAGTTAACCTCACCATCGACTTTATTAATTGGTTGTAACGTAAGGCTTTCCATTAAAAACTACTATTCCTTGCTCGCTCACTTCCATAAGAGCGATGAAAAATTCTTCGTAGTTTCAGACTATCGAAAAACCTTACTTAAAACCAGAGCAAAAAAGCTTTCAGCGCGACTATTTTTCCCGCTATCCATTTGCCTTCTATATATAGAGGGAATCAATACTCTTTATCGACTCGAACACCGTCATTAAAGTAAAGAATACGTACTCTGTCGCCTCGCGAAAACAACATGGCACTGTCGACATCTTGTATCACGTTAATGAGCCGTTTATCTTCGGTTTCAATCAACAACTCAACCAGTTTATATTCGACTCGATACACTTGATTAGCACGATTACGAGCAATACTTGCGCCCGCAACCGCGCCTACTGCCGTGGCCACTTCTTTACCAGAGCCGCCCCCAAATTGATTACCGATCACACCACCAACCACTGCGCCCAGAAAAGTCTCCCAGCCGTTACTTTCCGCTTTAACAATATCTTGCTGAGTTAAGTATCGAACCGAGTCAACCTTACCAAATACCACTTCATTGACAGGTCTTGCTACATTTCTCTCGTACGCTGCATTGGCAAACAAGGGAAAAATCAATAATATCCATAGCCAGTTTTTAAACATAATTAGTTCCTCATCATGGCGATTTATCTGACCGAACTTGAAAGCGATAGTTTTGCTTTTCCATCCCCTTATGGGGCACTAGAAGATCCGAACGGTTTACTTGCTTTTGGTGGCGATCTTAACCCAAAGCGGATTTTAATTGGCTACCAAAATGGTATTTTCCCTTGGTATGGCCCTGGTGAACCGATTTTATGGTGGAGCCCTTCTCCGCGAGCCATCTTTACTCCTAAGACATTTGCCCCCGCAAAAAGTCTTAGAAAATTTCAAAGAAAGCACCAATATTCTGTCAGCATTAATCGCGCTACCGAGCAAGTGATTGATTATTGTGCGTCTTTACGCCCTTCAGAAGAAACATGGCTCAACGAAGATATGCGTAACGCTTATAAAGCTCTCGCTAAACTCGGCAAATGTCACTCTGTAGAAGTATGGCAAGAAAACCAACTTGTTGGTGGCTTATATGGGATTTCAGTGGGCAGGCTCTTTTGCGGTGAATCCATGTTTAGTACCGCGACCAATGCATCCAAGATTGCGCTTTGGCACTTCTGCGCTCATTTTAGCCGCCACGGAGGTGAGCTAATCGACTGCCAAGTGCTCAATCCACACACCGAGTCGCTAGGGGCAACAGAGCTCGAACGTGATGATTTCATGCAAAGCCTGCTATCCTTAAGAGAAAAATCGTTAGAGGAGCACTGTTTTGTCCCACAATGGCTTGATCATCCAGAGCATTGTCTAAAATGAGTTCTGACTTACAGCAAATTAGAATTGGCCTATCGACTAGCCATCCTTGCAGCTATCTTGCCGATAGAGAAGAGCGCGTGGCCGTCGCCTTAGATCCAACGCTGCACTGTTCATCAAATTATGAGGTTTTGCTCGCCAATGGATTTAGACGCAGCGGAGACACAATCTATAAACCCCATTGTGAGCATTGCCAATCATGCCAAGCAATTCGCATTTCAGTGCCCAGTTTCACGCCATCTCGCAGCCAAAAGCGTATTCTGAGCAAGTGTAAAACCTACCATTGGCAACTCAAAGAGAGCATGGACCAAGAATGGCAATCGCTCTATTCTCGCTATATTGAAAAACGTCATCGCCATGGTTCTATGTACCCGCCGAACCATGATAGCTTCAATCAATTCTCAACATGCTCGTGGCTCAATACGCAGTATTTACATTTCTACGATCAAGACAAGCTGATCGGCATTGCAGTGACTGATGTGCTCTCAAACAGCGTCAGTGCGTTTTACACCTTTTTTGACCCCGATTATGATATTTCACTCGGTACATTCGGCGTACTATTACAGTTGGAATACTGTCGCAGACTTGGAAAACAGTGGCTCTATCTTGGGTATCAAATCGACGAATGTTCAGCAATGAACTACAAAGTCCGGTTTCAGCATCATCAAAGGCTAGTAAATCAAACTTGGCAAGGGTAGAATACGCCCCAACTTTACTTAATTCATTTTTATCGGCGCAAGAAGCCGGTCGAAATTATCCATTTTATAAAGAGGATTAAATGGCTAAAGAAGACGTAATTGAGATGCAAGGCACTGTCCTTGATACTCTACCAAACACAATGTTCCGTGTTGAGCTAGAAAACGGCCACGTAGTTACTGCTCACATCTCTGGTAAAATGCGTAAGAACTACATCCGTATTCTTACTGGTGACAAAGTAACTGTAGAGATGACTCCATACGACCTATCAAAAGGCCGCATCGTCTTCCGTGCTCGTTAATCTCTCAAGTGCTTAAACAAGGCACATTAGATTAGTCGAATACAACAAAAAACGGAGCCAATGGCTCCGTTTTTTGTGTCTGCTATTTATTTAGCGCTTCTTTATAGTGCTGACGACATACCGATACATATCGGTCGTTACCGCCAATCGCGACTTGATCGCCTTCCGCAATCGCAACACCATGTTCATCAGTACGAATCACCATGTTGGCTTTGCGGCCGCAATGGCAAATTGTCTTCAGCTCAATCAGTTTATCAGCCCATGACAGAAGGTATTTACTGCCTTCAAACAACTCACCTAAGAAATCGGTTCTTAAGCCATAACACAATACTGGAATGTTCAGTTTATCAACCACTTCGGTTAATTGGTAAACTTGCTCTTTACTCAAAAACTGACACTCATCGACCAAAATACAATGACGCTTTTCCTGTTCGTTTAAGGCTGCGATATCCGCAAACAAATCACTTTCTGCGTTAAACAGCTGAGCATCTGACTGCAAACCAATACGAGAGCTTACTTTACCTATACCATAGCGATCATCCAGTGCTGCTGTAAAAATCACTGGGTTCATACCACGTTCTTGGTAGTTAAAAGAGGATTGAAGAAGAGTTGTGGACTTACCTGCGTTCATTGCAGAGTAATAAAAGTACATCTGTGCCACTGATTGTTTCCCGCTTAAAATATTATGAATCTAGTAAAATCTAACAAAAAGGGCTGAATACTCAGCCCTTTAGAATATTGTTTTACGTTGTTACTTACGACGCCAAGTCGTGCCCTCAGCCCCATCTTCCAGCACGATGCCCATTTCTGTCAGCTTATCACGAGCCATATCGGCGTTCGCCCAATCTTTATTAGCACGCGAGTCATTGCGCAATTTAATTAGCGCTTCGATCTCAGCCACTTCATCATCACTGCCTGCATCGCCTTTTAAGAAGGCTTCAGGGTCTTGGTGAAGAATACCAATCACATCTGCTAGCTCACGCATTAGCGAACCTAGTGCACTTGCTTGTTCAACATTTTCTGTTTTCAGACGGTTAATTTCACGCGCCATATCGAACAGCACTGAGTACGCTTCTGGTGTATTGAAGTCATCGTTCATTGCTTCTGTAAAGCGAGAGACATACTCTTCACCACCAGCCGCTGAAATTGATAGATCCAAACCACGTAGAGCAGTGTATAGGCGCTCAAGAGATGCGCGTGCTTGGTTTAGGTTTTCTTCACTGTAGTTTAGTTGACTACGGTAGTGACCAGACATCAGGAAGTAACGAACTGTCTCTGCATCGTAGTGAGATAACACGTCGCGGATAGTAAAGAAGTTACCAAGAGACTTAGACATCTTCTCTCGATCAACCATTACCATGCCACTATGCATCCAAGTGTTCACGTAATCAGTACCGTGCGCACAGCATGATTGAGCGATTTCGTTCTCGTGATGTGGGAACGTAAGGTCAGAACCACCACCGTGAATGTCGAAATGGTTACCTAGAATAGAAGAGTTCATCGCTGAACATTCGATGTGCCAGCCTGGGCGACCTGGGCCCCATGGAGATTCCCATGTTGGTTCACCTGGCTTAGACATCTTCCAAAGCACGAAATCTAACGAACTGCGTTTCGCTGTTTCAATCTCAACGCGAGCACCAGCTTGCAGCTGCTCTAGATCTTGACGAGACAGTTTGCCGTATTCATCGTATTTCGCGATTTCAAACATAACGTCACCGTTATCAGCAACATAAGCAAAACCACGTTCGATTAGCTTTTCAACTAGCGCAATGATCTCTGCAATGTATTCAGTTGCACGCGGCTCAACATCTGGGCGCTTCATATTTAGCGCGTCGAAGTCAGCGTGCATTTCACCAATGAGGCGCTCAGTGAGTGAGTCACAGCTCTCACCGTTTTCGTTTGCACGTTTGATGATTTTGTCATCAATGTCAGTGATGTTACGAACAAAAGTCAGATCGTAGCCTAGGTAACGTAGGTAACGAGAAACAACATCAAAAGAAACGAAGGTGCGGCCGTGGCCGATGTGACAGAGATCGTAGATGGTTACCCCACAGACATACATGCCAACTTTGCCAGCATTGATTGGTTTGAATTCCTCTTTCTGTCTTGTGAGTGTGTTATATATCTTTAACATGATCTCTATCTTTAAGTGGGTGAAATAAAATGAGTGTTTGAGTATATCAATTTGACATCGGTTACGTAATCCCTGAAATGTTCAAAAACACCGCATAAACGCCGATATTCAAATCTCACCGACCACTTTTCACGTATTAAAACGACAAAACTTACGATAGAATCAGAGTTTGCTTGTTGAACCCTTGGTTCAACAACCTGTTAGACACATATAAAAAACCAATGTAAAGGACATAATCATGATCACCCTTCACACTAATTTTGGTGACATCAAAGTTCAGCTTAACGAAGAGAAAGCGCCTGAAACTTGTGCAAACTTCCTACAGTACTGCCGTGATGGTTTCTACGACAACACTCTTTTCCACCGTGTAATCGATGGTTTCATGATCCAAGGTGGTGGTATGGAGTCTGGTCTACGTGAAAAAGCTTCACGCGCACCAATCAAGAACGAAGCAAACAACGGTCTAAGCAACAAAGTAGGTACGCTAGCAATGGCTCGTACTATGGAACCGCATTCTGCTAGCTCTCAGTTCTTCATCAACGTAAACAACAACACTTTCCTAGATTTCCGTAGCGAAAGCCTAGATGGTTGGGGTTACTGTGTATTTGCTGAAGTTGTTGAAGGCATGGACGTAGTAAACCAAATCAAAGGTGTAAGCACTGGCTCTTACGGCATGCACCAAGATGTACCACTAGAAGACGTGGTAATTACTGGCGCGACAATCGAAGAATAATTCGAACCAGTCTAGATAAGGGTGCTACGGCACCCTTTCATTTATCTAATGGCTCTTTTCGCTTACACTTTCTATAACGCTGGTTTACTACAGGTTTTGCATGACCACTCTTTTCATTGCTGATTTACACCTATCCCCCTCAACGCCTGAGATTAATCGCTGCTTCATCAATTTCATGCGCAAAGAAGCGATAACAGCGGATGCCCTATACGTACTCGGCGATCTATTCGATTTTTGGGTTGGCGATGACGACAAAAGTGACTTTGCGAACATGGTTCGTGCCGAGTTCAAACATTTAACGGACAACGGCGTACCTTGCTATTTTACTAAAGGCAACCGAGATTTCTTAGTCGGAAAACGCTTTGCAAAGCAGACCGGAATTCAGCTTTTAGGCGATGAAACCGTCATCGATTTATACGGTAGAAAAGCGGTGCTTTTGCACGGCGATACACTTTGCACGTTAGACACCAAATACCTAGAGTTTCGCGCTAAGGTGAATCAACCTTGGTTACAATGGTTGTTCAACCGTATTCCGATGTTCATCAAACGAAAAATCGTGCGTAAAATTCAGATGGGCGCGCGCAGTGACAAGAAAAATAAAAGCCTTGATATTATGGACGTTACTCCGAGTGAAGTCGTCAAAGTGATGCAACAGCATCAGGTTGATCTGATGATCCATGGTCATACACACAGACCAAATATGCATCATTTTGATTCAAACGGCCAAAAGATGACACGAATAGTTCTCGGAGATTGGTACGAACACGGTTCAATTTTGTCTTGTAACACGGAAAAACAAGCGCTTGAGACCCGTAGTTTTGATACCGAACAATGTTAGTTTGAACTAGTTCAAAGTAATAATTGTTATATCGCTTATCATTCGCTTAGATAAAACCTAGGTTGATGTATATCTTGAAATACTCTTACTTCGCTCGACAGCCCATATTAGACATCGAAAAGAAAACGATTGCCTACGAACTATTGTTCCGAGATGGGCCTAATAACTCCTTTCCAGATATTGATCCTAACTTAGCGACTAGCCGACTTCTTTCCGATCATTTCTTAACCGCCCAACAAGACGCCATTGGTGACAAACTTGGATTTGTTAACTTTCCTTATTTAAGTTTGATCAATGAAGTACCGGCTCTATTTCCCTCTAAAAGCCTAGTGGTTGAGATTTTGGAAGATTGTCCGCCGACTGACGAGCTGCTCAGCGCCGTTCGCTCACTGGCAAAACAGGGTTATCGCATCGCGTTAGATGATTTTGTTCCCAGTAAAGAGTGGCGTGCATTCTTACCTTATATTTCGATCATTAAGTTTGACATTCGTATTGTGCCAATCGAAAAAGCGAAGCTTTACATTGAAAAACTTGCTAAGACCAAGATTGAATTTCTGGCTGAGAAAGTGGAAACCTTTGAAGAATTTGAACAAGCCAAGCTTGCTGGATTTAAGTACTTCCAAGGCTATTTCTTTAGCAAACCGGAGATTATTCAAAAAAAGTCTTTAGAGCCTTCGCTTTTGACTGTGATTCAGCTCATTACCGAAGTGGCGAACAGCGAATTAGACCTCGTTAAGATTGAAGACTTAATCGCTAAAGATGTCACCTTGTCATACAAACTACTTAGCTTTGTAAACTCTTCTTACTTGATTACCAAGAAGATTGAATCTTTTCGCCAAGCGCTCATCTATCTAGGCGAAGAGCGATTAAGGAAGTTTATCTCTTTGGTGTCCATTTCAACCACTAATGACGATAAGCCCGATTACCTCTATACCTTGTCGATGCAGCGCGCCAAATTTTGCCAAAAAATAGCGCAATGCCCGTCCATGCATGTATCGTCGTCACAAGCGTTTTTGACAGGCATGTTCTCTCTGCTCGACTCACTGCTCGATCGACCACTAAAACAAATTGTGGATGAAATGCCGATTGAAGAGTCCGTCACCCATGCACTGTTAGAGCATCAAGGCAAGCTAGGTACTTTGCTATTACTCGCTAAAGCTTATGAGAAAGCAGAATGGGATAAAGTGGAAACCTATACTGCCCAGCTTAATCTAGACGAAAACCAGATCGCCAACTGTTACGAAGAGTCAGTAAAATGGACTGCCGAACTGCTTAACGTCGAGCTGTAAAGGTTTACATCCCCTATCGAGCTCAATACACTTAGCCTCATCCTACTGAGGCTAATGTCGGTATTCCCATGAATTCATGCCCTTGCGGCGCAGCAAATCACTATGAAGATTGTTGCTACCCTATCCACCAAGATCATTCTCAAGCCCATACTCCTGAGCAGTTGATGCGTTCTCGCTACAGCGCCCACGTCAAAGGCTTAGTCGATTACGTGATCAATACTTACCACCCAAGCTGCCAAGCGGAAGAACAACGTGATGCCATCGCCGAGTCTATCGCAAGCGACTGGGCCAAACTGGAAGTCATCAGCGCGGAGCCTAGCTCGCATGAAGATGAAGGCTTTGTGACATTCAAAGCATACTTCAACCAAGAGGGTAAACAGTACTGCTTAGAAGAGCGCTCTCGCTTTGTTCGTGAAAATGAGCTTTGGTACTACATTGACGGTGAATTTCCTGAGCCAGAACAAGACCCTCGCTTAAACCAACCAGTTCAAAGCCTCAAAGTGAGTCGAAACGACCCCTGTATTTGTGGCAGCGGTAGAAAATTTAAAAAGTGCTGCGGGTAAAACGAAAAAAAAGGTAGATGATCACTCATCTACCTTTTTAATATGTGCCCCAACCAAGATAACTCATTGTTGCCATAAGAAAACTTCTGGTTGGTGTGCTATCTTGAACAAATTGTCATCGTTAGTCTGCTTTGTTCGGATTTACTCTAACAATGTCACTTTGGTCGGCTTGAAACTGTTTTTTGAGTTCAGCTTTGGATTTAAAACTGATTTCACCACCCTGCGCTACCGTCATGTGCTCCGCGGCGCTGTTATGTTTTGATTGGTAGAGCATTACCGCTTGCATGCAAGAGTCGCGTTGTTGTTGAGTAAGTGTTTCTCCTTCAGGCCACTTACCCGTTTCAACGGCATACAACAGACGTTGGTAAGCTTCTGGGGTGATGGCATTGACTAACTGCTCTGCGTCCATGATTTATCCTTATCATTGTCGTTTGAGCAAAACATAACTGGCTCAATAATGGAGTCAAGTAGACTTCCATCAATAAGTGTAATTGATCACAAGCATTAAATTATGAATAAACTAAAGTTGGTTGCCACGATTGGCCTTAGCTTTGCTCTTGTAGGATGTTTCGAGAGTAGAAAAAACACAGAACAATTATGTGCTGATAATCCAGCACTCCGCTGTGAACAGCTCAACATGGATGACGGCCAATGCCGTGTCGCTCGTACTGACTTGGTATGGCATCGCTTCGAAGTGTTAAAAGCTCCTACCGATCAAAACAAAATTGAGGAGTACCATATTCTTGCCGAGTATGAAAAATGCCTCTCTCTCGCAGCGCAAATTCAACCTATCGACCAAAACAGTCGTAAAGACAAACGCTTCACTGCTTTGATGCATTCAGGCGAAGAGAAAACGCGATTGGTTCAAGAGCTAAAACGCTCAACGTCCCCTCAGGCGCTTTACTTCTTATGGAGTCAAGAAGGCGATGAACAAGCTCAGCGCCTGTTCTTAAGAATGGAAGGCTCGCCTGCGCTTGAAACCTCAGAGATGCAATACGCACTTGCGACCTTTTATACGTCTCGCGACCAAGAGAAAACTATTCACCTCTTACACCGCGCACTAGAATTGTCAGACGGCAAAAAGGTGAATACCGATATTCTCAAATCTTTAGCGAGCATTAATTTCAGTCTGAATCGCAAAGAGCAAGCTTACATTTGGGCTCAAGTGGCCAGCAATTTTGATGTTGCGATTGCTTCGGCGAGTGGCCGTCAACTGATGTATGGCTTTGTACAAGAAAAGTATGATCAGTTAGATGATGTCGCAAGTGAAGTAGAAGACGCTATAGAAGATGGCGCATTCCGAGCAAGCATGCTCGCTAACTTTCAATAACGCCAACATCAACTTGAAAGGATAAAACAATTAGCGGTGAATTATTCACCGCTTTTTTGTGGATTGTTGAAAATTAACGACACAGAATTAACACAGTAACGCTCACCCGTAGAAGGCGGTCCATCATTAAAAACGTGGCCTAAGTGGCTATCACAGGCAGAACAACGAATCTCTATTCGCTTCATTCCGTGACTTAGATCCTCTAAATAGCGAATCGCCTGTGCGTCAATCGGCGCATCAAAACTCGGCCAACCACATCCAGAATCGTACTTATTGTCTGATTGAAATAATTCCGCATTACAACAAGTGCAGTGGTATATGCCACTTTCTCTGTTATGCAGTAACGTGCCACTAAATGGGGCTTCTGTTCCTTGTAGTCGGCAAACTCGATACTGTTCATCAGACAACGTCTCACGCCAGTATTCATCTGGCTTGACGACATTTTTAGACTTCTTTTCCATCTGATTACTTCTCCATTTTGTACTTTATTATTATCTAAATTTCAGTGAAAAACTTGCACCAAACAGCCTTTGTAGCACATACTTTCTCACCGAGATAGCGCGATGTAAAATCCAGGATAGGATTTGAGTCGCCACTAGCATTTTACGTCAACTGGATAGGATAAAAATCTACGATCCGTATAAAAGATAACCGTTTGCGACTAATTGTGAAAAAAAGCGTCTGTTTTTTTTGACTTTAAACAAGTTAAGTCCGATTATCTGTTGCAGATGTTTACTGGATTCTGTAATTTTACTACCAGTTATCTTTAATCAGAAATTAAGTTGTGGAGCAACTATAATGACTATCAAAGTAGGTATTAACGGTTTCGGCCGTATCGGCCGTTTCGTTTTCCGTGCAGCGCAAGAGCGTAACGACATCGAAGTAGTAGGTATTAACGACCTAATCGACGTAGAGTACATGGCATACATGCTTAAGTACGACTCAACTCACGGCCGTTTCAACGGTACTGTTGAAGTTGAAGGTGGTAACCTAATCGTTAACGGTAAGACTGTACGTGTTACTGCTGAGCGTAACCCAGAAGATCTTAAGTGGAACGAAATCGACGTTGACGTTGTAGCTGAAGCAACTGGTCTTTTCCTAACTGACGAGACTGCACGTAAGCACATCACTGCTGGCGCGAAGAAAGTTGTTCTAACTGGTCCTTCAAAAGACGCGACTCCAATGATCGTTATGGGTGTTAACCAAGACACTTACGCTGGTCAAGACATCGTATCTAACGCTTCTTGTACTACTAACTGTCTAGCACCTGTTGCTAAAGTTCTTAACGACAAGTTCGGTATCGTATCTGGTCTTATGACTACAGTTCACGCTACTACAGCAACTCAAAAAACTGTAGACGGTCCTTCTGCTAAAGACTGGCGCGGTGGTCGTGGTGCTTCTCAGAACATCATCCCATCTTCAACTGGTGCTGCTAAAGCTGTAGGCGTTGTTCTTCCAGAACTAAACGGCAAACTAACTGGTATGGCTTTCCGCGTACCAACAGCTAACGTTTCTGTAGTTGACCTAACAGTTAACCTAGAGAAAGGTGCATCTTACGAAGCTATCTGTGCAGCAATGAAAGAAGCTTCTGAAGGCGAACTAAAAGGCGTTCTAGGCTACACTGAAGACCAAGTTGTTTCTCAAGACTTCATCGGTGAAGTTCAAACTTCAGTATTCGATGCTAAAGCTGGTATCGCTCTAACTGATAACTTCGTTAAAGTTGTATCTTGGTACGACAACGAAATCGGTTACTCAAACAAAGTTCTAGACCTAATCGCTCACATCTCTAAGTAATTTCTTAGGATGCGCAATTAGCGTATGAATTTTAAAAAGGCGACTTTATAGTCGCCTTTTTTGTATCCGCAATTTCTGTTGCCATATTGACTAAGAAAAGGACTTAAACGATGGATTTAGTCTCACTCCCTGCACATACCGTTCTCTCTGACAACGTTACGATTGTAGAAAAAGACAACGTAAAAATTGTTCGTATTATCCATGACAAAGCAATCGCCGGTATTTCGTTGTTTGGCGGCCATGTGGTGTCTTATCAGCCAGCAGGTCAACAAGATCTGATTTGGATGAGTAAAGACGCTGTATTTGATGGTGTAAAAGCACTTCGTGGCGGCATTCCTGTTTGCTGGCCATGGTTTGGCCGTATTGCTGCGCCTGCACATGGTTTTGCACGTAGCACGGTATGGGAACTGGTTGAACACCGTGAAAACGAAAACGGTGTTATTGTTGAACTTGCCCTATTCCCAAGTGAAGAAACTCACGATATTTGGCCACATATGTTTGATGCTCGACTTCTAGTTGAAGTGGGCGATGAACTGAAAGTGACATTAAAAGTCACCAATATCGATGACGATGCTTGGACGTTCTCTGGTGCGTTACACACCTACCTAAACGTGGGTGATATTGAAAAAGCACAAACGACAGGCATGGGTGGCGAGTACATCGACAGTCTGCTTGAAGACAAGGTTTGCCAAGGCGGTGATACGTTAGTGCTAACTGACACTATCGACCGTGTCTACACAAAACCTGAAGCGGTAATTAAAGTCTCTGACCCTGTCATCGACCGCGTGATCAATATCGAAAACCAAGGTCATAATTCAGCCGTGCTTTGGAATCCGTGGGCGCAAGGCGCTCAAGGTATGGGTGATATGCAAGACGATGGCTACCAAACCATGCTTTGTGTTGAATCTACGGTTTACGCACCAAGCATCAATGATGGTATCACTCTTCAGCCTGACGAAAGCTACGCTCTCAGCACAGTTATCTCAGCAAGCTAATCCAATAAAAAGGCAGTGATATCTTCATACCACTGCCTTTTCTATTATTAAGTCGATTGCTAACTCGCCAATACGATTACACTTTAAACTTGCTGGTAATCTCCGTTAAGCTTTCCACTACTGAAGAAAGGTTGCGGGTCGACTCTTCCGTTTGCATCGCATTTTCATTGGTGTGCGTAGCCAAGCCATTTACGGTAACTACCGATTGGTTTATCTCTTGGGCTACCGCGTTTTGCTCTTCCGCTGCGGTTGCAATCTGCGCGTTCATATCTTGAATCATATCTACTGAGCTTAAAATGGAGCTTAGCGAATCTCTGGCTTTGGTTGCCATTTCAATTGCGCCTTGGGTTTGATTCTGACTTTGCACCATAGAGTCTACCGCTGTTTCCGCCACGGTTTGAAGCTTGCTAATCGTGGTATTGATCTCTTCAATACTGTTTTGAGTACGGCTAGCTAAAGAACGGACTTCATCCGCCACGACCGCAAAACCACGCCCCTGCTCACCCGCACGCGCCGCTTCAATGGCTGCATTAAGCGCAAGTAAGTTTGTTTGTTCTGCAATGTCTCGAATCACGTTCAATACGTTTGCCACATTACCTGTTTCATTTTTCAGTTCAGTGATGGTCTCAGCTACTACCTCGATATCTTGACCAAGCTTATTGATCACGTCTGACGTTTCGGTAGTCACTTGTGCACCAAGCTGTGCGTGCTCAAACGCATCGGTCGCCGATGTAGACGCGTGTTGTGCGTTACGAGAAATCTCCTCCACCGTTGAAACCATCTCATTCATCGCTGTCGAAGTAAGCTCCATTTGCGAGATCTGGTCTGTCGAACTGCTACGGGTATTTTCGGCAAGACTCGCTAACTCCGTTGACGTGCTTTCAATTTGATTAGACTGAGTGTTAATACGACCAACCATGGCTCTTAAGTTTGCCACCATAGATACGGTTGCTGCGTATACTCCGGTGTCATTACCTTTCGCTTTTGCGTCTACGGTTAAATCCCCAGCCGCTATGCGCTCGATAATGTGTTGAATGTGTTTTGGCTCACCACCAATCGGTACGTAGATGAGCTTTTGAATCACAACGTAAATCACACCTAAGCAAATTAGAATAAAAGCCAACGCAGACCACAGAGAGAACTTCAGCATCTCTTGACTTGGTGCGAGGATTTCCTCCATCGGCTCATAAGTAAATACCGTTAGGCCGTGAGGGTTAGGTCCGTTCTTTGTACCAATATGCTCATCACTACCATTTATTTGATAAGTAATGTGTGAGCCATCAAAATCTCGGTACATAGGTCGAACTTCGTAGATATTCTTACTCAACAGATCCGGATATTGGGTGAACAAAATGTTGTCATTGCCATCAATTAAGAATAATTGCCCATCAGGCACATTTTCTTCAACCAGTTTTAACCACACATCCGACGAAATATCCGTGCCCGCAACACCGATGAAGACGCCATCTTTCATCACTGGAATGGTTAAAGATGACAATAATTTACCAGAGATTTGGTCTACACTTGGTTCTGTCAGCACAAATGGCTTGCCTGATTTTGGTCCAGAAAACCACTCACCAGTTAACCCCATACCGCTAAACTTCTCTCCGGTATGCTCTAAAGACGAACCATCTTCAAATACAATGTAAGTTGCAGTCGCGCTTGCGGTCTTATTCAAATCGCTAAGCATTTTAAACATGGTCTCTTCATTTAAAACCTGACCATTTTGATATTGCATAGCTTCACTGACCGCACCTAAACGCGCTTCAATGTTGCTTACGTACTGCTCGACCTGAATCGAAACAGAAAGACCTTGTTGTTTTCTAAAATTGACCGATTCTTCAAGGTTATAATTTTGAAAGGTGTTGTAACTAAATAGCGAAACGCCAAGTACGGCGACGACTAATATGCCGCCTATAATTAACGTCAGCAGCCGCTTTAGCGTCATTTTACTTAAATCCATAGATAGAGCCCAAATACCATTAATACTTATTTATAGTTATGATTTATCCAAATCTTCACGCCAACGAGCTCTCGAACAGAGATCCCGTTAACGGCACACTCCAATGCATACCCAATATTCATATATAGACATAACCGATCATAACACCTTCTATTTATTCCATAACTTGATGCTATACACAGAGTTAACTTTGGAATCATTCCCAAATGACCAAATAATCAACTAAATAATTAAACTTGGCTCAAGATCATATCTATTTCTCTATCGAGGCCGTTTTTTGCTACACTCCACACCAGTTAAAATAGGTTAAGATTTCCATGCCGTATCAATGTCCACTTTGTCATCAACCACTGACATTTTCAGAACGCACGTATCGCTGTGCCAATAACCACTCATTTGACCTCGCGAAAGAAGGCTACGTAAACTTGATGCCCGCGCATCATAAACGTTCGAAAGATCCTGGTGACAACAAAGAGATGATGCAAGCTCGTCGCCGTTTCCTCGAATGTGATTACTACCAACCGATGAAACAAAAGATCGCTCAGTTGTGCGCTCAGTTTGTTCAAGGCACCGATCATCAACTTCTTGATATTGGCTGTGGTGAAGGTTACTACACTGACGAAGTAGCTGAGCAATTGTTGGCCCAATCAGCGTCGGCACAAGTATTTGGTTTGGATATCTCAAAAGTAGCCATCCGTTACGCATCCAAGCGCTACCAGAACTGCCAATTCAGCGTTGCCTCAAGCCATCGTCTGCCTTTCTCTGATCAAAGCTTAGATGCGGTTCTGCGCATATACGCGCCATGTAAAGCACAAGAGTTACAGCGCTGCGTTAAAGATAACGGCGTCGTGATCACCGTATCACCCGCTGGCCGCCACCTGTATCAACTACGTGAGCATATCTACCATGAAGTTAGGCTGCACGACGAACAGCCTGAGCAAATTGAAGGGTTCGAATTAGAGCACCAAGAAGTGCTCAATTACATCATGCCGTTACAGCAAGGCCATGCTTTTGACCTTTTGCAAATGACGCCGTTCGCTTGGAAGGCCAGTGACGAACTACGTGACATGCTTAAATCCGCTCAACAGTTTGATTGCGAAGTAGACTTTATGATTCGCGTCTATCGAAAACTGCCGGCACAAGATAATTAACTTCCACCAATCAGTGCCAATGGAATAAACATTGAGCATCACTGAGGTCTCTATTACTCTCTAAAAGTGAACAAGGTTAACCTCACTAATGAACTCTGGGTGGTTAACCTCGTACTCTACACTTAACTAGGATGGTTATTAGAGGCCCTAAATATGAACAAACTTTTGTCTGTTTTCCTTGGCGTGTTCACTCTCACGGCCTGCGCAGCAACCTCTCCATCGCCTTCTGCCGCTCCTGTTATCAGTTTCTATGACTATCAATTCGCAACCCCTGAAGGTCAGCGAATAGAGTTATCAAACTTACCTCGCTCCATTGCTAATGCTGATGTTGTTTTGGTAGGCGAATGGCACACCCATAGCGCTGTACACCGCTTTCAGACTGATCTTCTAAAGCAGCTTAGCCAGACAGACCGCCCAGTGACGTTATCCATGGAGCAATTCTCTCGGCCTTATCAAGCCGTGATTGATAACTACCTAGCCAGTGAAATCGGTGAACGAACGTTCATTAAACAAACACAAGCGTGGCCAAACTATGAGAGTGATTATCGACCTTTAATTGAGCTCGCTAAGCGCAATAAAATGGCAGTTATCGCCTCTAACGCGCCAAAATCTATTGTGCGTTGTATTGGCCGAGAGGGCATTGAGTATCTAGACAGGTTAGACAACACGCATCGCAGTTGGATAGCCAATGAAGTCAACACGCAAGACTCCCCTTACAAGTCGAAATTTATGGCCTCAATGCACCACGGAAAACCAGAGCAAACCGAAAAACACTACGCAGCACAAATTACATGGGACGAGACCATGGCAGAAAGCATTGTGAATCATCTGGCCGTACACCCTACTCATCAAGTCATGCATGTTGCCGGTAAGTTTCATACTGAAGGCGGTTTAGGCATTAAGGCCTCTATCCTGCGCCGAAATCCAGAGCTTAACGTCGTGGTTATCACTCCCGTCACCCAGATCGCCTCAGACAACACTGATTTTCAGTTACTGGTCCTCGAACCACCGCAACGCTATGTAAAACACGAGCACCAAGTCGCCGCTTATCAAACCATCACCCACCGTAACAAAAAGTTACACTGCCAATAAGCGTACAAATACGAGTGAACAAAAAGTGGCTTGTTTTTTGCTTTGTAATTTTTGATTTGATCAACGAATAATTCATCAAAGTTTTAGTTACGTTGGTCGATACATTAGTTGAGGACCGTTACAGGAGATAATTATGACACCAGTAGGAATGGAGCCAGCTAAGCTGACGCCTGCCCAACAAGTCAAGCCTCAAGCCAAGCCAACTGAAGCAGCGAACAGCCCTGCGCCACTAAAAGTAGAGCAGAATAAAGTGACGCTATCTGAAGAAGGCAAAGCCTTGCTTGCCGCCTTACAAGAAATAGAAAAAGAAAGCTCAGCGGCTAAACCTGAAAAATCTGTCGGCGAAAAAGTTGAATCTTTTGCGCACGGAGCTCTGGGTATGGACCATCCGGATAAGGTTAAAGAAGAGGAAGACGATTCATATTCAGCGGGGCAATTAGTTTCCGCAGCGGCAACCATTGGTGGTTTGATTTTGATGCTTGCTTGATATTTTTATCAAGCAAGTGCCGCTACATTAACATTTATCTTCACGACAAAATTGTCTGTTTGTCCGTTAAAAGCCTGACCGCACATAATGGTCAGATACTTTATTATGGATGAACCCTGTCGTGAAAAACTCCTTCGCGCTTATCGACAAGCCGACCTTTTTTGGTGCAATTACCCTTCTTTTGGCTGTTGTTATCCCTTTAATCTTGTTCCCTGAGCAAGGCGCTGATTGGATAGCCGTGGCTAAAACCTTTATGACCGATAAACTCGGTTTCCTATATTTAGCTCTAGGTCTATGTGCCTTCTTCTTTATGATCTATGTTGTGTTTAGCGACATGGGACAAATTAAGCTAGGTGACCCTGACGAAAAACCTGAATTTGCGACCTCCTCTTGGGCGGCGATGCTGTTCTGCGGTGGTATCGGTGCCAGTATCCTTTATTGGGGCTGTATTGAATGGGCTTACTATTACCAATCACCACCTTTTCAGTTAGAGCCGGGTAGCGAAGAAGCCGTTCGCTGGGCCGCTACATACGGCATATTCCACTGGGGCCCAATTGCATGGGCTATCTATCTGATTCCTGCTCTTCCTATCGCCTACTTCTTTTACGTTCGTAAACAGCCTGTTTTGAAAGTCTCTAGCGCACTCATGCCAGCCATTGGTGAAGAGCGCAGTAAAGGTACTGTGGGCAAAATCGTTGACGTACTTTTCATTTTTGGTTTGTTAGGTGGCGCAGCAACAACACTTGGCCTTGCAGCCCCTCTGATTGGTGAAGGCCTAAACTACTTATTTGGCATTCCGCAAACCACCTTTAGCCAAATTGTGGTGCTATTAGTTTGTACTGCGATTTTCGGTTACTCCTCTTATGCGGGTATGGAAAAAGGCATCAAACTACTCAGTAACATTAACTTCTGGGGTGCGATGGGTCTTTTAGCATTCGTATTAGCCGTTGGCCCTACCATCTTTATGTTAGAAACCGGTTTAGACTCCATTGGTCGCATGCTGTCTAACTTCTTTTTGATGGCGACATGGGCTGAACCGTTTGGTGGCTATGGTCCGTTTGAGAACACCCACTTCCCACAAGATTGGACGATTTTCTACTGGGCTTGGTGGTTAGTTTTCGCTCCAAGTATGGGCTTGTTTATTGCACGTATCTCCCGCGGTCGCACAATCAAGCAAATGGTGTCAGGCTCCATTTTCTTTGGCTCACTAGGCTGTTTCCTATTCTTTATGGTATTGGGCAACTACGGCTTATCGCTACAGCTATCGGGTGAGTTGGACATCGTTGGTATTCTCAATACTGAAGGCGCGACCAAAGCTATCTTCTCTATGCTTGAAGCCTTACCGATGGGCACTTTGGTTATCGCGGTATTTACTCTACTTTGCGTGATCTTTACTGCGACAACGTTTGACTCCATCTCCTACATCTTAGCTTCAGTCGTGCAAAACAACGTCTCTGAAGAACCAATGCGCTGGAACCGCCTATTCTGGGCATTCACGCTTTCATTCTTACCAACCGTACTGATGTTTATGGGTGGACTAAGTACGCTGCAAACCGCCGCGATTGTGGGCGGCTTACCGTTGCTGGGTATCTCAGTGATGCTGATGATTTCTGCCGTACGTGCAACTTCATTAGATTTACGTCATCAAGAAGATTACGTAGAGCCAACCATCAATATTGAAGAGCTACCAGAGATGGACCCTTGGTCATCGGAAGGTATCGCACTGGCTCGCTTTGAGAAAAGCCGTGACGCGGCTCAGGATGCGGCTGAAAGCGAACGTGAAGCGATGGCGAATTTAATGAAAGTGAAGAAACGTATTCGTGCTTTTGCTCTAGAACACAGCGGTGCCGAAGAGTTTGCCGACCATCACTTGCCTACTGAGCTACAAAATGAGCTACAGACGGCTCTTGAAGCAGTCAACAAAGCTCAAGATGCTAAGCAGGCAGCCTCTGAGCAAGCACAGCAAGCGCGTATTGAGTTTAATAATGCCGTGGTAAACGGCGCCGCTTAATTTCTTTAACCTCTTCTCCTTCCTTAAGTCAAAGCCCACTTCCTAGTGGGCTTTTTTTATAAAGCAGCTGTTTGTGACAAATAGGTGAAGTTTCCATTGCAGTAACAATAGTGCAATCACTCCATGATTAACTGAGCCCGCTTTTATGGAGAAGGAATATAAAATGAAGCACCTAATCAAGCCGCTTGTTACGGCTATCGCAACCACCACCATTACATTCAGCGCTACCTCTGCTGAAATCAAAAATGTCATCCTTATGATTGGAGATGGCATGGGTCCGCAGCAAGTGGGCCTATTAGAAACCTATGCGAATCAAGCACCGAACTCAATCTACAAAGATCAACCTACCGCCCTGTTCAAACTCGCAAATGATGGGGTAATCGGCTCTTCTCTCACTCATCCAGAAGACGCGATCGTGGTTGACTCTGCATGTTCGGCTACCATGCTAGCGACAGGGCAATACACCGCCTCGGAAGTTATCGGTATTGACTCAAAAGGCAATCATGTAGAGACAGTGCTCGAAAAAGCAAAACGGTTGGGTAAAGCAACCGGGCTTGTATCTGATACTCGTCTTACACACGCCACGCCAGCAGCCTTTGCTGCGCATCAACCACACCGTTCACTGGAAAACAGCATTGCCTCGGACATGCTAAATACTGGTGTAGATGTGATGCTCTCGGGAGGTATTCGTCACTGGATTCCTAAATCAACCAATGACAAAGGCGACACGTATCAGCAATTGAAAACGCTAACTAAAGGTGACGTCTATTTAAAATCGAAACGTAAAGATGAGCGCAACTTGCTGCTTGAAGCGCAAGACTCCGGTTACAACTTGGCGTTTAACCGCAAAATGCTTGAACAAGCCAAAGGCGACAAGTTACTCGGTTTGTTTGCTTATTCAGGCATGAACGATGGCATTAAATACAGCCAAACCAAAAACGACCCAAACCGCACTCAACCAAGCCTAAAAGAGATGACCGTCAAAGCAATTGACCTGTTATCTAAAGATAAAGATGGCTTTTTCTTGATGGTAGAAGGTGGCCAAATTGACTGGGCAGGCCACAGTAACGATGCAGGCACTATGCTGCATGAAATGATCAAATTCGATGAAGCCGTAAACTCCGTTTACGAGTGGGCGCAAGGGCGTGACGACACTATCATTATTGTCACTGCCGATCATGAAACCGGCTCTTTTGGCTTTAGCTATTCTTCGCAAGAGCTACCAAAACCAGAACAACGTTCAGGAAAAGCATTCAAAGACCGCCCTTATGCGCCTAATTTTAACTTTGGTCAGTTTGAAATTCTCGACGGCTTATACAATCAAAAGCAGAGTTATTACGGAATGATCAGCGAGTTTCAAAAGCTCGAAAAAGCGCAACAAACACCTGAGAAACTGGCTGAAATAGTCAATGCGAGCAGCGATTTCCCTATCACGGCAAAGCAAGCAGAAAATGTACTGAAAAGTAAGCCAAACCCATACCGTCTGGCTGGTCACAAGTACCTATCTAAAGAGCAAGTACCTGCCATTAACGACTTTGACGCATTCTTCCCTTATAACGATCGTGGCAATATCTTAGCTCGCGAGCAAGCAACCGCGACGAATACCGTTTGGGGCACGGGTACGCATACTCATACGCCGGTTAATGTGTTTGCATGGGGGCCAGCAGAGAAAATCTTACCTGTATCAAAAATCATGCACCACTCAGTGCTAGGTGACTACCTATTAAACATGGTCAACTAAGCTGCCTGCATTCACTGCGGCAACCATATTTAGCAAGGTGCAAGCACCCATAAAAAAGAGCGCTAATGCGCTCTTTTCTACTTTACGACTCTGGCTTATCCACCATGTGCAAATGCACATCTTGTTGTGGGAACGGGATAGAAATACCTTCTCGGTCAAAGCGTAATTTAACCTCTTTGGTGACATCCCAATAGACATCCCAATAATCATCGGTTTTCACCCATGGGCGAACAATAAAGTCGACCGATGACGTATTCAACGTATGCACTTTGATCATTGGCTCAGGTGTACGCAATACCGCAGGATGAGAGGTCACAATCTCAGTAAGAACGCCCTCAGCTTTAAGTAAATCGTCTGCATAACCAATCCCAAACACCATATCAACGCGGCGGATTCGCTCATGAGTCACGTTTTTAATGACGTCACCCCAAATTTTACTGTTTGGCACGATGATAATTTGGTTGTCAAAGGTTCGAATCGTAGTGTTCACTAGGCTCATGTGGCTTACCTTGCCATCTACGCCACCAGCAAAAACAAAATCTCCTACGTCAAATGGACGATAAATCAGTAGCATCATACCGGCTGCAAAGTTAGATAAGGTATCTTGCAAAGCAAAACCAATAATGACACCGGCAATACCGAAACCGGTCAATATTGGAGCTAGGTTTAGGCCAATCTGCGAAAGACCAACCATGATACCAATCACCCACACAGCCTTGCCGGACATGGAGACAAAGAAATCTTGCATTAACTGTGACAGTTTGAGGTTTTTCGACACCACCGTCTTCGATACGATTTTACGCGCCACCCGTGCGATAGCACTGGTAATCAATAAAATTAAAATGAAGACTAACAACTGGAAAAAGTGTTGTGGTGCATTGTCTGCTAACCAATTAAACGCACCGGATGACCAGCTAGAGATGATCGAAATAATCACCTTACCATTTAACAAGTCTTGGGTAATGCTACCGGTCACTTCAAACACTAAACGTTTATATTCCGCAGTTTCAATCCCCAAATGATCACCAATCGGAATCAGAGATTTAAGGCTATTGGTCGCGATGTCTAAACGCTGCTTAATGATTAGCTGGTTAAGTTGGATAGATGCTTTTTCAGACTCAGGACTGGTCGCTAGCTGACTGGACGTAAAATCTTGTTGCTGATTAAAGTATTCAACCGAAGCGGAAAGCAAACGCAAACGACTATTGGTCGCCTCCATTAACTGCTGCTCTAACTTAGTATCTGGCTTGTTGAGCTTGCTCAGCCAAGTAAAGTTTTGCCAACTCGACTGATACATCGAATCGAGATAGTTTTGCAGCTCTCTAAGATTGTTGATGAGTGGTAACTTATCTTCCGTTTTCGCTTTATTAATCGCTTCACTTAGCTGACCGATTTTTTCATCCAGATATTCCGTTGCACCTTGGGTGTACTTTTTCTGTTTTTTAATCTGCGACAGTAAAAAGGCTTCTGGCAAATCACCACTCTGCACGGCAAGGGCTAGCTTTTCACGTAGCTCTTCGTTTTTGTGGAACAATTGCAATTGAATCGCATCGCGCTCATCGCCACTCGCGGTTGCTAGACTACGCGATAAATCAGCGATATCACTGTTGATTGAGTTAATGGCTAACTCTGTCTTTGTGGGTGTAATGACTTGTTCTGTTTGCTCTGCATGGGCAAACACAGAGCATAAGCTAAACAGCACAATCAATATTAGGCGTGGCAACATAGAATCCTCACTTATAAAGCCATAACGCGAAGCCTATCAATAAGTTATGAATCTAACATCAAAAAGGCGTCAATATTGAGTGTATACCAGCAAACTATCACACGGGGATTTTCTCTTCGTTATAGTGCTCCCGAGCCTAGAAACAACAAAGCCCTCTAAATAGAGGGCTTTGTCTATAAAATCGAATCTTAGCGATTTGGATGGTTCAAAACTTGCAAGAATTAATTTTTGTTATTATGAATCATGAGAGAGGCCAGTAATATCAATGGGTTCATGGATTTCTCAACAAAAAGCCCTTTATCTAAGCAAAACCTGAGAAAATCACCCAGAAATTCTCAACTATACCATCAAGTCGATCAAAGCTATTCCCGACATTTAGTTACTAATCGGTGCTCTACTCCTTTGCATCAAACAACCGCGACTACACAACAGACCATCCACACACTAGACCATCCGCTGAAACTCGTTTCTGGACAAAACCTTGTTACGAATCTCATAAGGTCGAAACGCTTGGATAACTTCAACTATGGAGAAGGGTTTAAATTATCTTTAAAATGATGATCAGGTCAATTTTGCCAGGACAGCAGCTCAAACCTAACCTTTACCAGAGAAGTATTTCTTCAAACTCGAAGGCAAAAACACCTGCTTCTTAGCTCGGGTTATTGCCACATATAGAACCGCAAGCTCAGCATCTAGATCTGCTTTATCATTGTCAAGCACGTAAGCATAATCGGGTGATATAACAACATAATCCCACTCCTTACCTTTTATTGAGTGAGTAGTCGAAATCACTTTCATTGCATCAGATTCTGGAGAGTTATATTTTTCAATTCGTTCGATGACTTCTAGCACTCGCTCACCAAACCTCTCATAAAGCTTCATTCCAAAGTAGACATCGGGATCTGGGTTATCCTTAAGTTCATTTTCTAAAAATGCATACGATGGAAAGCCCATTAAGTACGGGAGTCCTATTTTGTCAAACTGCTCCTGCGCTAAGTAAATTATGTTTCTTATTACATACTTTAGATGGCCAAATTCCGTTTTTATATGAACCCTAGTTCCTGCATTTAGCTCTGAGTCTGCGATGTGAATTACACCAGCTCTAGTCCTCGTTAGAATAGCGCCATTGTGGTGTGGTATCGGAGCATCATCATCAAAATACGATATCTTCGAATCAACTGAATCCAACCCTCGAATCTTAGTTTGTGGTGGCTCACTATGCTTAGAAAGCAGTGTATTAGATGCATCAGCAATGGCGGCGCCGAACCGAAAGCTTTGATCGAGAGGGTAACCGTCTTTCCCGAACATCCCCATTGAGTTTATCGCCCCACGCCAACCAAAAAGCTCTTGATATCGGTCTCCTACAATATTGATATTCCGATCTTGATGGTTGTTAAGTACCTGAAGGAAGGCACCATTAATATCTTGTGCCTCATCTACAATAATATTAGTGTAATCATCAGACATTGAAATTTCAGGGCGTAAAGACCAAAACTTCATCAAGTGAGAATATGTTGCAGAATGCTCTGTCCCAGCTCTTCCGGAAAGTAAATAATCCCAGTAATTTCTTGACCACGAAAGTATTTTACTTCGGGCAGAAGGATTGATCACGGAGTTGGGAACAAATCGGTCATCTAAATCGCTATAGAGACTCTGGCAATAATCTAGCAGTGTTCTTGTAACCAATTTAGCAATGCCATGTTGTTGGATCTTTCTGCCGTGACCAATTTCCAAACGAATTGCAGAACCTATTACGTCTTTCATTTGGTACACAGGAGCACTCCAATTCCCCTTGTAATTAAAAATATGCTTGAATGGAGCATGCTCCAGTGCATATTGGACAGCTAAGCCATCTTGGGTATGTGCGTGCCTTTTCGAAGTGATTTTTCTCCTTGCATCGTCTCTATTTTCCGTGAGAAACGATGTGTATAAGCTATTCCGTTCACCTAGCCGATCTATCATCAATTTGCATGTAGTTGACTTACCTGTGCCAGCAAATGCATTTATCTGAATTCCTCTTTCACAGTTCTCAACAATTTCTTCCTGTTGCTTATTAGCTTTTATGTTAAGAGAGTTTTTTGAAGTAACAATCGAAGTAAGGTTAATTTTCCGCTCACTTAGATCTCTGGTTTGTAGTTGTGAATTGGCTTCTTTGTTGTCGGGAAAGGACTGTAATTGCTGGGCCGACACTGCAAGTAATGCATTCACTTGATGAGGGTCTTCTTTGAACCTAGCGGCTAAGTATTCAATCGCTTCACAAAATTCATCTTTGCTCTTGGGGCTATCGATTATAGCACTATCCATGCCTACAGCTCTTACTCCGATCTCCATTAGTTTTTTAAGTTCACAAACACTCAATCGGTCTAATATTAACCGAAGAAGTTTCTCTTCAACTAAAAATGTTACCGATGTGATGGCTCCAATCATTAATAGCTCCTTATTTAAGCTAGCCAACTACACATGATATATAATGTTACTGTGCAAGAAGATATCGATTCCTGATCGTCCGAATAGTATCACCAATGATGAGCTTATCTTCAGGAAAATCTAAAACTACATTGATAATGTCTGCCATAGCTTGATTGCTGAATCTAAATCCGATAGGTAGCTGATTTTGCTCATCAAATTGGGCGTCAAACGCCAGTACAAAATCTTTATGGTCTGACGCTCTTCCATCTAGTACCGCATCAGGGATTTCAACATGTCGTGGTATCGGTTGAAGCTCTTCAAACTCACCAATGGCTTCTACGACATCAGCCCGTGAAGGCCAGTATTTAAGATCATATTGGTACGCCAGACTTTCAAGCTCATTTTTAACGTAAGCTCCGAAAAGATAGTTATGCTCTCCGCCTTGCACCAACGAATCGATTGCTGTTTGATAATCATGACGGCGAAAACCAGATAACTCATACAATTCACTCTGGCGTCTTAACATACCGGCCAGACGACATGAAAGCTCCGAGATATCTTCTTGCAATTTGAGTAGCTCACGCCTATTGGTTCTAGCTTGGATAAACTCTTCCTTCGCAAAATCTTCGCTCATCCAGATATGTTCCAATGTTAACCAAACAGCTTCAGCATTTGGCCTTTCTGATTCATAATGGATTGCTAGTTTGTCAGCGTAGCCAAACCGATGGATTAGCTCGTTGAACACCCTTTCAAGATTTGATGCCTGATCAATCATCCGTTGCATAATTGGCCAGCGATTCATCCAAATTTTTTTCTCTCGGTTATCTTCAAGTTCCCTTTCTATAAAGGCTACGCAAAAGTCAGTTGGTGAGTTTGTAGGTAATTTCGTCACGATAAGCACCTTTAGTTTCTTTATTTTCGTACTAAGATATCGCTTAGTAAAACGAGTTACCGTGTCTCAATATTTTTATTTATTGGCCTTCAGACACGCATACCGTCTGTCATTGAATTGGACAAAATCTAGTTAGACCTTTTGCACTAAGGCGAGCACTTCAGATAACTTTAGTTTTGGGAAAACGAAGTAGATTGCCTATTGACCGGAGAAGGGGCCATATGTGTTATGCTGCATTTAGCAACATATATGATTTAACGAACAATGACAGCTCTTTATCTGCTTCAGCTTCTTTTTGAAGCTCGGCTAGTGCTGCTTCACGTAAAGCTTGCGAAGATGTTCTAAAACAAGCATCAATAGTACGTTTGAGTTCTTCAATTTTAACCTGTCTCTTTTCTAGAAGGTCAGGCCTGTTCAGGTTAAGGTCATTTATTGTCAAATCTCCTCGTTCACTCCCATTCTTTGAGAATAAATAGGTTCCATAAGCTACGAGATGCTGCTCAGGGTCTTCATTATATGGGTTTATGTAGGGAGTATCTTCATGATATTTATCTGATTTTGAGTTGTTACATTTTGGACATGCGTAGCCAAGGTTTTCCCAAACAAACATTAGTTCAGGGTATTTATCTTCGGCTTTTGGTTTGATGTGCTCCACATGAGCAAAATCGATATGAGAAATTTTGCACTCACAATACATACATTTATCATTGCTTGCGTCTTTTAATGCGGCCTTATTATCAGGATGCTTGTAGTTGTTCGCTGCAAGGGCTGCTGGGTTTGGGCAATTTGGGCGAAATAATCTAATCACTATTTTCCCTCCATGAATTTTTCAATAGCTTGAGGGAGTAACTTTTCAAGGCCGATCTCAGCCAAATCTTGACGCATTAATGTAAAGACCTGTGGGTCAGCAGAACTAGACTCATATTTTTTATTAATCGAATTTAGTTTATCTTCTACCCATATAGGCATTGTGAAAGACACGCCTAAAATTTCATCAAGCACTTCAATAGCATTCTTCGCTTGATGATGCAAATCAAGTTGATGTGAATCAACTTTACCAACCGAATTATGCTTTAACGCATATACTGCGGAGTCTTTAACAGAACCAACAACTAAAGGGCTATGAGTTGATACAATAAATCTCGCATTCGGAAAAGCATTTACTAGATCAGGCAAGACTTTTCTTTGCATTATAGGATGTAAATGGTTTTCAATTTCATCAATAATCACTGTAAAGTCAGACTTATCTTTAGTTGAAAACATGTAGATTTGCCAAGCTATATCTATTAAGGCGCTAATACCACCAGAAGCTGTTTCCAATACAAACTCATCATTACCTCCGTTACAAACAAAAACCACCTCCATGTTTCGAATTTCGATTTCTTCAAACCCAATACTTGCTGGTAGTATTTTTCTTAAAACCTTTTGAAATCCTTCAAAATTTTGTATTTGCTCGTCATCTGAAGGCATGATCGCCTTGTTAGCGTTATGAACGCCATAGCCTTGAATTACCCAGCCTATCAGGGTATTTTTCATGAAAAAGCTACTAGGTTGTCCTCCATTCCCCTGATATCTTTGCATATTACTTTGAGAAACTTCCTGAAAGGCATTTTGCTTATTTTTCTTGGTGGTTGGAATACTTCCTACTTGTTGGTATTTAAAAATGGGTCTATGCGAAGGTATATAAAAAGAATGAAGATTTTGTTGTTGCTGAATCTGGACATGGTATTGCGCTGAATTACCGTTGTTCACTACTAACGGAGAATTCGCATTGTTAGAGTATGTAATTCTTCCAATAGAGTTATTGCTCCCTTTATCTGCACCGGAAAAAAAGCGAAAGAAATATTTAACTATTCCTGTGCTAGATTCTGTCTTAGGTGTAGCTAATGAAACGCTACTCCAGCCACAATGCTTAGCTAAAATATTTAGAATGGTTGTTTTTCCACTACCATTACCGCCAGTCAATATCGTTACTCGATCATGAAATTCGATATCAACCTCTTGAAATTGTTGCCATTCGTTTAAACATACTTTCTTAATATACATGCGATTCCTTATTCATGCAGCATAACAGTTTATTAGATCCCAATAGTGGGGTAATTCCCCCCCACACTTTGGGATTTTTTGCGCGTCCGCCGGACACTTGGACTTAGCATAAGCGCATGTTTTTGAATAGAGTATAATTATACATCCCAAAATCACGAACGAGAAAATACGACGAAGTGGGGTATTTTCTACACACCTCACGATTGGTATTAGAAAATCTATCGATAATTATCGGGATGAGATGGAGCAGTTAGCTTTCGCTAGCAAGAAAAGGGGCATTTTTGATTTTGACTGATTTGTGCAACAGGCCGTTGCACAATTAGAAGATTGGACTTATTGCAGAATTTGCAACAACTGAGGTTTTCCTCGAAACCTTAGTTATTGATACTAGAAAAGGATGTATCCGAGTGTTAAGCCCACAACCATTATAATGATACTGGTTAATGTCATATTGTTGTCGACCCATTCATCAAGCTTACTCATTCGCAGTTCCTCTTTCTTTGCTAATCATGTCAAAACCATGTTCAACACCATAAATTACCTCACGTAAGAGTGCCTTATTTGGTGAGTTCAAATTAGCAATGACTCGACCAATTTCATTGCCCAAGTCACAAAACTCAATATCACCATCTGGAAGGCTATCAAGTGCTAACTTGAGGTTTGAAAGAAAAATATCAGGGTTCAGCAAATCTGAACTAGGTTCATCGAAAACCTCATTTCGGTTAGCCATGAAATCATCTGTAACCCGTTCTCCCCCGTCGGCGAAGGATATCCAATCAGGTTTTGTTTCGCTCTTTGCAAGCAAATCACTGTGGATATGATAAGGAGTCATCCCTTCTAGCAGTTCTTTTTCGGTCAACTTTTTCTTGTTCATCGCATACAACCTGACAGGATATTTAGATTAGTTGCAGTATAGCAAAATCAGCTAGACTGCCGTTAAAACGAATGCGCTGAAACAAACTTTGGGGCACAGGTAAGTTATCACGCAAATTGCGTGACGCAGCCTGCGTGATGGGTTTGTAACGCGAAATGGGGCAGAAACGATTTACGATCCTGGCCCATTACACTTTGAACGTGAGAGCGCGTTACTTGATTGGTGTCACAACCGAATTTTCATCTAACAGCTCTTGCTGTAGGTCAAACACCCTAAAGCGAAGCCTCGCATTTTCAGCCTCTAGCTGTTTTCGGGCCTCAACTGCATTGTTTCGTTGCACCCTGTATTTATCCTTAAGCTCATTAGCTTTTTTTAATTCGTGCTTTAGCCTATCAAGCTCAGATAACGGGACATCCAGCTCAATATCTAAACCTGTCGTCATCGCCTTATCGCGGTTGAGGTTGTATTCGTCGATAACAGGTTTAGCGTAAGCCACGAACTCTTTGAACTTATGGACATAGCTATTGCCAAGCTGGGCTTCATTATTGATTCGGTTTAACGTGAGCTTCCCCGTCGGCTTAACGTGAAGCGGCTTACCATCTAATAAGCGCTGAAATGCATTGACAAGCAACCCCTCGACCTTACAGGTTGCCTTATACTCTACTTTCATGACCACACCGCCTTAATGCCATCATTGAAGTTATCAAAAGGAATGTTGTGCTTGACTAGAGTTGGTTCAATAGACTGAATCTTCTTTTTTCTGGCATCCAAAATCAACTCATTGGCATAATCACCCATGTCATTGATTACCCTGAATGAAGCTATGAGGTTGTCCCGCTCTCTTGAAAGCCTTTTGGCTGCTTTATCAGTGATAATCTTATGCTCACAGGGGGCTTCAACAATGTCCATCAGTGAGCAAAGGCGTTCACAATTGCGGTTGGTGCAGTATCCCCCTGTAGGCAGCAACACAATGGATTTGTCACCAGACCGTACCAAAGCGAGCAATTCACTGCGGGACATAACTATTTCTTCACCCTGTGCTAGTCGCTCGGCTTTAGTTTGAGCTATGCGCTCGCCTTCAGCACCACTTAAGGTATCTGATACGTTGTAAATCTCATCCCATGCATCGACCGCTGAACTTTCAATGGCTTCCTCAAAATCACTCATTAACTGAGTATCCATCAACATCTGGTTGGTACGCGCCAGTTCGGAATAGTTCGCGTACCAATTGGACATATTTATATTGCGATGTTTGAGCTGATATTTCACAGTTAGTGCGTTGCCTAGGCGGTTCTTTACCATAAAGACTACAAAACTTCGCCGTAAATCATGCGGGCTAAGCTTCGGTAAAGCGCCTCCAACGTTTAAACATCCAGTTCTTTCTGGATTTAAAAGGTCAAATTCATCAACGTCCTCTGCGGTCGCAGTAATGTTGAACTCTTTCATATTCAATGCATCACTAGCCCCTTCAATCGTATATTTTAGTGACGTTTTATTCATTAAACCGTCACTGGCATAAGGGATCTCGGGAGAAATAAAGGCACTCTCAAGGTCTTTTTTCTTAGCATTATATTGATCTTTAGTTAACTGTCCGTTTTGATAACCGTCATCCAGTTTTTTTAACGAATACTTTCTCGTGGCTTGCGTGGCATCAAAAGCTAGATCCAGTGCTAGTTTTGCAATAGGAGCAGTATTCCACGTTGTATAAATCTTCTCGCCCTTATTTCCTTTTGTAGAAAACCCAGAGATTTTGGGTACAGCCGCAAGTGAATCATCATAGCTATCTTTATTCATGGAGAGCAGTTCTTCTTTTCGGGCAGCAGAGAATAACCCCAAGCAGATAAAGCACATTCTGAGCAATCTACCCAACCAATTTCCCTTGCGGTTAAATGAGAAATTTGGAATAGCTGTTCGTTCAGGCCATTCCTTAGTTACTCTATGTACCTTCATTAATAAAGTATTCATTTGCCTCGTTGTAAGGGTACTCATGCCTAGCGCTTTAAGCTCAGCATTGAATATTTCGTCCTGATACGTGTAAAGCTTTTCCATTGCTTCCGAAATTTGATAGCGATATGGGTGATAGGTTTCCACAAACTCAACAACGATCTTTAAAATACTGACGTAGATAACCTCAGGAAATGCAATTGCTTGACCGTCACCAGCATCAGGTTTTACCCAATTGATATACTCTCGTTTATGTACATAACGCGTTACAAGACCTACTTTATTCAGTGCATTAATAATAGAAGCAAGGTGTCTGCACACACTTAGACAGCCAACGCCTTCTAATTTCCTTGTGCACTTTTTCCATTCTCGTTCGCTCGAGAGTAAACTAAACTCACTCTTTCCCCAGCGTGTTGCCAGGGTGTTTAACTTATTTCTGTAATTTATTAACGAGCTAACCGCTACATGTGAATCAGAGCTTGAGTTCTTCTTTTGCCATTGCATCAGTGCATAGAGGTAAGACTGAATATCGTGGCGGTACTTTTCATTAATATGCCCAAAAGAGAATGTTTTTTTGTTTTGGTTCAGGGCGTGAAAGTCCCACTCTAAATCAAAGACACGAGACACGCCATTATCGTCAGTGTCAAACGTCACATACGGATTTTCAGCTAGTTCTTGGCGAAGATGTATAAGCTGTTCTGACATAAATTACCACTTAAAAAATTGGCTAGCGCTGGCTCGGTCTTGGTAAAGCGGGTGGTAATCTCCGTCATCCACTTTTTGTTTTGCTTGAACGTAGTTTTTAGGTGCTTTTTGTTTCAGCCTGAGAAGGACTTTTTTTAACATGCCTTCCACCACGAAGTACTCATCCTTAGGTACCGAATTACTTGCCAGCATCTCTTTGAGGTCTTCAATTTTTTCTAAAAATGACAGCATTAACCAGATATCATCTTCTGATGCCACCAATTTATGGCTGCCACAATCAAAGCAAGAAAGAAAATCCGTACAACGCCCTGTATCTTCCGAAAAATCAATACCCAATTGCTTCATGCGCCTCGCCTCAGCAATAAGCTTCTCTGGTGTTGCCCCTGCGCATTTGATGCCACTGGGTGTTGTCATTAATGGTTGTTTTTTGCTTGCACGGTTACGTAAATTCTTATAATCATAATCTGACAAAATATCGCTGTGCATCACCTTTGCATTCTCAATAGCTTTACCAACCTTCTCTCCCTTGGCAATAGCACTCATCGCGCCAAACGTAGCATTTAAATTATTATTATGGTCTGCCTTAACCCCACTGGAATACTTTTTACGAACAACATTTACAGTATTGTTCAGCCCCTGTGACACAAGGAAAATATCCTCAGTCACTTGCATCAGCACATCCGCCTTTGTCGCCCTGAATCGACTTGTAGTAACCTTTAACCCTATTATTTTCTCAAGCTGTGAATTGATGCAACCAATACCCGTACCATTGATATTGAAAGTCCAGACCTCACCATTCGCACTAAAGAAAGGGCAGAGTGGCAGCTCATTTGACAGCGGGATACCCAGTGATTGGTACATCAAATTAGATGTTTTAAGCCATCGAGTAATCAACTCTTTGGTTCGCTTACTAAAACCACAACTATTATCCAAATCTTTATAGCCTGCCCTGAACTTTTCACCGTCAAAAACAAAGCGCCCACTGCCAATATTTTTAAATGAAACGTCCTTATGTCGCACCTTAGCGAGTACCGATGTATTCATACCTGTCAGCATTGAGAACACGAAAAACCAATTGCGTGATGCCTGATTATAAAAAACCTGTTGATGAAGTCGCTCAAGTGGCAGTCGGCTCCTCTCTATTGTTCCTGCCACCGGTCTCATACACGAATTAAAGCCTAATCTCTTATTTGCAACTTGCTGCTTTGTCCATCCCTGACTCTTTGCTTGGTCATAAAACAGATCTTCATCAAAGAACGGATGAATATCTAGTAACTCATTTTTCTCAATCGCTTCCTGAAAGGCATGCGCACCTTTAACCAATACTTTCGATAATGGTTTCAGCTCTGTTTCCAAATGAAACGCTTTACTAGCCGAAGCATGTCTAGGTGCTATTTCTGGCAGTGCATTAAGGTCGGATTCTCTACCCCAAAGCCTTAAGAAAATAGATAAGCTACTTTTAACATTTTGGACTTTATATACCTGCTGACCTTTATCACGCAATTGATTAAAATGCTTAATGCAATCAATCATGACTGTATTACTGAAAAGGTCACCGTGATAACCAATGCTGTCAACGTATCGGAAGTAATCAACAAGCCCAGAAAAATAAGTTCGCTTTGAGTGTTCTTCAGGTAAGAGAGTAAACCTTTGATGAATTTCCTTGACGATATCATCCCGATTAGCCAATACACCATTTCCTGATTTAATTTGTTTCACTGTCGGAACGTTAAGATAGCGCAAGCGGTAAGTAAAAGATTTATTTCCATTGCCGCAGAAAATCACCATATCGTCAAAGCGTAATGGAATAATGGGTGTACTAGTCTTCTTTAACGTAATTTTGGTGCGTTTTCGTCCTTGAATCATAAAGAATCCTCTAAATCATCAAAAGCGCCAATATAGTCCAGAACGTCCTCGTAGATTTCATCGGCGGAGGGCATATCCTGTGCTATTTTCAGGTACTCTATCGTCGTCGCTCTATCTTCATGACCAAGCAACGCTGACACCCTATCCAATGCCTCATCAGGTGTGATTGACGGGTTGCCATACTCATCCTTTTTATTTAAAAGGTGTCGGAAGATATTCACGGCAAACGTCGAGCGTAAATTATGTATGGAGCCAACAATCGGGAGGTCAAGACCTTGAGTTAGATTCGCAGTATTACGTATTTCGATCCAGCGGCCAGTGAAGTCTTGTAGCCGCGTAAACATAGGTTTCCCAGACTGGGTAATAAATAGGTACTCAAGCTCAGGATTAATCGCATCGTCACCCTCAAAAAAATGCGTGTTACCTGCCTGCTCCCTGCACCATGCCTTAAATTTCTCAAGGCGCTTTCGATACCTGTCAGACTGCGAGTAATCGTAAAGCATCTTCATCAATTTGGCAGGGATAATGGTAACGCGGCTTTTATTCTTTTCTGCGAAACCCTCAGCCGTCTTTGTGAGTGATTGGTACTTATCACCAACACCCAAATCCATCACAGGCCTTTTGAACACTTCTTCGCCATCCTGAATCATGGTTTCGGGGTTAACTATCTGCCCTAAATGAAGGCTTGCAGCTTCCTCACGGCGTAACCCCGTATAACGGCAAATCATTGGGTGCAGACAAAACTCAATCGGCAGTGAATGCAGTTTATTATTCTCGCAATGACGAACCACCCTACGGGATTTCATCAATATGGTTTGTAGGATGTTCCATTCATTATTGGTAAACGGTTTTAGGTCACGGCGTAGGTTGCTGAGACTTGTACCGCCACTGCGAGATGACTTAGCAAACTTAATCCGCATATCCGTCGTGTGCACCTGCTTACGTTGGTAAGCTTTCATACTGGATGCAGACGCCTCGAAATGGATATTCACTGTCTCAAACTGGAAGGGAGGATTATTAAAACGGATGCCTTGGCGAAGACAGTGTTTATAGAAACCCACGACACTGCTCATATATTGCCTAGCCGTAGTTTTAGCCAATATACCCTCAATAGCGAGTTGCTTTATGCCATCCCGATATTGATAGGTTAATCGCTCCTGTTTATTGCGAGGAAAAGTATTCCATTCTGGGCGAGGGTCATCATAGATAGGGTCAAAGTACTCTTCATCGTATTCAGCATCCCACTCTACCTGCTTGTCTAAGACAAAACTGAAGTAATGGGCAAGCCCCTGTGCATCGGTTCCAAGCTCAAGCACACCATCATCGATTGCTTTCGACAACAAAAACTCATTGACCATGTCTAATGGTTGGTATCTGATTAGGTTGTTTTTGTCGCCATACCAAACAATATGGAGTAAAGGGAGTTTCTTGATGGGGATCTTATTGCCATTGGTACGGTATGTAACCTGAGGTTCACCATTCTCATCAATGGACACCAATGGTTTCTCGTAAACGAAGTTCGAGATAGTCGAAATTTCTACTTCTTTTCGTATGACCTTTTTCTGATTTATATCGTTATCTGACATAGAAAACCCCACACTGTACATACAAACAGCATATACAGCATTCTCAACTTTGAAAGTTAATTATGAGGTTTTAGTCTATCAGGTAAGTTTTGGATGTGGTCTTCCCAGTTCACCACGTCAATTTCGTACACCACTTTATTACGCACGCTTTCGCCTGCAGCGTGCATAGCCGATTTTGAACCGGTAATGAGTGGATGCCACTCAGGTAGACCTTCACCATTGGCCATCAAGCGGTAAGCGCAGGTATGAGGTAACCATTGAAAATCTTCGATGTCTTCACGAGTGAGCTTGGTGCACTCTTCATCATAATTGAAGCGGTTTGGGTAATCTTTACATGAGCAAGTTTTACTATTCAGTAAGCTACACGCCACATTGGTGTAGTAAATCTCATCGGTATCCTCATCCATAAGTTTATGTAGGCAACATTTACCACACCCATCGCACAGAGATTCCCACTCTTGCTCACTCATTTGCTCTAGGGTTTTCGTTTGCCAGAATTGTTCGCTCATAGACTCAGTACTTCAGTGTTTTTAATCGTGTCAGCTTTTAAGTTTAGCTTTTGTTGTAAGGGTGCGATTTATACTCTTGTCACTGTCAAAGTGCAAGTCTCAAACTGCTCACCATGTTCTATGCTTACTACGTATCCAGCTCTATTAAGGAGAGAACATGGGCATTATTTCTTGGATTATTCTTGGTTTGATTGCTGGCGCACTCGCCAAATGGTTAATGCCGGGTAAAGATGGTGGTGGTTGGATAGCCACTATGTTGCTTGGTATTGCGGGGGCATTTGTTGGTGGTTTCTTAGGTGGCTTACTAGGCTTTGGTGGTGCTGATGGCATCAACATTGGCAGCATTGTTACCGCTACCCTTGGTGCATTCGTACTGCTGTTTGTCTATAACCGATTCTTGAAGGGCTAGGGGTAGCCTCTTCCAATTTCAACAAAAATCATGATAATAGCCCCCTTTGTTTTCTGGGGGCTATTATTATGGAATGTCGATTAGGATGCGGCGCATGCTGCATTGCACCAAGTATTTCTTCTGCCATTCCTGGTATGCCAAAAGGAAAACCTGCTGGTGTCCGCTGCATTCAACTCAACGACGAAAACTTGTGTAAGTTGTTTGGTAAGCCAGAACGTCCTAAGGTTTGCCACGAGTTTAAACCTTGCCCAGTAGTGTGTGGTACTACCAACAAACAAGCGATAGATAATATCACTGAGCTAGAGCAGCTAACCTAACTCTCGCAAGTAGAGGTAGATAGTATCTCTTGAAATACCCAGTTGATTAGCGACGGTTAACACTGCATCTTTGATCTTGAAGATACCCAAGCCATGTAGCCTTGTGACCACCTCACGGTTACGCTTTGATGGTGAAATCGCATCGTTGCTCCACACCTCTTCTTTCACCGTATCAATGGTACTTTCAATGGTCTCATCAATATTACGTGCGAACGTTTCTGGTGATGGGGTTTCATTACAGCAATCACCGTTTGGTGGCAAGATAGCGCGTAAAAACGAATGTACTGGTGCGCCCATATCTACGTTGATACACAATAAACCAATCGGCTTATTCTTTGGGTTTCTAACGATAGTAGTAATAGAGTGCAAGGTCTTCCCGCAGTTCGTCTTAGTTAAATAAGAGTCGGAAACATCCTTGCCCTCTTTCAGCTTCATTAACGCTAAGTTAGTGATGGGCGCGCCTTCGTCTCGTTCGGTAACATGACCATTAGCAATCTTTATTATCTTAGGTAGCTCGGCATCTAAGCTATGCAATACTACTTCGGTGTATTCACCATACATTCGAGCGATACCGTCGACGACGTTTCTCATAGAGTTCAAGATATCGAGGTCGCTTTTGGTCAGTTTTTTAAGTTCCAACGTGCCTTACCTTAGCGTTTAAATGATTTTACGCTGACATAATATCGATAATTGATTTATCGGTATATGCCATGCCTAAACTTACCATAGAGCCAACGTTTTTAATGGTTTGCTCTACTTCTTGGCCTACTATACCTTGATTTTGAACTGAATGGTTATTCATCGCCATCAAATAAGAGCGTACAGCAGTGGTTGATGAGGTACATACTTTCATTGCACAAGACGATTTGGCACCATCACATACCATGCCTGAGCTATCACTGATGACATTCTGAATCGCAAAACAAGATTGTTCAAAGCTACCACCCGCTAGGTAAACCAACGCCATCGCCGCCGCGGCACTGGTTACCGTGTTACCACAAAATGCAGACAACGGAGGGTAATGAGATTTAATGTAGATAGCACCAAGATGGCTCATGATAAGTGCGCGAGCTAACTGATCTTCTGAGCTATTTAATACTTCTGCTGCCACCACAACTGGCATCGTCGCAGCAATACCTTGGTTACCGCTACCAAAGTTACTCATTGCAGGTAATGTTGCGCCACCCATACGTGCATCGGAAGCTGCTGATGTCATCATTTGAATACGGCTCATCAGGTCATTACCCAATAGGCCTTGCTCGATGTTCGTTTTCAGCGTGCGGCCAATTTCCAAGCCATAGGCATGAACAATCCCTTCTTGAGCTAACTGAGTATTCAGCTCAGCCGCTTGTAAGATAAAGCGGATGTCTTCAAACTCCGCTTGCATCGCGAAGTCATAAATCTCTTTGATTGAAATGTTTACGCCTTCACAAACAGACGCCGTTGCTACACGTTGATCCTGAGCGGCTTCAAAAATCACTTCACCATTAAGCGTTTTATTGATCACATTTGTATGACCGCCACTGATAGTGATGCTTACTGTATCGTCACCAGCAGTCATGGTCACGCTGCAGTAGATAAACTCTTGAGTATCAATGCGTGATACCGTCACGCGGTCTTGGTCAATCAGAGCTTGTGCAGCGGCAACATCTTGTGCATTGATTTTCGCCAGCACTTCGAGTTCTGCCTCAGGATTCCCTGCCAAAGCACCCACCGCCGACGCGATCTTTAAGCCGACTTTTCCTGTTCCCGGTACATAAACTCCCATCGAGTTTTTGTACAGGTTGTCTGACACTCGCACTTCAATACGGTCAGGGGTTTTGTTCCCAAGTTCTTTACTCGCTACTGCTGCCGCATAAGCAGCAGCAATGGGTTCGGTACATCCCAAAGCAGGTTTAACGACTTGCTTAATGATTTGGATATATTGTTGCCACTGCTGTTTCATGATCAAACTCCGTGCTTACGCTTTACAAGCGATCGCTTCAACTTCAATTAGTACACCAAGCGGCAGATCTTTTACTGCAAAGCAGCTGCGCGCTGGGCAATCTGTTTTGAAAAACTCTGCATACACCTTGTTAAACTCAGCAAAGTCTTCAATGTTCGCTAGGTAGCATGTCGTTTTCAGTACGCTTTCGATGCTGCCACCGCCAGCTTCTAATACATTTTTCAAGTTCTCTAATGACTGATGGCTTTGCGCTGTAATGCCACCTTCAACCACTTTCCCCGTTTCACTATTTACCGGTAACTGACCTGACGTAAAAATAAACTCGCCAAATGACGTGCCGTGAGAGTAAGGGCCAATCGCAGCTGGAGCTTTCTCTGAATTGATCACTTTTCTCATCATTTCCTCACATATATTTTAGTTATTTATCTACAATTGCGTAACACAACAACGTGCCACACCTGCATTCTTTCAACTTTATTCGAGGATAACAACCTACACAGATCACAAAAACGATCCATTTCTCATCAAAATTTGAAAAATATCGCCAAGTTCTCAAATTTATATGAACTCAGATTAATTTGATTGATCAATTAAATTCTCTCAACTAGATTTGAGAAAAATTCATAACTACACGAGAAAATACAAATGAGCGTGAATGTACCTACAGAGAACCTCCCTCTAGGCAAAGAGCCGCCGCACATCAAAGCAGGCATGAGCGAGCAAGAGTGGAAACAAGCAATCAAATTAGACAGCACTGACTGGGGCTGGGTAATTATGAGTATTGGTATGGCAATTGGTGCCGGTATCGTATTCTTACCTGTGAAAGTCGGTGTGCTCGGCTTATGGGTATTCTTAGCTTCGGCTGTTATCGGCTACCCTGCGATGTACCTTTTCCAACGTCTTTTCATCAACACTCTTTCTACATCACCAAAATGCCAAGATTACGCGGGCGTTATTTCAGGCTACCTAGGCAACAAGTGGGGCGCTCTACTCGGCGTGCTTTACTTTGTCATGCTAGTAATTTGGGTATTTGTTTACTCCACTGCAATCAACAATGACTCTGCATCATTCCTGCAAAGCTTTGGGGTAACCGAAGGCTTATTGTCTGAAAACCCATTCTATGGCCTAGCGTTAGTCGTCGCGTTGGTGGCAATCGCTTCTCGCGGTGAAAAGATCCTATTTAAGATCAGTACCGGTCTTGTGCTGACTAAGTTGTTCACCGTTGCACTGCTTGGTTTCATGATGGTTGAGAAATGGGACTTTGCAAATGTTGGCGCTATTCCAGAAACGGGTGCTGGCCTAAAAGATGCGATTGAACTACTGCCATTTACACTAACTTCAATCTTATTTATTCAAAGCTTGAGCCCAATGGTTATCTCATACCGCTCTCGCGAAAAATCTATCGAAGTAGCGCGCTTCAAAGCAATGCGTGCAATGAAGATTGCTTTCGGCATCCTGTTTGTAACCGTATTCTTCTACGCGATTTCTTTCACTCTAGCAATGTCACATGAGCAAGCAGTGAAAGCAGCTGAAGAGAACATTTCTGCACTAGCGATGGTTGCTCAAGGTATGGACGGTGCAACGCTGAAACTACTGAGCCTAATGCTAAACATCTTCTCAGTAATGACAGCATTCTTCGGCGTTTACTTAGGTTTCCGCGACTCTTGCCAAGGCCTAGCAATGCTAGCACTTAAGAAAGTGATGCCAGAAGAAAGCATCAACAAAGATCTAGTGACTAAAGGTATTATCCTATTCGCAATTCTAATGTCTTGGGGCGCAATTGTACTGAACCTTCCAGTACTAAGCTTCACGTCAGTGTGTAGCCCTATCTTCGGTCTAATTGGCTGTTTGATCCCAGCGTACCTAGTGTACCAAGTGCCATCTCTACATAAGTTTAAAGGCGCTTCACTCTACCTAATCATTGCGACAGGTATTCTACTTTGTATCTCTCCATTCGTAGCGTTTAGCTAATCGAGTTTATGCTCCTGTACCCCCGTGCAGGATAATAAAAAGCCCGCTATCACTAGCGGGCTTCTTCGTATTGATTACCAAATCTTCATAACGTTAACCGTTGCACTGCTACCATCAGTCGCCTGATCAACCACTTCCAGTACAATGCCATAATGCGGCGTTAAGCGGCCAGTCGCTGGTCTGGTCGGGTTCGAGTAATCTTCCCAATCCGCAAACTGTGGGTTCGCGACTACATATGGGTCTGTTAATACTCGACCTTGTTTGTCCACCATGGTAATTGGTGTTCCTACCGCGGTATTAAAGGCAGCATCACGAACTTGATAGCGCGAAGTCGCTGGTATACCGTCATCCCACACCTGTGGGTTTCTATCGGCATCCACCACACCCAACCAACCTTCTCCCGGATGGCCAGATACACCGTTATCTGTGTGCGAAGTATCCACATACCAAAGTACCAAGCCCGGGTCAAAACTCATAATGTGCTGATTACGGTTAATATGCGCTAAACCTTTATCGACACCTTTATGCTGACGCCACTCAGCTAAGTAGTAATGCTCATAATCAAATGACCCATCATTAAGCACCATACCTGCAAAAGTGAGCTCTGGTTCTACAGTTTCCCCATTGAAGTAAGCCACTTCTTGACCATCAGCTACGATGCGAACCTCATCGAACCAAAAACCATTTTGAATATAGCCACCATCGGTTAAATAGTTAAAACTGATCGTTACGTTTTGACCGGCAAAAGCACTCAAGTCAAAGCTCGCATCTACCCAATCTGCCGATGTTCCAGTAAAGCCGATACCATAGCCAATTGCATGTGGATCATGAGTAGTCGTGATGTTTCCTGCTATTGGTGTTCCATTTACCAAAACGCGGCCAAAATCAAAATCAGATTCGATGTCGTACTTAACCTTAAAGTTTAAAGTCGCACTAGCGGCATTCGGAATTTGCACCGTCACATTCAGGTTAGTGTTTAGGTTATCACCTCGCTGCGAGTAGAATGACTGAGTCCCAATAACATCCGACAACGTGACTTTCTTAGGCGGCAAATTGATACGAAGGTAATCATGGTTACCCCCTTTTCCTGCCGCTTGGTCTAGCTTCACCACTTGTGGCTGACTATTAAGCGCAGCAAATTCTAGCACCTCACCATGAAGCCAATTGCCCCCTAGAGAGTTTTGCAGGAATTGTCTTGCCCATGGACTAAACCCTGTCGGCTCAGTTCCCGGGATCAGCCCAGCCCAAGAACCCGACGACATGATAGACCAATATGACACTGGCTCTCCGGGAACACTGTTCCATTCGTCTTCACCATAAACGGTGTCGTATTCATCGGGTAAACCTAAATCATGACCATATTCGTGCGCAGCAACACCGGCAGCAGCATCGATTGGCTGAATTGTATAATCGTACGCAGCAAGTTGACCGCCCCAATTAGGAATTGGTGTAGATGTACCGTTAATAGGGAATACACCACCCAGATTCCAACGGTGAGACCAAATCGCATCAGAGCCTAAATGACCGCCACCTGCTTCTTGACCGACCGCTGAGTGGAAGATCATGATGTGGTCGATAAGGCCATCAGGTTCGCGCAGGTTTCCATCACCGTCAATATCGTAACGATCTTCTAAATCGTAATCGGACAAATCAACGTTTGGATCAGCCGCTGCAGCGAGCAGGGCTTCGCGAACTAAATCACGTGCGTTCACATCTCGGGCAGAGCCTTGTTGTGCCCCATAAAACGCAGCGGGATGTTTGGCCTGATACCAACCGCCAACACCACCGATTTGCGTATATGAACCACCCGACTGCTGCTCATAAAACTGCACCATAGAGATAAGATTCTCGCCATTGCTCCCTACGTAACCAGCGCGGTTAAATAGCATGTCTTGATAATGGCTCGGCGCGTAATCCTCATAATAATTTGAGGTTTCTTCAGGGGTAACTTTATTCGCTGGGTAATCGGGAAACTCAATCAAAATAGCGAGTATCTTGTCTTGAGTGACTGGGCCATTCCATTGCTGGTTTGAATCCGGCAAAGCGTACGGCGCAGCAACTTGCTGCTGTGGTTGGCTTTCCATCAAAGAAAGTAAGCGCTGATTGCGCTTTTCTTCTAAGTTGGCCAATTGCCCTTTTTCTGGCAACTGGGTATGAGTCATCGCAAGGTACTGATGTAAGGCTTTAACCGCCTCTGTTTCATTTGCCTGTGCTGGAATAACTCCTGTTTTCTTGAGCATCATAATCATACGATCTTGGTTAATGACGCCAAAATCCACGTGAGGATGCTGTTTTGGTGCTGCCATAGCGCTCGCACCGATGCTACCCAGTAATACTGACGTTAAAACGGTCGCTAATTTAAGGGTAAAGGTTCTTCCTTGTTTCTTCATTTATTAACCTTTCTGTAAATATTTATTATTTAAAATATAAATTAAACACAAAAGAAAATATAAGACCGCATACTTTATAAATTCCAATTTCATTTATTTTGATAAACTAATTGAAACTATTTGTCTAATATCAAGTCAATAAAAATCACTGTTAATCGCGTAAACAACGCTTGCACACAAAACAAACAAAAACTTACAACAATCTCAATAAAAACAACAACATACATCAGATTTAAAATTCAATATTATTATAAAAATCAAATATGTATAGCCGATTATATCGTAATATCCGTTCTTGAACCCATTTCAAACTATCAACATAATTCGATTTATGTTAATAATATTAATAGATAAAACTATTATTATTCTAATAAAAAATAAGCCCATTGCTAGGATGGGCTTATTTATAAAAAGATATTTAATAAGACACTAAATCTTATGTCTACCAAGTAAAGAATGTGATAACGTCGTGCCGTCCACCAGCTCTAGTTCCCCACCAACAGGAACACCATGAGCAATACGACTTGCCTCTACTTGGTGCTCATGACAAAGCTCTGCAATATAGTGCGCTGTCGCTTCGCCTTCTACGGTTGGGTTAGTGGCAAGAATCACTTCTTTAACATCGCCTCGACGTAAACGGTAGTCCAACACATCCAAGCCAATATCACTAGGGCCAATGCCATCTAACGGCGACAAGTGCCCCATAAGAACGAAATAACGCCCTGAATACTGGCCCGTCGCTTCGACTGCCGCGATATCTGCTGGGCTTTCGACCACACAAATTTGCCCATTTTCCTGACGCTTAGGGTTGGTACAAATATGACACGTTTCTTCTTCAGTAAACGTTCGGCATTCGTTGCAGTGGCCTATCTCTGTCATTGCTTGACTCAGAGCATCCGCCAATTGCAAACCGCCTTTTCTATCCCGCTGTAACAAATGAAAGGCCATACGCTGCGCCGACTTGGGGCCAACCCCAGGTAGACAACGTAAGGCCTCCATCAATTGCTCCAGCATATGACTGGTGCGCATTTACTAACCTTATCGATTAGAACGGCATTTTCATACCTGGTGGTAATTGCATACCGCCAGTTACGCCAGCCATCTTCTCTTTTTGAGTTTCTTCAACACGACGAGCTGCATCGTTAAATGCTGCTGCGATTAGGTCTTCTAGCATCTCTTTGTCGTCTTCCATCAAGCTCTCATCGATCTCAACGCGACGCACGCTGTGGCTACCAGTGATAGTCACTTTAACTAGGCCAGCACCAGACTCGCCAGTTACTTCCATATTAGCGATTTCTTCTTGAAGCTTTTGCATACGCTCTTGCATTTGCTGGGCTTGCTTCATTAGGTTGCCCATTCCGCCTTTACCAAACATGTTTATCTCTCTGGGTTAGCTTGTTTCGTTATTAGATGGGGTCGAAAGTCGCGCTTTCAACCCCCATGATTCTTTATCTATTTGTGTTAGACCGGTCTAACACTGTCTTTATCTAGCTCAGCGGCGAATCGTGTCTCGATAAATTTAATATTGTCATCAGACTCTAAACTATCAAACGCTTGTTGAAGCTTGCCTTGGTACAAGGCTTCGCGCAGCTCTAACGGAGATTGACCACTCTCACCTACTTCGACACTCAAATGGCACTCTTCGTTCAATGCCGTATTCAGCGCTTGCAGTAATTCACTTTGCGCACGGTCAGTATTTAAGTGCGCTTGCTGCGGACGCAGCGTCAGTAAAATAGACGAGCCATTTTTCTGATAATGAGAGTTAAGTGCAAGCTGCTCGGTTAACTTCGCCGTCTCTAAACGGGCGATCAATGCTGCCCATTCATTTTGTACGACTGATTCATCCGCCAACTTTTGCGCCATTTCTGGCGTTTTTTCATGCTCTAGCGCCTGTTTAATTTGCGTAGGCGTAAGCTCTTTCTTTTTCTTCTGCGTTTGTGGTGAAGAAGGTTTCCAGCGATACGCTTGATCTTGTTCTTCAACAGGTGGGGCACTTGGCAAACCGTTGCTTAATGGCGACACCTGCGCTGAACCTGCGTGTTTTTGAGCAACACGGTCAAGTACAGACTCTTTTTTATTTGCAGATGTCGCATTAGGCTTTTTTACCGATGAGCCAGATACAGACGATGCTTGATTACCCGTCAGACCATTACGCTGCGAACGCAATTGATGGCGTAAACCACCAGCTCGTGAAGCGGGTTGGGCAGGCGAAGCTTGAGTTGTTGGCCTTGCCACGGGTTGTGATTGCGGCGGCACTGGTGCTTGTTGCGGCGACATATCATTGGCAGGCATACTTGCCGGATGAACCGCATCATACTGGTCACTGTAATGTTCTGGCGGTGGCGCTAAATCATACTCAGGCGCAGATGGCGGCACTGACACTGGTGCGGCAGGCGCTCTCTGTGGTGTACTTGAGGCATTGGCCATCACTTCTTGCTTAGCCGGCGTTGGTTGCGCAGGTTTAGCAACTGGTTCTGGCGTGGTCACTGGCGAAGCCACTTGCTGTGGAGCGCTGACTTCGGTAGAAATGATGTTCGCCGATGCCGTCGTCGCTGGCCTAAAGGCCATCATGCGCAAAACAACCATCTCAAGCCCAACTCTTTCAGAAGGCGCGAGTGGTAAATCTTGGCGGCCTTTCAAGGCAATTTGGTAATAAAGCTGAACGTCTTGTGGTTGTAACGCTCGGCTTAATAATTCAATCTTTTCCGCATCCGGCTGCCCTTTATCAAGCGTACTTGGCAGTGCCTGATACATGGCGATTCGATGTAATTGACTCGCTAATTGCTGTAATAACCCATCCCAATCGACACCATTTTGTGCCAACTGATTAACGGCTTCGATCGCAATCTTCGGCTGCTTTTGACTGATCGCTTCCAGCATGTGAATCGCATGATCTGTATCCAGCGTACCGAGCATATGAGAGACCAGTTCAGTTTGAACTTGGCCATTGCCGAGAGCAATTGCTTGGTCGGTAAGGCTCAGTGCATCACGCATACTGCCATCAGCAGCATGAGCAATCATGCCTAATGCGCGTTGCTCAAAGCCCATGCTTTCAGCATTAAGGATCGTTTCGAGTTGCTGATGAATATCATCAACACTGATCGGCTTAAGATGGAACTGTAAGCAACGAGATAATATCGTTACTGGCAGTTTTTGCGGGTCAGTTGTCGCTAATAAAAATTTCACATACTCAGGCGGCTCTTCTAACGTTTTCAGCAAAGCGTTAAAACTGTGGCGCGACAGCATGTGAACTTCATCGATTAGGTAAACTTTAAAGCGACCGCGTGCAGGTTTGTACTGCACGTTGTCTAAAAGCTCACGAGTATCTTCAACTTTAGTGCGAGATGCCGCATCGATTTCTAATAGATCAACAAAGCGACCTTCATCAATCTCTTTACAGGTATCACACTCACCACAAGGGTTAGCAGTAATACCCGTTTCGCAGTTGAGTCCTTTCGCAAATAATCGACCAATAGAGGTTTTACCCACACCACGAGTACCACTGAATAGATAAGCATGGTGCAGTCGATTCTGCTCTAAGGCATTTTCAAGGGCTGTTAAAACGTGGGCTTGGCCAACTACTTCTTTAAACTTAGTTGGTCGCCATTTTCGCGCTAAGGCAAGATAACTCATGAACCGTTCCGATTAGTGACCTTCAAACTCACAGATGCTGTAAACATTCAGGCCTAGTTTTTCTAGACGCTTGTCACCACCAATTTCAGGTAGGTTGATAACAAATGCAGCATGCTCAACTTCGCCACCAAGTTTACGAATTAGCTGAGTCGTCGCTTCAATCGTACCGCCAGTTGCCAGTAGGTCATCAACTACAAGAACTTTATCGCCTTCTGAAATAGCGTCTACGTGGATTTCTAGCGTGTCAGTGCCGTACTCTAGCTCGTAGCTTTGAGCGACAGTCTCACGAGGAAGTTTGCCCGGTTTACGTACAGGTACGAAGCCAAGACCTAGCTCAAGAGCAAGTGGCGCACCAAACAAGAAACCACGCGCTTCAGTACCAACGATTTTGGTGAAGCCCATGTCTTTGTATTTTTCTACCAATAATTGAATGGTTGCTTGGTAGGCTTTTGGGTCTTCCATCAAGCTAGTTACATCACGGAAAAGGATGCCTGGTTTTGGATAGTCTTGAATGCTTTTAATGCTTGCTTTGATCTGTGAGATTGTTTCAGTCGTCATAATTTCTTTCTTAAGATTGGCTGCGCAGTCGTATCGATTACGGCTAATGTGGCGCAGATAAGGATTGTTCACACTCCCCACTCTGCTTTTGAGACTATTAGCCTGCCAGCAATCTAGGGGCGAAAAAACAAACGCCCACTTACAATAAAGCGGGCACACTTCTTACCAATCTTAGTGATTTTCTTCTTGCTCAGCAAGGCGCTCTATCACAGGTAAACGAATAAACCAGCTCAGAAGCACCACCAGCATGACGACTAGCATAATCTTTAACCAAAAATGCGGGACGATGTAGATTGAGAAGCTAAAACTCGCCACCATCGCAATAGCACCACGCGCTTTCACTTTACGGGTCACAGCTCGGTGTTGGTGCCAGTTATCGATGATAGGTCCGAACGTTTTATGCTCCAGTAACCATTGATTAAAGCGGGGGCTGCTGCGCATAAAGCAAGCGCTAGCAAGCAGTACAAATGGTGTTGTCGGCAGCACAGGTAAAAATATGCCGAGGAATCCAAGCAATAAACTCAGGCTGCCCACTATGTTTAGGGCTATACGACGAATGGTAATGGTGTGCTCCAGTCTTAAAAGTTCGCGTAGCCATTTAGCACACGAAGCCAAGTTATGATTGCCGGTAACATTGGGATGAGTAAAACCAAAATGAATCCCAAAAAGTAGAAGATATTATAAGGTTCTTTGAATTCGTTGTCTGTCATGTTTGCTTGCCTCACTGTAATGAAATATTGCAGCCCAATAAGGTGGGTGCTGCTTTGTTAGTATGCTCAAACTATAGTCGATTCAGAGCTTCACAAACACGGAGTAAAAGTGAGGATAACCCCGTTTCTATCAGTGACCAGTTGATGACAGCAAACAAAAAAGCAGCCTTGCGGCTGCTTTCTACATCTTTAGTCATTTAGTGTTTTTTCTTCTGCAGCTCCAAGCTAAAGCTACTAGTACCGATCCGGCTTAAGCTAATATTACTGGCCTGAGTAATCGCTAACCCATCGACAATTGAATTTTGACGGCATTGCTCGCCAAGAGACACACCACCATCAATATGCTGCGCATAGGTCTCGCTGCTAAAATTGGCGTCTAATCCTGCAGGCAAAATTGAAATCGTCCCTTCGGCTAAATCAGCTACACCAAATAAGGCATTAACCGGCGCTGCACAATCTGAACATTCAATGCCTTTTTCAATCAACTCGGCAAGATCTTTGAGCTCTGCATTAAACGATTTTAGGTTTCGTAAGTAGTCATGGAACAGTGCTCGGATCAACAACGTGGTCGCCGCGCCATTCTCAGCTTGGGAATCCACTAAGTAAAAAGCAAACTGACCATTGATTAACCACGCGTAATCAAAAACGAGCGGCATCACTTCTGTCGATTGTAATAAGCGATAGGTGCATTTCCAATCGCCTTGCGAAGTATCTTTTTCTGGCAATAGAGCGTGAAGCAGATCTTTGGCGGCGCTCGGGTTTTGTTGAAGATAATCTAAGTGCCAATGCAATTCTTGCTCTTCTGGCATATCACCACTCTCAACCCTAAACCACTGACTAGAGAAATCGCGCTGATCGCTCATGTGGTTATCGGAGTCTTCTAACGTGTTTTCAATGGCCTCAGAAAGGTGTTCGAACTTACTGATCGGCTTAGTCAGAAAATCTTTAATCCCATAACGCAGTGCTTTGGCAACGTCTGAAATTTCCTCGGTCGCTGATACGACGATCAATGGTAAAGATGGGTACTCTAAACTCACTTCTTCAACAAACTCGATGCCATTCATTACTGGCATTGCGAGATCACACAAAATCACATCAGGCTCAAAATCACGTAACAGGCGCAACCCTTCTAACCCATCTTCTGCTTGAAGTACTTCATATCCCTGGCTCACAAGAAAAGCATCAGTGATACGACGAAAAATCGGATCATCGTCTACTAACATAATACGTTTCTTATGCGCTGAAACATGCTCAGCAGGAACAATTTGAGCATCAATAATCTTATGCATAAAAGCCTCACACAACCTGAAAACTGGAGATTCGTTATTTAGTTTTTTATAGTTATTGAATAATTTATTCGGCAAGCCAACCTAAATATAGTAGCTAACCAGATTTATAGAAAGCGACGCTGGGAGAATGTTTCTACAGAAATAGTTAACTTGTACGCTGCCACTTTTTGCATGTACGAAATGTGAAAGATCGCATTACTTGTTGATGTGACTCAATCTTTAGCGCACATTAAGGATATAGATTAATGACAATTCGTAAATATATGTGTCTGAAACATGAAATTAGATGATCTAAACCTATTTCGACTCGTTGTCGAAAATGGGAGTTACACAGCAACATCACGCAAGACCATGATCCCTGTTGCAACCATTACGAGACGAATCCAAGCCTTAGAAGACTCACTAAACCTAAGGTTATTGAACCGTCATGCGCGTAAACTCTCTTTGACAGAAGCGGGAGAAAGATTCTACAACGAATGTTCACCACTACTGCAAAGACTCTCTTCAGCCGCGGAAGAAATTTCCGACGAATGTCGCGGCGCTGCGGGTAAGATTCGCATTTCATCTCCATCAAACCTGACCAAGCGTATGATGATGCCGATGTTCAATGAGTTTATGATGCAGTACCCAGACATCAACATTGAACTGACTACCAGTAATCATGCTGACCAGCTTGACCCAACAGAATGGGATGTCATTTTCCGCGTCGGCCCTCAACGAGATTCTAGCTTAATTGCACGCAAAATCAGCTCAGTAAAAGATATCTTAGTTGCGAGCCCAGACTATTTGAAAATCTACCCAGCACCGACTCATGCAGAGGAGCTGCACAACCACTCACTACTTAAAGGTCATCCATTACTGAAATGGCAACTTATGAATGAAAGTGGTGAAACAGTCATCAATAATGACAAAGGCCGTTTTCAAGCTAACGCTTTAAATGTTGTTCGTAGTGCATGTTCTGATGGGTTGGGTATTACGTTGATGCCGGATGTTATGATCCGCGAATTTATCGAAGATGGCAGTTTGATACAGGTACTACAAGATTGGAGCGCAAACCCGCGTGATATCTACATGCTGTACAACCATAAGGACCACCTACCTGAAAAGGTGCGTTTGTTCATCGACTTTGTGATTGCTTATAACATCCACTAATTTTCACATCGTCTCTTTCCCTACAAATGTGTTTGTATAAACGGTTGGCTTTAAGCCAACCGTTTTCTATTTCACCCTATTTAAAGAAACTCAACAAACTTCGACAAATCTCTTTCCGGCACTTTTAGCGGGGTACAGCCCGGAGTTCCAAGGTAGAGAAAACCGACAATTTGATCCTCCCCTTCCAGACCAAACGCCTGTTGTACCTTGTCATGAAACATCCATTTTCCTGAACGCCAAAAACCTTGAAAGCCTTGAGCTACCGCAGCCATTTGCATCGCATGTGCCGCACAGCCCGCTGAGATATGCTGCTCAATCGCAGGCACTTTTTCATGGGGTGTCACTTTGGCAATCACAGTAATTACCATCGGCGCTCGAAAAGGGGCATTGCTGACCTTTTCTATCACTTGAGGATCACTGCTATCCGCCTTTGCAGCAGATACAAGAATGTCGGCCAATTTTTGCAATCCCTCGCCTTGAGAGATAACAAACCGCCAAGGGGTTAATCCAGCATGATCTGGGGCTCTCAGACCAGCGCGAATAATGTTTTCGAGTACTTTACCCTCTGGCGCAGGGGCAGAAAGCTTACCAATAGAACGACGGTTAAGGAGTAGATCTAACGCATCCATGGCGATTCCTTTTTAATTTTATTAATTCATTTTGTTGAGCAATTGTTATCTATTGATAATAAACGCCTATTGGGATTTGGTACAGTTCGGAGTATGTCATTAAACACTCGGTTTCGATTGAGGCAGGCATAAAAAAAGCTGACGTGATAACGTCAGCTTAATGTTTTAGCGAAATTGAACACTAAACGAGCTTTTCGATGCCATACTGTTGACCGTAATGTTCAACAACAAAATCGATATCCTTGTCGCCACGCCCAGATAAGTTAAGCAATATTGAGCCTTTTTCACCTTGTTTGGCTAACTTCAATGCGTAAGCGACTGCGTGAGACGACTCTATCGCTGGAATGATCCCTTCAAGGCGTGATAGCTCAAAGAAAGCATCGATCGCTTCTTTGTCGTCAGCGGTGCCGTAATTGACGCGACCGAGATCTTTTAGGTAAGCATGTTGAGGCCCAACTGATGGGTAATCGAGTCCACTCGCCACAGAATACACCTCTTGTGGCTCCCCTTGGTTATCTTTGAGCATGTAGGATTTAAAACCATGCATAACGCCGGGCTCACCCAGAGTTAAAGTTGCAGCATGTTCACCCACTTGTTCAATAGAACGACCCGCGGGCTCTACGCCATGTATAGATACCTGTTCATCCTCAAGGAAAGCGCTAAACAACCCCATAGCGTTTGAACCACCACCCACACAAGCCACCAAGTTATTAGGCAATACACCCGTCATTTCTTGGAATTGCTCACGCGCTTCGTTACCTATAATCGATTGAAAATCTCGCACCATCATTGGGAAAGGATGCGGGCCAACAACAGAACCGATGGCATATAGTTGATTGATTGGATCTTTTAAGTAGGCCTCAAACGCCGCATCTACGGCTTCTTTTAGGGTTTTGCGCCCATGAGTCGCAGGAATGACGTTCGCGCCCAAGATGCGCATACGCACTACGTTCGGGTGCTCTTTAGCGATATCTACTTCGCCCATATAGATATCACATTCCAAACCGACCAAAGCCGCCGCTGTTGCCAACGCGACACCATGCTGACCTGCTCCCGTTTCGGCAATTAACTTCTTTTTGCCCATTTTCTTCGCCAGCAAAGCTTCACCCAAGCAATGGTTAATCTTGTGCGCGCCAGTATGGTTAAGATCTTCTCGTTTAAGGTAAATATCTGCGCCATATTTAGCTGAAAGGTTTTGGGCATGAAAGATAGGACTAGGACGACCAACAAAGTGCTTATACAGCCTTGCTAGCTCCGCTTGAAACTCAGGATCTTTGCGGCACTCATTGTATGCAGCCGTAATGTCATCCATCACTTTCTGCAACTCTTCTGGAATAAAACTACCACCATATTCGCCGAAATAACCTTGAGCATCAGGGGTGTTGTGATCAAATGTGTTTTTCATGGGGCTCCTTGTCCTACCTAACTAGTACACTTTCGCATAGTAAGGTTTATATTCAACTCACTCAAATACCATTGGTTGCATTAGTTAGCTCTCTCACAAAAAAGGCGAGCATAATGCTCGCCTTTATATAAACCAGTTGAACGCTAATCGTAAAACTTGGCATCAATGCTTGCCCGGGTTAACAAGCCGTCACACGGAGCGAAACGATCGCCGTATTTAGAAGCATGTTCATTCATGATCTCCACAACTTGCTTAATACCTAGCTGATCCATATAGCGGAAAGGCCCACCCAAAAATGGAGGGAATCCAATACCAAATATCGCTCCGATATCCCCATCACGAGCACTACGAATGATCCCTTCATCCAAACAGCGGACCGCTTCATTAAGCATTGGCAGTAAACAGCGCATCGCAATCTCTTTTTCGGTTAGCTTTGACTCTGGCTCTAACTTCAATAGTTTGTAAGCGCTCTTATCAACCTGCTTCTTTTTACCGTTGTAGGTATAGAAACCCTTGCCACTCTTGCGACCTTTACGACCATCATTGAGCAAGGTATCGAACACGTCAGGGCCTTTGAATCTAGGGCCAAGCTCATCAACCAATATCGGCATGATCTTAGCGCCAATATCGACTCCAACCTCATCCAACAATGCAATAGGACCGACTGGGAACCCTGCATTGACCAATGCATTATCTAAGTGTTCGATGGGCTCACCAACTAACAATATTTGCGCCGCTTCATTCATGTAGGGCGTCAAAATACGGTTTACATAAAAACCGGCTCTGTCTTTGACGACTATCGGCGTCTTACCTTGTTTTCGTGCTAAATCCACAACGGTAGAAATGGTTTCCTCAGAGGTTGACTCATGCGGAATCACTTCAACCAACGGCATTTTTTCTACCGGACTGAAGTAATGTAAACCCACTACATTTTCAGGACGTTGCGCTTCCTCTGCAATTTGGTGAATCGGCAACGACGATGTGTTGGTCGCGAAAATCGTATCGGTTTTGGCATTTTCTTCAACATCCGCCACCATTTTCTGTTTCAAAGCAAGATCTTCAAACACCGCTTCAATCACTACATCAGTGCGATTAAACGTGGTGAAATCAATACCGCCAGAGAGCTGGTTCATCTTGGCTTGCAGCTGAGCTTTAGAGAGAATTCGACGCTTTTTCTGTTTCTCGAACAATTTGTAGTTGTAGTTAAGCGCGTTCAATACACCATCATTAGACACATCTTTAATCCGCGCGGGTAGTTTCGCTTTTGCCACGGTCACATGGCTAATACCCGCGCCCATCAAGCCACCACCTAAAACCGCCACTCGGTCGACTGTTTTTGGTTCAGCGTCTGCCCCATTCTCTTTCTTCATTTCGGTGGTCGCGAAGAAAATGGAACGCAATGCTTTGGATTGGTCAGTCATGACTAACTCACCAAATTGCTGCGCTTCTTTCGCAAGGCCCGCTTCATAGCCATGCTCTAAACCATGGCGAATCACCTCTAAGATCGCACTTGTCGCCGGATAGTTACCTCGCGCTTTTTGCTCGGTCTTCTTGGCAGCTTGTTCAAAAATCACTTTACGGCCAAAGCCTGTTTGGGCCATCAGTTTTTCTTTGGTCGTAGTTTTACGTTTGGCTTTGTCCTTTTGCTCGACAAACTGCTTCGCGACTTCCAATAAAATGGTGTTAGGGACACAAGCATCCACTACACCAAGCTTTTTGGCATTTTTAGCTCGCAGCTGTTTACCGGTCAAAATCATATCGAGCGATGGCAGTAGACCAATCAACCTTGGCAGTCTTTGCGTACCTCCAGATCCCGGCAGTAAACCCAATTGAACTTCGGGTAAACCGATACGTGTTTTATCGTCATCACTGCATACGCGATAGTCACAAGCTAAAGCGAGCTCTAAACCACCGCCCAAGCATGGGCCATGGATTGCTGCAACAACAGGAAAGGCTAAATCAGCAAGCTTTTGGAACATCTGCTGACCTTTTTCAGCTAACGCTTGCGCTTCTTGTGCTGACTTGCAAGCATCCAACATGCGGACATCGGCACCAGCTACGAAGTTGTCTGGCTTACCTGAGTGGATAATCAAACCTTGTAACGCGCCTTTATGCTGCTCAATTTCAGCGAACACTTGCTCCATTTCATCAGCAAAAGCCGCTTGCAAGGTATTCATCTTCTCATTGGGTACATCGATGGCAAGCCATGCAATGTTGTTATCATCGATACTGAGGTTAAACGCTTTTAAATCACTCATTACTCAACCTCCAAAATCATAGCAGCACCTAAGCCACCAGCCGCACAAGCGGTATTCAATGCCAAGCCGCCACCTCGACGCTTCAGTTCACGCAGTGTTTGTGTCATCATCCGAGCACCTGTCGCTGCAAAGGGATGCCCGTAAGCGATAGACCCACCAAGCACATTAAACTTATCCATATCTATCTCACCAATAGCTTTCGCTCGCCCTAATTTCTCCTGGGCAAACTTGTCACTGGCAAACATTTTGACGTTCGAAAGAGCTTGAGCCGCAAACGCTTCGTGCATGTCGATTAGAGTTAAATCACTCAGCTCTATGCCTGCGCGGTCGAGCGCCATTGGCGTTGCATAAGATGGGCCCATCAACATATCTTGCTCAACCCCAATCGCTGAAAACGCATAAGAGCGAATATAACCAAGAATGTCTAAGCCTAGCTCTTTCGCTTTACCTTCCCGCATTAACATCACGGCCGCTGCGCCATCAGTAAGCGGGGTACTATTCGCTGCAGTAACGCTGCCATATTGACGGTCAAAGGCTGGTCTTAGCTTGGCATAACCTTCTAAGGTTGAGTCATGGCGAATGTTGTTATCTTCTGCTAACCATTTTTTGTAAGGTTCAGGGAAGGCTGTCATCACTTCACCGGAAATCTTACCTTCTTTCCACGCTTGAGAAGCAAGGGAGTGAGAGCGATGAGCTAATTCATCTTGCTCTTGACGGCTAATCCCATGACTTTTCGCCATCTGTTCCGCAGTTTGGCCCATCGATAGGCCTGTAGAATATTCAGCAACCGCAGGTGGGACAGGCATAAGATCTTTCAGTGAGAACGATTTGAGTATGCTCAGCTTTTGCTTCATTGAACGCGCTTTACTCAACGCCAACAAATTAGCAGCCATTTTCTTGGAAACACCAATTGGTAATACTGAGGAAGAATCTGCGCCGCCCGCGATACCAATATCAATGGTTCCCGCCATAATACTCTCAGCAACATTCACCGCCGCTTGAAAACTGGTCGCGCAAGCTCGAGTCACACTGTAGGCATCGGTATGAATATCCATTCCTGTACCTAACACGATCTCTCTTGCGATATTGGGCGCTTCTGGCATTTGCACAACTTGACCAAACACCACTTGCTCAATCAGTTGCGGTTCAATATCTACTCGGGCAAGCATTTCACTTACCACCATTTTGCCTAAGTCCACTGCCGGAACTTGGCTAAACTCCGTGCTTTGACGTGCAAATGGGGTGCGCAATCCTGCTACGATTGCGACCCTTTCTCCATTGCGAGTCGTCACTTGCTGCTTGCCCATTGGTGCTCCTTAATCCTTAGAGGTCTGACCAGAAACATTGTAACTAAAATGTTAACGCAATCAAACATACGTTTGAATAAATGTGATTTGATGACTTTTAGCATAGCTAAGTAAATGAAAAACAAGATTGTATCAGCTTAGAATTTCACTATATTTAGAAGAGTGTGTGAACTGAATGTAATACTATTCAAAGAATTTTTGGCAAAAAAAAACCACACAAATCTGTGTGGTTGGAATGTATAAAGCAATTAACTTACGCCAATTGAAAATAATCAGTTTCCTGATTAGGAGAAAGTAAAGTCAGCCTTCAAAAGGAAGTGTCATCTTGCTCAACTTGTTAGTGAAACACTAACTAGATGACAAGGTGTACTATAACCGCTGAGTTGGGTCATATTTTGAATTAGATCAATTTTTCATTCGATTTCTGACTTAATTGGTAAGGTAATCGTTTTAGTCACTTTAAAACAGTGAGTTATCTTTTACCTAACTGCCCTTTTACGCTGATTGACTCGTACCCCAAGTGATATTTGGAGGCTTTTGTGGCCATTATTGATTTTTTTGGGAAGAAAAAATCCAAACGTCCGGTCGATTTAGATATGGACAGACAAAGAAAATATGAAGCTCTAGTAAGAGCCTACCACCGAGACCTTTATCGCTATGCCTATTGGTTATGTAAAGACCCAACGATAGCGGAAGATTTGGTGCAAGAAACTTGTTTAAGAGCATGGAAGTCACTCGATAGCTTGCAGGATGATAAAGCAGCAAAGTCATGGCTCATCACTATTTTACGCCGTGAAAACGCTCGCCGCTTTGAACGCAAGCAGTTTGATCTGGTAGATATTGATGATCACTCTAACGAAGCCAAAGTCAGTGACGACCCACATCATCAATCTGAGTGGGTACATGCTCAGATAATGAAGCTTGAAGTGGACTATCGAGAGCCTTTGTTTTTGCAAGTGGTTGGAGGGTTCAGTGGTGAAGAAATTAGCCAAATCCTCGAGCTGAATAAAAATACCGTTATGACGCGTCTGTTTAGAGCAAGGAATCAGCTAAAAGAGATGTTAGAGTCAGATGATAATCATAAAGGAGCGCACAATGGATGAGTTAGAATTCCGCCGTCGAATTATGTCCGATCCCAAATGCCGGGATAGCGATATTGTCGATACGATGCGTGCCAATGAAAGTAACAATAAATTTGCGGAAGATATTCTTGAACTGGATGCGCAAATAGCCAAAGCGATGAATGTTGATGTACCAGAAGACTTGGCGGACAAAATTTTGTTCAACCAAAGCTCTCAGCAACAAAACAACGTTGTGAAACCTAACTTTTTTAAACGTAGCATGGCTTTAGCGGCGTCTTTCGCAGCCGGTATCATGGTTAGTCAAATAAATTGGGGAAACATTGTTGTTTCGCCTGCTCAAGCAAGCCTTGCAACAACCGCTGTACAGCACGTATTTGACGAGCAACCCTTCATTAACAATCTTGATGAAGAAGTGGGCAATTTGCAGATCAATACCAAAATGGCGCCATTTGCTCATCAATTAGGCCAACACTTCCCGTACCACGTTTATTACCTCAATCACTGTGGTTTTGGTCAATCGAATGCCTTGCACATGGTGTTTAAAGGTCAACAAGGTAAAGTCACGCTATTTTTAACTGGCATTGCTAGTTCAAAAGTTGAGACGTTCGCCGAACAAGGACTAACCGGTGTGATAGAACCATTAGATGATTTTAGCTTAATCATTGTAGGTAACGACGGCGAAGATGTTACTAACATCGCCAAAAACATCGTCAACATTCTTAAACCAATGTAACTCTCAACGAAAGGCCTAAGTTCTCCACTTAGGCCTTAAATTTTCACCTTTTCTAGAGTTAACACTCTAAAACGGCGCAAATAACAGCATTTTCCTGCCAAATACACATCATTTCCGCAATTTTATCATCTAATTAGGCAATGGTCGGATTTCTATAAACTATACTAAGCTCTAGGATCAGCCCCAACTGAGCAATTGCTCAAATAAAACGCCCAAATAGAGGCGAATACAAAAAGGAAAAAGCAACATGAATAACACGCGTCTGTTTAAGAAATCGCTGTTAGCAGTAACCATTACACTTGCATCGCAACAAGCTCTCGCCGCAGGTTTCCAATTAAACGCACAATCAGCTACCGGTATTGGTCGCGCTTTTGCTGGTGATGCCGTTATCGCAGATAACGCATCAGTAATGGCACGTAACCCTGCTGCAATGGCACTCTTCGACAAAATGGAGCTATCGCTCGGTTTTGAAAGCATCACTTCAATGATTGAAGTTAAAGATGGCGTCTACTGTGGTCCAACATGTCAAGCAACAAACGGCGCTCTAGGCGCAGAAAGTGCGAATTACGATGATGCTGGTGATACTTCTATTGCGCCAAATATTCACTTAATCGTTCCAGTAAATGAACAATTTGCCTGGGGCGTTAATGCATACACTAACTTCGGTACTAAAACTGAATTTTCTGGTGATTATCCAGGTTACGAATATGGCGGTTTAACTGACGTTAAAAGCATGAATTTAGGTGTAGCAGGCTCATACCGTATCAATAAACAATGGAGCATTGGTGCTGGTCTTGATTTTATTTACGGTGAAGGCACATTAAAGCGTTCATTCAGCCCTGAAATTGCTGCGGCGTTAGGCACAAGTAAAGCACTAGACGTCGAAGCTGACGGTTGGGCAGTAGGCTTTAACATCGGCACTGTGTTTGAGTTAGACGAAAACAACCGCTTCGGTCTGGCTTACCACTACTCACCAGAACTAGAAGCAGAAGGTGATGTTGTATTTAAAGGTGTTACGTATGAAAACGATACACTACTAATGCCGCTTCCTGACTTACTAGAGTTTTCTGGCTACCATAAGATTGAAAACACTCAGTTCGCTGTTCACTACTCTATCCAATATATTGGTTGGAACTCTTTTGATGTCTTAAAAAGTGAGAAAGCCGGCGTCTTGAATGAATACGAATGGCAAAATGGTATGCACTATTCAATCGGTGGTACTTACTACATGAACAGTGACTGGACTCTGCGCGCTGGTTACATGCACGACACTAGCGCACAAGATCAAGTTACATCAATTTCAGTACCAGACTCTGATCGCAACTGGTTCTCTGCCGGCTTCACGTATCACATTGATAAGTCATCAAACGTTGACTTTGGCTTCACTTACCTAATGGGTGGCGACGTCAATGTTAGCGAGTCTAATGCAAACCCATTCTTCGGCGCGCCAGGACAGCCAGAGAACATTTCTAGCATTTCTGGTACTACAAGAGCAGACGCGATTCTATTCGGCCTACAATACAGCCGCAGCTTCTAAGCTGAGCTAGCGTTTCCTAATTATCGGGCTGGTTTATCCAGCCCTTTTTTATATCTCCAACTCTGCCTCATCTATTTCAGCGCACACCTAGCAACACAATCTAAGCGAACAGCTGTAAGTTAAAGTCAACATTTCGCAAAACAATTGTTCGCTGAAAATCAAACTGGTCATACCACAAAAGCAGTTATATTAACTACTTAAATCCAAATTATTAAATTTTTATCCTGAAAATATCATATACACTGTTTTCTATTTCTAAAGTAATAACTCTAAACTTATCATCGCGGCACAAATTACAACTACATTCAGCGAACATTATAATGAAATCAAACAAGTCTCTCCTATCGATCGCAGTAGCGTGTGGTCTAATGGCTACAACTGGTACAGCAAACGCTGCAGGCTTCCAGCTAGCAGAATACTCAGCAACCGGTCTAGGTCGCGCTTATGCGGGCGAAGCAGCAATGGCTGATAACGCTAGCTCACAATGGCGTAACCCTGCACTACTGATGGACCTAGAAGGTACTCAGATTTCAACAGGTGCTATCTATGTTGATCCAAACATTGATATCAGCGGTACGTCTATGTACACGCCTGACCCACGAGTTCCAGCCCAACCATACGAAACTAAGTCTGATGATTTCGCGCACGATGCCGTCATTCCAAACCTATACATTTCACACAAGTACAATGAAAAAGTTGCTATCGGCTTTGCGCTAGGTACTAACTACGGTATGGAAACTGCGCTAGGTTCTGACTTCAGCGCTGCCAACCACGGTAATGAAGCATACGTTTACTCTATTGAAGCTAACCTTAATGCGGCATACCAACTAACCGAAGCTGTAAGCATTGGTGCTGGTCTACGCTACATTGACGCTGAAGGCCACTTTGGTGCTCAAGCATCTAAAAACATGCCTGCTGTAACTGGTCTAGCAGGTACACCACTAAAATACATGGCAGGTGACGATACCGCGTGGGCTTGGCAAGTCGGTACAGTTTGGCAAATCAATGATACAAACCGCTTAGGCTTTACTTACAAATCAGAAGTAGATTTGACGCTAGAAGGCTACGCAAAAGGCCTTGGTTTCAACCCGACCGATCCTCAAGCACACAAAAATGGCAGCCTAGACCTAGCGCTACCAGCAACAGCAGAACTAGCGAGCTACCACCAACTTAACGACAAAGTCGCAATCCACGCGAGCATCAACTGGACTGATTGGAGCAGCTTTAAAGAGCTTCGTGCCGAGTTCCCTGACGGAACTAACGAGCTAATCAAAGAAGAGAACTGGGAAGATAACTTCCGTTACGCTATCGGTGCAACTTACCAAGTAGACTCTAAGCTTTCTCTACGTACAGGTATTGCTTACGATGAATCAGCGGTAAGTGAAGAACACCGTACAGCAACAATTCCAGAAACTGATCGTCTTTGGTTAAGCATCGGTGCTGGCTACCAATGGTCTGAACAACTAAGTCTAGATGCTGGCTTTACTTACATCATGGCAAAAGATGCGAAAATGCATGAAACAGATCCTGCAGTATTGGGCGCAGATACATTCGGTGGTTCTTTTGAAGGTGAAGTATCAGGCTCTATCTGGCTAATCGGTGTTCAAGCAAGCTACACATTCTAATGAGCTAGAAAATCCAAATACAAAGGCAGTGGTTATCCACTGCCTTTTTCATTTCTGCTCATCAAATTATCAGGTAAGTTACTAATCACGCAATAAGAGCCATCAGAGCTCAATTCTCGCGATATTCTTAGCCACAGTAGCCTCACCTATTCCCTTCACTTTAGCAAGCTCCTCTGGCTTTTTGAAAGGCCCGTTCGCCTCACGATAATCGACTATCGCTTGTGCCTTTGTCAGCCCAATACCTTTCAACAAATCAGCAAGCTCTTGTGCACTGGCTTGGTTTACATTGACGACAATTTCAATGCCATCGTATTTAGGATCAGCAGGTTGTTCTTCGGCAAAAGCAGATATAGGAGCAAAGATTGCCAATAGAGCGGAAAGAAGTAGCGCTTTAATAGTCATAGGAGGTCCTTATCGTTATTTTCAGAACTTACATCCTAATGAGCTGAGAGATAATTATTAGTCACCTATGGCCAAAATAAAACGGACTGCCGAGGCAGTCCGTTTTGACATTATTGTTACTTACACAGTAATCACTTACTGAGTCACAACATAATATTCAATATCAATAGTCTGGCGTAGGATGCTAATCAAACCAGATAGGTTTTGTTCCGCGTTCATTTGCATTAGCTGAGAAGCAATCTGGTCATTGTACTGAGTCATGAACATATCTGATACTTGCTCAAGTTTCACAATCACAATGTCACCATTTAGCGACTTGCTTTGAGCGTATTGCACCTTACCATCAACAGGTTTTGGCATTGCGAATACAGCTTGTGCAAGTGGAGAGCTACGGTCAACAAGTTGAGTTTCACCAAACGCTAATGCGTTATCCACCAGCACTGATTCATTACCCGCATTAAGCTCAGCCACAACTTTAGTTGCTAGCTCAATCGCGTTTTGCTCGCCTTTCAATTTCGCTAGCTGAGCAACAACTTGCTCGCGCACTTCTTCAAGTGGCAAGACAGTTTCATCACGGTAATCTTCTACACGAACGACAATCACGTGCTCAGGTGCAACTTCCGTTACTTCTGAGTTTAAGCCATCTTCTTTCACTTCTGGGCTTAAAATCGCTTGTAGTACCGCAGGTGTTTTAAGAAGCTCCGGTGCATCTACTTGAGAGATAAAATCTGTCGTGTGGATTTTAGCGTTGATAGCTTGCGCTGCATCATCTAAAGAATCCGCTGATTCAAACGCCACTTTCTCAAGCGTGCTTTGCAGTTCGTAGAATTGATCCACCGCTTTTTGGTCAACAAGTTCTTGTTTAATCACTGCTGCAACTTCTGCTAATGGCTTAGCCACTGGCTGCTGAAGTTCATCAAGCTTGATGATGTGGTAACCAAACTCAGATTTCACAAGACCTGTTACATCACCAACGTTTTGCAGAGCGAATGCCGCATCTTCAAACGCAGGGTCCATAACGTCACGTTCAATAAAGCCTAGAGAACCGCCCTCTTCAGAGCTACCAATGTCGTCAGACTTCTCTTGAGCAAGTGTTGCGAAGTCTGCGCCTGCGTTTAGCTCATCAAGAATCGCTTGCGCTTTCGCTTCGTCATCGCCTTCAATAAGGATGTGGCTTACTTTACGCTGCTCTTGAGTAGAGTACTTATCAAGGTGCTCTTGGTAGTAGGTTGCTACTTCTTCGTCTGTCACAACAACAGACTGTTTCAACTGCTCAGCCGACAGCTCAATGTACGCTACTTTCACTTGCTCTGGGCGAGTGTAACGCTCTGAATTCTGTTGGTAGTAATCTGCAATTTCTTCTTCGCTTAGCTCAACTTTTGCTGCGAAATCTGCAAGGCCAAGGTTAATCGCTTGGATTTCACGCGTTTGCATGATCAACTTAGCTTGTGAGTTAACTTCACCAGCCAGAGAAAAATCGCTCGCTTGAATTGCGCTTAATAGTTGGTTGCGAACTAGGTTACGACGCAATAGCTCCGCGTAACCTTCTGGAGAGTAGCCGTAACGACGCAGAGTCGTTTGGTAAATCTCAGGGCTAAACTCACCATCCATTTGGAACTGTGGCAGTTCTAGCATCAGTTCACGTACTTGCTCGTCGCTAACACGTAAACCTAAAGACTGTGCATGTTGTTCAATCAGTGCGTCGTTAACCATTCGGTCAAGTACTGACTTACGGAAAGTCTCTACGTAGGCAGGATCTGCAAGTAGGTTTGAGAAGTATTCACCGAGCTGCGATTGCATGCGGTTACGTTCGTTTTGGTAAGCTTGCTCGAAGTCACCACGACTGATTTGCGTGTTGCCAACTTTCGCTGCAACGTTGTTACTGCCGCCTGCTAAGTTACCGACACCTACAAATACAAAAGATAGGATAATCAGTCCTAGGATAATTTTAACCGCGATGCTGTTAACGCCTTCGCGTAATCGATCCATCATACTTAAGTTACTCTCCGCGTATGAGCCGCCCTCGCCTTTAAATTCGGTCGATTGCGGTGTTCATTCAAATTAAAATTCAATAGCGCGATGATATCAGAAAAAGAAATGCGCATCAGTAGGATGCGCATAAATTAAAAAGGTTCTGACAAACTACGTGATCGTAGTGTGTCTGAATTAGTTACAAGCGTCTTTAAGCGCTTTACCAGCTTTGAAAGATGGTACTTTAGCTTCTGCGATTTGGATTTCTTCGCCAGTCTTAGGGTTACGACCAGTGCGTGCTGCACGAGTACGAACGCTGAAAGTACCGAAGCCAACTAGAGCAACTTGATCGCCAGATTGTAGAGTACCGCTAACTGCTTCGATGAATGCGTCTAGAGCACGGCCAGCTGAAGCTTTTGATAGATCTGCATCTGCTGCGATTTTTTCTACTAATTGAGTTTTATTCACTGTGATTCCCCTTTGCGCTGTCTGTTATTATTTTGTTAGACAGCTATTTTGTTCCATTTAGTTTCAAATCAAGCTCAAACCCTTATTTATCAAGGCTTCAAGCTACAGTCGCTAAAGTTAGCGCCCAAAAAAAACGCTGACAAGCATTTTCGGGCTAATCAGCGTAATCTTTTACTTATTTTTGCTGCACATCACTATTTTTCAGCAGCAAACTCGACACCTGTAGGGTCTTTTTCAAGCGCGACACTCAGTACCTCATCAATCCACTGTACTGGAATCACCTTCAAGTCTGCGATCACGTTCTCAGGAATCTCTTCCAAATCACGCTCGTTGTCTTTCGGAATCAGTACTGTTTTGATGCCACCGCGGTGTGCTGCCAGCAGTTTTTCTTTCAAACCACCGATAGGTAAAACTTCACCACGTAGGGTGATTTCACCAGTCATACCCACTTCTGCTTTCACAGGGTTACCTGTTAGGCTAGAAACAAGCGCAGTACACATTGCGATACCCGCACTTGGGCCATCTTTTGGTGTTGCACCTTCTGGTACGTGAACGTGAATATCACGTTTCTCGTAGAAGTCCGAGTTGATACCCAGTTTCTCAGCACGAGAACGTACAACCGTCATCGCTGCTTGGATGGACTCTTTCATCACATCACCAAGCGAACCCGTTTGAGTCAACTTACCTTTGCCTGGCATTGATTCAGTTTCGATGGTCAATAGATCACCACCCACTTCTGTCCACGCAAGACCTGTCACTTGACCAATACGGTTGCTGTCGTCTGCTTTACCGTAATCATGGCGTTGAACACCTAAGTACTCTTTTAGGTTATCCATAGAAACCGTGACAGACTTCAGCTCTGGCTTAAGCAGGATGTTCTTCACTGCTTTACGGCAGATCTTAGAAATCTCGCGCTCTAGGCTACGTACACCCGCTTCACGTGTGTAGTAACGAATGATGCCGATAATTGCCGAGTCTTCAATAGTGATCTCAGCTGGCTTCAAGCCATTGCGCTTCACTTGCTTCTCAACAAGGTGACGCTTAGCGATATTAAGCTTCTCGTCCTCTGTGTAACCAGATAGACGAATCACTTCCATACGGTCTAATAGTGGACCAGGGATGTTCATCGAGTTAGACGTCGCGACAAACATTACATCAGACAGATCGTAATCCACCTCTAGGTAGTGATCGTTAAATGCGTTGTTTTGTTCTGGGTCTAATACTTCAAGCAGAGCTGAAGATGGGTCGCCACGCATGTCTGAAGACATCTTGTCGATCTCATCCAGAAGGAATAGCGGGTTTTTCACACCAACTTTCGACATCTTCTGAATCAGTTTGCCCGGCATAGAGCCGATGTAAGTACGACGGTGACCGCGAATTTCCGCTTCGTCACGTACGCCACCTAGCGCCATACGGGTATATTTACGACCGGTAGCCGCCGCAATTGAGCGACCAAGCGAGGTTTTACCCACACCAGGAGGACCAACAAGACAAAGAATCGGGCCTTTTAACTTGTTGATACGGTTTTGAACCGCCAAGTATTCAAGAATACGCTCTTTAACGCGTTCTAGACCGTAGTGATCTTCGTTTAGAATCTCTTCTGCTTTCGCTAGGTTTTTCTTAACCTTAGAACGCTTAGCCCATGGCACACCAATCATCCAATCAATGTAGCCACGCACTACTGTCGCTTCTGCTGACATCGGAGACATCATCTTAAGCTTTTGCAGTTCTTGCTCGGTTTTTTCACGCGCTTCTTGAGGCATTTTCGACTCGTCGATCTTCTGTTTAAGAGTTTCGAATTCGTCTACGCCATCTTCGCTTTCACCCAGCTCTTTTTGAATGGCTTTCATTTGCTCATTCAAATAGTACTCACGTTGAGATTTTTCCATCTGCTTTTTAACGCGAGTACGAATGCGTTTCTCTACTTGCAGAATGTCGATTTCAGATTCCATTTGCCCCATTAGGAACTCAAGGCGCTCTGTTACATCCAACAATTCAAGTACGTTTTGCTTATCAACTAGCTTAAGCGGCATGTGCGCTGCAATCGTATCGGCTAAACGCGCTGCTTCATCAATACCGTTAAGAGAAGTCAGAACTTCAGGCGGAATTTTGTTGTTGAGCTTAATGAAGCCTTCAAACTGATTGATCGCACTGCGAACAATCACTTCTTGCTCGCGCTCATCAAGATCGGCTGTTACTAAATATTCAGCATCCGCTAAGAAGAAATCATTTTCGATAAAGTGATTAATTTTTGCACGCTGCTGACCTTCCACCAACACTTTGACGGTGCCATCTGGTAGTTTCAACAACTGTAGAATCGTAGCTACTGTACCTACTTCAAATAGATCATCTTTTGAAGGTTCATCGGTGTCCGCTTCTTTTTGAGCGACAAGAAGCACTTGTTTGTTGTTGTCCATTGCTGCTTCTAGGCAAGCAATTGATTTTTCACGGCCAACAAACAGAGGAATTACCATGTGCGGGTAAACAACGACGTCTCTTAGAGGCAGTACAGGGATCTCGATACGTTCGGAACGTTCCAAGTTCATATTATTCTCTCTTCCGCTATAACGTTTAACGTATTACTTAAATGAGTATATGGGGACTAATTGGTTGGTTTCAATGGAGGAATAAAAAAAAGGAGCTAATTGCTTAGCTCCTTTAACTTTCTGTTTGTTCAGTCGTATTAAATTACGATTCAGCGCCTGCGGCTTGGTTGTCTGCATTGCTGTAAATCAGCAGAGGATCAGACTCACCTTTGATGACTGACTCATCGATAACCACTTTGCTCACGTTGTCCATTGATGGCAGTTCGTACATTGTTTCGAGTAGAACACCTTCAAGGATTGAACGTAGACCACGGGCACCTGTTTTACGCTCCATTGCTTTCTTAGCAATTGCACGTAGTGCATCTTCACGGAACTCAAGTTCAGTGTCTTCAAGTTCGAACAAAGCACCGTATTGCTTGGTCAATGCGTTCTTCGGTTCACAAAGAATCTGTAGAAGCGCATCTTCATCAAGCTCAGCAAGTGTTGTTGTTACAGGTAGACGACCGATGAATTCCGGAATAAGACCGTATTTCACTAGATCTTCTGGCTCTACTTGAGTGAACAACTCACCAACTGTTTTGCTTTCATCTTTAGAACGAACTTCCGCACCGAAACCAATACCAGTACCTGTTGCTACACGTTGGTCGATCACTTTATCTAGGCCAGCAAATGCGCCGCCACAGATAAATAGGATCTTAGATGTATCAACTTGTAGGAACTCTTGTTGAGGGTGCTTACGGCCACCTTGAGGTGGAACAGAAGCCACTGTACCTTCAATCAGTTTCAATAGCGCTTGCTGAACACCTTCACCCGATACGTCACGAGTGATCGATGGGTTTTCAGCTTTACGTGAAATCTTGTCGATTTCATCAATGTACACGATGCCGCGTTCAGCTTTCGCTACGTCGTAATCACATTTTTGGAGCAGTTTTTGAATGATGTTTTCTACATCTTCACCTACGTAACCCGCTTCGGTTAGCGTAGTTGCATCTGCCATTGTGAACGGTACATCAAGGAAACGAGCCAATGTTTCAGCCAGTAGTGTTTTACCACTACCTGTTGGGCCAATCAGCAGGATGTTACTCTTGCCTAGCTCAACGCCTTCAGCTGTTGTATCACCGTTGCGTAAACGCTTGTAGTGATTATAAACGGCTACGGCTAGCACTTTTTTAGCGTAATCTTGGCCAATCACATAATCGTCAAGGTGCTCACGAATGTCTTTCGGCGTTGGTAACGCTTCAGACTGTTTCTTAGGAAGCACATCTTTGATCTCTTCGCGAATAATGTCGTTACATAGATCGACACATTCGTCACAGATGTAGACTGACGGGCCGGCGATTAGCTTGCGAACTTCGTGCTGGCTCTTACCGCAGAAAGAGCAGTACAACAGTTTGCTACTACCGCCCTCTTTGCTTTTATCTGTCATTCGCTAACCTCTTAGCCTTTTCTCTTTACGATCTGAGTGTATAACAATTTGTTTTAAATTGCCCCTCAGAATTGAGTATATATCCGTCTCACTCTGAGTCATTTCCACTCAAAAAGAAACCTTTAACCGCGGTGGGTTAGAACTTGGTCAATGATACCGTACTCAGCTGCTTGAGCCGCAGACATGAAGTTATCACGGTCTGTATCTTTCTCAATCACTTCTAGCGGTTGGCCAGTATGCTCAGCAAGTAAGGTATTTAGCTTCTCTTTAATGCTTAAGATTTCTTGCGCGTGAATTTGAATATCAGACGCTTGACCTTGGAAGCCACCTAGCGGTTGGTGAATCATCACTCGTGAGTTTGGCAGCGCAAAACGCTTACCCGGTGCACCGCCCGCCAATAGGAATGCACCCATTGAGCAAGCTTGACCAGTACATAAAGTGCTGACGTTTGGCTTGATAAACTGCATGGTGTCGTAAATAGACATGCCCGCAGTAACACTGCCGCCTGGCGAGTTGATGTATAGGAAGATATCTTTGTCTGGGTTCTCTGATTCAAGGAAAAGCAGCTGAGCAACCACAAGGTTAGCCATGTTGTCTTCCACTTGACCAGTCAAGAAAATGATTCGTTCTTTTAGCAGTCGCGAATAAATATCATACGAACGTTCACCACGGGAAGTTTGTTCAACGACCATTGGTACGAGTGCGTTCATGATTGGCGACATTGCATTTTGTTCTTGGTAGTTCATATTCTGATGTCCCTAAAATAAATGGCCCGGATGATACATATCATACGGACCATTGTTAGCAGAATAGTTAACGTTTAGTCAACTTTTCTACGCAAGATATTGCTTATTGTGCAGGCTGTTGGTTCATTAGCTCGTTGAAGCTAACTTCTTTCTCAGTAACCTGTGCTTTAGCGATGATTGCGTCAATAGCTTGCTCTTCTAGAGCAACGTTGCGCATGTTGTTCATCATCTGCTCGTTTTGCTCGTAGTAAGCAACAACTTCTGATGGATCTTCGTACGCTGTAGCCATTTCTTCGATAAGTGCTTTCACTTTCTCGTCGTCAGCTTTTAGCTCTTCAGACTTGATTACTTCACCTAGTAGAAGACCAACAACTACGCGACGCTTAGCTTGCTCTTCGAATAGCTCACGTGGAAGCTGTGCAGCCGCTTCAGGGTTGCCGCCGAAACGTTGTGCAGCTTGCTGACGTAGAGTACCGATTTCTTGGTCGATAAGTGCAGCAGGAACGTCTAGATCGTTCTCGTTTACTAGACCGTCAAGAGCTTGCTCTTTGATGCGGTTCTTAACAGCTTGCTTAAGTTCGCGATCCATGTTCTTACGAACTTCAGCTTTAAGACCTTCAACACCGCCTTCAGCACCGAACTTAGCAACGAATTCTTCGTTTAGTTCTGGTAGCTCACGCGCTTCAACTTTGTTTACTTTGATTGCAAACTTAGCTGCTTTACCTTTAAGCGCTTCAGCGTGGTAATCTTCTGGGAAAGTTACGTCGATTTCGAATTCCATACCAGCAGTCTTACCTGCGATACCGTCTTCAAAACCAGGGATCATGCGACCAGCGCCCATTTCTAGTGGGAAGTTCTCAGCTTTACCGCCTTCGAACTCTTCGCCGTCGATTGAACCAACGAAATCGATAGTTGCGCGCTTGCCATCTTCAGCTGCTTCTTCAACTTCAACCCAAGTAGCTTGCTGCTTACGTAGAGTGTCGATCATCTCTTCAACGTCTGCATCGTTTACTTCAGTTACAGGTTTTTCAACAGTGATGTTTTCTAGGCCTTTTAGCTCAACTTCTGGGTAAACTTCAAAAGTTGCAGTGAAAACTAGGTCTTCGCCTTCTTTGCTTTCAACTGGAGCGAAAGTCGGTGCGCCTGCTGGGTTGATTTTCTCTTTAACGATCGCTTCGATGAAGTGACGTTGCATTACTTCGCCCATCACGTCTTGACGTACTGCTTTGCCGTACATCTTCGCAACCATTTTTAGAGGCACTTTACCTTTACGGAAACCATCGAAACGACGGTTCTTAGCGATGTTGCGTAGTTCCGCTGTAACTGCATCTTCGATGTTTGCAGCTGGAACAGTAATGTTAAGACGGCGCTCTAGGCCTTCTAGCGTTTCAACAGTAACTTGCATTATTCATTAACCTCAATACTGGCTCAGGGTTGCTGAGCGTATGAGCTACCTACTTTAAACGTGGTAGCTGCATCCTTGTTTGTACTCAAAGAGCACCATTCAATTTAGAGAATCGCCAACAAAATCCGAAGGTTGTTGGCAAACTAATTAGCGATATCTTCTCTGCAAAAAGAGTAAAAGGTATCTCCGATTAGTCTCAGGATATAATTTTAGACGCAGCATTCTAACGACCTATGCCAGTGCTGTCGAGCCAATCCCCGTTAACATCTCGGGAATATCCTAAAATCTCAGTTAACTGCTCCAAAAACGAACGGATAAAACAGTAACGTTGTCAGAAATGGGGACATTAATCGCTTTTTCAAGAGAAACTAGCGTTTTTTTTACTTCGAATAGTAAAAGGAGATCTAAGTCCGGTTTTAGCGCCCATTTTCGTAACCTATCACAACACCTTAGTAACAAAAGCCAGTACTCTATCTAAACTCAAATTAAATATTCAGGAGGACAGAGTGACGATTCGGCGTGCCAATATCTACCTGTTTATCCTGTTTGTTATCTGTACTGTACTTGGCGTTACTTGGGTTTGGGGTGCACGTTATCAAAGCCAACTGGAACAACATGACGTTGAACTCGAACGTTTTGCCAGCCACATTCAAACCCAACTAGACAAATACGCTCACCTGCCACAATTGCTTGCTCAAGATAGCGAGATCATCGCTGCGCTAAATCACCCAGATAACTCCGCGCAGCTGGACTTAACCAATCGCTATTTAAGTGATGTAAACAAAGTGATTGAAGCAGCTGATAGTTACCTACTGGATGCACAAGGTAACACCATCGCTGCCAGTAACTGGAACTTAACTCGAAGCTTTGTCGGTAAGAACTTTGCGTGGCGGCCCTATTTTTCTCAAGCCATCCAAGGGCAAAGCAGTCAGTATTATGCCCTTGGTTCAACCTCAGGGCAGCGCGGTTATTACTATTCATACCCTGTTGTTTATGCTGCTGAAATCATAGGTGTTATTGTCATAAAGATGGATTTATCTCGCATCGAAGATAACTGGAGTAGCGAGCGCAGTTACTTTGTTGCGACAGACCCCAACCAAGTCATATTTATGTCCAGTAACAGCAAATGGCTGTTTCATTCCTTAATCTCTCTTAACCAAGAGCAAAAACAGCGTATTTATCACTCTCGCCAATACTTAGACGCCCCTCTCGACTCAATCGGGTTATCTGGGGATATGGTCAATGATGCGCACACTGAGCTCACCAACCATCGGCTAGGCGGTGGGCAAGGGGATTACATTGTGTCCTCCAAACCGCTCGACGACGTTGCATTAACGATTCGAGTGTTAACCCCCAAACGAATCATATTATGGTCAGCGCTTAGTTTTGTCCTGTTCGCATCGCTGTTATTTGTGATTGCTTATTTATCGCTGCAACTCTTTTACCAAAGGCATTTGAAAAAGCGTCAGTTTGAGCAATTGCAGTCCGAAGCCAAGCAAAAGCTCGAGTTTCAAGTCATGGAGCGCACCGCTGAGCTGCACGCTGAAATTGATGAGCGCATTAAAACCGAACACGCGTTGCGACAAACTCAAGATGAGTTAGTTCAAGCGGCTAAACTGGCAGTACTAGGGCAAATGTCTGCAAGCATTAGTCATGAGTTGAACAATCCACTTGCCGCGATTCGTAGCTTCGCCGATAACGGAAGACGCTATTTGGACAAAGGCAAACATGACACAGTCGACAGCAACTTGGCACGGATTTCCGCCTTAACCGAACGCATGGCAAAAATAAGCGACCAGCTAAAATCATTCGCTCGTAAGTCCGATGTAAGTGAAACACAAATAGTAACCCTGACCCCACTGATTATGGCTGCGCATGAGTTAATTGCGCCGCAACTAAAGTCACAGCAAATTCAACTCACGATGAAGCTTGATGAACAGGCAATTCAAGTAGACGTGAATCCGATCCAGTTTGAGCAGGTCATCATCAACCTGCTCACTAATGCCATGCAGGCGATGCCAAACCAAGCAACGCGTGAAGTTCAAATCCTTAGTCATCTTGTACAAGATCAAGTCATCATTCATATCGATGACAACGGTGAAGGCTTATCGGAACAGCTGCAACATCAGCTTTTTGAACCTTTTTACACGACGAAGAAAAATGGCCTAGGACTAGGTTTATCGATTTCACAACAAATTATGCAAGCCATGGGGGGGACACTAAGTTGCGCGGCCTCTCCCCTTGGTGGCGCTAGATTTACCGTAACCCTACCAACCGTACAGATATCAACAAAGGATTAGCAATGGAAGACGTATTTTTTATCGATGACGAAAGCGATATCAGACTTGCCATTGAACAAAGCTTTGATCTAGAAGACATCTCTGCGCAGTTTTTTGCTGATGCGGAAGAGGCTCTACTCGCAATTAAACAGCAAGGTATGCCCAAAGTGGTGATTACCGATATTTGCCTACCCGGACTTTCGGGCGAGAACATGCTTGCTAGTGTGTTACACCAAGATGCCGATGTTCCGGTGATCCTTATTACAGGCCATGGTGATATTCAAATGGCGGTCAATGCACTGCGCAACGGTGCCTACGATTTTATTGAAAAACCTTTCCCCATTGATCGCCTAATCGATACCACCCGTCGCGCGTTAGACAAACGTGCACTTACGCTAGAAAACCAAGCACTAAAACGTAGTTTAAAAGCGAGCAAAACACTTGGCCCAAGGATCATTGGTGACAGCCCATCAATACAAACTCTGCGTGACACCATCACACATATTGCTGATACCAATGCAGACATTTTGCTGTTTGGTGAAACAGGAACAGGCAAAGAGCTATTTGCTCGCTCGATTCATGAACAAAGCTCGCGTAGAGAAGAAAACTTTGTCGCCATTAACTGTGGCGCTGTTCCTGAAAACTTGATTGAAAGTGAGCTTTACGGCCACGAAAAAGGCGCATTTACTGGAGCAGATAGCAAACGTATTGGTAAATTTGAGCATGCCCATAAAGGCACTCTGTTTCTTGATGAAATTGAATCCATGCCGATGCAAGCTCAGATTCGCTTGCTACGTGTATTGCAAGAACGAAGCATAGAGCGTGTGGGTTCAAACACATTGTATCCGATTGATATTCGAGTGATTGCCGCGACTAAAGTCGATTTAAAACAAGCCGCTGCACAAGGAGAATTTAGAGAAGACCTTTATTACCGGTTAAACGTGGTTACCTTAGATCTTCCATCATTGAGACAGCGCAAAGATGACATACCCGCACTATTTCATCACTTCTTATTGGTTGCAGCAGCGCGATTTGGCAAAGATGCAAGCTCCCTGCCTAGCGCAGACCTACAAACGCTGATTAGCCATGATTGGCCGGGTAACGTCCGTGAGTTAAGAAACTGCGCTGAACGATTTGTTCTACTGGGCAATTTAGGTGACCTAAGCCAAACTAACAGTAACGACAATCAACTATCCCTCTCTCAGCAAGTGGCTGAATTTGAGAAGCTCACCATAGAGCAAGCACTCAATCAAAATCAGGGGAAAATTAATAAGACCCTCGAAGTGTTGCAAGTGGCGCGAAAAACGCTTTACGACAAAATGCAAAAATACGGTTTAGACAAAGAAGACTACAAAACGAACTAGTCAGAGTTAGGTCATAACCGAATGGAACTATTCACTAATCGCTAAGTCGTAGTTACAATGCCGTCGCTTGAACATCATCAACTTAGCCATATTAGTAAGCCTATACCAATGAATAACCCCGCCCAAAGGCAAAAAAGCACTAAATGGTCCCTACTTATTGTGTGGTGGGTTATTTGTGTGTGTCTGGCAAACAATATGGGATTATTCAGTTCATGCCCTGCTAAGCAATCCGCTGACTACACTGTGGTTGATGTCAGCGCTTCCACTGACGACCTCAGCCAAGAATGCCAGCTATCTGAGCACCTAATTAACTTTGATCAGCACCAAATAATGGATTTTGCGTTGATCATGCAAATTATCGCCCTCGCGATCATTTTATGGCTGCTCACTTCTACCGGTTCTTTATCTTCTGCAACCGAGCCGATACTCCATAAAGGGCGGCGAATACACCTCAAACTCTGTGTCTTTAGAGAATAAAACCTTCGAACGTTCACCAACTTCGAATTTTTATCTTTAAGGAATTTATTACATGCAAAAAACACGAACGTTATTACGTTTAGTCGTTGCTCGACTATTCGCGCTGCTCTGTATCTTGAGCAGCGCATATAGCTATGCCGCCCCTATATCAACAGGATGGCTTCAAGAGCCGAACCATCCACCTATCGAAACTCGTTTTGTACTGACGGGCCAATCTGACCCATCAAATAAGACAGTTTCGGGTTATTTGGAAGTCCAATTGACTGGAGATTGGAAAACCTATTGGAGAAGCCCAGGTGAAGGTGGAATAGCCCCAAGTATGGATTGGAGTCGCTCAAGCAATATCACCGATATTGACTGGCATTGGCCTTACCCGCAGCGTTTTGATTTACTTGGCATCGAAACATTGGGCTATAAACATAGCGCTATCTTCCCGATGACACTGCATCTCGAAGATCTCAATCTACCAGTGCTATTGAATGCCACGCTGACTCTCTCTTCATGCACGACTATTTGTGTGCTGACAGATTACCCAATTCAGCTTTCGTTTAACCCAGCGGAATTGTCAGTATCTGAACCTGCAATGCATACCTATGCCCAAGCCATGGCTTTGGTGCCTAAGCCATCGCCTTTACTTGCTGATATCGATGCCATTTGGGATGCAAACAACAATCAGCTGCAAGTATCTGCCACCAATCAGCAAGGTTGGAAGACACCTGAAGTACTGATAGATGGCGATTCAGAAGAGGTTCAGGACAGCAACTTTTCACGTCCAAACATTACAATTGACGGCGAGAAGCTCATTGCCACTTTCGAGGTTAGTAGTTGGATGGGGACGCCAGAGCTTGAAAATGAAAGCATTCGTCTTACCTTTCACGACAAAGCGTTCTTAGCCGAACAACAAACTCAAGTGGTGAATGGTCAAATCACGAACAATCAGCAATCACTACCCAGTATGTTACTCATTGGCTTACTCGGCGGGTTAATCCTTAATGTCATGCCCTGCGTGTTCCCAGTATTGGGCATGAAGCTTAGTACCATTGTCTCTTCAGTTGGCATAGAGAAAAAACAGGTCAGGCTGCAATTTATTTGCTCTGCATTCGGCATACTAGTGTCGTTTTTGCTGATTGCGCTGCTATTGGCCATATTAAAGCTCACTGGTAATGCGATTGGTTGGGGTATTCAGTTCCAAAGCGGTTGGTTTATCGGCTTTATGCTACTGGTAACAGCCTTGTTTGGTGCCAACATGTTGGGGTTATTTGAAATCCGATTGTCTTCCAATGCCAATACTTGGTTAGCGACTAAAGGCAATAATGGCTACCTTGGCCATTTCACTCAAGGAATGTTTGCAACGCTATTAGCTACGCCATGTTCTGCGCCGTTTCTAGGTACAGCGGTCGCCTTTGCACTCGCAACAAGTATCTCAACGATGTTTGCGATTTTTACGGCTCTTGCTGTGGGTATGGCTTTACCTTGGCTGACCATCGCTTTATTTCCTTCAATCGCGACCAAATTGCCACGTCCCGGCCGTTGGATGAATCAAGTCAAATACTTATTTGGCTTGATGATGCTTGGCACCAGCGTATGGCTTGCGAGCCTACTTTCAAACCATATTTCAACCACTTGGACATCCTTGTTACTTGCGTCTAGCGCAGTACTACTTTTCGTACGCATCAAGCAAATACACGGCAACAAAGTGGCGGCAGTCAGCACGATTATACTCGCAATGGTGATTAGCTTGGCAGCGATTGTCAGTATGACTTTATCTGCAAAGCCGCTTCCTCCTGAACCCAATTGGCAACCGCTGTCTACTCAAGACATAAAGCAACATGTTAGCCAAGGGAGTGTGGTTTTCGTCGACGTCACAGCAGATTGGTGCGCAACCTGTAAAGCCAACAAAATTGGTGTGTTACTACAAGAGCCTGTTTATAGCCAGCTAACCAATGGCCAAGTAATCCCGATGCAGGGAGATTGGACAGTACCGAATGAAAAAGTCACTCAGTACCTGCAAAGCCATGGAAGATTCGGCGTGCCATTCAATATTGTCTACGGTCCAGCTGCTCCAAACGGAATTGAACTGCCTGTTATTCTCAGCAGCGAAGCGGTGATTGAAGCCATTGAGCGCGCCAAAGGAGGTCGTAATGAGCAGAAAAAATAACAAAAGCACCCTCAAACAAGCGCTGGTTTATCTGTCACTATTTGTGATTGTGACCTTGGTTGTCGACATTTGGCGAACCAAAGATATGCCTATCGACAATGCCCCTGTTGTAAGCGGATTCAGTCAAACAGGACAAGCTATCGACATACTCGAAATGAGCAAAGAAAAGCCCGTGATTGTTTACTTCTGGGCAACTTGGTGCGCGGCCTGTAAGTTTGTTACGCCAACCATTGACTGGTTTAGTGACACCTTTCAGGTGGTTGGTATAAGCCTCAATTCAGGCCCTAACCAACGGGTTGAAAAGTACATGGCCCACCATGAACTCACTTTCGCCAACATTAATGACATCGACCGCAACCAAGCCAGCACATGGGGAATTACTGTTACCCCAACTATTGCGATTGTTAATGATGGAAAGATAGAAACAATCACCACCGGTATTACGACTCCAGTCGGGCTTTACGCACGTCTTTGGTTAGCTAAATTTTGATTTTTGGTACTAATATGAAATTAACACTCATCCTTGCTGTTATCAGCGCAGTTCTATTCTCACCTTTCTCGATCGCAAAATCAGATCAAGAGAAGCTACAAGAAATCAATGACATGCTGGCAGGCAACTCAGAGGTCATTGACTCTCTACATGCTAGCCTTAGTACTTACCTCGCACAGCAAAACAAATTTGACCAAGTACTTGTAGATAATCATGACTACATCTACAACAACCCTGACTTACCTTGGTTTGGCGCTAAAAAGCCTAAGTTAACCATCGCAGTACTGACAGACCTTAGTTGCCCTTGGTGCAAAAAGCTCGACCCTGTTCTGCACAAAATAGCCGAAGAATACCCTAACGACGTCAAGGTAATTAACCTCTATGTACCTCTGAAAGAGCATACTAACTCAACCAACTCGGCCACGTTTGCATTGAAGGTTTGGAGAGATGAACAAGACAAGTTTAGCGACATCGAGAAGATGCTGATGAGTAAGCCAGGTGTTCACAGCTTGCGTTCCATTATGAAAGTTGCCACGGCCAACAACGTCGCTGAACATGTATCGACCGATAAAACATCGATTGAGATGGTCAAAAAGAATTATGACCTGTTTGTCGGTCTAGGCATCCAAGGCACACCAGCCATGTTAATTGCTGGCGAAATCATTCCCGGCTACCTTCCTTATGAAAAGCTCGCACCACTGGTCGCGAGTAAACTCGCTGGAAAAAACGCGAAATAATGACCTAGAATCATTGAATCTTCGCTAATAGCAAAAAGTCCGCGAATCATTCGCGGACTTTTAATTTTATGGCCTAATGCAAACCGCCGAATGATCAATCAATAACACGAACTGACGAAGCAGAAATAAGCGTATACAGGATTTGATTCATTGCTGATTGCTGTTCACTAGCCGGAGACTTAATCAACTTAGCCAGTTTATCCAGCATGGTTTGACGCAGTGCCTGTAACTGCTGGGTTTGTTGGTCTGAGCCATCCCAATTGGTAAACAATGCATTGGTCATGTTTTCCTGCCACTCTTGCCAAGCGGTTGGGTGGGCAACAAACCAAGTCAACATCAGCTCATTTTGGTGAATTAACGCTTGCGCAATAGCAGGGGCGACTTCAACCCAAACAGCTCCATCCTTGCGTTGCCAAATCGAGCCAAGGGTATTCACAATAGGGATAACTTCTGCCAATTGACCACCTTGAATGGTTTCGACAATTTGCTGATGATTATCGAGATACCATTGAAAATTAACTGCACTAAGAGATTCACTCTCTGCTAAACATCGACCACTAACTAACAGGCCACTGAATAGGAATACATTCCATAGTCGCCATAACAATGGCCGTTTTTTACAAAACAGTGATGGCTTAAGGCTCATATCGATAATGACCTGTAATCTTATAGTCAAACAACATATCTTCCATTACAGGCCCTGCTCCAATGTTGTGAACCACTAAAGGTCTTTGGCCATCAGACGATTTCTCACTAACTAAGATACCAATATGGGGGAGGTTACCCGGAAGCATCCAAGTGACTATATCACCTGCTTTATAACTAACGCTCTGTTGCGACACGGGGATCGATTTACCATGACGTTTAAAGAACGCCTGCAAATTAGGCACTCTACGGTGATCGATGTTGGTATCAGGGCGAGTTAATCCCCAAATACGTTTTGAGGGATACTGAGCAAAGTTAGCCTTCATATCCTCGTGGACTAATTGCTGCAAATCTACGCCCAATGCCCGATAGCTACGAATAACCACATCGGTACAAACGCCAATGCTTTCTGGCACATCCCCGTTGGGGTAATTAATTTTTAGGTAACTGCCATCATAACGAACTTGATGTTGAGTTCGCTCCATCGCAGCTTCGACCAAGTCCGACGTAAATGTGTCCGCAATCGAATAACGTGACACCATCACTAAACCTAACAACGTAATCCATTTCATGCTAAGTCCCTTTTCTAACGATTATTTTTTAAAGTGGATATCGACGTAATCCGTTACTTCGTGAACTCGCATATTTTGCATGCGCCAGTATTGCCTTTGCCCATGAGCCTTAAAGATAAACTCTCCTTCGCGAAGTAAGGCTTCACCACCTGCAATATGATCAACGCGCGTAATCAACGAGCCCGTAATTCTGAGCTCCCGCGGATTAATGACCTTCACTTTACCCTCAAATTCCATGAAATTTACGCCATTAGAAACAGGCTCTTCTTGATACCCTTTGGCGATAATTTCATTCCCATCTCGAACAAATATAATTTCGCCAGGCTTTAGCGCATTCGCATCATTAATCCACTGTAAAGTGAATGGGTGGGAACCTAATATGGCGCGGTCAATAAATGCATCCGCGTCTCCTGCGGCATTAACGAACGAGCTCATTGATACAAGCAGTAATCCTAGAAAAGGATGCCATTTTCTAAACTTCATTTTACTATCCAATTACGTATTAATATTTTGCGATTTACCGATTCGCCATAGGGTGTTCTGGGCTGAGCTGAATCAAATCCCATAAGTTGCCATAGAGATCTTCAAACACTGCGACCGTGCCGTACTCTTCCTCTTTTGGTGGGCGTACAAAATGAATCCCGATGGACTGCATATGCTCGTAGTCACGCCAAAAATCATCAGTATTTAAAAACAGAAATACTCGGCCACCAGCCTGATTACCAACAAAATCCAACTGTTCTGGCTTAGATGCCTTAGCTAACAATAGGCTCGCTCCATGAGAGTTAGGTGGGGCGACCACAACCCAGCGTTTATCCTGTTCTGGTTGGTAGGTATCTTCAATCAAGTCGAACTTAAGCTTGTTCACATAGAAATCGATGGCTTCATCATAGTCTCTAACGACTAATGCAATGTGCACGATATTTTGCTTCATAGCTATTTTATTCCTCTGGCAAAAAACATTAAGGAGCGTTTGCCAACATTGTACCTAACTGATCTTCACATTCCGTTTTATCTTTAAAGAAAATAAAGTGTTTGAATTGTTCGACTTCACAAGCGTATGACACCACATCCCCTGTATAGCCATTACCTTCATGCCACTGACACGCTTTTGGTAAGAGAGGTTTCAATACCTTTATGTTCTGACACTTTGCTTCATCGGGTGTCATTAAGTTAAAACCATACGCTTGTTGGTTTGGCTGAGCGAGAAGTGGAAAAGAGAGACCTATCGAACAGAGAATGACGAGTATTTTACGGCCAAACATTTAGATCCCTCCATCATTCACGATTGAAGGGTAATATTTAGAGTCAGTAAGACACTGCTTAACACTGCCAATCTCTGGTGCGTTTACGAGCATCCCTAAACATAAACTAGTCGCAATATATTGTTTAAAGTCACACTCGCTGGCATCACCAAGCTCGAACGCAGTCACTAGGTCATTAAAACAAGAATCCACAGCAGGGTTTGCGGGATCGTCCGTTTCATACTCCGCCATACAATAAGCCATCTGCCAATGCACTATATCACCGGATATAACACATGACTTTTCAGCGGAGAGACTAACAGCTGAAAACACAAGAGTAAGCCAGAAGCAATGTCGTATCATAAAACCTCAATGTCGTTACACGAACAAAATTTGCAGCGCTCCACCAAGAATCATGATGGCGAAATATTCAACGCCATGATTAAACTTGGTCAGCAAACCAAAATAAACAAAAGCGACACACATCATTACGGCTCCCTGAATAACAACCGCTGACAATGCTGAGCCAAAAACGAGAGCAAGAACCAGAAGCGGCACACAGTAAAGTAAGGTTGGCTTAACAGGCTCACCCCTTACATCGTGTAGCTTTAATGCGGCAAATAAAAACAGTAGTTTAAATAGCATGACGAGACCTTCCTTGACTAAGCTATCGTTCCTCTAAGGCATCGCTTTTAAATGGTTTAATGGCGCCCAACCTAATTCTCCGCCTCGACTCAAGTGCTCACACCAGATCCAACCATTAAGCTCGTATTGCGCTAGCAACTCATCACCTACCGCTAAAAGGTGCTCATGGGCAAAATAGTCCTGCTCCACAAAGGCGATATCATCTTCTAAACGCAAAATTTGTTTCGGAACCCAGCCCGCTTTATTGTGCCCTTGGCAATATACCCAGTTCGGCCAATCCCCCAATGGGTCGGACTGTTCAGTCCACGTAAGTTGCTCACCTTGCTCCACTCTGATCGGCGTCTCAGGCAGATCGGTATATTCCTTTATCGCTTGGTACTTCATTAAATTTATTCCATTAATTACACACTAATTCGTATAGTGCTTGCGTCATTTCCTGTGAAAAATACTGCTCCGTGGCTTGCGCAGTAATGCTTTCATAAGCAAACAAAAGACCATTGCCTGACGCTGTTAAACGACCAGATTGGCAATCCATCTTAACTGGCGCTTGTAGCTCGCCAGACTTCCCCGCTCGATAAAGTACCAAGTCTCTATTGTTATCGATATCTCCGGCGACAGACCAGTCATCAAAATACGGCCCACCTACCAACTCCTGATACAAAAATTGTGGTTCGGTTTGAATGCTATTCGGCTCAGCCATCACGTTGAAGGCCAATGAAACAAATCCAGCGGCGATAATTAACTTTTTCATGCTATTTGCGACTACTTAAATTCTTAATATGGCTATCCTGCCGATAGATGGCGCAATACTCAACAAGCGGTTATTTTTATTAGAGATTTAGCCCATTACACCGAGTTATTTGGCTCTCTACTCGGTGAATTTCACGTTTTTTTCATGATCGCTATGACAGGATGACCCTCGGTATCTGCTCCACTGCGAGCACATTGGGTTTGGAACTGTAAGAACGACTCCTACGGATTCTTCACTCGACTCTTTGCTTTTAAACGCTAAAAGTGATTTTCCCAGCAGCAAACTGTTGTGCTGCTGGGATCTTTTTTTTGCCATCCCTTACTCCACTTTGGTCTTTTCAACAAATTCGCCAATACTTAGATCAACGCCCCATATCCGGAGAGCGCCTGATGAGTGATAAATTTAAGGCTCCAATTATTGCAGAAGCGGTAGAAGTCGATGGCGTATATCAAGCTGAACAACGTTCAGGCAAAGACAGACGAAAAAACCGCACAACAAAGTGGCGGTTTTATGAAAGAAGGCATTCGGTTGATCCTCGACTAAAACGAGGAAAAACCATTGATGAGGAGATATAACTCCCCACCAATTATTTCAAGATGACTACTTGGTGATAATTTCAGGCCCCATCAAGGTCGTAGGTAACCACGTTGATACCCAAGGCACGTAAGTCACGATGATTAAGAACAAGAACATCACGGCGACCCAAGGAAGCGCGGCTTTCACCACCTGCATCATCGACATCTTCGCCACACCTGCGGTCACAAAGAGGTTGAGCCCTACTGGCGGAGTAATCATACCTATCTCCATGTTAACCACCATCATGATACCAAGGTGAATCGGGTCAATGCCGAGTGCTATCGCGATTGGGAATACCAATGGTGCAACGATGATCAATAAACCAGACGGTTCCATAAACTGACCACCAATCAGCAACAATACGTTCACCACGATCAGGAAGGTGATTGGGCCAAGACCTGCCGAAAGCATCGACTCGGTAATCATTTGTGGAATGCGCTCTTCGGTTAACACATGCTTGAGTATCAATGCGTTCGCAATGATAAATAGCAGCATAATCGTCAGCTTACCCGCCTCATACAAAGTGTGCTTAGTGTCTTTATGTACAAACGCTTGGCATATCTTCACTAAGGCAGGTTTGGTGTTTTCTTTGTCCGCAAACGGCCCCATGTCTTTGTAGACAAAGTTAGCAATAAAGAACGAGTAAACGGCTGCCACTGCGGCGGCTTCTGTTGGAGTAAAAATACCGCCGTAAATACCACCAAGGATAATCACCACCAGCAAAAGCCCCCAGCTTGCATCTTTTGCCGAGTCGAACATCTCTTGCCAGCCAACAAAAGGCTGTTTAGGCAGGTTTTTCACTCGTGCTGCGATATAAATGGCAATCATCAACATCACACCAGCAAGTAGACCGGGAATCACACCACCGAGGAACATACGGCCGACAGACACATCTGTCGCGGCGGCGTACACGACCATGACGATAGATGGCGGAATCAAAATACCCAATGTACCTGCATTACAAATAACCCCGGCAGCAAAGTCCTTCGAGTAGCCGTTCTTGATCATACCCGCAATAACGATACTACCGATGGCGACTACTGTGGCTGGCGAAGATCCTGAAAGCGCAGCAAACATCATACATGCAACAACAGAGGCCATCGCTAAGCCACCACGGAACCAACCGACCATTGCAATCGCAAAACGAATAATCCGCTTAGCCACACCACCGGTCGACATAAAACTAGACGCCAAGATAAAGAATGGAATCGCCAATAATGTGTAGTGACCAGCAAAGGCATTAAACAGGGTTTGCGCCACCGATGCTAAAGAGGCATCAGAGTGAATCATCAAAAATACAATGCTGGATAAACCAAGCGAAACGGCAATTGGCACACCAATTAGCATGAAGCCAATCACCATGATGAACAAAAACAAAATATCCATGATTTAGCGCTCCTTGCTCTTATTGGCTGAATCCGTTGAGCTTTCAGCCATTGCTTCACCGGCATCTGCCATTTCCGCTTTTAACGCTTCAAGATCTTCTTCCGCTTCGTGACCTGCGATCAAACGGTCAACTTGATCGGTCGCTATTTGCCATGTTGCTTGCGCAAATCTAAATGTGAGTAAGGCCATGCCTATTGGCAACGCCATATAAGGGATAAAGCGCGGCATTTTTTCGTAGCGTTCACCTTCATTGAGCCAGTCCGCTAGGAACTGCAACATTTCTGGCATTGGAATATCATCGGTTTCATACCAAGCACGCTCAGTGGCGAATGGATACCAATAATTCCAAGAGCCAATGAGTAGTAAGGTAGAAAAAGCAAGGCAGCACGCAGCGGCAACTAATGCATAAGCCTTACGTGTTTTCTCCGAACCCATATTGATGATGACATCGACACCGATGTGAAAATGCTTCTTTACACCATACGAGGCCCCCACCAGCACCATCCATGCAAACATGAATACCGTGAGCTCGAGTGCCCAAAGTATGTTGTCGTTAAATACATAACGAAAGATGACATTGGCGAAAGTCAGTAGCGTCATGCCACCAAGAAAAAACGCAATTAAGGTCTCTTCAATGGCATCGGTCACTTTACCAACTCGGGCAAAAATTGACTGTTCCATAGTAAATCTCTTCTAAATGGTTACTGAAAAGAAAAGGGGCTCTCTTCCCGATAAGAGAGCCCAAAGAGGGAAGTTATTTATTATTAGAATCTAGTGCGGCTTGGATGAGATCAGAGCCGATATCCTTTTCAAACTTCTTCCATACTGGCTGTAGTGCAGTGACCCATTGTTGACGCTGATCAGCCGTCAATTGACGGACTTCACCACCCGCCTCAATGATGTTGTTCTTGTTGGCAATGTTAACTTTGGTGGATTCTGAATTACGTGTTTGTGTCACTTCTTGAATGATGGTGTTCAACTGCTCACGCTGATCGTCTGGTAGACCTTTCCAGAAATCGGTCGACGTCACCACTAGGTAATCCAAAATGCCGTGATTGGTTTCAGTAATACCATCTTGTACTTCAAAGAATTTCTTACCGTAAATGTTCGACCAAGTGTTCTCTTGGCCATCGATAACCTTGGTTTGTAGACCACCATAAACTTCTTTGAACGACATTTTTTGCGGGTTTGCCTCTAGCTGCTCAAACTGAGCCACCAGAACATCAGACGCTTGAACACGGAACTTAAGGCCTTTTGCATCTTCTGGCGTCATCAGGGGTTTGTTAGCTGACATTTGCTTCATGCCGTTATGCCAAAACGCTAGCCCTTGTAGGCCACGACGCTTCATTGCATTTTTCAGCTTGTCACCAGACTCTGAGTTTTGGAAACGGTCAACCGCATCCACGTCTTCAAACAGAAATGGTAAATCGAAGATACGGTATTTTTTGGTGAACTTTTCAAACTTAGATAGAGAAGGGGCAGCAAGTTGCACATCACCGTTTAGTAGCGCTTCAAGCACTTTATTATCATCGTAAAGAGTCGAGTTCGGGAAAACCTGCATACAGACTTTACCATTCATCTCTTCGTTGACGCGTTGCTCAAGCAGTGAAGCCGCAATCCCTTTCGGGTGCTTATCCGTATTGGTCACGTGGCTAAATTTAATCACCGTTTCACCAGGATCACAGCTTGCCATTACATTAAAACTGGTCGCCGCGAGCACAGATACAGACAGTAGGGTCAAAGGCTTAAACATTATTATTCTCCTTATTGAATGAACAACCCCATCACTGGGTATTGATAATTCAATAAGGGCAATAACTAAGCCAAGTTAACCAACAAAACATAACCTTATGATTTTGTTTGGGTAATTTAATTTACTATATGAATGGTACGCCCTGCCGATGATATAGCAAGACAAATTTGGGTGGAAAACCACCCATACTAAAGACATGAATGAGTAGAAACCTTCACATTTTCAAACTACCGATCCGCGGTGCAAACCGCTATTCAGGAAGAGCAGCTAATCTCCATGCCTTTACCCCATTCTGGAGGAAGATTGGCGTAGGCAGAGTGCTCTGGCTGCTCTTGATAGGGCTGAGATAAAATCAACGCGAGCTTTTGTACCTCACTAAAATCGCCTTGCTCCGCCTTATCGATAGCAAGCTGAGCTAAATAGTTGCGCAGAAGATATTTGGGATTAACTAAGCGCATCTGTTCGCAACGCTGCGGAGCCGGCTGCTCTTCTAACTCACAACGCTGCAGGTATTGGTTTAGCCAAACACTAGCCGCGTCTCTATCAACAAACAAATCCAACACCGCTTGCTCCGGTTGTTGATCAAGCATGGAGAGTTGACGCATGAATCTCGGGTAGTCAGTGCCGTTTTGATGCAGTAATTCAAACATGGCTTGGAATAACTGGCTGTCACCTTGTTGTTTGCTCAATAAGCCCAGTTTTCCACGCATATTGTGACTGAAATATTGACCAAGCAATGGTTCGAACTGAGACAAACCCTGCTCTAAATACTGCTTTTCAATTAATGGTGAAAGAGAGTGAGCAAGTGCTGATAGATTCCAAAGCGCGATTCTCGGTTGCTGGTCAAAACGGTATCGGCCTTGGTAGTCGGAATGATTGCAAATGTAATGTGGGTCATATTCATCTAAGAAAGCAAACGGCCCATAATCGAAAGTTTGACCGAGAATCGACATATTATCGGTGTTCATCACCCCATGACAAAAACCAATCGCTTGCCAATCAGCAATCATTTTTGCGGTTTTGTCGACGACTTGGTTAAACATCGCCGCATACGGATTGTCTTCTTCTTTGCATGCTGGCCAATACCATTCAATGACTTTATCCGCTAACAAACGCAACTCACTAAACTTATTGGTATAGAAAAAGTGCTCAAAATGACCAAAGCGAATATGACTATCTGCCATTCTTAGTAGCAGTGCCCCACTCTCTTGTTTCTCACGATAGACTGGCATTGTACTGGTTAACATACCGAGCGCACGTGTGGTTTCGATGCCAAGTCCGGCCATCGCTTCACTACATAAATATTCTCGAATCGTAGAACGTAACACCGCTCGGCCATCGCCCATTCGCGAATAAGGAGTTAGCCCTGCTCCTTTCAAATGCAAATCAAACACCCTGCCTTGCTTATCGGTGAGTTCTCCGAGCAATAAGCCTCGGCCATCACCTAGATCTGGGTTATACACGCCAAATTGGTGGCCAGCGTACTTCATAGCTAATGGATTAAATGCCTCACAAGAAGATTCACCCGTCAGAATCTGTTTAAGTTCTCCTTGCGGGGCCTCATCAGGCAAAGAAAAGGTTTTGGCAAAGTCGCTGTTCCATACGACCCATTGCGTCTCCTCTAAGGGCTGAGGATTCACCAAAGAATAAAAAGCAGGAGGGAGCGAAGAGAATCGGTGAGAGATTTTTAAATCTTTGAGCGTTGCCATAAACAATCCGTTAACATCGACAGTTAATGGCAAATTAGCACAGGCAAGTTAGTGGGATCTAGCCAAAGCACAAAATAAGTTAGTACCCACACACTTGTTAAGACTATTAAACTAATGAATTAGACCAATAGAAATACACCTAAAATACCAACCAAGGAGAACAGGCTAATACGGCTAATTACCCCAAAATTGGAAGGCTGAATCATTTCTTGTTGTTGCATAGTTACCTCTTCACCAATCGTTGATTTGTTACACCATGATTACAATATGATGAATTTTTGAAGTTTCCTCAACGCATATAAAATGAATTTTTTATGACACCCAACGAATAAACGCGCGAGTTCCCTCGCGCGTTTTGCACTTCTTATCAACTGATAATGATTAGAACTGAAGATCCATCGTTAAGTAGTAAGTACGACCAAACTCTTGCTCTTCGTATTGAAGTTCAGACTCATCTAAACGCTCATCAAACAAGTTAGTAATACCCGCTTTAACGGTAAATACATCCGTTACTGCATAGCTTGCACCAAGGTTTACTGTTGAGTAACCATCAAGCTCGTAACGTGGAACACCGCGCTGCTCGTTAAACTGGCTACCGGTGTAGTTCACACCCGCAAATAGGCTCCAATCATAGTTTGGTGCCCAGTTGATGTTTGCGTTTGCCAACCAATCTGGTGAGTTCAGCATTTCAAGACCAGTAGTTTTGTCTTCAGAATCAATGTAAGTCGCGGCAGCTGACACATAAATGCTGTCCGTTACGTCAAACTGCGTTTCTAACTCGATACCCTGAGTCTCTACACGTGAGTAGTTGACATATTGGATCTGAGGTTTGCCGTCTGGCGCAGTGCCAACTTGAGTCGTGGTATCACGGTCAATCAAATCATTAATTTGGTTGAAGAATATCGTACCTTGGACGTACCAAGTCGGTTGGCTGTATAAAGTAGTAAATTCATACGTTTTAGACGTTTGTGGGACAAGATCTTTATTACCGATCAAGTAACAACCACCACCACAGCTGATCAGGCTAAAGTTTTCATCCGATTGGAACATGGTTGGCGCTTTAAAGCCTTCACCATAACCACCTTTAAAGGTGAGGTTTTCCGTTGCATTGAAAACCAAGTAAGCACGAGGGCTTAAATCGCTACCGAACTGGTCATGATGAGTGAATCGACCACTTAATGTCAGCGCTAAATCATCAGTAAAGCTGATCTCATCTTGTAGGAAAAACGCACTTTGCTGCACTGATGGTTGCTGTGAGTAGCTACGCTCATTCTCTAAATCTGTGTGAGAAACGTCAAAGCCAGCGGTAACATAATGGATATCACCAATGCTTCCAGCCACTTTGCCATCAACAGTATGGTTTACTTGCTCAATTTCACCTGAACCGACCGCTGGGTGAGCAGCCTGTTCATCGATATGCGTACGCTCATAGAAATAGCGAATGTCGCTACTACCCCATGACCAATCATTACTTAGCTCAAGGCCTGACGTAAACTTCTGCGTATCATAGAAGTTTTCCCATCCTGTTGCGCCTTCCTCACGCTCATCATCTGAGTATCCCGCATCCCATGTCACGGTTGTGCTCTCAGACGCAAGCCAAATCAAGCTAGTGTTAAAGCTTGAGCGTTGCTGCTCTGATTGAGATTGGAATGTCGGGCCGGCATTGTCTGGGTTCCAACGATTGCGATCACTTAAATCAACCGACGCGGTGTACAATAGTTTGTCGTCCACTAACGCGCCGCTTAAATAACCACGGAAGTTAGTAAACTCACCGTCGTCACCTGGGTTAGACGCGTCTGCACTGTTGTCATCTGGGGTGCTGTAAGTAACAGAGAATGCGCCTTCGGTTTCGTTCGTAGGCTGTTTAAGAATGATGTTTACTACACCACCAATCGCTTCACTACCGTATAGTGCCGACATTGGACCACGAATCACTTCGACTCGCTCAATCGCACTCATAGGGACACTGGATAGGTCGAATGTTGCGCCACGAATCAGCGTTTCGCTCGAAGTAACACGACGACCGTTAACTAGCACCAGTGCAAAGTTATCATTCGCTGAGTTTTGGTTTTTAAGGCCACGAATAACAATCTTAGGCTCGCTTCCGGTTGCTTTAGAGATACGCACACCTGCTACATTTTGCAGTGCTGTCGTGATGTCCGTTGCCGGTAAACGATTGAGCTCTTCACTCGTTACGACCGTCACTGATGCTGGTGCATCTTGAAGCGACTGCTCTGTTTTCGTTGCCGTAACAACCATTACTTCCGAAACGTCGCTTGAGCTAGTGTTTGCATAAACTGAAGGTATGCTAAGTGCCAGTGCAGCCGCCACTACACTGGGTTTTGATTTAAACACAATAATATTCCTTTTTAAGTGGTCACTTATGATTTGAATAGATGTATTAGGCCGTTGGCTATAGTGACGCGCCAACTGTAGTAATCATGCCCGCTTGCCAGTTCTTCAAATTCAACCTTGTACTGTTTCTCCTGCAGCACTTTATAGAGTTTTCGATTGGTATCGATTATGTTGGCGTGCTCGGGTTGAAGTTCAAACACACCTGCATTCATGTAAATTTGAATCGTATTCTTTGGCTCATCTTCAATTTCATCGGTTAGCCACTCAGAGCTAAATTTTGACGGACCCCACCAGAATGAACCGGATTGACTCAACACCTTACCAAACACATTCGGGTATTGGTGCGCCACATACATAGAGGCAAGACCACCATAACTCGACCCGGTTAAAACGGTGTTGGCAAACAAAGGCTGGATATCAAGAGTTTCCTTCGCCCATGGCATCAATTCCGTTGCCATGAACTTGGCAAAATCAGGATTGGGTGGAAGCTCTTTGCCACGCAGTTGTTTTTTAGGATGATTAATAAACAGAGCCCGCATTGGCGGTACTTTACCCTCAGCAATGAGGTTATCTAGAATAGTTTGCGTCGGTACTCGGCTAAGGTATTGGTCACCATCGAAAGCAATCAGTAATGGCGCATCTTTAGCAACCTTATAACTCGGGTGGGGCTGATATACCTTAACGCTACGAGTGTTCGAAAGGATGTGACTTTCTACTTTATATGCACTTACAGAACCTTTAGGGCTACCAATATCGTGCGTGTATTGGTCAGAAATAATATCGCCATATTCAATCGTTGAGGCAGCACCGAACTTATCATCACCCTCAAATGTTGGGCGAATATTAAGTGGGTCATAAGCGGATGTCGCTAACACCGCGCGTCGCTGTTCTCGCCAGTCATTAGACTTCAGCTGAGGTACATTGGGCGCGATACGATAAGAAAGTCGGCTGCCATTTGGGATCTGGTAGCTCTTGTGCCAAATCTGGCTGTTTGGAATACGGGATAAGTTCGTATGACCATCGTACGGTGCACCGAATAAACGAACATTATCTTCATCACCTTTCCATAAGAACGTAAGCAATGCACTGCCATCTGCTTTCGGCTCAATAAGTGGTGTTCCGGTTTTCTCAATTGACTGCCAAAAAGCCTTTTCAGCATCAGAGTTAGGCTGGTTAATGTTGCCGATAAGAGTCAGCAATGTAGGGCTAATTACTTCTTCTTTTGGATCAACACTTTGATCCGCTTTAAGTGGCTTAGATTCAAGTTCAACCTCAACCTTACTGTTAGGGTTAACGCTCTCCAAATTAAGATGGTACTGCCCACCTTGGGAAACGAACCAAAACAGCTCACCGTCCTTATCCCCTTCATTGACGATTTGTTTTACCACCTGACCATTAGCATCAACGATCGCAGCCGAAACAAGCGCTTGATCACTTTGAACTCCGCCGCGGAGGTATTCTCCACTCTCGACTTGAATCGGTACTAAGCGTTGACCGTCAACTAAGTAGCTTTGTTCAAGTGACTCAAACTTAGCGTGAGCACTATTGGCGAGAGGTAATATCAACATCAGAAGGGTTAGTCTATTCATTGAAAATAATTATCATTTCACTTTGTGCAACAATTATACAAATTATGACTAATGGGTAAAGATAGTTTTATAAATTAAATAAAGAACAATTAGTTATAAACAATATATAAACGCACCTCTTATCTAATAAAAAAGGCGCTAAGTAGCGCCTTTGGTTTATTCAAATTGGGTACTGACCAATTTTTTGTACTGCTTATCAAATGTCACCGCATGGTATTGTTCGCCATCATCGTAGCGAACTAAATAATTCAACGGGTCAGACAACAACTGGAAAGACATAGTACGATGATCAAACTCATCGAGCGCTAGTGGAATAAATTGATAATCAGGGTAAGAAATCAAATACACTTGGCTATCTTTTGCTACCGCGTAACCGTAAAACGCTTTGTGGCGATTTTCTGATACTTGCAGATACACTAATTCATCCACCTCAGAAGCGACATCCACGCGCGTTAAAGAAACAATGTCATCCCCGCGTTTTAAATTAAACAAATGCCCTTTTGCATCGTAAATGAAGTAACCCCAGTCAAATGGCTTCATGTTCGTGGTTTTACCCCACACATGTTGAATAGGAAAGCTCATACCTTTCTCATTCGCTAGTTGATTAAGCTCCTGAGTTAACTCGCTATTTACTTTCGCTGTTTCAGCGTCGTAAACAGTCAACTGCTCCGCATGAGTAACAAATACTTGCTCAGGAAAACGAATCGCTCCGAGCGCACTGTCAGGGTTAAATAATGGATAGAGTGGAACTTCTAACAGATCTAAACGAGTAGGATCATATTGTAGGCTTAAACGTGATGTGCGTATTTGCTGCTTATTGTACGTCGTTTCACCAACTGTAATCGGCAGCTTTCCTTGGATATCTAAGTTCTTCCAGTAAACAAAAGGCAATGCTTGTTCAAATTCTTGCTTGGTTAAATCATGTTGGGTTGTGCCATAGAAAAACTGATGATGTTCTGCATTTCTCTGATAAACGAAATCATCCAACATGGCTGAGTGGAATAAATAAAACTTGGTATGCTTCACTGCATATTTCTGGTAAAAATCCCAACTATTCGACACACACAAAGCAGCGATAATCACGGGTAGCGAAGCAGTAAACCCCACCCATTCTATACGCCTTGTTTTCACGCTTAAAAAACTGTCTTTTACCAGTAATAATAGCCACAAAATCAGAGCGGAATATAACAAATCCACCCATTGAAAATGAGGCTTAAATAGCAAAATGACAGTGAGCGATGTCGCCACTATTTTTACTGCTTTACGCCACCAGTTATTTTCAACAATGACCGCCGTTAAGCCCAAATAGGCAGCAATAGCCGCAAGTTGTCCATAGAGTAAGTCTTGCCCTGTTAGCCAAACCAAATCTATTGGGTAGTAATGATTCATTACCCCGAGCGCAAAACCGATAATGATGGCATTCGCGATAAATATAGCCACACTACCAGCGATAACATGCTGGCCGACCACTATATTCAACGACCAAGGTAAATGTGCCAATATGCGCACTTTATTGCCCTGAACTTCCGGTATGTACTGACAGCACGCCACGATAATCGCGATAAAAATAAACCCGTAGCTAAGCCATGAATAGGGCTTATCTTGCAAGTGGACCAAGCGATACCACATCATCGACTCTGGTTCGATGTTGGCAAATTGCCCCACCAAATCAAACACAAAATAACCGCCGATAAATAGGCTTGTAATCAGCAACGCTGCAAACATTCGACGCAGCTTTAACCACTCTTTTTGATAGATTGCACTTAGTCTCATTAGTACTTCCCTACATAACCTAAAAAGCGCTGCTCAAAATTCATCTCAACGGGCATAAGGTCAATACCTAATTCTTGCTGCAACTCTTTAACAGGCGCAAAAGAGTAAACCAAATGCTGGTTGCGATAATGCTCCACACGATGAATTTTACTGCTCGATTCTCGCTTCACTTCATGGGCTGCTTGATAACAAGCAAACTGCTGATTGAACTCCAGCATGCTGCTTTGATAAACATCGGTTGACCGATCAACAATCGCTACCTGATCCACCAGCGATTCCAAGTCACTCATGACATGCGTGGTGATCAATACCGTTTTGTTCGTGCCTTCTAGGTAATCTGATAGGTAGTCAACGAAGAGGCGGCGGTAACCCGCGTCAAGCCCCATTGAATAATCATCTAAAATGAGTAGGTCCGCGTCTTGTGCCAACAATAGGCCAAGTACGACTTGAGATTTTTGTCCAAAAGAAAGCGAAGAAAGAGGCTGTTGCATGCTGATGTCCATCAAAGCCACCAGCTCATTAAAATATCGTTTTTGCCAACGAGGATAGAAAGAAGAAAAGAATTGCTCGATTTGCTCGACACTCATCGAGTCATAGCTAATAAACCCTTCATAGAGTAGTGCGATTCTGGCCCGAGTATCCGCTGTCAGGTAATGAGCAGGCTCACCAAAGATTAAACACTCCCCTTGTTGAGGTTTAAGATACCCCATCAACAAATTAATCAGCGTGGACTTACCCACCCCGTTTTTTCCAAGCAGACCAAACTTAGTGCCCGGCTCAATGGTTAGGTTGAGATCTTGATAGATTTTCTTCTCGCCATAACTGTGGCTGAGGTTTTCAATTGAGATAACCGCTGAGTCCCTTTTCATGGCTTACTCCGTAATATCGCGACCATCCACATGTACTACATGACCTTCTCCGCCATTAAGCAATACCGTAAAATCACCCTTTGGCTTCTCGAAGTAAACTTCGCCAAATTCGTCCAGTTTCGTTTCCATGACCACTGAGCCATTTTGTTCAATACGAAACTCTACCCCTTCGGCGCTTGCGCCATCGCTAAACCCACCTTCACAGGTAATGTAGCCATTACCCTCATCGTAACAAGCCATTAAAGCGGTATGAGCAAAGCTTGATAACGAAGTCATTGCCAAAACAGAAGCGAAAAAAAATCTTTTCATTGAATGTCCCTCTTGCTGATCTCTTATTGTCTTTAAAGGGCAAAAAGCTGGCCTAAGCCAGCTTTGTATTAGATTGAGTAAAATTGAAATTAAAGCTCTTGAGCTTCAATCCAAAGCACTGCATCTTGAGAAAGCTCTTTGCCTTTGTGCTCAGTATCTGGACCTGAACCTAGACATGCGAAGCCCCATTTACCCGCAGTTGGGATACCGAAAGTGAACATACCGTTGTCATCAGTAATCGCTACGATTGCAGATGCTGGTGGCTCACGGAATGTATCTTTACCAAATGAGTTTGCTGCAGAATCGATCTTAGTGTTGATCCATTCGATTTCACACTCAACGCCTGCTGCTGGCTTACCTTCAGAAAGAAGCTGACCAGTAAACGTGCTACCTGCGAATACTTGGTAAGGCTTGTTCTTAGGCACGATTTCAGTTTTCAGACCAATTGGTTGATCCCAACCCGTTGGAAGACCACCTTTGTTGATGTAACGCTTAGTGATCTGTTGGATGTAGATGTCTTCACCACCTTCGTAGTAAGGCGCTGGAACTACACCGAAGATGTAGTCGCCGTTGCGACGAACTTTGTATTCAGCTTGGTAAGCGTTCGCTTGGTTATCGTGACCAGACCATTTGATTTGCTTAAGGTTCTTAAGAAGGTCAGTTTTTTCTTCTTTGAATACGACGAAGAACTCTTCAGGTGCGCCCATATCCATAACGTGACCGTTATCCATTGGGTGACCGAACACAAGTTTCATGTCTAGTGTTGCTGGTTTTTCTAGCTGTGACGTTGGAGTGTATAGAAGTTGGAAGTGCGCGTGTGAAGCTGCAGAAACTGCTAGTGCTGCCGCACCAACCATTAGTGAAACCTTTTTCATTTGTTTGTTCCCTTAAAAAATAGACAGATATAGATTTTTGTAATTATTCGACGATGTCTTCGCCGTTAATTTCTAGTGCATGGCCAGGGCCTGCATTGAATACCACTTTGTATTTGCCTTCAGGCTTTTGGAATTCGAACTCACCGTCTTCAGACATTTCGCTCTTGATAAGCTCTTTGCCATCAGCATCAAGAACTAACATTTCTACGCCAGAAGCCGACGAACCGTCAGAGAAGCCACCTTCACACAAGATTGTGTTGTCACCGAAGTCGTAACAAGAAAATAGAGGTGTGTGAGCCATTGCGATGCTCGGTACGCCAGCGGCAATAAGCATAGCTAAAGTTAATTTCTTCATGAGATATCCTCACTCTGTGAAGTAGTCGAGTAATGGTAATTTATCTTTAATATTGTCAATTAAGTGCATATCCAGACCCTAATTGACCAGAGTGTGAATTGATAGCGATTATCAGTTTCACTCGTATTGATCTAAGTCAAACTTAAACCGGATGATTATTACTATCATTTGCATGTGAGAGTTAGCACCCTCCTTTACCCCTAGCCCGACAACTATTGATAACAATTATGAAACAAAGACTTACGAGCCTGAAACCAGGCGACACTGGCGTAATTTCTGCACATTTTTCTGAAGGCATGGTACGACAACGATTGCTTGATCTTGGTCTCATTCCACAGACTGAAATCGAATTTGTTCGTTACGCCCCTCTCGGTGACCCTATCGAGATCAAAGTGGGTCGAACCAATGTGGTCATCCGAGCCGCTGAAGCTGAAACCGTGTTGATCGAAACCCTGTCGTAGCATCGCAGAAATGGAGTTGTAGCAATGCAAAGAAAAAAAATATTACTGGCCGGACAGCAAAATGCTGGTAAGTCGACCATCTTCAATATGCTCACGGGCGCGCGCCAACATGTGGCTAACTACCCTGGCGTGACAGTAGATAAGAAAACAGGTTACTTCAGCAATGCAGCCGGTGCGTTTGAACTTATTGACTTACCGGGCACATACAGCCTGACCAGTTTTTCTCTTGAAGAGCGTGTCGCTCGTAAAGCGCTAAGAGAAGAACAAGCTGATTGCGTACTGAACGTGATGGACGCGGCTAACTTGAGTCGTTCTTTGCATTTGACCCTCCAATTGCTCGAGTTGGAACTACCGGTTGTCGTGGCACTCAATATGATGGATGTCGTGCGCAAAGAAGGTATGGAGATAGACGCTGACAAACTAGCCGAGCAACTCGACCTACCAGTGATTGAATGTGTTGGACGATTAGGGAAAGGGGTGAGCGAAATCTCCAATGAAATCGCGCACGCAAAAGTGAGCAATTTCCACATCGACTATTCTGAACTAGAGCCAGCGATCGATTCCATCAGTCGTCAGTTAGCTCTGGCCAATATTGACGACCTGCCAAGCAAGCGATGGTTAAGCTTGCGACTGCTTGAAAACGATCAAGAAGCAAAGCAGTGGTTAGAACAGCACGCAGACACCGAGTTTTGGCAAACTATTGAGAAAACCGTAAGCGAGCAGCAGCAAAAGCTTGTTAAGCAGTTAGATGGGCAAATCAATGACTACATCGTAGCTCAACGTCAAAAGAAAGTGGCGCAACTGCTTGATAGCTGTTTAACCCAAGTTAGCCAATCTGATAAACCCTCTATCACCAGTAAGATTGACCGTATGGTACTAAGCCGTTTTGGCGCACCTGTGTTTCTTATTGCAACCGTATTTATTATCTATCAAAGCGCCATCGTTTATGGCTACGAGCTCACCAACTATTGGTGGCCTTATCTGGCTGGGTTTAGAGAGATTATCGCCGCTATCTTGCCTGACGCTGGCTTCCTACATGACCCTTACACCCGTGCTCTTGGTTTATGGGTCGTCGATTCAGCCAACACGCTATTGAACTATATTCCGATCTTCTTAATCTTGTTCGCCCTGATCGCCATTATTGAAGATTCAGGCTACATGGCACGTATTGCCTTCATTGCTGACAAAGCGTTAAGTAAATTTGGTTTGCATGGTCAAAGTACACTGCCAATGATCTTAGCGGGTGTATTTGCCGGTGGTTGTGCTGTTCCCGGCGTCATGGCGACTAAGGGCATCCCCGATAACCGAGCACGTTTAGCCACTATCTTGACCGTTCCTTTCATGAACTGCTTGGCAAAAGTCCCGCTCTATACATTGCTGTTGGGTATTTTCTTTGTCGAAGATAAGTCATTGATGACGTTCTACATCTCAACCATCACCATAATTGCAGCACTACTTGTGGCAAAACTTCTGACCACCACGGTACTCCGTAATCAGCAACCATCACCATTTGTCATGGAACTGCCGCGTTACAACTTGCCGACTGTGCGCAGTGTGATTACCCGTTCTATTGAGCGTACATGGATTTACATCAAGAAAGTCGGCACCATTGTTCTTGCCGTTTCAACCGTCATTTTCGTGTTGCTACAGTTCCCGGGCGTGCCTGAAGAGAGTGAAGCGAAATATCAAGCTGAAGCTGAAAAAGCGGTCGCTAAGTTTGAACGTGCGATTGCAAAAACTGATTACGCAGAGTCTATCACCACCGAGTCTCTACCTGCTCTGGTAAACTTCTACACCGATTTCAAACGCGCTAAGCTCAATGCAAAAGGGGCTGAGGCGTCAAAACAAGTTAACGAAGACTTTAAAGCTCGCGACGAACTGTTCTTCTCCATCATCGCGCCAGCGAAAGGGGATAAATCTGCCAAGACAACTCACCGCGCCCTACGTAAAGTGGTATCAGCGCGTAAGAAGATTCGCCGTGAAATGAAAGAAGAACGCCTTGAAGCTTCGCTACTTGGCAGCATGGGTCGCAGCTTGGAGCCTGTTACTCAATACGCAGGCTTCGATTGGAAGATTAACGTTGCCCTATTCTCTTCTTTTGCTGCGCGCGAAAGCAGCGTAGCGACGCTAGGTGTGTTGTTCCAACAAGATGAAGACAGCAACCAGAAGCTCGAAGATCGTATGGGTGAGTCATCAGAGCTAAGCGACCATGGTGAACTCGCAGCAGTAGCGCTGATTTTGTTCTTTATTCTTTACCCGCCATGCTTGGCAACGGTCATGATGATCAAAGTTCAAACTGGCGAATACAAATGGATGCTGCTTTCAATCTTCTTACCTACCGCACTAGGCTTTGCGGTTGCTACGGCAGTGTATACCATCGGTACCGCCTTTAGCTTGAGTGGCGTAGCAATGATGACAGGCGCTTACTTTACCGGCTTGTTGGGCTTAATCATCATTGCGATGAAAGATTGGTGGCTGAAGCGCAAAATGCCAAAAGAAATTCCAATTAGAATGACGGAGTAGCAAAGTATGTATGGTCAAGAAATACAATTCTGGGACATCGCTATCGTGGCAGTAGCGGTGGGCGGAGCAGGCTTTTACATTTATCGAAAGCTATTCAAAAAGCCTGGATGTAGTGGTTGCAGCTCATGTCCTAGTGCGCAAAAAACCAAAAAGCACTCATAGGCAAAACACAAATTAAAAGGGGCGTTCTCGCCCCTTTTCCCATCTCAATTCAGGCTAGCTGTTAAGCACTAACGGGTTAACGCACAACTCACTTGATCAAGTAACTCGGTTTCACTTCGCGTAAAGCGATATTCAAAGTTATCAGGTTTAATCAGCAACACTTGTTTAAGGCGCTCAGGGACGGCTTGGTTACATTCCAATAGAATCTCTAAAAACTCATTCACTGAGAGGTTGTGTATCTGGCGTAGCCCTTTATCAAACTCACCGATATCCGCAAACGGGGTGACCGCATCATCACTGCGCCGATAGATACTCTGAAACTTCGCTTCCGTTGCCCTACGGTCGATATCTTCAAAACGCATGGCAGCTGCATCCGGAATGGCTTTCACTCTGGTCGTGCCCTGACGCTCTTCCCAGCTCACACCACACACCGATAAAGTATATAGAGATGGCATATGTGCCGTCAGTGTTGGTCGAATCCAATTGCCTCGTGACAGCTCTCTACACAGGGGGGCAATGCTCTCTTGTGAAACCCGCTCATAGGTAACTAAGCCTGCATGACTTTGGTAGCAGAGCTTTAACGTATCGAGCAAATAATAGGTATGACCATTCGATTGCCACTGCTTAGTTTGATTTTGCCCAATTCGAGTATTAGACGGCGAGCTTTGTGCAACAGTCCTGTTCATTAACTGAGCCATCATCTTGCGCATAATCTCTCCTCATATCACAGTTTTCACAAAATATAGATCAAAATGAGAATGATTACTATTAAGATTTAATTGTGATTAGTCAGGTCACGATTATTTTAATAACAACGTGAAACAAGAAAGTAAGGAGAAACGAATGAGTTTCATAGTCGGATTGCGCAACTTTACGCTGAAGGTAATCTACCGTGTTATACGCCCGCTGATTTTCTTAATGGACCCAGAAAACGCACACTACATGTTTAAACGCGTCGGTGTGTTCCTCGGCTCAAACCCCTTAACCAAATCATTAACTTCGGCAATGTTCAACTACGACCACAAAAGCTTGAACACCGAAGTCGATGGCATCAAATATCGTAACCCTGTAGGGCTATCCGCTGGTTTTGATAAAGATGGCGAGCTCACCAGTATTTACCCATCCATCGGCTTTGGTCTCGCCGAGCTTGGTTCTTTCACTGGCGAAGTTTGCCCCGGCAACCCGGGTAAGCGTCTGTTTCGCATGGTGAAATCAAAATCTATTTTAGTCTGGTATGGTCTGAATAACCAAGGTGCTGAGAAAATCTCATCTCGCTTGAAAGATACCGATTTTGGCCCTCTGAGAGTCGGGATCAACGCGGCAAAATCAAACATCACCCCAGAGTTTGATCTACAAGACTCTATTGATGACTACACCAAAACCATGCGTCTATTTAAAGATATTGGTGACTACTACACCATTAATATCAGTTGTCCTAACACCCAAGATGGCGAACCTTTTGTAGACAAAGCCAACCTCGATGCCTTGTTAATTGCAGTAAACGAACATCGCGTAGAAGGCCGCCCTATCTACGTTAAGCTTGCTGCTGACATGACGTTAGATGAAATTAATACCATCGTCGATTGCTGTATGGAACATAACATTGATGGCGTTGTGCTCACTAACTTGGCGAAGCCTGCTCACAACCAAGAATACGTGAAAGAAGAACTGCCTTATCACAAAGGGGCAATGAGCGGCCTGCCGCTGCAACGCATATCAACCAATGTCATTCGACATGTGTACCGTCGCACGCGCGGTAAACTCACCATCATCGGTGTCGGTGGGGTATTTACGGCTAAAGATGCCTACGAAAAAATCACCTCTGGTGCGAGCCTGCTCCACATGATTACCACTTTGATTTTCGATGGCCCACAAAGCATCAGCGAAATTAACCGCGGTTTGGTTAAACTGCTTAAAGAAGACGGTTTCAACTCCATTGAAGAAGCGGTTGGTTCCCGTAACCCATTACCAAAACTCAAGTCTGTCGAAGAGCCAACACACGAAGTAAAAGACGTGGCTTAAGTTACATTCGCATTTAGCTTTCATGGCCTAGTTCACCCTAGGCCATTGTTATATTTCCTTTCTCATACACCTAGACTGTGCGGCCAAAACGTTTATCTGGCGAAATTAGCAATAATGAGTTGATGCCTGTGCGTAAAAGCCTCAAAATGACGCACTTTTGCGCTCGCTGCATATTGAAACGGCATTGAAGCGTCTAACTTTCGAATTATTGAGATTGTCATTTATGGGTTTTACCTCGTTAGGTCTTTCCGCCCCTATTCTTAAAGCTATTGAAGAAAAAGGCTATCAACAACCATCCCCTATTCAAGCACAAGCGATTCCTGCTGTATTGAAAGGCCAAGATGTGATGGCTGCTGCTCAAACCGGTACTGGTAAAACGGCTGGCTTTACCTTACCAATCCTTGAGCAACTAAGCGAAGGACCTCGTGTAAAAGGTAACCATATTCGTGCCCTAATTCTGACGCCGACTCGTGAGTTAGCCGCACAGATTCAAGAAAACATTTTCCATTACAGCCGCCATCTTCGCGTCTCTTCGACTGTGGTATTTGGCGGGGTTAAAATTAACCCGCAAATGCTCAAACTGCGCAAGGGCTGCGACATTTTGGTCGCAACACCGGGCCGTCTGTTGGATCTTTACAGCCAAAACGCGATTAAGTTTTCTCAGCTAGAAGTCTTAGTGCTAGATGAAGCAGACCGAATGCTCGATATGGGCTTTATTCGCGACATTCGCAAAATACTCGACCTACTGCCAGCAAAACGCCAAAACTTACTGTTTTCAGCGACCTTTTCTGACGAAATTCGTCAATTAGCGAAAGGCTTAGTCAACAATCCAGTAGAAATTTCAGTAAGCCCAGCAAACTCAACAGCACGAACAGTTGAGCAATGTATTTATCCAGCAGATAAGCGTAAAAAAGCGCCGATGCTAGTGAAGCTCATCCAAGACGGTAACTGGCAGCAGACTTTGGTCTTTAGCCGCACTAAACATGGTGCAAACCGCCTTTCTCACTACTTGAACGATCAAGGCATCACTGCAGCCCCTATTCACGGCAATAAAAGCCAAGGTGCACGTACTAAAGCACTCGCTGACTTTAAATCTGGCGAGATTCGTGTTTTAGTCGCGACAGATATCGCTGCACGTGGTATCGATATTCCACAACTGCCACAAGTGGTTAACTTTGAAATTCCACATGTTGCCGAAGATTATGTTCACCGCATTGGTCGTACAGGCCGAGCGGGAGAAGTAGGTAAAGCGATTTCTTTGGTTTGTGCGGATGAGGCGGCAGAACTGTTTGGTATCGAGCGCCTGATTCAACAAGTGTTGCCACGTTTAGAACTTGAAGGGTTCAAGCCAACTAATGAGCTGCCTGAATCAAAATTAGACACGCGCCCAATTAAACCGAAGAAACCTAAGAAGCCGAAAAAACCAAAGGTAAAACAAGCGTCTGAAAATAGTGACGCTAACAACCAAGCTAAAGGCCAAAAACCAGCTGGTAAAAAACCGACTCAAGGTAAGCCTAAGCGCCGATTTGGCAATGGCGAGAACAGTGAACGCCAAGGCAACAAGCCACAGCGCAATAACAGCAAGCGCCCAAACAACAAGCCAAGGCGTAAACCTAACAACAAAGCATCAGCGCCAAGCGCTTAACGATTAGTTAAGAAAAGAAAAAAGCCAACGACATGTCGTTGGCTTTTTGTTTATTAGTACTTAATTCAAATTAGAACCAAGCTTTCTTACCATCTACGTAGATACGCTCAAACTCATCATCAGGCTTGATTAGGTAAAGGATGAATTCAATGAATGCAATCACAGCGATGATCAGGCTAGGAATACCTAGTAGGATGAAACCAAATAGGAATAGTAGCAGCATGATTACACCTTGTTTGGTGTAGCCTAGGTAAAATTTGTGCGCGCCAAATACACCTAGGAAGAATGCTAGTAGTGCAGCAACCAGTTTTTTAGAACCTGCTGAACCGCCAGAAGAAGCTTCTGGGAATACAGATTGAGCTGCACCATCAGCAACAGTAAAGTCTACCTTGTTACCTTGTTTAGGTAGGCTTTGACCACGCCAGTCATCTGCAGATAGTGTGTAACGCTGGCCATCTTCACCTGAGATTAAACCTTCGCGCGTATCGCTGTTAAATTCTAGAACGGTACCCTTCATTTTCGACTCCAAATAATCGTTGTTAGTTTTGTTGATTATGCCTATTGAATTCGTTTAGCGATGCTGATGACACGTTGTGATTGATCCACCACTTTCTGCGCCTTTAGCTTACTACTACGAATTGTTTTCTTTTGCTGATAAAGAGCTTTTGACTCTGTCTCAAATTGAGCGAACTCTGTTTTAAACTTCGCATCAAAATCATCACGAGCTTGCTTTAGTTGCTGATTGAACGATTTTTCATGCGCTCTAAACTCCGCCACTAGCTCTTCTCTACGTGCTTTCTCATCTTGACGAGAAGCATCATAATCTTGGTCATTAATCTCTAAGTCTTGCTCTAGCAATGAGATCTTGTCAGTAAACTCTGAGTAAGTTGCTGCATCAATTGCTTCACGCTTCTCGTCACGCGTCAGCTCAATCGCCGCAATCTCTTTATCTTGTTGTGCTCTTTGAATCTCAACGGCTTGCTTGTATTGTGCATTTACCGATTCTTTACGAGCTTTAAAGTCAGCTTTAATCTGCTCACGAGCCACTTTATAAGCGTCTTTATCGAGTGACTCTTTCTTGGCATTTAATAGCGATTTCTCTTCCGCTTTTAATGCACTTAAAGATTCTTTTTTGGTATCACTCGCATCCGATTTTTGCTGCTTATACTTCGCTTTAACCTCGTTAATTTGAGCTTTAGCTTCTAACTTTGCATCATTATGTAGTTGCTTAATATGCGCCTTTAACGCTTTCTCAGTCGCTTTTTTCTCAGATTTCAGCTCGTTCGCTTGCGCTTTCAGTTGATCGCGCAACTGGTTGAACTGGGCTTTGTTCTCATCCAGCGATTGGTTGTAAGCCACTTTATCTTTTTCTTTGAAATCTAAAGACTGCTGCTTTTGCTGCTCGTCTAACGCTAGCTTCTGTTGTTTTTTATCATCATATAAAGCTTGCTTACGCTCACTTAAACGAGTGATATCCGCCTCTACCGTATCAAGTTTTCCTTGTAACGTCTTAACCATATCAGCGTGTTTAGACACAGATTGCTCTGCTTTCTCCACTACGTCGTCGAGATCACTTTTATCTACAACTTGATAGTAGCCATTTTGCATGTCCTTCTGCGCTTTACGATGACTAGACACCATTTTGTCTAATGTTTTGGTTTCAACAATCGTAAAGAACTCATCGTCGCTATCACTGTAATCCACATTGATAAACGCGCTACGTAAAACCGTTTTATCACCAGGTTGCAAAATAGAGGTAAGATAAGTGGTGTCATCAACCACACCAATTTTCGCTAGCAATGGATTATTACCAACAAATTCAACTTCGACATCAAGGTGGTATTGTTTTATTTCACTTTTCTCAGAACCAAGAGCTTGACCTAATTGGTGTATCGACAGCCACTCTTTATTGATTGGCATCTCCTTACCTGAATCTACATCGACAACTTTCCATCCTGGGTAGAGCGAGAGATCCGCGGTGGCTTGCTTCTCTAAGTCAGAATCACTCGGAAGTCCAGAGCCAAAAAACGCGTAAGAAGGTGTTGAAAAGACAAATGCTGAGGCTAGCGTCACTGCAAGCGTACGAAATTTCATCGAGTCATATCCTTTTAATTCAGTCAGTTATTATGGTACGAAAATGTGAAATGTCACTGAATGTTGCAAAATCAAGTTAACACTTTTGGTGCTAATAACTTATAAAACTATCATTAACTCATTTGCTAGCTTTGAACTTTAGAACTAGATCATCTTTCGTGCAATTGACTTGTAGTGTAAGGATTCTGGATAGGCTCGCTAGGTACGTAAAAAAGCAAAAAACACGCAAAGTTTTTTCATTCGTTTTGCGTGTTTTATGATTTTCTTTTGCCCAATTAACTGTGCGTGTTAATCATTTCAATCAAGTGGACGTAATATCGCTGATACTTCTGCGGCAGTTGCTTTAATGCGGGAGAACTATCCAGCCATTGCTGGTATTCCTGGATCTGCTGCTTGGTTGGATTATTGCGTAGTGAAAGGCCGAACTGGAACAACATGTTTTTCGCAGCGAGGACATTATCTTTCTGCTGTTTGAAGTGATACATATTCGCTTGAGTACGTAAGCCTTCAAAGCCTACTTTAGGGTCTGACTTACGGCCATACAAAAAGTAGATTTCGCTAACCGCATCTTTGACTAACGGCATTGGTAAGTCATTGAACTCCCCTAAACGCACCCAAAGACGGTTAACATCCCCCACTCTTTCTAATGCACGCCCCGAGTTACCAGCAACAATACTTGCATAGGCTGCAAGCAAATTACTTGGGTCATTCTGGTCTAAATTTACTCCTGTTGATTTATCGACCGCTGGCCAATTTTCGTTGGCCATTGAATGAAACACGTGATAACTGGTGCGATAGTAATAACCGTCTTCGCCAGGGCCAAACTTACCAACGAACTTGAGTAAATTCTCTGCTTGAATACCCTTAAATTGCATGATGGCCTTAGTGGTGTAGTCGATTTGTTCAATATCTCGATCGAGTACGGCCAACATAAACTCAGCTGTCAATGTTCCACTTTGGTTGTAATCCGCTTTTTGTGTAATAGCAGGATCATTTTTGAGGGTAAGAATTTTTCTCGCTTGTTCCTGTAAGCCTAATTTAAGCGCATTTTCACTCTGCATGTTAATCGCAGAAAGTAAACCTGCAGATGCATACTGATAATTCTCTAGGATGTTTTGCGTATAAGCAGTGAGCTCCTCGCGGCTAGTTTGATAATCATTGGTCGTGAACTGGTTTAGCGCAGATTGAGTCATCAGCAGATACTCGGTTGGCTTTAGACCACTGTCTTGAATCACCGCCATCGAAATATCGATTGATATCTGGTTTTCTTCACTTGTTTTAGCCACACCTGAAACAATGTAAGCAACCTGCTGCTTTTGGCTTAATGAAAGCTGCTGTGATTGTTTTGCCAGAGCAAAAATCTGCTGGCGAACAGATTCTGAACGGTCTTCATCCAGCAAAGGAGAGCCGATACCGGTCAGAATAGGACCATTGGTTTGCTGAATGGCAAACACGGACAAATAGTCTATTTTTTGCTCCAAGCTCTGAGCGTTCCATTGCCTAGTATCAACGAACTGTTCTACTTTTTGGCGTACCCACTTCAACCTTTCCAATTGTTGCTGTTTTTCAAATGGACGAATGACACCCAGTGCAAAAAAGGCGGTCAGCCACTCATCTCTCGTCAGTGTTTCTTCATCAATACCAGTCAGGTAGTAATCTAATTTCTCTTGGTCGAAACTGACAGGCTCAATCAGTTCGGGATTTTTGTACCAAAGCTGCTCTGTGACTGCACTACCACCTAGCATGTAATTCGTTTTCAAATGCTGAGCGCCTGCTATTTTAAACTGCCATTTATCAACTTGGATTCTTTGCCGCTTACTTAATTGCTCGTAACCTACCGCTTGTAAGACTTTATCGGCAATATCCAGCTGTTGGGTATCAAACAAGCCACTGACCAAAGACATCCCGGTTGAGTAGCGCGCATCTACTTCTAATTCTTGAGTGCCTTTCAGCCACTCTTTCGCCGCCGATTTATACATTTCATCAACGGTTTGCGATTGGTAGTAATAACTGAGCGACGGTAAGTTGTTGCTGAGCGTTTTCTCCATTTGAGCGATGATCTGCTCACTGGAGCGCTGCTTCTTTTGCAACATAATATTGTTGCGAACTATCAACGTAGCCACCACACACAAACTGGCAATGGCTACAGCATAGGTACCGATGCGCCAAGGGTGTCTTTGGCAATATTTACTGAATCGGTAAATGGCATCATTACGGTAGGGAGTAACAGGGAAACCTTCATGCAAGCGCTGAAAATCAGCCAATAAGTCCGCCGCAGAGTAGTAACGCTTTAAAGGATCGTGCTGCGTAGCTTTGGTAAGAATCGCTGCTAACTCTTTGTTTTGTTGCTTTCTCGGTAATCGGCATGACGGGTTGTTGGCGTCGTAAATCGCATCCACAATTCTGCCTAGCGAGAAGACGTCCGATTGCGAGTAACTCCACCGCCCTTCAATTTGCTCTGGCGATGACCATTGTTTGGAGTAACCTCGGATATATGACTGCTCACCCGATTGCAATTGAGATTCTTCAATGCGTTTGGCAAGGCCAAGGTCGATAATTCGCACACTATTATCGGGCGTGATAAGGATGTTCTGCGGTTTTAAATCCCCGTGGAATATATGGCGCGAGTGCGCGTAACGCATTGCCTGTAGTATTTGCCCAACAACCGACGTTCTTTCTGTTACATCCTGTCCTTGCTGGCACCACTCGTCTAAGGTCACGCCATCAATGTATTCCATTACGATACAAGCAAGGCCTGACACTTCCGCCACACCAAATACGCGACAGATATTTGGGTGGTCTAACTCGATTAAGCTTGATGCTTCACGGAAGAAGTATTTCTCCATCTGCTTGGCGCTAATGACTTCACTACGTAACACTTTGATCGCAGCATAGTGAGAACGTCGCTCGCCATCTGAATTAGAGACCACTTGCTCACCGCGATAGATCCTCCCCATTCCGCCAGAATCTGAAATAAGGTCGACAATTTTAAACCCCATCACTTCACTGCCGATAATCGACTCATCAGCGGTGGCAAATGACACATAGCTGCCGAGCTCGACTTCATCTTCCTCTACGTCAACCTCAAGCATATTGGCCAGATCGTCCGCTATCATAGGGTCAAGCTGAGCAATCTCGGCAAGTCTTCGCTTTTGTTCTTCTGGCGAGGCTTCAAGTAGCTCCAGATATAACTCGGTAGCATCTAAAGAATGGGGCATAAAAAGTTATCTCAATCTCTTTTGCAGCCAAACTTGAGCAAATTTCAAATCGTTATCTACGGTACGTTTTGAAATCTCTAGCAGTTCGGCTATTTGGCTATTATTGGTTATGGTGAAATGCTTCATCTCAAACACTTCATATTGGCGCGGGTAGCGCTCTCTCATTTCTTCTAAGGCGAGATAGAGGTCTCTATTAAGCTCATGCTGGCTAGAAAAGCTTGCCGGCATCACTTCATCAACTTGCTCAATCAGCTGTGTTTTTTCTTCGTCACCATCGGCTAATTTGTGATGAGGAATACCAAACAATAAATGCCAAACAGAAACACGAACATACTCAAAAAAATCTCGGCGGCTTTCCATCGGTACTTCATCTTGACGCCAACGGTGCAGCTTGATTACCGATTCATTTGCTAATTCGGTTACTGAGCTGTCTTGCAATAAAGTATCTGTTGGTCGCTTAGTTTGAGTTAGCTTAGTGATTACCGCTTTAATATCGGCATAAACGTGCTTAAATAGCTCTTGGCTCGCTTGCTTATCTCGGCTTTGCCAACCAATCAATAGTTGAGTCGCGTGCTCAATATCTTGTAATGACATGATTGTGATCCCTATGAGTTCGTCGGGCTCTATCGTACAAGAATCTTGCGCTTTGCCATATTCAACCTGATCGGTTTTGTTAACTATTTCCTTCATTCCATTCAAATTTATCGAGTTTCTAGCCGCAGTGGCGAGCAAATCGCCACTGCAAAGCTAAATCAATGAATCTGGAAAACAAATCTTGCGTCTGTCCAGCGCGAGTTATCTGTGCCACCAGCCGAATCGTTTGCCGAAATATAGATAGGGTTACTGTCGTATACTCTATTCGGTGTACCCGTTACATGCAGTACGCCTTGTTGGTCAATGGTGTAGACAAGACCGACATCAGAACCACTTGGTTTGAGTGTCAGTGCGTCACCTTCAGGGTCACTGTATAACCCTGACACATCAATTGACGTTGTGAACGGGACACCTTGTGTGAGATCCCATGCGGATATTTCAGCTTCAACTTTTGAATACTCAACCCAATCCAATACTGGCTTACCGTTACCCGCGACATTGACTTTGCCATAAAGCGTAAAGTCTGAAGTTTGTCCCTGCTCGTCAATACCTAATACGTCAAAGGAAAAAGTGGCTTCACGTGTAGGCGTACCTTCAAAGTGCACATGCTCATTAGCATCAATCCAACTCATCATGCCATCGACGCCAAAGCCGCTGGTTTTAATGCTGACATGCCCTTCATCACTAAATAGTCCGCTAGTATCAAAACTCGATTTAATGTACACCCCTTCCTGCCACGCCAAACTGGTTAACCATGCTTGCATTTCAGTGGCTTTGGTCGGATTAACCACTGGCGGCATATCCGCTGCTGGCGCGACTACTTGGTAATTAAATTGTGTCGATGCGCTTAGCTCGTAGCCATCACTGCTGCGTAGCTCAAGTTGATAAGCGCCAACTTGTGTGGGTGTTCCTGATGCGACTAACTGTTCACCTTGCACCGCCCAATTCAAACCATTAGGCGCAGTAGAAGAAACAAGACTGTAAGTCACTGCATCCCCATCAGCATCGGTGAATAAACCCGTTAATGGAAAAGATTGACTGTATGCGGAGTCTTGCACAATATTTTGCTGGTTGAGCAGCGTTTGCAGCTGACTGTTTACTTGGCTGTCTAACTGCGGTGCATTATTTTGATCACGAATGTTTAGCGTAAAAGAAGACGCATGAGAGCGAGTACCATGTTCGTCAACCGCCACTACAAACACTTCAAACGTACCCAGCTTATCTGGCGTTCCTTGCAGTAAGTTGGTCGGGTCAATCGAGAGGCCTAACGTGGTGTCTTCATTGGCAATATCTAACTCGTAAGATAGAGAATCTGCGTCTTTGTCTTCAAACCACTCAGACACATCCACTACGGGATAAGGCAAACCCATCCAAGCGATTTGATCATCAGGTTGCATCGCTTCGATCAGACTCGGCTTATGGTTAGCATCCACCTGCACCGAACCATCTTGATTAACCGTCACGGTTGGCACGTAGTCATCACTAAAATCTGTATTAGGATCAACAACAGCAGGAGCAACATCAGCCACGATAGCTTCAACAACAGCAGCTTGCTGCTCAATGGAATTCGATTGGTGATCAACTAATGTTTCACCAATCATCGCCACCGCTTGAGCAGAATCACTGCCTTGCTGAGCCGTTTGCAGATAATCGGAAAACACCAAGTCGCTGTCTGCGCCTAATGCACTGACCAAATCAACCACTTTCTGCTTCGCTTGAGTAAGTGACTGACCCTGTGCCTGATACTCAGCCACCATGTGCGAATATGGTGAGACAACAAAGCCATCTGCGGCTTTCAGAGAGAAATCGCTTGTGACCACGCCTCGGCTTAAATCAACCGTTTCACCCGCCACCGCTTGGATACAAATGCCATCGTTTAACTGCTGCTCAGTGATTGAATATTGGCCTTGTTGATTGGTGACACCTAACTCTATGGTGCAGTTTGGCCCTGTCATCACTTGCGCATTAGTTAGATAGCCATCAATGGCGGTTAAGGTACGCAATTGGCCGCCAAGTTCAGGGGCTGAATCTGCGCTACTACCCCCATTACATCCAACTAGGGCGGTGGAAACTAAAATAGGTAATAGTAATGGTCTCATTTGAACTCTCCTCGTGTTGATGAGGTAAGAGTGCCAAATCTCAATCAATAGTATTAGGTACGAAAACCAACCAAATATACGCAAAGTTTTTTCACTTTATTGCACATTTGTGCCGATGAACTCATGTAGCGCTCTGATAACAGGCGAATTTTTATAAATTTCATGTCAAAGTAGATTAAGGATTGATTGCTGAACAAGGAAGGAGCATTTAATGCGTTTACTACTGCTTAGCCTGCTTGGACTGTTTTCTGGCTTTGCCACTGCAAACTACAATAATTTAGCTTGGGTCAGTATTGATGACAAAGGCACACGAGTATATGACACCAACAACGTTCTGAAAGTTGCCATCGAAGACAATCGCTTTATTCCGCTCGCTTACAACGCCAAATGGCGTGACTCTGCACCTGAACTTTTTCCTAAAATCCGTACGCTAAGTCAATATGAGTTAGATGCGTATGCCTCCCCCAATTTAGTTAAGGGAATTCAAAAATTGGTGGCTGAATTTAGCTGCGCCACTTACCGTTTTAATCAGAAAAAACCGCAAACGCGCTCCTGCCAAGGCGCAAGCTTTGACAATAAAAAACGCGAAGGAAAGCCCTTTCAAGGTGGGCAATATGTTGATAATCGTCTAACCGTATCAATCAATAATGTTTCTAACTCTATGCCCAACCGCAGTTACGACATCTACTTGCCTAGTGCCAAAGAGAATCCGCTTAATTCGGTGTGGGGGGCAGTGCATGAACTGGGATCTTTCTTCGTTCGACAACGTGACAACAAAGATACGGTGCTTACAGTTTATATTGATGCCTATCGATTAGACAAAGATTTAGAGCGCGGTAAAAAAGTAACGGACAAACCTCAGGTGGTGTTTGTCGTCATCCCAAGAGCGTCAGTTATTGGCCGCCAAAGCAGTGAACAAGCAGCGGCAAATTTTGCGGTAAAAGACGCGGTATTGATCGTACCTTACACAAACAACTAAACGGCTTTTCATTGTTCTCTGAAAACAAACAGTTCTCTGAATACAAAAAAGCCCTCTTATATGAGGGCTATTTCATTAATGGATTCAAGCCATTCATGGGCGCTTTGCTAGCACTTTATCAATGTCTTCTGCACTGTGGCGCTCTTCGAGCTGCTCCCATTCTTCACCCCAAGCTTTATTAACAATACGCCCGCGTTGAACCGCTTCTCGCTGGTCAATCTGTTTTGCCCAACGGATTAAGTTTGGATAGCTTTCCACGTCTAAAAACTCAGCCGCATCATAGGCTCTGCCTAACACTAGGTTGCCATACCAAGGCCAAGTGGCAATATCGGCAATGGTGTATTCATCACCAGCTAAATACGTGTTTTGCGCCAGATGTTTATCCAGTAAATCCAGTTGGCGTTTGGTTTCCATCGTAAAGCGATTGATCGGGTATTCAAACTTCTCTGGTGCGTAAGCATAGAAATGACCAAATCCACCACCTAGGTATGGTGCACTGCCTTGTAACCAAAATAGCCAGTTCATCATCTGAGTTCGTTTAGCAAAATCTTGAGGAATCAATTGGCCAAATTTTTCTGCCAAGTACAGCAAGATATTACCCGACTCAAACACATTCAAAGCGGGTTGTTGAGAGTGATCGACAAGGGCAGGGATTTTTGAGTTTGGATTGGCTTCGACAAAGCCAGACGAGAACTGGTCGCCCTCACCAATACGGATCATGTAAGCGTCATATTCCGCTTCGGTAACACCTAAGGCCAATAGCTCCTCAAGCATAATTGTTACCTTTTGACCATTTGGTGTGCCCATTGAGTAGAGTTGAAGAGCATGCTCACCCACAGGCAGCGCTTTTTCATGTCTTGCGCCAGCTGTCGGTCGGTTAATGCTCGCCCAAGTTCCACCAGTTTCGGTATCTTCTGTCCAAACTTTTGGAGGCGTGTAATTGTCGGCCATAACCTTTTCCTTATTGTTTTATTTACCTTCTACTCTAGTTGATGTTGTGGCGTGTGTTTAAAAAAACAACTCCACTAGGCTGTATTACTTCAATAAAAAAAGCCCCTGCATATTCGCAGGGGCTATCAAGACAATTAGCTCTTCGATACGTTCACTTGGTGTGTGTCACGTCCTTTACTATGGGCAACCCAAACCCGCTTGGTTTGATAACCCGGCGCACTCACTTCAACATGATAGTTGCCGGAAGGAAGCTTCATGCCCGCTCGATATCGTGGCTTGATGTTCATAACACGAATCTTAGCGTTCGGCGCATTAGTCTTCACCGTAAATGGCAAATCGACCAGCTGACCAGATTGAGTAATCGCCTGCTTTTGATCTTCAAAACCTTGGCGCATCTCGTCTGAAGCTAAGGATTTAGGCGGATTTAGCTTCGCCATCACCACTTTGTCCATTTCACCTATCGAGTGCTCTAGGGTGTTTTTGAACAACTCGGTAATCTTCATGTTGTCATCAAACTTCGCGCCAATTGGCTGCACAACAGGCTGAGTATGCAGCACCCACTTAAGCGCAATTGAGCCAATAGGTGATACAGTCTCATCAAACTTATCTAAGAAGTAACTCGTGGTCGATTTCTCTTCGGTAAACTTAGAACTGCCCACCAACAGAGGCACGGCAAACACCGCAATAATCAGCAGTGCTGACAACGCTGGGCTGACATATTTCTCCCACGGTTTTTGCTCATGTTCAAAGTCCTTATCGTAATCAATTAACGCCCAGAACTTAAACGGCAACTTAACGACGGTCAGTAGCACCAACAGCAGTGACAGCGACATAGAAATCGGCGGAACGATAATAGAACGAAGCGCTGACTTACCATTTTCAGCCAATGGTGCGCCATCTTCGAACTGTGAACGAGCCGACTCGATATAACGAAGCCAGTATTGCGTCTCGCGCTTGATGTTCACCTTTACGACTTTGGTATAGAACTGCTTATTGTTCCAGTCCGCCATCATTGGTTTCACGTAATTACGTTCACCCATTGCCTTTAATATGCGAGCTTGAATTTGCGGGTCCTTCTGGAAGGACTTCCAAGACAAGTTTGGCTTCATATCCATGCCACGACTTGCCATTTCGGCTTCCCACTTCTGGTCAATCTTCTTACGAGCTTGTGCTTTTACCGTATTCTTAAAGGCAGAGATCTGAGATACACGCCAACTCTTTTTAAGGTGAATGCCTTTTTGTGCCACTTTAGAGCGCACTTTCTGCACAGTGACTGAGTGGTGACGAAACTCTTTGATACTGCGAATACCCATTGGGTATCCCGTTTCACGCTTAAACTTATCTTTCCATAACACTAAGATACGTGGCGTATAGTGAGCCACCTCATTGGTGAACACTTCTCGTACATCTTGCTTACCCGCATCGCCGGTGGCAATCTCTAAACCCGCCAATACCGCTGACAAGCCCAACGTCATGGCGGTTTCAGATAGCGAGGTTTCGCCCTTAGTTCTGCGTACTTCTCGCTTCAGCCAGTAATCCATATCCTTATACGGAATACCTGCGTTTTTCAGTGTTCTTGCGTATTGCTTTTCTTCATCGGTAATACAACGATTGAGGCGATCACGTTTATTGCTCTTGCCGCCATAGCGGTCGATACAACGGTTACGATCTTCAAAGTGATCGTAAATTTTCGGTGCAACCTTCTGCGCGCGAGCTTCTGCTCTAGCGAGATACGCTTTCTCCGCGTTACGGTAATCTTTCCAACCTTTAGCAATCTGCGTTTCTACATCTTCCCATGCTTCATTTGCCATGCTTGGCACCTGACGCATGTTCTTGTTGTACTTATCGACACCCGCTTGGTATTGCTTGTAAGAAGACAACACTTCAGAACGCATGTTTTTGTAATCGTTGAAGTAATCATCAAACTGACTGTTCGCTTTGTTTTCGATATAACGATTTAGGATCTGACGTTTTTTATCATCGACATGATGGATGAACTCATCGTTCGCATAAACAAGGCCCCCCATCATGGCTAAAAACGTCATTTCCGTTGGCGACGTCGCATGTTTTGAGTCGTAAGGAAGACCAGATATCTGCACCGCATTGGCGGCCAAACTTGAGCGCAATATCGAAGCAAAGAAGGCTTCTTGACGTTGCTGCGATGTCGATGGTTCAACCAAAAATTTATAGATAAGAAGTTTTTGACCAAAGAACACCGTTGGCCAAACAATTAAAGCCACGAGAGAAAAACTCATCATGGCTCTTGGCACGCTGCTAACTAATCGCCCTTTTAGCAATAAATCCGCGATCAATAAAGTAACGCCAATACCCGAAATGGTACGACCAAATAGCTCAACAAGATGAAGCGTTTGATCATCGACGCTCCCTCCCCCTGCAACCTCTACCAGCTTGGCGTTAAACACCACCTCTGGAATCAGGTAACACAGCGACATAACAAACAGTGTTATCGCGAACCACTTGGGTTTTGCTCTTTGCGCTTTGCTAGCGCTCTCTTGTTTCTTTTCTGTAGCCATACTGAGTTCTTAATTAGGAATTTCGATATTGATTGGCTTCGCCTCTAGCGATAAATCTTCATCTTCAGGGATGAATACGCGTGATGAGGTGCTGGTAGTTTTACTGCCCGACTTCGATGTCACTTTCACCGGTGCGCTGGTGGTTCTAGTCATAGAGCGCACTTTGCCATTCGATGTAATGTAGTGATTGTCTTCAAGATACATTAACTGCTCTTCAAGACGGTTGAAGTCCGCATCATTCGGCAGCTTCATAATCGCGCGGCCATATTCAGTTGTTGGCTGATAGCTACGCGCTTTCGCGGCTAGGTTTGGGTAAAGACGATGGCAAGCTTCAAACTTAGAGGTGTCCATAATGGCTTCGTCAGGTAACTGGCGACCACGGCTCTTTAGATAGGCGAGTTGAGACTGATGATAATCTGTGCCATTAATGCTGTAGGTGGCGACACGTTTAAGACCAGCTTGATGAGAGCGAGTATAAATCGTTGAAGCGCCCACAAAGCTACGGATATCAACGTGTAATCCGCTATTTGCACCTAACGCTTTACGCACGGTTTTTGCTGAGTACTTCTGAGACTTACTGCGCGATCGCTTACGCGCTTCATAATCTGATACCCAGTTAATCTGACGATTGTACTTTTGGTACAGCACATCGGACTTAGCTGCCTTACGAGCCGTTTGCTTTGCTTTGGCGATGGACGTTGGGTGCGGTTCCCAGACGTAACCAAGATAAACGTGCTTATCAAGCTCTCGCATTTTTTTCAGCACATCAAATTCCAACGAGCTGAAGAAATAACTCCCTTGCGGAAGACTTTCTCTCGCCATGCGAAGCAATTGGTTTAACTCAACAATATCAGCATCTTCTTTGATTTCGATATTCAGCTGCTGCCCAAGATGATAACTGTTTGCCCATTGCTGGAACGCGTCAATGGCGTAAGGCGCTCGCTCATTAGTTAGCTGACCATCTTTGTCGCGCACAACCAAGGTATTCCACTCTTTACCTTTGATGCGAGACATACGATAACGCTTACCATCCGAACGACCTGTCGCACGACCGGTATAGCTATCATGGTGAACCACCCAATAGCCATCACGCGTTAACATCACATCAATTTCTACCCCATCAAAGCCACCAAGCGCTCCCATTAGAACCGCTGAAGAGGAGTTCTCCGGATAGTTGTAATGGCCTCGGTGGGCGTAAACATCAATAGGGCAAACCTGACCATTCAAATAGGCGGGGGTTTGAGCCGCCGTCCAATAAAGGCCGCGAGCATTAAGCGCATATTGAATATCTTGCACCTGTTGCGGCGTGTAAGGAGAGAGTTTAAACACTCTCCCTTCCGCACCAAGAGGCAGGCCATTTAAGCCTGCGACTTCATCTTGATAATCACTGCTAGAAAGCTTGTCACTGCTTGAACAGCCAACCAATGCAATCACCAAGCTACTAAGCAGTATTCTTACTAATTTCACTGTTTCATCCTTAAATCATGGCGACATGACTACCCGCAGACTGCTTTTTCGCTGCGACTTGCTCTTGTTGCTCTTCCACTTGTTTGGTGAGGTTCTCACTGCTGCGCAAAGTGCGATCGCGCTCTTCGCTTTGATTACCAACCTCACTAAATAGGCGGTTGTACTGCTCATGATGATGGGCTGCATCGATCAATAAACGACGCAAATTATCAAACAAGTCAGCACACTGCTTAGTCGTGTCGATGTATTGCTGACTTTGGCTTAGTGCCTGAGCATATACATCCACTAAAGGGGTCATATTGCGACTGTCGACATTACGTCCCGCGGCATCATTCCATTGAGCGCGCAGAGTTTCCCAGTGCTCTTCAAAATTGCACTTGGAGTAATAGGTATTTTCACGCTCCTCTTCTAGATGAGTCAGCGTGGTTCGAAAATAACTGGGTTCAAATGAAGGCATAATTGACTCTGAGAACTATCGGCGGTTAAGAGGCTGGTCAAAGGCGATCAGCAAGGACACTTTATCTTGAAGCGTGTACTTCAATGAGAAAGCTTCACCCTGAATCGACTCGTGATGGTTTTCCACATTGCGTAACTGCAAGAAAGCTTGGTTGTTGTCACTCTCGAGTTTTGAGATCGTCTCTGTTTGCTCTTGAAGTGTCTTTTTAAACTCACCCAGTAACGCCTTCACCTGATCTAGCACTTGCAAGCAATGCTTGGAAAAATCATGGCTATAGTTCGCTTGACGCTTACCATCATTGGCCACCTGCAACGCATGATCAGCCAGCACCACTGACTCTTTCGCTTCTGAAAGCGCGACACGAGCACCTTGCAATTGCGCTTGGGCGCGATTTCTCTCTTTAAGCGCAGCGTTACGCTCGGCGACGGCAGCGTTGTAAACGCTTCGACAATGACTCGCATGAGCACATGCGGAGCTATAGGCCATCTCTTCGGCATGTGTATCGGGTGGATCATAACGATAGACATCTCGACCGTTGCTGTCTTTACCCACATACACTCGAACAGGAGGGCGACTTCTCGCCGCTTGCAAAGCATGATAAGCACGATCTTTACGGCTTTGCGCCTCGTTATCGTCGCGTTCTGCACTTCTCATTTCACGTTCACAACGCTCGAAATGGTTATCAGCACGGCTATACCAAGCTTGCGCTTTGTCCGTTTGGCTGCTCCAAGTCGCGCGTAAGTTATGCGCATCTTCCAAGCTTGCCGTGCTCGACGTTTCCGTTTCAATAGCATGATCCACTTGCTCTTCTACTCGACGATGACGAGTTTGAGCGTGCTCTAATGCAGCTTGGTAGCCTTTCTCTAAAGAGTCATACAGCTCATGACAGGCAAACACATCTGATTTCGCCAGACCAATATAGTCTTGCGTCAAAGCGTGCATGGCTTGGGCTTGCTGTAATAAAGAAGTGATCAGTTCTAGCTGATAATCCGTTTGATAATCCAACTCTTCCAGTTGGTTAACTAACCATCTTGGTTGCATTCGGCCTCCTCATCACTCGCTGTGGAGGTCTGCTGCTCATCTTGTTGCTGACTTTGAAGGTTAGGATCACAAGCGTCACGCCAATCCATCAACTTAGTCAGTAGTTGATCAGCTTGAGCCAAAATGGTCGTGATTTCAGATTCAACATCTTCAGCACCGATACCATAATAATCTTCTCTCAGTGCAGCCCAACGGCTTCGCATTGAATCCACTGAGGTTTCAATTTGAGTGTAAGTTTGATTAGTGACCATGGTGAGCTCTTGCAGTGCTTCTTGCTGACGTAGCTTATTCATGCAGATAACTCCTGATGAGCGCCAGCTTATGTTGTAACTGGTCAGCCAACTCAGTGCAGCGAACATTAGCAATTAAACCTGCTAGGTCTTCAATTTCTACTAAGTCACGTTGCATTCGTAATTGCATCTCTTCTGATAGCTCAGGCAGAGTATTCTCTGCCTGAACACTTAGAAGACCGATTTGCTTAATCACTTGGCTGCTGAGCGCTTCTAGCTCTCCCAACAACAAAGGGACTTGCTCTTCAACTCGATCTAACGACATGGATTAACTCCACTTAGCGTATAGCTGAGCTAGGTGCGTTAAGTTGCTGTCGAGCGAATCCGCTTGGGTGTAGCAATACGGCTTAAACTTAGTTGGGCGGTTTTGCATTTGGTCGATATGAAGCGCGTAAATTGGCTTCTTACCATCCGCTTGCAGTTTGGCTGCATCACGTGTTTTCAATAGACGAAAGCTATCTTCCTCTGACATTTGCAGAGCAATTTTATGACGGAAGCTTTCAATATCGTTACGATCAAATGCTTTGGTCACTGAACGAACGTTATCAAAGCTTAAGATCAAGTGAATACCATACTCTGAACCATGCTCTAGCAACGTGGCAAAGTGAGCGCCACTTTCATCAGCATGAACTTTCATGCCATGCGTGTTATCTTGCTTCGCTAGCTCTTTCACACGTTGTGCTTCGTTAATAACGATAAAGATTGATGGCTCAGCCAACATCTCTTCTTCGTCCATCTCACGACGCTTTTGCAGTTCAGCGGCAACCGCATCAAGTTGAGGCGCAAAATCTTTAAAGGTTTCGCAGAAAGTGCCCTTGTTTGCGAGTGCTTTTTCATTCGCCGCCGCCATTACGCCATACCACTGAGAACCTTTGATGCTTCGGTCTAAGATATGTACTTGGTATTGGTCATTCAGCGCATTGATTGGCATTTGAGCAACCATGTAACCCAGCATACCTAGACGAGCTTCATTGCTATCGCCCACTAACACCATGTGTTCACCAGCGCGACGACGCAACACCACTTTCGCTTGGCCATGAATGTTCATCTCTTTACCTAGCCAGAAAACCGAAGGACGCTCTACTGGGTACCATTCATTTTCATTTAGGCCGCCAAGGTGCTGAGGCTGGTTCGCGTAACGAATCCATTCATCTTCCGTTGGACGCTGTGGGTGATGAGCAAACAAAGTATTTAGCTGGGCATTGTCTACCAGTTGCGGCTGTTCTGAACCATCAAGCAATACAGTGTGGTTTTCACCGCCTTGGTCGTTCCACTTAGCCACTAGCTGATCAAGCAATTGCTGACGCTGAGATTCTTCAATGTACGCCACACGACCAGTATCACATGGCACTTCATCCACACCACCGTTGTGGCTTGTTACGACTTGACCGGTTTCTGTACAACCACGGATCAGCTGTTTACCTTTAGATCCAAACTCTTGCAGCGAAGTAATTTCTTCACCACTCATCTTCATTGCAACACGCAAGTTAATGTTGCTGAACGTTGCTTGAGGCTGAGACATACCCGGAACCACAAACTTCTGTGAACCCACAAACATGTGAATACCTGCGCTTCGACTTTGCGATGCGATGGCAATCATCAGCTGCGAACCTAGACCCGTTTTGTCGTCTTCAAATAGAGTTTGGTATTCATCAATGATCAGCATTAAACGTGGCAGTTTGCCATTTGGCGAACCCGCTTTGCGGTAGCTAATAAAGTCTGAGAAACCAAGCTCTTTGAACATGTCGTTACGACGGTTCATTTCGTCCAACAGCTCTTGCAGTACACTACGAGCTAATTGTGGGCTTGTGTTCAACGAGACTACGCGTGCATGAGGCAGTTTCGGGTAGCTTTGGAATTCCACACCCTGCTTACCATCGATCAGGTAGAACTGCACATCTTCTGGGCTATAGCGACTTGCCATCGACAAAATAAACGCATGGTACAAGTTCGACTTACCAGCACCCGTCATAGCCGCAAGCATACCGTGTGAAGATGGCTGCTTATTACGCTCACCAAACCAAAGTTCAATATCGTTCTTACGGCTACCAGAGCCACCGATTGGCGCAGAAATCACTTCAGTTGCGTTCTCTTGCCACCACTGATTTGGATCGGTATCAATAACATCAGAGAAACCTAGCTTGGTTTCTTTTGGCTTCGCTCGGCTTAAGCCATCAAGAATCGCGTTCATTACCTCTGAGTTTTGAACGCTATCACGATAACCTTTGCCTAAATTCCAGACAATTTGATTCTTATTGTTGTAAACATTGCGAATTTCTGGGAACAAGGTCTTTAATGACAAACCATTTGGCAGCTCGGCATCCGTATCAAGATCAAGCAACACAATTTTGCCCGCTTTCGGACCTGTGTTCGCGATCTTAGCCAGTAGCTCAATTGATCGACGGTCATAAGCTTGCGGGAAGTCTTTTGCTACGATCAATTCAAACTTCGCGTTACCTAAAATCTCTTCATCAACATCAACCAAACGCTCTGTGTTGTTATCAAGGTAACTGTTTTGAATACGTACAATATCAGTCAGAATCTCTTCTAATACGCGGGATACGTCATTATCTACCATACGTTTGAATGGCAGACGTTTGGTGTATGGGAAGCTTTGGCCCATCTTAATTGGGTCAATCAGAGTAAACTGAGAAGAGTACGGCAGCATTGTCGCTAAGCGGAATACGAACGCATTGATTTTGCTGATTGAATGCTCGTCTTGCGAAAAGTAGTAGCAGTAATCCGAACTATAGAATGGAATTTCTTTTGGTATGCTAACAACGTGTTCTGCATTTTGACCGTCGGTATAGGTAATGTCTTCCATACCCACAACAAGGTTACGCGGTAGATAGTTATGATCAAACGCGTAGCTGTTCCAATCCACTTCCGATAACCAAGGTTGCAATGGCGCAGGTAGTCGAGCCAACACTTGGCGCATGTTGCCCACTGAAATAGCAAGGTCTTGATGGTTTGCAGCTACCACCTGCTCTGCTTGCACTTGTGCATTTGGCAAAACCGTTTCTTCTAGGTAATTCACCACTTCGTGAACGCTATCAGCTTTGCCGCTTAATTCTTGTTTTAATTGCTCACCCAGCTCTTTGCGCTTTAGGTCCGCTTCTTTAAGTTTTGTATCTAGTTCAATCATCGGAAAACCTTACGCCATTTGATTCTGAATAAAGCCTGCTAACACTATAATGAACGCCGCAGTCCACATGAGTTTCTTCTGTAGACTCTTACGGCGAGAAGCAGCGAGTTCAGCCTTTGCTTCTGCCTCGGCTTTCAAACGCGCTTCTTCTTCGCGCTTGCGTTGCTCTTCTGCTCTCTTTTCATCAAGTAGGTGCTGATAATGGCTATAGAATGCATTTTCCGACGCACGGATCTCACCTAGAGTGTCCGCGACTGGCTGCCATTGTTGAGGGAGCTGTTTGCTGTACGATGTCAGTTGGTCTGCAATGTCTTGCGCTAACGGAGTCTGACCCGAAATATTACTTAACTGACGTGCTTGATTAAGTAGATTGGTAAATGCTTGCGCATGCTCACGCTCACTTTCCAAAGAGGAAGAAGGTTTACCACCTTGGCGCAGATCATCAAGCGACGAATCAATGACTGATTCATTCTTAGAAAGGTAACTCTCAATAGATGACAAAGTTTGTTTAAGAGAAGAACTGTGCTCTTGAACCACTTTTTTGCTGTTTTCAACAGTTTGCTGACTGTTCTCAATGTTTTTGCCTGCTTTTACGCGTGCTTCATGCACGGGTAAAAAGGCACGTCTAAACTCTTCGATACTTTCGAAGTTTGCCAAGCCTTGGTCTTGCATACTCTTCCTAACAAAGTTGTGAAATTGACATTCATACAATCGCTAGGAACCGCCTGAAAGCCTTGCTGTCCCTAGCAAATAAGCCATAAATTTTTAGTTCAGATAGGTATTTGTAAACTAATTAACCATCCGATTAATAATGGAAACGAACAGTATCATGCACCTTTTTTTCATTCAATTTAATGAGTATGCAAAATCAGCAGGCAAAGCTCGCTATTTATAAAAATGTGAACAAGCACACATCTATGCGAGAACACCTGTAGCCCCCATTCATAAAGGCTTGAGATAAACACACTCACGATAATACGAATTGTAAAAAAACACCGAAAATATGATAGGGACGTAAAAACTCGCAAAAGCCGCAAAATTTTTTAAAGTTTTTTACTAACCAAAAAAAGCCCTCATCAAATGAGGGCTTGTAAACTAGGGGGTGACTAAATTTTATCTTTCAGAACCACGCTTAGTATCTCTTGAGGATTTCAGCGATTTGCTCCGTTGTTTCTGCTTCAATCATCGCAGCAATATCATCATCATTTTGGAACAATTCCGACAAAGCGACGATGGTTTGGATGTGGCTATCTGAATCCATCGCGGCCAACGTAATCGCAACAAATACATCACCGTTATCTTCCGATTCCAAATCCACACCATGTTTAAACACAGTTACCTGCAAAGAGGCTTGGTTCACGCCATCTTCTGGGCGAGCGTGTGGCATCGCAATCTTAGGTGCTAGCACATAGTACGCGCCAATCTCTTGATGTTTCTGCTTAATCGCGGCGAGATAACTTGGCTCTACTTTGCCTTGCTCTAGTAACTTCGAGCAGGTGATATCTAATGCTTGCTCTACCGATAACTCTTTTTGTTCTGTGATGACGATGCCGCTGTCACCAATTAGGTTAAAGATACTCATGACACAATCCAACCAAGAATCAGACCAACCACACCGAAGTCAAAGTCAGCAAATGTTGTTGCTTCAAGACCTAGGCCACCCAGTACTGGAAGAAGTAGCATTGGTAGGAACGAGATACACAGACCTTGAGTGAATGAGCCTAAAATCGCACCACGTAGACCACCTGTTGCGTTACCGTAAACACCTGCCGCACCACCTACGAAGAAGTGAGGAACCACGCCAGCTACGATAATTGTCCAGCCAAATGCACCTTGGATACCCATGGCAACAAGACCTGCTGCAAATGAACATAGGAAGCCGATCAATACCGCGTTTGGTGCAACTGGGAATACCATCGGGCAGTCTAGCGCTGGTTTAGCACCTGGAACTAACGTATCTGAAATACCTTTAAACGCTGGAACGATTTCGGCAATCAGCATCTTCACGCCTTGAAGAACGATGTACACACCACCAGCGAAAACAAGAGATTGCATAAAGGTGAACACAACCCAGTTTTGACCGTTAGATACCGTTTCAACAAACTCGCCACCTGCAAATATCGACGCGAGCATGAAGAACACAGCCATCGTTGTCGCTACCGCTACTGGTGTATCACGCAGGAACATTAGGCTCTTAGGTACATTGATGTCTTCTGTTGATTTAGAGGTATCACCAAATTTGCTACCAATAAAACCAGATACCACGTAAGAGAAAGTTGAAAAGTGACCAATCGCAAGCTGATCAGTACCCATCACTTTTTCAGTGTATCTTTGGCCAATCGCTGGCATTAACACCATTAGAGAACCCACTAAGATAGAGCCAATAGCCACTAACGCCGTACCTTTAATGCCCGCTGTAGACAGAATTACTGCTACTAGCATCGACATGAACATTGTGTGGTGACCAGTTAAGAAAATATATTTAAGAGGAGTAAAACGAGCCAATAAAATGTTCACTACAAATGCAAAGAACATAATAAGTGCCATTTCATAACCAAACGCTTCTTGCGCTAATGCCACAATCGCTTCGTTATTTGGAATTACACCACTTACACCAAATGCTTCTGTAAATACCACAGAGAAATTATTTAACGCACCAACTAATGCGCCAGCACCAAAACCTAAAATTAGGAAACCCATTACGGTTTTAATTGTGCCTTTCAAAATTGTTGAAATATCTGCCTTTTGCGCAACCAAACCAACAAAAGCAATTAAACCAACCATGATTGCCGGCTCTTTTAATAAGCCAAGCATAAACTCAAAAAAGTTTTGCATATTATTTACCTTACATAAATTGTTTTAATTGCTCTTCGATAGATGCTTTATCAAAGATATTTGCTAGGCTAACAATATTTTCTTTTCCTGCTTCTGCCAGTTGGTTTGCCACATCCGTTGCTGCAACCCAAATATCGGCATTGCTTGATGCTGCTGATGATAAATCTTCATGATCAACTTCGGCTTCCAAACCAATTTTTCCAGCGACTTCTTTTACCGCCATTTCCATCATCAGTGAAGTACCAAGACCGTTTCCGCAAACAACCATAATCTTTTTCATATTCGTAATCTCTGTAGGGGTTAATCAAATTGGCAAATATTCATTGCTCTTGTTTGTTGAGAGAATCATATCCAAAACCCCACAAATCAGAATAGATCACCATCACAAAACCAAAATGACCTTGTGATGGAGATCTCGTATTAGGACGAGTTTTTCGAGCATTTTATTGCTAATACCTCTTTGGGGTTAGAAATAGAATGACGTGCTTTTTATATATTTTAAGAAGGTGATTTAAAGTGTGATGTGGGTATATGAAAAGGGGTAAATATGTAAATAGAGATATTTAATGACGTTTACTTACCATAATCTGTAAGCATTTTCTTAAGCAGGCTATTAACGTCTTTCGTTTTCTTATTTCTTTTAGTTAAAGCCGACAGTGACATCGGTTTTTCAGGTTCTTCGAATGGTTTATCCGTATCTTCGAACTCCTTTTTCATTTTTTGCACGGCAGGAAGAAGCATGCGAATTTCTTCACCTTGTGCATTTTCTAATACAACAATATTGTCAGATTCAACTTGAGTAATTGTTAGAACGCCATGCTTTACGGATTCTACTTTCTCTCCAACCATAGACGATTGTGGCGGAACAGAACGGTCAGATAATTGGCCACTGCGTAATTTAGCGGCGGTAATAGAACGGATATTGCCAGTATTCTCAAACGCAACGATTACCGTATGAGTATTGTAATATTCAACTACCTGAACGTAGCCATGTTTTTTAGTTTCAAATCTAGCACCGATTTGCATATCTAACGGCGCATCCATTTTTTTCATTAACATCCAAACTTCCTGATGCCTCTCTATAAATTGCTGTCTATCTCAATATAAGATAACAAAGCAAACACGCTTAATTCCCATCCAGTATGAGAAGCCACACACTCTAAGTATAAACGTTGATATGTTCAAATTGAATAATACACTCTTTATTCAAATAGACGATCTAGCTCTAATTCAAGCGATGCAAACTAAGCTCTCAGTACGTAAATTTCACCAACAATCTACAACGTTTGGAAGAAATTGAGAAAATTGCGCAAGAGTATCAAATCACTCCCACTCAATTAGCCTTAGCGTGGTTAACAGCGCAAGGCGATAACATCATTCCTATTCCGGGCAGTCGTAAGACATCACGCATTGACGAAAACCTAGCTGCGCTAGAAGTTCAGTTAAGCCAAGAAACTCTTGATAAGCTAGATGAAATCGCACCGATTGGCGCATTCAAAGGGGCTACGTTGGTGTAGTTAACGCGAGAAGCTCTATCCATTCAACCAAGCCAGTGCCAAAGTCATCACTGGCTTTTTCTTTTCATGCAGGTTAGGTCAGGTCGATCAATGACTCAACGCTGATTGCATCATGACGCCAGTACTCAATATCACAACTGATCAATTCACCCTGTTGATTGTAATTCATTCGTTCTATGACTAATGAAGGAGTACCGGTTGTTGCTCGCAGTGATTGAGCCACTTCGCCCAATAAAGAACTGGTCAGTATTCGGTAGCGACTTTGTTGATAGACCACCGAATAATATTCCCGATAGACATCAGCGATTGAATTGGTGACGTCCAAATCGAGCAAATTAGGAAACTGTTGAGGGCTAGAATAATGCGTAACGTACGCGACTGGGCGATCTTCTAAGTAGCGAACGCGATCAATCTGATAAACGTCAGAGAAAGGCGGCAAATTGAGTAAACGTGCAGCCTGTTTATTCGCGAGTATTCCTTTCGCGCTGACTAACTCCGTTTTCGAAGTACGATTTTGTCCTTGGGCAAGAGCAGAGAAAGAGCTTCTTTGCTTAGGATCGTAACGCAGTGGTTGAGGAGAAATAAACCAGCCTCGGCGATCTTCTCGGTAAATACGCCCTTCGGCCTCGAGCAATGATAGGGCTTCTCGCAGCGTAACACGCGTCGTATCAAATGATTCCGCCAACTTGCGTTCAGCTGGTAGCTTTTGTCGCGGAGCCAACATGCCTGTTTCAATTTGCTCCACTATCGAATCTTTAATTTTTACGTACTGCACAAGTATCCTTATTTCCGCAGCCACACTGCCGCACCGTTAAAATAGCGAATAAGCATGAACAAAAGGGAATCTGAACTATCGATTGGGCGAAATATTACCGCATAAGGGATCGCGCGTACATGACACAGCATCCATCTTGAGATTAATAAAACACGGCATTTAGTCTCAATACCCGTCAACGTAACCCAAATTATACCGCTCATTTCGCGCGTATTAAAAATGAGCTTAGTTAACAAGGAAAAATCGGCCGGAGATCTTTCCAATTTTCCCATCCTGAACGTTTTTTCTCTGCACTCTTATCCAAATACTGACTAAACCCGGCAGCAAGTCACCGACACCTTTACCGAATTTGTCATCGCAATGCGCGTTAAAATAGACACTCCAAACACATCGCCCTCGACGCTCACAACCAAGGCGGCATCAGTATGGATAACAACGCACAACAACTGCTAGACCATCTTTGTAACGAATACGATAACCTAGCCAAAGGCTACCCATCTCGGCCGTTTCCCGAGTTTTCTGAAACCATCCAAAATGAATACGGCTATTGCTACGTTCGATGCCCAATGGGTAGCCAACGCTTCTCCATTGTTTCAGTTCACTTTGCTCCATCAGTCAGGGGACAAGGTATTTTGACTGCGTTCATCGACCATATTGAAAGCCATCCCTACCACTATCAAGGTGTTGAAGTGGCCATCATCGAAAACCAAGGTCTCGCAAAACGATTGTTGTCGCTCGGATGGCGTTACAAATCTTGGTTCGCCAAGTTGTTCTTCTCCAACAAACCGACGCTGATTCATGATTTTTAAATGGGTCGCGCGGCGAAGATTTCCTACTGTTAAATCGTTACTACGCGGCCCGTTGGCAGTAGCTCTAGACGCTCACCAAGCACATCTTTTAACAGTTGGTAGGCTTTCATTCCGGTGCAATGGCCGGTGTAATACATATCGATGGGATACTGCGCCAATACACGGCCAATTTCTCTGATCTCTTGTGAAGTGCCACCTATGCTATTGAAAATTGGCAGTCCCACGAGATGAAAACCGCCGACAACCGCTTTGATCTTATCTTGAGGGAATCGCTCGATGACCGTTTCAATCATATTCAACACGCCACTATGGGCACAGCCCGTAAATATAACCAAACCATCACTTTCTTCGATCACAAGAATCTGCTCGTGCTCAAACGAATCATGCACTAGCCCTGCTTCTGTCTTTGTGTAGAGATATTGATTGCCTTTCGGCTTGGGGTGCTTATGGCATATTTCGGTAATGACGTGGATATTGGGCGCAATCTCTGTCGGGCGCTCAAGGAAGATAAAACGATGGGCTTGGTTTTGTAGCATCGCCCTATCAATACCGACATTACTTTTAAAGCCTAAGGCTCGAAAATAGAATTCCTGACTCTCACTGTGTTTAAGATAGACTTTGGCTGATAAGTTCTGCGCCGTGAAATATTTGGTACCATTACAATGGTCATGGTGGCGGTGAGATATCACCACCATATCGACTTGCTCAATATCAACATCTAACGCCTTAGCGTTATCAAGAAAAGTGCTTCCACTCCCCGTATCAAAAAGAAGCTGTGTACCCATTGTGTCAATATGAAATGACAGCCCCCGCTCTACAGAAAGATCCGGTCGTTCATCTAAACGGGTGTTATCAACCAATGTTGTCAATTTCATAATGCCTCAGACGGTATAACTTAATGTCGGTGATTATACCGTCTGAAACTCTTGGTGTTAGGCTCTACTTATCATTTATCAATAAGTTCAATAATTTAAAGTTAAATTCTCTGGGTATATGCCAAGCAAACTACACTTTAAAGAATGCCACTTCCTCTTTTAAGTGCTCAGAAAGCGCATTCAGGTTTTGGCTTGCACTTTGGTTGTCTTCCATCAATCGAATGGATTCATTCGACATGCTAGAAATTTGATCCATTGCGACGACCAACTCACGTACCACATCGACTTGCTCACCCGTTGCGAGCACTATGTCGCGCACTCGATTAAGTGAATCTTGCGATTGCTGCTCAATATTAACCAATAGCTGACTTGCTTCTTCGGTGTTCTTTTGGCAACTCTCTACTTTGGGCTGCGTATTTTCCATTGCCGAGACACTTGCAACTGTTTGTGCCTGCACCTCTGCTAACATGGTTTCAATTTGCGTGGTTGCCTCTCCCGTTCGGCTCGCTAGCTGCCTTACTTCATCGGCAACTACGGCAAAACCTCGGCCAGACTCCCCTGCCCTTGCTGCCTCGATGGCTGCATTCAACGCCAGTAAGTTAGTTTGTTCAGAGATCCCGCTAATGATGTTAACAATGCCACCGATATCACGCGTTTTAGTTTCTAGCTCTTTGACTTGCGCTACCGTCTCATTCACGGCTGCCGTTACGGAAAGCATTTGCTCTGCGACTGCTGCGACTCTCTGTCGGCCATCACGAGCATTCTCTGATGTATTGACGGAGTTCTGCTCTGATTGCGCCACAATCGCAGCAATTTCATCAATACTTGCGTGCATTGCTTCTAGTTTGATTGCCATATTTTCCGTTAAGCCGGCTTGCTGCTGAGCAGAGTCAAACACCGAACTGGAACCTTGTGACACTTTCTCAACTTGTTCTGCCAATTGATCAGAAGCACCACGAATATTGTGCACAATCGAACTGAGCTTTTCAGACATCGAAGACAACGAATGTAAAATGCTGCCATCATCACTGTTGTTGTAATCTTGGGTTAACTCGCCTTTCGCCATCTGCTGAATAGCATGTTGGGCAAAATAAGGCTCACCACCTAGCGAACGGCGGAAGCTACGTTCAATCACAAAACCCACCAGCGCTGATATCACAATAGCAATACCACTTAGCAGTAACATTAAGCTCTCAAAGCCATTCGCTTCTGCACGAGCAACTGGCGTTAATTGCTGGTTTAGCGCTTCCTGATAATCGATAAACTCGTTGATCACTTTAAGCCATTGCGTGAAGTTTGGCCGCACTTGTTCAAGCACCAATGCCGTGACATCTTCACCGTTCTTTTTCTTGGCAATTACTTGTTGAACAAGAGGCAGCGTTTTAGCTTGTATCTCATCAATGCTTTGCAGAATGCTCAGCTCTTTATCGGTAAAAGGCACATTGTTGGCGATCATTTCACGCATGTTCTGCTCTGACTGGAGATAGAACATTTCTAAGCGACGAATATCATCTTCCAGTGTTGATAACTCTTGCGGGCTAGAAATGATGGCGACATCTCGAATGGCAATCGCGCGATCATGGACACTACCTCGATAGTTAATCGCATAACGCTGCTTTACTGAGTTTATGTCGGTCACTTTCGACAAACTCATATCAATGAAGTTAACCTTTTGAATACCGACAATCGTAAGCACGACCATTAGCGCGACTAAGATACCGAATCCAAGCGCTAAACGAGTCCTCACTTTTAGCTGAGAAAGGTAGTGCATTCCATACTCCTGATAGCAAAAATAGTTCTTTTAGGAAGCTTCGCTAATCGCTTTTTTAATTGTCATTTTCGCGAAGCAAACAGACTTTAAGAAACGCATTTTGCTCAATGTCGCCATCGACAGCCAATCAGTTGAAACTATTAAATTAATAGGCGCTGCCCATCAATTTATAAAACGCATCTTTGGCGTTTACTAAGCACTCAAGCGCAAAGACGACAAAACCGCACCTTAGTGAATGCGGCTTTATTTATAGAGAGGTAATAATCAAGCGATAAAGAGTTGTTGCCAAGAATAACTAGTTGCCGAGCACAATCCCCTCACGCCGAGAATCCGCCCCGCCAATCATTTTGCCATCTTTAAACACCACGCCATGTAAGCCCGAGTTGAGATCACGCAGATTCACTTCGAATCCCATCTTCTCTAATGGCGCTTTAAACTTCTCCGCATCCGTTCTTATTTCAATATCGTACGTGCCAAAACGATTGAGCATGTTTGGCATCTCTATTGCTTGTTGAATAGGCATTCCCCAATCAATATGGGCAATCAAGGTTTTGGCGACATAACCAATGATGAGCGACCCTCCCGGAGAACCAATCGCCATATAAGGTTCGCCATCTTTCATCACTATCGTTGGGGCCATCGAAGAGCGAGGACGCTTACCGGGCTCGACTCGGTTGGCGATCGGCAAACCATCTTTGTGAGCGGCAAATGAAAAATCGGTCAGTTCGTTATTTAGCAAGAACCCGTTGGACATCACTCGAGAACCAAAGCCATTTTCGATGGTGCTGGTCATCGAGATAATATTCCCCTCACCATCGACAATAACGATATGTGTGGTGCTCGGTAGCTCTAGGGATTGATCATCCGCCATTGCCATTTTTGCATCCCAAGGTGGTTCGCCCGCAGTCACAGACTCAAGAGCTTCACCTTGCTTTATCAGCTTTGCCCGCTGAGCTAAATATTCGGGGTCGAGTAACCCTTGCGGCATTGGCACATAATCGGAATCTGCCATGTAGCGCCCACGATCGGCAAAGGCGAGACGAGAAGCATCGCCGATAATCTGCCACGACGTCGGGCTATCTTTACCTAACTTAGCCAAATCAAAATGGCTCGAAATACCAAGTATTTGCCCCAAGGTTAACGCACCAGAACTTGGCGGCCCCATACCACACACATCGTATTGATGATAAGCAGAACAAACCACATCGCGCTCGATAACTTTGTAAGTGGCAAAATCTTCCATCGCTAACAAACCGGGGTTATCTTCAATCGCGGTGACTTTATTGACGATACTCTTGGCAATTTTGCCAGTATAAAACGGAGCTGAACCCTGTTTGGCAATAGTTTGAAGTGTTTTGGCGTATGCTTTGTTCACTAGCTTATAGCCTTGTGGCAACGGTTCACCATCTTGGGTGAAAAAGTAAGCCTGAGTGTCAGGGTAGCGAGCTAATCGCGCTTTATCATTTGAAATAGAAGCAGCCATACGAGGTGACACTTCAAACCCATTGTTGGCTAACTGAATTGCAGGTTGCATCAATTCAGACCATGGCTTATCACCATACTTTTGATGCATGGTTTCCAGCAACTTAACCGTTCCCGGAGTTCCGACTGAACGCCCTCCCACCACTGCATCAAAGAACTTCAACGGTTGACCGTTTTCATCTTGAAATAACTCTGGCCTCGCGGCTAATGGCGCGGTCTCTCGCCCATCAAAACTCGTCAGTTTGTTTTGCTTTGCATCCCAATACACTAAGAATGCCCCGCCACCTAAGCCCGAAGACTGAGGCTCCACCAAACCAAGAACCGTCTGCACCGCAACCAACGCATCAGCGGCACTGCCACCAGCGTTAAGAACTTTATACCCAGCTTCTACCGCCAAAGGATGTGCAGCGGTAACCATGAAGCTCTCAGCTTCAACCGCTTTCTTTGCACGTATCTCATTGGTTGCTTCGGGGGCCACTGAATCCGCAGTTTGCGAGTCTGCACTGATTGGCCAAGAGGCGATACCTATCAGTGCAGTGAGCATTGTTAATCTCATCATGAATATCCTTATTCGCTTTTATTCTTCGACTACTAGGAGAATAGGTGAACAAGTGTAAAACGATAGGACGACGTGATTAATTTGTGACCCCATAACTGAGAGCCATTTTGGCGAAGTGAGTCTCATTTGTAGGTAGAAAAGTAGCTGGTTATTGCTATAATCCGGCGATTTTTCAAAGGTTAACCCCTTGCCTTCCCACACAATAAGAACCGAATTATGTTATTTACGGTGCAGAAAGCTTCATGACGCTCAAACAAATCCTTCAAATTGATAATGTTCGCAACTTCCTGATATTTCGCAGCAGTTACTTTGCGCGCTTTTATTACCCAATATTCACACTGCTCTATCTCGATTACGGCTTAACCCTTTCACAGTTCGCGATGCTAAATGTGGTTTGGGCGGCAACCATTGTACTGGCCGAAGTGCCCTCCGGTGCTTTTGCCGATACCTTAGGCCGCAAAAAACTGGTGGTGCTTTCATCAATGGTGATGTTTGTTGAAATTGCCATGATCGCCTTTGTGCCGATAGGCAACCCAAGCTTGGTTTTCACCGTGTTCTTTATAAACCGAATATTGAGTGGCTTAGCGATGGCTTTAGCGAGCGGCGCAGATGAAGCCTTGGCTTACGACACCTTAAAGGAACAAGGCAAAGAAGAATTATGGCCAAGAGTGCTGCAAATTCAGCTTCGTCTCTCCTCGACCATTGGTATTTTTGTCACGCTGATTGGCGCTGCCATGTATGACGTTAACTTCATGTCGAGTATTTATCAGTTTTTAGGGTTAAATGCGCCAGAAACCACACAAGAGATCATGCGTATTCCTGTCTACGCTACTTTGGTGGTGGCACTTGTCGCCATTTATTCGGCATTAAACATGAAGGAAGAAAAAAAGCAGCAACCAAGTGGCAGCGGGAAAATCACCACAACAATTACCAGCCTAAAACTGACGCTAAACACTGGTAAATGGGTACTCTCAACGCCTTATGTGTTGTTCATTTTGCTCTATTACAGTTTGTTTGAGCATACATCGCGCATGTTCTTTACCATGAATAGCCAATATTACACCGCCATTAGTATTCCAATTATCTACATTGGATTGATTGGTGCAGGGATGAGTGTGCTCAAAATCATTCTGGCAGGACAAAGCCGAAGACTTGCTGAAAGCATGGCTCCAAAAGCTTTCATTACCATTATGGGATTAGCAAGTATTGCGACCTATTATTGTATAAGTCTAGGGTGGTCAATTTACGGCGTAATCCCTGCTCTGGTGCTGATGTTCATCATCATGACCATGAACATTTTTATTAGCTACCACCTGAACAAGAACACCGAATCCCACAACCGTGCGACCGTACTCAGCTTTAAAGGCTTAATGTTCAACCTCGGTTATGGCTCGATTGGCATGCTTTACGCTTACTACTACAAGCTACTTTCGCAAAACTACACACCAGAAGAAGTCGAGGCTAACATCGCTTTCTTAGCCTCTTTATCATCGTTTGTGTATTACTTCGCCTTTCTGTTCTTAACCATTAGCGCCGTGTTTTATTTTAAAGACAGGAAAAAGCCGATTTTTTAGTGCTTGAATGTAGGCACAGCAGATAAACACTTCATAAAGCGCCGTTAAAGGCGCTTTTTAAATGTCGATAAGGAATAGTACATTTAACTAATTAATGGACAAAAACTTGTTAGAGTCTGAACAACTCAAACTTCCGCTCCTTATTATTTGAGCTATCAACTACACATAACTATGAATTTTATCTAATGGTTAAATATACTCAGGATCGTTTCAACAAATTTTTCTGGTTCTTCTAGCATTGGCGTATGCGATACAGCTTCTAACTTAATCAGCTGTAATGATTTAAATGCGCCTTCAATGCTTTCCCACATCTCAATCGGAGCAATGCTAAAATCTAGTTCTCCATTAATTACGGTGACATCCAAGTTTGAAGAAAACTGCGTTAGCTCGATATCTCTGAATATTTCTCCCCAAAGCGTATCTAGTAACGGTGTATTCATTTCAACATCATTCCACAAAGGTAACTCATCAAATGATGCATCTTTCCATCTCATTGGGCCTAATCTACGACAGATATGCGCAAACTTACGTTCTGGCTGTTTGGCAATATCACTTTCTAATCTAGCCATGCTTGTATCTAGCAACTTTTTTCGTTGTTCAGAAGCATTTTCAGACCAATGAGTAAACTGTTTCTCTTGCATATCACCTGACAGACTTGGCGCAGCACCAACTACAATCAACTTTTCGATCTTTATTTTCGCATGACTTGCAAAGTGCATTGCCATATACGCATGACCTGAATGGCCTAAAACACTAGTTTTAGTTAGATTCAGGCTGTCGCATATTGCTTGGATATCACGAGTGATAGTATCTAAGCTGACAAACTCAATTGGGTCTACAGCATCACATTTTGAGAACCCGCGATGATCCACATACACACAAGTAAAGTAATTGTGCAGAGATTCGGGAATGACTTTTTTGTAGTAGTTCACACTACCAATAATTAACAAATGTGGGCCTGAACCATGCTGCTCGACTTGTAAATGATGATTATCACGAAGGACAAATAAAGGATTTCTATCGTTCATTTATATACTCGCTCTGGTTGCTATGGAACCATTCTAGGACATGGTTTAGACCGATAAAATGAGCTAATATTGGCTTCTATATCTTAAATTTTGGGACAATCATGTTAGATAGAATTGATAATGTTTGGCTACAATCATTTTTTTCCGTTTATGAAAACCATAGTTTTGTTAAAGCCTCCGAACACCTAGCAATTCCAAGTTCCAACGTCAGCAGACACATCCAACAACTAGAGTCGGTATTGGGTGAAAAGCTATTCTATAGAACAACTCGTAAAGTAACCCCAACACTGATGGGTGAGCGTTTATTCCAAGAAATTAGAGAACCATTGTACAACCTCAATCAGTCACTACAGCGACTAAGTGAGGCACAGACCTCCCTTAAAGGAAGCATTCGACTTAGCTCTCCAGATATACCTATTATTGGAGACGTTTTAGCGGATTTTTTAGCCACATATACAGACATTACACTGTACTGTGAGCACAGTACTGCGATTGAAAATGCTATCTCAAACGACCCCGATATTATTATTAGCTTTGAGCGAGGAGACCTCGATGACAGAGATTGGGTATCGAAGCCACTTTGCCAATGGGACACTATTATCTTGGCTTCTAAAGAGTGTATTAACCGCTATGGCTTGCCAAAAAACCTAACTGAACTGGAGTCAATGCCTTGTATATCAAGCTATAAATCTTTTGGAGGTGACCCTTGGATTTTCACTATTCCAGAGTCAAATGAGTATAGGTCACTATCGCCAAAATCAAGAATAAAAGTAGATGGTGGATTTACGGCAAAAGCTCTTGCACAACGTGGACTTGGGTTTGTCGCTCTGCCCAGTAGCTTCTGCTTAGATGAGATAAAACAGAATAAATTACAACAAGTTTCTGTGGATTATGATTTATCTCCACTGACAATATTCATTCATTATCGTGCAATAAATTTTCATTCACACATATCAAAGTTACTTGTAGATTTCATCTCCGAAAATTTAACTTCTAACTCATAATGGAGCAAAAACGCGTTAAAGCTAACCGAATGAGTGATCGAGAATGACACTGCATTCCCTGCTCTCGACACTAATTCTCTGCGAACTTCTCTTTTGATAGTGATAAACTTCCCACATCAGAATTACCGAGAAACTAGGTATTTATAATTTATGTTTATCCATCACGTTAACGGCATCGACTGGCTAGTGATCACCGCTTTTGAAGAACTGAAACCCATGTTTATCGAAGATGCTGGTGCTATCCCCTCTTGCTTCTCTATTGCCAGTGAACTGAGCCTAATTGATCAAGCCAAGCGCAAATATGGGTATTTGCCTAGCCTCGACGGTGTAATCACCGATACCGGCACATTTCAAAGCAAGAATAACGAAGAAGACTTGAACCCACAGCTTGCCTGCCTAGTTGAGGGGCGTGGTCGAGTGTTTATCTACCACGGTGGCTTTGTGGCTTTTGTGGATGATGAGCAAACCTTTATTACTCGAATGGACTGAATAATTCAGTAAATTGAAATCGATTAGTTAGCCTATCTCGCAAGGAGTCATGTACTAATTAGGTAGGCTAAAACGCAAAAGCCCCGATAACTCAATGAGCTATCGGGGCTTTCTAAATAAATGGCACGCCCTATAGGATTCGAACCTATGACCACATCCTTAGAAGGGACGTGCTCTATCCAGCTGAGCTAAGGGCGCGCTACAGGGAAAGGATTATACGAGTTAAAGCGCTCAACACAAGGGCTTTTACTAACATTCTGATCTGAATGCTTAAAAAAAGGGCACGAAAGCTAAAGGTGTCTAATTTTACCCCAAAGCAAACGTTTGCGTATGGAGTTTATCCGTTTTTTTTGCGACAATGCGCAACAAATAAATACTCAGCTCTTTTTCAAAAGGAAAGCTATGACTGCTCAAAATATTGATGGAAAACTCATCTCTCAAACCGTGCGATCTGAAGTCGCCGCTCGTGTAAAAGCACGCGTAGAAGCGGGTCTACGAGCTCCTGGCCTTGCTGTGGTTCTAGTGGGTGAAGACCCAGCATCACAAGTGTATGTTGGCAGCAAACGCCGCGCATGTGAGGAAGTGGGTTTCATCTCAAAGTCTTTTGACTTACCAGCATCGACTAACGAAACAGAACTACTGGCACTTATCGACGAGCTAAACAACGACGATGAAATTGACGGTATTTTGGTGCAGCTGCCTTTACCAGCAGGCATTGATGCAACATCAGTGCTAGAGCGCATTCATCCTGAAAAAGATGTCGATGGCTTCCACCCTTACAATGTAGGTCGCCTTGCTCAGCGCATTCCTAAGCTGCGTTCTTGTACGCCAAAAGGCATCATCACATTGCTTGATCGTTACAATATCGACCTACGTGGTATGCACGCGGTGGTCGTTGGTGCCTCAAACATTGTTGGTCGCCCAATGACATTAGAACTGCTTTTAGCAGGTTGTACGACAACCACTTGTCACCGCTTCACTAAAGATTTAGAAGGCCATGTTCGCCAAGCGGATTTAGTCGTGGTAGCGGTCGGTAAACCTAACTTTATTCCGGGAGAGTGGATTAAGAAAGGCGCTGTGGTTGTCGATGTAGGCATCAACCGCCTAGAGTCAGGCAAACTGGTTGGCGATGTGGAATACGATAAAGCTAAAGATAACGCCAGCTTTATTACTCCAGTTCCTGGCGGTGTGGGTCCAATGACGGTTGCGAGCCTGATTGAAAACACCATGCTAGCGTGTGAGCAGTTCCATACTAAAAAGTAGTTTGCTAAGCGCAAGATAAACAAAGGGGGGATGACCATGGTCATCCCCCCTTTTTACTTAATGGTTCTCAGTGCGTAATGCTCAACTTTGTCCAGAAGTGATAGAGCGTTACGCTAGCTTGAGTTTATTTTTGATTATAGTGACATGATCACGCCAGCAATCGACGCACTCATTAAGTTGGCCATTACACCCGCTGCAATAGCGCGGAAGCCAAATTTAGAAATAAACGGACGCTTCTCTGGCACCAAGCTACCTAGGCCACCAATTAGCATCGCCATGGTTGAGATGTTAGCAAAACCACATAGGGCAAATGTTACGATAGCTTGTGAGTGCTCACTTAGCATCTCTTTCGCTTCCATTAACTGAATGAAAGCAACGAATTCGTTTACAACAATCTTGTTACCGATCAGAGAGCCCGCAACCGTCGCTTCGCTCCACGGTACGCCAAGTAGCCATGCTACTGGAGCAAATAGGTAACCAAGGATCAGCTCAAAGCTTAATTCAATACCAAACAGGCCGCCCATCCAGCCTAGCATGCCATTTAGAAGAGCAATCACACTAACAAACGCAAGTAGAGTTGCACCTACCGCGACTGCGATACGTAGACCAGACATAGCACCGTCAGCCATCGCTTCCACTACGTTGGTTGCTTTTGGCATTTCAACATCGTTCATGTCGATGTCTGGCGCTGTTGTTGAGCCACTTTCTGGCACCATGATTTTTGCCATCAAAAGGCCAGCAGGTGCAGACATAAATGCCGCTGCAATTAGGTAGTTAAGATCCACGCCAAGTGATGCGTAACCCACCAATGTGCCACCAGCAACAGACGCAAGGCCGCCCGTCATAACAGCAAAGAACTGTGAGTCCGTCATATGTTTAAGGTATGGCTTAACCACAAGAGGCGCTTCAATCATGCCAACAAAAATGTTTGCTGTTGCTGATAGTGATTCTGCACGGCCAATACCAAGCAGTTTCTGTAGGCCACCACCAATCAAGTTGATCACTTTAGGCATCAAACCAATGTGGTAAAGACCTGAAATTAGTGCAGAGAAGAAAACAATAATACCCAACACGTTGATGGCAAAAGTGAAGCCACCTGTCGCTAGGCCACCAAATAGGAAGGCAATACCTTCTTGGCCATAGTTGATTAGGTTAGATACTGCGCCTGTCACATTGTTAAGCGCTTCTTTACCCGCTGGAACGTAAAGAACCAACAGAGCGAATACGATTTGTAGTGCGAAAGCGAGAGAAACGGTTTTGAAATTTATATTTTTTCTATTTGTGGATAGTAACCAAGCGGTAAGCAAGATCGCCACAATACCAAGGATTGAGTTCATAAAAATGAATCCGACAAAAAGGGGGAACGGGAAAGGCGTCGGATGATATAGCGGCAAAAATGAGATGCAAGTCACACTTGTTGCGAAGTTGTAGCAAATCCAGAGTGCAAAAACCGAGAAATCCTAAGTGTCTATTTTATATAGAGTTAAACGTTTGGTATTTTCCATTATTTCCAAATGGAAAATATGTTTCTGGATTGGGAAAAAGTCGATTAACTTTTTAGTCGGCTCACGTAAGGAGCAAGTCGACTATCCCAATAACATGGCGAGCCAATTTTATGTTTGATGAACTCAATCACCGCTGATGTTTTCTTAGGCATGTAATGACGGCTTGGGTAAACCGCATAAAATGGCATGTTCTGACTCGCTTTCCATTCTGGAAGCAATTGAATTAACTGACCATTTTTAAACTCATCACCAATGAGGTAAGTGGCAAGATAACCTATCCCCCACCCTGCAACAGCAGCATCTCGCACGGCCTCAGCTAAATCCACTGAGTAGTTACCCGATACATTGACCATTAATTGCTGATCATTGTTGCTGAATGCCCAGTTGGTGTAGTCGCGCTCCCAGCTGCGATAGATAAGACAGTTATGGTCTGAAAGGTCGTGAGGATGTAAAGGCGTGCTGTTTTGCATTAAATACTCTGGCGAAGCGGCTACCACAAACTGACAATCCGCCAAACGCTGAGCAATGTACCCTTCTGGCAATAGCTCATTGTTGGTGATCCACAAATCCAAGCCTTCATCGAGCATATCCACTTTGTAATCGAACAAATGAACTTCTACTTGCAGCTCAGGGTACAGCTGTCGAAGCTCTTGAATCGCCGGAATGATGTGTAAGGTACCAAAAGATTGAGATAAGCCGATTTTGACTAAGCCTTCGACTTCATCACGCTGACTTTCTATTTCAGTTTGCGCTTCATCGATGACCTGAACGATTTGCTGACAATGGCAGTAAAACCGCTCGCCAGCTTCTGTCGCGGTAAAGCTTCGAGTGGTACGCTGAACAAGCTTTACGCCTAACGCAGCCTCTAATTGGGCGAGTTGTTTACTGACATGAGAAACCGACACACCGAGGCTTTTCGCCGCCTGGGTGAAGTTTTTATGTTTGAGTAAGGCAGCAAACACCACCATTTGCGCAGCTCGTTCTGAAAACACGGTTTCTCCAAAAAGTGAAAGGGGCTCAATGAGCCCCTTTGTTCTGAAATGATTCGCTTAACGGATTCTATCCGCTAAGTGGCTGACTGCCAATGCAAAGTAGTAAGAGCGATTCCACTTCATCAATACATTGTAGTTGTTGTACACCAAGTACACGCGTCCACCGGCTTCATCTGGTGCGGTTAGCCAAGCTTCAATATCGTTGTCTAACTTAGGCAGTGGGCGGCCATCGTAACGGGTAATGCCCAGCTCGCTCCATTCGGCCAGCATTTTCTGCTTACCTTTAACGCGACCTTCCAAGCTCATATCAAAGCCCTGTGGCAACTTAACTTGGCGTCCCCAAGTGTAAGTGTCATTCCAACCTTTTTGGCTTAAGTAATTCGCCGTGGAGGCAAACACGTCGGCTTTAGTGTTCCAAATGTCTTTGCGGCCATCGCCATTGCCATCGGCGGCGTAGCTAATAAATGAGCTAGGCATAAACTGACACTGGCCCATTGCACCCGCCCAAGACCCTTTGAAATTCGGCATTTCAATATGGCCTTGATCAAGAATTTGCAGTGCAGACATCAGCTCTTTGCGGAAGAAGTCTTCACGACGACCGTCATAAGCCATGGTTGAAAGTGCATCAACGACACTGTAATTACCCATGAACTTACCAAAGTTACTCTCTACACCCCATAGCGCAACAATAAAGCGCGGTTGAACACCAAACTCTTCGCCGATGCGTTGAAGTTCATCGTAATGCTTTTGGTAAAGTTCGTTGGCTTGTTTTACTTTCCAATCAGGCACTGCTCTTGGAATGTATTCATCCAAAGTAAGCTTTTTCTCTGGTTGGTTGCGATCCGCTTTTACCGCGCGAGGCTTATGCTGCACATCAGCAAAAGCGCTATCAACGGTAGCTTGCGAAATGCCTTGATTCAGCGCTTGGGTTTTCAACCCTTCTACGTATTGGTCAAAGCTTTTGTCTTGCGCCCATGCGCTACTTGTAATGGTTAGGCCTAAAACAACTGACAGTAATGATTTCAATTTGCCCTCCTTGAGCAACGGTTCAACGCTTATGAGTCGCGCTGTGCTTTTTGTTCTTTGTATTCATCAAGTAGGTTCTTCGGTGGCGGCGGTAATTGCAAGAAAAATCCGTCACTATTCAAAGATTGTTTCACTTTTTCCACGTCCACTTGCGCTAGGGTACGGCCTTCTAATTTCACCACCATAACCATAGTTGGTTTACCAAACATCTGCATTAATTGGTCAGGAACTTGTGAAAAATCGTCCTTTTTCGGCAGATACAGGTATGCACCTTCTTTTTTGGAACTTTTGTAAATTGCACACAACATGGGATGCTTTAATCCATCTAATATTCAGAATTTATCTGTTTTGCGAAATTTGCTAGCAAAACACTCAATTGACAGCAAGATAACTTGCTGACAGTAAGCGGGAAATATAACATGACACCCCTACTCTCAGGCAACGTCATTTCTACTCCGGCGTTAATAAAACGAGGTCCAAAGTAAAAGATGTCACATACCCCTGATTTGAAAGGTAGTAGCTTTACTTTGTCAGTTTTACACCTTTCTGACAACAATGTAGAAAAAACAATCAATTTTCTTAAAGAAAAGGTCGGCCAAGCTCCCACTTTTTTTGCATCTGCCCCCGTTGTGGTCAATGTTGCAAAGGTTGAGGGTGATATCGACTTTGCTGCACTGAAACACGGGATTAGTGAGGCAGGCATGATTCCTGTCGGTGTGACAGGTTGTAAGGACAAACGCACCCAAAATATGGCTGCCGAGGCCGAGTTTGCCATTATGTCGGCAAGCAAGTCGCCCTCGCAAGCACCAGCGAAAATGGCACCAACCAAAGTGATTCGCACACCGGTTCGCTCAGGGCAACAAGTTTACGCCAAAGACGCTGACCTTGTGGTATTGAGCCATGTAAGCGAAGGTGCCGAAGTGATTGCCGACGGTTCAATTCATATTCATGGCACCTTGCGCGGCCGTGCCATCGCAGGTGCAAGCGGCAATAAAGATGCCGTCATTATTTGTAATAAGCTCAACGCTGAACTGATGTCTATTGCCGGTCATTACTGGCTGACTGAGCAGTTCGCAGAGCAATTTTGGCAACAAAAAGTTTTATTCAGCTTGAACGACGACTCTCTGCAGTTCGAGCAGATAACGATTTAAAATAAAAAGGAAAAAACCATGGCACGCATTATTGTTGTGACGTCAGGTAAAGGTGGCGTAGGTAAAACTACTTCTAGCGCTGCTATTGCGTCTGGCTTAGCACTTAAAGGCAAAAAAACCGCTGTGATCGATTTTGATATCGGCTTACGAAACCTTGATCTTATCATGGGCTGCGAGCGTCGCGTTGTGTACGACTTCGTTAACGTGATTAATGGTGAGGCGACCCTTAACCAAGCGATGATCAAAGATAAGCGCACAGATAACCTATTCATCCTTCCTGCTTCACAAACTCGTGATAAGGACGCTCTAACCAAAGAAGGCGTTAGTCGTATTTTGAACGAGCTTGATGAAATGGGCTTTGACTTCATTATCTGTGACTCACCAGCGGGCATCGAGCAAGGTGCACTGATGGCGCTATACTTTGCAGATGAAGCCATTGTTACTACCAACCCTGAAGTTTCTTCAGTGCGTGACTCTGACCGTATCCTTGGTATTTTAGATTCTAAGTCTCGCCGTGCAGAGGAAGGCTTAGAACCTGTGAAGCAACACCTGCTGCTGACACGCTACAACCCAGCTCGTGTAAACCAAGGTGAAATGCTAAGCGTGGAAGATGTGGAAGAAATCCTACACATCTCACTTCTTGGTGTTATTCCAGAAAGCCAAGCGGTACTTAACGCGTCAAACAAAGGCGTACCGGTTATTTTCGATAACGAAACTGATGCAGGCATGGCTTACGATGACACTGTACAACGCCTACTAGGTGAACAAGTTGACTTCCGCTTCTTAACCGAGCAGAAGAAAGGGATTTTCAAACGACTATTTGGAGGCTAATACCGCATGTCATTATTGGAGTTTTTCCGTCCGCAAAAGAAGACATCCGCAAACCTTGCCAAAGAACGTTTGCAAATTATCGTCGCTGAGCGCCGCAGTGAAGGTGACCCAGCGCCATCTTACTTGCCACAACTTAAAGAAGACATTCTTAAAGTGATCAGTAAGTATGTAGCGATCGACCCATCCATGGTTGATCTGTCATTTGAACACAAAGATGACGACATTTCGGTACTGGAACTTAACGTTAAGTTACCTGAAGACGAAAAGTAACCGAACCGAATAATCCAAAGCCGATGCCATTGCATCGGCTTTTTTGTATCTGCTGTTCACTCACTCGTTAGATAAAAAAAGCCCCAGTCTTTCGACTGGGGCTTTGCTTTTCCCGATTAGGTTTCGTGCTAGCAAAAACCTATCTCATAACTCAATCTTAATTAAGCTTTAGCTTTTGCTTTCTTAGCTGGAGCTTGGTCTGCTTTCTTCTTGATTACAGTAGTGCCTTCGAAAGTTTCACCTTCAACGTATGGCTTACCGTGGTAAGAAGCTAGTAGAACATCTTTAAGCTCAGTGATTAGAGGGTAACGTGGGTTCGCACCAGTACATTGGTCATCGAACGCTTCAACCGCTAGCTCATCTAGTTTCGCTACGAAGTCTGCTTCAGAAACACCTGCAGCTTGGATAGAAGCTGGGATGTCTAGGTCTTGCTTAAGCTCTTCCAACCATGCTAGTAGACGCTCAATCTTCTGTGCAGTGCGGTCACCAGCTTGGCTTAGGCCTAGGTGGTCAGCAACTTCAGCGTAACGACGACGTGCTTGTGGACGGTCGTATTGAGAGAATGCAGTTTGCTTAGTTGGGTTATCGTTCGCGTTGTAACGTACAACGTTAGAGATAAGTAGTGCGTTCGCTAGACCGTGAGGTAGGTGGAACTCAGCACCTAGTTTGTGAGCCATTGAGTGACAAACACCTAGGAATGCGTTAGCAAATGCTACACCAGCGATAGTTGCTGCGTTGTGTACTTTCTCACGAGCGATTGGGTCGTTAGCACCGTTCGCGTAGCTTGATGGTAGGTACTCTTTAAGCATCTTAAGTGCTTGTAGAGCTTGACCATCAGAGTATTCGTTAGCAAGAACAGATACGTAAGCTTCTAGAGCGTGAGTTACTGCATCGTAACCACCGAATGCTGTTAGAGACTTAGGCATGTTCATTACTAGGTTAGCATCAACGATAGCCATGTTTGGCGTGATTTCGTAGTCAGCTAGTGGGTACTTAGCACCAGTCTTGTCGTCTGTAACAACAGCGAATGGAGTAACTTCTGAACCAGTACCTGAAGTTGTAGTGATACATACAAGCTCAGCTTTCTTACCCATTTTAGGGAACTTGTAGATACGCTTACGGATGTCCATGAAGCGCATTGCTAGTTCAGCGAAGTGCGTTTCTGGGTGCTCGTACATAACCCACATGATCTTAGCAGCATCCATTGGTGAACCACCACCTAGCGCTAGGATTACGTCTGGTTGGAAGCTCTTCATTGCTTCAGCGCCTTTCTCTACTACAGATAGAGTTGGATCTGCTTCTACGTCGAAGAATACTTGAACTTCAATACCTTGAGCTTTAAGAAGTTGTACTACGTCATCTGCGTAACCGTTGTTGAATAGGAAACGGTCAGTTACTAGGAATGCGCGTTTCTTACCTTCTAGGTCGCCAAGAGCGATTGGAAGGCTACCACGACGGAAGTAGATAGACTTAGGTAGTTTGTGCCACAACATGTTTTCAGCTCGCTTCGCTACAGTTTTCTTGTTGATTAGGTGCTTAGGACCTACGTTCTCAGAGATAGAGTTACCACCCCATGAACCACAACCTAGAGTTAGAGAAGGTGCAACGTTGAAGTTGTACAGGTCACCGATACCACCGTGAGTAGTAGGGATGTTGATTAGGATACGTGCAGTTTTAAGCTTGTCACCGAAGTAACGGATGCGGTCTGCATTCACGTCTTGGTTAGTGTATAGACCAGATGTGTGGCCGATACCGCCAATCTCTACCATTGTTACTGCTTGAGCAACTGCGTCTTCGAAGTTGTCAGCACGGAACAGACCTAGAGTTGGAGATAGTTTCTCGTGAGCGAACTCATCATCGTAAGAAACTTTACCAAGACCTTCACCTACAAGAACTTTAGTATCAGCAGGAACTTTAACACCCGCTAGTTCAGCGATAGCTGGAGCTGGTTGACCAACGATTTTCGCGTTTAGTGCGCCGTCGATAAGAAGAACTTTACGTACTTTATCAGCGTCAGCTTTAGATAGAACGTGAGCTTTGTGAGATGCGAAACGCTCTTTCACTTCGTCGTACACTTCGTCAACAACGATTGCAGCTTGCTCAGAAGCACATACTACGCCGTTATCGAAAGTCTTAGACATAAGGATAGAAGCTACTGCACGTTTGATGTCAGCTGTTTCGTCGATAACTACAGGAACGTTACCTGCACCTACACCGATTGCTGGCTTACCAGAAGAGTAAGCTGCTTTAACCATGCCTGGACCACCAGTAGCAAGGATAAGAGCGATACCGTCGTGCTTCATAAGAGCGTTAGAAAGCTCTACAGATGGTTGGTCGATCCAACCGATGATGTCTTTTGGAGCACCTGCTGCTACTGCTGCATCTAGAACAAGTTTAGCTGCGTCGTTAGTAGAGTTTTTCGCACGTGGGTGTGGCGAGAAGATGATGCCGTTACGAGTCTTCAGAGAGATAAGAGATTTGAAGATCGCTGTAGAAGTTGGGTTAGTTGTTGGAACGATACCACAGATAATACCTACAGGTTCTGCGATAGTCATCGTGCCTAGGTTCTCGTCTTCTTCAAGAACACCACAAGTTTTCTCATCTTTGTATTTGTTGTAAATGAACTCAGATGCGAAGTGGTTTTTGATTACCTTATCTTCAACAATACCCATTCCAGACTCAGCAACCGCTTGTTGTGCTAGCGGGATACGAGCGTGGTTAGCTGCTAGAGATGCTGCGCGGAAGATTGCGTCTACTTTCTCTTGAGAGAACGTAGCGAATTCTTCTTGAGCCGCTTTAACGCGAGCTACTAGAGCATCTAGTTCAGCTAAATTAGTTACAGGCATAGGGATTCTCCTAAAATTAACAATATTAAAAACTTTTTATTAAGTTCATTGCTTGTGTACTTATCACGTTCTTTAGTGATTTAACTAACAACACGCTTAGTAAATTGCTTTCAGGGCTGAGTATAATATTTCAGAGTATGAAAAAAGTTGACCCAGATCAGTTCTCAAAAATTAATTACCACCTTAGAGGTAAACACTAGCTAAAAACAACAGTAACTAGCTGATTTTCAAAAATATAACCCTGAAAAAACCAGTGTTCAAAAAAAGAGCATACAAACAAAAAAAACTAAAAAACTTTCAACAGACTGTAAAAAAGTTTCATTTTTCAACAAAAACCACTCTTGTTCGCATGATTTTACGTGCTACTGAGAGTATATCTGAATCGCATTTTCTCTCTATAACCACTCATATTATTTGTTTAAAATGTGCGATTGTTAACATTTGTGAAAATCAACTTGGTGTAGCCCCCCTGTGGTTAGTAACAATTTGCTTCCACCATGATTACAATTTCATCAATAATAAGATTTTCTCACCAATAACGGCCTTTATACGTTAGTTTTTTTCATTCGTTCAGCTCGAAGTTTTGCCTTACATTAGGCGCGAATTCATACCTACAATTACTTTTCACCCTGTAAATATGTGAGTCGTCATTATGCAAACTTTTGAGCTTGCTATTTTCCTGCAGTTTTTCCTAGGTTTAGTGGCTGCAGTAAACCCAATCGGCATCATGCCGGTGTTTGTTTCTCTAACGGGTCATATGACCTTAGAAGAAAAACACAAGACTGCGGTAACCGCCAATGTTGCTGTTGCCATCATTTTGGTTGTCTCGTTATTAGCAGGTCAGTTACTGCTTGATATGTTCAGCATCTCGCTTGATTCGTTTCGAGTTGCAGGCGGTCTATTGCTATTGAGCATCGCGTTTTCGATGATGAGCGGTAAATTAGGTGAAGATAAGCAGAACAAACAAGAGAAGTCTGAATACGTTAGCCGTGAACAAATCGGTGTAGTGCCGCTTGCGATGCCGCTAATGGCAGGCCCTGGTGCAATCAGTTCGACCATCGTTTACGGTTCTCGCTACCCAACTATGTTCGATACTGCGGGTATCATGGTAACGATTATCGTATTTTGTTTGTGTACTTGGTTGTTGTTCCGATCAGCGCCTTTGATCGTGCGCTTTCTCGGCCAAACAGGCATTAACGTGATCACTCGTATCATGGGCCTGATTCTTGGTGCACTTGGTATCGAATTTATTGCCAACGGCTTACGCGCCCTATTCCCTGGTTTGGCGTAATCTCTGATAATATAGGGCTAATGTTGATCAACTTAGCCCTAACATGTCTAGACAACCTTTAAAACATCACCTCTACGTCATTATTTTTGGTACTCACACCTCTGGCGGTCGTGCGTTCGATATTAGCCTTATCGTTGCGATACTCGCTTCACTGGTCGTCTTGGTTTTGGAGTCGTTGCCTTCGGTCAGTCAAGTATGGGCACAGCAACTTCGCTATTTCGAATATGGCTTTACCGCTATTTTCACCTTAGAGTACCTATTACGTCTGTATTGCTCGCCCAAACCAAAATCTTATGCCACCAGCTTTTATGGCGTGATTGATCTATTGGCCATTTTGCCAACCTACTTGGCGTTTTTCTTCCCTTCAGTCGCCTTTATGGGTGTGATTCGACTGCTGCGCGTAATGCGGATCTTCCGTGTATTGAAGCTCGTGCGTTATTTGCAAGATTCCAACATTTTGCTGCGCTCACTTTTGATGGCAAAACGTAAGATCTTCATCTTCTTTAATACCGTTGCCATTTTAGTGACTATCTTTGGTGCGCTAATCTATGTGATTGAAGGGCCAGAAAATGGCTTCACCAGCATTCCTCAGAGTATCTACTGGGCAATTGTGACCATTACTACCGTTGGGTATGGCGACCTTGTTCCACAAACAGTATTAGGTAAAGCGGTCGCTTCATTAACGATGCTGCTGGGTTATTCTATTTTGGCTGTTCCTACCGGTATCATCACGGCTGAGCTCAACCAAGAGATGAAATCACACCGTGAGTTAGTGAAATGCCCGAACTGTTCAAAAGCCGGTCACGAGTCGGATGCGATGCACTGTAAATATTGCGGCAGTGAATTAGCAGAGCCCGATCAACGAATAGTAAGAGCGGATGAAAAGGATGAATAGCCAAACTCGCTATCCGTACTGAAAAGAAACAAATAGAAAACAAGGGTGCCAATTGGCACCCTTGTTTGTCATCACGCTGAGACGCAAATTACTTACAGCCATCAATGATGGTAACAAGCTTGTAATCATCGTCCGCCTGCATTGGCGCAACGTATTGTACGTAGCATTCCGTAGCCATAATCTTGCTATTAAAGTCACTGCCTGTGTAATCTTTTAGGTAACTTGAATGGGTAGCGATCCAGTAATCAGGGTCATTAACATTCCCGTTATTGTGTGCAGCCCACACCCACTCTTTGGTCAAATCATGGTAGCCGCCATCGAAGTTCATAAACTCCACCAGACCTTGCTTGTTTACTGCTGGATAACCATATTGAAGCGAACCATAACCATCAATGGTATAAGAAGGCTCATCTTGCTTACCTTCAATAACCGCTTTGTCATGAGCCAATTCAATTGCATCATGCACAGCCCCTGATAGCCCCTCTAATGTCGCGACGTTAGCCTCTTTGCTCATACTGATGAATCTTGGCATGGCAACCACAGCCAAGATCCCTAAGATCACAATCACGACGATTAGCTCGATTAAGGTAAAGCCACTACTTTTTGCTTTCATTGTTTTTCCCCGAGTTACAAACGGGGTCACGGTAAAGGGGAAAAGTCAGTTATCTGTCAGCGGTTTATAAAAAAAGCGCCAAAAAGGCGCTTTGTATTGATGTACTGAATTGATTCGTTTAAGACTGTTTTTCCGCCAGAATAATACGCAATGTACGACGAAGCGGTTCAGCAGCGCCCCATAGCAATTGGTCACCGACAGTGAATGCGTTAAGGAAGTCATCCCCCATCGCCATCTTACGTAGGCGACCTACTGGAATTGAAAGAGTGCCCGTTACTTTTGCAGGTGTCAGTTCTTGCGCAGTGATATCGCGATCGTTCGGAATCACTTTTACCCAATCGTTATGAGTCGCGATAATTTCTTCGATCTCATCCATAGGTACATTCTGTTTTAACTTAATGGTTAGCGCTTGAGAGTGGCTACGCATCGCACCGATACGGACACAAGTGCCATCAATTGGTACTGGCGCATCTTGGAAACCAAGAATCTTGTTTGCTTCAACGCCCGCTTTCCATTCTTCTTTGCTCTGACCATTTTCACGTTTCACATCAATCCAAGGGATAAGTGAACCCGCTAGAGGCACACCAAACTTATCGGTAGGGAAAGACGAAGCGCGCATGGTATCTGCCACTTTTTTATCGATATCTAGAATAGAGCTTGCTGGGTTAGCCAGCTCAGAGCTGACTGAATCGTTAATCACACCCATCTGTGAGATAAGCTCACGCATGTTTTGAGCGCCCGCACCCGATGCCGCTTGATACGTCATTGCACTAGTCCACTCAACTAGGCCTTTTTCAAACAGACCACCTAGCCCCATCAGCATTAGGCTCACGGTACAGTTACCACCAACAAAGGTGTTTGTGCCTGCGTGAATACCCTGTTGAATTTGGCTTAGGTTGACTGGATCTAGCGTGATGATCGAATCTTTTTCCATACGTAGAGTAGAAGCGGCATCAATCCAGTAACCTTTCCAACCTGCTTGACGCAGCGCAGGGTACACCTTCTCTGTGTAACCGCCGCCTTGACACGTTACAACTGCATCTAGTTGCTTCAAGCTTTCGATATCAAACGCATCTTGAAGAAGACCAGACTCTTTATTACCAAATACAGGTGCAGGAATACCAATTTGTGACGTGCTGTAAAATACCGGTTCGATTAGGTCGAAATCTTTCTCTTCAACCATGCGCTGCATTAGGACAGAACCCACCATACCGCGCCAACCAACTAAACCTACTCTCATCTCTCATACTCTCCGTGTAAAAATTAAAACTCGTTTTCTCAATATTTCAATTTTCACAGCAAAATCTCAAGCGAAAAATCATGCTTTGCTACATCTTTTCATCGCTTTTATCCAAAATCGGCGAAAAAAATCCATTTTGAACAGAAAAAAGCCAGTTGTTATTTTAAAAACCAAAACAACCAATTTTAGAAAAGATAACAAAACATCAGTAACACATAAAAATCACGTTACAAAACATAAAAAACACATCACATTAACCAGTTGCGATATTTTTAACCACAAAACGAGCAATAAACTCGAATAAATCACAACAAAATGACATTTTCTCGAAATAAAAGACTAGCTAAGGTAAAGTGCGCTGCATACTCAAGAAGAGTTAATTCTCGTATCATTCGCTGTTAAGCAATTCTTTGCGCATAGTTATTGAAACTATTACCCATGCCGACTTCACTCCTAATGTCGTCAATCTTTATATGGGTCAAAGAGTTAGTACAAGCTCACTAACAGAGTTAGGTGGATGGTCGGTTTAAAGCAGATAAGAGGCTCGCTATGACGCAACTTACCCCACGTTTACCGAACATGATTCAAGTAGTCGTGTCCCTTGGTATCTTCCTACTGTTGGCTTTCTCGTTTACAGCCCAGCTGGATTTACCTATTCAACTTGCCCTGTACATTGGCTGGTTCATTATTATTGTGCTCGGCTTACGTTTAGGTCACCAATACAAAGCACTTGAAAAAGCAGCACTGAATGGCATTTCTAATGGCCTAGGTGCAGTACTTATCCTTCTAGCTGTCGGCGCACTCGTCGGTACTTGGATCTCTGGCGGTATTGTTCCAACCATCATTTACTATGGTCTAAAAGCAATTCATCCTTCTATCTTCCTTCTTGCTACCATGATCATTTGTTCTCTAACCGCACTAGCGACAGGTACATCTTGGGGTGCGGCAGGTACAGCAGGTATTGCAATGATGGGTATTGGTCAGGGCCTTGGCGTTCCTGCTCCTATTACCGCTGGTGCAATTCTTTCTGGTTGTTACTTTGGCGATAAAATGTCTCCATTGTCTGACTCAGTGATCCTTGCTTCTTCTATGTCTAACGTAGAAGTAATGGAACACATCAAAGGCATGCTGCCAATCGCACTGATCAGCTACATCATCACTGGTATTCTGTTTACCCTATTTGGCTTCCACTACGCGGGTAACGTTGATATGTCTCAGGTGCAAGGCGTTATCGAAGCGATGGATAACCAGTTCTACATCACACCGCTATCCTTTATTCCAGTAGTTATCGTACTAGCGCTGCTTGCGATGCGTATGCCTTCTTTCCCAGTAATCAGCTTTGGTTCTCTACTGGGTATCGTTTGGGCTGTGATGGTTCAAGATGTGGACTTCCTAACCGCGTTTAACACCGCGTGGGCACCATTTGCGATTTCTTCAGGCGTAGACTTTATTGACTCGATTCTTAACCGTGGCGGTATGTCTTCGATGCTGGGTTCGGTTGCAGTAATTGTGTTTGGTCTTGGTTTTGGTGGTCTACTAGACAAAGTGGGCGTACTTGAGACTATCGCTAAACTGTTTGAACGCCGCGTTAAAAGCGCAGGTTCTCTAGCGACTTCTACCATTGGTACTGCGTTTATGGGTAACGTATTCGGCTCTGCGATGTACGTTTCACTGATTCTAACGCCAAAAATCTGTGCTAAGAACTACGACCGTTTAGGTTACCAACGTAAAAACCTATCTCGTAACGCAGAGTTTGGTGGCACGCTAACATCAGGTATGGTGCCGTGGAGTGATAACGGTATCTACATGGCGAGCATTTTAGGCGTGGCAACCCTGTCTTACGCACCGTTCATGTGGTTGAGCTTTGTTTGTATCATCGTAACGATTATTAGCTCATACATGGGTTGGTTTGTTGATAAATGCGAGCCGACAGCAACCGCAAGTGAAGAGAGCGTTGAGCTAGAAAAGCAAACGGCTTAACTTCCTGAACTCGATAAGCAAAGAGCGCCTAGTTGGCGCTCTTTTTGTTTGTATGACAAGAGTCACTAAGCCGCTTGTTCTTCATCTAAGAACTGCTGCGCTTCTTGTAACGCTTTAGATAAAAGTACGTCTAAGTCATTTAATAATGCAGGTACTTGAGTAACATCTTGATTGATAGCGGTTTCTATTTTGCCTGCCGCTTCACGTAAGTTCATTGCACCAAGGTTACCCCCAACACCTTTTAAGCTATGCGCTTTTCGCATTGCCTCATCAGGTGAATCACTCAGCAGTCGACTGATGTCTGCAACATCATTGGCATGATCTTCAATAAACACTTCCAGTAGCATACACATTGATTCTCGATCGTCACCCAGTGAATCCAGCATCGAGTCGAAGTCAATTTCACTGCCGGAGCTGGCAACATTATCGTTAACTTCCGGTGGCTCAGCAGTCACGGGCTCTTCTACAGGTTCAGGCTGGGGTTCTTCAATAATAGAGACCATTGCACTTTGTCTTTGCTCTGAATCTTCTACAACATTCACTGACGACGCTATCTGAGGCTCAGCGGCATCATGGCTATCGCTTCGTCGCTGAGACGATTGCCACAATAGCACCATCGCTATCATCAAGCCGCCGCTAAACAAAGCACCGATCATTAGATGGGTTTGTAATAATTGATGGTACTGACGTTCGACACCGACCACTTCATCGTGCACGGTATGGTCAATCAGTTTACCTACTAAAAATGCGCCTTGCGCATAGCCACCCATCACTAAAGACGTTTTGGCTAACGCCGATTGAAGTCGTTGTTTATCCGTCTCCGGCAGTTTCACCGACTCCGCATAAAGGGCATCAAGATGACGATAGGCGGTTGAAGTCGAGCTTTGCGAAGAGAACATGGCCTCAAACACGTTGGCACTGAGTTGGTAATACAACAACGCCATTTGTGGCTGTTCAATGTAATAATCTCGGCTCGTTTGGATCTGGCCAATTAAATCAATCAGCGCCAACTCGTTAGCAACAAAAGCTTGGCTATGTTCGACGAATCGGTCTGTGGTAAACAATAACTGTTGGACATCTGGCTCAAACCAACTTTTGCCTTGCTGCTGCTCTAACTCGCCTTTTAGTTGGATGATTTTTTCCAACTCTGCTTTTTGCTCGGTCGCAAAGTGGATTCGATATGGCGCATCAAAAAAGAGCCGGCTACGCAGCGCATCAATCTTGCTATCTAACTGCTCGACCTTATCCATCATCACAGAAGTAGAACGATAGTTAGTGACGATAACCGTAATGCCGATCATCCATACCAGCACCAATACCCAGCCAAGTTTTAGTTGTAGTTTATCCATCATGTACTCGCGAATGCTTAAATTCCCTTAAATACAAGCATATATGCAAAAGCGAAACTGTACAGTTTATGATACTCAAATTGTTGCAAATCTAACTTTGCTTACCTCTAGATAAACGAAACCCCGCACTAGGCGGGGTTTCACTTATTTACTCATAACAAGGCGTCTTTAGCGATTACGGCTAAGTTGGTCTCGCAAGTTTGGTGGCGTGCCTTTAATGGTTAACGTATCGGTTTCTGGATCGTAGAAAATACGCTCGCCCAACAACATGCTATCAAAGCTCACATTCAAGCCACCACCAGCGCCTACGTATTTAGTCAGCTTACGCACTGTCGCTCGATCAGCAGGGAAGCTTTCTTCCAATTCGTAGCCGTGATCTTGGGTGTAATCTAAAAAGCTCGTACCGTCTTGAGAAGCTGGCAGCTCACCAGATAGCTCTTTCACGTACACTTCGTCGCCCGATTTGATTTGCTCGTTGCAGTAATCGGCAACTTGCTTCTTGTAGCTCAGTGCTTCTTCTTTCTCTAATTTAGAGTCAGAGCAAAAATCTTCTACCGCTTGCATCAACACTTGGTTTTGCTGCTTAGTATCAAGGCCGACTTCCGCTTGTAAGAAATCCAAGAAGAAATCAGCAACCTTACGACCTACGCGGCCTTTAATGTAAGTAAGATAGCGGTTTGATTCTTTGTCATTTTCGTAACTCGACAAGTCGATACGTGCGGCAATATCCATTTTAGACAGGTCAAGATAATCAGTTGCACTAATATCTAAGCCTTCTGTCACTTTAAGACTCTGATTTGATGGAATAATTGCGACAAACAGGTAATCTGTAGCTAGAGATTGATACTCAGCAAACACTAAAATGCCTTCATCGGCAAATGGGTATTTTGCTAGCTCGTCTTTCAGACGATTCGCGCTAATTTGAGAGAAATCGTAAAAATCTCTCTTTTGCTGGCGAAGTTCTTGCAACCAGACTTGAAAATCGCTGTCTGATTTAAATGAACCAAAGCCTTTACCGGCTTTAGAATTGAATACACGATGCAGTTCAGCGACTAAGCTTTCACTAGAACTGTCGTTTGCTAAAGACTCTGAACGGAAATTAACCGTAAGCTCTTCAGAATCATTTTTTTGCAGTTGGTGTAGGATAACGTTAGAAAGGTGCAAACTCATGATGAAATTTATCGTCGTTCTCTGTTTCAGTTGCACCGCATTGTAGGTTATCATAAGCCGCTTTACTATTGTTCATTAGAGTCTTTATGCCGATTACATCTAAATACAGCGACGAAAAATTTGAAAACATTCTAACTGAAGTCGCAGCTGTGCTCGAAAAACATGGCGCAGGTCCAGACCTAAGCCTAATGATTGCTGGCAACATCGCTACCAATGTTATTAATAAGAATGTTGGTACAGGCCAAAGAAAAGCAATTGCAGAGAAATTTGCACAAGCGCTTATGTCTTCAATTGAAGACAAAGCTCACTAATATATAAAGCGGAAACAAGAACAGTACATGGTAGATAACGGAAATTCATACGGAGAGCGTGTTTCACGCCTAGTGGGTTGGGGCCACTGGTTTGCCTTTTTCAATATCATTGCAGCCATGCTTATTGGTACTCGCTATATTACCCAGTCTCCATGGCCAGAAACCCTACTCGGCCAAGTTTACTTAGCCGCCTCATGGGTGGGTCACTTTGGCTTTCTCGTCTTTGCCTTATATCTACTGGTCCTGTTTCCGTTAACCTTTGTGGTGCCATCACGTAAGCTGTTTCGCTTACTTTCTGTCTGTTTGGTGACCATAGGTCTTACCCTACTCCTTATCGATACCCAAGCGTATCAAAGCATTAACCTTCACCTCACGCCTGTGGTATGGGAAGTGCTCTTTGCTGAAAAAAGCAGTGCCATCAGCGCTGATTTACAGCACTTATTTGTTGTTCTGCCACTCATCTTTTTGATCGAGCTTGCGCTCTCAGAGTGGGTTTGGCGTAAACAACGTAAACTATCGCATAAACACATTGGCCGCCCTATCGCTGCTGTGTTCTTCGTCTGCTTTATTTCAAGCCATATGATTTACGTTTGGGCGGATGCGTACTTTTACAATCCGATTACCTCTCAGCGTGCTAACTTCCCGCTCTCTTACCCTATGACCGCGAAGTCATTCATGGAGAAACATGGCCTGTTAGACAGAGAAGAGTACCTAAAACGTCAAGCCGCCAACTTAGGCGAGGCAGAATTAGTTCGCTACCCACTTGAAACCATCGAGTTTAGCCGTCGCGCTAATCCTCTGAATGTGTTGGTAGTGAGCGTTAATAACTTACGTTCTGATGCACTTAACGCATCATCAATGCCTAACGCTTTCCAATTCTCAATTGATAACCTGAGCTTTAACAACCACTTCAGCTCAAGTAACGATAGCACGGGTGTATTTGGTCTGTTTTATGGCTTGCCAAGCAGCTATGCAAGCAGCATCAAAGAGCAAGAATCTCTACCAATTATGGTAGAAACACTACTAGACCAAAATTACAGCTTTGGCTTGTTCAGTGGCGACAATTTCAGTGACTCGGTGTTTAGTGACATCGTGTTCAATGGCTTAAGCATTAATAATGTGGAGCTTACTGATACTCAGTCTGCTGACAATGCAGCGATCAATGCGTGGTCCAATTGGGTCGCCGCGAACGCTAGCCAACCTTGGTTTAGCTTTATCGAACTCACCACACTCGATAATTTTTCAGATTACGCTCACAGCTCTGGTAACAGTACAGAAGCATTAATCAGCAGCTACCAACAATCGGTTTCTAACGCCGATACTGAGCTTGCGCACCTATTCGACAAAATTGAACAACTCGGCATCAGCGATTCCACTGTAATTGTGATTACATCGAATCACGGTACTGAGTTTAACGAGACCAAAACCAACAGCTGGGGTGCAAACAGCAACTACAGCCGTTACCAACTGCAAGTCCCAATGGTTATGCATTGGCCGGGTAAAGTGGCTGCACAATACAACCACCGCACGAGCCATCTCGATTTCTCTGTGACATTGATGCAAGACCTCTTGGGCGTTTCATCAAACCCGACCGACTTCAGTAGTGGCCGAAACTTGTTTGATGAAAAATCTCGCAAATGGGTACTGGCCGGTGATTATCATGAGCTAGCACTGATCACCAACAAAAACACCACAGTGATCGATAAGTTCGGTAACTACAAGCTGTATGACAGCAATTATCAACGTCTACGTGATGAAAACCCTGCACTACCTGTATTGATGCAAGGCTTAACTGAATTACAACGCTTTTACACTAAAAGTAACTAAATCATCACCTTAACAGAGACCATTAATTGACCTGTAAGGGCGAACTAGTAAAATTACTTTGTTCGGACTGTAGCGCAGCTTGGTAGCGCACCGTCATGGGGTGTCGGGGGTCGCAAGTTCAAATCTTGTCAGTCCGACCATACACCTTACTAAAGAGAGCTTCGGCTCTCTCTTTTATTACCTCGGTAAAACGAGTCCGAACAATAAACTTGATAAATATCAGGCCAATAGTTCAAAAAACACGCCATCAAACTAAAAAACACCATTAAGCGCTCACAAATAAAGCAAACAGTAAAAATAGGGGTTTACAAGGTTCGCTAACCCCTTTAATATTCGCCTCAACAACGGAGAGATGGCTGAGTGGTTGAAAGCACCGGTCTTGAAAACCGGCATACGTTAATAGCGTATCTAGGGTTCAAATCCCTATCTCTCCGCCACATTTAGAAAGCCCGCACTTGTGCGGGCTTTCGTCGTTTTAGAGGGTTGAAAGGGGCTTGTACCAATCCCTCCTTGAATCCAAGCTCAATCATATTTCTTCAACAACCATTCCCTGCACAGCGACATTAGATGACGCAAAAAAACACAATTGCCATGTTTTAGCCCTACCTCTCATTAATATGCATGTAGCTTGTTATCATCTTGAGTGAGTTTTATAAACTAAGCGAGATGGCTATGAAGTATTGTCATACATGTCAAAAAGATACAGTACATAAAGAGATCGTAAAGCAGAAACCTTCCAAGTTTGGTAAAAGTAAAAAAGAACAGTTCAAAGCGTTTCTATCCGGATTTTTCGGTGGCACGGCTAGCCCGTTTGGCGCATCTTTGGATTTGATTGACCGCTACGTAGTTTGCTCAGAGTGCGGCACAGAGACATTGGAAAATCACGGCGACGAGTTTCAATAACCTAAGCGTATGGTCCTTCCTTTAGGAGCACAAATATGAAGGCAACCACCCTGCTAGTAATGGTAATAGCCAGCTTGAGTATGTATTTCGTCTACAACCATTATGTTGTGCAACCTAAACAGCTAAATGCCGCTTCAGAAAACATGCTAACGCAGATGGCAATCAAAGAACGATGGTTTGACCCATTTGGACTGTTGAGTGCGACTTCAAGGGACAGTATCAATTTGAGTACCGAAGTTGACTCTGCGTTTAGAGACGGAGAAAACGTTTATGCCAATGGTAAAATCACCTACATCAGTGAAACCGCTCAAATTTGTAAGATAGTCGATTTTCGTCTCCAAGCAGGTTCGTTAAATGACTATGAAATTTTCACTCAATCTGACTGCGCGCTTTAAGCCACTCCAGCAACAGAGTTAACCCATACACAATAGACAAAGCCCGCCACACACAAGTGAAGCGGGCTTTGTACCTTTCAGGATTCAATTTATGCGCGTTTCTTTTTTTCTGAACCAACGTAGATGGCCACTAAAATAATGATGCCTTTAATCACGTTTTGTACATAAGGTGAAACGCCAGCGAGGTTGAGACCATTATTAAGTACTCCGAGCAACATAGCCCCAACAAGAGTCCCGAGTATCGCCCCTTTACCACCAGCCATTGAAGCACCACCCAGAACAACGGCTGCAATCGCATCTAGCTCAAAAGCAACGCCCGCATTTGGTTGGCCAGACATCAAACGCGACGTCAGTATTAGCCCTGCCAACGCCGCCGTTGTGCCACTAATTATATACACCAACATCACGGTTTTCGGTACTTTGATACCACTTAATCTTGAAGCTTCTTCATTACCACCAATAGCGTAGACATGACGCCCAAATGAGGTGTGGTTTAACGCAATATAAGCGATGATGTAGACAAAAATCATAATGAATATCGGAGTCTGAATCCCTAGCACTTCCCCACGGCCAAAAATCGAGAACCATTTAGGTAAGCCAGCGATTGGATAACCACCGGTATAAATCAGTGCTAGCCCCCTCGCGATACCTAAGGTCGCTAAAGTTACGATAAAGGCTGGCATTTTGGCATAAGCAATCAAAAAGCCATTAATACCACCAAAACTAGCACCAAGTAGAATACCCAAGAATATGGCAAACTCTGGCGGTATCCCCGCCACCATTAACCCTGCGGTTACCGTGCCAGAAAGTGCCATTACTGACCCCACAGAAAGATCGATGCCGCCGAGCAAAATTGCGCAAGTCATCCCTATCGCGATGATCGCATTTATCGACACTTGGCGCGCAATGTTAGTTAAGTTGTTGGCGGTAAGAAAATTATCATTGGAAAACATCATGATGATGAAAACGGTAATAAAACCAACCAACGGATAAAACACTGGATGCTTAGTCCAATTTTTGATCGTATCTAACCCTGTAGGTGCGCTCTGAGCGACTGAATGAGTGTCTACTTTAGTGTTCATTATGTTTATTCCCGGTTGCATGTAACATGATGGTATTCGGTTCTATATCATTTCCTTCTAATTGGGCGACTATCTCACCTTCTCGGAACACAGCGACTCGATCACACATCCCTATAATTTCTGGTAACTCTGATGAAATCACGATGATCGAAACCCCTTGTCGGGTTAACTCTCTCATCAACTCATAGATCTCTGACTTCGCGCCCACATCGATACCACGGGTTGGCTCATCAAAAATCAGCACTTTACAATCATTGTTAAGCCAACGCGCAATCACCACTTTTTGCTGATTACCTCCTGACAAATTGCCCACCTCGACACTTGAGGAAGGCGTTTTGATTCCTACGGTTTTAATTAGCTTATCTGCCTTGGCAATTTCGCCATTGCGACTGATTAATCCTTTTAAATAAATCTCGTCTTTGTGGTTATTGAGGGTGATGTTATCGGCAACAGAGAAAGATAAAATTAATCCCTCATGCTTGCGATCTTCTGGCAATATACCGATACCTTTGCTCAGAGACTCAGCCGGATTAGGAAGCTTTTCTTCTCGCCCCATAAATCTGATGACTTTTTTATAGGCTCGGTCTGCGCCAATAATCGCTCTCGCTGTCTCGGTACGCCCAGAGCCAACTAACCCCGCAAAACCAAAAATCTCCCCTGGATACAACGCAAAGCTATTCGATGGACCATGCTTGCCAAGTTGTAACTCTTGCACTTCTAACACTGGGCTATGTTGCTCGACTGGTGAGGGTTTAGAAGGGAAAGTCGATTCGACCTTTCGTCCAACCATCATTTCGACCAACTCATCGACTGTCGTCCCCTGCACTGATCGCGTACCAATATATTGACCATCTCGCAGCACTGAGATGGTGTCACAAATTTCATTTATCTCTTCTAGGTGATGAGAGATAAAAAACATCCCTACGCCTTGCGCTTTAAGATCCCGCATGACGGAAAATAGATGACTGGCTTCTTTCGGGGTTAAGGTTGCAGTTGGTTCGTCAAAAATTAGAATTTTCGCATTTAAAGAGAGTGCTTTACCGATTTCGACAAACTGCTGCTGTGCGATACTCAACTGCTCAACAGGAACATCCAAGTCAATATCAACCATCAATCGCGCTAGGATTTGCTGCGCTTTTTCACGCATCAACGATTTGTTTAGTAAACCAAATCGATTCTTTAGTTCGCGATTAAGGAAGATGTTTTCCACTGCATTAAGATAAGGAATCAAAGAAAACTCTTGGAATATAATGCCCACACCTTTTTCAATCGCATCTTTATAGCCATTGAAAGTTTGCGTAGCACCTTCGATACGAATGTCACCTTGGTCATGTTTGTAAATACCGCAAAGCACTTTCATTAAAGTCGATTTACCCGCCCCATTTTCACCTAACAATGCATGTACCTCACTCTTATGTAGCGAGATAGAAATATCGTCTAGCGCTTTTACTCCGGGAAATGACTTACAGATGCCATCCAGCTCTAGCAATGTATTCATCCTATACCTACCCTTGATAAGACATGGTAATAGCCCGTGAACACCACGGGCTAAATGGCTTAATTACCAGCTAAAGTCTTCTGCGTTTTTGCCATCGATTAGATCGATATTGATTGGCGTTTCAGAAGGAATGTTAGCGCCCCAAAGCTTCGCTAGGCCTAGGCCGACACCGATACGCACCATATCGCGAGGGTGTTGAGCGGAAGTCGCGACCAATTTAGAGCCGTTTTTAATCGCTTCAATCGCTTCTGGGTGACCATCAACAGAGGTAAATTTCACATCTCTTCCCGACGCTTCAACCGCCGCCAACGCGCCCATTGTGCCGTCGTCATTAACAGAGAAAATACCTTTTAGGTTTGGGTGTGCTTGCAGCATGTTCTCTGTAACGGTTAATGTCATTGAGCGTTGCTGCTTACCATTTTGCTTATCAACGATTTTGATATCCGGGTAGTTTTTCATCGCCGCTTCAAAGCCACGAACACGCTCTAAGATTGGCACTACAGGGATGCCATCAAGAATAGCAACTTCACCTTTCTTACCAATAGATTCAGCTAAGTACTCACCTGCTTTATAACCAGCATCGTAGTTTTTAGAGCCCACAAAACCATCAACACCGCCTTCTGCTTGAGCATCAATTGCAATCGTAACCACACCCGCTTCTTTAGCAGACATAACCGCTGATTGAATGCCGACTGAGTCGGTTGGGTTAATTAGCAAAATATCGACATTCTTTTGCAGCATGTCTTCTACGTCATTGATCTGCTTAGAGATATCATGACGAGCATCCGTGATGATGATTTTTGCGTTTAGATCTTTACCTATCTGTTCCAATGACTCTTTCATCACAATGAAGTATGAATTGTTCAAATCTTGGAAAGACATACCAATAGTGAGTGGCTGGGAGTCATCTTTCGCGTGTACGGCAGTCGTTAGCAATGCCGCACCCGCAACGCAGCCTGCGAGCGCAATGTTGCGTAATGTACGGGTTATCAGAGACATATAATTTCCTTTTACTATTATTTTATCGTTTGCTTTTCACGTTATTTCGTTGTCTTGGTTAAGCTAAGAAACCTGCCTTTCTTTACTTGAGTGTTTTTATTCCTCTCGACGGCAAACGTTTGCAAACCGAATGACAACGTTGTCATTATTAGACATATTTTGACTGAATTTATGAGATCAAAAACACATAAAGTTTTTAAACGACACAAATAAACGTTGAAGCGTGATTGTTGTCACGCAAATTTAACAACTTTAGCTAAATGACATCATTGACAAAACAAAAGACTGATAAATAAAACAAATAGCCCGATATGTATTCATTTGACACTGTAGTACAAGGCCAGAACGCAGCGAGTCATTTGTTTAAACTGGGATAAATGGAACAGAAATGCGCTGAATTCTGGCACCAAATTCCCAATTGTCATGATCTTTGTGAGCTAAATCTTCATTTACAAACAAATGTAGACGTCTACATTTGTTTGTGATCCACCCCAAACCAATTGCCGCTGTTTTGCTGTAAAAAAAGTAACCGTAATAGTTATTCGATATGTAGCTTGCTTAGGAGTAATAAGATGGACCAATACAATCTGATCAAAACCTCTCTAGAAGGAAAAGTCGCAGCCATTACCGGTGCTGCATCCGGCATAGGTTTAGAATGCGCTCGAACATTTCACCGAGCAGGGGCTAAAGTTGTCCTAATCGATAAAGATGCAGCCAAGCTGGATCAAGCCGTAACAGAGATGGGAGATAACGCGTTTGCGCTACAAATGAATTTGTTTGATAGCACGCAAGTAGACAACCTCGCACAACAAATCATTCAACTTGCAGGTGGCTTAGATATTTTCCACGCGAATGCTGGCGCTTACATCGGAGGCCCTATTGCAGAAGGCAATCCTGACGATTGGGATAAAGTATTAAATTTAAACGTCAATATCGCATTCCGCTGCGCAAAAGCGGTGCTGCCTCATTTTATTAGTCAAAAATCAGGTGACTTGCTGTTTACCAGTTCGATTGCCGGTGTTGTACCCGTGATTTGGGAACCTATCTACACAGCATCGAAATTTGCAGTACAAGCTTTTGTGCATACTACGCGCCGTCAAGTTGCTGAACATGGTGTTCGTGTTAGCGCTGTCTTACCCGGCCCAGTGGTAACCGCGCTACTCGACGATTGGCCAAAAGAAAAAATGGATGAAGCATTAGCCAACGGCAGCTTAATGCAACCAATCGAAGTCGCTGAATCTGCTCTATTTATGTTGACTCGTAACCCTGCGGTTACGATTCGTGATTTGGTTATTTTGCCAAACAGCGTCGATCTCTAATTCACTCGCGGACAACCCCAAACAATAAACGAGGTTTACTATGAGTTATGTTATTGGTGTCGATATCGGCACACAAAGCACCAAAGGTTTGATCATGGATGCACAGGGGCAGATCTTAGCCTCTGCATCTCAAAGTTATGGCGTGATTAACAAGAAACCACTTTGGGCCGAGCAACACGCTGAAGTCTGGCTCAATGCTACCTTTGCGGTAATTACAGAGTTAGTACAACAATCCAACATCGACAAATCGGAAATAAAAGCGCTCTGCGTAAGTTCACTTTATGGCGGAGCAGGCATTCCGGTAGATGAGAGTATTTCTCCTATTTACCCATGCCTTATCTGGATGGACAGACGCGCGGATGAGCAAGTTCAGTGGGTCAAAGACAACATTGATACCCAGAAGCTCTTTTCCATTACTGGCAACTCTCTTGACAGTTATTATGGTTACACCAAGATCTTATGGATCAAACAAAACGAACCAGACGTTTGGCAAAACACGCGTTATTTCTTGCCACCAAATAGCTATATTAACTACATGCTTACCGGAGAAGTTGCCGTAGACCACTCATCAGCAGGTAACATTGGTGGCGTGTACGATTTAGCCAATCGCAATTGGTCACAAGAAGCGATGGCGATGTTAGGTATCCCTCATCACTACATGCCCGAGAAGTTAGTCGGCTCAGGCGATATTGTTGGCGGACTCCTTCCTGATGTAGCGCAGCAACTCGGCCTAGCCCCGTCGACACCTGTCGTCGCTGGGGGTGTTGACGCAGCCGTCGCGACCTATGCCGCAGGGGTTTGTGAACCGGGTGACCACGTTGCGATGATCGGCACATCAATGTGCTGGGGCTTTGTTAACCATACAGCCAATGCTGAGCATGGCCTGATTTCAATGCCTCACGTTAACAACCCCGCCGAAGACATTTATATCTTTGGAGGAGCAATCACTGCTGGCGCTTCTATCTCTTGGTTCATTGATCAGTTCTGCCAAGCGGAAAAAATAGCAGCTGAGGGCGCTGGAAGTAACGTCCACCAGCTTTTAGAAAAAGAAGCCAAACTGCTGCCTCCCGGTGCAGATGGATTGCTCTTTTTACCTTATTTGATGGGAGAACGCTCCCCTGTTTGGGACTCAAAAGCCTCAGGGACTTTACTCGGTATGAGCTTATTCCATACTCGACATCATTTATATCGTGCAGTCATCGAAGGCGTGACTTTTGCACTGCGCGATAATATTGAGTGTGGTAAAGCCAGTGCAGAGAAACTCAACGATAAGTTGATTGTGGTCGGTGGCGCTGCGTATTCAGATATGTGGATGCAGATCATCGCCGATATTACAGGTTATCCAGTACTAACCATTAAAGAAGAAGTGGAAGCGCCACTGGGAGACTGCGCATTGGCCGCGGCCGCCGTTGGCCTTATCGACAATGGTGAGCAAATTAAACAGTGGTCAACCTTAGTGCCAAGAGCGACCCCTGATGCACAAAACCATGCTATCTACAGCAAACTGTTTGAGCAATATCGCGCGTTGTATCAGAGCTGTAAAGCTAACATGCATGCGTTAAATGACATCACCATGCACCTTAAAAACTAGTGGAAACCACCTCGCACCACCACCATTAACGACAGCGTCAGTTTGCAACTCGACGCTGTCGTTATCACTTTAATTAGACTGTAAAAATTTTAGCGCGTATTATTTCAACAAGTTAAGCGTTCGTACTGACGTAGACGAATTTGGTTTTTACCGTAACGATAGTCATCTGATAGTAGACAAAAATGATCAAAAAAAACGCCACTATCAAGGATGTAGCAAAAAGAGCGAACGTAACGAATGTTACTGTCTCGCGCGCTTTTACTACGCCTGAAAAGGTCAAAAAAGAAACCCGTGAGCTGATTCTGAAAATCGCAGAAGAGATGAATTACATACCCAATGTATACGCTCGAAATTTGAAGAATAAAACCAGCAATGTCGTGGGCTTTGTGACAGATAACGTATTTAACCCCGTCTATTCAGCGATCATCGATACCGCCTGTTCCGAGCTTGAGGCTAAAGGCTACTCGGTTATGATCTTCTCTACCCACGGTTCAGAGCAAGTAGAAGAACAAGCCATCAATACCCTTATTAGCTACAAAGCTTCCGGTATTTTTCTCTCTGTTATTGATGACTCGGCGCAAGCTACCCCGACTTATCTCAACAAAGTACTAAACTCAGACACTAAGTTAGTCTTGATGGACAGAGATATTCATCAACCGCTTTTACCCGGCGTGTTTATTGATAACGTCGATTCGGGAGAAAAAGTAGGCCAAATAATGGCTAACTTAAATTGCCAACGTGTATTGGTTATTGGTGGTGCGGAAACGTCATTGATTACTCAGCAACGCATTAAAGGCATTCAATCTTCTGCGCCTAAAGAGACTAGCCTAAGTTACCTCTATGCCGATTACGTATACGAAAAAGCGAAACCGACCATCATCAATTACCTTGCCGATCATGGCGACCAATACGATTGTATTGTCGGGTTAAATGGCATTATTACCCTCGCGTCGATTCGAGCTGCCAACAAGCTAAATCTAGGTAAGCTTAACTTTGTTTCTATCGATACCGTGCCTAACGCTGATGACTTTGGCGTGAAAATCCCATGTGTGGCTCACGACAGTGAACAATGGGGCAATAAGCTGGCCTCATTACTACTTGCCGAAATTAAAGGCGAGAAAGCCCCAAACCGTGTATTCCTCAAGGGTGAGTTCAACAACGTTCCAAACTGACTTTAACGTCTAAACTTGCTGAAAGACTTTTAGCGCCGCGCTGATTAAATTGAGGTGAAGCGGCGCTAAGTCTTGATGATTTTCTCGATAACCGCCACCCACTACACACGCCATTGGCAATTTAGCCGCATGAGCTAATCGGCACATGATGCCATCTCGCTGCAATATCCCCTGCTCAGAAACGTTGAAATAGCCCAACTCATCAAGACAATGGATATCAACACCTGCGTCATAAATGATCATATCCGGACGATGCAATTGCATCGCCGTCTGCACGACCGCTTCAAAATGCTCTAGGTATTCTTGATCTTCGGTTTCACGAGCAAAACCAATATCAATATCAGAATCAGGCTTACGAGCAGGAAAGTTCTTTTCACAATGAAATGACACCGTCACTATATCGGGCTCGTTCGCACACATGGTTGCCGTTCCATCACCATGATGCACGTCCGCATCGATAATCAATACCTTATCAATATTGTCATGTTGTAACGCGCGTTTCGCGGCAATCACTAAATCATTAATCAGACAAAAGCCTGAACCAAAATCAGCGTGAGCATGGTGATAACCACCGCTCAAATGAATGGCGATGCCATGATCAATGGCTAACTCAGCGGTCAAGCATGTACCTCCTGCAGAGGTCAGCGTGCGTTTGATTAATTGCTCGCTCCATGGAAAGCCAATTCGACGCATCTTAGCCGCTGGTAATTGGCCGTCAAACAGTGCCTGAACGTATTCAACATCATGACACAGCATTACCTCCGATAACTCGATTGGCACTGGCTTGACGAACTGCAACGATGTTTGCCAACTTGGTAGATGCTGTTGCTGCTCCACTACAGCCTGATAAATATAGCGATACTTATTAATTGGATAACGATGCCCTTTGGGTAATGGCAAATCGGAATAAATGGGATGGTAGACCAAAGGGATCATAGAGTGCTCAAATGTAATTTCGATGTAATTAGGGTATCAGCTTGAAAACACTGCGCAAAACCGATTTAATGCAAATAATTATCATTAACAAAAATTTATTATGATTCATTATCGACTCTCACTACTTCTGGGCGTCTTTGCTGGTACTTTGGGTGCTGCTACGTTCTTCGCATTCGCAATGTTTTCAGCTTGGTGGATGGTTGATTTTCTCTTAAGCCACTAACACAATACTGCAAAACTGAAAGGATTTTGCATGAAAACCGTTTTTATTACCGGGGCGAACAGGGGTATTGGCTTAGGGCTGGTGAAACACTATTTAGCTCAAGGCTGGCAGGTACACGCAACCTACCGCGACGCTAATCAAGCGCAACCGTTACTCAACTTAACCACAGAGAACCCCCTCACTTGTCACTTACTTGATGTCACCGATTACCCATCTGTTGCTCAACTAGCCAAGCAATTACCTGCCATCGATCTACTGATCAACAACGCCGGTTACTTTGGTCCTAAAGGTTATGGGTTTGGTCATACTGATGTTGAAGAGTGGCGTCGCGTGTTGGAAATCAACACCATCGCACCGTTGAAGCTAGTCGAAGCGCTCTACCCTAATTTAAGCCAAGGTAAACTCAAACATATCGCCTGCTTGTCTTCTAAGGTAGGCAGTATGACTGAAAACACGTCAGGCGGCGGCTATATTTACCGCTCGTCTAAAGCGGCGCTTAATTCGGTGGTTAAAAGTTTAAGCAACGACCTCTCAGAGCAAGGATTTGTCTGCGTCGCACTGCATCCCGGTTGGGTTCAGACCGAAATGGGCGGACCGAATGCACTCATTTCGGTTGAGCAAAGTGTCGAGGGATTGTCTTCTGTCATCTCAACATTGAAACCGCAAGATAGCGGAAAATTTCTAAACTACGATGGGCAGCCACTGCCTTGGTAAGTTATCTTTGCTCATTTTGCGCTCATTACCTTCGCCATCCCCATTTCGGTTCATACTAGGGAAGTACTCATGAACAACATTGTCATTAAAATCCTCCGAGAAACAATGCCTCAAGAGGCCATTCTGTACGACCCACAGGTCCATCACGGTTGGAACATTGCTATTCTAACCACTGAAAACGAAGAAATAGTTACCCTAAAAGGCGCCTATGCGGTCATCACCATGGAAGATGGAACCATCTACTATTCACCTTCCATCAACGAAAACCACTTCCCTATTCCAACTGAAGGTGTGGAACAGCTTGAAGTAAAACATATTCCAGCAGACCTATGGGAACAGGCTAAAGCGAAACAATCCCGAAAGATGAATATCATCAAAGGGGGGTTAATCACTATGCTCATCGTCGGCTTAATCGCGCCCTCTGTCATAAAATCTCATCGAGAAAAGCAGTGGCAAGAACACAAATTGATGGTCACCAACGCCATGATTGAAGAGCAAAACCAAAAGCGAGAGGCAGAGTTACAAAGACAAAAAGATGCTCATGAACTGATACAACGCCAGAACGAACTTCAACAAAGCGTCCAAGACGTTTTTGTTTTGACCAACGCAAAAGAACCGTTCAACGGCCAGTTAACACCTAATCATCCGGGAATTGGTTTGGGCATGGCGGAGTTAGCCGCAGATTCAATCTATCAAGGAAATCCCGCTCGTGATTTTTTAGACAATGAATCGAAATATGGCTACAACGTGTCATTGCACTTCAAAGGGGATCTGACCGCATTTTCACACAGCGATTACTACCCGAAGCAACAAGCAGAACAAGCTTCTGACGCAAACTCACCACTAATTTCAATAACCGTAGTCACCAAGATCACTGACGAAGAAATAGAAAAGTATGTTGAGAAAAGCATCGACGTCAAAACAAGAGAAGAACTCGAGCGTTGGGTTCCTTCCTATCGTGACAACTATTATCGCCGCAACTTTAGCCTAACGGAAAAAGAACTTAAAACGGGTAAATTGGAATTCAAAAACATCAATCTTGGTGGGATGACGTTCAAGGAAAAAAACCAGATCTATTTTATTTCAGCGAACAACTCTAGTTTAAGCATCGATGAGCAAAAAAAGTTGTTAAGTCAACTATCAGGTCAATTTGGCATCAAAAAGAACGCACTCAACAACTGTTGTCGCTGGCAACAAATCAGTTTCCAGTAAATGGGCAAGTGCTGCTAGGAAAGCCAACTATTCGCATGAGTACGAGGGGACACATCCCTTTAAGCTGACTTAGGCTTTCCTGCTGTTTTCTTGTAGGTGCGTTTTTTACGCTTAAAGGCCGGACGCTCAACTTTAGGCAAGTGTCGGAGCGACTCTGGCACTGGCCCTTGTTTCACTTGGGCCATGAGCGCGTCGATGCGTTGCTCTAAAGATGCCATAAACGGTTGGTAGGCTTGATTGCGCTCCGCCATGCCTTGCAACTGGTGCTCCCAGTGAGCGGTCATATCCGGGTAGGTGGAATCTTGTGGTAGAGCATGGATTAACCCGCGCCCCGCAGGTGAGCTTAATATGCTCTTTCCTTGGCGAGTGAGTAACTGACGCTTAAATAAGGTATCCAAAATACCCGCACGCGTCGCTTCAGTGCCGAGGCCATCAGTATCTCGTAAAATCTTTTTCAGCTCTTTATCTGCTACAAAACGGGCAATTCCCGTCATGGCTTGCAGCAAGGTAGCCTCGGTGAAATGTTTTGGTGGTTCGGTTTTTCGCTGATTGATCTCGCCTTCCCGACAAGTCAGTGTTGTTCCTTCATTAAGTGGTGGTACCGCATCAACGCCAGAGTCTTCCTCATCGGTTTTACCCATCAGAGACTTCCAACCAGCACTAACTAACTGACGTCCCTTAGCAACAAACTTACCTCCGGCAATATCAAACACTAATTTCGCTTCAGCATAAATCGCAGGCGGATAAAACTGCATCAGATATTGGCGCGCGATCTGCTGGTAAATTTTCATTTCATTACCTGATAACGCATTCACAGACGCATTTTTAGGGGTAGGAATGATCGCATGGTGCGCATCAACTTTACTGTCATTCCATGCTTTAGATTTCAGCGACAAATCTGCACCTTGTACGGCTGAAGTTAACTCTTTGGCATTGTTACTTATCGCCTGAGTCACAGAAGGCGCTTGGGCAAAATGCTCTTTCGGCAAATATCGACTGTCTGAACGCGGGTAAGTAATCAGCTTATGCTTTTCATACAGTGACTGACACGTATCCAACACTTGCTGAGCGCTCATACCAAATCGCTTAGCAGCATCAATTTGTAAAGAGGATAGAGAATAAGGTAATGGTGCGGCTTGTTTGGTTTGCTTTTGCTCTGACTCCACGACCTTAGCGGGTTGATTAGCGATGCGACTCGCGACATTCTCCACCAGTTTCTGGTTTAATACTCGCCCTTCTTCATCTTGATAAGGCTTGCACGCGTCGCTCGGTATCCATTTGGCGCGAATATCAAACGCTGCAATATCCGATTGATACGGAATCAAAGCGTGCAACGTGAAGTAATCTTTAGGCACAAAGTTTTCAATCTCTTCATCGCGCCTAACTACCAAGCCTAGTACGGGCGTTTGCACACGACCGACCGATAGCACGCCTTGATAACCTGCCTTTTGACCCAACAAGGTATAAGCGCGAGACATATTCATGCCATACAGCCAATCCGCCCTTGAGCGCGCTAACGCAGAAACCGACAACGGAATAAACTCACGGTTACTACGCATGGCATTCAATGCACGCTTCACTGCCGGTAAGTTTAAATCACTAATGAGTAAACGCTGCATCGCCTCTTTTTTGCTTTTGCTTACTTTGCAGTGATCAATCACCTCATCCACCAGCAGTTGCCCTTCTCTGTCCGGGTCTCCCGCATGGACAATTTGATCAGCCTGTTTTAATAGCTTACGGACTACCGTTAGCTGCTTGCTGGCAGATTTCCTCGCCCGTAATTGCCATTGCTGAGGCACGATAGGCAAATCTGCCAAGTTCCATTTTCTATATCGCTCGTCATAAACATCAGGCTCTACTTGCTCAAGCAGATGGCCAATACACCAAGTGACAACATCACCATTGCCACATTGAATGAAACCTTGATCTTTCTTTTGTGGGCCCGGTAGCGCAGCCGCTATTGCGCGGCCAAGGCTGGGTTTTTCTGCGATGAATAAACGAGTCATAAATAATGGAGGCAATAAAAAAGACCACGCTATTATCTAGCGTGGTCTTTATAATTCAAGAAAAACTGTAAATTTAAACAGTATCTGCAATCTTCTACTCAAAATACTTATGTAGAACACAAGTATTGTGGCGGTAGATTACTCAGCGTCGCCTTGTGCGCGTGCTGCCGCTTCTTTCACTAATGGCTGAAGCTCACCTTTTTGGAACATTTCCATGATGATGTCGCAACCACCAATCAGCTCACCTTCAATCCAAAGCTGTGGGAACGTTGGCCACTGTGCGTATGCAGGAAGCTCTGCACGAATGTCAGGGTTTTGCAGAATATCCACATATGCGAATTTTTCGCCACAAGCCATAATTGCTTGAGCAGCTTGAGAAGAGAAGCCGCAGCTAGGTAGTTTTGGTGAACCCTTCATGTAAAGAAGAATTGAGTTCTCTGCGATTTGCTGTTTGATTTTTTCAATAGTTTCCATTGCTTCCTCTTGATGGAGTTGCTGCAAGATATCCGCACATTCTAAACCATTAATCGAGAATAAAAAGCACAGATTCTATGGGGAATTAGACCTTTTCACACCAAGCTATATCAGAATGGCATCAACGCGCCTACTCTTTAGCGAGGTTCGGCGGTAAAACCTTGTTATCAATAAGTACATTTTTATTAACGCATGCAATATTTTGGCATGAGTTATTTCATCTATGTGCTTTAAATCACGTAAAAACTTGCTAAACTAGGCGCCAAGTCAGTCAAAATGACATTGAGTAGGTTTTAACCTATTCACAAAAAATAATAAACATTTGGAAGCAATCGAAAGAGGTGACTCTTTCAACATACAATGGAGAACCGAGCAATGGCATTCGAATTACCAGCTCTTCCTTACGCGAAAGACGCACTAGAACCACATATCTCAGCTGAAACTTTAGATTTCCACCACGGTAAGCACCACAACACTTACGTTGTTAAGCTTAACGGCCTAATCCCAGGTACTGAATTTGAAGGTAAAACACTAGAAGAAATCATCAAGACTTCTACTGGTGGCGTATTTAACAACGCAGCGCAAATCTGGAACCACACTTTCTACTGGCACTGTCTAGCACCAAACGCAGGCGGTCAACCAACAGGTGCGGTTGCTGATGCAATCAACGCTTCTTTCGGTTCTTTCGATGAGTTCAAAGCAAAGTTCACTGACTCTGCAATCAACAACTTCGGCTCTTCTTGGACTTGGCTAGTTAAGAACGCTGACGGCTCACTAGAGATCGTGAACACGTCTAACGCTGCAACTCCTCTAACAGAAGAAGGCGTAACTCCGCTTCTTACTGTTGACCTATGGGAACACGCGTACTACATCGATTTCCGTAACGTTCGTCCTGACTACATGGCTGCTTTCTGGGCTCTTGTAAACTGGGATTTCGTTGCTGAAAACCTAGCAAAATAAACGCTAATATCAGTTCCCCCTGATATCAATTGATTAAAAAGCTCGCATCTGCGGGCTTTTTTTCTACTTGCGATAAGTTTTCTTAAAGTTTCCTTACGTTTAGCCGTTAATAAAGGGGCAAGTGAGGAGCAATATGCAAGTCGAAACGATAAACAACATCAACACAATTAACGAACTTCAGTTCGGTAATGGTATTAACCATGCCGTACACGAAGGGCGTCGTGCTGACTTTGCTTTAATCCTTTCGATGTTTTCTGATGACGTTCGTGATAATACGCCTGTCGAACAAATAGACACGGTAGAAATCACCGCTCAGACACTAAGGCAACGCTTCGAGCTTCAACCGCCGCAAGGACTGAGATCGGATCAAAGCTCTTATGATATCTCCGCTCGCCAAGCTGAAATGTTCCACGCTGCTGGGCTTTCGAGCGCGAAACTGAGCCACTACCTCAACCCCGAGGTGCTTACCTATCTGCCCGAGCAAACTCACGATTTACCAGAAGAGGTTTATCATAACCTTTCACTGCATCAACAACGTCAGCTAGGCAGTAAAGAGCCGAAGAAGCTGATGCCATTTGATCTTTATAATCAATTAATTGAAGCACAAAGAACCTTCCAAATTCAGGCTCAAGCCTAACTCCCTGCGCATTTGTAACACGCTATTTCGCACCTACACATAATGTGAATGAACGCAAAAAACAAAAAGTTCGTACTACATATACACAGCTTATTTGAAGTTATTCACACATAAGACACAACTAATCTACCATGCTTAGTGAGCGTCTTATAACATCGCCAATGCGAGGAGGTTAAGTTCATGAATATCGACAGTGCCGTCGTTCTTGTTACGTCTGCTGGTTCTCAAACCGGTAGCACCCTCGCTACGCATTTTGCTTCACTCGGCGCATCGGTCGTATTGTGCGATACCGACAAAAGGCTACTAAGCGAAACATACCAACGCTGTCAAAGCCAATCTGACAGTGTCTATCAGTTCGCGTTACCCGATCACTCATTAGATTCCATCAACCAATTGTTTCGCTTCATCGAAACCTCACTTGATTGCTCGCCAGATGTCTTGATCAACACCTTTACTGCCCAAGCTATGCCTAACATTTTTGATTCCAGTGCAACGGATGTGTTCTCACAACATCTCACTTGCATGGCAAATACCCTTTTTGGCTTTGGACAAGCAACCGCTGAACGCATGCGTAAAGAAAAGAAGAATGGGGTCATCGTAAATGTGATTGGGCATAACACCCAACTCCACCAAGGAGGGTTCGATAATGCCTCCTCGATGGTGGCTGGTTTTACCCAGAGTTGGGCCAAAGAACTTACGCCATTTAATATTCGCGTCGGTGGCGTGGTGCCTTGCCATGAGCAAAATGGCCTTCATTGGGCAGAGATTCAGGATGAGGTGATCCGTAATACCGAATATATTGTATCGAATGATTACTTTAGCGGCCGGGTGGTGGCCGCTTAAGTTGATATGATCTGCTTGCGTTAAAGCTGTTTGAGCACTTGTTCTGCCGACTCTTCAAGTAAATCCAATACCAGCTCAAAACCTCGGTCACCGCCGTAGTATGGATCTGGGATTTCTTCATAGTCTGACTCACCAAAGCTGAGGTACAACTTCAATTTATGCAAATGTTCTTGAGGGCATATTGCTTTAAGATCTGTTAAATTGGCATTATCTGCGGCTAAGATCAGGTCAAAATAGTCGAAGTCTTTACTTTCTACTTGGCGTGAACGAATACCTTTAAAAGAATATCCTCTGCGCTCTCCCGCCGCTTGTGAGCGACTATCTGGTGGATTGCCTTGGTGGTAACCAATTGTGCCTGCTGAGTCTACTTCAACATCGATTCCCATCTGCTTCGCCTTAGCTCGCAATACCGCTTCTCCAGTTGGAGAGCGGCAAATGTTACCCATACACACAACCAAAACTTTTTTCATGCTAATCCCTCACTTAATGATGGTTTTTCTATCGCGATGCTTGCTCTATCATAACGATAATTCAATAAAAAAAGGAATGGCTATGTCTTCCCAAGACAACAATCAGCAACGCCACAAGGCACGCCAACAGAAAGTGAAGGAAAAAGTAGACGCAAAGATCGCCGCAGCCCAAGAAGAAAAAGGCTTACTTTTGATCATTACGGGTAATGGTAAAGGTAAATCGACGTCTGGTTTTGGTACTGTCGCACGCGCCGTCGGCCATGGCTTAAAATGCTCAGTCGCTCAATTTATTAAAGGCACATGGGATAACGGCGAACGTAATTTACTGGAGAAACTTGGCGTTGAGTTTCAAGTGATGGCGACCGGCTTTACTTGGGAGACACAAAACAAGCAAGCAGACACCGATGCTGCGCAGCAAGTATGGCAAGAGTGCAAACGCATGTTGCAAGATGACTCGATTGATGTGATCTTGTTTGACGAACTCACTTACATGGTGAGCTATGGCTACATCGACCTTGATGAAGTGGTCGAAGCACTCAACAACCGACCTCGCATGCAGTCAGTGGTGATTACAGGTCGCGCGGCTCATCGAACACTAATCGAAATGGCCGATACCGTTTCAGAAGTAAAGAATGTTAAGCATGCTTTTGAATCAGGTGTGAAAGCGTTAAAAGGCGTTGATTGGTAATTTATATACATCAGTCAGTTACATTACGCTTGGAAGCTACCTCTAACTTCCTGTTATATCTCGATGTTAAAATAAATATATGTGCTAGCGTGCATTAGCAACTTGTAACATATAGGAATATCGAAATATGAAACGTACCGTATTGACTGTTTGTATTAGCGCACTATTTGCTGGCACAGCCGCTGCTCAAGCAATGAACCTCGAATACTCAAACCAAACGTTAGTCCAAGACCTGCCATCAGCATCTGGCATTAACGTAGTAGAGAGCAAACTCTACGCGGTGGGTGATGATTCTCCTTGGCTATACCAGTTAAATAATGACTTTACCATTGCAGAAAAAGAGCTCATCAAAGAGTACCCTGTGGGTGACAACGGTCGTATCATCAAAAAGGTAAAACCTGATTTTGAAGCGCTTGATACTATTGAAGTAAGCGGTAAACCATCCTTCGTTATGCTTGGCTCAGGCAGTAAACTGGATGTGCGTGAATGGGCTTTCGTCATCAGCCATGACAGAACACTGAAAATTGAGCGTTCGCTTAAAGCGCTATACAAAGATTTACGCGTAGCAGCTGGCTACTCAGCAGACCAAGAAATCAATATCGAAGGTCTTGCGACATCAGATGACAGCGCTTTTGTACTTAACCGTGGTAATGGTGGTTCTAACGTAATTTTTGAAATTGACCTTGAAGAGTTCCAACAATACCTAAGCGGTGAAAAAGAGCACGTTGATGATGTTCACGCCTATCACGTAGAGCTACCTGTAGTAGAAGGTTTTGAAGCGGGTCTATCTGGTGCTGAGTACTGGAAAGATACCAATAGCTTAGTGGTTACCGCTTCAATTGAAGCAACAGGGGACGCTTACAATGATGGTGAAATTCTAGGTAGTTACGTTGGCGTTGTGCCACTTAAAAAGCTAGAAGATGACGTTAAGATTGACCTAACCAAAGATCTTATCCCTCTAATGGATGGTGAAAAACGTCTTATCACTAAAGTGGAATCCGTTGCCTTTACTACCCAAAGCGACAGTAAAGTTGAAGGCGTTCTCGCAAGCGACAATGACGACGGCACCAGTGAGTTCTTTAACTTCAAACTGACTAAATAATTGTTCAGTTAAGTAATAACAAAAAGCCCGCTCAATCAGCGGGCTTTCTTTTGGTCAGCAATACGTCTAGTTAAATAAGCCTTTAATCAAACTGTTTACCGCATCCTTAGTTTTTTCATCTTTGATTTTCTCGCCTAGCTTCTCGTCGAGTTTTTTCAATCCGCGATCGATTTCTTTCTTCGCTTTTTGCTTGAGTACATCATCAAAGACTAACTTAAACTTCGGCTTAGCCCAACTACCAGAGACATTGACTGGGATAGTGACATCTTTAAGTTCATCGATATCTTTACCACCCTGCCCTTCTAACGTGCCAACAATTGACGTACTAATGGTGAAATCAACCGTCTCTTTAAGGTAATTCGCTTGGCCTTTACCACGTACACGCAATAAAGGAGATTGAGCGTGAAGATTGTCTGTCGTGACTACGCCTTTGTTTAGCTTCAAGGTGGCCGTCATGTTACTAAAGTCGGTCTTCTTAACCGCTTCTTGGCCTTCAAGGCTTTGACCTTTGAACTTTGCGTAATTCTCACGAATAAGCTGTGCCACGTTAATACCGTTCACCGCACCATCTTCAAAGTTAATCGCGATCGTACCGGCGAGGTTCTGCTTGATACCTGTAGGCGTCAGGCTTGAGCCTTTTACGTTAACATCGATATTACCCGTGCCTTCTAACTTATCGTTTTGCGCCACATCCACCAGCATTGGCTGAACTTTCACTCCGCGGATTTTCTTCACTGCGCTGTATGTCGCCGGAGATTTACGCGCGTCAACCGTTGCTGAAGCATTGATCGAACCGCCATACAAGTTAGAGGTGAATGAGGTTAACTTCACTAAACCACGATTAATTGAGAACTTGGCTTTCACGTTTTGCATTTTCGCATTGTTCGCCTTGAACTTATCAATCGTGATCGCACCTGTCACATCCAATGTTTTCAATGCCGATAAATCTGGTTCTTGCTCTGCAGGCGCAGCGCTTGAACCTGAACTACCTTGAGTCGAAGGTTCGCTATTCGCTGGCTTAGACTCTTGCGCTGTCTCTGATTCTACAGAGGCAAGACCTAAAAACTCGTCTAGATCTATGTTTGGGCTGTGTAGGTTGAATGCAATTTTAGGGATATCACCTAAGGTCACATTGGCATTACCGTCAAACTGAAGGGCATTCAATGTGAGCTTTTCAAGCAATAGCGTCAGATGGCTCTTGTTCATATCGAACGTAATATCCGACGTCATATCCACTTTCATAGGAGATTGAGGCAAGGTCGCGCCTTCAAAGGTCGCATCAAGAACAAGACGGCTTAGCTCAGCTTTGGTCATGGCCTTATCAATCTTAACTGCGGCACTGCCTTTCGTGTCTAAGTTAAGTTCAGCCGCTTTGCCTTTTACCGCGTAAGTCAGCTGGTTCGGTACGTCAAACTCAAAAGTCTCAAGTTGGATCTTGGCACTATCAATGGTATTGGATGCATCTTTATAGTTGGCATCAAGGTTGATATTGCGCAGCGCATATTCAGCAAAGCCTTTGGCTAATTTAAACTCGGCGCTACCTTGAGCTGCGAAAGATTGCTGATTGGTTTCACCCTTGGCAGCAAAGTCAACTTTGCTCCATGCGTCTAACGCAAACTCAGACACATTCAATGAAACGTCATACAACTTAGTGTGACTGCCGGTTTGAGCATCTTGAATATCAAGCAGTGCGTTCGACACACTGATACCTGCAAGACTAATGGTCCATTCTGATGCCGGAGATGGCGAAGCTGGCTGTTGCTCCACTGATGTTGATTCACCTTGCGCCTCTTGTTCAGCAGGCTCTTTTGGAGCATTTGCTTGTTGGCTTAATGCATCTAAGTTAGTCACACCATCTTTGCGTGTCTCGATATAGAATTCAGCACCATCAAGGTTCACTGTACCGATTTCTAACTGTTTGCTAAATAACGGTGAAACTGAAACATCAACGCCTACCTTATCCACTTTAAATAAGTTGGGCTGATTGAAGCCTTGAGGGTTTTTGAGCTCGGTTTTACCTAGCTCAAAACCAATCGATGGGAAGAATGTCCAGCTAATATCACCTTCAATAACAAGCTCTAAACCGGTTTGGTTTTTCGCTTGTTCAACAATAAGGGGCTTAAACTGGTTTGGGTTAACCAACAATACCAACGCCAATACGGCGACAACGATGGCAAAGACTGGAATGGCAATGATTAAAGCGATTTTTTTCATCAGCAGTTTCCTTGCTTTAGAAATCAATTCAATGAAAGAAGTTGTTGTAAGTATAAACCGTTCCCTTGTGAGACAAGGAAATCTATTTCTTGCGCACAAAAAGAAAGTGGCACTTAAAGTGCCACTTATCTAACAAAAAATAAAGTCTCTCGGACGAGATAATTATTATGATTTCAGCAGTTTAGCAATATGCGCTTTTAACACATCAATCGCGATGCGGTTTTTACCGCCGCGAGGTACGATGATGTCTGCGTGTTGCTTAGAAGGTTCAATAAATTGCATGAACATTGGACGCACAGTCGCTTGGTACTGCTTTAGTACTGATTCCATTGTACGACCACGCTCTTCTACATCACGTTTAACACGACGTAGCAGGCAGATATCAAGCGGCGTATCCATAAAGATAGTCGCGTGCATCAGTTTACGTAGACGAGGATCAGTCAGTAGAAGGATACCTTCCAAAATGATCACTTTTTTCGGTGTCATTGTGGTGGTTTCTGTCATACGTGTGTGCTCTGAATAGCTGTACTCAGGCACTTCAACAGGTTGACCTTTAATCAATTGCTCTAGGTGCTCACACAGTAAATCATGATCCAGTGCGTTTGGGTGGTCATAGTTGGTTTTTACACGCTCTTCCATACTCAGATGAGTTTGGTCATTGTAGTAACAATCTTCGGTAATCACACCGATTTGATGATCGCCTACTTTTTCACGAAGTTCGTTGTAAATGGTACTTGCGATTAAGCTCTTTCCTGAAGCTGAAGCGCCAGCAATACCGACGATGACACATTGATTATTATCAGACATTCTTCTTGCACTCGATGAATTATTGGTGATCGGTGGCCTGCTAAAAGTTTGGCATGGAAAGGTTAGCAGAGCCAAATTAAACCGCCTGATTATAGGGAGATCACTGCTGATATACCAGTAAGGAATCAGTTTAATCTTACCTTGAGCGTGAAAAGGAATAACCACGCCTAAAGCAATCGTTTACATGGCATAAACAAATATGAAACCAAGACAAAAAAGGGAGCAAACCGCTCCCTTAATCCATCTCACCAAACTATTACACCAGCTTAATGGCGATGTTTTCCGGCTTGGTTTTACCTTGCCAGTACATTTTTGCACACACATGGTCGGCGAGTTCTAAATAACGTTGCGTATGCTCAGAGTCTGGTCTTGCCGCTACCGTTGGCTTTCCGTTGTCTATGTCTTCACGCACCGAAATATGCAACGGAATTTGCGCCAATAAATCTAAACCATACTCGCTCGACATTTGCAAAGCGCCGCCTTGGCCAAAGATGTGCTCTTTCTCACCACAGTGGCTACAAATGTGATAACTCATGTTTTCCACCACGCCAACCACTGGCACATCCACTTTGTCGAACATCGCAGCCCCTTTGCGGGCATCTGCTAGGGCTAAATCTTGTGGAGTGGTTACAATCACTGCTGCCGTCACTGGTATTTGCTGCGCTAGGGTCAACTGAATATCCCCCGTGCCCGGTGGCATATCAATAATCAAATAATCCAGCTCTGGCCATTCTGTTTCATTCAGCAGCTGCGCCAAAGCCTTTGAAGCCATTGGGCCACGCCAAATTGCCGCTTCATCTTTCGACACTAGGTATCCGATAGAATGAGTGAAAATGCCGTGGGCCTCCACTGGCTGCATCCACTTATTGTCTCTCACTTGTGGCTTAGCGTTCACTTGACCAATCATCATGGGTACAGAAGGGCCATAAATATCGGCATCCAGTAAGCCAACTTTTGCGCCGCTTTTAGCAATGGCCAATGCCAAGTTCACGGATGTGGTCGACTTGCCAACCCCACCTTTGGCTGACGTGACAGCAATAATGTTCTTTACCCCTTTGATTGAGGTATCGACTGTGGTCTCCAATGTCTTAGGCGCTTGATTCAACTGATAGTTAAACGCCGCCACTTCACCGCTCTCTTGCTGCGCTTTAATCCACTGATCAAGGTCGAGCAGTAATTGACTATTAGCAAAAGGAAGCTGAATGGCAAAATAGCCTTGCGCATCAACGCTAACAATATTGGCGGTAGATGCCCATTGTTCGACTAAATTTGGATGCTCAAACTGACTGAGCCAAACACAAAAATCTTGCTTGGAATTGAATTGACGCATAGGTCCTCCTTACCCCTCCATGCTAACACCGTGTAAACCGCTACAGAACCCTAAAAAAACTATGGTAATCCCCTGCTGACATCTTGGAGTCCCACTAGGGATAAGGTAGTATTACTGTCTATTTTTTTATACCTATCAAAAAGCGATTATTAAGTATGGCAAACGATCCACGTAAATTACTGGTAACTTGTGCCCTTCCGTACGCTAATGGTTCGATTCACCTTGGTCACATGCTTGAGCACATTCAAGCTGACATCTGGGTTCGCTACCAACGCCTACGCGGCAACACTGTAAACTTCATCTGTGCTGACGATGCTCACGGCACACCAATCATGCTTAAAGCGCAGCAGATGGGTATTACACCAGAAGAGATGATCGCAGCTGTTAGCGAAGAGCACCAAAAAGACTTCGCTGGCTTTGATATCAGCTTTGATAACTACCATAGCACTCATTCAGAAGAGAACCGCGAGCTAGCGTCTCACATCTACCTTCAACTTAAGAAGAATGGTTTTATTTCTAGCCGCACTATTTCTCAGCTATTTGACCCTGAGAAAGAGATGTTCCTACCAGATCGTTTCGTAAAAGGTACTTGCCCTAAGTGTAAGTCAGACGATCAATACGGTGACAACTGTGATAACTGTGGCGAAACTTACAGTCCAACAGAACTGATTGAACCTAAATCTGCAGTTTCTGGTGCGACACCAGTAATGAAAGATTCAGAGCACTTCTTCTTCGACCTACCTCAGTTTGAAAGCATGCTAAAAGAGTGGACTCGTTCTGGCTCTCTGCAAGCTGAAACAGCCAACAAGATGCAAGAGTGGTTTGAGTCTGGCCTGCAACAGTGGGATATCTCACGTGATGCGCCATACTTCGGTTTTGAAATCCCAGGCGAGAAAGACAAGTTCTTCTACGTTTGGCTAGACGCGCCTATCGGTTACATGGGGTCATTCAAAAACCTATGTGACAAGCGTGATGACCTAGACTTCGATGAGTACTGGAAAAAAGACAGCACAGCTGAGCTTTACCACTTCATCGGTAAAGACATTGTTTACTTCCACTCGCTATTCTGGCCAGCAATGCTAGAAGGTAGCGGTTTCCGTAAGCCAAACAACGTATTTGTACACGGTTACGTTACGGTTAACGGCGCGAAGATGTCTAAATCGAAAGGGACTTTCATCAAGGCCGCTACTTACCTTGACCACCTAGACCCAGAATGTCTGCGCTACTACTACGCAGCGAAGCTAAACAGTCGCATCGATGACTTAGACCTCAACCTTGAAGACTTCACTCAACGTGTAAACGCTGATGTAGTAAACAAGATTGTTAACCTAGCGTCTCGTAATGCTGGTTTCATCTCTAAGCGTTTTGAAGGCAAGCTATCAGCTAACTTTGCAGAACCTGAGCTATACAATGAGTTTGCAGCAGCGGCTGACCGCATCGCTGAGCTATTTGAAACTCGTGAGTTTGGCCGTGCTATCCGCGAGATCACAGCACTAGCAGACAAAGCAAACCAATACGTTGATGAGAAAGCACCGTGGGTTGTTGCGAAAGAAGAAGGTAAAGACCAAGAGCTACAAGACATCTGCTCTGTGGGTATCAACCTATTCCGCGTTCTGATGACTTACCTAAAACCAGTGATGCCTGAACTGGCGGCACGTACTGAAGCATTCCTAAACCAAGAACTGACTTGGGAAGGCGTTGCCACTCCACTGACTGATCACGAAATCACTAAATTCAAAGCGCTATTCAACCGCATTGATCCTAAGAAAGTTGAAGCCATGATCGAAGCATCGAAAGAAGATGCAGCCGCTGAAATGGCAGCGAAAGAAGCAGCAGAAGCTGAAAAGAACAAAGCAAGCCAAACTGAGCTTGATAAAGATCCAATCGCAGATGAGATCGAGTTCGACGCGTTTGCCGCAGTAGATATGCGTATTGCACGTATCATCTCTTGTGAAGAAGTGCCAAAGGCAAACAAACTGCTTAAGTTCCAACTGGATATCGGTGGCGAAACTCGTCAGGTATTCTCAGGCATTAAGTCTGCGTACAAACCAGAAGATCTGGAAGGTAAGCTGACCGTCATGGTTGCTAACCTTAAGCCACGTAAGATGAAGTTTGGCATGTCTGAAGGCATGATCCTAGCAGCAGGCCCTGGTGGTAGCGAGCTATGGATTCTTGAGCCGCACGAAGGTGCTCAACCTGGTATGCGTGTAATGTAACCTTTAGGTTTAACGCTTTAATTGAAAATCCCCGCTCATGCGGGGATTTTTGTTTTTGGGCTTAAATCAGTGCAATCTCATAATTTGCGCGAACAAATTCATCGAATTGCTATGCATCACATCACTTGTTTCTATAGAAGGTATTGATATATATAAATTAAACCTTTAGCGTGTCTGCGAAATACAAGGATTTAATCTCATGTCTGACACGACCATTACCAATGCAGAAAATCAGCCGTCATCTGCACCAATGACTAGCGAGCGACCTCGTATCACGCTCAACCAAACACGCTCATTCACTTGGGAGTTTTTACTCACCTTTTCAACCTTCAGTTTTTATTCGATTTTTTATCTTATTCGCGCTACCAGTGAACTGAATAAAATCGGTGGTAAACGCTTTACTCCTTGGCTTTGGATATTTTCGTTATCACCGCTGATTTCCGTTTTCAGCTTGCCAAAATTGCACTCGGCCTTAAAGCAGCTCGAAACTGAGCACCAATCGCCACATCATTCGAAATGGCACACCACTACCATTGTGGTGATGATACTCAGTAATATTTACCTGACAGTTTCAGCTAAGCTCTCAACTCCACTTTGGACTGACTTTATCGTACTGATAATTTGGTCAGCCAGCTTTGCTTCATTCGCACAACGTATAGCAACGTTAAAACATGCCGTAGATAATGTAGAGTGGAATCCTGAGAACATTGTAAAGAAAGTGTTTCGTTGGCTATTTAGCCTCACAATCATACCGTTGTACGTCTTTACAACGGGCTATGAGTTGGTCGAGTTCTATCAAATTAAAGACGTAACTCGTTTCGATGCAAACCAAACTTACACCATTTCAAATGACCAACGCGTTCAACTAACGTTTGTTGAAGAGGGTTGGTATAAAGCAGAAATCGGCACGTATTCAGATGGTACCGCAGATGCAGAATTTGGCGGCCCTAATTTATCGACTCACTTAATTCTGTTTAGCTATGACAAACTTGAGTCAATCGACGCTCATTTACATGAACGTCGCGCATGGCTAGAAGAGAACATATCCGTCACATCGTGTACTCAAGATAAACAGCTATTACCCAATAGCATGACGGTCAAATCTGAGCTTATCTGCAAAGGGCGCTCGATCAATGAAGAAGAAATTGGTGTCTCAATTTTGCTTGAAACCGAACAACGAGTGTATGAGCTAATCGGGATTTACAGCGCACCAGAATACGAATTCAAACTGCACAATGATGAGTTCTACCAGATGATTGAGGAGTTTAAGCCACTATGAAAACACTGATCATCACAGCGACCGCATTGCTAACGTTCAGCCATTTTAGTTTTGCAAACAACGTGACTTGGCAGCAAGACTTGTCTGCACCGCAAACCCTGATTAATCACGCCAACAAACTAAAAGCAGAGTTGGCTACTGATGCAGGGTTAACTCGGATCTCTTATCAGCAACAGTTTGAAATTCAACCTCATTCCGTTGAACGAACAACCACTGTCATTGATTACTACCCTAGCTTTATTGATATTGATGAACATGGCTCTAAGTCTGTCTATTTTGATCAACACCAGCAGCGGGTAGAGATTGTGTCAGCCATGACATTAAGCCCAGAGGGAGCGATTGCCACTGTCGATCCTAAACTCACTAAGTTACTGGATACACACAGCGAAAATACCTTCACTGATGAGCAGCAGCTCACCATCCCGCTGCCTTCTTTGACTGAAGGTAGCGTATCCATTGTTACCTATAAGACCATCACTGACCGCCCGAAAGACGACCGTCATTGGTCACATCAAAGCTATACTCGGCGCTCGTTCCCGATTCAAGAGTATTTGCTTTCGGCGCAATGGTCAGCCAGTGAAGCAATCCAATGGCGAGCCGACACAAAAGATGTCGTCTGCGAAGACCTTACTGATGGTTTCCGCTGCCAAGGCAACACCATTTCCGCCTATCAACACGACAATGCTACTCGCTGGCAAGATCATATTGGTCGAGTTGAAATCTCGGATTTTTCTGATTGGCAACAGGTGGTCGACAAAGCTCGACAAGCCATGAACCATGCTGAAGCAAAAACCTTGGGCATCGATGAGACTTATCAAACGCTGACAGACAACGTAACACTCCAAGAAGAAAAGATTGCTCGCTTACTGAATTTTGTCGCGCGCGATATTCGCTATGTCTCGATGTCTGAAGCAGAACACGCGCGAACACCGCACACTATCGGAGAAACGCTGCGTAACCGCTATGGGGACTGCAAAGATAAATCCACCTTACTCAAAGCGTTGTTAGCGAAAGCAGGTGTTGAGTCAGACTTAGTTCTGGTCGATACCGACCGCTTCAATCACAACTCGATGTTATTACCTGCAATGGGGCACTTTAATCATGTAGTCGTCTGTTTTGATCTATCGTCACAGCGCTACTGTCTCGATCCAACAGATAATTTAACCGATTGGAAAACCACGCCAACATGGATACAAGGCAAGGCTAATCTCGTGTTGAAAGATGGCCACCAGCCGAAACAAATGGCCTCTAATCACTATCGTTGGCGCTTTGATAGTCATGTTCATTTAACGTTCGATAACCAAGGTGGGCAGCACGAACGTCAATCTCGTACCTATCTTGGCGAGTACGCATCTTATTATCGCAACGAATTAGCCTCTCTGAATAAACAAGAACGCCAAAATCAATTGAGCTCAGAATACCAAGATCAAGTAAGTGGATTGGCCACACCAACGTTTACGATTCAGCACGCGGACGATATGAACCACTCGCTGAGTATAGAATCTCTCGCTGACTATGAGCCGTTTCTCGAGCCAGACGCCAAACTACTTGAGTATACGGAATACGACTCTTGGCTTATGTACGAGCTTAAATCAATGCGTCTTCGTAACAACTGGCATAGTGAATACTTTTCGGGGATTAAGGTGACAAGCGAGTATGAATTCGACTTGTCCAATAGCCCATGGAAACTAGACTATCTACCTTCAAGTATTGATTTTGAACATCGCTACGGCAGCATGCATCGCCAGATACAGAAAACCGATGAAGGTCACCTTAAAGTCATCACGCATCTCGACATTCCTGCGCAAACGGTCACGAGCCAAGAGCTAAATCACTTCAATCAATTTTTAACTCTATTGCGCAGCCATGCTGAAATTAAGTTTACAGGGACACAAGATTAAACCTAGCCAAGCGCGGGGTAATACCGCGCTTTATTCCCCATCATTGTGATGGCTTGCACCAAACTGGCGCATTTTTCTAACGTAAAAAACACAAAGCACTGATATATAAACAAATCTATGTTGGCACTCTTTCTGCTGAGTGAAACTATCACGGCTTAGCAACGTGATGGTCAGAAAGGAGTCTGCCATGTTCGTTATTATTTCATTGTTCATTTCGTTTTCGGTGCTGGGATGGGTCTATTTTCTTTCAACGCAGCGAACGACTTCCATCGAACGGAAGTTTGAAACTCTTATTACATTACGGGAGGTGCTACTGCTGTGTAGACAACATCGTGCGATGACCCATCACGCTATAACTCAAGCCAGCATCATTGCATGCGAAGCGAAAATCTCCGCTCAACAACTCAAGCTCACTCAACTTTCTAACCAACTTATTTCACTTGCCTCGTTTGACAACAAGGCCATGTATCGAGTGCTGCAACTAAAACTCAACGGACTCGAAACCGAGTGGTCCAAACGCAGCATTGCACGCAATCAGCGCATCCATGGCACTGCTATTCGCCACTGTATGTTTTTAATTGATGACCTCGCTCTCGAATGGTTGCTTGAATCTGGCCGCCACGACCTAAGTGATGAGTACCATATGAACTGGCAGCAAGTGCTCGACAGCATGGAAGTGCTAACCCAATTAAGGATTTGCATCCAAGAAAGTCACCAACCAAACGGCCATCTAAGAATAAAATACTACTGCGATAAAGTGTTGCACAAGCTCGACCATCTAAGCCTCATTAGTGCCTTACCGATTCGCTCACCGCAGGGACTAGAAGTACAAGGTTTACTGAAGCAAGTTATTCAAGATGAAACATTACCCATTAACAACCACCAGCTGTATCAACTGACCAGTAATGTCTCTTCGCTCATCGCTGCGGTGTACGACGATATGTTGAATGACTTGAGCAAAAGCCTTTATCAGCCTTTGCCTGAGCTTTTGACCAGCCAATAAAAAAGCCACCCGAAGGTGGCTTAAAGGAAAAGAATACGTTATTGGAGTCTTGGTTTAAGACTTAAAGCATTTTACGTGCAGCTTCTACAACCACTTTGATTGAACGCGCTTCAGTCTCTTTTAACGTTGCGTGATCTGGGATTTCTTTTTGAGTACGGTTGATGATAACGCCCGCAACACAACCCGCTTTAAGACCAGAACTTGCACACATGGTTAATAGCGTTGCTGATTCCATTTCAAAGTTCAGCACGCCCATGTCTTGCCACTCTTTCATAGAGCCTTGGAAACGCTTAACAACACGGCCAGAGAACGTATCGTAGCGCTCTTGACCTGGGTAGAATGTGTCACTTGAAGCCGTCACACCCATGTGAACTGGTGCGCCAGATTCTTCAACCGCGGCTTTCATTGCTGTTGCAACATCAAAGTCAGCAACTGCTGGGAATTCCATCGGAGCAAAGTGTAAGCTTGCGCCATCTAGACGAACAGAACCAGTCGATACGATCATGTCACCGACATTAACGTGTGGTTGGATAGCGCCTGTCGTACCAACACGTAGGAAAGTGCGAACACCAAGTTGTGCCAGCTCTTCAACTGCGATAGACGTTGATGGACCTCCAATACCAGTCGAACAAACCACAACAGGTTTGCCATCAAGCTCAGCGCGGTAAAGCGTGTATTCGCGATGACTTGCTAGGAAAACTGGGTTCTCCATTTCTTCTGCGATTTTTTGTACGCGTGCTGGGTCACCAGGGATAATTGCCAGTGTAGCACCTGCAAGATCAGCTTCAGTAACACCTAGGTGGAATACAGCTTGAGACATAGGAAACTCCTTATTGCGGCAAACTCTCTTTTAGGGTTCGCTCGATAGAATCATTGGGTACCAATTTACTCTAACCAACTCAATCGAGATAAAGAGTGATAGCAATCACATACAGTGGAGTAACATTTCTTTCATTTACACATAAAAACGTTTGGCATCACAGTTTATCTAGAGTCGAAAACAACTCATTGCATAAAAAAAGATAGCCACGTAGGGCTATCTTTTCACTAGATGAGAATATTACACCTGTTTCGATTTAAACTTGAGCAACCTCAGCGCATTCAGAGTCACCAAAGCTGTCGCGCCGCTGTCTGCCAATACAGCAACCCATAAGCCTGTTATTCCTAACAAACTGGTCACCAAAAACACCCCTTTCAAGCCCAGAGCCAAGAAGATGTTTTGGCGGATGTTGTTTAACGTAGCGCGGGACAACTCAATCATACCCGCTAATTCAGTAAGGCGATTATGAGTAATCGCTGCTTCAGCCGTCTCAAGAGCCACATCAGTACCACCACCCATAGCAATACCAATACTTGATGCCTTCATTGCAGGAGCATCGTTGATACCATCCCCCACCATGGCCACATTGGCTTGTGCTGACAAAGACTCAACATAATGAACTTTGTCTTGTGGTAATAAACCCGCTTTGTAATCAATATCGATCATCGAGCTAATTGCCGCGGCGCTGCGTGGGTTATCACCCGTAAGCATAATTGAGTGGATGCCTAGTTTGTTCAGTGCGCTCATCGCCTGTTTAGCGTCTTCGCGTAAGGTATCTTGCCATGCGATCAAACCCATGACTTTCTCTTGCTCTAAAGCAACGATGACCGTCTTACCTTGGCTTTCTAACTGCTCGACTTGCTGATTAATAGCATCCTCAAGTGGCAAAGCTAGTTTGCTTGGTGCTACCGCTCGGTAGAACACGCCATCGACCTTACCTTGAACTCCACTGCCTATCAGCGCCTGCTTATCGGTCGCTTCTGGTAGTTTAATGCCCTCATCTTTGGCTCGATTCACCAACGAAATCGCCAATGGATGGCTAGAGCCCACTTCAATCGCTGCAATTTTCTCAATTAAAAGGGCTTGGCTGTACTCACTAGCCGGCACGACATCAGTCACTTCAGGCTTGCCTTTGGTCAAGGTGCCGGTTTTATCAAATGCGATAGTTTCAACTCGGCCTAACTGCTCTAAAGCTGCACCACCTTTAATCAAAGCACCGCGACGAGCCCCTGCCGCTAGTCCAGACGTGATCGCCGCTGGCGTAGAGATAACCAAAGCGCAAGGACAAGCAATAAGCAGTAGCGCCAAACCACGGTAAACCCATGTTTCCCATGGCTGAGCAAACAAGAGTGGCGGCGTAATAATTACCAGTAAAGAAACCAACATCATCAAAGGCGTGTACCAACGACTAAAGCGGTCTAAGAAACGCTCCAATGGGGCTTTGCGAGATTCCGCTTCCTCGATGAGATGTAGAATTCGATCAATTGCATTTTCACCCTGCTTTGAAGTGATCGTCAGACGAACGACTTTATCGACCACCACAGCACCAGCCATGACAGATTCACCGCTATAGCGTTCTACAGGGATGGACTCACCTGTTAAAGCACTCTCATCAAAGCTTGCTGCGTCACCAATCAATTTACCGTCGGCAGGCAGGCGAGCACCGGGAGAAACTTCAATTTCATCACCAAGGGTAAGCTCGCTCGCGCTGACTTCAACACGCTCACCGTCCACGATCTTGGTTGCAGTTTCTGGGACTAACTCCATTAAAGCCTGTACACCGCTACGAGCACGAGAGGCGGCAAATGCTTCCAAGCGTTCACCAATAAGGAACAGCAATAACACCATGGCAGCTTCAACGCTTTCGCCAAGATACAGTGCACCTAATGCAGCCACACTCATCAGTGTTTCTATCGCAAATGGCGTACCCGATCTCGCTAGAGATATCGCTTTCTTACCAATAGGGTATAAGCCAGCAAGACAGGTGATGATGAACAACCATTCACTGACTTGAGGAAGAGCCGGTTTGATTAAACCCGCAATTGCCATTGCACTGGCAATCGCAATAATTTGTGCATTCTGTTTTAAAACATGTTGCCAACCTGAAGGCTTAGGCTGAGACGATTTTTGGTTAGGATCACTAAAAGTAAAGCCAGCATCCAATATGGCTTGCTCGACCATGGTGGCAGCGCCGATATCATTGGACTTGATCACTAACTTTTCGGTCGCAAAAAGAACTTTTGCTTCAATAATACCTGAGACTTTTTGCACGGCGGTTTCGACTTTACGCGCACATGCGGGGCAATCCATCCCTTCTATTTTCCAACTTTGGGTAAATCTGGCGGAGGTAGAAAGACCGGAGTCGCTTTCCTCATCAGTAGGGTCAGCATTACTGCTACAACTGTTTGAACTACAACAATCGCTCTCAACCGTAGCGACAGAAGCCATTTTGATTGATGTAATTTTAGGGCTAGCACAAGAGCCTGCTTGAGCTGGGTTAGCCGCGGCTTTTTCAGAGCGGCAACCATCATGTTTGGTGCACATAAGAGAATCTCCTTTCAAAGTACACCATTAGCTTAAACCTTGGATACGACTCCAAGGTCAAGTTTATTTTTCAGTGATTTCGTTGTTTACCGCGACTTCATCAATCAACACCGCATCATGGCTACAAAAAGGCTGCGAGTTAACACAGGTAATCGATGGGTCATCTTCAACAACAGGCAATTCACCACCTTCGGTCAGTTGAACAATATGGCGATGCAAAACCCAAGTGGCAATGATGCCAAATAGCGTACTACCTAAGGCTTGCCCATACAGCACGCCTTCAGCGCCAAACCATAAAGCGCCAAAATGCACAAAAGGCAGAGTACCGAGTGTGGCCTTACCCAAATTCAATGCGGTGGAATAAAGTGGCTTACCTAGGTTGTTAAATGAGGTGTTGGCAACAAACTGCGCACCATTGAAGACAAAACTGATCGCAACAAATGTACAGAAAGTCGCGACAATCAGGGCGGCGTCTCCAGTCAAACTAAAGCCAGACACAATCCAATCTTGAACGAAGTAAAGAATGATACACACCGTGATGGTATAGACCGTTGTAACGATCAACGAGTTGTACAGCGTATCTTTCACCCTGTCGTAACGCTCAGCACCAAAGTTTTGCCCGATGATAGGCCCCACCGCTCCTGACAAGGCAAAAATCACCGCGAAACAAACCGGAGTAACGCGACCAATCACCGCAAAACCTGCAACAAAGTTCTCACCAAATTGAGCGATAGAAGAAGTAACAATGGCATTACCAATTGGTGTGGCAATATTGGTAATAATCGCAGGAATAGCAATGGTCAAAATTGCTTTGAGGTTATTCGACCAAGCGGAGAACGCAAATGGCGCGACCAACTGATGCACCCGAATTAATGGATAAAGAGAGAAGCCCAATACCGTAAAACGTGCAATCACTGATGCAATCGCAGCGCCTTCTACGTTCCAATCAAAAACAAAAATGAAGATAGGGTCAAGGATGGCATTAACAATACCACCGGATAGGGTTGCCCACATTGAGCGCTTAGCGTCTCCCGCCGCACGAAGCCCAGCACCAGCAGCCATCGCTAGCGCGAGAACTGGGCCACTTGGTAATAATATTTGTAAGTAGGCCTGAGCACGCTCAGCCGCTACCCCTTTAGCACCGATCGCTGCTAACAGTTCAGGAATATGCCAATACATCAGCGCACACACTATGCTGCTAATGAAAAAAGCCGTAAACATGACAGAGGTGCTGAGCGAACGCGCGTGATTTGTCTGTTTCGCTCCGATAGCTTTAGAAACTAAAGCCCCCATCGCAATAGACGTACCAATCGAAATTGAGGTCGAGAAAAAGATCAGCGTACCTGCAAAGCCGACCGCTGCGGCCAACTCCACTTGTCCGAGCATACTAATAAACAGCATGTCGAGGAGATCAACCACGAACAAGGCCATTAAACCGATAGATCCCGCACCTGACATCACCAAGATATGACGCATGGTTGAACCTTCTAGAAATTTGGCACTTTGATCGCTCATCACTGTCTCTTTTTACTTCGTAGAAAACACAAAAGGCGCTTTGCGCGCCTTCTGTCCGTATGCCATTCTACACCGGATGCTTAAAACACGCATCGATGTTTTTCGCTATCGCTCTCAGCACATCTTTGCGAGTAATAATCCCCACTAATCGACCATTATCGATCACCGGGTACACTTTCGGTTTCCCTATCTTCATCATCTCTGCCAGTTCTATGATGTTCATCTCTGGCGAGACTGAAAGCACTTCAGGATGCATACAATCACTCACAATATGCGTATCCTGACAGAAGTAACTCACTTTAATCAACTTTTCTAACAAATCCTGACCTGATAGAAAACCAATGACTTCTTTTTTGTCGTTGATTACAGGCCCACCTAAATAATCTGACCCCATCACTTTATCGAGTGCTGCACTGAGTGACATTTCTGGTTTAAAAGTCACCGCTTGTAGCGTCATATAATCTTTTACTTTTAGTGATTCCATGTTTGTCTCCTTTTGTGCAACCGACATTGACCACTTGCTTGGTTATTCCAGTAAATTTGAATATTGAGAGATTTATCCCTTTCCTTAAGTGTCGTCTAATTTCTTGATTTTACTAAATGGAAAGCAACAATTTTTCTGATAGGTAAAACCAATCACCACAAACAAAAACGGCCATCAGATCACTCTGATGGCCGTTTATACCGATATTTTTTTGGGGATAGATTATTGCTGCCAGCGCTCCGCGGCTTTGGCATCAGACTCACGAGAATCTACCCAGCGTGTTGATTCTGTCGTGCGCTCTTTCTTCCAAAATGGCGCTTTGGTCTTCAAGTAATCCATCACAAATTCGCACGCCTCAAACGCAGCACCTCGGTGAGCACTTGCCACGCCGACGAAGACAATTTGATCACCGATGTCCAAATCGCCCACACGGTGGATCACACGCACACCCTGCAATGGCCAACGCTTTTCAGCTTCGTCACAAATTTCAGCTAAGGCTTTTTCAGTCATGCCCGGGTAGTGTTCCAATGACAAACCCGTGACATTATCGCCAAGGTTCATATCACGCACTTTACCAACAAACGTCACTACTGCGCCTGATGCACTGCCCTGAGCTAACTGTTGATACTCAGCGCCAACATCAAAGTCTTCCACCATTACAGCTACGCGAGAGTCCATATTAACCTCCGGTAACTGGCGGGAAGAATGCCACTTCATCACCCTGAGTCACAGGATGCTCTAGCGGGACAATTGACTGATTCACAGCGGCGAGTAGCTTACCCGGCTCTAATGCAAGATCCCACTTACCTTCTTGTTGAGATAAGTGAGCGCGAATCGCTTCTACCGTAGCAAACTCGCCATCAAGCTCTAGTTCATCAATACCAACCAATTCGCGAGTTTGAGCGAAGAATAAAACTTTAATCATGCATCCACCTTGAAGTGACCCGATTTACCACCGGTTTTCTCTAGCAAGCGTACTTGGCCAATCACCATATCTTTTTGCACGGCTTTACACATATCGTAAATCGTCAAAGCGGCAACAGATGCAGCTGTTAATGCTTCCATCTCGACACCCGTTTTACCGGCAAGTTTACAAACAGATTCAATACGAACCATGTTTTCAGCTTCGATCGCTTCTAACTGGACTTCGACTTTAGAAAGCAACAATGGATGGCACAGCGGAATCAGATCCCATGTTTTTTTCGCCGCTTGAATACCCGCAATGCGGGCTGTTGCGAACACATCACCTTTGTGGTGTTGCCCAGAGGTAATCAGATTGAGCGTTTCAGGCGCCATGTGCACGAAAGCTTCGGCACGTGCTTCACGCACGGTTTCAGCTTTAGCAGATACATCGACCATGTTCGCTTCGCCAGAGGCATTGATATGAGTAAATTGGCTCATGCGTCCCCCAGCTTAAACCGCTAGATGCGGCATGAAGTTACAAGGGCGGTGGCTCGCATCAAGTTGTTGCTTGATGATTTTTGTCCAACCCGTACGACAAGCACCCGTTGAACCCGGCATGGCGAAAATCACAGTGTGGTTAGCAAAACCCGCAATCGCACGAGATTGAATAGTTGAAGTGCCGATTTCTTCATAAGAAACCATACGGAACAGCTCACCAAAACCTTCCACTTCTTTATCAAACAATGGTTTTAGTGCTTCCGGAGTGCTGTCACGAGAAGTAAAACCAGTACCACCAGTAATCATCACCGCTTGAACATTTTCATCCGCGATCCATTGCGACACAATCGCACGAATTTTGTACATGTCATCAATAACGATTTGCTTATCAACAACGTTATGACCGGCCTCTTTAGCTTGTTCAACTAAGTAGCCACCTGACGTATCGTTTTCTTCAGTACGTGTATCTGAAACGGTTAGAACTGCGATGTTTGCTGGTTGGAACTTGCTCTCTGCATGACCCATGTACTCACCTACCTATTATGATATTTATTGTCTGCCATCTACCTGGCACAAGTTAACTGGAAAGTTGATTAGCCGCCAATCGACGCCAAATGTGGCGTCATGCCGGAGTTACCATCATGAAGGAAATGGCTCACCGATTTGGTTTGCAGCTGATCTTGGATTCGTTGAATCAATTGTGGCTCTTGGCTATCGTGCTCAAGCAAGTCTCGTAACTCGACACCATGGTCGCCAAACAAGCATAAATGCAGTTTACCCAATGCTGATACGCGCAGTCGGTTACAGCTTTCACAAAAGCCTTTCTCATACGGCATGATCAGGCCGATTTCGCCTTCATAATCCGGGTGGAAGAAGACTTGAGCCGGGCCGTCATTTTTTTCGCGCACTTTCAATAACCAACCTTGCGCCATTAACTGGTTACGAATCGCAACACCTGATACATGGTGTTCTTTAAATAAATCGTCCATCTCACCTGTTTGCATCAGCTCAATAAAACGCAGCTGAATTGGGCGATGTTTAATCCATTCTAAGAACTGCGGCAATTGATGCGCGTTGAAATGCTTCATCAATACCACATTTACTTTAATTTGCTTGTAGCCAACCTCAAATGCACGGTCGATGCCCGCCATCACTTGATTAAATTTGTTTTCACCCGTGATTTGGTGGAAAAGGCGTGGGTCGAGGCTATCGACACTGACATTGATGTGCGTAAGGCCAGCTTGTTTCCACTCGCTGACTTGTTTTTCCATGCGATAACCATTGGTGGTTGTCGCGACTTTTCGGATACCATCGGTATTGGCTACCGTGGCAATAATGTCAGTAAAGTCTTTACGTAAACTCGGTTCACCACCGGTGATACGAACTTTCGACGTACCACAATCAGCAAACGCTCTAACGACACGTTTGATTTCTGGTAGGGATAAAAAAGACGAGTTTTTCTGTCCCGAAGGCTTATAGCCATCAGGTAAACAATAGGTACATTTAAAGTTACAAACGTCTGTAACGGAGAGACGCAAGTAATAAAACTTGCGATGAAATTTATCTTCTAATTGTTGCGCCACGGAACACCTTTCCAAACACGGGAGGCATAATCATTTCCAATTATGCCCTTGTGACAACTTGTCACTGGCTTTATGCGCTTATTCATGGGAACTTAGCGAATAGAGCTCGGAGTTATGGCAACTGTTGCAATCAACGAATGGGATAAACCCTTCAGAATCAACAGTAGCTGACCGATAAAATACTTAATAATTGTAAGTGATTCCACCCTCTCGGCGAAAAAATCGTGCTTTGGGCGCAAATTACCTACTATTGAGTACAAGTAGTAAATGGAATAACTTAAATTGTAGATGGATATGACAAAATAAGAAAAAACTAATGAGTGTATATCGTAAAAACAAAGTGGTCGCGATTGGCGGCGGCCACGGCCTCGGACGCATGCTTGCTGCGCTGAATGATTTCTCTAGCAATGCTACCGGCATTGTGACGACCACCGACAACGGCGGTTCAACTGGTCGTATTCGTCATTGCCAAGGTGGCATCGCTTGGGGTGATATGCGCAACTGCGTTAATCAGCTCATCACTGAGCCTTCGATCAGTTCAATGATGTTCGAATACCGTTTCAAAGGCGCTGGCGAACTGGATGGCCACAACCTAGGTAACCTCATGCTTACCGCTTTGGATAACTTATCTGTTCGTCCATTAGATGCCATCAATCTGATCCGCAATATGCTTAAGGTCGATGTCAACATTGTCCCTATGTCTGAGCATCCATCTGATCTCAAAGCACTGTCGAAAGAAGGCAAATGGGTTACCGGCGAAACCAGCGTTGATGAAATGACGCAAGACTTGTTGCGTCTAGACCTTGAGCCAGAAGTCCCCGCGACGAAAGAAGGGGTGATGGCGATTGAGCAAGCCGATATGATCATTCTCGGCCCGGGTAGTTTCTTAACCAGCGTCATGCCACCACTGCTGTTACCAGAAGTCGGTCGAGCGATCTGCAACAATGCTACTGCACAGTTGGTGTTTGTTGAAAACTTATCGCCTGAATATGGACCTGCGGGTCGAATGACGTTGCAAGAAAAACTAGAGTGGTGCGAGCGAGCTTGTTATGGGCGAAAACTAGACGTGGTTCTTGGTGATACTCCACACCCTGAACTGCAAGAGTGGAATTGCATCACCACCGAGTTAGCGTCACCCAATCGCGATTGGCGACATGACCGCGACAAGCTCCATCAAGCCATTATTGATTTATTGGCTGAGTAAATCTTTATATCGCTGCTCTGTCTCATTGAGCAGCGATAGCATTTGTTGCTTATGCTGATCTGTATTCAGCAATTGACCCGCCTTCCCTACCGCATCATATTCATTGGCTAATGCGCATAATGCTTCTGCACCAAAACTCGCCGCACTACTTTTAAGCGCATGACTTATCTCACGTAAGTACTCATCTTGATTCGACGGGCATTGTTGCAAATTGGCAATGTATTGTGCCAATTCGCCCAAGAAAATCTCCAATAAAATAGGCACATTGTCCACGCCTATTTCACTGCCCAATTGTTCGACTTTAACTGAGTTTAATACTTCCATAGCAATTACTGAGTTTCCTTTGCATTCCATGCTTGTAACTTGCGATATAGAGTAGACGGACTCACATCTAAGTAGCCCGCGGCTTTGGGGATATTACCATCACACGCTTTAATCGCTTGTTCTATCGCGTTTTTTTCCGTCACCCAAAGAGGATAAATATCGTGCACAGACAGAATACCACTCTCTTGAATGGTGGCTGTGATCGGATTATCACTCGGTTGATTTAGTGGCGGTGGCAACATATCAATTTGAATTTCTTTGCCTTTATTCAGTACAACCACGTTACGCAACACGTTTTGCAATTGACGAACATTACCCGGCCACTCATAACGAGCGAATCGCTCCACAACCTCAGGGGCAAGCCTTACAAAGTCTTTGCCTTCCTCTTTGGACATAAATCCTAGCAAGGAGTATGCAATTTCAATGACATCTTCGCCGCGTTCACGTAAAGGTGGCAAATGAAGAGGGATAACATACAAGCGATAATACAAATCTTCACGGAATCGTCCTTCCTGAACTTCCTTCCATGGGTCACGGTTGGTTGCACAAACAAAGCGAACATCCACACTCTTCATCTTTGAAGAGCCTACCTTTTGAAAAGTACCAGTTTGGATGAAGCGTAATAACTTGGTTTGCAGATCCAAATCCATTTCACACAACTCATCGAGGAACAGCGTTCCCCCATCAGCAAGCTCTGCCGCACCTTGTCTATCCGTCGCTGCCCCAGTAAACGCACCTTTTACGTGGCCGAACAACTCACTCTCAATCAGGTCTTTCGGAATCGCAGCACAGTTAATAGCGATAAAAGGTTTATCTCCGCGCTTACTGGCCGCGTGAATCGCCTCAGCACACACTTCTTTACCGGTACCACTTTCACCCGTAATGAAGATACTCGCCTTACTCGCCGCAGCAGAGTCAATGGTGCGATAGACCGCCTGCATGGTATGGCTACTGCCGATAAAGCCTTGATAGCTTTGGTTACCCGGATTATCGGCTTCATTTTTTAGCTTGGTCGCTTTACGAATCGCGTTGTTCACCGTGACACGTAATCGGTCGGCTTCACAGGGCTTAATCAGAAAGTCTTGCGCACCATGGCGCATCGCTTCAACTGCGGTATCAATGGAGCCATGAGCGGTCATAAAGATGACAGGAACGTCCGGGCGCTGTTGCTTGACCGAATGCAGCACGTCCATGCCGGTCATATCAGGAAGTCGTAAATCAAGTAAGATCAGATCTGGAGTGCGATAATTTAAGCTTTCAATGGCCTCACGCCCAGTGCCAACGATGTTGATATCAATCCCTAAAGGCGTCAAATACGAGCGATACAGCGCCGCAACGGAGACGGTATCTTCCACCATTAATAGGTACTTGGACTTTTGAGTTTCATTATTATGTTGCATAACCTAGCCAATGATTAAACGTTTGCAATTTGTTTAAATCATTGCATTGCGCATTGCAATTTGCAAATAAAACTCTGTAAAAGGGGGGAATAGGCTGAAATTCGTCACCAAAACCGCTTCAAAAACTGGCACGAATGATGCTATATGTATAGTGACCCTCAAGGGTCACCTAGCCAACTGACGTTGTTAGTGAACTTAGTATTCACAAATATCAGCCAATAGAACAAATTTCTATTGGCTATTTTTTTGCCTAAAATTCACGCCTTACGCCGTCTAGCTGTTGGAAATAAACTGCGCTCGCAACTTCTCAATCTCATCACGCTTAGCCGCTGCCAATTCAAACTCAAGGTCTTGCGCATGTTGATACATCTGCGCTTCTAGCTTGCTGATCTCTTTCTCTAGCTGTTGAGGCGACATCACCGCATAGTCTTGTGAAGGTTCAGCGACTTTCGACAATGGTACTTGCTTGTTGTTACGCTGCTTTTTCGACTTGGTAATATCACCCAATTCCATAATATCTTTGATATTACGTTTAAGCGCTTGAGGGGTAATACCTTGCTCTTCGTTATAAGCTTGTTGTTTCTCACGACGACGATTCGTTTCATCCATCGCTTTCTTCATTGAGCCTGTAATTCGATCCGCATAGAGAATCGCTTTACCTTGAACGTTACGCGCAGCACGGCCGATAGTCTGAATCAATGAACGCTCCGAACGTAAGAAGCCTTCTTTGTCAGCGTCGAGAATGGCCACCAGCGACACTTCCGGCATATCCAAACCTTCACGCAGCAAGTTAATACCCACTAACACATCAAACTCACCTAAGCGAAGGTCGCGAATAATTTCTACACGTTCTACCGTATCAATATCCGAGTGCAGATAACGAACACGCACATCATGTTCCGTTAGGTATTCAGTCAAATCCTCTGCCATACGTTTGGTCAATGTCGTCACCAGAACACGCTCGTCTTTCGCCGCTCGAATGCGGATCTCAGATAGCAAATCATCAACTTGAGTCGCAACCGGACGTACTTCTAGCTGCGGGTCCAATAAGCCAGTTGGGCGAACAACTTGATCGGCAACATCGCCATCCGATTTTTCAAGCTCATAATTACCCGGAGTTGCCGAAACAAAGATGGTTTGCGGCGCAATAGATTCAAACTCTTCAAACTTCAGTGGACGGTTGTCCAGTGCCGAAGGAAGGCGGAAGCCAAACTCTACCAAGGTCTCTTTACGTGAGCGGTCGCCTTTAAACATCGCGCCAATTTGTGGCACGGTGACGTGAGATTCATCAATGATCAATAAGCCATCATTAGGTAAGTAATCAAATAGTGTCGGTGGCGGCTCACCCTCACTACGACCACTTAAGTAGCGGGAATAGTTTTCGATACCGGAGCAGAAGCCAAGTTCATTCATCATCTCAATATCAAATTGAGTGCGCTGACTGATTCGCTGCTCTTCAAGCAGCTTATTGTTATCAAGTAGATACTGTTTACGCTGTTCTAACTCTACTTTAATGTTCTCTACTGCATCGAGAATGCGTTCTCTAGGCGTAACATAGTGGGTCTTTGGATAAATCGTATAACGAGGTAAATCGCGCTGCTTAATGGCACCTGTTAATGGATCGAACACGCTAATGCAGTCGATCTCATCATCAAACATCTCGATACGAACTGCGTCTTGATCCGATTCTGCTGGGAAGATATCAATCACTTCTCCACGAACTCGAAACTGACCTCGCTCGAATGCCACATCATTACGACTGTATTGCAGCTCAGCTAAGCGACGTAAAATATCGCGCTGATCCATAATGTCGCCACGACGAATATGCAGCATCATCTGCAAATAGGCTTGTGGGTCGCCCAAACCATAAATCGCAGAAACCGACGCGACAATAATGGCGTCTTTACGCTCTAGCAGTGCTTTGGTCGCAGACAAACGCATCTGCTCAATATGCGCGTTAACGGAAGCGTCTTTTTCAATAAAGGTATCCGTGGTTGGCACATACGCTTCTGGCTGATAATAGTCATAGTACGAGACGAAATATTCCACTGCGTTGTTAGGAAAGAATGACTTCATTTCGCCATACAACTGCGCCGCCAAGGTTTTGTTCGGCGCGAGTAAGATGGCTGGACGCTGAGCAGTCGCTATCACGTTAGCCAAAGTAAATGTTTTACCTGACCCCGTAACCCCGAGTAACGTTTGATGGGCAAGGCCAGAGTCTAAACCATCAAGCAGCTTAGCGATTGCAGTAGGTTGATCACCCGATGGTTGATAATCAGAGACTAGCTCATACAGTTTGCTCATAGTGTCCTCAGAGTCATTAAGCAGCAGAAGCTCTATTTTGTCTGTATATATATACAGACTCAAGAGCTAGTTGAGAAATAATTAGCTGTTTTCTTCAAAACACATCAATAACGCTAGATCCCTGATGATGAACCTGATAATATTCTCCGCCCTACAGGAATTACCTTCCGAAAAATCCCATTTTTCAATACACAGCTTATACACAAAATCCGCAAATTGTGTACTATCTCGCAGAAGATCACTTTTCACCTTTTCGATTATTTTTTGATCTAATTGCGCCTTAATGCCTTATCCTACAACAGATTAGCCCTCGATCTTTTTGTCTAAACTTTGTTCGCCCAAAGCCCATTTTGTGAATAACTTTTTTTGCTAAGAATTCATTAACACACTTATCCACAAATTTAGTGGATAAGTAAACCTAGCCTATACACGACAAGGCTTAGCGAAAAGTAAAGCAATTTTAGTTAGCGAATTTCATCGAATTCTAGTCGAGAAGTATTGACACTGTTTCACCCTATCGTTACTATTCGCACCGCTTTACAGCAATTCCCCCTTAGTTCAGTTGGTAGAACGGCGGACTGTTAATCCGTATGTCGCAGGTTCGAGTCCCGCAGGGGGAGCCAAATTTAGGAAAAAGCTCAACCGAAAGGTTGAGCTTTTTTCGTTTCAGATGCGACTTAGTTGTTCCAAGTAAATATCACATCCGAGACGTCGGACCTTGCTAGCCACCCGCGTTGAACCTCTTCTAAAAAGAACCAATCAAGATAAAGCGCACCACTATATTCTTCTCATGAATATAAAACGCTTAATATTTACTTTTGTCAGTATCTATAAAAGTGGATTAGTTTCCTTATTACTGTCAATTCACTCATTTTATTGCAAGCCCATTGCCTACTGACTCTCGGCAGTAAACGATTGGCTAAACAATATCGCTTTAGTTCGCGTATAATTTTTAATCAAGAGTATAAAACCTTAGCTTTCCTTGGTTGTTAAATAGCAGCCAAAGCAGGATAATGGCGGGATCGGATTACTTAAATTATATAATTATGACCGAATATCTTTTGTTGTTGGTCGGCACTGTGCTCGTCAACAACTTTGTACTGGTGAAGTTTTTGGGCTTATGTCCATTTATGGGAGTTTCTAAGAAGCTAGAGACTGCCATTGGCATGGGGTTAGCAACGACTTTCGTTCTGACCTTGGCCTCAGTGTGTGCGTACCTTGTCGAAAGTTATATTTTGGCACCTTTAGGTCTGCAGTATTTGCGTACCATGAGCTTTATTCTGGTTATCGCAGTGGTGGTGCAATTTACTGAAATGGTGGTGCACAAAACCAGCCCTACCTTGTATCGCCTACTGGGTATTTTCTTACCGCTGATCACAACCAACTGCGCAGTTTTAGGCGTGGCACTCCTTAACATCAATGAGAACCACAATTTTATCGAATCTATTATCTATGGTTTCGGTGCGGCAGTCGGTTTCTCTTTGGTTCTGATCCTATTTGCATCTATGCGTGAACGAATTGCTGCGGCAGATGTGCCAGCTCCGTTCAAAGGTGCTTCTATTGCAATGATCACCGCAGGCCTAATGTCGCTTGCCTTCATGGGCTTTACTGGGTTGGTGAAGCTGTAATGAGTTCTATTGTAATTGCAATCATCGCCCTTGCCGCGCTTGCAGCCCTTTTTGGCGCAGTGCTCGGCTTTGCGTCGATCCGATTTAAAGTGGACGCCGATCCTATCGTCGACCAAATTGACGAAATTCTGCCACAAACCCAGTGCGGCCAATGTGGTTACCCTGGCTGTCGCCCATATGCCGAAGCAATTGCTAACGGTGATTCCATAAATAAATGCCCTCCAGGCGGTCAAGCGACAATTGAAAAGCTTGCGGATCTCATGGGTGTTGAAGCAACCGAATCCGCGCATGATCTTTCTGAATCGGTAAAAACAGTCGCATTTATTCATGAAGATATGTGCATTGGTTGCACGAAATGTATTCAAGCGTGTCCGGTTGATGCCATTGTTGGTGGCACAAAAGCACTTCACACCGTCATTAAGGATGAATGTACTGGTTGTGATCTCTGCGTCGCACCGTGCCCAACAGATTGTATTGAAATGATCCCTGTAGAAACCACTACAGCGAATTGGAAGTGGCAATTGAACGCCATTCCTGTTGTTGATATTACCGATTCTGCTGAGCAGCAGAATAGTGTGAATTAAGGACTGGTATGTTGTCATTAATCGAGAAAATTAAATCTGGCGCACTTTGGGATTTCCCCGGGGGCGTTCATCCACCAGAAAACAAAAAACAGTCTCTAAAAACGCCAATTGCTCGCGCTTCTATCCCTCAAGAAATAGTGCTACCTATTAAACAACATATAGGTAAACCGGGTAATTTAATCGTTAATGTGGGTGACAATGTCTTAAAAGGACAGCCACTGACTAAATACGATATGAGCTTTATGTTGCCAGTGCACGCTCCCACATCGGGCACGATTACGGCTATTGAACCTCGTACTACTGCTCACCCTTCTGGGCTCAGCGAGATGTGCGTGGTGATTAAGCCTGACAATCAAGAGCAGTGGATTGACCGTAACCCAATAGAAGACTTTACCGCTAACACGCCAGATGAGCTTATCGAAGTTATTCGCCAAGCTGGTGTGTCAGGTATGGGTGGCGCAGGCTTCCCAACGGCGAAGAAAATCCAATCAGGCCTGGCTCGTACTGAAATCTTCATCGTCAATGCTGCTGAATGTGAACCCTACATCACTGCTGACGATATCTTAATGCAAGAGCATGCGGATGCCCTGATTCAAGGTATCGAGATTGTTGAGCATATCCTCAAGCCCAAACTCACCATTATTGGTATTGAAGACAACAAGCCAAAAGCGATTAAAGCCTTGGAGAAAGCGGCACAACATAAAGATATTGTGATACGCGTAATCCCGACCAAATACCCTTCAGGTGGTGAGAAGCAGCTGATTAAAGTACTCACCAACAAAGAAGTGCCGAATAACGGTATTCCTGCTGATATTGGCTTGTTAGTACAAAACGTGGGTTCTCTGTACGCGATTCAACGCGCCGTTTGTCATGGTGAGCCTCTAATTGAGCGTATCGTGACGTTAACGGGTAAAACCTTTAAGCAACCACAAAACGTTTGGACACTCATTGGTACGTCAGTTGAAGATCTACTCAGTGAGTTTGGCTACAAAGCAGATAAAAAGCTGCCACGTTTGATCATGGGTGGCCCAATGATGGGGTTCACCTTACCTCACTCCGCTGTGCCGATAACCAAAACGGCTAACTGTATTCTGGCACCGACAAGACGCGAGATCGCTTCCGACCAATATGAAATGGCGTGTATTCGCTGTGGTCAATGTGCCGAAGCCTGCCCAGCTTCTCTGCTGCCTCAGCAACTGCAATGGCATGCTAAAGCCGAAGAATTTGATAAATGTGAAGAGCTCAATCTAAAAGATTGTATTGAATGCGGTGCTTGTGCGTTTGTTTGTCCAAGTGAAATTCCGCTCGTTCAATATTATCGTCAAGCGAAAGCCGAAATCCGCACCCGTAAAGAAGAAGCAGAAGCTGCAGAGCGCGCTAAGCAACGCTTTGAAGAGAAGAAAGCTCGCCTTGAGCGTGATAAAGCTGAACGTGAAAATCGCTTCAAAAAAGCGGCCGACGACCGCCGAAAAGAGATGAAACAAACTGGCGGCGACGATGCCATTGCAGCTGCCATAGCTCGTGTTAAAGCACAAAAGGCAGACTCTACAGACAAACCCGCAGAGCCAGCGGTCAAACCTGCCGTAGCCGCTGCAATTGCAAAAGCGAAGGCCAAACAAGCCGCAGCGCAAAAAGCAGGACAAGCCGAGCCTGACAATAGCGAAATGGCTAAACTGCGTGAAGAACGCAAACGCCTTGCTCGTGAACGCAAAGCTGAAAAAGAGCAATCATCTGATTCTACAGATAAGAAAGACGCTGTAGCGGCTGCGATAGCCCGTGCGAAAGCGAAAAAGGCTGCCGCTTCAGCACCACCGAAAGCAGACAATAGTCCAGCTGACAGTGGTGATAAAAAAGCCGCTATTGCTGCTGCGATTGCGAGAGCAAAAGCGAAAAAGGCCGCAACAGAATCTAATACTCCGGAGTCAGATAACGGAGATAACAAAAAAGCAGCTATTGCATCAGCTGTGGCTCGTGCAAAAGCTCGTAAAGCAGAACAACAAGCAGGGCCGAACCAAGAGAGTTCTGAAACTGCTGAGCCTGAACAACAACTGGATCCGAAAAAGGCCGCAGTTGCCGCTGCGATTGCCCGTGCGAAAGCTCGTAAAGCAGAACAGCAAGCAAGTGCGAACCAAGAAAGCTCTGAATCAGTAGTACCTGAACAAGCACAGGATTCAAAAAAGGCCGCCGTTGCCGCTGCAATTGCCCGTGCGAAAGCACGTAAAGCAGAGCAACAAGCAGAGGCGAACCAAGAAAGCTCTGAAACTGTAGAGCCTGAGCAACAACTGGATCCGAAAAAGGCCGCCGTTGCCGCTGCAATTGCTCGCGCTAAAGCGCGCAAAGCAGAGCAACAAGCTGATGCAAGCCAAGAAAGTTCTGGAACTGTAGAGCCTGAACAACAACTGGATCCGAAAAAGGCCGCCGTTGCCGCTGCGATTGCTCGCGCTAAAGCGCGCAAAGCAGAGCAACAAGCTGATGCAAGCCAAGAGAGTTCTGAAACTGTAGAACCAGAGCAAGAGCTGGATCCGAAAAAAGCCGCTGTCGCCGCTGCGATTGCCCGTGCTAAAGCGCGCAAAGCAGAGCAACAAGCTGATGCAAACCAAAAGAGTTCTGAAACTGTAGAACCAGAGCAAGAACTGGATCCGAAAAAAGCCGCTGTCGCCGCTGCGATTGCTCGCGCTAAAGCTCGCAAAGCAGAACAAGAAAAAATGAAACAATCTGAGGAGAAAGAGTAGTGGCCTTCTTTATTGCCAGCTCACCCCATGCACATAGTCGCAGAAGCACTCCTGATCTAATGAAGTGGGTGGCGCTGTGTGCTATTCCCGGTTTAGCGGCTCAAACCTACTTTTTTGGTTGGGGAACACTCATTCAATTAGCTTTTGCTATCGTACTGGGTTTGACGCTTGAAGGCCTAGTCATGTTACTACGCAAGCGCTCACCGAAATCAGCATTACGAGACAACAGTGCATTAGTGACAGCATGGCTATTAGCGGTAGCGATTCCACCGCTTTCACCTTGGTGGGTTATCACGATAGGTCTTATCTTTGCCATTATCATTGCCAAACATTTATACGGCGGTATTGGTCAGAACCTATTCAACCCTGCGATGGTTGCTTACGTCGTTCTACTTATATCGTTCCCACTACAAATGACCAGTTGGATTTCGCCAATCGAACTGCAAGCAACTCCTATTTCAATGGGAGATGCTTTCTCGCTGATCTTCACAGGTTTTAACAACGAAGGGCTATCCTTACAGCAAATTCGCACAGGTATTGATGGTGTCACCATGGCGACCCCGTTAGACAGCCTAAAAACAGCCCTGCTTACTGGTAGTACAATAAGTGAAGCGGTCAGACAGCCACAATTTGGCCCATTCGCGGGTTTAGGTTGGCAATGGGTTAACCTTGCTTATCTTGCCGGTGGCCTCGCGCTCATCAAGCTTCGCGTGATCAGTTGGCATATTCCAGTGAGCTTTTTAACTTCACTACTGGTAATTAGTGGCCTATTTATGATCTTTACACCAGATCAAACGGCTTCGCCTTTGATTCACCTTTTCTCTGGCGCAACCATGCTCGGTGCATTCTTTATTGCTACCGACCCTGTTTCAGCGTCGACAACAGTCAAAGGTAGATTGATTTTCGGTGCGTTTATTGGTGCCATGGTCTTTATTATTCGGAGTTGGGGTGGTTTCCCTGATGGTGTCGCATTTGCCGTACTTCTGGCCAATATGTGCGTACCATTAATTGATTACTACACCAAACCTCGAACTTACGGGCACTAAGGATTCAGCATGTTAAACGCAATACGAAAAAACGGTGCGACACTTGCTCTATTCGCTTGTGCTTCAACAGGCTTAGTCGCGTTAACGCAATACTTAACGAAAGATCAAATCCACCAGCAAGAACAAGCACAATTGCTGTCTGTTCTAAACCAAGTGATCCCACATAAACTGCACGATAATGAAATGTATAAGTCGTGTACGTTGGTACAAGATCCTGCACTGGGCACTGAAAGTCCCATGCCCGCTTATATTGCGACGTTAAACGGTCAACCAAGTGCTATTGCCATTGAAGCTATCGCACCTGATGGCTACAACGGCGCGATTAAAATCATTGTTGGTATTCAACATGATGGAACAGTCACTGGTACTCGAGTTTTGTCTCACCAAGAAACTCCCGGACTCGGTGATAAAATCGACTTACGTGTTGATGAATGGATTTTAGGCTTTACTGGTAAAAAGGTCACCGATGAAAATCGCGATTCATGGCTAGTACGCAAAGATGGCGGACAATTCGACCAGTTTACTGGCGCAACGATCACGCCGCGTGCAGTCGTTAAAGCGGTGAGAAATACGGTAGATTACGTCAACCAGAATCGAGAACAGCTGTTACAGCAGCCCCTAAACTGTGGAGGCAACCATGGTTAAACATAAAAAACTGATCAAAGATGGCCTTTGGGATAACAACCCAGCCCTAGTTCAACTGCTTGGACTTTGTCCATTGCTTGCGGTCTCCTCTAGTGTCACCAACGCCCTTGGTCTTGGTGTCGCAACGCTATTGGTATTGGTCGGTTCTAACGTCACGGTTTCTTTAGTTAAAGATTACGTTCCGAAAGAAGTACGTATTCCAGTTTTCGTTATGATCATCGCCTCACTGGTAACGTGCGTTCAATTATTAATGAACGCCTACGCCTACGGCTTATACCTGTCTCTTGGTATCTTTATTCCTCTTATCGTTACCAACTGCATCATCATCGGCCGCGCCGAAGCGTTTGCCTCAAAAAATGCTCTATTACCATCAGCACAAGACGGCTTTTGGATGGGTATGGGAATGACAGCAGCACTGGTTGTACTCGGAGCAATGCGCGAACTGATTGGTAACGGCACTCTATTTGATGGTGCCGATTTACTTCTAGGCGAATGGGCCAAAGTATTACGCATTGAGGTATTCCAGATCGATAACAGTTTCCTACTCGCGTTACTGCCTCCGGGCGCTTTCATTGGCGTCGGTTTAATGATCGCACTGAAAAATGTCATCGATAAAAAACTGGCTGACCGCCAGCCAAAACAAGAAAAGCAGGCAATAGAGCGAGTGCGCGTTACCAACTCTTAGCCATCTCACTGAGATAACATCAAAAGCCGGTTTGAATAAACAATAAGCCCGAAGAGGCAACGTTCTTACTGGCTCTAACACTAGAAGCAGCAGCCAACAAAATGAACAAAACCAAACGTATTGAGATTCTTGAGCGGCTGAGGGAAAACAACCCGAACCCGCAGACAGAACTAAATTGGAGCACCCCTTTTGAACTGTTGATCGCAGTCTTACTCTCTGCGCAAGCAACGGATGTCAGCGTCAACAAAGCGACTGATAAGCTCTACCCTGTCGCCAATACCCCACAAGGGCTACTCGACTTAGGTGTTGATGGCGTAAAAGACTACATCAAAACTATTGGGCTATTTAACTCGAAAGCTGAAAATGTAATCAAAACCTGCCGAATCCTACTTGAACAGCACAATGGTGAAGTACCTGAAAACCGCGAAGCATTAGAAGCCCTTCCGGGAGTCGGTCGTAAAACCGCTAACGTTGTGCTCAATACCGCATTTGGTTGGCCAACAATCGCGGTTGATACACATATCTATCGAGTATCAAATCGTACCAAATTCGCCATGGGCAAAAATGTCGACCAAGTGGAAGAAAAGCTGCTTAAAGTAGTACCTAAAGAGTTCAAGCTTGATGTCCACCATTGGCTGATTCTTCATGGTCGTTACACCTGTGTCGCGCGGAAACCTCGTTGCGGCAGCTGTATCATTGAAGACTTGTGTGAGTTCAAAGAAAAGACTGAAGTTTAAAATCAAACTTCAAGAACAAACAAAGGCAGCCACTGGCTGCCTTTTTCATTGCACTTTATTAAACCTCAATTAAAGCTGAGTGACGCTTTGAACATCTTTAATCATTTGCTCAGTAGAGTGAACGCCTGCAATCGATACATACCAAGAATCCACATCTAAGAAAGCAATGCGCTGGTTCTTGTAGGCTTTCGTTTGTTTAATCAGGTCGTTATCAAACGCTTGAGTCAGATCGTAGTTTGAGTTCGCATCGAGCTTATTGCGGTCAATCGCCAAAATGATGCTTGGGTTGACCTGATGAATAAACTCATAAGAGACTAAATCACCGTGGTTACCTGCGTCTTCCTTCGTCACAGTTTCTAAGAAACCGAAATCTTGGTAGATAGCTGAAAAACGAGAATGAGCGCCAAAGGTTGTAATATTTTCACCCAAGCTCAACACAGTTAGTGCATCAATCTTATTATCTTGGTTGTGATTACGAATCGCCGTGATTTGATCGTCAAGCTGTTTAATTTTCTGCTCAACTTTGTCTTCAATGGCAAAAATCTTTCCTAAATTACGCCATTGCTGTTGCGTGCTTGTCCAGTAGTCAGATTTTAAGTTCGCAGAGAAGACAATCGTAGGAGCAATTTCAGCTAGCTCTTCATATTTCGATGAAGCTCGAGGTCCAATGATGATCAGGTCGGGCTTCGCCGTAAAAATATTTTCAAAATCAGGTTCAAAATGGCTACCTGCTGATAGGTAATCCTTTTGGTTATATTTCGCCAGATAAGAAGGTAAGTGTGAGGCATTCGCTACCGCAACAGGATCAATACCAAATTTATCCAGCGCATCTAAAACACCAAAACCAATCGCCACAACTCGTTTGGGCTGCATTTCGATTTCAGTTGTTCCTTTCTGATGCTCTATGGTTACAGTCTCTGCCAGAGCTGCTGAAGAAAACAACACAGAGAGAAAAAGAGCGAGGTACTTGTTCATTCCTTAAACCTTAATGAGAGTCATTATCAAAGGTAAGCAAATATACCCATACCTTATTGAGCAATCAAGCAAAAGGCTCATTTCCTTAGATAAATCCGTGCTAAGATAAAACGTAATTTTGTTTAATTTTGGAGCACTTCCATGGCAAATGGCCGCATTCTACATACCATGCTTCGCGTGGGTAACTTAGATAAATCTATCCAATTTTACACTGACGTTATGGGCATGACATTGCTACGTCAGCACGATAACGAAGAGTACAAATACACACTGGCCTTCTTAGGTTACGGTGATGAGTCTCAAGGTTCAGTGATTGAACTGACATACAACTGGGGCACAAGCGAGTACGACCTTGGCAATGCGTTTGGTCATATCGCAATCGGTGTTGATGACATTTACGCAACCTGTGATGCGATCAAAGCGGCAGGCGGTAATGTCACCCGCGAAGCAGGCCCGGTAAAAGGTGGTTCTACTCATATCGCATTCGTTAAAGATCCTGACGGATACATGATTGAACTTATCCAAAATACGCAAGCGTCAGCTGGCCTAGAAGGCTAATTGCCTAAGTAAAATTAGTGTTAATAATTCGCTGTAACTTTCACAGTGAATTATTAACACTTTACATGATAATCATTATCATTTAATCTTTATCGAATCTGGAAGATGGAGATTGAAGAAATGGGTATCGCTGACTGGGAGAAACATACTTTACTGGCTGATATCGCTCTAAAAGAAAAAGATCATTTGCGTAGTATTCTTCACTATCAACAAGCTCTGACTCTAAGCGAAGATATCGGTGATTCTGAATCGATTGACGTAGAAGACCGTCTGATGATTTCAGTCATCTCTTGTCACAACATGGCGTCATTTTGGCGAACCATGGGTGATATAAAGTATGAGTTAAAATATTTAAAACTGGCTTCGGAAAAGGTGCTGACACTGGTACCCCAATGTCCGAACAGTGATTGTGACGCATTCGTTGATTCAATGGGCTGCTGTAAAAAAGCGCTGATTGAGTTCATGAAACGCCACCCAAATCCGAAAATTGCGCGCATGGTGCAAGACATCGACACCGCGACAAATTGCAACCTGATCGCGAAATTCCGTCTAAACTAATAGAGTTTCCCCTTATTGGTGATTTAGTCACGCCAATACAAAAAAACCAGCCAAACGGCTGGTTTTTACTTTTCTACAATTATCTGACCACATTATACGTTAGTTCGACCTAACGAAATCACAACGCGACGGTTTTTGTCTTTGCCAATTGGTGAGGCATTATCTGCCACTGGGCGGCGCTTACCGTAACCTTGTACCTGAATGCGATCTTCTGGCAAACCAATCGACTCAAAGTAATTTCTCAGTACTTCCGCACGTTGCTCCGACAATTGCTGACTAGCACTTTTACTGTCTTCTGAATCGGTATAAGTCGACACGAGCACCAAATCAATGTCTTGGTTGTGACGAATATACTCAGCAATTTGTGCTAAACGTTTCTGCGATGCCTTGTTTAACTGAACGCTTGAGCGATCATAATGAAGAATGGTGAAAGAAATATCTTCAAAGCTATATGGCAACAAGTTGGCAATACAATCACTGAACACGTTGTACTTAGGTTGAAATAGAACCGAGGAAAGCGCGACTTCTACTCGTTGATCTCGACTTTGCCATTCCTGATAACTGAATGTTGGATAACGGCCCTTCTCAAGCTCGCTCAGTAAACTCCACGCAGTTTGACCACCAACATAACCATCAAACTGTTTAAAGAAACGAATGCTTGTCATGCGATCTGCGCCCTCTCCCGGGCGCCAAGCAGGAGGCATAGAAACCAATGAAACGTCACGAGTTTCACCCATTGGGCGTTTCATTTTCAATTCGAAATCTAAATTGAGTTTTTTACTGGCATGAGAAGAGAACACCGCATCGCCATAATTGGGGATAGGATGTACTAAACGGCATTCTAGTGGTGTATTGACTACCATTTGCCACTGAGACTGTTGAGGTGTCGCCACGTAGTGTTTATCCATCGCAACACTTGGTGCTGCAATAGAAATCATTGAGAGTGCTACGCTTGTGGCTAACCGCTTCTTCATGTTTTCACTTTACTCTTAAATATGTCACACACGGCACTAACTTGCCGCTGATTGTTGATGCTAACTATAAAGCAAAAAGCCCGCCAACTTTTAACGATACTAGCGAATACTCATTTTGTTGTCGCTTTTATCAACAGCAAACGAAAACAACGTCTAAGCGCTCACCGCTTGATGATGAGAGCAACGCAATTGCAAGGCAATATCTCCTGCTATTGGCGATTGGTATTGCAGATAGAATCTGCAATAATGCCTTTCAAATCACACAAAATTAACTAAACATGACTGTAGAAAACGAAGCATTGACGCTTAAAAAACGCTTTCGCGGCTATTTCCCAGTGGTTATCGATGTCGAAACCGCGGGATTTAACGCTAAAACTGACGCACTACTTGAAATTTGTGCTATCACCTTACAAATGGATGAACATGGCGATCTTCATCCAGCGTCGACGATTCACTTTCATGTTGAACCCTTTGAGGGCGCAAATTTAGAGAAAGAAGCGCTTGAGTTCACTGGCATTCATGACCCATTTAGCCCACTCCGTGGCGCGGTTACTGAGTCTGAAGCGCTCAAAGAAATCTATAAACTTGTACGCAAAGAGCAAAAAGCCGCCGACTGTAGTCGTGCGATCATCGTTGCTCATAATGCCACTTTCGACCACAGCTTCGTCATGGAAGCGAGTGAACGTAGCAAGTTAAAACGAGTCCCGTTCCACCCCTTTGCAACTTTTGATACTGCCGCGTTAAGTGGCCTTGCCTACGGCCAAACCGTTCTGGCTAAAGCATGCAAAACTGCCGGGATGGAATTTGACAATAAAGAAGCCCATTCTGCGCTATACGATACACAAAAAACCGCAGAGCTCTTCTGTGGCATCGTCAATAAATGGAAAGCTCTTGGTGGCTGGCCAATTACAGATGATGTCGAAGAATAATAATTGTAAACACAATCAATGAGTTAATTATGAACCCTGTTGTAATTTCTGTCTGTATCATGCTAGTACTAGCACTGATGCGCGTGAATGTTGTGGTCGCCCTGACATTCAGTGCAATTGTCGGTGGTCTCGTATCTGGTATGAGTTTAAACGATGCGGTCTCAGCATTTGAAAGCGGCCTTGGTGGCGGTGCGACAATCGCACTGAGCTACGCAATGCTTGGTACTTTCGCTGTGGCGATTTCTAAATCTGGTATTACCGACCTATTGGCCAATAGTGTAATTAAACGTCTACACGGTAAAGAAAGTGGCGCAGCCTCAACGGGCTTAAAATACGCGGTACTGGTTGCCTTAGTGTTAGTGACAATGTCGTCTCAGAACGTCATTCCCGTTCATATCGCCTTTATTCCTATTCTTATTCCACCTTTGCTGGGCGTATTTGCCAAACTCAAACTCGACCGTCGTATGGTTGCTTGTGTGCTGACCTTCGGCTTAATCACACCATACATGGTGTTACCAGTGGGTTTTGGCGGTATCTTCCTCAATAACATTCTGCTTAAGAACCTGCATGACAATGGCCTAGATAACGTTGTGGCTAGCCAAGTGCCAACGGCAATGTTACTGCCAGCAGCCGGCATGTTGTTTGGCCTGCTTACAGCAGTGCTATTTACTTACCGTAAACCTCGAGAGTACGCAGAAACTGCACATACTTCTGCTGAACAACAAACCCAAAGCATCAATAAGAAAAACATCGTTATTGCTGCGGCAGGTATTGTTGCCGCACTTGCTGTGCAGCTTACCACTGGCTCAATGATTATTGGTGCTCTTGCTGGCTTTATGGTGTTTACCTTCGGTGGCGTCATCGCATGGAAAGAAACCCACGATGTGTTCACCAAAGGCGTGCACATGATGGCGATGATTGGTTTCATTATGATTTCTGCAGCAGGTTTTGCGGCGGTAATGAAGCAAACTGGTGGCGTTGAATCTTTGGTTGAAGCGTTATCGACCAGTATTGGTGACAATAAGCCACTTGCGGCACTACTGATGCTTGTCGTAGGCCTATTAGTGACGATGGGGATTGGTTCTTCGTTCTCAACCATTCCAATCATCGCAACTATCTATGTACCGCTAGCAGCAGCATTTGGTTTCTCTCCTATGGCAACCATCGCCCTTGTAGGTACTGCTGCGGCGCTAGGTGATGCTGGTTCGCCAGCTTCTGACTCAACATTAGGCCCGACATCCGGTCTAAATGCTGATGGGCAGCATGAGCACATTTGGGAAACGGTTGTACCGACCTTTATTCACTACAACCTACCACTGATTGCCTTTGGTTGGTTAGCAGCAATGGTTCTGTAATCCCCCGCCAACAAGCATAAAAAAAGCTGACTCATTTGAGTCAGCTTTTTTGTATCTACGTAAATGCGCGAGAAATATTATTGATGTTTCTCTGCCATTGCTGCCAAAACTGGCACCATATCTTTTAGCAGTTCACTTTCTACTGGTTTGCCTTTCGCATCCGTTACGTTGATTGATGTACGGTTGCCAAGATCACCAAATAGGAAGGTATAGGTAATCGATCTAAGCTCGACTGGTTTTACACCAATCTCTTGCCAGAACTCATCATCCTGAGTCGCATATTTCGCTTTGATAGTACCTTGCGAACGGTTGCGTTCTTCAATCTGGAAGCCCATCGCTGGCAAGATATCAGGTAGGCGCTGCCACAAGACATCGTAAGGAGCACGAGCAATAATAACTGGTAGGCCAGAACGGTCAGTACCCATAGTGATTGGAATGTTCTTCACTAATTCACGCGCTTTGCGCTCAGCTTCCAAGCGAACATCCAAATCATAGCGAGCTGTCACTAAGTTACTCATTAGCGCGCTGTAACGCTCTTTATTGGTCAGCGTAACGGGCTTAGTTTCTGAACCTTCACGCCAATCGATCAATGCTAGATGAATACCATGACGACCATTCGATGCTACGCGAGAGATTTGGTAACGCGCGCTTAGCGGTAGATCTTCATCTTCTGAAACCCAAGTAACCCATCCAGTTTCAACGCTGTTTTCAGTTTGGTTTTGAATACCGATACCACGCTCATTCAGCATGGTTTGCGCCAGTGACCATACTTTGTCAGCTTCTGTTGCTCGGAGTAACCAAAGAGTGACATCCCCACCTTTACGATCAATTCGTGCACCAGGAATCAATTCAAGAATCTGTTGCGGTGGTCGAATATCAACTTGAGGGCCAATACCACCTTGGAAGTCACCTTGAGGCACTTGGTAGTTGGTGTAAAATTGAGGTTCAGCACCTTCAATAGACTGCCATTCACTAAACGTAGGAGTATTGAGATACTCAAAATCGTCCTTCGCCTGACGACGTTGACTTGCGTTTCCGGAACATGCACTTAAAACAAAAACAGCTAGCGAACTAACAACTAGCTGGGATGACAATTTCATTGAAACTCCTGATAAACAAATGCTGAGGCCGCAGCCTCAGCAATCCATTATAAATTAGTAAATACAAGCCTCAGTCATGGCTTGAGCAACAATCGGTCTTGCTTTATCCGACAATTCAGTCAACGGCAATCGTAAGTTACCATTACTGATAAGACCCATTTTATGTGCTGCCCACTTAACTGGGATCGGGCTTGATTCGACAAATAAATTCTTATGTAGCGCCATCAAGCGCTGGTTAATGATTTCAGCTTCGTCAAACTTACCTTGCGCAGCCAAACGGAACATGTCTGCCATGTCTTTTGCTGCGATATTGTTGGTTACAGAAATCACACCTTGTCCGCCAAGACGAACAAAATCCAAGCCTGTCGAATCATCCCCACTTAATAAGATAAAATCTTTGCCACAAAGTTCACGGTGAATTGCAATTCTATCTAAATCACCCGTCGCATCTTTAAGAGCAACAATGTTTTCGTGTTTAGCTAAACGCGCTACTGTCTCTGGTAGTAGGTCAACACCTGTACGTCCTGGTACATTGTATAGAATTTGCGGCACATCGCTTTCTTCTGCGATAGCGGTAAAGTGTTGGAACAAGCCTTCTTGAGTTGGCTTATTGTAATACGGAGTCACACTCAAGCAACCTGCGATGCCTGAATTGTTAAGTAATCGACTAAATGTCACTGCTTCATGGGTCGCGTTTGCGCCAGTACCAGCAATTACAGGAATACGCCCTTCAGCAAACTCAACTGTTTTTGCTACTACTTTGACATGCTCTTCGACAGTTAACGTCGCAGACTCACCCGTCGTCCCAACAGATACGATAGCGTCCGTACCAGCTTCGACATGATGGTCGACCAGCTTCTTCAGGCTTACGTAATCCACTTCTCCGTCGAGATTGAATGGTGTAATTAGCGCTACGATACTTCCTGAAAACATGTCTATCTCCCTTATTTTGGTTCTTTCTGCATGGTACTTTAATGCGATTCAAAAACACAAGCGATTAAACGCGCTTAAATCGCCTATTAGTATGAATATTTATACCTAACTGACATCAAGATACAGAATTCAGACCTACATCATATTGCACAATAGGTTGCTATGAATCGAAATGGTTCTCGATACTGGTCAAGTATTCAATGAAGGCGAGCAAATTACGCCTTTTACTTTCTCTTGTGTCAAAGGCCAGTCAAGCTTATCGAGCGAAATGTACAATTACTCAGCTATCACTCAAAAATGCTCCTGTGCGGCGTTTTTCTCACCAGCAACTGTGCTAAGCTATTTGTCTAATGTAAGGAAATCGAAGTGATATTATGACTCAGCATCTGGTGATTACCGCTGTAGGAACCGACCGCCCAGGCGTATGCAATCAAGTGGTACATTTAGTAACTCGTTCTGGCTGCAATATTGTTGATAGTCGCATTGCCCTTTTTGGCAATGAATTCACCTTAATCATGTTGCTTTCTGGTAACAACGCCGCCATCACTCGCGTAGAAACGACACTGCCGCTTCTCGGTCAAGAGCATGACCTAATTACCATGATGAAGCGTACCTCGAAACATGATCATCCTAATAACTCATACACTCTAGAAGTATTTATCGAGTCTGATGATAAACCGGGACTGACGGAAAAGTTCACTAAGTTCTTTGCCAACAAGCAAATCGGTCTCTCTTCCTTAAGTGCTCAAACTCATGAGAAAGACAAACTTCATGCCGATTCGGACCAGTTTCATCTGGCATTAACTGCCTTGGTTGATTCAGAGTGTAACTTGATGCAAATTCAAGAAGAGTTCAATGAACTCTGCGCCGAGCTCAGCGTAAAAGGGTCATTGAACTTCATAAAAAACAGCCAATAAAAAGGAATCTCCATGAATACGCTCACTGCAGGCGCTCCCGCTCCCGCCTTTTCACTGCTCGACCAAGATGGCAACACAGTGTCACTGTCTGATTTTGCTGGTAAGAAAGTGCTTTTCTACTTCTACCCAAAAGCGATGACACCGGGTTGTACTGTTCAAGCGCAAGGTCTGCGTGATACCAAAGCAGAATTAGACGCTCACAACGTTGTGGTTTTAGGTGTCAGCATTGACCCTGTAAAACGCCTAGGTAAGTTTATCGAGCGAGATAACCTCAACTTCACGTTACTGTCTGATGAAGACCACGCAGTTGCTGAGCAATTTGGAGTGTGGGGCGAGAAGAAGTTCATGGGTAAGGTATATGATGGCCTTCACCGCATCAGCTTCTTGATCAACGAACAAGGTATGATTGAACATGTATTCAACAAGTTCAAAACCAAAGATCATCATGAAGTGGTACTGAACTACCTAAACGAAAACAAATAGTTTATCGCTGATATAAAAACGCCAGCTTTCGCTGGCGTTTTTGTTTCTGGCGTTCTATTTTGAGCTAGCGTTAAACAATAAACTTATTCAATAACTCGTCTTGCTTACGCACATTCTCTGTTTGTTGTTGCATTGCTACGTTCGATTTATTAGCCGACTCTGACACTTGAGTAGAGAGATCTTTAATACGAACTGTATTGCTGTTGATTTCTTCAGAAACCAAGCTTTGCTCTTCTGCCGCAGAGGCTATTTGCAGGTTCATATCGGTGATGCGTTGAATGATCGTTCGAATCACTTGCAGAGATGCATCCGCTTGTTGCGCTCTCTCGACTGCAATATCCGCTGTTGATTTACTTTCGTTCATTGCATTCGATACAGAACTCGCACCCACTTGCAATTGCTCAATCATGTTGCGGATCTCAGTGGTTGATTCCTGAGTTCTCTGCGCCAAAGTACGCACTTCATCAGCAACAACAGCAAAGCCTCGACCAGAGTCCCCTGCTCGCGCGGCTTCGATAGCGGCATTAAGTGCCAGCAAGTTAGTTTGGTCAGCAATATCGTTGATAACTTTCAAGATAGTTTCGATATTCGAGGTAGCAGACTCAAGCCCAACAACCTCTTCAACCGCCTGATCTACACGCATTGAAAGCTGGTTAATGGCATCTGTTGTATCGCTCACCACATCAGAGCCTTCAATCGTCGCTTGATCGGCTTCTTTAACCGCTTCAGCTGCACCTTGGGCATTATTCGCAACTTCGGTTGCTGTAACCGACATTTCATTCATAGCCGTGGCCAGCTGCTCTAATTCTTCAAGCTGACTATGTACTGCCGTTGAAGATTGTTGTGCGCTGCTTACCGCCATTTCGGTTCCGCTTAAGATTTCTGCGCCAATCGCTTTCGACTGAATAATCTGCTGCTGCAAGTTTTCAGTAAAGGTATTGAATCCGCGTGCCAGCTCAGCAAACTCAGCATCGGTATTGGTATCTAATCGCTTGGTTAAATCTCCTTGACCTGATGCCACATCTTGAATCGCAGCGTTTAGCTCACCCAATGGTTTCATCAAAAACTTAATCAAAAATGAAAGACCAATCACGCTCAATACGAGAGCGATAATAATATAGATGATTGAACTGCTACGCATTTCTGAAATGGTTTCAAAAGCGATGGACTCATCAACAATCGAACCCACATACCAGCCTTCAGAGCCGACTTCGGTAAAGCGCACAAGGTAAGGCGTACCGTCTTTTTCAAAACGCTGCTTACCTTCTTTGATTTCAATCTCCGGCAGATAAGAAGAAAGCTTCTCACCATTGTTGTTGGAGTCTGGGTGGGCAATGGTAGTACCGTCTTGAGTCACAATAAATAGGTAACCGGCGTCAAGAAGATTAGTCTGATTAACCAAATACGCAAGACCGGTAAGCTCAAGGTCATAGAACATACCAGCAACAAAAGTACCATTGTCTTTCACTGGCGTACCAATCGAGATGATCACCTTCTTAGTTGATACGTCCACATACGGGTCAGTAACAACAACGCGACCTTTAGCTTTGGCATCAATATACCAAGGACGTTTGCGAGGATCGTAGCTTGAATCAGCTTCCCAACCATCATCGTTTTCAATAACGGAACCATCAGATTCATAGCCAAAACCTACGGCTAGAAACCCTTGCTTAACAGTTGGAGTCTCGAGAATATCAGCAACATAAGAACCGTCAAAAGGTGAAAGCTGAATAATTTCGGTGGTTGATTTAGCAAGATCTCGCTTGCTATTCATCTCAGCGCTTACTGCTCCGCTAACCCCTTGTTCGATCTCGGTAAGACTGGTATCTACTAATTTTTCTACTTCTTGCTTTACTAGCATAAGTTGCTGAACGGATAGCAACACCACTGTGACCAGCAGCAGCGCAGAAGAGGCTGCAACTATCTTTTGGCTAAATTTCATAACTTCCCTCTAGATGAAATAACGACCTAACGTTGTGCTTATTGTTATTTTTATAAGTCTAACGACTCTTCTGTTATCGACGTTTTTTTCGTCGACTTTAGGCTTCTTTGTAACAAATTTATCGTCAACAGTAACTTTATTTATAATCCTATAATTTATAAATAACAAAAAGCCCAGATGCGAATGCATCTGGGCTGAACAAAACCAACCTATTTTTATGAGTGGTTATTGAACTGTTGTTTCACCATCTTCTTGACTTGGAAGGGCATTCCAAACGGCTTTGACCAATGTGGCTAGCGGAATCGCAAAGAACACGCCCCAAAATCCCCACAATCCGCCAAATACCAAAACTGCGACAATGATCGCCACTGGGTGTAAGTTCACCGCTTCAGAGAACAGCACTGGCACAAGAACATTACCGTCCAATGCTTGAATAATTCCGTAAGCCACCAGCAAATAGTAAAACTCTGGCGCAAGCCCCCATTGGAACAAACCGACAATAGCGACGGGTAAAGTGACTGCTGCCGCACCAATGTATGGAATCAACACCGATAGGCCAACGGCCACCGCGAGCAATACAGAGTAGCGTAAATCTAAGATGGCAAAGGTCACGTAACTTACGCCACCAACAATCAAAATCTCCATCACTTTACCGCGAATGTAATTGGAAATTTGCTGGTTCATTTCATCCCAAACTTTGGTCGCGAGCTTACGATTGCGTGGCAACATGCCACTGGCCATCGAGATCATCTCTTGCTTATCTTTCAATAAGAAGAACACCAAAAGAGGAACCAAAATTAGGTAAACCGCCAATGTCGCTAGGCTCACCAGTGACGCTAGAGAGCCCTTCACTACAGTCTCACCCACGGTAATCACTTGATTTTTCGCATTAGTCACCAAAGATTCAACAATCTGGAAATTGGCCAACTCTGGGTACTTTTCTGGAAGCTCTGCAATAAACCGCTGTAACCCGTTGTACATGTTTGGAATGTCATTAATCAAATTACCGACTTGCTGCCAAATCGTCGGCACTAAGCCAAACACCGCCAACAACATCACACTCGAGAAAGAGACAATCACTAAAATAACCGCAGCGGTTCTAGGCATTCCCAATTTACTTAACTGAGAGACCGGCCATTCCAGCAGATAAGCCAAAACAATCGCCACCAGTAATGGTGCGATTAAATTGCCAAAAAAGTAGATAGTGATAAAACCGAAAAATAGTATGGCAACTAAACTAACAGCGTGTGGATCAGAGAATCGTCTTTTATACCAACGATTGACCATTTCTAACATCTAACATGGTTCCTTTTCTTTGGTCACGAGCAAACAGAAATCACTTCCCTGTTTGGTGCAACTGAGCGTGTAAGCGTTCTTTTCTAAAAAGCGCACAATATCAGATTTGGAGCTCGGGTCAGTAACCCAGATTTCCGTGGTTTGTCCAACTTCTAACAAAACAACGTGACGTTTCATTAGCAGCAATGACATCGGGCAAACTTGATCCCTTAAGTCTAGACTGGCCAACTCCTTGCCATCCTCTAATATTGGTCGAAAGCCAACATTGTATACTTAAAACACCTTGGCCGGGCAGATTTCTACCATTGCCGATAAAATCAGGACGATTTGATTGCAACTGAGTAGCTCAACGAGATTATGCTTTCGTTGAATGCTGAATGAATAAGGGAGAGCAAAATGCAAACAGTAGATAGATAGCATTCTACTTAACCGTCTGTTATTTCGAATGAAAGCTCGTCAAAAACTAACCATAATCCTTAAGTTTATTTGCTTTGAAACCATCACAGCAATAAAGTGTCTACATAGTTAGAGAAACTCAACTAACGCATGCCTATTTTTGAGGCAAGCCAATAGAATAACAAACGGAGTTAAGCCGGCTTAGTATGTTTAAACGAACGCGTTCAATTTTAGCTTTATGTACTGCTACCGCACTATGCTTACCAACAGCGCCCGCATTGTCCAACAGCCTTGCTCTGCCTGAAATTGGCACAGCAGCAAGTGGCACGCTCACCATTGACCAAGAGCTACAATATGGTGATGCTTATATGCGTATGTTGCGCAGCCGCGCGCCTATCGTTAATGACCCTGTCATTAACCAGTATATTGATCGCCTCGGTCACCAGTTAGTCGCTAACGCCAATGATGTAAAAACGCCATTCACCTTCTTCATGATTCGCGATCGCAACATCAACGCATTTGCCTTCTTTGGTGGGTATGTTGCCTTGCACTCTGGATTATTTTTGCACGCGCAATCGGAAAGTGAATTGGCATCTGTTATGGCGCACGAAATTGCCCACGTTACTCAACGCCACCTTGCCCGTAGTATGGAAGACCAAGCTCGCCGTACTCCTGCAACTATCGCAGCATTAGCAGGGTCATTACTGTTAGCGATTGCCGCCCCAGAAGCGGGCATTGCCGCACTCACCGCCACCAGCGCAGGTGCAATGCAAGGCTCCATTAACTACACTCGCAGCAATGAACGTGAAGCCGATAGATTTGGTATTTCGACTCTGGCGAAGGCAGGGTTTGACGTTCAAGCTATGCCAAGGTTTTTTGATCGACTCGCAGATGAGTATCGCTACGCGAGTAAGCCTCCACCGATGCTGCTTACTCACCCATTACCTCAAGATCGTCTTACTGATGCACGCGCACGCGCCGAAAGCTATCCACCACTGCGAATTCAGCCAGCACTAGACTACCATCTTGCTCGCTCTAGAATCGTCGCGCGTTATACCGGTATCAAGCCAGAAGCGGCGCAAGACTGGTTCTCTCGTACAGAAAAGAAGGTCTCTCCGAATCTTAAACCCGCTTTCGAATACGGCCGCGCACTGGTGCATTTAGACAATCGCGAGTTCAGCAAAGCGCAAGACATCTTGCTGCCTATTCTCAAGCAAGATCCGAATAATCTGTTCTACTTAGATGCCATGTCAGATGTCTACTTAGGGCTAGATCAACCAGACAAAGCAGAAGCCATGCTCACTAAGGCGTTAAAGTCGACCCCATCGAACCCAGTATTGATGATTAACTACGCCAATGTGCTGATTAAACAAGACAAATATGAGCAAGCAATCCGACAATTACAGCGCTACACTCATGACAACCCCAGCGACACAACAGGCTGGCATTTATTGTCTGAAGCTCATACCCATTTAGGGCAAAGTGATGAAGACTTAGCCGCTCGTGCAGAAATTCTGGCGTTAAAAGCCAATTGGGGCAAAGCGATACAATATTACACACAGGCCAGCCAACTGGCCGAATTAGGAAGCCTAAAGCAAGCCAGATATGACGCGCGCATCGACCAATTAATGGTGATGCGAGACCGTTTCATGTCATTACAATAAATCAAATGGAGAAACCTATGTCAGTCGTGATTTACCACAACCCACGTTGCTCAAAGAGTCGTCAAACATTGGCATTATTAGAAGAGAAAGGCATCCAGCCAGAAATCGTAAAGTATCTTGACGATGTACCTTCAGTGGAACAGTTAAAGCAGCTATTTAACCAACTTGGCCTCGACAACGTTCGTGACATGATGCGTACCAAAGAAGACATATACAAAGAGCTGGCGCTAAAAGATGCCGACGACGAGGCACTATTCAATGCGATGGCACAAAATCCAAAACTGATTGAGCGTCCAATCGTTGTGGCAAATGGTCAAGCGAAACATGGTCGTCCACCAGAGCAAGTATTAGACATTCTATGATGAGACAAATTGTTGTCTTGTATTACAGTCGACATGGCAGCACTAAAGCCATCGCTCGACAAATCGCACGAGGGATAGAATCTATCCCTCACTGTGAGGCTCTATTACGAACCGTTGCGGAAATAGAACCGCAACAACCGCCTGCCAGTGACCCCATTATTACTCTCGATGAGCTAAAACAGTGTCATGGATTGGCAATGGGCAGCCCGGTGTGGTTTGGCAATATGGCAGCGCCTCTTAAGCACTTTTGGGATCAATCAACCACGCTGTGGTTATCGGGCGATTTAATCGACAAACCAGCGTGCGTATTTACCTCTTCATCCAGCCTCCATGGCGGGCAAGAAACCACACTACAAACCATGATGCTACCACTGCTTCATCATGGCATGATGGTACTTGGCATTCCCTACTCTGAGCCAGCTTTACACAATACCCAATCGGGGGGCTCTCCCTATGGTGCAAGCAGTGTGAGTCATGGACGAAACCAACCTTTAACGGATGAAGAAATCGAGCTTGCTCAACAATTAGGAAAAAGATTAGCCACTATCGCCACCTCGTTAACTTAGGAGTCATTATGTCGAACAAGGAAGTCGAAGTTCACCCCGTGGAAAACATGGATAAAGCGTTGAAATCGATGCAGCCCACCACACGGCTCTATCGACTACTAGCGCTATGTGGCAACCTAGCACTGCTTATGTGGGTCGCTATTTGGCAATTTGAGCTTTCCCCTCATCCCCATATCAATAACGCAACACTCGCGATTGCTTGGGCGATACCTTTGCTCCTTCCTTTACCGGGAATCCTTGCTGGCCGCCCCTATACGCATGCATGGGCAAACTTCATATTGATGCTCTATTTTTTGCACGGATTCACCATTCTCTATATCGATGATGGCGAACGTTGGCTTGCCAGCGTGGAGTTAGTGCTTACTAGCATGGCGTTCTTTGGCAATACACTTTATGCCAGAGCACGAGGAAAAGAGTTAGGGCTAAAGCTAAAGCGCCTTAGCGAAGTGGAAAAGCAAGAACGCAATCAATTTGACAAATAATACCCATTAAAAAAGCTGCCATTTGGCAGCTTTTTCATTTTAGACATTATCGATTATTTAATATCGATATGCTCAAAGCCTTTGATTAGATCATCAAGTGCTTTCATTTGCGCTAGGAATGGTTCTAGTTTGTCTAGCGGTAGCGCTGATGGGCCATCGCAACGTGCTTGCTCTGGGTTCGGGTGCGCTTCAATGAATAGACCAGCGATACCCGTTGCAAGACCGGCTTTAGCAAGCTCAACGGTTTGCTCACGACGACCGCCCGATGCTGCGCCAGATGGGTCACGCATTTGCAGTGAGTGAGTCACGTCAAAGATGATTGGGCTGCCGTTTGACGCTTTTTTCATTACACCAAAACCTAACATATCCACCACTAGGTTATCGTAACCATGACACGCGCCACGCTCACATAGAATAACGTTTTCGTTGCCACACTCAGCAAACTTCTCAACGATGTTACCAACTTGACCAGGGCTCATGAACTGAGGTTTCTTAACGTTGATTACCGCACCGGTTTTTGCCATAGCTTCAACAAGGTCTGTTTGACGAGCAAGGAAAGCTGGTAGCTGAATTACGTCTACCACTTCTGATACTGGCTGAGCTTGCGCTTCAGTGTGTACGTCAGTGATGATTTTTACGCCGAAGGTATCTTTTAGCTCTTGGAAGATTTTCATACCTTCTTCTAAGCCAGGACCACGGTAAGAGTGAACTGAACTGCGGTTTGCTTTATCAAACGATGCTTTGAACACGTATGGAATGCCTAACTTTTCAGTGACCTTCACGTAGTGCTCACAGATCTGCATTGCAAGATCACGAGATTCTAGAACGTTCATACCTGCAAATAAGGTAAACGGTTTATCGTTAGCTACTGGAATATCACCAACGTGAACGATTTTTTGTTCCATCTTTTTCTCTCTATTTCAACGTATTATGCCGAGCATCCAAGAGGCTAGGCTTAGTGTAAGGTTACCTGAGTTTGACTCATGGCGTTAACTTGGTTCTTCAATAATTCTGCTGCTGGGTCATCTGGGCACTGATCAATAAAATATTGATAATCACTCAGTGCAACTTGATGACAGTCTAGCTGCTGATAGATAAAGCCACGATCGCGAATCTCATACGGGTCATCCGGCACAAAAGTTAAAGCCAGATCCGTACAGCGCAATGCTAATGCGTAGCGCTCTTCTCTCAATAAAGCACTTTTTATCAGCGCTAGCCAACGGCCAATCACAGTTGGATGATCAACCGTGTGTAAATGTTTTGGTTTTAGTTTAGCAAACGGGCCTTTATGCCCAACTAACCACGCTCGCAATGTATGTTGTGACACATACTCGCCATTAAATGGGTTCACATAGTTTGGTTGTTGTCCTGGCCACTCTACTTTAAGCAAAAACTGAGTTGGGAAAGCGACCCCTTCAATAGGGAAACCTAGTTGTCGGCCAATAAATAGAATCAGCGCACCTAAACTCACTGGGATGCCTTTACGACGCTCCAATACTTTATCAATAAAAGCATTTGCTGAATCAAAATAAGCGTCTTTATCGCCTTGAAAGCCCCATTCATGATAGAACAAACGTAAAAACGCATCGAATCTTTGCTCAGCATAAGTCTCATGAACAAGCGTTAGCTCCGCTTCTTGCAGCAGACGACTTAATTCATTTTTTGCCCAAGCGACTTGCGTTTCTGGGTTCACAGCTTGATTCAGCACTAGAGCACCTTCGGCAAGCTCTAAAGCATCAAAATCTTCATCAAACAACGTTTGCATGACTACCGCCCTACTCATTTAAAACAACGTTGGTGATTTCGTTAATGCGATATTGCTCGCCATCAATAGCCAGCCTAGCGCACCGAAGAAACCAAATACGCGCAGTAAGGTGTTTTTCGCAAGCTTAAGCGAGAAGAAACCCAGTGCAATGTAAGCCAAAATACAGGTAATTTTATTTGTTAACCAAGGCGCAGCATCGGTAAAAGGTACGTAACCAGTAAGCATGATTAGACCAATGCCGGATAGCAATAACGCGGTGTCGTTAATATGCGGGAATATCTTTAGGAATTTCTTCTCACGTAATGGCGAATTTGCCATTAATAGTGCAAAACGTACTGACAATAACGTCGCGCTAATGGCGATCGTCAGTAAGTGAAAATGCTTTAAACCTTCGTACATGGACACTGTCTCTTATTATTTATTCGGATGTTGCTTTGCCACATAACGCCCCAAGGTAACACGATCATTGTTGCCGTAATCTCGATGAGTTTCGACATCAACGTAACCATGCTCGTGAAAGATTTGGCGTACAGCTTCACCTTGGTCATAACCATGCTCAAACAGCAACCAGCCATCATTGCTCAAATATTCTCTGGCTGATTGAGTAATGTGTCGAATGTCCGCTAAACCTTGGTCTTTTGCAACCAATGCACTTAGTGGCTCAAAACGCACATCACCCTGCTGCAAATGCGGGTCGTTTTCTTCAATATAGGGTGGATTCGATACGATAACAGCAAACTGCGTACCAGCTTGCAAAGGCTCAAACCAACTGCCCGCTAAAAAAGTGCTATTTGTGATACCAAGCGTTTGCGCATTATGAGTCGCGAGTTGCTGAGCATCGGGCATCAAGTCAATCCCGACCACTTCACGTTGAGGTAACTCCGATGCTAGCGCTAAAGCGATGGCTCCTGTTCCTGTACCGAGATCGAGAATCGCACCGTCACTCATCATGGCTTTGTCTAACGCGAGTTCAACCAATCTTTCAGTATCAGGACGAGGGATCAGCGTAGTTGGCGACACTTTTAACGGTAGAGACCAAAACTCTCGTTCACCAACGATATAAGCAACAGGTTCGCCTTGAATACGGCGACTAAGAAGGGTTTGGAATTGCAATTGCTGCTCAGTTGATAGCAGCTTATCCGGCCAAGTTAGAAGAAAAGAACGTGGCTTAGATAAGGAATGGCAGAGTAACACTGCGGCATCAAGAGACGGCGAATCGCTGCCGCTCTCTTGAAGCTGTGTTACCGCAAGCTTAAGTGTTTGTTCAACACTAATTTCTTCAGTCATTGATTAGTTGTTCTCAGCAAGTGCTGCCAACTGATCCGCTTGGTGCTCTTGAATCACAGGATCCACCAAGCTGTCTAAGTCCCCTTCCATCACTTCGTTCAAACGGTAGATAGTTAGGTTGATACGGTGATCCGACACACGGCCTTGTGGGTAGTTGTATGTACGGATACGGTCACTACGGTCACCAGAACCTAGTAGGTTACGACGAGTATCAGAAACTTCTGCAGCACGGCGAGCTTCTTCCGCTTGAACAATACGAGCCGCTAGCACAGACATCGCTTTCGCTTTGTTCTTGTGCTGTGAACGCTCATCCTGACACTCTACTACTGTACCTGTTGGAAGGTGGGTAATACGAATTGCAGAGTCAGTGGTGTTTACGTGCTGACCACCCGCGCCTGATGCACGGAAAGTATCAATTTTCAGATCGCCTGCTTTGATTTCTGGTAGATCCGCTTCTGGAATTTCAGGCATTACCGCTACAGTACAAGCTGACGTGTGTACACGACCTTGAGATTCAGTTTCTGGTACACGCTGTACACGGTGACCACCTGACTCAAACTTCAAAATGCCGTATGCGCCATCGCCGTTCACTTTAGCGATCATCTCTTTGTAACCACCCTGCTCTGATTCATTGCAGCTCATTACTTCGATGCGCCAGCCTTTCTTCTCCGCATACTTTGAATACATACGGAACAAGTTACCCGCAAAGATACCCGCTTCGTCACCACCAGCACCCGCACGAATCTCTAAGAAACAGTTGCGATCGTCATTTGGGTCTTTTGGCAATAGAAGAATTTGCAGTTCATCGTTTAAACGTTCGATGGCTGCTTTCGCTTCTTGAATTTCTTCCTGAGCCATTTCACGCATCTCTGCATCGTCTTCTTTCGCCATCTCTTCAGCAGCAGCAAGATCTTCTTGCGCTTGCTGGTAGCTTTGGAAGCATTTGGTCACTTCTTCCAGTTGAGAATACTCTTTTGATAGCGCACGGAATTTGTCTTGGTTACCAATCACATCAGGATCGCCAAGGAGGTGTTGAACTTCTTCGTAACGCTCAACCAGTGTTTCTAACTTAGATAGAATAGAGGCTTTCATATTTTTCTTAACTCAGGGTTCAATTTATAGTGGGTCTTCTAGACCCAAACTTTGTCTAATAACAGTGAGCTTCGCGGGCTCACCTTGCTCTGCTGCACTCTGTAGTGAACGAGTGGGAGCGTGAATCAATCGGTTGGTAAGCTTATTGCTCAACTCCAATAACACTTTCTCTGGGTCGCCCCCAGCAGCAAGTGCTTGAATACTTTTTGCCAGTAACTCTTCACGAATTTCATTCGCAGATTGGCGATATTCACGGATGCTATCGACACCTTGTAAGGAGCGCATCCATGACATAAAGGCAGCACTTTCTTCACTGACAATGGCTTCAGCTTGAATGGCTTCCACTTTGCGCTGTTCAATATTGTTGTCGACGATCGACTGCAAGTCATCAACGGTATAAAGGTAAGCATCATTCAAATCGCCCACTTGCGATTCAATATCGCGTGGGACAGCAATATCAACCAATAACATAGGTTGGTATCTGCGTGATTTCAGCGCCGTCTCCACCATACCTTTACCAATAATAGGCAATGGGCTTGCGGTTGAACTGATAACAATATCCGCGCGAGGCAAATGGTCAGGGATCTCCGGTAAGCTAATGACTTCCGCACCAAACTCATTGGCCAATAACTGCGCACGTTCTTTTGTTCGATTGGCCACAATCATTTTAGTGCAGCCATTTCCGGCCAGGTGCTTAGCCACTAGCTCGATGGTTTCACCAGCGCCCACCAACAGTACTGTCGATTGCTGCAATGATTCAAAAATGTGCTTAGCCAATGTACATGCAGCGTAAGCCACCGACACCGCATTACCACCGATGTCTGTTTCTGTACGTACACGTTTTGCCACTGAAAACGTTTTTTGAAACCACTTTTCCATCGCCGTGTTAACAGATTTCTGATCTCGCGAATCAGAAAATGCCTGTTTCACTTGGCCTAATATCTGTGGTTCACCCAAAACTAATGAGTCGAGCCCGCAAGATACTCGCATTAAATGGCGAATCGCCGCTTGCTCTTCATGAATATAAAGACTGGGTTTTAACTCTTCAGGGCTGACTTGGTGAAACTGCGATAGCCAATCAACGACTTTGCTCTTACCGGATGGTTTAACGTCACAGTACACTTCTGTTCGGTTACAAGTAGAGACAATTACACTGCCGTTAACATGCGGGTTTTCAGAGAGTTGTAGTAATGCTTGCGGTAGCTTTTCCGGTCCGAAAGCGACTTTTTCACGCAATTCTACCGACGCTGTATTGTGGTTGATACCTATAGCAAGCAAAGACATGTATCGTAGGTTCTCTGAATCAAATTATGAACAAACAAGAGAGGAATTTTACTTGATGCCCCTTATGAATAAAAGGGGATCGAGAATTTGTTTTCCTTTAAAGCGGTTAACTAACGAAAAAAATAAACAATTTGACCCATTTAGCGAATAGAAACTTTATGCAACCAGAACATTGATAAGCGCTGTAATCTTTACTTTTTATCATTTTACTCAGAGGTGAGATAAAAGAACGATGCTATAGTATGCGCCCCAAGGATGCTCAAACTGGAAGACCGTGTCATATGTTAAAACCGATTTTTACTCGCTGGGTAATGATTTCCGCTTTCGCCCTAACCTTACTCGGTTGTAGTTCAATTCAAGACAGTACACTCAGTGTCGAGTGGCAAGCCCACCAACAAAGGCTCGACCTAATTAGCGATTATCAAGCCGCAGGTAAACTGGGGTATATTTCACCAGAGCAACGTGAATCTTTAAACTTTCACTGGCAGCACAACCGTGATGAAAGCCAATTACGTCTAACGACATTTCTTGGTCAAACCGTACTCAACATGCAAATCACCCCACAAGGTGCAAGCGTAGAAACCTACGATGACCAAAGCTTTACTGATATCAGCGCCGACAAACTGATCTACCGATTAACCGGGCTATCGATTCCAGTCGAGCAGTTAAATGACTGGCTATTGGGCAAACCAACCAATGCTGACCAATACACGCTAAATGAATCTCAAACCCTTGCAAGCTTAATCAAGCAGGTGAAGGGACAAGTGTGGCAAATAGAGTATTTAAGCTACCAAGATGTTACCTTTTTAGGCTCTAGCCTACCTGTGCCACATAAGCTAAAACTTAAGCAAGGCAGCACTACCATCAACATCGTTTTATCAAAGTGGATATTGAAGTAATGATAAACCACACCACCACTTGGCCTTCTCCGGCTAAACTTAATCTGTTTCTCTACATCACCGGTCGTCGTGAAGACGGCTACCATGAGCTGCAAACTTTGTTTCAATTTGTCGATCATGGTGATGAACTAACGATTACCGCGAATGACTCTGGTGACATTACCCTTACCCCCGACATTCCGGGAGTTGCGTTAGAAGATAACCTAATCTGGCGCGCCGCCAAAGCGCTGCAACAACACGCAAATTGCCATTTCGGCGCGGATATCACCCTTAATAAGGTCTTACCAATGGGAGGCGGCATTGGCGGCGGCTCTTCTAATGCAGCCACCGTTTTAGTGGCACTAAATCATCTATGGCAAGCCCGTTGCACTGATGACGAACTGGCTGACCTTGGATTAGCACTAGGCGCGGATGTTCCGGTATTTGTTCGTGGTCATGCTGCATTTGCCGAAGGAGTTGGTGAAAAAATCATCGCCGTAGAACCCAAAGAGCAACACTATTTGGTGGTTCGCCCAAATGTGAGTATCGCAACAGTCGACATTTTTACTCATCCAGATTTGACCAGAAATACGCCAAAGCGAGATATCACCTCGCTTTTGAACGGGATTTACGGAAACGATTGCGAAAAAATTGTGCGAATGCTGTACCCAAAGGTTGATAAGCAACTTTCATGGCTGCTACAATACGCGCCGTCGAGATTGACGGGTACTGGATCGTGCGTTTTTGCCGAGTTTTCAAGCGAAAAAGAAGCACATCGAGTACTTGATAAACTACCTGACACAGTGTCCGCTTTCGTGGCGAAAGGTAAAAACATTTCCCCACTTCACGAGACACTCGCTAAGTATCGCTTAGCCCACAACACATCTATCTAAAACTGGACGCAAACCTGAGGTTTCCACCGTGCCTGATATGAAGCTATTTGCTGGTAACGCTACACCTGAACTAGCCCAACGTATTGCTGATCGTCTATACATCTCTCTTGGTGACGCAACTGTTTCTCGTTTTTCTGACGGCGAAGTCGCTGTTCAAATCAACGAAAACGTGCGCGGCAGCGATGTATTCATCATCCAATCTACTTGTGCACCTACTAACGACAACCTAATGGAATTAGTAGTGATGATTGACGCAATGCGCCGCGCTTCAGCGGGCCGTATTACTGCAGTTATCCCTTATTTTGGTTACGCTCGCCAAGACCGTCGTGTACGTTCTGCTCGTGTGCCAATCACAGCGAAAGTTGTTGCTGACTTCCTTTCAAACGTTGGTGTTGACCGCGTTCTAACTATCGACCTACACGCAGAGCAAATCCAAGGCTTCTTCGACGTACCAGTAGACAACATCTTCGGTACGCCTGTTCTTCTAGAAGACATGGAAAACCGTGGTCTAGAAAACCCTGTAGTGGTTTCTCCAGACCTAGGCGGCGTTGTTCGTGCTCGCGCAACAGCAAAAGCACTAGGTGATATCGACATCGCTATCGTTGATAAGCGTCGTCCACGTGCAAACGTATCTGAAGTAATGAACCTAATCGGTGATGTTGAAGGTCGCGACTGCGTGATCGTTGACGACATGATCGACACAGGTGGTACTCTATGTAAAGCAGCTGAAGCTCTAAAAGAGCGTGGTGCTAAGCGTGTATTCGCTTACGCAACTCACGCTGTATTCTCAGGTAATGCTGCTCAAAACATCGGTAACTCAGTGCTAGACCAAGTTATCGTAACTGACTCAATCACTCTACCTAAAGAGATGGAAGCGACTGGCAAAGTAACAACACTAAGCCTATCTCGCATGCTTGCAGAAGCAATTCGTCGCATTAGCAACGAAGAGTCTATCTCTGCAATGTTTAACTAATCAAACCTGATTAGCTCAGACATTAAAAACACCCCTTTTAGGGGTGTTTTTTTATTGCTGAATCGAGCAACAAACCACAGCCTCGCCCGAGAGCGAATTTGTGTGCTATCATACGGCGCTTTTTGAGATTCCAGAGAGATCCCAACCTTGAGTCAACAAATCAAACTTCTTGTCGGACTAGCTAATCCCGGCCCAGAATATGCGAAAACTCGCCACAATGCTGGCGCTTGGGTGGTTGAGGAATTAGCTCGCGTTCATAATGTAACGCTAAAGAACGAAGTAAAGTTCTTTGGTTACACTGGACGTATTATGATGAATGGTCAGGATCTACGTTTACTGATCCCAACCACATTCATGAACTTATCAGGTAAAGCCATTGCGGCCTTAGCGAAGTTCTACCAAATTAAACCAGAAGAGATCATGGTCGCTCACGACGAGCTAGACTTACCTCCTGGTGTGGCTAAGTTTAAAAAAGGTGGTGGTCATGGCGGACACAATGGTCTGCGCGACACCATTAGCAAACTTGGCAACAATAAAGAGTTTTATCGTCTACGTATTGGCATTGGCCATCCGGGACACAAAGATAAAGTGGCAGGTTTTGTGTTAGGGAAAGCTCCCGCGAAAGAGCAAGAGCTACTTGATGCAGCAGCAGATGAGTCAGTTCGCTGTCTCGACATCTTAATTAAAGATGGCTTAAGCAAAGCACAAAATCGCTTACACACGTTCAAAGCTGAATAAGGTTACAATCATGGGTTTTAAATGTGGCATCGTTGGTCTACCAAACGTTGGTAAATCAACTCTGTTCAACGCACTAACTAAAGCGGGCATCGAAGCAGCGAACTTCCCGTTCTGTACAATCGAACCAAACACAGGTGTTGTACCTGTGCCAGATCTGCGTCTAGACGCACTGGCTAAGATTGTTAACCCACAAAAAGTGCTACCAACAACAATGGAATTCGTTGATATCGCAGGTCTAGTTGCGGGTGCATCTCGCGGTGAAGGTCTAGGTAACAAGTTCCTAGCAAACATCCGTGAAACTGACGCAATTGGTCACGTTGTTCGCTGTTTCGAAAACGAAAACATCGTTCACGTTGCAGGTAAAGTATCACCAATCGAAGATATCGAAGTGATCAACCTAGAGCTAGCGATGGCTGACCTTGATTCTTGTGAGCGTGCAATTCAACGTAACGCTAAGAAAGCAAAAGGTGGCGATAAAGACGCGAAATTCGAACTGACCGTTCTTGAGAAGCTACTGCCAGTACTAACTGAAGGTGGTATGGCGCGTACTGTTGAGCTATCTAAAGAAGAGCTAGCGGCGGTAGGTTACCTTAACTTCCTAACGCTAAAGCCAACCATGTACATCGCTAACGTGAACGAAGATGGCTTTGAAAACAACCCTTACCTAGACGCAGTTCGTGAGTTCGCAGAGAAAGAGAACAATGTTGTTGTTCCTGTTTGTGCGTCTATCGAGTCTGAACTGTCTGAGCTTGATGATGAAGATCGTGAAGAGTTCCTTGCTGACATGGGTATCGAAGAACCGGGCCTAAACCGTGTGATTCGTTCTGGTTACGAGCTACTAACTCTACACACTTACTTCACAGCTGGTGTTAAAGAGGTTCGCGCTTGGACTATCCCTGTTGGTGCAACAGCACCACAAGCAGCAGGTAAGATCCACACTGACTTTGAAAAAGGCTTCATCCGAGCTGAAGTGGTTGGTTACGATGATTTCATTCAATTTAGCGGTGAAAGCGGTGCGAAAGAAGCTGGTAAATGGCGTCTTGAAGGTAAAGACTACATTGTTAAAGATGGCGATGTTGTTCACTTCCGCTTCAACGTGTAATTAGACTGCTAAAAAACACACAACTAATTGTTCTAAAAAGCCAGTATCACTACTGGCTTTTTTTATTCCTGATAGCAAAGAGTCAAGTCAAACGCCTTGCTGGATGTCATTTTGCTAGCAGTTTTCGATCATTAACACGCCTCTTTGTTTAAAAAGAAACCGAACGATTCATTTCTCCGAATTTATTCAAAAAAACTGTTGACGGTTCTGCCTCAACTCCGCATAATGCGCCCCGTTCCCAACGAGACGGCAACGAAACGAAAGGAACAAAAACATGGTATTGGCTACGTAGCTCAGCTGGTTAGAGCACATCACTCATAATGATGGGGTCACAGGTTCGAATCCCGTCGTAGCCACCATTCCTAAATGCTTTTTAGAAAGTAATTAGGAATAGATGCGGAAGTGGCGGAATTGGTAGACGCACCAGATTTAGGTTCTGGCGCCGCAAGGTGTGAGAGTTCAAGTCTCTCCTTCCGCACCATTATTGAAGTCTTTCTTATGAAAGCACTGTAGGTCTATCGCCAAGCGGTAAGGCAGCGGCTTTTGATGCCGCCATTCCCTGGTTCGAATCCAGGTAGACCTGCCACTATTTAAAGTGTCAGTCTTTTTTCAAAAAGAGGTTGTCACTGTAAGTGAGATTATATATATTGTCTCGCTCACAAAGATGGCTACGTAGCTCAGCTGGTTAGAGCACATCACTCATAATGATGGGGTCACAGGTTCGAATCCCGTCGTAGCCACCATTCTTTCTTATGAAAGAACAAATACAACAGTTAGTTTTTACCAATTAACTAATTGTTAGTAGATTCAAGATGCGGAAGTGGCGGAATTGGTAGACGCACCAGATTTAGGTTCTGGCGCCGCAAGGTGTGAGAGTTCAAGTCTCTCCTTCCGCACCATCTTGAAACTACAACAAATTAAATCATGCGGAAGTGGCGGAATTGGTAGACGCACCAGATTTAGGTTCTGGCGCCGCAAGGTGTGAGAGTTCAAGTCTCTCCTTCCGCACCATGATTTAATTGCCTGCAGGTCTATCGCCAAGCGGTAAGGCAGCGGCTTTTGATGCCGCCATTCCCTGGTTCGAATCCAGGTAGACCTGCCACTATTACAACGTTACCGATGTTTTACCAATTACATCGTTAGCTAAAGAATAAGTTGCGGAAGTGGCGGAATTGGTAGACGCACCAGATTTAGGTTCTGGCGCCGCAAGGTGTGAGAGTTCAAGTCTCTCCTTCCGCACCATGTTTAGATGATTTAATATCATCGCCTGCAGGTCTATCGCCAAGCGGTAAGGCAGCGGCTTTTGATGCCGCCATTCCCTGGTTCGAATCCAGGTAGACCTGCCATATACAACTTCATTGAGATTTTACCAATTATCTTGATGAATACGGTTTGCGGAAGTGGCGGAATTGGTAGACGCACCAGATTTAGGTTCTGGCGCCGCAAGGTGTGAGAGTTCAAGTCTCTCCTTCCGCACCATTCTCTTTTAGAGAAAAATGGCTACGTAGCTCAGCTGGTTAGAGCACATCACTCATAATGATGGGGTCACAGGTTCGAATCCCGTCGTAGCCACCATATTAAGTAATTAGTTTTTACCAATCGACTAATTATTAAGTAGATTCAAGATGCGGAAGTGGCGGAATTGGTAGACGCACCAGATTTAGGTTCTGGCGCCGCAAGGTGTGAGAGTTCAAGTCTCTCCTTCCGCACCATCTTGACCTACAATTAAATCATGCGGAAGTGGCGGAATTGGTAGACGCACCAGATTTAGGTTCTGGCGCCGCAAGGTGTGAGAGTTCAAGTCTCTCCTTCCGCACCATGATTTTGGATGATGTAACATCATCGCCTGCAGGTCTATCGCCAAGCGGTAAGGCAGCGGCTTTTGATGCCGCCATTCCCTGGTTCGAATCCAGGTAGACCTGCCATATACAAGGTCTGTGGACACCATCTTTCGATGTGTGATTCACAACTTAAGGCTTGATTTAAATAAGTCAGCCAATATTTAGAAACCCAGCCAAGTGCTGGGTTTTCTTTTATCTACAACTGTTCAATATAGTGCTGTTTAATCTTTAGCATCCCCCGAGACTTCTTCCCTAGTACAACGACAAATAAGCGCCTGTTCTAGTCCCTCAGCATGCCTTTCTTACTATTTTCATACATACTAACAGTTTGATGTAAAACGCCTTATCAGCCCTCAGAGGCGTAAAATAAAGCACACTATTCATCATCTATACGTTTATACGTTTTGATTGTGCTCGGTGTACCAGATCGCCAGAGCCGTTCATTACAAAAACACTAGGTAAAAAAAATCCAGCCCGAAGGCTGGATTCATTAGTAAGGTGAGCGATTAGCCTAGTAGACCAAGTGCTGAGTTTGGTGCTTGTTTTGCTTGTGCAAGAACAGAGCTTGATGCTTGAGAAAGAATCTGAGATTTAGTCAGTGCAGTCGTTTCTTTCGCGAAGTCCGTATCTGCAATGCGGCTCTTAGAAGCATTCACATTCTCGTTGATGTTATCTAAGTTGTTGATTGCGTGATCAAAACGGTTTTGGAATGCACCAAGTTCAGCACGATGACCATCAACAAACTTAAGCGCTGCATCAACAATCGCTACAGACTCTTGTGCGCCCGCTACAGATGTTACGTCGATATCATTAACAGTCACTGCTGTTGCCGCGCCCATACCTAGATCCGTTGCTAGTGAGCCCGCGAATGTCGCTGCGCCGTCTACTTTATTGTTGTCAGTAAACATTTGCAGTTTACCGTCATCACTTACAGACGCTTTCACCATGTCAGTTTGACCGTTGATGTAAGTCGCTAGCTCTTCGATATCGTCGCCTTCTTTCGCAACGATATTAATAGTCTGCGCTGTACCAGTAAGTTTGTCAGTTACAGTGATATCTAGCGCGTCAGTACCAGCTGCTACAGTCCAATCTGGAGTCTTAGCATTTGCCGCTTTGTAGCTGTTGCCGCCCATCATAGTGTTGTCACTACGCATATCTTGCAGAGTTAGCATTACGGCTTCACCGTTATCTGCACCGATCTGCATTGATTTAGTTTCAAACGTACCATTAAGTAGCTTGTTACCACCAAATGACGTAGTTTCCGCGATACGGTTTAGCTCATCATTCAATGCTGTAATTTCTTCTTGAATCGCCACACGCTCAGATTTTGAGTTAGAGCCGTTTGATGATTGTAGAGAAAGATCACGCATACGTTGCAGAATGTTAGTGGTCTCATTCATCGCACCTTCTGCTGTTTGCGCAATCGAGATACCATCATTCGCATTTCGTACCGCTACATCTAGACCGCGGCTTTGAACGTTTAGTCGGTTCGAAATCTGTAGACCAGCAGCATCATCTTTAGCACTGTTAATTTTAGAGCCTGACGATAGACGTTCCATAGAAGTCTGCTGCGCACTAGTTGCACTGTTTAGGTAACGTTGTGCTGTCATTGCTGACACGTTTGTATTTACATTCACCGCCATGGTGGTTTCTCCTAATTGATTTCCGTAGAAGAGGAAGTTCCAAAAGGTTTCCGACGTCTCGGTAAACCAACGAGTTCTCTCAAAGTACCCTTATTAGCGACGCGGAATCGATTAACTTTAGAGCAATTGGCTAAATTGGCGGAAAAACAGCACTTTAATATAGATTTGGTGATCCAGTTCGAAAAATTGAACCTAGCGGCTAAAGTTATTTAACTTATTGAAAAGACGATGAGTAAAACGTTTGACTCAAAAGCGAATCTTGAACAGAGTAATGGATGGATTAGGAGTGATTTTCTATAGGAAAAAGAAAAGCCCCACCCTTTGAGAGAACTGGGGCTATTGAGGTAGCCAGAGGAGATCGAGAGAAATGATCACAGCTTGGCTGCCGTGACATGAATAACGTCAGATTCAAGAGCAGGAGTGAGAGAGAGCTCTATCATCAATATCATTCATGCTTGCCGTAAACCCGCTACTAACACCACGTCTGGATTACGTTAGTAGCGTAATTTACTATTACTGCAATAGAGTCATTGCAGAGTTAGGCAACTGTTTCGCTTGAGCCAGAATAGAAGTACCAGCTTGTTGCAGAATTTGTGCTTTAGTCATTGCCGTGGTTTCTTTCGCGAAGTCTGTATCACGAATACGGCTGTTTGATGCCTCAACGTTTTCTTGGATGTTAGCCAAGTTGTTGATGCTGTGGCTTAGACGGTTTTGCTTCGCACCAAGATCCGCTCGTTGTGAATCTACGTATTTAAGTGCTGCATCCACAATACCTACTGCGTTTTGCGCGCCACCTACAGATGTCACATCAATACTTTGTACTGATGAAGCCACACCAGGACCAGACGTTAAGCCTAGTTCTGACGCTAGGTTACCACCGAAGGTGATGTTGCCTTGTAGGTTAGGTTCAGCGGCAAAGATTTGCAGCTTGCCTTCTTCATCTACTGATGCGTTCAGTAGTTGAGTTTGACCGTTTAGGTACGTTGCTAGCTCTTCGATGTCATCACCGATTTTCGCTTGAACCGCTAGGTTAACTACTTCACCACTCTTAGTCGTAAAGTCGATTGTCAGATCATTCTTAGCTGCTTCTACGCCCCAAGTCTTATCTTTACCTACTGTCGCTTCGAAGCTTTGGCCGCCCATGCGGTAATCATCAGCACGGATGCTCGTTAAACCCATGATGATCGCTTCACCAGAGCTTGCACCGATTTGGAATGACGCTTCACCGAATGAACCGTTTAGTAGTTTACGACCACCAAAAGAAGTGGTTTCTGCAATACGGTTCAATTCGTCTTGAAGTGCCATTACTTCTTCGTTAATCGCTTCACGTTCTGAATCTGAGTTAGTACCGTTTGATGACTGCAAAGATAGATCACGGATACGTTGCAGAATACTGGTAGACTCGTTCATCGCACCTTCAGCAGTTTGAGCAATCGAGATACCATCATTCGCGTTACGCATTGCCACATCTAGACCACGAGACTGCGCTGTTAGACGGTTAGAGATCTGAAGACCTGCTGCATCATCTTTTGCACTGTTGATTTGTTGGCCTGAAGACAAGCGTTCCATTGAGGTATTTAAATCCCCAGTGGCCTTGTTTAAGTAACGCTGGGCTGTCATCGCCGACACGTTAGTATTTACTGTAATGGTCATGATTTGCTCTCCTAGTGAGTTCGCAAGTTCTTGCGAAGCGGCCAGCTTAATCTCATTTGGAAGCACTGACCGTAAATGACTTGCTAAGCGAGGGGGAACTCCCCCAACTTAAAAACCGTTTCGTTAAACTCTGAAATATTTAATTCAATTAGTGTGCCAACTTTAAAAATCGACAAATTAAATTAAATTTCTTTTATTTTTTAGCAACTTAAACATCGCTATTTTTTATTGTGCAATTTATCATTGCCGCTTGTTTGATTGGCAATCATACAATTGCCGCTCATTTGCCACTCAGTTGCCACTTCTCTTTGTTCGGAGCTGGTGTACTTTCTGAGTCAACTTCATCTGCTCTTATGGCATGGCACATAAGGCAATCTTGACATCACTAACCAGTATTTACTCTGATTAGTTCCTACCAAATTAGATGTAGTTGAATAGCGTTAAATCTTTCGTTTTACCAAATGCCTGTTGTGATGCTTGCAACGCGCGCGTGTTTTCACTGAATTCAATCACAGCTGCCGCATAATCAAGATCTTCAAAATTACTTTTGGATTTAGCTAAAGTCATTTTGAAGTCTTCATGCTGCTCTTCTTGAATATCCAGCGTATTTAAACGTGCACCTACATCAGAACGGGCTTTGTTCAGGTGGATAAAGCCAGCGTGAAATTCTTGAACGACTTGATGCAGCTCACCCGTATTTGAGGCATCTGACACTGAACCTTCTGATAATTCAATGGCACGTTTGTAAGTATCAAATAGGCTAAATGTCTTTTGTGGTTCTAGCTCAATGCTGTCGCCAGCAGTGATCTGCCCTTTGATTTGAATCGACAAGTCACCGAACTTAATTCCGGTATTAGGATCGTACTGTGCGGCTTGCACAGCGGTGCCGTTTTGCTCTAACTGATAACCGTACGAACCATTAGGCATGTCAACAAAGGTGACTTTGTAAATCGCGTTATCTTTTTCATCTAGGTTCGTGGCCCGCTCAAGTAAAAGCTCAGAGCCTTCTTGCAAGCTGTACTGCGGGTTGTAATCACCAAACGGATTATCCATAACGGTAAACATTTTGTTGCCCGGATCATTGATCGGCATTTCTTGGCTATTCGAAATACGCATCTTACGCTGGTAATCATCCCCCGAATAAGTCACGTTACCGGCCTTGTCTTTAAAAAACGGCTGCACTTTCGGTTTAGTACCAGAAAAAATGTAGTTACCCGATTCATCTTGGGTATTGGCCAAAGTAATCATGTTATCGAACAGCTCTTGCAGCTCACGCTGCTTAGCAATTCGGTCTTCAGGAGACAACGAGCCGTTAATCATTTCCATTACGGTGCGCTTGGCTTCATCTGTATAAGATTCCGCATTCGAAACAATCACTTCATGGTGTTCTAGACGATTACGGGTTAATACAATGGAATCAATGTATTGTTGTAACTGTTCAGATTGCTGACCAATATTTTGAATGTAGTGCGTCGCAAGTGGATCGTCACTTGGCTGCACCAACTTCTTACCAGAAGCAAGCTGGGCTTGGTTATGATGCACCTGCCCTTCTTGGCGGCGAAGATCATTCTGAACCGCTTGGTAGTTATGAAAGCTCGAAATTCGATTTAACATTTACCGCTCCTACCTCAAGGCCAAAATCGTATCAAAGGTTTCATTCGCAGCTTGCATCACGCGAGATGACGCCATGTAAGCTTGTTGAAACTTCATCATATTTGCCGCTTCTTCATCCAAGTTAACACCAGAGATCGAAGCAATACGCTCTTGAGCGGCTTCTTTTTCTAGACGAGAAACATCGGTTAATTTAGAAGCCGTCGACAACTTCAGACCAACGTTGGTATTGAGGTCATGGTAGATATCGATAACGGTCGACTCGCCATTATTTAAATTCTTATCGGTTTGGATATGCAGCATCTTACGCAAGTTGCCGTTATCACCCTCAGAAGGCACCAAGTTGGCAGTAAATTTATCATTTGGTAATGCGCCATCAGACAACTTGAATGTTGTACCCATAACCGTTACCGGACCGTTTGGTGGGTAAGGCTGAGGCTGTTGCATGATCGTGCCGTCTTTATCTGTCACTGCATATTGGCGCCCATCTGGAGAGATGATCACTTCAAACTCTTTTAATGTGCCCGCTGCTTCGATTTCAAACTTAGCTTGGCCTTGGGCAAAGGTGGTCGATGCCTCGTAACTTTGAGCGGCAATTTTTGTCGGATCTAGGGTGGCAAGCTGAATTTGGCCGGCACCAGAACGGGTTGGACGAATCAATACGCGCTCACCGGTCGCCAAATCGTTGCTGATTTCAATGCGTAAACCATCAACGGCAATGGCATTATTTGAAACTGTCGCTAAAGAGCGCTCTCCTGCTGGATTGGTAATGAAATAATCGCTGCCGTCATACTGCAACGAGTATTCCCCTGTTTTTAGCTGATTCACATCATCAATAAACACGGCTAAATCTGCTTGAGATTGCGACTTTGCCACCACACGAGATTTAGCGGCAACAATATTGTTCACATCAGTAAACAGCTCTGTACCAACATCGCCTTTCAAGTCTAGGCCTTGGGACTGTAAGTGATTCACTTCGTGAGAGAATGCAATCGACAACTTACCCAATTCATCCATTAAGTAAGGGATCTTCTCATCACGCATATCAAGCATTGCGCCGATCTTGCCATCCATATCACGGCTAGTAATTGGCTTAATACCTTGACCTTCAATCATTGCAAGGCGTTTTTGTTGTGCATCAGGAAAGCCATCCACAATAGCCAGTTGGCTTGCTTCTGTACCTGATACAAGAGTGTGACCATTACCAATATGCACATTGAACCCTTCACGGTTACTACGTGGGGTCACAGTAACTTTGGTGTATTCTGATAGCTCTGCGACTAGCTTTTCATGGGTATCCATTAGGTCGTTATGCGGCCCTGGCGTACGCATCATTAAGCGGTGAATATCGCGAATTTCAGTACCAATCTGGTTAATACGCTCGACGCCAAGCTCAAGCTTTTTATTAGCCACATCATACTGTCGACGTACATCTTCATGCATGTCGTTTAGGTTTTGAGCGATCAATCCTGCTTTTTCCAATACAACTTTACGCGAGCCGATATCATTTGGGCTATCTGCCAAAGATTTGATCGAATCAAACCATGTATTGAGGTTCTCAGGAATTTTTTGCGCGGAAACAGACGACAATAAGCCAGACAGCATTTGCAGGTCTTCTTCTGAGTCCACTTTGTTTGCATAGTTGGTGCTAGAAAGGTTTAACTCATTAACGGCAAACTGATCCCACGAGCGGCGAACATTTTCCACATGCACACCCATGCCATAGGTTTGACCACCAAATTGGCGCGGGGAATTGGTCCCTTGCACTACAGATTGGCGGCTATAACCCTCTGTATTTACATTGGAAATGTTGTGACCTGTGGTGCTGAGTTGTCTCTGAGCCGTTAATACACTTTGTGTACCTAGATTCAGAAGATCCGACGCCATATTGCCCCCGAAAACCTAATAAAATCAGTCGAAACTGAGTAACTGATTAGTTAAAAGCAATATATGTGCCAGAGGCAGTGTTGGCTGGCTAAAAATGGAATAGAACTAAGAAAAGTTAATGAGAGAGCACAAATAACGAAAGAGAAAAGTTGGCTCACTGATAATACAAAAAGAAGAATGAAAGTTACCCTTCATTCTTCTTTTTTAGAAAGCGATATGATTTCAGCCCAGCTATTACATCTGGTCAATTTTCGCTTTCACTCGCAATACTTTGTCAGCATAACTTGGGTCAGTCGCGTAGCCCGCTTGATGAATACCACGGATGAACTGCTCTGAATCTCCGCCGTGGCGAAGCGCTGTTGTATAGCGTGGGTTTTCATTTAAGAAGCGAACATAGTCATTAAAGCTCTGCTCATAATCTTGATAAGCACGGAAGGCCGCCTTTTCTTTCACTGGCACACCTTGATGGTATTCCAATGTTTGCGTTGCCACTTTGCCGCCATCCCAGCTCTTATCCGCTTTGATATTGAACAGGTTATTACTGCTACCGCGAGTATTAGCCACCATTTTCTTACCCCAACCCGTTTCAAGTGCCGCTTGAGCAAGAAGAAGAGATGAATCAACCCCAAGAGCACGCGCTGCTTTTTCTGCGTATGGCTGCATTGAAGAAACAAAGGATTCTGGTGAATCAAAATTGGCTTCAGGCTTAGAGGAACGACGAGTACGAGCAACTTCCGGCGCTTGGTAATCCGGGTTGGCTTCACGAGCAGCTTGTGCATGACGAGCGCGATCGACTTTTTCCATCAGATGAGAGAAGTCGTCATTACGGTTTTTCGCATTCTGGTTTTCAATAGAACCTGTACTTAGCTGAGCAACAATCATGTCAGCCAAACCAAGCGAGCCTGAAGCACTCAACTCGCTCGACATTTGGTCATCCATCATTTGACGATAAAACTGCTGGTTTTGACTATCCATCAAACCCGATTCAAACGTTGAGTTAGCATCTCGCATGGATTTAAACAGCATCGAAGTAAAAATCGCTTCAAACTGTTTTGCCGCCGCATTCAATGCCGCTTGCTCACTGCCCTCTTCACCATTTACCGCTTGCTGACGTAACTTGTCTAAGCCCGCGATGTCGTGGATAAAGCCGATGTCATTACCATTATTAATCATGCTTATCCCCTTAAATGATGATCAGTTGGCCTTCAATGGCCCCTGCTTGCTTAAGCGCTTGTAAGATGGCCATCAAGTCTGATGGCGCTGCGCCAACTTCGTTCACTGCGCGCACAAGATCATCCAATGTTAATCCCGGCTCAAACTTAAACATTTTGCCCTGCTCTTCTGACACTTCGATATCAGAATCCGGCACAACAACGGTTTGCCCTTGGCTAAAGCCATTTGGCTGACTAACGTTTAGGTTTTCTTTGATTGCCACCGTCATACCACCATGGGTTACCGCAGCAGGTTTTAGACGAACATGTTTACCTACGACAATCGTACCCGTACGCGAGTTAACAATAATCTTTGCTGAGCCTTCGGCAGGATTAAACTCTAGGTTTTCAATTGCAGAAAGAAACGCCACACGTTGGCTAACATCACGCGGAGCACGTACTTTGACTGAAGTCGCATCAACCGCTGACGCCATTTGTGGGCCAAGGAAGTTGTTGACGGCATCCGCCATACGCTGAGCGGTAGTAAAGTCAGAATCAAGCAGGTTAAAAGTGATGTAGTCACCACGGCTAAACGGCGTTGGAATTTCGCGCTCAACCATAGCACCGTTAGAAATCATACCGGCGGTTGGGTTGTTACCCACGATTTTTGAGCCGTCCGCACCCGTAGCGCTAAAGCCACTTACAACAAGATTACCTTGCGCAACCGCATACACTTGACCATCCAAACCTTTCAGCATGGTTTGCATCAGAGTGCCACCACGTAGGCTTTTAGCAGAGCCGATAGAAGAGACGGTTACATCAATTGATTGACCTTGCTTGGAGAAAGCAGGCAGTTCAGCGGTAACAATGACCGCTGCTACGTTTTTAGTTTTCGGTTTCGTACCCGGTGGCAACTGAATGCCGAAATTTTGCAGCATGGCATTGAAGCTTTGATCGGTAAACGGAGTCGATTCACCCGTACCCGGTAAGCCTGTTACCAAACCGTATCCCACTAATTGGTTACTACGTACACCAGCGACTTGAGCCACATCTTTGATTCGCGCTGCTTGTGCCGATGTTGCTAGCAACATCATGCTGGTGATTAGGAGAAACACTTTCTTCATGGGATACCTTTATCTAACTCGGTGCCAAACTTTCGGCTTCAAATTGAATTAAAGGGATACATTGAAGAATCGTGCCAAGAATCCAGGCTCCTGCATATCTTTTTGTGTCCCCGTGCCTGAGTAACGAATTCGAGCATTCGAAACACGGTTTGAAGCGATTGTATTATCATAGCTAATATCATCTGGGCGAATCGTACCACTTAAGCGAATGTACTCATCACCAGTGTTCAAAGTGAGCCATTTTTCACCGCGAATCACTAAGTTACCGTTCGCAAGCACTTCAATAACTTCAACAGTAATCGAACCTGAAATACTGTTACTTTGGTTTGCAGCTGCGCTACCAGTGAATTTATTGTCGTTGGCTAAATTGTACGAGAAGTTGTAGTCGCCAACGTTAAGCTGCTGACCGCCAACTTCTAGTGGGTCCATACTTGCCGCATTATTTTTTGACAGATCCGCATCGGCACTTTTTGCCGCTTTGGTACTTTCATCTAGTGTTACGGTAATAATGTCGCCCACACCGCGTGGTTTTGAATCGTTGTACAAGCTGCTAGTCGATGCCGCATTAAACAGAGAGCCTGTCTCTGCAGTGTAGTGTTCAGGCTGTTGCTTAGGGTGAATTGGAGCCCAAGCAGGATCGCCTGCGACTGGATCCGTACGGCCACGCAAGGTATCGATAATTCCTGAGCTATCGTCACCCGATTTGTCACCTTCAACAGCATCTACTGTTGTGGTTGCTTCCACCACATCAGGCGCTTCTACTGGTGGCTGAAGCATAGAACAGCCAGACATTAGCGCTATAGCAATCAGAGTCAATACACGATTCATGGGGTTATCCTCTTAATTCGCTTATAGCTGCTGGTTAACAAAGCTCATCATCTTGTCTACCGCAGAGATAACTTTCGAGTTCATCTCGTAGACACGCTGAGCTTCAATCATGTTAACCAATTCTTCAGTTACGTTAACGTTAGACGTTTCAAGCATGGATTGGCGGATATCACCAAAGCCATCCAAGCCCGGAACACCCTCTTGTGGGTCACCACTTGCACCTGTTGGTAGGTAAAGGTTTTGACCAATTGGCTCTAGACCGCCTGGGTTTACGAAATCAACTGTGGTGATCTGACCAACAACTTGGTTATCTTGTTGGCCACGGATACGCACCGACACTTCACCGTCAGTACCGATAGTGATACCGATAGCGTCTTCAGGAATGGCAATTTCAGGCTCAAGCGCATAACCGGCACCTGAAGTCACAATCACACCTTCATCGTTCACAGTGAACTGACCGTTTCGGCTATAACCAATGTTGCCATCTGGCATTAATACTTGGAAGAAACCGTCACCTTCGATCATCATATCTAGGCTGTTGGTTGTAGTTTGCGCATTACCATTGGTGTGAACTTTTTGCGTTGCCACAACCTTTGAACCTGCCCCTAACATAAGACCAGTCGGTAGTTCAGTGTTCTGTGAAGACTGACCGCCCGCTTGGTTAATATTCTGATAAAACAAATCTTCAAACACTGCGCGGCTTTTTTTGTAGCCGACCGTCGAGGCGTTCGCCAAGTTGTTCGAAATGGTTGAAATGTTGGTTTGCTGAGCGTCTAAGCCAGTCTTACTTACCCATAATGCCGGATGCATAACAATCTCCTAAAATCTATTAGCTCGAACGAAGTAGAGAGTCAGACGCTTTGTCCATCTCTTCCGCAGTGCTCATCATCTTGACCTGCATTTCAAATTGACGTTGTAGGTCAATCAGCGCGGTCATTTCACCAATCGCGTTTACGTTACTTCCTTCGATTGCGCCCGTGAGCAGTTTTACACCGGCATCCGCTTCGTATGCCGTATTAGGATTCTTTGCACGGAACAAACCGTTTACGTCTTTGAATAGTGATTGATTATCTGGGCGTGTCAGCTTAATGCGATCTACGACTTCCATCGCATCAGCAGGCGCACCTTGAGGTACAACTGAAATCGTACCATCGTTACCGATTTCAACTTTGCTTACCGGAACAGGCACAGTAATTGGCGCACCAGTTTCACCCAGCACAAGGTCACCCGTACCGCTGACTAACATGCCATTTGGATCGATTTGTAGGTTACCGTTACGAGTCAGGCCTTCTTTGCCAGTTTTATCTAGCACTGAAATCCAACCATCACCTTGCACGGTAACGTCTAGATCACGGCCAGTAGTAATAACACTACCTTGTTGGAAATTATGGCCCGGACGTTCTGTCATACTGAATACGCGGCTTGGTAAGCCTTCGCCGTACGCTTGCATAGAACGAGCTTGCGCCAAATCAGCACGGAAACCCGTGGTACTGACGTTTGCTAAGTTGTTCGCTCTGAGCTGTAGCGCCTGCATGTTCTGCTTGGCACCGCTCATGGCAAGAAACAGTGAACGATCCATAATTTGCTCCAAAAATCACAATTCGGATCAATTAAAGCAATAGGCGTGCCAATATTTTTAAGCGTTATTTATCAGAAACTTAAATCAAGAAAGGCAAATATAGAGGAAAAATGTAAAAGGTCATGCCGCCTTAATGGCAACAGAGGCAACTTGGGTTTTGCCGCCAAGTTGCCATCCAGATGAAGTGCTTTAGATCTCTGCTGAGAGAATTAGCGAATCTGTAGAATGTTTTGTTGCAGCTGGTTGTGTACTTCTAGAGAACGTGAGTTCGCTTGGAAGTTACGCTGAGCCGAAATCAAATCTACCAGTTCTTGAGTCATGTCGATGTTGGACTGTTCTAGCGTACCGTTGTTAATCGTACCGAACGAGCCTTTATTCGATTCACCCCAGATCTTGTCGCCTGAATACTGAGTAGAATCCCATTGCGTACCGCCTTTCTTATCTAGACCTTGCTCATTAGGTACACGTACAAGTGCTACGCGACCTAGAGTGATGTTCTCACCGTTTGAGTAAGTACCCAGTACGCTACCTTCTTCATCGAAGTCAATCTTAGTTAAGAAACCTGTTGTTGCACCATCTTCATCAAACTTAGTCAATTCAAACGGGGCTGCAAACTGAGTCGCTGCATCTAAGCTAAATGATAGTGTTTGGTTAACATCAGCACCGTTCATCTCAACTGGGTTAGGTCCCAAGCCAAGTGGATCGGTCACAATGTTATTGCCTGAGTTTAGGCTTGCCAAAGTACCATCATTATTAAACTTCATTGTATGACCTACGTGACCCGTTGGTGTGGTTGCGTCACCACCAGTGATATTCACAGGCTTCTCACCAGCTTTATCCGTCACTGTGTAGTATGTCTGCCACGTATTAGGTTGGTTCTGATCTTTCAAGTAGTACGTTGTCATCTTGTAAGACTGACCCATAGAGTCATAAATTGTCGAAGACGTAGAGCGGTTGTACGTTTCAGGATCGGTATGGTCAAACAGTGCAGGGTCTTTAAGGTCGCCGTTAGCCGGAAGGTTAACACCTACCTCAATGTTTGCTGTCTGTTTTGGCTTACCAAACTCAGCTGGAATGTTAATTGGAGATGGCTCATAAGATAGCACTTCACCCGTATCCTGATTTACTTCATAACCCAACAGGTACTCTTCGTTTGAAGTTACCATGTAGTTATCTTTGTTCAGGTGGAAAGCACCGTTACGAGTCAACTCATTCTGTTGCGGAATCAAACGTTCTTTTGATACTGCAAAGAAACCCGTACCTGATACACGCAAATCCATTGGGTTATTAGTGTAAACACTTGAACCTTCATGGAACTGCTGTGCAACTTTGTTTGCCTGCACACCTTGACCCGGAGTGGTCTTAGCGTTGGTAAACAGTGAGTTTGAGTAAACATCACCAAACTCGGCACGCGACTCTTTAAAACCAAACGTGTTGGCGTTCGCAATGTTATTACTGGTGGTATTCAGATCTAACTGAGCGGCAGATAAACCACTTAAAGAAATATATGACATTCCAAATTCTCCTATCTAGCTTGCGTCGTTACGCTTTGCCAACTTCTAGTACTTCAGCAAGTCGAACTGGCGACTCAAAGCCAGCCAGATTGAGCAGTACGTTACCATCGCCTTTACCAAGAAGAACACTATTGACGTTTGCGTATGTCGAAACCTCAAATTCTTTGCTCTCCCCGTCTAACAAGCCCGAGGCTTTCACCTTGTACTTGCCAGCCGGCAATGAGTTACCGTTTTCATCTTTTCCGTCCCAAACCACTTTGTTGTCGCCTGCTGGTTTAGCGCCTACTTCAAACGTACGAACCAATTGGCCCATCGCGTTCTCAACGCGGACAAACATATTGTCGACGTTTTCAGGTAGCTTAACCATTGCAGACATACCTTCGCCGTCAGGTTTTACACCTGCCGCACCCGGAACCAGTACATCACGGCCCACGAGTGTTGAAGCTTGCAAGGCTTGGTTTGAAGTCATTGACGAGTTCAACGTATCGAACTGATTATTCATCTTGCCAATGCCATCAACGGTGGCAAATGATGCCATTTGCGCAATCATCTGGTCATTGCTAACCGGCTTAAATGGGTCCTGCTGGGACAGTTGCTTGGTGAGCAACGATAAGAAGTCCTCTTGTTTAAGGTCTTGCTTACCCGTTGTTTCATCAGGCTTTTTGTTGTCTTGCAGGGATTTAAGCTGGTCTACATAGGACAAGCCGCTTTGACCAACGTTGTTAATACCGGCCATACGTTACCTCCTTATCCTTATTGACCCATCTGCAGCGTGCGCAGCAGCATTTGTTTACTTGCATCTGCTAATTGCACATTCGTTTGATATGAGCGAGAAGCAGAAATCATATTGGCCATTTCTTCCATTACGTTAACGTTCGGCTTGTAAATAAAGCCTTCGTCGTTCGCCAGTGGGTGATCCGGGTTGTACTCCGCGTTAAGCGGCTTATCACTTTCAACAATACCTAACACTTTCACCGGCACGGTATGGTCGCGGCCATACTTTGCCTTACTTAACTCAGCACCAAATACAGCATGACGCGCTTTATAAGTGTCTTTCGCAGAGCTAGAAACACTGTCGGCGTTCGCCAAGTTGCTTGAGGTAGTATTTAGACGAACGGATTCAGCACTCATTGCAGAACCTGTCACATTGAATACGTTAAATAAGCTCATCTAATCATTCCCCTTTGATTGCTTTGGTTAAGTTCTTGAATTTACTTCCTAAGAAGTCGAGTGATGCTTGGTGTCTGATTTGGTTTTGCATAAATAAGTTACGCTCTAAATCCACATCTACCGTATTGCCATCACCGGTGTCAGGTTGAGTCGGAAGTCGGTAAAGTACTTCCCCTGTCACTTGTGTAGAGGCAGGGATATGCCGACCATCAGTGCGGCTAAGACCAACGCTTGCCCCTGATGTTGCCGCCTGCAACGCCTTTTGGAAGTCCATGCCTTTCGCTTTGTAACCCGGCGTGTTTGCTTGCGCGATGTTAGAAGTAATCACCTCTGCGTTGCGCTCACGAACACCCACCGTGTGCTGGTGAATGCCTAATGCCTTGTCAAAAGAAATAGCCATGTTTGCCTCTATTTAAGAACTGACCGTTATTATCAAGTAATAAAGCAATATGTGTACCAACTTTTAAAAAGTAACTCACATGACAACTTTATCGTTTTGATTACAGCAATAAATACGCCAACTTTCGGCTGTAACCACGAATTATTGATAACAATAAAAGATGAAAGCGGCATTTTGGAATGTCTTCTTCATTATAGAAGAGAGCAAAGAAGGGAAGCCAAAAGTAAATGGGGAGAGTTAGGCAATAAAAAACCCAGCGCTAAGCTGGGTTTTAAAATCAAAGGCTCAAAGATTATTTAAGCTTGTAAATAATACCAGGGTTACAACGAACCATTTCAAAACGGTCAGTCAAACCTGTCAATGACTCAGAAGCACCCAACAATAGGTACCCCCCTGGGTTTAGGCTGTTCGCCATCTGATTTAGTACTTTAGATTTCATCTCTGGCGAGAAGTAAATCAGCACGTTACGACAGAAGATAACGTCAAACTTACCTAATAGTGCATAGCTGTCCATTAGGTTTTGTGGACGGAAGTTTACCAAGCGCTTCACATTGTCTTTTACTTTCATGCGACCTTCGCCCGCATCTTCAAAGAAGCTACGTCGACGCTCTGGTGAAAGACCACGTCCTAATGCAAGGTTGTCGTAAACACCAGCACGACACATATCAAGCATACTTGCTGAAATGTCGGTTGCTGTAATCGATACGTTTGGCAACATACCCGGTTTGCGCTGCTGGGTTTCCAGCACTGTCATTGCCATTGAGTACGGTTCTTGACCTGATGAACTCGCCGCTGACCAAATTTTAATTGGACGCTTACTTGCGGCTACCTCAGGTAGAATTTTATCGGCCAGAACAGTAAACGGGTAGCTATCGCGAAACCAAAGCGTTTCGTTAGTGGTCATTGCATCTACAGCAGCAACACGCAGTTCACGGTTACGGCCAGTGATCACATCACGTAGCAAATCAGAAAGTGAACCGACTTTAAATTTAGTAACCAAAGGGCTTAGGCGGCTTCGAACTAAATATTGCTTACTTTCCCCAAGTACGATTCCGCACTGGGATTCCAAAAAGCGGCTGAAATCACGATACTCTTGATCGCTTATAGTTATCGCTGTCATTAATTTCTCTTTATTCTGCTGTAAGCGCAGACTTTACTGCATTACCAAGCTCATCTGGGTTAAATTTCGCGATGAAGGAGTTGGCACCTACTCGCTCAACCATAGCTTGGTTAAATACACCACTCAATGAAGAGTGAAGAATAACGTAAAGATCTTTTAGATCCGCGTGGCGACGAATTTCCGCTGTCAGTGTATAGCCATCCATTTCTGGCATTTCAATATCTGAAATAACCAGCGAGATTTGATCGTAAATGCTGCCTTCTGATGCCATTTCTAGCAACTTCTCGTAAGCTTCTTTACCATCTTTCACAGAAACTACTTCAAAACCAATCGAGCTAATTGCACGTTCTACCTGCTTACGCGCGACCGTTGAGTCATCGGCGATAAGAATGCGACGGACAATTTGTTTCTCTTCTTGAGCTTGAGCAATTTCTTCACCGATATTGGCATCCATGGTTTCATCCACAGGAGCAATCTCAGCAAGAATTTTTTCTACATCGAGAATTTCAACTAATTCATTATCGATGTTTGTTACCGCTGTTAGGTAGTTAGCTTTACCTGAACCATCTGGTGGCGGAAGGATCGCTTCCCAGTGCATGTTAATAATGCGCTCTACAGAAGTTACCAAGAACGCTTGGATAGAGCGGTTAAATTCAGCAATAACGACAAACGCTTTGTCAACATCAGTTGTAGGACGACCACCAATAGCGAGGCTTAGGTCGATAACTGAAACAGTATGGCCACGAATGTGAGCAACACCCTTAACAAGCGGATGAAGATTCGGCATTGAGGTGAGTTTAGGACACTGAAGAACCTCTTTTACCTTAAATACGTTAATACCATAACGTTGACGACCCATTAGGCGAAACGTAAGGAGTTCTAATCGGTTTTGACCGACGAGTTGCGTACGCTGATTCACAGAATCAAGAATACCCGTCATAAGCTCATCTCCATCTCATACTTTCATGTAAAAAGTGATAATCTATTACCGGCAATGAAAAAACCAGAGAAACAGCATGATGTATTCTAAACCATACCTGTCGTATTTTTCCACAACCTATATTAGGTTTTTTGTAAAAAGAATTTTTAACTTTATCGGCGTTGTGCTCGTATTCTTTAGTTTTTCATCAATATCTGCAACACCTGAGCAAATAGAGACTATTCAACGTGCCGCTGAGCAATATATTGTCGACACTGTCGAGCCACCGTATGGCGGAACTTTAGAAGCAAAAGCGGCGAATATTGATAGCCGAGTCTTTGCGACCGACTGCCCGACACCGTTAATGACGTCTTCTTCGTCAACTAACCCGAACGCAAGCAATATTACCGTATTAGTTGCATGTAATGAAGACGATTGGAAACTCTATGTTCCCGTACGCCTCGTTCGTTCAGGTCCGCAAGTCGCACTTATCACTCCTTTGAGCCGAGGACATATCATTTCTGCTCACGACGTCACCATCAATATGGTAGACTTGCAGCGCTTAAGGCGGCAAGGTTTTTCCTCAATTAATGACGTCGTCGGCGCAAAAGTTAAGAAGAACTTACGCGCTGGAGAAGTTATTGAGCAAAATGATATTTGCGTAGTGTGCCGCAATGAAACGGTAACAATCAAAGCAAATAAGTCTGGTATGACCATAACCACAAAAGGAGTGGCGTTATCAGATGGCTCACATGGTGAGCAGATAAGAGTGAAAAACAGTAAATCCAATCGTATAATTGAAGCTAGAGTCACCGGAATTTCTGAAGTATCGGTAACGTTTTAACTTTAATAATCCGGAGACATGAAAAAATCCTAAAGTGTTGTGCATCTCTGCCGATATGGACAGTACAGGTTTTTCTAATCATTAAAAGGCTTTCATAATGGCAGGTATAGATAATATACGTTCAGGACAGACCCTCACGACTTCCACGCGCACTGCTGCGCGTAGCGAAAGCTCGTCGGCAGGTTCTACGTCTTCGGCAAAAACATCACACGCTCAACAAGATGCGGTATCACTAAGCTCTGAAGGGCGCGCTGTGGGTGAAATGCACTCACAAATGGCAAGCCAGCCTGCATTTGATCAAGCAAAAGTCGATGCGATTAAAGAAGCGATTGCGAACGGTTCATACACCGTTGACCCAGAGAAGCTGGCTGACAACATGATCCGTCTAGAAAAAGAACTTGGCGGCTTCTAAGTTAGCGTTTCGATATGGCAGCACTCAAAGGCTTAGTTGATTTCCAACTGCAAAATGCCAATCAACTTTCTCAATTACTTGAGAAAGAGAAGCTTGCTATTACCCAAAGACAATCCAAGTCAATAGAAGCACTAGCGCTCGAAAAGGTCAAACTGATCGAACAACTGCAACAAACCGATCAACGTATCGCTCGTCACCCAGAGATTGAAAGCCTGAAAACCGATCCTGAATTAAGCCAACTGGTTGAGCAAATACAAACAACGGTCACGCAGTGTAAAGAAGCAAATCTCGTTAATGGCCAAGCACTTCAACGTGCTCAATTGAGCTTTAATAAACTCAATAATTTAATGCAACAAAGCCAAGGAAAACTTGGCATGACCTATACGGCAGAAGGTCAAACCCGCAATGTGTCTACTTTAGGAACCAACCTAAAGGCCTAAGCAAAAAATTTCCAATAAAAAAGAGCGGCAATGATTGCCGCTCTTTTACTATACAAACGATGTATACAAGATTAGAGAATGACTAACACACTTAGAATAAGGTTTGTTGACGCTTAGCTGGTACTTGTTGTACCTCACCGTAGTCGCGTAGCTTGTTCATCTTCTTAATATCTAAACGAAGCTCAGTTACGTAATTGTCACCCGCTTTATAGCTGCGCACAACTTCTGCACCGCGAATTACACCATCGACCGCACCTGAGGTATGTTCTGTACCTAAACGCTGATCTTGTAGATCCGCACGGCCACTTACACGCATGCCATAAACTTGTTCTGCCAGCTCACGGTAAGCATCAATTTTCGATGCTCGCATAGCGCGAACTTGCTTTTCTTCTTCATTGCGGCCTTTTTGCTCGCTAATGCTTGCATAGCCCACAGCGGTTAACCAATCATCTGGACGCATCTGAGACAAAGGCTGACAACCCACCATCGCCATCGCAACCAAGAGTAGTAGTAGCTTTTTCATCTTGACTCCTATGGACGTAAGATCACGGTGTAAGGTTGACGAATAGATGGGTCTGAACGAATCAACACGCCATCTTGAGTACGAATACTATTTAATGTATCCAAGTCTCGACCAATTCGGTCGGCTGGTAAGAAGCCTTGAGCCGTTGCCACAACGACTCGAGATTGCATACCTACTACGCGTGCATTAACTAAGACACCACCTTCTTGACGAAGCATAGTCCCTGTTAGCACGTATTGTATGTCTTGCTCTTTGGCTAAATCTTTCCAGTCACGGCTCATCGCAAAGTCACCTTGATTGGTCACTTGGATATTGCCAGTGGTTTTAAAATCGACCACTTTAAAACCGCGACGTTGGAACTGATGGATAAAACCTTCAGACACTGAGTTACCTAACCAGTTTGTCGCATCCATATTTTGTAGATCAACAAAAGAGGTAACCGCAATCGGCGTACGCGCCGACACACTAGTGTTCGACACAACCAGATCTTCTGTCATACTTTCGATAAAGAAATCTAGGGTATGACGAGGACTATCCATCAGCATAAACTGGCTACCTGGATACGGTTCTTTACCATTATATATAGGGGCATAGGCGCAGGCAGTTAGGAAAACTACTGGCACTAAAGCTAACCATTTTTTCATTCTCTAATCTCCGATACATTAAGGCGCTGCCGCTGCACTTTTTCCTCTCTTTAAAAAGTGGAACAGTCCTTGCTTTTCTAATGTTGCATACATTCAGAAAGGCAATGCCTAAATCAGCTGAGATTAACTAAGCAAAATCTGTACCTAATTGGAAAATAAACCATGAAAAAAACGATTCCCGCTTTACTTTTAAGCCTAGCAACTTGCCTGACAGCCCCGTCAGCATTGGCTGCATGGTATGAAGTCACGGGTACTGCCACTGTGGTTGCATCTGAGGATACTGCTCGGTTGCACGCACTAGAAGACGCTATTTATAAGGCTGTCAGTTTCTCAGGTGCAGATATTGGCGGCATTTCAAACCTCAGCCCTCTGCTAGAAAGTGAACGTAAAGAGTATCAATTTACTAACCATGAAGTCCGCTACATCATGGTCGAAGACCAGAAAGTACGTAAAAACGTTATGTACGTGAAAGCGCGTATTGATATTTACCCGTCGGCAACAGGTTGCCACGTGGATCAATACAAGAAGACGTTTTTGATCGGCAATGTTGACTTAGTGTCACCGCAACAGGCAGTAATGGGACAAATTTACGGAGTTGGCGATGATTTTGCTGAGATCATTAACCGCCAACTGGATCAACAGTCTGCCAGCTTTGTTTCTGTCGGAACGACCGATTACGACATCGACAAACGCAATCCTGAACGCATTAAAATGATCGCCCAAGATACTGGCGCACAGTACGTCATTGGCGGCAAGATCAATGACCTTACGGCGACCATCGAACAAAACCTGATTAAAGATGACATCATCAATCGCCAATTTGCGTTAGAGATGACGGTATTTGATGGCAAAACCGGTAATGAGGTCTACACCCGAAACTACCGCGAAGTTGCTCGTTGGCCATTCCCTAAAACGAGTCAAGTCGACACCAAGAGCGCACGCTTCTGGGCATCCACTTACGGTGAAATGATGCTACGAGTCAGCCGTAACATCATGTTGGATTTGGAATCAGAAGTATCTTGTAAGATCACTCTTCCAGAGATCGTGGCGAAATGGGGCAATGTTATCACCATGGACCTAGGCCGCATTCATGGCGTACAAGAGGGCGACAAACTGCAGCTTTGGCACACGGGTTCGTTCATTGATCAACGCGGTTTGCCACGTAATAAAGTGTCAGAAACCAATATCACCCTCACGGTCTCTCGCGTGTACGAAAATGAAGCTGAATTGACCATCGATCAGCCTGAACTGCTCAGCAGTATTCAAATCGGTGATGTGATGCACAAGATTGTGCCATAACAAGCCTAGATATATTCGTGCCATTGAGTATCATGAGCGCAGATTATCAATGATATGATATGAGCTCCCGTGGCACAGCTGGATAGCGCGATCCCCTCCTAAGGGATAGGTCACAGGTTCGAATCCTGTCGGGAGCGCCATCTGATTCCAAGCCCTAATCGTAAGATTGGGGCTTTTTCTATTCAGTCATCTAGATTAACGAATCTTAATTTTTCCAAAACCCTTCATAAATGTCGTTTTCGCTATGCTTATCAGCGTCACCTTAAGTCCGTTTGCTTGGTCAGAATTTAAGCGCGTTCGTTGCGTTTGAGTAATGGTAAAGTTAAGACTTATCTCTGATGAAACAGCGGTTTACCCCCTAAACCGTGCTAGGCTCGCATTAGTCACGCGAGCCTTTCTTTTTTCTATTCCCAAATCCTTATAGCACGTTAACATGTACACCTTGCACGGAGATTAATAAGTGAAAATTTTAATCATTGAAGACGACACCACCACACGTGAGTTTGTCGCGAAAGGTCTACAAGAACACGGTTACGCAGTAGACCAAGCCGAGGATGGCAAAAAAGGGTTAATGATGGCACTCAGCAGCGAATACCAATTGATCATTCTTGACCGAATGCTGCCTTACTTAGACGGCATGAAAGTACTACAAGCCATCAAGGCAACAGATCAGCATATCCCTGTACTAATTTTGAGTGCGATGGACAGCGTAGAAGATCGCGTAGATGGTTTACAAGCAGGCAGCGACGATTACCTCATCAAGCCTTTCGCTTTAGCCGAATTGATCGCTAGGGTCGACATCATCATCAATCGCACAAAGCGCAACGCAGTTGCACCCAATACCTTGAGCTATGATTGCTTAAGTGTCGATTTACGCGCTCATCGCGCCACTTGCAATGGCCAAGAGCTGGCACTGCAACCGAAAGAGTTCCAACTGATCCAATATTTCATCGAGCACTCGGAACAAGTCGTTTCTCGAATGAGGTTATTCGAAGCAATTTGGAGCTATCACTTCGATCCAAAAACCAATGTCATTGATGTGCACGTCGCCAATTTGCGCCGTAAACTTGAAGATGCAGGATGCTCTAATTTACTTCACACGGTTCGCGGGGCTGGGTATGTCCTTCGTCGATGACTATTCCCTATCCCGCTCATCCATATTCAAAACGCTAATTGGTTTATGCACCTTAGTCACGATCATCAATGTGATTGTGATTCGCCAAGTTTATATTGATTCTGATAACTTTCATCGCCAACGCTTAGCGGATCAGCTTAATGATGAAATTCTCGAGTTCCAATATGCTGCTCAGCAGAGTAAAGCCGAAGTCGAAAAGCTGCTTGAAACCAAACAAGCAACTGATGCCCCGTTCAAATACCGCTTAATTGAACACATGGATCCCGTGCAGAGCAGTAACTACTATCCAATTAGCCAGTTGAAAAGCGGTGCAACCAATATCAGCGTAGGTCACTTTCACCAGCTAGAGATCGGTATTGATGAGAGCATTCTGCAAGCCTATCGCAAGGCGTTAATACCTTTAGTGATATCAGGGGTAGTACTACCCAGTGCGATCATGCTCATTGCTGCGCTGTTTTTTACGGTGCTGATCTTGCGTCGGCTAGAAATGGTGAATCAAGCCATGAACCGAGTATTGTGTGGTGAGCGAGAAGTAAAACTCCCCGTCTCTCGTCAAGATGATGAGTTCGATATTTTAGCCATCCACCTCAACTATATGATTGAGCAAATGGCAAAAAACGAAGCCACTTTAAAATCACTCACCACAGGCCTCGCTCATGATATGCGCACTCCTATGGCGCGATTGAAACTGAGACTAGAAGAAATTCTTTCTCAAGATGAACAACTGAACGATCAGCAAAGAAACCAGTTCTCAGCCTGCCATGATGAACTAGAGCTCATTTTGTCACTGTTCAATAGCATGTTGGAAATCGCCAAGCTCAATAGCGGCCAGACCAACATCAAATCAACCAGTGTCGACTTGGGGAAAATTGCACGCGATGCTCTTGAGTTTGTTACGCCGCTCGCTGATCAAAAGCAGCAAGCCCTCTCATTGCGAGAAGACCAACCCTGCATCTTGTCTGGTGACCCATCCCTGCTGTTTCGGGCAGTATTCAACTTGTTAGAAAATGCAGTGAAGTACACGCCTAACCACGGCAAGATTGAAGTGATCATTGACCAGCTTGGCGTAACCATTGCCGATAGCGGTATCGGTATTAGTGATGAAGATAAGCTGCATGTTTGCCAGCCTATGTATCGCGCGGACAAAAGCCGAACTGAACAAGGTAACGGACTTGGGTTGTCGCTGGTCGATGCGGTAGTCCATCGCCATAATGCACAGCTTATTTTAAGGGACAATAACCCTGGCCTACGCGCCCGTATCTATATTGATTAACCACTATCTATTGGGCGATGAAACATTGCCCACCTTCCTCTTCGCACCTTCTCCTTTCATGATTACTCGCTCACGAAAACCACTAAAGACAAGTCTATTCCTCACTTTAGTTACTCTAAGTCCTTATACGTTAACCCAAGAACCTTTTGGTCGCGACCTATCCTCTGAACGTCTAGTTTTAAAGGTTTAGATTACCCGATCAAAAAAGCCGAGCACTATGGCTCGGCTAGAGGAGTCGAAAGGTCCTATTATTAGTGGCTAGGTAGCGCCACGCCTGATAGGTCTTCCGATGCTGGGATTTGTTTCATCTCATGAGCAATTTGTTCAGCTTGAGTACCTACAATTACTTGTAGATTGTTTTCGCCAATTTTCACCACACCCATTGCACCAAGAGCTTTCAATGTTGCTTCATCAGCAATCGACACATCTTTAAGCGAAAGACGCAGGCGAGTAATGCACGAATCGATACTGGTTAGGTTCGCATGACCACCTAGCGCTTTTAAATATTGAGCCGCTTTCTCGCTTGTACCTACCGCGGCGACCTCTGCCGTATCAGCATCTTCACGACCCGGCGTTTTCAGATCGAACTTGATGATTGCAAAGCGGAATACTGAGTAGTAAATAACTGAGAAGCATAGACCTTGCAGGATCAGCATGTACGGTTTCATTGCTAGAGGTAGGTTGAAGGACAACACAAAGTCAATCAAACCGCCACTAAAGGTGAAGCCCGCAATCCACTGCATGCTTGCTGCGATGTACATAGAAAGAGCTGTCAAGGCTGCGTGAATCACGTACAGCACAGGCGCAACGAACATGAATGCGAATTCAATTGGCTCAGTTACACCCGTTAAGATAGCTGTAAACGCTGACGCACCTAAAATACCGCCAATTTTCTTTTTATTTTCTGGTTTTGCACAGTGGTACATCGCCAAACATGCAGCAGGTAGACCGTAACCCATTACAGGGAAGAAACCGCCTTGGTAAATACCAGTAACACCTAGCTCACCCGTACCAGACCAGAATTTAGAAATGTCACTAATACCAACTAAATCAAAGATGAACACTTGGTTTAGTGCGTGGTGTAAGCCAACTGGAATGAGTAGACGGTTAAAGAAGCCATACAGACCGGCACCCGTTGCACCCATTTCAGAAATCGCGATACCGAAATTGACTAGCGATCCATAAACAACAGGCCATACATAAACCATGACTAAGCTAATGCCAATGGCCGCAAACGAGGTAACAATTGGTACAAAACGACGTCCGCCAAAGAAACCCAGTACCGCAGGTAACTGGATGTTATGGAAACGGTTATAGAGCGTCGCCGCTACAATACCAATCAAGATACCGGTAAAAGCACTTACCGCTGCGCCAGATGCTATCACTTGAGCTTGGCTCATTTGATCAACTGGAACACCTGTAATTTGCGAAATTACCGCCACGTTGCCCACTATCATTTCGATAATAAGCAAGCCCAATAGGCCAGAGAGTGCAGCCGCACCGTTATTGTCTTTCGCTAGGCCGTATGCAACACCAACTGCAAATAACCAAGCTTGGTTATCCATGATGCCTTTGCCGCCAAAGACCAAAATTGTTGCTAATGTACTGTTTGCACCCCAGCCGGCAGGGTCAATCGCATAGCCTAAGCCAAGCATTAAACCACCAGCAGGAAGTACAGCAATTGGTACCATCAAGGCTTTACCAATTTTTTGCAGATATCCAAGTATGTTCACCTTAGTTCCTCGTCTTTATTAGTTTTCAATCTGTTGCTGGACGTTACCTGTCCAGCTTTTCCCCGTTTGAAATACTAATCAGCTCAGAATTAAGGTTGTCTTGTGACTTGATTAACTTTTATTAATATTGTGTATTTTCGAGACAGTGGCTGACAGAAATCAGACCGAGTTCAATTTTTTTGACCAAAAAAAGAGAGAGTTAGAAAAAGGAGGAATGTGAGGATCAGCCATTTATGGGCAAGAACTCAAGATTGAACTATCTTTATTGAGTATTAACGCTTTAAAAATAGTCAGACTTTGCTTAACCTTTAAATTAATAATAAATATATCATTTAAAACTATGCCAAAGAGCAACTTAATCACCAATACTGGACACCGCTTTATCTCCAAAGCTAAGACCGCCTATAAAATTCACATCCATACACCAGACGATACCGTTTTGCATCGCTCCGTTGGCTATATAAAAATGGGTGAGAAAAAAGGCCTCAAAAAAGCCATCAAACTGCGCAATGAATTAGGCAGTGAGATGTGGGGGCGTTTTTGGCGTAAGTTGCTTAAAGATCCTTATTTGATGACGCGTTTACCCCACTCGCTTGAACCGAAAATCATCTACAAACCTAGACCAACCAAAGACAACCCTGATGCTAAGGACGAATGCTACATTGCGGCTTGGCGCAACTATGATGAGAACGGTAAATTAATCTATCGCAGTGTGGTGTGTTCGATAAAAAAACATGGCCGCCTTGGGGCTTACAGCAAAACTAAAAAAGCGCTGCTTGAGGCAAACAAAGAAAACCTCGAGATCTTGGAGTTCATGGGCCGCTTGAGCAGCATTGATTTAAAGTAATGCATTTAAAATAATGTATTTGAATAAATAGTGTTTGAAGTAGCAGATGTGAAATAGCGCTTTCAAAACAATTAACATTAACTGTTTAGAACATCGCAGCACTAAAGAATCAAAAAGCCCCGCCAACGAAAGCTGACGGGGCTTTTATTATACTACTTTGTCTCTATTGCTGAACTTGATACTCAAACTCAGGGATAGTCACATCAACACGGCGGTTTTGTGCGCGACCTTCACGGGTCGAGTTCGACGCCACTGGGTTATCTTCACCTTCACCTCTTACGCTAATACGCGCAGGGTCGATACCTTGATTCGCTAACGCATCAGCCACAGCTTGAGCACGCTTTTCAGACAAGGTTTGGTTATACGCTGCTGCGCCAGAAGAATCCGTATGACCAACCACTTCAACAGTCGCTTGTGGGAATTCATTCAATAGCTTAACGAACTCATCCAACTTAGCCGCACTTTCCGCTTTAAGCTCTGAGCTATTTAGCGCGAAGGTTTCAGTATCTAAAAGTGAAGTAGTGAAGGTTTTAGTCATCACTACCGGCTCTTCGACCACGACTTCTTCAACCATTTCTTCTTCCACAACGACAGGTACCGGCGCCGGTTCAGAACCACCGAATTTATATACAAAACCTAAAGTCGTGGTATTAGCAAAAGCTCGCACGATATCGTTGTTGATATCAGTCAGTGCTTGATATTCCAGACGAATAGCGCCATTTTCCATGATGTCATATTCTAACCCTAGCGCCCCTAAGAATGATGCGTCATTCTCATCGCCATAATTGACATACGCGCCGCCAAGCTTACCGTATACATCCAACGCATCGGTTAGTCCCATGCTCAGTTTAGGAGCCAGTGTAAATGCATCAACACTATCGTCATTCAGACCGGCAGCTGTAAATTTACCGAGGAAGTCCCAGCCCCCTTCAAGCGCGATAAAGTCATTGAAATCATACCCCGCGAAGATACCGCCTGATGCAGAATCGTTATCGTCGCACGATAGTCCGGCGATACATTCGTCATCTAGCCAAGAGTACCCTGCTTTAAGGCCGACATAAGGGTCTGCTAACGCGCTACCGGCGACCATGGTGAGAGATGCTGAAATAACCACTGCTAATTTTTTCATCATGAATTCCTTTAATCCATTTAACTTGAGCAAGCTTTACCAAGTAGGTACGTGCTTGTTTTCATCACTTCCAAAACGTTGCGTTTATTGATTTTAGAGAGCAACGAGAAAGAACTATAACGAGAAATAACGCTTTGAATAGGGGAAAGAAAACGCATAGAAGCACTACTATCGGCTAAATTTAGATTTTTGTAGGCCACGAGGCCTTTATGTGCAGCGGCTCGCACAAATCCGGAGATTAAATAAAATTTATTAAAATAATATAAACTTCTTATGCAATTTCTCACCCGTGACACAAGTAAAGCTAGTTCAGGCTGTGGGAAAATTCCAAAAATTTTCGCGGCATAAAAAAACCGCAGCTCAATAGCTGCGGTCTTGTCACATTTCTTACTGTTATTACTTTTTGATTACGCGTTAGCTTCACGCTCAGCAATAAAAGCCAATGCCATTTTGATGCGAGCAATACAACGCTCTTTGCCAACTAACTCCATCACAGCATCAACTGAAGGCGATTGACCACCACCCGTTACCGCTACGCGAAGTGGCATACCGATTTTACCCATGCCGATTTCTAGCTCTTCACAAACAGCAGCAATAACGTTGTCTTTAATGCTTGCCGTTTCCCACGCTTCTAGCGCTTCAACTTTAGCAAGAGCAAGTTCTAGAGGCTCTTTTGCTACGCCGCGAAGGTGTTTCTTCGCTGCGCCCGCTTCAAACTCAGAGAAATCTTCGTAGAAGTAACGGATTTGCTCAGCAAGTTCTACTAGCGTATTACAACGCTCACCTACTAATTTGATAACTTCTGTAATCGCAGGGCCATTTTCTACGTTCAGATTTTGCTGATCTAAATGCCACTGTAGATGTTCCGCCACGTATGCAGGATCAGATGTCTTGATGTAGTGGTTGTTTAACCACAATAGCTTGTCAGTGTTAAACGCAGATGCTGACTTAGAAATCGCATCAAGGCTGAACAGGTTGATCATCTCTTCTTGAGAGAAGATTTCTTGGTCACCGTGAGACCAGCCAAGACGTACTAAGTAGTTGTTTAGTGCGTTTGGTAGGTAACCTTCATCACGGTATTGCATTACTGATACAGCGCCATGACGCTTAGACAGTTTTGCACCGTCATCACCTAGGATCATTGCACAGTGAGCAAATACAGGTACAGGAGCACCTAGTGCTTCGTAAATATTGATTTGACGAGGCGTATTGTTGATGTGGTCTTCACCGCGAACAACGTGAGTGATACCCATATCCCAGTCATCAACAACTACTACGAAGTTGTAAGTTGGTGCGCCATCAGTACGACGGATGATTAGGTCATCTAACTGGCTGTTAGAAATTTCGATACGGCCACGAATTTGATCATCAAATACTACGCTGCCTTCTTTAGGGTTACGGAAACGTACCACAAATGCATCGCCTTCTTTTGCCGCTGCGTTTGCTGCAACGACTTTAGGGTGATTCGCATCGTAACGAGGCATTTCTTTTGCTGCTTCTTGCTCTGCGCGAATTTCTTCTAGCAGCTCTTTAGATGCATAACATTTGTATGCTTTATCTTCAGCAAGTAGCTTATCTACCATTTCATTGTAACGATCAAAACGCTTAGATTGGAAGTAAGGACCTTCATTCCACTCTAGACCCATCCATTGCATGCCTTCAATGATTGCATCAACCGCTTCTTGAGAGTTACGTTCTAAGTCCGTATCTTCGATACGCAGAACGAATTCACCGCCTTGGTTCTTTGCGAAAAGCCAAGAGTAAAGTGCTGTACGAGCACCACCAACGTGAAGGTAGCCAGTTGGGCTAGGAGCAAAACGAGTTTTAACCGTCATGTAAAATACCTTGATTGTCTATATGACCGCGCCGATGTCATAAACATCGGCACTAAAATTGGGCGTTATTTTATACCCAAGGGACACAAGGTGCTAGGGCTATTCAACAGTTAATAAGTAGTTATTCGTTGATATGCTGCACTGCCCACGAGATAAATGCTTGGCGTTGCTCTGGAGTTAAAGACAAATATTGCTGCTCAATACTCGCTTCTACAGCACGCATTGCTTCCCCTTCTGCTTTCTTTGTAGCTGCCACTGGTAATACTAGAGCCTCTGCTTTAGGTTTGGCCTGAATCGAAGCGTTTGAGCCAGATTGGTTATACCCCGCTAGCATTTCATTGTAATCTTTGATTAGTGCGAACGTTTGATCATAAATAATATCCATTTCAAATGGCACCGCGTTACCATTACTAGTGATACTCACTGATGGCTGCTGCTGAAATTTCTCAATAGCTCTCTCATCGCGGATTGCAAATGGTGTTTCTAAGTCTAAAGTCTGATCGCTAGCTTCAAATAACACCACCATTGGTGATGAGTTGAATTTCTTTTTACCACCATTGCTATCTACTAATGCAGTGACACGAATCAGTAGTTGATTGAGACCATTGGCGATCTTTAAATCCCCTTTGCCCTTATTCGGGATCTGATTAATCTCTTGATTAACCGCTAAAATCTCTACTCGGTTATCGGTTTTAATTGTCACTTGAGCGTGAGCCATTGCACTCATTACACAAAGAGCTACTGCGATGATTTTTTTCATTCTACTTTCTCCACAAAACATATAACGCCAACAAGCAAAATATCCCTCTCTTCGAAGCAAGAGAGGGATCAATATTAAAAGACTAATAAACTTTTATTGTTAACACTCGATTAGAATGTCCACTCTGTACCAATACGAACCATCACATCATCGTAGTCTTGACCAGTGAATGAACCGCTACCAGTACGGTATGTCCCACTGTGCTGCGCAATACGTAGGAAAGTGTATACAGAATTGAATGAGTAACCTACTTCACCACTAATACTTGAGAAGTCTAGAGTCTTATCATTTTGGTTATCCGTATCACCATCTTGGTCTGCGTAACCTAGACGGAAGTTCATGTCACCCATGTAGTAGTTAGTTTGGATTGAGTATGCAGTGATATCACGTTCTTTGTATGCACCACCAGCTTCTGTTGCTTCAAAATCAGCCGTTTTGTAAGCACCCAAGATATTCCAGTTGTCAGTTAGACGGAACTCAACACCACCAAAGTATGCTGAAGTATCACCTACTAGGTTTGCATCAAAATCAGTGTCATCAGCAGTTTCAAATGCTGCATGTAAAGTGATTTTCTCATGTGGAGTTACCGATACAGAACCACCGAAGAAGTTCGAGTCTTTATCGTTTGAGCTACCATTACCACCAGCTAAGCTGAACTTGACCATATCACCGAACATTGGAGAATCGTAACGTGCCATTTGGCTCTTACGGTCAAAGTTAAAGCGTTCACCTTCACGCCAACCGCGGTCAAACGTCATGCTTAGGTTCGAAGCAGAGTAAGGCCAGTCAACCAACTCGTACATAGGTGTCAACATACGACCAAAACGAACTGAACCCCAATCATCACCGCGGAAACCAACGAACGTATCGCGGTTACCTAGCTTAGCACCGTCATCCAATACCCAGCCTGATTCGATTTGCATGAATGCTTCAACGTCATCAGTCATGGTTTTAGCAGCACGGAAACCAACACGAGATTCGTTTTCGAATACCATACCATCAGCAGTTACTTCTTCATTGTTTTCAAATTTCTTTGAACCATAATCCACTGCTGAGATAGAAACCACACCGTACACTTCTACGTTGGCGTCGTTTGGATCGCCAAGCATGTAAGCGTTAGCGCTACCAGCGGCCATGGTAGTAGCTGCAATAGCCGCGCCTAGAAGTGTTTTCTTAAAGTGAGACATAAAATTAACCCCTTTATGTTTTTTAGTTGTTTTTCCGTTCCCCTCTCCTCACTGATTGGATTCGAGGGGAACGATTTATGGACGGGGAGCATGTTGGCAAACTTTTTTATCAGCAAAAAATTAACCCAATTAGAATCTGATCAGCTTCAAAGTGAAGAAAACAAAACAAACATAAACACCATAAAAACAAATACTTACAATCAAATATAAAAACATAAAAACGGCGATTTAGCTTTTAAGTGTCACTTTGTAACCAAATCGCGCTCAGTTCGTTATATGCATCACGCAACTTTTTGAAGAATTGACGGAACTTTATAATTCACCTAAAAAAACCTTGAAATGAGTCGCAAGAAAAAACGTCAAAATCTCTCTAACTCAAGAAAAAACCAAATCGGAAAATAGTTAATACTCATGCTTGACCTTACCCTTGAGGAAAGGTTTATCCTCAACAACAGTCAAAGTTTTGGGGATTCACCATGTATCAATACGACATTTCACTACACGGTCTCAGTTGCATGGGCTGTGCGCGGAAAGTAGAACGCTTATTAAACGAACACTTTTCAATCATTATCGAGCAGCTATCACCTACCCGCATTCAGTTACAAACAGAAGCAACGTTTTCTCAATTACAACAACAAATTGAGTCTTTAGGTTATCAAGCGGGAGAAGAGCGCCAATTTAGTTTATCTGGCTTGAGCTGTTGTAAATGCGTAAAAAAACTGACTGAGCATTTAGAATCCTCTCCTTATATAAGCAAAGTAAAGGTTTCTAAAACCGAGCTTGAGCTTTCCACCTCCTTACAAGATCAACCGATCATTGCAATGGTTGAAGAATGTGGCTATCGCGCGGCAATCCAAGCTGAAGTTGATGAAGAGGCTGTCGAAGCACAACCGCAACAAAAAACTTCAACGCCGCCAAACGCAAAAGCGACTGCGTCAGACGTAAAAACCAACCTACTAATCAGTGGGATGACTTGTGCAAGCTGCGTAGCATCTGTCGAGAAATCACTGCTAGGAGTGAGTGGTGTAAATAAAGTACAAGTCAACTTAGCAGAGCAGTCCGCTATCGTCTGGAGTGAATCATCTATTCAGCAGAATGAGCTATCTACCGCCGTGGCCAATGCTGGCTATCAAGCCCAAGTTTTAACAGACGCGAAAACCCAACAACAAAAACAGTTAGAGCAGCAATTGGCTACTCAACAGCACCACAAACGCAGCGCTTGGTTTGGTCTACTGATCGGCGGCCCATTAATGGCTTGGGGCGTATTAGGCGGCAACATGATGATTCGCAACGCGAGCGATCAGCTCACTTGGGGGATTGTCGGTATCATTTGTTTAGCCCTACTTGCAACCGCAGGCCGAAGTTTCTTTACCAACGCATGGCAAGCGCTCACCCATGGACGAGCGACTATGGATACCTTAGTGGCACTCGGCACGGGTGCCGCTTGGCTGTTTTCGATTTTGGTTGTCGTCATGCCGCATTGGTTCCCTGAAGCCTCTCGCCACGTCTACTTTGAAGCCAGTGCGATGATTATTGGCCTCATTTCACTTGGCCACTATATAGAGGCGAAAGCGAAAGCGAAAACTACCCAATCGTTACAAGCGTTAATAGACCTACAACCGAGCAAAGCAACATTGGTTACTGACTCGGGCGATCAAGAGATTGATGTAGAACAGATCCAACAAGGCATGCATATTCGGATTAAACCAGGAGAAAAGGTGCCTATTGACGGCATGATCATTCAAGGCTATTCCTATATTGACGAATCAATGCTGACTGGCGAGCCAATGCCAGTCGAGAAACAAAACGGTGATAGCATCTCGGCAGGCACACTCAACCAAGATGGCAGCTTAGTTATCGAAGCAACTGGTGTGGGTAGTGAAACCATGCTCGCGCGCATCATTCAAATGGTTCGCCAAGCACAAAGCAGTAAACCTGCGATAGCTAAACTTGCTGACCAAATTTCATCGGTGTTTGTGCCCGTGGTTGTCGCCATTGCTATTATTGCAGCCGGTGTTTGGTTTGCAGTAGGCCCAGATCCAAAAGCAAGCTACATGTTAGTCGTTGCAACAACAGTACTGATCATCGCTTGCCCTTGCGCGCTTGGCTTAGCAACGCCACTCTCTGTTACGGTTGGTGTGGGTAAAGCCGCTGAGCTGGGTATATTGATTCGGGATGCCGACGTCCTGCAATCAGCCAGTAAAATCAACACCGTCGTGTTTGATAAAACGGGAACGCTCACTCAAGGTACACCAAGCGTGGAGCGTATATTCACGCTTGACTCAACCGAGCAAGAACTCTTATCTCTGGCTGCCGGATTAGAGCAGCATTCCGAGCATCCTCTCGCCAAAGCCATCGTTGCTAAAGCAAACCAGAACGACGCTGAATTTGCCCATATTGATCAATTTAATAACCTGCGCGGCAAAGGGGTGACAGGAAGTTGGCAAGGAAAAGCCGTCTCTGTGGTATCACTTTCTCAAGCAATGAAAACTGACGTTGATTTAAGCGAGCTTTCTGGTGCAATAGTCCAATGTGAACAACAAGTGTGGACACCCGTTATCGTGACTTTAGATAACGTCGCTCAAGGCCTAATTGCAATAACAGACCCAATTAAGATTGATGCGAAGCAAGCCGTACAAGCGTTACTCGCACTGAATATCACACCGGTCATGTTGACTGGCGACAACCATTCTGTTGCTGCGGCTATCGCTGCACAGCTCGGTATTGAGCAAGTCATCTCGCAAGTATTGCCCGATGAGAAGGCCCAACATATCGAGCAACTTCAGCAGCAAGGTAAAACAGTTGCCATGATTGGCGATGGTGTCAATGATGCACCGGCACTTGCCCTAGCGGATATTGGTATTGCAATGGGAAGCGGCAGCGACGTCGCCATTGAAAGTGCGCAGATGACACTACTGAATTCTTCACCAATGTCGGTTGTAAAAGCGATCGAGCTTTCTAAAGCTACAGTGAAAAACATGAAACAGAATTTGTTTGGAGCGTTTATCTACAACTCTCTAGGCATCCCAATCGCAGCGGGCGTTCTCTTCCCTGCGTTTGGCTTTTTACTTAGCCCAGTAGTCGCAGGAGCCGCCATGGCGCTTTCTTCAATTACTGTGGTGAGCAATGCAAATAGACTAAGATTATTTGAAACGACTTATCGTTCGTAGAGGTTACTATGACTCTTAAAACCATCACTTTAGCAATGCTATTAGGCACTGCAGGTACTGCTTACGCTGCTGATGTTATCAACCATAAATCCCCATATTGTGGTTGCTGCACTGAGTGGACAAAACACATGCAAGAAGCAGGCTTTACTATTGAAGAAAAATTGCATGACGATATGAACGCGGTGAAAAAAGAACTAGGCTTATCACCTAAACTGGCTTCTTGTCATACCGCTGAAATTGGCGGTTATGTCTTTGAAGGACACATCCCAGCGGAAGACATCAAAGCCTTTCTTGCTAACCCACCTAAAAATGCCAAAGGCTTAGCCGTTCCGGGTATGCCTATGGGCTCTCCAGGTATGGAATATGGCGATGAAAAACACGCCTACTCTGTGTATGCCTACAACGAACATGGCCAAGTATTTGAGTACCGCCATTACGAAGGCAACCAATAGGTTTCAAGCGACCACAATCCAAACGCCCAGCATAGATGGGCGTTTTATTTTATGCCTGACATGACCTAAAGGTTAGCAATGCTCTCCCACATCCCATATTGGTTCATCTTGGTTTTTTAGCTCTTGAGGCACGATGTCGCGATAGCTTTCTCGATATTCCCTTGGGGATATTTTCAGCATTTGTTTAAACACCTTATTAAACTGACTGGAAGACTTAAAACCTGAACTCAGAGCGACTTGAGTAATGGTCTCGTTCCCCTCTCTAAGGGAGTCACAAGCAAGATTAATTCGAGTGTGGTTAACAAACTCAACATAACTCATTCCTAAACTCTTTTTTAGTGTTCGGTTAAGGGTCGATGTGGACATATTCAACTGATAAGCCACTTGTGACAAAGAGAGATCATCAGCGGCATTCAGCATAATAAAATTCATCACCTGATTCGACTTATCACACACCAGATAGTTCTCACTCGCGAACCTTATGGGCTGCTGTTTGAGCAGCTCAATAAACAGTGACAATATAGCTAAGAGCCTTTCCACACCCTGTTTTTCAAATACGCTGAAATACCGCTGCGTCATGCTTTGATCGAGTGGGTAAACCGCCCCTCGTCCAAATTGAATCAGCAATTGTTCAACAAACTCAAATTCAGCGATGTGCTTTAATGTCGCTAAGCAGCTTGGTTCAATATGAATATATTTAGAAAGTAGGGACTCTTTGGCATCACAATCAAGCTTGAATGAATGAGGAACGTTTGCGCCAATTAGCTGTAACTCACCACTTTTCAATATTTGCTTTTGATTGCCAATAAATGATTCAACATAGCCAGTTTCAATGAACACCATTTCCAATTCAGGGTGAAGATGAAAAGGACAAAAGAAATCTTCGCCTTGATAACTGCGACAAGTTAACGAACGTGAAGAATGAATATTGAGAACTTCAAAAACCGCTGCCATATCAATCCTTAATATGCATTTTGACGTATGAAATATGAGAACTATCAGTATCATATTAACATGACACCATGCGATATGATAAGCCGATCACACTTCATTTCAACTGGCTAAATATAGGAAAAGCTTGATTCAAAACGACAAGTTTCCAATACGAGCAATTGATGTAATGGCCTCAACAGAAAAGAGAGGTCATTATGAAAAAATTAGCCGTTATTATCTCAACCCTATTAGCAAGCCATGCTGCAAGCGCATTCCAAATTGATACTGTGGAGATTGCAAGCAAGAACACCCCTGAAAACCACAAAGCCACCGTCATCCTTCCTGATGGCTACAACCAGCAACAAGACTACCCAGTTGTCTACGTATTGCACGGTTGGAGCGGCGATTACAAAATTTGGCATGAGAACACTAGCATTGCCAAACAAGCTGACATCCATGATGTGATCATCGTCTTACCGGAAGGCAACTACGACAAATGGTACATCGATAGCCCAGTTAAAAAACGTTCTAACTATCAGACCTACGTAGGCCAAGAAGTGGTTGAGTACATAGATAAACACTTCAGCACTAAGGCAGAAAAAACGCAACGCGCCATTACTGGTTTAAGTATGGGTGGCTACGGCGCATTTAACGTTGCACTCAATCATTTAGATACGTTTGGTAATATTGGCAGCATTAGTGGCGGCTTTGAACCGAAAGACTTCCGTTACAACTGGGGGCTAGAAGAAGTATTTGGTGACTACGATAAACAGCCAACGAATTGGGACAACCGTGCAATCAAAAACATGGCTCATAAGCTGATCTTCAAAGATATCAATATCACCATTGATTGCGGAATTGACGATTTCTTTATTGAGTCGAACCGAGAACTGCACACTAAGCTACAACAGTTAGAACTAGACCACGACTATACTGAGCGTCCGGGAGGGCACACTTGGGTTTACTGGGATAACGCAATTCAATATCAAATGTTGTTCTTCAAGAATAAGTTCGACGCAGCCAAATAAGCGCTTTCCTACTGCTTTTAATAAAAACGCCCAGCAATGCTGGGCTCTCATCCTCTGAGTAGCAGCTAAGCGAATGGCTAGCTGACCAAATTCACCATCATGTCGATGTGTAAATCGTCATCATTTAAACATGGAATAAAGGTAAAGGACTCACCACCACTTTCTAAAAAGATGTCTTTGCACTCTTCTGAAATCTCTTCCAATGTTTCCAAACAATCTGCTGCGAATGCTGGCGTCATAATATCGAGTGATTTAATGCCTTTATCAGGCAGCGTTTCCAAAGTCTTATCGGTATAAGGCTGCAACCACTCTTCACGCCCAAAGCGAGATTGGTACGTCATACCTATTTGGTCATCATTCAAGCCAAGTTCTTGTTTAAGTAATTCAGTAGTCCGTTGGCAATGTTGCGGATAAATATCACCATTGTCAGCATAACGCTTTGGAATGCCGTGGTAAGAACACAGCAAGTAGTCCGCTTGGCCTTTCTTCGCCCAAGAGCGACGCACACTCTCAGCCAGCGCCTTGATATATAGAGGGTGATCATAGTAATCACGAATTAAGCGATAAGCTGGCAATACAGGCATTTTCTTAAAAGCCAATGTCATGGCATCAGACACCGCGCCCGTCGTTGTACCTGAATACTGTGGAAACAGAGGTAATACAATAACCTCTTCAACCCCTTGACTCATCAAATACTCAAATCCTTGTTGCATGCTTGGATTGCCATAAGTCATGCCAAGAGCAACGGGCATATCGACTTTTTCCGCCACTTTCGCTAGCTGGCGCTTTGAGTAGACCATCAATGGTGAACCCTCATCAAACCAGACACTTTGATAGAGCTTAGCTACCTTAGGTGAACGAATCGGTAAAATGACACCCTGCAATATTGGCTGCCAAAGAAAATCGGTAAGATCAACGACGCGCTTGTCACTGAGAAACTGTTTTAGAAATCGTTTAACGGCCGGAGCGGTTGGTGCATCTGGCGTACCTAAGTTAACCAACAATACGCCTTGTTTTTTATTGTTTTTCATCGTATCCAAATTTGCGTTATTCAAGAAGTACTAAACAGAATACTTCTCTTCCAATTCGATTCGTTTGATAAGTTCAAACGCGCGGCAGACATTCTCACATATTATTATACAAAGGCCGTTGGCCTTAAATTATCATTATTGACCTATGCTCAAGTTAGCGGGCTCAATTTAAGTTACGCACATTCAGTACGTTAGATCATTTTTCATCCATAAAAAAAGCGACCCTAAGGCCGCCTTCACTATAGCAAATTTTATCGAATATAAAATTACGCTAGTGCTTTTTCGATATCTGCACTTACTTCAGCAACTGCTTTAGTACCGTCGAATTTCAGGTACTTAGTGTTGCCCGCTTCTGCTTCTTTACCATAGTAAGAGATTAGCGGTGCAGTTTGATCATGGTAAACGCCTAGACGAGCACGTACTGTCTCTTCTTTGTCGTCATCACGTACAACTAGGTCTTCACCTGTTACGTCATCTTTACCTTCAACTTTTGGCGGGTTGTACACAACGTGGTAAGTACGACCTGAAGTAAGGTGAGCACGACGACCAGCCATACGCTCTACGATTACATCGTCAGCAACGTCGAATTCGATAACGTAATCTACGTTAACACCCATTTCTTTTAGGCCATCAGCCTGTGGGATAGTGCGTGGGAAACCGTCCAGTAGGAAGCCTTTTTCACAATCATCTTGAGCGATACGCTCTTTGATTAGGCCAAGGATGATTTCATCAGAAACTAGCTGACCAGCGTCAATAACAGCTTTAGCTTGTTTACCAAGCTCAGTACCTGCTTTGATAGCAGCACGTAGCATGTCACCAGTAGAGATTTGCGGAATACCGTATTTATCCATGATGAAATTTGCTTGTGTGCCTTTACCTGCACCTGGAGCACCTAGAAGAATGATGCGCATGTTATATCCTCTTTTGTTTTAAAATGTATACCGAAGCTCACAATCCTTTGCACTTACGCGAGTAAGGCGACGGTAAGTTTCGGTATAAACCCAGTCTATGGGCGTTTCGTTTCGGCGAGCAAAATACACGCCTTATTACTCACATTCAAGCCCTCGATTCTACCACAAATTCACGTGGCGACGACTCAAATAAGACTAAAGAATGTTTATCCCGCTCAAGATAAAGCAAAGCGTATAGTGGTTTAACGATATTGCGCCACTTTGCACGAACATCAAACAAAAAGCCCGCAAAATGCGAGCTTTTTCATACCAGTTAAGAGATTACACCTTAGTCAAAAGCGTATTAATTGCGCCTAAGAATTGAGATGGGTCTTCCATCGAACCACGCTCTGCAAGCATCGCTTGACCAAGCAGTACTTCAACCCAACGGCCAAACGCTTCTTCGTCAGCTTCATCGGCCATACGCTTAACCAATTCGTGGTTTGGGTTAATCTCAAAGATGTACTTCACTTCAGGAGCAGCTTGACCGGCAGCTTCAAGCAGCTTAGCCATTTGCGTCCCCATATCAAAGTCGTCAGTGACCACAACCGCAGGTGTTGTCGCTAACTTAAAGGTTGTACGTACTTCTTTTACGCGCTCACCTAAGTACTCTTTGGTACGATCGACAACAGACTTAAACTCTTCTTCGGTTTCTTTCTGTTTTTCTTTGTCCGCTTCATCTTCAAACTGACTAAGATCAAGACCCGCTTTGGTGATTGACTGGAACTGCTTACCATCAAATTCCGTTAGGTAGTTCATTAGCCATTCGTCGATGCGGTCAAACATCAAGATAACTTCGATGCCTTTTGCTTTGAACTGTTCCAAGTGTGGGCTGTTCTTCGCTGCTGCGTAGCTATCTGCTGTTAAGAAGTAAATCTTATCTTGACCTTCTTTCATGCGCTCTACGTAGCCATTTAGACCAACAGTTTGCTCAGCGGAATCCGTTGAAGTCGACGCAAAACGAAGTAGTGCAGCAACTTTCTCTTTGTTCGCCATGTCTTCCGCAGGGCCTTCTTTTAGCACTAGGCCAAACTCTTTCCAGAACGATTGGTATTTCTCTTCATCGTTCTTCGCCATGCGCTCAAGCATAGTAAGTACGCGCTTAGTACAAGCATTACGTAGTGATTGCGTCACTTTGTTGTCTTGTAGAATTTCACGCGATACGTTGAGTGGAAGGTCGTTTGAATCAATCAAACCACGCACAAAGCGTAGGTAAGATGGCATAAACTGCTCAGCATCATCCATGATGAATACGCGCTGCACGTACAGTTTTAGACCCGATTTATGGTCACGATTCATCATATCCCAAGGCGCTTTCGCTGGGATGTAAAGTAGGCTGGTGTAGTCGTTTTTACCTTCTACGCGGTTATGGCTCCACAATAGCGGATCAGCAAAGTCGTGCGAAACGTGCTTGTAGAACTCTTGGTATTCTTCATCTGTGATATCAGATTTGTTACGTGTCCAAAGAGCTTGAGCTTTGTTGATTTGCTCCCACTTCTTCTCGCCAGTTTCTTTACCTTCTTCATCGCGCTCTGCGGTTTGAATAGAAACTGGGATGCCGATGTGATCAGAGTATTTACCAATCACTTCACGCAAACGCCACTCATTTAAGAACTCTTTACCTTCTTCGCGCATGTGCAGCACGATATCAGTACCGCGAGTCTCTTTGGTGATGTCTTCGATGGTGTACTCACCTTCACCCGCAGAGTGCCATTGTACAGCTTGGTCAGAGTTAAGACCGGCAGCACGAGTGCGTACTGTCACCGCGTCAGCAACAATAAATGCAGAATAGAAACCGACACCAAACTGGCCGATAAGCTGAGAATCTTTGCTTTGATCTTCAGACAGTTTAGAGAAAAATTCAGCCGTACCTGACTTAGCAATCGTACCTAAATGCTCAATCACATCTTCACGACTCATACCGATACCATTGTCAGAAATGGTCAAGGTGTTAGATTGCTCGTCAAACGTCAGTTTAACGCCAAGGTCTGCATCACCTTGGTACAAGTCCGGATTTGATAATGCTTGAAAGCGTAATTTGTCTGACGCATCAGAAGCGTTAGAAATCAACTCACGCAAAAAAATCTCTTTGTTTGAGTACAGTGAGTGGATCATTAAATGAAGTAGCTGTTTTACTTCAGACTGAAAGCCACGAGTTTCTTTGTTGTGATTTGCGGTTTCGCTCATGTTTACTCCATAACATCTATACTTATCAGGCCTCTAGAATAACTCTGGAGCGCACAGGATGATGATTGCTAATAAACATGAGGGTGAGAAATGTAAATTCAAGGTCAAAAATTATAAAAACAATGTTTTTTTGATTTTCAATTGTCTATCCTGCCGCTACTCGACAGCAATTCTCTGGATGGACGTTTGCCGTTTTCTATGGGGTAACACACCGCAAGAACACGAAGTCAAAAATTATAAAAACAGTGTTTTTTTGAATTTTAATTGACTATCCTACGGCGTAATAATCCATCATATAAGATTGAGACTCTTTCGGGTGGTATTTAAGACCTTCCATAAGGCCAAACTAAATGAGTAATATCGGTACTAAGTTTAATCTAGCGAACACATTTACGTTCGATCCAAACACCAACTCGCTGCTTGAACAGCAAAACGAAGAAATCATTCGCCTTGGCAGCAATGAGAGTCGCATCCTTCTACTTCTTTGTGAGAAGCCTAATCAAGTTATTTCTCGCAATGATTTGCATGACTTTGTTTGGCGCGAACAAGGCTTTGAGGTGGATGACTCTAGCTTAACTCAAGCCATCTCTACTTTGCGCAAGCTGCTAAAAGATTCGACCAAATCACCTGAGTTCGTCAAAACTGTGCCTAAGCGCGGCTATCAGCTCATTTGTTCTGTAGAACGAACAACACCAATCATGAGCGGTGATGAATCTCCGCTAGAACAAACTGAAGAAGAGATTACAGAGGGCACACCAGAGCCGGAAATCAATCTTGCTGAAGATATCGAACGTGAGGTCGAAATTTCTCCGGTTGTAACTGAGAAGAGCACCGAGAAACGAAAACCATGGCTGATTAAAGCTGCGATCGCTATTGCATTAGCTCTTCCTTTATTGGCGCTAATGATTGAACGCCCAATTGAATCGCAGTTTAGGCAACTGGCAGTTTATGACAATGTTGAAGTTAAAACTCCGGTGAACCACCCTGACCTTTCCCCATGGGAATCCGTGATTGAGCGTTGTGTTGCTCAGTACAGTCGCTCTCACTCAGGTAATGTCGCACCTGTTGAAGTGATTGCCACAGGCGGACAGAACAACCAGCTTGTTCTTAACTATATCCATCGCCTAGAACATTCAGGGGAAAACGTCACTGTTCGTGTGTTTTCCGAGCAAGATAACTTAGCCGATTTGTGTCAGTAGGGAGTGTAAAATGAATCAAAAAATGGCATTAGCCCTACTTGCCCTTTCAGCGCTGTTCAGCGGCTGGCTTTATTGGGGCAGTGATATTCAAGTAGAAAAAACCATCACTTCTAAAGAATGGCAATCGAAGATGGTGACGTTTATTAATGGCGACATGCAAGAAGATGCGGTTGGCCCATTACGCCGAGTTGATGTAGTTTCAAACGTAAAATATTTGCCAAATGGTACGTATATCCGTGTTGCAACCGTTCGACTATACGCGAGCGATAAGCAGAGCGATGGTGTAATCAATATCTCTGAAACTGGCGACTGGGAAATCAGTGACAATTATTTACTGATATCACCAACTCAGTTTAAAGATGTTTCTTCTGCGCAAAGCAAAGACTTTACTCCGGTTCAGCTAAAACTGATCACGCAAATCTTTAAAATGGATGCGCAGCAAAGTCGTCGCATTGATATTGTTAATGAAAAGACGTTACTTTTGACTAGCCTAAGTCACGGTTCTACGGTACTTTTCTCTAATTAGCACTCAATGATACAAGGGAGCATGATGCTCCCTTTTTATTTGCCATGGATTGGATTCATTCTGTTGGGCTGTTTTTCGGCTCACTCTCAGCAAACACCCTTGCCGCGCTGTCTGGTGGTGGAGCGGGTTTATTGCAGTTCCCTCTTCTGCTGTTTTTAGGGTTACCTTTTTCTGTGGCTTTAGCCACGCACAAAGTCGCCAGTGTCGCTTTGGGATTAGGTGCAGCAGCCACGCACATAAAGCAAAAAACCATTAAACTGAATCACGCCTTGTACGTCATTGCTGTTGGCAGTATTGGGGTGGTTATTGGTGCCAATATTATTTTGCTCATCCCAGAGCACATCGCTGAGAAAATGTTGGGGGCGATGATTCTAGCTCTTGGCATCTATTCTCGTTGTAAAAAGCAGCTCGGCCAATCTGAACAGCCAATCCATAGAAACACCTTAGGTTGGATTATTGGTGGCATGGGTTTGATGCTGATTGGCATTATCAATGGCTCTCTTACCGCAGGCTCTGGACTATTGGTGACACTGTTTCTGGTGCGTTGGTTTGGTTACAGCTATAAACAAGCGGTCGCATTGACCATGATTTGCGTCGGACTGTTTTGGAATGGGATTGGTGGCGCAGCGGTTGCTCAAGCTGGCGCACCTATTTACTGGCCTTGGCTACCAATTTTATTATTGGGTTCTTTCTTTGGCGGTAGCCTTGGCGCTTACCTATCAACGCGCTATAGCAATAAAGTGATCAAGGTTTGTTTTGAAATTTTAACCTTACTCGTTGGACTAAAACTGCTGATTTAGAGGATTTATGGATAAAGCAATCATCAACATTTACTACTGCCGACAATGCAATTGGATGCTACGTTCAACTTGGCTAAGCCAAGAGCTTCTGCATACGTTTAGTGAAGAAATTGAAAGCGTTTCTTTGCATCCTGATACTGGCGGGCGATTCGAGATCCACTGCAATGGTCAATTAATTTGGGAAAGAAAAAGAGACGGCGGCTTCCCAGAAGCAAAAGTGCTCAAGCAAAGGGTGAGGGATGTGATTGACCCAGAGCGCGATCTGGGTCATTCAGACAGCAAATAAACACTAGCTCAGTGTCGTTTCTACCAGAGTATCACCTTCAAAGCTCACGACTTTAATTATGTTATCTTCAAGTAAGCCATAACTGGCTGCATGACCATTACGTGGGAAAGTGACTGAACCCGGGTTAAAGATAAATTGCTCACCATCGAGCTCAGCAACTGGGATATGGGTGTGACCATGTACAATCACATCACCTTGCTTGAGTGGTGGGCGTTTAGCGCTGTTATAAAGGTGACCGTGAGTAACGAACAAGCGCTGACCTGTCGGTAATAGCACCCAAGCGTAGTCTGTCATCATTGGAAACGACAATAACATTTGGTCCACTTCACTATCGCAATTGCCGCGCACAGCAATAATGCGATCTGCATATTGATTGAGTAGCTCAGCTACCGCAGGTGGGTTATAACCTTCTGGCACTGGGTTTCTTGGCCCATGGTTTAGCACATCACCAACAAGAACCAATGTCTCCACGCCTGACTTTTCAAATTCAGCAATGACTTGCTCGGTTGCAGGCAAACTACCATGCAGATCTGAGGCAAAAAATAATTTCACAACATCACACTCCTCAAAAATAATTGAGGCTATTCTAGCGTCATTCGTTGTCTCGAGCCATGCCGTTAATAACGATGTTGTTGTAGCTCACCATACCAATCACATTGCCATCCTCAATCACAGGAGCTCGGCTAATCCCGAAACGCTCAAACAGGCGCGCGCAATATTTCACATTCATCTCTGGGTTAACGCATAACGCGGGCTTAGTCATGATCTCGTAAATATTGGTTCTCTCCGGAGAGCGGTTCTGCGCCAACACTTTTTTGGCTATGTCATTCATAAGGACTAAACCAAATTCATCATCTTGGTTGCGCTTATTCACCACCAGCGCTTTCACTTCGTTTTGCCGCGCGGTTTGAATGCCTTCTTGCACGGTAATCAGGCCATCAACCAATACGTAAGTTGCGGCCATAACATCTCTGACTCGAATAATGGCTTGCGTTGTCATAGTTCATCCTCAACCACTTTAGTTAACTTTTCGACTTGGTGAGCGACGCCAACCGCATCTTCAATATCAATTTGAATTGCGATACCTTGACCAGACTCTTGATCAAACTCCCCCACCTCACTGATGGTTTCTAAAATTTGCCGTGATAGGTGCTCTTCCACGACAAATAAAATCACGTCTTTTTGGACTTCTAACGTCAGACCAAAAAAAGTTCGCTTTTGATTTAGCCCTTCACCCCTCGCATTGTTAATAACGGTGGCTCCAGTAGCCCCTGCCTCACGAGCCGCGTCGAGTACGAGGTCGGTCTTACCATCTTCAACAAAGGCCAATATCAGCTTAAAGCGCATTTTCCTTTTCCTCTTGATTGGATTCTCTATTCAGCCACTGAGTTATTTGGGCATAAGCCATGACTGAAATAATTGGGAATAGACTGGCAAAAGCAATTAAGCCAAAGCCATCTATCATGGGATTTCGCCCCGGTACGGTTGACGCCAACCCTAAACCTAGCGCCGCAACTAACGGCACTGTTACCGTCGAGGTAGTCACACCTCCAGAGTCATACGCGAGCGGAATAATCAGCTTAGGCGCGTAGAAAGTTTGAATTACCACGACTACATAACCTACGATGATGTAGTAATGAATAGGGTCGCCAACAACAATACGATAACTACCTAGCGAGATACCGATAGCAACGCCAAGCGCTACCGCAATACGTAAACCATTCACGCGGATGCTACCACCAGAAACTTGATTCGCTTTGATCGCCACCGCGATCAGCGATGGCTCAGCAATGGTCGTGCTAAAGCCGATACAAAACGCAAACAAATACACCCAATAATAATCGACCCAAGTGAGCGCTTGGCTAGCACTCATGCGCATTTCAGAGAGAAAGTCTGGCTCAGTCAGTTGCTGAGCCATGGTTTCACCAAGTGGAAACAACGCGAGCTCTAAGCCTAATAAAAAGAGCGACAAACCTAATATAACGTAGAAGAAACCAAGGATAACTTTGGGTAAGTTGGTGACCGGCCGGCGTAACACGGCGAACTGAAAACCAAAGATGATGGTCGCGATGGGTATTACATCGGTAATGGTATCGAGAAAGGTCGATAAAAATCGCTCAAGCATCATGCCACCACCATTCCGTAAACCATAACAAACATCATCGGCAACAAAGAGGCAAACGCAATTAACCCAAACCCATCAATCATCGGATTACGGCCTTTAATTGAGGAGGCTAACCCCACTCCCAAAGCTGTTACCAAAGGTACGGTAATTGTTGAGGTGGTCACGCCACCAGAGTCATAAGCCACACCAATAATGCTTTCCGGCGCAAACCCAGTAAGAATGACGACCCCGATATAACCACCAATAATTAGGTAGTGGATTGGCCAGCCTTTCAATATTCTCAAGACGCCTAATACAATCGCAAACCCAACGGATAACGCAACCGTCAATCGCAGGCCATTTGAATAGGACTCCCGTGCCTCTAATTGATTCGCAATCATGCCCCCTTCGGCTGCAACTTCTGCCGCTTCATCTGCAATGGCAGTCAATGCCGGCTCTGCCACTGTGGTTCCAAAACCTAAGCAGAAAGCAAAAATTAAAAGCCAAATAACACTCCCTTTTCTGGCAAAAGCCTGAGCCATGGTCTCACCAATAGGGAATAACCCCATCTCAAGCCCAAAGATAAAAAAGGTTAATCCGAGTACGACCAGTATCAAACCAAAAGCAATCGATAGTATGTTGGGCAGAGGTTCTTGGAGTACCACAATTTGGAAGAAACCAATCACCACAATGATAGGCAGCAGATCGCGTAAACTACCCAACATAGCTTTGATTAACGCGCTCAGTGCTTGCATAAGCTTCTCCATCCGTTCAACGCATTCCTTTGCCTTATGCAGACATATTGCCAAACAATCTGGGAGCAGTTTGTGACAGGCGCTACGTCACGCCTTGAAGATGTAACAAAATATTAATTCTGTGATTCTATACTCACCGTGACCGCACTCTCTATTGAGATTTAACACAATTATGTAAGCCAATGATCCGATTTGAATTTAAATCGCTATAATTAGAAATCAGACAGGGAGGTTGTGATGAAAATTTTATTGACTGGCGGCACTGGATTTATCGGTAGAGAGCTTCTTAAGCATCTTTCTACCCATGAAGTTGTGTTACTCACTCGCTCACCCGATAAAGCCAAACAAGCGATCAACCATGCTGATCTAGGCAATATCACTTATGTCTCCCATCTCAACGATCTCCATGATCTCAATGATTTCCACGCCGTCATCAATCTTGCTGGTGAACCCATTGCCGACAAACGTTGGAGTAATAAGCAAAAGAAAATGATTTGTGATAGCCGCTGGAATATCACCGAAAAGCTCGTCAATCTGATTCATGCCAGCACCACCCCTCCATCTGTTTTTATTAGTGGTTCCGCCGTTGGCTATTACGGAGATCAACAAGACCACCCATTTGATGAAAGCCTCCAAGTTCACAGCCAACACTTCTCCCATCAGGTTTGTCGAAAGTGGGAAGAAATCGCCAATCGCGCCCGCTCTGAGCAAACTCGAGTCTGTATTTTGCGCACCGGGATTGTACTCGGTTGCCATGGAGGAGCACTGGCGAAAATGGTTCCTCCTTACAAACTAGGCTTGGGAGGCCCGATTGGTTCAGGAGGACAGTTTTTACCTTGGATTCATCGACTCGACATGGTGCGTGGCATTGTCTATCTGCTCGACACCGAACATGCTCATGGAGAGTTTAACCTCTGTGCTCCACATCCAGTCACCAATCGCAGCTTTAGTAAGACTTTGGCCAAGGTGTTAAAACGTCCACATTTTCTCTTCACTCCCAAATGGGCACTAAAAATCGCGATGGGGGAAAGCTCAGAGCTGCTGTTTGATAGTGTTCGCGCAAAACCTAAAAAACTAACGGAACTAGGATTTATTTTCAGCTATTCTCGACTAGAGCCTGCGCTAAAAAATATATTACAACATCACGAATAATCCTTTACTCTTAATCGCTTAAGGACTGAGGTTAAGGGATAATAAATGTCGAAAGCGATTTTAATTACTGGCTGCTCTACAGGTATTGGCTATGAGGCAGCACTCGCCTTACACAAACGCGGCTATCAGGTCATCGCATCTTGTCGAAAAGCAGAAGATGTCGCCAAGTTGCAACAAGAGGGATTGACCTGTATTCAGCTAGACCTCGCCGATAGCAACAGCATTACAAACGCGGTTAAACAAACGTTACAAATCACCGATGGTAAGCTCTACGCCCTATTCAATAATGGCGCTTACGGCCAACCTGGTGCGTTAGAAGATCTCCCGACTCAAGCCCTTAGAGAGCAATTTGAAACCAATGTTTTTGGTTGGCATCAACTGGTACAAGAAATCCTCCCTATCATGAGAAAGCAAAACCATGGTCGAATCATACAAAACAGTTCGGTGCTTGGTTTTGCCGCAATGAAATATCGCGGCGCATATAACGCCTCAAAGTTCGCTTTAGAAGGTTGGACTGATACTATCCGCTTAGAGTTAATGGATACTAATATTCAGATAAGCTTGATTGAGCCGGGGCCAATTGAAACGGCATTTCGCGCGAACGCGTTAATTGCCTTTAAGAAATGGATAAATGTCGAACGCAGTGTTCACGCGACGCAATACCAACAGCAAATGGCACGTCTAGGTAAAGAGGCATCAAACAACGCCTTTGTTTTACCGCCCTCGTCATGTGTCACGCCATTGATTCATGCCTTAGAAGCAAAGCAGGCCAAAATTCGCTATCGCGTCACCAAACCGACTAAAGTTTTTGCAGTTTTAAAACGCTTGCTACCAACACGATTGCTGGACAAAATTCTCTCAAAAGCCGCTTAGCCTTGTCATTTTAACGTAACAATCCAGCGGTACTATTAACAATGAAATCACTTACTCAGCGTTTCATTCGGTACTGTTGCATGTCACTAAATCAACTCAATTGGCTGTGTGTGAGTGTTGCGCTAACTCTACTACTCGTAATATGAACACCTTCGCTTGCTAAACGCCATCTACTTCTTGATGGCGTTTTTGTTCATCACTTTTTCCTGTAACTCTCGGCGCGTACTTGATTAATCCCCTCCTCGCCCATATCTTTGATTTATCAGAGACAAATGGTAAGGACATCTCGATATGCAATCTCCTTTTATCGTCGAGCTAAACGAACAAAACTTCCGCCAAGTATTAGAAGGTTCAATGCAAACCCCTGTATTGATCCACTTTTGGGCACCAATGAGCCAAGAAAGCAGTGAAGCGATCCCACAATTACAGCAACTCACACAGCAGTATAACGGTGCGTTCACCCTTGCTTTGCTTAACTGTGAACAAGAACAAATCATTGCCTCTCAGTTTGGCGTTCAAACCTTACCAACCATCGCCTTATTCGTTAATGGCCAGCCTGTTGATGGCCTCGGAGGACCTCAACCGTTAGAAGCCATCCAACAAATGTTAGCCAAGCACTTGCCAAGCCAAGAAGAACTCACCTTAAAGCAAGCATTAGAGCTAATTCAAATCGGGCAACATGCGCAAGCATTAGCTCTGCTGCAAACTTTACCTGAAGAGCTTAAAAACAAAGGTGACATCAAATTAGCTTTAGCCGATTGTTATTTAGAGACTCAAGATTTCTCGCAAGCAGCTAATCTGCTAGAACATATTCCGCTTGAGTATCAAGACAATTACTACAAAGGCTTAATTGCTAAACTGGATTTACAACAACAATCCGCGAATAGCCCAGAGATTCAATCGTTAGAAACAAACTACGCGCAAGATCCAAACAATACCGAACTGGCCATTGAGCTGGCTCTTAGCTATCACAAGGTTAACCGTGATGAAGAAGCGCTAGAAGTGTTGTGGGGACATTTAAAAACCAACCTAAACGCACAAGACGGCGATGTGAAAAAAGCCTTCATGGATATCTTAAGCGCTTTAGGTCAAGGCCATGCCATCGCAGGTAAGTACCGCCGCCAGCTCTACTCAATCCTTTACTAGAGTGAAAATAAAATAACACGAAATCATAATGTTAAGGCCGAACTATTTCGGCCTTAATTTTTATAAATTCGGCAGAATATCTCGCAAACCCGTTTGTGATTAGATTCAATTTAAGCAACAATAGCAACAAACTAATATTAAAGGACTTTCTTATGCCTATAGATACACTCATCGTCATCGCGGTATTTGTCATCGTTGCTATTGCTATCGTGTTTGCCGGTGTAAAAACCGTTCCGCAAGGTAATCACTGGACAGTAGAACGATTTGGCCGTTACACCCACACATTAAAGCCTGGCTTAAACATCATCATTCCTTTCATCGATGGTATTGGCCACAAGATCAACATGATGGAACGCGTACTGGATATTCCGGCGCAAGAAGTCATCTCTAAAGACAACGCAAATGTCACCATTGATGCGGTTTGTTTCGTACAAGTTGTAGACGCAGCGAAAGCGGCTTATGAAGTAAACGATCTTGAACACGCGATTCGTAACTTAACCCTGACTAATATTCGTACCGTTCTCGGCTCTATGGAACTAGATGAAATGCTGAGTCAGCGTGACCAAATCAACGTTAAACTACTGTCTATCGTCGATGAAGCCACTAACCCTTGGGGTGTGAAAGTAACGCGTATCGAAATCAAAGACGTTCAGCCACCAGCAGACCTGACTGCTGCGATGAACGCGCAGATGAAGGCAGAACGTAACAAGCGTGCTGACATTCTTGAAGCAGAAGGTGTACGTCAAGCTGAAATCCTAAAAGCGGAAGGTCACAAACAATCTGAGATCTTAAAAGCAGAAGGTGAGAAACAAGCTGCGATTCTTCAAGCGGAAGCCCGTGAGCGTGCAGCAGAAGCTGAAGCCCGTGCAACTGAGATGGTATCAACAGCAATTGCTCAAGGTGACATGCAGGCCGTGAACTACTTTATCGCTCAAGGCTACACCGACGCGCTGAAATCTATCGGCCAAGCAGAAAACGGTAAGATCATTATGCTACCACTTGAAGCTTCTGGCCTAATGGGCTCGGTTGCTGGTATCGCCGAGATGTTTAAGCATCAACAAGATAAGTAGAGGTTAACGTGTTTGAGATTCTAGACAGCATGAATTATTGGCATTGGCTTGCATTTGGCTTAGCACTATTAGCCGCTGAGTTACTCGGAACGGCTGGTTACATGTTGTGGCTAGGTATCTCAGCGCTCGCCGTGGGTCTTCTCCTATCGATATTGCCAATCAGTTGGCAAATGCAATGGGTAAGCTTTGGTGTCTTTTCTCTGCTCACCACTTGGCTTTGGTGGCGCAAACAGCTACAAAGCGATAGTAAAGATGATCAATCACGCGATCTTAATCAAAAAGATAAGCAGTTGGTCGGTCAAGTCATCACTTTAGATCAAGACGTTCCTTCGGGTAAAGCTCGAATCCGAATCGGCGATACCACTTGGTCAGCTTATAGTGAGCACAAGTTAGCGAAAGGCACTGTGGTTCAAGTGACCGAAATGAACGGCATTACGCTGACCATCAAGCCCAAAGTAGATTAACCCCAACTTACTAATTTGAAAGGGGCTTAATTAAGCTCCTTTTTCATATCTTGCACCTCACAAACAAACCTACCTACTTTTAAAGCCTTTGTTCAACTGCCCAATAGCGTTTGCAATCACTCTCATTGCGCACCTGCTTATAACTAATGTTTATTCCTAATATCGTAAGGAAATATACAAACTATGCTTTGCCTGGTGAATAGCAACATCAAGCGCAAAGAAAAATAATAATAAATTCAGAACTCTATGCACTTCAATCATCTAAAAAATGCCAACCGATATGCAATGAGTTTTATTTTAAATCTCAAATTTTTAGTTATTTGTTGCAACAAATTATCATTTAAATTTGATCTTTGTCAGACTGTTTTCATACTAAAGGTATCTCGGAAACATTGAGATGAGTCACAAAAACAACGAGGATTTATTATGAAAAGTATTATTGCTCTATTTTGCTCTGCGCTGCTATCTTTCTCTGTTTTCGCTTCATCAAATCAGGGGGGCAACAATGGTTCAGCTTCCGAGCGTGGCCCTTGGGTAGAATGTCACCTATCTGATGGTACTTCAGATTATGTACCAAGTGGAGTGTGTAAAGAAAAAGGTGGGTTATAGACGAAGCGTGCCAATCGAGTTCGCGCACGAAACTTACGTTTCGTGCGCGTAAAATTATTATTTTGAAACTAACCAGGCTAAAATAGATTTTCGATCCGATATAGACGCCTCTCCATACCAGTAAGCCATCATTTCTAAAGCTTGCGACCCTTCTACAGAAATTTTCTTGTTTGACTCTCGATTTTCGAATGCTAGTCGAGTAAATTGCTTAAACTCTGCTGGAGTCGCTTTCTCACTCCAATAAACAATCATTTGAGCCGCATTTGATTCAACGCTTTTAGCTGTTTCAAATGGAGCATTATTTTTCTCAGACTGCGCAACTTCCGTTATAAGACCGTTGTTTTTATTGTAACGAACTAACTCTTTTTTATAGTCTCTTCCGATACCTAGTATTGGAGGAAGAGTATCAATCTTAAAATCAATATTATTTCCGTTAGCATCGACTAACCTAACTTGAGGATTTTCATTAAACTGATCTGCATGTACTTGTCGCGTTACTTTAACTGCAGGTTTTAGCAAAAGAGTTGTATCTTCAGCATCAAAAGTAATGACAAAAGCATCTGAATTAAACTTGTCGTTACTGCCTGAAGCTGTATTGATCAACTTTGAAAGACGAAAAACTATTTGGTTGGTGCCATTTTCTACTTCAAAAACAGGCATATCAAACAACCAGTAACCCGTTTCTTCCATATTAATCAATTGAGGGGAAATCTCGTCATCGAAGTTTAGTCCAACTTTCGCTTGAGAATTAAATGATGCAGTTAACACACCAATAGCTAATAGAGCTTTTATCACCTTCATTTATAATCTCCTGATAGAAAAAACGAGCATTCTCGAAAGAATGCTCGTGTAATAAGACAGTTAGACTAACTAATAAGACTTAGCTTAGAAGTAGTATTCAGCACCAAACACAAAGTTTGTACCATCTTCTGAGTTATCATCGCCATCGAAGTCGTAGTCACGAACATCGAAGTACAAGATAGAGCTTGGAAGTAGGTAAGCTACACGACCTGTTACCGCAGTATCTGAGTCATCTTGACCAGCTGCATCTGCAACAGTTGTTGTAGTCTTGTGAGCGTAACCAGCTTTAACAAACCAGTGATCATCAATTGTGTATTGAACAGCCATAGAGTAACTTTCTTGACCGTTTTCACCGCTGTTTGCAGTGTCAATTGTTGCATCACGGTATGCAGCGTTAAGAGTAAAATCACCTAGGAATAGGTAACCACCAAGAACAAAGTAGCTACGATCGTATTCTAGCGTCGCACCCTCGCCATGTTCACCTTGGTTATAGAAACCAGCGTGAGCTAGGAAGCGGTCGTTTTGGTATGCAGCTGTTGCACTAGCTACTAGAGCACTGGTGTCAGCTTCCATACCACTTAGAGTACCAGAGAATGTGAAGCCACCAAAATTAGCTGAATCATAACGAATCACGTGATCCGCACGTCCTTGCCAATCAGCGTCCAAGTCACCGCCAGCTGAACCATGCCAATCATCAAATACGTTACCAGTACCTGGGTTAGTGTGACCATCGACGATGTTGTAAGCTGCAACTAGTTGACGACCGTACTTGATAGAACCGAAGCCTTCCCAATCAAAACCAAGGTAAGTATCACGTACACCTAGGCCACCAGAGTTAGTACCGTTGTTCGCGTTGCCACCTTCCATTTGCCAAATAAAGTTTGGCTCTAGATCTTCAAACTCTACTACACCACGGAAACCGATACGAGATTCGATATCTGCGATTACAGTGTTAGTTGAATCTTGGTTAGAAGAATAAATTAAAGCACCCGCTGCTTGACCGTAAAATTGTACCGCGTCACCAACAACTTGTACTGCTGCGTTTGCTGAACCCGCTACTGCAGCTGCTGCCACTGCCGCACCTACTAGAGTGCGTTTGAAAAATTTGTCCATGGAAAAACTCCTAAAAATGGATATAGCTGTTTTATGTTTTCTCCCCTTAGTTGGCCGCCGAAGGGAGAAGGTATTCCTAATAAAATCTCAACCAGTCATATTTAGATTGATTTAGATTTTTAAGTTGCTGCATACACGTTGTGTATCCATGGGGCTTAGACTAACTTCGCGACAAAAAACATCAATGAGAACTTAATTTCTTTATAAAAAAATATGAGCCACGGCATACTTTTTAAAAAGTGGTGATCTGCGTCGAAAATATTTTTTGAACTTTACTGAACCACCAAAAGTTCCAACAAAAACAAAAACTTAAACAACACACCACAAAATAAAATTTGAACCTGATCGCATCAAATCACCTTTTAGCAATCCGTAAAATAGAACTATGACTCACATCACGGATTAATTTATCTAGTAAAAAATAAAAAGATGTCGCGTTAATTTCGCGCAAAAAAAAACGACTGAAATTGCTCTCAGCCGTTTATTTAGGACAAATTTAGTTACATGAGATCGACTAAATCTTGCTCGGTTTTGATTTCAATGCCTAACTCTTGCGCTTTAGCGAGCTTAGAACCCGCATTTTCACCGACAAACAGGACATCGGTTTTCTTGGAAACACTCCCCGTTACCTTAGCCCCTAAGTTTTGCAATGCCGCTTTGGCATCACTACGAGATAGCTGAGCTAAAGAACCGGTTAAGACTACCGTTTTTCCAGCCAATGGTTGTGGTACAGATTCATCACGCTCTTCAATTGCTGGCCAATGAACACCTTGGTCAATCAAGTCTTCTATAACTTGTTGGTTGGTCGTTTGAGCAAAAAAGCTAATTAGATGACTTGCGACGATCGCACCGATGTCTTGAACTTCAATCAAACTGTCGTGGCTAGCCGCCATCACCGCAGGTAAGGTTTTATAATGATTCGCTAAATTTGCCGCGGTAGCTTCCCCCACTTCGCGAATTCCAAGCGCATATAAGAAGCGCGGTAAAGTCGTCTGCTTAGACTTTTCTAGTGCGTCCACGACGTTTTGTGCTGATTTAGGCCCCATACGATCTAATACCGTAATTACGCCAGCACTTAACTTGAACAAGTCAGCTGGTGTCTCGACCATTTCACGGTCAACTAGCTGTTCAATCACCTTATCGCCAAGCCCATCGACATCTAAAGCTTTACGCGAAACAAAGTGTTTAAGTGCTTCTTTACGTTGTGCTTGGCAAACTAAACCACCAGTACAACGAGCAACCGCCTCACCCTCAACGCGCTCTACTGCAGAACGACACACAGGACAAGCTTCTGGGAACACGATCTCTTTCGCGCTATCAGGTCGACGATCTTTTACTACTGACACTACTTGCGGGATAACGTCACCTGCACGGCGAATAATCACACTGTCACCAACCATCACACCCAAACGTTCGATTTCATCAGCGTTATGCAGTGTGGCATTGCTGACTGTTACACCGCCGACAAATATTGGCTCTAACTTCGCGACAGGCGTAATCGCACCTGTTCGTCCTACCTGAAATTCCACATCATTAAGAACCGTTATCTCTTCTTGTGCAGGGAACTTATAAGCAATAGCCCAACGAGGTGCACGAGCTACAAAGCCTAGGCGATCCTGTAAAGCAATCTGGTCAACTTTGATCACAACACCATCAATTTCATACGCCAAATCATCGCGGCGAGTAAGAATATCTTGGTAATACGCTTTCACTTCATCTAATGAACTGACTAGTTTGGTCTCAGGACACATAGGCATGCCCCAACCTTTTAGCTGCAAAAAGCGCTCATAGTGGCTCGATGAAAGCTCTGCCCCCTCAACTACACCTACGCTATATGCGTAAAAACTAAGCGGGCGGGTTGCCGTAATGCGAGAGTCCAACTGGCGCAGACTACCAGCCGCGGCATTACGTGGGTTAACAAATGTTTTTTCACCTTTTTTTAGAGCGATTTCGTTCAGTTTGTCGAAACCAGCTTTAGGCATAAACACTTCACCGCGCACTTCAATACGGCTTGGCCACCCCTCGCCACGTAATTTCAATGGAATGGCACTGATGGTTCGCACGTTTTCTGTAATGTTCTCACCGGTAGCACCATCTCCTCGCGTTGCTGCTTGAACAAGAACCCCATCAACATAAAGAAGACTTACCGCCAAACCATCGAGTTTTGGCTCACAACAAAACTTATCAAACGTCGCGCTTGGAACACGATCGCCCATGCGCTTATGAAAGCTTTCTAACTCGCCATCATCAAACGCGTTATCCAGCGACAACATTGGGATTTCGTGAACCACCGACTCAAATCCAGCTAAAGGCTGACCACCTACTCGCTGACTTGGAGAGTCAATGGTCACTAACTCTGGGTGCTTCTGTTCGATATCTAGCAACTCTCGCATCAAACGATCATATTCTGCATCAGGAATTTCCGGGCTATCTTCCACGTAATAACGCACTGCGTGGTAATGAAGAGTGTCACGTAACTGTTCGAGTTTTTGTTGGATTTCTGTCGACATGGCTCGCTCGTAATAAAAAGAGAAATTGCGAATGTGGTGAGTATACGAAGTCCTCCACCTCACGCAAACAATATTGCTCAACTCATACGAACGGTTTCGCTTAAGTTGGCCTATAAAAAACAAAATAGGCCCCTACGTGAGGGGCCTATTTAGGAATCAAGCTAAAATACGATCAGCTTTTTTGCTTTGCTTTAAATTGCTGAATTTGAGCGCGGTACGCATCAAGACGATTTGGCGTCATCAAGTTGCGTGCATCATCTAATACGTTTGCACCCAAATCATCGGCAATCTGCTGCGCTGTTTTAAGCATCAGCTTAAAGTTTTGTTCAGCATCACCAAAACAAGGCAGAGTCATAAAGAAAGAAATACCCTTAGTTGTAAATTCTGCAGGGTCATCATGCTTTAAGGTGCCAGGCTGCATCATGTTAGCAACACTAAATAGCACTTTACCTGTACCTGATAAATCCGCATGGCGGTGGAAGATATCCATCTCGCCGTAAAGCAAGCCATTTTGCTGCATACTGTCAAACAGTTTAGTGCCGATAAATGCGTCTTCTCCAGAGCAGTGTACATTCAGTACAATTACTTCGAGCTCTGGCTCTGAATCAGGTTCTTCCACGACTGGGGCAGTAGCTTCAACGCTATCCGCTTGTTCAATTTCAGCAATCGTACTGTTGACTGAAATTTCATCCAGCGGTGCTTCTGGCTCATCTAATGAAGAAAAAGAAGGAATGTCGATTTCTTCCTCTACTTCATCGTTTTTTTCTGCTGGAGCTTGTGAGCTTGGCTCTTGATAATCATCAATCAATGGATCGCTCGTGATCTCTGGCTCAACAAATTCTGGTTCTTTTCGCTCTTTACGGATAATTTCAAAATCATCTTCCGGAGCAAATCCGCGCTCCGAACTGCGATCAAACACTTCATCGTTGTCTACATCTAATGTGCCTAACGGCTTATCACCAAATTTAGACTTTCCTTCTTTTTTACTTGTCCACAATCCATGGAACAACAGCGCCACGATGGCCAGTGCACCAACACCGATGAGTACAATTCGCAATTCCGGCATGTTTTACTCTCATTTGCTTAGCCGACAACAAACTCAGGCTAAGTGATTTAAATCTGAAACTGAATTCAATTACTTTACCAAAGTTAACTGGGTGTTTAGAACAAATTAATGTGAGAAGTTCCGACAATGTTGTGATTTTGAACACGCTTTTTTCTTGTTAAGATAGAAAAAGGTCAAAACATCAGCTTTCAAACACTTAATTATGAATACTATTAATTCTCAACGTTCAGGATTTGGCTATTTTTTCTACGGATTAGAAATTGCTCTAACTCCGGGAATTCGCCGCTTCGTCATCATGCCTCTACTAGCAAATATCGTTCTAGTTGGTGGCGCTCTATTTTACTTGTTTTCCCAACTCGACATTTGGATTGAGCAACTGCTCGGCCAATTACCAAGTTTTCTGTCTTGGCTCAGTTACGTATTATGGCCTCTACTGGTTTTAACCATCTTGGCCACCTTCTCATATTTCTTTAGCACTCTAGCAAATTTCATCGCCGCCCCCTTTAACGGTTTATTGGCCGAAAAAGTAGAAGAGCACTTAATCGGCGAAAAAATCAATGACGATGGCTTTAGCGCAGTGATAAAAGATACCCCACGTATTCTTGCTCGCGAATGGCGCAAGCTTCTTTATGTGTTACCTAAAGCGATTGGTCTATTTCTTCTATTGCTTATTCCTGCATTAGGTCAAACTGTCGGCCCTGTATTGTGGTTTATTTTCACCGCATGGATCTTAGCGATTCAATATTGTGACTACCCGTTTGATAACCATAAAGTTAAATTCAACGACATGAGAAACAATTTGAAACAAAAACAAGGAAAAGCGTACGGCTTTGGCGCATTGGTGAGCATCTTTACCACTATTCCAATTCTCAATTTAATTGTGATGCCAGTAGCGGTATGCGGTGCGACCGCGATGTGGGTAGCTGAATTTAAGCAAGACGCGATAAAATAGCGGCAACGTGGCGAGCGTAAAGACATCAAAGTGTGACTCCACTCGATGAATTAACCATTCGCTCGCCACTAACTTCAATAATCTCTTTCATATCATATAACTTTTTAATCCTTTTATAGTTTTTTCGACTAGCCTAATCTCTTAACCATATTCAAATACTGACTTGTTTGCGCTGCACTTATGCCATCACCGAGCAAGTTGCTAACTAATGAAGGATCATACAATGAGCAAAATCTTTGAAGATAACTCTCAAACCATCGGTAACACGCCACTTGTACGTTTAAACAAGGTTAGCAAAGGCAATGTTCTTGCTAAAGTTGAAGCTCGTAACCCAAGCTTCAGCGTTAAGTGCCGTATCGGTGCAAACATGATTTGGGATGCAGAGAAACAAGGCAAACTAAAAGAAGGCGTAGAACTTGTTGAGCCTACCAGTGGTAACACAGGTGTTGCTTTAGCATTTGTAGCAGCAGCTCGTGGCTACAAGCTAACCCTAACAATGCCTGAATCAATGAGCCTTGAGCGTCGTAAGCTACTTAAAGCACTTGGTGCAAACCTAGAGCTAACAGAAGCAGCGAAAGGCATGAAAGGCGCGATAGCTAAAGCAGAAGAGATTGTTGCAAGCAACCCTGAAAAATACCTGCTTCTACAACAGTTCAACAACCCTGCTAACCCAGAGATCCACGAAAAGACAACTGGCCCTGAAATTTGGGACGCAACTGACGGTGAAATCGACGTACTTGTTTCTGGTGTAGGTACAGGCGGTACGATTACAGGTACAAGCCGCTACATTAAAGGTGAGAAAGGTAAAGCCATCACTTCAGTAGCCGTTGAGCCAGCAGAATCTCCAGTCATCGCTCAAGTACTTGCAGGACAAGATCCACAACCTGCACCACACAAAATCCAAGGTATCGGTGCGGGTTTCATCCCTGGCAACCTCGATTTAGAGTTAGTTGACCGCGTTGAATCTGTAACATCAGATGAAGCCATCGAGATGGCTCGACGTCTAATGGAAGAGGAAGGAATTCTAGCGGGTATTTCTTCAGGCGCAGCGGTTGTTGCCGCAAACAGATTAGCAGAACTACCTGAATTTAAAGGAAAAACAATTGTAACCGTATTGCCAAGTTCTGGTGAGCGCTACCTAAGCACCGCGCTATTTGCAGGCATATTTACTGAAAAAGAGAACCAACAGTAATACGTGTTCAAATCAATTTTTCGTTCAAAAAAGCCCCATACAGGGGCTTTTTTGTTGATCCCTGCCGCACCTTTGGTAATATCAGCTCTGTTTTATTTTTAGCTTCAAAATAATGTAGCTAAAACAGAGTTTCCAAGGCAGAGAATTTAAAGCAAACGTTTTATTCTTTGCTGTAAAAATTGTAACCTGTTTGAGTTTTGGAACATTCAGAAGTTGGTTCGCTAGAACTACTCTCGATAAACCGTTAACCTAAACATGGTTAATAAACTATCTAAAAATAAATTAATTGGGGTATACAAAATGTACGAGAAGCAAGTTGAAATCACTGCAGAAAACGGCCTTCACACTCGTCCAGCTGCACAGTTCGTAAAAGAAGCTAAAGCATTCGACGCGGACATCACAGTGACTTCAAACGGCAAAAGCGCAAGCGCTAAGAGCCTATTCAAACTACAAACTCTAGGCCTAGTAAAAGGTACTGTAGTAACTATCTCAGCTGAAGGCCCACAAGCTCAACAAGCTGTAGACCACCTAGTTGCTCTAATGGACCAACTACACTAATACGGTCTCCTATTTTCAAAGCCATTTTGTGAAAACAAAATGGCTTTGTTGGAAATAGGCCCAAAGATAAGCTACACATTATCGTTAGCGCACCCATTATTTTTCCAGTTTAAAGTTGACCAATTTAAGGTAAGGCTATGATTTCAGGCATCCTAGCATCTCCTGGTATTGCTATTGGTAAAGCACTACTACTTCAAGAAGATGAAATTGTCCTAAATACAAACACTATCTCAGACGATCAAGTAGAAGCAGAAGTTCAGCGTTTCTTCGACGCTCGTAACAAATCTTCAGCACAGCTTGAGACTATCAAGCAAAAAGCACTTGAAACCTTCGGCGAAGAAAAAGAAGCGATCTTTGAAGGTCACATCATGCTTCTTGAAGACGAAGAGCTAGAAGAAGAAATCCTAGCACTGATCAAGAACGACAAGATGCACGCTGATAACGCTATCCACACGGTTATCGAAGAGCAAGCATCTGCGCTAGAATCTCTAGACGACGAATACCTAAAAGAGCGCGCGACTGATATCCGCGACATCGGTACTCGCTTCGTTAAAAACGCACTAGGCATCAACATCGTTTCTCTAAGCGATATCGACCAAGAAGTTATCCTAGTTGCTTACGACCTAACGCCATCTGAAACTGCACAAATCAACCTAGACTACGTTCTTGGTTTTGCTTGTGACATCGGCGGTCGTACTTCTCACACTTCAATCATGGCACGTTCTCTTGAGCTACCAGCAATCGTTGGTACTAACGACATCACTAAGAAAGTGAAGAACGGCGACATGCTTATCCTTGATGCGATGAACAACAAGATTGTTATCAACCCATCAGAGGAAGAGCTAGCAGAAGCAAAAGCAGTGAAAGCCGCTTTCATTGCTGAAAAAGAAGAGCTAGCTAAGCTAAAAGACCTACCAGCAGAAACTACTGACGGTCACCGCGTAGAAGTATGCGGTAACATCGGTACTGTTAAAGACTGTGACGGCATCATCCGCAACGGCGGTGAAGGCGTTGGTCTGTACCGTACTGAATTTCTATTTATGGACCGTGACGCTCTTCCTACTGAAGACGAGCAGTACCAAGCGTACAAAGAAGTTGCAGAAGCAATGCACGGTGAACCAACGATTATCCGTACTATGGATATCGGTGGTGACAAAGATCTACCATACATGGATCTTCCAAAAGAGATGAACCCATTCCTAGGCTGGCGCGCAGTACGTATCAGCTTAGACCGTCGCGAAATCCTCCGTGACCAGCTACGCGGTATCCTACGTGCATCAGCACACGGTAAACTACGTATCATGTTCCCAATGATCATCTCTGTTGAAGAAATCCGTGAGCTTAAGAAAGCAATCGAAGAGTACAAAGCAGAGCTACGCGCTGAAGGTCACGCGTTCGACGAAAACATCGAAATCGGTGTTATGGTTGAAACACCAGCAGCTGCAGCTATCGCGCATCACCTAGCGAAAGAAGTGTCATTCTTCTCTATCGGTACTAACGACTTAACTCAGTACACACTAGCTGTTGACCGTGGTAACGAAATGATTTCTCACCTATACAACCCACTATCACCTGCTGTACTTACAGTAATCAAGCAGGTTATCGATGCGTCTCACGCTGAAGGTAAGTGGACTGGTATGTGTGGCGAGCTAGCAGGCGACGAGCGTGCAACACTACTTCTACTAGGTATGGGGCTAGATGAGTTCTCAATGAGCGGTATCTCTATCCCTAAAGTGAAGAAAGTAATCCGTAACTCTAACTTCGCTGAAGTTAAAGCAATGGCTGAAGAAGCACTTTCTCTACCAACGGCTGCTGAGATTGAAGCTGTTGTTGAGAAGTTCATCGCTGAGAAAACTCAATAATTTGCAAGTACTGATCAAGTTTTAACTTAAATACATTGCAGCTGTGGGCTAGCAGCCTAATTCTTAATCATTATTTATGAATTTAGATTGCTTAACTAAGCAGGCTGCAATTGTTAAAACAAAAGGATAGATGGCTAAAAATGTTCGTCTATTCCACCAGATTGGTATACTATATTGCGAAAGAATAAAACTAAACGTTAGGAGCATGACACAATGGGTCTGTTTGATAAACTTAAGAAGCTAGTATCTGACGATAGCGCTGACGCTGGTGCAATCGAAATCATCGCACCTCTATCAGGCGAAATCGTAAACATCGAAGATGTGCCAGATGTAGTATTCGCAGAGAAAATCGTTGGTGACGGTATTGCTATCAAACCTGCGGGTGACAAGATGGTAGCTCCTGTAAACGGTACTATCGGTAAGATCTTCGAAACTAACCACGCATTCTCTATCGAGTCTGACGATGGCGTTGAACTGTTCGTTCACTTCGGTATCGACACAGTTGAACTAAAAGGCGAAGGCTTCAAGCGTATCGCTGAAGAAGGTCAAACTGTTAAAGCTGGCGACACTATCATTGAGTTCGATCTAGCTCTTCTAGAAGAGAAAGCGAAATCTACTCTAACTCCAGTTGTTATCTCTAACATGGACGAAATCAAAGAGCTAAACAAGCTTTCTGGTTCTGTAACTGTTGGCGAAACTTCAGTTCTACGTGTAACTAAGTAATTTCTACTTAGCCAAACGAAAAAACGCTGCCCTTGAGCAGCGTTTTTTGTTTTCTAGGTTCTCTATAAACCTAAAGCATACTTCAACACTTGATTCTTAATTGGCCCCGTTTTATTCGCCAATTTTAATACAGCATTACGCACTAGCTTTAACGGCGCCACATCATTACTAAAGCCTTTATAAAACACATCCATCCCAGATTGCATCAGTAGATTATCAGGACGACGCCTTAGATAATAACGACGCAGCACCTGCTCACTCAACTCATCTTCTTGCTGACAAACATCAAGCAATACCTCGACATCTTTAAAGCCAAGATTCACTCCCTGACCTGCCAACGGGTTGATTGTATGAGCTGAATCTCCAACCAAAATACAGCGATTCTTCACATACTCTTGAGCGTGACGACGAGTCAGCGGAAAAGAACCAAACTGTAGCACTTCAATATCACCCAATTCGGCTGGGAAATGAGCCAAGATTTCCTCTCGAAGTTGACTGTGGCTCATGTTGCAAAGTTGCTTAATACGCTTTGGCGAATCATACCAAACCAATGAACCTTGATTACCACATAGAGGTAAAAATGAACGAGGCCCAGTTGGATTAAACTGCTGCCAAGTAATGTCTTGTTGTGGCAGTTCCGTTTTAACGTTGATCAACATACAGTGCTGGCGATAATCCCAAGCAGTAATACCAATACCTGCCTGCTGACGAACTTGAGAGTTCGCACCATCTGCACCGACAACCCAATCAGCAGCTAAGCTTTCTCCTGACGCTAACTTAATGATGTTACTGCGCCCAAATTCAATACTCTCTAAAGAATCCGGGCAACGAAGTGTGAGGTTATCGCAGAGCTCAAACTGCTGCCATAAGCCCAATTGAATCAGGCGATTTTCGATAATGAAGCCCAGTTGATCGAGCTTTAGCTCATCACTATGAAAGCGAGTTCGACATTCAGGGTGCTCCCATGTTTCCAAGCGGCGATATGGACACACTCGCATCGCTTTAATGGCCTGCCATGCCCCTAACTGCTCTAACACAGCGACCGAATGGTGAGAAATAGCCGAAACACGGATATCCATTGGTTGTTCTTTAGAGAATGCCTTTGGCTCATGGCCTTCAACCAATACGACTTGTCGACCCTGTTTGGCAAAGCCGAGCGCTACAGCAGCACCAACCATGCCGCCACCAATAACTGCAATATCGAACTTGTTCATATTTTGCACTTCATCATCTTGATTTATGAGCGGATTTTTATTGTACGTATTGATCACCAAAATGTAACGAAAAACCTTAGTACAGTTACGGGCAAACCCCTTGTAAATTCAGGCCTTGGCTGATTGTGTAACAACACTAGTCAGTTGCTTTTTAAAGCAGTACAATACGCCGCTTACCGCCGAGATGGCGGCTATAATTTGAGCTAAACGTAATAGAATCCAAAATTATTAGTTCAATCTTTTTAAGAATTAACACGAGCGAAAGTGAGATGAGTAAGAAACTGCTAATTAAAACTTGGGGTTGCCAGATGAACGAATACGATTCATCAAAAATGGCCGACCTGCTTAACGCTGCAAATGGCTATGAGCTAACAGAGGATCCTGATGAAGCAGATGTTCTTCTTTTAAATACCTGTTCGATTCGTGAAAAAGCACAAGAGAAAGTGTTCCACCAGCTTGGCCGTTGGAAAACACTGAAAGACAAAAAAGACGGTGTGGTAATCGGTGTAGGTGGCTGTGTAGCTACTCAAGAAGGCGACCACATTCGTGAGCGTGCACCGTTTGTTGACGTTATCTTTGGCCCACAAACTCTTCACCGCCTACCAGAGATGATTCGCCAATCTCAAAGCGATTCTGCACCGGTGATGGATATTTCATTCCCTGAAATTGAAAAATTCGACAGCCTGCCAGAGCCACGCGCTGAAGGTGCAACTGCGTTCGTTTCTATCATGGAAGGCTGCTCTAAATACTGTACTTACTGTGTAGTACCTTACACTCGTGGTGAAGAAGTAAGCCGTCCTATGGATGACGTACTATTCGAAATTGCTCAGCTTGCTGAACAAGGTGTACGTGAAGTTAACCTACTAGGCCAAAACGTTAACGCTTACCGCGGCCCAATGCATGATGGTGATATCTGCTCGTTTGCAGAATTGCTTCGCCTTGTTGCGTCAATTGATGGTATCGATCGTATCCGCTTTACAACCAGCCACCCACTTGAGTTTACTGACGACATCATCGCAGTATACGAAGATACGCCAGAGCTAGTGAGCTTCCTGCACTTACCAGTACAAAGTGGTAGCGACCGTATTCTAACTATGATGAAGCGCCCTCACACAGCAATCGAATACAAATCAATTATTCGTAAACTGCGTAAAGCGCGTCCTGACATTCAAATCAGTTCTGACTTCATCGTTGCGTTCCCTGGTGAAACCGATAAAGATTTCCAAGATACGATGAAGCTAATCAAAGCCGTTGATTTCGATATGAGCTTTAGCTTTATCTTCTCTGCTCGCCCAGGAACACCAGCAGCAGATTACCCTTGTGATCTATCAGAAGAAACCAAGAAAGAACGTCTGTACGAGTTGCAACAAACCGTCAACGCACAAGCAATGCGCTACTCTCGCTTAATGTTAGGTACAGAGCAACGTGTATTAGTTGAAGGTCCATCTAAAAAGAATCTAATGGAGCTTCGCGCACGTACAGAGAATAACCGCGTGGTTAACTTTGAAGGTAGTGCTGACCTAATCGGTCAATTTGTTGATGTTAAAATCACAGACGTATTTGCTAACTCACTACGTGGCGAACTGGTTCGTACAGAAAAAGATATGGATCTACGTACTATCATTTCTCCAACTCAAATGATGGCGCGTACCAAGCGTGAAGATGAGCTAGGTGTAGCAACCTTTACGCCTTAAGCTTGAAATTACCCTGCTAAGTATCCATCTTAGACAGAGGTAAATAAGATCATTGGAAGTCCGGTCTAAATCGGACTTCCACAAATGAGAGGCAACTTTGAGCAATAAAATTGTAACCCTAGAAATCAATCTAGAACCTTCTGACAACCGTCGACTAGCCAGTCTATGCGGTCCTTTCGATGACAACATCAAACACTTAGAACGTCGTTTAGGCGTTGAGATCAGCTACCGAGGCAATTTCTTTACGATTGTGGGTAAACCACACACCTCAGCGGCTGCGTTAGAAATCATCAAAACTCTTTACGTGAGCACTGCTCCCGTGCGCGGCAATATCCCTGATATTGAACCGGAAGAGATCCACCTAGCGATCAAAGAAACCGGGGTACTAGAGCAAAGTGTTGAGTCGAATATCGAACACGGTAAAGAAGTGTTCGTAAAAACCAAAAAAGGCATCATCAAGCCGCGTACACCAAATCAAGCTCAATACTTGGTTAACATGGTCACGCACGATATTAGCTTTGGTATTGGCCCTGCTGGTACAGGTAAAACCTACCTTGCCGTAGCTGCGGCAGTCGATGCGTTAGAGCGCCAAGAGATTCGTCGTATTCTTTTGACTCGCCCTGCGGTTGAAGCAGGTGAAAAGCTCGGTTTCTTACCGGGTGATTTGAGCCAAAAAGTCGACCCTTACCTCCGCCCTCTTTACGATGCCTTATTCGAAATGTTGGGTTTTGAACGGGTAGAGAAGCTGATTGAGCGTAACGTTATCGAAGTCGCACCTTTGGCGTACATGCGTGGCCGAACGCTTAACGATGCCTTCATCATTCTTGATGAAAGTCAGAACACCACTGTAGAACAGATGAAGATGTTCTTGACTCGTATCGGCTTCAACTCGCGCGCTGTTATCACAGGTGATGTCACACAGATTGACTTACCTCGAGGCGCAAAATCGGGTCTACGCCATGCAATTGAAGTGCTAAATGAGGTTGATGACATCAGCTTTAACTTCTTCCAAGCTGATGATGTGGTTCGCCACCCAGTGGTTGCACGCATCGTCAATGCTTATGAGAAATGGGAAGCACAAGACCAAAAAGAGCGCAAAGAGTTTGAAAAGCGTCGCCGTGAAGAACGCGAAGCAAAGCTACTTGAAGCACAAAAAGCAGAACTGACTCCGTCAGTGCAGGAGAATAAGCAATAATGGCAATTGAACTGGATCTTCAATTGGCGGTCGAACAAGAAGATGGCCTGCCAAGTTTTGAAGATATTCATCTGTGGTTAAGCAAAACTGTTTCACAATTTCAGCCACAAGCTGAAGTGACAGTGCGCATTGTTGATGAACAGGAAAGCCATCAGCTTAACTTGGAGTACCGTGGTAAGGATAAGCCAACTAATGTGCTTTCTTTCCCATTTGAAGCGCCTCCAGGCATTGAAATGGATTTACTTGGCGACCTTATCGTATGCCGCCAAGTCGTTGAACAAGAAGCCATTGAGCAAGAAAAACCACTTTCTGCTCACTGGGCTCATATGATTGTACATGGCAGCTTGCATCTGCTAGGTTATGATCATATCGAGGATGACGAAGCCGAAGAGATGGAGTCCCTCGAAACAGAAATTATGCAATCTATGGGGTTTGAAGACCCATACATCTCTGAAAAGTAGATTGCACAATAGAGTAACCTTAGTGTTACTCGCTCGTGGAAGGTAAAGCACTGTCTTGTTTACGCTTTATCTTTCAATGTGCGCTATCACACATCTGATAGCACAACGAATTTGAGAAACAATGAACGAAGACAATTCGCCCTCTTCTCTAGAAGGTAAGAAAGAAAAATCTGAAGGTCCGAGTAGAAAGTCCTTCTTTGAACGCTTAGGTCAACTATTCCAAGGTGAACCAAAAGATCGCCAAGAGCTTGTCGAAGTATTTCGCGACTCAGAGGAAAACGACCTGATTGACCATGACACCCGAGACATGCTTGAAGGTGTAATGGAAATCGCCGAAATGCGAGTGCGTGACATCATGATCCCACGCTCGCAAATGGTTACTGTTGAACGCACCGATGATTTAGATGCACTCGTTGCACTCATCACAGACGCTCAACACTCTCGCTACCCTGTGATCAGCGAAGATAAAGACCATGTGGAAGGCATTCTATTAGCGAAGGACTTACTCAAATACTTAGGTTCAGGCAGCGCTGAGTTCGATATCGAACAAGTGATTCGTCCAGCAGTTGTTGTACCTGAAAGCAAACGTGTCGATAGACTGCTTAAAGAATTCCGTGAAGAACGCTACCACATGGCTATTGTGGTAGACGAATTTGGCGGTGTTTCTGGCCTTGTCACCATCGAAGATATCCTTGAGGAGATCGTCGGTGATATCGAAGATGAATTCGATGACGAGGAAGAGCTGGATATCCGTAAACTCTCAAAACACACTTATGCTGTAAAAGCATTAACCACGATTGAAGAGTTTAACGAAACCTTCGGTACTTCGTTCAGCGATGAAGAAGTAGACACAGTAGGCGGCTTGGTAATGACCACATTTGGGCACTTACCAACCCGTGGTGAAATCGTTGAAATTGATCACTACAGTTTCAAGGTAACTGCCGCTGACAACCGCCGTGTGGTTCAGCTTCAAGTAACGGTTCCAGATGAAGAACCATTACCTCAGCCACTAGAAGAGTGATCATTCACTTTTCCACAATAGATAATAACGATGATTAGTACTCTAGTTCATCGCCTAAAGCGGCCCATAGGGGCCGCTTTTGTTGGCGCTCTTACCACCTTATCTTTTGCCCCTTACCAGCTTTGGCCTATCGCCATTATTAGTGTTGCCCTACTCCTTTGGCTCATTCACGGTCAAACCGCCAAGCGCGCAATGTGGATTGGTTATGCATGGGGTATTGGTCAATTTGCCACGGGTATTAGCTGGGTTCATGTCAGCATCGATAACTTCGGTGGTATGCCTAAACTAGCTAGCCTGTTACTAATGGCTCTGTTGGTTGGCTACCTTGCCATTTATTCAGCGCTATTTACTGGGTTACTAAACCGCTTTGCACCTAACAATGACCGTACCCGCTACTTACTTGCCGCTCCCGCATTATGGTTGGTCTGTGATTGGTTACGCGGTTGGGTAATGACTGGCTTCCCATGGCTATGGATGGGTTATGGCCAAATAGAGTCTCCATTAGCAAGCTTTGCGCCTTTGGGTGGTGTCGAGCTTATCACTCTGTTTGTCGTCATAAGTGCCAGCGCCATTGTTTATGCGGCTTTAAATAAGCAGTGGTCAATTCTAGTCATTCCTGCGGTTATTTTTGCCACCGGTTTTGGTTTACGCGGTATCAGTTGGGTCACGCCAAACCCAACCAGCACCACCAAAGTTGCATTGATTCAAGGGAACGTTGACCAAGCGTTAAAATGGGTACCAAGCGAGCGCTGGCCGACGATCATGAAGTATGTTGATCTTAGCCGTCGTAACTGGGATGCTGATATTATCATTTGGCCTGAAGCCGCTATTCCAGCTTTTGAGTTCGAGATAACGTCTTTCTTATCCAACTTAGACAGTCTCGCCAGTGGCAACGATAGTGCAATCATTACCGGTGTAGTGAACCAAGGTGAAGACCGTCAGTTCTACAATAGTATTCTTTCGCTAGGGCAAAATGCTTATGGCGAATACAGCTACGACTTAGAACAACGTTACCACAAACATCACTTGCTACCGTTTGGTGAATTTGTGCCGTTTGAATCTATCCTGCGCCCGATTGCGCCTCTATTCAATTTGCCAATGTCTTCATTCTCGCGTGGCGACTTTGTGCAAAATAATATTGACGCGAATGGCAAGCAGTTAGCTCCCGCACTTTGCTACGAAATTATCTTCAGTGAGCAGGTTCGTCAAAACATCAATGACGATACAGACTTCATCTTGACTCTTTCTAATGATGCTTGGTTTGGGAATTCAATTGGACCTTTACAGCATATGGAAATCGCCCGTATGCGAGCATTAGAGTTTGGTAAACCAGTCATTCGCTCAACCAACAATGGTGTTACTGCTGTTACGGACTATCGCGGCGAGATTACTGCGAAAATCCCTCAATTTGAACAGCAAGTTCTAAAAACTGATGTCGTGTCGACCGATGGTCAAACTCCGTATCACAAGGTAGGTAGCTGGCCACTGTATGCATGGGTAATGGTTTGTTTTCTTTTTGTACTCATAAGAAGAAAGCGCAGCAAATAATTGAAAGGGCTCTTAGAGCCCTTTTCTCATTCTAAGGACGTAATGCTTTGCGTGAAAAGGCAGTAGTGCCGCATTGTACACATGGAATGATGACTGTCGGGTGATTGTATTCCGTCTGATGATTACAGTGGTCACACACTAAGACCCCTAAACCAATCACCTCTCCAGCTTGATAGAGCCCTTGATGCTCTAAGTCAGCAAACAGTTCAGCCCATTCCACTTTGGTTCTGTCGGTGATCTCCAGCATCCCTTGCCAAATAGAATCGGTAATCATCAAGTAAAACGGGCCACTTTTCGAGGCTTCATAATTGTCAGCGAACTCCTTTAAGTCAGACTTCATATAAGCTGAAATCAGTGACAATTCGTCTTTGGTCATATCATTTGCGGCATCAACCACTTTACCGGATGTTTCTAGCACATGGCTGACTTCTTCAGGACTATGCTTGAGAGCCTCTAGCACGTCATCAAACATTTCTTCATAACCGGATTTGCGTTTTGGCATGGCAGACCTCCTTCCAACACTATAGAACAAGTTTCCCCTAATTTTACGGGTTTCAGCTGGGTACTGGCTGATAAGCGGAGTGATTTACCAAGCCATCTCCCCTGCAACTTCAAGTATGACGGGTATAACTGTTGTTGTAGTTCGCTCCTTTAGGTATTCTATGACGATCAATTATTGTCTGTTCTAACTGAACTCACATTTTCCAAGATAACCGGATATCATCGATGCAAGAGCAATATAACCCGCAAGATATTGAACAGAAGGTTCAACAGCACTGGGACAACAACAAGACCTTTGTTGTAAGTGAAGACCCAAATAAAGAAAAATTCTACTGTCTATCAATGTTCCCGTACCCAAGTGGTCGACTGCACATGGGTCACGTGCGTAACTACACCATCGGTGATGTGGTATCTCGTTTCCAACGCCTACAAGGCAAAAACGTAATGCAACCAATCGGTTGGGATGCATTCGGTCTTCCAGCAGAAAACGCGGCTGTTAAGAACAACACAGCGCCTGCACCATGGACTTACGAAAACATCGAGTACATGAAGAACCAGCTTAAGCTTCTAGGCTTTGGTTACGACTGGAACCGTGAATTCGCAACTTGTACACCTGAGTACTACCGTTGGGAGCAAGAGTTCTTCACTAAGCTTTACAACAAGGGCTTAGTTTACAAAAAGACTTCATCAGTTAACTGGTGTCCAAACGACCAAACGGTACTTGCTAACGAGCAGGTTGAAGATGGCTGCTGCTGGCGTTGTGACACGCCTGTAGAGCAAAAAGAGATCCCACAGTGGTTCATCAAGATCACTGAATACGCTCAAGAGCTACTCGACGATCTAGATAACCTAGATGGCTGGCCTGAAATGGTTAAGACCATGCAGCGCAACTGGATCGGCCGCTCTGAGGGTGTTGAGCTTAAGTTTGAAGTTAAGGGTCAACAAGATCTAGAAGTTTACACAACACGTCCAGACACACTAATGGGTGTGACTTACGTAGGCATCGCAGCAGGTCACCCTCTTGCAGCAGTAGCAGCAGAGAACAACCCTGAGCTTGCAGCGTTCATCGACGAGTGTAAGAACAATAAAGTAGCAGAAGCTGAGCTTGCAATAATGGAGAAGAAAGGTATGGCGACTGGCCTTACTGCTATTCACCCATTGAACGGTCGTGAAGTGCCAGTTTACGTGGCTAACTTCGTACTGATGGACTACGGTACAGGCGCTGTTATGGCAGTACCTGCACACGATCAACGTGACTACGAGTTCGCAACTAAGTACGGTCTAGACATCATCCCTGTAATCAAGCCAGCTGATGACAGCGAGCTAAACATCTCTGAAGAAGCTTACACTGAGAAAGGCGTACTGTTCGATTCAGGTGAGTTCGACGGTCTTGATTTCCAAGGTGCATTCGATGCTATCGCAGCCAAGCTAGAAGCAGAAGGCAAAGGCACTAAGACTGTAAACTTCCGTCTACGTGACTGGGGTGTATCTCGTCAACGCTACTGGGGCGCTCCAATCCCAATGGTTACCACTGAAGACGGTGAAGTTCACCCAGTACCAGCTGACCAACTACCAGTAATTCTTCCAGAAGACGTGGTCATGGACGGCGTAACTAGCCCAATCAAAGCAGATAAAGAGTGGGCTAAGACAACATTTAACGGCGAACCAGCTCTACGTGAGACTGACACGTTCGATACGTTCATGGAATCTTCTTGGTACTACGCACGTTACTGTTCACCACAAGCTGACGACATCCTAGACCCAGAAAAAGCAAACTACTGGCTACCAGTAGACCAGTACATCGGTGGTATCGAGCACGCTTGTATGCACCTACTGTACTCTCGCTTCTTCCACAAACTACTGCGTGACGCTGGTTACGTAACGTCTGACGAGCCATTCAAGCAGCTACTATGTCAAGGCATGGTACTAGCGGATGCGTTCTACTTCGAGAACGACAAAGGCGGTAAAGAGTGGGTTGCTCCAACTGACGTTGCTGTAGAGCGTGACGGCAAAGGCCGCATCACTTCAGCTAAAGACAACGAAGGCCGCGACGTAACACACTCAGGCATGATTAAGATGTCTAAGTCGAAGAACAACGGTATCGACCCACAAGAGATGGTAGACAAGTACGGTGCTGACACGGTTCGTCTATTCATGATGTTCGCATCACCTGCAGACATGACACTTGAGTGGCAAGAGTCTGGCGTTGAAGGCGCTAACCGCTTCCTAAAACGTGTTTGGAAACTAGTAAACGAGCACGCATCAAAGGGCGCAGCAGAAGCTGTAGATGCATCTGCACTGTCTAGCGACCAAAAAGCACTTCGCCGTGACGTTCACAAGACAATCGCGAAAGTGACTGACGATATCGCTCGTCGTCAAACGTTCAACACGGCTATCGCTGCAATCATGGAACTGATGAACAAGCTAGCGAAAGCACCTCAAGAATCGGCGCAAGATCGTGCAATCCTTGATGAAGCACTGAAAGCGGTTGTTGCAATGCTTTACCCAATCACTCCACACATCTCTTACGAAATGTGGGCGGGTCTTGGTGAAACCGACATCGACAATGCTGTATGGCCAACTCACGATGAAAAAGCACTGGTTGAAGACGAGAAGCTAATCATCGTTCAGGTTAACGGCAAGCTACGTGCGAAACTGACTGTACCTGCAGATATTTCCAAGGAAGATATCGAGCAGCTAGGTCTAAACGATGAGAACGTAACTAAGTTCACAGAAGATAAAACGATTCGCAAAGTAATTTACGTACCAGGTAAACTACTGAATATTGTTGCAAACTAAGAACATGTGCGAACTAATCGCAGATAAATAAGTCTTAAGCAGGGTAGCCTAGTCCAATAAACTAGCGCATTACCCTGCTTTATTTATCTCAAACCATTTTTCAATAAGTGGTTTAAGATAAGTAACCCAATTAACAGAGAGCCGTACGTCAATGCGCCTATTTTCCCTTTCGACTTTGAAATTGACTAGTGTTGTTTTAGCCGCGAGTCTTTTATCTGCTTGTGGTTTCCACTTACGTGGTGATTACTCTATCCCCGAAGAGCTTGAAACTGTATCTCTGACCAGTTATGACCAATACAGCAGCTTTACGCGTATGATGAAAGGTCAACTACGCATGAGTGAAGTGAAAGTTGTACCACCAGCAGAAGGCATTCCTAATATTCACCTGTTGGGCGAGAGTGTTGGTGAACGTACACTTTCGCTGTACCAAAACACCCGCGCAGCAGAAAAAGAATTAACACTGAACGCTTCATACCGAGTCACTATTCCTGAAATTGGGTCAAAACAATTCTCAACCAGTGTTACTCGTAGCTACTTAGATAACCCGCTGACCGCATTAGCAAAATCGGTTGAACGCGATATGATCGAAGATGAAATGCGCAAACTGGCAGCGAGCCAAATTATCCGCCAAATGGCGCGCTTAAAAGCAGATTTAGAAGAAAGTGAATCACTGCAAGAGCGATATGAAGCGCAGGTCAAATTAGAAAACGAACAATACGATATTCGCACAACCGCCACTGATGAAACTGCCATCGGCACTCAGCAGTAAGAGGCGACAATGCGAATTTTTGCTGATCGCCTAGCAGAGCAACTAGCTAAGCAACTGCATCCTATCTATTTATTGTTTGGCAACGAACCTCTGCTACTGCAAGAATCTCGTCAAGCCATTCAAAAATCTGCATTCGCACAAGGCTTTGAAGAACGGCATCGATTCGCAATCGATGCCAGTTTTGATTGGAACCAAGTGTACGACTGCTGCCAAGCACTCAGTCTTTTCTCGGCACGCCAAGTCATTGAATTAGAGCTACCAGAATCAGGCGTCAATGCGGCAATAGCCAAAGAGCTAGTAAACGTCGCTGATATGCTTCACCCAGACATTTTACTGGTTATCGTTGGTAGCAAACTCACCAAAGCGCAAGAAAGTGCAAAGTGGTTCAAAACTTTATCGAGTAATGGATGTTGGGTTAACTGTTTATCGCCAGACATTCAACGCCTACCGCAGTTTGTTCAAGCTCGCTGCCGCAAATTGGGTTTAAAGCCTGATGCAGAAGCCGTGCAAATGTTAGCGCAATGGCACGAAGGCAACTTATTTGCACTGACTCAAAGTTTAGAAAAGCTGGTCCTGCTTTACCCTGATGGTCAATTGACCATGGTGCGCTTAGAGGAATCCTTAAGCCGCCACAACCATTTCACTGCCTTTCACTGGACGGATGCCCTGCTTGCAGGAAAAGCAAACCGTGCTCAACGTGTACTACGCCAGTTAGAAGCAGAAGGCACTGAAGTGGTTATCCTAGCGAGAACCATCCAAAAAGAGTTAATGCAGTTAGTGCAGATGCAGCAACAAGCGTCTACCAGTAGCATCGGTCAGGTATTTGATAGTTACCGTATTTGGCAATCAAAACGACCACTTTACTCTGCCGCGATGCAACGCTTATCCATTTCAAGATTGCAGCAGCTATTGCAACTTCTAACTCGAATAGAAGTACAAAGTAAAACTCAATATGATCAGTCTAGCTGGCCATTGTTACAGCAACTAAGTGCAGAGATGTGTCTGCCTCAGTTCCAAATATAAAAAGCGTGTTATACTCGCGCGCCAAATTTAGAGACTACCGACAGCGCATGAGAACATGCCAATGAGGAAAAGAACTTGCAAGACCAACAACTGAATGACTTTCTTATAGACAAAGCAGACGACATGAAAGCCGAAAAAATCCAGACTCTGGATGTGAAAGGCAAATCAAGCATCACCGATTTTATGATCATCTGTACTGGCACTTCGAAACGTCACGTTGCATCTATCGCTGACCACGTTGCACGTGAAGCTAAACTTGCAGGTATGACTCCTTTAGCCGTTGATGGCGAAGACGAAGGTGAATGGGTTGTAGTGGATATGGGCACAACAATTCTGCACGTGATGCAAGAAGAGCAACGTGAGCTTTACCAATTAGAAAAGCTTTGGAGCTAAGCAATGAAGCTGCAGCTAATTGCCGTAGGCACCAAAATGCCAAAGTGGGTTGAAGAAGGCTTTCAAGAATATAAACGCCGTTTCCCACATGACATGCCTCTAGAACTGATTGAAATTGCAGCAGGCAAACGCGGAAAAAACGCTGATATTGCAAGAATTCTGCAAAAAGAAGGCGAAGCTACGCTGGCTGCCGTGCCAAAAGGCAACCGAATTGTTACGCTAGACATTCCGGGTAAGAAGTGGGATACCCCACAGCTGGCCGAGCAACTAGAAAGCTGGAAGCTGGACGGTCGAGATGTCTCTATTTTGATTGGCGGCCCTGAAGGTTTAGCGCCAGCATGTAAAGCCGCAGCGGACCAAAGCTGGTCACTTTCTGCGTTAACATTACCTCACCCTTTAGTACGTATTGTAATGGCAGAAAGCCTTTACCGTGCTTGGAGTATCACGGCTAACCATCCGTATCACCGAGAATAAGCATTCATGTTGAGGAAGCGTACCCAGATAAGGGATTACCAAGCAGAAGCGCGACTGTTTAGCAGTCGTGCTATTGTTGCTTTTGTTGGCATCGTAGTCATGATGGGGCTATTGGTTGCCAACCTATACAACATTCAAATCAACCAATATCAAGACTACAAAACGCGTTCTAACGATAACCGTATCAAAGTCGTACCTATCGCGCCAAACCGCGGATTAATTTACGATCGTAACGGTAACCTATTAGCCGAAAACCGCCCTGTCTTTAGCTTAGACATCACGCCTGAAAAAGTGAAAGACATGGACGCGACTATCGCCGGACTACAGCAAATTCTAGAGATCACTCCAGACCAAGTTGAGCGATTCAATAAAGAACGCCGTCGTACCCGTCGCTTTAAGTCTGTGCCAATCCTTAGCCAACTCAACCAAGAGCAAGTGGCTAAATTCTCTGTTCAGCAACACAAGTTTCCTGGCGTTTCGGTTAATGCAAGCCTCAAGCGCTACTACCCATACGGCGAAGTGCTAACTCACGTCATCGGCTATGTCTCTCGTATCAATGACCGTGACATGCAACGTCTAATTCGTGAAGAAAAAGACGCCAACTACCAAGCGACTCGTGATATCGGTAAATTGGGCATAGAGCGCTTTTACGAAGATATGCTGCATGGCACCGCCGGTTACCAAGAAGTTGAAGTTAATAGCCGCGGCCGAATCATTCGTGTCTTGAAGTACGTGCCACCTAAACCGGGTAAAGATATCGTTCTTAACCTCGATATCCAGCTTCAAACATACATTCATGAACTATTAGCAGGCCGTCGTGGTAGTGCTGTGGTACTTGATCCAAAAGACAATGGCGTTTTAGCCATGGTGTCTAGCCCAAGTTACGACCCTAATGCTTTTGTTCATGGTATCTCCAGCAAAGCTTACAGCGCGCTGCTAAACAATAAAAACCGCCCACTGGTAAACCGAGCGACACTAGGTATTTACCCACCAGCATCAACGATCAAACCTATGATGGCGGTCGCCGCACTGCAAGAAGAAGTGGTTACCCCTTATACCACACGTAATGACCCCGGTTATTGGAAGATCCCAAATTCTAAGACCAAGCCATTCCGTGACTGGCTACGTTGGGGGCACGGTAAAGTCGATATCATCAAGTCAATCGAAGAATCCGTGGATACCTTCTATTATCAAATTGCCTACGATATGGGTATCGACCGCATATCAACATGGATGATGATGTTTGGTTTCGGTGATTACACCGGTATCGATATTCATGAAGAAAGCAAAGCCAACATGCCAACTCGTGATTGGAAGATGGCACGCCATCGCACGCCATGGTATCAAGGTGACACTATCCCTGTGGGTATCGGGCAAGGTTATTGGACAGCAACACCCATGCAGATTGCAAAAGCCACATCCGTGGTTGTAAATCGCGGTAAAGTGATTGCCCCTCACCTTCTGCGCGCCACAATCGAAAATGGCGATGCTTTTTCTAATCGCACATTATCAGAAGTAGAAACTTACCCACCTATTACCGGGGTAAAAGATCGCTACTGGGATATTGCCATCGAAGGCATGCGCTTAGTAAACCATGGTAAAAAAGGCACGGCGCGTCGTTCATTCTACAAAACGCCTTATATGAGTGCGGGTAAATCAGGTACAGCGCAGGTCTTTGGACTGGGTGAGAACGAAGAATACAACGCAGACGAAATCGCCGAGCACCTACGCGATCACGCTCTATTTACTGGCTTTGCACCAATTGAAGATCCTGAGCTGATTGTCACTGTCGTTTTAGAAAACGCTGGTGGTGGTTCAAGCAACGGTGCTCCGGTGGTACGCAAAGTGTTTGACCATGTAATTTTAAATGAGAATGAGGCAAACAAATAATGGACTTTGACCAAACAATCGGCCAAAACCGCTCCCTGTTCGAGCGTTTCCATATTGATATGCCTCTCCTGCTAGGCATCTTAGTTTTGATGGCCTTTGGCCTTGTGGTTATGTATAGCGCGAGCGGTCAAAGCCTCGCCATGATGGATCGCCAAGCAATGCGTATGGCCTTAGCGCTAGGTGTAATGGTCTTTTTAGCGCAAATACCTCCACGCACCTACGAAGCACTTGCCCCAGTGATGTTCTTCCTTGGTGTCATGTTGTTACTCGGGGTGCTGTTTTTTGGTGAATCATCCAAAGGCGCTCAGCGTTGGTTAAATCTCGGTTTTGTTCGCTTTCAGCCCTCAGAACTATTGAAGCTCGCGGTACCTCTTATGGTTGCTCGCTACATTGGTAAACGCGCACTACCACCAACGTTCCAAACATTAATCGCATCGTTGGTCATGGTGTTTGTTCCTACCATCTTAATCGCTAAGCAACCCGACTTAGGTACATCGATTCTCATCGCTGCATCAGGCATTTTTGTTATCTTCTTAGCAGGCATCAGCTGGAGAATTATTTTCGCCGCTGCCGCGGCATTAGGCGCGTTCTTACCCATCTTGTGGTTCTTCTTAATGCGTGAGTACCAAAAGGTGCGAGTGAGAACATTGTTCAACCCTGAATCTGACCCTTTAGGCGCTGGATACCATATTATTCAGAGTAAAATTGCGATTGGATCTGGCGGTATAGTCGGCAAAGGCTGGCTTCAAGGCACTCAATCTCAATTAGAGTTTTTGCCAGAGCGACACACCGACTTCATCTTTGCGGTTATCGCTGAAGAGTGGGGATTAATCGGTATTCTTGCGTTACTGAGCATTTACCTATTCATTATTGGTCGAGGTCTCTTCTTAGCCAGCAAAGCCCAAACCGCCTTCGGTCGTATGATGGCAGGCAGTATTGTGCTTAGCTTCTTTGTTTATGTGTTCGTAAACATTGGCATGGTGAGTGGTATCCTACCGGTAGTTGGTGTTCCTCTCCCACTGATCAGTTACGGCGGTACATCCATGGTTACGCTAATGGCAGGTTTTGGTATTTTAATGTCGATTCATACACATAGACGAGCATTCTCTAAGGCAAACTAATGAACTACTGGTACAAATTAACCACTATCGCTTTGCTCGGCGGTATTCTGATTGGCTGTTCATCTACCCCTGAAAAGAGTGAGGAAGAGCAACCAACAAGTCGTTACTCGCTCAAAGATGATATTGCGCCTGAGAAGCCTATCTCTGTCGAACATATTGAAGATGCTCGCCCTCAATACGAACCCTATAGCTTAGGCGGTAATAAAGATTACTCACTAAGAGGTGGCGACTATAAAATCATCAAAGACGCCAAAGGCTTTAACCAAAAAGGCCAAGCCTCTTGGTACGGAAAAAAATTCCATGGTCACCTTACCTCTAATGGTGAGATTTATGACATGTATTCCATGACCGCCGCGCACAAAACACTGCCGTTACCAAGCTATGTTAAAGTCACCAATACGGATAATGGCAAAACGACCATCGTTCGCGTGAACGACCGTGGCCCATTCCATCCTGGTCGTATTATTGATTTAAGCTATGCGGCAGCAACCAAACTTGATGTGGTGCGCACTGGTACTGCCAATGTGGAAATTGAAGTAATTACCGTAGAAAAGCCAACCGCTGATCACAAGCAGCAAGGCTTACCCAACTACAAAATTCAGGTTGCATCTTCACAACACAAAGATAGAGTGGAAACTTTAGCGAAAGATCTCGGTCAAAAGCTATCGGTTGGCAGCTTTGTGCTCTCTGAAGATGAGACCCATCGCGTATTTTTAGGCCCATTTGATGACTATACGCTGACGCAACAAATGCTAAAGCAAGTTAAACTTCTGGGTTACTCAAGTGCCTTCGTAAAGAAAAAATAGTCACCAAACTCGATCAAGCCAACAGTCCCGGACTGATTTGGGTTTAGGTTTCTGTTAAGATATGGACAGTTCAAGATAAATCTGTAGTCAATATGAAAAAAACATCGTTAATCAAAACCGTTTTTGCGTCTTCTATTGCGCTTTCAACCACTTTCGCTTCTTCTGCAATGGCTTCTCCTATTGTTGTGCCTGATGCACCACAAATTGCCGCGAAAGGTTTTGTGCTAATGGATTACCACTCAGGTAAAGTACTGGCGCAAAAAGAGATGGATACAAAACTGTCTCCTGCAAGTTTGACCAAAATGATGACCAGTTACGTTATCGGCCAAGAGCTTGCTCGTGGCAATATTAAAGAAAACGATGACGTAACCATCAGTAAGAATGCGTGGGCAAAAAATTTCCCAGATTCTTCAAAAATGTTCATAGAAGTGGGCACGACGGTCAAAGTAAAAGACCTCAACCGCGGCATCATCATCCAATCAGGTAATGATGCTTGTGTTGCAATGGCAGAACACATTGCAGGCTCAGAAGATGCTTTCGTTGATCTAATGAACGCATGGGCAGATACCATTGGTATGGATAACACCCACTTTGCTAACGTTCACGGCCTAGACAACGATGCTCTGTACTCAACGCCTTACGATATGGCGCTGCTAGGTAGTGCTCTAATCCGTGACGTACCAGAAGAATACCGCATCTACGCTGAAAAGAAATTTACCTACAACGGCATCACCCAATACAACCGTAACGGTCTACTTTGGGATAAAAGCATGAACGTTGATGGCATCAAAACAGGCCATACAAGCAACGCAGGTTACAGCCTAGTTAGCTCAGCAACTGAAGGTAAAATGCGCCTAGTAGCCGTAGTGATGGGTACTAAAAACGCTAATGCTCGTAAATCAGAAAGCAAAAAACTTCTCAGCTATGGCTTCCGCTTCTTCGAAACGGTAGCGCCTCATACTGCTGGCGAAACATTTGTTGAAGAAAAAGTGTGGATGGGCGACAAAGATACAGTTGCTTTGGGTCTAGACCAAGATACCTACGTAACACTACCTCGTGGCCAAGCGAAAAACCTAAAAGCGAGCTTCGTACTTGAAAAAGAACTAGAAGCCCCAATTAGTAAAGGTGACGTAGTTGGTAAGCTATACTACCAACTAGAAGGTGAAGATATTGCTGAGTACCCACTTCTAGCACTAGAAGACGTACAAGAAGGCAGCCTGTTTAGTCGCCTATGGGATTACATCGTAATGCTAGTGAAGAGCTTCTTCTAATAGGTCATTAACCTAAATATCACGAAGCCGCCTCCGGGCGGCTTTTTGTTTACGTCACCATATTTTCATCAACCTTGAGATTAAATCGGATTGGCAGTAACATTCGGCGCTGCGAATCGACATTCCAACTTGGAGTTATCAAAATGCTGACTATCAACTCAGATGCAAAACTAAAAGACCTGCTAGAGTTCCCTTGTTCTTTTACTTACAAGGTCATGGGCTACGCGAAGCCTGAACTGCCAGAGAAGGTACTTGAAGTTATCCAACGCCATGCTCCAGGTGACTACAGTCCATCAGTGAAGCCAAGCGCAAAAGGTAACTACCACTCAGTGTCAGTAACCATCAATGCAACCTCTATTGAACAAGTAGAAACTTTGTACAAAGAACTTGGTGAAATCGACATCGTCCGCATGGTGCTATAATTTTATTTGAAAAAATAAATTATTTTTGAAAGCAGCCTTAGGCTGCTTTTTTGTTATATATCAAACAGATATGATTTTCTTATCTTTTCAAGGGTTAAAAAACTGTTACCAACATATAGTTCAAAGCTAAGAAGCAGTTTATAATCCGATCAATTTATTAATATACATGGACTCTGCAATGCAAAAGCCGCTAGTTGTGAAGCATCTAGGCAGACAAGATTACGAGCCAATTTGGCGCGCAATGCATGCCTTTACCGATCAGCGCAATGATGACACCTGTGATGAGGTTTGGTTTGTTGAACACAACCCAGTTTTTACACAAGGGCAAGCGGGAAAAGCAGAACACTTGATCAATACCGGTGATATACCTGTAGTGCAAAGTGATCGAGGAGGACAAGTCACTTACCATGGCCCCGGTCAGATGGTGGTGTACTTCCTAATTAACTTACGCCGGAAAAAGTTAGGTGTGCGAGATCTCGTTACTCACATAGAGAATCTCGTGATTAATACACTGAAGGCTTACAATATAGAATCAGCAGCGAAGCCGGATGCGCCCGGAGTTTACGTTGACGGTAAGAAGATTTGCTCATTGGGTTTGCGCATTCGTAAAGGGTGTTCATTCCATGGATTAGCACTTAACGTCAATATGGATCTTGCGCCTTTCCTACGTATTAACCCATGTGGCTATGCAGGCATGGAAATGGCTCAAGTTAGCCAACTTGGCGGCCCAGACAGCGTAGACAGTGTTGCTGAGCAACTATTACAAGAACTCGTGACTTTGTTGGATTACCAACATATAGAAGTCAGTACAGAAGTCCCAAACTATAAGTAATTGAAGCATGAGTAAACCAATCCAAATGGAAAAAGGCGTCAAGTATCGCGACGCTGATAAAATGGCACTGATCCCAGTGAAGAATATGCCAGTTGAGCAAAAAGAAGTTTTGCGTAAACCGGACTGGATGAAGATCAAGCTGCCAGCAGATAGCCAACGCATTCAAGACATCAAATCGGCAATGCGTAAAAACAACCTGCACTCCGTTTGTGAAGAAGCCTCATGCCCTAACCTTGCCGAATGTTTTAACCACGGTACGGCCACTTTCATGATCCTAGGCGCTATCTGTACTCGTCGTTGTCCTTTCTGTGATGTTGCCCATGGTCGCCCAGTGACACCTGAAGAAGGTGAACCACAAAAGCTGGCCCAAACCATCAAAGACATGAAGTTAAAATACGTCGTAATCACCTCAGTTGACCGTGATGACTTACGTGATGGCGGTGCGCAGCACTTCGCTGACTGTAACCGTGAAATCCGTAAGCTAAACCCAAACATCAAGATCGAAACTTTGGTTCCAGACTTCCGTGGTCGTATGGATGTTGCACTTGATTTAATGCATGACAACCCGCCAGATGTATTCAACCACAACTTAGAAACAGCACCGCGCCTGTACCGTAAGGTTCGCCCGGGCGCAAACTACAAGTGGTCTCTAAACTTACTTAAGAAGTTCAAAGAGCAGCACCCACACATCCCAACGAAATCTGGCGTGATGATGGGCCTAGGTGAAACCAAAGAAGAGATCGTTGAAGTATTAAAAGACCTTCGTGAACATGGCGTCACTATGCTGACACTTGGCCAATACCTTGCGCCAAGCCGTCACCACCTTCCTGTTGAGCGTTACGTGCCACCAGCAGAGTTTGATGAGCTTAAAGAGATAGCCTTAGAACTTGGCTTTACTCATGCCGCTTGTGGTCCATTTGTACGTTCTTCTTACCACGCAGATCTGCAAGCACAAGGTGTGGAAGTTAGCTAACAATTGCAAAAAAACATGAACTAAACAATAAAGCCAGCACCTCGCTGGCTTTTTTCTTATCGTCAACTTGAATCCGCAGATCGCCACTTCTAGGCTTAAAATTATCTTCAATCTTATTCACAAGATTGCTCATGTAAGCACCGTCAGAGTGCGTCACCTAAAAGGATTCAGCCATGATTAGATTTGGATTGTTCGCAGTGATATCCGCCCTGATACTTACCGCCTGCTCAAACTCAGAGCAGCAAGATAATTTCCGCGAGGCTTCATTTGAACTATGTAATACCGAAGTCGATATCTACTCCGTCAGCGACGACGGCCGCGTGCGTATTCTATGCTCCGATGGTTCTAAGTTTGCGCTCACAACAGAGAATACCCTTGAGACCATGCGCGATATAAACATCGATTACTGCGATGGTGAAGGGCTAGGTAAGTTCAACGAAAGCTCCAAATATTACTCCTTCAAATGTAAATCCGGCACGCTACTTAGCATCGCCAAATAATCGAAAAACTACCCCACCTAAAAAACAAAAAGGACTCCAAACGGAGTCCTTCATCATTCAATAATTTTCAAAGTAGATGGACGAAATTCAAGGAGAACACACGGAGTTTGCTCTAGCAAATGAGTATGTTCGACACAGAAGTTCGTTCACTCTACGAAGAAAATTTAAGCGTAAACCGGTAGACGCTTACAAATATCTAATACTTTCGCTTTTGTCGCTTCAATCACTTCATCGTTGCCGATGTTATCAAGCACGTCTGCCATCCAGTTTGCTAGCTCTTTCGCGTCTTCTGTTGTGAAGCCACGACGAGTGATTGCTGGTGTACCAACACGGATACCTGAAGTAACAAATGGGCTACGAGGATCGTTTGGTACTGAGTTCTTGTTTACAGTGATGTTTGCTGCACCTAGTGCTGCATCCGCATCTTTACCTGTGATGTCTTTGTCGATTAGGTCAACTAGGAACAGGTGGTTCTCTGTCGAGTTAGATACGATTTTGTAACCGCGCTCTTGGAACTGAGCTACCATCGCTTTTGCGTTATCAACTACACGTTGCTGGTACGCTTTGAACTCTGGCTCCATTGCTTCTTTGAACGCTACCGCTTTACCTGCGATTACGTGCATTAGCGGGCCACCTTGACCACCAGGGAAAACTGCTGAGTTCAGCTTCTTGTACATGTCTTCACCTGCATTAGACAGGATTAGACCGCCACGTGGACCTGCTAGCGTTTTGTGCGTAGTGGTTGTTACTACGTGTGCATGAGGTACTGGTGTTGGGTAAACACCTGCAGCGATAAGACCCGCTACGTGAGCCATGTCTACGAAGAAGTAAGCGCCTACTTTGTCTGCGATTTCACGCATGCGAGCCCAGTCTACGATTTGCGAGTAAGCAGAGAAGCCACCGATGATCATTTTCGGCTTGTGTTCAACCGCTAGAGCTTCCATCTCGTCGTAGTTGATTTGACCTGCTTCATCGATACCGTAAGGAATAACGTTGTAGTGCTTACCAGAGAAGTTTACTGGTGAACCGTGAGTTAGGTGACCACCGTGCGCTAGGCTCATACCTAGAACCGTATCTCCTGGGTTAAGTAGCGCCATGTATACTGCGCTGTTTGCTTGAGAACCAGAGTGAGGCTGTACGTTCGCGTATTCACAACCAAATAGCTCACAAGCACGATCAATTGCAAGAGCTTCTGCTTTGTCTACGTACTCACAACCACCGTAGTAACGCTTGCCTGGGTAACCTTCAGCGTATTTGTTAGTTAGCTGAGAACCTTGAGCTTCCATTACACGTGGGCTTGTGTAGTTTTCTGAAGCGATAAGTTCGATGTGTTCTTCCTGGCGAAGAGTTTCTTCTTGGATAGCTGCGAACAGTTCCGCATCGTAATCTGCGATGTTCATATCACGCTTAAGCATCTGTATCTCCTGACTCAGATTTTGACTGAAAGTTACAAAAAACCGGTTAACGACCCCGACGCAAACGTTTTCGTCACCCTAATGGCGCGCATTTTACATAATTTGATCTAGGTCATAAAGAGAAAATTTCATTTTTTCTCATGCAGTTTTTTCATACTGGTTTACAAGGTTTGTCATGTTGACCTTTATCTCATTGCAAAATGAGGAAAAGTGTCAAATTTATCCTTTACACCCCGTAAAACGATAATTACATAGGTTTACCTTAAATTTCGCTCTCAAGCTACCGAAAACCTCATCTTTTACATACTATGCTCGCCATTCGTTCAACGTTTAATTGTTCATTGATGGAAAAACACTCACGTAAAGAAGATTGGATCGCGATACTGACTGGCACTTTCTTAGTCGCTCAAGGTATCTTCTTTCTTCAATCCGCCACATTGCTGACTGGTGGAACAACAGGTTTAGCGCTTTTGGTTAGCCAGTTTGCAACTTGGTCTTTTGGTACGCTTTATTTTCTTGCGAACTGTCCATTCTACCTGTTGGCTTGGAAACGTTTTGGCGCGCGCTTCGCATTTAATAGTGCGATTTCTGGCGCGATGGTGTCGATTTTGGCCGATCACCTCTACTTGGTTATCAGCCTAGATAAAATTAACCAAGCATACTGCGCGGTTGCAGGCGGCTTATTGATGGGCTTGGGCATGCTGATTCTATTCCGTCATCGCTCCAGTCTTGGCGGCTTTAACGTTCTATGTCTGTTCATCCAAGATAAATTTGGCATCTCTGTGGGTAAAACGCAGCTTGCGATTGATTGTGCAATTCTAATTGCTTCGTTCTTCTTCGTTGATACCACCACCATCATTTACTCGGTAATTGGTGCTGTTGCGCTTAACTTAGTGTTAGCGATGAACCACAAACCTCAACGTTACACAGTCAGCTACGGCTAGATTGCCAGCATAAAACAAAGGCTTTGGTTGACGAGACCAAAGCCTTTTTTCTTATTTAAAAGTAATAGAGGTTACTTTTTTATCAGGAGAATTCGCGTTTCATAAGGCTTTAAGTGAATGCGCTTACCTTCATACTGCAATGGGTGAGAGTAATTAGTTAGCAAACACTCTGAGTTTTCTATCGCGAGATCTACAGGCATTTCACAGAAGACTTCTTGAGGATAGTAATTACTTACACATACCAATTGGTGAGTGGCGTTTTCTCGTAAGTAAGCCCAACAATGTTGATGATCTGGCAATAAATCTAGATAGCTACCATCGGTAATGACTGGTAAGTGCTTACGCAGTTCAATCAAAGCTTTATAGAAGTAAAAAACGGAATCGCCATCTTCTACCGCTGCCTTGGCATTCACTTGCGGATAGTTTGCCGCCACTTCTAGCCATGGTTTGCCTTGTGTGAAACCGGCATTGTCAGAGCCATCCCACTGCATTGGTGCTCGCGAGTTATCACGAGATTTCTGCGCCAAAATCGCCATCATATCGTCATGGCTAACTCCTTGTTGATTCACCATGATGTCGTACATGTTGGTGCTTTCAACATCGCGATATTGGGTAATGTCGGTATACGCAGGGTTAGTCATACCAATCTCTTCGCCTTGGTAGATATAAGGTGTGCCCTGCATCATGTGCAAAGAGGCTGCCAGCATCTTTGCTGATTCGACTCGATAAGTTTGGTCGTCACCTAATCGGCTGACTATTCGTGGCTGATCGTGGTTACACCAAAATAGCGCACCCCAGCCTTGGCCATTAAGCCCTGTTTGCCAATGATTGAAGATTTGCTTAAGTTGAATGAAATCAAAAGGGGCTTTAGTCCACTTCTCACCATTGGGATAATCCACTTTAAGATGATGAAAGTTAAACACCATCGATAGCTCTTTACCATCTTGCGCCGAGTATTGCTGGCAATGCTCTAACGTGGTTGAAGACATTTCACCCACAGTGACACTGCCGTATTTTTGAAATACCGCTTCACTGATCTCTTGTAAGTATTCATGTACACGCGGACCATCAGTGTAAAAACGTCGGCCATCACCAGACTCATCACTCGGGAAATCTTGTTGCTTAGAAATCAGGTTAATCACGTCTAAGCGGAATCCATCGACACCTTTTTCAGCCCAGTAGCTAATCACCTGTTTTACTTCTTGACGCACCGCAGGATTTTCCCAGTTAAGGTCTGCTTGTTCAGTGGCAAATAGATGCAGGTAATACTGGTTTGTTGCTTGATCCAGTTGCCATGCACTGCCACCGAACTTAGATTGCCAGTTGTTAGGCTCGCCCCCTTCCACAGGGTCTTTCCAGATGTAGTAATCACGGTATGGGCTTTGTTTGTCACCTAATGCGGATTGAAACCATTGATGATGAGTCGAGGTATGGTTAACTACGATATCCATAATGATGCGAATGCCACGCTGATGTGCTTGGGCAAGTAGCAGATCAAAGTCCGCCATGGTGCCAAACTCAGGGTTTATCGCGTAGTAATCTGAAATGTCGTAGCCATTATCCACCATTGGCGATTGGTAAACCGGTGTTAGCCAGATGGCATCAATCCCTAAACGTTTTAAATAATCGAGTTTAGAAATAATGCCTTTGATATCTCCGGTACCTTGACTGCCGCTGTCACAAAAACTTTTCGGATAAATTTGATAGATAGACGCGGTTTTCCACCAATTAGCATCTTGATTGAGAATCGTCATCGCAATACTCACTTACCAGTAAATTAGATAAATAAGCCATGAAAGCCATGGCAAAAAAGAATTGAGCGAGACCTTAGCCTCGCTTGTTTAACTTAAGCGCTTGCTGTTTCCAGCTCGCCTTTTGCTTGGGCACGCTTGTATAGGAATAGAGTTAAAGTGACTGGAACTGCAACTGCCACCAGCATAGCAACAGCAAACACACCCCAGTATTGTGGCTGAATAGAGAGAATACCCGGTAGACCACCTACACCAATGCCATTGGCCATTACACCCGCCATGCCACAAATCGCCGCAGCAATTGCAGAACCAATCATGGCACTCAGCATTGGGAATTTGTATTTCAAGTTAATGCCGTACATCGCAGGCTCAGTTACACCAAGGTAGGCCGAGATAGCTGCAGGCACAGAGATGTCACGTTCACCATGTTTTTTGCTAATAATGATGATGCCCACAACCGCTGATGCTTGCGCGATGTTAGAAAGTGCAATCAATGGCCAAATTGGTGTACCGCCAAGGTCTTGCATTAGTTGTAGGTCAACGGCGTTAGTCGTGTGGTGAATACCCGTAATCACAAGCGGAGCATATAAGAAGCCGAAGATCATAGAGCCAATCACGGCAAAATCACCAGTCATGGCCGCTTTAGCCGCAAACGCCACACCATCACCCAACATACGACCAAATGGACCAATCAGAGAGTGCGCCAAAACAACAGAGAGAATGATAGAAACAAAAGGTACTACCACTAGGTATAGGTACGAAGGAATAATGCGTTTCAAATTAGTTTCGATAAAGGCTAAAGCAACACCCGCCAACATGGCTGGAATTACTTGCGCTTGATAACCGACTTTCTCAATGACAAACAAGCCAAAGTCCCAGACTTCCGGCACTTGCTTACCAATCAAGTAGGCATTCATTAGCTGTGGCGAAACTAGCGTCACACCAAGAGTAATACCAAGAATCGGGGTACCACCGAGTTTTTTCACCGTCGACCAACACACGCCAACTGGCAAGAAGAAGAAGATCGCTTCACCAATCAACCATAGGAAGCTATGTACAGTCGCCCAGAACTGGCTGATTTCAGTCAGAGACTGGCCATCAAACATCTTGATGTCGCCAATCACATTACGGAAACCAAGGATCAAACCACCAGTGATAATCGCAGGAAGCAGCGGCACAAAGATTTCAGCAAGATGGGAGATACCGCGTTCGAGAATATTCATGTTTTGACGAGCAGCAAGCTTCGCCTCATCTTTTGAAGCCGCTTGCTTACCCGTTAAAGAGATCAATACTTTGTAGACCTCATCAACTTCAGTACCAATCACAACTTGGAACTGGCCCGCATTGGTAAAGCAGCCCTTAACGACACTCAATGCTTCTAGCCCTGCCTCATCCGCTTTGGCAGTGTCATTTAAGACAAAACGTAAACGCGTTAAACAGTGACTCACACTGGCAATGTTTTCAGATCCGCCAACGAGTTCGATCAGACGCGCCACATCTTGTTTAGCAATCTTCCCCATAACCTTGTCCACCCTATTGGAAATTCGATTTATGTTCTTAATTTTACTTTTTTTGGGAACGTTCCCTTTAATTGTTTATTATATTGGCAGAATCTATCAAACTCAGAAATGGGAACAGTCCCATTAATTGAGAACGATCACAGTATAATTTTAAACCAATTGAAAAAGAATTACTTAGATTAGGACAGGTTCTTGGGTAATATGAGTCAGCTCTGACTCTCCATTTATATGAGATATCAGAAGGTTAGCCGCTTTCACCCCGGCATCAGCGTAGCCTGGGTCAATGCTGAATACATTAGGGAATAAGAAAGAAAGCAATTCGCTTCCACCTACACCAGTGACTATCACATCTTCTCGCGAGAGTTCTTGCAGCCGCTTTATGACCCCAAGAGCAAGGCTATCACTGGCACACACAATCGCTTGAGTGTGTTCTGTCAGGACTTGTTCGACTAGCTGATAAGCGCTTTCATGGTGAAGATCACCGGTTCGATAAACACTCTCGATACCATGTTGCGCGCACCAAGATTGATACGCCTCTAGACGTAACTTACCCGTCGTCTTGTCGCTTGGGTCTACGCCAATGTAACTGATATTGCGGCCGCCTTGCTGATACAAATGCTGCAAGGCTTGAGTGATCACACCACTGTTGTCATAGTTAATAGAAGAGACTTGTTGCGTGTCCATCGCGATAACAACCGCTTTACCTTGCCACGCCTCGAGCTTATCCAAATCAAAATCGCTAAAACCAAACACGATCACGCCATCGACATTGCGTCTTTTCAGTACTTGAAGGTGCTCATTGGTTTTATCACGATCGAACTGGCTTTCCATAATCACCGCATCATAACCCGCTTGATACAAAGCTTGCAGCATACTACCAACGGCTTTGTTTTCAGACGGAGAATCAAGACGAGAGATGATCACCCCAACCACTTTTTGGCTACCACCACGCATAGACTGCGCAGATTTAGACGGAACATAACCTGACTTTTCAATCACTTGGAGAACCTTTTCACGAGTTTCAGGCTTCACCTTTGGATCGTTAGTCAACACGCGAGACACGGTAGACTTACCGACTCCCGACAAACGCGCGATATCAAGAATGGTCAGTTTTTTGCTCATACAACAAGTATTCAATAGATAAAAGGAAAGTTCCTATGGGGCATACCACATAAGATGCCCCAAGGTTAGGTGGCTAACATTATTGTGTTTTACAGTTTTTGTAAATCTCTCGCCCTAATTCTAAGCGGGCGTACTCACCTTTCGTGTACAAAGTCACAGGCTGAATGTTGGATTGGGCATTCTGTGGTAATGAGTAACGCGTCCCTGAACCAGAAGGAACTTGCACTAATGCGAAGTCTGCTTGATCAATTCGAAGCAATGCCCCTTGTTCCTCGACCAAATAGGCGACATCAAAGGTCAAATCCGAGTCACATTGATAGTGATAAAGTTGTTCACTATTGACCTTATCCATTCCATCTGATGACTGGCCGCTAGAACAAGCAAACATGAAAAGACTACTGAAAAGAGTTAAGCCGGTTTTTATCATTGTCCCTGCCATAAAATAGTTACCTCCTATAGAAATAAAGGCCGCTCAATGAGCGACCTTTACAGGGTAGACTATTTTTTTAGATAGGCTGGCACATCTCTGAGACTATCGAGCACAGTTGTGGCGACCGCCTCACCGCGCTCTGTAACAGGCTTACCAGTACGAACCAAAATCTTAGTCCCCACACCTGCTGCATCAGCTGCCATCATGTCTTCAGGTTTATCACCCACCATAACTGAATTGGCCATATCTATTTTTAGAAAATCGCGAGCAGAAATAAACATCCCCGGCTTTGGCTTACGGCACTCACAGTCTTCTTTGTATTTACCAATGCCATGCTCACTATGATGCGGACAGTAATAGATACCATCAAGCTCTACACCGTTATCAACAAAGTTCCAATCCATCCACTGGGTTAGCGATAAGAATCGGTCTTCACTGAATTTACCGCGTGCAATGCCCGATTGGTTAGTCACTAAAACAAGTAAATAACCCATCTCTTTAAGTTGCTTAGTCGCTTCAAACACACCTTCGATAAATTCAAAGTCATGCTCGTCGTGCACATAGCCATGATCGACATTAATCACGCCATCGCGATCTAGAAAGACTGCTGGTTTAGCCAAAATTCGGTTCTCTATTTTGCTCACTATTTTTAAGGATTATTGCACGCTTTATTTCTTTCATCACTATCTAATTACCTAATCGTTTGCCTAAAATAACCATTTAGACGTCTAGACGTAAAAATATCTATTGACACAAAACCAACAAAGCCATAGCATCTTCTACTAAATGAGATGTAGCTCAACATATTCTTCTGTTCCGAACTCGAGCAAAAAGTAGGTTTCTCAATGATTAGCATTAACCAAGTCAACAAGGTGTTCTACCAAGGCAAGAAAGAGATTCATGCCTTAAAAGACATCAATCTGCATATTCCACAAGGCAACATCTTTGGTGTTATCGGCTCGTCTGGTGCAGGTAAAAGTACCCTAATCCGTTGTGTAAACATGTTGGAAGCCCCAACAAACGGTGAAATCATTGTTGATGGTGTTGATCTAACGAAACTGACTAAATCACAGCTCAGCGAAGCTCGCCGCAACATCGGCATGATCTTCCAACACTTCAACCTACTTTCTTCACGCACAGTCTTTGACAATGTCGCACTGCCATTAGAGCTTGCAGGGAAAGAACAAAAGCAAATCGAAGCAAAAGTCACCGAGCTATTGAAACTGGTTGGTCTAGAAGATAAACATGAAACCTACCCGGCGAATCTAAGTGGCGGTCAAAAGCAGCGTGTTGCTATCGCCCGTGCACTGGCATCGGACCCAAAAGTACTACTGTGTGATGAAGCCACTAGCGCGCTTGACCCAGCGACTACACAGTCAATTCTTGAGCTACTAAAAGAAATCAACCGTAAACTCAACATCACTATTCTCATCATCACCCATGAAATGGACGTGGTAAAAAGCATCTGTCACGAAGTGGCAATCATCGGTCGTGGTGAACTGGTTGAGAAAGGCACAGTGGGCGAGATCTTTGCTCACCCTAAAACGGAGCTGGCTCATCAGTTCATTCGTTCAACATTAGACCTTTCAATTCCAGAAGATTACCAAGCACGTTTACAAGAAACGCGCGTAGAAGGCAGCTACCCATTAGTGCGTTTAGAGTTCACTGGCGCGACTGTCGACGCACCACTAATGACGCAAATCGCTCGTAAATTTAACATCGATGTCAGCATTTTAAGTTCAGATCTGGATTACGCTGGTGGCGTTAAATTCGGCATGATGGTCGCTGAGCTATTTGGTTCAGAACAAGATGATAACAATGCGATTGAATTCCTACGTGACAACAAAGTAAAAGTAGAGGTACTTGGCTATGTCCTTTAATACGATTTCAGAATGGCTAAACCTAAACAGTAAACTACTTATAGGCGCGACATGGGAAACGCTATACATGGTAGCGGTTGCTGGCATTGTAGGCTTTGCTGTGGGCATTCCGCTTGGCGTAATTCTTCACACCACCAAGAAAGGCGGCCTAATTGAAAACACCAAACTGAATGGTGTGCTCGGTGCAATTGTCAACGTGGGTCGTTCAGTGCCTTTCCTCGTACTGATGGTTGCGATTATTCCAGTGACCAAACTGCTTGTTGGCACCTTTATCGGTACGACAGCAGCCATTGTCCCACTCACCATTGGTGCAATTCCATTTGTTGCCCGCCTTATTGAAGGCGCACTATTAGAAGTGCCAACAGGTTTAGTAGAAGCCGCGCAATCTATGGGCGCGACTCCATTACAAATCATTACCAAAGTATTGCTACCAGAAGCGATGCCAACCATTGTTAACTCAGTCACTATCACACTTGTAACCCTAGTGAGCTACTCTGCGATGGCTGGCACAGTTGGCGGCGGCGGCTTAGGTGATGTAGCCATTCGTTATGGCTTCCACCGCTACGATGTCGTGATCATGGCTGTAACCGTCGTTATGCTTATCGTATTGGTACAAATTATTCAGTCTATCGGTGATGCCATTGTTCGCCGTGTAGACCACAGATAACCCGATTTAAAACGAAGACTTAAAAAAGAATTTTAAGATTTATACAAGGAGACAGTCATGAAATTTAATCTTAAAGGTTTACTTACCATCGCAGCAGCGGCCTCTGCCCTAATTCTTTCTGGTTGCGGTGAGAAAGAAGCTGATACTAGCACAATCAAAGTAGGCGTTATGGCTGGTGCAGAAGCACAAGTTGCTGAAGTAGCTGCAAAAGTAGCGAAAGAGAAATACAACCTAGATGTAGAGCTAGTAACATTCACTGACTACGTAACACCAAACGCGGCGTTAGATGACGGCTCTATCGACATCAACGCGTTCCAACACAAGCCATACCTAGATCAGCAAGTAGCTGACCGTGGTTACAAGCTAGTTATCGCAGGTAATACATTCGTTTACCCAATCGCGGGTTACTCTAAGCAAGTAAAATCAGTGGATGAGATCCAAGAAGGTGCGCGCATTGCAGTACCAAACGATCCAACGAACCTTGGTCGTTCCCTACTTCTTCTTGAGCAACAAGGTCTAATCACACTGCGTGAAGGTGCTGGTCTACTAGCAACAGTTCGTGACATCGTTGAAAACCCGAAAAGCATCACTATTGTTGAGCTTGATGCTGCCCAACTACCTCGCTCTCTTGACGACGTAGCACTGTCTGTAATCAACACTACTTACGCAAGCTCTATCAACCTTACTCCACAAAAAGATGGCGTGTTCGTTGAAGACAAAGAATCTCCATACGTAAACCTAGTTGTCGCTCGTGAAGACAATGCAGCAGCTGAAAACGTAGTAAACTTTGTAAAAGCATACCAAACGGAAGAAGTGTACTCAGCAGCGTCTGACATCTTCCAAGGTGGCGTCGTTAAAGGCTGGTAATCACCTTTTCTTCACCAAACAAACTCTAAGGCTAGCTTCGGCTAGCCTTTTCTATACCTGCTCCTCCATTGCGATCCATTTCACAGCTATCAACATTTCACCTTGTGTTAGAGCTAACTCAAACCCGCATAACTTTGACTTCTTTAGATTCACATATAAGAAGGACACCACATGCAAACACACACGCTCGGAAATTCACAACTCAAGATATCTACACTGGGATTAGGAAGTTGGGCTATTGGAGGAGATATCGGCGATTGGGGATGGGGTACTCAATCAACCCGGGAGTCCGTAAAAGTCATTCATGCAGCCCTAGACCAAGGGATTAACTGGATCGATACCGCACCCGCTTATGGCTTAGGCAATGCCGAGAAAGTTATCGCTAAAGCGCTTCATCAAACTCATTACACACCATCTATCTTTACTAAATGTGGTTTTCGTTGGAATGATGGGGAATCAGAGTTACAACCTTGCCTCACCAAGCAATCGATACTTCAAGAAGTAGAGCACAGTCTTCGCCGTCTTAATATTGACTGTATCGACTTGTACCAAATTCATACGCCAAATCCATCAGCTCAACTTGAAGAAGCATGGCAAACTCTAGCGGAACTGCAACAAGCAGGAAAAGTAAGACACATTGGCGTGTCCAACTTTTCTCAATCGCAATTGCAGCGAATACAAGAAATCGCACCTATCACTTCACTACAGCCCCCCTACTCTCTACTCAACCGCCGCATAGAGCAAGATGTACTGCCTTGGTGTACAGATAACAACATTGGAGTCATTCACCATTCGGCGATGAGTCACGGACTCTTAACAGGAGATTGGAATATCGAAAGGCTCAACAAGCTAGATAAGCGAGATTGGCGGCATAAAAGTAACCAATTCCAGCAACCGGAGTTCAACCGGATTGTAGAAGCAGTAAATAAATTAAAAGGCTTAGCAGACAGCAAGCAATGTCAAACCGCACAATTAAGCTTAGCGTGGACATTAGCCAATCAAGCAACAACAGGTACGATCATCGGTGCACGAACAGAAAAGCAACTTAACCAATTATTACCAGCTACAGAGATAGGCATAACCCACGAAGAAATGACCATCATTGAACAACTATTTCCACACTGATTTAAAAGCTATAGCAGATTTTGATAGTGCTCTATTTTCCAACTAATATGCTTTAAGCATTCATCAATCTCTGCACGACTGATCTCTAAACGTTGTTTATGTTCTGCCAATATTTTCAACAAATACTGTGGCTGTTTATCATCAGACACTACACGTTTAGCATAGGCTTGGATGTCTTTTAATGGCATCCCAGTCATCTTCAAGCATTGGATAAACTTGAGCCAATGGACATCTTGTTCTCGATAATATCTATGACCAAACTCATCTCTTGGCACCGCCCAAATCAGCCCCTGCCGCTCATAATACCGTAATGTATGCTGGCTTAATCCCGTATCCTTTGCAACTTGCTGAATTCGCATTCCTATACCTCAACTCATTCACTAATAGCCAAAGTATCAATTCACTGCTCGTTGTTTCTAGTATTTCTAATAAGCAATAATTCACATGCGACTCAAATCTCAGACATAAAAAAAGGGTTAGCAGTTTGCTAACCCTTTCTTATCAATACGATTTACTTAAGCGGCTACTTGCTCAGTCGCTACCGCAGCTGGTTTCTTCTCACCAATAGGAAGAATCGTGCGGCCGTATTCATTATTTAGAACTTGAGCCATCGCGAAGTAGATTGCGCTCGCACCACAGAAGATGCCTTCAAAGCCAGCAATCGTGCCAATCAGTTCGCTACCCGTGAAATCACGTGCTGCAAGTAGGAAGAATAGAATGGTTAGTGAACCGAATACTACTTGTTTCGCTACTGGGTAACATAGTGAACCGATGAACATGAAACCAGTGAAGATACCCCAAAGTGTTAGGTACCAACCCATGAAACTATGAGGGCTTGCTGGTAGACCCATGTATGGCATTACAATTAGACCAACAAGCGTTAGCCAGAATAGGCCGTAAGAAGTAAATGCAGTGGTACCAAACGTGTCGCCACGCTTAAAGCACATCATGCCAACAAGAACTTGGCTAAGACCACCGTAGAAAATACCCATCGCTAGGATCATAGAATCAATTGGGAAAAAGCCTGCATTGTGGATGTTTAGCAGGATGGTTGTCATACCGAAACCCATTAGGCCTAGTGGCGCAGGGTTAGCCAGTTTAGTCGACATTGGCGTGTACCTTTTCAAAAAAGTTGATAAAAATTACGCGCGAATTTTAAAGGTCAATCCTACAAACACAATAAGCGTTACGCGCAATCTTAGATTGCACAAAACACCAATCAGTTGATTTCTCTGATCAAAGAGCATTAACTGAAAATAAAGACGAAAAAAAGCCTGCAAATAGACATAAACACATAGTTGCAGGCTTAAAAACAGCTGATATTAGATTTCAGCTAAAAACACTTTATTGTGCAGGTACTGCAGAGATAAATTTCCATGGGTCGCCTTTGGTAGGATCATCACCTTGTGTCCACCATTTCGCTTCATAGATTGCATTCTGATGAGTGACCTGATCACCGGTGTTGTACACCTTATTAACGTCCCACGCAGGAGCTGTGCCCGGTGGATCAACCGGTGGCGGAGCTAGGTTATCAACCACTCGCACTTCCGGCCAACTTGCATGAGATTGATAGAAGTTGGTGACACATTTCTCGTAGTCCCCTTCAACCAACGCAGAATAAGCTGTTTGGAAGCCAACTAACTCACACTCAAACGAGTAACCTTCAGGACGGTCCGCATAGTATTTCCAGTTACCATCCCAGTTGGTGTAAAGCACATCAGTCGCGCCATCTAGGTTCAAACTTGCGTAAGGCGTTTGCTGCCAACAAGTATTCACTTCATCAGCTTCAATTGGGATCTGATAATGCGCTGATAGGCCTTCCCAATATTTGATTCGGTTAACTGGCTGACCTTTGTTTTTGTTTTGTTCACCACACTCAATACCACCATTGATGATGTTAATTGTGGTACCAAAGCCATAACCGATACCCGCATCGATTTCACGCTGTGATGGAACCCAAGTACGGTCAATCACATGCAGCATGGCAGGCTTAGGCGCTTGAGGCGTTAAGAAGAACCAAATTGCAGAAGCAAGGTTCAGCCAAGAGTCTGCTACTAATGCTGGGTTGTTAAGCAGTACCGTTGCGTCGCCGTCGTACATCGCCTCAGAGAATGCGCCGTAGTTAAAGTGGTAAGAAAGCTGTTTAGCACCACGGCCAAAGTAACCTTGCCCTGGAGCACATGGCCACTTACGGTTTTGCCAATCATTTTGACCACAACCGGTGGTGTAACCTTCTTGACCTTCAGACCATCCCATTTCACGCACATGAACTAAAGCCTGCTGCCACTCTTCAAGACCTAATGGATTATCCCAATGATTGTCTTTAGAGATGTGACCGCCTGTCTCTTGAGCAAAGTGTGCAAATGCCGTGATGATGGACTTCTTACAGATTGCATCAGAGTTACGTCCATCAGTGTAAGTAGCACAAAACGCTGGGAACTTACCGATTGCACGTAAGAATTTGGTGTAGGTGTATTCTGGCGCTGCCATTTGAGTTAAGTAGTCCCATTCGCTTTGAGGGAATACCAGTTCTGCTCGTTTGACGTTCTCTGGGTTAGTCGCTAGACCAGGTTCAATCGCTTCGACAACCGTGTTGCTTGCCGTGCGAAGAGCGTCTGCCCATACCGCATACATAGGGTCAGAAGTTTTACTGGCTTCCATCGCTTGGATCTCTGCGCGATCCATCACGTAGCCAGTCGGGTTTTGAGGGTCAGGTTGGATGTTAGGGCTAGCCCAGACACTGGATGCACTGGCTACAGCGATAGCCGCGGCAATGCTAGTTATTGTTTTCATGTTGTTGGAGTCCTCTAATTAATATTAACGTCCAACGAAAGCATAGAAAAACGAGGATAATTTGGTGTCAAATGCCATCTGGCAAATAATAATCTTGCGATATAACTATAGAAATTTTCCATTGATAAACAGCACAATTAATATGCCATTTTGATTGCGCTCCCAAAACTGAATGCCTTACCGTATGATAAAAAACGCGCAGCCCATTTTTAGGCTACGCGTCACCGAATGGTACTAAGTTGTCGCGATTATACGTTCGCTTTATACAACTTTTGCCCTATTTGAGTTTTGGTAATTAGCAGGTAGAAGCTAATTTGAACCGTTAATGCCGCAAGTAATGTCAAAGGTGATTCAGACAGACCAGCGACAACAAAGCTAAGCAGCGCAATCGCTCCATTGACCAGCGCGTAAGGAAGCTGAGTTCTAAAGTGCTCGTACTGCTCACACGCTGCACCTGTCGATGATAATATGGTCGTTTCTGAAATTGGCGAACAGTGGTCACCAAACAAACCGCCCGACAGTACCGCACCAATACACACCAGCAATGGCGCATCAATCGCTATGCCAGTTGGAATCACGAGTGGCATCATGATGGCAAATGTTCCCCATGATGACCCTGTCGCAAAGGAAATGATCCCAGCGAGTAAAAAGGCCATTGCTGGTAATAACCAACTCGGGAATCCTGCTTGTGCTTGCTCGGCAATATAAGCAGCAGCGCCCAGTTCTTTACCCACAGAGCTTAATGCCCAAGCCAATACCAGAATGACCGCCACAGACATCATTCCCGACATGCCTTTTAAGTAAACTTGAATGCTATCAGCGATTTTCCTTACTCCGTAGAACGCCATTAAACTAATCAAAGTAAAGGCCGCAAATAAATATGCCGTCGAGAGCGCAGCACGGAATGTCGAACCTGCCACCTTTTGGAATGGGAAGCCCAGCGGTACAAGCATTGAACACAGCACAATTAACATCACTAGAAGCGGAGCCCAAACAAAGGATGCTTTCGCATTTTTATGCGAGAACGCTTGATGCTGCTCTGTGCCAATTGGCTGACTGATGATTCCTTGCTTAGCCTCTTGCTCGGCCTTAGCCATAGGACCAAAGTCACACTTAAAAATCGAGATAATCGGCACAATCGCGATCGCGAGGAATGCATAAAACTGATAAGGAATCGCACCAATGAAAGCATCCCAGTCACTCATGCCCACATCAAGCTGTGAGAACTCCTTTTGGATCAGCCCCATGATATACACCCCCCAACCAATGAAAGGGATTAAAATAGCCACTGGAGATGACGTCGAATCGATAATAAAAGCTAGCTTCTGGCGAGAAATTTTCAGCTTATCAAACAAAGGTCTAAACACCGGACCTACGATGAGTGGCGTACCTAAGTCTGAGAAAAATATAACAATACCGCCAAACCACGCAGAAATTTGAGCCTGACACTTACTGGCGACAAGCTTAGTGACACGTTCAGCAAATGCCACGCCGCCTCCTGACTTTTCCATCAAAGCCACAAAGCCACCAATGAAAACCAATAGCAAAATAACCCCCGCGTTATAGCTATCCGTCAATTGAGGTAGTAAGTAACCTTTCATGAGCGCACCAAAGGAATCTAAAGGACCACTCTCAACAAAAGTGCCTTCTAGCATAGCCACACCACTGACTACACCAGCAAACAAACCAACAACCACATTTCGAGTCGTCAAAGCTAAGGCTAAAGTTATTAAAATGGGAATAAGAGAGGTAAATTCAGCCTGTTCCATAGCAAACACCAATTAAAATATTTAAACAACAAAACTGAATATACATGCAAAATATCGTATTGTATATGCATTATAGTAAAAAAGTTTAGATTACTATTCATTTGAAATTAGACACAAAAAAACCAGCCCGAAGGCTGGTTTTACTATTTTAATCTTTACGTCAAATACTCCAACTCATTCCCAAAATAGTTGGAGTTGCAACTAGGCGACAACGTTGCTACTTCAAATATGAAGAGAATATTATTCCCATTCAATTGTTGCTGGTGGCTTACCTGAAATATCGTAAACCACGCGCGAAATGCCATCTACTTCGTTGATAATACGGTTAGAAACCTTACCTAGGAAGTCGTATGGTAGGTGCGCCCAGTGAGCTGTCATGAAGTCGATAGTTTCTACCGCACGTAGCGATACAACCCAGTCGTACTTACGGCCATCGCCCATTACGCCTACAGAGCGTACTGGTAGGAATACTGTGAACGCTTGTGATACTTTGTCGTAAAGGTCTGCTGCGTGTAGCTCTTCAATGAAGATAGCATCAGCACGACGTAGTAGGTCACAGTACTCTTTCTTGATTTCACCAAGAACGCGAACACCTAGACCAGGACCAGGGAATGGATGGCGGTAAAGCATGTTGTAAGGTAGGCCAAGCTCTAGACCGATCTTACGAACTTCATCTTTGAATAGCTCGCGTAGCGGCTCAACAAGACCCATTTCCATATCATCTGGAAGACCACCAACGTTGTGGTGAGATTTAATAACGTGTGCTTTACCCGTCTTAGAAGCTGCTGACTCAATAACGTCCGGGTAGATAGTACCCTGAGCTAGCCATTTTGCGTTCTTCAGTTTCTTAGACTCTTCATCGAATACGTCGACAAATACGTGACCGATGGTTTTACGTTTTTCTTCAGGATCCGCTTTGCCTTCAAGCGCTTTTAGGAAGCGATCTTCTGCATCAACTTTGATGATGTTTAGGCCGAACTTATCGCCAAACATATCCATTACTTGTTGGCCTTCGTTTAGACGAAGTAGACCGTTATCAACGAATACACACGTTAGCTTATCGCCGATTGCACGGTGAACAAGCATTGCAACTACTGATGAATCAACACCACCAGATAGACCAAGAATAACTTCGTCGTCACCCACTTGCTCTTTAATACGAGCAACTGCATCTTCGATGATAGATTCAGAAGTCCATAGACGCTCACAGCCACACACGCCAAGAACAAAGTTCTCTAGCATTTGTTTGCCTTGCTTAGTGTGCGTTACTTCTGGGTGAAACTGTACGCCATAGTACTTCTTCTCTTCATTCGCCATTGCAGCGTAAGGACAAGTATCTGTCTCACCTACTTTTACGAAATCAGCTGGAATTTCTACTACTTTGTCACCGTGGCTCATCCATACATCTTGAGTTGCTTCAAGATCTTTAAATAGTGCAGATTCGCCAGAAACTTTTACTTGTGCGTAGCCAAATTCACGCTCATTTGAGCCAGCTACTTTACCACCTAGCTGCTCAGCCATAGTTTGCATGCCGTAACATACACCTAGAACTGGCACACCAGAATCAAAAACATATTGAGGAGCGCGTGGAGAGTTATCTTCCGTTACGCTTTCAGGGCCACCAGACAGGATGATGCCATCTGGGTTGAATTCACGAATATCCGCTTCTTCTACGTCCCAGCTCCATAGCTCACAGTAAACGCCGATTTCACGAACGCGGCGCGCGACAAGTTGAGTGTACTGAGAACCGAAGTCCAAGATCAGAATACGTTGGTCATGGATATTTTTAGTCATTTTGGCAGTCTTATAAGCTAGGTTATTAAAACGAAGGCGAGTGTACTCGCCTTCGTTTTATGCTTCAAGGGAAAACGCAAACGTTTCCGTTAAATGTATAGGTTTTAATTTTTCGACGGTTTTCGTTAAAGAGCCTTTACCGAATGAACGGAGAAAGCGCCCTGTTTATATGCATAAATGAGCACTTTCGATGTAACTATCGAACGAAATAACCAGTAGAAATTAGCCTAAACGGTAGTTTGGCGCTTCTTTAGTGATCTGAACGTCGTGTACGTGAGACTCTTTCATACCTGCACCTGAGATACGAACGAATTCCGCTTTAGTACGCATATCTTCTACTGTTGCAGAGCCTGTTAGACCCATGCTTGAACGTAGGCCACCCATTTGTTGGTGAACGATCTCTTTTAGACGACCTTTGTATGCGATACGACCTTCGATACCTTCTGGTACTAGCTTGTCGGCTGCATTGTCTGATTGGAAGTAACGGTCAGAAGAGCCTTGAGACATTGCGCCTAGAGAGCCCATGCCACGGTATGCTTTGTATGAACGGCCGTTGTAAAGAATCACTTCGCCCGGAGCTTCTTCAGTACCTGCAAACATTGAACCAACCATTACACATGATGCGCCAGCTACGATTGCTTTACAGATATCACCAGAGAAGCGGATACCGCCATCTGCAATAACTGGAATGCCGTATTCATTCGCAACTTCTGCTGCATCTGCGATTGCAGTAACTTGTGGAACACCAACACCTGTTACGATACGTGTTGTACAGATTGAACCAGGGCCAATACCTACTTTTACTGCGCTTACGCCAGCTTCGATAAGTGCTTTAGCGCCTGCGCCAGTCGCTACGTTACCACCGATAATGTCTAGATCTGGGTAAGCTTCACGAGTTTCGCGGATGCGGTTTAGGACACCTTCAGAGTGACCATGTGAAGAGTCGATAAGTAGAACGTCAACACCCGCTTCAACGAGCGCTTTAACACGTTCTTCGTTACCTGCACCGGCACCTACCGCAGCACCTACACGTAGACGACCTTGTGCATCTTTACATGCATTTGGTTTACGTTCTGCTTTGTGGAAGTCTTTCGCTGTGATCATGCCAGTCAGTTGGAAGTCGTCGTTTACTACTAGAACTTTCTCAACACGTGCGCTGTGCATTTTCTCTTGAACTTCTTCACGAGATGCACCTTCTTTAACAGAAGCTAGGCGCTCTTTTGGCGTCATTACTACGTTTACTTTTTTGCTTAGGTCTGTCACGAAGCGTACGTCACGGCCAGTGATGATACCAACTAGCTCATTGCTTTCAGTCACAACAGGGAAACCCGCAAAACCGTGCTTTTTAGTTAGCTCAACCACATCTGCAATAGTTGCATCAGGGTGAACCGTTACCGGATTGGTCACAACACCAGCTTCAAAGATCTTCACTTGGTGAACCATCTCTGCTTGCTGCTCAATAGACATGTTCTTGTGGATAAAGCCAATGCCACCCTCTTGGGCTAGCGCAATCGCTAGACGAGCTTCAGTTACGGTGTCCATAGACGCCGAGATCATTGGGATGTTTAGGGTGATGTTCTTAGTTAGCTGAGTGCGAAGATCAGCTGTGTTTGGGAGAACGGTGGAGTGTGCTGGCACAAGTAATACGTCGTCGAATGTCAGCGCTTCTTTGGCAATTCTTAGCATTTGCAATATCTCACAATTAGAGGAGTAAAAAGAACAATCCAATCTCATCGTTTCGCATAATGAGGGTAACCAAAGTTAGGAAATCAGTTACATTTGGATTAGATATTGCGGAGGGATTATACGTTCAACGTAATCGCTTGACCACCAATTTTTTTAATTTTTTTCTTGCATTTACCCCCTTGCTATGTATTATATTGCCGCTAATTTCCATACTCACGCCTTCGAGATTAGCTGTGTCATCTCTGACCTATTCCCACAACAGTAGTAATAGCAACGCGAACATCTTCACGGTCTCTCGTCTCAATGCCGAAGTACGTCTTCTACTAGAAAACGAAATGGGTATTGTGTGGCTGATTGGCGAAATATCCAACTTCTCTGCACCGGTTTCCGGTCACTGGTATCTCACTCTTAAAGACTCTCGCGCTCAAGTAAAATGTGCCATGTTCCGTGGTAACAATCGTCGCGTAACCTTTAAACCACAAAATGGCAATCAAGTATTAGTAAAAGCCCGTCTTTCACTGTATGAACCGCGTGGTGACTATCAGTTAATTATCGAAAGCATGCAGCCAGAAGGCGATGGCCGACTTCAACAACAGTTCGATGAGCTGAAAATGAAGTTAGCTGGCGAAGGCTTGTTTGCCCAAACCAACAAGCAACCTTTACCTGAACACCCAAAGTGTGTGGGTGTGATTACCTCAAAAACGGGCGCAGCTCTGTTTGATATTCTTGATGTGCTTAAACGTCGTGATCCCTCTTTGCCCGTCGTGGTTTATCCAACCATGGTACAAGGCGAAGAAGCGGCGATTCAAATCGCTCAAGCGATTGGCCGTGCAAATAGCCGCGACGAGTGTGATGTTCTGATTGTCGGCCGAGGTGGCGGCTCGCTGGAAGATCTTTGGTGCTTTAACAATGAGATCGTTGCGCGCACGATTGCCGCTAGCCAAATCCCGATTATCAGTGCCGTTGGTCATGAAATTGATGTCACTATTGCTGACTTCGTCGCTGATATGCGAGCACCGACACCATCGGCTGCCGCTGAATTAGTAAGTCGAGACAATAGCCATAAAGCACAAGGGTTATCTACTCGTCAGCAAAAGCTCGCTAGTGCGATCAAGCATTACTTTGCTGAGCAAAAGCAGCATTTAACTCGGTTACAGCACCGCTTAGAACGTCAACACCCTAAACAGCAACTCGAGCGTCAAAGCCAACAGTTGGATGATTTAGATGGCCGCTTAAAACGTGCGATGGCCACGCTTATCAACCGCCATCAGCAAAAGGTTGAACGTCAACTACACCGCTTACAGCTCAGCTCACCAGCAAAACGTTTAAGTGAACAACAAACGCAATTGGCTCGTGCAGAACAAAAACTGCTTGATGCCATGGATCGAAAACTGCTGCAAACCCGCCATCAATTGGCTTTAGCCGCAGAGAAGCTTGATACGGTTAGCCCGCTTGCAACACTCAAACGTGGTTATTCGATCACCCAAAACCAAGATGGCCAAGTGATTCAATCGGCGAGCGATGTAAAAACGGGCGACACATTGGTCACCCGTTTAGCGAAAGGCGAAATTCACTCAACGGTCAACTAATTGACCACCAGCTTATTCGCGAATAGTTATGAGTCTAACTTGTGAAACTCAAAGCGAACTCGTGATTTCGATTTCAGTTCATTACAGCTGTTACAAAAGTAGTTTGCCGCTCCACAAGCCTGCAACTTTTCCAACTCTGCATCACAGTCAGGACAAAATCCTACCTTCTTAAAACTCACATCACACTGAGTGCATTGATAGTGGCCTTGCCAATCTAATTCGCTGTCGCACGTTGGGCATTGGTTCTGATTCATAGTTTGCCTCGAATACATCTAAATCGGTTACTGACACTATTGTCACGCGTTTTGGTGTGATGCCCTTTGATCTTAGTCACTTCACATATCTTCTCGGCTTTCATTGACCATGTACACTTTTTGGACAACCATGATCTTTATAAGATCATCTGCGAAATCCATTTTGATCAGCGATCTGCCCTAAAAAGAATATTTATATCACCACATACCGAAAGCATAAGTTACATGTGCTGTTTTTGGATTTTAAAAAGATTTAAATTCCACAAATCAACCTCAAAAACCATATTTCAGAATTAAATAAAAAGATCGCTAATTTGTCACATGTCCAATTACATCGGTCTGCATTTCGATGTTTTGTGCATCTAATTGACGTAAGCTCACCTTCAATTCCGGCAGCTCTTTTAATGATGATATATGGCTACCACCGCAAGGTATAACGGCTTCTACACCCTCTTTTAAATCACAATGCCAGTAACGTGAATCGGTTAAGTACGAGCCATGACATTTCATTTCTACAGCACTAGAAAGTTCAAGCCAGGTAACAAGCTGTTGATTCACCAACTGCTCAATCTTATCTAAGTCCTCCAGCATTTCTGCACTGTTTAGGCCACGTTTACGGAGTGTTTTACCTAATCTGTAGGTGTCCAAACATTTATCTTCGGTGACAAAGCTTGTCTCTTGGGCATAGCTGTTAAAGTCAAAATGACCATGTGGGTCTTTCCTATCCGCATCTTTACGCCAATATCCCTCCGTCGCTAGCACTTTATTTAATGCTAAGAAAGCCAAATGCCCTGCACTATGTCCACGGCTTAACGCTTGCTGGTAAGCCTTGTCTACAATGAGCTCAACTTCACAACCCAGCTCAAAACTCGATGCCTCCGCTTCAATTTGGTGCGCGACGACAAATACCCATCCTTCAGTATCGCGTTTTACGGGAATCGCTTTATCGACATACAGTTCGCCAGTGGCAAGTTCTACCGCACCAACGAGACACTGAACTACCTCATAACTTTGACCACTCATGCTCAAGCTGCCTTTATCAGATGGATGATCAGGCCAAATGTGGCTAACAGGATGAAAGGGCGTTTGTTCCGTCACTATGTACAGACACTTTTCGTCTTGCTGCGCGAGCAAAAGTGATGAAGTAAGTTGCCATGTTTGATGGCAAAACTGGGTAATGGTGGGAGTGATTTGCAACATAGAGATAGCTCTTTAAAAAGTGAGCGAAACACCAACTGAAGTTAAGAACCACAGCTGAACTCATTTAGGTAGATACGAAAAAGCGCCTATCAAATAGGCGCTTACAGTATACTGATTTTTTTAACGGGATCGCATTTACGATCGTCCAAATTTACACTAAAGCGTCAATTTTCGGCAGTAGATCCGCAACCTGTTCATCAAACCATTGGCGATCTTTTTCACTGAGTTTCTCCAAGGCTTGCTCAACTCGGTATTCATCGGCCTTACCATGACCAAAGGTGGAATTAATGGTTTTTGCCACAATGAAATCCCAAACTAAGGATTCAAGATCATAACCTAATCTTTTCGCATGATGAGGCATCTCATGAATCGCAATATAATGCCCATCTAGCGCTGAGCGACGAATGACAGAAAAAGCATTGGCTTTCTCTTTATCTGACGAGCTGTCACTAGTCAGTAAATTATGACCATACTGGTAGTTAATCTCAGATTGCTGCTCTTTCGTGATCGGATGAGACGACTTGAATCGCTTCACCATTTCCTCAACCTGCCTTTTCTCATCGCCGCGCAGTTGCTCAGACACTCGTTGATAATGAGCAATGTAGTCAGGGTCTTTCGTCATTGTAGCCAATTGATAATGCAGCGCCGCTTTTTGCAAGTTCACTTCCACACCAAGCCCACGCTCATGCATTTTACCTAATGCGACTAAAGCTTGGATTTCCCATTGTTTAGCAAATGTCTCTAACGTTTGTTTCGCGTCGACTAAATTGGCTTCATTTTGTGGATGTTCAATGGAGAACTCTGCGACTTTGATTGCAATGTAGTCGTTAGGCTCTTCAGCTTCTCCAGCTTTAGTAAACCAATAGCGCGCTTTATCGATATCTTGTGTCAGCTCTTCCCCGGTTAGATAGCGCTCTGCAAGCTCTGCATAGGTAAACTGATCATTTTCTTCACGGGCAATCTCTATCAGTAGCTGCTCTGCTTTCGATGAATCTTGCTCACCGCCAAAACCAAACAACACCATTTTCGCATAACGTTCTTTTGCTGAACTGTCACCACCAAGCATCGCTTTTTCAAATGCTTGTCGAGCCTTTACTGCAACATCTGACTGCTTGTCATCACTTTCCCAATCAAGCTGGTCATAATAATAATCGGCTAACTCCGATAAAGCTTTCGGTTCATTACTCTCGACTGCAATCGATAACCACTGAAATTGCTTCTGTTCATGATTTTCAATGCTTGGGCGCTGGCTATAAAACCTAGCGAGGTTGAGTTGCGCTTCAACATTGCCCTTTTGAGCATCTAAACTCAGAATTTGCAGCAATTTATCATCAGCCCCTTCCCAAACTTGTCCATTCGGTAAGCGGCCATCTTGCAACAATAGGATATAACCTTGGCGAAAATCTTCATTGAGATCAGCTGCGCGACTATACCAATAAGCAGCAGTCAGCTTTTCATCCGATTGCTCAGCTTTGCTGACCACCTGACAGAGTTCAGCTAACATGACAGCAGCTTCAAAGTTCCCTTCTTCAACCTGTTGCGCCAATATTTCTAGCGCTTCCTCACCTCGACCTTGATTGATCAAATTGACTGCGGTTTTCATCGGGGTTCTTGATTTAATACTGACGATAATGAATACAGCGGCAACAACGATACCAAGTACCACAAAAAATAGGCCTGTTGATTCCATAACTCTCTCTAATTCTACTAACTGATGCGGAGTAAACTTATGATTGCCAAGCCAAGATCATTTCGCAAGTACAACCAACTAACGGTGCAATGAACCTAAATTCATTAAGCGAAAGTGTCTGACGTTTATTGATAAAACTCAATAAAAACAATCTTTAAACGATACTTGTACGCCATAATTTGACTCTCTAGCCAATAAAAAAGCCATTTAGTAAAACTAAATGGCTTTCTTTCAAAGGTTCATCATTGTGCTATTTCTTTGGCATTTCTAGTTGCATCTCAGGGATGGCTGCACGTTTCGCTTTCACTTTTCGTATCACAAACCAAATCAATAAACCGATAACAATGGCTGACACGTTACCTATCGCGATGATCATCATGCTTTGCTTGCGCTGCGCTTCACGCTCTTGCTTAATACGAATCTCTTCTAGTCGCTTAAGCTGTTTTAAGCGCTCTTGCTCTTGCAAACGTCGAGTTTCTTCCAAGTCAATATCATCCACCACGCTGTAAGTATGCTCGCTTAGTGGGAAGACCAGTTCACGGTTAGACCCCATCTCGGTCGCAAACACTTTCCCCGTCCAAGAATAGTTACCTAACTCACCACTGTATGGAATAGTAAGCTGAAGTTTCTGCGCATCTTCTTCCGCCGCAGCACCTTCAACACCGATGGTGGCTCCCTTAGCATCTGTATGTTCGATATGAGCGGCAATCGAACCGGGTAAAATCATCCCCTGCTCACCAGAGAAGACAACTTCATGAGGCTTGCCTTCATCGCGTGATTGAATGAACGAGGTTTGAATTGGCGTTGGATAAACCAACACTTCTTGTTCTTGCGCTCTTAAAAAGACACCATTGCCCGAAGTAATTCGCACTCGATACTTACCCGGCTGAGAAGAAATCGGCAACGAGACCGTAAACACCCCGTCACCCGCTTTTTCATCTAGCCCTATACCATCGTCAGCGAACTCACCAATTTCCATTGGCACCGGACGCGCCTCTTTAATGAGCGACTCCTCGTTCTCTACGTATTTGGTAAAGGTCACCTTTAGCTTAACTCGGTCTAAAAAGTCTCTTAGTACCAGAGGCTTATCATTAGACGTTAAACGGGCGGTAAATTTGATGTCTTCACCAAGGAATAGGCGATTCGGTAATTGATCAGCGGTGAGCTTAAGGTGAGAAATCAGTTTGATTTTATTTTTTGGCGTCACCTTACCGATAGCTTGCCATGGCCCAGCCATCGGCTTATCGATAGAGACGATATCCATCGCTGATTCTTGGTACCAACGCACATTATCAGGACTGCGGTGAGCGTAATACTTCTTACCGTCAGGGCGAACCAATACCACAGGTTTAGAGGCTTCTGAACGATAAATTACAAAGGTGATCTGTTGAATGCTAGGGTCGACACGAAAGCGATTGTCGAGCAAAGACATTGAGGAACTCTGAGCGGCATAACTCAGTGAACTGACTAAAAGCCCAATCAGGGCAAACCAAATCCTCAACATCTTGTCTCCTATTGACGCCAGAGGCAGCTTCCGCTTTTCTCGACGATATCTAAACGGCTATTGTGCGCTTCTATTTCATCGGCGCTTGCACGCAAAACCTTTAGCGCTTTTCGTTGGCTGGATACTCGTTTTATTGATGCTCCTCCCACTCCTTCACTGTTTTCACCCGCATTAAACTGCAGGGATGTTTGTCCACCCGTCATTAATAGGTAGACGTCAGCGAGGATCTCCGCATCGAGCAATGCCCCGTGGAGAGTACGGTGCGAGTTATCGATACCATAGCGGTCACACAACACATCGAGGTTGTTTCGCTTGCCCGGGAAGATTTTCTTCGCCATGGCGAGGGTATCGGTCACTTTACAGAAGTCGTCAGTTTTACCAATCGACGGATCTAACTTCTCAAACTCATAATCCATAAAGCCCACATCGAAGGGAGCATTATGGGCAACTAACTCAGCGCCTTGAATAAATTCTAAGAACTCGCGATGCACATCACGATATTCTGGTTTGTCGACCAAGAACTCATCGGTAATACCGTGAACTTCTATCGCGTCAGGCTGAATTTCGCGATCGGGCTTAATATAGACATGGAAATGACGCCCAGTCAGCTTACGGTTGACGATCTCAACCGCACCGATTTCGACGATGCGATGGCCAAGGTAGTGTGGACCACCCTCTTGGTTCATACCTGTGGTTTCGGTATCGAGAACCACAATACGATGCTGATTAGAATTGTTACTGGTATTCATTGCAAACTATGTGTCAGACTATGGGAATTATGTGCAAACACCAATAGTACCAAAACATGACGAAACAAGTGGAAATTTTCACAGATGGTTCTTGTTTAGGCAATCCGGGCCCTGGTGGCTACGGCATTGTAATGCGATACAAACAGACCGAGAAAACCCTCGCCAAAGGCTACACGCTGACCACTAACAACCGTATGGAAATGCTCGCGACTATCGTTGCTCTCAAAGCGCTCAAAGAACCATGCCAAGTGATTTTAACTACCGATAGCCAATATGTTCGTCAAGGTATTACTCAGTGGATTCATAACTGGAAAAAACGCGGTTGGAAAACAGCAGACAAAAAACCAGTAAAAAATGCCGATTTATGGAAAGCGCTCGACGCTGAAACTGAGCGCCATGAGATCGATTGGCGTTGGGTAAAAGGCCACGCAGGCCATCGCGAAAATGAAATGTGTGATGAATTAGCGCGCGCCGCAGCTGAAAACCCGACCGATGAAGACACCGGATATCAGCCTAGCTAATCCGGTTAAGAATGTTTATCGGACACTTTGTAATTGACGCCTAAGGGCGTCAATTTTCGTTTAAAGTTCCAGTGTGGTTTGATTGGCTTTAATGGGTAAGTTCGTTTTCGAGCCACAATAAAATACAAGCTACCAAGCGGCGATGCCCAATCACCAATACCATTTTCTAGCCACGTCCACATGGTTCGATAACGCTGCATAGGAAACAGACCATATTGGTCACATTCCACCACCTGATAATTCAGAATCCCTAACCAATCTTTGATTCGGTTCGGCGTAAACATACGCCCACTCCATGGCAAGTTGTTCCTACGCCATGGCATCAAGCTTGCCAAGCCAGTGAAACTGATCGGGTTAAATCCGGTAATGATCAAATACCCATCATTTATCATCACACGGTCTACTTCACGCAGCATTCGGTGTGGATCATTACAATAATCCAATTGATGAGAAAGAATCACCGAATCGAAGCTTTTTTCAAGGAAGGGTAAATCGTAACCATCTGCAATCACATTATGCAAAGGGTTCTGGATATCGAGGTTAACTTGATGTTGAATGTTACAGTTACAGCTAGTGAGCTCGCAGCTTAAACCACCCATCTTAAGCATATGATAGCCAAACAATCTTGGACACCACTCATCAAGTCGTGTTTGAATGGACTCACTCACCCATTGGCCATTCTTGAGTTGCGACCAAGAGTGGGGTTGCTCAAGCTGTTTTTCACTGCGCGCTGGTTTCATAGCCTACTGGAGATCCACCATGTTAGATATAAAAAGCATACCTGCATTTAACGATAATTACATCTGGCTGATTGAAAATAGCGATCGCCGTTGCGCTGTGGTTGATCCAGGCGATGCAGCACCTGTTCTCGATTACTTAAAGCAGCATGACCTGACCTTAGAAGCCATTTTGATTACTCATCACCACAATGACCACATAGGCGGTGTGCCAGAGTTGGTTCGACAGTACCCAAATATTGATGTTGTAGGCCCAGCGAATGAACCTGTACCAACGCTCACTCACGCCGTAGAAGCCGGAGATCAAATTGATTTGTTTGATGAAGTGTTTCTCGTGCTCGGCCTAGAAGGGCATACCCTTGGTCATATCGGGTATGTAGGAGATGGCAAACTGTTTTGTGGCGATACTCTGTTTTCTGCGGGCTGTGGCCGTGTGTTTGAAGGCACAATGGAGCAAATGTTTACCTCACTGAGTAAAATCGCCGCATTACCGATTGAAACTGAGGTTTACTGTGCGCACGAATACACCGCAAGTAACCTTGCCTTTGCGCTTGCGGTTGAGCCTGATAATTCTTTACTGCATAAGTATCGTGACGAAGTGAATCGACTTCGCGCGCAAAACAAGCCAACCTTGCCTACCACACTTAGGCAGGAGAAGTGGATAAACCCATTTTTGCGAACCGATGAGCCTAGTGTCATAAAATCCGTGAGCAATCGAACTTCACAAATCGATCCTGTGTCAATTTTTACAGCATTACGTGAGTGGAAGAACGAATTTTAACGTTTTCTTGCTTGTCACTACGCTAGCGAGGAAAGTATTATCAGCAGCCGTTGAAAAAAAGGGCTGTACAATGCGATTGAAACACAGCTGGGTATTGGCACTACTACTGTCAGGCTGTCAGGTTACCCAGCACACTACACAAGATTCGAATAGCGAAACCAATTCGAATAACACTTCTTCCACTACAGTAACTCCAGCGACACCGGTGACCACACCTGTAGAGCCAGAAGTGACCGCACCTGTTGTTGTCACTCCTCAGATGCAGCAAGACGTGTGGAAACGCATTGCTATGCAACTAGAAATGCCAATTCCAGATCATAAAATGGTCGACTACTACCGAACTTGGTATTTAAAACACCCTAATCACCTAAAAACGGTATCTAAACGTGCTGAACCGTTCTTATACCTTGTGACAGAGAAAATAGAACAACGTGGTCTTCCGCTTGAACTGGCGCTACTGCCAGTTGTTGAAAGCTCTTTTGATGCGTTCGCATATTCTCATGGTAGCGCCGCGGGTCTTTGGCAGTTCATTCCATCGACAGGCAAAATGTATGGCCTAGAGCAAAACTTCTGGTACGACGGTCGTCGCGATGTGGATGCAGCAACGGATGCAGCCCTCGAATTCTTAACCAGTCTGAATAAACGTTTTGACGGTGAATGGACCCACGCGATTGCAGCTTACAACAGTGGCGGTGGTCGCGTTTCAAGTGCGATTCGCAAAAACACCAAAGCGGGTAAGCCGATTGACTTCTTCTCATTAGATTTGCCAAAAGAGACCAGTGGCTACGTGCCTAAACTGCTTGCTCTTGCCGACATCGTGGCAAACCAAGAGAAGTATGGCATTAGCATCCCACCTATTGCCAACAAGCCAGTGGTGCAAATTGTAGAGCCGAAAGAACAGCTCGATCTCGCTATCGCTGCAAGCTATGCGGGTATTTCAGTTAAAGAACTGCAAAGTTTAAACCCTGCTTATAATCAATGGGCTACATCACCAAGCGGTAAAGACAAACTTCTTCTGCCAATCGAATCCGTTGATCAATTCAACAAAAAGCTAGAAGAAAACCGCGGTAAAGGCATGAAAGTGGTTCGCTACAAGGTGAAATCTGGCGATACCGTGAGCGTGCTTGCTTCTAAGTACAACACCACCAGCAAGGTGATTCGTACCGCGAACCAGATGAGTAACAACAACATTCGTGTTGGCCAGCATCTATTGATTCCGGTATCGACCAAAGATGATAAAGCCTACACTTTAAGTGCTTCGAATCGTCTAGCGAAAACGCAATCTAAAGCTCGCGGTCAAATCAAACTGACCCACACAGTACAAAAAGGCGACAGCCTTTGGGGCATTGCGAAAAAGCACAAGGTATCGCACCAATCTTTAGCTAAGTGGAACGGTATGGGACCACGCGATACGCTACGTGTTGGTCAAAAACTGGTTATCTGGAAGAATGGCTCTGATGGCGCCATTATTCGTACCGTTTTCTACAAAGTACGCTCTGGTGACACAGTAAGTGGTATCGCTAACAAATTTAAAGTGAAATCAAAAGACGTGGTGAAGTGGAATAACCTTCAGCACAAGAAATACCTTCAGCCGGGCCAAAAGCTTAAGCTTTATGTTGATGTCACTAAGGTGAGCGTATGACCCCGTCAAGCAACCCTTTGATTATGCTAGTCGACATATTTCGTTCACCTAGCGTGTGCTTTTTAGCTCTCTACCAACGAGGTATGTGGGGATGGCAACCTTTTATCTTCTTGCTGCTGTCACCATTTCTGTTTTGGGGAGCTTATTTTGACATCGTCGATTTTGAATGGCTAAAAGCAGGTTTAATGCCTCAACTTGAGGTATTAAATTCAGGTAGTGTGACTCCGTTAGATGCCGATACGTTAATGGCATCAGAGATCATTAACGACGTGATAGGCCGTATCACCAATATTGTTCTGCTGGCGTTCTGGTTTATGCTCGCAACCAAACCGAGCCAACATCAACACGGCTATTGGAAATGGTTTGCCGCAAGCAGTGCGATTATGTTCCCGGCCGTGATTGGCGATTTAGCGAGTTACATCAGTGTGTTGCTTAAGCACGGCGCGGTAATGAGCTACGCAGCAGACTTAAACAGCCTAAACGGCTTGATTAAGTTGCCAATGACCAGCGAATGGTTCCACTTTGCCAACTCACTACCATTGCTTATGCCTTGGTACATCGCACTTGGTTATGCTGCCGTAGGGACATGGACTGAGTTTGAACGAGGCCAAGCCTTGGCTATTTCAGCGCTTCCTTGGTTGGCATACTACCTAATTTGGGCGCTGTACTTAGCGATTTTCTAATCAATGACACTTGAGGCTCACTGCTCAATAGAGAAGCGAGCTTCAATCGGATTATGATCAGAGGCATCCGTAATGGATGCCTTTGCTGTTTCTAGCGCTAATCCACGATAGAACAGATGATCGAGCGGTAATCCGGTCACAAACTGTGTGCGATTGTCTGGTTGGAGGCTTGCTTCTATAACACCAACACTTTCTAACACTTCACGCATTACGAGCATGCGTTGTTCACTCCAGCTATTAAAATCACCCGCAACGATCATTGGCCCTTGGTGCTGTTTTAATGCATTGGCAAGCGTAGATAACTGACGATGGTATTCCTCAGTTCCGTAAGTGAAATTCACAGCGTGGATATTGACCACCGCAAGAGATTGACCATTAGAAAGTGCGTATTCAGCGTAAAGCGCCGACTTAGGTAAACGCAACCAAGGCTCTAACTCGGTGTAGGCACAAGCTTTGATTGGCAATTGATGAGCAAGGTTTAACACGCCAGCAGAGGTATCAAACGCTTTAAATGCATCGACTAAGTTCCCACTCCAGTTATCTTGGTTAATCCAAGCTTTAAGAGCGTCTGTCATGCTTGCCTCTTGAAATAAGAGTAACTGCTTATCTTGAGTAATTTCTTGGCTAATTTGCTGCCAATTGCTGCGATTTTGCTTATATATATTCCAAACTAGCAGGTTAATTTGACCATTCAAATCAATCGGTTCTGCGGTTTGGCTTTCAAAGCAGGTTAGCTCTGGTTGTCCTTGGTTAGTGGAAACTTCCAACTGAGAAGATTGACCCGATACCGTGGTCAACTGAGGGGATTGAGGTAATTTGAAGATAGTGTGATAACCAATCACCGCGACGCTCACCACAGCTAGGGGTAGCAATAAAGCCAAACGTTTTCTATTCATTAATACTCTATATCCAAATGCCCCGCAGGCAGTGCAATAAAAAAGAGCCTTGCGGCTCTTTTTTAGTATTCTTAGATAGCGTCTTCGTCTTCTTCACCGGTACGAATTCGCACAACGCGCTCGACATCAGTGATAAAGATTTTACCATCACCGATTTTACCTGTTTGAGCCGTCTCGATAATGGTATCCACACACTGCTCCGCGACTTCATCGGTGACGACAATTTCCAGTTTCACTTTAGGTAGAAAATCCACCATGTATTCCGCGCCGCGATACAGCTCTGTGTGACCTTTCTGACGACCGAAGCCTTTTACTTCAGATACCGTCATACCAGTAATGCCCACTTCAGCCAACGCTTCACGTACATCATCAAGTTTGAATGGCTTGATGATCGCTTCAATCTTTTTCATGTTCATCCCTTAAACTATTTTTCTTTATTATCACACGAAGCGCAGTCAATAAAAAGAGTGCACACAGTGCGTTACTTGCGTTGCCAGTCAATTTGGTAATCATTACCTGCAAAGCGCTTATCAACAAATAGCCCTACGACGGCAACAACCTGATCACCGCACATGATGATTGGCATCCGACGACGTAGCCAACTTGGTACTTGGTACTCTTGAAACAACTTTTTCAACTTACGGCTATGTCCTCGCTCTTGAGGGTGAGCAGACAAGCCTTCAGGGTTAAAGGTGACTGTGAGTTTACTCGCCTGCTCATCAATTAAAGAAAGTTGCCCTAGCTTGTTTTTGGTCATCAGTATCGAGCCCAAGTTATCGGGCAAGGAGAGGCTTTCGTTTAGCGTAAGTTGGCGATGCCAACCTGAAACATCATTAGAGACACAAACATGATACAAACGCCCAGCGAAACGGCGCACCTCAATCTCACCCAACTTTAAAATCGGATTCGCATCGTGAGTCGCTTGTGCCACTTGTTGCCAGATGGCATGTAAATGGTCGCGACTTGGCATAGCTAAATGAGCACGTTCAAACCACAATCGAATCAATTGCAATCTCACTCGTTCACTTTCTCGCTCTAATCCATCAATTTCGAGGCTATTGTCTATTCCGATAACCGCAGCGAGTTTGTCGCTCAATAGCTCTGCTAATAAGGACTCTTGCTCGGCACATAGCTGAGCAGAACGATTAACTGCGCGATGAATACTGGGCCATCGCTCGGTTAGCAATGGAGTCACTCGATGGCGAATATAGTTTCGATCAAAGCGAGTATCTTGATTGCTTTCATCCTCTAGCCACTCTAGCTGATGATCATTCGCATATTGCTCTATCTGCTCCCGAGTAACACTTAACAACGGACGTACTAACTTACCTCCGGCAAACGGCATACACTCCGCCATAGCGGATAAACCTTTAGGACCACTCCCCCGCTTTAACGCAAGGAGTAAGGTTTCAATTTGGTCATCCGCATGTTGGCCCACCAGCAACAGGTCGCCTGTATTTACATGGCGAGCAATCGCGTTGTAACGTGCCTCTCGCGCAGCAGCCTCAATACTGTTACCTTGAGTCTCCAACGTCACTCGTTCAACTACGCACTCAACCTTAAGCTGCTGACACCACATTTGGCATTGCTGCGCCCACTCATCGGCATTCTCACTAAGCCCATGATGAACATGAACCGCCAACACTTTACCGCTTTTAGCTTGCTGGTAATCCGCCAACAGTTGCAGCATCACGCGTGAATCTACCCCACCACTAAAACCTAAGACGAGCTTATTGGTAGCAGAAAAATCCGCACTATGTTGCTCAATAACTTGGGTAAAGGTAGTCGCTAGTTGATTCATATTAATGATTGGTCTGTAAAATAGGTCAGAGGTTATTCTACCGTTAATCTTCTATCGGGAGAAAACAAAAAGGGTTGAGACATGCTCAACCCTTTTCAAAATTGCGAATAGTGTGATTAGCAGTAACCGTAGCTCATTAGGCGTTGGTAACGGCGCGCCATTAGCGCTTCATCATCAAATTGTTCTAGCTCTTCAAGTTGGCGAAGCAGAGTTTGCTTCATATTAGCCGCTACCGCTTGATGATCTCGGTGCGCACCACCCAGCGGCTCTTCGATGATTTCATCGATCAGCTCAAGCTCTTTCAAACGAGGCGCAATGAGGCCCATCGCTTCTGCTGCTTGTGGCGCTTTATCAGAATCACGCCATAGGATTGATGCACAACCTTCAGGAGAGATTACTGAGTACGTTGAGTATTGCAGCATGTTTACATAGTCACCGACACCAATAGCTAATGCACCACCAGAGCCACCTTCACCGACAACGTTACAAATAACCGGCACTTTCAGACCCGCCATTACTTTTAGGTTCTTCGCAATAGCTTCTGATTGACCGCGCTCTTCAGCGCCAACACCTGGGTATGCACCCGCAGTATCGATGAACGTAATGATTGGCATATTAAAACGCTCAGCAGTCTCCATTAGACGAAGCGCTTTACGGTAACCTTCTGGCTTAGGCATGCCGAAGTTACGTTTTACTTTTTCTTTCGTCTCACGACCTTTCTGGTGACCAATGATCATCACAGGACGGCCTTCAAGACGTGCGATACCACCTACGATAGCTTTATCGTCAGCGTATGCACGGTCGCCCGCCAGTTCGTCAAACTCGGTAAATACGTGCTCGATGTAATCAAGCGTGTAAGGACGCAATGGGTGACGCGCCAATTGAGCTGTTTCCCATGCACCTAAGTCATTGAAGATTTTCTTCTTCAGCTCTAGGCTTTTCTTTTCAAGCTGTTCGATCTCTTTATCTAGATCGACACCGTCATCACCGCCGTGGCGTGAAACGTCGCGAAGAGCTTCGATTTTAGCTTCAAGTTCTGCGATAGGCTTTTCAAATTCTAAAAAGTTTAGGCTCATCTATCGGTCCTTTCTTATTCAGCTAATGTGCTGAATTTTAGTTAAATTCGAGTTCAACTTGGCTATTACCAAGCAACTGCTTTAAATCGTCAATCAACGCATCACTCGGGGTGACTCGCCATTCTGTGCCAAGCGTTAAGCGGGCACGGGCATCATTGCGTTGATAATAAATATGAACAGGCACTGTACCTGCTCGGTGAGGCTCTAGAATTTTGCTAAAGCGCTCAAAAAACTGGCCGTCGATCTGAGATTGCTCAATCGAAACGGATAATCCACGTGCGTATTTTTCACGTGCGGAGCCGAGGTCCATAACCTCGCGCGCGGACATTTTAAGACCACAATTGAAATCATCAAAGCTGACCTGTCCGGAAACCACTAATATTTTGTCAGTTTCTAGTAGTTCGGCATAACGATCAAGCGCATCTGAGAACAACATCACTTCCATTCGACCACTTCGGTCGTCAAGAGTCATAATCCCGATACGAGTTCCACGTTTTGTGGTCATTACCCGAGCTGCAATCACCAAACCTGCTACAGTCACAGATTGATCGCGTCTTGTTGGTGTTGCGTCCTTTAGTCGACAACTGGTGTACTTGCCAAGTTCCTTTATATAGGCATTTATTGGATGTCCGGTCAAATAAAGACCTAAAGTTGTGCGTTCACCCTCAAGCCAAACCTTCTCTGGCCATGGTGGTACTTTCGTGTATTTATGCTCAACTTCTTCTGGCGCTTCGGTGAGTACGCCAAATAAATCACTTTGCCCAAATGCTTCTGCTTGGTGGTGTTGGCTAGCGGCTTTTACCGCATCATTTAGCGATGCCATTAACGCTGCACGATGCGGACCTAATCGGTCTAATGCGCCAGCATAAATTAGCTTTTCAATCACGCGTTTATTGACTTTTTTCAGGTCAATTCGAGCACAGAAATCAAACAGGTCTTTAAAGTGACCATCTTTATTGCGCGATTCCAAGATGGCTTCAATCGGGCCTTCACCGACTCCTTTGATCGCACCGATGCCGTAAACAATCGCCCCCGTTTCATCAACGTTAAAACGATACAGACCCGCATTAATATCTGGTGGTAGCACTTTAAGCTTCATGCGGAAACATTCGTCGACCAGACCAACCACTTTCTCAGTGTTATCCATATCTGCGGTCATTACCGCCGCCATGAACTCCGCAGGATAGTGAGTTTTTAACCATAGTGTTTGGTAGGAAACCAGCGCATAAGCCGCCGAGTGAGATTTGTTAAAGCCATAACCTGCGAACTTTTCTACCAAGTCGAAGATCTTCATCGCCAACTCACCGTCGACGCCGTTTTCTATCGCACCTTGTTCGAAGGTCGCACGTTGCTTGGCCATCTCTTCCGGTTTCTTCTTACCCATTGCACGACGAAGCATATCCGCTCCGCCAAGGGTGTAACCAGAAAGTACCTGTGCAATCTGCATTACCTGCTCTTGATACAAGATAATGCCGTAAGTCGGATCTAGAATTTCTTTCAGCGATTCGTGTTGCCACTGTTCATCTGGGTATGAGATTGCTTCGCGGCCATGTTTACGGTCGATAAAGTTATCTACCATGCCCGATTGCAGTGGGCCCGGACGGAACAAGGCCACCAATGCGATAATATCTTCGAAACAGTCAGGCTGAAGTCGCTTGATAAGCTCTTTCATACCACGTGATTCTAACTGGAATACTGCGGTTGTTTCTGAATTTTTCAGCAATCGAAACGAGGCTTCATCAGCCAGAGGAATCGACTCAATACGAACCGCTTCTTTACCTTCACGCTCTAGTCGCGGGTTAATCAGTCCCAGCGCCCAATCGATGATGGTTAGGGTACGCAAACCCAAGAAGTCAAATTTAACTAAACCCGCTGTTTCTACATCGTTCTTATCAAACTGGGTTACAGGGAAGTGACCTTCCGCATCAGCATAAATTGGCGCAAAGTCGGTAATCGTAGTCGGCGAGATTACAACACCACCAGCGTGTTTACCGGCGTTACGTGTACAACCTTCAAGGATGCGACACATGTCGATGAGTTCTTTCACTTCCTCATCGTTGTTGTAAAGCTCAGGCAACGCAGGTTCGGCTTTGAACGCCTTTTCTAGCGTCATACCCGGGTCAGGCGGAACCAGCTTGGAAATACGGTCAACGAAACCAAACGGATGGCCGAGTACACGGCCAACATCACGGATTACCGCTTTCGCCGCCATGGTACCAAAAGTAATGATCTGCGATACCGCATCACGGCCATACATTTCGGCTACGTGATCAATCACTTGGTCACGTTTATCCATACAGAAATCGACATCGAAATCGGGCATGGATACACGTTCTGGGTTCAAGAAACGTTCGAATAGTAGATCGTATTCTAGCGGATCCAAATCGGTGATTTTAAGCGCGTAAGCGACCAAAGAGCCGGCACCAGAACCACGCCCCGGACCAACCGGAATATCGTTATCTTTCGACCACTGGATGAATTCCATTACGATCAAGAAGTAACCTGGGAATCCCATGTTGTTGATAACTTCAAGCTCGATTTGAAGACGCTCATCGTATTCAGGGCGGCGTTCAGCACGCTCTTTTTCATCGGGGAATAAGAACTCTAAACGCTCTTCAAGGCCTTCTTCAGACTTCTTAACTAAGAATTCAGTCTCTTCCATACCTTCGGTTGGGAAGGCTGGTAGGAAGTATTCACCGAGGCGAACAGTAACGTTACAACGCTTAGCAATCTCTACACTGTTTTCGAGCGCTTCGGGAATGTCGGCAAACAGCTCGCACATTTCTTCTTCACTACGCAGGTATTGCTGAGGACTGTAATTTTTTGGTCGACGTGGATCTTCTAACGTATAGCCATCATGAATAGCAACTCGAATTTCATGAGCATCAAATGACTCTTCAGTTAAGAACACGACATCATTGGTCGCGACAACTGGTAGTTCCTGAATTTCAGCCAACTCCAACGCAAAGTGTAAGTAGGACTCTTCATCTGCTCGGCCAGTGCGGGTTAGCTCCAAATAAAAGCGGTCTGCAAAATGGGTTTGATAAAACTCAACACACTGGTTAACCAACACTTGGTTACCCTTCAGCAGCGCTTTACCTATCTCACCACTTTTGCCACCAGAAAGCAGAATCAGACCTTTGCTGTGCTCAATCAACCATTCTCTGTCGATCACTGGCTGGTGCTGAACATGGCCACGAAGATAAGCTTTGGAGATAAGTAACGTCAGGTTTTTATAGCCGTCGTTATCTGCCGCCAGAACGGTCAGTTTCGTCAACTCTTCACCAAACTCGGCAGACTGCATAGCAAAATCTGCACCTATGATAGGCTTAACACCACAACCGTGCGCAGTGCCGTAGAACTTGACTAAGCCACAAAGGTTGGTGAAATCGGTAAGTGCCATCGCAGGCATGCCCATCTCGGCAACTTTTTTAACCAGCGGCGGCACTTTAGATAGGCCGTCGACCATGGAGAAGTCACTATGGATGCGAAGGTGGACAAACTTTGGATCTGACATTAAAAATTTCCGAGGGTGTAGACTGTCAATTTGACTTGAGTATACCCGAACTTAAACACTAAGTTCGGCTATATTTACGCTTAGTGAGAGGTATGGCTAAGGGATGTACGAAACCTTATTCCAGACCAAGTGCACGCTTAACGGGTTTAAAGCTTTTTCGATGCTCATCAATCACACCATGTTGCTCAATCGCTTCAAAATGCGCTTTGGTTGGGTAACCTTTGTGCTTAGCAAAACCAAACTCTGGGTGGATCTTATCCAACTCTTCCATCTCTTGGTCACGTACAACCTTAGCGATGATTGACGCTGCACTGATTTCAGCCACACGTAAATCACCTTTTACCACCGCTTGTGAAGCCATTGATAGCTCAGGGCAACGATTACCATCAATAAGCGCTAGGTCTGGCTGTACTTTCAAACCGGCAATCGCACGCTGCATGGCTACCATGGTCGCTTGCAAGATGTTCAGTTCATCAATTTCCGTCGGGGAACAACGCCCCACCGACCAAGCCAATGCTTTCTCTTTGATTTCTGGTAGTAGTGCTAAACGTTTCTTCTCAGACAGTTTCTTTGAGTCGTTTAAACCTTCGATAGGATTATTCGGATCTAAGATCACCGCAGCAGTCACCACATCGCCTACCAACGGGCCTCGACCGACTTCATCAACACCCGCAACTAAGCTATAGCCTTGTGGATATTCAAATGGTGGTAATTCTTTTGTCTCTTTTGCCATTATTGTTTCTCAATCAATTTCAACACTGCGCTTGCTGCTTGGCGATCCGCATCTTTACGAATCCAATGATGCATTTCCGTAAACTTCTCGACCATCGCGTCGCCAGCACCGTCTAAAAGGCGTGTCACCTCGCCCGCTAAGTTATCTGGCGTACACTCTTCTAACAGATACTCTTTAACTAACTCTTGATCGGCAAGGATATTAGGCAAAGAAACATACTTGGTTTTCACTAAGCGACGAGCGATAAATGCTGTGATGGCATTGACGCGATAGCCAACAACCATTGGACGCTTGATTAACATGCACTCAAGAGCGACAGTACCGGAAGCGAGCATCACCGCATCGGAGGCTGTGATAACGTTTCTTGCCGTATCATTGACCAACTTGAAATCCAGCTCAGGTGCAAACTCCTGCCACGCTGCTTCAAACTGTTCACGGCGCTTTTCGTTAACCAAGGCAACCGCAAAACCCAAATCAGGGAAACGTTTTTTAAGCTGCTGACAAGCGCGAATAAACGGCTCTGACAGCATTTTTAGCTCGCTGCCACGGCTACCAGGCAACACCGCAAGCCAGCGTTTGTCTTGCTTAAGCCCAAGTAGAGCTCGTGCTTGATTCTTATCGGACTCCATCGGAATTGCATCCGCCAAAGTATGGCCAATAAATTCACACGGCACATCAAACTTATCGTAAAAGGCTTTTTCAAACGGCAAGAATGCCAAAACCAAATTTGTCGCAGCCGCAATTTTATGAATACGTTTTTGACGCCAAGCCCAAACAGATGGGCTCACGTAATGAACGGTTTTTATGCCCGCGTTTTTAAGATCCAACTCTAAACGTAAGTTGAAATCTGGCGCGTCGATTCCGATGAATACATCCGGCGGGTTAGTGGTAAAATACTTCACCAACTCCGCTTTCACTTTGAGCAGTCTCGGCAGTCGACCCAACACTTCAACTAAGCCCATAACCGCCAGTTCTTCCATATCGAACAGCGACTCACAGCCTTGAGCTATCATTTTAGGGCCACCAATGCCCACAAAACGAGCATTAGGGTACTGCTCTTTAATCGCCTTGATAAAGCCTTCACCTAGCGTATCGCCGGAAAGTTCTCCCGCCACGACGCCAATAGTAAGAGGTTTGTCCATATCTGTTTTACCTAAGCATAAAAACACAAAAAGACCGCAACTATACAGATGCGATCTTTTTCATCAATTCACGTCTGAATTAGCGAATAATGCCACGTTCAGTCGATTCTAGCATCGCTAGCATTGGTTTAATCGAAGCAAACTCTTTCGCCATTTCAGCCAAAGCAGGCTTCACTTCTTCCATTGTTTTACCTGAACGGTAGATTTCTTTGTACGCTTTTTGTAATGCGCGTAGCTCTGGTTTTTCAAAACCATTACGCTTAAGGCCTACTAGGTTAAGACCATAAGGTGTTGCATGGTTACCTTGAGCAAGCACATAAGGAAGAACGTCTTGAACAACCGCAGAACAACCACCAATGTATGCGTAAGAGCCTACGCTACAGAATGGGTGAATCGCTGATAAAGCCATCACGCCCGCATAGTCACCAACCGTCACATGACCGCCAAGAATAGCGTTGTTACCAATGTGAGTGTGATTACCCACGATAACGTCATGAGCAATATGAGCATTTACACACAGTAGATTGTCATCACCAATCACTGTTGTTGCTTTGTCTTGAACCGTACCACGATGCACTTGAACCGCTTCACGAATAACATTGCGATCACCAATCACAACCGTGGTGTCTTCACCACCGTATTTCTTGTCTTGGTTTTCTTCACCAATCACAGCGTGAGGGAAAATGCGGTTATCTTTACCAATTTTAGTATGGCCTTTAATAACGACGTGAGACATCACTTCGGTGCCTTCGCCAATCTCCACATTCCCTGTGATGTAGGTGAATGGGCCAACGGTTACGTTAGCGCCAATTTTTGCACCTTCTTCTACCACCGCCGCTGGGTGGATTTGAGCGGTTTCATGAATCATATTAAAACTCTCGGCGAGCACACTTAAGATCAGCAGAACAAACAACGTCACCATCTACTTTTGCCGCACATTTGAATGCAGCAATACCACGACGCTCTTTTACAAATTCAACTTCAATAACCAGTTGATCGCCAGGTGTTACCGGTTTACGGAACTTAGCATTATCAACACTTGCAAAGTAGTACAGTTCATTACCTTCTGGCGCACCAAAAGATTTAAACGCTAGCAAGCCTGTCGCTTGAGCCATAGCTTCAAGAATAAGTACGCCAGGGAATACTGGAAGTTGAGGGAAATGACCCGTGAACTGAGGCTCGTTTACTGAAACGTTCTTAATCGCGGTTAGATATTTCTCTTCTTCGAAATCAGTGACGCGGTCAATCAACAGAAATGGGTAGCGATGAGGCAACAATTCCTGGATTTCAGTAATGTTCATCGTTTTCTTTTCAGTAGTCAAAGTCATTATCCTATTTTCAAATTCTAAACTGAGTATCTGATTGGCATTATATACCGAAGTTCAAGCTAGGTGCATAATTCGCTGTACTTTCAACAAGTCTAGTTGAATCCACTTAGCATTGTCGTCTATTTATTCAGCAACGCATTCTACATCAAACGGTTGCTAAGAATAAAAAGACTCGCATTAAGCGAGCCTTTTTTCACAGTAGCTAATTAAGCGTCAGCGCTAGGCTTAAGCTGCTTTTCTACCGCCTTAAGACGTTTATTCATATCATCGATACGGTGCACACGAGTTGCGGTTTTACGCCACTCTTTATTCGTTTGTAGCGGTATACCCGACGAATAAACACCTTTCTCATCAATACTGCGCATTACCATACCCATACCAGTAATGGTAACGCCATCAACGATTTCAATGTGCCCATTGATAACTGTAGCGCCGCCGATAATACAATATTTGCCAATCTTGGTACTGCCAGCCACTACAGTACCACCAGCCATGGCTGTACCATATCCGATCTGTACGTTGTGCGCGATTTGGATTTGGTTATCTAGAATGACATTATCAGCAATGATCGTATCTTCTAGTGCACCACGGTCGATGGTTGTACCTGAACCGATTTCAACACGATTACCAACAATAACAGTGCCAAGCTGAGGAATTTTGATCCACTCACCTTTTTCATTGGCATAGCCAAATCCGTCACTACCAATAACCGTGTTTGCTTGAACTAAACAATCCGTGCCAATTTGCACGTTATGATACACACTGACATTTGCCCAGAGTTGGCTATTTGCGCCTATAGAAGCGTTCTTACCAACAAAGCACCCTGCGCCGATTACAACGTTATCACCAAGTGTTACGCCGCTTTCAATTACCGCATTTGCGCCAATTGCAACGTTTTCACCTAATGTTGCATCATTCGCGATTACCGCTGAAGGTGCGATTTCCGCTGCTGCTTTAGGCGTAGTATCTAGAGCTTGAGCTACCTTTGCAAAGGCAACGTATGGGTCGGCAACCACTAATACGTTCCCGCTACAAAGCTCTCGCTGCGCTTCTTTAACCATAACAACCGTTGCTTGACAGTCAGCCAAATACTTTGCGTATTTAGAGTCTGACAAAAAGGTTACATGGCCATGCTGTGCTTTATCCATTGGAGCTACCATGGTGACGGATGCGTTAGCATCGCCATGTAGCTCACCCCCGGTAATAGTCGCCAAATCGGCTAAAGTCAGTTGTGTCATAAATTATTTTAGTTCTGCGATTACTTTTTCAGAGATGTTAAATTCAGGCTTACCATATTGCATGGTTTGAACATCAATGATGATGTCGTAGCCTTCTTTTTCAGATACTTTCTTCACAGCATCTTGAATCACTTTAAATAGTTTTTGTTTTTCTTGAGCTTCACGACGAGCAGACGCTTGCTCTAGCGCTTGGCCTTTGATCTTGAATTTGCTTTGTAGCTGACCAATTTCAATACGTAGTTTTTCAACCTCGTCTTCACCTAGCAGTTGACCGTCACGCTTAAGCTTTTCAACTTTAGTTTGGATCTGCTTTTGAATCGATTTCAGCTCATCCGCTTTGTCTTTGAATTCGCTTTGCATTTTTTGCAAAACCACTTCACGTTGAGGAAGCGCTTGGAATACTTGAGCAGTATTTACATAGCCAATCTTTTGCGCAGCTTCAGCAGCATTTGCAAAAAGAGAAGACGTCATAACAACAAGGCCAACACCAGCCGCTTTAATCATTTTGTTCACTTTAATTTTCCTTTATTAGAAGGTTCTGCCGATCGTGAAAGTGAAGAATTCTTCGTCATCACCTTCATAAATTTCAATTGGTTTCGCTACAGAGAATACTAGCGGCCCCATTGGAGACATCCATTGCAGCGCCACACCATAAGAAGCGCGGAAGTTGGTTGGATCAGAATAATCATAATACTCAGCGTCTGTTACACCTTCACGGTAGACAAACTCAGTATCCCAAACACTCGCAGCGTCTACAAACGCACTAGTACGAATTTGGCTTCGAGCTTCCTCTGATACAAATGGTACTGGGAAGATAACTTCCATACTTGCTAGCGCTACAGCGTTACCACCAACAGAGTCATCCGTTGCGGTCACACAGCCATTGTTACCACAGCTACCTGAACGGTCAGTATATACCGCTTTAGGACCCGCGCTGTTCGAGCCAAAACCACGCAAGGTAGTAAAGCCACCGGCATAGTAGTTCTCGTAGAATGGGAACAAGTTATCGTTGCCATCCGTTTGACCATAACCGTTACCGTAACCCAAACGACCACGCATTAAGAAAGTAAACTCATGCTTTTTAGTCAATGGGATGTACTGACGGATATCATACTGAGTTTTGAAGTACTGTGCATCAGAGCCAGGTACGGTCATTTTAAAGAATGCACGTTGATAGTTACCAGCTGTTGGGAAATAACCTTTGTTTAGGTTGTTTCGCGTCCAAGATAGGTTCATATCAAAGTCGTTGGTTTTAATATCACCGTCTGGCTGACCAATACTTTGCGCAAAGAGCTCTGCCTGATCGTAAGTTGGCACGTTACCAATCTTGTTGTGAGTATAACCAACGCCAAATTCAACACGATTTAGTTCATCGAATGGAAAACCCCAAGTTAAGCTCGCGCCGTAACTTTCGTTGGTATAGTCAACAATACCAGCTTCAGAAGCTTCGAATTCGTTATAGAACACTTTACCACCCATGCTGACACCATCAAGGTTCCAGTAAGGATCACGATATTCTAATGTTAAGTTCTTTTGGTAATCGTTCATCATGGCACTAACGCCAACACGGTTACCTGTGCCTGCAAAGTTATCTTGTTGCAAACCAACTTGGAAACTAATGCCCGATTCAGTACCGTAGCCGATACCGAAGTTTACGCTACCTGAGTTAGCCTCTTTTACGTTATAGACCAAATCCACTTGGTCATCGCTGCCTGGCACTCGTACCGTTTGAACATCAACCGTTTCAAAGAAGCCTAGACGGTTAAGACGGCCTTTACCTGTTTCTATCGCTTTAGAGTTTAGCCAGCTGCCTTCCATTTGGCGCATTTCACGGCGCAATACTTCGTCCTTCGTAGAGTTGTTACCTACAAAGCGAATATCGCGAACATAAATACGTTTTCCTGCTTGAACGTTAACGATCAACGAAACTTCTTTCGTCTCTTCATCGTATTCTGGGATAGTACGAACTTCAGGATACGCGTAACCTGCCTCACCTAGAGCTCGTTTTACACCGTCTTCTAAAGCCGTTACCGATGCTGCACTGTAAATTTCGCCTTTTTCAAACGGTACCATCAGCTCAAATTCGTGTTCTTTACCAATCAGCTCACCACGGAACTCGACATCTTTAACGCTGTATGCCGCACCTTCATCAAGGCCAAGAGTGATGTACACGCCTTTTTTATCAGGAGAGATAGCAACTTGCGTTGAAGTCAGCTGGAATTTCAAATAACCACGGTTTAAGTAGTACGAGCGTAGTGCTTCAATATCACCGGCAAGGACTTGTTTTTGGTATTTGTCGTCAGAAAGGAAGTTCCACCATGACACATTGGCATTCAAATTGAAGCGACTCATTAACTCAGCATCAGTAAAGACTTCATTACCAATAAAGTTAATTTGTTGAATCTTAGCCGAAACACCTTCTGTGAAGACAAACTTCAGGTCGGTACGGTTACGAGGAAGTGGAGTAACAACCGCTTGAACGCTGGCATTATATTTACCCACACTGTAGTAAAAGTCTTCTAGACCTTTTTCAATGTTAGATAACGTGGTGCGATCCAACGCCTCACCAGTACGAATACCCGAAGCATCAAGGTTTTGCTGTAGTTGCTCATCTTTAATCGCACTATTTCCTGAGAAAGAAATACTTGCGATTGTCGGACGCTCTTTAACTTGAATAACCAGCACGTTGTTATCACGCGACACTTTGATATCTTCAAAGTTACCGGTTGAATAAAGAGCTCGAATGATCTCAGCCACATCCTGATTACTCACGGTATCACCGATACGAATAGGCATTTTGAGCAATGCCGCACCTAGCGCCACACGTTGCAAACCGTCTATTTGAATGTCCTGAACTACAAAGTTGTCAGCACCGTGAGCAGAGACACTGGTTGCAAGCAGTGTCGCTAGCAAAATTTTTTTCATCGCCATATTTGTTTTAGTTATTCCTTACTACAACCTTTATTCCACTTTATAAGCGTGCAAAGTCGTTAAATATCGCTACAGCCATAAGGGTAAAAATTATTGCACCACCTAGTCGGTATCCCATCTCTTGTACCTTTTCTGGTACTGGACGTCGAATCACCGCCTCGATAGCTAAAAATAGTAAATGACCACCATCCAACATTGGTAGTGGTACTAAGTTAATAATGCCCAAGTTAACACTGATTAGAGCTAGGAAACCTAAGAAATACACTAAGCCGTAATCGGCTGTGGTTCCTGCACCTTTCGCTATAGAAATAGGGCCACTTAAGTTATTTAGGCCAACATCTCCAACGATCAGCTTCTTAAGCATACTGAGCGTTAAGTCAATCACTTGACCCGTTTTATCTACCGCTTTACCGATAGAATCAAATACACCAAATTGCAGCTCGAAGCGATAGTTTTCCGGCCATTCTGCGACTTCAGGAGCGATTCCCGCAAAACCTATCTGCTCACCGTCTCTAATTTCACGACTATTCGGAATTAAAGTCAGAGGCAAATTTTCACCACTACGCTCAACGACCAGTGCCATTGGTTTATTTGGGTGACTGCGAATCAACTCAACAATTTGATTCCATTGTTGAATCTCTTGACCATTAATAGCAACAATCACATCACCCGCTATTAAGCCTGCACCTTGACCTGCACTCCCTTCTGTGACATTACTCAGCTGAGTAGAGATCTCAGGGGTATAAGGTCGAAAGCCCAACGTAGTTAACGCAGATTCACTTTCAAGGTCAATTTTCCAACTAGAAAGATCTAAGGTTTTTGTCTGCTCGACCCCAACACCTTGTGCTGGCATCACGGTTATCTGCATTTGCTTGTCGCCAATATGCGAAACAAGCGCCATATTTACCGATTCCCAGTCCGCGGTTTTGACGCCGGAAATGGCTTTTAGTTCCATTCCAGTTTCTAAACCTGCTTCCGCAGCAATCGAATACGGCGTTACTTCACCAACGACAGGCTTAACGGCAGGAACTCCAATAAGAAAAACGAGCCAGTAAGCAAAAATAGCAAACAAGAAATTAAAAGCAGGACCTGCCGCGATGATCGAGGCACGTTTCCATAATGGTTTCTTATCGAATGCGTATTGCTGCATCTCATCAGACACATCATCAACACGCCCATCCAACATTTTAACGAAACCACCTAGCGGAATGATTGAAATGCTGTATTCCGTGCCATCTTTGCCGACTTTACTCCACAAAGACTTACCGAAACCAATCGAGAATTTTTCTACTTTGACACCACAACGACGTGCGACCCAAAAGTGGCCAAACTCGTGCACCGCAACCAAAATGCCTAAGGCAATAATGAATGCGACAAAATTCCACAAAATACCGGTCATAATTTACGCCCGTTGATTATTTCGACTGCCAAAGTGCGTGCCATTCTATCGACCTCAAGAATGCTTTCCAAGTCATCACAGCTTAGCTGAGCATTCATCGCACAAATTTTTGAAGTTACTCCGTTATTGACCTTTGCAATGTCTGTAAATGCGATCTTTTTGTTCAAAAATGATTCAACGGCAATTTCGTTAGCGGCATTGAGTGCTGTCGTTGCGTGCTGGCCTTCATAGCAAGCATCGATCGCCAACTTCAAGCAAGGGTATCGACTGTAGTCAGGCTCAAGGAAGGTCAGCTCACCCACTTTGGTAAAGTCAAGTGGCGCAACGCCCGCTGTAACGCGTTCAGGGTAAGATAGCGTCAATGCAATTGGCGTCGCCATATCAGGTTCGCCCATTTGCGCCAACGTCGAGCCATCTTTGTATTGCACCATTGAATGGATGACTGATTGTGGATGAATCACCACTTTCATTTGCTCACGACTGGCATTAAACAGCCACTTCGCCTCAATGTACTCAAGACCTTTATTCATCATGGTGGCGGAATCCACCGAGATTTTTGGCCCCATTGACCAGTTAGGGTGCGCAATGGCTTGTTCCGGTGTTACCGTCTCAAGTTCAGCCAAATCGCTGTACCTAAACGGACCACCAGAACCCGTCAATAAGATATGTGAGATGCCATGTTTTTCTAAATCACAATGGCCTAGCTGAGTTTGAATCTCAGCCGGAAGACATTGGAAAATAGCATTGTGCTCACTGTCTACTGGTAGTAACTCTGCGCCACTCTCTTTCACTGCATCAACAAACAGTTGACCGGACATCACTAACGCTTCTTTATTCGCCAGTAACACTCGCTTACCCGCTTTTACGGCTGCCATGGTAGGTAATAAGCCAGCCGCACCAACGATCGCCGCCATAACGGTGTCAACTTCTGAGAAAGAAGAAACTTGGCACATCGCATCAATGCCAGCAAACACTTGGGTTTTTGTGCCGTTCAAGAATAAGGCTTGTTGGAGCTGCTGAGCGGCGGCGTCTGTAGCCATCACTGCATATTTAGGCTGCCACTTATGACAAAGCTGAGCCATTTTCTCAACATTGGTGCCTGCGACAAGCGCAACGATCTGAAAGTGTTGAGGGTTGTTTTCAATAACTTTTAATGTGCTTGCTCCAATAGAGCCAGTTGCACCCAGTATTGTTAACTTACGCATAGCATAACCAGTAAGTAATCAGGCGAGCTTAACACTCGCCTTATCATTAGAATGAGAAGTATAGAAGAGCGAAGACAGGAAACGCAGCAGTAAGACTATCGACGCGGTCTAATACCCCGCCATGCCCAGGAATAATGTTGCTGCTATCTTTAATTCCTGACACTCGTTTAAACATGCTTTCAACTAAGTCACCGAGTACTGAAATGACAACCGTGACTAAGGTAATGATGACAAACGTGCCTACACTACTAAATTCGATATCAAAGCTGGTAGCGGCTGCCCATCCAACTAAGATGGCAGTAATAATACCACCAATCAAACCTTCAATGGTTTTGTTCGGACTGACATGAGGTGCCATTTTACGCTTACCAAAGCTCTTACCCGCAAAGTAAGCACCGCTATCCGCTGCCCAAACAATAAAACAAACGTATAAAACGAGTTTAGAACCGTGGTAAGCATCGGTTGTGATACCTTCTGCTCTGAGCATCACAATCGCCCAGAAGAAAGGTAAAAGAGTCAACATACCGAAAATATGACGTAAAACTTTAGAGCCTTGCCATAACGCAGATGACTTAGGGTAAGTGATCGCTAACAAACTTGAAATAACCCACCAAGCCCCACCGATAGCTAATACTAAGTAGTGCGACGAAGTCAGGTTATTTAGGCTAAATGCATCAAAAGGAATAAAAGCCAAACTCAATGCGGATACAGCTACCCCAGGAATTAGAGCTAAAAAGCGAGATTTCGCATCAACAAACTGCGTCCATTCCCAAAAGCCGATCAACGTAACAGCGGCAATAAGTGCGATAAAAAGAGGTAATGAGAGTTTAAAGATCGCAAGGATAACTAATGGAGCAAGGATAAGTGCCGTTATTATTCTTTGTTTCAAACTTGAGTCCTTTAGTTACTTTCCATCAAAGATTTGATTTGTTCACCAGTACAACCAAAACGGCGCTCACGATCGATAAACCATGATATCGCTTCAATCAGACTGTCTTCATTAAATTCTGGCCAAAAAATTGGCGTAAAGTACATTTCTGCGTAGGCCATTTGCCAAAGCATGAAGTTACTGATTCGACATTCACCACTGGTACGAATCAATAAATCAACCTCAGGCAGATCCGCCATGGTCAAATGCTCTGTGATCAGCGCTTCGCTGATTTGCTCTGGCGTAAGTTCACCCTGTTCAACTTTAGCAGCAATGGCTTTCGTTGCTTCCATGATGTCCCATTTACCGCCATAGTTGGCAGCAATATTGATCACCATACCAGAGTTACCCGCAGTCATCTCTTCCGCTTGAGCAATCTTCTTTTGCAGTCGATCGTTGAAGCGGCTCTTGTCACCAATGATACGCAGACGTAAATTGTTTTTATGTAAGCGTTTCACCTCTGACGACAGAACCGTAATAAACAGCTCCATCAACACGCCCACTTCCTCTTCTGGTCGGCGCCAGTTTTCACTGCTAAATGCAAACAGCGTCACCGCTTTAATCCCTAAACGAGCAGCAGTCGTAATGGTTTTCCTGACTGCAGCCACACCGTTTTTGTGGCCGAATACACGAGGTTTACCTTGTGCCTTAGCCCAACGGCCATTGCCATCCATAATAACAGCGATATGTTTTGGAAGTAATTCAGGTGAGATTTGTGAGTTTGACATAAAGGTAAATGGGTTACGAGCAGGGAACAAAGAGTAGCACAAAAAAGCGCTGAACTGCGAGTACAGCGCTTTTTTTTGAAGAGGACTGAAGAATTATACTTCCATCAGCTCTTTTTCTTTTGCAGCAAGTACATCATCAACTTGCTTAACAGCTGCGTCAGTCAGCTTTTGAATCTCATCTTGACCTTTACGATCTTCATCTTCAGAGATTTCTTTATCTTTCAGTAGTGCTTTTAGCTCGCCGTTTGCATCGCGACGGATGTTACGGATAGCAACGCGACCACCTTCAGCTTCGCCACGAACGATCTTAACCAGATCTTTACGACGTTCTTCTGTTAGCGGTGGAAGTGGAACGCGAATGATAGTACCCGCTGACATTGGGTTTAGACCAAGATCAGAAGACATGATCGCTTTTTCAACTTTTGGTGTTAGCTCTTTGTCGAAAACAGTAATTGCAAGAGTACGAGCGTCTTCAGCAACAACGTTAGCCACTTGGTTAAGAGGCGTTGGCGCACCATAGTACTCTACAGAGATACCAGATAGCAGGCTTGGGTGAGCGCGGCCAGTACGAACTTTTGAAAGGTTATTTTTTAGCGCTTCAACGCTTTTTTCCATGCGCTCTTGCGCGTCTTTTTTGATTTCGTTAATCACGGTTTCACCTTAATGATTCATCTTTCTTCAAGAAAGCTCTTTAGGGGTGAGCAAAGCCAAATGCCACCGATATTCGATGGCATCTACGCAGATTAAGCCTTATCGCTGATTAGCGTACCTTCAGCTTCACCCATAACCACGCGACGTAGTGCGCCTGGCTTATTCATATTGAATACACGGATTGGCATTTTATGGTCACGCGCTAGAGTGAACGCTGCCAAATCCATTACTTTTAGCTCTTTATCAAGAACTTCTGCGTACGTCAGTTCACTATACAGCTCTGCGTCTGGGTTTGCTACTGGGTCAGCAGTAAATACACCATCTACCTTAGTTGCTTTGAGAACCAAGTCCGCTTCGATCTCAATACCACGTAGACACGCTGCAGAATCTGTTGTGAAGAATGGGTTACCCGTACCAGCTGAGAAGATAACAACACGACCTTGACGAAGTTCACGAATTGCATCAGCCCAATTGTAGTCGTCACATACGCCTTTTAGAGGAATTGCAGACATTACGCGAGCATTTACGTATGCACGGTGTAGTGCATCACGCATAGCTAGGCCGTTCATTACTGTCGCTAGCATACCCATGTGGTCACCTACAACGCGGTTCATACCCGCTTCAGCAAGGCCTGCACCTCGGAAAAGGTTACCACCACCGATAACTACACCCACTTGAACGCCGAGTTCAACCAGCTCTTTTACTTCTTGTGCCATACGTTCTAGGATCGTAGGGTCAATGCCAAAGCCTTCTTCACCTTGAAGTGCTTCACCACTCAGTTTTAACAGAATACGTTGATACGCTGGCTTAGGGTTCGTTGTCATGGAGTTTACCTTCCAAAGAGAGTTATTGATTAACAGTCATGAATAGATACAGAATTTAGCGGCATTCTACCTGAAATACGCTCTCGCTTCTGATACCCATTCATCACGGCTAGTCATAAAAAGACCGCAGCCTTGGCTACGGTCTTTAAAGTGAACTAACTCTAAGGATTAACCTTTTTGAGCAGCTGCTACTTCGTCAGCGAAGCTCATTTCTTCGCCTTTATCGATACCTTCGCCTACTTCTAGACGAACGAACGTTGCAACAGAAGCGCCACGCTCTTTAAGGATTTCGCCTACAGACTTCTTAGGTTCCATAACGAAAGCTTGACCAGTTAGAGAAACTTCGCCAGTGAATTTCTTCATGCGACCAACAACCATTTTCTCTGCGATTTCAGCTGGTTTGCCTTCGTTCATAGCGATTTCTACTTGAACAGCTTTCTCTTTTTCTACTACGTCAGCAGGTACATCTTCAGGGTTAACGTACTCTGGACGAGAAGCAGCTACGTGCATTGCAACGTGCTTAAGAGTCTCAGCGTCGCCTTCACCAGCAACAACTACACCGATTTTCTCACCGTGACGGTAAGAAGCGATTGCAGCACCTTCAACGTACTGTACGCGACGGATGTTGATGTTTTCACCGATCTTAGCAACAAGAGCAACGCGAGCTTCTTCGAATTTCGCTTGTAGCTCTTCAGCAGTTGCTTTAGTTGCTAGAGCGTCAGCTGCAACTTCTTCAGCAAATGCAGTGAAGTTACCGTCTTTAGCAACGAAGTCAGTTTGGCAGTTAACTTCAAGAAGAACAGCAACGCCGTTTTCTTCTTTAATGATGATTGCGCCTTCAGCAGCAACGTTACCTGCTTTCTTAGCAGCTTTAGCAGCGCCAGATTTACGCATGTTTTCGATTGCTAGTTCAACGTCGCCGTTAGTTTCAACAAGCGCTTTTTTACATTCCATCATGCCAGCGCCAGTGCGCTCGCGAAGTTCTTTAACTAGAGCAGCAGTTACAGCCATTCTCTATTCCTCAGTTGATTCAGAATTTGGTAAAAAACAGGGGCCTATAATGACGGCCCCTGCTGATAACTATAACTCAGACTATGTGACAACCGTGTTGTACACAGACTAAGTGTGACTCGGAGCCGCTATTATTCAGCTTCTACGAAACCATCTTTTTCAGCAGCTACAGCTACGTCTTTGTTACGACCTTCAGTTACTGAAGTTGCAGCAGCGTTTAGGTAAAGCTGTACTGCACGGATCGCATCGTCGTTACCTGGGATGATGTAGTCAACGCCGTCTGGGTTAGAGTTAGTATCTACTACAGCGTAAACTGGAATACCTAGGTTGTTAGCTTCTTTAATCGCAATGTGCTCGTGATCAGCGTCGATTACGAATAGAGCGTCAGGTAGACCGCCCATGTCTTTGATACCACCAAGAGATTTCTCTAGCTTCTCCATTTCACGAGTACGCATTAGAGCTTCTTTCTTAGTTAGCTTGTCGAAAGTACCGTCTTGAGCTTGAGCTTCAAGATCTTTCAGACGCTTGATTGACTGGCGAACAGTTTTGTAGTTTGTAAGCATACCGCCTAACCAGCGGTTGTTTACGTAGAACTGGTTGCTTGCGATTGCAGCTTCTTTAACAGCTTCAGATGCAGCGCGCTTAGTACCTACGAATAGAACTTTACCTTTCTTCTCGCCAACTTTAGCTAGTTCAGCTAGAGCTTCGTTGAACATTGGTACAGTTTTTTCTAGGTTGATGATATGAACTTTGTTACGAGCGCCAAAGATGAATGGCTTCATTTTTGGGTTCCAGTAACGAGTTTGGTGACCGAAGTGAACACCAGCTTTTAGCATATCGCGCATTGATACAGTTGCCATTTTAAAATCCTCTATGGGGTTAGGCCTCCACATTCCCCATAACTCCGACCCTAACTATCAGTTGGGCACCCCGGAATATGTGTCGGAATGTGTGTGATTTAAAGATATAGGTTTATGGAAGTGTGCTGCCTCGCCGCTAACAAGTAGGAAGAATACAGAACACGTTTCCGGCGCGCTTTATACCATATTTACAGGCTAATTGGCTAGTAAAAAATCTATTCGTAGCAAATTCGCGACGATAGAAATTCGCAATTTCTACTTACTTAAATCTGGCACTTGAACCGTTAGCGACAAACTAATGCGATTTGAACGAACCTCGTTATCACTCAACGCATGTTGTGGAATGCCAACATTGCCTATTCGTCATGGCATAAACATGATCCAAATAACACAAATACACATTCTCAACTCTTCCTGTTAAAATGCGTTCATTCGCGCCAATCTGGGCGCAGCTAGTAACAGAGTAAAGCCAATGTCAATCAAGATTAAAACTGCTGAAGAAATCGAACGTATGCGTTTAGCGGGCGCTTTAGCCGCTGAAATCCTAGAGATGATCGAACCCCACATCAAAGAAGGGGTAACAACAGATGAATTGAACCAAATCTGTCACGATTACGGGATCGAAAAAGGCGCTTACTCAGCACCTCTAGATTACCATGGTTTCCCAAAATCAATCTGTACCTCTATCAACCACATCGTTTGTCATGGCATTCCTGCGACCCAAGATGAAGTGGGCAGCAATGGCCAAGTTAAACCTGCGGTATTGAAAAACGGCGACATCATCAACGTCGACATCACAGTTATCGTACCTAACGAAGAAGGCGTAGACTTAAGTGTTCGCCCTGAGGGTTACCATGGTGATACCTCTAAGATGTTCCTAGTGGGTGAAACCTCACCTGCAGATAAACGCCTATGTATGGTAACTCAAGAAGCCCTTTACGTAGGTATGCGCACGGTTAAACCTGGTTCAACCGTTGGCGATATCGGTACTGCGATCGAAAAATACATCAAAGAGAACAATAAGAAGAACCCACGTAACAAGTTCTCTATTGTGAAAGATTTCTGTGGTCATGGCATCGGTAGTGAGTTCCACGAAGAGCCACAAGTTGTGCACTACAAAAATGCAGACCGCCGCGTACTGAAAGAAGGCATGTGTTTCACTATCGAGCCAATGATTAACGCTGGTAAATTCGGCTGTACTGTCGATGCGCAAGATGATTGGACGGTTTATACGGGCGACGGTAAAAAATCAGCTCAGTATGAGCACACTATCGTGGTCACCAAAGAAGGTTGTGAAGTGTTAACTTTGCGCAGCGACGACACCATTCCTCGCTTTATGAAAAACGCATAATCACATCAAACATCACTTTCAATATCCCCGCCTCGGCGGGGATATTTTTTTATCTACCCGCTTTTGCTAAAGTGAACTTCTACACTAAGCACGGAAGCCGCTATGCCATTTCAATCGCCACTCACTTTTACCGATGAACAAATCAATGTTGCAGAGCTTAAGCAGCAGCTTGATCATTTTGCGCAATATCAAAAAGGTGAATTTCTCAATCATCATCCCGTCAATGATCTCGTTCTAGGCCGAGCGGATTATATCGACTTACTGCTCAATCGACTTTGGCAGCATTATGGCTTTACTCAGCTTCCCCATATTAGCCTCGTTGCGGTAGGTGGCTATGGCCGAGGCGAACTGCACCCGCTTTCCGATATCGATATTTTAGTCGTCTCCAAAAAAACGCTGCCAAATCATCTAGCAGCGAAAGTGAGTGAGTTCATCACTCTGCTGTGGGATTTACGTTTAGAAATTGGCCATGCCGTTCGTAGTATTGATGAGTGTGTTGAAATTGGTAAACAGGACCTTACAGTCGCGACTAACTTACAAGAATCTCGTTTGCTGTGCGGCTGTGAAGAGACCTTCCACCAGCTAAAAATGCAGATTCATTCTGAATCCTTTTGGCCAAGCGAAGTGTTTTACAAAGCCAAACTACAAGAACAAATCACGCGCCACGCTCGTTACCATGACACCACTTACAATCTAGAACCTGATATCAAATCCACCCCCGGTGGTCTGCGCGACATCCATACTTTAAGTTGGGTTGCTCGCCGTCATTTTGGTGCAACATCACTATTTGAAATGAGCCGCTATGGCTTCCTCACTGATGCCGAATATCGAGAATTAGTTGAGTGCCAAGAATTCCTATGGCGAGTTCGTTTTGCCCTACATATCGATTTACGTCGTTACGACAACCGATTAACCTTCGCTCACCAAGCGCAAGTGGCGGAAAACCTCGGCTTTAACGGTGAAGGCAATCGTGGCGTTGAAATGATGATGAAAGAGTTCTACCGCACGCTTCGTCGCGTTGCTGAACTCAACAAGATGCTACTAAAGCTGTTTGACCAAGCCATCTTAAATAATGGCACTGAGATTCGCCCAGAAGTTATCAATGACGACTTCCAACGTCGTGGTCGATTGATCGAAGCGCGTAAACCCGCCCTATTCCAAGCAAGACCCGAGACGATTCTCGATATGTTCTTGCTGATTGCCAACGACTCGACCATCGACAGTGTCGCGCCATCCACTTTACGCCAACTGCGTACCGCGCGTCGTCGACTGAACAAGTTCCTGCATACCATTCCTGCAGCTAGAGAGAAGTTCCTCGACTTATGTCGTCACCCGAATGCCCTGCACCGAGCCTTTGTGTTGATGCACAAACTTGGGGTGTTAGCCGCTTATTTGCCACAATGGAGCCAAATTGTCGGTCAAATGCAGTTTGACTTATTCCACGTCTACACCGTGGATGAGCACAGTGTTCGCTTACTCAAACACATCAATACCTTCAGCTATGCCAAAAACCATAGCAAGCACCCTATTTGCTGCGAAATCTACCCGCGAATTCAGAAAAAAGAGCTGCTGATCATTGCCGCCATCTTCCATGATATTGGTAAAGGCCGAGGAGGGGATCATTCCGAAATAGGCGCAGTAGAAGCGTACGATTTTTGTATTGAACATGGCCTATCTAAGCCTGAATCCAAACTGGTTTCATGGTTGGTTCGCAATCACCTATTGATGTCTGTAACCGCTCAGCGCCGCGATATTTACGACCCTGAAGTGATCACTGAGTTTGCGAAACAAGTGCGCGATGAAGAGTATCTAGAATACTTAGTCTGTCTCACTGTGGCCGATATCTGCGCCACTAACCCAGAGCTGTGGAACAGTTGGAAACGTACCCTATTGGCAGAGCTTTTCTATTCAACGCAAAGAGCGCTGCGTCGCGGGTTAGAAAACCCCGTGGATGTGCGTGAACGTATTCGCCACAACCAACAAATGGCCTCTGCCCTACTTCGTAAAGAAGGCTTCTCAAGTCGAGAAATTGATATGTTATGGCAACGCTTCAAAGCCGACTACTTCTTACGTCACACCCACAAGCAAATTGCTTGGCATTGCTCTAACCTGCTCAGCCATGAAGATCACTCCAAACCACTGATTCTGATCAGTAAAAAGCCGACTCGCGGCGGTACGGAAGTATTTGTCTACACCAAAGACCAAGAAGCATTATTTGCAACCGTGGTAGCAGAACTTGATAGACGCAACTTTAACGTACACGACGCTCAAGTAATGACCAGTAAAGATGGCTATGTACTCGATACTTTTATGGTATTAGACCAACATGGTGATGCAATTGATGAAACGCGCCATAAAGCGGTCTACAAGCATCTAACCCATGTACTGGAAGATGGCAGGCCAACTAAAATTAAGACTCGCCGCACTCCGCGCAACTTGCAGCACTTCACGGTAAAAACCAAAGTGGACTTCTTGCCAAGTAAGAGTAAAAAGCGCACCACACTTGAGTTTGTTGCTTTGGATACTCCGGGGTTGCTTGCCATCGTCGGTGCAACCTTTGCTGACCTTAACATTGGCCTACACGCGGCTAAAATCACCACCATAGGTGAGCGAGCAGAAGACTTATTTATCATTACCGGCGCAGAAGGTGGGCAGCTTAGCGAGCAAGAGCAACAAACCTTGCGCGAGCAATTGTGTGCCAACGTTGCCGAGCTCGCGCCACACTGATCTCGTGCACAAGTTGATAAAATAGCCTGCGCTTCAACTATCTAGCTCAAAAATAGGCTGCTACATTAAATGTGATAGCTTTCAATTCACATTGCATGAGGTAGCCTATGTTTCCTAATCTCACTGGTTTAGGCATTCAAGATCCAAAACAAATCGAGCGCTATTCCCTTCGCCAAGAAGCGCATAAAGACGTGCTAAAGATTTACTTTCGAAAACAAAAAGGCGAGCTGTTTGCCAAAAGCGTTAAGTTCAAATACCCGCGCCAAGTGAAAAATGTGTTGGTCGACAGTGGCAGTCACAAGTACAAAGAAGTAACCGAGATAAACCGCAATCTTACTTTGGTGATTGATGAGCTAAACAAACTGACTAAACCAGAGAAAATGGCCGAAGTGGATGTAAAACAGAAGATCTTATCTGACCTACGCCATTTAGAAAAAGTGGTATCAAGTAAGATAGCCGAAATTGAATCCGATTTAGAGAAGTTGAAATAATTCCCCCGAACAAAATAGGTTGCTCCTCGAGCAACCTTTTTTGCGTTCATGCTTAACCAAGTTTCGGCGCATCATAGTTATTAGGCTCATCCGTATAAACACATACGTTCGATTTATCAACTAACCCTGTTTCTGCTACACATTGCTCTTGGAAGAATTGTTGTATCTCTGCACGCTGACAGTGCGCTTCAAACGATTCATTGTCCACCCAGATCTCATTAAAGGCAATTGGGTAACTGTCTCCTTCTGCAAACGGTGTTGTGATATGACGAGTCACTGTGTATTGCAGGCAACCATCTTCACGTAATGTGTTTGGCTCTAGCGCTTTTAGCACCTCAAATAATTCATCCAACTTACCTGGTTTCGGTTGAAACTGAGCGATACAGTAAACTTTCTTAGACATTGTTTTTCCTTATCAGTCTTTGATTTATCTATTTGGTATTAGAGCCAACCTGCATACTTACCTACGAAATAGAGGCTTACACCCGCCATGACACCGGCGACAATATCGTCGACCATAATGCCCAATCCGCCATGTACTCGTTTATCTAACCAACCAATTGGCCATGGTTTGACCATATCGAAAAAGCGAAACAACACAAAACCAGTCAGTAGCCACTTCCAGTCTGTCACAGACAATTGGAACATAGGCACAACCGCCATCGTGATCCAAAAACCAGCGAACTCATCCCAAACGATGGAGCCATGATCGTGCACGCCCATATCGTCTGACGTCACCTGACAAATTTTAATACCTACGATACAAGAGATGATAACTGCGACTAAATAAAGGCTCAGCGGTAACTGTGCCAACAGCAAATATAGCGGTATTGCAGCAAGTGTGCCCATGGTTCCCGGAACAACCGGAGACAAACCACTACCAAAACCTGTCGCCAGTAAGTGCCACGGATTTTTTAAAGAAATGAGAGATAAAGGATTGGCCATAACAACTTCTTTTAGGCTTTAAAATGATCATAGCCACTTAACTGCCAAGTGACAGGGCGACCATGGTGTAACAATTCCACCGATTCAGATGGCTGAGCGTTTCCTAGCGGACGAATTTGACCAATACAGGTGACCTTGCAACCACAGTGCGCTAATGCGCTTTCCAAAGAGCCTTTATTTTGCTCAGGAACAGTGAAGCACAGTTCGAACTCCTCTCCACTAGAGAGCGCGTATTGTAGAGCGATTTGCTCATCTTCTACAAACTTGACCAGTTCATTTGAGATCGGCAAAGCATCTAAATTCAGACTCGCTCCAACCTTGGAACGCTTTAAGATATGTTTCAGGTCTGAAATGACACCATCAGAAATATCGATAGCAGAGCTTGCTAAACCGAGTAATGCTTGGCCAACAAGCACGCGCGGGTTAGACAGATAATGACGCTTTTCTAACTCTTGAGCAAATGGCTTAGCGCGCAATTCCTCATCTAAAATGACATCCAGTCCTGCTTTACTGTCACCCAAATTACCAGTGACATAAATCCAATCGCCGATGCTCGCACCATCACGACGCAGCGCTTTACTCGGGTCAACCAAACCTTGAACGGTTAAGGTTAAACTTAATGGACCTTTGGTGGTATCACCGCCAATCAATTGAATACCGTAGTAATCCGCTAGCTCAAAAAAGCTATCGCAAAATGGCTTAAGCCAGGCTTCATCGACATCTGGCATCGTCAAAGCAAATGAGACCCACGCAGGGGTCGCTCCCATCGCGGCCAAATCACTAATATTGGACGCCAACGCTTTATGCGCTACCCAAGCGGGATTAGCCTCAGATAAAAAGTGCGTGCCAGCGACTAAAGTATCCGTACTAATCGCAACAGAGACACCCTGCGGCACTTCAACCAGTGCGCAGTCATCGCCCGCAGCAAGCAATACGTCTTTACGTGGCTTTTGGCGGTTGACCAAATACTTATCGATTAAATTAAATTCACCAGACATCTTCTATCTCTGTCCATAACTTATCGGGGTGATTGCTAGCGATTGCGAACACCAGCGACCACACTAGCTAAGATGTTAAAAAAAAGGCCAGCAATTTGCTGGCCTTTTTTTAAATAATTCACGTAATTAATTCTTACGGCTTATTATTTTTTACGTACATGCGGCGCTGCTTTATCAAGCACACCGTTCACAAACTTGTGACTCTCTTCCGCTGCGAATACTTTTGCAAGTTCGATAGCTTCATTGATAACCACTTTGTAAGGTACATCTTCGCGACGAGTCATCTCGTACATAGCTAGACGAAGCAATGCTAGCTCCATCATATCCAAGTCTTGCATTGGACGAGCTGTGTAAGGACGAATCTTGCTATCTAGCTCTGTGTGACTTAGCACAACACCTGTTAGTAGGTCACGGAAGTATGCAACGTCTGTGTCTGGTGTAGAAAGAGCTGGCTCTGATGCATGATGTTCTTCTTCATCATACTTACCACCAGATAAAAACTGCTCTTCAATTGTGGCAACATTTTCTTTAGTGATTTGCCAAGAGTAGATCGCTTGTAGAGCGAATCGACGTGCATTACGACGTGCGGCTGGTTTCACACTGGCCCCCATTAGGAATCAATTTCTGAAAGAACGTTAATCATCTCAAGTGCGCTTAGTGCAGCCTCTGCACCTTTATTACCAGCCTTGGTTCCTGCGCGCTCAATTGCTTGGTCAATTGTATCAACCGTCAATACACCGAATGCTACTGGAAGGCTGTATTCCAGAGATACTTGTGCAAGACCTTTGTTACATTCACTACAAACATAGTCAAAGTGCGGAGTTCCGCCACGAATCACTGTACCTAGTGAAACGATAGCGTCAAATTTACCTGTTTTAGCAACACGTTGAGCAACCAATGGTAATTCAACTGCACCAGGGCAACGAACAACAGTGATGTTGTCTTCGCTAACTTGTCCATGACGCTTTAAAGTATCGATTGCACCAGACAATAGACTTTCGTTAATAAAACTGTTGAAACGAGAAATAACGATAGCAATTTTTGCGTTTGGCGCTGGGAAGCCACCCTCGATCACTTTCATAAGCTTTCCTTTAACTATGTTCATCAAGTGAGAATCGCCGGATTCTAGCATAAAACTGTGAGCAATATCTAATAGGATTTTGCAGAAATCTGGCGCTAAAAAATTAAAAGCGAGATACCAAAGACATCTCGCTCAATATACCTAACGACTTCAGTAGTGAGCTTTACTCACAAACGTATTCAACCACGTTCAAGCCAAAACCACCCAGAGCATGGTATTTCTTATCCGCTGAAGAAAGTAGTCGCATATCATGCACACCCAAATCTTGTAGGATCTGAGAACCTACGCCTACACGACGAGAAGTGCCTTGTTTCTTCGCCAGTGTCGGTGCTTGGCCTTTATCTTGCGCTTCAAACATTTTCACTCGGTGAATAAGCAGATCCGTCGACTCTTCATTACCCAGAATAACTAGAACACCGCCTTCTTGACCAATGCGCGTCATGGCTTTATCTAGAGTCCAGCTACGCTCAGCGTTACGGTCACTACGAAGTAAATCAGTAAACGTATCTTGTAGGTGTACACGAACTAATGGCGCTTTGTCTGATGACGCTTCTTTACACAGTGCGTAATGTACTTGGTTATCAATGGTGTCACGGTAAGTCACTAAGTTGAACTCACCAAATTCAGTCGGAAGCTTACACTCAGCCACACGTTCAATGGTGGTTTCAGTGTTATTACGGTATTCAATCAAATCAGCGATTGTGCCTAGCTTAATGTCATGTTTTTCAGCAAACACTTCTAGGTCAGGACGACGCGCCATCGTGCCATCATCATTAAGAATTTCAACAATCACAGAGGCTGGTTCTAGCCCTGCTAGGCGAGCTAAGTCACAGCCTGCTTCAGTGTGACCAGCACGTGTTAGTACGCCACCTTCTTGCGCGGCAAGCGGGAAGATATGACCCGGCTGAACCAGATCCGCAGCTTTTGCATCTTGAGCAACCGCAGCTTGAACGGTGCGAGCACGGTCAGCCGCAGAAATACCAGTCGTCACCCCTTCCGCCGCTTCAATCGATACGGTGAAGTTGGTGGTGTACTGTGCGTTGTTGTCTTGCACCATAGGGGGTAAACCTAAACGCTCACAACGCTCTTTCGTCATCGTCAGACAAATTAGGCCACGGCCATAAGTCGCCATAAAGTTAATTGCTTCAGGAGTCACACACTCCGCAGCCATGATCAAATCGCCTTCATTTTCACGGTCTTCATCATCCATTAGGATGACCATTTTACCGAGGCGAATATCTTCAATAATTTCTTGTGGCGTACTAATTGGCATCTCTTCTTCCTATTTGTGACTGATTATATGAACTTGCGCTTACGCGAAGCCATTTTGTTGTAAGAATTCCATCGTAATGCGTGATTCTGGCTCAGCAGCCTCACGGCTCGTCAGTAGGCGCTCCATGTATCGAGCTAATACATCAACTTCTAGATTCACTTTACGACCAACCTGAAAATCGTCGATCGTGGTTTCGGCGCTCGTGTGCGGTACGATCGTCAGTTTGAACGCATTTTTACGTAAGTCATTAACCGTCAAGCTAATGCCATCGACGGTAATTGAACCCTTCTCAGCCACATATTTACTGATCTCTTGCGGCATTGAAACCCAAAACTCAATAGAACGACCCACGATATTGCGCTCAACAATTTCACCAACACCATCTACGTGACCAGAAACAATATGACCACCAAAACGAGTAGTCGGTAGCATGGCTTTTTCTAAGTTCACTTTATCGCCAACTGAATAGTCAGCAAAGCCTGTTTTGTTTAATGTCTCTAAAGAGAGATCCGCGGTATAGCTGTGCTGATTAAATTCTATAACCGTTAAGCACACGCCATTGGTCGCGATGCTATCACCCAACTTTACATCGGCCATATCCAGTGACTCGCAGTTCACCGTTACGCTAATGTCTTCGCCTTTTGGTGTAATGGCAGCAAGCGTACCTACTGCTTCGACAATTCCTGTAAACATGATTACTTATCTTTGTACTTTGGTGTCACGACTAAACGTAGGTCGGGGCCTACTTGGGTGACATGTTTAAATTCTAGGTCAATGACCTCAGCCATGCTCTCTAATCCAAGCTGACCAAATAAGCCTCGGCCATCACTGCCCATTAGCTTAGGCGCGATGTATAACACGATCTCATGCACTAAACGTTGTTGGAGTAAGCTAGCCGCTAAGGTAGCGCCAGCCTCAACCCACAAATGATTAATGCCATGGTCTTTAGCTAATGCCATAAAAGTAGCGGGTAAGTCGATCTGATTGTTGGCATCAAGCGGCGTGGAAACATCACCTTGTGGGCCAACCGTTATAATATCGCCCTCGCAGCTAAACAGCTTTAGATCTGGGTTCAATCGAGATTGGCGATCTAGGATAACTCTAGTAGGTTGGCGTAGTTGGTCTTGAGGGTATTTCGCTTGCGTTGATTTCGGTAAATCATCCCAACGCACGTTAAGCGATGCATTATCATCAATAACGGTTTTGCTCGTAGAAAGAATCGCACACGCTTGGGCGCGATAGTTTTGTACATCTTGACGAGCCTGCGGAGAGGTAATCCATTTGCTTTCGCCATTCGCCAATGCGGTTTGACCATCAAGGCTGGCAGCCATCTTTAACTGAACAAATGGCATGCCTGTTTGCATTTGAGTCAGAAACGGAGGGTTAAGCGCAATCGCGTCTTGCTCTAGCAAGCCGACTTGAACCTCGATACCGGCATCTTGCAGCATTTTGATACCACGCCCTGCCACTAATGGGTTAGGGTCTGTCATGGCACAAATGACCTTGCCGACTTTGGCCTTAATGAGTCCTTCAGCACATGGAGGTGTGCGGCCATAGTGAGAACACGGCTCAAGTGTTACATAGGCAGTTGCGCCAACGGCTTTCTCGCCAGCCATACGCCATGCATGCACTTCAGCATGAGGCTCACCAGCTCGATAGTGGAACCCTTCGCCAACAATTTCATCATTGAGAGTAATAACACAGCCTACTTTAGGATTAGGGGCAGTTGTATAGTTGCCTTGGCGTGCGAGATGAATTGCTCGTGACATCATTGCATAATCTTGGGCGCTAAACTGTGTCATGGTTTCCTACCTAATCTTCTAACTTGGCGATCTCTTCACCGAATTCGCGAATGTCTTCAAAGCTACGGTATACGGATGCAAAACGGATATATGCCACTTTATCGAGTTCTTTGAGTTGATCCATCACCAAGTTACCAATCATTTCGCTTGGTACTTCACGTTCACCCGTCGCGCGCAATTGCGATTTAATCATGCTGATTGCAAGCTCAACTGAATCCGCCGCCACTGGGCGTTTTTCTAGCGCTCGCTGCAAGCCACCGACCATCTTATCTTCATTAAATGGTTCGCGGTTGCCGTTAGATTTAATCACTCGCGGCATCACTAGTTCTGCCGTTTCAAAAGTAGTGAAACGTTCACTACACGCTAGACACTGTCTGCGACGACGTACTTGGTGCCCGTCAGCAACTAAACGAGAGTCGATTACTTTAGTATCGTTCTCGGAACAAAAAGGACAATGCATATCACCTCCATATCAATGCCAGTAGTGTAGCGGAATTAGTAACTTGAGGAAAAGAAAAAGGGGCGACTTCGCCCCTTTTTACTAGATACTTCACCCGAACGTCTAAATTGTTGGTGTTACTAGCCAACAACGCTGTGACTTCAGGTACAGCCGAACTCTATCCGCGTGCTAGGTAATTCGCCTTACCCACCCACTTATAGCTGGTCAACTCTTCCAAACCCATAGGGCCACGAGCGTGGAGTTTTTGCGTCGATACCGCAACCTCCGCACCTAGGCCGAACTGCGCCCCATCAGTAAAGCGTGTTGACGCATTTACGTATACTGCGGCTGAACCTACAGAGTTAATAAAGCGCTCAGAGTTTTCTAGGCTATTGGTCATGATGGCATCGGAGTGACTCGCATTGTGCACACGCATGTGGTCAATCGCTTCAACCACATCGCCCACAACTTTGACACCTAAGGTGTAGCTTAGCCATTCCGTATCAAAGTCGCCTTCGCCCGCATCACGCAGCTCTGCTGCATTAGCTAGTAACGCTTTCGCCTTTAGCTCTGCAACTAAAGCAACTTGACCATTTAAGCGTTCCGCTAGCTTTGGTAAGAACTCTGCTGCAATTTTCTCGTGAACTAACAAGGTATCCAAAGAGTTACACGCCGATGGACGTTGCACTTTTGAGTTTTCAACCACGTTGAGCGATTTTTCAAGATCTGCACTTTCATCAACGAAGATGTGGCTAATACCAAAGCCACCAATGATCACTGGAATGGTGCTGTTCTCTTTACACATTTTGTGTAGACCTGCACCACCGCGTGGAATAATCATATCCACGTAATCATCAAGTTTAAGCAGTTGAGAAACTAGCTCGCGATCTGACTTTTCAATGTATTGCACTGATGCTGCAGGTAAACCGGCTTTATCCAATGCAGATTGAATCACCTTCACTAGCTCCATGTTTGAGAAGAAGGTTTCTTTACCGCCACGCAGGATGCTTGCGTTACCCGTTTTCAAACAGAGCGCTGCAATATCAATCGTCACGTTTGGGCGCGCTTCGTAAATCACACCGACCACACCAAGCGGTACGCGACGACGAGACAGTGACATACCGTTTTCCAGCACTTTGCTGTCAATTTCACTGCCGACTGGATCATTCAAGCTGATCACATTACGCACGTCATTAGCGATGCCCGCTAGACGTTGTTCGTTAAGTAGTAAACGATCGAGCAAAGCGTCAGTAAGACCGGCTTCTCGCCCTAGTTCGATGTCTTTTGCATTGGCTTTTAAAATAGCATCAGCGTTTGCTTCAAGCTCATCAGCAATAATGGCAAGAGCTTGGTTCTTTTGTGCAGTTGAAGCCGTTGCGAGTGCGAAAGCAGCATCTTTTGCTGCTTTACCCATGTTGATTAATTCCACGTCACTTCCTTTTAAATTTGTTCTTATTCTTGAATTACGACCATATCATCGCGGTGCAATACTTCTGCACCGTAGTCGTAACCTAATATAGAGATGATATCTTTGCTGTGTTTACCAATAATTTTGGTCATATCTTGGCTTGAGTAAGCTGAAATACCACGTGCAATCAGTTGACCCGTTTGGCTGGTAATTCGCACCACTTCTCCGCGAGCAAACTCACCACTTACCTTAACAACACCTTTGGCCAATAAGCTGCTGCCTTTACCAATCACGGCGTTTACTGCGCCATCATCAACCACGATGTCACCTGATGCCGCAGGGCCAGCTAGAATCCAACGCTTACGGTTTTCTAGCGCTCCTTCACAAGAGAGAAAACGTGTGCCTTGCGGCTCTTCACCAAGAGAATCAAAAATAACATTTGGCGCGCTACCCGCAGCGATGATCACTTCAATACCCGCGCGGCGAGCGATGTCTGCCGCTTGCAACTTAGTTGCCATACCGCCAGTACCCAACGTTGTACCACTGCCACCAGCAATTTTACGTAAGGTGTCATCAATGGTCTTCACTTCTTTGATCAGCTCAGCGTTTGGATCTTTACGCGGATCAGCCGTAAACAGACCTTTTTGGTCCGTCAGCAACAACAACTTGTCAGCGCCACACAAAATACCCACTAGTGCTGATAGATTGTCATTATCGCCAACTTTAATTTCGTTGGTCGCGACTGCGTCGTTTTCGTTCACGACAGGAATAATGTCATTCTCTACCAAAGCGTTGATGGTATCGCGTGCATTTAGGAAACGTTCGCGATCTTCTAGGTCAGCACGCGTTAGCAACATCTGCCCGATTTTGATGCCATAAATAGCAAATAGAGATTCCCATGTTTGAATCAACTGGCTCTGCCCGACTGCAGCGAGCAATTGTTTGCTTGCCATAGAGTTGGGCAGTGCGGGGTAACCAAGATGCTCACGACCCGCGGCGATAGCGCCAGACGAGACGATAACCACTGAGTGGCCAAGTTTTTTGAGCTCTGCACACTGACGTACCAACTCAACCATATGAGCACGGTTAAGCTGTAAAGTACCGCCAGTAAGCACACTGGTACCAAGTTTCACAACCACTGTCTGAGGTTGAGCTACTTTTGCGCTTTGTTGATTCGTTGTCATGATCTACTAAAAATAAAAAATAAGAGCTGATGTTTTAACAATCAAATCTGAATTTAACAAGTAGAAAAGGCGCTAAAAAGCGCCTTTTTACTAGTCAATGAGGATAAATAGATGAAACTAGACAAATTCGACCGATTTGTCGTGCATAGACACTGTCATTTCGTAGTCTTTGCTGAGCATTTCCACCAGCTTTTCATGGAAACCAATTTGAATCCGATTCACCTCGGCAATCGCCTCTTTAGGAATCGACTCATCAACCCACTGACCACTCTTATCGTACTTACCAACCCGATATCGCGCAGCAAACTGATGTTCTACTAATTCTAACTCTAGCCACCATCCCCAGAACTCTCGTTCTTCTGGTGACTTCTTGTCATCAACACACACACCTAAACAGTCGAACAGATAAAATCCATCTTTACTCTGAGATTCCCGTAGATAAGGGCCGATAGCTCTTAAGCTAGTAATCAAGCGAAAATGAGTCGGGATTTTCGTCACTTTTGACATGTAGACTCTCCATAGTTTTTCTATTTTAGTTATCATAAGGTTATAAAAGTTAACCTTACATTACTGTTAACTAATTTAAGAAAGATGTCATCTCATTAACTCTTCTTCGAGCCATTTAATCGCTAAATCGAGGGATTGCTCATATCCTTGTGTAATTGTCTTGGAACTTATTTTCTTTGCTTTACCGTAATCACTAAATAATGCAACGAGCTGATTGTCGCTGAATGGTGAAACGGGATCTCCTTCCAAGCTCATCGCTAAAATAGGCACTCTCGTTTTTCTGCTCGACAGAATACCCTGTGTTTTCAAAGACCAAGCCATCATCTGCCCAGCAAGGCTATTAATATCAACCACCTCTTTACCTAAACGTGTTGCAAGCACGTCCAAGTACATCTTCGACATCTTTTTAAGCTTAGCTGGCGAGGACAACACATCGTGAATCGGCGCCCCCATCGAAACACATGCTTTGATCTTGGTTTGTTCCATAAAGGACAAGCGCACTAAGGCATTGCCGCCAAAGCGAAAGCCGATTAGGCCCACTCGATGATGATCGACCCAAGGCACATTCGGCAGTTCATTGAGTACCGCTTGGTGTAAACAAGAGGAATCTTCTGTCAGCGACCAATGGCTAGAATGCCCTATCGAAGGCATGTCGATGGTCAACATCGCAATATCTTTGTCGGCCAGATGATCTCTAAATAATCGCCACATATCACTTTGCAAGCTATCTAACCCAGCACTTACCATCACGACCGGTTTAGGTTTATCGGTGCTGGCAAGGTGTAAATGCGCGATGATTTTCTTTCCTTTGTACGGTACTTCTATCTTTTTGATCACGTACTTGGTTTTACTCGCCGCGTCTTGATACGCCTTAGACGCAAGCACTTGCGCTTGAATCGCTAAGTTGTCATTTTTTAGATGTGGGTAACCTGCGATACTGTAGCAGAGTGAAGCATTAAACAGTTCATCAGCCGCCTCTTCACCTTGTTTATCAGTCGCTCGCTTTTGATGGCGCATACCGAGCTTAGTCCATTCGTACGTCCAGTTACCACTGTGGTAACCCATCACGGTATCAAGCCATTGATCGTGGGTTCGGGAATGAGTTGAGTTAGCAATTTTGGCTAACGTCTCTTCCATCTCAATAGGATCTAACCCTTGCCAAGTCCACTGTAAGCGATGCAAGTTACGGTACCACTTCTGCCCCGATTGCTCGCGCTTCTCGTCAAGAATGGCTTTGTTGGTTGGCATATAGCGTGTCAGATCAGAGGTTTCCTTTGCCTGTTTATGCTTGGCAAACAAGGTTTCTGAAATGTTTTTGTTATCAGCTTCTGACATGACGGTCCCTAACTAAATTTCTCATGAGTATCATATACTCAAATCAACGGCCTAAGCACAATCTGCATCAATCAATACGATACCAACAAGCAGAAATGCAAAGGGAATCGCTAAAATCAAATGTATACCCATCTTACCAACAAGACGACTGAATGCTGGCTCGGCAATCACTAACCCATAAACAAAAAATGACCCTGAAGGGTCATTTTTTAAATCTGTCTCAAGCGTTATTTTTGCTTGCGATTTACTGGTTCAGCATATTGGATAGACATATCCCATGGCTGCTCAATCCATGTATCTTGAGCGATGTCTACTACGTAGTCATCTAGCAGTGCAGCACCTGATGGCTTAGCACATACCGCAATCAGTTTTGCTTTCGGGTACATTTCACGTAATTTACGCGCTGTATCACCGCTGTCTACTAAGTCTTCAACGATTAGGAAACCTTCACCATCACCTTCAGGCGCTTTTAGAACGCTCATATCGCGCTGATGATCATGGTCGTAGCTTGAGATACAGATAGTATCTACGTAACGAATACCAAGCTCACGTGCCAAGATAGCACCAGGAACTAGACCACCACGGCTTACAGCCCAAATACCTTTCCACTGTTCTGCTGGCATTTGTTTTTCAGCAAGTTGACGGCAGTAAGTCTGCATGTTGTCCCAAGTAATAATGAATTTATTGCTCATTGTAATAACCTAAATGTTTGAAAATCTGCATCCCCGTAATCGGTTGTAAAGTGAAAACCACCTCACTTCGCATATCGCAACAGGCATGAATGGGGAAAAGCGACGCAAACGTTTATTCTACCGAAAGCCAACTACAATACCAAACAGAAATCCTGCTCAAATTGAAATTAACGGGACAAAGAGCAAACGTTCAACATAAAACCAACCATGCAACTTTTCACTACGCATTTAAAAACAAAAACGCCACACAAGTATCAACTCATGTGGCGCTTCAATCATCGAGGTAATGTTTAACTCATCGAGTCGTATTAGCTCAGCATGTATTTAATAACGAAGATTGCTGACAGTACCCAAACACTGATTGATACTTCACGACCTTTACCACTTAGTGCTTTAATCGCCGCGTAAGAGATAAAACCAAGCGCGATACCTTCCGCGATAGAGTAAGTCAGTGGCATTAGCAAACACGTTACCACGACCGGTGCCGCTTCTGTTAGGTCACGCCAATCAACGCTTACTAGACCAGACATCATCAAAATAGCGACGTAGAACAACGCCCCCGCAGTCGCGTATGCTGGAATCATACCTGCCAGTGGTGAGAAGAAGATAGCCAGTAGGAACAGCACACCCACAACAACTGCAGTAAGACCAGTACGACCACCCGCAGCAACACCAGCGGTAGACTCAACGAATGACGTTGTACTTGATGTACCCAATACCGCACCAACTGACGTTGCAGTAGAGTCCGCAAGTAGTGCTTTGTCTAGACGAGGCAGTTTACCATCTTCTTTGATAAGATTTGCTTTAGTGGCAACACCAACTAGCGTGCCAGCGGTATCGAAAAGGTCAACGAACAAGAACGCAAACACGACCGAAATCATACCCACTTCGAATACGTCTGCGATGTTCATTTCCATGAAGGTTGGAGCAATGCTTGGTGGTGCAGACATCACGCCGCCCCATTGAACATCACCTAAAACAAGACCAATACCAGTGATGATTAGAATCGCTAGCATTACGCCGCCACGTACACCTCGGTAAACAAGTGCAATAGTCAAAAAGAAGCCGAGAGCAGCAAGCGCAGGTTTAAGGCTAGTAATATCGCCACGACCCACCAATGTTGCAGGGTTGTCGATAACAATACCCGCATTTTGTAGACCAATGAAAGCAAGGAAAAGACCGATACCTGCTGAGATACCCGTACGCAATGACATTGGAATTGAGTTAATGATCCATTCGCGAACTTTGAAAATACTCAAAGCCATGAAGATCAAACCTGAAATGAATACCGCACCAAGCGCAACTTGCCAGCTATGACCCATGCCAAGTACAACGCCATAAGTGAAGAAGGCGTTAAGACCCATGCCCGGAGCAAGCGCGATCGGGTAGTTAGCCACAAAACCCATAATGAAACAGCCGATTGCTGCCGCTAAACATGTCGCAACAAATACAGCGCCCTTGTCCATGCCCGCATCAGCAAGCATCGCAGGGTTAACAAAAATGATGTAAGCCATCGTCAGGAAAGTCGTAATCCCTGCGATGATTTCAGTTCTCACGGTGGTACCGTTTTCACTGAGTTTAAATAGCTTCTCGAACATGGTCGAATCCTATCCAGATTTAAAAGTAAGCGATTGCGTAAACGATTGGCTAAGGATTATAAAGTCATCAATTAGCAAATTCCAGATAGAATTATCACTCTAATCGATATTTTCAGGCTAAGGTTCAGTAAAACGACAGCAGAAACAACCAAACAAAATAAAAAAACACCGATATTTCAACAAATAAGATAATGAAAACCATCTAAAGCTAATTGATGATATTTCGAGCCATGTTGTAAACTTTCAGCGTAATTATTGAATTGATATCGTGCCTAGATATGAGTTTATGCGAGTAAAGTGGGCGAGCTTTAAGCAAAAGGAAGAAATGGCGTGACTGCTGGTTACAAAAACAGCAGATAAAAAAACGCCACTCAATTTGAGTGGCGGTTGAATCATGTCAGTTGAACAGCAACTGAAAATAAATTCCAATAATAGGGGGTGAACAAAACTGTTCGATAAACAAGTTAAAACTTAGTAGCCGAAACTTGTTGGGTATACAAAGTTACTAGTGTAAACAGAGTTGTTTAGCCAGAACGTTGCACTTGGTAAACCTTTCATACTATCACCTTTTAAATCAATGCAATTAACAGTAAACGTTGATTTCTCGGTTCCTTGGAGGCGATAAATCGGACTCATCCTTTGAGCATTTTCTCTTCACTCGTGAAGTTGGTTACAAATATACCTCACAGAAAATAAATTACAACCCTTTTGGTGATAAAAGTCACAAAAACTTTAATAATTGATTTAGATCATACTAAAACTGAAAGTTAATTACAGAATTATCAAGTTAAATGTGAATTTTCAAACAAAAAGAATGAAAACGATTGCGCATTAAAGCAGAGAAACGTTTGCTCAATTTGTGATTACAGCAGTAGAAAACCGTGCTCCAGCTACTATTCCCTAATATAAAGGAGTGGTATTCTTGCTGCCTCTACTCAAAAGACCGACCTAGTATTTCGTGCTAGATAAATAGCCTAAAAACAAAACATGATCTGGTCTTATTCTTAATAAGGAGTCATCCGTGTCTGAATTCCATTCTGAAATCAGCAAGTTATCACCTGCTCCACTTTGGCAGTTCTTTGATAAAATCTGTTCTATTCCTCACCCTTCAGCTCATGAAGAAGCGCTTGCGCAATACATTGTAAACTGGGCTCAAGAGCAAGGCTTAGATGTCCGCCGCGATCCAACTGGCAACGTATTCATTAAAAAGCCTGCAACTCCGGGTATGGAAAACAAGAAAGGTGTTGTTCTGCAAGCACACATTGATATGGTGCCGCAGAAAAACGAAGATACAGACCATGATTTCCTTACAGATCCAATCCAACCTTACGTTGACGGCGAATGGGTAACAGCAAAAGGCACAACTCTAGGCGCTGATAACGGCATGGGCATGGCTTCATGTCTAGCGGTTCTTGCTGCTGATGACATCAAACATGGTCCATTAGAAGTACTGCTTACTGTAGATGAAGAAGCAGGTATGACTGGCGCATTCGGTCTTGAAGCAGGTTGGTTAGAAGGCGATATCCTTCTTAACACTGACTCTGAGCAAGAAGGCGAAGTGTACATGGGTTGTGCTGGCGGTATCGATGGTGAAATTTCGCTATCAATTGCTCGTGAAGCGATCCCAGCTGGTTACACTACACGTCAACTTGTACTGAAAGGCCTAAAAGGTGGTCACTCTGGTTGTGACATCCACACTGGCCGTGGTAACGCAAACAAACTGCTTGCTCGCTTCTTAGCGGGTCATGCTCAAGAACTAGACTTACGTCTGATCGAGTTCCGTGGTGGTAGCCTACGTAACGCGATCCCTCGCGAAGCTTTCGTAACCGTTGCCGTTCCAACAGCAAACGAAGAGAAACTAGCAGAGCTATTTACTTTCTACACTGAGCTACTTCGTTCAGAACTAGGCCGCGTAGAAACAGATATCGTCAGCTTCAACGAAACCGTTGCTACAGCAGATCAAGTATTCACTATTGCCGATCAACAACGCTTCATCGCTATCATGAACGCTGCTCCAAACGGTGTTATCCGCATGAGCGATGACATTGAAGGAGTGGTAGAAACATCACTCAACGTTGGTGTAGTAGAAACAGAGCAAGACAAAGTATCTATTCTTTGCCTAGTTCGCTCTCTAATGGATTCTGGTCGTCAACAAGTTGAAGGAACTCTAACTTCTCTTGCTGAGCTTGCTGGTGCTCAAATTGAGTTCAGTGGCGCGTACCCAGGCTGGAAACCAGATGCTGAGTCAGAGATCATGCACGTATTCCGCGACATGTATGAGCGCGTGTACGGCCGCAAACCAAACATCATGGTTATTCACGCAGGTCTTGAGTGTGGTCTATTTAAAGAACCTTACCCGAACATGGATATGGTTTCTTTTGGCCCAACCATCAAATTCCCGCACTCTCCAGATGAGAAAGTAGAAATCAGCACAGTTGCTCTATTCTGGGAACAGATGGTTGCTCTACTAGAAAGCATCCCTGAGAAAGCGTAATTTCGATTAGTTTTTCTTATGCATAAAGCCAGCTAGCATTAGCTGGCTTTTTTAATGTCTGTAATAAATATTTTTTGTCGTTAAGAGTAAATATTTTCGTTAGTCATCAAGAGATCAGGTTGCTACATTCGCCGTCCTTGAAGCGTCTTAGGGCAAACCATCTTGCCTTCTTCAAGCCATAACACCGTGTTGTTATGTTGGTAGCGCTCCATCCTGGAGTGTCTTTATTCTCTCTTATACTAATCTGTATAAGTAGCCGTTGAATAGTTGCACTGCACTGAACAATCGTTACGTATATAACAGGGCTGCTTTAATGCCTTATTGTTCGCTAACTCAAGTGCATATTCAGCATTCTTATTACTTTTAGTATTAAAAAAACTGATTACTGCGATGAAGAAAGAAAAATTACTTGTGGGCTGGCGTGAAACGTTAAGCCTACCGAGCCTTGGTATTGAAAAAATTAATGCAAAAATCGATACCGGAGCCAGAACATCTTGCTTACACGCGTTCAAAGTAGAGAGCTTTGAAAAAGACCAAGAGAAATGGGTGCGTTTTTGGGTTCACCCAATTCAACACAACACGGAAGTTGAGATGGTTTGTGAAGCTAAAGTTATTGACGAACGCACCGTACGCGACTCAGGCGGCCATGAAGAATCCCGCTATGTGATTGAGTCTGAATTGAGCATTGGTGGCCAAACTTGGCCAATTGAAATCACGTTAACTAACCGTGACAACATGGCATTTCGCATGTTGCTAGGTCGCACAGCAATGCATCACCGCATTCAAGTTGACCCTGTTGAATCGTTTTTAATCCCTTTCGAGGAAAGCAAATAATGAAAATTGGTATTCTATCTCGTAACGCCAAACTGTACTCCACTCGCCGTCTAATTGAAGCGATTGAAGCCCGTGGCCATGAAGTCAAAGTGATCGATGCTCTGCGCTGTTACATGAATATCAACTCAGAGAAGCCAGAGATCCACTTCAAAGGTGAAGAACTGTCTGGTTTCGATGCGATCATTCCTCGTATTGGTGCATCTGTGACTTTCTACGGCACAGCGGTTCTGCGTCAGTTTGAAATGATGGGCGTTTACCCAGTTAACGAGTCAGTGGCGATTACACGTTCTCGCGACAAACTACGCTCAATGCAATTGCTATCGCGTAAAGGCATCGGTATGCCTATCACTGGCTTTGCAAGCAAACCAGATGACGTGAAAGATCTACTTGAAATGGTTGGCGGTGCGCCAGTCGTGATCAAACTGCTAGAAGGTACTCAAGGTATCGGTGTTGTCTTGGCTGAAACACGTAAAGCGGCAGAGAGTGTGGTTGAAGCATTCATGGGCCTAAAAGCCAACATCATGGTACAAGAATACATTAAAGAAGCTGGCGGTGCTGATATCCGCTGCTTCGTGATTGGTGACAAAGTGATTGCTGCGATGAAACGTCAAGGTGCTGAGGGTGAGTTCCGCTCTAACCTGCACCGCGGCGGTAGCGCATCACTGGTTAAAATCACACCAGAAGAGCGCCGCACAGCGGTTGCTGCTGCGAAAATAATGGGTCTAAATGTGGCTGGGGTGGATCTTCTACGTTCTGACCGCGGTCCATTAGTCATGGAAGTAAACTCATCTCCAGGTCTTGAAGGTATTGAGGCCGCAACTGGTAAAGACATTGCTGGAATGATTGTCGAATTTATTGAAAAGAAAGCGGCAACTAAAAGGACGAAAACTCGTGGCAAAGGCTAAAAAGAATCGCGCTTTTGAATTTCTCGGCGAGTCAATCTTGCCGGGAGAACGTAAGGTAGTCGAGCTTGAAGCTGCAAAGCTTTACACTCACTCACCATTATCGATTCCGGTCGAGATCATTAATGGCAAGTTGGAAGGCCCAACATTAATGGTCAATGCTGCAATCCATGGCGATGAACTGAATGGTGTAGAAATTGTACGCCAGCTGATCAACACCATTGATGCAAACAAACTGAGAGGTACAGTGATTGCTGTGCCTATCGTCAACGTATTTGGCTTTATTCATAAGTCACGTTACTTACCGGACAGACGCGACTTAAACCGCTGTTTCCCGGGCAGTGAAAAAGGCTCGTTAGCCTCACGCATGGCGCACACCTTTTTCTCACAAGTAGCGAAACGTTGTGACTACATCTTGGACTTGCATACAGGCGCGATTCATCGCACTAACCTACCGCAAATCCGAGCGGATTTGAGCAATGCTGAAACATTGAGAATTGCGCAAGCGTTCGCAACGCCAGTGATCGTCGATGCACCACTTCGCGATGGCTCACTACGTAGCGAAGCAGAACGTTTAGGCATTCCGGTACTGACTTATGAAGCGGGTGAAGCTCTGCGCTTTGAACCGATTTGTATCAGTGCTGGCTTCATTGGTGTGCAACGCGTAATGCAAGCCATTGGTATGCTGCGCGCAAGCCGTAAGAAGCTACCAACACCCGTGATTGCTAAATCCACCAGCTGGCTACGTGCTGAAAGTGACGGTATTTTGCGTACTGTTGTTACTTTGGGCGAAAAAGTCGCAAAAGGTCAGACACTGGCATACATCAGTGCACCATTAGGTCATAGCGAAATTGAACTCAAAGCACGCAAAGGCGGTATTGTGATTGGTCAACAGACACTGCCGTTAGTCAACGAAGGCGATGCCATCTTCCATTTAGCCTATTTTGAGGAAGATGATCAGGAAGTTGAACAAGTGGTAGAAGAGTTCATAGAAGAAGTGATTGACGCCGATCTAGAACCTTTAACCACCGGCCAAATCAACTCACCTTCATAGGTTTGCTCGGCTAGTACTTGTGTTAAAGACAGCAAAGCCCGCAAGTTTAATCGCGGGCTTTTTCATTGCAAGTTATCGTTAATTCGTTTAGCCGAATGATGCCCAAATAACGGTCGCTACCAGAATCGGACAAACAAACTTCACGTAAACCGGCCACAGCTTACCAAACCAACCTTGGGTGAAATCAGGACAGCCTTGTTCTAGCTCTTTAATCTTGGCATTGCGATTCCACACCCAGCCACCAAATAGACAGAACAATAACGCAGCTGTTGGCTGTAGGTATTGAGTCGCTACCGTGGCAACTAAGCCAAATAGCTGACCAAAGTTAAACACAATCACCGCACTGCCTAGAGCAATCACGCCGCCCAATACCCAGCTTGTAATACCGCGTTTAGTGTTAAAGCGCTCGCTTACCAAAGCAACCGGACACTCAAGCATTGAGATAGATGACGTCAGCGCTGCAATCGTTAGAAGTAAGAAGAACACAATGGCAAATAGCTGACCAAGCAAGCCTAAGCTATCAAACATCAATGGCAGAACTGTAAATACAAGAGTGTCAGAACTTAACAATGAGCCATCTTCTGCATAAATTTGTACACCCTTTTGCATCGCAACAAACATTGCAGGCATTACCACTAGGCCAGCGATAAACGCCACCGCGGTATCAACTAAGGTTACGTTCATGGCCATCTTAGGTAAGTTTTCTTTCTTACTTAGGTAAGAGCCATAAATCAGCATTGAACAGCCACCGATGGTCAAAGAGAAGAAACCTTGCCCCATCGCTGCCAAAATCAACTTACGGTCGAATACTTTTTCAAAATCTGGCACTAGGTAGTGCTTGAGCCCTTCCATCGCGCCCGATTGCGACATGATGTAGATAAACAGCAAACCAAAAAGTACGAACAATGCTGGCATTAAACGAGTCGACCACTTTTCGATCCCCTGTTTTACCCCGCCTTGCACAATCAAAATAGTCAGAACGTAAAAGGTGATGGTGCCAAATAGATTGCGCTCTACACTAAAGCCTTTAAACCAAGCCGTTGCCGCCTCTAGGCCAAACACATCGGTAATCGCTCCTAGCAAGAAACAGATTAACCAGCCACCGACGATACTGTAAAAAGCCAACACGGCACTTGGCACACTTAAGCCAATCCAGCCAACTAAGCCACCCACAATTTTACCTTTCGGGTTGCTGGTTAGTGAGCGCATGCTATCAACTGGGTTAGCTTGGCCATAACGACCAATGGCCATTTCAACCACCAGCATAGGGAAAGCAACGATTAAGATCATTACTAAGTAAACCAAAAGGAATGCGCCGCCACCGTTACTGGCCGCTTGTGTTGGGAAGCCCCAAATATTACCTAAGCCGACTGCCGCGCCTGCTGCGGCGAGAACAAAGCCTAAACGAGAGCCAAAATGCTCGCGAGGTTGTGATGTTGCTTGCTGTGTCATACTACTCACACGATACCAATGAACTAGTTGACTAGTACGTTATAAATAAACATCTGCAATTGCAAGATCAATTAGCCAATTATTCGGCAAATGTATGTTTATATCTATTTAACTGTTCGTAAAATAGACATTACACATCATAACCAATCGATTCTGGTGACATTCTCTTTGCACATAATCAGCTGATATAAAAAAAGCGCCTATTGGCGCTCTTCGTTTAACCCCTTAAGGCTAGATAGTGAAAACTTGGTAATCTTTCAACTCAGGAATTTTTTCCATTAGTTGCTGTTCTTGCTCTGCCATATCATCCAGAGATTCACAGAAATCTTGCGCCTGTTGCTCTGCCTTTTTAGCATGCTCTGCCATACGCTGTTCAATCTTAGCCTTCAACTCGTACATAGAGTCAGACAGCTCCGTAAGGTTCAGGCCGCCATCTTTTTTCATCTTTTCCGACAAAACGCCCATCGCATCACTTAGAAACTCGGTATTAAACAACTCTTTCGCTTTTTGAAAATCTTCCGACCACGAAGACGTCATTTCAGACAAGCTCTGCGCGGGTAACACTAAGTCACCATCTTTGTAGTAACGTGATTCCACATCCGCATAAAACTCTTTAAGCGCGGTTTTCACGTTATCAAATGAGCCGGGTGCATCTAGGCTTTGTGCGAGGTCATCAATGATATCATTTGCTAACGCTAAGCTATCATCAGCGACTTTTTTCGCTCTTGGTAGGTAATCATTCATCTGCTCACGATACGCTTCAATCGCGGCTTGCTGATCGTCATTCAGTTCGATTTTTTCACCATGAATAGTAAGCGAGTTATCACTATTGACGACGGCTTTATGACCGTTTTCCTGTGCAATTTCAATATTCTGCCCGTCTAGTCGAACTTGGTTCTTAATGTCGATTCGACACTGAGCCGCTTGGCTACCAACACTGACCAACAGAAGAGATAAGGCCATTACTTTTTTCATTTTGAACTCTTTAATACGCGCTGTGATTAAACGTTAATATACCATCAGTTTAGCCAATATATGTTAGCAAACTGTCACCAAATAATACTCGGTTCGCTTGCCTGCGATTTCAAGCTCTATCTCATCTTCTTGTTGCTTACCCATCATCGCTTTCCCCATAGGAGACTCAGGGGTAAGCAAAAACACATCCACGCCATTGTAATCAACACATAAACCACCACTATTCGGCGCAATAAAAAACCGCTTCAGCTGTTCATTCTCATCTTCCACTTCCACATAACATCCGATGGAAACGGGTAAACCTTGTTTATCAATAATTGGCATGGTGCGAAATTGGCTTAGCTGCTGCTCACACTCTTGTACACGCATTGCCTGACCATGGGCTAAGTAGGCGGCCTCTAAAGCTAACGTATCGTATTTGTGCTCAGGGACAGTCTCCTCATCGGTTGCTGCATCAATCGCTCGCTGCGTTGACGAGTGAGCGACTTGTAACTTGGCTTTTAATGCCTGCACGATAAGCGCAACTAACTGCGATTTATTAATGTTCATAACCAAATAGAGTAAAGATAGACAAGCACAAGATTAGCATGAAATGGCTCTCGAACTATCGAGAAAATTCCACCATACGCCACCAAATAGTTCCGGTAGAATAGTGTTGGGCGAACAAAAAGGACAAACTCTGTGATTCAGCAAACTCTGCAGAAAACATTTGGCTTTGAACAGTTAAGAAGTGGCCAACAAACTGTGATTGAAAACGTGATGGCCGGTCACTCAAGTGCTGCAATTTTCCCAACTGGTTCGGGAAAGTCGCTTTGTTACCAGCTACCTGCCACGTTGCTGCCTAATTTAACTCTGGTTATTTCACCGCTGCTTGCGTTGATGAAAGATCAACTGGAGTTTCTTGCCAGCAAAGGCATTCCAGCAGCATCCATTGATAGCAGCCAATCTCGTGAAGACGCACAACGCATCATGGCCGAAGTAAAAAATGGCCAAATCAAAGTATTGATGATTTCCGTTGAGAGACTGAAGAACGAACGCTTTCGACAGTTTATTCGCCAAGTGCCGATCTCATTATTAGTAGTGGATGAAGCGCACTGTATTTCTGAATGGGGACATAACTTCCGCCCAGATTACCTCAAGTTACCCAACTACCAACAAGAATTAAACATCCCCCAAGTGCTACTGCTGACTGCCACAGCGACACCCGCCGTGATTGAAGACATGCAAAACAAGTTCGCCATTGCGCCTCAGCATGTCACGATTACTGGTTTTTATCGTTCTAACCTCGATATTTCGGTTATTCCTTGTGAAGAGCACAACAAGCTCGCGCAACTTGAGCAACTCCTATTGCCTACACCAAACTTACCGACCATTGTCTACGTCACTCAACAACAGACTGCCGAGCTAGTCGCAAGTGCGCTACACCAACAAGGGATTAATGCACAAGCCTACCATGCCGGAATGGGCCATGATCTTCGCGAGCAAATCCAAAACCGATTTATGCAAGGCAGTGTCGATTGTGTGGTTGCAACGATAGCGTTTGGAATGGGGGTTGATAAGGCGGATATTCGCCGTGTGATTCACTTTGATTTACCTAAATCAGTAGAGAACTACGCACAAGAGATAGGCCGAGCTGGTCGCGACGGGCAATTGTCTCACTGCATTGTGTTAGGCAACCTTTCGGGCTTAACTGTGCTGGAAAATTTTGTTTATGGTGACACGCCAGAACCGAGCTCCATTCAAACTGTCATCGAACAGTTACGTAGCAATGCGCCAGAATGGCAAGTGATCACGACTCGCTTGTCTAAAGAAAGTAATATTCGTCAGCTGCCGTTAAAAACTCTTTTGGTCTATTTAGAGTTAGCCCAAGAGATTGAAGCAAAATACAGTTTCTTTGCCGACTATCGCTTTAAGTTTGTGATGTCTCAGCAGCAAATAATCGAACAATTCTCAGGGGAACGAAAACACTTTATTGAAGCCATTTTCCAATCCATGACGAAAGCAAGAGTGTGGTGCCAAATTGATTTCGAAGCATTGTGGATGGACTACCGAGCTGAACGAGGCCGCGTAGTCGCTGCATTAGACTACTTTGACCAACAAGGATGGATTGAGTTGGAATCCAAGCAATTGACGGATGTTTACCAAGTGCTCAACAGCTCTAATCCCGTTGAGGCTGTAGTGCATCAACTCGCTCAGTTATTTGAGCAAAAAGAACAAAAAGACATTCAGCGTATTCATCACATGCTGCAATTATTCCAAGCTGAAAGTTGTATCAGCCAGCAGCTTGCCCACTACTTTGCCGATCACAATGCACCTCTGCTATGTGGTCACTGCTCGGTTTGCCGCGGCCAAGCAGCCCATTTTGCGCCGCTTCAATATAATTCAATTGAAGAGAGCCAAGTGAAAGAATGGATTGAACCTCTGCGAAAACCGTCAAACGGGGTTATCTCTAACCCATTACTGACTCGATTCTTATGTGGTATCGCCACTCCAAAACTGACTCAGTTAAAAGCCAGTAAAATGGCTGGGTTCGGTGCGTTAAGTCATATCTCATTTAGCCAAGTGCTCAAACACGTCGAGCTCATCACCAACGAACCTGCGGCTTAGAAGAAACTGAGCTGCTTTGATTCGTCTTCTGGCTTAAGCATTACGTTTAACCCCAGCAGGCGGATCTCTCGGCCATTTTGGCGCTTTAAAATATCACGTAACAACTGCTTAAAGTCTTCTAGCTCGAGTTGAGGATGGATATGCTCGATGGTGGTAAGTTGAAAGTCGGCAAATTTAAGCTTAATCCCCTGCTTGATGATGGCCTTGTCTGGTCTCGCTTTAGCCAAACGGACATCAAGCTCTGGAAATAATTTCTGTTCGATCACTTGCCAGCATTCATCGTAAGTCGAAATGTTTTGCGTAAAGGTTCTTTCTACACCAACGGATTTTCGCTCTCGTTCGACTTCCACTTCGCGCTCATCAATACCATGGCTGCGTTTCCACAACGATTCACCCTGACGGCCAAACCGCAATAGCAACTCTCGATAATCGCTGTTCTTAATATCTTCACACACGTAAAAACCCGCTTGGTGCAGTTTCTCTAAACTGACCTTTCCAACGCCGGGGATTTTTTCTAATGGCAGCTTATCAATCTCTTGCTGAACCTGTTCTGGAGGGATGACATATTGCCCATTCGGCTTATTCATATCAGAGGCGACTTTGGCTAAGAATTTGATTGGCGCCACTCCAGCTGAAGCCGTTAAATTAAGCTCTTGCCATATATCACGCCGAATCGCCTCGGCAATCAAAGTCGCAGACCCGCGATGAGCGGTCGCATCTGTCACATCGAGGTAAGCTTCGTCGAGGGAGAGTGGCTCAATGATCATGGTGTAACGTTCAAAGATCGCGCGAATCTGCTTAGACACCTCCTTATAGACCTGCATACGCCCCGGAACGACCAAGAGTTGCGGACACAGTTTTAATGCTCTTGCTGTCGGCATAGCACTGCGAATTCCGAACTTACGAGCCTCATAGTTACAAGTACTCAGCACACCACGCTGCTTTTCGTGGCCACCGACAGCCAAAGGTCGCCCCCGGTATTCTGGGTTATCACGCATTTCTACTGCGGCATAAAAACAGTCCATATCAACATGAATGATTTTACGTTGGCGCTCCGACATACCTGAACTCGATTAAACACTGTCTAAAAACACAGTATAATAAATAACACTAAAGAATAGAAATCAATTTAACAGCACTCATTCTGTGGATTTCCTCATAGTGTAAATAATCAATAAGTTCTATTATGTTTACACTCAAGAAACATCAAGTTAACTCGAAAGTATTAGAATATCTAAATAAGATGTGACTTGAACTAGGAACCAATTAAGTAGTAGGGATGCGGTGTGAAGAACAAAGTCTTAGTCGTTGAAGACAGTCGTGCATTTAGAAATTATCTCGAGCAGCTCTTAAGCCAAGCAGGCTATGAAGTGTTATCTGCCGAAAATATCGCCCAAGCAAAAGTGATACTCGCCCACCAGCCTGACCTGCTCTGTGCGGTGCTTGATTATTGCCTACCCGATGGTCAAGACGGGGAAATTATAGAGCTGGTATTGAAAGCACAGCACAAAGTCATCGTGCTCACCGCTATGTTTCAAGATGATCTGCGCGAGAGTATGTTGGCGAAAGGTGTCGTCGATTACCTGCTTAAAGACAGCATGGCCTCTGTCTCTTATCTTCTTCCTCTTATTAAACGATTAACCAACAACCACAAGCATAAGTGCTTGGTTGTTGATGATTCCGCAACCGTGCGCAACCATGTGGTGCAGTTATTAGAGCATCAATATATTCAAACGGTTCAAGCTGAAAATGGCGCTGAGGCTATCGCAATATTACAGCAAGATCCCGATATTACTTTCGCGATCACCGATCATGATATGCCTGAAAAAGACGGGATTAGCATGATCCAAGAGATCCGCCAAAGTTGGGATAAGAACAGTCTTGCGGTGTTAGGGGTTTCAGGCAGCGATGATCACTCCCTTACAGCTCGCTTCTTGAAGGCTGGCGCTAATGATTTTCTCTATAAACCCTTTAACCAAGAAGAGTTCTACTGCCGTGTACATCAAGTGTTGGATATGAAAGAGGCCAATAACGAACTGTATCGCATGGCAAACCAAGATTCTCTAACTGGTTTATGGAACCGTCGATTCTTATTTAATCAGGCTTGTGGAGGCTGTGACAAGCGAAATATCGCTATGCTCGACATTGATCACTTTAAAAAGGTCAATGACACCTATGGCCATGATGGCGGTGATGCAGCATTGGTGACCTTAGCCAATATCTTAAAGATCTATTTCCCAGAGGATGTCGTGGCGCGATTTGGTGGTGAAGAGTTCTGCATTCAAGCCTGCGGCCCGTTTGCTGATTTTGCTACCCGTTTAGAGAAAATGCGTCAACGTGTGGAAAGTACCCCGATTCATTACAACGATACGCAAATCAAAATAACCATCAGTATTGGTGTCGCTAGCGCTCAAGATACCCTAGATTCGCAAATCAAACTTGCCGATGACAGGCTCTATTTAGCCAAAGAACACGGCCGAAACATGCTGATTTGTCGCTAAATAACTCTCGCTAACAAGCAACAAAAAGCCGACCATAGGTCGGCTTTTTCAATTGTCTCATTTGCTCACTTAAGCAATTCGATCTTTTTCCCAAGCGGCTAATTTTTCAGCGCGGGCGGCTTCACGTGCTTCACGCTTCTTACGTGCATCACATGGCTCTGGGCAGTTACACACTTTATCAATGCCTACTGCATCTAGGCCACCACAGCTACCTTTAACCACTTTCTTCTGAAAGATGTAACCAACAGCCATCGCTGTAATCACCGCTAGAAAGACACCGAATGTAATTAGAAAAGTATTCATAATGACATGCTCACTTATAAGTTATTTATTTAAGAATGGCTTATATGCTTCCGATGCCAGTTCTTTAAATCCGTCTGTGGTTTTTACAATCATAAGCACAGGGATATGATGTTTATTTGCTACGTCCATGCCGACTTCTTCACCCAGCACCATTAAACCAGTCGCTAGGCCATCAGCTGTCATAGACGATTTATCCAAAACAGTTACCGACACCACTTTGTGGTTAATCGGTTTGCCTGTTTCAGGATTGATAATGTGAGAGTAACGCACGCCGTCACGCTCGAAATAGTTGCGGTAGTCACCCGAAGTAGCGATCGCCATATCACCCGGTTCGATGATTTCTTGAACATTACGTTCATTGACCGTCGGCTTCTCAATCGCGATGCGCCATTTCACGCCCTCGCGGTTAAGACCTTTTAAGCGAATTTCACCACCAATCTCTACCATGTAGTTGTGAATGCCTTGAGACTCAATATAGTCGGCAACCACATCAACGCCCCAACCTTTTGCGATAGTTGAGAGATCGACATATAAGTGCGGGATATCTTTGCTGAGCTTGTTACCTTCAACACTTAGATGAGAAATACCAATGTTCGCTTTGCGCTCTGCAAGCTCTGCATCACTTGGAACGACTTCAGGACGAGCTTCAGGCCCAAAGCCCCAAAGGTTCACCAATGGTCCTACCGTTACATCTAACGCACCTTTAGTTAGACCGTTTAAACGAATCGCTTCTTTCACAACGGTGGCTGTTTGCTCTGAAACTGTGAATGGCTCACTGCCTTGATACTGGTTAAAACGGCTAAGCTCAGACTTAGGTCGGTAGGTCGACATTTGATCGTTCACTTGCTCTAGCAGACGATCAACGCCTTGTTGAATCTGCTCCGCAGTCGGCACGCCTTCCGCTTGAATATATTTAACGTTGTAGCCCGTACCCATAGTAGGACCACTTAAATGCACTTGTTCAACGGGTTTCTCGCAACCCGCTAAAACCAATAGAGAAGCTAAAGCAACAAGCCACTTTTTCACTTGTTAGACTCCTATTGTTAGAAAATAAACAGAGCAAATAACCCGCTATATCCAGGCAATTTACTCTATTGATTTACTGAGTATCACTAAGAAAAATAATGGCTGGCTACTGAGCCAGCCATTGTATATCAATGATTTATTGGGGATTAACCGCCAAAGTCATCAAGTAGGATGTTCTCATCCTCTACACCAAGATCTTTCAGCATGCCGATAACAGCTGCGTTCATCATCGGTGGACCACACATGTAGTACTCACAATCTTCAGGCGCTTCGTGATCCTTCAGGTAGTTTTCGTACAATACGTTGTGGATGAAGCCAGTGTAACCATCCCAGTTATCTTCTGGCATAGGATCTGACAGTGCACAGTGCCATACGAAGTTATCATTCTCAGCTTGTAGGCCATCGAAGTCTTCTACGTAGAACATTTCTCGCTTAGAACGCGCACCGTACCAGAAAGACATCTTACGAGTTGAGTTAAGACGCTTAAGTTGGTCGAAGATATGCGAACGCATTGGCGCCATACCCGCACCACCACCAACGAATACCATTTCATTATCTGTGTCTTTCGCGAAGAACTCACCAAATGGACCAGAAATAGTACACTTGTCGCCTTCTTTAAGAGACCAGATGAACGAAGACATGATACCTGGCGGTACGTCTGGATTATTAGGCGGCGGCGTAGCGATACGCACGTTCAGCATAATAATACCTTCTTCTTCTGGGTAGTTAGCCATTGAGTAAGCGCGGATAGTTTCTTCGTTTACTACAGACTCATAACGGAACAGGTTAAATTTGTCCCAATCTTCGCGGTACTCTTCTGGTACATCGAAGTCAGCGTATTTCACGTGGTGAGCAGGCGCTTCAATCTGGATGTAACCACCAGCACGGAAAGGTACTGATTCGCCATCTGGAATTTGTAGCTTAAGCTCTTTGATGAATGTTGCTTTGTTATCGTTAGAGATAACTGAACATTCCCACTTCTTAACGCCGAAGATCTCTTCAGGAAGTTCGATGTCCATGTCAGTTTTCATTGCTACCTGACACGCTAGACGTTCACCTTCACGAGCTTCACCTTTAGTAATATGGTCAAGCTCAGTTGGTAGAATATCGCCACCGCCTGATTTAACTTTTACGCGACACTGACCACATGAGCCACCGCCACCACAAGCAGAAGATACGAACACGCCAGCACCAGCTAGAGCACCCAGAAGCTTACTGCCCGGTTGTGTAACGATCGCCAACTCAGGGTTATCGTTCACAGAAATTGTAATGTCACCTGTTGGTACCAGCTTAGATTTAGCGAAAAGAATCACTAAAACTAGAGCTAGGATGATCAGAGTAAACATCACTACACCAAGAATAATGTCCATTGACTATTCCTTATAAATTGTGCGGTTTACCCGACTTACAGTTGAACACCAGAGAAAGACATAAAGCCTAACGCCATAAGACCTACAGTGATGAACGTGATACCTAGGCCACGTAGACCAGGAGGTACATCAGAGTACTTCATCTTCTCACGGATACCTGCAAGAGCAACGATAGCCAGCATCCAGCCCACACCTGAGCCGAAGCCGTACACTACAGACTCAGCAAAGTTGTAGTCACGCTGTACCATGAAGGATACGCCACCGAAGATTGCACAGTTTACTGTGATCAGCGGTAGGAAGATGCCCAGTGCGTTGTACAGAGGTGGGAAGAAACGGTCTAAGATCATTTCTAGAATCTGTACTAGAGCTGCGATTACACCGATAAAGGTAATGAAGTTTAGGAAGCTTAGATCCACGCCTTCAAGTAACGCATTCTCTTTAAGAACTAGGTTGTATAGTAGGTTGTTCACTGGTACTGCAACAGTCAGTACGAAAACAACAGCTACGCCAAGACCGAAAGAAGTCTTAACTTTCTTAGATACCGCAAGGAAAGTACACATACCTAAGAAGAACGATAGTGCTAAGTTCTCGATGAAAATCGATTTAACTAGCAAGCTAATGTAATGTTCCATGTCGTCCTTACTCCTTCGCTTCTACTTGCTCTGGTTTCAGAATACGGATTGCCCAAATAAGGAAACCGATTAGGAAGAATGCAGATGGTGCAAGAAGCATCATACCGTTAGGCTGATACCAACCACCATTGCTCACTAGAGGTAGAACTTCCATACCGAACAATTTGCCTGAGCCAAACAGTTCACGGAAGAAACCAACAGTGATAAGAACGAAACCGTAACCTAGACCGTTACCAATACCATCGATAAGTGATGGAAGTGGCTCAGACTTCATAGCGAAGGCTTCCGCACGCCCCATTACGATACAGTTAGTAATGATTAGACCAACGAATACAGATAGCTGCTTAGAGATATCGTATAGGTAAGCTTTCAATACTTGGTCAACCACGATTACAAGTGATGCAATGATCGCCATTTGAACGATGATACGTACACTGTTAGGAATGTGGTTACGAATTAGAGAAACTGAAAAGTTAGACAGTGCAGTTACGAAAATAACCGCTAGTGTCATTACGAATGCAGTTTCAAGCTTGGTGGTTACCGCAAGAGCAGAACACACACCAAGAACTTGTAGCGCGATTGGGTTGTTATCCAATACTGGCGCTAGAAGACTCTTTTTAACATCTTTTGCACTAGACATTAGTTAAGACCTCCGTCACGTACTTTTGTTAGGAATGGACCAAAGCCCATGTCACCTAACCAGAAGTCAAATGTACCTTGAACACCGTTCGCAGTCAGTGTCGCACCTGATAGGCCATCAACACCGTGGATAGAACCTTCTGGAGCACCGCCTTTTACAATCTTAATTGCAGGCTTGTGTTGCTCATCAAATAGCTTCTTACCAACAAACTGAGCGCGCCAAGTTGGGTTTTCAACTTCACCACCAAGTCCAGGAGTTTCACCCTGTTCGTAGTAAGTGATACCAGCAACAGTGTTACCGTCAGTTTCAACCGCAACGAATGCGTACATCATTGACCAAAGGCCGTTACCGTGAACAGGTAGAATAACTTTAGACACTGCATCGCCATCTTTCACTAGGTAAACAATACCTGTTTTTGCACGACGTAGAATCTTAGCTTTATCTTCTTCTGCGCTTAATTTAGTTGATAGCGAAGGATCTTTTGCCGCTTTACGCTGATCATAAGATGCAGCGTCGCCTTCAATAAAATCACCCGTTTTGAAGTCAACTAGACGAGGTTCAATATTTTCCTTGAACTCTTTCTTTACATCTTTGCCCGCAAGCTCGATACCTGCAACTTCAAGGATCTTAGTTTGCTTGTCTAGAACCGCATTGTCTTGCTGCTTTTCACGCAAACCAACTGCTGCTGTTGATACAATGATTGAACATACAAGGCTCAACCCGACAACAACACCCAGCGTCTTTTTAATGCTGTCGTTATTACTTGCCATAGCGTGCTAGTCTCCGCTTGATGTTCTTCTCGATCACAACATGGTCGAACAGAGGTGCGAATAGGTTCGCGAATAGAATCGCCAGCATCATACCTTCTGGGTACGCTGGGTTAACTACACGGATTAGTACACACATCACGCCGATTAGCGCGCCGTACCACCATTTACCTTTGTTAGTAAATGAAGCTGATACAGGGTCTGTCGCCATAAAGAACATACCGAATGCAAAACCACCTAGAACTAGGTGCCAGTGCCATGGCATGTCGAACATTGGGTTAGTGTCAGAACCGATAACGTTGAACAGCGTTGCTGTTGCAATCATACCGATCATTACACCCGCAATGATGCGCCATGAAGCGATTCGCATGTAAACGATCATCGCTGCACCGATCATAAGCGCTAGCGTTGATACTTCACCGATAGAACCAGGGATGTTACCGATGAATGCGTCTAGCCAAGAGATGGTTTGATTAGTCACTGCGTTATGAAGACCTGCTGCGCCACCTTGTGCCCATTGGCTCAGTGCTGTTGCACCAGAGAAGCCATCAGCCGCAGTCCATACTACGTCACCCGAGATTTGAGCAGGGTAAGCGAAGAATAGGAAAGCACGGCCAGCTAGAGCTGGGTTAAGGAAGTTACGACCAGTACCACCAAAGATTTCTTTAGCTACAACAACACCAAAGGTAATACCTAGTGCCGCTTGCCATAGAGGAAGTGTTGGTGGAACGATCAGTGCAAACAGGATCGAAGTAACAAAGAAGCCTTCGTTAACTTCGTGCTTACGCACCATACAAAACAGAACTTCCCAGAAACCACCGACAAGGAATACTGTCGCGTAGATAGGTAGGAAGTAAGTCGCACCTAGCAACATCTTGCTACCGATACCTGCATCGGCCGCTAAAGAGCCACCCAGCATTTCGGTTAACCAGTAGTGCCAGTTACCTGCGATAATGTCAGTTAGCGCATCACCTTGGTAAAGGTAATTTAGCGCTGCGATAGCTTGGCCACCTGCGTTGTACATACCCCAAAACATTGCTGGGAATACCGCAAACCAAACCATGATCATGATACGTTTTAAATCAACGCTATCACGAACGTGCGAGCTTTTCTTAGTCACTAGACCCGGCGTGTAGAAAACTGTCGCTACAGCTTCGTACAGGGCAAACCACTTCTCGTGTTTGCCACCCGGCTCAAAGTGATGCTCGATATCTTCAAGAAACTTTTTTAAGCCCATGAGAATTACCCTTCTTTCTCAATCGTATCTAGGCATTCACGAAGTAACATACCGTACTCGTATTTACCCGGACATACATAGGTACACAATGCTAGATCTTCTTCATCTAGTTCTAGCGCACCCAGTGCTGCTGCACTGTCGGTATCGCCTGCACATAGATCGCGAAGTAGCAGTGTAGGTTCCATGTCTAATGGCAACACACGTTCGTAGCTACCGATTGGAACCATTGAGCGTTCACTACCATTGGTCGTGGTTGTCATGTTGAACAACTGACCTTTGAATAAGTGACCAAGGAAAGAGCGAGTCACAGAGAACTTGTTTTTACCAGGCATTGCCCAGCCAAACAGTTCCTTCTCATAGCCTTCGCGTAATACAGACACTTGCTGATGGTAGCGACCTAGGTAAGCGTGAGGACCTGTAGCATGAGTACCAGTTAGTACTGAGCCAGAAATCACACGAACGTCACCAGGCATTAGTTCACTATCCGTTAGCTCGTCAAGGTTTGCACCAATGATAGTACGAACTAGACGTGGGTCATTCACAACAGGACCTGCTAGTGAAATAACGCGATCAACGCAAAGTTCACCAGTAAGGAACAACTGACCGAAAGCGATAACGTCTTGATAGTTGATGCTCCAAGCCACATTGTTTGCATTTACAGGGTATAGGAAATGCATGTGGGTACCCGCAAGACCTGCTGGGTGTGGGCCATCGAAAACGTGCTCTTCTACATTAGATTGAGCGGAACGAGGTAGACTTGAGCCAGATTTACAAACGTAAACCTTACCTTCCGTGAGGGCTGAAAGAATGTCTAGACCAGCGACAAATGCTTCTTCTTGCTCGTTGATGATCAACTCAGGCTGAGCTGCTAGTGGATTAGTATCCATTGCAGTCACAAAAATAGCCTGTGTAGAAGATGCAATAGCTGGAACCTTGCTGAACGGACGAGTACGTAAAGCAGTCCAAAGACCAGATTCAACCAGTTGAGATTTGATCGTTTCACGATCTAGACCCACTAATTTATCTGCTTCAAACTTATCGAACGTTACCTGCTCTTCACCTGCCACTTCAATCACAACAGATTGAAGGACACGTTTAGCGCCACGGTTAACTTCGATCACTTTACCGCTAACTGGCGAAGTAAACTTCACGCCTGGGTTCTTTTTATCTTCAAAAAGAACTTGCGCTTTTTTCACTTCGTCACCTACGCGGACATGCATGGTAGGACGCATGCCAACGTACTCTTCGCCAAGCAAGGCGACTTTTTTGATGGTCTTACCATCATTAATCACCTGGGTAGGAGCTCCTGCGATAGGAAGATCCAGACCCTTCTTTATTGTAATCATACGCACTTGCACTACTTTATCGGGAAAAAGATTCTTTGATTGCGTAACTTTAAGACACGACATTAGTGTCCGGTTTTGGTGCAAATTTAACCACCAAAATCGCAACATCCTATTAAAACTCTCGTCACAAAAAATAAGCGAGATTTATCAGGTGCAATAGTTTAGCATCTTTTTAGAATGTGATGCCATGACCAATCAGAGGTATAGAGCGAATATTTGCGAGGAATTGAGTTTAAAAGGCTAAGGAATAGTCATAACTTTGAGCCATCGCACACCCATAGCGGTCAATAAAACCCTTGCACCAATATTAACAATTAACATAATGAAACAATTACTTTTATTTAGACGCATTCACTCTTATGTTTCTACGTTGTTAATAGTTATAGAGTAGCAAAATAAAAAAGAGCAGCGAAAGCTGCCCTTTTGATGCCTTTATTTTCCACCACCTAAGCACATGGGGCTGTCCGGCGCTTTTTGCATTTCTCGCCACTCATTTGGAGTGTAAGTATGAATGGCCAAGGCATGAATATGATTCGCTAATTCTTGTGCGAGCGCTTGGTTCACTCGTCGATGGCGAGCGATGAGCCTCAAGCCTTCAAAGGCTTCACTCACTACGATAACTTTAAAATGGCTTTCTGAGCCTGGCGCGACATTGTGCATGTAGCTTTCATTGATAACATCAAGGTGCTGAGGGGCTAACTCTTGATGGAGTTTAGTTTGAATCACTTCTTCTAGCATGTGCTTCACCACTCCCATGAATAGTATGACTGATTATTACTGATAGGCATATTGAGCATTGCCCTAATTATTATGTTTGCATCATAGTCTGAAGATACGTAAATCAAAAGGTTTTAGTTTTCACTTCACTCATCATCTGCGACAATTTCTCAAACTGTTAATACCGAACGTTCCATATATGAAAACTGAGCTTACCCTGCACGACAGAACCCTAACCCTATTTCGCTTCCCCAAGAGAAGTAATGAAACGCTGCAAGCTTGGGACGCCGGTGACGAATACTTAATCAATCATGTAGAAGAGATGGCATTGCCCGAGCAACAAAACATCTTGCTGCTCAATGATAATTTTGGTGCATTAAGTTGTTGGTTTTCACATCAACACCAAGTCACCATGCTTAGCGACTCCTTCATTGCACAAAAAGCCACATTACAAAATCTACAACGCAATCAGTGTAATAAAGTGGATTTTGTCACAAGTTTAGACTCGCTCCCGGTGAACATAGACCTTGTGCTAATGCAAATTCCACGTAATAACCGTTTTCTTACGTGGCAGTTGAACCAGTTACGTAAAGTACTACCGACTAACGTGCCCGTTATTGCCGTCAATAAAGCCAAAGAGATCCATTCATCGACACTTAAATTGTTTGAAAAGCATCTTGGTGAAACATCGACCTCACTAGCATGGAAAAAACATCGTTTAGTGTTTAGTTACGCCAACTCTGCACAAATATCAGAGGTTGAACCATTCACTACTTGGCAAGTTGATGAACATCCAATTCAGTTGAAAAACTTACCAAACGTTTACTCTGGCGAGACGTTGGATCAAGGCGCTCGATTTATCCTAAAACGTCTGCCACAGCGAGCAGAGGCATTTAAGGCGATTGATTTAGGTTGTGGTAATGGCGTGCTATCGGTCAAATTGGCGCAGCTAAACCCACAAATATCACTGACCAGTGTCGATGAAAGCCACATGGCCGTGGCATCTGCAAAACAAAACTTGCTCGATAATGTAGGTCAAGATGTCGATTTTCACTGCGTCGCTAACAATTGCTTAGATGGTTTCGCTGCAAACGAGACGGACTTGGTGGTTTGTAATCCTCCATTCCACCAGCAGCAAGCCATCACAGATCATATCGCATGGCAGATGTTCTGTGATGCAAAGCATGTTCTTAGCACTGGTGGACAATTATTAGTTATCGGTAACCGTCACCTCGGCTACGATGTGAAGTTAGCAAGACTTTTTGGGAAGTCACAGGTGAAGGTTGTTGATGCAAATAAGAAATTTGTTATTTTACAAGCCACTAAATAGTCCACTATTATCCAATTAGATTTTGACTTCTCAGCATTAATAGAAAAGGAAATGACAATGAGAAAACTGGTTCTAGCCGCGTCAATGGCACTACTTACTGCTTGTTCTGCGCCTCAGCAAGAACAACTCAATTTCATGCCACGCGCTGAGCTGAGTAACAGTAATATCGTTAACGGCAGTACATTTTCCCTAACGAGTAAAGATGTTCGCTCTGCACAATACGTTGCATTGGTTGATACTGGCCGCGCAAATATCGAACCTATCCACTCTAAACAGAATGTTCGCATTGCTTTAGAGAACGCGCTACTGGAACAGTTCCAATCACAAGGTTTCCGCAGCGCACTAAACAGCGAAAACACCATTGATGTTGAAGTTCAAGAAGCACTAGTATCCGTAAAGCATTCAGTTATGGAAAACCAAATGGATGCCAAACTAGTCATTGAAATTACAGCGGAAACACCAAAAGGTAAGCTAGTTAAGACTTACACAGGTACAGCGCAACGTAATGGCGCACTAAGCGCGTCAAACGAAGAGATCGAGCTAGTACTGAACGATGTGGCAAACCTTGTGCTTCGTGAAGTTGCCTCTGACCGTGAACTACAAAGCTACATGCAGGAGCGCTTCTAATGTGGAAGTACCTTGTCGCAAGCTTTGCACTATTTAGTCAACTCGCTTTCGCGGGGCCAAAAGTGGAAGTTGAAACCAATATCGGTAATTTCACTATCGAACTCAATGAAGAGAAAGCGCCTGTATCTGTCGCTAACTTCATCAAATACGTTGAAGATGGCAGCTATGTCGGCACTCAATTCCACCGCGTAATTCCTGGCTTTATGGCCCAAGGCGGTGGTTTTGACAAAGACATGAATCGTGCAAAGACGAACGCGCCTATTAAAAATGAAGCTCACAACGGCTTAAAAAATGATACGGCAACTATCGCAATGGCTCGTACTAACGATCCAAACTCTGCGACTCGTCAGTTCTTCATTAACCTAGTTGATAATGATTTTTTAAACTACGACTCACGTCCACCAGGTTATGCGGTATTTGGTAAAGTCACTCAAGGTTTCGAAGTGGTACAAGAGATGGCTCGCAAACCAACTCATACCGTTGGTCGTTACCGTGACGTTCCCGTCGAAGCTATTATCATCACTAAAGCAACTCTCATTAAGTAAGTTGAATGTGATTGCGTGAATTGGGCTCTTACTTTTAAGTGAGAGCCTTTTATTTTCAACCTAACTTATCTACCTTAAGCCTCTCAAACCTATCAATTCAAGGGAACACAATGGCCAACGCTTCCATGTCATGGTACGACACATTCCGCAGCTACCTCGACCGACGCCTTATGTGGGTGTTTATGCTGGGCTGCTCAAGTGGTTTTCCTTGGGTTTTGATTGGCTCGAACATGTCTGGCTGGCTTAAAGATGCCGGCTTAACTCGTACCGCCATTGGCTACTTTGGTAGTGTATTTGCTGTTTATGCGATTAACTTCCTTTGGGCACCTTTGGTTGACCGCGTAAAACTGCCTTTTCTACATTCAGCATTAGGACAACGCCGCAGCTGGATCTTTTTCTGTCAATCAATTGTGTTGGTGTGTACGTTGCTCATTGCTGGAGTTGACCCAGCAAACAACTTAATGCTCACGTCTATGCTCGCATTGTGTATAGCGATCTCTTCCGCTACGCAAGATATCGCTATCGACGCTTACCGGATTGACACTTTCCCTAAATCTGAAGCATCAAAGCTACCACAAGCCTCAGCAATGGCCGTGATTGGTTGGTGGACAGGTTACTCGGTACCGGGCTATTTAGCGTTCATCAACGCCGATCAAATTGGCTGGAATGGCGTTTATTATGGGATGGCAGCGATTGTCGGTGTGCTGTTGATGTTTACGCTTATCACCCGCGAGCCCACTACCAAGCGAGAACAGCTACAAACTGAAGCTGAAAAACGTCATAGCGAATATGTCGGCAACCCAATCTTCGCGTGGCTGAGTGTGACGGTATTAGAGCCATTCATCGACTTCTTCCGTCGTAATGGGTTCCGTGTGGCGATTACCTTGTTGATGTTTGTATTTCTCTTCAAAATTGGAGAAGCTTTTCTTGGTCGCATGTCGATTACCTTCTACAAAGAGATCGGCTTTTCAAACGAACAAATTGGCTATTATTCCAAATTGATTGGCTGGGGCTTAACCATCCTCTTTACCCTGCTAGGCAGTATGGTTAATGTGAAATTTGGTATTGTTCGCGGCTTAATGATTGGTGGTACAGCGATGGCGGCGAGTAATTTAATGTTCGCTTGGATGGCGAATGTAGGACCAAATGAAAACCTGTTTCTTGCTACCTTAGTTGTCGATAACTTTACTTCTGCTTTCTCTACCGTCGCCTTTGTTTCATTCTTAACGGTAGTAACGGGACAAGCGTTCTCCGCGACTCAATATGCACTGCTTGCATCACTCGGTAACTTAGGTAGGACGACGCTTGCTTCTTTCAGTGGCGGTTTGGTTGACTTGCTCAATGATTGGTCGCTGTTCTTTATACTGACAGCATTGATGGTCATCCCGAGTCTGATCATGCTTTACTCTCTACGTCACTACTTTAATGACATATTAGAAAAAGCACGTAATAGAAAAGATTAACCGTAAAAAGGGTCGCAAAAGCGACCCTTTCGTTTATTTGGAGAACATGGCTTTAAGGATACATCCCTTTGCCAAACATATTAAACAGTCTCGCTACGCCTTGGGTGAACAGCATTGGTTCAGTTAAAACTGTTAGACATAGACAATCGTCCATACTGGTCTGCGGGCTATGCTTGTCAGAGGCATCTTTCACCACAAAATCGCCTTGGTGGTACTCGCCTTCTTCATCACTAAAATTACCATGAAGAACTAAGGTTGTTTCAAGCCCTTTGTGAGTGTGTTGAGGAATAGAAACGTCTTCAGCAATATAAAGTAGATTCACCTTCGCCTCTTCGCCTAAATCGATATTAGCGCTAAACACTTTTCCGCCGTAACTGCGCCAATCACCAATCTGGGAAGCGATACGGCTCATCGACCGTGGAAGCTGAAATGTCCTGCCATTGACTTCAACCGATGCTGACTTAGGCTCTTTAACAGTGATGTCCTGCTGAGGATCAAGAGCAACAATCTGATCGAACATATCGCCAAAATCAAAATCTTGCTCAACGATTTGGTTTTGCAAATCAAGCCCTGCCAAACGCTCTAGATGCATCACATGTTCACGACTAGAACTGGACAACTCCAAATGCGCGGCAATGGCGAAACTGTTTGCTGCATCGAGCTCACCCGCAACGTAAGCTTGCAGCATTTCTTGCTTTGGTTGGTAACTCATAATTGCTCCGCTTCGATAGTGTGTCTTAAACGTTCAACAGCCAGTCTCAAGCGAGACTTCACCGTGCCTAGTGGAATATCAAACATGTCTGCTACCTGTTGATGTGGCAACTCTTCTAAGTAGACTGCTTGCACCACTTTCTTTTGAGCATCAGGCAAAATGTCTAAAAACTTTACGACCTGCTCTTTGAGCATCTCATGCTCGGGCGCGTAATGATCAACTAAGTCGGGAGGCAAAAAATCGCTCGGCCAAATATCCTCCGAGAGTAAATATGCGTCTCTACCTTTCTGTTTTCTCAGAAGATCAAAACAAAGGTTTCTGGCTATTGTATAGATCCACGTAGACAGAGAACTTTTCGCTCCATTAAATAACGCGCTTTTTTGCCACACCGTGGCTAAAGTGTCTTGCACGATCTCCAACGCTACTTGCTCATTCCCAACATGCTTTAAAGCAAATTGCTTTAAACGAGGAGAAAAGTGACTAAATACTAACGCAAAGGCCTGTCGGTCTTGTGCTTTCACCTTGTCCATACATCGCGACCAGTCTTCTCGGCCAAATGTACTGGTTTGTTGAAACGTCATTTTGAACATCCTTGCAGATCCGATAACTCATTCGTACGAAAGTTGTCATCAATCGATCACTCTGGTTCTATCGCTGTGGTTAAAAATCTCAGCGCCTCTTGGCAGTCACTCTGCCTTGCCAAATAGTCGAACTGTTGCTTGGGCAAAGGTAATAGCTCAAGCCATCGCTGAGAAACCCAACTAGCATCCTCAAAAAAGCATTGGTCATAAAGCGTCTTTATTTGAGGAAACTTTATATACACTCTCTGTAATTGTAGTGCGAGATATTGCTGCTCAGAGGATAAATCTTGCATTTGCCAACTTGGGAGCCAAGCGATTTGGGCGATACGTAAACCATCGTACTCAATTCGAACTGATTGAACACTGAATCGCTTTTCACCGACCACGGTAATCCCGAGCAAACCATCTTCTAACGTTTCAAAATCGACGATTCTAACTTGAGAACCAATCCGAGATAATCCGCTGGCACCCGACTGCTTTTGCTTTTCGAGCAAACAGATACCAAAAGTACCATCTTGCTTGAGCGCTTGTGTCACCAATCGCTTATAGCGAGGTTCGAAAATCCTCAGCCTCATTTTGCCTTCAGGAAGCACCACGGAACTGAGAGGAAATAGCATAATGTCGTCCATGTTTGACTCCCGTAATTGCTGTTTCCTTTCTTTACGAAACCAATCCTCTCTACGATCATTCACTTTTTGTGTTGATTAGGAGATCGACATAAAAAAACACGCAAGCGCTTGCGTAATCGATTTCTGTTTCATTTTTCGTGCAAATTGGTGAAACAGATATTCTTAGTAAGTATTTTGTCATTAAGTGTGACCCGCATCTCTAAATAATATGAACTTTTCATAACACGACACTTTTATTTGCGAAATATATCGATATTACTCCGATCAGAAACAAGCACGACCTAGCAAGTGCAAACAGTAAATAAACAACCTTTTTCATACCAACTAGAGAGTTCCACTTATGCGTAAATCACTTTTAGCTCTTGGTGTTGTAGCTGCAATGTCTGCACCTGCGATGGCTGCTGACTATACAGATGGCGATACTCACAAAAATGACTACAAATGGTTCCAATTTAACATCATGGGTGCATTTGATGAGCTTCCTGGCGAATCATCTCACGACTACATTGAAATGGAATTTGGCGGTCGTTCGGGTATTTTTGATCTTTACGGCTACATCGATTTCTTCAACGTATTAAACAGCGATGGTAGTGATAAGAGCGGTTCTGACCGTATCTTCGCAAAAATTAACCCTCGCATGTCTCTAGATGGCCTAACGGGTAAAGACCTATCGTTCGGTCCAGTTCAAGAACTGTACTTTGCAAACCAAATCGTGATCAACGGTGGTGGTGAGTACACTTACTTAGACAGCAACGGCCAGCCGATGGTTGATGGCGACGGTAATATCCGTAAAGCAGACAAGCCAACATACAACATCTACACTGGTATTGGTTCAGATGTAATGGTTCCATGGTTCGGTAAAGTTGGTGTTAATGCGTATGCAAAATATGACATGAACGCTAAAGACTTTAATGGTTACCAAGTATCATTAAACTGGTTTAAGCCTTTCTACTTCTTTGAAAACGGTTCGTTCATCACATACCAAGGTTACCTAGATTACGAATTTGGTATCGAGAAGACTGACATTGCAGGTACTCCACTGAACTCTTCAAACGGCGGTGCAATGTACAACGGTATTTACTGGCACAATGACCAATTTGCTCTTGGTTACGGTCTGAAACTTTACAGCGATGTATACGGCCTAGCTGATGGTGGTATTGCTGGCAAGACTTCTGGCGTAGCGCACTACATCGCAGCAACTTACAAGTTCTAATAGACTTGACAGTTCCCCCTAAAATGGCACCGAAAGGTGCCATTTTTATTTGCTTTCCTCTGGTATGACATTATCCTCTTGGCATTCGTCTCAATTTGATTTCATACCATGAATTTTGCCATCGTTGGCCCTGGTGCAATTGGTTCACTTTGGGCAACTCATCTTTACCAAGCGGGCCACAAAGTAAACTTGTGGAGTCGTCAAACCGATAATCAGCTCACTATTCAGTGCGACAGCAATCCACCCGTAACATTGCCAAATAATCATTGCCAATCCCTCAATGATAGCGATGTAGTTTTAGTGACTTTAAAAGCGCCATTTGTCGTTTCTGCTCTACAAGGTTTAGTCGAACACATCCATTCCGATGCCATTATCGTTCTAATGCACAATGGCATGGGCACCGCAGACCAAGTATCAGCATTACTGCCTAACAACCCGTTACTGCTTGCGACAACCACTCATGGAGCGTATCGGCCAACCCCGCAACAAGTGCTCCATACAGGTGAAGGCAACACACAAATTGGCGCAGCGAACTCATTGGGTCAACAATGTGAGTTTATCGTTGATGTACTCAACAATGCGCTGGCAACGGTCGAATGGCATAGCAATATCCAACAAGCATTGTGGAACAAACTCGCTATCAACTGCGCGATTAACCCTCTTACAGCCATCAACAACATCAATAATGGCGAGTTAGCTCAACCGACATATAAACATGAACTGCAAAACATCATTGCTGAAGTGGTTGAGGTAATGAAAGCTGAAGCCATAGAAGTAAACAAACAGACACTAACCAACACTGTCCAACATGTTATTGAAGCCACTAGCGCTAACTACTCTTCCATGCAGCAGGACATTGCGCATCAGAGAATGAGTGAGATAGATTTCATTACTGGATACTTAATTGCTAGAGCACAGCATCATCAAATTGATGTTTCCTTTAATCAATCGCTCTACAATTCAATTAAACAAATCGAACAAAGCTGGTAACCCTTATGAGTAAAAAAGTACTAATCCCTATCGCGACGGGTAGCGAAGAAATGGAAGCTGTCACCATCATCGATATGATGGTTCGTGCAGGATACGAAGCCGTGGTTGCTAGCGCTGACTTCTCTGGCCAATTAACCATGAAAGCCTCTCGAGGTGTAACCCTTACCGCTGATTGCCGTTTGGTTGATGTTGCCGATGATGAGTTTGATGCGGTTATTCTTCCAGGTGGCGTTGGCGGTTCTGAAGTCTTTCGTGATAGCACAGTACTGATTGAGATCCTTCGCCAGCAAATGTATGAAGGTAAGCTGGTTGCCGCTATTTGCGCAGCACCTGCTTTGGTTCTTGCTCACCATAAACTTTATCCGAATGCGTTAATGACTTGCCATCCAAGTTTCCAAGATCACATTGCCGAACAAAACTGGCGTGTTAAGCGCGTTACTCTAGACGTAACTCATAACTTGATAACCAGCCAAGGCCCTGGCACAGCACTTGAGTTCGCGATGGAAATCATTATTCGCCTTTCAGGTAAAGAACACGCTTGGACTGTCGCAGAACCAATGGTCACCATCCCTACTTTGCAATATCACAAGATGGGTGAAGCCTAATGTTGGATATCGCAGGTATTCGCGCGCAATTTCCAGCACTGCAGCAAAGCGTGAACAATCAGCCTTTGATTTATTTAGATAGCGCTGCAACCACACAAAAGCCACAAGTGGTGATCGATGCGATCAGCCAATATTACAGTGCCCAAAATGCCAATGTTCATCGTGGTAGCCATAGCTTAACCGCTCATGCCACCAGCCAGTTCGAAGCAGCTCGCTCGGATATAGCTAAGTTTATTAACGCTGCAAGCGATAAAGAGATCATTTGGACTCGTGGCGCTACCGAAGCTATAAATCTGATTGCTCAAACCTACGCTCGAAAAACACTACAAGCGGGCGATGAAATTTTAATTGGTGAGATGGAACATCACGCCAATATCGTACCTTGGCAGATCGTCGCAGAGCAGACCGGTGCTAAAGTGGTGAAAATCCCGATGACGGCTGATTGCCAGTTAGATATGGACGCTTTTCGCCAGCTATGTACCGAGCGTTGTAAGATTGTCGCGCTTGCTCATACCACTAATGTCACTGGCACCCGCCAACCAATTGAGCAAGCCATCGAAATAGCCCATGCTCAGCAGGCGGTCGTCATCATCGATGCTGCGCAAGGCATCGTGCATGAAGCTATCGACGTGCAAACGCTTAATGCTGACTTCTTGGTATTTTCCGGCCATAAAATTTTCGCTCCAGCGGGCATTGGCGTACTGTATGGCAAGCTAGCCCTCCTAGAAGCTATGCCTCCATGGCACGGCGGCGGGAAAATGGTTGAAAAGGTCTCCTTCTCAGGCACAACCTATAGTGAACTACCGGGTAAATTTGAAGCGGGTACACCAAATGTTGCTGGTGCAATCGCACTTGCTAAGGCAATAGAGTGGTATCAAGCATTTGAGCAGCAGCAAATCGAAAGCCATATTCACAATCTAGTGACCCAAACCTATCAAGCACTAAGCCAATATCCTGAGATTAAAGTAGTCGGCTACCAACCTCATGCTTCGGTACTGTCATTTACCGTTGATGGTGTTCATCATCAAGATGTCGCAACCCTACTCGATCAACAGGGAATCGCTGTACGAGCTGGCCATCATTGCGCTCACCCACTAATGGATGCCCTTAATATCAAAGGCACGATTCGCATCTCTTACGCTATCTATAATAATCAGCAAGATGTTGAGCGAGTTATCTCTGCGATAGAGAAAGCCCTAGATATGCTTTAGATTAAGGCCTTTAAAGCTTCAGATACAAAAAGAGCCTCACAAGTGAGGCTCTTTTATTTTAACGAGAGTTATCGAGGACAAATCTCAGACTCAGGGAAGAAGAAAGCAATTTCACGTTCCGCCGATGCAGGGCTGTCTGAGCCATGCACTGAGTTATGACGCATGCTTAATGCGTAGTCAGAACGAATCGTACCGCATGCCGCTTCTTCTGGGTTAGTCTTACCCATCAGTTCACGGTAGCGACAAATCGCATCTTCACCTTCCAACACTTGCACCATGATCGGACCAGAAGTCATAAACTCCTTGAGTGATGGGAAGAACTCTTTACCTTCATGTTCAGCGTAAAAGCCACTCGCTTGTTCATCGGTTAGATGAACCATTTTAGCCGCCACTACACTCAAACCTGCTTTTTCAATGCGATTGTATATTTCACCAATCAAGTTACGCTTTACCGCGTCAGGCTTAACAATGGAAAATGTTCTCTCTAGAGCCATAAGGTTTCCTTCTACTTCTCTTAATATTTATCTTAATTGCAGTCTAAACGCTGCTCATTCTGTTGTTCTGTTTATTGCGTCAAAATGCGAGCTAGGGTACGTACGCCCATACCAGTCGCACCTGCTGCCCATTTGTCTGATGGTGACTTACGGTAAGTACCAGCGCAGTCAAAGTGCAACCAACCTTTCTTGTAATCTTCAACGAAGTAAGAAAGGAATGCAGCTGCCGTACTTGCGCCAGGAGAGTAATCACCGCTGCCGATGTTAGACAGATCAGCAAAGTTCGATGGCAACATACCACGATGGAAATCGGCTAATGGTAGTGGCCATAAACCTTCTTTCTCTTCACGAGCAGAAGTCAGCGCTTGATGAGATAGCTCTTCATCAAAGCTCATTAATGCATGGTAATCGTTACCTAGTGCGTTTTTCGCCGCACCGGTTAGTGTCGCACAGTCAATGATAAGCTCAGGCTTTTGCTCACTTGCGTAGATAAGACCATCCGCCAGTACCAAACGGCCTTCAGCGTCAGTATTCATGATTTCAACTGTCTTACCATTTTTGTAAGTGATGATGTCGCCAAGCTTCAGCGCTCGACCAGAAATCATGTTCTCTGCACAGCAAAGGATTAGCTTAACACGCTTATTAAGGCCACGAAGAATTGCCAGACCTAGGCCACCAGTAATCGTACCTGCGCCGCCCATATCTGCTTTCATCGCAGTCATGAAGTTTGATGGTTTTAGACTGTAACCGCCAGAGTCAAAAGTGATACCTTTACCCACTAGACACGCATAAACCGGTGCATTTTCATCACCAGTAGGGTTAAAGTCTAATTGCAGCATTGCAGAAGTGCGTTCAGAGCCACGGCCTACCGCGTAGATACCTTCCCAACCTTCGGTTAGCAAATCTTTGTCTTTAACGATCTTAGCCGTCACAGTACCTTGAGGCGCAACAGACTTAATAAACTCAGCGGCCATTGTCGCCAATTGGCGCGGTGCGACTTCTTCAGCGGTTTTGTTGATGATATCGCGCGTGAAATCCGTTGCTTTAATGCGAGCTTCCAGTTCTGTTTGCGCAGCTTCTTCTAGCGCTACCCACTCAAGTTGGTTTTGCTTTTTAGGGCCGCGGTAGCCTTGGTGGAAAGCCCAAACACTTTCTAGATCCCAGCTGTCACCTTGTAATGAGATTTGCGTAATACCTTGCGCATCTAGCTTTCGAGCAGCTCGCTGAATAGCACCAAGATCGTGACCTTCACCTAGGTGAATCGTCGCGCCTTGCTCAGCAAATGAAAGAATCGCTTTGTCACCCCATTGAGGAGCCGCTGCATCTTGGCTTAAAAATACCGACATCTGTGTAGACATGGTTTCTCCTTGTCTGAATCATGGCGCTGCCTACGCCTTTTGTTTTATATACTCAAGTAATCTTTAAAATGCGATTTTAGAAGTATTTCGACCACTTAAGCATATTGCTTGATGTTAGCATTTTGTCAGTGAAAAATGTCAATTGGATAAAAAAACGGGCCGCTTGGCCCGTTAGTTTTACTAAATTTTGTTAACTGCGTAGAATTTGTCTCAGCAGATTAATCTGCCTCATCCATCCACATTAGGATCACCGCTTCTAAGATCTTCTCATTAGAGCGATTTGGTTCATCATCAAAGTCTTCTAACTCTAAGATCCATTGATGCAAATCGGTAAAACGTACCGTCTTAGGATCAACATCAGGAAACTTATCACACAGTTCAATCGCAATATCGCGCGAATCCGTCCATTTCATTGCTCACTCCCTTTATTTGAATTGTTTAGTGGTCTTCAGATGCGTGGTTAAGCGTATACTTCGGAATCTCTACAACCAAATCTTCATCCGCGACTAATGCTTGGCAACCTAAACGTGATTCAGGCTCTAGACCCCATGCTTTATCTAGCATGTCATCTTCTAGCTCATCGCTCTCTTCAAGCGAGTCGAAGCCTTCACGAATTACGATGTGACATGTCGTACATGCACAAGATTTTTCACACGCATGCTCAATCCCAATACCATTTTTAAGCGCCACATCTAATACGCTTTCACCTGTTGCGGCTTCAAGCACTGCGCCTTCTGGGCACAGCTCATCGTGTGGCAATACAATAACTTTAGGCATAGCTTCCAACTCTTAAATATTATCTACAGATTGACCAGCAAGTGCTGCTCGAATTGATTTATCCATACGGCGTGACGCGAAATCTTGGCTCGCTTTGTCCGTCTGTTTAATGCCGACTTCAATCGCATCAGCATCGTCGCCATTACGCAGCTCAATCAGAGCTTCGATTGCGGCTAGTAAATCTTGTTTTTCTTGCTCTGATAGCAGCTCATCGCCATCGGCTTGCATCGCTGCAATTAAGCCTTCAATCACACGATCCGCTTCAACTCGTTGCTCTGCGAGTGCGCGCGAGTGCATGTCTTCTTTAGCATAGGTCATCGAGTCACGTAGCATGTTTGCTACTTCATCATCGCTTAGGCCGTAAGAAGGCTTAACTTGAATCTCTGATTGTACGCCGGTGCTCTTTTCCATTGCGGTTACAGATAGTAGACCATCGGCATCCACTTGGTATGTGACGCGAATATGCGCCGCACCTGCAGCCATCGGCGGAATCCCTTTCAAAGAGAATCGTGCCAATGAGCGACAGTCATCCACCATTTCACGCTCACCTTGAACAGTGTGAACCGTCATTGCTGTTTGACCATCTTTGAAAGTTGTAAACTCTTGTGCACGTGCCACCGGAATAGTCGTGTTACGAGGAATGATTTTCTCAACCAAACCGCCCATGGTTTCAATGCCAAGTGACAGTGGAATCACATCGAGAAGCAGCATTTCAGAGTCTGGTTTGTTACCCGCTAGAATATCCGCTTGAATACCTGCGCCAATCGCCACAACTTCATCTGGGTTAATGCTCGTTAACGGCGTACGACCAAAGAAATCACCAACCATTTCACGAACCAAAAGTGTGCGAGTTGAACCACCAACCATCACCACTTCATTCACTTCGTCTAACTCAACGTCCGCATCTTTCAAAGCACGGCGACAAGACATCAGGGTTTTCTTCACCAACGGGCGAATCAACTCTTCAAACTCTTCGCGAGTCACTTCACCTTGCCAACCCAGAACGTCAACAGAAACAGAGTCTTGTTCTGAGAACGCGATTTTCGTCTGTGAAGCGGTATTAAGAAGGATACGTTGCTGCTCTGCACTGAGTGCTTGCTCGATACCCGCTTTAGCTTGAACATGATCAGCCAATAGATGGTCGAAATCATCGCCGCCTAGAGCAGAATCACCGCCAGTGGCTAATACTTCAAACACCCCTTTTGAAAGACGAAGAATAGAGATATCAAACGTACCACCACCAAGGTCATACACCGCGATAACACCTTCTTGACCAGAGTCTAGGCCGTAAGCAATAGCTGCTGCTGTTGGTTCGTTTAGTAAACGTAATACATGCAGACCCGCTAACTTAGCGGCATCTTTTGTGCCAGCACGCTGCGCATCATCAAAGTAGGCAGGAACGGTTATAACGACACCTGCAAGTTCACCACCAAGTGTTTGTTCTGCTCGCTGACCTAAGGCTTTTAGAATATCAGCCGACACTTCGATTGGGTTTTTATCACCACTCGCGGTTTGCAAAATAGGCAGCCCGTTATCGCTCTCTTTCAATGCATAAGGCAGTGATGGGTAACGCTGTTGGATGTCTTTTAACGAGCGACCAATAAGACGCTTAACCGAAATAATTGTGTTAGTCGGATCCGTTTCTGAATGCGCTTGAGCCGTATAACCGACATCAATAGAATCCGCTGCATAATGGACAACGGAAGGAAGAATACTACGACCTTGCTGATCAGCTAACGTGGTTGCGTTACCACTGCGAACGGAAGCAACTAACGAGTTAGTTGTTCCTAAATCGATACCTGCGGCAAGTTTATGCTCATGAGGTGCCGAGCTTTGGCCCGGTTCTGCAATTTGGAGTAATGCCATTGTTAATCCTTGCTCTGGAATTAACCGAGTAGCTTATCTTCGACTAGCTCGATTTCATTTTTTAGTTTGGCAATAAATTTTAGTTTACGAACGCTGTCTGCCGCTTCCAACCACAGAGCATCGTTAAGTTGTTGTTCTACTGTTTGTAGTTGCTGCTTGTACATGCGTGATACTTTGCCATCAAAGTCAAATAAAGCAGCTTCAGGCTCGCCTTTCGATGGGATCTCTTCGAGTTCTTCTCGCAATTCCATTTGTTCCATTAAGAACATCGGATCTTGCATTGTTTGTTGTTCACCACGGATCTCTACTTGATTCTCTGCAAGTAGGTATTCAGCGCGAGAAATAGGGTTCTTTAAAACTTGGTGCGCGTCATTGATCTGAGCGGCTTTCTGTACCGCCATGAGGCGATCTCGCTCAGATGCCGTAGCAAAATTATCGGGATGAAAACGCTTTTGCAGTTCACGGAACTGAGAAGAAAGAAGGCTACCATCCAGCTTAAACTGAGTTGGTAGCCCAAATAATTCAAAGTGGTTCATGATTATTCTGGTCCTTGGTCATCTCTCCTACCAAGAGTCAGCAGGAGAGCAATCGTTAGACGTTGAAGCTCTCACCACAACCACATTCACTTTTCGCATTTGGGTTGTTGAACTCAAAACCTTCGTTCAAGCCTTCTTTAACGTAATCTAGCTCGGTGCCATCTAAGTAAACAAGACTCTTCTTATCGATGATGATCTTCACACCGGAATGATCAAACACTTCGTCTTCTTCATTTAGATCGTCTACAAATTCAAGCACATAAGCCATACCGGAACAGCCTGTTGTCTTAACTCCAAGACGTAGTCCGATGCCCTTCCCTCGATTTGCTAGGAAAGCACTGACGCGACTTGCTGCTGCTTCTGTTAATGTGATGGCCATACTGCACCCTGATAGTTCTGGTTATGAATGAAATGGGAGCACTTCGCTCCCATTAATGACAAAGAGAGTTTACTGATGTTTCTTCTTGTAGTCAGCAACTGCTGCTTTAATTGCATCTTCAGCAAGAATTGAACAGTGAACTTTCACTGGTGGAAGCTCTAACTCTTCTGCAATTTCAGCATTTTTGATTGCTGCTGCTTCTTCAATGCTCTTACCTTTAACCCACTCAGTTACAAGCGAGCTAGAAGCGATTGCACTGCCACAGCCGTATGTTTTGAACTTCGCATCTTCAATAATACCTTCTGGTGTTACCTTAATTTGAAGTTTCATTACGTCACCACAAGCTGGAGCGCCAACCATGCCGCTACCTACTGCTGGATCTTCTTTGTCGAATGAACCTACGTTACGTGGGTTCTCATAATGATCGATTACTTTTTCACTGTATGCCATTGTCTTTACCTCGAATCCTCTACCTACACATCATTAGAGTGATCTAGGGTTTAGTGGTGTGCCCACTCAACCGTACTTAGATCAACTCCTTCCTTGTACATATCCCATAGAGGAGACATGTCACGCAGTTTAGTTACTGCTGTACGAATTTGTTCTACTGCGTAATCCACTTCTTCTTCTGTCGTGAAACGACCGAATGAGAAACGAACTGAGCTATGCGCTAACTCATCATCTAGACCTAATGCACGAAGTACATACGAAGGCTCTAGACTTGCAGAAGTACATGCACTACCTGAAGAAACCGCTAAGTCTTTCAAAGACATTAGTAATGATTCACCTTCAACGAATGCAAAACTGATATTAAGGTTGTGAGGTACACGTTGGTCAAAATCACCGTTTACCGTTACTGCTTCAAGGTCTTTTACACCTTCAAACAGACGGTTACGAAGTGCTAGCGCATGGTCAAAGTCTTTTTGCATATCTTGTTTTGCGATTGCAAATGCTTCACCCATACCCACGATTTGGTGAGTTGCTAGTGTGCCAGAGCGGAAACCACGCTCATGACCACCACCGTGCATTTGAGCCTCAAGACGAATACGAGGCTTACGACGAACATACAGAGCACCGATACCTTTCGGGCCGTATACTTTGTGTGCTGAAAGCGAAATTAGATCCACTTTCATTTCTTGAACGTCTAGCGGGATCTTACCTGCTGATTGCGCTGCATCGACATGGAACACAATCTTACGAGAGCGGCAAAGCTCGCCAATCTCAGTGATATCTTGAATAACGCCAATTTCATTATTCACGTGCATGATAGAGACAAGTACTGTGTCATCACGCATCGCCGCTTCAAGCTTATTTAGATCAATAAGGCCGTTAGATTCCGGCTCAAGGTAAGTTACCTCATAACCTTCACGTTCCAACTGACGGCATGGATCTAGCACAGCTTTGTGTTCTGTTTTGCAAGTAATTACGTGCTTACCCTTCTTCGCATAGAAGTGTGCCGCACCTTTAATTGCTAAGTTATCTGATTCAGTTGCACCAGATGTAAACACAATTTCTCTTGGGTCAGCGTTTAACAGATCCGCGATTTGCTCACGAGCATTATCTACTGCTTCTTCGGCTTGCCAACCGTAACGGTGTGAACGGGACGCTGGGTTACCAAACGTTCCATCCATCGTCATGTACTGAACCATCTTTTCAGCAACTCGCGGATCAACCGGACAAGTTGCCGAGTAATCAAGATAAATCGGCAGTTTCATTCTCTACTCCAATGTAACATTGCTGACCGCTTAAGAGCGGACGTCTAAACCCACAACCGCTTTATTTGTATGATTTGCGAGGCCATGGTTAACCGCAAGATCGATGTCTTGTCGGTCTGAAATTTCTAATACTTCGTTATCTTTCATCAACTCGCCAAGAGTGATGTTGTTGAGAAAGTCGCTAATGCGTGAGCTCAAATCACGCCATAAGGTGTGCGTTAAACAACGCGTGCCACCTTGACAGTCACCTTTCCCATTGCACTTAGTCGCATCTACGGACTCATCAACGGCCGCGATCACTGTTCCTATTGCAATTGTGTGTGCATCAGCACCTAAGCGGTAACCGCCACCTGGGCCACGAACACTAGCAACTAACCCTGCTTTACGTAACTTAGAAAACAACTGTTCTAAATACGAAAGTGAGATTCCTTGTCGCTCTGAAATGTCGGCTAGCGGTACAGGATTCTGCTGAGAGTGTAAAGCCACATCTAGCATAGCTGTAACTGCATATCTTCCTTTAGATGTAAGTCTCATATAACACCATATCCACATCATTTATGTGGTATGAAGTTTTTCATACCTGACTAAAATGGTCAAGTATTTATTTGACTAAATTAGTCAGGTATTAAGTCACTGACTAAAATCGTAATTATCGACTACCAATCTTCTTTTCAATAGCAGTTAATACGCCTCTCAACGTATTGATCTCTTGCAGCTCTGGTCGTGCTCGACTAAATAGGCGGCGCATCTTGTTCATGACTTTTCCAGGCTGCTCCTGAGAAATAAACTGGGTATCAACCATCACTTTTTCAAGGTGATCAAAGAACATTTCTAGTTCTTTATGTCTAGGATACTCAACTGGTTTCTGCTCTGGGTGCAGTGCTTTTTCTTGCTCTAAATGCGCAACACGGATTTCATAACTGATAGTTTGTACGGCCATCGCTAAGTTTAGAGAGCTATACTCTGGGTTAGCAGGAATACAAACATGATAATGGCACGTTTGTAGCTCTTCATTGGTCAACCCAGTACGCTCACGACCAAATACAATCGCAACCTTACTTGTTAAACCTTCTTGAGCACACTTTTCGCCACACTCTCTAGGCTCTAACATAGGCCACTCTAGTGTACGAGAGCGAGCACTCGAGCCAACGACTAAAGAACAATCCTCTACCGCTTCTTCTAACGTACTTACAACCTGAGCATTCTGCGCGATATCCGCAGCGCCAGCTGCTAAGGCAATGGATTGACCGTCAACTTCACATTGCGGATCAACTAGCACCATATTTGTAAAGCCCATCACTTTCATAGCACGAGCTGCAGAGCCAATATTTCCTGAATGCGATGTTCCAACCAGAACCACTTTTACGTTGTTAAGCATGTAATAAACCTGTAGCAAAATAGAGCTGCGAGATATTAACACATAGAAAATAGAAATGGTGTTTGCCTTTACGTTAAAGCCGTTAATAGTGCAATAATTAGCCACTTCCATTTGCCATTTATTCTGTTATACTCGCGCTCGTTTTTCTGTTCTTTAACATCCGTTGGGAAATTAGTATGCATCCAATGCTTAATATCGCTATTCGTGCTGCACGAAAAGCTGGCAACCATATTGCTAAATCTTTAGAAAATGCTGAGAAGATCGAATCTACTCAGAAAGGCGTAAACGACTTTGTTACAAACGTAGACAAAGAAGCGGAAGCTATCATCATCGATACAATCAAAGCGTCTTACCCAGAGCACTGTATCGTTGCTGAAGAAAATGGCGTTATCGAAGGTAAAGATAAAGAAGTACAATGGATCATCGACCCACTGGATGGCACTACCAACTTCGTTAAAGGTCTACCACACTTCTCAGTTTCAATCGCTGTTCGCTTCCGTGGCAAAACAGAGGTTGCGTGTGTTTACGATCCAATGCTAAACGAACTATTCACAGCACAACGCGGCGCTGGCGCTCAGCTAAACAACGCTCGTATTCGCGTTAAGCAACTTAAAGACCTTCAAGGTACTGTTCTAGCGACAGGTTTCCCATTCAAGCAGAAGCAACACTCTGAATCTTACTTCAAGATCATGTCTTCTCTATTCGTAGACTGCTCTGACTTCCGTCGTACTGGCTCTGCTGCTCTAGATCTATGTTACCTAGCAGCTGGCCGCGTTGACGGTTACTTCGAGCTTGGCCTTAAGCCATGGGATATCGCAGCAGGTGAACTTATCGCTCGTGAAGCAGGCGCTATCGTAACTGACTTTGCTGGCGGTACTGAGTACATGAAGTCTGGCAACGTTGTAGCTTCAAGCGCTCGCGGTGTTAAAGGTCTTCTTAAGCACATCCGTGAAAACGGTAACGAAGCTATCCTAAAATAATAAGCTCCGTCACAGCTGAATATACAAAGCCCCGCTCAATGAGCGGGGCTTTTTTTGTTGTATCGAGTAAACATTACACAGCTCTACTCGACTGCTTCTCCATACTCGCTAGGCAAAATTGGTGATATAAATCAGTGGTTAGTGTATAAGTTATGAACAATTTATAATTCCCCGCTGACCCGATGAAGAAAACAGTTCCTCTTTTATGCTCACTCAGCCTATTGTTGGTTGGCTGCGATATGACTCCAGATAGTGTCCCGTTATCTGACAAAGACTATTGTGATGCTATCCCACAACATCAAGTGAAACCCTTATCTCTGTTTCTAGAACCATACCAATCACATCTTAGTGATCAAACAGGCATCTATGTGCTAGAGCAAGGAGCTGAAGCGATGATGTCTAGAGCTTGGCTAACAGAAAGAGCTGAGCACACTATTGATATTCAATATTTTATATTCTCAGTTGATAATATCGGGCTTATTGCCACAGACTATCTTGTCCACGCAGCGGAGCGAGGTGTAAAGGTTCGGGTTTTAATAGACGACATTATGCTAGATGCGAAAGGTGATGAGCTTTTGATGCTATCAGCACATGAAAACATCGAGATAAAAATCTACAACCCCAATGTAAACATTGGTAAGAACATAATAAATAAGTTTGGGGTGGTGCTGACTGACTTCCATGGCTTGAACCAAAGAATGCACAACAAAGTCTTTCTAGTGGATGGAAAAGTCGCGATTACCGGCGGTAGAAATGTCGCCGATGAATACTTCGGGTTTGACCACGAATATAACTTCAGAGATAGAGATGTATTCTTAGCAGGAAAAGTCGTGACTGATGTTGAGCATTCTTTTGAACAGTACTGGAACAGTGACCTAAGCGTCGACGTAGACAGACTAATTGATAGTAATCCCTACCCTAAAAATCCAGACTTTTCTCGATTGCATTCCTATGCGTGCAACCCAGAAAACTTTCATCCTGAGATACGTGCAGAAATCCAAAAAGTTCCCGATACTTTCAATCATTTGATAGCCGAAGGGCGCTTCCAGTTCATTGAACAAGTGGAGTATATTTCAGACCACCCTGGTAAAAATGATCAGAGTTCATTCTTGGGTGGAGGTAGTGTTACTCAAAAGAAACTGGCCGATCTCGCTGAAAAAGCAGAAAGAAGTATTTTAATTCAGACTCCCTACTTAGTGACGACAAAAGCAGATCGTCAGTTCCTTAAGCGTCTCGTAGATAAAGGAATTAACGTAAAAATCCTCACTAATAGCCTTGCCTCCAACGATAACCTTGAAGCATTTAGTGGCTATCAGCGAAATCGCTCCGCATTATTGGATACAGGAGTCGAAATTTATGAGTTCAAACCCGATGCAAAGATAAGACAGCGAGTGATGACAGAACACATGTTCAAACGTTTACCTACAACTCCAATATTCGGTTTACACGCTAAAACGATGTCGATAGACAATAAAATATCTGTCATCGGTACCTACAATTTTGACCCTCGAAGTGCCAACTTAAACACAGAAAGTTTTGCCATTATACACTCGCCGAAAATTACCGAGATTCTAAATACCTCGTTGAACATCGAGATGGCACCAGAGAACGCATGGCGTATCAGTGAAGACTTTAATCCCGATAGCGAGGTTAGCTTGCTAAAGCAAATTAAAGTAAAGATGCGAAGAATAGTACCTAAGAATATTCTTTAGATCATGACTGAAAAATGAAGGCAGCGATGATCAGAGAGATCCAAGCGCGTTGCTTTCTTTCGTTAAAAATGGCGAGTACTTAGTACTCGCCATTTGTTTGTCGATGCAGGTGGAAGATTCGACCGGGCTTGCGTACAAGCTCCCAACACTTGCTTTGTAAAAGCAACAGATGCAAAAAAGCCTCAGCATTACTGCTGAGGCTTAGTATATGGCAGGGGTGGAGAGATTCGAACTCCCAACACGCGGATTTGGAATCCGCTGCTCTGCCAATTGGAGCTACACCCCTGTTGTTCGTGTTTAATGAGACGACTCTCGG